>PQKR01000029.1 GCA_002918705.1 Escherichia sp. ESNIH1 | reverse complement strand
TCTGAGGCAGCACCTGGCACGGCTGGGACGGAAGTCGCTGTCGTTCTCAAAATCGGTGGAGCTGCATGACAAAGTCATCGGGCATTATCTGAACATAAAACACTATCAATAAGTTGGAGTCATTACCGCCTGTCTGTTAAGTTAAAACTTTCAGTGGCATTATGCTATTTGGGCACTATCCCTTTTCATCCTCTCGGATCTCAAAAAGTTATCAACATATACACCGGTTAGATCCTATAACACGATCCTATTGAAGATCCTAAATGGATCCTTATAGTCCCAAACAGATCCCCGATCGCTGCAAGCCACGTCAGACAAGGCATTCAGAGGATTTGGGTGTGTCGTATTATGCAATAAGTGTGTCGCAACATGTAATTGGTGTGTCATGCCATGAGCAAAGTGGGTGACATCATGCTCTTGGTGTGTCATAACATGCAAAATGGTGTGTCGCATCATGTCAAATAACGAACTATCCACCTTTTGTGGATAACCTCGAATGGATTCTAACCACAGTGGTGTAACTATATGACTGATAACAATTTTATACCCTCCCAAATTACAAATGAAGGAGAGGTACACCAATTAACAGTCACAAACAATTCATCAGTTCAGCCAGCGATTTTACTGCGTCTGGGTGTCTTTGTTCCTGCCAGTCGTGCAATTCCTAAGGGGCAGAAGTCCGGTATAGATGTTTCTTCGTCGTTCTCCCAGCTTGAGTTCGCCCGTAAGGAAGGTTATGACGAAGTCAGGATCTTTGGTGAGCGACTGAACATATCAACGGACTTCAGCGTCTGGATGGGCATTATTGGTGCCTTCAGTAAATACGGCTTGAAATCAAATACCATCGAGCTGCCTTTCACTGAGTTCGCCGCGTTGTGCCAGTATGATTCTCGCCAGTTTAACAAACGTCTGCGTGACACCATTTTTGATGCTCTTACCCGGATTGGTACCAAGACTGTTCAATTCAACAGTAAGAAAACTGGAGATAAATTTTTTACTCAGCTCCTTAAGAGCGGTAAGTATACGAGAGAGTCCGATACAATCACGCTCCAGGCCGATGAGCGCCTCCATGAACTGTACCAGATTGACTACAACATCCTACTGCGCAAGCGTCCCTACCATATGCTCAAAGGTAAAGAAGTTGCTCAGACACTCTATACCTACATAGCAAGTCTGCCCGATAACCCTGCCCCAATTAGATTTGATCGCATCATTGAGCGATTGAATTTGACCTCTCCAGTAAAGGAGCAGAACCGGCTGATCAAGGCTGCTTTGAAGCAACTACAAGTCATTGGCTACATTGAGTATTCCATTATTAAAGATGGTCGAACTCTAACTGTGTTGATTCATAAGCGAAATAAAAAACTCAAAGAAATGGGGTCATAGAAGGTGGGTCACATTATGCAGGCGATCCAGTAATGGTGGGTCGTATCATGATTTTAGGTGTGTCATAACATGTTATCGTGGCACACTAGTATTCATGCCTGTTTTGTTAGGTTGATTTTTGTACCAATCCAAATGGACCCGCATGCTGTGACACACCTTTAGCATATCGCTGCCCACTTTTTCATGTTTATACCCAACATTTTTAAGATCCTCCGATGATCGTTTTTCTAAGCATGTTGCGACACACTTTATGCATGCTATGACCCACCTTTATCATTCAGGCTATTAAGAAGGTTATTCCCAATAAGTGCGGGTGATGCATTTATGAAAATTACATTTTGTAGAGGTCATGAGTACTGTTTTCAGCCGCCCTGCCCTCATGTATACAGTGTTTCGTCTGCATCAAGGAGGAAAGGGCCGCTCGGTATACGAAAAAGATACCCTACCATTTTGAATGGTTTGCAGTTAATTGTTGTCCAGTAATTTCAAACTTTCAAACTTTCAAACTTTCTTATGAGTTGAAGGATTCTGTTTAAAAAGTTATCAACTTTGCAAGATTTGATGCACTTTGCATTTTTTTAGTGGGTTTGCATATTTTTGGTTGCTTTGCTTGTTTTATCAAGATTTAATATAATTATGCAAAGTTGATTTGAAGGGGTTTCAAATGGGATTAATGGATACGCTTAACCAGTGCATTGCAGCAGGACATGAGATGACGAAAGCCATCGCAATTGCTCAATTTAATGATGATAGCCCTGAAGCAAGAAAAATAACCCGTCGGTGGCGAGTTGGTGAGGCAGCTGACCTGATCGGTGTTTCATCCCAGGCTATTCGTGACGCTGAAAAAGCAGGACGATTGCCGCATCCAGATATGGAATTACGAGGACGCGTTGAACAGCGCGTTGGCTATACCATTGAGCAAATAAACCACATGCGAGATGTGTTTAGTACCCGCCTCCGTCGCCCAGATGAAAGCTTACCTCCGGTAATCGGTGTTGCAGCTCATAAAGGTGGAGTTTATAAAACTTCTGTCTCCGTTCATCTTGCTCAGGATCTGGCTTTAAAAGGACTTCGCGTACTGTTAGTCGAAGGCAACGATCCGCAAGGGACGGCCTCGATGTATCACGGTTGGGTTCCTGATTTACATATTCATTCTGAAGATACTCTCCTCCCCTTCTATCTCGGTGAACGAGATGATGCTTCATATGCGGTAAAACCAACTTGCTGGCCTGGCCTTGATATCATCCCTTCTTGTCTGGCCTTACATCGTATTGAAACTGAGTTGATGGGACGTTTCGACGAAGGAAAGCTGCCGACAGAACCTCACATGATGCTAAGGCTGGCCATTGAAACGGTAGCCCATGATTACGATGTTGTTGTTATCGATAGTGCTCCTAATCTTGGTATCGGCACAATCAACGTTGTATGTGCTGCTGACGTGTTATTAGTCCCTACCCCCGCTGAGCTCTTTGACTATACCTCTGCATTGCAATTTTTCGATATGCTCCGGGATTTGCTGAAGAATGTAGATCTACAAGGCTTTGAACCAGATGTCAGAATCTTGCTTACTAAATATAACAATAATAATGGTTCCCAGTCGCCTTGGATGGAAGAGCAAATCAGGGATGCATGGGGAAGCATGGTTCTTAAAAACGTGGTACGCGAAACGGATGAAGTAGGTAAAGGCCAAATTCGAATGCGAACAGTATTTGAACAAGCAATTGATCAGCGTTCTTCTACTGGAGCATGGAGGAATGCGCTCGCAATTTGGGAGCCGGTTTGTAATGAAATTTTCGACCGTCTCATTAAACCTCGTTGGGAAATCCGCTAATGAAACGAGCACCTATCATCCCTAAATCTATTCCTTCAGTCGTTCCTGTAACTACTGTATCGGCCCCTGCAGCTCCTATGGTAGACACACTAATTGCTCGAGTAGGCGCTATGGCAAAGGGTAATACTATTACCCTTCCCGTGTGTGGACGAGAAGTAAAATTTATTCTTGAGACCATACCCGGTGCAGATGTCGCCAGCTCAACTAAGGTCTGGGCTGGTAATGAACGTGATCAAGCTTTTCTAATAGAAGAGGCTTTGGACGATCTCATACCATCGTTCTTGCTTACCGGCCAACAAAATCCGGCGTTTGGGCGTAAGGTCGACGGTCATATTGAAGTTGCCGATGGTAGTCGCCGTCGCATGACTGCCATCTTTACATCAACTGAGTATCGCATACTCGTTGGTGCCCTTGATGACGAACAGATGGATGCTTTATGCAAACTTGGAAATGATTACAGACCGACAAGTGCTTATGAAAGAGGTACGCGTTATTCTCAACGTTTAGAAAAAGAATTTAACGGAAATATCTCTGCCTTGGCCGATGCTGAAAACATCTCAAGGAAAGTCATAACCAGATGTATCAATACTTCTAGGCTACCAAGAGATGTGATCGCCCTCTTCTCTCATCCAGGCGAGCTTTCCGCAAGGGCTGGCGAAAGTTTACAGAAAATCTTTTCTGAGAACGAAGCTCGTTTACTCGATGGGGCTTTTGAGCTATCAGAGAAGAGAAAAGCAGGTGTAGTACTTGAGGCTGATGAAATAATTCAATTTCTTACTGCCTTGCTTAAAGATTCCAGCAAGAAAGTAAATCAGGCCCCAGAAAAGCGTGAGTTCATTCCTGGAGCAACAGCGCGTTATAAAGGAAATAAAGTGATTATCAGCCTGGATCGTTCCAAACTTTCCGAGGAAGATATTGGGAAGTTTGAAGAAATGCTTGAGCTTTTAGCTACGAAGAAAAACAAGCATTAATTCGGTAGTTATCTTCCTGCTTTACCTTCTTCAAGACCATGGTTCAAATTCCTAATATGGGACCGTGGTCCCAACCCCTTAACTGGGACCGTGGTCCCAACCCCTTAACTGGGACCGTGGTCCCAACCCCTTAACTGGGACCGTGGTCCCAACCCCTTAACTGGGACCGTGGTCCCAACCCCTTAACTGAGACCGTGGTCCCAACCCCTTAACTGGGACCGTGGTCCCAACCCCTTAACTGGGACCGTGGTCCCGACCCCTTAACTGGGACCGTGGTCCCAACCCCTTAACTGGGACCGTGGTCCCGACCCCATAACTGGGACCGTGGTCCCGACCCCTTAACTGGGACCGTGGTCCCGACCCCTTAACTGGGATCGTGGTCCCAACCCCTTAACTGGGACCGTGGTCCCGACCCCATAACTGGGACCGTGGTCCCGACCCCATAACTGGGACCGTGGTCCAATCTAGTCAGCTCGCATCAGATTATGAATTTTTAAACTTTACCTTAAAAGTTATCCACTGAATCGGTGGGTAAGCCTGTGCACAATGTGTCAGGAAAAGGAGTATTAACTGAGCTCTCAGTGCTTGAAAAAAGGATGTCATGTAGTCCGGCTTACCGCGGGACCTACACGGTGTTATGGCCACGCATCGAGTGACATTCGTGCAGACTGCGGCAAACGCCGTGCCTCTAATCTAGCCCGACCGCTGCGGCTGCAAGGGTGCGCTTGTCCGTCATCCTCGCCCATCGCAGTTATTATCTAATGTCTGCAGCCGGTCTTCCCGTCGTTCTCTCGCTCACTATCCGCTCGATAACCGTACAAGCTGCCTAGGATATTTTCTGCGCCACGGCCTCCTGTAACGCCCATTGCATTCTCCACTATTCGTCGGGCTTCGTTTCGGCACGGCGTAAGCCGGAACTCAGACGACATATACCACGGAGGAATTTTCATGAGCACAACAACACCGGCTGTATACGTTGGCACTTGGCACAAATACAACTGCGGCAGCATTTTCGAAAAGTGGTTCGACTTGACCGATTTGACGGAAAAGAGGATTTTCTCGAATCCTGATATGCCCTGCATTCAAACGAGCACGATCCGCAACTCATGTTCCAAGACTGGGAAGGTATTCCGGCCTGTTGAACGAGATTCCATAGTTGCTTCGTAGTTACTTTGATTTTGAAGCCTACGCGCGTGACTTGTTCAGCGGCGGTCTGGTGTTTGTCGACGGTAATGTGTTCAACAACTGATTAGGACGGGCAGGGGGATCCCCTGCCGCTAAGGAGAGCATCATGAAACTCGATCCACAGACCCTTGGCATATTGCGTCAGTTCAAAACATGATTAATACCAGCCGTCGTGATTCAGGTCAGGGGAAACTGACGACCGCGTAGGTAGTCGATAAAATTTGCTACTTCATGACCTGTCATTGTTGAGTGTATATGGGCGGACACTTCATTTTGAAGGTTGGGAAGGGGTAGGGCTACGGCAGGTGGTTAAGCCGCTATAAACCTGGCAGGCAATCTGCCCACCTGTGCTGTCTGTAGCCCGTATGTGCGGATGAGATTAAGCTTGATGACGGGATATTACAGGGTCGGAGGCGCGTATAAGTGATGCAAATAATGCGAAGTTTTGAAAAGAAGACCAAGACAAGGTTGCTGTAGACCTTGTCACATCCGCTGTTGCATACAAGAATGTATGAATATGCCGGTTATACCTGAAGCGGTGGCCAGAGAATAACCGTAACATCTCAAAGAATATTTTAACGAGCGGGTGCGTCTCTATCGCATCAGTACGTTGCTGCCGACCGCAAATAATCTGCGATATATCGAAATGGCTGAAGCCCATAAAAAGTAGAAAGATCTTTTCAGGAGGCGATGTCGAGAACTCCCTTCACCGGGACTTTTGCCTGAGATTCTAACCATCCTTAAGTCAGGTCTTTACGCAAAAGGCGCTGGTAAGGGTCTGAACCTTAGGTGGAAAGGAATTACTGGTTAGCAACATCACATCTTAATGACATCGCAAGTTAGCAATATAACAAATTCATAAGGTAATAATATTATAAAACAACAACTTGATAATTTTTTTAATTCTTGAGGTTACAATTGACGTCCGGTCGGGCTGTCATGCTTCATACAGAGCCAACGATGCTGTCTCTGCCAAGCTCCTCTGGGGCAGCGGGTGTCCATCCCATGACGCAACATCCATGCTCGCAGGAGCCGGAATGGCTGCGCCGCTCAGTCGCGCCGCTTCCTGCGCTTCAGGCATGGCATCAATGCCGTTGGTGTTATCGATGCCATGCAGAGGGCAATGCGCGCGGCTTACGTCATTACGGCGTGTCCCTGCCCATCTCTCACCGTATGCCTTTTCTCCGTTTATGGCTCTCCTGCCGGGTGCTGATAGCACCACAGTCTTCTTGGTTGACAAACCCTTTCGCAATATATTTCCCCCGGCCATTCCGGTTCGCTTCATTAGACCGGAATAAATTTCCCGCTTGCCCCATACAGCTGCGTCTGCCAATGATGTTTACGCCCCTGCGGCGAAGGGTCTCAAACGGATGAAGTGCATTTATCCGTGGAAAAAAAACAGTGGTTTACCATAAAGCGTTAAAGCCGCGGCTCCGGAAACTCAACGGATAATGTGGTTTTTGAAGGCCAGACCCTGTTCAGAAGGAGGTGTGTAGTGAGCAAAACCCTGAAGGAATTTCATAGCCAGCCGGAGGTGCAGTATGTGCCCACGCCTGGAGATGTGGAATTGATGTAGCCCCCTGAAACACCAGACAGTAGCTGTATCTCCAGATAAGAGATAGGCTTGAATATATGTCTAACACTAACGCCAATTTTGAGATGACCGGGATCCTGTTAGGGCAAGAAGTCCGTAAACGTAAAACTCCTCAGGAGAAGATCGCCATTATCCAGCAGACGATGGAGCCGGGCATGAATGTCTCCCATGTCGC
>PQKR01000028.1 GCA_002918705.1 Escherichia sp. ESNIH1 | reverse complement strand
GGCCAAAGGCCAGGCCTCAGCATTTTATTATGGTGATCCCCTGGGCGAAATGCGCCTGGTAAGCAGAGTTTTTGAAATGTAAGGCCTTTGAATAAGACAAAAGGCTGCCTCATCGCTAACTTTGCAACAGTGCCTGGCATCGGCCCGCGTTGGGTCAGGTGCCGACTTTGACCATCCCCACATCGCCAAGAGCATCAGTGGTGCAGTCCAGTAGTTGCCTATCACAAGGTTGAAGAACGATGCCAGCGGTTCCAGCGCTGCAGGTGTGCTCATGTTGATGGCTTGGAACAACGCGATGTTCAGACCACCCCAGTCGTAGAGAAAGAATTTCCAGCTCATTTGCGCAACAGCCTCAAGCCATTGCCAACGACGAGCAAGCTGGCCCCCATATCAGCAAACACCGCCATCCACATGGTCGCTTGACCCGTGAAGGTCAGCACCAGAAATACTGCCTTGATGCCAAGGGCCAGCACAATGTTTTGCATCAGCACCTGCGCCGTCGCACGCGACAGGCGCACGAAGGTCGGAATCTTGCGCAGGTTGTCGTCCATCAGGGCCACGTCGGCGGTCTCGATTGCGGTATCTGTGCCAGCCGCTCCCATTGCAAAGCCGATGTCCGCACGCGCCAAGGCCGGGGCATCGTTGATGCCATCACCGACCATGCCAACCTTGCCGCTTCGGGCCAGTTGCTCCACTTCGCGCAATTTGTCATCTGGGAGTAGGTTGCCTTGCGCACGGTCGATTCCGGCTTGTGCGGCAATGGCCTGTGCCGTATGGGGGTTGTCGCCGGTCAGCATCATGGTGTTGATGCCCAGTGCGTGCAGCTCGGCGATGGCGGTCCTGCTGCTGTCCTTGATGGTGTCCGCTACGGCGAATAAGGCATGTACCGCCTTTGCGCCTACCAACATCACGACGGTCTTGCCAGCGGTTTCCAGCGCAGCGATGCGCTGCTCCAGCTCTGGTGTGCACTGCCCCAGCTCTTCGAGCATCCGGTGGTTGCCCAGATGGTAGGTCGCACCGTTGATTTGGCCTTGCACACCCCGACCGGGCAGCGCGTTGAATTCGGCCACGTCGAGCAAGGCAACCCCGTCCGTCTGCGCGGCCTGTGCCACCGCCTTGGATACAGGATGGTCCGAGCGGGCCGCCAGACTGGCAGCGATGCTGCGGCTGTCCGAGGCGAGTGCATTGCCCCATGTGACAAAGTCGGTCTGTGCGGGCTTGCCGTGCGTGATCGTGCCGGTCTTGTCCAGAGCCAGCCAGCGCAGCTTGCGGCCTTCTTCCAGATAGACGCCACCTTTGATGAGAATGCCGTGGCGGGCGGCGGCGGCCAGGCCGCTGACGATGCTGACCGGTGTAGAGATCACCAGTGCGCACGGGCAGGCGACCACCAGCAGAACCAATGCACGGTAGATCCAGTCGAGCCATGCCGCACCCATGAACAGCGGCGGCAACAACGCGACGGCGATGGCAACGCCGAATACAACGGGGGTGTACCAGCGGGCGAACTGATCGACAAAACGCTGAGTCGGCGCACGACTACCTTGCGCAGCCTCTACCGCGTGAATGATCCGGGCCAAAGTGGAGTTGTTGGCCAAGGCGGTGACGCGGTACTCGAACGAGCCGGATTCGTTGATCGTGCCAGCGAACACCGAATCACCGGGGGATTTTTCGACCGGGAGGCTTTCACCCGTGATCGGGGCTTGGTTGACGGCAGAGCGGCCTTCCAGCACCTCACCATCAAGGGCGATGCGCTCACCTGGTTTGACCCGGACGCGGGCGCCGATGGTGATTTGCTTGGCGCCCACCTCGCGCCATGTGCCGTCAGCCTGCTGTACCGTGGCCTGTTCCGGGGTCAGGTCGAGCAGGCCACGGATAGCGTTACGAGCGCGATCCAGCGATTTGGCTTCGATTACCTCGGCCAGCGCGAACAGTACCATCACCATTGCCGCTTCGGGCCAGTGGCCGATCAACATGGCACCCGTGACCGCAATCGACATGAGGGCGTTCATGTTGAGATTACGGTTCTTGAGCGCAATCCACCCCTTCTTGTAGGTGGAGAGGCCACCCGTGAAGACCGCGACAAGCGCCAGAACGACAACCGACCAGTGATTGCCGTTGTGGAGCCAGTAGACCGCCTCGGCCGCCGATGCAGTGACCAAGGAGATGCCCAGCGGCCACCAGTTGGTCGGCGTGGTCACAGGGGCGGCGGATGGAGATGCGACCTCTGCCGTGTCCACGACCTGCGCCTCGAATCCAAGCGCTTGCAGTGCCACGAGCACGTCTGGCAGAACCTGGTTCGCATGGCGTACCGACAGCGTGCGCTGCATCAGGTTGAAATCGAGATCAGCAACACCGGCCACGGTGCCGAGCTTGTTGCGGATCAACGTCTCTTCGGTCGGGCAATCCATCTTGGCAATGGACAGCTTGGTCGTCTGCTCGGCCGACGCCTGATCCATGCGCACAGCTTGCATGCCGATGGCCTTCAGCGCCTGCTCGACGGGAGACAACGAAGGCAATTCGTGTCGCACGGCCAAGGTACGTTGCATCAGGTTGAATTCAAGACCCGCCACCCCCGCCAGACCGGCCAGTTTGCTTCGGATCAGCGCCTCTTCGGTCGGGCAATCCATGTTCTCGATGCGGTACACCGCTTGAGCCGATCCGGTTGCCAGCGGGGCCGGTGCCGTGGGTTGGATGATCGGCTCAGTCGTGCAGCCACACCCCTTTGAAGCGCATTCGCTCATGAGTAACTCCTGAAAATCTTCTATTCAGCCTCCATTAAAATCTCTATAGTCACTATAGAGTCAAGTGATAATTGGAGATTGATGCATGGAAATCAGAATTGGCGACCTCGCCAAGCGCTCTGGGTGCGAGGTCGTGACCATCCGCTACTACGAGAAGGAAGGGCTACTGCCGAAGCCAGCGCGAAGCGGTGGCAACTTCCGGCTGTACGGTGAGGCGCACATTGAGCGCTTGCAATTCATCCGTCATTGCCGTTCGCTCGACATGACGTTGAGCGAGATTCGCGCATTGCTGGGTCTGCGAGACAACCCGATGCAGGACTGTGGGGAGGTCAACACGCTGCTGGAGGCCCATATTCAACAGGTGGAAATGCGTGTGTCCGCGCTGTTGCAGTTAAAACGGCACTTGGTTGATTTGCGCGAGAAGTGTTCTGGCTCTCGATCTGTAGAGGCGTGCGGCATTTTGCAAGGGTTGGGCAATTGCAATTGCCATGGTGAAAGTGCCACGAACAGTCAAACATCTGGGTAAGTAAGGGCTTAGCGTGCTTTATTTTCCGTTTTCTGAGGCGACCCCTATCTTGCCTTACCATCCTCGTTTTCAAAGGCGACAAACTCTTTAAAACAACCTTCATGCCGCATATGCAAACGTTCACAGAGTTTTTGAGAGGCCAGATTGTAAACTTCTACCCAGGCATACAAACGCCTGGCATCTTTTACTTTAAATAAATAATCAAATAGTGCAGCAACTGACTCGCTCGCATATCCCTGACGTTCATAACGTTGATTAAAATGCCAGCCCACTGACCATGTATTGCTGTCTGGCTCGTCGCTATTGTCCGCAAAAAAATGTCCGATTAACGTATCAGTTTCTTTTAGACAAACGGCAAACTGCGCTGGGTCCGTGGCTCGTTTAGCCACGTCGCTCTCCGCCTCGGCTAGCGAATGTAACTTTTCATCATTAAAGCAAGGAGCACGTGGTGAAGAGAGGTAATCGAAAAGTGCTGCCGCATCCTCTGCCTTAAAAGGGCGAATGATTAACCTTTGAGTGACAATGATGTTCATAATGTCCTTGATAATGTTATGCCAGCCAGTTCAGCAAGAAACCTGCTTTAAACTGGCCGGGACACAGGGCAGAGATTAGCCGTTCCGGCTATTCCCAGGTCTGCCTTTTCGCATGCCAGTAAATCGGGTGATCGCCACGAAAAATACCGGAACAAAGAAAATGGCCAGTAGCGTTCCGCTAATCATCCCGCCGAATACACCGGTGCCAATCGCATGCTGCGTGCTGTCGCTGGCTCCACTGGCGAGCATCAGCGGAACAACACCTAATGTGAAAGCCAGAGAAGTCATGAGTATTGGCCGCAAGCGCTGCTTTGCTGCCATCAATGTCGCATCAATAAGGCTCTTTCCTTCATTCATCAATTGTCTCGCGAACTCGATAATCAAAATCGCATTCTTGGCGGAAAGTCCAATCAGGGTTATCAGGCCCACTTTGAAAAAGACGTCATTCGTCATATTCGTAACGGATACGGCGAGCACAGCGCCAAGCAGCCCCAGAGGAACAACGAGTATGACCGCGAAGGGAACGGACCAGCTTTCGTAAAGCGCAGCCAGCACCATGAATACCACCAGTACCGAGAGCACAATAAGACCCGGAAGCTGTGATGCGGACTCCCTTTCCTGTAACGAACTTCCCGCCCACTCACCGGCGAACCCCGGTGGTAAGTGCTTAGCCAGCTTGTCCATTGCCGCCATTGCGGTACCCGACGATTTTCCCTGTGCGGCACTCCCGGTAATGCGTATGGCAGGATACCGGTAAAATCTTTATCAATACTCTGCACCACGCCCTTGACCTCAACCTTTCGGCCACCAATCTTGTCATCCGCTGCAACTTCGTTTTCATCGTAGAATGCGGTTAAAGCTTTAGCCGTAGTTCTTTAAACACTACCATCAGAGTCATCACTACCGGCGTTAGCCTTAACGGATTGCTTCGGACCATTTAAGGCTGCGGTAAACTAAGAAATGACGCTCTTATTTCTGTATAACTGACGAACTCAGTGCAGGAATGAGGTTCGGTTTTGTCTTTAGCGACAACTTTACCTTTTTCATGAATCATCATGCCTGCATCCGTACCGAGGATAATGGTGTCATGAATAATTGAATATGCAGGGGTTCCTTTCTCCATGCCCTGTGTGGCTTGCGCTAATACTCCTTTGGTTGATTGTTCACTCGGTTCTTTGGCGTTGATTTCACCTTTTATCGCCAGCTCACAGGTTGTAATGAATCGCGTTCGGATATAGGCTGCGGCGGAGTTATTATAGTGCTGCAGATTCCAGGTGCTACGGGATGCTTGTTGGCCAGCAATCACAGAAAAAGAGAAAACGATGAAGGACAGCGCTAACGTTTTTTTCATTTCCATTCTAGAGAAAAATAAAAATAAAAATAAAAACAAAAACAGGCGGCTTAAGAGGCGAGTTAACTCACGGTGGCTTTGGCGTTTATTGGATGCGGGTTTAAAGGTTCATTACTCGGTCAGACTTTGCCGTCGCACCAGAGAGTAGAATATGCTCCCTTGTATTCAGGTCGATACCGATAATTGACGGTGAAAATTCTCCCGTTGTGTCGTACTGAAGACCATAGTATCGGTTCGGTGTATCAGTTTCACTATCAACTCGTGATTTTACGTTGATAAACACTACGTGGATAGAAGGCAGATCCTTTTCACTTGCTGCTATTCTGATAGCTTCTATATGGGCGATATTCCGTTTAAACGTATCCTGTAACTTAAGCCGCCGTTTATCCGGAAATTTAGCCCATATTGAGTCGTTAATATCACCTTTAAGCGTCCCAGCGTAGTTTCTTTTTTCTAATAAATAAATGCCGTGGGCATAAATAGCACATGAAAAACATGAGTGGTTTGCCTGCTTTTATGGGTAATGTCAGGTCACGTAGCAGAATGACACTATCTCCCTTCAGTAACGTACTAGGTATTTGACTTTTTTGCAACCGTCTAATTGTTGGATATCAAGGTCAGAATACAAAGAATATTAGCTGTCGGCAGGAAAATGACAGTGACGCCAGCGATGTTGGCTATTTCGAAATCCATTTATCATCCCAGATGGTGGATGCTTGTGGATTACAATCTACTGCCCAGTTTTTCTGCATCTTATTTTAGCACATCTGTAGCTGAAATTACAGACTTGTTATACGCCTTTCAGGTTATACGCCTTTCAGAGCGCCCGGTAATTGCAGATCTCTCTACCTTCAGCGGCTATGTTACCAAGGCTTCTGAATTTCTCATCCTGATGTGCTTCGTAGCGCCTGATTTACAAGTTTCTCATGTTCTCCTCCTGTATCCGAATAGTCTACACAAAGGATTTAATCCACTATACCAGACAGGGGAAGATTTTAGACAACACCCATACGTGTTTTGCCAGAATGCACAAAATAGTTTTAAGGTGTTTAAGCGCAGCGCCGATGCTTGATAGGCAGTGATAGGGATTGAGAATGTGGAATGGACGAATAATGGCATGAAAAAAAGTTACTTTTTACGTACCCTGTATATCCGTGAAAGTTTGATTAATACTTGTAACACTTTTACTCAAAAAGTTGAACACGGTCGATTTTTCCATGTTTAACTTTTTATAAAAAAGTTGAACATAAGAATCCACTCCATGTTTAACTTTTTATAAAAAAGATGAACATAAGATTTCACTCCATGTTTAACTTTTTATAAAAAAGTTGAACATCAGAGTTCACTCCATGTTTAACTTATTCATGAAAAGTTAAACATAAGGCAGCATTACCATGTGCGACTTTTATCGAAGAAGTTGCACATAAGCAGTAGACTGAGTACAGGATTTTGTTAAGTGAAGACCACTTCTGGTAAAAAAGTGTTACATGCATTAGCATTGTTCATAATCAGCTGATCTGACTAATTGACTAAAAGTGTTACAGGACAGGGGGTTCAGAAAAGTTAATTTAAACCTGATCTTCTGAGGCTTCAGATTATGTTTTTTCTCTTAAGGGGGGCAGATTTTTACTGCCTTGCATTTACAAGGCCTAAAGGAGGGGATGTACAAGATGCTTGCTGATACACAAGACGCCTTATCCCACTCCCCTCCCGGGTTTTACAGTGTGAAATGCCTATAATTCGGGATTTCATCACCTGACAGAATCCCTGCATTGCTAGGTTTAGTTGATTAAAAATGTCCATATCTCAGTACTGATATTGTTTCAACTTATTGGTGAATGTGAGTTTTTTCTTAAAGGGTAGCGTATTACCGCCAAAAATATGTGTTATTATCTGGCGTTAATTCTAAGTTTATTTTTAAGTGAGTTCACATGTCTGAAGTGCTCAAATCATTAAACAATATCCGTACTCTTCGCGCTCAGGGCCGTGAGCTTCCTTTAGAAATTCTCGAAGAAATCCTTGAAAAGTTAGAAGTAGTTGTCTCTGAACGTCGTGAGGAAGAATCATCCAAAGCAGCTTCCCTGCAAGCTCGTCAGGAAAAATTTGAAGCCCTGCGTAAATTAATGGAAGAAGATGGTATTAACCCTGAAGAGCTAATGGGCGCATTCTCTTCAAAATCTTCCTCACCGAAGAAATTCCGTGAGCCTCGCCCTACCAAATATACATTTACTGATGAAAATGGTGAGACCAAAACATGGACGGGTCAGGGACGCACTCCTAAAGATCTAACTGAGCAACTTTCAGCAGGTAAAACTCTGGATGATTTCTGATCTAAGTCAGATTTAATGAAAGTGTACGCAATATTCAACCCATTAAAAGTGGCCGTAATCTGGCCTTTTTTGATACTGTCTTTTTATGAGTTTAATATTTCCTATTTATGATAAAGGTTATTGGTTGTTTGAAGGCCTCAAGATTTTCGGTTATTTTTTTAGCATTCATTTAACTATTAAATTTCCCTCACAATGTTATGCTTAAATGAAATTACTATATTATGACGGATGGCCGTTATTTGCATTGGATTCGATGCATAACAATACATGCAATAAAAACCTTTTAAAATTAAGCTTTAATCCATCCTGTTTTTTGGAACAGGAGGTTGCATTTCTCTGTGCTATATAGGTTAGGCAGATATTATGGGGCGCGCCATCTGTTTGTTGATTCGACTTAATGGTATGTGAACTAAGTGGTGACTTATACTACAAATATGTTGCGGATATACAGCCCAGTGAAGTTATAGTTCGGCCATGTTTAAATACAAAATTCGCTTTGCGCTATAGCAGATAAGAATCTGGTCTATAACACATCATGTTTACCATTAAGACGGGATGCTGACGCCCAGCTTATGTATTTTCGAACGGTATGACTTTAGGCTCATCCATCGATGGTAATACCAGGAATGCGAATCTCGTTAATAAAATCCGGATCTATTTCCTCCCACAATTGGCCAACATGGACCGCTACTGGATTTTCCATGGCGCTTACCTTTATCCTTAATTAGCTTAATTTTCTCAAGTGACCCACCCGTTCGGATTGAAAGGATTTCATCCTTAACACCTTAATCTTTGAGCTCACATATGATAGGACGGTATTTGAGTGGTACAGGTTTTGCCTTTATCACAGTGATTCCTTATCAGTCATCCATTGCTAACGGTCGAGGTCCGCATGAAGACGAGACTTCCGGCGCTGTAAATCAGCTCTCTGCGCTCAGGAAAAGACATAGCCGCTATGTAGGGGAAAGCGCCATTGTTCACATATTGTAAACGGGTATGGGCGGTGCTATCATGTTCACATAATGTAAACGGATGGAACGACCGCAAGATGCACGTAATTTCAAAAGAGCCTTTTGAGGAAGCGGCAAAGCAATATCCCAACGATTCGTTAGCCGTTCGGGCGCTGTACCGCTTAGTCCGCGAGACGGACTTTTCTTCTCCAGCTGAGATGCGAACGCTGATACCGAGCCTGGACAATTTTAAGTATCGTAATAAGTGGTGGGTGTTGGATGTAGGGGGCAACAACTTGAGGGTTATCGCCTATATCAATTTCGTGAATAAACGCTTCTATGTGAAGCACATCGCCACCCACGCTGATTACGACAAGTTGACCCGCTATTACAGGGAGAACAAAGAATGATTACCGACACTGCAAAAGCCATTGAAGCAACCAAACAACTCGTAGCTGCTGTTCCCTTCCTGGGGGGCAGTTCGTCCGAGAGCGATTACCGCGAAGCGATAGAGTTGGTGGACTATCTGATCGAAAACGACGACGAGAACCCGCTTATTGACTTCCTGGCGAGTAAAATTGCTGACTATGAGGATAACAGCCCTCGTTTCGCTGAATTCAACAAGGCTATCGCTGAAATGCCAGTCGGCGTTGCCCTTCTGCGCACCCTGATTGACCAGTACAGGCTGTCTTATTCTGACCTTAAGGAGGAGATCGGCTCTAAATCGCTGGTTAGCCAGATTCTCTCTGGTCAGCGGTCACTGACAATCATGCACATTAAGGCGCTGTCTGCTCGTTTTGGTGTCAAACCAGAGTGGTTCCTTTGACTGTCACGTAGTCCATAAACATTTTCTCTGCTGCTCTGGTGATTTTCCTGCAATCGCCAGAGCGTCAATAAACGGCTGCTTTTCCAACGCGAACTGATCAGCCAACTGCTCCAGTCCCTTGTTTTTCTCTTCCTCTTTCTGTAACGCTGCCTCTTTCTTGGCGGCATGAATCGCCACGGATAATCTAGACACTTCCTAGCCGTTGATAATACTGGTTTTCATATTCTGTCGGTGACATCTGATCGCTGGAACCATGCCGACGCTTACTGTTATAAAACATTTCGATGTAATCAAAAATATCACTGCGGGCTTCTTCCCGCGTTC
>PQKR01000027.1 GCA_002918705.1 Escherichia sp. ESNIH1 | reverse complement strand
CTCAGCATATACCGGGAGCTGGTCAGGGCGGGTCATGAAGGCCTGCCGGTTGGCGAACTGCAGAAGCACCTTGAGATTCCTGCCTCCACGCTCAGCCATCATCTTTCAGCGCTGATATCCGCTGGACTCATAAGCCAGGAACGGCAGAGTCGTACCCTGTTCTGCAGGCCCTGCTATGCGCAGCTTGAGCAATTGATGGCCTTTCTGACAGAAGAATGCTGCGCAGGCGGCAGCTGCAGTCTGTCACCCGCAAAGACTCCCGAAGAGACCCCATTGTGAACAACCTGACTGATGCCCTGAAAAATATCGATCCGGCCCTCCTGGACGCGCCGCTGACGGAAGATAAGCTGAAGGCCAGAGAGATAACGCATCCGCCCCGCATCCTGATGCTCTACGGCTCGCTGCGGGCGCGCTCTTACAGCCGGCTGACAACGGAAGAAGGTGCCCGGCTGCTGACGGCCATGGGCGCGGAGGTGAAAATTTTCAACCCGTCCGGCCTGCCACTGCCCGATGATGCGCCGGAGACGCACCCGAAAGTGGCTGAGCTGCGGGAGCTGGTTCTCTGGTCGGAAGGCATGGTCTGGTGCTCTCCGGAGCGTCACGGGGCCATGACCGGCATCATGAAGGCCCAGATTGACTGGATACCGCTGACGTCAGGCGCGGTCCGCCCGTCACAGGGAAAAACCCTGGCCGTCATGCAGGTCAGCGGCGGCTCACAGTCGTTCAACGCTGTAAATCAGATGCGTATTCTTGGACGCTGGATGCGGATGATCACCATCCCGAATCAGTCATCCGTGGCAAAAGCCTGGGCCGAGTTTGATGAGGATGGCCGCATGAAGCCTTCTTCGTATTATGACCGCATAGTGGACGTCATGGAGGAACTGATGAAGTTCACCCTGCTGACGCGCGGTCGCAGTGATTATCTCACCGACCGCTACAGCGAAAGGAAAGAGAGTGCCGCGCAGCTTTCTGAGCGGGTCAACCAGCGCAGCATATAAAAAAGCCGGCAGATGCCGGCTTTTTCCACACTGTTATGCCCGCAGCCTGGTAAAAAATCAGTGGCTGACGCGGTTCCCGTGCTCATCAATGACGGCTTCGCCGTCCTCTTTGGTAAACGCGCCCTGCTGCGGGTCCGGCAGTATGTCCAGAACCACTTCGGAGGGACGGCACAGCTTCGTGCCGAGCGGTGTCACTACCACCGGGCGATTAATGAGGATCGGATGAGCCAGCATGGCATCGAGCAGTTCGTCATTGCTGAAGCGGTCTTCTGCCAGGCCGAGCTGTTCGTACGGTTCGGTATTTTTGCGCAGCAGGTCGCGCACGCCGATGCCCATATCCGCAATCAGCTTCTTCAGCTCATCGCGTGACGGCGGCGTTTCCAGATACAGAATAACCGTGGGTTCGGCGCCGCTGTTACGGATAAGCGCCAGGGTATTGCGGGATGTCCCGCAGGCCGGGTTGTGGTAAATGGTAATGTCAGTCATAAGCGGTACTCCGTAAAGGGGCTGCACGGGCGCAGCCCCGGGGTTAAAGTTAAACAGACAGGCGCAGGGCCAGCGCGGCCAGCGTGACAAAAAGCACCGGCAGGGTCATCACGATGCCCACGCGGAAGTAATAGCCCCAGCTGATGGTGATGTTTTTCTGTGCCAGCACGTGCAGCCACAGCAGGGTTGCGAGGCTGCCGATAGGGGTTATTTTCGGGCCGAGGTCACAGCCGATGACGTTGGCGTAAATCATCGCCTGCTTCACCACGCCCTGTGCGCTACTACCGTCAATCGACAACGCGCCAACCAGCACGGTGGGCATGTTGTTCATGACGGACGAGAGTGCCGCCGTCAGGAAGCCGGTGCCGAGCGTTGCGCCCCATACGCCGTGCTCTGCAAACCGGTTCAGGGCGGCGGAAAGGTAATCAGTCAGTCCGGCGTTACGCAGTCCGTATACCACCAGATACATGCCCAGCGAAAAGATAACGATCTGCCAGGGCGCGCCTTTCAGCACCCTGCCGGCGTCAATCACGTGTCCTTTGCGGGCAACCAGCCAGAGAATAAACGCCGCCACCGCCGCCACCAGGCTGACCGGCACGCCGAGCGGCTCCAGAGCAAAAAAGCCAACCAGCAGAAGAACCAAAACCACCCAGCCAGCCTTAAAGGTTCGTGCATCCCGGATGGCTTCCCGCGGTGCCTTCAGCTTCGCCAGGTCATAGGTGACCGGGATGTCCCTGCGGAAAAAGAGATGAAGCATCACCAGCGTGGCCGCAATGGAGGCAATGTTCACCGGCACCATGACGGATGCGTACTCGCTGAAGCCCAGCGTAAAGAAGTCAGCCGTTACGATGTTCACCAGGTTCGATACGATGAGCGGCAGGCTGGAGGTGTCAGCGATAAAGCCCGCTGCCATCACAAACGCCAGCGTGGAGCCGGGAGTGAATCCCAGCGCCAGCAGCATGGCAATAACGATCGGCGTCAGAATTAGCGCGGCTCCGTCATTGGCAAACAGCGCCGCCACTGCGGCACCCAGCAGAACGATATACGTGAACAGCAGCCGGCCCCTGCCGCCTCCCCAGCGGGAAACGTGCAGCGCGGCCCACTCAAAAAAGCCGGACTCATCGAGCAGCAGGCTGATAATGATGACCGCAATGAACGTGCCCGTGGCGTTCCAGACAATCTGCCAGACCACCGGAATATCACCGATGTGCACCACGCCGGTCAGCAGCGCCAGCGCCGCACCGATGACGGCACTCCAGCCAATGCTCAGCCCCTTCGGCTGCCAGATGACCAGTACCAGCGTCAGGATGAAAATCGCACCTGCCAGAAACATACCCGCTCCTATTGAATACAAATGCCTGTTAAACCGGACTGATAAATTTTCGATGCGTAATATATTCGATAATCCAGATATATACCGGTAAATTTTTAAATGCAGACAGGCTTGCCGTTGGTGGTGGCGTTATCGCGTTCAGCCTGCCGGCTGAGCTGGCGGATATCATCCCGCTGGCAGAGATAAGCCTGTTCGATAACCGCCGCTGCCCACGCCGGCATATGAGGCGACAGACGATAGTGGATCCATTTTCCGTCCCGCCGGTCGGTAAGCAGCCCGTTTTCTCTCAGCAGAGCCAGATGCCGTGAGATTTTGGGCTGAGTTTCTTTCAGCACGGACGTAAGTTCACAGACGCAGAGCTCCCCTTTTTCGCGTAGCAGCAGCACGAGGCTGAGTCGGGTTTCGTCGGAAAGGCTTTTAAAAAGCTGCAGGGGGGACACGGGTGGCATGGTGACTCCTTATTGTGACTGACCTGAGTGTACCTGTGAAACTTTCTCCGTCAAATTTATATTCACTTAATCATATGTATGTGCGAACGCCGGACGAGCCTGAGCATGCAGAAGGACTTTCCGTCCGGATGCGCCTGACCGGCATTCCATGAACAGCGTTTTTGCCCTGCGCGTTGACCCCGTTAACAATTCGTGTAGAGTAAAAAGCGCTTTTTGCCGTGGTTCATCTGCCCGGCGGGCATTTGTGGCCGGTACTGAACGTCTGTTCATCCGGTCTTTCTGATTACCCGCGCTGCTCTGTCAGCCGTGAAGGAGTGATAAACACCACCATGCGTCTTACGCCACCCTGAGTCGTACCCCTCCTCTGTCGCACTGAATAAACTTCGGCGCGCACTCAAAAACATCCCGTCTGCGGATGTGCTTTTTCGTACGTAAAATTTTTGCCCTCACGGGCTGACCGTAATCAAAAACTGAGAAATGACTATGCTGCTGTCCTCGACGCGTAAGGACTGGCTGGGTAACGTCCGTGGTGACGTCCTTGCCGGTATTGTGGTCGCGCTCGCGCTTATTCCCGAAGCGATCGCCTTTTCCATCATCGCCGGAGTCGACCCGCAGGTCGGGCTCTACTCTGCGTTCTGTATTCCCCTGGTTATGGCCTTCCTCGGCGGCCGTCCGGCAATGATATCGTCCGCCACCGGTGCGATGGCGCTGCTGCTGATCACGCTTGTAAAAGACCACGGCCTGCAGTATCTGCTGGCGGCCTCGGCGCTGACCGGCGTACTGCAGCTGGCGGCCGGCTACCTGAAGCTGGGCAGCCTGATGCGCTACGTCTCCCGCTCGGTGGTCACCGGTTTCGTGAACGCGCTGGCCATCCTGATATTTATGGCGCAGCTGCCGGAGCTGACCAACGTCACCTGGCACGTTTATGCCCTGACCGCTGCGGGCCTGGGCATCATTTATCTCTTCCCGTATCTGAACAAAACCATTCCCTCGCCGCTGGTCTGCATCATCGTGCTGACCGCCATTTCCATGTGGCTGCACCTGGACGTGCGCACCGTGGGTGACATGGGCAAACTGCCGGACAGCCTGCCGGTGTTTCTGATCCCGGATATCCCGCTTAACCTCGACACGCTGATGATTATTCTGCCGTACTCGGCAGGACTTGCCGTGGTGGGGCTGCTGGAGTCGATGATGACCGCCACCATCGTGGACGACATGACCGACACGCCGAGCGATAAAAACCGCGAGTGCAAGGCGCAGGGCGTGGCCAACATCTGCACCTCCTTTATCGGCGGCATGGCGGGCTGCGCGATGATTGGCCAGTCGGTGATCAACGTCAAATCGGGCGGGCGCGGGCGGCTTTCCACGCTCACCGCCGGCGTGGTGCTGCTGCTGATGGTGGTGTTCCTGCGCGACTGGGTGTCCCGGATACCCATGGCGGCTCTGGTGGCGGTGATGATCATGGTCTCCATCGGCACCTTCTCCTGGCGCTCCATCAGCAACCTGCGCAGCCATCCGCTGTCAACCAGCGTGGTGATGCTGGCCACCGTGGTGGTGGTGGTGGCGACCGATAACCTGGCGTTTGGCGTGCTCACCGGCGTGCTGATTGCCTCGCTGAACTTCGCCACCAAGGTCGCCCGCTTTATGGCGGTCTCCTCTGAGCTGAAGGACGACACCCGCACCTATACCGTAGCCGGCCAGGTATTCTTTGCCTCATCCGATCGCTTTATGAGCCACTTCGACTTCCGTGAAGCGGTGGAGCGCGTGGTGATTGACGTAACGCACGCCCACTTCTGGGATATCACCTCCGTGAGCGCGCTGGACCGGGTGGTTATCAAGTTCCGTCGCGAAGGCACGGAAGTGGAGATCAAGGGTATGAATGACGCGACCCGCACCCTCGTTGACCGCTTCGGAGTGCATGACAAGCCTGAAGAAGTGGAAAAGCTGATGGGTGGCCATTAATTTACTGGAGAAAGCATCATGAATAACACCGTTATTGCCTGCGTTGACGGCTCGCCGTCAACCCGGCCGGTCTGTGAGTATGCTGCCTGGGCAGCCGGTAAACTTGGCGCGCCGCTGGCGCTGCTGCACGTGCTCGAAAAGAGTGAGACTCCCGCCGTGTCTGACCTGACCGGGAGCATTGGTATTGACAGCCGGGAGCAGCTGACCGAAGCGCTGGTCCGCGTCGAGGGTGAGCGCAGCCGGCTGCTGATGGCGCAGGGCAAGGCCGTGCTGGCCGGCTGTGCGGAGCTCCTGAAGCAGACCGGACAGCCGGACGCACAGCTGCTGCAAAAGCACGGCGCACTGGACGAAATCCTGGCGGAGCTGGGCGAAGTCCGGCTGATGGTGCTGGGGCGCCGCGGGACGCAGAATCAGGTAGGCAGCCATCTGGAAAGCGTCATTCGCCTGCAGAAAAACCCGGTGCTGATTGTGCCGGAGACGTTTACGCCGCCGGCGCGGGTGATGTTTGCGTACGACGGCAGCAGTGAGAGCCGTAAAAACCTGACGCGCCTGACGGTCAGCCCGCTGCTGCACGGCCTGAGCTGTCATATCGTGATGGTCAACGGTGACATGTCAGCCCTGCAGGATGCGCAGGCTGTTCTTCAGGAAGCCGGTATCACGACCGAGACACGCCTGCTGGAAGACGAGTCCGTAACCGGGGCGCTGTGCCGCTACGCGGACGCCCATGATATCGACCTCACGGTAATGGGGGCCTGCGGGCACTCCCGGTTACGGCGATTCTTTATTGGCAGCCACACCACGGAAATGCTGTCTGAAAGCCGTCAGCCCCTGCTGATGCTGCGATGAAACAGGCGGGCCTGATATCAGGCCCGCCTTCACAGGGGAAAGAGGATGACGGGTATGAAGGTAAAGGCGCGTTATTGCGGCGCATCCGTCCTGATACCGGTGGCCAGCAGGCTGGCGCCAAGAATGTAGACCAGGCAGAACAGGGCCTGAAGATGCAGGGTGACATGGTTATCTATCAGCACGCCCATGATTACCGGGGATGCCCCGCTGGCAATCACCGTCCCTGCCTCAACCGCCGAGCGCACCCTGGCCAGCTGCGCCGGACCAAACAGCTGTACCCAGAGCGCGGTGGCAAGCGTTGAGGCAATGGCCGACGATACGCCGGTCATAATCAGGTAAAAAGGCGTCACCCACTGACCGTTGCTGAGCCATAGCGCCAGCATGGCCAGGGCCTGTGGCATCAGAAACCACGGCAGCAGCCTGCGTGGTGAGAGCCGGTCAATCAGCGGGCCAAACGACAGCAGCGATACCGCCTGGGTAATGGCATAGGCAATAAACCATACCGCCACCCACGACAGCTCCCAGCCTTTCTCCTGTGCCAGCCTCGCCTGGTGGAAGAAGAAGCCGGTGGTGATAAAGGGGGAGGCCAGCACGACAGGCAGCGCCAGCAGCAGGTTGCGGTTTCGCCATACCGGCGCCTCTTTTTCTTTCTCCTCACCCCGCTTTCTGAACGTACGCAGCGGCTTCTCTTTCCCGCGGGGCAAAAACATCAGCGCGACCCCCACGCCGGCAACAAGCATTCCGGCATTGATGCCCCAGGCAGCGCGCCATCCCGTCAGCGCGCTTATCTGCACCGCAATCACAGGAAAAACGGCCTGCGCCAGCGAGAGCCCCAGCGCGATGGCGCCGAGCGCCTTGCCTGCATCAAGGGGGAACTGGCGCGCCGTTGCGGTCAGCGCAGTATGCACCATCAGTCCCTGGCCGCCGAGGCGCAGAAAGTAAAACCCGATGCACAGCATCCACGCCGCCTGTGCGCCGGAAACCAGCAGGCAGGCCGTGAGCAGCAAAAGGGTGACCGCCAGCGTGAAGCGGCGGGTCGTGGTGTAGTCAATCAGCCGTCCGGCCCAGGTCAGCGTGATGGCGCTCATCACCGTTCCGATTGCGTACAGGCCGCCCAGTCCGCCGTCGGTGAGCCCAAAGGCCTCACGAAAATCCTGCCCGTAAAGTGAGACAAAATAGGTCTGTCCAAAGCTGGACATGGCCATCAGCATCGCACCGAACGTAAGGTGAGAGGCGTGATGAAACATAAACCGAAAAAGCTGACGCATGAATATCCCTGAAGGCGGGCTGCAGCCCGCCGATTAATCACGACGTGTCCGTACCGGCTGCTGCGGACACGGCGCCTGCGTCCCTGAAGCAGGTACACGCGGGTTCACCGTGAAAGGTGGCAGTCCCGTAACGGATATGAGAGAACGGTACCCGGCGCGGACTGGCTGTCGCGGCAGGCTCTCTGATAAAGGACGGGCGAAGAGAAACTCAGGGTGGCGTAATGTGCATGACTCACAGTCAGATATAAAATGCTGCCGAAACGATAATTTTTAATGCTCTTCAGGTCAAGCCTGAAAACGGGCTCCTCATGCCCGCCGCAGGGGGAGTCGCACAAAAACAGTGGATAGCCGCTTGATTAACGCCCGTGACCGGGCCAGAATTGCGGCGAGGTGATGGCGTTCCACCTTACCCAACCGCTTCCCCTGAGAAGCTGATGACGCCTGATATTACTCCCCTTTAACCGGGAGTATGTCAGGCCGCCCCGTATCATCAGCCTGCATACTCCCTCTGACACAGAGGTAAACCCCGTGAAATCTTATCTGGCCATTATCATTGGTGGATCCGCTGGCTGCCTGATCCGCTGGCTGCTTGGCGCACGCCTGAACAGCCTGTTTCCTGACCTGCCACCGGGCACGCTGGTAGTGAACCTTGCGGGCGGATTTATCATTGGTGCGTCGCTGGCCTGGTTCATGCGCCATCCTGACCTGGATCCGGCCTGGCGATTACTTGTTATCACCGGGCTGTGCGGTGGGCTGACCACGTTTTCCACGTTTTCCCTGGAAATATTCTCACAGCTGCAGTCCGGTAATTATTTCTGGGCGTTTACTTCACTGCTGGTACACGTAACCGGCTCCATTCTGATGACTGCCCTGGGTTTTTTTGTCGTCACATGGCTGCTGTGAGCGTGTGGCTGATGACGGATAAAAATGCCCCTGCCTGCGGCAGCTTTACAGGGCTTTACCTCTTCCGCCTGAAGCGGGCCGGACGTTATGATAAAATTAACGTCACGCTAATTCGTTAATTTATCAGCAATTAATTATCGTATTTTTTATATCTTCAGCGTAGCTCAGCCGGCTTATCCTCTGATAACCAGCGGTTGTATATCAGGGGAAGGCCTGTTTTTTTTGAATAAAGGGAGGGAGTGTGTCAGAAATCCCAGACAGAAATAAAAAGAGGATGTCAGAAGTGCCATCTGCATTTTTCAGCTCGCCCGCAGCCGGCGGCATCGTGCTCATCATCGCCTCAGCAGCCGCTATCATCGTGGCTAACTCTCCGCTCAGGGAGGGATATGAGGTATTCCTGAAATACAACGCCGCCGGCCTCTCCGTTGAGCACTGGATAAACGACGCCCTGATGGCCGTGTTCTTCATGATGGTCGGCCTGGAAATCAAGCGCGAGCTTCTCACCGGTCAGCTTGCCACCTGGGGCCAGCGCGCGCTGCCGGGATTTGCCGCGCTGGGCGGGATGGCCGTGCCTGCGGCCATTTACGTATGGTTTAATGCGGGCAGCGATGAAACCCTCGCTGGCTGGGCAATTCCTGCCGCCACGGACATTGCCTTTGCGCTCGGGGTACTGGCACTGCTGGGCAGTCGCGTACCTGCCTCGCTGAAAATTTTCCTGTCGGCGCTGGCTATTCTGGACGACATGGGCGCAGTGGCTATTATTGCGCTCTTCTATACCAGTAATATTTCGTTTCTGATGCTGGCCGGTGCGGCGGTCACGGTTGCTCTGCTGTTTATCATGAACCGTGCCGGGATTACCCGGCTGTTTCCCTATCTGCTGGCGGGGGGCGTGCTGTGGTTTTTCATGCTTCAGTCCGGGGTGCACGCCACCATCGCGGGTATCCTGCTGGCGCTCTTTATCCCGCTGCGGGTAACCGATCCGGATAAACAATCCCCTCTTGCCCGGCTGGAGCACGGCATCAATCCGTGGGTGACGTTTCTGATACTGCCGCTGTTTGGCTTCGCAAATGCGGGGGTCGCGCTCTCCGGTATGACGGCTGATGACCTGATGTCGCCGGTACCGGTCGGCGTTGCGCTGGGCCTGTTTGTTGGCAAGCAGGCGGGCATTTTCGGCCTGTCGCTGCTGGCCGTCAGCCTGGGCCTGGCAAAACGGCCTGAAAAAAGTACCTGGCTGCAGGTTTACGGCGTATCGGTCCTGTGCGGAATAGGGTTTACCATGAGCCTGTTTATCGGCAACCTGGCGTTTGCAGAAAGCCCCCTGTTGGTGGACGAGGTCAAGGTGGGGGTACTTGCCGGCTCTGTACTGGCAGCACTGGCGGGTATGCTGATACTGCGCTTTTCTCCTTCGCATCCTTCCCGGTAACGCATTCGGGTCCGGAAAATCCCCGTGATGACGGGGATTTTTATTTCCCTGCAAACTTATTAATCAACAGGGCCACCTTCATTACCGTCGGCATTTATTCAGGTGCTTATCATCACACTGGTGCCCGCATTTATAGTTTGCCGAAAAAATTCGGGCACTGTTGCAAATAGTCGGTGGTGATAAACTTATCATCCCCTTTTGCTGATGGAGCTGCACATGAACCCATTCAAAGGCCGGCATTTTCAGCGTGACATCATTCTGTGGGCCGTACGCTGGTAC
>PQKR01000026.1 GCA_002918705.1 Escherichia sp. ESNIH1 | reverse complement strand
GGTTCGTGAAGACGATGAAGGAAGACTATATCGCGTTCATGGCAAAACCAGATGTGAGAACAGCCCTGCGAAACCTTGCAGCAGCGTTCACACATTACAATGAAAACCACCCGCACAGCGCGCTGGGATATCACTCCCCGAGGGAATATCGGCGGCAGCGGACATCGTTAACTTAAGATACAAAAGCTGTCCGGAGATGGCGGGTCAAGATCATCACTTACTGACTGCATACATTCCTCCTCTGTTGGACAATCCAAAAAAGAAAAATGTGACTGTTATAAGTATGACTCAAAAAATTTTCTGCGCGATCATTCCATTCACGGAAGCAGGTCTGAAATCGTCACGAGATAACTGACCGGCTGGCAGGCACATAACAATCGTGGCATGCGAAATGCTGACAGATTTAAGAATCTGTGAAAGTGGTGAAAAAGACAATATTCAGAGGATAAATCTACGGAGATGGGCCTGTTCCTGCTCATTCAGTTGAGCATACTCCTTAATTTGTCTGAACAACGATTCCTTGCTGTTAGACGCAACAGAAGAAAGATATTCCCCGCTCCGCCATTTATAAATATAAACCAGATAAAAAGGAGATGATGGTGAGTACTGATAGCTAATGGAGAGGTGATTGCAGATTCTTTGCTTTTCCATATAATTAACATTGTTACCAAAAAAATATATATACATATTTTTGTTGATTTTGAAGCATGAGTACCGGCACGTTTCATAACACATAAACAGCGCCAGACACAGCAGGATGATGTCTACAGCAGTAAAGTTGCGGTTCCGAATTAACTGCCAGTTTCGGCATTGATAATCAATACTTAAAAAAAGCCCCGGTTGCGGGGCAACTTTGAGTCAAAACTGTTCTTATGTTTGTGTGCTTCGAGCGTTGATAACGTAAACACCATAACAGTCAGGGGTTAAATGGCAAATAAAATACATCTTATCTTTAGGCTTTTTGTGCGGTATCAGACCCTGGATATCCAGATTAAGGAAAAAGCGCTGCAATAATATACAGGATATATTTTACTCACTGCCAATATATGGTGTTTCTGCACCCTGTACAATACTCCGGCAGTGAAACATAATCGATACCGGGGTCAGATGTCTGCCCTATAAATTATGCACCGGCTTTTCCCCAATGGTTATCACGCTCTTTTTGTCTGCGGGTGATGAACTAAATGCAGAAGTGATATGTCATGGTTCAGATACAGAGGTTCGCTAATAATGAACCCGTCAGGGTAATGAGCGTTCGACCTAATAAAGGGCAAATATGCGTTTATATGCTTACAAGGCGATAAGAGGTTTGACTGCCGGAAAATATTTTTCCTTTGCGTTAATGACCGGACTGGCTTGGCGCTCACAGCTGCAGGCAGGCCTGTGAACAGGGCACAATTCCCCGAAGCCCAATGTATAACAAGCGCAAATTCCCGGGTCCAGGAATAATCCCGGGCCAGAACCTGAGCGGTTTTTTCCGGGTAACATCCATCAGCGTAAACGACGACAACATCCGGAATCATCGTCAGCCGGAGACGACGGCTGCGTTGGTTGAAAACGGTTAAGTAGCTTTTAGATTCTCCAGGGGCGTGTCAGGAGAGGTAAGAATAATTCACAGGTGCTTTACATTGATATCTTCATTCCGGTAAAAAGCAACTGCGAGCCAGCAGGCCCGCAGTATGATTTCTAGCAGTTTAATAAACTGGCTATAAAATCAGGAGTTGTCAGATTTACGGCCTCCGCCGTGACTGTTTTGTCCCCCTTTCTTGCCAGCTTCCGATGCGCGCTGCGGGTCGTTTTTAAAATTCCCTCCGCTATGCTGCCCGCCTTTACGTCCAGCTTCAGAAGCTTTTTCAGGGTTTTCAGCGAAATTACCGGAACCACCACGATGCTCTGCCATATTAAACCTCATCTCTCATATATTGGTTATGTCAGTAAGATACGTAAGTATTTCGTATCTCTCGTCGTTCGATAAATAAATTTAGTCGATGTGCAGGTCCTGTCAAACCTGTTTTTTATCATGCGTGAGGGTTTCCTGATATTACGGGGGGTGATTTTACGTTTCGCTTGATTTATATAATCGACCACACTTACGCCAGTAACCTGCTGTTTTATGGGAGGGCCTGTAACAAAAATCAAAGACTAAAAGTAGTTAACGAAGCGCAAAGCACAATGTTTTCATGTGTAAGCAATCAGTTTCCAAAGATATAAAACGGATTTTTCTTATTTTGGCCAAAAAAAAGCCGCTGGGGAGCGGCTGTAAACAAGGGAAATCCAGATGCTTTCATACTATTTCAGGCTAGCTGTTGTTTTCATTTTTCACAAGTTGAATTACATAAGAGGTGACCATGCCTGTATCACATACTAACGTTCAGAATATAACGATCATAAATATTCTCGACACTTTTAGCGTCAGGTTTGATATTTTTCAATAGATCCATATTGTCGGACAAAATTGTACATATCTGTCCGCGTGGAAATGCCCGCAGAAAACATCCGGAACCAGCGCCAGCCGGAAGCCATGGCCTATTCAGCAGTAATTACCCGTTGGCGCATTTACGATCGAACTGGAGAGAAAAAAGCCCGCACGGGAGCGGGCATAATTCCCTTAGTTTTGTTATCAATCCCGCGCTCAGGACGCAGGTATATAACCTATCGACAGCATAAACAATTACTTTAAGAAGGCAATTTTTCAGGTCGTTGCCTGGCTCAACGGCGCAGGCGCAAATGGGGCCAGGACAGGGGCTACAGCAGCAGTGACAGATGAAGCGGGATATGTTGTCGCCTCGTTATACGATGAGATTTTCTGCTCTGCTGATCGTACGCTGATATCCAGTGATGCTGCGGAGATCGAGGGGTAAGTCTGAGGAAGAAGCCGAAGTGGTGGGACGGGTGGCATTTTTCTTCAACTTAACTGACAGTGATGAGTGTCCGGTATAAGAAGCGGCATAAATTTGAACGCCATGGCGGGGGGAGATTTAATGTCTCCCCTTGTGGCCTCTAATGTCCACTATGAGCGGGAAGCGGACATTGAGCCATTCAAATAATCTGTGCCAAAATTTGTCATTAAGGCCAGCACTTTCGGGTAGATCCATTTCCCGCCCGCCCCTTAAACTCACCTTTCTCACTCACCTACGGCTTATCACCGGGAGTAAAAAACCCGCCGAAGCGGGTTTAGTAATTTGAATTTATTCTCAGGCGGCCATCTTTCTGCATTGCTCTGCGCAGTGATGACAAGCTCTGGAGCACTCCTGGCAATGGTCATGTTCATGCTTTCCACACTCATCGCCGCACTTCTGACAAACGTCAGCGCAAAGACGGCAGAGCGCTTGGGCTGAATCGCTATTTAGTGTCATGAATTGAGCTGCAAGACGGCAGATATTTGCACATTGCATATCCAGTTTTATGCACTCGCGCATCATCTCAAGATTCTCTTCTTCGAGACACGAAGCCGCACAGTTATCACATGCAGTTGCGCATAGATAACAGGATTCGATGCATTTTTTATATTCGTCTAACATAATATCTCCTCAGCTAAGGTTACGTATTAAGCATAGAAGAGATAACTGATTATACAATAATGGAATTAGTTAATAACCTTTTCAAGGTTTCACTCATATGATTTTAAATGCAAATTTAGGGTTACTTAAGCACCAATGCCCGCTTCTGGCACAAAGCGGACATCCCCCTTTCTCCGTTCTGTCTGCCGTCAGTTAACCCAGTCTTCCAGCACCAGGCCCGGCACGCGTTCAAACTCTCTCACATTATTCGTCACGAGGACGGCACCAGCAGCAATCGCATGCCCGGCAATTGCCGTGTCGTTAGGGCCGATTGGCGTCCCGGCGAGGCGCAGCGCGACCTTAATGTCCGTGGTGGCGTCCACCGCAGCGCTGTCCCAGGGCAGGATGGCATCGAGGCGGGCGCAGAATGCGTCAACCAGCTGGATGTGGCGCGGGGAGGCTTTCGGGCCGGTGGCGCCGAAGCGCATCTCGGAATAGGTGATGGCCGAGATCACGATACGCTGGTTGCGCAGCACCGCCTGCTCCAGACGCTTCAGGACGGCTTCCGGCTGCTCGCGCATGATGAATGAGCAGATACAGGTGTCCAGCATATAGGTTTTATTCACAGATCAAATCGTCCTTCGTCGGTGACAACGTCCTCGCGCTCCGCCATAAAGTCCGGGTCTGCCTTCTCGAGCTGCGCGAACGAGCCCCAGGTCGGCCGGACGGGACGCAAAATAATGCTGTCCCCTTCCCGGACGATCTCCAGCTCGCTCACCCCCTCAAAATCGAGATCGCGGGGGAGGCGGATGGCGCGGTTGTTGCCATTTTTAAAAATGGATACGGTTCTCATTTACGTTACACCCCATAATGCATGCGCCCGATACTCTGGGCATGGCCTGTGAAAAGCACAGGCGAATAAAAAAACACCACCTACCATTGCATAGGTATAGTATATGCAGATGTGAGGCATATGTATAGAGTCTAGATATGCAGATGTATGGCATATGGATATGGTCAGCCTATACGGAGTATTCTCTTTTTTGCGCAGATCCGAAAAAAGGTAAAGTCGGATCTGGACTGAGTAACCGTATGGAGGGGGATGGAAATACGGTAAGAGGGAGTCAAAGCAAAAGGCAGGTAGGAACGAAAGGTCCGCCTTGAGCGAGGAGCGGAACTTCACTCATACTCCCTCAGTTGATTGGATTAAAATTATCGTGCTGTCACCCACTCAGCTTCGCTGTAAGGGTGACCAGCGAAAATTAAGCACAAATTTCTGAGATACAGGTTTTGCCGTCGTAAGACGAAATATTGGGCAGACAGTATTCGATCTCAGAGTCAAGCTCACTTACTTATTTATCGACCATCAGCGGTACATCTTCCATTCTTGCGCCGCCGTTCAGCCGGAATGTGATAGTGATAATTTTCGGCAACGAAGTGGGTTCCAGGCCACACCACTTATTCATTGCACGGAGCGTTTCTTTCTCAAACACATCGGCGGGCTGCGCTGATAAGATTATGATGTTTTCCGCACACCCTTTTGTATTCACAGTGTATGAAGCCCTTACAACCCCCTCAATCCGGCCAGCCTGTGCTTTTGCAGGATAATAGGGCTGGTTCACCGTGGCGGATTTACCTGCCTTTGTGTCTCCAGGCGCATGTTGCTGGCCCGACAGTGTTTGCTTGTGAACACACCCTGTTGCCAGCATAGCCAGCGTTATAGCCATCATTAAACGTTTCATTCTTTTCCTTGATAAAGCAGCCACCTGTAGCATCCCCAGCAAAATGAATACCGGACGTATTATTAGCAACTCGATAATAATACGTATTCATAGAAAGGTGCATGTGTGAGTATTCCTGCAAAACTAACCATCAACCTTTAGAGAGTCTCTGGCAACCCCAACTTCCGCTTCTGGCACAAAGCGGACCAGTGCGCAGAGCTAGGTCCGATAAGAGCGAGGAGCAGACGTTGACCATTCTGTTCAACGTCTTCAGACTCAGCCCTTAACTCTCAGTTCTTCGCGAATTGGACCTTGAAAGTAGATGCTACCTTTATGGTAAAGATCAACTGACTCATGGTGATGAGTCAGTTAAAATCTGTAAAAAAAATCTTAGACAATCCCAACTTTTACAAATGGACTTCCGTGACTGCGTGTTTTTTTGATTAATTTACCCACATACAAGTCTCTAACTTCTTTAGCTGCAATTCGGCCAACAAACTCGGAGCGATTGGTATTCATAGTAATGTTTAAATCACGCGTAAAGTATTGTTGAGAGCCAGCCTTCACCCAGCACTGTATTTCATAGACCTCCATGACAAGCCCGCCATAAGTTGCGTAAGCAAATTTAAGTCTCTCGTCTTTAGGGATATTTGCCCAAATGCCGCGAGTGGACTCATATAGCTCCAATGCGCTCATACCAGACTTGTATGTACTGTTTAAAAGAAAGGCGAGCCCGGCATGTTCACATGCGATTTCGGTTTCTTCTTTGAGTAGCAAGTGCTGGAGTTCATCAAGCGTGATGCGTCCCATAAGAGAGCTACTTCCTCGAACTTTATTAGTAAGTTCTCCCACACCTAAGAGATCGATACATGTTGCCTCAACAAGTTTGGCCGTTGATTCATCCATTCCATGGCGAAGAATATCGATACCCAAGTTTTTTCTTTCTAAAAGCTCTTTGATCCGCTCAGATTTCGGAGATTCATCAGGACGTTTGATATGGTCAAGACAGCGATCGGACTTCCCCTTTCCAATGTAAAAAGGCTTCTTGAACTCATCTTCCTTGTCATAAAAGGCATATACATAGTACTTAGCCAAATCCAAAGATTTTGTATATTTTGATAAATCCCTCAATGTTTGTTTCCTTAGCTACCGATGTTGAAATTAATTTCATTATCGGCATGACGTAATAGAACTTAAGTCCTGGTTGAGAAAGTGAACTCCTTACAATTTATTCTTGTGCCACGATGTTAGTCACGTCCGCTCCTGGCACAAAGCGACCTTTGTCATGAATCCTGACTCACTGTCTGAGGCAGGAGCAGGCCCGCTGAATGCGGCTTTAGCGGCAGGAAGCGTTAGATAACGTTGAGCTGAACGGCGCCGTAAGCCCGGCTCCGCCGGTTATATTCTGATATATGGCGCTCCCCATTCCTGTCAGTGTATCGAATCTCACAGGTGAACCAGCCGCAGACTGCTTCCATAGGCTGCAGGTTAAAACGTTTGCTTACTTTCTGAATCATGAGGGCTTTTCTGGTGGCCCAATATCCGGTTAACGATAACTTTCAGAAAATGAACCCTGCCTCTCTGGGATGATTAGGATTAACTAATCATCTTATGGAATTGTAAAATCCCGTATGAAATTAAAAAATCTGTGCGGGATTGCCGTTTTATTAAGGCTGCACTGCAGTCAATTAAAGAGAGGGAGACTGAATATGCGTGTTCGCCTGACCACTGAAAACGATGCTATATCACTGATTACTATCGATATTGTTGCCCAGAGCCAGCCAAAAGGTGCGGCGCAAATCCGCATCTGGTGTGCCTGGTCTGTCTGTTATATTGCCGAACTGCAGGGAATAGCGATGGGATATGGCGTGCTGAACTACCATTTCTTCGGCTACGGCTTTATTGAAATGCTGATGGTAGGGGAACACTACCGCCGCAGGGGTATCGGTCTGGCGTTGATTGCAGCATTGAAGTCCCGCTGCCAGCACCCGAAGCTGTTCACCTCCACCCATCGTTCTAACCTGCCAATGCAACGGCTGCTGTTGAACGCCGGATTTATCCCCAGCGGTCAGGTCGACAATCTCGATGACGGGGACCCGGAAGCGATATTTTTTATTCCAGCCTTAACGTAGCGCAGAGAGAAGGGTACACAGACACCCATATCCAGGGTGCCAGGCTCAGCGAGGCCAGGGTTTTAGCGACCTCTGTATCTAACGGGAAGTGCCTCTCTGAGAAGGTTCTGGCAGTGAATCAGGCAAAAACTGGCCGGGTGTAAGGTAAATCATCTTTCTGATAAATCGGGTCTTTACCTTCAGGCTGCGTCTGAGATTGCTGCCGATAATTGATAACTGTTTTACGCAAATATTCCCGCAACGCTACCGGCTGCTGCCGCTCGGCTTGATGCGGCATCATCCTGACCTTTTCCCGGCTGTCTTTGACCGTCATCCCCGGCCAGCATTCCTCAACGTATCCGATAAGAAACCTCCCGATTGCCTTGCTGTCGATTGCGTTATCAATCATGGCAGCTAAGCTTAGTTGACACTTACCCGGTCGGGCAGCCACACCTTTCCGGCCGCAAGCAGGAGAAGATCATGAAAGCAGTTATTTACAACGGTCCCTATGATGTAAAAGTTAAAGACGTGCCGGATGCAAAAATTGTTCGCCCCACCGATGTGCTTGTCCGCATTACCACCACCAATATTTGTGGATCGGATTTGCACATGTACGAGGGTCGGACCAGCTTTGAGCAGGGACGTATTTTGGGGCACGAAAACCTGGGTGAGGTGGTTGAAATTGGCTCAGGAGTGGAGCGTGTTAAGGTCGGTGACTATGTCTGTCTGCCATTTAATGTCGGATGCGGTTTTTGCGAGAATTGTGAAAAAGGTCTGACCGGTTTTTGCCTCACCACCAATCCCGGTACTGTGGGCGCGGCCTATGGTTTTGCTGAAATGGGCTCCTGGGAGGGTGGTCAGGCGGAACTGCTTCGGGTCCCCTTTGCAGACTTTAACTGCCTGGTGCTTCCGCCTGACGCAGTAGAAAAAGAAGATGATTATGTGATGCTCTCTGACATTTTCCCTACCGGCTGGCATGCGACAGAACTCGCCGGATTAAAGCCTGGCGAAAGCGTAGCCATTTACGGCGCGGGGCCGGTGGGTCTGATGGCCGCACACTCAGCCATGATAAAAGGCGCTTCACAGGTATTTGTAGTGGATACACACCAGGACCGTTTAGCGCTGGCAGAGAAAATGGGGGCGACGGGCATCAATGCGACCGGCGATGAAGCCGTGCAACGAATTCTCGACTTAACTGACGGACGCGGCACTGACTGTGGCTGTGAATGCGTGGGCTATCAGTGCTGTAACAAACATGGCCATGAAGATAATTCGGTCACTATGAACAGCCTCGTTGCATCAACCAAAGCAACCGGGGGAATTGGTGTGGTTGGCGTGTTTATCCCGCAGGATCCGGGAGCTGCATCAGACCTTTCCAAAGAAGGTAAGATGCCGTTTGATTTCGGCAGTTTTTGGTTTAAAGGACAGTCAATCCGCACCGGCCAGGCGAACGTCAAAGCCTATAATCGTCAGCTGGCCCGTCTGATCCATCAGGGTAAAGCCAGCCCGGGCGGCATAATCTCACACCGTCTTTCACTTGCTGAGGCGCCTGAGGGATATAAGCACTTTGACGATCGCGATGAGGGATGGACGAAGGTTATCCTTAAGCCTTAACTGACGCTGATCGGTTATAAAAGTTAAATCGGAACAATTAAACCGGAACAATGTAGAAATATCGACGGGATACCATTGCGTATCCTGTCATAATATTTATCTTCTGCTGCCAGGCTCGCCCCTGTATCTATTGTGATGTTTAATGACGCATTATGAATATTATCAGGACCTGTGAATAGCGCCCGATCTTCTTCAGGCATAAACGAAATAAACGCTATTCATGTAATAACGATGAGAGTGGGTGAGAATGAAGTGCGATATTATAAGGATTCTATGTAACATCATGTCGGGATAGATCCAGAGTCAAAGCCACCTGAGTATTACAGGTGGCTTTTAAACGATTCTGAGCTGCGTTTTTACCTTAAGCTGGTTTTGAAAAACTGTTCAAACCTGGCAAAAGGGATCTTACCTGCAGCGTTGTCGTATAAGTCCACGTGGTTTGCGCCGGGGACGATCACAAGCTCTTTTTCAGTGCTGCCAACCGCTTTGTAGGCATCTTCTGCAAAATAGCGCGAGTGCGCTTTTTCACCTGTAACAATCAACACAGGAATAGTGATTTCATTTGCGTAGCTAAGCAGCGGCATATTCATAAACGACAAGGGCATCGTTGCATTCCATGCGCCATTAGAGTTAACAGAACGCCCATGGAAGCCGCGTGGCATTCTGTAATAATCAAAAAACTCTTTCAGTACCGGGTGTGGATTCGCGGGTAATGTTTCCGGCAGAATTCGCTCAGAAGCGCTTACGCTGCCATTCTTATCCACATTAATATCGTGACTACCGCGGGCGATAGTTCCGCTTTCAGCATCTTTCCAGCGCTGCTCGTTCAGGTACTGTAATACGGCACGGCGATCGGCTGTTGAATAACGGTCTTTGCCATCACCAACGCCATGTCCCATCGCCCGGCTCATGTCGTACATCACGCTGGTCGCAACTGCTTTTACGCGTGTATCCATCGCCGCCGCATTGAGTGCCATGCCTCCCCAGCCGCAAATACCGAGTAATCCAATACGATGGCGATCCACCTCTTTTTGTAATCCAAGGAAATCAACCGCCGCGCTAAAGTCCTCAGTGTTGATATCCGGAGAGGCGACATTACGCGGATAGCCACCACTTTCACCCGTGTAAGAAGGATCGAATGCCAGCGCAACAAATCCCTGTTCGGCCAGGGTCTGTGCATACAGGCCGCTTGATTGCTCTTTGACCGCACCGAAAGGACCACTTAATGCAATCGCAGCCAGTTTACGTTCGCCCCGGTTTTTGGGGATGTAAAGATCCCCTACTAATATGATCCCGTAACGGTTCTGGAATGCCACCTTGCGATGATCAACCTTATCGCTCTCTGCAAAGGTTTTATCCCATTTTTCTACCATTGAAACAGGCGAGTTCGGATTAGATGTGTCAGCATAACTCATTGTCGTAACTCCACTTAATGATACGCATAGCAGCATAGCGGGTAGCGCGGCTGTCAGCTTTCTGGTGAAAACATTCATTTAAATTCCCCTGAAAAAGAAAAGTGAGGTACCGGTTTCATACGGAGAGTACTGCTGTGCTTTGATGCAATGCGCTCATTATAGGTAGCAGAAATAGTGCTGATTAGAGGGTAAAAATTGCTAGGATTAATAGCATATTGTTATAAATGAAGGGCCGCAGCAGACATCATTTGCGGCCAGATATTCTGAGGACGCGCAAATGGCAAAACGGGAAAACTATAATGAGCTCTACTTGTTTATGCAGGTGGTGCGGGAGGGCAGTTTCACTGCAGCGGCACATCGTCTTGGACTTGCACAATCAGGCGTTAGTCGTTCTGTCCGTGAACTTGAAGAAAGGCTGGGTATACAGCTTCTGGTTCGCACTACGCGCAGGCTGTCGTTAACACAGGCAGGTGAGCAACTGTATCAGACAACAGAATCCGGATTTGATGCTTTAGATACGGGTTTTGCCACGCTGGCGTATTACCGGAATACCCCGTCCGGTACGGTACGCATCAATGCCAGCCAGCATGCTATTGATAAAGTTCTTTTACCGAAGCTGGCGCTATTTAAGCACCGTTACCCCGATATCAGGCTTGAACTCATCAGTGAAAGCCGGTTCGTCGATATTATCGCTGAGCGGTTTGATGCCGGCGTGCGGCTGGGGCCGGAGGTAGGACAGGGCATGGTCGCGGTGCGTATTACACCTGACATGGAGATGGTTGTTGTAGCTACGCCCGAGCATTTTCGTCGCTATGGCTTTCCACAAACACCGGCTGATTTAGTGATTCATCCTTGTATAGCCTACCAGTTTGCCGATGGTAGCCTTTATCAGTGGGAACTCCTTCAGGACGGTAAAAAAATAACGCACCGACCACAAGGACAGTGGGCCTTTTCTGACAGCTACATGGAAGCAAAAGCAGCCAGACTGGGGCTGGGGCTGGCTTATGTCCCGGAGGAACTGGTCGCTGATGATTTAGAGCAAGGCAATCTTATCAGGGCGTTGCCACGTTACAGCCAGCGCCTGGAAGGTTCATTCCTGTATTATCCTCACCGCAATGTGTCGCCGGCACTGAGAGTCGTCATTGATATACTGAAAATCTGAAGTTTAGCTATTTATATTCTTCGTTGTTCCGCTCTTTGTTATCGGAATAACGTCCGCTTATGGCACTAAGCGGACATTCTTACCTTCTGCATTCTTAATGTCGTCAGTTCACCCAGTCTTCCAGCACCAGGCCCGGCACCCGCTCAAACTCTCTCACATTATTCGTCACCAGAACCGCACCGGCGGCAATGGCGTGCCCGGCGATAGCCGTGTCGTTCGGGCTGATTGGCGTCCCGGCGAGGCGCAGCGCGACCTTTATATCCGTGGTCGCATCAACCGCGCCGAGGCCTTAGGACCGGTGGCACCGAAGCGCATTTCGGAGTATGTAATTGCCGAGACATCGATGCGCTGGTAGCGCAGCACTGCATGCTCCAGGCGCACGGCGGAAGGCCTTAACGCAGGACCGGGTGTCCGCTCTCATTTCGTCATCTTCCCACCTTTCGGCTCCGCCCGGGCCAGGATCAGCAACTCGGCCTGCAGGGCGCGGTTTTCTTCCCGGGCGTCCTTCAGCTCCCCCTTCGTTTCCTTCAGCTGTGCTGCCAGATGTTCGCCGGTTGCCGTCAGGCGGGCCACCTGCTCTCGCAGCGGCAGCGCCTCATCCCGCAGCTCCCGGACGTCCTGCAGCAGGCGGTCCCGCTCGGCCACCACCTCGCGCAGCACCGCCAGCTCGCTCTCCAGGGCGGTCACTTTCGCCAGGGCCTCATCCCGCTCCCGGTCGGCCTGCGCAATATCCGCGTCAGCCTGCTCGCGCGCCGCCAGGGTGACAGCGTCCGCCTGTTTCACAGCCGCCTGCCACAGCAGCCCCAGCTGGCCGGTCAGGAGCTGCGCCAGCTCCGGCGGCAGCGCCGGGGCCTGCTCGGCGCGCTGCTCCCGTTGCCGGGCGCGGAACGCGCGCATCACCGGGGAGATATGCGACAGGGAGCCGCCGCCGAGGTGGGCGCGGACCTGATCGTTGGTCGGGTTCGGGGTGCCGACGGCGATGAGGGCGGTGGCGGCGTCCTCGATACGGCGGACGGTTTCGGGTGGCAGTGTGCTCATGGTGGGCTCCGGGGAAAGTAAAGGGTCAGTGAGAGGATTTTACACGACGGGGAAAAATACACGATACAGGAAATACATATTGTACATAAAATACATTCATTACATACAATAAAATTAATACTTACATTTCTACAGTACGTACATTTCGTACTCGTTTACGCCGTCAGATCCGAAAAAAGGCAGAGCCGGATCCTTGTCCTCAGCGGGGCAGGTATAATGGATTTATAGTTTGTTACAGGTGGGTTCAAAATTCCGAGGCGGGTTAACAGGTCGCTGTAAGGAGTGGGTTCAATGTGGAAAGCTGGCCCTGTAAAAACTGTTCTGCCGGGGCATCCCTGCCGGTCACGAAGGGCGCAGAAAGCGCCCCCCACGGTTTATCATACACGGACTCAGATACCCACACCTCCCGTGCCAAAGGCCTCGCTGTGAATGCGCTCTTTTGCAATGCCCAGCGCCAGCAGGGAACGGTACTGTTCGTGCATAAACGGCACTGGCCCGCACAGATAAAAATCGGCGTCTGGCGGCAGATATTCCGCCGGTACCGCGCTGAGATCGAGCCGGCCCTGCACATGATAATCTTCCCCGAGCACCTCAGTTTCCTTCGCCTGCTCATAGGCGATAAAAATATGCAGATTACTGTTCTGCTTAGAGAGAGCCGCCAGTTCCTGGCGCAGGGCATGAACATCGGAACTGCGGGCCGCATGAAGGAAAAATATCTGCTTCCTGTCCTGAATCTGTGGCGCGTGGTCCGCTTTCAGGGAGGTATTCGGATCAGCTATTTCTGCCAGCAGATGGTGTGTCATGGACATCATGGGTGTCAGGCCGACGCCGGCACTGATAAGCACATTGTCCACTTCGGGATTTAATAAAAAGAAGTTGCCCGCCGGCGCGCTCAGTTCCACCGTGTCGCCTTCACTGACGGCATTGTGGAGGGTTGATGAGACATAACCCGGATCCTGTCCTTCCGCACGCGGATCTTCGCGTTTCACGGAGATACGCAAGTAACCGGCCCCGGGCTTGCCGGATAAGCTGTACTGTCGCGGCTGTTTCAGGCCCAGTTCAGTAACAAAGACGCGCAGCGTCACATACTGTCCCGGCCGGTAATCCGGCAGGGCCTGTCCGTCTGCGGGCGTCAGATAAAAAGAGGAGATCTCCTCGCTTTCTTTTACTTTTTTGCTAACATTAAAATCGCGCCAGCCAAGCCAGCTGCCGGGTGTGGTTCGGCGCTCATCATAAAGCCTTTTCTCGGCTCCGATAAATATGTCGGCCAGCTCCTGATACGCGGCACCCCAGGCCCCGATGAGTGGATTATCCATCGGGACGGAAAGCACTTCGCTGATGGAATGCAGTAAATTCTCACCGACAATACTGTAGTCCGGGGCCTTAATATTCAGGCTCACATGTTTATGGCAGATCAGCTCAATGACCGGCGCCAGAACCCCGGGCTCGTCAATATTCTCTGCATAGGCCAGCACCGCACCTGCCAGCGCTTTCGCCTGCGCGCCGCTGCGCTGATGACCCATATTAAAGACTTCCTGCAAATCAGGATTATTCCGTAACATCCTTTTATAGAAGTAATCCGTTAACGCAACGCCATTTTCCTTCAGTACCGGAACGGTATCTTTAACCAGTTGTTTCTGCTCTTGAGTTAGCATGCGATCCTCCGTGGGGTTTAATTCAGTAACAGTCATGGTCCTGATAAGCATAAACCATGCTGGGAAGTGTGACCCGGCGTAAAAATCCGGTACAGCCGCTGTAATCTTTCTGCCAGAAAATGGAACCGGACGCATATTTTTATACAGGGCTGATGGTGAAGATATGCGGTCCGACCGCTATGAATAAAATATGGTATAGAGTGATTTCATGTTGTCATGCACAGGGAAATGAAGATGAGGGCATTACTGGCGGAGCTGGTTGATATTATTGCGGAGCAGCATAAGTCTGAAAAGGAAGTGATTATTCAGACTGAAGCACTGAATCTGGTTGTAGCTGCCATTCTCATGCGACTGGATGACAGCGTTCGTATGCAACTGAAAAGTGAGATTGATGAGGCTTTCGCTTCACAGCATGGAGGTCACCCCTCATTTATGGATGAAACGCACATACTCCAGCGTGCTGTGGAAGAACTGTTTAATTTTCATAGGTGAATCGCCACGGGTTTAACAGACACCTCAGAGTCATTTAAGATGGCTTAAAGAGAGGTGCCCATGAGCGGTAAGCGTTATCCCGAAGAGTTTAAAACTGAAGCAGTCAAACAGGTTGTTGATCGCGGTTATTCTGTTGCCAGCGTTGCAACACGTCTCGATATCACCACCCACAGCCTTTACGCCTGAATAAAGAAGTACGGTCCGGATCCTTCCATTAATAAAGAACAGTCAGATGCTCAGGCCGAGATCCGCCGTCTCCAGAAAGAGCTGAAGCGGGTTACCGACGAACGGGACATATTAAAAAAAGCCGCGGCGTACTTCGCAAAGCTGTCCGACTGAGGTACGCCTTTATCCGTGACAACTCCTGTTGCTGGCCTGTTCGCCTGCTCTGTCGGGTGCTGGATGTTCATCCCAGTGGTTTTTACGCCTGGCTTCAGCAGCCGCATTCACAACGCCATCAGGCAGACCTGAGACTGACAGGACAGATTAA
>PQKR01000025.1 GCA_002918705.1 Escherichia sp. ESNIH1 | reverse complement strand
CGACCAGTTGAGCGGATTCGCGTTTAAACTCTGCGCTGAAATTTCTTTTTTTCATTATGGCACCTGTGTTGTTCTGAGGTGAGCATATCACCTCTGTTCAGGTGGCCAAATTCAGTAAACCACTTCAACCACAACAATGATTCTCCTCAAGCCATTTATCAAATCGTTCAGCTTCAATATCCAGCAACTGGTCTTTCACGCTTCCCATAACACCTGCACCTCTCTGTGTGGTCCTCTAAATGAGAAATCCCGCCTGTTCACAGCTTTCCTTACGGCCTGCTGCTATAAAAGATCCATATACCATGCCGCTTCATCAGGGCAGCTCAAATCGAGCTCAAACGCTCCTTCAGGAAGCGTACGGGATTTATAACCGCCGTCAGAATACTGAAAGGCCCACTCTTTCATATCCGGAGCATCGAGGCGGCTGGCCATTTCCTCGTATATCCCATTCTCCTCATCGAGAAGCACAAGAAGAGTTTCCCCCTGCGTATTTATCGTACGGTATAGCCATACTTTCTGGCAGCCATAACCTGAAAGCATTTCCAGAATTGAAGAAGGTGAAACGCTGTTGCCCTGATTGATGTATGTCGTTGTGTTACTCATAATTGATTTCCTTATCGTAAGCTTTCTACTAATTACTGTATTTATCATCATCTGCGTAACATTCCATTGTCCGCCTAAAATGATTAGCAAGATAACAGTACCATCCCGCAATTACCGGATGCACCAATCCCGAAATTCCGAAAAATCGATAATAGCAGGGTTTCCGGAAGCGAGAAGGAAAGCTGTATCAGTACAGCCCCGACAGGCGGGTCAGGAATTGGGAGGGAGGAGTGTTACTAACTTATTATAATATAGCACATATTTAATCTTTTTTTCAAAAATATGCGCAGAAAATCGCCGTGATCCGGGACTGCCTTTTTTCGGATCCCGGATGACAAAACGCATGATATTTCCTGTAAATGCAATTATTCATAACATTTATATTCATATATGTTAAAAGTGCGAAATTAGCATCAGTTGTTGGTTATTATTAAGATTTCAGCAACAAACCGTATCCCACCCGCTTCGTTAAAAAAACCGAAGGTCATCAGAAGCGCTCACTGATCGTTCCGGGCTGAGACGGTGGCAGCGTCACGGGTAATGTCTCTATTTTATTGGTCGTGAGGAAGGCCGGATAATGGCCAAACTAAGAAGCCATAGCATTGGGGGCAGCCTGCTGATCTGGTATGATCGAGCAGAGGCTCATCTCAATGAGCAATCCCCGCAACAAATTTTTTCGGGGTGCAACAGACCCTTTAGTGTCCAGGCCTGAAAAAAAAGAAAGCACGGTCTCTGAGAGACTACGGTCCTTACGCAACCATACCGGTTAGCGAGCTTTATATTTTCATTATGACTATCTGTATAACAGGGGAATGAATGTGATTAAAAAAATATGCGAAGTGATTGATGGAGAGTATGTCTGTGACATTGATATCAGTGTGGAAGAATGGAAAACTTTATTAACAAATGATAAAGTTTTTGACACAAAAAGTATTGCAGCGTTAAAAAAATGGTTTATTGAGCCAAATCATTCCTGCACATGCTTCGATATTGGTAAGAAGTACGACCTGCACAGCATGAGTGCTAATGGAGTCATAAACGGACTGGGTGGCAGAGTTCAAAAAGAACTTGGTAGATTCGAGGTTAAAGGTGTCGGAAATATCGCATCCGGTACAAAATTCATTACCGTAATGAAGAGTAAAGAAATCGGCGGAAAACCCAAAAGAAACTTATGGACAATTCGTGAGGAACTTGTTCAGGCAATTAACGAACTGGATTTTTTTGGTACAACAGAAATGGCCAGCAGTGAGTATTACTCTGACGATGAGTTGATCAATGCCATAGAGAAAAGTAATATCTTTGACAACGTTCAGACGTTTGAATATACAGGGGAAGCCAAACCAAAGAAAAATGCAATAGAAGTAAAAAATGGCCTCTCGTATCCCAGGAGTAAAGGCGTATCCCAAAATGCGCTGAATAAAGCAGGTTACAGATGTGAAGTCGATAGTGACCACCCAACATTCAGAAGGCGAAATTCATCCTTAAATTACACAGAACCTCATCACATTGTACCTATGTCCAGGCAAGATGCTTTTGACACATCTCTTGATGTTGAAGAAAATATCATATCTCTGTGTTGCAATTGCCATAAACAAATTCACCTTGGTCAGGGTTATGAAGATATGCTGAAAGAAATATACACTGCGCGAAAAAGGTTATTAAAAAAAGTTGGTATTGATATATCACTGGAAAACTTGATTCTTTATTACAAAATGGAAAGTAAGTGAGATTCAAACGAGAGTGATACCTTCGTTTTATTGGTCGGGATGAACAGCAGATGATGTTTCCGGCAAGTATCGGGTCCAGAAACTTTCTGTTAAAAAAGAGGTAAAAGTAGTCTTGAGCCCTGACTGCGAATTGCCATTGCGCATGACCAGAGAACAGGACGAACCCCTGCCAAACCCAGGCATGAGAAACACCTTTAAAACATAGACTTAATTAAAATCAGCAATTCCCATCGAAATAATAAGCAAGCAGAATTGGCTCAGGTGAATTTCACTCGGTGCAGTGCATGCGTTGGGGGGGGTAAAAGGAAAAACCCGAAATGAATCGGGTTTTGATTAATTAACGATTAACAGGTTCCCGTGCCCGGGAACACTCTGACTGTACGCGCAATATATTATTTCCGCAATCATTATTTTTGATTACCAAGCCATTTATTCATCTGCTCAATTTCACCTTTTTGAGCTTTAATGATGTCCTGCGCGAGCTTTCTCATTTCCGGATCTTTTCCGTATTTTAGCTCGGTCTCAGCCATTGCTATTGCCCCTTCATGGTGTGCTACCATGCCTTTCGCAAAAGCCTTGTCGGGATCGGACTCTTTTACAGCGGCCATCATTTTGTCATGCATACCTTTCATGCCGGACATATATTCCTGTGACGATGCCGATGAGGATATATCTGACATTTTCATTTCTGAATGTTCTGCGGAAATCGCTGGCAGGGAAAACATCAGTATAACAAAAAGCGAATTTGTGATTTTCATATAATAAACCCTTTCAGATGGTTACCGGATAAGTTTAGCTGAGTCAGACAAAAAAGCCCCCTGAAGGGGGCAAAAAATAACAACATATCCGTATAAGGGACAATCTATCAAGGAAAGGGTAACCGCACGGAAACTTCAGTTGTCATCAGCCCGCATTGATCATGCGGCGGTGTGCATCAGCCATAGCCTGATGGGGGCCGGACTGACCGTTATTCGTAAATTCATGGGCAACAGCTGCTCTTTCATGTTCATTCATCGCCGCAAACGAAGTCGCCGGACGGGAAGCGTTAACGGTGCCAGTTCCCATCATCTTCTGATGACTTTCCGCCATTTTTTTATGTGCATCTGCTGAACCATTGTTCATGGTTTCATGAACAATAATAGCCTGTTCATGCTGATCCATACCGGCCATCCGTGGAGCTGCCCCCTGGATGGCGGCTGGAGTTGAAGAAGACTGCATCTGATGGGCCGGAGCCTGAGCATTATTGACACGCTCATGGATATTTACAGTTTCAGTGGCCCAGGCCGTAGAAATTAAGCTCAAACCTAACACTGATGCTAAGACGATATTTTTCATGGTAACTCTCCATTTCTGAATTAGTGATGTCCGTGAATTTCGATCTGTGTCCTCAGTAGTACAACTGACAACTCTACAGACCTTATTCCGCCGGGATGAGGCTTTAATACAACTCCTGGCTTGTGCTGATGCCGTGTATGGATGAAGTAATAATGCCTTCCTGATAAGTTGCACTAATTATATCGAATGGCTTCTGTTTGCTGCATGACAGGCTAATGACATCTTTGTCATTTAAATCTTTATTCTCAGTACTGGGTTTCCGGAATCATTTTCTCCAGTCTGGGCACGGATAGGATAAAACGAGTTGAACGTACGTCCGATTCCACCTGCACTCTTCCGTGATGTGCTTCCACGATGGACTTCACAATCGCAAGGCCGATGCCGCTGCCTTCTCCTTTTCGTTGTCTGGACGGATCTACCCGATAAAAACGGTCAAACAGCCTTGATAAATGCTCTTCAGGGATTGGTTTCCCCGGATTTTCAATCACAAGGTCAAAAAAGCTCTCCTGCTCTCTTATTGAGACGGTGATTGCCTGTCCCTCCGGGGTATAACGCAGGGCATTGGATAACAGATTATTGATCGCCCTTCTGAACATTTGTGGATCTCCCTCAACCAGGCAGGGCATCCCGTTAAATTTGAGCGTGATATTGCGTTCTTCGGCCCAGGCTTCGAAAAACTCGAAGACTTTCATGACTTCCGCTCTGAGGTCAAACATGACCCTGTCAGGTATCAGCTGATTATTATCTGCCTGTGCCAGGAACAGCATATCGCTGACCATTTTGGTCATCCGGTTATACTCTTCAAGACTGGAATAGAGGACATCCTCAAGTTCCCTCTGGGTTCGATCCTGACTCAGTGCGATTTCAGTCTGCGTCACCAGATTGGTGATGGGCGTTCTGATCTCATGCGCGATATCGGCAGAGAAATTGGCCTGGCGGGTAAAGACATCCTCAATCTTTCCAATCATATGATTGAACGAGATAACCAGTTGCTCCAGCTCAATGGGAACGCGTGTCGGTTCCAGTCGCGCATCAAGATTCTCGGAGGTGATGTTTTTAATGGCATTGCTGACATTACGAAGGGGCAGGTGCCCCTGACGGACAGCGATTCGAATGATCAGAACAATCAACAGGCTTATCACGACGGCAATCGCAATCAGGTTCTTTTTCAGCGCATCGAGGTAATGGAGATGGAAATTAATGGATAGGCCAGTCAGCATGACATAGTTCTGCTGTTTGCCCTGAAATATCGCCTGACCAGAGGAGGCGATAATCCTGTATGTTTCCATCTTCATTTCGGACCCGGTATCCATCGGTCCCGCAGGATCCTCCACCGTCCAGAGAAAGACATCCCGTGCGCGGCTGTGCTCGCTAAAATCTGCTGAATTCACTGCCGGGCGTAGTGCCGCCCCCTGAGCTGAGCTAAAGAGCACTTCACCCCTGGGATTGAGGAGCAAAAGGGCAACGTTGCGGTAGCTGGCAATTGATTCCTTTATTTTGCTTATTTTTTTATCATCCGGATCCACCGGGGACTGCAGTATACGGTTCAGTGTGGTGCTGATTTGTTGAAGATCGCTGACATCCTGCTCGGCAAAATGATTTTCAACAGAATGCAGCATAAACCAGGTGAAGGCGATAAAAGCCAGTATCGTGGACAGGCTGATAAAAAAGGTCAGCCGCAGAGCGAGTGAGAAAGGGCGTCTGGAAGGTTTGCTATGCATCCGGGACCTCCAGCATGTAGCCCACGCCCCGGACTGTCTGGATCAGCTTTGTCTCGTAATCGTTGTCTATTTTAGCGCGGAGTCGCTTTACTGCGACATCGATCGCATTAGTGTCGCTGTCAAAATTCATGTCCCAGACCTGAGAGGCAATCAGGGAGCGGGGAAGAACCTCTCCCTGATGGCGAATGAAAAATTCCAGCAGGCTGAACTCTTTACTGGTGAGCACAATGCGGTTTCCGGCGCGACTGACTTTTCTGGATACGAGATCAATCGAGAGGTCAGCCACCTTAAACTGGCTTTCCGTGATCATCGTGTTTCCCCGCCTCAGAAGGGTTCTCACCCGGGCGAGCAGTTCGGCAAACGCAAAGGGTTTAACCAGATAATCGTCCGCACCCAGTTCCAGTCCTTTGACCCTATGTTCGATCGTGCCGAGGGCTGTCAGCAGTAAGACCGGCATACCCTTTCCGGCAGTGCGCAGCATGCGGATGATATCCCAGCCGTTCACATCAGGTAGCATGATATCCAGAATGACTAAATCATACTCGGCTGTCATGGCGAGATGATATCCGGTAAGACCATTATCAGCGTGATCCACTACGAACCCTGCCTCTGTAAGCCCTTTGCTGAGATATTCACCTGTTTTAATTTCGTCTTCGACGATCAATATTTTCATCTTGCTCCCCGGCTGGCTGCTAATGTCATTCTATTGCGCCCACGATCGTTATCAACGGATTACAGCAAAAATGACAACATTGTCATTATCCTGTCACTCGGCAAACAGAGAGCGTTAGGTAAAGTACCCCTATCAATACTCTGGACTTCATTTGAACCATTTACCAGGTCTGCCTGGACGAGAAGCGTTATGTTCAAATTAAAATTACTCAGCATTAGCACGATATTCATCCTGGCAGGCTGCGTGTCGCTTGCGCCTGAATATCAGCGGCCCGCAGCACCGGTACCCCAGCAGTTTTCACTGTCCCATAACAGCCTGACGCCAGCGGTAAATGGCTATCAGGATACGGGCTGGCGTAACTTTTTTGTCGATCCCCAGGTTACCCGGTTGATCGGTGAAGCTCTGACTAATAACCGTGATTTGAGAATGGCTGCCCTGAAGGTTGAAGAGGCCCGAGCCCAGTTCAACGTCACGGATGCAGATCGTTATCCCCAGCTGAATGCCTCATCCGGGATAACATACAGCGGTGGTCTGAAAGGTGACAAGCCGACCACACAGGAGTACGACGCGAGACTGGAGCTCAGCTATGAGCTCGATTTTTTCGGCAAACTTAAGAACATGAGTGATGCTGACCGCCAGAACTACTTTGCCAGCGAAGAAGCCCGTCGGGCCGTACACATCCTGCTGGTCTCCAACGTTTCACAGAGCTATTTCAGCCAGCAACTGGCGTACGAACAACTCCGTATTGCGCGGGAAACGCTGAAAAATTATGAACAGTCCTATGCTTTCGTTGAGCAACAGCTCGTGACCGGGAGTACGAACGTTCTGGCACTTGAACAGGCGAGAGGACAAATCGAAAGTACCCGCGCCGAAATAGCCAAACGAGAAGGCGATCTGGCTCAGGCAAACAATGCCCTGCAACTGGTGCTGGGAACGTACCGCGCACTTCCGTCAGAAAAAGGGATGAAAGGCGGGGAGATCGCACCAGTAAAATTGCCACCAAATCTATCTTCACAAATTTTGCTGCAGCGACCGGATATTATGGAAGCGGAATATCAGCTGAAAGCGGCTGATGCCAATATTGGCGCAGCGCGAGCGGCCTTTTTCCCCTCCATTACCCTGACCAGTGGTCTTTCCGCAAGCAGTACGGAGCTGTCCAGCCTGTTTACGTCAGGAAGTGGAATGTGGAATTTTATCCCTAAAATTGAAATTCCTATTTTTAATGCTGGCAGGAATAAAGCCAATCTGAAGCTGGCTGAAATTCGCCAGCAACAATCGGTGGTTAATTACGAACAAAAAATTCAGTCAGCCTTTAAGGATGTTTCCGACACGCTTGCGCTGCGCGACAGCCTTAGCCAGCAACTTGAGTCACAGCAGCGTTATCTTGATTCACTTCAGATAACTCTCCAGCGTGCCAGAGGATTATATGCAAGTGGTGCTGTCAGTTACATCGAAGTGCTGGATGCAGAACGTTCCCTCTTCGCTACGCAGCAAACCATTCTCGATCTTACCTATTCCCGACAGGTTAACGAAATTAATCTGTTTACCGCGCTGGGTGGCGGTTGGGTAGAGTAAATTTATTTAATTAATCAGGAAATTAAAAATGCGTAATTCACTTAAAGCCGTTTTATTTGGTGCCTTCTCTGTCATGTTTTCTGCCGGTCTTCATGCTGAAACACATCAGCATGGCGATATGAATGCTGCCAGTGATGCTTCGGTACAGCAGGTTATCAAGGGCACCGGTGTCGTTAAAGACATTGATATGAATAGTAAAAAGATTACCATTTCGCACGAAGCAATCCCTGCTGTGGGCTGGCCTGCAATGACCATGCGCTTCACTTTTGTTAATGCAGACGACGCTATCAATGCCCTGAAAACCGGCAACCATGTCGATTTCTCGTTTATTCAGCAGGGCAATATCTCCTTACTCAAAAGCATTAACGTTACGCAATCCTGATTATCAGTCCGGAGCGAATACATCCAGTGCGCCTGAACATTCATTAAGGGATTACTGTGAATGAATGATCGGGCGCATATGCCAGGTGTTTTGATTTTTCAGCGAGAAATTGTATGGCTTCTTTAAAGATAAAATATGCTGCAATAATTATCAGCAGCCTCATAGCAGGAGGGCTGATATCGGTTACTGCCTGGCAGTATGTAAACTCATCACAAAAAACAGTACAAACCGAACAAAAGGCACCGGAGCGAAAGGTACTTTTCTGGTATGACCCGATGAAACCGGATACCAAATTTGATAAACCCGGAAAATCTCCCTTTATGGATATGGACCTGGTGCCAAAATATGCTGATGAAAGCGGCGATAAAAGCAGTGGCGGGATCCGTATCGATCCAACGCAGGTTCAGAATCTGGGATTAAAAACGCAAAAAGTCACGCGAGGAATGCTGAATTATTCTCAGACAATCCCGGCTAATGTCAGTTACAACGAGTATCAGTTTGTCATTGTGCAGGCGCGCTCTGACGGTTTCGTCGAAAAAGTGTATCCCCTGACGATTGGCGATCATGTGAAGAAAGGCACTCCGCTTATCGATATCACCATTCCTGAATGGGTTGAGGCACAAAGTGAGTTCCTGCTGTTATCCGGTACAGGCGGTACGTCAACCCAGATAAAAGGGGTTCTGGAGCGACTTCGTCTGGCTGGTATGCCGGAAGAGGATATTCAAAGGCTGCGTTCAACCCGCACAATCCAGACCCGTTTTACCATTAAAGCACCTATTGATGGTGTCATTACTGCGTTTGACCTGCGCACCGGAATGAATATTTCGAAAGATAAAGTAGTGGCTCAGATTCAGGGGATGGACCCGGTCTGGATCAGCGCTGCAGTGCCAGAATCTATCGCATATCTGCTGAAAGATACGTCGCAGTTTGAAATTTCGGTACCGGCTTATCCGGATAAAACATTCCATGTCGAAAAATGGAACATTCTTCCCAGCGTGGATCAGACAACCCGTACGCTTCAGGTCCGTCTCCAGGTTTCTAATAAGGATGAGTTTCTCAAGCCGGGCATGAATGCCTATCTGAAACTGAATACCAGGAGCCAGGAGATGCTGCTGATACCAAGCCAGGCCGTTATCGATACCGGCAAAGAACAGCGCGTGATTACTGTTGATGATGAAGGCAAGTTTGTGCCGAAACAGATCCACGTTCTGCATGAATCACAGCAACAGTCCGGCATTGGCTCCGGCCTGAATGAAGGCGATACCGTGGTGGTCAGTGGCCTGTTCCTCATTGACTCCGAAGCCAATATTACGGGCGCGCTGGAACGTATGCGCCACCCTGAAAAAACAGAAAACAGTATGCCAGCAATGTCTGAGCAGCCTGTAAATATGCATTCAGGGCACTGAGGAGACGACGATGATTGAATGGATTATCCGGCGCTCTGTCGCCAACCGTTTCCTGGTCATGATGGGCGCACTGTTTCTCAGCATCTGGGGCACATGGACGATAATTAACACGCCGGTCGATGCGCTGCCTGACCTGTCAGATGTGCAGGTCATTATTAAAACCAGCTATCCCGGACAGGCCCCGCAGATTGTAGAAAACCAGGTCACCTATCCGCTTACCACCACCATGCTGTCCGTACCTGGCGCAAAAACCGTGCGTGGCTTTTCACAGTTCGGTGATTCGTATGTGTATGTCATTTTTGAAGACGGCACCGATCTGTACTGGGCCCGTTCGCGCGTGCTGGAATACCTGAATCAGGTTCAGGGCAAACTGCCTGCGGGTGTGAGCTCTGAAATCGGCCCGGACGCCACGGGAGTGGGCTGGATATTTGAATATGCCCTTGTCGATCGCAACGGAAAACACGACCTTTCAGAACTGCGCTCTCTGCAGGACTGGTTCCTGAAATTTGAGCTGAAAACCATCCCGAACGTGGCTGAGGTCGCTTCGGTTGGCGGCGTGGTGAAACAGTACCAGATTCAGGTCAATCCGGTAAAACTGTCCCAGTACGGTATCAGCCTGCCCGAAGTGAAACAGGCACTTGAATCGTCTAACCAGGAGGCCGGTGGCTCATCCGTTGAAATGGCCGAAGCGGAGTATATGGTCCGTGCCAGCGGTTATCTTCAGAGCATTGATGATTTTAATAACATCGTCCTGAAAACAGGTGAGAACGGCGTGCCGGTTTATCTGCGGGATGTTGCCCGCGTGCAGACCGGGCCCGAAATGAGGCGTGGTATTGCCGAGCTGAACGGCCAGGGAGAAGTCGCTGGCGGCGTGGTGATCCTGCGGTCGGGTAAAAATGCGCGCGACGTTATCACGGCAGTGAGGGATAAACTGGAGACGCTGAAGGCCAGCCTGCCGGAAGGCGTTGAAATCGTGACCACCTACGATCGCAGCCAGTTAATCGACCGGGCGATTGATAACCTCAGTTCCAAACTTCTGGAAGAGTTTATCGTGGTGGCCATCGTCTGTGCTCTGTTCCTGTGGCACGTACGTTCTGCCCTGGTGGCGATTATCTCTCTGCCGCTTGGCCTGTGTATCGCCTTTATCGTCATGCACTTCCAGGGACTGAACGCCAATATCATGTCGCTGGGAGGGATAGCGATTGCCGTCGGTGCGATGGTGGATGCCGCCATTGTGATGATTGAAAATGCGCACAAACGGCTTGAGGAGTGGGATCATCAGCATCCGGGTGAGCAGATTGACAACGCCACCCGCTGGAAGGTGATTACCGACGCCTCCGTGGAAGTGGGACCCGCGTTGTTCATTAGCCTGCTGATCATCACCCTGTCCTTTATTCCTATCTTTACCCTGGAAGGGCAGGAAGGTCGTCTGTTTGGCCCGCTGGCATTCACGAAAACGTACTCCATGGCGGGAGCGGCCGCACTGGCCATCATCGTCATTCCTATTCTGATGGGATTCTGGATCCGGGGGAAAATTCCTGCCGAGACAAGTAACCCCCTGAACCGGGTGCTGATCAAAGCGTATCATCCTTTGCTGCTGCGGGTCCTCCACTGGCCAAAAACAACCCTGCTGGTTGCGGCCTTGTCCATTTTCACGGTTATCTGGCCACTGAGTCAGGTGGGCGGTGAATTTCTGCCGAAGATTAACGAGGGCGATCTGCTGTATATGCCGTCGACCTTGCCTGGCGTCTCTCCGGCAGAAGCTGCAGCGCTCCTGCAGACAACAGACAAGTTAATCAAAAGCGTTCCTGAAGTGGCTTCTGTATTTGGCAAGACCGGTAAAGCAGAGACCGCAACGGATTCCGCGCCGCTCGAAATGGTGGAAACCACGATCCAGCTCAAACCTGAGGATCAGTGGCGTCCCGGCATGACAATTGACAAGATTATTGATGAACTCGACAGGACAGTCCGTTTACCGGGTCTGGCAAACCTCTGGGTGCCGCCTATCCGTAACCGTATTGATATGCTCTCAACCGGGATCAAAAGCCCGATAGGTATCAAAGTGTCCGGGACTGTTCTGTCCGATATCGACGCGACGGCGCAGAGTATCGAGGCGGTAACCAAAACGGTACCGGGTGTGGTGTCTGTCCTGGCTGAGCGACTGGAAGGTGGACGTTACATTGATGTGGACATTAACCGGGAAAAAGCTTCCCGGTACGGGATGACAGTAGGTGATGTCCAGCTGTTCGTCTCATCAGCCATCGGCGGTGCGACGGTAGGGGAAACGGTGGAAGGCGTGGCCCGGTACCCTATTAACATTCGTTACCCACAGGATTACCGCAACAGTCCGCAGGCGCTGAAACAGATGCCGATCCTGACCCCGATGAAGCAGCAGATCACACTGGGCGATGTCGCGGATATTAAAGTCGTTTCTGGACCAACCATGCTGAAAACCGAAAATGCCCGGCCAGCCAGCTGGATTTATGTTGATGCCCGCGGCAGGGACATGGTGTCGGTGGTTAACGACATTAAGACGGCCATCAGCGAGAAAGTGAAACTGAGACCGGGAACCAGTGTGGCATTCTCCGGACAGTTTGAACTGCTTGAGCATGCCAACAAGAAACTGAAGCTGATGGTGCCGATGACGGTGATGATCATTTTCATCCTGTTGTATCTGGCATTCCGCCGGGTTGACGAAGCCCTGCTGATCCTGATGAGCCTGCCGTTCGCCCTGGTTGGCGGAATATGGTTCCTGTACTGGCAGGGCTTCCATATGTCAGTGGCGACCGGAACCGGGTTTATCGCCCTGGCCGGGGTGGCAGCAGAGTTTGGCGTGGTCATGCTGATGTATCTGCGTCATGCCATTGAAGCGCACCCGGAATTGTCCCGTAAAGAGACGTTCACACCGGAAGGTCTTGATGAAGCCCTCTATCATGGTGCCGTACTGCGTGTCCGGCCGAAAGCCATGACCGTGGCGGTGATCATTGCGGGTCTGCTGCCAATACTCTGGGGAACCGGCGCAGGTTCAGAAGTCATGAGCCGTATTGCTGCGCCAATGATTGGTGGGATGATCACGGCTCCGCTGCTGTCCCTGTTCATTATTCCTGCCGCCTACAAATTAATCTGGCTGCGCAGACATAAAAAAAGCGTGTCATAACCCTGAAAGGGCGCCCCCAGTGGGCGTCCTTCTGCACTGATTCACCCTGACGTCAGGGTTTATATCGATAATATACAGAGGTGAGTATGAAAAAAGTGGTTCTAATGGCCCTGGCTCTCGGCCTGTCACTGCCTGCAATGGCGAGTGAAAAAGTCATTGATATGTACAAATCTGAAAACTGTGGCTGTTGTTCCCTGTGGGGCAAAGCGATGGAAAAAGACGGGTTCGAAGTGCGAACTCACGTCATGAATGATCAGGCGCTGTCAGCCCTGAAAGAAAAGCATGCTGTTCCTGCTGGACTACGAAGTTGTCATACCGCGGTTGTAGGTAATTTGATCATTGAAGGCCATGTGCCTGCGGCAACGATACATAAGGCCATGCAGTCTGGTTCGGGTATATACGGTCTCGCCACCCCCGGTATGCCAGCAGGAAGTCCGGGAATGGAGATGGGGGCCCGAAAAGAGGCTTACGATGTTATCGCATTCTCACCGGAGGGCAGTAAAAAAGTCTTCCAGCGAATCGAATAGTCAGCGGAACGGCTGATAACGGGACGCCGGCAGCAGGCACTCTTATGCCGGCGGCATTCGTGGTAATCGCATCCATGACATATCCTGAAGACAGAAAATGCTTCAGATATGCATAAGGAGAGTTACTGTGAAAAATGACAATGCAGTGGAACATAACAACCAGACTGCTTCTGAGCAGACATCATCCCCGGACGAGAGTCACGCATTGCATAAGGTGAGAGATCCCGTGTGCGGGATGGTCATCCTGCCTGACAAGGCGCACAGCAGCATTCGATACCAGGACCATCAGCTTTATTTCTGCTCCGCCAGCTGTGAGAGCAAATTTAAAGCCCATCCCGATCATTATTTTACCGAAGATGCCAGTGAACATCACCATCACCACGACCACCATGAAGTCAGCCCTGATAAGATAAAACAGTCTCACCGCCAGGCGGAGAAAGAGATTTCTGAAGGTGTGTGGACATGTCCGATGCATCCGGAGATACGCCGTAGTGGTCCCGGAAGCTGTCCTGTCTGTGGAATGGCACTGGAGCCGCTCGTAGCTACGGCATCCACGGGGACGAGTGATGAACTTCGCGACATGACAAGACGCTTCTGGCTGGGGTTGTTGCTGGCGTTTCCGGTTCTGGTACTCGAAATGGGATCTCATCTGTTTCCCGACTTGAGGAATACAGTACCGCCACAGTACAACACATGGCTGCAGCTGCTTCTGGCCTCCCCTGTCGTGTTGTGGTGTGGCTGGCCATTCTTCGCCCGGGCCGTAATGTCGTTACGTAACCGCTCCCTGAATATGTTTACCCTTGTTGCAATGGGGACCGGCGTAGCCTGGGTTTACAGCGTCATTGCAACCGTCTTCCCCTCCTGGTTTCCTGCATCGTTCAGAAACATGGATGGCCTGGTGGCCGTTTATTTTGAAGCCGCAGCAGTTATTACGGTGCTTGTTCTGCTGGGACAGGTTCTTGAGCTGCGGGCACGGGAACAAACCTCAGGCGCCATTACTGCGCTTCTGAACCTTGCCCCCAAAACCGCCAGACGGCTGGATCATGACGGTCATGAAACGGATATTAATGCGGAAGATGTCCTGCCTGGCGATAAGCTCCGCATCAGACCTGGAGAGAGTATTCCGGTCGACGGTATCGTGATCGAAGGCAAAACAACCGTTGATGAATCGATGGTGACCGGGGAGTCTATGCCGGTTACCAAAACGAAGGGTGACCCTGTCATTGGGGGGACGATTAATCAGACAGGTAGTCTTATCATCCGTGCAGAGAAAGTCGGTGATGAAACGATGCTCTCACGAATTGTTCAAATGGTCGCTGATGCACAGCGTTCGCGTGCCCCCATCCAGAGAATGGCTGACAGCGTTTCAGGCTGGTTTGTTCCTCTGGTGATACTTATCGCGGTTGTTGCTTTCGTGATCTGGTCTGTCTGGGGGCCCGAGCCCAGGATGGCGCACGGTCTGATTGCGGCTGTGTCGGTCCTGATTATTGCCTGCCCCTGCGCACTGGGGCTGGCCACACCGATGTCGATAATGGTGGGGGTAGGCAAAGGAGCCCAGGCCGGGGTGTTAATCAGGAATGCCGAAGCCCTTGAACGTCTTGAAAAAGTGGACACGCTGGTTGTCGACAAAACAGGCACGCTCACGGAAGGTTCGCCTACGGTGACAGGGATTATCAGTCTCAATCCGGGTGGGGAAACATCTCTTTTACGTGTAGCGGCCGCAGTGGAAAAAGGCTCGCAGCATCCGCTGGGTATGGCTGTAGTCCGGGCAGCCCAGCACAGGGGGATCATGATACCCGCAGTCAGTGATTTCAATGCTCCGTCGGGGAAAGGTGTTTCAGGCGATGTTGAAGGTCAACGGGTTGTTATTGGTAATGAACTGGCTATGCAGGAAAACAGTATCGTTATTGATAATCAAAAGGCCGTTGCGGATACGTTGCGGATGGAAGGCGCTACCGTTATCTATGTGGCCACAGATGGGTACCTTGCAGGCCTGATAGCTATCTCGGATCCCGTGAAAGCAACCACGCCGGATGCGCTTAAAGCTTTGCGTCAGGCGGGGATCCGCATTGTTATGCTCACCGGGGATAACCAGCTTACTGCTGAAGCAGTCGCACGGAAACTGGGAATAGATGAGGTTGAAGCCGGGGTTCTGCCTGACGGCAAAAAAGCAGTGATAACCCGACTGAAAGCGTCTGGTCATGTGGTTGCGATGGCGGGGGACGGTGTAAATGATGCCCCGGCGCTGGCAGCGGCTGACGTGGGCATAGCTATGGGAACGGGTACAGATGTGGCAATTGAAAGTGCCGGAGTCACCCTTCTCAAAGGCGACTTGATGATACTGAACAGGGCCCGTCATCTGTCAGAGATCACCATGAAAAATATCCGACAGAATCTGTTTTTTGCATTTATCTACAACGCACTTGGCGTGCCTGTGGCTGCAGGTCTGCTTTATCCTGTGTATGGAATACTGCTGTCGCCAGTTATTGCGGCGGCGGCCATGGCTCTTTCCTCCGTCAGCGTCATTGTGAATGCGTTGCGTCTGAAAAGTGTCAGGCTCGGGAAATAACACTGAGTGAAGGGTCAGTTACGAACAGAAGGAGTCCAGTATGAAAAGTACCACCTATGCGCTTATTGCTGTCGCCGCGATCGCGGCATTTGCCCTCCTGCGCGAACACTGGTCACATGTGGCAGGTTACTGGCCATATCTGTTATTGCTGGTCTGCCCGCTAATGCATCTTTTCCACGGCCACGGAGGGCATGGAGATCATCAACATCACGGAAGTGAAAACGATAAAAAAAATTAATCCGGCAGACGGGGCCGCGTCGCGGTCCCGTTATCAGTCCAGGTATCGTTCGTAGTCTCTGACATGCGCAAAGGCATGCTGTTCGAGTTTGTTATCAGCGGGTGCCGCTGCCCGGAACGCCAGAGAGTTAACAGGGTTGTTATTGATGACCAGCTCGTAATGCAGATGAGGACCGGATGAACGTCCGCTGTTACCGGATAACGCAATAGCGTCTCCCCGGGTAACCCTGGCCCCTTTAGTAACGAGTATTTTATTGAGGTGGAGATAGCGAGTTTTAACACCGGCTTTTCCCGTTACTTCAACAAAATATCCCATGGTACTGTTGTATTCGGCCCGGGTGATTTTTCCGTCGATGACGCTGACTATTTTCGTGTTCATGGGCATGGAATAATCAATGCCATTATGGGGACTCACTTTTCCCGATACCGGGTTAAGTCTTGCAGGATTGAAAGGCGAACTGAGTCTTGCTGTGGCCGGTAACGGATAATCGAGACTGCCTTTCCCGGAAGTATCGGAAAGGTTATAGAACTTTTTATCTGATATACGATACGCCGTGTAATTAAATGAACCGGACGTAAATTTATAGGCCACGACACGTGATTTTCCCGCTTTCTTTTGCAGTACGAGTTTTAATGATTCATTTTTTTTCAAATGCCGCAGATTAAACCGGGAAGGCAAGGAGCGCTGAAGAGTAGCGATCTCGTTCGATTCCAGCCCCGAGCGGGTGGCTGAAAGGTAGGCATTTTCTTTTACGACATCGGTAATGCTGCCAACTTACTGATTTAGTGTATGATGGTGATTTTAAGGTGCTTGCGTGGCTTCCATTTCCATCAGATGTCCTTCCTGCTCCGCTACTGAAGGCGTGGTGCGTAACGGCAAAAGCACTGCCGGACATCAGCGCTATCTCTGCTCTCATTGCCGTAAAACATGGCAACTACAGT
>PQKR01000024.1 GCA_002918705.1 Escherichia sp. ESNIH1 | reverse complement strand
GGCACCGGCGCCCGGCAAGGTGGGCGGATTCCCACACGGCTCCGGCGCCCGGAAAGGGTGGGCGGATTTCCACACAGCACCGGCGCCCGGCAAGGTGGGCGGATTCCCACACGGCTCCGGCGCCCGGAAAGGGTGGGCGGATTTCCACACAGCACCGGCGCCCGGCAAGGTGGGCGGATTCCCACACGGCACCGGCGCCCGGCAAGGTGGGCGGATTCCCACACGGCTCCGGCGCCCGGAAAGGTGGGCGGATTTCCACACAGCACCGGCGCCCGGCAAGGTGGGCGGATTCCCACACGGCACCGGCGCCCGGCAAGGTGGGCGGATTCCCACACGGCTCCGGCGCCCGGAAAGGGTGGGCGGATTTCCACACAGCACCGGCGCCCGGCAAGGTGGGCGGATTCCCACACGGCACCGGCGCCCGGCAAGGTGGGCGGATTCCCACACAGCACCGGCGCCCGGCAAGGTGGGCGGATTCCCACACGGCACCGGCGCCCGGCAAGGTGGGCGGATTCCCACACGGCACCGGCGCCCGGCAAGGTGGGCGGATTCCCACACGGCACCGGCGCCCGGCAAGGTGGGCGGATTCCCACACGGCACCGGCGCCCGGCAAGGTGGGCGGATTCCCACACGGCACCGGCGCCCGGCAAGGTGGGCGGATTCCCACACGGCACCGGCGCCCGGCAAGGTGGGCGGATTTCCACACGGCACCGGCGCCCGGCAAGGTGGGCGGATTCCCACACGGCACCGGCGCCCGGCAAGGTGGGCGGATTTCCACACAGCACCGGCGCCCGGCAAGGTGGGTGGATTCCCACACGGCACCGGCGCCCGGTAAGGTGGGCGGATTTCCACACGACAGCGGCGCCCGGCAAGATGGGCGGATTCCCATATCGACATGTATGTAGCTTGTGTTATCCGTGGATTGTGCAGCTCAGCGGGTCGCTGGTCGTATGGCGTAGTGTCCCCCGTAACCGGCCGCGTGCGGCCGCTAACTCGCAGTACGGCGCCGCGACCCGAAGGCGGGCCGCCGTTCCCGCGCGCAGGCGCGCGGCGCCCACTGCGCACCCCCGTGGGGGACATACGGCAGCTGTGTGGCGGTGAGCGGGATTAGGGCTTTGCAGGGAGGGGGCTGGGTCGGGCGATACGTTCAGCATTGCGGTTTCCGGCGATTTGCGGCCGGTGCCCGTTTAACTCCGGCGTGGTCGCCTTCCATGCCCTGACGGCATAAGAAAATAAAACCGCCATGCTGCGGTCATTCATGATTTTGTGGTGTAGCGATAAATAGTCATGCGAGAAACGTTGAAGCGCTTAGCAACTGCACCAACTGTCATTTCAGGATCAGCAAGTAAGATTCTAATTTGTTTAACATCTTCTTCAGAAAGTGACGGTTTTCTCCCTCCCACACGGCCCCTTGCGCGTGCAGCTGCAAGGCCTGAGCGCGTTCTTTCAATATTGCGGTTGCGTTCAAAGCTAGAGAATATCGCCATCAGATGAGTATAGATTTCCCCTATAACTGGCGCATTTGTGTCTATTCTGTCCTTGATGGCTATGAAAGTTATTCCGCGTTTCTTCAGGTCGTCGAGTAAAGTAATGACTTGACCCAATGAACCGCCGAGCCGATCTAGTGCCCAAACTACTAGGGTATCTCCCTCGCGCAATGCTTTCAGGCAGTTCTCCAGTTCCGGCGCACCTTTTTTGTCGCGCTTTGGGCCGCTACGTGAGGTCTGATCCTGATAGATTTGCTCACATCCAGCTTTTGTTAGTTCGTCAACCTGGTGCGCCACATCCTGAAGATGCGTAGATTTACGTGCATAGCCGATTTTCATTCTTTTCTCGCTAATTAGTTATGGGGTTATTGTTATGTTGATACAGTAACGAGTTTTGTTACATGAGGGGAGTCATTTTTCGGGAGAAGTCAGGACTTTTCAAGACTGTCACAAAAACCATCGTTTTTGATACATTAATTTAACCAATAGGTTGCAGATCAAATCGCCTGTAACAGCCTTTCTGGCTGTTTGTCGTTTTCAGAAGACGGCTGCACTGAACGTCAGAAGCCGACTGCACTATAGCAGCGGAGGGGTTGGATCCATCAGGCAACGACGGGCTGCTGCCGGCCATCAGCGGACGCAGGGAGGACTTTCCGCAACCGGCCGTTCGATGCGGCACCGATGGCCTTCGCGCAGGGGTAGTGAATCCGCCAGGATTGACTTGCGCTGCCCTACCTCTCACTAGTGAGGGGCGGCAGCGCATCAAGCGGTGAGCGCACTCCGGCACCGCCAACTTTCAGCACATGCGTGTAAATCATCGTCGTAGAGACGTCGGAATGGCCGAGCAGATCCTGCACGGTTCGAATGTCGTAACCGCTGCGGAGCAAGGCCGTCGCGAACGAGTGGCGGAGGGTGTGCGGTGTGGCGGGCTTCGTGATGCCTGCTTGTTCTACGGCACGTTTGAAGGCGCGCTGAAAGGTCTGGTCATACATGTGATGGCGACGCACGACACCGCTCCGTGGATCGGTCGAATGCGTGTGCTGCGCAAAAACCCAGAACCACGGCCAGGAATGCCCGGCGCGCGGATACTTCCGCTCAAGGGCGTCGGGAAGCGCAACGCCGCTGCGGCCCTCGGCCTGGTCCTTCAGCCACCATGCCCGTGCACGCGACAGCTGCTCGCGCAGGCTGGGTGCCAAGCTCTCGGGTAACATCAAGGCCCGATCCTTGGAGCCCTTGCCCTCCCGCACGATGATCGTGCCGTGATCGAAATCCAGATCCTTGACCCGCAGTTGCAAACCCTCACTGATCCGCATGCCCGTTCCATACAGAAGCTGGGCGAACAAACGATGCTCGCCTTCCAGAAAACCGAGGATGCGAACCACTTCATCCGGGGTCAGCACCACCGGCAAGCGCCGCGACGGCCGAGGTCTTCCGATCTCCTGAAGCCAGGGCAGATCCGTGCACAGCACCTTGCCGTAGAAGAACAGCAAGGCCGCCAATGCCTGACGATGCGTGGAGACCGAAACCTTGCGCTCGTTCGCCAGCCAGGACAGAAATGCCTCGACTTCGCTGCTGCCCAAGGTTGCCGGGTGACGCACACCGTGGAAACGGATGAAGGCACGAACCCAGTGGACATAAGCCTGTTCGGTTCGTAAACTGTAATGCAAGTAGCGTATGCGCTCACGCAACTGGTCCAGAACCTTGACCGAACGCAGCGGTGGTAACGGCGCAGTGGCGGTTTTCATGGCTTGTTATGACTGTTTTTTTGTACAGTCTATGCCTCGGGCATCCAAGCAGCAAGCGCGTTACGCCGTGGGTCGATGTTTGATGTTATGGAGCAGCAACGATGTTACGCAGCAGGGCAGTCGCCCTAAAACAAAGTTAACCCAGGATGAGAACCTTGAAAGTATCATTGATGGCTGCGAAAGCGAAAAACGGCGTGATTGGTTGCGGTCCAGACATACCCTGGTCCGCGAAAGGGGAGCAGCTACTTTTTAAAGCATTGACCTACAATCAGTGGCTTCTGGTGGGTCGCAAGACGTTTGAATCTATGGGCGCACTCCCCAATAGGAAATACGCGGTCGTTACCCGCTCAGGTTGGACATCAAATGATGACAATGTAGTTGTATTTCAGTCAATCGAAGAGGCCATGGACAGGCTAGCTGAATTCACCGGTCACGTTATAGTGTCTGGTGGCGGAGAAATTTACCGAGAAACATTACCCATGGCCTCTACGCTCCACTTATCGACGATCGACATCGAGCCAGAGGGGGATGTTTTCTTCCCGAGTATTCCAAATACCTTCGAAGTTGTTTTTGAGCAACACTTTACTTCAAACATTAACTATTGCTATCAAATTTGGAAAAAGGGTTAACAAAGCTATGCAATCGACGGCAAAAAGCTTCGTTCGCTTCGCGCACTACGCCTTTTCCGCGATTGATAGCGACGTTATGTGAATATTGAAATGAGCATTCCAAAGAAAGGAAGTAGAAAAATTATCGTGGGCGAAAATGAGTTTTTGTGGCTCATTAGGTCAAAACTCACATATTCGCAGGACTGTTTAGGTACAGAAATGACTGCGGTCGTTGAACCGGATGCCGGTCCTCACTGATGAAGAAGTGAACACCGTACGGGAATCGTGCCGGCAGCTTGGAGCTATCGGCCGGAACCTCAACCAGGTGGCCAGGGCCTTGAACATCGAGTTCAGGGAAAGTGACAAGCTCAAGCAAGAGGCCATCGAAAAACTGGCCGAACGGATCGACCAGCATTTGGACCATGTGTCTGAGCTGTTCGATAAGACCTGGAGCCGGTGGCACGATTGTCATTTTCAGAAGACGACTGCACCAGTTGATTGGGCGTAATGGCTGTTGTGCAGCCAGCTCCTGACAGTTCAATATCAGAAGTGATCTGCACCAATCTCGACTATGCTCAATACTCGTGTGGGCTCTGTTGCAAAAATCGTGAAGCTTGAGCATGCTTGGCGGAGATTGGACGGACGGAACGATGACGGATTTCAAGTGGCGCCATTTCCAGGGTGATGTGATCCTGTGGGCGGTGCGCTGGTATTGTCGCTATCCGATCAGCTATCGCGACCTTGAGGAAATGCTGGCGGAACGCGGCATTTCGGTCGACCATACGACGATCTATCGCTGGGTCCAGTGCTACGCCCCGGAGATGGAGAAGCGGCTGCGCTGGTTCTGGCGGCGTGGCTTTGATCCGAGCTGGCGCCTGGATGAAACCTACGTCAAGGTGCGGGGCAAGTGGACCTACCTGTACCGGGCAGTCGACAAGCGGGGCGACACGATCGATTTCTACCTGTCGCCGACCCGCAGCGCCAAGGCAGCGAAGCGGTTCCTGGGCAAGGCCCTGCGAGGCCTGAAGCACTGGGAAAAGCCTGCCACGCTCAATACCGACAAAGCGCCGAGCTATGGTGCAGCGATCACCGAATTGAAGCGCGAAGGAAAGCTGGACCGGGAGACGGCCCACCGGCAGGTGAAGTATCTCAATAACGTGATCGAGGCCGATCACGGAAAGCTCAAGATACTGATCAAGCCGGTGCGCGGTTTCAAATCGATCCCCACGGCCTATGCCACGATCAAGGGATTCGAAGTCATGCGAGCCCTGCGCAAAGGACAGGCTCGCCCCTGGTGCCTGCAGCCCGGCATCAGGGGCGAGGTGCGCCTTGTGGAGAGAGCTTTTGGCATTGGGCCCTCGGCGCTGACGGAGGCCATGGGCATGCTCAACCACCATTTCGCAGCAGCCGCCTGATCGGCGCAGAGCGACAGCCTACCTCTGACTGCCGCCAATCTTTGCAACAGAGCCTCCGTCGCCATGCTCACCTCGCTTTGGTGCACACGAGTATTGAGCATAGTCGAGATTGGTGCAGATCACTTCTGATATTGAACTGTCAGGAGCTGGCTGCACAACAGCCATTACGCCCAATCAACTGGTGCAGTCGTCTTCTGAAAATGACACTGTTTGTATATAATCATGAAAAAATGGTGAGTAGAGTTTCAGGGTAACAGGGGATGCTTATGTCGGTTTTCCACAACTGGCTACTTGAGATCGCATGTGAGAATTACTTCGTCTACATCAAACGCCTTTCCGCCAACGATACCGGCGCAACAGGTGGTCACCAGGTAGGGCTTTATATCCCTTCAGGTATCGTTGAAAAACTCTTTCCGTCTATCAACCATACCCGTGAACTGAACCCTTCGGTTTTTCTCACCGCACATGTGTCATCGCATGATTGCCCTGACAGCGAAGCCAGGGCAATTTATTATAACAGCCGTCATTTTGGTAAAACCCGGAATGAAAAAAGGATTACCCGCTGGGGTAGAGGCAGCCCACTTCAGGATCCTGAAAATACAGGGGCTCTGACGCTCCTGGCTTTCAAGCTTGATGAGCAAGGGGGGGACTGTAAGGAAGTAAATATTTGGGTATGCGCCAGCACTGATGAAGAGGACGTCATTGAGACCGCTATTGGTGAAGTTATACCCGGAGCGCTTATATCCGGCCCCGCAGGACAGATTCTAGGCGGACTATCTCTACAGCAAGCGCCAGTAAATCATAAATATATTCTACCTGAAGACTGGCACCTGCGCTTTCCGTCGGGAAGTGAAATTATTCAGTATGCAGCCAGCCATTATGTGAAAAATTCCCTTGATCCGGATGAGCAACTTCTTGACCGCCGGCGCGTGGAGTACGACATATTTCTATTGGTTGAGGAACTGCATGTTCTGGATATCATCCGGAAAGGATTTGGCTCTGTGGATGAATTTATTGCGCTGGCCAATTCTGTCAGCAATCGCCGTAAATCCAGAGCCGGGAAGTCGCTGGAACTGCACCTGGAGCATCTATTCATTGAGCACGGCCTGCGACACTTTGCGACGCAGGCCATCACAGAAGGTAATAAAAAACCCGATTTCCTTTTCCCTTCCGCAGGGGCTTACCACGATACTGAGTTTCCCGTAGAAAATCTGCGCATGCTGGCAGTCAAGACTACCTGTAAGGATCGCTGGCGTCAGATACTGAATGAGGCCGATAAAATTCATCAGGTGCATCTGTTTACACTCCAGGAGGGAGTTTCTCTGGCTCAATATCGGGAGATGCGGGAGTCGGGTGTCAGATTGGTCGTGCCATCATCTCTGCACAAAAAATACCCGGAGGCGGTGAGAGCTGAGCTAATGACGCTAGGTGCGTTTATTGCTGAGCTGACAGGGCTTTACGCAGATATTCCATAGATTATCTCCCGGCATAAATACCGGGAGGAGCGATCAGATTCGTTCAACCTTGCACGAATCGGCATTAACCGCTTTCAGGATATAAGGTTCAAGCAGTTTGGCTACGGCTTCAAACACGGGCACCACTACGGAGTTACCGAACTGCCTGTACGACTGAGTGTCTGACACAGGAATGCGAAAAGGCCTGCCATCTACTTTTTCAAAACCCATAAGGCGCGCGCACTCTCGCGGAGTCAGCCTGCGGGGCCGATGCGCCTGATTTTCTTCGTTCGCGAAGTCTGTTTCACCTGTGGCCATATCCCAGCCACGGTCTATCAGAATTTCAGACCCGTCTTTGTGATAGCGAGCAGAAAGCGTACGGGCAATGCTTTCTTTATTTTCAGGATTAACGAGGCCAAAACCGAATCCGTTACCCTTAGCTGCGTGCTTTTTGGCGTAGTTATAGAGATACTCCCAGAGTTTCGGCGTCAGTATATATTTGCTGTCAACCACGGGTTCCAGCAGTTCGCCAAATGACGGACGCTGTTCCGGATAAAAACGACTAATATCGCGCAGGGTAAAGCCCTGGTGAATGTTCAGATCACGGCGGAAACCGACCAAAACGATACGTTCTCGGTGCTGAGGTAAAAAGTGCTTTCCGTCGATAACTTTAGGATCGTTTTTGCCCATCTCAGCTGCATCCGCAACTTCATAGCCCAGTTCGTCGAGGGTATCCATGATGACTTTAAAGGTTTTACCCTTGTCATGGCTCTTCAGGTTTTTAACGTTTTCAAGAACAAAGATGGCAGGTTTTTTTGCGCGGATAATACGCGCCACATCGAAGAAAAGCGTTCCCTGAGCCTCACATTCGAAACCATGCGCGCGCCCGAGCGAGTTTTTCTTGCTTACGCCCGCAAGGCTAAACGGTTGACAGGGGAAACCTGCTAGAAGTACATCATGATCCGGCACATGCTCATTAATGTAAGCATAGGCATCGTTTTCAGGTACTTCAGGTTTATCACTGAGCGTGACTTCACGAATATCGAGATTGAAAGTGTGTTCCTGAGCATCGTTAAACCAGTTAGCTTTATATGTGCGCACAGCCTCTTTATTCCATTCACTGGTAAAAACGCACTGGCCACCGATGGTTTCGAAGCCCTTCCGTATACCTCCAATCCCAGCAAACAGGTCAATAAACCGGAAGGCATAGTCAGGGTGATGTGCAGGCGCTTCCGGAAGCATTTTTCGTAGAAGTTCCTCTTCGGCTAACGTCAGCGTCTTAGGTGAGCACTTACCATTAATCCAGCGATTAAGAGTCTCGCGACTCCACTCATTTTTACCAACTTTTCTAAGCAGTTCAGCCACGTACTTCTGGTCATAGATTTCCAGCACCTGCCCGAGCAGCTTTTTATCATTTTCCTGTCGCAGTTGTTCTTCCGCTTCTGCTTTCTCAAGCAGATCCTGCGCCAGTAATTCAAATTCAGACATATTGCCTCCATTGGGTCTTATGGGTGAAACTGTATCACTCATTTGACCCAGATTGAATGTTTTTATCTGGATATTTAAACAGGTTTATTGTTAGGTAACGCACGTTGGCCACGCTGGAGCGTCTTCTGGGCCTGCTGTCGGCCTTTGAGGTCGTGGTATGGATGACGGATGGCTGGCCGCTGTATGAACCCCGCCTGAAGGGAAAGCTGCACGTTATCAGCAAGCGTTACACTCAGCGCATTGAGCGACATAACCTGAATCTGAGACAACATCTGGCAAGGCTGGGACGGAAGTCACTGTCGTTCTCAAAATCGGTGGAGCTGCATGACAAGGTCATCGGGCATTATCTGAACATAAAACACTATCAGTAAGTTGGAGTCATTACCGGTTCTCTTTGTCTTTTAGTGATTCTATAAACCTCATTACGTCTGAATATAAAAATCTATTATTTGATTTATGTGGCTCATGAGGTTGTGGGATGGTCTTGTTTTTGAATGTGCCAGTTTTCTTAATGGCAAAGATTAACTCACCTTCTGTTATTCCTAACATTTCAGCAAATGTTTTTGCTTCTATAGTTACTGACTTCATTTAATTAACTCTCATGGTATCGATTTTCTTTACCGGCATCTTTAACAATGGTGCTCGTTTCTAGTGTTGCTGCGGTACGCTTCATCATCGTCTGCGGGGCGGTTGCGATAGTGAAGGAGCTGCCGGGCGTGAGCAAATCTATCAGGCGCTGGCCGCTGATAATCTCCATCCGTTCACTGGCAATACTGACAGATTTTGAACCTGCGCCGGTTTTCCCGGTATGGCAAAACAGACCGCGACAGTTATGACGTTTAAGCAACTTCTCGAACTCCTGTACGTGCTGTAAAGCAATATGGCCGCGATAGCGTTTAGCCTGAATAAGATAGCGATATTTTCCTATTATTACCTGGCCGTCAATGCCTCCATCGCCGGTATAGCGTTTGTTTCTGATGGTTCTGAAGCCATGCGCTTCAAATCCTTCCAGCAACAGTTCTTCAAACACAAAAGGATCAATTTTCCTCAGGTAGTCAATTTTTTGTGGGAAGCCCGGCAACGTCTTTATGCGCTCCAGCACCCGCCGCGCACTTTGCTGCTTCCTTTTGTGTCGCCTGTGCCGTACTGAACGCCGGAAGAATACAACGGCAAGCAGTGCGATGGCGCTGCAAGCCCATAGAATAAGGTTTTCTGTAGTGGGGAAGGGGATCATGGTCATAGTGGGCTTTCTGAGGGTAAAGAAAAGGGCGGTTAAACCGCCCTGGTGTTTAGCGACGGCTGTATACCTGCCACGAAGCGCTGCCTGACTGATTCTGGCAAATCCGCCCGTAAAGTACGGTGCCGGTCGAGTAGCGGGCGCCATTCAGATAGCAATAGCCGCTGGATTGCAGCAGTTCGTTGCGCAGCTTTTCTTCCTGCTTTGATAGCCGGGACTCCGCAGACTGCAAACGAACGGATAATTCGTTAATCTGGCGTTGCTGGTTATTCAGCTGGCTCTGCATCGCATTACCTTTATCCTGGCTGACGCAACCAGTTAAGAGAGCTGTACAGGCTAATGCACTTAATATTATTTTTTTCACGTTGGCTCCTTAAATTGAGATTATTCCTAGTTCGCCTATAAGCGAACTTTCCCGTATTTACTTATGATCTGGCTTATCATCGACTGGTTACTTCCACCTTCGCCATTATCCGGGCATTCATTAAGAAAAGCCTTCCTGGCATCCTTCGTGTGGTTGGGTAAAAAGCCGTGCTTGTTCTTTTTAACGATATTGAAGAAAGCAGCTTCAGCACTGTTACACTCGCTTCCGCCGCTATCGCCGGTGAGCTTGCCCGCCATGCACATAATAACTTTGCAGGGATCTTCAGCATGGCTGGCAGGAATATAAAGCAGACTACCAGCTGCTATCAGAGGTATTAAGAGTTTCTTCATTGTTTTGTCCTTAACAGTTTGTTCAGATATACACTCGCCAGAATGTTGATAACGGTAAGCAATATTAATAATAACGCTGCGTTATAAATAGATTTGTAACCTATATCGCCTGCAATATATTCGACAACAAAAACGAAAATCGTTAAAATTGTGTAAAACTTGATTAACTTTCCTGTAATTTTCTTAACAATATAAGCAACTGAATAAGAGCCGGATTTGATGATGCTGGCGAGTAACCTGATCGCATGGACACGAAATTTTCTAAAAATGGGCGGAATGGAAGATGCCTTTTTCTTCCTTCTGCTTTTTTGCCTTTCCGCAAAATCAATAAGTTCGCCCATTTTTATACCCTCCGGTTATATCTTCAGATCATCAAGTGATAAACCACTATCAAGCAGCTCTTTGAGCCATGTGGGTCGGCGGCCAGTCCCGGACCAGGTATTTTCTGCGTTCCTGGGGTCGCGGTATTTTGCTGGTCTATGTTCTCTGGGGTTGGCTACGCCCTGCATCTTCATGGCTTCCAGGCTAATGCCAGCGTCCAATTTTGCAGTTAGCCAGGCCGGGCGCTTCCCTATACCAGTCCACGTATTAAAAGGGTTATCCGGGTCACGATACACGGGTTCGCCTTTTGGTCGTTTTTCTGATTTCAGGGGAACCAGCATCACCTTCCTTCCTTCAGCGGTTTTCTTTTCGTTTCTTCTTGACACGATCTCATTAGCCCTTATCATAAACAAAAGTCGTCGAAATTACAATTACGCGGTGAAACATAAATGAGTAAACATCCAAAACTCCTGGTTCTCGCTCTGGCCTGCCTTGCTTGTGCTGGCCGTGCCAGTGCTGCGCCTGCCTCCGATGAAGTTGCCAGGCTTGCGCAGAGATGTGCGCCTGATGTTTCACCCTTAACGATGGCGTACATCGTCGGCCATGAGTCCTCAAATGGGCCGTACAGGATCAATATTAACGGTAGTATTCAGTTAAAACAGCAACCGCGTACTGAAGCTGAGGCCGTCAGCGTTGCGAAAGTTCTGCTGAAGGATAATAAAAGTTTTGATATGGGCCTTGCACAAATTAACTCAAATAATTTAGTGGGCCTGGGTCTTTCGGTTGACGATATTTTCAAACCCTGCATCAACCTGCGGGCGAGCCAGACCATCCTTAAAGCCTGTTATGATAGCGCCCTGAAATCCTACCCAGCCGGGCAGGTTGCGCTGAGACACGCGCTTTCCTGCTACAACACCGGCTCACTCACAAACGGGATTTCTAACGGGTATGTCACGAAAGTTATCAACGTGGCGCGTCAATCAACTGATTTGAAAATCCCTACGCTGCTACCTGACGGCCAGACCAGTGAGGACAGCACCGCGACTGAGCCTCAGCAGGCAAAAAGTACGGCGCCGCAGTATGACGGTGAACAAGATGTTTTTGGTTCGGGTGATGGCGATGCCTTCAGCCGAAATAATACGGATGCCTTTTTAACCAGACAGGAAACAGCGAAGGGGGAATGAGGTTATGGATGGAACGTTTGTACCTTGTATTGCAATCACAGATCCTGGAGCTATTTGAAGCAGGAAAAGTGAAGGAGGTAACGATAGAACGGGTTTCATTAAAGAAGTGGTATCCCGTTTTTCAGATAGACGATGAACAGCTGGGCCAGATCGCATGTTCCATTAGGGTTAACAAAGAGCATGAGCTACGAACCTGGGCTGATTTAAGGCTACTGGCAGAGTTTTTGAAAGATAAGTGTGGCGTTGAAGAATGCCGGTTAAATCTGCAATCAACAGAAGATAGTGAGTAAGGAGAAAGTATGACCACGTTGTTTAAGAAGTATGGCCCTGCGGTAGTTATGGGCGTTTTGTCCATTGCCCTGCCGCAAATTGCGCTGGCCGCTGGCACCGATACTGGTGAATCAACCGCTACATCAATCCAGACGTGGTTGAGCACATGGATTCCAATTGGTTGTGCTATTGCGATCATGGTTAGTTGCTTTATGTGGATGCTTCACGTAATCCCAGCCAGCTTTATTCCTCGTATCGTAATCTCGCTGATTGGTATTGGTTCTGCATCATTTCTGGTTTCCCTGACGGGCGTAGGAAGCTGAACAACGCGAAAAGGGGGGACTTTTGTCCCCCAAAGTGAGGACTACAAAGATGTTCGTTGACGGGAAAAGACCGCTTTTCAAAGGTGCGACTCGCTTACCTCGCGCGCTGGGTGTACCACGTAATGTAGCTATGATGATATTCATGATTTCTGCCTCGCTTTTTATGATTATTCATATGTGGGCGATTCTGGTGTTCGTCTTTTTGTGGATTCCTTCAGCTGCATTAACAAAATATGACGACCGCATGTTTCGAATTATGGGCCTGTGGTTGAAAACCAAATTCAGTAATTGGTTTGATTCTCCGTTTAAGCAGTGGGGAGGATCGTCTTATTCCTCTGTTGACTACAAACGTAAGGGTTTAAAATAATGAGAGCTGCCACCGCTACGAAGCCAAAAAAAATTGATGCCTACCGTAAGGAGCCATCAGTAAATAAAAAGTATTTGCCCTATTCTTATCACCTCAATGATTACGTGATTTCGATGGAAAACGGCGATCTGATGGCTTTTTTCAAGCTGGATGGCCGCACACATGACTGCGCATCAGATCGGGAACTGGTCACCTGGCATAAAGACCTTAATACGCTGGTCAAGAGCTTCGGAACAGACCATGTAGAGCTGTGGACGCATGAATATCACCATGAGGCTAAAGAGTACCCGGATGGTGAGTATGACCATTTTTTCCCTGCTTATGTTGATCAATATAACCGTAAGCTGCACGGTGATTCCAAGCAGCTGATTAATGACCTTTATCTGACCGTTATTTACAAACAGGTAGGGGATAAAACACAGAAGTTTCTGGCGAAATTTGAAAAGCCGACTCGTGACGAAATTCAGCAAATGCAGAATGAGGCGCTTGAAGGTCTGGAAGATATTTCTGAACAAATCCTGGAAGCAATGAAGCCGTATGGCATTCAGCAGTTGGGTATCTATTATCGTGACAAACGCGGTGTTGAAATTCCTGCGCCTGATAAAAAAGAACGTGAAGAACTTGCTGAAGTCGATGAATCAGACATTTTTGACGAAGCCATTGTTATCGAACGCAACGAGCCTGAACCTTCGCAGGCTCACGCTTATTCAAAAGCGCTGGAGTTCCTTTATTTCCTCGCAAATATGGAATGGGCCATCGTGCCTGTTTGCCGTGATCGTATCCGTGAGTACATCATGGACAACCGCCCTGTTAGCTCCCTGTGGGGGGATGTTGTCCAGATCAGAACGGTAGATCACAACTTCTATACCACCGGCATTGAATTTCGTGAATACGAAGAAGATACAGAGCCAGGCCAGCTTAACATGCTTAAAGAAGCCGATTTTGAATACCTTCTGACGCAGAGTTTTTCTTGCCTCTCTGAATCTTCAGCTAAAACGTTTCTGACGCATCAGGAAAAATCTTTGCAGGAAACGCGCGACCGTGCGCAAAGCCAGCTGGCACAGCTTGGTACTGCGCTCGATATGCTGACGTCCAGAGAGTTCGTGATGGGCTACCATCATGGAACCGTGCATGTCTGGGATAATGACCAAAACGCGGTACAGCGCAAAGCGCGTCGTGTGAAGGTTATGCTAACCGGCTGTGGCGTGGTTGGCGGGACTATCAGCCTGGCCTCTGAGGCTGCATATTATGCGAGACTGCCTGGCAACCAGAAATGGGCGCCGCGCCCGGTTCCGATAAACTCATGGAACTTCCTGCACTTCAGCCCGTTCCACAATTTTATGCGTGGCAAGCCTGACAATAACCCGTGGGGGCCAGCGCTGACCATGTTCCGCACGATCAGCGGTACGCCACTCTATTTTAATTTCCATGTGACCCCGCTTGAAGAACTTTCCTACGGTAAACGCCCGCTGGGCCATGCGTTAATAACGGGTATGTCGGGGGAAGGTAAAACCACGCTGCTTAACTTCCTGCTGGCGCAGTCAATGAAGTACAACCCGCGGCTTTTTGTTTATGACCGTGACCGCGGTATGGAGCCGTTCATTCGAAGCGTTGGTGGCTACTATAAAGTTCTGCAACAGGGTATGCCGTCCGGGTTTGCCCCGCTTCAGATTGAACCGACCAAACGCAATATTGCCCTCATTAAAAACCTGTTCCGCATTTGTGTGGAAACCACCAATAACGGGCCTATCAGCGCAACGATGGCTACCGAACTGGCTGAAGGCGTTGATGCGGTTATGGGGGAAGGCTCACTTATTCCACGCGAGGCGCGCACCGTTACTATCCTGGACGGGTACGTGAATGAAGTTGTGGAAAATGGCGTATCACTGAAAGGGCTGCTGCGCGAATGGACGCGCGAAGGCCAGTATGGCTGGCTGTTTGACAATGATAAAGACAGCCTGGATCTCAGCGCGAATGATATTTTTGGCTTCGATTTATCCGAGTTTATCGCAGCCAAAGAGGAAGTATCCAGCCCGGCCCGTACTCCGCTCATGATGTACCTTCTGTACCGGGTACGTGACTCCATCGACGGCAAACGCCGCGTCATTCAGTGCTTTGACGAGTTCCACGCCTACCTTGACGATCCGGTTATCGAGCGTGAAGTTAAGCGTGGTATCAAAACTGACCGTAAGAAAGACGCTATCTATGTGTTTGCCACGCAGGAGCCGAACGATGCGCTGTCCAGCCGTATTGGCCGCACGATCATGTCGCAGACCGTCACAAAAATCTGCCTGCGCGATCCGGAAGCTATCCGAGAGGATTATGCCTTCCTTACTGATGCTGAATACGACGCGCTGATGTCGATTACCGAACACTCCAGACAGTTCCTGGTTAAACAAGGGCAACAGTCTGCGATTGCTTCTTTCAATCTCTACCCTCGCAACAGCGACGATATTGATGCAGATATTAAGACAATGGACAACGTTCTTAGCGTGTTGTCCGGTGAACCACAAAACGCCGAAATTGCGCATGAGCTGGTTGAACGGCTCGGTAATGACCCTGAAGTATGGCTCAAAGAATACTGGCGCCTGACGGCTTAACAACGAGGCAAAACACCATGAAAAAAACACTGACGGCAGTATTGCTGACCACCGGCCTGATTCTGGGAGGCGCGCAAAGCGCTTCCGCAGGCATCATCGTGACCAACCCTACTGAGCTGGCTAAACAGGTCGAGCAGCTTCAGCAAATGGCGCAGCAGCTGGAGCAGCTTAAAAGCCAGCTGCAAACGCAGAAAAATATGTATGAGTCGATGGCAAAGACAACCAACCTGGGCGATCTGCTGGGGACGTCTACCAGCACGCTGGCAAATAATTTGCCGGACAACTGGAAGGAGATCTACAGCGACGCCATGAACTCCAGTTCTTCCGTCACGCCTTCAGTTAACAGCATGATGGGCCAGTTTAATGCGGAAGTTGACGACATGACGCCCAGCGAAGCAATTACCTACATGAACAAAAAGCTGGCTGAAAAAGGCGCTTATGACCGCGTTATGGCAGAAAAAGCCTACAACAACCAGATGCAGGAACTAACCGATATGCAGGAGCTGACGGAGCAGATTAAAACGACTCCAGACCTGAAATCGATTGCTGACTTACAGGCCCGTATCCAGACGTCACAGGGTGCTATTCAGGGTGAGCAGGCGAAGCTGAATCTGATGAACATGTTGCAGCAGTCACAGGACAAGCTATTACGTGCGCAGAAAGAACGTGCCACCCACAATTTTGTTTTTGGAACCGGCGGGGACGTTACCGCGTCACCTTCAATTAACTGAGGTAATTATGAAAAAACTACTGCTTGTTATCCCTTTCCTCCTGGTGGCCTGCGATGCCTCGCATGACGTGGAGTGGTACAAAAAACATGAGAAAGAGCGCAAGGCAACAATTCAGGAATGCAAGAAAGACGCGGATGAACTTCAGAAACCTGATTGCAAAAACGCGCGCGAAGCCGATCGTCAGCTGTTTGTGTTCGGCAAAAAAGACGGCGAAATCAATTCACCGAAAATTTAGGAGTAAGGAGGCAATATGGCATTCACCCTAGTCGCAGACATTTTCGCAAAAGTAGACGGGGCGATTACGTCAATGGTGAGCGCCAATGTTGCCACCATTATCTCTGATGTAACGCCTCTGATTGCCACCTGTCTGACAATCAAGCTGATGGTTCAGGGGATGTACTCAGCGTTTAATCCGGGGGCGGGCGACAGCCTGAGTTCGCTGATTAAAGAGTATCTTTCCATAGCCCTTATCCTGAGCTTTGCAACGGCGGGCGGCTGGTATCAACAGGAACTGGTCAACGTGGCGCTTCACCTGCCGGATGATTTTGCCGGGATACTGTCTGCCCCTAATAAAGTCGGTGCAAGTGGCGTACCGGCGATTATTGATAGCGGTATTGAAAAAGGTATCAAGATCGTCAACACCGCATGGGAAGCCGCAGACGTGTTTTCATCGAGCGGCCTGGCCGCGTATGCCATTGGCGGCATTATGATGATTGCTACCGTTGTGCTGGGCGGCCTCGGTGCGGGCTTTGTGATCATGGCTAAGATCCTTCTGGCCGTTACGCTTTGTTTTGGCCCGATTGCAATCTTCTGCCTGCTGTGGGGAGCGACAAAAAACATCTTTGCTCGCTGGCTGGCGTCGGTCATTAACTATGGCCTTGTCGTCGTCATTCTTGCGCTCGTGTTTGGTTTCATCATGCAGATGTTCGACAACCTCCTGTCCTCGATGAACTCTGATGCCGCTTACTCATCAATCACTGGTTCTATCTCCGCCTTATTACTGACGGTCATTTCCGTTTTCGTTCTGTTCCAGATTCCGCAAATTGCCGCCAGCTGGGGTAGCGGTATCAGCGCCGGAGTTGCTGACGCCGCACGCTCTACGGGTTCTTCCATGCAGGCGCTTGGCAATATGGGCAGCCACGGCATGTTTGGCGGTAATGCGTTCAGAGGCGGTAACAGTGGCGGCGGCCAGCAATCGGCAGGTGGAGGAAGTGGCAGCAACAGCGGAGGAAGCAGTGGTTCTAATTTAAGTGGTAAGGCAAGGGGCAGTCGCGGGAAGAAGGCTGCATAAAATTAAAACAAAAGTCGTTGAAATTGCAATTTCGGCGACTTATTATAATTAGTACGTTCAACAACCGATAATGGATGCCGTAATGCGCAGCTTATTGCTTATGGGAGTTCTTCTGATTAGCGCCTGTTCCAGCGGGCATAAACCGCCACCGGAGCCGGACTGGAGCAACACCGTTCCAGTAAACAAAACAATCCCGGTTGATACGCAAGGTGGTGCAAATGAAAGCTAATAAAAAAACAGGGCTTACACGTGAAGCCATTAAAGAGTTCAACGAAAGCCGTAAAGGGCTTGAAGTTGATCTGATGGATGAAGTGCTGAAGTCCCGGCGTACCGCCTGGATGGTTGCCACCGGTTCAGCGGTGGTAACTGTTTTTGCACTCTCTTTAGTTGGTTACGTGGTGCATAAGTACAGCCAGCCAATCCCCGCACATCTGCTAACGCTCAACGAGGCCACTCACGAAGTACAGCAGGTCAAGCTGACCCGCGACCAGACCTCTTATGGTGACGAAATTGATAAGTTCTGGCTGACACAATATGTCATTCACCGTGAGAGCTATGACTTCTATTCAGTTCAGGTCGACTATACGGCCGTTGGCTTAATGTCCACGCCGAACGTGGCAGAGTCTTACCAGAGCAAGTTCAAGGGCCGCAACGGTCTTGATAAGGTTCTGGGCGACAGTGAAACGACCCGCGTGAAGATTAACTCTGTGATCCTCGATAAACCGCACGGCGTAGCAACGATACGCTTTACTACGGTTCGCCGCGTGCGCAGCAATCCCGTTGATGATCAGCCGCAGCGCTGGATTGCCATTATGGGGTATGAATATAAATCGCTGGCGATGAATGCTGAGCAGCGTTATGTCAACCCGCTGGGTTTCCGCGTGACGAGTTATCGCGTCAACCCTGAAGTTAACTGAGGGCTGCCCCATGAAAAAACTACTTCTTTCAGCAGTCGTTTTGTCAGTCCTGGGAGGCGCGGCCACTAACGTTATGGCGCTTGAGGTTGGCCGCAATTCTCCTTATGACTATCGCATTAAAAGCGTTGTTTATAACCCTGTTAATGTGGTCAAAATTGACGCTATCGCCGGTGTGGCTACCCACATTGTTGTCGCGCCTGACGAAACCTATATCACTCATGCTTTTG
>PQKR01000023.1 GCA_002918705.1 Escherichia sp. ESNIH1 | reverse complement strand
GGTATTGGTGCTATGATCGGCATCGCTCAGTCCGGTTGGTGGTTTTGGTTGGTTTGGCGATTGATCAGATCGCACAATCCGGGCTGAGTTCCCTTTCAGTGATCTACTATTCCGCGCATCTATTTAGATTAATTATTGGAGACTATCATGAAGTTTGAGAAGTCACAGGCAGCAGTTGACCGCCTGACCCCCGAGCAACGCCGGATTACCCAGGATTCGGGGACCGAAAGGCCCTTCACGGGTGAGCACAACGACAACAAGGAGCCTGGCATCTACGTCGACATAGTGTCGGGAGAGCCGCTGTTCGCTTCAACGGACAAGTTCGATTCGGGTACTGGCTGGCCCAGCTTCACCAAGCCGATCGTTCCGGCAAACGTGAACGAGGTGCGGGACAGTGCACACGGCATGGTCCGGACGGAGGTCAGGTCGGTACACGCCGACAGCCATCTGGGCCACGTTTTCCCGGACGGTCCTTCCGACCGCGGCGGTCTGCGCTACTGCATCAACTCTGCGTCCCTTCGCTTCATCCCGCGCGACGAGATGGAGTCCGAGGGATACGGTGAATATCTCGATCAAGTAGAGGAGGCTTAACATGCATCAGCGCGCTGTTCTCGCAGGAGGATGTTTCTGGGGCATGCAGGATCTGATCCGCAAGCGGCCCGGCATCATCTCGACCCGTGTGGGTTACACGGGCGGCGATATTCCGAACGCCACGTATCGTAATCACGGCACGCATGCCGAGGGGATCGAGATTGTCTTCGACCCGACAGTGACGAGCTACCGGCACATCCTGGAATTCTTCTTCCAGATCCACGATCCGACGACGCTGAACCGCCAGGGCAATGATCGTGGGCTCTCCTACCGGTCGGGCATCTATTATGTCGACGAGGAGCAGAAGCGCGTCGCCGAGGATACGATCGCCGATGTGGATGCCTCGGGGCTGTGGGATGGCAAAGTGGTGACCGAGGTCCAGCCGGTCGGCGAGTTCTGGGAGGCCGAGCCCGATCACCAGGATTATCTGGAGAAGCGGCCGGGCGGCTACACCTGCCACTTCGTCCGTCCCGACTGGGTTCTTCCAAAGCGGCATGAGGCCGGCGATGTGAGCCCTGCGGCCGGGGCTGCAGCGGAATAGGCTTCGCTGCCGTTAGTGCCGCGCCGATCCGGTTCGCAACCTCCGACGACCGCGTCAATCGACGCGGTCGTCGAACCCGGCCTTGAAGCAGATCATTCCATTCAGCCGCCGTCGCAGTGCCAGGATCCAGATATGACAGACCTCTCCTCCTTTCCCATCACGCAGCGCTGGCCAGCATCTTATCCGGATCGCTTGCAACTATACGCGGCCCCCACGCCCAACGGCGTCAAGGTCTCGATGATGCTGGAGGAGACTGGCCTGCCGTATGAGCCCCACTTCGTCGACATCTCGAACAACGAGTCGAAGGATCCAGCGTTCGTGTCGTTGAATCCCAACGGCCGCATACCCGCGATCATCGATCCGGCTGGCCCTGACGGCCAGCCCATTGGCATATGGGAAACCGGTGCGATCCTCATCTATCTGGCCGACAAGACGGGGCAGCTCATCTCAACAACACCCGCCCAGCGGTACGAGACTCTGGCCTGGGTGTTCTTTCAGGTGTCGGGCGTTGGGCCGACCTTCGGACAGCTAGGCTTTTTCCTGCGATTTGCCGGCAAGGACTATGAGGACAAGCGACCTCGGCAGCGCTTTGTTGATGAATCCAGGCGTCTTCTCGGGGTCCTGGATCACCGGCTGGAGGGCCGCGAATGGATTGTCGATGATTACTCGATCGCGGACATTGCGACGTTTGGCTGGGTGAATGCGCTGGTCGAATTCTACGCAGCGGGCGACATCCTCGGCCTAAGCAGCTATTCGAACGTGCAGGCATGGCTCGAACGCGGGCTGGCGCGACCGGCTGTACAGCGTGGCCTGCGAATTCCTGCGAGGCCTGCATGGGGTCGTCTCAGAAAACGGAAAATAAAGCACGCTAAGCCGGTTGCAGCGGCCGTAGCGGCCTGAACTTGCCCGCGCCGATCTTGGCGCTGCTGCGCCAGAGGTAATCGCCGGTCAGGTTGATGTGCTCCCAGCCGAGCGGCGACAGGTACTGCAACAGGCCGTCATCGACGGCTTGACCGTGGCCACGCAAGGCGTTCGCGGCCCGCTCCAGATAGACCGTGTTCCATAGCACGATGGCCGCCGTCACCAGGTTGAGGCCGCTGGCCCGGTAGCGCTGCTGCTCGAAGCTGCGGTCGCGGATTTCCCCCAGGCGGTTGAAGAACACGGCGCGGGCCAGCGCGTTGCGCGCCTCGCCTTTGTTCAGCCCGGCATGCACGCGGCGGCGCAGCTCGACGCTTTGCAGCCAGTCCAGGATGAACAGTGTGCGCTCGATGCGTCCCAGCTCACGCAGGGCGACGGCCAGGCCGTTCTGGCGCGGGTAGCTGCCAAGCTTCCTGAGCATCAGCGAGGCCGTCGCCGTGCCCTGCTTGATCGAGGTGGCCATCCGCAGGATTTCATCCCAATGGGCGCGGACGTGCTTGATGTTGAGCGTGCCGCCGATCATCGGTTTCAACGCCTCGTAGGTGGCATCGCCCTTCGGGATGTAGAGCTTGGTGTCGCCCAGGTCACGAATGCGCGGGGCGAAGCGGAAGCCCAGCAGGTGCATCAACGCGAAGACGTGGTCCGTGAACCCTGCCGTGTCGGTGTAGTGCTCCTCGATCCGCAGGTCGGATTCGTGATACAGCAGGCCGTCGAGCACGTAGGTCGAGTCGCGCACGCCGACGTTCACGACCTTGGTGTGGAACGGCGCGTACTGGTCGGAGATATGGGTGTAGAACGTCCGCCCTGGGCTGCTGCCGTATTTCGGATTGATGTGGCCGGTGCTCTCGGCCTTGCTGCCGGTGCGGAAGTTCTGGCCGTCCGACGATGACGTGGTGCCGTCGCCCCAATGCCCGGCGAAGGGATGTCGGAACTGCGCGTTGACCAGCTCGGCCAGTGCCGCCCCGTAGGTTTCGTCGCGGATGTGCCAGGCTTGCAGCCAGGCCAGCTTGGCGTAGGTCGTGCCGGGGAACGATTCCGCCATCTTGGTCAGGCCCAGGTTGATCGCGTCGGCGAGGATCGTGGTCAGCAACAGGTTTTTGTCCTTGGCCAGGTCGCCTGACTTCAGGTGGGCGAAGTGCCGGGTGAAGCCCGTCCATTCGTCTACCTCCAGCAGCAATTCGGTGATCTTGACGTGCGGTAGGATCATCGCCGTCTGGTCGATCAGGGCCTGTGCGGTATCGGGCACCGCCGCATCGAGCGGCGTGATCTTCAGGCCCGACTCCGTGATGATGGCGTCCGGCAGCTCGTTGGCCAGCGCCATGCGGTTGACGGTGGCGAGCTGCGTTTCCAGCAGCGTCAGCCGGTCATGCAGGTACTGGTCGCAATCGGTGGCCACGGCCAGCGGCAATTCGCTGGCCTGCTTGAGGCTGGCGAATTTCGCGGGCGGCACCAGGTAGTCCTCGAAGTCCTTGAACTGGCGCGAGCCTTGCACCCAGATGTCGCCGGAGCGCAGCGCGTTCTTCAGCTCCGACAGCGCGCACAGTTCGTAGTAGCGCCGGTCGATGCCGGTGTCGGTCATCACCAGCTTCTGCCAGCGCGGCTTGATGAACTCGGTCGGCGCGTCGGTGGGCACCTTGCGGGCGTTGTCGCTGTTCATGCTGCGCAGCACCTCGATGGCGTCGAGTACGTCCTTGGCGGCGGGCGCGGCCCGCAACTTGAGCACGTCGAGAAATTCCGGCGCGTAGCGGCGCAGCGTGGCGTAGCTCTCGCCGATGCGGTGCAGGAAATCGAAGTCCTCGGGTTGCGCGAGCCGCTGCGCTTCGGTGACGCTCTCGGCGAAAGCATCCCAGGACATGACGGCCTCGATGGCGGCGAACGGATCGCGGCCCGCTTGCTTGGCCTCGATCAGCGCCTGGCCGATGCGCCCGAACAGCCGCACCTTGGCATTGATCGCCTTGCCGGATGCCTGGAACTGCTGCTGATGCTTGTTCTTGGCGGCATTGAACAGCTTGCCCAGGATGCGGTCATGCAGGTCGATGATTTCGTCGGTGACGGTGGCCATGCCCTCGATGGCGAGCGCCACCAGGGTCGCGTAACGCCGCTGCGGCTCGAACTTCGCCAGGTCGGCGGGCGTCATCTGGCCGCCCTCGCGGGCGATCTTGAGCAGCCGGTTCTGGTGAACCAGCCGCTCGATGCCGGAGGGCAGGTCGAGCGCCTGCCACGCCTTGAGGCGTTCGATGTGTTCCAGCATGTGCCGCGAGTTCGGTTTGACCGGGGATTGCCGCAGCCAGGCCAGCCACGTCGTCTTGCCGTTGTCGCGGCGCTTGAGCAGATCGTCGAGGCGACGGCGATGCACGTCCGTCAGCGGCTCAGCCAAGGCGTCGTAGAGACGCCGGTTGGCGCGGGTAATCGCTTCGGCGCTCGCCCGCTCGACGGCGTTGAGGGCGGGCACAATGACCGACTGCCGCCGCAGGTGCTCGATCAAGGCTCTGGCCAGCACGATGCCCTTGTCGGTTTGCATGGCCAGCTCGGTCAGCAACTGGACAGCCTGCCGGTAGTGGCCAATCGTGAACGGCTGGAAGCCGAACACCGTTTGCAGCTCGACCAGGTGCTCGCGTCGGGTCTGCTCACGCTGCCCGTACTCGTCCCAGCTTTCGATGCCGACCTTGAGCTGGTTGGCGACCAGTCTCAGCAATGGCGGGAACGGTGGCTCATCAGCGCCAAGGATGACGCCGGGAAAGCGCAGGTAGCAGAGCTGCACCGCGAAGCCCAGCCGATTGGCCGGGCCGCGCCGCTGCCGGATGATGGAGAGGTCGCTTTCGCTGAACGTGTAGTGACGGATCAACTCATCCTTGGTGTCCGGCAACGCCAGCAGGCTTTCGCGCTCGGCGGCGGAGAGGATCGAACGGCGGGGCATGCGGTTTCCTTCTTCTTGAAAACGTAGGTTTGTGACAAACCCGCCAAGGCAACCGGCGCGGCACGGGAATCAAGGCATTGCGATTCTCGAAAATAGTTCTTGAAATTCTATTCTTGATTGCATATCATCTCAACGAGTTTCGATAAGAAAGGATGCGCATGCGACCGTCTGTTGTGCTTGACATGAAGCGAAGCGCAGTGCGTGAAGCGGTAGGCCGCTTTCGCGCCGCGAACCCGCGCGTCTTCGGCTCGGTGCTGCATGGCACCGACCGGGATGGCAGCGACCTCGACCTGTTGGTCGATGCGCTGCCCGGTGCCACGTTGTTGGACTTGGGCGATTTGGAAGAAGAACTGAAATCGCTGCTCGGCGTTGACGTCGATCTGCTGACTCCCGGCGACCTGCCGCCGAAGTTCCGGGCCAAGGTGCTCGCGGAGGCGCAACCGATATGAGCGAGAACCGCCTGCCCGATTACCTCGACCACATTCAGCAGGCCGCAACCGATGCGCGCAGCTTCGTGGAAGGGATGGCCAAGGACGACTTCTTGGCCGACAAGCGCACCCAGCAGGCCGTCATCATGAGCCTGATCGTCATCGGCGAGGCGGCCACAAAGGTGATGGATGGCTACGTCGAGTTCACCCAGGCGCATGCCGACGTGCCGTGGCGCAGCATGCGCAATATGCGTAATCGCATGGCTCACGGCTATTTCGACATCAACCTCGATGTGGTGTGGGAGACGGTACAGGAATGGCTGCCGGCGTTGCTCCAGCAATTGCCCGCCGTGCGTCAGGATGCCGACGATGAAGACCGTAACGACAACTGTGAAAGAGGGATCTCCGATGACTGTTGAATCGAGAATATTTTCTGTAGCCGAGTATGTTCAGCCGTCCGAAGGCGAGCCTATTCGTTCCGTTGTGCTTGAAACCCGAGACTCAATTATCGTGGTTTGGCATGTCCATCCCGGGCAGGAAATTGCGGCTCACATTCATCCTCACGGCCAAGACACGTGGACTGTTTTGTCGGGAATGGCTGATTACTTTCAGGGCAATGGGATTGTTCGTGCCCTCAGGGAAGGTGAGATAGCCGTGGCAAGACCGGGCCAAGTGCACGGGGCGCGAAATACAGGTACCGAGCCATTTGTGTTAGTCTCGGTTGTGGCATCAGCCAATGCCGGTTTCGTATTGGCTGAGCGATAGAGCCCAATCTCTGGAGTTGGTCCAATGAGCGGTCGGGGAGATAGGTAACAGACATGCAGCGGACACGGCTGCTAAACCAGGTCGCAAACCTCCTTGCGTCGCAGCGTGCCGCAAGCGACGCGATCAATCGAATGGGGTCGGCATGAGACTGAACACCATCCAGTTCCCGACCGCGTAGCCGCCTGTCCTGCCGATCAGGTCTTGACCATCGACGCCTGGGATCAGTCCTGAATGTTCTTGGAGACCACTACGTTATGAGCCGCAGCCGCCGCAAAACACCCATCGTCGGGCACACGACCTGCGGCAGCGAGCGCGAGGACAAGAAGCTCTGGCATCAGCGCTGGCGCACCCGTGAGCGCACGGCGCTGACCAGCGCGTCGCCCGAAGCCCTGAGCGCCCATCTGCCCCTGCTGGAAAACCAGGCCAGCAGCGTCTGGTCGATGGGCAAGGATGGCCGCTCCTACTGGCCCGTCAAGCGCCAGGCCGCCACGGCGGATCGCATCGCCAATCACAAGGGACGCAACCCGCAAGAACGCGCCTCCCTGAAAAAGCGCCTGCTGCGCAAGTGGATGAGCAAATGAAGCTCTCCTTCCATCAGCACATTGCGCTGTTCTGGATGATCGGTGCTCCGGGCGTCTTCGCGCCCGTGATCGAGAACGCCAAGCGGCCCGATGCCGGCGCCGTCATGGCGTGGGGTGTCGCGATCGTGGCGGTGATGATCCTCTTCACCCCTTTGCTGCTGCGCTGTCCACCATTCCGGCGCTGGTATGGCCGGACGGATGCGCTGTCGGAGCGGCAGCGCCAGGCGCTTGCCGAGCGCGGCCTGCGCCGCTACTACCAGACCGCTTTCGATGACGGCTACGTGCCCCGCGTGATGCCCTACGTGTGGCGCATCATCTGGACGGTCGGCGGGTTGATGGCTGTGACCGCCGTACTGCCTACCAACACCGGACGGCCAGCCTTCGATGCCTTGGTGGTCTTCTCGACCTGGTATCCGATAGGCGTGATGCTGCTGGTTTTCGCGTCGAGGCCCCTTGGCCGGTTGATTCGCCAAAGAGCACAGGAGCGGCGGAAATGAGCACGTCAACCATCGAGGCGCTGGCCAGCGCCTGGGCAAGGATTGCCGAGGAAGCGGAATTCCCCGCTGACTACGAGGGGACTGCCACACCACAAGCGCATCGGGCTAGCGAAGCTATTCAGGAGCAGATTCGGGAGCGCATCGTCGCCACCAACGACATGCGGCTGTTCAGCCTGCTGCACCTGCTGGGTCAGGCGTCGCTGCGCATGGAGCAAGCGCTGTGGCCGGAGGATTACGAGCGGATGACGCGCGAGGTTGAGGAAGCCCTGCGGCAAGCCACCGACGCCAACGCCAGATCGTACACCCACGAAGAAGTGATGCAGGCGATGCAGGAACGCATCGACCGGGCGCGAGACAAGCCATGTTGATTGGCTATGCGCGCGTCTCGACGCAGGATCAGAACCTGGAGCTGCAACGCGAAGCCTTGAGCAAGGCCGGATGTAAAAAGGTCTTCGAGGACAAGGTGAGTGGCACGCGGGCAGACCGGCCTGGCTTGGCCAAGACGCTCGAAATGCTGCGCGAAGGCGATACTTTGGTCGTCTGGAAGCTCGACCGGCTGGGCCGGTCGGTCAAGCAACTGGTCGATCTGGTCGGCGATCTGCACAAGCACGGTGTCCAGTTCAGGAGCCTCACCGACTCCATCGACACCGGCACACCATCCGGGCGGTTCTTCTTCCACGTCATGGCGAGCCTTGCCGAAATGGAGCGCGAGCTGACCGTCGAGCGCACCCGCGCCGGGCTGGAAGTCGCCAAGCAGCTCGGCCGCAAAGGCGGCCGCAAGCCGAAGATGACCGACAACAAGATCGAGTCGGCCAAGAAGCTGCTGGCCAGCGGGGTGCCGCCCAAGGACGTGGCCAAGAACCTCGGCGTGTCCATTCCGACGCTGTACCGCTGGGTGCCAGCCTCCACGCACGCTTAGCGTGCTTTATTTTCCGTTTTCTGAGACGACCCCTGCATGACCATTATCGCCGCATATTATTACAACGAAGGTAAGCGAGTCCGTGAAATCAGGCTCGATGAGCACGTCGAACTAAACGAGAATCGCTCGGGCTTCTGCTGGATCGCGCTTAGCGAGCCCACCGCAGACGAACTCAGCGCGATCCAGACGACGTATAACCTCCATCCTTTGGCGATCGACAACGCCATGCACCCGCTGTGCCCGCCCAAGCTCGAGGTCTACAACGATGAGTTGTACGTCGTCGCCCAGACCGCCGAGCTGGTCGGCGACCGGATCAGCTACGGCAAGATGGCGATCTTCACCGGTCACAATCACCTTATCACCGTGCGGCACGGCAATGCCGGAGCGCTGGGCAAACTTCGGGAGCAACTCGAGGCATCGCCGACGCAGTTCGGCAAGGGTGTCGACTATGTGCTGCACGCGATCTTGCACCGAGTGGTCGACCAGTATCTGCCCATCTTCGAAATGATCGAGGACGACGTCCTGGCGATGGAGCGACGGTCGCTGCACGATTTCCTCGAGCCAGAAGAGGTGGCGCGAATCTTCGAACTAAGGTCCGAACTCACGCGGTTCCAGCGCACGCTCGGGGCTATGGCCGAGCTGGTGCGAAAGCTCGTTCGCGGCCACTTTCCCTGCATCAGCGCCGAAATGACACCATATTTCCACGACGTCGCGGACCATGTCCACCGCGTGCAGTCCATGGTCGACGGCCTCCTGCTTGTCCTGTCCACGGTCTTCGAGGCCAGCAGCCTTCTGGAAGCGCAAAGGATCGGTGTGGTCACTCGCCAGCTCGCGGCCTGGGCGGCGATCTTGGCGGTCCCGACGGCGATCGCCGGAATATATGGCATGAACTTCAAGCACATGCCGGAACTGGACACGCCATATGGCTACTTCGTCGTGCTCGGAGTGATAGCGGTGTTCTGCCTTCTCCTATTCATGCGCTTCAAGAAGGCCAAGTGGCTATGAGTAACGCACTTCGCGAGCTTCTCCGTCCGCCGAGTCACAGCGCGCTTTGTGCGCGAGCGTGTCCAATCCAGTTCAAGATGAAGGTGCTTCCATGACCTCCCAGGTGACCGACGTTCTAGAAGCAGTCCAGTCATTCATCGCCAAAGGCTATGACCGCGAATACCGCGTCAAGGACGGCAATCTCGTCGATCTCGAACTAGGGTCAACCCTCGATGCATGCAGCATTCGCGTCGATGCGGCGTTGCGCCTCGAGAGCGGGGACGACGGCGAAGATGCCTCCAACATCTACGCGATCACCGATCCGGCGACAGAGCATAAAGGCCTGTTGATCGACGCCTTCGACGTGTTCCACGAAATCTGCCCCCGCGACTTGTCCGAGCGCCTTGTGGCGCATCGGGAAACAGCACCGGCAGGTGACCAGGACGCGCCGAGCAAGCACGGACTACGGAAAGTCTACAAGAGCGAGTTTCACAGCGATCCCGAGCGTTACGTTCTGCGCGAGGGCTTTCCAGACTTCCCGCCATGCCCTTTCGGCCAATCCTTCAGCATCCTCGGCTTCGATACCGCCGAGCAGGAATATGTCTGGCTCGTCACGAGCATCATTCGAGATCCTCGGCTGATCAGGGTTCCATACCAGGGCGAAGACGTCATCAGCGACGAATAGCGGTGTCGCTTAGCCGGAAAGGCTGGCCTTCCTGGCCCACACATCTGCAGGCTGAACTTTAAGAACATCGAAAATTAGGAGGTGATTATGGACTGGAACAAGGACCACATACGAGAAACTATGCTCTTGCTGGAGACAGCAGCGTTGCACAGCGCTCGCGAAAACTACCTGGACTATGTCTCTACCGCTCGGCTCGATCGGAGCGAACCGATCGAAAACGACGAACTAGCTCAGGCCGAGGTCGCGAGCGACTTCGCTGAAGCGCTCGATGACACGCTCCATGACTACGCCAATAAACTCGAAAAGCTCAGGACGATCGATTTCGGCCCCAAGTTGGCCGTCAACGAAGGCGCTGTCGTCAAGCTGTCCGGCCGCCACTTTGTGATCGCGGTGTCAACGAGCAAGTTTACCTGTCAGGGGCGTGAGCTCATGGGCATTTCCACGATGGCGCCGATCTTCGAAGCGATCGAGGGTGCCCGAGCCGGGGAGACCGTGCAGTTCAACGGCCGGGACCTCACCGTAGAAGACGTGGAATAAAGCCCTCCACCGCAGCCGGCGCGCTAGTGCCGAACGCCCTGCATCTCTTTCTGCATGCATACGGTCACTTGCAGCCGCGTTGACCTGGCTCATCAAAGGCAAACTCATGACAACACCTTCATTCTTCATCACCCCCGGATACGGGACGCGCCTGCATGACGCGCTTCATTATTCTCAGGCAATGCGCATTGGTGACCGCGTGGAGATCTCCGGACAGGGCGGATGGAACGACGATCTCGTCATTCCGGAGTCGATTGAGGAAGAGATCGAGCAGGCGTTCAAGAACGTGGAACGGACGCTCGCGACCGCCGGAGCACGCTGGCCGCATGTGGTCCACGTCAATTCCTATCACGTCGGTGGATTCCCTCCCGTGATCAACGAAACAATGGCCAAGCTGTATCGCCACTACATGCCCGACCGCGCTCCAATCTGGACGCAGTTGGGAATCGAAGCGCTGGGGCTTCCAACCATGCGTATCGAAATTCGCGTAACAGCTATCATCGCCTGACCCCGCGGTTCGTGCAGGCGCCGTGCCGCGCTAATCCCGCACGCCCTGCGCCCGCTTCTCCATGCATATCATCGTATCGAGAGATCCGGTTATCATCGGCGTGCTCGGAGAACGGGGGGCCGCCTTGGCCTGGTTGGCGCGCCTCGGCTGCCTGCGGGCGATGGCCAGCACTGCCAGGAGCGTGAGCAACGCCGCCGCATAAAGGAACAGGCCGCCAGGGCCGACGATATTCATTGCAGCTGCTCCTATTAGGGGGCCAGCGGCTGTCCCGATCCCGTTGAGCAACAGAAGCCCGCGCGCGGTGCCGAGTAGCCGACCGGCCGGAAGATCGTCGTTTGCGACGGCGAGACACAACGAATAAATCGGGATGCCAAAGCCGCCGAACAGCGCACCTGCCGCAAGGAGCAGCGGCAGAGGCGCTTCCACCGCCAACGCTACGCCGATGGCAGACGCTGCGGACGCCAGCGCCGCACCGGCGATGACAAGATTCCGGGGCACTCGATCCGAAAGCCAACCGAGTGGCCAATGGAAGGCGAGCGTTCCACCAAGAACCGCAGCCATGAAGGCGGAGATACCGCCCACATCGAGGCCGATGCTCTGGGCGAAGTTCGCGCCCATGCCCCAGAAACCACCGATAGCCAGGCCGGCCAGGAAAGCGCCAGCCGCAGCGAGAGGTGATACGAGGACGAGGTCCCTGAACGCGACCCATTCCTGTTCCACCTGGGCCGGCGGATGACTGGGCAGCAAGGTGATCGGAACCACCGCCGCTGATATCAGCAGCGACACGATGAGGAACAATGTCACGTCGGCGGGCGGTGCGATGTTGAGTAACGCCTGCCCGATTGCCCATGAGCCCATAGAGACAACTCCGAATATCGACAGGAGCTGCCCGCGTGTGGATGGCAATGCGTGGGCGTTGAGCCAACTCTCCGTTGCGAGGATCATGCCCGCGTAGGCGAAGCCGGTAATCAGGCGAAGCGGCATCCAGGCGATCGGCTCCACGAACGCCACATGGAGAAGGGCGGTCATCGAGGCAATGGCCGCGAAGCCGGCGAAGGTTCTGACATGTCCCACGGAGACGATGATCGGTGGCAACACGAGCGCGCCGATCGTGAAACCCGCGAAATAGAAGGACATCATCGCGCTGATCGCGCCGGTCGAGAACCCCTTATGGCCGGCTCTCACGATCAGGAGCGTGCTCAGCAGGCCATTGCCCAGCAGCAGAGCGGCGACGCTCAGCAGCAGCGCCGCCACCGGCGCGAGAACGAGGCCGCGCTTGCCCGCCGACCTCATGGTATCCATCGCCGGGCTCGTTCTCGGGCCTGACTTGAGGGTTGATACTCTGCCGCACTGATGAACTGGTCGAATGCTTCGCACCAGATGACGACCGTGTTGTAGTCACGGACATCGATGCCGGCAGGCACCTCGACGATGAAGCCGTTGAACGTCTTCACATCGCCCACGCGGACTGATCTGTCCTTGATTAGGAGAAAGGCCTCCTTCGTGTCGACGAAACGTGGTGCGAGGTAGAGCTTGTAGTCGGGACCAGGGGCGAGGCGCCCGATATGGGCGATACGGTCGCGCGAGACCCGGATCTCGCCTTCCCCCCAGTGAAGCAGGTCGCTGCCTTTGAGATCGCGGGCCAGACGCCCTGCGTAGAGCGTCTCGGCTGAGATGGTCCGCAAGGCCGCCGCGTCCGGGGCCTGGGGGGCGGTCAGGATCGGCAGCGTGTAGACACCGCCCGCGAAGCCCATGGCGAGCATCGCGAGATGGGTGGCAATCAGGATGACCCAGCGCCGCATCGGTTACACCAGCTCCAGTCCCTTCACGAGCTGATCGGCGTCGAGATGGAAGTCCGAGAATACGATGCGGCCGCCAGCGTCCATCACGGAGAACCAGGGCGTTCCCCGCGTGCGGTAGTCCTCCATGAAGGTGGGAAGCGTCGCGCCGGCAGGTGGCTCGTCCTGACCGAACGCGACAGGAAGCGCATACTTGAGCTGGTTCACGCGCAGCTTCTCGAAGGTGTTCTCATCCGCTCCTTCGAAGACGGTCTGGATCACCGCGAAGCCCACGCCCTTGGCGCTCAATGCACCATGCAACCTTTGTAGCGTCGGAAATCCATGCAAATGGCAGCCACGGCACCAGTGCTGGAAGGCGAAGAGGACTTTCGGGCCGGTGCCGAGATCCGACAGCTTGAGCGGCGCGATGCTTTCTCCATCCGCGCCAATCCATCTCTGCACCCGCAGCTCGGGGGCTTGTCGTTCGTCGACGCTCATCTGATCCTCCAATTCCGATGCAGAAGTCCGATGAGTGGTCGCGTGTGGCGATGGCACGCGAACCTCACCGCCTTGATCCCCTACAGGTTGTAGGATGCGAGTTCGCCGACCGATACCTCGTGGCCAGCCCCGCCGTTCTTCCGTCGGTGTGTCACCGCCGCCCCTCAATGACAAAGGCGCGATAGCGGGAACCGGCAAAACGGTGCGCAGCGATGGTTTGGTAGGCGGGGCTATGATACCAATCACGGGCGGCCTGCATCGTCGGGAACCGCAAAATTACGGCCCCTTCGACGGGCGGCCCCTCCAAATGCTCCATCGCGCCATAAGCGGCGAGAAAGGTTACGTCGTGGCCATCGAACGATGGGCCGACGCCTGCAGAATAGGTTGCGAGTTCTTCCGGATCGGTGGTTTCTTCGCGGGTGAAGACGACGAACGCTTCCATCTTAAAGTCTTTCATAAGGTCGCATCTGCAGGCCACCGCCGCTGGCGATGGCCTTAAAGTCGTCAGGCTGGCAGCTCGAACCCGATTTTCGTGAGTGCCTCGACGCACGCATCCTGATCCTGCTGATAGTTGCCTCCGGAGATGCCGATCCCGCCGATCAACTTCCCGTCTTCCAGGATCGGATAGCCTCCGCCGACAGCGACCATCCGGGGGCGATAGGCCAGCGGCGCCACTTTTGGATCGTTCGAAACATAGTCGTTCCAGACATGGGTGGGGTACCCAAACGAGGCGGAACTCCAAGCCTTGTCGATGGCAACATCGACGGTGAGAAACGGCGCGTCATCAGTGCGCTCGAACGCGCGCAGGTTACCGGTGGCGTCGACGACGGCGACCGCAGCCGGGATGCCGATTGTACGTGCCGCGGCGATCGCCGCGTCGATGAGGGCGACGGCGGTTTCGCGGTTGATCGAGGCGGTGGCAATGGATTTCGTCATGAAATTTCCTTCGCCGTGGCGTAATCCGTCCGGCGTTCTTGAGGTTAGAAAAGACGTTCGGCGGTGGCAGTCATCAGAAGCCTTCGAGGACAATCTTGCCTCTTGCCGCGCCACTTTCGATCAGTGCGTGCACCGTCTTCAGATTGGCGGCATTAATTGGCGACAATTTTTCGGTTAGCGTCGTGCGAATTTTGCCGTCGTCCACCAGCACCGCCAGCGAATTGAGGATCTTGCCCTGCTCATCCATGTCGGGCGTGCCGTAGAGCGACCGTGTGAACATCAGCTCGTGGTGGATCGACACTGCCTTGCGCTTGAACAGCATGACGTCGAGCGCCTTGGGATCGTCGATGAATCCGAACCGTCCTTGCGGGGCGATCAGTTCGGCGATGTCGGATGCATGCTGCTCGGTATGCGTGGTCGAGAACACGAAAGCGGGAGCGCCGATGTTGAGCTCGGCAATCTGTGGCGCGAGCGGCCGAGAGTGGTCGATGACATGATGAGCCCCAAGCCCTTTAACCCACTCCTGGGTTTCCGGCCGAGAGGCGGTGGAGATGACGATGAGATCCGTGCGCTGTCGAGCGATCTGGATGGCGATCGACCCGACCCCACCCGCACCACCGATGATGAGGATCGCCGCCGCCCCGGGAACGGGCTTCGTCACGTCCAGGCGATCGAACATGGCTTCCCAGGCCGTCAACGTCGTGAGTGGCAGCGCCGCCGCTTCCGCCCAGTCGAGCGACGCGGGTTTACGACCGACGATCCGGGCGTCGACGAGATGGAACTCCGCATTGGTGCCAGGCCTTATGAGCGATCCGGCATAATAGACCTCGTCGCCTACCGCGAACTGCGTCACGTCGGGGCCGACCTCTTGCACGATCCCGGCCGCATCCCATCCCAGCACTTTCCAATCGCCATCAGCGGGCGGCGTGCTGCTGCGGATTTTGTAGTCGACCGGGTTGACCGAGACAGCCTTCACCTCAACCAGGATATCGCCTCCTTCAGCGACAGGCCGAGGCAGATCAATGTCGACCAGAGAGGCGTCCTCGGCGATGGGTCCCGGAACCTTGTAACCAACGGCTTTCATCGGTGTCTCCAGCTTGCTGTATCCTGAAGTCTTATCGATCAGATCGAAATTTCTTCCGAAATATACTCAGGATTTAAAGATTTCGCGTGTCAGACTATGAAGGTATGCGCGCAACATATCCAATAGCGGTACGACATAGTTTCCATACCTCGGAGCCGGATTCAGAAGTTTATCGAAAATAGCGGTTTATTGCTGTTCGGCGGGTGAGCATCCGGATGGAGGCGATAAGCGCCCAAGCGGTTGAGGAGTCGACCTCTCAGCGGTCGCGTTGGCAGGGGCGATCTCGCCCGCCGGTCTCACACCAACGTTGGCAAGCGACGGCGTCCGCTCGAAATCCGCTGACGGGGATACGCCTGCAATGCCGATTCGAAGCTATCGAAACTATAGCTACAGGGTATTGGGAAATCATACTGGACTGACGCTATAGTCTTCACGCATAACCACGACTCAAAATGGTCCAACACTTTTCTCTACGCTAATAGAGAATCCGGTATTCTGATTTTCAGTGAATTGGCTCGTTCGGCGGTTGTGCGCGCAAAGATCTTTTACAGAATTCTGAACTGAATCAGGTTCTGGTCTGTCGTGACAAGCAAGGGGGTTTCGCTATGGTCACCAGAGGTTTCACAGGCCGCGGTCCAGGCGGCGACCAGTCCGATCGGATACCGCCGGGTCAGCATCTCGTGGAGAATTTCCCTGTTCTGACGGCCGGGCCAACGCCGAGCGTGGAGCCCTCCGATTGGAAATTCACCGTCAAGATCGGTCCGAAGCCCGTCAAAGTGTGGAACTGGAGCGAGTTCAACGCCCTACCGAAGACCAAGATGACCCGAGACATTCACTGCGTCACGTCCTGGTCCAAGCTGGATACCGCCTGGGAGGGCGTACTCATCGAAGACATCCTTGCAGATGCAGGGCTCGATCGGCCCACCGATTTCGTCTTGGCGCACTGCTACGATAATTACTGGGGTCGGTTCCGGCTGAGGGCGAAATGACACCCTAAGCTTTCGGTTCCTTGGGCCAAAGATATTCGCCAGTCAGTAGAATGTGCGCCCAGCCCAATGGGGATATGTGGGGAAGAAATTCAGGGGGAACATCCAACCCTTCGTTCCGCCGCTCCGTGACGGCATGACCAAGATGGACGGTATTCCAGTAAATGATCACCGCAGTCAATAAATTGAGCCCAGCGATTCGGTAGTGCTGCCCCTCTGTCGTGCGATCGCGAATTTCCCCCTGCCTCCCGATACGGAGCGCATTTTTGAGCGCATGGTGGGCCTCTCCCTTGTTAAGACCGATCTGAGCACGCCGCTGCATGTCCGTATCCAGGATCCACTCAATAATGAAAAGGGTCCGTTCAATACGACCAACTTCACGAAGCGCAACTGCAAGGTTGTTTTGTCGTGGGTAAGAAGCGAGCTTGCGCAGGAGTTGGCTGGGCCTGATTTTGCCAGCGGTCATCGTCGCGGCACAACGGAAAATATCAGGCCAGTTCGCAACGATAAGATCCTCCCGGGCTTTTCCACCTACCAACTTGCGTAACTCCCTGGGGGTCGTATCGGGATTAAATACGTACAACCGCTTCGATGGCAGATCCCTGATTCGCAGAACGAGATTGTAGCCGAGCAGGCTACTGGCTCCGAACAAATGGTCGGTGAATCCTGCTGTATCGGCATACTGTTCGCGAACATGGCGACCGACCTCGTTCATCAGTAGTCCATCGAGAATATACGGTGCCTCGCTCACGGTCGCCGGGATCGACTGACAAGCGAATGGCGCGAACTGGTCGCTTACGTGAGTATACGCTTTGAGGCCGGGAACAGAACCATATTTGGCATTGACCATGTTCATGGCTTCGCCATGCCGCGCTGTCGGGAAAAACTGACCATCGCTCGATGCTGACGTGCCCATCCCCCAGACGCGTGACATCGGCAGTTTACCCTGCGCGGCCACCACAATTGCCAATGCCTGGTTCATGGCTTCGCTTTCAACATGCCAGCGGGCAAGGCGTGAGAGCTGCCAGTAATCATGCGTGTTTGTAGCTTCCGCCATCTTACGCAGGCCCAGATTGAGCCCTTCAGCGAGCAGGACGTTGAGCAGACCGATCCGGTCGCGACATGGAGCCCCGGTTCTCAGATGGGTAAACGCATCTGTGAAACCAAGGGCTGCATCAACTTCAAGCAGCATGTCGGTAATCCGAACGGACGGCATTCGGCGATACAGATCCAGTATGAGTGCCTCGGCACCATCCGGCACGTCTGCTGTCAACCTGTCGATCCGCAACGTTCCATCTTCTATGCTACCGTGCGGAATAGTGCCGTTACGGGCAGCCCGGGCCAGCCGCTTAAGAGCGATCGTGAGTCGCGCCTTTCTGTCTGCCAGCCAATCCTGTGGGTTGGAAGGCACGGCCAGTTTTGCATTTTCCTGCGCCGCGATCATCGGCACCAGTACCTGCTTGAGGTCACCATAGCGGCGCGAATGAGCGAGCCAGACATCTCCGGAACGAAAAGCATCCCGGAGGTGAAAGAGTACCGCCACTTCCCAAAGACGGGTATCTCCTTTTTCCTGAGCTCGTAAATGACGGTTCCATTTGGAGCTGGGCCGCAGGAAACGCCTTTCTGGCGATGCAACACCTTTCATCTCTCCGATCGACAAAGCTGCTGCTACCAATGGTCCGGCGACCGGCGCGGCTTCGAGCTTCAGACAGCGCAACATGCGGGGCGCATAACGACGAAAGCGATGGTATCCCTGCCCGACATATGCAAGAGGCTCATCGGCTAGCGTGTTGCTGAGTTGAGTCCCTGTCGCTACCAGTTGAGCGAGCCGGTCCCATGCAACCGAACTGGCGACAGCCATCTCCAGCGGGGTTCCGTCACTGCGGGCCTCAAGCAACGAAGCTCCCAGCGCGGTGAAGGTACGGATCGTATCCGTGAGTGTGGCTTTAGAGCCGGAAATTGTTTCGTCATGCTGGCGCTTCGCTTCCCGCCAGGTTTTTCCTACGATCCTGTCATGGGTTTCGACTATGGCATCAGCAATCGCCGCTTCCCACTCCACAACACAGACGGCAAGGATCGCCCAGCGGCGGTCCGAAGTGATGTCACGCAAACCGTCGGTGAAGTAGCGTTCACCCTGCCGACGCAGCCGGGCAATGCGATGGGCAGGTATGCTGGCCAAAGCACTATGATTGATATTCAGGGTACGCAGAAATTCGAGCCTGTCGAGCAAACGGTTAGCAGCAGCCGAGTTGTTACCAACCTCGAAGTTGCGAAGCCAGATGAAACGACTGATATTGCCGGCGAGCATTTCACTCAGAAGTTTGTCCAGGTGATCGCGAACATCCGCTGTTAAATTTTCCGCAATCCGCGTTTCAATCCGCCGCTCAGCGGCGACCAGAGCATCCGCGCACAAGCGCTCGATTGTCGATACTGCGGGCAGAATGGTGGAAGTTTCCCGACACCGCACAATAAAACGATGAGCAAGATCCTCGTTTGATCTGGCATCTTCGGCCTGGCCGAAAGTCCACTCCCGCAGATCACGGGCACCACGGCCCGTGAAGGTCTTGTAGCCGTAAATTTCGCGCAGCGTGTCCATGTGCTGCTGACGGGTTTGGCGCCGTGTGGCATAAGTGAGAAGCGCATCAGCCGGAACTCCAAGCTGAGCACCGACGAAGGAAAGGACTTCACGCGGGATCATCTCACCAGGAGCCAGTGCACGGCCCGGATATCGTAAGGCACAAAGTTGCAGGGCAAAGCCAATCCTGTTTTCCGGTCTGCGGCGCTGCCTAATGTTTTCCAGGTCATCATCGCCCAGCGTGTAGAACTTCAGTAGCGACAGTTCGTCCGTGGGCAGATCGAACAGCGCTGCTCGCTGCCGTTCGGTGAAAATATGGCGTCGTGACATACAAATTCGTCCCTTTTGAAGTATAGTCTGTTTTGGACAACAGCCAGCCCATATAAATCAGGGCGTTCCGATACAAAAATCCAGGAGGGTTCAATTGGGACATCGTGCCGCCATTTACTGCCGGGTTTCAACAGCGGATCAGTCTTGTGAACGCCAGGAATTTGATCTGCGAGCCTTCGCCGGCCGTGCCGGCTACGACGTGGTGGGAATATTTAAGGAAACAGGTTCAGGAACTAAACTCGACCGGGCCGAGCGAAAGAAAGTCCTGGCGCTTGCCCAGTCCAGACAAATTGATGCAATCCTGGTCACTGAGCTTTCCCGGTGGGGGCGCTCGACGCTCGATCTGCTCAATACGCTACGTGAACTGGAGAACTGGAAGGTTTCCGTGATAGCCATGAATGGAATGGCGTTCGATCTTTCGTCGCCGTATGGACGAATGCTGGCGACGTTTCTTTCCGGCATTGCGGAGTTTGAGCGGGATCTCATCAGCGAGCGGGTCAAGTCAGGCCTTGCTGTTGCGAAGGCACGTGGTAAGAGGCTTGGTCGTCAGGCCGGAGTGCGACCAAAATCAGACCGACTTTTGCCTAAGGTGGTTGCGATGAGGGCCGAGGGACGCAGCTATCGCTGGATCGCACGCGAGCTCGGTATCAGCAAGAATACCGTCGCTGACATCGTGCAACGACACAGAGCTAACGCTTAGGGTGTCATTTCGCCCTCAGCCGGAACCGACCCCCTTATGACTATCGCATTAAAAGCGTTGTTTATAACCCTGTTAATGTGGTCAAAATTGACGCTATCGCCGGTGTGGCTACCCACATTGTTGTCGCGCCTGACGAAACCTATATCACTCATGCTTTTG
>PQKR01000022.1 GCA_002918705.1 Escherichia sp. ESNIH1 | reverse complement strand
GTACCAGCGTACGGCCCACAGAATGATGTCACGCTGAAAATGCCGGCCTTTGAATGGGTTCATGTGCAGCTCCATCAGCAAAAGGGGATGATAAGTTTATCACCACCGACTATTTGCAACAGTGCCCAGTCCACGCCTCAGAACTTGTGGGCTCGCTTTTAAAAAGTTCCCGTCCGTCAGGGCTGGCGCAGGCGATTATGGAGGTGGGACGGGTCAACAAGACGCTGTACCTCCTCAACTACATTGATGATGAAGAATATCGTCGCAGGATACTGACTCAGCTTAACCGGGGAGAAGGCCGTCACGCCGTGGCAAGGGCGATCTGTTACGGCCAACGTGGTGAGATTAGAAAACGTTACCGTGAGGGGCAGGAGGATCAACTGGGTGCGCTGGGGCTTGTCACTAACGCAGTTGTATTGTGGAACACGCTTTATATGCAGGAAGCGCTATCACATTTGCGCAGCGCTGGTGAGATCCCGGAAGACGAGCATATCTCACGCCTGTCGCCACTGATGTACGGTCATATCAACATGCTGGGACATTATACGTTCACGCTGCCGGAAAATATTCTGAAGGGAGAGTTGAGGCCATTAAATTTCAATTCAAACAATGAATTATTGCCTTAACGTGGTTTTTTACACGATTGAACCTCGAACCCCTATATCGGCTAAAGCACTCCGGTAGCTTGATTCACCCCACGGCCACGGCAGGATCTTGGCCGTCGCAAGCGCCAGGGGAAAATCTTCAGCTGCAAGCCTGAGTGATTTCATGTGCGTGTAATCCATCGCCCAGATGATTTTTGTGAAGAAGAACTCGCGCTCGTTCATGTCCGGGCGCGCGTCCTGGCCCTCCGTGCCAACGGCCAGCAAGTAATCGGCCTGAATTGGCAGTATCAGCGCGCGTAGTAAGTCATGGATCGCCGGTTGCGGCAGTCTGCGCGCCAGATTAATTACCCGGTCGAACTTCAGTTTATCCTGCTTGCGCTTGTCGGTCTGCTCCATCAGATTTCATGGCCCCCTTCTTCATGCTCATGCTCATGGGTGTGTTCTTTTCCGGTATGGCTCTGTTCCGCCTGAGACGTCTGCGGCATGGCGTAATCGTCGTAAATGCTGCTGTCAAAGTCGTAGTCTGATGCTTCGGCATAATGCTCGTAATCGGCATACTCCTGCGCGCTCCACTGCTGATCGTCGGCAGCAGCATAATCATGGGCCAGTTCTGCATCATTTTGCTGTGCTTCATGACGCCGCAGGCCAACGGAATCATCCATAGGGTTCTGCTTAAGATGAAAGGCGTCCTCTGCGTTGCTCACCGGCTGATAATCAGTGCTGGTTGTCATGTTATGTTCATCGGGTTTCTGGTTAAACGCCATGCTTTCCCCCGTGGCTTCTGGCAGACCTTTTTCAGCTGATCGGGTTTCTAAACTGGTATCGCGGCCAATATCCTTAAACCTGGCCTCAAGCCCAAAGAAACGGTCAATTTCTGCGGCCGTGGTTTTCGGGCTGTCGCGGCTCACGCTCGATGCCAAAGATTTTTTATCGTCGGTAAAAATTTCCACCTCATGACGCGCACGCGAAATACCAACATAAAAAACGTCCTTAGAAGTGGTAAGCGATTTGGTATCTATGTTGAACAACACGCGATCACAGGTAAGCCCCTGGGATTTGTGGACGGTGGTTGCATAAGCATAGGAAAGATAAGAAGCCTGTTTTTTGTCCAGCTCAACCGTGCGCCCTTTTTTGTCCTCAAGCGTCAGTTTTTCACCCTCCACGGTTTTCACCGTGAAGCGGTCGCCGTTGGCAACGTCCAGCGTTTTATCGTTACGCGTTACCATGACCTTATCGCCCGGCGCCAGTTCGGCGCTGACTGCCTGGTATACAGACAGCTTGGTGTGTGTACGCGGGCTGAAAGCGATCTGCTCACCGCTGCTGCTTTCAACCGTCAATTTGTTGCCCGGCCCGGTATCAAGAACCTGGTAAGACTCGCCCCGCTTCATACCATTTTTGTAATCCTGTTCGGGGATAATGATTTGCCCTTTACTGAAATAACGGCTGTCGCGGCGTTCCGCCTGTGTCGAATCCACGCGGTCAAGTAGCGTGAACGTTTCGCCGGTTCCGGCAAGCCCCAGATTGCCCCGGATGTAGTCATTGAGGGTTTTGCGTGAGGCGTTCGTACCAGAGATTATCAGGGTGGCATCCTGTTGTTCTGAGGACAGAGACAGGTAGCGATCGGCAAGTTGAGCGAGTCGGGGCGCTTCTTCCTTCAGTTCGTTCACGCCGGTGATATTTTTCAGGGCGCGCGCGGCATTACCTTCAGCGGCATACTTAACCGCCTCAAGCAAAACTTCATTCTTCTGTCGCTGAATGTCTTTCATGTAGCTGGTCTGCATACCTGCTTTAATCAGCTGCTCAAAAGGCTTACCGGCTTCTACCGCTTTCGTCTGTGACGTATCCCCCAGGAATACCGCGCGAGCGTTATGCTTCTCGATCACCTCCATCAGCTGTTTCATCTGCCGGGCGGGTATAACCCCGGCTTCATCAATGAATACGACTGATTTTTCATCCAGCTTTTTATCCTTCGCTTTGAGGAAGGCGGCAACGGTGCGGGCCGGTAATCCATCATCTTCAAGCGCTTTTTTCTGTGTCCCATAGGGGGCCAGCGCCGTGACCTTCAGCCCTTGTGACTCCAGCAGCTCTTTAGCGGCCATCGTCATATAGCTTTTACCGGTACCGGCGTAACCATGTGCGGCCACAAAACGATCTTTGCTCGTCACAATTTCTGTAACTGCGCGCATCTGCTCATTCTTGAGGGTTTTCCCGGCGAGCAGCTGGCCTGCAATCTCTGCGGTCAGCTGTCGCGGCATCTGCCCCCGGCCGCGTGATTCGATAGTCAGAATGGAACGCTCAAGGCGAATACCCTCCACGGTAGTGACGCGGTGGCTGGTCTTTTTAAGCCTGCCGTTTTTAATACCATCATCTACCGCAAAACGGGCTTTATCCGCACGCATCCCGCTATTCGTCAGCGAGTCGATCCACTCTTTGCGCGTCAGAGTTTCGGCCATAACTGAAGCACCGACCTTCAGCGTTGATTGATACCGGGCTTCGCCCTCGATGATGGCGCCCTTCTGTACCGCCTTCAGGTACGCTTTTTCAACATCGGCCATTGTGGCATGGCCCAGCACCTGCTTATTAGCGATCTGAATCAGCTTCTGGCGTTCAAAGCTGGCATCGCGCTCTGACAGCGACTTAACTGCAAACTGGATAGCCCGGTCAGCTTTAACCTCAGGGCTGGTAAAATCCGGGGCCATGTTGCGCGCAATATCAGCCTCCAGAGGTTTACCGTGTCCCTGCCATTCACGGTTATCAAAATCAATGCCTAGCGTTTTGGCGCGGCTGGCCCATTCCTGGTGAATTTCTTCACGGGAATGCTCTGTTTTCTTTTCACGCGTCGCCATCGAGACGCGGCTTTTCGTCTGAGCATCGGCGGTTTCCCGCGTCAGGCCCATTGCAGCGAGTCCCTTTTCAATTTGCTCCGACCGGCGGGAAAAAGCGCGAATCTGTTCGTCTGAAAAATGGGCCATATCGAACGTGTTATTTTTGCTGTTGTAACGCAGCTCATAACCGGCTTTGGTCAACTCCAGCGCCAGCTCCTGTTTGTAAACATCGCCCAGGTGCATTTTGTTACGCATCAGCTCATCATTTTTGAGCGCGCGCCACTGGCCGTCCTCGCGCTGGGTCATGTTCATGACAAAAGCGTGGGTGTGCAAATCAGGATCTAGCGCCCTGGACGTTTCGTGGCGAAAAGTAGCGACGACAAGGTTATTGGTATTCTGGGTTACTGATTTCCCCTGGCGAGTCGTCCGGGCCTGCGCGAGTTTTTCAGCTTCACGCACAGCAGCGGCAACAGCTTTTTCATGAGCCTCGATAATGGTTTTATCGCCGTGTATCAGCGCCTGCATGGATACCCCTTTAGGCGCTGAAAACGTCAGGTCGTAGCCCAGACGCTCTTTTTTGGCATCACCCACGTGTCGCTGCATATGCGTGAAGGTATCTATCTCTCCGACAAGCAGCTCTTTAAACCGGGCTGATTCAACGTCCCCGGATAAGCCGAGGGCTTCAGCTCCGGTTCCCTGCCAGGACGTGAATGATGAATCCTTACTGTAGTAATCATCCTTTGCATCAGAGTAGTAGCCCACAACGCTAGTGACGTTCTGGCGGGTAATCGTGGTTATATCAAGCATCAGATCTCCCTCAGTTCAATGCCAGGAACAGGGTTTTTGCGATGGTATTTAACGTGTTTAGCCTTGAACTTAGCGACGGGCATATCACCAGGCAACGCCAGATAGCCGGTGAGGTTTGGCAACATTGATATTTCGGTAGGCGTTACGGCACGAACAACTTTAACGTCGCGGCGTTTACGGACAATCCAGGGCTTCTGAGGATCGGATTCTTTACGCTCAACTTCGCCTTCTATCTCACCGAGTGAGCGCGACATTTGATCCAACGTTTCATCACCGAGACGGCTGCCGCCCAGCACGATGTTAGAACGCATGTTAGCCAGAATTGTCTGAGCCATATCCCGACCATAAACCTTAACCAGCTGAGAATAGGTTTGATAGCCAGCATAAACACACAGACCGCTTTTACGCCCTTTGGTCAGTGCATCGTTGAGGTTTGGCAGAAACTGGAGTGATTCCAGCTCGTCAATAAATACATTAATGCGGCTTTCTTTTTCACCCATACCCAGCACGATAGAAAAAATCGAATCCAGCCAGCAGGAAATTAGCGGATTAAGTGACCTTTTCATTTCTTCCTGCCAGGTGATAAACAGGGTTCCCGGCTTTCCATCATCAAGCCAGTCACGCAGGGAAAAATTACCTTCCGGCATTTTCAAATGTGGGGCAAGATTCTTACTGAGAACAAATCGCGCGCTTCCAACTGCTTTTTCAGACCCGGAAAAAATAGCTTCGGCAGGCGTCCCCATTAAAAATTCTTTTAATTTTTTCTGGTCAACGTTACAGGCCCAGTGAATAACTTCTTCCATAGTTACTGTGCTATATAGGCTGTGAAGTTTTTTCGAAACTTCACTAAAAATAAGACGGCCATAGCCGAACCATTCTTCAGTAGCCATATCAGGGCTTTCCTGAACAATAGAGTTCACTAAGCGCTCGTAATCATATGAACGGCGAATTTCATTGAAAAACACCCAGCCTTCAGTGCGTTTATCATAGGCGTTTAAAATAACATCGCCGGGACGATAGAAATTCTTTAAGAAGCCCCCATTTGGATCTAAAGCAATATTTTTGCCGCCTCTAATGATGCTCTTAAATAACAGTTCATTGAAAATTGTGGTTTTACCAGTACCGGTTGTACCGGCAATCGAAAAATGCAAGTTCTCAGCGTATGTAGGTATGGGGATATTAGCCACGGTTAACTGGTTGACACCTCTTTCGCGTGTTTTATCAGCGAGTGTTCTGGCGCGAACAAGCTCTGTACCACGATAAATCTTTTTGAATCTTTCGCCTTTAAACACGCGTGATTTATCATAAATGATAAAAGCGATCAGACCGCCAACACCAATAAACCAGCCAGCAATTAAAGCTGACCATAAAGGCCATAGCGAAAAAGTATTCTTAACCAGATACGGAATCAGGTATTTAGCCGTGGATGGATCAATACCGTAGGTAAATTTTGCAACTAGAAACCATACCATCACTGGAGGCAAAGTAATTGCAAATAAAAATGCTAAGCCTCTTTCTCTATCGTCCATTTCAGCGCTCCTTTTTTGGTTCCCAGACTTTGTAGCCGTTACGTTCAACCTCTGCTTTTGCCGCTTTGGTTTTGCCCGGTTCTGCTATCGAGCGCAGGAGGATTAGCGTTTCAATAGCGAGTGATTCATGCAACATCATCTGTCCTGCCGGTGGGAATTTTACGCCAGATAGCGTTTCGGTTATTGCCTTCAGCTCATCGCGCAGTGGGCCAAAATCCGCATCTGAAGCACGGTCAAAAAGATAATCCAGTTTGCGATTTACGTCGCTCAGCCGGTCGGCAACTATTTTCAACCCGGACTCCCGATCACCTGGGCCAGCTTCAATGCAGCGCCGCAGATAATCTGACCGATTACCTCCTGAAACCAGGTCTATATAGGCCAAAAGTTCATCTGATACTTTTGCGGTTATTATTGGCATTCAGTCCTCACATTGTGCATTTTTTAAACAAAAAATTGGGATCTAACAAGCTGAAATCTTAGTATTACCAAAGTAATAAAGCAAACTCATTATAAAACAATGAGTTATTGGGTGTTTTTAATACCTAATTATTACCGAATATTGTTGCTATTTATTTTTTTATCTTTTAAATCAGTATGATAGCGTGATTTATCGCGCTGCGTTAGGTGTATAGCAGGTTAAGGGATAAAAAATCATCTTTTTTGGTAGGGGCGATCTACGTAGGTTAAGGACTAACTGGCTAAAAAGCGTTCAATATTCCGTATTCATGCTTGCATGAATACCAGTACAACAAAAGTACATCAAAATTACATCAAAATTACATCACTTGAAGGTTGACAGTACAACAAAATTACATCATTCTTTGGTCATGAGGTAGCCAGTACAACAAAAGTACATCAAAAGTACATCAAAATTACATCAAAATTACATCATTCTAAATGAGGGTACTATGAAGCCCAAAAGTATCAGGGCGGCACTTCAGTTGATGTTGCCGGAAATAGAAGAAATGCTGTCACTGGGAGTTTCCAGGGAGGAAATTTATAAGGCAGTTTCTGAACGCTTCGGCCTGGAAGGTGTGAACGTTCGTAGCTTTGATACGTCCCTATATAGAGCGCGGCAAATCCGGAAAAATGGAATGCACAATACACATGAAAGGATGCCGAACAATGATGATAGTGTATTGCACAATACACAAAAAGGAGGTAGCGAGAAAGGTGCAGAGGAAAGTGTATTGCACAATACACAAACGCCGCCTGAGCCTGAACCGCAAGGAAGTGAAAAAAAAGAAAGTCCCGGCATTATTGATAAAGAGTTCTTCAATAAAATCAGTGAAGATTTCGACCCTAAGATGTTCAATAAAAAATTCTGAGGTGATTTATGAAAGTAGCGGTAATTAATTACAGTGGCAGCGTTGGTAAAACCTTAATTTCATCCTACCTGTTAGCCCCGCGTCTGACTGGAGCAAAATTCTATGCGGTTGAAACTATCAACCAGTCTGCTTCCGATCTGGGGATTGAGAATGTTTCCATTTTTAAAGGTGATGACTTTTCACGGTTGATTGAAGATATTGTTTTTGAAGATGCCGGGATTATTGATATTGGTGCGTCAAACGTAGAAGCGTTCCTGATGGCAATGTCCCGCTTTGACAGTGGCGCGAATGAATTTGATAAGTATGTAATCCCGGTTACGCCTGATAATAAGGCCATTGATGAAAGCCTGAAAACAGCACATACGTTAAGTAAGGCAGGTGTAAGCAGCGATAAAATCATCTTTGTTCCAAACCGCATTAGTCCAGATAGTGAAGTAGAGGATGTACTGGCGCCGGTATTTGAATTTGTCAAACGAACGAAAGTTGGCAAAATCAGCAAGAAATCTGTTATTTATAACAGTGAAGTTTTCGAATATCTCGCGTATCACCGTATCTCATTCGAAGCATTGACCGCTGAAGATCCAGAAGAATTTAAAGCCCGCGCTAAACAAACAACGGATGCTGACGAGCGCAAAAAACTGGCCCGCCGTTATACCTACATGAAACAGGCAATTCCTGTTAAAGCTAATCTCGATAAAGCATATGCGGCTTTAATGGGAGAATAAAATGGAAAAGCAGCCAGATAAATTTGAAGTTCTGATGGATTGGTTTTTAGGTGACGCGAAGGAAATCACCGCAAGTCAGAAAGAAATGACTGAGATACTTTCTGCGCTTTCGGAAAAGCTGGCAAAAGACACCGAAAGTTTAGGAGAGACGGCAGACTCTCTTAAACGGACTTTAGTAGAAAACCAGCGTTCAATTAGCCTGGCAATTAGTGATGATGCTAAGGCGCGTGAGGAATTTCTGACGAAGTTCCGCCGCGCGCAGGCGTCCAGAGCTGAGACGTTAACCCGTCAGATCCTTTTTATTACAGCTGGCTGCACTATTGTGGGCGCCGCCGTGGGTGCCGCGATAGCCATAATTCTACTGAGATAATGTAAACCGGGCATGTCCCGGTTTTTTTTCAAGCGAAGCGCGGAGGCCGCAGGCCGGAGGCATTAGTGGCCGCCGCCCGAAGGGGCGAGACGCGTAGCGGCTCGATGCGCAGCACGGCAGAACGGCCCCGCAGGGGTAATGCCCGGTTTAATTCAACGTGACAGTCACGTGGAGGAAAAATATGAATGACCGACAGCGTGAACAAGCCCGTATTCGCCAGGCCCGGCGCCGCGCGCGACTCAAAGAGGAAGGCGCTAGCGTGACAGTCACGCTAACAAAACAGGAAGAAGCAATGTTACAGGAGCTTTGCCGGGTTCGTCGTCCAGGACGAACAGCCTATTCCACGAATGAGTTTTTCCAACTGCTGCTGATCCGAAACTGGCAACAGTGGCAGGAGCAAAAGGCGCAGCTGGGGAAATGCCAGGCTTGCGGAAAGCTGAAAGCGGAGGGAGGTTGCGGCGGCGAACGGCAGAGCGAAACCTTTAACTGCTGGCTAGCCGTCGAAGCAAACGAGCTTAATGTGTAGTGTATTGTGCTATACAGAAATTGCCAAAAGCAGCGCGGAGTAATAACTGAAACGGCCGCGCAGCGGAAAGAAAAAAGCCCGGTCAATCCGGGTTTTTTTCTTTCGGCGGCTCAGTAATCGTCTAGATCTCCGCAGCCCAGCGGGCAACAATTACGCTCAATACCGTGGCTGCAATAATCGTTTTCCCGATCCTGCCGGATTTCTTCCGCGATCTCGTCTTGGGTCAGATAGTCAAATTCACGCCGCGCTACCGCGATCAGTTCTTCCCGATACTCGGCCGGAACGCCAGCAAGATAGCCGTCAATAACCGCGCTCAGGCGGCGCTGATACAGTTCATAAATCAGGCCGCAGCGGGGCTGCTGTTCGCGCGCAAAACTCTCACACTGGCGACGAAAATCTTCAAGAGTCTGCTCAAGGGTTTGTGTGGTCATGTCGTTTGTCCTCGATCTTTCTGTTAAAGACCCGGCTTGGCCGGGTCGTCAGTGCTATTTAGTTTGTTGCAGCAGCTGGTCTAATTTTGCCGCCAGTGCATACGTCGATGTGAAAGCGCCTTGCAGGCGCTGATTAGGCAGCTGGTTGAACGCTTCGAGGCAGGCGCGCAGCAATAATTCTTTCTGAGATTCGACTTCTTTTTTCAGCTGGGAAGGGGTGGTAACAGTGGTCATGCTTACTCCTTAGTGATCCGATACCGGCAATTTTTCGGGTGGCGGTATTGCCTCCCGATGATTTAATTATCGGTGATTACGCCTTTAAAGTCAATACAAGTACGGAATTTATTTACATGTTTTTATGCCCGTCAGGGCATGGAAGGCGACCGCGCCGGACTCCACCGGACACCGGCCGCAAATCGCCGGAAACTGCGGGACTGACCGGAGCAACAGGCCAACCCCCCTTCCTGCTAAGCCATAACCCAGCCCGCCGCCACGCAGCTGCCGCACGTCCCCCACGGGGGTGCGCAGTGGGCGCCGCGCGCCTGCGCGCGGGTACAGCGGCCCGCCTGCGGGTCGCGGCGCCGTACTGCGAGTTAGCGGCCGCCGCGCGGCCGGTTACGGGGGACACCGCACCGTCACGGCCAGCGCCCCGCTGAGCTGCACAATCCACGGATAACACAATAGCGCACTGGCAAAGGATGCCGACGCCTGAAGGGCGTTGGCACCCCGAAGGGGCGGGGCGAGACGGGAACCGGCTCGATGCGCAGCACAGCAGAGCGGCCCCGAAGGGGTAACGCCCTGTGTGGCATCAGGATTTAGCGCAATGGCAGAACATGAGCTGGAGAGATCACCGGCAAGCAGCAGCAAAGGGGCGGCGCAGCCGCCCAGATGGCTGTTTGCCGATACCGGCGATTAATTAGAGCGGTGTTTAATATCCCCCGCGTGGCGGGGGACTAGGTTTCAGCAAGTCATGTTAAATACGTGTCCGTCATGTAAACTGAAATCCCCAATAAACAGATCCCGCGCATAGGCTACGATGTCAAAATATCGGGCTACGGATTCAGGAATTTCATTCAGTAGACCGCTATCATTCAGGTATTCCTCTGCAAAAGTTTCTTCGTCCTTAGCTTCGCCCATATAGGCATCTCTAAACAGGTCGAAATCAGTGCTATTAAACAGATCAACAAAGGCCACAAACGCCGCTTCGTTTCCTTCCTCGCGGGCTTGTTTAAAGCCGTTAATAAAATCCCAGTTGATATGGCACTCTGACGCCATATCAGACGGAATACCCTCCCAATCCTGGAACATAAATTCTGGATCAGCCTCATTTGCGTGTAACTCGCGGCAGCGCTCGTAAAACTCCTCTGAGCTATCAAAATCGGTCAGATCGAGCCAGGCTCCCGCAATGCTTCCGCAGTTGTATTTATGGTAAGTGCCAACATAAACAGAAGGGGTCGTAATATCAGTCATGGTGTACTCCTTAAAGCGCCGATACCGGCAATTTTTCGGGCGGCGGTATTGCCTCCCGATGATTTAATTATCGGTGATTACGCCTTTAAAGTCAATACAAGTACGGAATTTATTTACATGTTTTTATGCCCGTCAGGGCATGGAAGGCGACCGCGCCGGACTCCACCGGACACCGGCCGCAAATCGCCGGAAACTGCGGGACTGACCGGAGCAACAGGCCAACCCCCCTTCCTGCTAAGCCATAACCCAGCCCGCCGCCACGCAGCTGCCGCACGTCCCCCACGGGGGTGCGCAGTGGGCGCCGCGCGCCTGCGCGCGGGTACGGCGGCCCGCCTGCGGGTCGCGGCGCCGTACTGCGAGTTAGCGGCCGCCGCGCGGCCGGTTACGGGGGACACCGCACCGTCACGGCCAGCGCCCCGCTGAGCTGCACAATCCACGGATAACACAATAGCGCACTGGCAAAGGATGCCGACGCCTGAAGGGCGTTGGCACCCCGAAGGGGCGGGGCGGCCGCTTGCGGCCGGGCGAGTCCGGCGCAGGGTGTGGCCTGCCAAGCGGAGCGCGGAGGCCGAAGGCCGGAGGCGTTAGCGGCCGCTGCCCGCGTAAGCGGGGCGAGACGGGAACCGGCTCGATGCGCAGCACAGCAGAGCGGCCCCGAAGGGGTAACGCCCTGTGTGGCATCAGGATTTAGCACAATGTCAGAACATAAACTGGAGAGATCACCGGCAAGCAGCTGCAAAGGGGCGGCACAGCCGCCCCGATGGCTGTTACTTGTCTTTGTCGCGTAGCACTTTGATTAGGCCGGTTACGGCCGTAATCAGAGCGGCCAGCGAGGTGATGATTTGCGGTAGGTTTTCGAGGATGGTAGAGGTCATATAGCACCTGTAGAGAAGTTGGCGGGGTGTCGTTTCCGACGGCCGCACTGTAACCGGGCGAATAAGGCAGGTTGTCAACAGCTTGAGCGAAGCGTCTGTTGACAACCTGCCGCGCCCGGTTTCACTGCGGTCATAGGCGGAACGACCCACGCCAACGGAACGGCTTTATGACCGGGCAGCTGAGATACCGGCGAACCTGGCTGGCGGCTGACGCCAGCCGCCAAGCGCCAGCGCGGAGGGCGAAGCCCGGAGGCCAAGCGGAGCGCGGAGGCCGAAGGCCGGAGGCGTTAGCGGCCGCTGCCCGCGTAAGCGGGGCGAGACGGGAACCGGCTCGATGCGCAGCACAGCAGAGCGGCCCCGAAGGGGTAACGCCCGGAGTCTGCCGCTGTTTATCTCTCGTTCCATCTGAAATCGGCGGTAAGGCCATTAAAAGGGTCAGTTTATCAGGGGGGCGTTAGCCCCCCATGTTGTTAATCATCAGGCAATATCGTCTTTGTAGCAGGCATAACCGAAGCTAAGCTCTGTTTTCATATAGTGGCGGGCAAAGTCCCAGGCATCGTGGCCGAAGTCCTCATAATCTGCCAGGACGATTTCGCGGGCTTTGTGCCATTGCTGTACGGAAGAAAGCGGCAGAACAGGGCAGGGAAGCGACCAGTCAGTGACGGTGTTGCAGATCATATCTGCCAGACGCTCCAGGGAGCCGTAAACCAGCTCTGTGCGCAGATCCGCCACCATGCGTTGTTTACGCAGTGATGCCAGATAATCAATCTCTTTGGTTATATCAGAATTTAAGCGGGTCTGGTAATCCATGATGTACTCCTTTGCGCGCCGATACCGGCAATTTTGCGGGCGACGGTGTTGCCTCCCGATGATTTAATTATCGGTGATTATGTCCTCAAAGTCAATATAAGTACTGAATGTGCATACAAAATTTTATATCTTGCAAAGCGTTCATAGAGTGCCTGAATCGCTTTCTGACAGCCTCAATAAAAAAGGCGGGGATTACCCGCCTTTTTTCTTACAGCTGCTTACGTGGCTTTTTACGCGTCATATACAACGGTATCGCGCAGTCTACCGCGTACAAAAAGCACGCCAGCGCGCCGCAACCGTACAGAAACGCAAGCGGCTTATTATCGAAGTAGCTGAAAACCCCTGTCGCCGCACACAGGCCCAGAACAGAGACGCAGGCGCAGGTGATCTGCACCAGATCCCTGTATCCCGCACGAACGATAAACCAGGGCAGGGCAAGCGCAGCGGCGCTAAAAATTAATGCGAGAGGGACAAAAACGAGATAGTGATACATGTGAACTCCTTGATGGTTGCCGATACCGGCGATTGTTCGGGCGGCGGTATTGCCACCCGATGATTTAATTAGAGGTTTTGCGCGTCCAGGAGATTGACCTGAGCCGGGGTAACGTGAAACTTTTCCCCTTTATGGATCACGTTATGCGGGGCGCTAATTTCATCACTGATAAAGCTAACCGGGTAACGTTTTTTACCGCAAATCCGCTCGCTAAACCACGCCACTTTTGCCGCTGGCCGATCCACTGGATGAACAATCACACCGGCCATGCTGCAACCCGTTGCGGGTTCGTCCAGCGTAATGCTTACCGGGACTGTATCCCGGTAAAAAAACTTAACCGGCGGCACACCTGCCTGCGTAGCGGCTGCGACAACTGCAAGCCCGATAACCGCTATCCGATTAATAAGCATTTTATTCCCCTTACTCATGCTGATATCACCTTGCCAGCTGTTACCAGTTTACGAAATTCGCTTTCATGAATTTCACGCCCATGCTCAAGCGTTGAATACACGTTGCCGATAAGCCAGTTACCAGCCGTTTTTGTCTCGGTATACCACCATGCTTCTGTCAGAGTAAGCAGCGGTTCGCTATCCTCGCCCTTCTCATAGATCCAGATTTTAGTGACGTCTTTACCCGTTTCGTTGCTGCCCTGAATGGTAGGGTCAAAGGTATGTTCAATCTCTATATCGAAGTAACGCTGAAGGAAGTTAGTAAAGTGCATGACGACTCCTGTAAGCGCCGATACCGGCAATTTTTCGGGTGGCGGTGTTGCCTCCCGATGATTTAATTATCGGTGATTACGCCTTTAAAGTCAATACAAGTACGGAATTTATTTACATGTTTTTATGCCCGTCAGGGCATGGAAGGCGACCGCGCCGGACTCCACCGGACACCGGCCGCAAATCGCCGGAAACTGCGGGACTGACCGGAGCAACAGGCCAACCCCCCTTCCTGCTAAGCCATAACCCAGCCCGCCGCCACGCAGCTGCCGCACGTCCCCCACGGGGGTGCGCAGTGGGCGCCGCGCGCCTGCGCGCGGGTACGGCGGCCCGCCTGCGGGTCGCGGCGCCGTACTGCGAGTTAGCGGCCGCCGCGCGGCCGGTTACGGGGGACACCGCACCGTCACGGCCAGCGCCCCACTGAGCTGCACAATCCACGGATAATGCAGGAGACGAATCATGATAGGAGGCTGAAGGGGAAATGAGCGGCAGCAGGGGAAGGGGTTGCCAAGCGGAGCGCGGAGGCCGCAGGCCGGAGGCGTCAGTGGCAGCTGCCCGCGTGAGCGGGGCGAGACGCGTAGCGGCTCGATGCGCAGCACAGCAGAACGGCCCCGGAGGGGTGACGTCCGGGGGTTCGCTTTTAAAGATTTTCGACCACATCAGTAAATCGTAGTGACACCATGAAGCAAAAGTATCGTGCAGACCAGAATCAACAACAGTAACAGCAGACCTTTTTTTCGACGTAATAAAACCGGCCCCAAAGCGCCCGCAAGAAGCACACTCAACACGATTTCCGTTATGCTAATCGTATTCATAATCTCTCACGTTTCCCTTTTTAGAACTCTGCCACACACGGATAAAACCTTATAACAAAGCAACAAAACCCGTTATTCAGACACGGTAATGCCTAGTTTTTTTGCCAGAATTTCAGATGACAAAGAAACCCTTATCGACTTCCCGGTTACAAGGTGAATGATTGTGGCTTCATGCCCTTCAACAGAGTGGGATATTAACTCACGCTGAATGATATGCGTCTCTCCATCATTTCCCGTCACGGCTATTAGGCTCTCTGTAGAACAGGGGTTGATACTACTAATGTTGGTGTTGTTTTCGGTTTTGTTCAGCATCGCTGATCCTCAAATATCGGTTTGTGTTACGTCTGCCGCTTTGCGCTGGATAAGCGACTTAAAGAAATCCGACGCCTTCAGAATATCGCTATCCTGGAAGTCGGGAAATGTCGCTTCTGTCAGCTCCTGCGCCGTACCTGCCCGTATAACGGTTTCATCGCGGATCATCGTTCGCTTAACGCCATCAGCCTGTTTTTTGCTGAAGGAGTGCCGGAAAATAATCGCGTATTGGCCGCCGCTATCCTGATGAACAGAAGTATCCCAGCGATGATTACCCTGTTTACGATAGTGGTGATAGATTTGCTGGCCGTAGCGCTCCTGATCGGAATTACGGTAATCGAACATTAACAGTTCCAAAAGCATTAACCGATCTGGCAATTGCCAGGCGGTAGGGTGTTGAAGTGTCGCTAACATAGTTTCCCCTGAGCGTGACAGTCACGATAAGGCGGGCTTTGCCCGCCTGGTTATCAGTTAATCAATGGCACGATAAATACGATTCTGGCTTTCGTTCTCCAGCGTATTAACGTACTCCCGCAACAGGTGATACCGGTTAGCCATCGTTTCGTTCAGTTCGGCTTTGCCTTCTTCATATGCCAGCCCGCAAAAGTAACTGTAGGCATACAGACAAACAATAATCCCTACTTCGCGCGCGCTGCATTCACCTTCAAAATAGTTAGGTAACGAGAGCCAAAGAGGTTGGGGCGCTTCCATAAAAAACGCGCCATTGCTGGCCTGAAGGTATTCCCAATACCCTCCCTGGTAGTCTTTAGCGTAACGATTCAGAAAGGACTGAATGAAGTGATCTGCGCTGAAGAAAGCGCCACGAAATGCCGCAGGCATGAAGTTCATGCGGGCGTTTTCAGAAATGTAGCGGGCGGTGATTTCGATAGTTTCCATGATACTTCCTCTTTAAGCCGATACCGGCGATGGTTAAGCGGCAGGCACATCACCTGCCACTTTTTAATTATCGTACAATGGGGCGTTAAAGTCAATACAAGTACGGATTATATTTACCTAATTTTATGCCCGTCAGAGCATGGAAGGCGACCTCGCCGGACTCCACCGGACACCGGGGGCAAATCGCCGGAAACTGCGGGACTGACCGGAGCGACAGGCCACCCCCCTCCCTGCTAGCCCGCCGCCACGCGGCCGGTTACAGGGGACACTGAGAAAGCAGAAAGCCAACAAACACTATATATAGCGTTCGTTGGCAGCTGAAGCAGCACTACATATAGTAGAGTACCTGTAAAACTTGCCAACCTGACCATAACAGCGATACTGTATAAGTAAACAGTGATTTGGAAGATCGCTATGAAGGTCGATATTTTTGAAAGCTCCGGCGCCAGCCGGGTACACAGCATCCCTTTTTATCTGCAAAGAATTTCTGCGGGGTTCCCCAGCCCGGCCCAGGGCTATGAAAAGCAGGAGTTAAACCTGCATGAGTATTGTGTTCGTCACCCTTCAGCAACTTACTTCCTGCGGGTTTCTGGCTCGTCAATGGAAGATGGCCGCATCCATGATGGTGACGTACTGGTTGTGGATCGCTCGCTGACGGCCAGCCACGGCTCAATCGTAGTCGCCTGCATCCATAATGAATTTACCGTGAAGCGGCTACTGCTGAGGCCCAGACCCTGCCTGATGCCGATGAACAAAGATTTTCCTGTGTACTACATTGACCCGGATAATGAGAGCGTTGAAATCTGGGGAGTGGTTACGCATTCCCTTATCGAGCATCCGGTATGTTTGCGCTGATTGATGTCAATGGCATGTACGCCAGCTGTGAGCAGGCATTTAGGCCAGATCTGGCAAACCGAGCAGTGGCCGTTTTATCCAACAATGACGGCAACATTGTGGCCCGTAATTACCTGGCGAAGAAAGCGGGCCTGAAAATGGGCGATCCGTACTTCAAAGTCAGACCCATAATCGAGCGTCATAACATCGCTATTTTTAGCTCTAATTACACTCTCTATGCCTCCATGTCGGCCCGGTTCGCGGCCGTAGTTGAGTCCCTTGCAAGCCACGTCGAACAGTATTCAATCGACGAGCTTTTTGTTGACTGCAAAGGGATAACGGCCGCCATGAGCCTTGACGCTTTCGGGCGCCAACTGCGCGAGGAAGTCAGGCGACACACAACGCTGGTATGCGGGGTCGGTATTGCCCGTACTAAGACGCTGGCGAAGCTGTGTAACCACGCTGCAAAAACATGGCCCGCTACTGGCGGGGTGGTTGCTCTGGACGATGGCGCCAGACTGAAGAAATTAATGAGCATCCTGCCGGTTGCGGAAGTCTGGGGCGTCGGCCATCGTACAGAGAAAGCACTCGCCACAATGGGGATCAAAACGGTGCTGGATTTAGCCAGGGCAGATACGCGCCTAATCCGTAAGACGTTTGGTGTTGTGCTTGAAAGAACGGTACGGGAGCTACGCGGCGAGGCTTGCTTCAGCCTGGAAGAAAACCCTCCGGCGAAGCAGCAGATTGTTGTATCGCGCTCATTCGGCCAACGCGTAGTAGCCCTGGCGGATATGCAGCAGGCGATCACCGGATTTGCAGCGCGCGCAGCTGAAAAACTGCGTAATGAGCGGCAATACTGCCGCGTCATAAGCGTCTTTATCCGCACCAGTCCTTATTCAGTGCGTGATACACAGTATGCCAATCAGGCAACCGAAAAACTGACGGTGGCAACCCAGGACAGCCGCACGATAATTCAGGCGGCACAAGCCGCGCTGGCGCGGATCTGGCGGGAAGATATTGCGTATGCAAAAGCAGGGATCATGCTGGCCGATTTCAGCGGAAAGGAGGCCCAGCTGGATTTATTCGACTCTGCTACGCCTTCAGCTGGCAGCGAGGCGTTAATGGCTGTTCTCGATGGCATAAACCGGCGTGGCAAGAGCCAGCTGTTTTTTGCAGGCCAGGGCATCGATAACTCCTTTGCCATGCGCCGTCAGATGTTGTCACCTGATTACACGACAGACTGGCGCTCGATACCAACAGCAACCATCAAATAATTACCGGCGCCGCACGCGGGCCGGTCAACCCCTCAACCGGCCGAAACGAGTTTCGGCGCGGTTTCGCGGTTTTCGGTAAAAGGCGTTTCATCTGTATAAAAGATCAGCTAAATTATGTGTATTGCACAATACATATATGTGAGGTTAACAGTGAATTTGCCTACGCCCGAAACCTACGATGAACTTCAGAGAGCCTACGATTTTTTTAATGAGAAGCTATTCAGCAACGAGCTGCCGCCATGCCTGATAACGTTGCAGCGTGAGAAGCGAACGTATGGCTATTGTTCCTTTAAGCGTTTCGTCGGCCGTGAGAGTGGGTACACGGTAGACGAGATCGCTATGAATCCGGTGTATTTCTCGATCAGAACCATAAAGGCCACGCTTTCAACACTGGTGCATGAGATGGTTCATCAGTGGCAATTCCATTTTGGCGAGCCTGGCCGCCGTGGCTATCACAACAAACAGTGGGCGGCCCGGATGGAACGGGTAGGACTAATGCCTTCTGATACCGGCGAACCGGGAGGCAGGAAAGTGGGCCAGAGCATGACCCATTATATTATTGCCGGTGGCCCTTTCGATATGGCCTGTGATGAACTGCTGACAGGCCATTTCCGGCTTTCCTGGATGGACAGGTTTCCGCCTTACCAGCCTAAGCCTGGCGCTGTGCTAAGCCCTACAGGAAAAGGCTATATTGACGACGAGGAAGATGATAGCGAACACGAACAGGAGGTGGAGGAAGGGCGCGACCCGGTTGAACTCGACGACGAGATCATAGAGGCCATGCGATTTGTAACCCCGCCGCCTGAAGCGCCGGTGAACAAAACAAACCGGGAAAAGTACAGCTGCCCGGTGTGTCATATCAATCTCTGGGGTAAACCGGGGATAGTGGTTTACTGTGGTGGCGAGCACTGTAATAAAGCCGCGTTAGTAGTCTTAAAATAAAGTCCTTTCGGACTTTATTTTTTTTCCATTTCCGAGGTCGTGATGTTATTAATGCTGTACTTCGCGGCTTCTTTTAAAACAGTTTCAGCAAGGCTTGCTGGTATCCAGACCTGAACTAATTTTAATGGTTCGCCGTTCTCGGCTTTAAGAGTGGTGTTCTGGTACAAATCCCAGATTCGCTTAACGGTGCTGGAAATGTTTTGCTTGGAACGGCCTACTCGCGTGGCTACGTCTGATGATTTCTCACCTTTGACAAGCACGGAATAGCCAATATCTGTTGTGATGTGTGCAAAGGAAGCCATTTGCGGCAGCAGCTGTTTCCATTCTGTTTCTGAAATTCTGTTTTTCTGAGCCATCTGTGGCGCCTCCGTAGTTTTGGTTACAGAAAGGATATACTCAGAATAAACTGGGGTCAATACAAGTACGATTTTTATAAACTTTATTTTATTTGAGGGTGAGGCCCGGTGCGGCAGCAGCGCGGGCCTCGATGGTGCCGCGAAGGTGCTGGCGCCATGCTTGGATTAAAACATGAACCGTGAAGAACTGCGAAACTTGTTTTCGCGGTTCTGAGGGGTTGACCGAGCCGCGAAGCGGCGCTGGTAAGCGATGATATGCACATATCCACAGGCATATTTTTAAAAGGTATTTTATAGATTTTTTATCTTTTTAAAGTCTTTTAGAGCTATATAACTCATTGATTTAAAATCATAAATAAGTGTTATCTCTGGGAATCCGCCCACCTTGTTATGGGAATTGGCCCACCTATCTATGGGAAACACCCCACCTTACTATGGGAATTAGCCCACCTTGTTATGGGAATTGGCCCACCTTAGACGAAACTGTAAAAAATGTATTTACTTGTTTGAACTTTGTGGTAGTGTGGAGAGTAATTTTTAACCCACAAAGGCAAGGCTCATGGATAAGTTGCTGAACAAAAAGATAAAAGTTAAGCAGTCTAACGAGCTTACCGAAGCTGCTTACTACCTCTCGCTAAAAGCAAAGCGCGTTCTCTGGTTATGTCTTATGCAGACGTATTTCACAGCTTCAGTAAGCGAAGATGATGATGAGATGGCTGTACTCGGTGACTCTACTTTCAAAGTAAAGGTGGCTGACTATGAGCAAATTTTTCAGGTAAGCCGTAACCAGGCTATCAAGGATGTTAAAGAAGGCGTGTTTGAGTTAAGCCGTTCTGCGGTAATCTTTTACCCGAAAGAAGGGAGTTTTGACTGCGTCGCGCGCCCCTGGCTAACAGAGGCTGGCAGCCGATCAGCTCGTGGTATCTGGGAAATCGAATTTAACCATAAACTCCTGCGGTACATTTACGGCCTGACGAACCAGTTCACCACCTACTCGCTCCGCGATTGTGGCAGTCTTCGAAATCCACGGACGATCCGCCTTTATGAAAGTCTTGCTCAATTCAAATCTTCAGGCTTATGGGTTACTACTCATGCTTGGTTAAATGACCGTTTCCTTTTGCCGGAATCCCAACAGAAGAACTTGGCAGAGTTGAAACGATCTTTCCTTGATCCTGCACTCAAGCAGATAAATGAGAAAACACCTTTACTTGCTAAGTATAGTATTGATGATTCAGGAAAATTTCTGTTCTCAATAATTGATAAGCAAAATCCCGTCTGACATAAATCAGCACACATGAGCCTGTCATTTGACAAATTTTTGTCATGAAGATGGGCGAATTTCCACACAGCACCGGCGCCCGGCAAGGTGGGCGGATTCCCACACGGCACCGGCGCCCGGCAAGGTGGGCGGATTCCCACACGGCACCGGCGCCCGGCAAGGTGGGCGGATTCCCACACGGCTCCGGCGCCCGGCAAGGTGGGCGGATTCCCACACGGCACCGGCGCCCGGCAAGGTGGGCGGATTCCCACACGGCTCCGGCGCCCGGAAAGGGTGGGCGGATTTCCACACAGCACCGGCGCCCGGCAAG
>PQKR01000021.1 GCA_002918705.1 Escherichia sp. ESNIH1 | reverse complement strand
TCTGAGACAACATCTGGCAAGGCTGGGACGGAAGTCACTGTCGTTCTCAAAATCGGTGGAGCTGCATGACAAGGTCATCGGGCATTATCTGAACATAAAACACTATCAGTAAGTTGGAGTCATTACCTACGACATCGGTAGAATACATTTACTGGAATTCGCCGTTAGCATGAACACTGCGGCGTATGCTAGGGGTTTTCAGGAGGCGTGTCATCTGTCAGTTAATCGGGAGCACCGTTGATGGTCGTCATTTTTGTAACATATCTTGTTTCCCGTTTGCTCCTGAAGCTCTGGGAACTGTATGACCAGCCCGACGGTGATGATTAACGGGACTGAAACAGGGTACGGCAGAGCAATATGGGGCTCATGTCCTGCTACGTAACCCGTCAGTAAAGCCCTGCTGCGCACCTGACGCTAAGCACTAACCCGCCTGCAGTTACCTGGTCGAATACAGCCCGCGAAGCTTTCTTGCCTGCGTCTGATGTGCTTCCGCACCGGCATTATTGACCTGCTCATGCACGAGAGCGGCTTTTTCTCCGGCATTCAGTTCGTTAAAAGAAGAAGACGAGGTCTTTGAATTTGCATCACTGCCGGACAGCATTTTTTTATGTTCCTCAATCATTTTCTGATGCGCATAGGACGCGCTGTTGTTCATAAATGAATGAGCAACAATGGCCCTTTCATGTTCATTCATTTCAGAGAATGAGGGCGTGTTGTTTTTATTAACCCTGTCCGGTAAGTTTTCATGCGTCGAGGAGTTCACATGACTGACGGCTGAGGCATTATTAACAAATCGATGTGCTTCATGGGCAATATCACTGGACTGAGCAAAAGCTGCCCCACAAAATAAAGCTGTAAACGCAGTGGTCGTGATTAATATATTCATGTGTAATTACCTTCTGAGGTACATAAAAGATGTCCTTATGATCATATATAAAAATAATCAACCTGTGGGGAAGATGACGTAAATGTAATACAGCTATGTACATTACACGATTGTAATGAATTTGTTTCTTAAGGTGTGCTAGATTCATTTCATTGTAAGTGGATGAACCAGTAATTTAATTTAAATCGGTTCTCGAATTCTGTCAGTAACCATACTTTAAATAAGGGAATGCGCATGCTGTTGAAAACGTCTCGACGAACTTTCCTGAAGGGGTTAACCCTCTCTGGCGTAGCCGGAAGTCTTGGCGTATGGAGTTTCAATGCGCGTTCCAGTCTGAGCCTGCCAGTTGCCGCATCCCTGCAGGGTACTCAGTTTGACCTGACCATTGGTGAAACGGCCGTCAATATCACGGGCAGTGAGCGTCAGGCCAAAACAATCAATGGAGGCCTGCCGGGGCCCGTTCTTCGCTGGAAAGAAGGTGACACCATTACCCTGAAGGTCAAAAACCGTCTTAATGAACAGACGTCCATTCACTGGCACGGCATTATTCTTCCGGCCAATATGGATGGTGTTCCGGGGCTGAGTTTTATGGGCATAGAGCCTGATGATACCTACGTTTACACCTTTAAGGTTAAGCAGAACGGGACTTACTGGTACCACAGCCATTCCGGTCTGCAGGAACAGGAGGGGGTATACGGTGCCATTATCATCGATGCCAGGGAGCCAGAACCGTTTGCTTACGATCGTGAGCATGTGGTCATGTTGTCTGACTGGACCGATGAAAATCCTCACAGCCTGCTGAAAAAATTAAAAAAACAGTCGGATTACTACAATTTCAATAAACCAACCGTTGGCTCTTTTTTCCGCGACGTGAATACCAGGGGGCTGTCAGCCACCATTGCCGATCGGAAAATGTGGGCTGAAATGAAAATGAATCCGACTGACCTCGCGGATGTCAGTGGCTACACCTACACCTATCTCATGAACGGGCAGGCCCCGCTGAAAAACTGGACCGGACTGTTCCGTCCCGGTGAAAAGATACGCTTACGGTTTATCAACGGCTCGGCAATGACCTATTTCGATATCCGTATCCCCGGGCTGAAAATGACGGTCGTGGCTGCAGATGGCCAGTATGTAAACCCGGTTACCGTTGACGAATTCAGGATTGCCGTTGCCGAAACCTATGATGTCATTGTGGAGCCTCAGGGTGAGGCCTATACCATCTTCGCACAATCCATGGACAGGACCGGTTACGCTCGAGGGACACTGGCCACGAGAGAGGGGTTAAGTGCTGCCGTTCCCCCCCTCGATCCCCGTCCTCTGTTGACCATGGAAGATATGGGTATGGGGGGAATGGGACATGATATGGCAGGAATGGACCACAGCCAGATGGGAGGCATGGATAACAGCGGAGAGATGATGTCTATGGACGGTGCTGACCTTCCGGATAGCGGGACATCCTCCGCGCCCATGGATCACAGCAGCATGGCCGGTATGGATCATTCCCGGATGGCCGGAATGCCGGGTATGCAAAGTCATCCTGCGTCAGAAACGGATAACCCACTGGTTGATATGCAGGCGATGAGCGTCTCTCCGAAATTAAATGATCCGGGTATTGGTCTTCGAAATAACGGAAGAAAGGTTCTCACGTACGCGGATTTGAAAAGCCGCTTTGAGGATCCTGACGGACGTGAACCTGGCCGTACCATAGAACTGCATTTAACCGGCCACATGGAAAAGTTTGCCTGGTCATTTAACGGAATCAAGTTTTCAGATGCCGCACCGGTGCTGCTGAAATACGGTGAGCGGCTCAGGATCACGCTGATCAACGATACCATGATGACTCACCCCATTCACCTGCATGGTATGTGGAGCGATCTGGAAGATGAAAACGGTAATTTCATGGTTCGTAAACACACAATAGATGTTCCCCCTGGTACAAAACGCAGTTACAGAGTGACAGCAGATGCGCTTGGCCGCTGGGCGTATCACTGCCATTTGCTCTATCACATGGAAATGGGAATGTTTCGTGAAGTCCGGGTGGAGGAATGATGCGAATGAAGAGAAATTTGAAGGCCATACCTGTTCTGGTCGCCGGTTTGTTTACCTCACAGCTTTCTATTGCGGCGGGCTCCGTCTCTGCAGATCCCCACGCCGGGCACGACATGTCTGCCATGCAGATGCCAGCAGATGAGAATTTCACTGAGATGACGTCAATGGAGCCCATTGTAACTGAGAGCAGAACGCCAATTCCGCCTGTTACCGATGCCGACCGGAAGGCTGCATTCGGCAATTTACAGGGGCATGCGATTCACGACAGTGCGATTAATTATCTGGTTCTGCTGGATCAACTGGAATGGCAACGGTCGGATAACACCAACAATTTCAGCTGGAGTGTTAACAGCTGGATTGGAGGCGACACAGATCGGATTTGGCTAAAGAGTGAAGGTGAACGAAGCAATGGGGAAACGGAGGCGGCTGAAGCGCAGTTACTCTGGGGACATGCGGTTGGCCCATGGTGGGATTTGGTTGCGGGTGTCAGGCAGGATTTCAGACCTGCTTCTGCCCGGACCTGGGCTGCTGTCGGTTTTCAGGGGCTGGCACTCTATAATTTTGAGTCTGAAATTACGGGTTTTGTCAGTAATGGCGGAAAAGCAGCCCTTCGTCTGGGAGGAGAATACGACGTTTTACTGACTAACCGGCTCATACTCCAGCCATCCTATGAGGTGAATTTCTACAGTCAGGATGATGAATCGCGGGGTCGCGGCAGGGGACTGACTGACACAGAGCTGGGGCTCCGGCTGCGCTATGAAATACGCCGTGAGTTTGCACCCTATATAGGCGTTTCCTGGAATCAACTTTACGGGAAAACATCCGATATGGCGAAAAGAGAAGGTGAGAAAGACCATCAGGTAGTATTCCTGGCGGGAGCCAGAATCTGGTTTTAACGCACTGATATAAAACACTCAACTAAACAGGTAAATAAAATGTCGATTTTAAATAAAGCCATTCTTACAGGTGGCCTCGTTATGGGCGTTGCTTTCTCTGCTATGGCCCATCCGGAATTAAAAAGCTCTGTGCCACAGGCTGATTCAGCCGTAGCGGCCCCGGAAAAGATTCAGCTTAATTTCTCGGAAAATCTGACCGTGAAATTCTCAGGTGCAAAATTAACGATGACGGGTATGAAAGGCATGTCATCACATTCTCCGATGCCGGTCGCGGCAAAAGTGGCGCCAGGCGCTGACCCTAAATCGATGGTCATTATTCCGCGAGAGCCTTTACCCGCTGGCACTTATCGTGTTGACTGGCGCGCGGTTTCTTCAGATACGCACCCTATTACCGGTAATTACACCTTTACAGTGAAGTAATATTATGAACGACCTGATTATGATTGTTATTCGTTTTCTTCTTTATCTGGATTTGATGGTAATATTTGGATTGCCATTTTTTCAGATATATGGAATAAGCGGTGTCAGACATGAAACCTATAACCTGACTAATTTCAGGTCGTTTATAACCTTTGCTGTTGTTACAGGCATCATTCTTACTGGCATTAATATGCTCCTGGTATCTAATGCCATGAGTGGAGTAACTGACCTCAGAGAATTATCCATCCATGTTATCGAGATGGTGATAGAAGAAACTGATGTGGGTATTAGCTGGATTGTCAGGCTCTGTGCCCTGTTTACCACACTCGGTGCTTTGTTCCTTTACACTAATAAGAGAGTATTGTCCTGCCTGCTGATGACGATGAGTGGGGGCGTGGCGCTGGCTACACTTGCCTGGGGAGGACACGCCGTTATGCATGACGGTCTGCATTACTATCTCCATTTACTGAGCGATCTGACCCATCTCGGCGCTGCAGGTGCCTGGACAGGTGCTCTGGTTGCATTTGCTATCCTGCTGATGCGCAGAAACGAGCATAATGCACAGAGCGTCATTGTGATATCTGACTCCCTGGCAAAATTTGCCACGGCAGGAACGGTGATTGTTGTAGCCCTGATCCTGAGTGCGCTGGTCAACTATCTGTATATTGCTGAGGGTAACTTAACTCCCTTATTCAACAGTTCCTGGGGGAGGATATTGCTTGCCAAGACGGCTCTGTTTGTTCTGATGCTTCTTCTGGCTGCAGCAAACCGGTTTCACCTGGGTCCCCGGCTTGAAGTTATGGTCAGGGAAGGGAATTATGATCGCAGCGTTGCCCTGATGCGAAACAGCATCCTGACAGAATTCGTTGTTGCGATTATCATTCTGGGCGCCGTAGCGTGGCTCGGAATGCTTGCTCCGTCTCAGGTCAGCTAGGGGACAGCCAAAGCTCATGCGTGAGATTTTTACTTTCATATCAGCGAGTTGACCATGCAGCGTATTTTAATCGTTGAAGACGAACAAAAAACAGGTCGTTACCTGCAGCAGGGACTGGTTGAGGAAGGCTATCAGGCCGATCTCTTTAATAATGGCCGCGATGGTCTCGGGGCCGCGTCGAAGGGACAGTATGATTTGATAATACTGGACGTGATGCTGCCTTTCCTCGACGGGTGGCAAATCATCAGCGCACTGAGGGAGTCCGGGCACGAAGAACCGGTCCTGTTTTTAACCGCAAAGGACAACGTGCGGGACAAAGTGAAAGGACTGGAGCTTGGCGCAGATGACTACCTGATTAAGCCCTTTGATTTTACGGAGCTGGTTGCACGTGTAAGAACCCTGCTGCGCCGGGCACGCTCGCAGGCCGCAACAGTCTGCACCATCGCCGATATGACCGTTGATATGGTGCGCCGGACCGTGATCCGTTCGGGGAAGAAGATCCATCTCACCGGTAAAGAATACGTTCTGCTTGAGTTGCTGCTGCAACGCACCGGAGAAGTGTTACCCAGGAGTCTTATCTCGTCCCTGGTCTGGAACATGAATTTTGACAGTGATACGAATGTGATTGATGTCGCCGTGAGACGTCTGAGAAGTAAAATTGATGATGACTTTGAGCCAAAACTGATCCATACCGTTCGCGGTGCCGGATATGTCCTGGAGATCAGAGAAGAGTGAGGTTCAAAATTTCCCTGACCACACGCCTGAGCCTGATTTTTTCTGCGGTGATGCTTACGGTATGGTGGTTATCAAGTTTTATCCTGATTAGCACCCTTAATGGCTATTTCGATAATCAGGACCGCGATTTTCTGACAGGTAAACTTCAGCTCACCGAAGAGTTTCTTAAAACAGAGACGTTCCGGAACAAAACGGATATTAAGTCATTATCAGAAAAAATAAACGATGCGATGGTAGGGCACAATGGTTTATTCATTTCTATAAAAAACATGGAAAATGAAAAAATTGTTGAACTCTATGCCAAAAATTCTGTTGTTCCAGCGGTCCTGCTTAATAAGTCGGGTGATATTCTCGACTATATGATCCAGACGGAAGAAAATAACACCGTGTACCGCAGTATCTCGCGGCGGGTTGCCATGACGCCGGAACAGGGTAAAAGCAAACATGTCATCATTACGGTTGCCACGGATACTGGGTATCACACCCTGTTTATGGACAAACTCAGTACCTGGCTGTTCTGGTTCAATATCGGTCTGGTCTTTATTTCTGTTTTTCTGGGCTGGCTGACCACACGTATTGGTCTGAAACCGTTACGGGAAATGACCAGTCTGGCTTCCTCCATGACTGTACACAGCCTGGATCAGCGTCTAAATCCCGATCTGGCTCCGCCGGAAATCTCTGAGACCATGCAGGAGTTCAATAATATGTTTGATCGCCTGGAGGGGGCATTCCGGAAACTGTCAGATTTCTCGTCTGACATCGCGCATGAGCTGCGCACACCAGTCAGTAATCTGATGATGCAGACGCAGTTTGCACTGGCTAAGGAAAGGGATGTTTCGCAATACCGCGAAATTTTATTCGCTAACCTGGAAGAACTGAAAAGGTTGTCACGAATGACCAGTGACATGCTTTTTCTGGCACGTTCAGAGCATGGTCTGCTGCGGCTGGATAAACATGATGTGGATCTGGCAGCCGAACTGAATGAATTACGTGAGTTGTTCGAGCCCCTGGCAGACGAAACAGGAAAGACAATCACGGTTGAAGGAGAGGGCGTTGTTGCCGGAGACAGCGATATGCTCCGACGTGCTTTCAGTAACCTGCTTTCCAATGCAATCAAGTATTCTCCCGATAACACCTGTACAGCGATACACCTTGAGCGTGACAGTGACTGTGTGAACGTGATGATTACGAATACGATGTCCGGCCAGGTTCCCGCTAATCTGGAACGTTTGTTTGACCGGTTCTATCGCGCAGACTCATCAAGGTTCTACAACACGGAAGGCGCGGGGCTGGGATTATCAATTACAAGGTCGATCATTCATGCTCACGGCGGCGAGCTGTCAGCAGAACAGCAGGGGCGGGAAATTGTGTTCAGTGTGCGTCTGTTAATGGATTAATACCGTTATTCAGGAGAAACCCGGAAGGTGACAAAAATGTCATCGTTCAGTCACGCGATAAACAGAGGCGGTTTTTTATAATCAGCCATAAATCAGGACAGCGTGATAATTCAATCGCCCGGTTCCTGGCGTGATGATCAACCAGCCCTGAGATCAAATGCTTTCTCTGTTATAAGCATTGATTGTTCGGGTATGAAAACACCGGAGACCCAACCATGAAAAAGATCCTTGTATCCTTTATTGCCATGATGGCTGTCGCTTCATCTGCCTGGGCTGCAGAGACAATGAACATGCATGACCAGGTAAATAATGCCCAGGCGCCTGCCCATCAGATGCAATCATCCGCTGAAAAAAGTGCAGTTCAGGGGGAGAGCATGAAAATGATGGATATGAGCGGTCACGATCAGGCCGCAATGTCCCATGAAATGATGCAAAACGGCAATTCTGCTGCCCATCAGGACATGGCTGAAATGCATAAAAAAATGATGAAATCCAAGCCAGCAGCTTCTAACGAAACAGCAAAATCATTTTCCGAAATGAACGAGCATGAGAAAGCCGCTGTTGTGCATGAGAAGGCGAATAATGGTCAATCTTCCGTTATTCATCAGCAGCAGGCGGAAAAGCATCGCAGCCAGATCACCCAGAATTAACCCGCAGCTCCACTTGTCAGACCCTCATTTGACGCCGAAGTCACTGGCTTACGCTCCCGTCCGGGAGCGTTTTTTTCCCATATATCAAACTTTAACTCTGAAGAGGTGGAAGTATCTGACCAACACTGTCACGTAACGCCAGATAACTACAAAAACACCTTTTTCCTCCTGTAAATTGCAGTTCCTGCCCGCCAGGATAATTATCCCGAACTCTGTCAATGAACAATCAAGGGCAATACAAGGGGGATGCAATACACCCCTGTTTTTCGGGAAATAAGCGAGGATTGACCATTTCTTGTTAATCCCTGAAATGTTCCTTGTTCTTTATGCGGTTAGATGCGGATATTGAATTTACTGAGATCCCGCGTAATGGCATACCCAAAGCACTCCTCAAAACGAAACGCAGCCTGCCACGACGAATGTTGACGCAAAACATCATCACAGTGAGTAGGTATAGTTCGTGTTCGATATTGGCTTTAGTGAACTGCTATTGATATTCATGGGGTCCGCTTGGAAAACGGAAAATATCCTACGTTAAGCCTGTTTCTTTAGCTGGCATTACAAAAAGCGAGCGTCTGCATGGTACAGACAGACACCCGAATACGATAAAAATGAGACGAAAAAAACAGGTTACTTAACCCGCTTCCCCGTTTCGTCAATGACCTTTTCGCCGTCCTCTTTGGTAAACGCTCCTTTCTGACCTTCAGGTAGAATATCCAGCACTATTTCTGAAGGGCGGCAAAGACGAGTGCCAAGCGGCGTAACGACTACCGGCCGATTAATCAGGATCGGATGTTGAAGCATAAAATCAATCAACTGCTCATCACTGAATTTCTCTTCATCAAGGCCCAGGTGTTCATAAGGCTCAACATTCTTACGCAGCAATGCACGCACCGTAATTCCCATATCTGAAATAAGTTTAATCAGATCATCACGGGTCGGTGGCGTATCGAGATAATAAATAATGGTCGGTTCGTTACCGCTGTTACGGATCATCTCCAGCGTGTTGCGTGAAGTGCCGCAGGCCGGGTTGTGATAGATGGTAATGTTGCTCATATCTTTATCTCATTACAAAGTGATGGAAAGCCGCAACGCCAGCGCGGCCAGAGTGACAAACAGCACGGGCAGAGTCATGATAATGCCGGTGCGGAAGTAATAACCCCAGGTGATCGTTATATTTTTCCGGGCAAGCACATGCAGCCAAAGCAGGGTTGCCAGACTGCCAATCGGGGTGATTTTCGGGCCTAAATCGCAGCCAATCACGTTGGCATAAATCATTGCCTCTTTGACGACGCCAGTCGCCGTACTCCCGTCAATCGACAGCGCGCCAATCAGCACCGTCGGCATATTGTTCATCACCGACGACAGGAACGCGGTCAGGAAGCCGGTGCCGAACGTTGCTGCCCATAACCCCTTTTCTGCCAGCAGGTTCAGTACACCAGACAGATACTCCGTGAGCCCGGCATTGCGCAGGCCATAGACCACCAGGTACATGCCCAGCGAAAAAATCACGATCTGCCATGGCGCACTGCGCAGGACTTTCCCTGTGTTGATGCCATGACCTCTTTTCGCCACGATAAACAGTACTGCTGCGCCAGCAGCTGCTATCGCGCTGACAGGGATCCCCAGCGGCTCCAGAACGAAGAAACCGACAAGCAGCAATAACAGGACAATCCAGCCCGCCCTGAACGTTGCCGCATCCTTTATCACACTGGCAGGCGTCTTCAGCAGCGAAACGTCATACGTTGCCGGAATATCCCTGCGGAAGAAGAGATGCAGCATGATCAGCGTGGCCGCAATCGCTGCCGCATCCACGGGGATCATAACGGAGGCGTACTGCGTAAAGCCCAGATCGAAGAAGTCCGCCGAGACGATATTCACCAGGTTAGAAACAATGAGTGGCAGGCTGGCCGTATCTGCAATAAATCCTGCAGCCATGACAAAGGCCAGTGTCGTGCCCTGGCTGAACCCCAGTGCGAGCAGCATCGCAATCACAATCGGCGTCAGGATCAGCGCGGCGCCATCATTGGCGAACAAAGCAGCAACAGCGGCACCGAGCAAGACTATCCAGGTGAACAGCAGGCGGCCACGTCCGTTACCCCAGCGGGAGACGTGCAGTGCGGCCCACTCAAAGAAGCCGGACTCATCGAGCAGCAGGCTGATGATGATGACCGCAATAAATGCCGCTGTCGCGTTCCAGACGATATTCCAGACAACGGGAATATCAGCGATATGGATGACACCGGTTCCCAGCGCCAGCACAGCCCCGATACTCGCGCTCCAGCCAATACTCAGGCCTCTGGGTTGCCAGATCACCAGTACCAGCGTCAGTAAAAATATACTCCCTGCCAAAAGCATCTCAGACCCCATCATATATGATTTTGTAAATATGTTTTCCTGCCTCAGCAGGAGGTGCAGGCTGATTTGTCCAGCCATTCACGTACATCCTCGCGCAGACACTGCCAGGTCGTCGTGATTGTCTCTGCTGCCCACGCCGGAATATGGGGTGACAGACGATAGTGGATCCATTTGCCTTCCCGACGGTCAAGAACCAGATCAGCCTCGCGAAGGATAGCCATATGTCGCGAAATTTTGGGCTGCGATTCGGAGGTGGCAACGCAGATATCGCAGACGCACAATTCTCCGGACTCCCGGAGAAGCATGACGATGGCTAGCCGTGTTTCATCCGACAGGATTTTGAAAAGCTGAACAGGTTGTAGCATTTTTCACTCCGTTCCCTTTAGAATACACATATGTTAGATCATATATATTAACTTTAAAATCACCTGTTCTCTCCGGAGGAGAAAAATGGAACAATTTCCAGCCCTGAATACTGACTGTTTTGATCAACATATTGCCGAACGTCTGCACCTGCAGGAGCCCCCACGGATTCTGATCCTGTATGGCTCAGTAAGGGAGCGCTCCTACAGTCGCTTTGCCGCGGAGGAAGCAGGTCGCCTGCTGACGGCGATGGGCGCGGAGGTGAAATTCTTTAACCCCTCCGGTTTACCCCTGCCGGATGATGCCCCGGATACGCACCCTAAAGTCTCCGAGCTACGCGGGCTGGTCAGATGGTGTGACGGGATGGTGTGGAGCTCGCCGGAACGGCACGGGGCTATGAGCGCGGTGATGAAGGCGCAGATCGACTGGATACCGTTGAGTGAAGGCGCGGTTCGTCCTTCGCAGGGCAAGACACTTGCAGTGATGCAGGTTTGCGGCGGTTCGCAGTCCTTCAATGCCGTGAACCAGATGCGCATTCTGGGCCGCTGGATGCGGATGTTCACAATTCCCAACCAGTCCTCGGTGGCGAAAGCCTGGCAGGAATTTGATGAGAACGGAAGGATGAAGCCGTCCTCATGGTACGACCGTATCGTAGATGTCGCAGAGGAGTTGTTTAAAATTACGTTGCTGCTCAGGGGACAAACCAGCTACCTTGCAGATCGCTACAGCGAACGAAAAGAGAGTCATCAGGAACTTTCGTACCGCGTCAATCAGGAAAAAATATAACGCCTTCTGATCGTATAAATACACACCATGAGCGTTTTCACAAAGTCTCCTTCTGCCAGGCAGCGGATAATCTTACATGTGTCTGTCGTTTTCAGAAGACGGCAGACCGGACTAAAACCATAGGCATATCATTTGCCTTCAACAAGTTCACCGAACAGCTCTTTCACCCTGTTTCTGGCGTCCGTTAGCGCTATGTGCCCTTGTCCGGTGATTTCATATACTCGCCGGATTCGTCGACCGGCCTGAACATGTCGTGAAGTGAGATACCCCTTCTTTTCCATACCGTGCAGCATCGGATACAGGGTACCCGGGCTGAGTTGATAACCGTGGTGTCGCAATTCCTCAATGATGCCCAGACCAAAGACGGGTTCTTTGGCTGCATGATGCAGGATGTGCAAACGGATCATCCCGCCGTAAAGATCTTTGTCGGTCACGCCCGGAACCTCACAGTGCTAAACTCAACAACCAACCCGCAACACCGCAACTCACTACGACCAGCCACGGCGGCAGTTTCCAGAACATCAGAGCGACCAGTGCCACAAGGGCAAGGCCGAAATCTTGCGGAGCGAGAACTGCGCTCGTCCATACTGGTTGATAGAGAGCTGCCAGCAGAAGGCCAACTACGGCTGCATTAATACCCTGCAACGCTGCTTGTGTACGGATATTGCGGCGCAGACTTTCCCAGAACGGCAATGCTCCCACAATCAGAAGGAAGGACGGTGCGAAAATTGCCAGCAGACAAACCAGACCACCCAGCCAGCCAGAAGGCACCTGGTTCATCGAAGCCCCGAGAAAGGCTGCAAAAGTGAACAACGGTCCAGGAACGGCCTGGGCAGCGCCGTAGCCAGCCAGGAATGTATCAGTGCTGACCCAGCCAGAAGGAACGACTTCAGTCTGCAGTAATGGCAGCACGACATGCCCGCCACCAAAAACCAGTGATCCGGTCCGGTAGAAAGTTTCTACCATTAACAGCGTCGGATTTGGGAATATCGCCGTCAGCAATGGTAACCCTGTCAGTAGCACAAAGAACAGCGTGAGCCAGAACAATCCGACGCGACGCCGTATTGAAACGGGCAGCGGATCATGTACCGTCGTCTGCTGAGGTTTGAACAGTAACATGCCAGTGACAGCCGCAGTGACGATTACTCCCACCTGTCCCCAGGCCGATGGCACAAGAAGCACAAAGCAGGTTGCCACTGCCATGACAGTAATACGCGGTATATCCGGGCAAAGATTTCGGGCCATGCCCCATACAGCTTGCGCGACCACCGCAACGGCTACCACTTTCAGCCCATGCAATACACCAGAGGGCATCACATCCCCGTAACTGGTCATCCCCAGCGCAAACAGGATCAGTGCAACTGCTGACGGTAGCGTGAAGCCGGCCCATGCTGCCAGCGCCCCGGTATAACCGGCCCGGGACAGCCCGAGCGCTATACCAACCTGACTGCTTGCTGGTCCCGGAAGGAACTGGCACAGAGCGACCAAATCTGCATAGCTGCGCTCGGTCAACCACTGCCGTCGCGTCACAAACTCATCGCGGAAGTAACCCAGATGGGCAATTGGGCCGCCGAAGGATGTCAGGCCAAGTCGGAAGAAAATCAGAAAGACAGCCCAGGGGCTGTGATCATTCCTGGCAGTATCGTTCATGGTCAGATCCTGATTGCTGGTTTTATTGGCTATTATAATCGAATTTCGTTATCGAAATTCGATTATAATAGCCACTGCTCCCTGTGGATAGAATGATGTTTCATGCTTTCCAGATGTTTACTTCAAGAACAGTTTCAACTGCCTGGCCAGTTATGGGCTTTATTCACATTCAGTATTATTGCTGTCCTGCTTTTACCCGGAGTATGGTTTGCCGGGTGGTATTAAATTCTCTGGCAACCGCACTGATACTGGCCCCGGAATTAAGGCGCTCTGACACTATTTTTTTTTGCTCCTCGCTCAAGATGGGCGGACGACCGAAGCGTTTCCCGGCTGATCTTGCCCGAGAAATCCCTGAATGTGTGCGTTCAATCAGCAGATCCCTCTCAAACTCAGCCACAGCTGAAATCACCTGCATCGTCATTCTCCCGGCAGCGCTGGTCAAATCAACACCTCCGAGCGCCAGGCAGTGAACACGAATATCTGACGAAGCCAGTTGCTCAACAGTTTTTCTGATATCCATGGCATTACGCCCAAGACGATCCAGCTTGGTGACTATCAGCACATCACCATTTTCCATGCGATCAAACAGCCGGATAAATCCGGGACGTTCGCTGGCAGCAACCGAACCACTTATATGTTCCTCAATCAGTCGCTGGGGTCTGATGGCAAAACCCGCCGCTTCAATTTCCCTTCGCTGATTCTCGGTGGTTTGCTCAAGAGTCGAAACCCGGCAGTAAGCAAAAACTCGTGACATAGGAAACTTTCCGTACGAAATGGATGTCCGAATTATAACGTATGTACGAAACAAATTTCGCTGACTTTCGGACATATTGTTTGCGAGGCGTACGAAACCGACCGGTTTCGGTCAGTGTAAAGCGATAACCAAAACGAACTATATGCAGAGGAAGCATTTATGCCACGGAGACAAATACTCAGCAGTGAAGAAAAAGAGCGCTTGCTGGTTGTGCCGGATGATGACGTTCTTCTGGCGCGCATGTGTTTTTTGAGTGAACATGACCTCGCTCTTATTAATAAACGCCGCAGACCTGCAAATCGCCTGGGCTTTGCTGTTTTACTCTGTTATTTGCGAGGGTCGGGGTTTCCTCCCGACAAAAATATTTCCCCTCACGACGGGGTTGTTTCCCGGCTTGCGGCTCATTTGAAACTTCAGCCTGATTTGTGGGCCGAGTATGCATCAAGAGAGGTCACCCGCTGGGAGCATCTGGCTGAACTATACCGCTATCTGGAATTATCCCCTTTCAACCGGGCGCTGCAAAAAACCTGCATTCGCCACCTTTATCCCCACGCTATGCGGACAGACAAAGGTTTTTTGCTTGCGGAAGAAATGCTCTCCTGGCTTCACAATAAGGGGTAAGCGGATTAAATGGTTGATCTTACCTTTGCATGAGAGTGAGACAGACCGGCATCTCATCGGATTATCTGGTTGATGCTTCACCTACTGCTGGTGCATGTTTCCTTCGCTAATTCCAGCAAGAACCCCACACGCCTCAACTTCCCGGTCATCGTTGCAACTCGCTCTCAGTGAAACGAGTTGTTTCTCAAGCGCTTGCAGAGCGGTTATCTGCGACCGCACATGAGAGATGTGATCATCGAGCAAGGCGTTGACGGCGGTACAAGGCTGATGAGGGTCGTCCTGATAGCTCTGTAGTTCGTGAATCTCAGCCAGTGACAGGCCCAGGATTCTGCAGCGACGGATGAAGGCCAGCCCCTCACCATGCTTCTCGGTATAGACACGGTAACCGTTGTCCTGCCGATCAGGCGGCGGCAACAAGCCCTGCTGTTCATAGAAGCGGATCGTCTGTGTTTCGACCCCTACCAACTGCGCCAACTGACCAATGCGCATCAGCCTCCTCCCCAACGGATTCTTTACTCTATTGACCTTATAGTAGCTTTATAGTTTTAAATGGTACCACAACATTGTTCAAGTGGAGTCGTATCATGAGCAAATCCTGTGGTGGCGCCTGTGGCGGTGATGCAACGTCCGCAGCGGATACCGATATACAGGCCTCCTCCGAGGCGCCAGGGAGATGGGTCAGTGTTTATGCCGTGCCGAAGATGGACTGTCCATCAGAAGAACGAATGATTCGCCTAGCCCTGAACGGCTTTGAGGAGATTCGGGCGCTGTCCTTCGACTTGTCGAACCGCCGGCTGAAGGTCGTGCATGACGGCGAGGTCGAGCCCGTCACCTCGAAACTGAAGACCTTGGGGCTAGGCGCCTCGCTTCAGGAAACCGTCGCTGCAAATCCGGAGACCATCAAGGCCGCCGAGTTTTCGGCAGCTTCTGCTAAGCAAGAATCCGGGACCCTGCGCTGGTTGCTCGGCATCAATGCACTTCTGTTCGTGGTGGAAATGACTGCCGGTCTGATCGCCCAGTCCACCGGCCTGATTGGAGAATCCCTGGACAATTTTGCCGATGCGGCGGTGTACGGGCTTGCCCTTTATGCGGTTGGACATAGCGTGAAAATGCAGGTACGTGCCGCGCATCTTGCTGGTGTACTGCAACTGATCTTGGCTGTGGGCGTGCTCGTAGAGGTGGTGAGACGCTTTGTATTCGGTAGTGAGCCTGAATCGCTGGTGATGATGGCTATCGCATTCGTCGCATTGATTGCCAATACCAGTTGTCTGCTGCTCATATCCAAACATCGGGAAGGCGGGGCGCACATGAAGGCAAGCTGGATATTCTCGGCCAACGACGTGGTGATCAACCTGGGGGTCATCACCGCCGGCGCCCTGGTCGCGTGGACCGGTTCCAATTATCCGGATCTGATTATCGGCACCATCGCGGGGGGCATTGTACTTAACGGTGCCAGACGCATTTTGGCGTTGAAGGGTTAAATAATGCTCATTATTGGCAAAAAGCTCTCGCCGTATGCCCTATTGTCCATATCGGGCCTGCTGGCAGCGTCTGATCAGGCTGTAAAGTGGCTGGTGCAGCAATCAATGGCCTATGGCGAGTATGTTTCGGTGACCCCGTTCTTTAACTGGGTGCACCTATGGAACACCGGTGCCGCATTCAGTCTTTTTGCGAATGGTGGAGGCTGGCAGCGCTACTTTTTTATCGGAATCGCGGTAGTGGTCTCGATTTTTCTGATCAAGCTGATCCTTGAAAATCGTCATAAAGGAGAAGCCATCGCTTACAGTCTTATCCTCGGTGGCGCCATGGGCAACCTGATTGACCGGGTCTTTCGCGGCTATGTTGTGGATTCCTTTGATTTCTATTGGCGAGACTGGCATTGGCCGGCCTTCAACCTGGCTGATATTGCAATTGTCCTCGGTGCCTTACTTTTCGTTTCCAGCAGCTTGTTGGGTAAAAAAGCAAACACCAATGCCGAGCCGGATGGATCTGACTGACACCTACGCCTATACAACACCATGACCGAACTTCCCGACAACATCCTTCACCTGCCGCAATACCAAGTACTGGGCTGCAAATCAACCGACGACGAAATGCACTTCCAGGTGGACGTGCCCGATCCCATCGCCTGCGAGGAATGCGGCGTGCAGGGTGAGTTCGTACGGTTCGGCAAGCGTGACGTTCCCTATCGTGATCTGCCCATCCACGGCAAGCGGGTCACTCTCTGGGTGGTCCGCCGCCGATACACCTGCCGGGCCTGCAAGACAACATTCAGGCCCCAGCTACCGGAGATGGTGGACGGATTCCGTATGACACTGCGGCTGCATGAGTACGTGGAGAAGGAATCCTTCAACCACCCCTACACCTTTGTGGCGGCACAGACCGGCCTGGACGAGAAGACGGTGCGCGACATCTTCAACGCCCGCGCCGAGTTCCTGGGGCGCTGGCACCGCTTCGAGACGCCCCGCATCCTGGGCATTGACGAGCTATACCTGAACAAGCGCTACCGCTGCATTCTGACCAACATTGAGGAGCGAACCCTGCTCGACCTGCTGGCCACCCGCCGCCAGGACGTGGTGACCAACTACCTGATGAAGCTGAAAGACCGGCAGAAGGTCGAGATCGTCAGCATGGACATGTGGAACCCCTACCGGGCAGCGGTCAAGGCTGTGCTGCCCCAGGCCCGTATCGTGGTCGATAAGTTCCATGTGGTGCGCATGGCCAACGATGCCCTAGAGAGAGTGCGCAAGGGCCTCAGAAAGGAGCTGAAACCGTCCCAGAGCCGGACTCTCAAGGGAGACCGGAAAATCCTGCTGAAACGCGCTCACGAAGTCTCAGACCGGGAGCGCCTCATCATGGAGACCTGGACAGGCGCGTTCCCGCAACTGCTGGCCGCCTACGAGCACAAGGAGCGCTTCTACGGCATCTGGGACGCCACCACACGGCTCCAGGCAGAAGCCGCCCTGGACGAGTGGATAGCCACCATCCCGAAGGGCCAAAAGGAAGTCTGGAGCGATCTGGTCAGGGCAGTGGGAAACTGGCGCGAAGAGACCATGACCTACTTCGAGACGGACATGCCCGTCACCAACGCTTACACGGAGTCCATCAACCGACTGGCCAAGGACAAGAACCGTGAAGGGCGCGGTTACTCCTTCGAGGTGATGCGGGCACGAATGCTCTACACCACGAAGCACAAGAAGAAGGCACCGACTGCGAAGGTCTCTCCTTTCTACAAGAAAACCATCGGTTACGGACTGCCGGACTTCGCAGAGGAACTCAACTACGGAGTCGATCTATCAACCATCTGAGGGTGGTATCAGATTGATGGGGTGAAGGTGCCCCATCAACCATTAAATCCGTATACCCACAATAAGAATGTCATTTTCCCCTCAGTTGATGTCATTGAGCGGACCCTGGCTGAAGCAGCAACGCTTGCAGACAGGGCGGTTTTTTCTGCGCTTACCGCGCAGCTTGAACCAGGGCACAAAGCGGCACTGGACCGTCTGCTGAGATCTGAGGGTGAGCAACCCTCACGGCTGGCCTGGCTGCTCCAGCCTCCGGGAAAAATTAATGGCAAAAATGTCCTGCAACATATCGACCGGTTAAATGCGATTGAGGCGCTGGCACTGCCTGACGGTATTGCGCTTTCCGTTCACCAGAACCGGCTCCTGAAACTGGCACGCGAAGGCAGGAAAATGAGTAGCCGGGACCTGGCAAAATTCACGGATGTTCGCCGTTATGCCTCGCTGGTTTGTGTTATATCGGAAGCCAGGGCCACCCTGACTGACGAAGTTATTGATCTGCACGAGCGTATTCTGGGCAGTCTGTTCAGCAGGGCAAAACGCACGCAAGCCGAACGGCTTCAGCAAACGGGAAAGCTGATTCAGAGTAAGCTGAAGCAATACGTTACCATCGGGCAGGCATTGCTTAACGCCAGAGAGTCTGGTGAAGATCCCTGGGCCGCAATAGAAGACGTCCTTCCCTGGCAGGAATTTATCAACAGCGTGGAAGAGACGCGCTTCCTGTCACGTAAGGACAACTTTGACCCGTTGCATCTGATCACAGAAAAATACAGTACGCTGCGTAAATACGCCCCCCGGATGCTGTCTGCGTTGCAGTTCAGGGCTGCACCCGCCGCATTGCAGCTCAGTGACGCGCTGGACACCGTCAGAGAGATGTATCGAAAACAACTCCGAAAAGTACCGCCTTCCGCGCCAACCGGGTTCATCCCGCAAAGCTGGAGAAAGGCTGTGATCACTCCCACCGGCATTGATCGAAAATATTACGAATTTTGCGTGCTGAATGAGCTGAAGGGAGCCTTACGTTCTGGTGACATCTGGGTAAAGGGATCACGCCGCTACCGGAATTTCGATGATTATCTGATCCCGTCTGACGATTTTGAAAAATCACTCCGTGATAATCAGCTATCCCTTGCCATTCCGACCGATTGCCATGAGTACATCAAGAACCGTATGACACTTCTGGCATCGCGCCTGGAGGAAGTGAATGCGATGGCGCTGGTCGGTGATTTACCTGATGTTGATATATCGGATAAAGGCGTGAAAATAACCCCGCTGGATAATAGTGTCCCTTCAGCAGCATCCCCTTTTGCCGATTTGGTTTATGGCATGCTGCCTCACCCTAAAATTACTGAAATTCTGGATGAAGTGGACGGCTGGACCGGTTTTACCCGCCATTTCACGCATCTTAAAAATAAACACGTCAGACCAAAAGACAGAAAGTTGTTACTGACCACCATCCTGGCCGATGGCATCAATCTGGGGCTGACGAAAATGGCCGAATCCTGTCCGGGAGTGACAAAATCGTCACTGGAGGGCATTCAGGCCTGGTACATCAGGGATGAAACATATTCAGCCGCGCTGGCTGAGCTGGTTAATACTCAGAAACAGCGGCATCTGGCTGCATTTTGGGGCGATGGTACAACGTCTTCGTCTGACGGGCAGAACTTTCGGGTGGGGAGTCACGGGCGTTATGCGGGTCAGGTCAATCTGAAATACGGGCAGGAACCAGGCGTGCAGATTTACACGCATATCTCGGATCAATACAGCCCATTTTACACCAAAGTGATCAGTCGCGTGCGCGACTCCACCCACGTACTTGACGGTCTGCTATACCACGAAAGTGATCTGGAAATTACAGAGCATTACACTGATACCGCTGGTTTTACGGAGCATGTTTTCGCGCTGATGCATCTGCTCGGATTCGCTTTTGCCCCAAGGATCCGGGATCTTCACGACAAGCGGCTTTTTATTAAGGGAAAGGCTGAGCGTTATCCGGGACTTCAATCTGTGATAGCCACAACACCACTGAATCTTAAAGACATTGAGACGCACTGGAATGAGGTACTTCGCCTCGCAAGCTCGATAAAACAGGGGACTGTTACCGCATCGCTCATGATGAAAAAACTGGCCAGTTATCCTAAACAAAATGGCCTTGCAAAGGCATTGAGGGAAATCGGACGCATCGAACGGGCACTGTTTATGCTGGACTGGTTTCGCGATCCATCACTGCGCCGACGCGTACAGGCTGGGCTGAATAAAGGTGAGGCCCGCAATGCGCTTGCACGAGCGGTCTTTATGCACCGGTTGGGTGAGATCAGAGATCGGGGGCTGGAGAATCAGAGCTACCGGGCCAGTGGTCTGACATTGCTGACTGCGGCGATCTCCCTGTGGAATACGGTATATATAGAAAGAGCCATAGATTCCCTGAGACGAAAAGGGATCCCAATTAATGAGCAACTGATTTCTCATTTGTCCCCTCTGGGATGGGAGCACATCAATCTGAGTGGGGATTACGTCTGGCGGACAAACCTTAAGCTGGGGCAGGGTAAATACAGTTCATTACGCTCAGTGGATAGTGGTCTGTACAAAAAACAGGCTTAGCGTAGGATATTTTCCGTTTTCCAAGCGGACCCCTATCTCTACGTTGCCGGTTTCATGTCTGGCTTGAGAAGCTTGCATAGCAAGCTTCTCTGATCCGCGTCCTCATTTATAGACTGCTGCCTATAAAACTGCGCTAGTGTTTTTCGTCATAGTAACAAACGAATTAATACAACCAGATTCGCACTTCCTTTACGTTTTTTAGCTCAATGAAGCCCACCGCGAGCACTTCCAATGGTCAATAAAAATTGGTCACTCCTTGAGGCTTTTTCGTAAAATAGCTCTGATTGCTTCGGCGGCAACCTGTTCGACGTCTGATTCGGACGCACAGAATGAAATGCCGAGCCGGATTTTCTTACCCAGCACGAAAAAATTGTCAGCAAAGAAGTACTATGTGGCCTGGGAACATAAGACATGTGCTGTACATCAACAACTTATCATTCATCATGTCAGAGCAGTCGGCAGTCGTGATCAGATGCTTGGTGCAAGTGGTGATTTATAACAGCCAAATTGTCGTCTCGGATATTACCTACGCTGAGATGCGCTTTAGGACAGGCCTCAGTATGTCAGGATCAGCTCGCGTGCTTCGATGCCGTCATTTACAAAAATCACCCTTATACTAAATAGCTGCGCCTAATACCGCTACACTTTTGCCTGACCATGTTTTCCTCCGGGGAATGGGCTGGCGGTTTCCATAAAATGGCGGACCTTTTTCAGTAACTGCCACATTGAGCGGCACTGATGAT
>PQKR01000020.1 GCA_002918705.1 Escherichia sp. ESNIH1 | reverse complement strand
ATTAAACTTCGTAATGAATTACGTGTTCACTCTTTGAGACTTGGTATTCATTTAGCGTCTTGCGACGTTTAAGAATCCATGTCTTCGAGTGCCCACACAGATTGTCTGATAAATTGTTAAAGAGCAGTTGCGACGCGCTTCAGCGCTCTGTCGCGAGGTGGCGTATATTACGCTTTCCTCTCTCAGAGTCAACCCCGAATTTCAGGATTTTTTCTCTTCAACCGAACCGGCTGTTTCCGTGAAGTGATTCACGTTTGCCGTTTCGATGGAGGCGCATTATAGGGATCCCATTTTTTTGCACAAGCCTTTTTTAGATCTTTTTTACCGACCGTCGGTTTTTCACTCTTTCTGCTGGGATCCTGTGCGATCTGCTTAAATTTTGACGCGTAAAGGGCTTGCGCCGGGCCGCTAAAGCTACCAAAGTCATCCATATCACTTCTGTTTTGACGAGGTAACCATGTCCGCTGTTCTACGTTCTTATAAAGATCTCTATCCTAAAATTGGCCAACGCGTGATGGTTGATGCCACCAGCGTGGTGATCGGCGATGTCAGAGTGGCCGATGATGTCGGCATCTGGCCGCTGGTTGCGATCCGTGGCGATGTGAATTACGTGCAGATTGGTGCCCGCAGCAATATTCAGGATGGTAGCGTGCTGCATGTTACCCATAAATCTTCCTATAACCCGGAAGGTAATCCGCTCATTATTGGTGAAGATGTGACGGTAGGGCATAAAGTGATGCTGCACGGTTGCACCGTGGGTAATAGAGTGCTGGTCGGAATGGGGTCCATTTTGCTTGATGGGGTCGTTGTAGAGGATGACGTCATGATTGGCGCGGGTAGCCTGGTACCACAGAATAAGCGCCTGGCGAGCGGCTTTCTCTATTTAGGCAGCCCGGTTAAACAGATCCGCCCCCTGACGGAGGCGGAGATCGAGGGACTGAAGTACTCAGCCAATAACTATGTGAAATGGAAAGACGACTATCTGGAACAGGCTCAGGAGAGCCACACCCAGCCCTGATCGTCCTCTTGCTGATCCCGGATCAGCTGTTCAGCTTCCTCTTCCAGATCCCAGCGATGTTCCTGAAAAAGCGCCAGCCACTGGGCTGGCGTGTCGCCGCCGAACCGCTTTACTAACGTTTCGGCTTGGATCGCGCAGCTTAGCTGCATGCCGTTAACCAGCGCTGGGAAGCAGACGGCCTGCAGTTCGTCACGCCACGCTTCCCGATCGGGAAATTGAATCGCCTGGTTCACCCCGCCAGCTCCTGTTTGAGCCGTTCAATCACCGGCGCAGTTTCCGGCAGCACGCCGTGCCACAGTAGTACCGCATGAGCGGCCTGTGCCACCAGCATACCTAACCCGTCCGCCCGCTGTTTTGCACCCTGCTGTTCACACCAGCGCAGGAACGGCGTCTCTCCTTTTTGATAGAACATGTCATAGCAGTGACTATGGCTATCGATCAGTGAGTCAGGGATCGGCGGCGTTTCCCCGCTGATACCGCTGGAAGTCGCATTAATAATAAGATCGAATTCGTGTCCGGTAAGATCCGTCATCGCGACGGCGCTGACGCTGCCGGTATGGGCGAATAGCGTCGCCAGCGCTTCGGCGCGTGAGAATGTCCGGTTGGTTATCGTCACCGCACAGTCGAGAGAGAGCAGCGGCAGCAGCACGCCGCGTGACGCGCCACCTGCGCCAATCAGCAGAATGCGAAAGCCCGGTTTAATAAACCCCAGCCGCTGCAGATCGCTAAGCAGGCCGATACCGTCGGTGTTATCCCCCAGCAGGCGGCCATCCTCAAGACGCTTAAGGGTGTTAACCGCCCCGGCAAGCGCCGCGCGCTCGGTCAGCTCATCCGCCCGGGCAAAGGCTTCTTCTTTAAAGGGAACGGTGACGTTAGCCCCCTTTCCACCCTCAGCGAAAAAAGCGTTTAGCGTCGCAATAAAATCCCCAACGGGAGCCAGAACGCGCCCGTAAGGGTGAGCAATCCGCAACTGCTGGGCAAACTGCTGATGAATAAACGGCGATTTGCTGTGCGCAATGGGATTACCAAAAACGGCGTAGGTTTCCATAGATCACCCCTGGCGAAAACGTTCGCCGGTCAATGCGTCACGGATCTCAGACGGGTTTTCACGCCCGCCGGTTTTCCCTTCTACAACCGGAAACGCCTCGCCAAACTGCGCGCGCACCTCTTCGGTTGTCCGGCACGGCGGCAGCCCGGTGAGATTTGCACTGGTAGAAACCAGCGGTTTGCCGTATGCCTTACATAGCTCCACCACCAGTGGATGATCGGTAACCCGTACGGCCAGGGAGTCAAAACGCCCGGTTAGCCAGCGCGGCGTAGTCGGCTTTGCCGGGAACACAAAGGTTACCGGTCCAGGCCAGCAGGCAAATACCGCCTCTCGCTGGGCATCATTTAATGCCTGCTCATCTATATACGGTTTCAGCTGCTCAAAGCTGGCGGCGATAAGGATCAACCCCTTCTCTACCGGACGTTGTTTTAACGCCAGCAGGCGGTTAACCGCCGTTTCGCTGTCGGGATCGCAGCCGACGCCAAAAACGGCTTCGGTGGGATAGGCGATGACTTCTTCTCTATTCAGTACCGCCACCGCATTTACGATGGAGCCTGAAGGCAGGTTATTATTCACTGTTCTTTTCCGCCGTGACCGGCTTTCCACATTGTTTACTGGCGCAGAAACATTTAATGCCCTGTGCGGTTTTCTTCTCTATTAGCAACGGGTAGTGACACGCCGGACACTCTCCCGCTACCGGTTTAAAATTGATTACAAACTGGCACTCCGGATAGCGATCGCAGGAGTGAAAGGTTTTGCCATAGCGTGAACGCCGTTGAACCAAAGTGCCCTGCTTACACTGCGGGCAGGTAATAGCGGTATCGTCAGGTTTATCGATTGTCTCGGTATGTCCGCATTCGGGATAGTGGCTACAGCCAATAAACATGCCGAAGCGCCCCTGGCGAAGCACCAGCACCGACTGGCAAAGCGGGCACAGCTGGCCCTCCAGAACCTTGACGACATGCCCGTCGGCCTGGCTTTTCAGGGAGCGGACATAGTCACATTCAGGATAGTGGGAACAACCGAGAAACGGCCCGCGTTTCCCGGTCCGAATAACAAGCGGAGCCCCGCACTGCGGGCAGGGCTCTTGATTAGACACCGAAAACAGTGCTGATTTGGCCATAACAACTCTTGATGCTGCGACGATAGTTAGTGCAGCATACCTTCATTCACTTCAAAGAGTAATTCTTCCATCTGCTGATAGGCGTTCTCACACCCCGGGATATTAAAGAGCACCATCAGGATGACCCATTTAAGATCCTCCAGCTCGAACTCTGCCGTATCCAGCGCCAGCACGCGCTCAATCACCATTTCTCGGGTTTCGAGGTTTAGCACCTGAATCTGCTCGAGGAATAACAGGAAACCCCGGCAGCTGGCATCCAGCCGTTCACACTCTTCTGCGGTATAGATACGCAGAGAGAGAGGGTCTGAGGCAAGCTGCATCGGTTCGGCAAGGCCTTCCTGATAATCAGCAAGCTTCTCCAGCCACAGTAACGCGTTGTAGATATCCTCACGGTCAAAACCAGCGTCAGTGAGGTCCCGTTCCAGTTTGTCCTGATCCACACGCAGTTCTGCTTCATTGTGGATATAAGTCTCAAACAAATACATTAGTACGTCGAACATGGCTTGCCCTCCTTAATCGGACATAGCCGCCGGGTACAGCTGCGATCCATCCTGCTAACTCCAGTTCGAGTAGCTGGGCCACAATCACTGGCACAGGTTGGCCGGCACGTTCAGCGACGACGTCAACAGGTGTTACCTCATCTCCTACGTTAGCCAGGAGCTCAGGAAATGGCAATGCCGCCGCTTGGTGTTCTGACGAATAAATTGGTTTTTCGCGTGCATTTTGTAGCCAGCGTAAACCCTGTTGTAGATTTTCGAGGATCTCCTCCGGGGTAGTGACCAGCGTTGCGCCCTGCTGGATCAGCCAGTGAGGACCTTCGCTACCCGGGCTGCCTAACGCGCCGGGCAGCGTGAAGACCTCACGCCCCTGATCCATCGCACATCTTGCGGTCACCAGAGAACCGCTGCGCAGGGCAGCTTCTACCACCAGCACGCCCTGGCTAAGGCCGCTGATAATCCGGTTACGCCGGGGAAAGTTACCCGGCCAGGGCGGTGCGGCCAGTGGAAACTCTGACACCAGCGCGCCGCCTGACTCAATAAGCTGTGCCGCCAGTGCGGCATGACGGCGGGGGTAGATCTGTTGCAGGCCGTTACCCAGTACCGCCAGACTCTTGCCGTTGCCGCGCAGGGCGCCGCGATGGGCAATGCCGTCAATCCCTAACGCTAGCCCGCTGGTGATTGTTATGCCGTAAGCCGCGATCCGTTCGCAGAAATAGCGCCCCCACCGTTCGCCATACCATGAGTTTGCTCGACTACCCACTACGGCCAGCTGCGGGGTGGTGAGCAGGTTGACATCCCCCTTCACAAACAGCGCCCCGGGAAAATCGGCAATGGCACGCAGCGCTGGGGGGTAATCCGCATCGCTCGCCAACAGCAGGCGATGCCCAGGCAGAGCCAGCCACGCAAGCGCGCTGTCGATATCGCGGGTAGAGACAGCATAAAAGTGTGCGCTCTGTTTGGCCGTCAGCCCGGCGAGCGAGAGCGTTTTTGCGTCGAGATGGGGATAAGCTGCTAAATATTGCGCGGCCTCCAGCATCCGTTCGCCGTAGAGCTCACCGAGATGGATCAGGCGCAGCCAAATCTCTGTCAAAGTCATCCTTGTCCCTTGCCACACGGGGTGGTTGCAATCTTTACGATTGGTCACAGATGCTGTCAATCGGAGGGGGATTTGTCTAGAATAGTGGTAACTATCTTTTCAACTCCTGAACACAACTCCTGGGTATTTATGTCAGTTTTGCACGTGTTACATATTCCGGACGAGCGCCTTCGCAAAGTCGCTGCGCCGGTAAAAGAAGTGAATGCAGACATTCAGCGCATCGTAGATGATATGTTTGAAACGATGTACGCCGAAGAGGGTATTGGCCTTGCCGCCACGCAGGTGGATATCCACCAGCGTATTATTGTCATCGATGTTTCTGAGAACCGCGACGAGCAGCTGGTGCTTATTAACCCGGAGCTGCTGGAAAAGAGCGGCGAAACCGGTATCGAAGAGGGTTGCCTGTCGATCCCTGAACAGCGTGCGCTGATCCCACGGGCCGAAAAAGTAAAAATCCGCGCGCTCGATCGCGAAGGCAAATCATTTGAGCTGGAAGCCGACGGCCTGCTGGCCATCTGCATTCAGCACGAAATGGATCACCTGGTCGGCAAACTGTTTATCGACTACCTGTCGCCGATGAAGCGTCAGCGCATTCGCCAGAAAGTGGAAAAACTGGACCGCCTGAACGGTCGCGCATAACCGAAGCCAAAAGGATCAACGTGTCGGATTCACTACGTATTATCTTCGCCGGTACGCCTGACTTTGCAGCGCGTCATCTTGATGCGCTGTTGTCATCCGGGCACCAGGTGGTTGGCGTCTTCACTCAACCAGACAGGCCCGCCGGGCGTGGTAAAAAACTGATGCCGAGTCCGGTAAAGGTGCTGGCTGAAGCGAAAGGTTTACCTGTCTATCAGCCCGTCTCTTTGCGCCCGCAGGAGAACCAGCAGCGGGTGGCCGATCTCAATGCTGACGTCATGGTTGTCGTTGCCTATGGCTTAATCCTGCCGAAGGCGGTACTTGATATGCCGCGCCTTGGCTGCATTAACGTTCATGGATCGCTACTGCCACGCTGGCGCGGCGCGGCGCCCATTCAGCGTTCGCTGTGGGCGGGAGATGCCGAAACGGGCGTCACCATTATGCAGATGGACGTGGGGTTGGACACCGGCGATATGCTCTACACGCTCTCCTGCCCGATTACCGCCGACGACACCAGCGCTTCGCTCTATGACAAGCTTGCCGAACTTGGCCCGCAGGGGTTGATTGAAACCCTGGCCCAGCTGGCAGAGGGTACAGCCCAGCCGCAGGTACAGGATGAGGCGCTCGTGACCTATGCTGAAAAGCTCAGCAAAGAGGAAGCGCGTATTGACTGGTCACTCTCTGCGGCCCAGCTTGAGCGCTGCATCCGGGCATTTAACCCGTGGCCGATGAGCTGGCTGGAGATCGACGAGCAGCCGGTAAAAGTCTGGAAGGCATCGGTGATTAACCAGCAGACCTGCGCCGAGCCTGGCACCATTGTTGAGGCCAATAAGCAGGGCATTCAGGTTGCGACCGCCGACGGCATTCTGAATCTCGAGTCGCTGCAGCCGGCGGGTAAAAAGGCGATGGGCGCTCAGGACTTACTGAACTCCCGTCGCGACTGGTTTATTCCCGGTCACCGTCTGGCCTGACGGCCCCTACCTTTAACGCCCGGTGTTGCCGGGCATTTTTATTTTTGCGGTTATGAAAAAAACGATCAATTTACGCAGCATGGCAGCGCAGGCCATCGAACAGGTTGTTGAGCAGGGGCAGTCGCTGAGTAACGTCCTCCCTGCCCTGCAACAGAAAGTCTCAGATAAAGATAAAGCCCTGCTCCAGGAGCTCTGCTTCGGCGTGCTGCGCACGCTCTCCCAGATGGAGTGGCTCATCAATAAGCTGATGTCCCGGCCAATGACGGGCAAGCAGCGCACCCTTCACTATTTAATCATGGTTGGGTTTTATCAGCTGCTCTATACCCGCGTTCCGCCGCACGCTGCTTTAGCCGAGACGGTAGAGGGGGCGGTAGCGATTAAACGCCCGCAGCTCAAAGGCCTGATCAACGGCGTGCTGCGTCAGTTCCAGCGTCAGCAGGAGCCGCTGCTGGCGGAGTTTGCCACCAGCGAAAGCCGTTTTTTACACCCTGACTGGCTGCTGAAGCGGCTGCAAAAAGCCTATCCGCAGCAGTGGGAGAGCATCGTAGAGGCGAATAACCTACGTCCGCCGATGTGGCTGCGGGTAAACCGTAACCACCACTCCCGCGATGCCTGGCTGGCGTTGCTGCAGGCTTCCGGCCAGGAGGGTTTCCCTCATAGCGACTATCCTGATGCCGTGCGCCTGGCCTCGCCGGCCCCGGTACAGGCCCTGCCCGGCTTCGACCAGGGCTGGGTGACCGTGCAGGATGCCTCTGCCCAGGGCTGCATGAACTTTCTCGAGCCGCAGAACGGCGAACAGATCCTCGATCTCTGTGCGGCTCCCGGCGGTAAAACCACGCATATTCTCGAAGTCGCCCCTGAAGCCCGCGTGCTGGCGGTTGACGTCGACGAGCAGCGCCTCTCCCGCGTCTACGATAACCTGAAGCGTCTGGGGATGAAGGCGCAGGTTAAGCAGGGTGATGGCCGCTTCCCTTCCCAGTGGTGCGGTGATCAGCAGTTCGATCGTATTCTGCTGGATGCCCCCTGCTCGGCTACCGGCGTGATCCGCCGTCATCCGGATATCAAATGGCTGCGCCGCGATCGCGATATTCCGGAATTGGTCCAGCTGCAGTCCGCTATTCTCGACGCCATCTGGCCGCACCTGAAACCGGGCGGTACGCTGGTGTATGCGACCTGTTCCGTCCTGCCGGAGGAGAACAGTCTGCAAATTGCCGCGTTCCTCACGCGTACGCCGGATGCACAGCTGAGCGGTACAGGTACGCCAGCGCAGCCTGGACAGCAAAATCTTCCGGGCGCGGAAGAGGGTGACGGCTTCTATTACGCTAAGCTAATCAAACGGTGATTGAGATGACGGGTCGCAGCTGATGAAGATAATCATTCTGGGTGCAGGACAGGTTGGCGGCACGTTGGCCGAAAACCTGGTCGGTGAAAACAATGACATTACCGTTGTTGATATCAATGGCGATCGCCTGCACATGTTGCAGGATAAATTTGACCTGCGCGTTGTTCAGGGGCATGGCTCCCATCCCCGTGTTTTACGTGAAGCAGGCGCGGACGATGCGGATATGCTGGTTGCCGTAACCAGCTCTGATGAGACCAATATGGTTGCCTGTCAGGTCGCTTACTCGCTGTTCAACACGCCGAACCGCATCGCCCGTATTCGCGCCCCTGACTACGTGCGCGATGCAGACAAACTGTTTAATACCGACGCCGTGCCTATCGATCATCTCATTGCGCCAGAGCAGCTGGTCATCGACAGCATCTATCGCTTGATTGAGTATCCTGGCGCATTGCAGGTCGTTAACTTTGCCGAGGGTAAAGTCAGCCTTGCGGTAGTGAAAGCTTACTACGGCGGTCCACTGGTAGGTAACGCCCTTTCGATTATGCGCGAGCATATGCCGCATATCGACACCCGGGTTGCGGCCATCTTTCGTCACGACAGGCCGATCCGCCCGCAAGGATCGACCATCGTTGAAGCAGGCGATGAGGTATTTTTTATCGCCGCATCGCAGCATATTCGCGCGGTAATGAGTGAGCTACAGCGTCTCGAAAAACCCTATAAGCGCATCATGCTGGTGGGTGGCGGTAATATTGGCGCAGGGTTGGCGAGCCAGCTGGAGAAGGACTACAGCGTTAAGCTGATCGAGCGCGATCAACGTCGGGCGGCCGAACTGGCTGAGAAGCTGCAAAACACAATCGTCTTTTACGGCGATGCGTCGGATCAAGAGCTGCTGGCGGAAGAGCATATCGATCAGGTGGATCTTTTCATTGCCGTGACCAACGACGATGAAGCCAACATTATGTCCGCTATGCTGGCCAAGCGGATGGGGGCGAAAAAAGTGATGGTGCTGATCCAGCGCCGCGCCTACGTTGATCTTGTGCAGGGCAGCGTCATTGATATCGCTATCTCGCCGCAGGAGGCAACGATCTCTGCACTATTAAGCCACGTGCGTAAAGCAGATATCGTGGGCGTCTCCTCTCTGCGCCGGGGCGTTGCCGAGGCGATCGAGGCCGTTGCCCACGGTGACGAGAGCACTTCCCGCGTCGTGGGTCGGGTAATAGATGAGATCAAGCTGCCGCCGGGAACGATTATCGGGGCGGTTGTGCGCGGCAATGACGTCATGATTGCTAACGATAATTTACGTATTGAGCAGGGCGATCACGTCATCATGTTCCTGACGGATAAAAAGTTTATTACTGATGTTGAACGGCTATTCCAGCCGAGCCCTTTCTTCCTGTAATAACCCCAGCAATGGAAATTAAAGAGACCTTTGTTAGACTTAGTGGGTCTTTGGCATAAGGAGAATAAAATGAGTTTGTTAAAAGAGTTTCGCGCTTTCGCCATGCGCGGCAACGTTATCGATCTGGCTGTCGGGGTCATTATTGGTGCGGCGTTCGGTAAAATTGTCTCGTCGCTGGTTGCCGATATCATTATGCCTCCCCTTGGCCTGCTGATCGGCGGCGTCGATTTCAAACAGTTCGCGTGGACGCTGCGTCCGGCGCAGGGTGACCTTCCGGCCGTTGTCATGCACTACGGTGTCTTCATTCAGAACATTTTCGATTTTCTGATCGTGGCATTTGCGATCTTTATGGCGATCAAGCTGATTAACCGGCTTCATCAGAAGAAGAAAGAAGAACCTAAAGCGCCACCGGCACCCTCTAAAGAGGAGCTACTGCTGACCGAGATCCGCGATCTGCTTAAAGAGCAGAACGGCCGTCCTTAATGGAAAGCCAGCGGCAAAGGTAAGATACGCTTTTGCCGCTGGCCTTTGACCTTGTTAGCAACCCTTCCCTGTCTCACCCTTTATCCCACCCTGCTCCAGCGCCTCCAGAATCGAACAGTAAACGCTGCTATGGGCTGTGCCGCAGCAGGCATCGTTTAGCCGTTGTAGTGAACGGCGCATTACCTGCAACTCGTCAATACGCGCTTCGACCTCACTCAGGCGGGACTGGACAATGCTTTTTGACTCCTGACAGGTGTGGTGCTCGGGATCGATACGGATCGACAGCAGCTCGCGGATCGACTCGAGGGTAAAACCAAGCTGACGCGCATGACGAATAAACTTCAGCCGCTGCAGATCGCCATCGGTATAGAGACGGAAACCGCCCTGGGTTCGCACCTCGTGATCCATCATCTGCTGCTTTTCATAATAGCGAACGGTATCGGGCGTCACCTCTGCGAGCTTCGCCAGCTCTCCAATTCGGTACATAGTTACTCCTCGCCCATTTTTTTCATTAGCTTATCGGCGTACTCGCCGCGCAGAAAATCGGTGCTTAAACCTGCCTGGCGCAGCTGGAGCTCAAGCAGGCTTAACCTGCGGCTGAGTTCCTGATAGTCAGGATGATCTTGCTGTACCGTCTTTAGCAGATCGGCCAACGCCAGAGCCTCTTTACGCTGGGCCAGTTCCGGAGGTAAACAGCCGGCGTTTTTCAGCAATCGGTAACCTGCCCGTAGCTCGGGAGGAACATGCGCGTCATCGTCGAGACGCAGCGGCTCACCGCTACCGGGTAGATTATCAAACTCACCTTGTTGCTGGGCATCGCGAATATGGCGTTCTGCCCACTGATCGAGTAACCACATAGTCGACTCCAGGGGATGAACTCAGGCTCAGTGCTATTTTAGCAGGGGAGAGGTGGAGGAAGAGAGAAATAAAAAAACCCGCCGAAGCGGGTCTTTTTATGTTGCTACAGATTACTCTGCAGCAGCTTCTGCTTGCGATTCTGAACGATCAACCAGCTCGATGTATGCCATCGGCGCGTTGTCGCCTGCACGGAAGCCACACTTCAGAATACGAGTGTAACCACCGGCACGGCTCGCGAAACGCGGGCCCAGCTCGTTAAACAGTTTTGCCACGATCTCGTTATCACGAGTACGGGCGAATGCCAGACGACGATTAGCTACGCTATCAGTCTTGGCAAGAGTAATCAGCGGCTCAACTACGCGGCGCAGCTCTTTCGCTTTAGGCAGGGTCGTCTTGATGATCTCATGACGAACCAGTGAACCTGCCATATTGCGGAACATAGCCTGGCGATGGCTGCTGTTGCGGTTCAGTTGACGACCACTCTTACGATGGCGCATGACCTTATCCTTCTCAGTAAAACCTTAACCTGTGATCCGGTTACTCGTCAGCAATGCTTGCCGGCGGCCAGTTTTCCAGGCGCATGCCCAGAGACAGACCACGGGAGGCCAGCACGTCTTTAATCTCGGTAAGAGATTTTTTACCCAGGTTAGGCGTTTTAAGTAGCTCAACCTCGGTACGCTGTACCAGATCACCGATATAGTGGATAGCTTCTGCTTTAAGGCAGTTAGCAGAGCGGACAGTCAATTCCAGATCGTCAACAGGGCGCAGCAGGATCGGATCGAATTCTGGTTTCTCTTCTTTCACTTCCGGCTGACGTACATCACGTAAGTCAACGAAAGCTTCCAGTTGTTCTGCCAGGATGGTTGCCGCACGACGAATCGCCTCTTCAGGATCGATTGTGCCGTTGGTTTCCATTTCGATGACCAGCTTGTCCAGGTCGGTACGCTGCTCTACACGCGCTGCTTCAACATTGTAGGCAATACGCTCTACAGGGCTATAGCATGCGTCGACCAGCAGACGGCCAATCGGGCGCTCATCTTCTTCCGAATGAATTCGGGCAGAAGCCGGCACATAACCACGACCGCGCTGAACTTTGATACGCATGCTAATAGATGCGTTCTCATCGGTCAGGTGGCAGATCACGTGCTGCGGCTTGACGATTTCGACATCACCGTCGTGGGTGATGTCGGCTGCAGTCACAGGGCCAATGCCAGATTTATTCAGGGTAAGAATAACATCATCTTTACCTTGAACTCTCACCGCCAGCCCTTTCAGGTTGAGCAGGATCTCCAGGATATCTTCCTGAACGCCTTCTTTGGTGCTGTACTCATGCAGTACACCATCAATCTCAACCTCGGTCACCGCACAACCCGGCATCGATGAGAGCAGAATACGGCGCAGTGCGTTACCCAGAGTATGGCCAAAGCCACGCTCTAAAGGCTCAAGGGTCACCTTGGCGTGCGTCGAACTCACTTGCTCGATATCTACCAGGCGCGGTTTTAGAAACTCTGTCACAGAACCCTGCATTGTGTCCTCTCTTTGGTACTAAGCTTTACTTGGAGTAAAGCTCGACGATCAGGTGTTCGTTAATGTCCGCAGACAGATCAGAACGCTCAGGCTTGCGCTTGTACGTACCTTCCATCTTGCCAGCATCAACTTCCAGCCAGGTTGGCTTTTCACGCTGCTCAGCCAACTCCAGAGCGGCCTTCACGCGAGATTGCTTTTTGGCTTTCTCACGGATGCTAACTACGTCATTCGGAGTTACCTGATAAGAAGCGATGTTAACAACGCGGCCGTTTACCATGATTGCTTTATGGCTAACGAGCTGACGTGCTTCCGCGCGAGTTGCGCCAAAGCCCATACGGTATACTACGTTGTCCAGACGACCTTCGAGCAGAGCCAGCAGGTTTTCACCCGTGTTGCCTTTCAGACGAGCTGCTTCTTTATAGTAGTTACGGAACTGACGCTCCAGAACACCGTACATACGGCGAACTTTCTGCTTTTCACGCAACTGTACACCATAGTCAGACAGACGCGGTTTACGCGCACCGTGCTGGCCAGGAGCTTGTTCAATTTTACACTTGGTATCGATCGCGCGAACGCCAGACTTAAGGAATAAGTCGGTGCCCTCACGACGGCTCAGCTTGAGCTTAGGACCCAAATATCTTGCCATTTTCTTTCTCCAACAAACCTGGAAACGACAGCGTTATACGCGGCGTTTTTTCGGCGGACGACAACCGTTATGAGGGATCGGAGTCACATCAGTAATGTTAGTGATGCGGAAACCAGCGGCGTTCAGAGCACGAATAGTAGATTCGCGGCCTGGACCCGGACCTTTAACCATAACTTCCAGATTCTTGATACCGTATTCTTTTACGGCGTCAGCGCAACGCTCTGCTGCAACCTGAGCTGCGAACGGAGTGGATTTGCGAGAACCACGGAAACCGGAACCACCGGCTGTTGCCCAACCCAGCGCATTACCCTGACGATCGGTAATAGTTACGATGGTGTTGTTAAAAGAAGCATGGACATGAGCCACGCCGTCAGAGACTTGTTTTCTTACACGCTTACGTGCACGAACTGGTGCCTTTGCCATTATTCAATCACCCCGATTATTTCTTGATCGGTTTGCGCGGACCCTTACGGGTACGTGCGTTGGTCTTAGTACGCTGACCGCGCACTGGCAGACCACGACGATGACGCAAACCGCGATAGCAACCAAGGTCCATAAGGCGCTTGATGCTCATGCTAACTTCACGGCGCAGATCACCTTCAACGACAAATTTGGCAACTTCGTCACGCAGCGTGTCGATTTGTTCTTCAGACAGCTCACTGATCTTAACATCTTCAGCGATACCCGCAGAAGCCAGAATGGCTTTAGAACGGGTCTTGCCGACACCGTAGATCGAAGTTAATGCGATCACGGCGTGTTTCTGATCAGGAATGTTAATGCCTGCTATACGGGCCACTATGCACTCCTACTATTTAATATGTACGCACCATGCTGAAAAGCCCGTTTTCAGGATACTCAAATGGAAACGTACAGACATACAAAAGATTGGCTGGCTAATCTAGCCAGCTCAACCCAACTTTGCAAGAAAAATATGCGAAATAATCAGCCTTGGCGCTGTTTATGCTTCGGCTCGGCACTGCAAATCACGCGGATGACGCCATCACGCTTAACGATTTTGCAGTTACGGCATAATTTCTTGACGGAAGCACGAACTTTCATTTTTACTCTCCGTAACTTCTCGAGCGACCTTTAGCGGCTATAGCCTTTCAGGTTCGCCTTCTTCAATGCAGACTCATACTGACTCGACATCATCAGAGTTTGCACTTGAGCCATAAAGTCCATAATCACGACAACAACGATGAGCAGTGAGGTTCCACCGAAGTAGAACGGTACTTTCATTGCATCACGCATGAACTCCGGGATCAGGCAGATAAAGGTAATGTAGAGCGCACCGACCAGAGTCAGGCGGGTCATTACTTTATCGATGTACTTCGCCGTTTGTTCTCCCGGACGAATTCCTGGTACAAATGCACCGGACTTCTTCAGGTTATCTGCTGTTTCACGCGGGTTGAAAACCAACGCCGTGTAGAAGAAACAGAAGAAGATGATTGCAGTCGCATAGAGTAACACATAAAGCGGTTGCCCAGGCTGCAAATACAGCGAAATTGTTGTCAGCCAGTTCCAACCAGTACCGTTCCCGAACCATGACGCGATGGTCGCTGGGAACAGGATAATACTGGAAGCGAAGATTGCCGGGATTACCCCCGCCATATTCACTTTCAGCGGTAAATGTGTGCTCTGTGCAGCATAGACACGACGGCCCTGTTGGCGTTTCGCGTAGTTTACCACAATGCGGCGTTGACCACGTTCAACAAACACAACAAAGAACGTCACTGCAAATACTAATACTGCAACCAACAGCAACAGGAGGAAGTGCAGGTCGCCTTGACGCGCTTGCTCGATCGTATGGGCAATGGCTGGCGGGAGTCCCGCAACGATACCAGCGAAGATAATGATCGAGATACCGTTGCCGATACCACGTTCAGTAATCTGTTCGCCGAGCCACATCAGGAACATTGTTCCTGTGACCAGACTTACAACAGCGGTGAAATAGAATGCAAAGCCTGGATTCATTACCAGGCCCTGCATACCAGGCATATTCGGAAGACCGGTAGCAATACCGATCGACTGGAATATTGCCAGCACCAGAGTGCCGTAACGGGTGTACTGGCTGATCTTACGACGACCAGACTCCCCTTCTTTCTTCAGCTCTGCCAGCGGTGGGTAAACCACCGTTAACAGCTGGACAATAATAGAGGCCGAAATATACGGCATAATGCCCAGCGCAAAGATTGAAGCTCGGCTGAGAGCACCACCAGAGAACATGTTGAACATCTCAATGATGGTGCCTCGCTGTTGCTCAAGCAGTTTGGCAAGTACAGCGGCATCAATACCAGGGATCGGAATAAAAGAGCCAATACGGAACACAATCAGCGCACCGATTACAAACAGCAGTCTGCGTTTCAGCTCGCCTAAGCCACCTTTGGCACTTTGAAAATCTAATCCCGGTTGTTTAGCCATCTGCTACTTATTCCTCGATTTTACCACCAGCAGCTTCGATAGCAGCACGAGCGCCTTTAGTAACACGCAGGCCACGAACAGTTACCGGAGTAGAAACTTCACCAGACAGGATCACTTTCGCGAACTCGATCTGGATACCGATAATGTTTGCCGCTTTCAGCGTGTTCAGGTCAACTACGTCGCCTTCTACTTTAGCCAGATCGGACAGACGAACTTCTGCCGTGATCATTGCTTTACGCGAAGTGAAACCGAATTTCGGCAGACGACGGTACAGAGGCATCTGACCACCCTCGAAACCGCGACGTACGCCACCGCCAGAACGAGAGTTCTGACCTTTGTGACCACGACCACCGGTTTTACCGAGGCCAGAACCGATACCACGACCCAGGCGTTTACCCGCCTTTTTAGAGCCTTCGGCCGGAGACAGAGTATTTAAACGCATCTCTTACTCCTCAACTTTAACCATGAAGGAAATCGCGTTGACCATACCACGAACAGCAGGAGTATCCTCGCGCTCTACGGTGTGACCAATACGACGCAGACCCAGGCCAAGCAGCGTTGCCTTGTGTTTCGGCAGACGACCGATTGCACTGCGGGTTTGAGTAATTTTAATAGTCTTTGCCATGGCTTATTTCCCCAGAATTTCTTCAACGGATTTACCACGCTTGGCAGCGACCATTTCTGGAGAATTCATATTTTCCAGGCCGTCGATAGTTGCACGAACCACGTTGATCGGGTTGGTGGAACCATAGGCTTTAGCCAGAACGTTATGAACCCCAGCGACTTCCAGAACGGCGCGCATTGCACCACCGGCGATGATACCGGTACCTTCTGAAGCCGGCTGCATGAATACACGAGAACCCGTGTGCACACCTTTAACCGGGTGCTGCAGGGTGCCGTGGTTCAGCGCGACGTTAATCATGTTGCGACGGGCTTTTTCCATCGCTTTCTGGATCGCTGCTGGAACTTCACGCGCTTTACCGTAACCAAAACCAACGCGACCGTTACCATCGCCTACTACAGTCAGAGCTGTGAAGGAGAAAATACGACCACCTTTTACGGTTTTAGATACGCGGTTAACCGCGATCAGCTTTTCCTGCAGTTCGCCAGCTTGTTTTTCGATGTGTGACATCTTACACCTCTACCTTAGAACTGAAGGCCAGCTTCACGGGCAGCATCTGCCAGTGCCTGGACACGACCATGATATTGGAACCCGGAACGGTCAAAAGAAACATCTTTGATGCCTTTTTCCAGAGCGCGTTCTGCAACAGCTTTACCTACAGCTGCGGCGGCGTCTTTGTTTCCGGTGAACTTCAGTTGTTCAGCGATAGCTTTTTCTACAGTAGAAGCAGCTACCAGAACTTCAGAACCATTCGGAGCAATTACCTGTGCGTAAATGTGACGCGGGGTACGATGTACCACCAGGCGAGTTGCACCCAGCTCCTGGAGCTTGCGGCGTGCGCGGGTCGCACGACGGATACGAGCAGATTTCTTATCCATAGTGTTACCTTACTTCTTCTTAGCCTCTTTGGTACGCACGACTTCGTCGGCGTAACGAACACCCTTGCCTTTGTAAGGCTCAGGACGACGGTAGGCGCGCAGATCTGCTGCAACCTGGCCGATCACCTGCTTATCAGCGCCTTTCAGCACGATTTCAGTCTGAGTCGGACATTCTGCGGTGATCCCCGCTGGCAGCTGATGCTCAACAGGATGCGAGAAACCCAGAGACAGGTTTACTGCATTCCCTTTGACTGCTGCACGATAACCTACACCAACCAGCTGCAGCTTCTTAGTGAAGCCTTCGGTAACACCGATAACCATTGAATTCAGCAGGGCACGCGCGGTACCAGCCTGAGCCCAACCATCCACGTAACCATCACGCGGACCGAAGGTCAGTGCGTTATCTGCATGATTCACTTCAACAGCATCGTTGAGAGTACGAGTCAGCTCGCCGTTTTTACCTTTGATCGTAATAACCTGACCGTTGATTTTTACATCAACGCCGGCAGGAACAACGACCGGTGCTTTAGCAACACGAGACATTTTTTCCTCCGATTAGGCTACGTAGCAGATAATTTCGCCACCAAGACCAGCTTGGCGCGCTGCACGATCAGTCATAACACCTTTAGAGGTAGAAACAACTGCGATACCCAGACCCGCCATAACTTTCGGCAGCTCATCTTTTTTCTTATAGATGCGCAGACCTGGGCGGCTGACACGCTGAATGCTTTCTACAACAGCTTTGCCCTGGAAGTACTTCAGAGTCACTTCCAGTTCAGGCTTGGTGTCGCCTTCAACTTTAAATTCTTCAATAAAACCTTCTTCCTTCAGCACGTTGGCAATTGCCACTTTCAGCTTGGAGGAAGGCATGGTGACCGCAGCTTTGTTCGCGGCCTGACCGTTACGGATACGGGTCAGCATATCCGCGATCGGATCTTGCATGCTCATCTGTCTTTACTCCCGTGATTCAATTGGTGACAATTACCAGCTAGCCTTTTTAAGACCCGGGATTTCACCGCGCATAGCGGCTTCACGGACCTTAATACGGCTCAACCCGAACTTCCGCAGGAAAGCATGCGGACGACCAGTTTGACGGCAGCGGTTACGCTGACGAGACGGGCTGGAATCACGCGGCAGAGTCTGCAGCTTCAGAACTGCGTTCCAACGATCTTCGTCGGAAGCGTTCACATCAGAGATGATAGCTTTCAGTTCAGCGCGTTTAGCGAAGAATTTATCAGCTAAAGCTACGCGTTTTACTTCGCGTGCTTTCATTGATTGCTTAGCCATTCAGTAACCCTACCTTACTTGCGGAACGGGAAGTCAAAGGCAGCCAGCAGAGCACGGCCTTCTTCATCAGATTTCGCAGTAGTGGTGATGGTAATATCCAAACCACGCACGCGATCGACTTTGTCGTAATCGATTTCTGGGAAGATGATCTGCTCACGGACACCCATGCTGTAGTTACCACGACCATCGAATGACTTAGCGGACAGGCCACGGAAGTCACGAATACGCGGTACAGCAATAGTGATCAGGCGCTCAAAGAACTCCCACATGCGTTCGCCACGCAGAGTTACTTTACAGCCGATCGGATAGCCCTGACGGATTTTGAAGCCTGCAACAGATTTGCGTGCTTTGGTGACAAACGGCTTTTGACCGGAGATTGCTGCCAGGTCAGCTACTGCGTTATCCAGCAGCTTCTTGTCAGCGATCGCTTCACCAACACCCATGTTCAGGGTGATCTTCTCGACCCGAGGGACTTGCATGACAGAATTGTAGCTAAACTCAGTCATGAGTTTGTTAACTACTTCGTCTTTGTAGTAATCATGCAGTTTCGCCATCGTACTACTCCAAATTACTTGATAGTTTCGCTGTTAGACTTGAAGAAACGGACTTTTTTGCCGTCTTCGAATCTAAAGCCTACACGGTCAGCCTTGCCGGTTGCCGCATTGAAGATTGCAACGTTAGAGATCTGAATAGCTGCTTCTTTCTCTACGATGCCGCCTGGCTGGTTCAGGGCCGGAACCGGCTTCTGATGTTTCTTAACCAGGTTGATACCTTCAACGACGATTTTGCCGGAAGACAGAACATTTTTTACTTTACCGCGCTTACCTTTATCTTTACCGGTTAACACGATAACTTCGTCATCACGACGGATTTTAGCTGCCATGATTCGCTCCTTAGAGTACTTCTGGTGCCAGAGAGATAATTTTCATGAACTTTTCAGTACGAAGTTCACGAGTTACCGGCCCAAAAATACGCGTACCGATAGGCTGCTCGCTGTTATTGTTCAGAATAACGCATGCATTACCATCGAAGCGAATGACAGAACCGTCCGGGCGACGAACACCCTTCTTGGTGCGCACCACTACCGCCTTCAGCACATCACCTTTTTTGACCTTACCACGCGGAATTGCTTCCTTGATGGTGATCTTGATGATGTCGCCTACGCCTGCGTAGCGACGGTGCGAGCCACCCAGAACCTTGATACACATTACGCGACGTGCACCGGAGTTGTCGGCGACGTTCAGCATAGTCTGTTCTTGGATCATTTCAGTGCTCCGCTAATGTCAACTACTACTTTGGGACCCAAAATCTCGGGTCATTAAAAAGCCCCATATCGAGGGCGCGGCATTATAACACCGCTTTCTGCGTATGGGTAGAAAAAATAAACGGCCCATTGCTGGACCGTCTATCTTGAGAGAGCGTACTGTATTACAGAACCGCTTTCTCTACAACGCGAACCAGAGTCCAGGACTTAGTCTTGGACAGCGGACGGCATTCACGGATTTCAACCTTGTCGCCGATACCACATTCGTTGTTCTCGTCATGTACGTGCAGTTTGGTCGTACGCTTGATGAATTTACCGTAGATCGGGTGTTTCACAAAACGTTCGATAGCAACAACGATGGATTTCTCCATTTTATCGCTAACAACGCGACCTTGCAGAGTACGGATTTTATCGGTCATTACGCACCCGCCTTCTCAGTCAGTAAAGTCTTAACGCGTGCGACATCACGACGCACTTGCTTCAACAGGTGAGACTGTTGCAGCTGGCCACTTGCTGCCTGCATACGCAGGTTGAACTGCTCACGCAGCAGGTTCAGCAGCTCGGTGTTCAGCTCTTCAACACTCTTCTCACGCAGCTCTTTTGCTTTCATTACATCACCGTCTTAGTTACAAAGGTGGTTTTAATCGGCAGTTTCGCTGCTGCCAGGCTGAATGCTTCACGGGCCAGCTCTTCAGGAACACCGTCCATTTCATACAGGACTTTACCTGGCTGAATCAAGGCAACCCAATACTCCACGTTACCTTTACCTTTACCCATACGAACTTCCAGCGGCTTCTCAGTGATCGGTTTGTCCGGGAATACACGGATCCAGATCTTACCTTGACGCTTAACTGCACGGGTCATAGCACGACGTGCTGCTTCGATCTGACGGGCAGTCAGACGACCACGGCCAACAGCTTTCAGACCGAAAGTGCCGAAGCTAACATCCGTACCCTGCGCCAGACCACGGTTGCGGCCTTTGTGCACTTTACGGAATTTTGTACGCTTTGGTTGTAACATCAGCGACGCTCCTTATTTACGGCCTTTACGCTGCTGCTTTTTAGGTTGAGCAGCCGGTTCCGGTTGTTCAACAGCAGCCATACCACCCAGGATCTCACCTTTGAAGATCCATACCTTAACGCCGATTACACCATAAGTGGTGTGCGCTTCAGAGGTGTTGTAGTCGATGTCCGCACGCAGCGTGTGCAGCGGAACGCGACCTTCGCGGTACCATTCGGTACGTGCGATTTCCGCGCCGCCCAGACGGCCGCTAACTTCAACTTTGATACCCTTAGCGCCCAGACGCATTGCGTTCTGTACAGCACGCTTCATTGCACGGCGGAACATCACACGACGCTCCAGCTGTGAAGTGATGCTGTCAGCAACCAGTTTTGCGTCCAGTTCAGGCTTACGCACTTCGGCGATGTTGATCTGTGCAGGAACGCCAGCGATATCCGCTACGACCTTACGCAGTTTTTCTACGTCTTCGCCTTTCTTACCGATAACGATACCCGGGCGAGCGGTGTGAATGGTCACACGGATGCTCTTAGCCGGACGCTCGATAACGATACGAGATACAGACGCTTTAGCCAGTTCCTTAGTCAGGTACTGACGTACTTTAAAATCGCTGTCCAGGTTGTCAGCGAATTCTTTGGTGTTCGCAAACCAGGTTGAGTTCCATGGTTTTACAATACCCAGGCGAATACCATTAGGATGTACTTTCTGACCCATTGCTAGTCTCCAGAGTCTCAGCGATCGGACACAACCACAGTGATGTGGCTGGTGCGCTTCAGGATGCGATCTGCACGACCTTTCGCACGCGGCATAATGCGCTTCATGCTCGGGCCTTCGTCTACGAAAATTTTCGCAACTTTCAGATCGTCAATGTCAGCGCCATCGTTGTGTTCAGCGTTAGCAATGGCAGATTCCAGTACCTTCTTAACCAATACCGCAGCTTTCTTGTTGGTATAGGTCAGGATGTCCAGGGCCTGCGACACTTTCTTACCGCGAATCAGGTCAGCAACAAGGCGAACCTTCTGAGCAGAAGAACGAGCATGGCGATGTTGAGCTAAAGTTTCCATCTCTTCCTCCTACCTTATTTCTTCTTCGCTTTTTTATCAGCAGCGTGGCCGCGATAAGTACGAGTCGGTGCGAATTCACCCAGTTTGTGACCAACCATTTCGTCGGAAACAAAGACTGGAACGTGCTGACGACCATTATGGACAGCGATGGTCAAACCGATCATGTTAGGAAAGATCGTTGAACGACGGGACCAAGTGCGCAGGGGCTTCTTGTCTCCGCTTTCCACCGCTTTCTCTACCTTCTTCAGCAAGTGCAGGTCAATAAAAGGACCTTTCTTGAGAGAACGTGGCATGGCTTATCCTCTAAAATTATTTGCTACGGCGACGTACGATAAATTTATCAGTACGCTTGTTGCTGCGGGTCTTCTTACCTTTGGTCTGAACGCCCCACGGAGTTACCGGGTGCTTACCAAAGTTACGACCTTCACCACCACCATGTGGGTGGTCGACTGGGTTCATCGCAGTACCGCGAACGGTAGGACGAACACCACGCCAGCGTGCAGCACCTGCTTTACCCAGAACGCGCAGCATATGCTCAGCATTGCCAACTTCGCCCAGGGTAGCGCGGCAGTCTGCTTCGACTTTACGCATTTCACCAGAACGCAGACGCAGGGTGACATAAGCACCGTCGCGCGCAACGATCTGAACGTAAGTACCAGCAGAACGCGCCAGCTGACCGCCTTTACCTGGTTTCATTTCTACGTTATGAACGGTAGAACCAACCGGGATATTGCGCATCGGCAGGGTGTTACCCGCTTTGATTGCAGCATCAACGCCAGACTGAATCTGGTCGCCCGCTTTCAGGCCTTTAGGGGCCAGGATGTAACGGCGTTCGCCATCTTTGTACAGAACCAGCGCGATGTTCGCGGAGCGGTTCGGATCGTACTCAAGACGTTCAACAGTCGCCGGGATACCATCTTTGTTGCGTTTGAAGTCAACAATACGATAAGCCTGCTTATGGCCGCCACCGATGTGACGAGTGGTGATACGACCATTGTTGTTACGACCACCGGATTTGCTGTTTTTTTCAACCAGCGGAGCAAAAGGTTTGCCCTTATGCAGCTCAGGGTTAACCACTTTAACAACGTGGCGACGACCCGGAGATGTCGGTTTACACTTAACAACTGCCATTGTATTACTCCTCCGACTTACTCAGCGCCGCCAACGAAGTCCAGGTTCTGGCCTTCTTTCAGGGTGACGTAAGCTTTTTTCCAGTCGCTACGACGACCGATACGCTGTCCGTGACGTTTAACTTTCCCTTTAACAACCAGGGTGTTAACGACTTCGACTTCGACTTCAAACAGTTTCTGCACAGCAGCTTTGATCTCTGCTTTAGTCGCGTCTTTAGCAACTTTGAGCACGATGGTGTTAGTTTTTTCCATCGCAGTAGACGCTTTTTCAGAAACGTGCGGCGCACGAAGCACCTTCAGCAGACGTTCTTCACGAATCATGCCAGCATCTCCTCAACTTGCTTAACAGCCTCAGCAGTCATTACGACTTTGTCGAAGGCGATCAGGCTAACCGGGTCGATACCTGCTGCGTCACGTACGTCAACCTTGTGCAGGTTACGTGCGGCCAGGAACAGGTTCTCGTCCAGCTCACCGGTGATGATCAGCACATCTTCCAGAGCCATGTCTTTCAGTTTCTGAGCCAGAAGCTTGGTTTTCGGCGCTTCCAGAGAGAACTGCTCGACAACGATCAGACGATCCTGACGTACCAGCTCGGACAGGATGCTTTTCAGCGCGCCGCGGTACATCTTTTTGTTAACTTTTTGACTGTGGTCCTGCGGACGCGCAGCGAAGGTCACGCCACCTGAACGCCAGATCGGGCTCTTAACAGAACCTGAACGCGCACGGCCGGTGCCTTTCTGACGCCACGGTTTTTTACCGGAACCAGTTACTTCAGCACGAGTCTTCTGAGCACGAGTACCCTGACGAGCACCAGCTGCATAAGCAACAACAACCTGGTGAACCAGCGCTTCGTTGAAATCACGACCGAAGGTAGTTTCGGAAACAGTCAGCGCGCTTTGCGCGTCTTTCAATACTAATTCCATTGCTATCCCCTTACGCCTTCACAGCTGGTTTAACGATCAGGTCGCTACCGGTAGCACCCGGAACAGCACCCTTAACCAGCAGCAGGTTGCGCTCAGCGTCAACACGTACTACGTCCAGGCTCTGAACGGTTACACGTTCGTTGCCCAGCTGACCTGCCATCTTCTTGCCTTTGAACACTTTGCCCGGAGTCTGGTTCTGACCGATAGAACCCGGAACGCGGTGGGACAAGGAGTTACCGTGAGTCGCGTCCTGGGTACGGAAGTTCCAGCGCTTAACGGTACCGGCGAAACCTTTACCTTTAGAGGTACCGGTTACGTCAACTTTTTTAACTTCAGCAAACAGCTCAACGCTGATGTCCTGACCTACGGTGTACTCTTCGCCTTCAGCAAGACGGAATTCCCACAGACCACGGCCAGCTTCAACGCCAGCTTTAGCAAAGTGACCAGCTTCAGGCTTGGTTACACGGTTAGCTTTTTTAGCACCGGTAGTGACCTGAACGGCACGGTAGCCATCGTTAGCCAGATCTTTGATCTGAGTAACGCGGTTTGCTTCAACTTCGATTACGGTTACTGGGATAGAGACGCCATCTTCAGTGAAGATGCGGGTCATACCCACTTTTTTACCGACTAAACCAATCATTGTATCAACCTCTCAATCGCTCGATGACCTGATTAACCCAGGCTGATCTGCACGTCTACACCGGCAGCCAGGTCCAGACGCATCAGAGCATCAACGGTTTTCTCGGTTGGCTCAACGATGTCAACCAGACGCTTGTGAGTGCGAATTTCGTACTGATCGCGCGCGTCTTTGTTAACGTGCGGAGAGATCAGAACGGTAAAGCGCTCTTTGCGGGTCGGCAGCGGGATCGGACCACGAACCTGCGCACCAGTGCGCTTGGCAGTCTCGACGATTTCCGCGGTTGATTGATCGATCAGACGATGATCAAACGCTTTAAGACGGATACGGATTCTTTGGTTCTGCATGAGACCAGAGCTCCAATTATTTATAGACGAAATAGTTACTCCTCAAACCCATTACGATTGATGGGAGAGTGTAACCGTTCTTACAGAGTTCCCCAATTGGGAACATTGTCTGGTATCGCTTACGCAGTACCGGTGGTTCATATCGAACCGCTGTCTATATTAGACAAGCCCGCGCATTATACGTAAAACTGGCATTAACGCAAGGGTCGTGTAGAAAATAAGCACCAGATAGAAAAAACCCGCCGCCGTTAGCCGGCTGCGGGTTCGATAATAGGGTAGTACGCGTTGTACGGCGCGGCTACTTCGCCTGCTCTCTGAGCTGCGACTGCAGATAGTTCTGTAGACCAATTTTTGTAATCAGATCCAGCTCGGTCTCCAGCCAGTCGATATGCCCCTCTTCATCCGCGAGGATCTCTATCATCATATCGCGGCTGACGTAGTCATGAACGCTATCGGCATAGGCGATGGCTTCACGCAGATCCTTAGCGCCCTCAAGTTCAAGGTTCAGGTCAGAGCGCAGCATCTCCTCTACGTCTTCACCGATCCCCAGCTTGCCGAGGTCCTGCAGATTTGGAATGCCTTCAAGAAACAGAATACGCTCGATGTACTTATCGGCGTGCTTCATCTCATCTATGGATTCGTGATATTCGACATCGTTGAGGCGGGTAAGGCCCCAGTTTTTGAACATACGGGCATGAAGAAAATACTGATTGATTGCGACAAGCTCATTTCCCAATAATTTATTGAGATAACTTATGATTCTGACATCACCTTTCATTATTAGTCCCTCCGCTTCCACTAAGTGAAGCGTAGATGGCGCTACCGGGATGTCAAAAAAAGATTTTCGCTTATGCGATCTCCTGGTATTCAGGAATTTGCATCAGCTCGTTCTGCATGATCTCGCGGGCCGCACGGACGCACTTGCCGCACTGGTTCCCGACCGGGATAAACTTACGCAGCTGCTGGAAGGATTGGGGGCGGAACTGGCGCACGGCCTGACGAATTGTTTTATCACTTACCCCATTACACAAACAGACGTACATAATCGCTCCCGTTCAATTTATGCGCAGAGTGTAAATGAGAATAGTTATGATTACAATAGCAGAAAGCGGAAAGCAGAACGCAAAAAAGGACGCCGAAGCGTCCTTTTTTATTCAGGGATAATTAATTATTAGCCGAGAACTTTAGCAACAACGCCCGCGCCAACGGTACGGCCGCCTTCACGGATTGCGAAACGCAGACCGTCGTCCATCGCGATCGGGTGGATCAGGGTAACAACCATTTTGATGTTGTCGCC
>PQKR01000002.1 GCA_002918705.1 Escherichia sp. ESNIH1 | reverse complement strand
CTTGATAACCCAATGGTAGGTTTTTCCCGGCTGTACATAGGCGTTGGCTCCTATTTGCTTTTTGTCTTATTCCTGGCGACTCTGGCGTGCAAAGAAAGCAAAGTACCGTCATTGGTTGTTCTGCCGCTGTATGCATACATGATTATTTTTACATGCGCATATGCTAATTCCAGCAAGCATCAATCCTCTGTTGATAAACAAATAATAGATTCAATAAAAGAAGATACGAAAGAATTCGATTATAATACAAACTACATTATTTTTAATGGTGAGCCACCCAGATCAAGCATACTTACAAACTCATCCAAGAATTTCCCATTGCTAAATGGGCTAGTAGTTAGTTATTTTGGAAACTGGATGTGGGCGCATTATTACATGGGAATAAACGGTTTGAAGCAAATGGACCCTGGGTATAATAGTGAAATAGTCAATAGCTCACTCAGGGACTTTTGCAATTATAAATTATTAACAAGCAACCAAGATTATAAAATTTATCATGAAGCTAAAAATATAGTTGTAGATTTTAGCAAAAAAGACTGTAAAAGCTAACGAAGTAAATGTAAAACCCCCGCCTAGGCGGGGTAGAATTGTTAGTTCGGCAGTTCTAACCTGCTATGCAAAATAACCCGCTGCTTGTAGCTCTTAACTCCCGTGCTCTCTGCGTAACCAGTGCCCTTCAACTGCCCGTTAGTTGTACCAATGTAGCCGGAAGGTGTAACAAGGCCTGCCGTGGTCGGCTCACTTATTGCCTGAGCTAAACCCACCCACTCAAAAGAGGTGCCTGTGCTGAAGCACAGTGTTGCACCAGTGGCAGAGTATGAGGAGAAATCAATAGTCGCAGGATAGCTAAAATGGTTTTTTACTTTCATCAAATTCGCCTGAGACACCCCTACGGCAGTTACGTTTTGTGGTATGCGCTCATAGCTTACTTTGACGGTGGTGTACTCTATGCTGCATCCCCCAGGGGCATAGAATACATTTGCTATTGTCACATCCTCAAAATTCAAATTGATGTCGAAATGGCAACTAATCAAACCCGCCGCATAAATGTCGAAAAGGTTTGTATTTCCACCTCTATTTCCCACCCATAGATTGCCAATGGTATTAGTTGAGTCCCACACGATGTTGCGTACTTCTAGGTTATTAGTCACTCCCTGACCATCACCAGACACCATCTTTTGGCAGTCAATCAGGTTTCCCGAGAAGTGGTAGTTGCGCGTACTTATCCTGAAAGCGAAAAACACACTGCCTGTGAGATTGATTGGGCACCGAAAAATATTGTCAGCCACAAGGATAGCTTCTGTGTTACTGTCCAGCGGAGTGTTAGCCCATGCTTCACTGTTGATGAAAATTCTTCCCAGCTGCTGATTAGGGTCATTTGGCTGCTCTACAGTTGCAATGTTATTGCATATTTTTACAGCATGGATATAGGTTATACCCGATGATTGGTCAGCAGTTATTGTAACAAATTGACCGGCGAAACTTGCCACATTGTTGCATACACTAATGTTATACATGTAATACCCCTGACCTCCGGATTCGGCAGGGTGCATAACTACATAAACAGCTCTCATAAAGCCGAACATGTGATTGTTATCACAGAACGTATTATTTTGATGAAGCTCTACCGCGGCAGATATCCGGTTAGCAAATCCTGTATCCGGCGATGGATTCATGAAGCTATTCCTTACGCCAGAGTATGGGCAACCCACATAAAAAAGAGACTGGTCAATATTTCTGTCGATATCAGACTTTTTACAGTTGGTTACTGTAACACCATCTACTACAGTATTATTCCCGTATCCGTTCCAACCAAGTGTGGCAGCCCATGTCAAATCACCGTTAGTTATCGTGATCCCACGAATGCTACAGTCATAAGATCGACCGGTTCCAATTGCATAACACAAGGCACCACCCTTAGGCTGGATGTTGTTCTCACCACAATCGATAGTTCCATAACCATAGATATTGCACATATTCAGCGATGCCGAAGTTGCCGGGTCGTTGCCATTGAACCCGCAGAAAACGCAGTATGGTTTTTCATTGAAGAATGAAGTTAGTTTTATCTTGCTTCCCGCATCAAACCGAATATCAACTCTGCTGAGTAGCTGGATGACTCCTGCATATCCGCCAATCTTATCTGTATTTCCATATGAGCTTAGGTACCATGTTCCAGTCGGAATATTCAGAGTTCCGCCACCATTCGCGTTAAGATAATCAATCGCTGCCTGAATGTATGGCCGGCTGTCTACGGATGGACCAGGCTGGATGACGTTGCCACTTGAGTCACAGTGGAAATCCCAAAGGCTGACGCGCTCGTCCAGAACATCAGATACTTTACGCACTGTAGCGTTAGAAGCGTTTTCATAGCGATACCCTACCAGGCTCGCCCCTTGTGCGGATTCCAGTTGAGTTTTGAACTGGTCAGGGTCGTACTTCAGCACGTTGGGGTAGTAAAACTGCTGCACGCCATACGCATCGTAAACAGCCATGCTATGGCCCTGAACAGTGACAAATTTCGACACCTGTCCGTTGTATACCGGATAGCCGCCAGCATTGATGATGATAGGCTGAGGTACAGGCACGGTGCTACCATCCTCATTCTCCAGATACACCTGTACCTGGTTTAATGGCATAGTCGGATCGGTATCAATCTTGCCAATATAAATTCTGCCGTTTGCCACGGCTTTGAAAGAGCGGGCCATCGTGAAAAGCTGGCTTGGTTGTGACACAACAACATTGTATAATTGTTCTGGCATAATAAACATTCCGGGGAAATTTATGGTCATGAGAAATCACGAGGTTTTAACTCGGGAAAGGCTTCTCGATGTTCTTGATTACAATAGACATACAGGTTTTTTTACATGGAAAAAGAAACTTAGTGCTCGTGGAGCTATTGGGAAAAAAGCAGGAACTACGTCTTACGGATATAATGCCATTAATATTGATGGCGTTAGATACTTCGCTCACCGGCTTGCGTGGTTATATGTATATGGGCAATGGCCAGAGAAAGAGATTGACCACATTGATAGAAATAGAATGAATAATTCTATTTCTAATTTAAGGGACGTATGCAGGACGGTTAACGCTCTCAACAACAGCCCTCAAAATATCAACACTTCTGGTGTTAAGGGTGTCACTTTCTGCCAATCAAGGAATAAGTGGCAGGCGCAGATAAACGTTGCTGGTAAAAACATCACTCTCGGGCGTTTTGACAGCATCGATGAGGCAGCTATTGCCTATAAAGCTGCAAATTTGGTTGCCGATCACCTTCTTAATCAAAAAGCTGTCTGACATTACTGTGTCTCCGGGCGCAGCAAAGCCGCACAACAAATGTTGCGCAGCGTTGCGTTAAAGGTCGGTTATAATTGGTTAAAACATAGGAGGATGTATGGACAGAGATTTATTGAATTTTGCTTTCCTGATATTCGGCATTTGTGTCGGCGTGGCGCTATTCGCTTAAAGCCTCTGACTTTGAGCCCTGAGCTACGGAATTTATGACGCGCTCAGCGTCTGCCAACGCCTTTTCAAATGCCGTGGAGCCACGCGGTGTATTAGCCAGCCTTAGCATTGCATTACGAGCTGGCTCACTCTCATAGACTCGCGCAAGCAGACCATATCCGCCGCCAACCCCAACTAATGCCGGGTTAGTTACAGAACCTATGCCAAGGATGAAAGGAATGGTTTGCTGGCCGGTTGGCGTCGTTACCCCTGCCTGACCTGCCCTCTTCGTAGATTCCAGATAGTTCGTCAGCCCTTTTAGATAGGTGGCATCTCGTCCTTTAAACGCAATTCCTGTCTGATTAGACATCAGATTAACCTGCCGCAGGAACTGGTCTGGGGATCCGCCTGATTTCTCCATTGCCTTGCCGATAATGCCGTTACGCATTTGTGCACGGCCAATCTGACCGACAGAGTTATAGAGGTTCTGCACTTCGGATTTGTTCTTGCTGAAAAGCATGTTGTTGACGACTTCAGGCGTCAGGTCACCTTTCATCAAAACGTTCTTCAGTCGGGTGTTCTGAAGCTTGCTGGCCTCATCTGCATATACAGCATTAGCTTGCTTATAGCGACGCAGAGCATCGCTGCCAAGGTTCTGGCCTATCGAGCTATCAATGTCGCCGGTCATCGCCCTGTATACTCGCTGAATGGCAGCGTCAGAGCGATTAGGCATTACAACTCGCTCGCCCTTCACATCCTGCCTGAACTGACTGCGCAGATTGCTTAGCTGCTGAAGGTCAACATTACCCCCTGCCAATTCCTCACGGTATGCCTGCAGCTTACTGATGGTGTCATTGTCTGATACTCGCCCAAGCTTCTGCAGGCTAGTAATCTCATCATCAATTTGCTGCAGCGCGCGTGTTGGCTGGATATTCACGCCGGACATTGCGCTTTGCACTTGCTCAAGGCGATTGCCAGCGGCCTTCTTGATGCCTGCTGTTTTGGCTTTAAGGCTGCCTATGACTATGGAAGGATCGTACTCACCAAACCGTGAGGCATACTCATTAACCAGCTGACTGCGACCTTCCTGCTGAGCTGCTCGCATCGAGCTTGTTCCGGTAAAGGGGATATTCTCAGCGGTGGTCTGCGCCATGCGTCCGACACGGGAGTTCGGCTGCAGTACGTCCGTAGTATGCAGAGGCACATCTGCAGAGTCAGCAAAGCGGATCGCCTGTTTCGCCTCTGGTGATATGGCTCCACGCACACCGCGATACGCAGCGCCAGCAACACGGCCAACCTGATTAATCGCACCACCTAAAGCTACGCCTGTAGCTAAATCAGTTGCGAGAGCCTCAGGGTTATTTTGCTCGCTATTGGCAGCCATTGACCCGGCTGCGTTTTCTGCCAGCAATCGTGATGCTCCCTGCGCTACTCGACCGGCGATTGTCGGAGCCTGAGCAGCCGCCCTCTCTGCGCCTACTGGATTCAAATAGGGCAGAGCCTCTGCAAATACTTTCCCCTCGGTAGTCTGAGGGGTTAAAGCGCCTGGCTGCATGCCAAAATCCTGCGCGAGTCCTTCAGTAGTTACCCGGGGAGCTGGCTGGTATGTCCCGTCACCTAATCCAAGCTTCTGACCTGCCCATGCACCTGCACTACTAATAGCATCAGCAATAGATGCAGGAATATTAGCGACATTTACGCCAGCCTGTAGCAGCCCACGGCCAGTCTCAGCGACCGCATTCTCAAAATCAGACATCATGCCAACTTTCTGCTGTTGCTGGGGTTGGGTGGGCAGCTGTTGACCAGGCTGTTGTGCCTGTGCCGCGGGAAGTGGGTATGCAGCATAGAAATCCTGTCTTGCCTGCTCTGCATTACTTCCGGCCTGAGGCGCGACTACCTCATTGAAGTACTGCTCCTGTGCCTGCACCTTCTGATCTGGTGGTAATGCCTGATACTGCTGAGAGGAAATAACGTCTTTCCATGCCTTTGCCATTAATCACCCCATAGAGAAGAGAAGCCAGCCTGTTGCTGCGGTTGTGGTGCTGGCTGCGCGACTGGAGGAGATGGTTGCTGACGGCCGCGACCGCCAACATTAACGTTGTACTGCTGGTTATATTGATCGGTGTATTGCCGGATATTTCGCACCGACTCCTGCACGGCGTCCGGACTTGAAAAGTCAATCTGCGGCATGCCCTGAAAGTACATCTTCGCCTCGGCTACGGTGTTAATACCGGAAGCTCCCATGTCACGCGCAGCTGCGATTCCTTGATTCTGCATCTTGCCCTGGATGCGTTGCGCAGCGTTATATACCTGCCGCTCATCCTTACCGCTAATACGACTGCGTACGTCAGCGCCGAAGGCGGGAGAGCCATTGCCGCCAGTTACGCCGGTCATAAAACCAAGCGTTTCAGGGCTAGCATTTTCAATAGCGGTTAGGTCTTTCGCCATCGCATAGTTACCCGCTGATGCTGCGGAGGTGGCTGGCGCGGCAATAGCGCTAGCAGGAACGCGCACGACGTTCCCATTGTTATCACGGCCTTCATAAAAAGCGTTCTGTCCTGCGCCATGCAGCTTCCCACCAACGCTAACTGTCCTGCCGTCAGATAGCTGAACCTGCCTGTTACCAGCAGGTGCTGTGTTAATTCCAGCCACTTGGGCAAACATTGCTGCCGCTTCAGGATCAGTTTTAAGCAAGCGGGAGTAAGCGGCGTAGTTTTTCATATCGCTCGTAGCGCCGTTTGCGGAAAGCTGGGCATTCTGTGCACTGATATTCTGGCCGCGTACAGTTATGTCCTGGCCTCTCGCAGTGAGTGCCTCTCCGGCCTGATTGCTCCTGACCTGTTCGGCAAGATTTGCTCTATCTCCAGTTACGCCGTAGTAATCTTTGGGACCTAGGGCGCTTAGCCCTACCGCATCTACAATGTGGGCCAGGGACTGAGGGTCTTGCTGATATTGCTGCAGTATGTCTTCGGGTGAGGATCCAATAGTTCCGAGCACCACAGCATTCCTAGATGCTGCCGCTCCAATAGCCTGGGGATTTCCTGATGCCATGGCAACACGAAGGTCTCTAGCTGCATTACCAAGAGCCAGCTGATGTTGCTCATCCTGAAATCCTATACCAGCTTTGATGGCTTCCATTTGCCCAGGATATTTGGCGGCAAGCTCGGTCATCTTTTGTGGATCGCCAAAGGACGACTTCCAGTCTTGCTGGAACTGTATAGCGGTCGCCTTTGCTGCCTCTTGGTCAGCCATTTGCTGACGATTAGCGCGAACCTGCTGTATACCTTGCGCCGCCTGATTTCCGATAAGGATTGCCCTGCCAAGGCCTGCACTGTAATCAATAGGATCTACCATGTTTCACCCTCAGAATAAGCCCGCCAAAGTTTGACCAATTTGCATAAGATTGTTAAATCCAGCAGTAGCCTTGCCTGCCTGCGCCGCCCCAATTTGCCCGACGTTCTGCCCGTATGCGTTGGAGTAATTACCTCCGGCAGCATTATTGGCGCCGGCAGCGGACAAACCAACATTGGTTAGCCCAAGAAGCTGTCCATACATATTATTTTGCTGGTCGGTCATCATCGACAGGTAGTTCTGGCCAAGCTGCGGAGCGATGGACGAAAGCAAATTCCCGGTCGCAGTGCTTCCTAACCCACCGGTAGCCTCCGATCCCTGCAATGCCTGATAACGTGCCTGATCGCTCATCATCTGGTACTCAGGCGATTTATAGTAATCTGACAGAAGCTGATTACGATTAATTGGCTGCCCTGCTATACCTGCAAGCCCATTAAGACCAGTAAGCCCAGCACTCAGGAATGGCTGATTGGTTTGCTTTTGGTCCTGGTAAATATTCCATGCCGTCTGATTTGCTTGATTGCCAGCCTTTACTTGAGCATCAGCCGCTGCATTTGAACCGGTGATACCACCGACCACGCTACCAATTGCATTACCAATGCCTTTAGCTATACCGCCCATTGGCATACCTCGTCATTAAAATTAACTCCCCACGGGTATCGTCGATATACTCAACCTCTCCGCGCCATGTCTCTATAAACCCAAACTTTTTAGCCAGATTGCAAACCTGCCTATGTTCAATACGTATCGGGGCATGAATTTCACGGTTACCTATTAATGCTATTACATCACTAACTGCATCACGGCACCGATGACGCTCACCCGGCTTCATTGCCATGTGCAGGTCAACGTGATCGCCATGGTCAATCGTCACGAATACCCCGCAGCCATTCCAAAGCCAGTAATCAGCATCAAATTTAGGCCACGAAGGAACGCCCCACAGGCGCATCAATCCCTGCCCGGTGAGAGCATCGATTTTGGTGAGCATAGCGTTCCTTAATTAATTAACCCATGAGCACGATCAGAGTCTTCCAGTGCTTTAATCCTCTGTCTTGCCTGCTGAAGACCAGCTGCTATAGCCTGCATCTCGGATTGTGTATATGTAGCACTGATGTAGTACCCAACACTGGCATCAAACGCCCCTTTTAGCGCAGGCCCGGTAGAAGCAGTCCAACCTGCCTGTCTTGCCCCAACGACCTTCGTTCCGCCAACTGAATAAGATGTCGTAACATTGAGCGGCGATGACAGTGTTTGAGATGCCGTAGCGGATTTTGATACGTAATCAGCCTGAATATTGTCGATGTCTGTTTCTGCCGCATCTACACGGCCATCAATCGCTACTAACTCAGCCTGGATATCGATAACCTCATCAAGCAGGTAATCAACATCGCTACGCAACGTGACAATTTTTCCTTCTGCCGTTGTTAGCCTGATCTCGATTATTTTTATCGCATTGCTGTTGGCTTTAATTCTGCCTTCATGGTCGGCAAGCGTGACATCCTGCTCGTCATTCCTGATCTGCGCATCATAAGCACCTTGCCCCGCCTCGTTGGCCTTCACTGCCACATTGCCAAGGTCTGCTCCCTGGGCAATCACATACAGCAGATAGGACTGGCTGAAGATGTTTCTCGGAAGGATGGTGGCATCAAGCCGTGTAGCCTGCACAATCACCGGAGTATTGAGTGAATCATCTGCCATTACTCAATCCTTATCTGGCATCCAGATAGCGTTACGGGTGATTTGGTGATAACACGAACCTTAAAGCCAACCAGCCTCCGGATGCGGCCAATTCTTTTCCATAATACGCGCTTGTCATAAACGAACGGTGCGTTCTGTTCGATCATCTGCTCTCGGCCATAATTGATGCCGTCGGTGGTTGCAGACAGGAAAAGGCGATCTGCATATTGAGCCACGCCAGTTGATGCCTCAAGCTCGAAGTCAAACACCCTGGCATTGTCGTCCCTGAAAAGTGGCGTATAGAGCAGGTGCTCCTGCTGAGTGTCGTACTGGCTGCTGATATTAAACTGCATTTGCCCAATTAGCGCCTCGGACTTGTCACCACAGGTTATCTGGTTCCCTTCATACATGAAGTCGATAGCCCGATACACATCATCGTACAGGCCTGTCTTTAGCACACACCACTGCGGACCGTTCTGGCTGGCCGCAGCGTCATAGACCAGCACATGGCGAGGCAGGTGGATTATCAGCAATTCGTGCGAGTCGAACCGCAACGTCTCCATAACTCCGGTTGCCAGCTCATCGGCGGAATATGAGCGGAGAATCTTCTCGATGCTGGAAGTAGCTATCGGAGATGCCTGCCCTGAGCCGATCACATAAACCGATGGAGCTCCTGTTGCCGGGTGGCTGATAAAGGCGTGAGAGTCGGCAAATGGGGTTTTGCAGTAAGTCCCTGCAATACCCTTCTGCACCATCAGAGACGGCTGGGCCACATAGAGAGATGCGCCTACAGTCGTCGCTCCGGTCAGTGAGAAATACTCAATCGTCGACGAGCCGAAACAGACGATGAAATCACGCCATGTGCCAATGCCGATGATCCCATCAGGTTGCGACTCGGCGCGATACTCAGCGCTGTAACGGTCAGGGTGCGATTCGTCCTCAAGGTCAGTAATAAACCATGAGTCTGAATTATCTTTCGACCAGGCGTATCTGCCACGTAATCGAGTGATGTCACGAACTGAACCTAATTCATACTGAGTAAACCCACTATCTGCCGGCCAGTTTGAAACGGTTTTTGTGGTGCCATCGTAGCGATACTCAGTAAGTTGCCCATTAGTGCCAACGGCCTGAGACGTTCGCCCATGAGACATGGAAACCCGGCCTGACCCAGCGACATCACCGACCTCTTCCTGCCCCTTATACAGCTTGCCACCACAGACGCGATATACGGCGTTCTGAGCTGTGTTGTACTCACCGCCGCGAGATACTCCGCTTACATCGCCGCGCTTCTCTATGCCAGGGAATGATCGCAGATAGCCGCTGCTGTTGAGCACCTCTTTCGGTGTTGCTAGCATATTCACTGGCAGATAGTCGATGTAATCCGCATTTTGGTATGACTTACCAATCCCCTTCATCAGAGGGAGTTGAACTGTCGGCATCTTTCTTTTCCCGTCTGTGGTAGAAGTTGATATTGCTCAGCGTTGCTCCGCGATTGCCGGAACCAACTGGCATGCGATTGGGATAACAGAGGCGGCCTGAGCTTTCTGCCCGGGTGAGAGCGGTGGATTTGTAGAGCAACTCTTTCCCGTTGCGGGCGCTCATGACGATTTTGGAGTTTGGATCGATGTTGTAATCAGGGGCAATTCTCACTGCCAGATTGAAAACAACCGCACTCACCTTTGACGACCGCATGCCGTGCTCATCGCCGGTAGCTGGCGGGTTATCTTCAGATGAGAAAACGTAGCCAGTGATAATTCCTGCGCCATCCTGATACCACTCAGCCATCATCATTTCGAGGTCGTTAACAGCATCCTCGACTGACTGCGGCTCTACATCGGTAAGGGTTGCATCAGACGCTATCCCCAGCTTCCGAAGCGCCGCTAGAACCAAATCGCCCTTCGTCGACATGTCCATCATCTACCTCTTCAGCCGCTTCGGCGTTGGTCTTACGGGTGCGCTTGATTTTGGTCTGCTCAGCTTTAGGAGCATGAACATCGTCAGGGTGCTTGTGCCATCCCTCGGCAATATACTCCCGCACTTCATCATCTTTCACGACGATGGTTTTGTACTGCTTGCCCCAGACGCGCGTTCCCTTGCCTTCTTTGTAAAGCATTGTGCTCATGGCTTTCTCCAGTAAGAAAGGGGCCGAAGCCCCTTATCATCAGCCTTCAATGGCGGTTGCGACGTCCTGATTCGCCAGACCAACACCGATAGCTTCCGGACGCACGGCAGTGGACTTGTACCACAGCGCAATACGACACTTACCGCCCAGCGTGGAGATATCACCCTGGAAGGCAATAACGCCATTAAGGCCAGTTCCCGGAATGCTGAAGCTTTCGGACTTCATGCCGGAGAAGAGGCTGTGGTTCAGCGGGATCGGCTGAGACACCAGACGGATAGAGTCATCAGCCCAGAACACGTTAGTCGGCGCGGTGTCGGTGTTCAGTACGTTAATTGCAGCACCGGCAGCCAGCGAGGTGTTAACGTTCGCATAGGCGCGCTCAGCAGCGGTTAACGAGGTGTCATCCAGTGCGATCGGCTTCGGAGTGATAGTGAGAGCATTACCGTTCACAGCCACGACAGAGAATGTCGCGTCCTGAACCAGTACGTTCTTCGCCATCTGCGCCAGGAACTTGACGCCTGCGAAGGAAATTTTATCGCCACGTTTAAAGCCGGTGCCTGAGCTTACGTTGACTACCGCGAAGCGGTTATCCACGTTCTCACGGCTATTCTGCTCATCTAAGCGCCATGCCTGGGGCTTAAACTTCTGCGCGCCAGAAACTGTTACACCAGTAGCGGTGGACCCAACCAGCGTAGGCAGTTTAGGGGAGCGCATAACATCGTTAAAACCGGCAACCTGCTTCTGGATTGTCCCATTACGGTAGGCGTCATCCTGAACTCGGCCGTAGAAATCTTTGTTAATCAGATCCTGTCCGGCTTTGTTGTAGTCGATTGGGTTGAAGAAGTAGGTCAGCCCAGCATCCCGGTTCAACTCTCGCGCAAACATCAGCGTCTCGGCTTCAGAGATGAAGTTCCAGCCAGTGTTTGTGTTGGATAGGTTGGTGGTGCTGGTAACAATCAGAGACCCCATATCAACCGCGGTGCGGGCAATGTCGAGCTCAACATTGTTAGCCAGCTTTTTCGCTGAAGCTGCAATGCGGCGGCGATAAGTGCTTTCGTCTCGGACGTCGTCAGCACGGAGCTCGAAGAAATCGTTATCCGGGTCATCGAGCGTTACTTTTACGTTCAGTTCGAGAAGATCGGTTTCCTTGTCTGTCAGGTCCCAGCCGCGCTGAGTGGGCGCTTCCTGCTCGATAGGCATCCAGATCGTGTTGTCACCACGCTGCATTTCACGGCCCGGCGGGGTGTATTTCTCCACCTTGCTAACCATCGGCATGATGTTCTGCATTGTTTCGATAACCTCGTCTACTGCGAGGGTTACCATTTGACCTTCATTAAGAGCCATTATTTGATTCCTTTAAGCTGAGCCTTGTACTTGCGATAAGCTTCTGTGTCGCCTTTCTTCGCTGCTTCATCCATCTTCTTCTGAATGGCTGATACGTTTGCAGCGGCAACACTGCCCTGCACAGGCTCATCTGCCTGCGGGGCGTTAGATCTCGCATTAGCACGAGGCTTGAGAGTTAATTGTTCAGATAACCTGGTGAGTTCGATGAGCGCACGCTGACCGTCCAGCGCTAAGATGCGGCGTAATTTCTCCGGGTTTGACCCCAGGTGATAGATGATTGCTGCCGATTTCTCAGGGAAGAGATCCATGATGGTTGTGTCCACATCAGGCGGCACAGCCTGGCGGAACACTTCCTCTTTCTCCTGATAATCCGGCAGGTTTAATTTCTCTGCCGCATCGTAGTGCTTACGTACTGCCTCAACGATTTTTGCTGAATGTCGGGTAAACTCCTGAGTCTTGCGCCCCTGCTCTGCTACTGCATTGCTGCGGGCGTCCAGCGCATTCATGTGCCATTCATTGCTGGCCTGATTAAAGGCAGCCTGTGCACGATTCGTGTCCCAGCCATATTTCTCCAGCGCTTCATCCGAGAAGAAGTCGTTGTAGTCTGGCTGCGCTGGCAACTCAGGTTTTACCCGCAGGTCTTCCGGGATTTCTCCGCGCTGCACTGCCTCTGCCCGTTGCTCAAGCTCGCGCTGACGCTTGCGCTCAAGGCGGCGCTGTGCAAACTGCGCATTGACTGCCGGATCCTGCTTAGGTTTGGTCTCATCGTCCTTCAGGACAATCTCGAAGCCCTCATCGTGCACACCATCATCACTGGCATGTGACGCTGTATCGACTGCGGATGCCGCCGCATTATCGACGTGCGCGGTTGAGCCTTCAGTTACCTGAATTTCGGTGGTATCGGTCATGATTAACTCTCTCTTATTGAGGTGTCTCGGCTACGCCGCCGGAGGGTGAAGTTTGTCTCTGCGATTGCAGGATGCTGGCAACGTCCATGCGCTGGGTGTGCGCCTGACTGTTGCCTTTAAGGATTAACTCAGCATTAGCGCGTGCATCGTTGCTGCTCTGTTGCTGGAATTTGGAGATGGTTTCGAGCGCCTGGCGTAATTCCTTCTGCTTATCCAGGTCAACGCCGTTGAGGATTTCGGCAATCTTAGCTGCTGCAAGCTGGTTCTGAGCTTCAACCTTGGCCGCTTCAACTGCGATCTTCTTATCCTCGTTCTGTGCTTTTATTAGCTCTGCCTGCCCCGCCATGTACTGGCCTTGGGCAACGAGCTGCTCAGGGTTAGGCTGCTCCTGTTGCTGTTGAGCCTCCATCAGCCATTGCTGCTCTTCCGGCGTTTCTGCCTGCTTCAGTCCTCTGACCACGAGCTGCTTGTTGGCGTAATCACGTGTGATATCCATGCCCTTGCCGTCCAGCAGTTCAAGGAACTGAAGAAGCAACACATTCCACATATCAGGGTTAGCCTGCATGAGTCCAGGCGCATTAAGCAGTTCTGCCAGCTGCGCCCGGCTCTGGTCTTTCATCGACTGGAACGATGGCCCAACGTCTGTGTAGCACTCATAGCGGCCACGGATATCGTTTAGCGTGACGACAGTGCCGGTCTGAAGGTCTAGCTCCTGTGAATAGAGCTGAACCTCTTTCTCGCTGCCATCCTCCAGTGTCATCGTAACGTTACGTGGCACGTCGTAGATATCGCTAACCATCGCCGCGTATATCTCGCCGTCACGACGCATTGCTGTGGCAAGGTTGTCCTGAAACACATAGGTATCCAGGTCGGCACGCATGTTGATCTGGTTGACGGTGTCGAAAGCCACCTGCTGTCCACCGATGTCATTCGCGTCAAGACCAACACTGGCTGTCTGCTCAACCGCGTTGGTTGCAGCTTCGAGCATGTAGGCATTGGCCTGTGGAACCTGAACCGGCTCCTCGAACTGAATAGGGCCTGGCGGGAGATCATTACCATTTTCATCGGTGCGATTGATGAGTTTGTAGCGATAGGCGTTGCCACTATCGTGCATCTGTTCATACCCTGCAACCTGCTCAGGGTAGAAGTAAGGCACGCGCTGAGGCTTCACGGCCACGATGTCAGCGTTGAACGACATGATCATGTTACGCAGGCGCTGCCCGTCTTTGGTGCCACGAACAATGCCCTCGTACACTTCCTTGTCGCCAGCAAATGCCCACTCGCCATACACCGGCACAACAGGGATATGCTCGCCAGCAATGCGCTCACGATCTTTCAGTATTTCGGTCATGGTGATGAGGCTTTTGTAGACCCGGCGGCGCTTAACCTTGCGCTCGCCAATCTTCTCCATGCCTTTTTCTGCTAGCTCATCGATAACGTCTTTGATATCGGCTTTGAAGTAGCTAACCGGCTCACCTGTCAGCGGATCCTGATATATGAATACCGTCTCTTTCTTCTCTTCCACCTCATAGTATTCGCCGACGTAGAATGTTTCGCTGGTTGCCCAGGGGAATATCCAGTTGGAGGATGGAGACTGGAAGGTAGGGTAGTCATCAGCATCAAGACCATGCTCTTCAGCAAACGCATCCCAGCCGTCTTTACTCATCGCGCTGATGATGGTGCAGTGCAGCGCATCGCTCTTGTCGAGCTGCTTGGCGTTGCTGTCCCACACGACATGGGAGCAAGCCTCGTGAATGGGCACGCGCCGGATAATCTGGTTATTGCTGGTAGGGTTCTGGTCTTCGTACTCCGTAATCAGACGCCAGGCACCGACGCCAGCCTCTATCTGCTCACGGACTGCGACGTTGACAGATATCTTCGCAGTGTTGTGCCGCATATCTGTGCGGTACATTCCCATCAGGATGTCAGCAGCATCAGGGCTGGCTCCATCCTTCGGCTTATACAGCACATCGACTGGGTTTTTCCGCATCTCAGCAACGAGCTTGCGGACCTTCGGCTTAACAACGTCGAACTGCCCGCGATACTGAAGCGTTGTGTAGTCGCTCAGCCAGTCATCCCATTGTGATACTCGGGAGAAGAATAAGTCGTTGCTTGCCTCTGTCCTGGCCTCGTCGCTTGCCGACCAGTCCCGATCGAACTTCCGGAGAATGGTCTGCAATTTCTCATTGGTATCGGCCATTTATCTACTCCGGGAGATTGGGCGAATTGGTGCAGGCATTACTTTTTCTTTAACGATGCCGATATCGCCGTAGCGCTTGGCAAATCGCCGCATCATGTAGGCGTAACGAGTGGCGTCGAGGAGGTCATCTCGGATCTTCACGATGCGCCCCTTGTCGTCACGATGATAGAAGTTGAATTCTTCGAACCAGTCACGCAGACCGGCGAACACTTTGAACCGGCCTGAGCTCATCAGGTCGTGAAGCTCAAACAATCCGGCTTCAACTGACCTAGAACCATCAGGCCACTGTGCAGGCTCTGGAAGCATCAGGAAGCCAGCATCGGCGTAATATGACTTCTGCTGCAACCCGCTACCCTTCTCAGTCTGTAAGCCGTCCTGAGGCCATGAGGTAGGCACGCGATTAGCCCATGACTTAGTTGCACCCCACGCTTCAGCAGGTGACGTCTTGCTGGCCTTCCATGCCTTAGTGACGTAGAAAGTCTCGCTGTCCATGTCTATAGCAAGTTGCACACGGCTTTGCGGGTGATCCCAGCCGAAGTCCATGCCGTCGATAACCATGTAATGCTTGGGTATTGGGAATGGCTCGCAGGTGATGCGATCTTCGCTAAAGTCGAATATCCGCCCCTGCCCGAGCATTGGTATGCCTTTCGTACGCATATCTCGCTGATGGGGTGGGTAAGATTCAAGGAGGCTGCGCTTGGTCTCTTCGGTAAGGTGTGGAGCGTCATCCCAGCCAACGTTCATGCAGAATTGCGAGTCGGCAGGGTCGTCTAGCAGTTTGATTACCAGTTCTGTGCGTCCGTTCTCTGGCGTGAATGTCAGGATGCCACGACCTCCTCGGCCTTTGTCGCCTGTGGCCGTGCGGGTCAGCACCTGCGGATAGATTGTCTGGTCTTCTGGCTCCTCATCGATGTGGAACCAGTCGATGTCATCACCCATCAGGGCGTGCTGCCCCTGCGTGTAAGACCAGAACTGCACCTTGCTTAGGTCACCGCTGCTGTGCCTGATATAAGCTGAACGTACAGCGTTTGGCGTGCCAGTCATTGGCTCAGTGGATACAATGCGATCTGCAGGTACAAGCCCGCCACTGAACTCACCATTAACCTTCTTGCCGAGTATGGCAGCCTGAAGAAGGTCTCGACACTTCTCGCCAGAATAGCCTAGGCACCACATCAGCGGCGCATGATCGAACTTATGGCCTTCCCAGCCTTCAGGGTACTCACCAAGCAGGTGGATAGCATCGATATAGGTTGCCGTGTCCGTCTTGCCAACACGGTTAGCAGCGATGAGTGCGCATTGCCTGAATTCAGCGGTCTTCGCAATAAAATTACGCTGCCAGGGATAGCGCGTCTGGTAGTAGCTCCTGTACCGATATACATCAGCACGGCGCTTCTTTTCTTCAAGCAGCTTTACCAGCTCAATCTTTTGCTCCCTGCTGAGATTGTGCATCGTTTAGCTCCTGAAGCTTTCTGTCCAGCTCTTCGTCTGACAAGTTATTCATGGTGATTGACTGGTCGTGCTGAATGCGGTCACCATACTTCTTCGGCATAATCTTCGACAGATACCACTTACGAGTATCAATGCGCAGCTTTGATCTCTGGACGTGCTCGCCATTCAGCTGATAGCCGATAGCTTCACCATCCTTGTCGAGCTTTTCCATCCAGTCATTGGAGCCGTCGTCAGCGATATCGAATAGCTCTTCTGCAATCGCTTCTGCGCCCTCTTCTTTCGCTCGCACGTATTGGGCACGAAACGCCTCATTGCGAGCCAGCCAGCGAAGCACAGCTTGTTTTGAAGGCATATCTTCATCCCGACAGACAGAGCGCAATGACTCACCCTCCGCCAGTCTTAAGCAGATGATTTCGGCAAGCTCTTCTGTGTAGTCGGAAGGACGACCGCCTTTGTTCTCAGTCGTCATATCTTTCTCTCTTACTCAAACAGCGGCAGAGCTTCTTTCATGCCCTGTAGCGCTTTGGTTGTGCGGGATACTGCTGTGGGTTCGCTTTGTGCCAGCGTGTACTGGCGCTTGAACAGCTCAAGCTTCAGCGGATCATCTGCAATCTCTGCGATGGCCTGCTTTGCTGCTGCTGTGTCGTATTGAACCAGCGCGAGGACATCGAGTCGCAGTCGCTGAGATGCGCTAATGCCGCCAGCTCCACCGAGTTGAGCGCCTGTCCCACCCGTTTCTTGTGTGTCTGCCATCTTAATATTCCTGTTCTGATGAATTGACATTAACCTGGTCAAGCAGCTGGTTAACAGCGTAAGACTGACGACTCAGCCCTCCCAGGATTGCGTGGTAGTCGGTTTCAACACTTCGCCCATGAACAATGTCACCACCGTTCGTGACAGCAACAAAGCAGATCGACTGAATGTCTTCATCGTCTACTTTTTGCAGCATGTCATTGAGCACTTTCCTGCATAGTTCTTTCCTGCGCTCAAGCTCTGGGTCTGAATCATCGCCATTGATGACGCGAAAAGGGTTTGGCTTAGCCATTGCATCTCCTTTGTCATTATCGAGCACCCCTAGAGATGCTCTGTAATGATCACTTCAGCAGTGAATACTCTTTGGTGAAGTCTTTCGCTTCGACGAAGTACGGCTGACCATCTACCGACTCGACGTAGTAGCCACCCTCTTTCGGCTTGTTCACGCTCATGAACTCAGCCGACACCTGAAACTGAGGGTAGGATTCGTCTTCCGGCGTGAGGTATGCAGCGCCGTCCGGATCCTGATGGATTTCTTTAATCTTAAGGGCGCGGACTTGATGGTCTTTGCCTTTGTACAGCGGCAACTGTTGACGTTTGATGGACATGTATGTCTCCTGTGTTTATGAACCGACAACTAATAGCCTGCACGTAACGCCAGCAGGAGCATCAGTGAATGGCTTTTGCAGTGGTCAACGGCCTTGGGTTGATTTATCCCATTCGTTGCGGAAATTAACCGGGTCGTCAAAACCTTGAGTTGCGAACATGCTTTGTCCTCGATGTGATTAAAGCGCCCCGGGTGAGACGCTTTGTAATGGCCCTAATTGAGCTTGTGAGCGCTTTTAATCTCCATCACAACCTCACGCTGCATCTTCCTGATTTCTTCGCGGTGACGGCGTTCCTGCCTTTGCATGAGCCAGTTATAAACCCATGTTGCGATTAATGCGCCGATGCACATGCCGGAGATGATGTTGTAGATGGAGTAAGAACTCATCCTTTAGCCTTTTAGCAGGTGACTGTGTAAGGCATTCCTGTGTTTACAGGGGTATGCGTCCTTTTAAACCAGTCAGGCAAATCAGCAGGTGATTGTGGTAGGCCTTGCTGTATGGTTTTTTCACTGCCTGCGCCTGTAATTTTTACAAAGCAGGTCTGGAGATGCTCTTTAATCATCTCCCACTGCTCTGCGCTTGGTGGTGCCCCGTGAATCTCACAGAAACCTTGCAGCCAGTAGGCAAATTGTTCGGTAGTCATTTCTTCTCTCCGGCGCTTCCATTAGCGCAGTTAGCTTTCCATGTCTTGTTGTGGGTCAGGATGGCGCGTTTCGTATCGTCGCTTAGCGTGAGGACGTCTGCCCTAGTGAGGATGATAGGGCTAACCCAAGCACAGGACGTGTCCACCACTTCAATCCTTTCTGGTCCAGTCACGGAGCAACTCGTCGTCAACAGCGCTACCAGGCATGCGGGAAACAGTATCTTTGACATTGGACGCCTCTTTGCTGACGGTTTCGGTACGCTTTCTTACTGCCTGCTCGGCTTCGAGCTTGATTTCAGTCTCACGCTCAGTGGCTTTCTGCTCAGCTTTGGACTTGCCTTTTGACCGGCCAGTGAAGTAGGCGACGATAATGCCGATGATTGCGCCGATGGCCGTCACACCGCCGAATGATTTGAAGAACTCCATCATAAGCGGCGCTCCAGCTTCTCACGCTCCCTGCGGAGTTTGTCCTGCCGGATGAACTGAGAGGCCACCCCCAACGCGATTAGGCCCGGGCCGATGTAGGTCATCCAGGTAGACGGGATCATCTGCTTTAACTCATCAGGCAGTCCAGCCCAGATAGCCAGTAGCGCATCTGGTGACGTGCTCAGCATTGCGCCGATAGACGTCAGCCACACAGACCACGTTTTGAATAGCAGCTTGGCATGATTGACAAATTCGAGACTGGTAAAGCGCTGGAGCAACAGGAGCACGACAGCGATGGAAGAGATGATAGCAATCCAGGCGATCATATCAGCCCCTTGTAGATGTCATAGGTGCCGGTACGCATCACCTCTGCGTGCCGATGGGCACGATTAGGTGTTTGTCTAGCCCACTTGCTGCTCAGCATACCGTTAGCGGCTTCTGTGAACTTACCTGCGGCAATTAGCGCCAGAGTGTTCTTGAAACCTGCCAGACCTGCCACGCCCATTTGATAGGCCATCGAGATGAGAATGTCCTGCCTCGCTGGGTTGCATTTCTGCATGGCGGCGTAGATGGATGGGTTGCTGCGGCAATCGCGGGTTACGTTGTCAACAAATACCTGAGTCCACACCTCTCCTACCGCACGAGGCACAGTGAATGTGTAGTTTTTCAACGCTGCGCCTTTCGGCCCAATCTTGATACCGCCTGCGACCGTCGGATAGCCTTCTGTGTCGATATATGGCTTTTCTTTAAAGCCTTCCTCGAAGAAGAGGATTGGAACTGCCTGGCTCATTTCTTCTCGTCCTCTTTCACTACGGTTTTAACCTTGTCGGCCGTCTTTTCAGCGGTGCGTTCAGGAATAGCGTCGAGTTTCTTTTGCAATGTCCCTACCTGCTCGGTGAGTTTCTCGACCTTCTCATCACGCTTATCGGCAATGTCCCGGTATTCGGCGCGGATGTTATTGTTTGAGTAGATAAACGCGACGGTCATCAGGCTAAAGATTGCGCATACAAGCAGGAACAACCCACCCAGCAACAACCTTCCCCTGTGCTTTTCAAAAAAGCTCTTAGTTTTCATCCGGCTCTCCATCGAGTTTGGCGAGCATTGAATCAACCTGCCCCTTGAAAGCATCATCTAAACCAGATCCGGTGATAGCAATCAGCATTCGGAGCGACGTCTTAATCAGACGGATGTCGTTTTCAAGGTGCGATATTCTCGCGAGGTCTTTTTCCCGTCGCTCTTTCAATTCTTTGTTGTCTTTTTCGAGCTGTTCTTTGTCAGCCTTTAGCTGAAAGACCTGCTCTTTGTAGTGGGTGATTATCTCTCCGCCTGCGCGGTTATTGATAATCAGAGAACCAATAGCAGCCGAAAGCGGCTTCCAGAAGAGGGCGATTGCTCCACCGCCACCGATAAGCGCGATCACGCCTGTAATTAAGCTGTTATCCACCATTCGGCTAGTCCGGCTGCGTATTGAGAATAAGAAAGCGCCGGGGAAATCGAGAGAGCAAAGCTTCTCAGGCGCAAAGCAAAAAGCCAGCTCGAAGGCTGGCGATGAGGGATTTTTTGTATTGTTTTGCCAAATGCGTAAAGTTGGCAGGATATCAAACTTTCACTAAAAGTAACCCATTTAGTTCGGTTTTGCAATACTTGATGCGAAATTTGTCGCCTTTTGTTGTGAACGTGATCGCGAAGCTGAATACAAAGCACCTTTGTCGAGTCGGAAGAATGCGTTTTTCATCTCCTGCCAGTGCGGCTGATATGTTTCGCTCCAGGTGGACTTGCTCACGCCTACCAACTGCGCCAGTTCCTGGCACTCGTACGTCTCCTTACCAGCCAGCTCCTGCTTAACATCCTGCGCGGCCAGCCAGATAAGTGCCTTCATCCGGTTAAGTGTTTTCACTGCCATCTTGCGAGTGCCCAGGTATTCGATGAACTGCTGCCATGCCCATTGGGTAATTGCTACCTGATGATTGAATGCGGTGTCTTCGCTATAGCTCCACAGAATCCACGCTTTCTGGTGTTCATCAAGCGCCAGTACGGCTCGACGCCATGAGGCAGTGCAGAACTCGACAGGCTGAACGAGCGCGATAGATGAGCCCTTAGCGTGCGACTGCTTGCCGGGGATCGGCGGGTTATCCAGAGTAATCATTTTCCCGCTTACCTCATCCAGGACTTTTATCTTCTTGCGCTTATGCGTGCCGGTATCGAACTGAGCATTCTCCAGCCAGGCCATGAGCTGACCCTTTGTAGCCCCGCTCAGGTCAGCGGTGGCAGTAATGAGTTGCTGGCGTACGTATTCCAGATATTGAGCCGTCATGCTGTCTCTCCTGCCTTCTGCTTTGCCTGTGCCTTGCGGCGCTCACTGTTGCGGATAATCTGCTGTGCTGTGCCACCGGGGCCGCGTCTGTTGATGTCGAATCCGGCGCGGAGGACGCTGTCACGCTGGTAGCGCTCGATGTCGTGTCGGTTCATTGCTCCTTCCTCCGGCTATACATGAGGTCGCCAATAGCCAGCGCGGCGATGAGAGCCACGTAGCCGATGCAGTAAATGGTTTCGATGCTCATGCGGCCTCCAGTTCAGTAATGGTTAATTCGAGCTTTCCGCCTTTGAATAGCGGCATACGCAGCACGCGGTAGTCGTTGACCTGTGAGTCATCAGCCCAGAAGCCGGCCTTGGTGAGCGCGTCGAATGCAGCCTTCTGCAGGTTATCCAGGTCACGCCGGCGGCGGTCTGGCATGTGGCACTCAATACGCACGCGCAATGGTGACTCGGTGTTAATGTCCAGTAGTGCAGATTTGATGATGCGAGCTACTGCGTTGCGATAAGCAGCCCCCTCGGAGCTGATATGTGTGCGCCCTCGGTTGTGCCGGTAGTAGCGGTTGTTGCTCGGCGGCCAGGGTAATGTGATGTTGTAGGTATTCATGCTTTCACCAACCCCTCTTTAAGCCAGATAACCTGCGTGCGGGCCATCCCTTCAAGTGCGCACTCTTTCGCGTATTCCGCATCTACCATGTGTGTGCGGCGGTCTATCTCGTCGTGACAGGATGAGCAGGCGATGGTTGCGATCAGGTCAGGCGGCTTGATGCCGGTGCCGCAGATACCCGGCAGCCGGATATGAGCAAGCACTGAAGTTTCATCGTTGTGATTACAGATGCCCGGAATACGCACCTGACATTCGCGGCCACGTGCCGCTTTGCGTAAATCAGCCATGATTCCTCCGTGCAGCCAGACGCGCCCAGCGGGAGTCCCACAGGCTGGCGGTGTAGTTTTTGAGGGTTGGGATTTCCGACGGCAAAGGACTCGGCTTACGCTTCTCTTTGCGCACGCGGTAGATGTGACGATCGATGAGGCGAGCGAGAGGGCTATGCATCATGCCTCCTGCTTATCGCGCAGCTGTTGATACTCGCAGCCGGTCGGAATAGTCAGCGCCAAACCGAACTGAGCGCACCACGCCTCGACTTTGCACAGGAAGATATGCATCTCCCCGGTATCGAGCTTCGACGTGTGGCGAGGCTCCCAGGTGGTTTCCTTTGCTCCGGTAATGAAGTCGGTATAGGTGACTTCTTCGCAGCCGAGATAGGTCTTTTTGAGGTTGCGCTTAACCCACTCAGGGGTAGCGTCGGTGCGCCCGGATTTAATCAGGTATTCGCTGATTTCCCCAAGCCACATATGAAGAAGTGAGTTTTGTGACAGGCTGCGCTTCTCGCGCCATGGCTTAACCTGAAGGCGGAAGCACTGGCCGGCATCCAGTAATGGCTGAATCTGCGAACCGATGGCTGCGAAGTTGCCGCGGTGGAGTTTGATGCCGTCTACTGGAATAGTCATGCGACCTCCTGAGCGGAGACCGCAGAATGCAGAAAATCGCAGGTGACTTTCGCCATCTGTGACAGGAGAGATGTTGCGTTCAGTTGCGTCATAGATATGTTCTCATCTATGACACACGAGCTATGGCTGTTCGGGCCGGGGGAGTTGTTCAGACTCCATGCACAAAGTGGTTCAGGCTCTGTGCATGGTAATTATAACCTATGCGGTGAAAATGCAGAAACGAAAAGGCCCCGAAGGGCCTGTTTTATGCTTTGCGCTCAGCTGGGGATTTAGGCATCATCCACCTCTTGCTTTTTAAAGTTGGCCTCGATGGACTCGCCAAGTCGTTTAAGCCAGTCAGCAAGTTTCAGCGCGGCTTCTTCAGGCGATTTCTGAGCCGGGAAGTGAGTGATCACAATGATGGCATCGTAATTTCCGTAACCGTCACGGTTTATCGTCATGCCCTGCTCCAAAACTGTCTGCCGATTGCTGTGCTTGACGTAATAACGTGACTCAAAGGTGCCACTGCTGCGATCTTTAACGTACGAGACCAGCTCTACTTCAGTTGTCACAGTTTTACCCGTGCCGTCTTCAACGCGCTGAGTAATTTCGTGGAACATATCATACATCACTCACTCTCCTGCTTCTGCGCTGCGGCTATAGCTTCATCCCAAAACTTCTGGAACAGGCCATAAGCGCCAGCCCAGTTAGCAGCAATGTAACTACCAATCTCGGTATTCTGCTGAAGTTTGGTAATCATCCGTGGAGTAAGCTCGATCGGCACCATAACCCAACCATCCGGAGTTACCGGAGAGTTTCTTGCTGGTTGCTTGACGTGTGTTTGATTGAGAGCGGCGTCATGCTGAATCACCTCATCTATCTCAAAATCAGCAGAATTTGAGATAGTTGAACCATGCATGGCGGCGCGGCAGGCGTCACCTTCGAGCCACATAATCGCCTGCTGCATAAAATGCGCTATGTGTTGCCCGTGATAGTCGTTTTCGTCAATGTGAAACGCGATGCTTTTGATGTACTCAATCGCGTTTTCAATAGCCTCAGGCACTACCGGCGCTGGCGGCTCGGCGTAGAAATACTCGTCCTCAATGCCTTCTGTCGGCTTTGGATATTTTAAAAAATCCTCATAGTGCCAGGGGTATGGGCCATAGGGTTCAATCGACACGCGGCGATAACGGTGGATAGCAGGCTCCTGCTTATCCCGCTCCCGGCGCTCCAGCAGTTCGGCGGCCATGTCTTCCACTTCCCAGTCTTTGGCGCGCTCGCCGTCAGCCCAGATGGTGTTGATTCTTTCTTTGCTCAGTGTCATGGGTTAGCCCTCCCTGTCAGGCGTTCGCGGAGCGTTAGTTTCCGGGATAATCTTTCATGTTCAGCTATCTCAACCACTACACAGGCGCATTTGTCGAAGGTGCTCTCACGCTTATGTTTCAAGAGCACTGCTTCATCACTGGCTGCATCGAGATCTGTAGACTTCAGCTCGTGGATATCGAAACCATTGCTATCAACGAACCAGCCATGAATAACTGCGATATAACGCGACATTCTCAATCCCCCTCAATCTTCAGGCTGAAGCCAGCGGCGCGAGGCAAATTCACCTCAACGATACGCACGCGTGGCTTGTACATCTCGATAGCCGTGAGCCAGTCAGCACAAGTCGTGCGCTTTTCCGCATCGCCATTAGTCCATTGAACCGGTACGCCGATCGCTTTCATCGCGATTTCAATTTCCCCGGCGATGGCGCTTTTACCGCAACCGGTAAACCCAGTTACCGTGACCAGGACCTCGCCTTTGGCTGGCTTGATTTCGCGCGCCTCCAGTTCGGCGATGCGCTCTTTCAGGTCGATGACCTCGTGAAGCAGCGGGTCGTTTTCACATTTCTGCGAAAGTTCGATGATCCGCCGCTTATCAGCATCACGCTCTGCCAGCAGTTCGAGGATGGTGGCGGGGTTGGCTGCGGCGATAAACTTGGTGTTTGCCCTATGTTCTGGCCCTGAGCATGAGGCAACGTAGTAATTTGCGTTCAGACCTGCGTCAGCAATTACTTCATGATGCTCTCCGTGGCACCATTCGCCTGGCGTTGCTTTCTCTGCCGCTGCTCTCAGCGCTGCGTATTTGTCGGTCATACAGCCTCCAGAAGTTCAGCAGGGATTTCTACAGTGTCACCTAACTTCGACGCGACAATGGCTCGACAGATTGCTACCTTAGGGTGGCTTGCGGTAAATCCTCGGCGACGCTCTCCCACTCCCTCCTTCACTCCTACCCAGTGATAAACCTTCCCGGTGGCAGGGTCTGACGATTGGTAGCAACTGATTGAATGCACCTCCATCAGCATCCCGCACAGCGCCCAGTTACTGCTTGGGTTATAGCTAATCAGCCCCGTTCCGTTGTAGTAGCTGCATCCGTAGCCGGTGCGAATGCCAACGTCACCGCCGATACCAAATGCTAAAGCAACAGCCAGATCTAACTGATCACCCTCAAGCTCTGCCGTTTTTATTTTTAGCGTGCTCATGCTTCCCCCTTGCTAATCTGCTCAATGCCTGCTGCTGTTACGTACCACTGACGTTTTGGGTAGGAGTAATTGAGCAGGCCTAGTTTGTTTAAGTTGTTTGCTGTGACGTTGAGTGAGTTACGCTCTACTGCGCCTTTGTGGATGGAGATGAGGAAAGAGAGTTGAGGCTTAGTGAGTTTATTCATGCCGCACCGTCCTGATAGATGATTTCCAGTTGCAACTTCTCAGCGAGTGCCTTCTCTGCCAAAGCTCCAGCCGATTCCTCCCATCCTCGCAGCAAGAAGATAGCCTCTGCGCAGCGCAACATAGCCAGACAGATATCCATGTACTGTGGTTGAGTGAGGCCGTCAGGGAGCATTGCAGGGCTCAAAACCGTGTGCCCTTCGCAGCTGAGCATCATCTCCATGAAATGGAAGTTAGGACGGTTGAAATCTGGCAGGCCGCTCATGGGCCCGGCGATATAAATCCTCATGCTCTCTTAACTCCGAATGTCTTGACCAGCGCTGACTCCATACGGCCTACACAGGCGCGGATACGGGCTATCTCAGTCTCAGGGAACATGCTGACTGCCATCTGCTCCAGGGCGCCTTTTAGGGGCTTAGATTCGACCTTGGCGATACGTTCCCGGGCGAATGCCTTCAGTGCCTGCTTGATGCTACGGCCTTCAATGCGGGCCATGGCGCGGCACAACTCGGCATTGAGGATGGTCTCCGGAAACTCTGGATAACAGTCGTTGATGATTTCCCGGGTGTTGCGTGCTTCGTTCATGCTCTGTTCTCCCGGGCTGCCATGAGCAGGCTGTTAAACCTGGCGTGGAGGTTTACGCCTTCTGCTTTTGGCTCTGGCTTGGCCCTGCCGCGCGGGGCTGGCTTATCTACGGCGATATAGCGGTACTGCTTCTCAAATCCTTCCCGGCGAACGCGCTGGTCGATTACGAGCCTGCTAAGCGTGCCGTTGACGGTTGATTTATTCAGGCCTGTACCGGCGATGATGTCGGTTGAGTGGCAACCTGGATGCTGGCTGATGTAGGTAATAATTTGCTGAAGGTAGGAAATTCGTTTCATTAGAAACCACCTTTTTTGTTCGGTTTTGTCTGGCGCTCAGCAGCTCGAGCCTGAGCACTTTCCTGATCGATGTCGTAGATGATGCCGTTGCGCTGCTCGCAGTGAACGACGCCGGTTTCGCCATGGCGGTTGAGGCGGAGAAGCAGCTCTGTTTCGCTTTGATTGATGTTCTCGTCGTAAGCGCCTTCGCGGTAGATAGCCAGCCAGTAATCGCAGTCCTGTTCTATCTGCCCGGTATCGCGGGAGTCGCTCGGTAGTGGTCGCTTGTTGGGGCGCTTCTCCAGCTCTCGGTTAAGCTGTGTCAGCAGCACCACGACGCAATCAAGCTCTTTGGCGAGCATCTTCAGGCCTTTGGTGATCAGGCCGTATGCCAGGTCATTACGTTCCGCCTTGTCTGCGGTCATGAGCGTCAGGTAGTCAACAAGGATCATGCCTACCTTCCCTTTCTCGCGCTTAATGCGGCGGGATTCTGCAACGATATGAGCCAGGGTAATGCCGGGAGTGTCGTCGACAAGCAGGTTTCCTGTGTCGATTAGCGCACCCATGATTTGAGTGGCCTTCCCGATGTCGTTATTCCAGTCGCCGCGGTAGCCGTAATCCTCTTTCTGCATGTCCGGATAGAACACGTTCGGAGACAGACGGCTCTGTTGCGCAGTGATTTTCTCGACCATCTGGCTTTCTGGCATTTCGAGAGAGAACATCAGGGCTGGCTCGTTCTCTACGGTGGCGCAGTTGATGCCCATCTGCGTGTAGAGCGTTGTCTTGCCCATCTTAGGTCTTGCGCCGATGACAAACAGGCTGCCGCGAACAATCCGCTTAACGCCCAGCAGATCGTCAAGAGACGGGATGCCGGTAGTAAGACCGCGAGATTTACCATCAGGCTTCACGCGCTCTTCAAAAGCATCTGACCAGTCTGATACAGCCTGCTGGAAGGTGCGAAGCCCCTTGCGGCTTCCTGTCTTGGCGTGGTCGGCGATCTGCGTGAAGATAGCCTGCACAGCCTCGAACTTCTCAGCCGCTGACATGCCGTTGCGGGCGTACATCAGCTCGGTAGCTTCTGTCATGCGCTGGATGCCGTAGCGCTCCATGGCTGTCTCTCTGACGCGCATAGCGTAGGCGACGATGTTAGCAGCGCTGGGAGTGTTCTTTGACAGCTCAGCCAGGTAAGCGAATCCACCTACTGAGTCGGCCAGCGCCTTGCTTTGCAGGACATCAAACAGGGTCAGCAGATCGACAGGCTTCTGCGCCCGGTACATCTGCACCATCTCGGCGTAGATAACCTGGTGAGGACGCGTGTAGAAGGACTCCGGCTTGAGCATCGACAGGACTCTCTGAACGCGCTCGCTGTTGTCGTCGTCGAGCAGCATGCCACCCAGGACGCTTTGCTCTGACTCAATGCTGTTTGGAGGGGTGATGTAATCAGAGGTCATCACAGGCCCCCTCTCGCGTCTTGGCGTAAACATCGACGTTCAGGAAGAACTCCAGGGACTTTTTCCGCCATGTCTTGCCGGTGCGCTGGTCTGGTCTGTTTTCCAGCATCCAGCGGCAGTTGGTGGCGATGTAGTTCAGATAGACTTCCCAGTCGTTCAGCGTGAAGGGATGCCCGTCCAGTTGCCGGGTGACTTTGCTGGCTTTCTGCCAGAAGGTTCGGATCAGGTTTCTTCGCTTGTCAGTCAGGATATTTATGCCCTGAGCTTCAGGCAGAATCCTGCGGTAAACATCGACCACTTGCTCGCAGCTGAGAGACGGTTTTTTCTGGTCTGGATTTTCTGAGGAAGATGCACTCTCTCTTACGTTAGTAAGAGAGTTATTAGTTATATTATTGTTTATGGACAATCGTTGGACATCTGTTGGACAAACACCGCTGGGAGCTGCATTTTTACTGGGGTTTGCGTTGGACATCTGTTGGACATTCGTTGGACAATTTTGAGACTGGAAATCGTCATATTTCACGATGGTTATCAGGCTAAATTTCTTCTGCATCGAGGTGATATTAATCATCCCTTTTGACTCGAAACTGCGAAGAAGACTTTTAACTTTGTTGTCCGGGATGAACGTCTCGCTAACCAGCGTAGGTCGCCCTGTAATCATCTGTCCGCGCTCAACCGTTACTGGCCCGATATCAGTGGTAACAACAGCCTCGTCGTGGTTTGCCTTGAGGATAAGGTGAATCCAAAGGTGCACGGCTTGAGAGTCCTTGTAGAGGCGGCTATCCATAAACTGGCGGTGTATAGAGACAAACCCCATACCGGCTGCCTCCTGCTTGTTTACGCGGCTTTCATGCTGCCGGTAGTCTGCTAACTTAACGACGGCCATGCTTACCTCCTGAAGATGCTATTGCCAGTCTGATGACACCAATCAGGCGCTCGGCGAACGCCCGGTTATGAGACGCGGTAACAACTAAACCTTCAGGGGAATCAGGGTGACGCCGTTCCTCTTTTTCCTGGTGCTTTTTTCGTTTAGCCATTAGAATGACTCCTGTGAATTGCTTTAAAAATCCATCTGGATTTGGTCAAGACGCTCGGTTGCCGCCGGGCGTTTTTTCTTTGTCAGTAGCGCTGCTACTTCCTGCGCCAGTCTTGCCATATCGTCGTCAGCCACTCCCCACTCCAGCACCGCGAGCAGCATTGCCAGCTTCGGTAGCATCGTCTCTTTCCAGCGGGTAATACCTGACTTATCCATGCCCATCGCCTTAGCAATGTTTGTCGTGCCGCGCATGGCGATCTGATTCAGTAACCAGGACTCGATTTTTCGTGCCTGGGTTTTGTTTCGTGTCGTTGTGTTGATTTCCATATAAATTTTCCTTTAGGTTGAATTGTTTAAATGTGTGTTTTTCCTTGTTTAATGTGCACCATTGACAGTCGACCTTGACCACGCCGGGCACCCGACCATATACCGGGCCGTTCGGTACTAAAAGTACACTTTATTTACATGACAAATTGCTGCTTACCGATACGGCGAATCTGTGCTGCTGAATACTTGCCACCTGATGCCCTGGCGATCTTATCCGCGTACTCGGTTTCTCCTGTAAACTCGGTACGCGGCAGAGAACCACGCTCAATCCATTTATAAATGGCCTTGGGCGTAAGTCCGCAAACCTCAGCCACAACAGATACGCGAACTGATTTGATAACGTCTCCAAACGTAACTTCGTTCATTTGCGTCTCCTGTGGTGAACTTATAGTTCATATTATGACGGAACTGATAGTACAGTCAACAAAGAATATAGTTGAACTTATGGTTCAACATAAAGAGCGTGATGATTTCCCGCAGAGGCTTGCGCTGGCCTGCGACAAGGCGGGGATCCCGGTGTATGGGCGTCAGGCTGAGTTAGCTGACCGTTTGAAGGTAACCCCAAAGGCAGTAAGTAAGTGGTTCAATGGTGAGTCTGTGCCAAGGCCTCCGCTTATGGAAAGGCTTGCTTCTTTACTTGGAACAACCGCGCAATACCTGTATGGATATACAGATAAAGATGGTATAGACTCAGATCACTATAAGCGAGCATCCGGCGTCTATCGCGTTGATGTTCTTGATGTCCAAGCCAGTGCGGGGCCAGGGACGATGATCACAAATGAGTTTGTAGAAAAAATAAGGGCCATTGAATACACGACCGAACAGGCGCGCTCTATGTTCAATGGAAGGCCACAGGAATGCGTAAAAGTAGTCACTGTTAACGGTGACAGCATGGAGGGAACCATTAATCCAGGAGACGAAATATTTGTTGATGTCTCTGTCAATCAGTTTGACGGTGATGGAATCTATGTCTTTGTCTTTGGCCGTTCTCTGCATGTTAAAAGGCTGCAAATGCTCAAGGACAGGCTTGCTGTAATCTCTGACAACCCCGCCTATGAGCGTTGGTTCATAGAAAATAACGAAGAAGACCAACTCTTTGTTATGGCTAAGGTACTGATTCGCCAATCTATTGACCTGCGCCGATTCGGATAAAAACTATTTTCCTTTTTAGTTCATGGGCTTAACTGCTTGTGAACTTCTTTTACCCATTTTATGTACTTTTGGTACTTTACAATGATGAACTTTCAGTACATTATAAGTCCATCGAAACAACACAACGTTTCGGTCAGTCGAACGGCGCGACAGTAAACCATGCGTCGGGAGCGCGGCGGGTTCAGGATGAACGGCAATGCGCTTAACGGATTTACCAGCTGGCATTTAAGAGTGCCATCCGGCAAATCAATAGGGGGTTTTATGAAAACAGCACACTACTACGCAAGCAGGTCGCAGAAGTTTCTGGTTATCGGCGTTGACGGTCGTCAGACAGAAGAGCGCTACGAAGTCGGTAGCAAGTCAGAGGCCCGGAAGCTGGCGAGCGAGCTGTCAGCTAAGCCTTGGAATTTCTGATGATGATGGCTGCTCCGGCGGCCTTCATGCAATGAATCAGCATTTCAACATCAGCTCCTTAGGGGCTGACGGCAAATCTAACAGAGGGTGAGAGGATGATCGACGACGTTCAGCGTATCGATTCAATGATGAATGTTCTGCGAAATATGAAGCAGGACATGAAGCGACAGCAGAAGTTGAGCTCCATAAACAGCTTAGAGCTGACTCCAAAGCAAGCTCAAAAGCGCAACGCTGATGCTGCGTGGATTGCCATGGAGCAGATTAAGCGCCGCCATGAACTACATGCGCTTTCAGTGGAACTTGGTTTCGCTGAGCGCCGTGACAGTTACGCGCCCTTTGAATTAACCGACGGTTGGCACCGATTAAATCACAAACCTCGCGAACCTCAATAGCCGCCTAGCGCGGCTTTACTGAGGTATTTGGTGTGTGGTGAATGCGCAGGAGGTTTTATGGCTCCAAGCAGGGATGAAATTCTTGAGGAATTTAATTATTCCGAAGGTTGCTTGATCAGGAAAGTAACAGGTAAACGAGGTTATCTCAGGCCTGATGGTTACGTCTACACCAGAGTGAAAGGGAGGTCTTACGGAGAGCATCGACTAATCCATTTTCTTTTCACAGGGGATTGGCCAGAACAAGTAGATCATATTAACGGAAACAGAAGTGATAACAGGCACGAAAATCTGAGGGCCGCAAATCACGCTGAGAACTGCTTCAACAGAAAGCCGGTAGGAAAGAATAGCAAGGGATGCTACTGGCAATCAAAGAGGAAAAAGTGGATCGCTCAGATTGGATATCAAGGCAAGAGAATCACTATTGGGTATTACGATACTGAGCAGCAGGCATCAGCAGCTTATCGTGAAAAATCAGAGTTGCTTCATGGTGAGTTCTCACGCATCAGCTAACAGCACCGGCCACCACACAGCCAAATATTTCATAGCGGCTACATAGCCGGTCGGGTTTCTTATACAGAGAGGGGAAAGAGGATGGAGTGGGTTAAGCGCTCAGACCTTGAGCCTGCTTACGGACAGTCTGTAATCGTTAGCGATGGAAATGATGTTGGAGTATGGAGATTTAGAGGCTTTTGGCCTGACCATAACGGCAATGGCTGCAGCAATCAAAACAGCGCTACGGAATTACTAAGGGAGGTCACGCATTGGATGCCATTACCAAAACCACCAACTGAATAGACCCGCTCCGGCGGGTTTCTTTTTGCCCAAACAAAAGCCTGCTTTCGAGTGGGCTTCTTTTTTGGCAACAGACACGCGAGTTAATTGTTCAACGTTCCGCGCCGCGGCGATAAGCGGGGAGATGATTATGTCTACTATCGAGATTGGCGGCAGCCCTCTGACCGTCACCCACAACAACACGCTGTATCGCGTCACACCGCTGGCGTGCGGCTATCGCTGGCTGCTCACCAATGTGAATAACCCTCGCAACAAGTTAAGCCTCAATCGGCAGCAGATGCAGATTGCTGGCTTCGGTCACTTAACGGAGGTCAGAGATGCGAATTAACCATCATCACCTCCGGGCAGCTCAAAGCAAAGCCGCTATTGCCGTATTCCTCAGTGACGGCGCTATGTGGATGGAGGCCCACCGACAGATTAAAGACGCACTCGGCCTCCCCTGGTACCGCCCTAACAGATAAGTACCACCCCACCCTATTTCCACCCCGGCAGCCACTACGCGGCGGCCCTCGCTCACCCAGGAGTTGAGCTATGAACGCATATTACGCACAGGACAGAATCGAGGCGCAGGACTGGACTCGCCATTACCAGCAGATTGCCCGCGAAGAGAAAGAAGATGAGCTGGCTCAGGATATCGAGAAGGCGCTGCTACAGCGTCACTTTGAGGCCCTGTGCATCGATAACCTTCAGCGTGCTGGCGTGAGCGTGCAGGCCATCTCCAGGGCGTTTGACGACGACGTCGACTTTCAGGAACGCATGGCTGAGCACATCAGTTACATGGCCGGGGTAATCGCAAAGCATCAGATTGATATCGAAGAGGCGCAATGATGAGCTTCAGCATCGTAGAGTTCGTAAAACAACAGGAGCCGCTCTTTGTCGGAGCGGTAACCGACCAGTCAGTAACGTGGGCCAAAGAAAGCCAGTTCGCCATCCAGCTGTTTCAGAAGAATGACTTCCTGGCTAAGACGGCAATCAATAACCCGACCAGCGCACAGAATGCGATCATCAACGTCGCAGCGATCGGTATCACTCTGAATCCAGCCAGCAAGCTGGCGTACCTCGTGCCTCGTGACGGTATGGTGTGTCTGGATATCAGTTATATGGGCCTGCTTCATCTGGCCCAGGCAACAGGCTCCATTAAGTGGGGTCAGTGCAAACTTGTTTACTCAAACGACACCTACGAATCAAACGGCCTTGATACTGCGCCAACCCACAAATATAACGCGTTCGGCGACCGTGGCTCTGTAGTAGGCGGGTATTGCACCGTTAAGACCGCCGACGGTGATTACCTCACTGAAGAGATGAGCCTGGCAGAGATTAGGGCTACTGAAGCTACCAGTAAGGCCAAAAACGGCCCCTGGAAGAACTTCTGGGAAGAGATGGCGCGCAAGACCATCGTGAAGCGAGCATCCAAGTACTGGCCCCGTGCTGAGCGTCTGGATAACGCTATTCATGTCATCAATGAAGATGAAGGCATCCATCAGGAACCGGTGATGGCTCACACGCCAGAGAGCGAGGTCATCCTCTCAGAAGAGCAGAGCTGCTCGATGAGGTTTCTGCCCTGTGTGATGCGATGGAGAAGGCAGAAACAATGAATGCTCTGAAAACCCACTTCCAGTCAGCTTTCAGAATGACTGCAGGCATGAAACTGCAGCAGAACGTTCAATTCGTCTATGCCGAATGCAAAGCCAAGCTTGAGGCGGTGCCCCAATGACAGCCCTCTATCACATCGCGAACGACTTCGCGAAGCTTACAGACTCAGGCATGGATCCTGAAATGATTGCCGATACGCTCGACAGCATCGAGTGGGAGCTTGAGGCGAAGGTTGAGCAAATACTGGCAGTCTGCAAAAACGAATCCGCGCATGCCGACGCTCTCAGGGAAGAGAGCAAGCGCCTGGCAGAACGTGCAAGACTATCTGAAAACCGCGTTGCAAGGCTCAAAGAGTACGTCGCCCGCTCCCTCGAAACCGCCGGTAAGAAGTCAATCACAGCTGGCCTTCATGAAGTTACCGTGCGCGAGCCGTCACGCTCAGTAGAAATAACAGACTCAGGCGCGCTACCACCGCAGTTTGTCGAGTACGAAACCACTATCAAAGCCGACAAGCTCGCTATCAAAAAAATCATTGACGCCGGGCAGGAAGTCCCCGGTGCAATCATCAAGGTCGGGAAGCCTTCTCTGATTATCAAGTGAGGTGTGACGATGAAAGGTGCATGCGACAACATCCGCGTAGGCAGCGTTACGCTTGTCTACTCAATAGTTAAAAGAGGCTGGGTATATCCCGGCCTCTCTGTTATCAGAAACCCACTCAAGGCGCAGCGTGTTGCGGAAGAGTTGAACAGAGTTAAGCAGGAGGCGGCATGACATCAGAGCAGCAGAATGTTATCCGCGCTGAAGCCCGCCGTTGTGCTGATGAAATCAAGAAGGCCATGCGGCAAAACCCAAAACCTAACTGGGATTCGACAGTGAAGCCCATCCTCAAAAAACACTACGAAATTATTAAGCCCTTGGGCATTAGCCTGATGAGGTTTAACAGCGAAATCGGTCGCCTGCATGGGCGGTATGGAGTGGAATCGTGAAAGAACTGAGAGACATTTTAGCCCTGGCCTTTTTTGCTGCCATTCCCATTAGCGGATTTATTAGCGTCGCATTCCTCATCTATCACGAAAAGCAGGGCTGGGGATGGCTTCTGCTGGTCGTGTTCCTTATTGCAGGCGGCATCCGGATGAAAACGGGGGATTGATCATGCCAGCAGAAATCATCGACCAGGCCAGCGAGCTTGAAGAAATGCTTCGCGAGCAGGCAATTGCAGCACATCGCATAGACCGCAACGCAGTATCAGAGACGCACTGTATCGAGTGCGATGAGGCGATCCCACAGGCGAGGCGTGAAGCTGTGCCGGGATGCCGGACGTGTAGTGATTGCCAGCAGATTATAGAGATTAAGAATAAGCAGAGGCACTGACTATGTATTCAGATGATCTAGACAAATACATGGAAAATTCACCACGAATAAGGAGAGTTGATGTTCCTATCTTTGGCGTAGGTAATAGCGACTCTAAATTCACTGTGATGATAAAGAGAGGTGGTAAAACATACTTTCATACCGCTTACGAGGGGTGGAGATTAATTCTTGCTAGGTGCTACAAAGAAAGAGACCTGGCGAGATTCCCAACATATTCTGGCTGCTATGTTTGCGATGAGTGGCTGTCTTTTATGGGTTTTTATAAGTGGTGGAAGGTTCATTTCATTAGAGGCTATCAGTTAGATAAGGACATCCTTTCCATTGGCAATAAAATCTACTCACCTGACCACTGCCTTTACATCCCAGGTTGGTTGAATACTTTTGCCGCATCAGTTAAATCTAAGAACAGTGACCTTCCTACAGGCGTGACTTTTGTTAAAGGGAAGTATAGAGCCAGGATAGCTATTGATAGGAAAGTCATTTGGCTTGGAGAGCATGATAGTGCCGAAGATGCCCATGACGCATGGTTGAAAAAGAAAATAGAGGTAGCTCTATCGTACAAGCCTTTTTGTGATTCTATCCATCCACTACTTCACGATGGCTTGATGAAGAAGGTTTTGTCAATGAGGCGCCTGAATGTTACGGATAATTCAACTTCGTCAGATTTACGCTGGCAGCCACTCCCCTCACCTCCTGCAACCAACCACCCCATCGACACAACACCTAACCAGTATGACGCGCTGGGGAAAGGAGTAAACAATGGAAAATAAGCTTGGATTCAACCACGGACTGAGGCCCTTCGACCCCACGGCAGTTTCTGCCCCTGACGTTACCCTTACAAAAGTCACGCATCTCGACCTGGACCAAGCCATGAGCGGGGCTGAATTTGGTCGTTACTTTATGGTGCCGAGAGATGAAGGATTCTGGTTTGTAAGCGACCTGAATGACATAGCCAGTGCATACAAGAACGGTGAGCTTTATGTTGTTAGCGGAGGTTGGTGAATACTTCACTGGAAAGAGAATAATCATGTGACAAGCCGCTAACACAGCGGCTTTTTAATGGAGGCAATATGAGAATAAATTTGTTGACCACGGCAATGATCACCAGCCTGGCTTCGCTCTCAAGTATTAACCGTGTCTGGGATAGCTCACCTTTCCCTTTTGCCGCACAGAGCTACCCCATCAACACCGGCAAGACTGGCATCGCAGCAGCACGCCGTGAAGCTAAGCGCCGTCGCCGCGCCAAGATATAGAGGCTAAGAGAGCATGCCGAAATGCTTCATAGCTTGCTCTATGTAAACCACGAACTTGTCAGGGCATTCGTAGACGCGGGAATCTGCCGAAATGCGGTTTGGTGCCTGCTTCATCTTAAACCCATTGAGGTGCTTAACATGAGCAATGTGGCAAGTCTTAACACTGACACCGTGTTTTGTATTCACATACTCTTGGATCTGCTTATAGGTAGCCATCACTCTCCCTCCTTCAACACGACCCACTATACATGACAGGTAATGCAACTTACAGCCCACTCCCTGAGTAGGCTGTTGGGTGCAATCCCGCACCGCTCTGACACAGGAGACTGGCGTCAGAGTTCGGATTGATTATTTAGCCCGCCACTGTGCGGGCGTTTTTTTGGAGGGAATATGAGCCATACCCCAGGCCCGTGGAAGTGGTGGACAAGCAACTCCTTTCTCCGCTTAAGCAGTGAGGCGACAGGTAAGGACGGTGACGTCATAGACTCGTATAAGTTGAGCGACGGACACACGACTGTTTGTGTGAAGAACAAAAGTGATATGGCGCTTATAGCCGCCGCTCCTGAATTACTGGAAGCCCTTGAGTCACTTTTTGAGAACTACAAAATGCTCGCAGATTCAGGCGATGCAGGTAACTGGCGTCTTGAAGACGAGCCAGCAGGAATGACGGCAATGGCCGCAATAGCCAAAGCCAGAGGACATGCCGCCGAATAAGGCGGTTTATTTTTTGCCCGGAGGAAAGCATGGATAAAGAGCCATTCATGAAACTACCTGCGTTTGCAGACCGCATCTGTGTCTCACCCAGTACTATCTATCGCGACCCTGCCCGCTTCCACATGTTCAAAGTTGGTGGTTCGTGGAGGGCTAACGAAGAAAGCGTGGAAAATTTCTCTAAAACCTCTAACAATATCTTCCGGCTGGCTGTGGTCGGTGAGGAGTCAATGAAATGCCGATCTACAAACGAGGTAAAAACTACTGGATTGATATCTCAGCACCGGACGGAACGCGAATTAGACGCTCTACTGGCACCGCGGAGAAGGTCAAAGCAAAAGAGTATCACGACAAGGTAAAGCATGAGCTGTGGGATGTAAGCCGCCTGGAAAGGAAGCCGGTGCACCTGTTCGATGAAATCATTCTGCTTGTTCTGAAGGATGCCGAAGAGCAGAACGCCTATGAAAATAAGCGGGGGTATGCCAGGTACTGGCTGCAGGTGTTCAAGGGGCGGGTGATTACAGAGATTCAGGGATATGAAATCGCAAAGATGATGCCGACCCACTCTAAACACAAGTCAAAGAAGCCGCTGGCTAACGGAACCGTTAACCGGTACCGGGCCTTCATCATCCGGGCCTTCTCTCTTGCGCTTAAGCATGGCTGGATTGACCACCGTCCGTATGTTCCGGAGCTAAGGGAGCCAAAGGTTCGTGTGCGGTGGATCAGAAAGTGGCAGGCCAGAGATTTAATCGACAGCCTGAAGACCGACATCATGCGAAGAATAGTCTCCTTCGCCCTGCTTACCGGAGCAAGGCGCGGAGAGATTTTATCGCTGACGTGGGAGCATGTGGATTTCGAGACTGGTAACGCGATAGTCACTGCTGAGAATGCCAAATCAGGCAAGGCAAGACCACTGCCATTAAATGAGGAGGCGGTACGGATTCTACGTGAATGTGATATGTCATGCGAATACGTATTCACCGTGGGCGGCAAACGCCTTACCGATATCAACCGCAGCGATTTTGAGCAAGCACTAAATGCATCGGATATCTCTGATTTCAGATTTCATGACCTCCGACATACATGGGCAAGCTGGCATGTGCAAGATGGAACACCGCTGATGGCGCTGAAGGAACTTGGCGGATGGGAGACGCTTGAGATGGTAAAAAAATACGCCCACTTAAGCGCCGAACATTTGACCCGATTTGTTGGCTCTGTCACGTTTTTGGCACACGAAAATGAGGTTGAGGCCATGCGTAATAAAAAAATCTCTGCATCAGCTTGAAAAGTATAGGTTTTTAAATGGAAGATTTTGAGGGAAGTTACTTAATAAATAGACTTTTACTCTTAATTAAGGGGAGGTGTCTTGCCTCAATATAGCGGGGACTATAACATGCCTGAGAGTCTTCGGAATATCACCCGCTGCGCGGGAGATAATAGCTAAATGAGTAAGGTCAGGATGTCAAACACGCCCATCGAGCTTAAAGGCAGTAGTTTTACCTTATCAGTGGTTCATTTGCATGATGCGAAACCCGAGGTTATTCGTCAGGCCTTAGAAGACAAAATCGCACAGGCTCCCGCTTTTTTACAGCATGCTCCCGTTGTTATTAACATTTCCGCGCTGGAAGAGGCGGTAAACTGGTCTGCCCTGCACAAGGCCATTGCCAGCACCGGTTTGCGTATAATTGGCGTCAGCGGCTGTAAACAGGCCGAGCTGAAGGCTGAAATTGACCGCGCCGGGCTACCGCTGCTGACGGAAGGCAAAGAAAAACAGCGCCAGCAGCCTGCCGCGCCTGCCGTTGAAGAGCCAGTCGTCGCGCCGATCACAAAAACACGCTTAATTGATGTTCCGGTTCGCTCCGGACAGAGAATCTATGCCCCGGGCTGCGATCTGATCGTTACCAGCCACGTCAGCGCGGGCGCAGAGCTGATCGCCGATGGCAATATTCATATCTACGGCATGATGCGTGGACGGGCGTTGGCGGGGGCCGGCGGCGACAGGGAAGCACAAATTTTTTGCACACATCTCACCGCGGAGCTGGTCTCAATCGCGGGAGAATACTGGCTGAGCGATCAAATCCCAGCCGAATATTATGGCAAAGCGGCACGCCTGCTCCTCGCGGATAACGCTTTGACTGTTCAACCATTGAATTAAGCCCTTATAACAAGGAACTCCTATGGCACGCATTATTGTTGTTACTTCGGGTAAAGGAGGTGTCGGTAAGACCACCTCCAGCGCGGCCATCGCGACTGGTTTGGCCCAGAAGGGAAAGAAAACCGTCGTTATCGACTTCGATATCGGCCTGCGTAACCTCGACCTGATCATGGGTTGTGAACGCCGGGTTGTCTATGATTTCGTTAACGTTATCCAGGGCGATGCAACGTTGAACCAGGCGCTGATCAGAGATAAGCGCACGGAGAGCCTCTATATTCTTCCCGCCTCCCAGACGCGCGACAAAGATGCGCTGACCCGCGAAGGCGTTGAGAAGGTGCTCGACGATCTGAAGAAGATGGATTTTGATTTCATCGTCTGCGACTCCCCTGCCGGGATTGAAACCGGCGCGCTGATGGCGCTCTACTTCGCAGATGAAGCCATCATTACCACCAACCCAGAGGTCTCCTCAGTACGCGATTCGGACCGCATCCTGGGCATTCTCTCTTCTAAGTCGCGCCGCGCCGAGAACGGTCAGGAGCCGATCAAAGAGCACCTGCTGCTGACGCGCTACAACCCGGGTCGCGTCAGCAAGGGGGACATGCTGAGCATGGAGGATGTGCTGGAGATCCTGCGCATCAAGCTGGTCGGGGTGATCCCGGAAGATCAGTCCGTGCTGCGCGCCTCTAACCAGGGCGAACCTGTGATCCTGGACGCGACATCAGACGCCGGTAAGGCGTATGCTGATACCGTGGATCGCCTGTTGGGAGAAGAACGCCCTTTCCGCTTCATCGAAGAAGAGAAGAAAGGTTTCCTCAAACGCCTGTTCGGAGGATAAATTATGGCATTACTTGACTTTTTTCTCTCACGAAAGAAGAGCACCGCTAACATAGCGAAAGAGCGACTGCAGATTATCGTGGCCGAGCGCCGCCGTAGCGATGCTGAGCCGCACTATTTGCCGCAGCTGCGCAAAGATATTCTCGAAGTCATTTGTAAGTATGTGCAGATCGATCCAGAAATGGTGACGGTACAGCTGGAGCAAAAAGATGGCGATATCTCTATTCTCGAGCTGAACGTTACCTTACCGGAAGCTGAAGAGACGAAATAACGTTTAACCGTTATCTCCTTCATTAAAAAGGCAGCCCGTTAAGCGCTGCCTTTTTTATTTATGCTTATTTACTGTGTTTATTTACAGTGACGGTTACGCTAGCGGGGAAATTCCAGCAGCAGAGCCTGCAGGCTCGACGCCATTAATTCACCGCGCCAGCCGGAGATAAGTTCCGGCAAGGTGGCAAAGGGTTTAATATTCCAGTGCCAGTTAAGCAGCTGATTTATTTGTCGACGCGAAGCCAGCAGCTCGGCGCTTACCCCTTTTGCCACGCTTACCTCCTGCACCAGCGCCTTAATCGCCTTGAAGGCCCGGCGATAGCCCGGCATATCCAGCAGGTTCAGCAGCGGCTCCGGAAGCGCCTCCTCTGGCAGAGCCTGGGCCTGAGCGACCATCGCCAGCAGCGTTTTACCGTGGAAGCGGATCTCGCTCCCGGAGAGCCCAATGCTGTCCAGCTCGCCGAGGCTGCCCGGCATATAGCGCGCAACCGCCCACAGGTTCTCTTCCCGTACCACAAAGTTCACCGCCAGATCGCGTTCGCGCGCCTTGCGCAGACGCCACGCCGCCAGCAGCTGCAGGCAGGCCAGCTGACGGGTACGCAGCTGCCAGGCGTTGCTAATCTCGCGCCACGCCTCTTCCGGCGCCAGCACCTCCTGACGGCGTACCTGCATCAGGCGACACTCGTCCAGCGCGGCGGGCAACCAGCCTGCGGCCTCGGTCTCCGCCATCAGCTTGTGGGCGATGGGCAGCAGATACCAGACATCGGCTGCGGCGTAGTCGCACTGGCGCTCGGTCAGCGGACGCGCCAGCCAGTCGGTGCGGGATTCACTCTTATCCAGCGCCAGACCGGTATACTCCTCCACCATAGAGGCAAAGCCCCACGAAAGCGGGCGGCCGCTGAAAGCAGCAAGAATTTGGGTATCGATCAGCGGCTGCGGCAGCGCGCCAAACACGTTGAGGAAAACTTCCAGATCTTCACTGCCGGCGTGGAGAAACTTAGTCACCGCAGGATCCATCATTAGCTCGCGGAACGGTGCCCAGTCGGTGATCTCCAGCGGATCGATCAGCGAAACCTGCTGGCCGTCGTAAACCTGGATCAGGCCCAGCTGCGGATAGTAGGTGCGAGTGCGGACAAATTCGGTATCGATGGCAAGAGCCGGAAAGGCACGCGCCGCCTCGCTCATGGCCGCCAGCGCGTCGTTGGTGGTGATCATCTGGTAGTTCAAATCATACTCTCTTTGGTTTGCGCCCATAAAAAACGCCGGGCTAACCGGCGTTGGGCGACTCACTCGAAGCTTAGACCTTATTGTCTACTTTGCCGCGCGCTTCGTCACGTAATTCTCGCCGTAAAATTTTGCCGACGTTGGATTTCGGCAGCTCATCACGAAACTCCACCAGCTTCGGTACTTTATAGCCGGTCAGCTGACGGCGGCAGAAGGTAATGAGCGCCTCTTCGCTGAGGGACGGATCTTTTTTCACTACAAAGATTTTTACCTTTTCCCCGCTGCTGCTGGACGGCACGCCGACGGCGGCCACCTCCTGCACGCCAGGGTGCTGCATCACGACGTCTTCGATCTCGTTAGGGTAGACGTTGAAGCCGGAGACCAGGATCATATCTTTTTTACGATCGACAATGCGCAGGAAGCCTTCGTCGTCCATGACCGCAATATCGCCGGTCATCAGCCAGCCATCCTTGATGATCTCGTCGGTAGCGTCAGGGCGCTGCCAGTAACCCAGCATCACCTGCGGCCCCTTCACGCACAGCTCGCCCGGATCACCGTGCGGCACCTCCCTGCCCTCATCGTCAATCAGCTTCACCTCCGTAGAGGGCACCGGCAGGCCGATGCTGCCGCTATGGTAGTCGATATCGTGTGGATTCACGCTGACCAGCGGAGAGCACTCCGTCAGGCCGTAGCCCTCGAGAAGATACTGGCCGGTAAGCTTCACCCAGCGCTCAGCGACCGCCTGCTGCACAGGCATCCCGCCACCTGCGGAGAGGTGCAGGGTAGAGAAATCGAGCTGCTGAAACTCTTTGTTGTTCAGCAACGCGTTAAACAGGGTATTCACCCCGGTCATGGCGGTGAAGGGGTACTTCGCCAGCTCCTTCACCAGCCCTGGAATATCGCGCGGGTTGGTGATCAGCAGGTTCTGCCCGCCCAGCTCGATAAACAGCAGGCAGTTCATGGTCAGGGCGAAGATGTGGTACAGCGGCAGAGCGGTGACCACCAGCTCTTTTCCCCGGTGCAGCAGCGGCCCGTAGGTGGCGTTTACCTGCTCGAGATTAGCGAGCATGTTACGGTGGGTCAGCATCGCCCCTTTGGCCACGCCGGTGGTGCCGCCGGTGTACTGCAGGAAAGCGAGATCGTCCGCGACAATCTCCGGCTTGACGTACTGCATCCGATAGCCGTTATGCAGCGCCTGGCGAAACGAGATGGCATCCGGCAGATGATATTTTGGCACCAGTCGCTTGATGTATTTGACCACGAAGTTGACCAGCGTCCCCTTCGCCGCAGAGAGCTGATCGCCCATGCGGGTCAAAATCACGTGCTGCACCTGGGTTTTGTCTACCACCTTTTCAAGGGTGTGGGCAAAGTTAGAGACGATGACGATAGCCGCCGCGCCGCTGTCGTTGAGCTGATGCTCCAGCTCGCGCGGGGTATAGAGCGGGTTAACGTTGACCACCACCATACCGGCACGCAAAATACCAAACAGCGCCACCGGATACTGCAGCAGGTTGGGCATCATCAGCGCCACCCGATCCCCCTTCTTTAACCCCAGCCCCTGCTGGAGCCAGGCCGCAAAGGCGCGGCTGCGCTCTTCCAGCTTGCGGAAGGTCATGGTCTCGCCCATGTTGGTAAATGCCGGCTGGTCCGCGTAGCGCACCGTGGCAGTTTCGAAGAGTTCCACAAGGGATTGATAGCGATCGGGGTTGATATCCGCTGGCACGTCGGCGGGATAACGATTAAGCCAAACCTTCTTCAATGCATCACCTCTGAAATGAAAATTCGTCGTCATCGCAACTCCGCTTAATAAACATGCCGTTAACATTATATTAACTCATTGTACCAGTTTATTAATTGGCCGATTCACAGGTTGCGAAGCGCGTCACTCTTTTATTCTTGTTATGGTCCTAAAAAAGGAGAAACAGCGGATAGTCCGCTGTCTCTTCTCTTATTTAACAGAGAGTTACTCTGTTACGATGGTATGTACCGGTGCCGGACCCGAGTTATACCAGCCGTAACCACCGTAGCCACCGTAACGCCAGGGATTCGGCCCCGGCCCCCAGTACCACGGGTCAATCGGCTGCGGCGGCAGCATCACCTGCTGCTGCAGATGCCAGCGCTTATAGCCACTCACCTTCATGACCATAAACTTGTAGGGGGTCTCGCCCACTTTACCCTGCTCAACGCCGCTAATGGTGCCGACCACGGTCACATACTGGTTGCGAAAATCCACCGGATCGAGGAAGCCGTTCACGTCGGCATAGATACGCCCCCGGGACGCTTCACCGAGAACGGGACGCGCACCGCTGTCCAGCGGTACCGAGGCGATCTCCAGCCGGGTTTGTCCCTGGCGGTTCTCCATAGCGATGACTTTACCGCCGAAGCGTGCCTCCTGGCCGACATACAGCTCAGGCGCGTTCATCACCCGAACCAGATCCTGCTGCGGCGTCGGGCTGCTGCCTTTAATGGCGTCAGGCACCGAGACGCAGCCGCTCAGCGCTAAGGCGGCTAAGCCTGCCAGCAGCCAGCGCACGGACCTGCTTTGACCCACCTTTTGGGATACCTTCACTTACCACCTTCCTGCTATTTACATTATTACGTTATGTATATAGCTGAGATTCATTTTCTGCCCGGAAGTTTCTTCCAGGCCACCTCGTTGCGCAAATAAACCGGCTCCGCATGCTCCACGGCGACGGTACGCTGCTGGGCAAAAAGCTGGCAGGCGAGCGGGAGCATATCTTCCGCGGCAGGCAGCAGGATGCCGCCGTCGCTCAGCGTCAGCCTGCTCTCTTTACCAAGATCCGGCCATGCTGGCCAGCCGGTGCCTACCGTGGCCCAGGCTCCGCTGAGCTGGGACAAACGCTCGCTGACCGCTTCCGGCTTCAGCACCGCCTCGCTCTCTTCGCCGTGCCAGATGCCCTGCTCGTCCCGCTGGTACTCAGCCCAGTAGACTTCGCCCATGCGGGCATCGATAGCGGCCAGTACGCGCGTTGCACCGGTTTTACGCCACGCGCCCTGCGCCATCGTAGCCAGCGTCGAGACGCCTATCATCGGCAGCTCGGCACCCAGCGCCAGACCCTGGGCGATGCCGATGCCAATCCGCACGCCGGTAAAGCTGCCCGGCCCGCGGCCAAAGGCCAGCGCGTCGAGTTCGGCAAGGGTAACGCCGCTGTCGTTCAGCGTCTGCTGAACGAGGGGTAAAATACGTTGGGTATGTTCTCTTGGACAGAGTTCAAAGTGGGCAGAGGTCGTACCGTCATTCCACAGGGCAACGGAACAGGCCTCTGTGGCGGTATCAATAGCCAGAATTCGCATCGGTCTTCGCGCTCTCGGGGTGTTGATTCAATAAAATGGCGCGCATCTTAGCATACTCTGCGGCAAATTACTGCGTCGAGGTCCCGGCCAGGAATCGCACCGCGCGGGCGATATCCCGGGTGCGCGGCGTCGGCGGCAGACTGGCGAGGAAGGTGGCGCCATAGGGACGCATCACCAGCCGGTTGTCACAGATCACCAGCACGCCGCGATCGTCAATGTCGCGGATCAGGCGGCCTACCCCCTGCTTGAGGGTGATCACCGCGTCCGGCAGCTGGACATCGTCAAAGGGATCGCCCCCGCGCAGGCGGCAATCCTCCATCCGCGCCTTCAGGAGCGGATCTTCCGGTGAGGTAAAGGGCAGCTTGTCGATGATCACCAGCGACAGCGTATCGCCGCGCACGTCTACCCCCTCCCAGAAACTGCTGGTCGCTACCAGCAGCGCATTACCGGCGGTGACAAACTGCTGTAACAGCTGGCCTTTGCTGGTCTCACCCTGTAACAGCACCGGCAGCGACAGGGTGGCGCGAAACTGCTCCGCCAGATCGCGCATCATGGCGTGGGAGGTACAGAGCATAAAGCAGCGGCCATTGTTGGCTTCGATCATCGGTCTGAGCATCGCCGCCAGCTGACGCGCCGCGCCGGGCTGGTTGGCCTGGGGCAGATTGCGCGGCACGCAGAGCAGCGCCTGACGGGCATAGTCAAACGGGCTGGGCAGCAGCATCGACTCTGCCGTTTCAATTCCGAGGCGGGAGGTGAAGTGGTGCAGATCGTCGTTTACCGAGAGCGTGGCCGAGGTAAAGATCCAGCTTCCCGGCTTCTGGGCCATCACCTCTTTGAATTTCTCCGCCACGGTGAGCGGCGTCAGGGCCAGGGTAAAGTGGCGGGAGGTACACTCATACCAGTAGCTGAAGCCCGGCTGGTTGATCTCTTTCAGCCGCTTAAGGCGCGTGCGGTAGAGGGTAGCCCGTTCAAAGGCCGCGTCGAGCAGCGCCGAGCGGCCAAGGGAGAGCTTGGCTACGTCATAGCACAGCTCCAGCGCATCATCGAGCAGCAGCAGCGCGCGCTGGATGTGGCTGTCCGCCAGCAGCTCGCGCAGGTTACCGCGATAGCCCGGCTCGCCCAGCTGTAAGCGAAAATCCTGCGCGCTCTGCGCCAGGCGATCCGCGCACTTCTGCAGCTGCTGGGTATCTTTAAGCTCGGTGCGGTAGGCAATGGTGAAATCCTTCGCCAGATCCAGCAGCTGACGGCTGGAGAGCGACTGGCCGAAGTACTGGCTGGCGATATCCGGCAGCTGGTGCGCTTCGTCGAAGATCATGACGTCGGCCTCAGGGATCAGCTCACCAAAGCCGCTCTCTTTCACCACCATATCAGCGAGAAAGAGATGGTGGTTGACCACGACCACGTCGGCATCCATCGCCTTCTTACGCGCCTTGACCACAAAGCAATCTTTATACATCGGGCAGTCGCTGCCGAGGCAGTTGTCGTTGGTGCTGGTGACCAGCGGCCAGGCCTGGGAGTCCTCCGCCACGCTGGCGCAGGTGCTGATGTCGCCGTCCAGCGTCTGGCTCGACCATGACCGCAGCAGGATGACGTCGCTAAGGATCTGCACCGGCAGATCGCCTCCGGCCAACGCCTGCTGCTCAAGGCGCTCAATGCAGAGATAGTTGGAGCGCCCCTTCAGCAGCGCCAGACGGCCAGTGTACTCCAGCGCGCGGGAGACGGTCGGCAGATCGCGGCTGTAGAGCTGATCCTGCAACGCTTTCGAGCCGGTAGAGATAATGACCTTTTTCCCGGCGCGCAGGGCCGGGGCCAGATAGGCGTAGGTTTTCCCCGTTCCCGTTCCGGCCTCAACCACCAGCGGCTGCGTATTGGCAATGGCGGCGCTCACCGCTTGCGCCATCTGCCGCTGCGGCTCACGCGGTTTAAACCCCGGTATCGCTTTCGCTAACTGCCCGTCTGTTGCAAAATCGTCCGTTACACTGTTCTCTGCCACGCCGCCCCCTGGTTATATCGCCAGTGATTATGTCAGGCGCGGGAATTTTTAGCTAGCCGAAGTCGTGACAGGATCGCCGCCCTGTGGCAGTCTTGGCCCTGTAAAAAAGCACTAAAGGAGTGAAAAGTGACAATTAAACGTATTGATGCCGAGGCCCGCTGGTCAGATGCGGTGATCCACAACCAGACGCTGTACTACACCGGCGTGCCGGAGAACCTTGAGGCCGACGCTGAGGCGCAAACCGCCAATACTCTGGCGCAGATTGATGCCGTGCTGGCGAAACAGGGCAGTGATAAAACGCGCATTCTCGATGCTACCATTTTCCTGGCCGATGCCAGCGACTTTGCGGCGATGAACCGCGCCTGGGATGCGTGGGTGGTAGCAGGCCATGCGCCGGTACGCTGCACCGTACAGGCGACGCTGATGAACCCGCAGTACCGGGTCGAAATTAAAATTATCGCGGCGGTCTAGGGTTACTCCTCTTCATCCTCATCTTCAAAGCGTGCCACGATCCGCTCCCCGGTGTGGCTGGCACGCAGCTCTTCGGCGACGACCGCGATGGCCTGTCCGCTACTCATGCCTTCAGACATAAGCTGCTGAATACGCTCTACCGCCTGCTGCTGTTGCTCATGACTGAGCGAAGGTAAACCTGCAAACATTGTTAACTCCTGCTAGATTATCAGCGCTAATTATTTCACGCTGCCTGGTCGTTTGCCACACATGAACACGCTTTCCCCTACCGTTGTTACCCTACCGTGGCGTGAAGACGCCGCCGAGTTCTGGTTTGCCCGTCTGAGCCACCTGCCGTGGGCGATGCTGCTGCACTCTGGCCATGCCGATCACCCCTATAGCCGCTTTGACATCCTGGTTGCCGATCCGCTGGGCACGCTGGTGACCCGCGGTGAGACCACGCGGGTGACGCTGGACGGGGCGGCGATCGCGTCGGCCGATCCGCTTGCGCTGCTCCAGCAGGCGCTGACGTCGCTGGGGCTGTCCGCCGAGGTGGATCCCAATTTTCCCTTCCAGGGCGGCGCGCTGGGGCTATTTGGCTACGATCTGGGGCGACGGTTTGAGAGCCTGCCCACGCTGGCGGCGGCCGATATCGCCCTGCCGGATATGGCGGTGGGGCTGTACGATTGGGCGCTGATTGTCGATCACCACAAAAAGCATGTTTCGCTGCTAAGCCATAGCGACGTCAACGCCCGTCTCAACTGGCTGGAGGCGCAGCAGGCGCCCGCTGCCGACGCGTTTTGCCTTACCTCCGGCTGGCGATCCAACATGAGTCCGGCGGAGTATGCCGATAAGTTTAGCCGCGTACAGGCGTATTTGCAGAGCGGTGACTGCTACCAGGTGAATCTGGCCCAGCGTTTTCAGGCGACGTATAAAGGCGATGAGTGGCAGGCGTTCACCCGCCTCAACGCCAGCAACCGCGCGCCGTTCAGCGCCTTCCTGCGTCTTGAAGACGGCGCAATTCTGAGCCTGTCGCCAGAGCGGTTTATCCATCTGGCGGAGGATCGGATCCAGACCCGGCCCATTAAGGGTACCCTACCCCGGCTGGCGGATCCGCAGGCCGATCGTCAGCAGGCGGAAAAGCTGGCTGCCTCGCCGAAGGATCGCGCTGAAAATCTGATGATCGTTGACCTGATGCGCAACGATATTGGCCGGGTGGCGGTGCCCGGCTCGGTGCGCGTCCCGGAGCTGTTTGTGGTGGAGCCCTTTCCTGCCGTGCACCATCTGGTCAGCACCGTCACCGCCCGCCTTCCCCCTTCGCAGCACGCCTGCGATCTGCTGCGGGCTGCCTTTCCCGGCGGCTCGATCACCGGCGCGCCCAAGGTGCGGGCGATGCAGATTATTGATGAGCTGGAGCCGCAGCGGCGCAACGCCTGGTGCGGCAGCATTGGCTATATTAGCCTCTGCGGAACGATGGACACCAGCATCACCATCCGCACCCTGAGCGCCTGCAACGGTCAGCTCTACTGCTCCGCCGGGGGCGGCATCGTTGCCGATAGCGGATCCGGGGCGGAATATCAGGAAACCTTTGATAAAGTTAATCGTATTCTGCAACAGCTGGAGAGTTAACCGGTGGAGAGCCCTAACCTGAGCCTGGACGATTTTTTATCACGCTTTCAACTTTTGCGCCCGCAGGCCAGCGGCGCAAGCCTCAACAACCGTCAGGCGGCAGTGCTGATCCCGGTGGTGCGCCGTGAACAGCCGGGACTGCTGCTGACTCAGCGATCGGCACGCCTGCGTAAGCATGCGGGCCAGGTCGCCTTCCCCGGCGGCGCGGTAGACAGCAGCGATGCCTCTATTATTGCCGCCGCTCTACGCGAAGCCGAGGAGGAGGTGGCCATCCCACCTGAATCGGTAGAGGTGATCGGCGTTCTGCCGCCGGTAGACAGCGTGACCGGCTTTCAGGTCACCCCGGTGGTGGGCATTATTCCGCCGGATCTGCACTACCACGCCAGCGAGGATGAGGTGGCGGCGGTGTTTGAGATGCCGCTGGCCGAGGCGCTGCGCCTTGGGCGTTATCACCCGCTGGATATCCACCGGCGCGGCAATGCGCATCGGGTGTGGCTTTCATGGTATCAGCATTACTTTGTCTGGGGCATGACGGCAGGCATAATTCGTGAGCTGGCCTTACAGATCGGCCTGAAACCCTGACTATACTTTACACAACGCCCTGGTATTACCGGGCGTGACCTGCCTCTCAGCATTAGTAAAATAGAGGTTGGCTATTAGTTTAATTCATGTGAATAGTTAAACCGATCCCGCGGTTCCCTCTTACACTATGCGCAATTATTACATCGTTGCCGGAGGGTCCGGCAACCCTGTCAGGAGTGTTAGCGTGATTAGTATATTCGACATGTTTAAGGTGGGGATTGGCCCCTCATCTTCCCATACTGTTGGGCCAATGAAGGCCGGAAAACAGTTCGTCGATGATCTGGTCGAAAAGGGATTGCTGGAGAGCGTCACCCGCGTGGCGGTGGATGTCTATGGCTCGCTGTCGCTGACCGGCCGCGGCCACCACACCGATATCGCCATTATTATGGGCCTGGCGGGTAACGAGCCGGCGACCGTCGATATCGATGCCATTCCCGCGTTTATTCGCGACGTAGAGACCCGCGGCCGCCTGCTGCTGGCCCACGGCCGTCACGAGGTCGATTTCCCTGCCGATAACGGCATGCGTTTCCAGAGCGATAACCTGCCGCTGCATGAGAACGGCATGTGCATTCATGCTTATCAGGGCGAGAAAGAGATCTACAGCAAAACCTACTACTCCATCGGCGGCGGGTTTATCGTCGATGAAGAGCACTTTGGTAAAGAGAGCACCCAGGCCGTCAGCGTGCCCTATCCGTTCAACTCTGCCCAGGCAATGCTGAACTGGTGTAAAGAGACCGGTCTCTCCCTCTCCGGCATGGTGATGCAGAACGAGCTGGCCCTGCATAGCAAAGAGGAGATTGCCGACTATTTTGCCCACGTCTGGCAGACGATGCAGGCCTGTATCGATCGCGGCATGAACACCGAAGGCGTGCTGCCTGGCCCACTGCGGGTGCCGCGTCGCGCCTCGGCCCTGCGCCGCCTGCTGGTCGCCAGCGACAAACACTCCAGCGATCCGATGGTTGTCGTTGACTGGGTTAACATGTTCGCGCTGGCGGTGAACGAAGAGAACGCCGCCGGTGGCCGCGTCGTGACTGCCCCAACCAACGGCGCATGCGGTATCGTGCCGGCGGTGCTGGCCTACTATGACCACTTTATCGAACCGGTTACCCCGGACATCTACACTCGCTACTTCCTGGCTGCGGGTGCTATCGGCACGCTTTATAAGATGAACGCCTCGATCTCTGGCGCAGAGGTGGGCTGCCAGGGTGAGGTCGGCGTCGCCTGCTCAATGGCGGCGGCGGGCCTTGCAGAGCTGATGGGCGCCAGCCCGGAGCAGGTCTGCGTGGCGGCAGAGATCGGCATGGAGCATAACCTGGGTCTGACCTGCGATCCGGTCGCCGGCCAGGTGCAGGTGCCGTGCATTGAGCGTAACGCCATTGCGTCGGTGAAGGCTATCAATGCCTCACGTATGGCGATGCGCCGCACCAGCGCGCCGCGCGTGTCGCTGGATAAGGTGATCGAAACCATGTATGAAACCGGCAAGGACATGAATGCCAAGTACCGCGAAACCTCCCGCGGCGGCCTGGCGATCAAGGTGCAGTGCGACTAATACGTTACCCGGCCCTTTCACCCGAAAGGGCTAATTATTTCCCTTTTTGATCCCGATTATTTTTTCCCCACTACACTTGCTGTGTTGCCGTTTGCTTTTTCGCCAACGGCCTCCTGGGGATCGTCGGGACATGCAAACAGCACAGCATATTATAAGAAGCTACCGTCGAAAGCGCGCCATCGTCTGCGTGGTTGTCGCGATCTTCACGCTTTTCCTGACCCTGGGTTCCCGCTACATTTCCGAACGCAACGCTAACCAGCAGCGGATCCTCTCTTTTACTAACCACGCGGTCTCCTCGCTGGATCGGATCCTGCTTCCCCTTGCCCAGGGCCGGGGGGTGCTTCTGCCGCTAGTGGGTCTGTCGTGCGGCGAGGCGCATCTGGCGCTACGAAAACAGGCCGCGACGATGCAAACCGTTCGCTCTATCGGCCTTATCAAGAACGGCATTCTCTACTGCTCCAGCATTTTCGGCTACCGCAACGTCCCTATCCATCAGCTTCAGCCCGCACTCCCCACCGCTCAGCCGCTGCTCTTGCTCACTACCGATAACTCTCTCCTGCATGGCAGCCCCATTCTTATCCAGTGGTTTCCGCTGACCCAGAACTGGCAGGACGGGGTGATGGAGGTGATCAATATCGATCTGCTTACCCGCCTGATGCTGGAGCCGCAGAAGCCGCTGATCACCGGCGCAAGCATCACGGTGGGCAACCGGCATCTGCTCTACGGTGCCGGCGTCGTGGATAGCCTGCCGCCGCTGGTTAATGAGACGCGGTTCCAGCAGAGCTCGGAGCAGTTTCCCTTTATCGTCAGCGTCAAAGGCCCTGGCGCAGGCGAGCTGGCACTGCGACACCTTCCGTCCCAGCTGCCGCTGGCGGTTATTATCAGCCTGCTGATGGGCTATATTGCCTGGATTGTCACCGCCAACCGGATGAGCTTCTCGTGGGAGATCAACCTCGGCATGGCGGCGCATGAGTTTGAGCTTTTCTGCCAGCCGCTTCTCAACGCCACCACCCATCAGTGTGAGGGGGTGGAGATCCTGCTGCGCTGGAATAATCCGCGCCAGGGCTGGATCTCACCGGACGTTTTTATCCCCATTGCTGAAGAGCAGAATCTGATTGCGCCCCTGACGCGCTACGTGCTGGCAGAGACTCACCGCCAGCTGGCGCTCTTCCCGGCCAATAGCCAGTTCCATATCGGGATCAACGTCTCCGCCAGCCACTTCCGTGATGGCGCGCTCCTTAAGGATCTTAATCGCCTCTGGTTCCATGCCCATCCGGTTCAGCAGCTCACCATTGAGCTGACCGAGCGGGAAGCGATCACCGATATTGATTACCGGCTGGTGCGGGCGCTGCACCGCCGTGGAGTCAAGCTGGCCATTGATGACTTTGGCACCGGCAACACCTCGCTCTCGTGGCTGGAGAAGCTGCGTCCGGACGTGCTAAAGATCGATAAGTCCTATACCACGGCGGTGGGCACCGATGCGGTGAACTCGACGGTGACGGATATTATTATCGCGCTGGGTAGACGGCTGAAAATTGAGCTGATTGCGGAGGGCGTTGAGACCCCGCTGCAGGCGCAGCGTTTGCGCCAGCGCGGGGTAAAAATATTTCAGGGATTTCTCTACGCGAAGCCCATGCCGCTTAAAGATTTCCCATCGTGGCTGGCAGGCAGTACGCCGCCGCCAGCCACCTATAGCGGGCATGTGATGCCCATGACGCCGCTACGCTGAACGAGGCTACTCCTCTTCGTCGTCCTGTACCGGCTGCTCTTTAACAACCCGTACCAGATCGACCCGGTAGTCGTTCGCCTCAACCACGGTAATGGTTAACGGCGCAAGCTGCAGCACCTCGCCCGGCTTGGGAATTTGACCATTGATGGCAATGACCAGGCCCGCAACGGTAGCGATATCCTCTTCGTCGTTCACCAGGTTATCCATCCCCAGCGCATGCTGCAGCGCATGGAGATCGGTAGCGCCTTTTACCAGCCAGCCGTCACCGTCAATGACAATCTCCGGTGTCTCATCGGCGTCCGGGAACTCACCGGCAATGGCTTCCAGCACGTCGAGCGGCGTTACCAGACCCTGTACTACGCCGAACTCGTTGGTCACCATGACGAAGCTGCCCCGAGCGCGGCGCAGCACCGCCAGCAGCTTGATGGGATCCAGCGTTTCCGGTACCACGATGGCCGGGGAAGCCGAGGCGATAGCCGCCACGTCAACGCCCTCTTCCAGCGCCACCAGCAGCTCTTTTGCACGCACAATGCCGAGGACCTCATCCAGCTCGCCCCGGCAAACCGGGAAGAGGCTGTGCGGCGAAGAGAGCAGCTGCTGGCGAATCGCATCCACGTCGAGATTGGCGTCCACCCAGCTGATTTCGCCGCGCGGCGTCATGATGCTGCGCAGTGAGCGTGACGCCAGGGTCAGCACGCCGTTGATCATATAGCGTTCTTCATCGGCAAATGCCCCTTCGGGCACCGGAACCGGGGACTGATTATCCGGCTCGTGCTGAACCGCCGCCTGGCGGCGCCCCCCCATCAGACGCAGAATGGCGTCGGCGGTACGCGCCCGCAGCGGCAGCGTGGACTGATGGCGAATAAAGTTGCGGCGCGCCACCTGGTTAAAGAACTCGATGATGATCGAGAAGCCGATCGCCGCGTAGAGGTAGCCTTTCGGAATATGGAAGCCAAAGCCTTCTGCCACCAGGCTCAGACCAATCATCAGCAGGAAGCTCAGGCAGAGCACCACCACCGTAGGGTGCTGGTTAACAAAGCGCGTCAGCGGCTTCGAAGCCAGCAGCATTACCGCCATCGCGATCACTACCGCTGCCATCATTACCGGGAGATGGTTCACCATCCCTACCGCCGTGATCACCGCATCAAGGGAGAAGACCGCATCAAGAATAACGATCTGCACCACGACCACCCAGAAGCTGGCGTACCCCTTACCTTGACCGCTGTCATGCTCGCGGTTCTCCAGACGCTCGTGTAATTCTGTTGTCGCTTTGAAGAGTAAGAATATCCCCCCGAGCAGCATGATCAGATCGCGGCCAGAGAAGGTGAAATCCATTACCGAAAAGAGCGGCTGGGTCAGCGTTACCATCCAGGAGATGACGGAGAGCAGCGCCAGACGCATCACCAGCGCAAGGGAGAGGCCGATTAGCCTTGCCTTATCACGCTGTTTCGGTGGCAGTTTGTCGGCAAGGATGGCGATAAACACCAGGTTATCGATACCGAGTACGATTTCAAGTACGACAAGCGTCAACAATCCCACCCAGATTGAGGGATCCATTAAGAATTCCATGACGGGCTCCTGCTACAGGAATGACAAAACGGGGCCTTACAGCATGCAGGCGTGATGACAATATATTGGGGGTTAATGCAGGCGCTGAGCGGCCTGAAGATAAACTGACGTCGGTGACGGTCCATACGGTGGGCAGCTGCCCTCTACTCCAGTGATTATAAACAGAAAGTAAACATAACAGAGGGAATTACGATTTTGCAAAGATTTACCTGAATTTGCATTTTCGAAGATATTTTGCGCAACAAAATTTCTTTTCTTTTTAAAGCTAAATTACGGATCTGAATCACATAAATTATTTTTTCACTATCTAAAATAATTCGCGAAGACTGGATTTTCTATGTCATCCCTCTCTGAATCGATTCGCTATGACGTAACGATTCACAATGCATCTGCTACGGATGTGTTCACGATAATAAAGGAGGTAGCAAGTGACCATTGCTATTGTGATAGGCACACATGGCTGGGCTGCGGAGCAGCTGATTAAAACAGCTGAAATGCTATTGGGCGAACAGGAGAACGTAGGCTGGATCGATTTCGTCCCGGGTGAAAACGCCGAAACGCTGATCGAAAAATATAACGCGCAGCTGGCGAAGCTCGACACTGGCCAGGGCGTGCTGTTTCTCGTCGATACGTGGGGCGGCAGCCCGTTTAACGCTGCCAGCCGTATTGTCGTCGATAAAGAGCACCATGAGGTCGTGGCCGGGGTCAATATCCCTATGCTGGTAGAGACCCTGATGGGCCGCGATGACGACCCGGCTTTTGACGATCTGGTGGCCGTTGCCGTTGAGGCGGGCCGTGAAGGCGTGAAGGCGCTGAAGGCACAGCCGGTGGAGAAGGCGCAGCCTGCCGCCGCTCCTGCCGCCGCCGCCCCCAGGGCCGCCGTACCGCAAAAACCGATGGGGCCGGAGGACTATATGACCATCGGCCTGGCGCGTATCGACGATCGCCTGATCCACGGCCAAGTGGCAACCCGCTGGACTAAAGAGACCAACGTTCAACGCATTATTGTGGTGAGCGATGAAGTGGCGGCCGACACGGTACGCAAAACGCTGCTCACCCAGGTGGCCCCGCCCGGCGTTACCGCGCATGTGGTGGACGTTGCCAAGATGGTCCGCGTCTACAACAACCCCAAATACGCTGGCGAGCGTGTGATGCTGCTGTTCACTAATCCGACCGACGTGGTACGCCTCGTTGACGAGGGGGTGAAGATCACCTCTGTCAACATTGGGGGCATGGCCTTCCGCCAGGGCAAAACCCAGGTTAATAACGCCGTTTCGGTGGATGAACAGGATATCGCCGCGTTTAAGAAGCTCAACGCGCAGGGCATCGAACTGGAAGTGCGGAAAGTCTCCAGCGATCAACGCCTGAAAATGATGGATTTAATCAGCAAAGTGGCAAAGTAACCGGCACCCGCTGATCGAAGCTGTTTTTACACTTTAATCTGTAATGCTATAGGAGAAGTACAATGGAGATTACCACTCTTCAGATTGTGCTGGTGTTCATCGTCGCCTGTATTGCCGGTATGGAGTCGGTGCTGGATGAATTTCAGTTCCACCGCCCGCTGGTCGCCTGTACGCTGATCGGTATCGTGCTGGGTGATATGCAAAAAGGGATCATCATCGGCGGTACGCTGGAAATGATCGCCCTCGGCTGGATGAACATCGGTGCGGCGGTTGCGCCCGATGCCGCGCTGGCGTCCATCATCTCTACCGTGCTGGTTATCGCCGGTGGCCAGAGCATCGGGGCCGGTATTGCGCTGGCTATCCCGCTGGCAGCGGCAGGCCAGGTGCTGACCATTATCGTACGTACCATTACCGTGGCTTTCCAGCACGCAGCGGATAAGGCAGCCGAAAATGGCAACCTGACGGCACTCTCCTGGATCCACGTCTCTTCCCTGTTCCTGCAGGCGATGCGTATCGCTATCCCGGCGGTGATCGTTGCCTACTCTGTAGGGACCAGCGAAGTACAGGGGATGCTCAACGCGATTCCAGAAGTGGTGACCAGCGGCCTGAACATTGCCGGTGGCATGATCGTCGTTGTGGGTTATGCGATGGTTATCAACATGATGCGCGCGGGCTACCTGATGCCGTTCTTCTATCTGGGCTTCGTTACCGCCGCCTTCACCAACTTTAACCTGGTGGCACTGGGGGTGATCGGTGCCGTGATGGCCATTCTCTATATTCAGCTTAGCCCGAAATATAACCGCTCGGCGGGCGCGCCTGCTCAGGCTGCCGGTGCTAACGATCTCGATAACGAACTGGATTAACAGGTGAGCGACATGGTTGATGTAACAAAAACGACTTCCGAGAAAAAACTCACGGCTGGCGATATCCGCGGCGTGTTCATCCGCTCTAACCTCTTCCAGGGTTCATGGAACTTCGAGCGTATGCAGGCGCTGGGCTTCTGCTTCTCTATGGTCCCGGCTATCAAACGCCTCTATCCGGAGAATAACGAGGCGCGCCGCCAGGCGATCAAACGCCATCTGGAGTTCTTTAACACCCACCCTTACGTCGCTGCGCCGGTGCTTGGCGTTACCCTGGCAATGGAGGAGCAGCGTGCCAATGGGGCAGCGATCGACGATGGTGCGATCAACGGGATTAAAGTGGGTCTGATGGGGCCGCTGGCGGGCGTCGGCGACCCGATCTTCTGGGGTACCGTGCGTCCGGTGTTTGCTGCGCTTGGGGCGGGGATCGCCATGAGCGGCAGCCTGCTCGGTCCACTGCTGTTCTTTATTCTCTTTAACCTGGTACGCCTGGCGACCCGCTACTACGGTGTCGCCTACGGTTACCGTAAAGGCGTAGATATCGTTAAAGATATGGGCGGCGGCTTCCTGCAGAAGCTGACCGAGGGGGCGTCAATCCTCGGGCTGTTTGTCATGGGTGCGCTGGTAAACAAGTGGACGCATGTTAATATCCCGCTGGTGGTGTCGGAGATCACCGACCAGACCGGGAAGACCAATGTCACCACGGTGCAGACCATCCTTGACCAGCTGATGCCAGGCCTGGTGCCGCTGCTGCTGACCTTCGCCTGTATGTGGCTGCTGCGTAAGAAAGTGAACCCGCTGTGGATCATCGTTGGCTTTTTCGTCATCGGTATTGCGGGCTATGCCGTTGGCCTGCTCGGCCTGTAAGCGGTAGATGTGATGCCGGGGGCTCTACTGCCCCCGGTTTTTGTTTCTGGAGGATGAATGTCGTTAACGGATTATGTGCTGGTGCTGTGCGTGGCCGGGCTGCTGGCTTACGCTATCTATGACGAATTTGTTATGCCACGCCGTCACGGCGCTACGCTGCTCACCGTTCCCCTACTACGCCGCAGCCGCGCTGACAGCGTGATTTTCACCGGTCTGCTGGCCATCGTTATCTATAATAACGTCACTCATCATGGTGCCATTTTAACCACATGGTTATTATCTATGCTGGCGCTGGTGGTTATATATCTCTTCTGGATCCGCGCCCCGAAAATCATCTTTAAAGAACAGGGGTTTTTCTTTGCGAATATCTGGATTGAATATGGGCGTATTAACGCGATGCAGCTATCGGAGGATGGCGTTCTGGTGGTGCAATTAGAGCAGCGGCGACTGCTGATCCGTGTACGAAATATCGACGATCTGGAGAAGATTTACAAAATTATGGTTAAAACTCAGTAAGTTAAAATATAGCCATGACTATGTTTTTAATATTAACCGCTTTGAAACATAGCAATGGCTATATTATTCCTCGCGTAAGTCATCATCTTTTTTAACGTTATTTTTACTCTTCGATCTAAATGATAATCGCTATCAACAACCAAATTAAATAATGAACTTCGGTTATTGTTTTAGTTTATCAAAATATGTTAAGGTTGCGCCCGTCGTTGGGGAGTAGCCAATTTCCTGTTCCCGGAAATGTACGTGTCAACATACTCGTTGCAAAACGTGGCACGTACGGATCGAATAGCTAAGCCTGTTCGGTCAGGCGAGACCATAGACGCATCAACTGCTGATTACTGGGGGCAGTGATGTGTCATATGGATTTCCCGGTCAGGACGCTTGTATGAACCTATCCGCCACCCTTCTGCTCGCTTTTGGCATGTCGATGGATGCCTTTGCCGCCTCCATTGGTAAAGGTGCCACGCTGCACAAACCCAAATTTTCTGACGCCCTGCGCACCGGTTTGATCTTCGGCGTTATTGAGACGCTGACACCGTTGATTGGCTGGGGATTAGGTATGCTGGCCAGCCAGTTTGTGCTGGAGTGGAACCACTGGATTGCCTTCTTGCTGCTGGTATTTTTAGGCAGCCGAATGGTGCTGGAAGGTATGCGCTGCCAGCCTGATGAAGAGTCTGCACCCCTGCGCCGCCACGGCTTCTGGCTGCTGGTGACCACCGCCATCGCCACCAGCCTGGATGCTATGGCCGTCGGTGTCGGCCTGGCGTTCTTGCAGGTCAATATTATCACCACCGCCCTCGCCATCGGCTGCGCCACTCTGATCATGTCCACCCTCGGCATGATGATCGGCAAATTTATCGGTCCGCTGCTGGGCAAACGGGCCGAGATCCTCGGCGGTGTGGTGCTGATCGGTATTGGCATCCAGATCCTCTGGAGCCACTTCGCCCCTTAAGCGTCGCGCTGCCAGCACTGGATGCTGAAATCTGCCTCGCAGCTAAACTGCGCCATCTCCTGCAGCGTCTCCCACACCTGCGGCTTTGCCCGCCAGGCAAACGGCGTCATCTGCAACAGCGCCACGGCTTCGCTGCCGCTTAGCGTCATTCCATACCCCAGCGAGCGCTGCTCCCGCAGCGTGAACCCCTCTAGTTTTTCACTCTGCGGAGCGTGAAGCTGTACCTCATCATAGATAAGCCCCTTCAGCTCCACCAGATGCCGGGGCCCCGGCGCGGCGGTAATCACCCATCCTTCTGGTTTCACTACCCGCGCCAGCTCTTCGCCTTTACAGGGCGCATAGATGCGCACCACCGCATCCAGCGTTTGGGCATCAAACGGCAGGCGGTGGCTGGAGGCCACGCAGAACATCGCCTGTGGATAGCGCTTCGCGGCCGCACGCACCGCTGCCCTGGAGACGTCAAGACCGAAGGTCTCCGCCCCGTGCTGACGAGCGATCTCGGCGAAGGCGTGAGTGTAATATCCCTCTCCGCAGCCGATATCCAACAGCGCGTCAGCCTTTGCAGGCAGGCGTGCATCCAGCAGTTCGCCTAGCGTCTGGCGCAGCGGCAGGTAGTGCCCGGCATCAAGAAAAGCGCGCCTGGCCTGCATCATCTCCGCGCTGTCGCCGGGATCGCGCGAACGCTTGTGCTGCACGGGCAGCAGGTTGACATACCCTTCTTTCGCTATATCAAACTGGTGCCGCTGCGGGCAGACATAGAATGTATCGGTACGCAGCAGCGGCGCGTGGCATAGCGGACAGGTGAAGGACATAGCAACTCCGGACAGAGAGAAAGGGCGAAAGTGTAACGCCAATTGCCGCTGCGGGAAATGCCTTAACGCAGCGGAGCCTCGCCGCCGTGGGAATTCAGTACAACTAAATGGCTTGAGTCGGGAGCCATGCCGTCTGGCCTGACATTTTGTGCCCGCAGGACGCTACCCATAATCTCACTGAACACGGGGGCCGACACGGCTCCGCCATAGTAAGCACCGTTTTGCGGATTGTTTATCACTACCGCCAGCGCATACTTAGGCTTGCTGGCAGGGGCAACGCCAGCGGTATAGGCTATATATTTATCAACATATTTGCCGTTCTCATCGATCTTCTTCGCGGTGCCCGTTTTCACCGCTACGCGATAGTCTCGCACGGCGGCTTTGATCCCGCCCCCGCCCGGCAGAGCGACGCTCTCCATCATGTGCTCGACCTCATGCACAATCTCCTGCGGCATGATCTGTGTGCCCACTACCGGCGGATCGACGCGGGTAATGGAGAGCGGGCGCGCAAGCCCAAAGCTGCCGATGGTGGCATAGACGTGGGCCAGCTGCAGAGGGGTGACCATTAAGCCATAGCCAAACGCAAAGGTAGCACGATCGAGCTGACCCCAGTATCTGCGCACCGGCAATACGCCGCTGCTCTCCCCGGTCAGCCCCAGCCCTGTAGAGCTGCCAAAGCCGAACGCTTTATAGGTATCCAGCAGGCGCTGAATTGGCATCGCCAGCGACAGGCGGGACACCCCGGTATCACTCGATTTTTGCAGGATGCCGGTGAGGGTGAGCTCCGGGTAATATCCCACGTCGCGAATGCGGTGACCGTCGAGCGTATAGGGATGAGTATCTACCACGCTGTCAGGCTGAACGATGCCCTCCTTAAGGGCAGCCATCAGCACCATCGGCTTCACCGTCGACCCTGGTTCAAAGGTATCGCTAATGGCACGGTTGCGAAAGTCATCGAGCGTCGCGCCGCTGCGGTTGTTGGGGTTAAAGTCGGGGTAGCTGGCCATCGCCAGGATTTCACCGGTCTGGATACGCACCAGCACCGCTGCCCCCGATTCAGCTTTATTCCAGCTTACAGCGTTATCGAGTGCATCTTCGGTCAGGGTTTGCAGGCGTTTATCGATACTCAACATGAGCGTGTGCGCCGGGACGGCTGGCGTTTCAGTCATATTTTCAATGACGTGTCCGTGGCGATCTTTGCGCACCCGGCGCAGACCGGGCTTGCCGGTAAGCTGAGTGTTAAAACTTTTCTCAATACCTTCGATCCCCTGCCCGTCAACGTTGGTGAAGCCAAGCAGGTTAGCAGCAACGTGCCCGCTGGGATAAAAGCGGCGCGACTCATCTTGTAGATTGATACCCGGCAGGTTGAGGTTATCAATCCATTTTGCCTGCTGTGGGTCGAGCTGGCGGGCAAGGTAGATAAAACGGGACTTGGGATTATGGCGGATGCGGTCGGCAATCTCGCTCAGCGGCATATGCAGCGCACTGGCCAGCGCCTGCCAGCGCGGGCTAATGCTCACCCCACCGCTGCTGTTGATGACTTTAGGATCGGCCCAGATCGCGCTGACCGGTACGCTTACCGCCAGCGGAAGCCCGTGACGATCGACGATCATCCCCCGGGGCGGCACTATCTTCTCTTCCCGAATCGATCGCATATCCTCCTCTTTGACCAGCTTTTCCGGCGAGATAACCTGGAGCCAGGCCGTGCGGCCCAGCAGCAGGCCCAGCGCGCAGATAATAGCCACGCAGAGTAAGGCAAAGCGTAGAGGGGTATAGTTACTGGAAAGAGAGTGCTTTTTCACCTTGACTCCTGAAACGGATTAACCCGCTGATTTGACAGGAAACAAGCTAAGAAAGGGAAAAAAGTGTGCTAATAACGGTATGGCTTTGCAACAAAAGACGAATGGGCGCTCTTACAGTAACATTTTGAAAAACAAGCATTAAAAAGCCCCGCACGCGGCGAGGCTTTTACGCTGACATTGATGCGCCAATGGCGCTCAAGCAGTGGAGGAAAATCAGATAGCAGTAACGTTAACCGCTGCTGGGCCTTTCTGGCCGTCCTGAATTTCGAACTCAACGTTCTGGCCTTCAGCCAGAGTTTTGAAGCCATTACCCTGGATTGCAGAGAAGTGTACGAACACGTCTTTGCTGCCGTCAGCAGGCGTAATGAAACCAAAGCCTTTAGACTCGTTGAACCACTTAACTTGACCTTTAATCTTTGCCATTTGCAAAATTCCTTAGAGTGTTTTCTTAGCCCGCAGGCATTGACCGAGATGAAACTGAGACATTACTGCATGAGGCACTAAATAAGGTTCGGCAGAGAAGCAGTATTCAACGACAACGTGTTTACTCAGAACTTCTATACTGATAATGCCACACATAAACAGAACTGTACCTCGTTTAACCTACACCGTGTTATCACATACAACGTTAATTATGGCAAGCCATTTTTAATGATGTCTGGATCTGTCGCACAAATTCAGCGGCAAGCAGAACAGCAGGTGTGCAACTAACCTAGCGCAGTCATGTCGTTTCGTCCAGCGTGAAGTTTACAATGGCTAAATAGAGCATGTAGTTAGCAATTTTTGTGCATTAGCTTACTGAAAAATCATGAGAATGGGTGAGTGTCATCGCCATTTTCACTCTGCACAGAAATGGGTAAGTTGACTACCGAATAATTGTTGTGCAATTAGTGCAACCACTGCACCAAAATAATGAAAGTTTAATGACACTGCATCAATTCAAAGCAATAAAAACGTTTCGCTAAAAATAATAGCGTTTATATAACCGCTTTAGGCTAGTCCGATCTCTTTAATAGTCGGAGCGTCGAGAGATAAATACTCACCTATTTTCAGGATCCTGAAGTTATCAGTTTGCGTTGCCGTCTCGTTTAATACTGCCGCCAGCTCGCGGGCCGGTTCGTCGATGGCTTCATCTGCCAGCTCAAAAACGCCCCAGTGAATAGGAAAAGCCAGCGGCTCGCCGATCTGCTGCCAGAGCGAAACCGCATGCTGCGGATCCATATGATGGACGGACATGAACCAGCGTGGGGCATAGGCGCCTACCGGCAGTGCAGCGACGTCAGGTCTACCCAGCCGCTCAGGGATCGCCAGCAGATCCGGCGTATAACCCGTATCGCCGGCAAACCAGAAGCGGTGCGCCCGGGACTCTATCACCCAACCACACCAAAGTGAGCGGTCCCTGTCCCACGGCGTACGCATGCTCCAGTGCTGGGCAGGTACGGCCGTCAGGGACATGCCCTGGAAGGTAAAGCTCTGCCACCAGTCAAGCTCAACAACGTGGCGCACGCCGTGGCGGCGGCACCAGCGGCCCAGCCCGAGCGGGACAAATAGCGTGACGTCTGGAAAACGTTTTAGCAGCGCACGGATGGTGCGGGTATCGAGATGATCGTAGTGGTTATGCGAGATAAGGATAGCATCCAGCGCAGGCAGCTCGTTAACGCTCAGGGGGGCGGGACTTTTGCGCAGCGGCCCGCTAAAACGTACCGGGGAGGCGCGATGAAAGAAGAGCGGATCGGCCAGCAGATAGCAGCCGTCCAGACGAAGCAGCATGCTGGCATGGCCCAGCCACCAGACCCCATCCTCGCTGCCGCCTATTTCGGCGCGCTGCCACCACTGCTGAAGAAAACCGTCGTAGCCGCCTTCGGGAGGATGCGGAAGCCCGGCGGCGCGGCGCTCTTTTTGCCAGCGCTCAACGTCACCGGGTTGATGGCCGCCAGGGGTCAAATTACGAAACCCCTGGGGCGTATGGTGAGTCAGGGCCGAATTATACCAGGGATTTTTCCATGCCATCTCTCGCCCCCTTTTTCACTGCCGCTAGCGCTCAGCCACCAAGCGGATAAAATCGTCGCCGTCGGTTTGCACTTTTGCCCCAGCTTTCGCTTCCGGCTCGGCTTTCTCCGGCGCATTGGCATCACAAAGGCGACGCAGCAGCGCATTCTGTCGCTTTTGCTGATCCAGCAGCGCTTCAAGCAGTTCGATCTGCTCGTTAGCGCGGGAGCTGACCCGGTTAACAAAGAACCACAGCACCAGCCCAACGACCAGTACCACCAGAGAGATGACCAGGGACACAAGATTAAACGCGCCCGAATTCAGTACTTCGTTCATTACACTACCTCAATGTTGACGCGCTATCTTACCACTGGCATTAAGGAAGGGAATGTCTATAAGCAAAAATGCCGCTACCAGGGGATAAATTTATTGATAACGCAAATACCACTGAAAAACTGTACGTCCTGATCGCACATCACATTGAGCATTTGGGTCCAGAGCATCAGGCAAATTACCAGAATGGCAATCACAAGCAGCCCCCGAAACTTTCTCACTCTTCTCTCCGAATCAACGTTTTATGCAGACAGGTTACTCCCGGGATATTAAACCGGAGCTAACTGTAACGCTATCTGACCGTTGAGGAAACCGCTGTGAAGGGGAATAGAGATGAAAACGCCGCGTCTGGCGCGGCGTTTACTATCAGAACGGGTAGTCGTTGTAGCCCATCTGCTCAGAGATCTTACGCGCTGCGGTATGCAGCATCTCAACATACTCATGCAGTCGCTCTTCAGAGAAGCGCAGCGTTGGGAAGGAGATGCTCAGGCCAGCGATCACGACGCCAAAGCGATCAAAGACCGGTACGCCGATGCAGCGCAGCCCCTCTTCCTGCTCTTCGTTATCTTCCCCATAGCCCTGTTCGCGGACCGTATCCAGGACCGGCAGCAGATCGTCAGTCGTGGTAATGGTGCGATCGGTGCTGCGCTTGTACTCAACGCCCTCAAGGATCTGTTTAACTTCCTCACGATCGCGCCAGGCCAGCAGTACTTTACCAATGGCGGTGCTGTAGAGTGGGTTGCGGCGGCCGATGCGGGAGTACATGCGCAGATTGTACATGGAGTCGATTTTATGGATGTAGACAATGCTGTCTTCATCCAGCGCGCCAAGGTGCACAGTCTCTTTAGTCAGGCGCGACAGCTCACGCATCTGGATATCAGCGCTGCGAATTAAATCAACGTTTTGCAGCGCGCGCGCGCCGAGTTCAAAGAGCTTGAGCGTCAGGGAGTACTTCTCCGACTCGCCCTCCTGAGCCACGTAGCCAAGAGATTTCATCGTCTGCAAAAAGCGGTAGACGGTGCTTTTTGACATCATCACACGCTGCGACAGTTCAGTAATGCCAATTTCCCGCTCTTCCCCGAGCGCCTGCAGAATGCCAAAGACCTTCAATACTGAAGAGACAGAATCTGGCTGCTTGTCCAAATCTGCGATTGCCATTAATCACCTCATCGCGAGTGTTTTATAAAATTTAGAATAGGTTTTTATTATAATTTCGTCGCGGGTCGGCCGCAATGCCAGTTTGTTAACTTCGTTACAAATCTGCGATATAAAAAGGCGGTTAGACTGGTAGAATCGTTACCACGATAATAATTTCAGCATAAACACATAATTACTATGAATAAACCCTTTACCGATGGCCTGCCGATACCGCAGCGCTACGGGGCAATACTGACCATCATCATTGGCATTGCAATGGCGGTGCTCGATGGCGTTATTACCAACGTGGCGCTGCCAACTATCGCCAGCGATCTGCATGTCTCCCCAGCGAGCTCGATCTGGGTTGTTAACGCCTATCAGATTGCCATTGTTATCTCTCTGCTCTCCTTTGCATTTTTGGGAGATATGTTTGGCTATCGGCGGGTTTATCAGTGCGGGCTGGCGTTCTTTACCGCCACCTCATTTCTCTGCGCCCTCTCCGACTCGCTCACCATGCTGACCCTGGCCCGTATCGCGCAGGGCTTTGGCGGCGCAGCGCTGATGAGCGTCAATACGGCGCTGATTCGCCTTATCTATCCTCAGCGCAGCCTGGGCCGGGGGATGGGCATCAACTCGTTTGTCGTGGCGGTCTCCTCTGCGGCTGGCCCTACCATCGCCGCAGCGATCCTGGCCGTAGGATCGTGGCAGTGGCTGTTTCTGATTAACGTGCCGTTGGGGATTATCTCTCTGCTGCTGGCGATGCGCTATCTGCCCGCTAACCCACCGCGTCGCAGCACCACACGCTTCGATCTGCCCAGTGCAGTGATGAACGCCCTCACCTTTGGCCTGCTGATCCTGGCGCTTGGGGGCTTTGCGCAGGGGCAATCCCTGACGCTTATCGCTGTGGAAGGGGTTGCCATGCTGGTCATCGGCTATCTCTTTATACGTCGCCAGCTGGGGCTCCCGGTGCCGCTGCTGCCGGTGGATCTGCTGCGCGTTCCGCTGTTTTCACTCTCCATTTGCACTTCAATCTGCTCATTCTGCGCCCAGATGCTGGCCCTGGTCTCGCTGCCCTTCTTCTTGCAAACCGTGCTGGGCCGCAGTGAAGTGGAGGCCGGTCTGCTTTTGACTCCGTGGCCGCTGGCCACAATGGTTATGGCACCGCTGGCGGGGTACCTGATTGAGCGGGTGCATGCCGGGCTGTTGGGCGCGGTGGGGCTCGCGGTAATGGCTGCCGGGTTGCTGGCGCTGGCGCTTTTGCCCGCCGCGCCGTCAGATATCGATATCATCTGGCGGATGATGCTGTGCGGCGCAGGCTTTGGGCTATTCCAGTCGCCCAATAACCACACCATTATCACCGCCGCCCCTCGCCAGCGCAGCGGCGGAGCCAGCGGCATGCTGGGCACCGCGCGCCTCCTCGGCCAGAGCATCGGGGCCGCACTGGTGGCGCTGATGTTTAATCTTTTTACCGATCACGCGACACACGTTGCCCTGCTCTTCGCTGCCGTGCTGGCCGCCATCGCCGCTGCCGTCAGTGGACTGCGGATGACGCAGAAACCGCAGGCATAAAAAAAGCGCGTCATTTGACGCGCTTTTTATTACAACTGCTTGTGTTACTTAAGGTACTCACCGCTGCGCAGGGCTTCAATACGCTTATCCAGCGGCGGGTGGCTCATAAACAGCTCGCTCAGGGATTTTGATTTCCCGTTGATGCAGAAGGCCATCATCGTGCTAGCCTCCTGCGGCTCGTAGCTGGTTTTCAGACGCTGCAGAGCAGCAATCATCTTCTCGCGGCCCACCAGCCTGGCTGAACCGGCATCGGCATGAAATTCGCGATGACGGGAGAACCACATAGTGATAATGCTTGCCAGAATACCAAACACCAGCTCCAGCACCATCGACACGGCAAAGTAGATCAGCGGGTTGCCGTTGCTCTCTTCGCCCTCGTCGCGATTGCCACCCATAAAACCGGCGGCGATCTGCGCCAGAATACGCGAGATAAAGATAACAAAGGTGTTCACCACGCCCTGGATCAGGGTCATGGTCACCATGTCACCGTTCGCGATGTGGCTGATCTCGTGGGCAATAACCGCTTCAGCTTCGTCACGGCTCATGTTCTGCAACAGGCCGGTACTCACCGCAACCAGCGACGCATCACGCCGTGCGCCGGTAGCAAAGGCGTTAATGTCCGGGGCGTGATAGATAGCAACCTGCGGCATCGCGATGCCCGCCTGCTGCGACTGCTGCGCCACGGTGTTCATCAGCCAGCGCTCCATATCGTTGCGCGGCTGCTCAATGACTTCCCCTCCGACCGACTTCAGGGCCATCCACTTCGACATTAACAGCGAAACGAACGAGCCGCCAAAACCAAACAGCAGCGCCATGATCAACAAGCCCTGAACGCTGCTCGACTGAATACCCGTCAGGCTGAGCACCAGCCCGAAGACCAGCATGACCGCCAGGTTCGTTAACAGGAAGAGCGCGATCCGCATCATAATTTTCTTTTAACCTCAACTTAACAAAACGCACTATGCGACTACCCACATCGTATGGGTATATTGACTATTTTCAAGCATAACCCGCGCGTAAGTTACCAGAAAGACACAACTTTACATTTTGACGCGGCAGGCTTACGCCGCGATACGCTTGTTAAAAAAAACAGGCACAATCTCTTGTGCCTGTTGGGGTTTACTGTGCCTTAGCGGGCTGCGCTGGCGGACTCTCTTTCTCGATATGCGCCAGGTCGAGTGCTATATGCACTGTCTCATCGAGATAGGGATCCGGCTCCTGATAATCCTTCGGCAGATCCTCGAGCTTCTTCAGCATCGGCTTGCCTTCGCGTTTAAAGCGATCGTTCAGGCGAGCCAGGCGAATCGCATCGTCCTCTGCGTTCTCTTTCTCGCGCTGGGCAAGATTGAGCGAAATCAGGTTCCGTTTATCTTTCAGGGCATTAAAACGAGCAATGTCCTTCAGGATGTACTGGAACTCCGGATCTTTAGCAATACGATCGTCATGCTCCTTGAGCAGCTCCGGCATAAACGGCGTCAGATCGCCAGACTTCACGTAGGTTGCGGCGTTGATGCTATCCCACGGCAGCGCATTATCTTCAAACTTCTCACCGGTTTCGGTCTCTTCATTGCCGGTCGGCATGATGATATCCGGCGTCACGCCCTTACGCTGCGTGCTGCCGCCGTTAACGCGGTAGAATTTCTGAATGGTGTACTGCACCGAACCCAGCGCCGGCCACTCAGGGCGCAGCATCTGATCGTAGATGCGGTTCAGGGAGCGATACTGCTGCACCGTGCCTTTACCAAAGGTCGGCTCGCCGACGATCAGCGCCCGACCATAGTCCTGCATAGCGGCAGCAAAGATCTCCGAGGCCGAGGCGCTAAAGCGGTCAACCAGCACCACCAGCGGGCCCTTATAGTAGACGACGCCGTCGGTATCGCTGTCTTCGCGCACCTTGCCGTTGTTATCTCGCACCTGCACCACCGGACCGGACGGAATAAACAGACCGGAGAGCGAGACCGCTTCGGTCAGCGCGCCGCCGCCGTTAGTGCGCAGGTCGATGATCACGCTGCTAACGTTCTGTTTTTCCAGTTTCTGCAGCTGCACCTTGACGTCATCCGTCAGGCCAACGTAGAAGCCTGGAATATCCAGCACGCCCACTTTCTCTTTGCCGACGGTTTTCACCGACATTTTCACGGCGCGATCTTCCAGGCGGATCCGCTCACGGGTCAGGGTCAGGATACGGGTTTTGGTCCCTTTACCGGCCGGCAGGATCTCAAGGCGTACCTTGCTCCCTTTCGGACCTTTGATCAGGGCAACAACGTCATCAAGACGCCAGCCAATAACATCCACCATGTTCTGGCCCGGCTGGCCGACGCCAACGATACGGTCGCCAACGCTTATCGCTTTGCTCTTCGCCGCCGGACCACCCGCCACCATTGAGTTGATCACGGTGTAGTCGTCGTCCATCTGCAGCACCGCCCCGATCCCCTCAAGAGAGAGGCTCATCTCGGTATTGAACTGCTCGGTGTTACGCGGAGAAAGATAGTTAGTGTGCGGGTCAATCTCATGAGCAAAGGCGGTCATCGCCAGAGAGAAGACATCTTCACTGTTGGTTTGCGCCAGACGGCGAATAGCAAATTTATAGCGACGGGTCAGGGTCTCGCGGATCTCTTTCTCATCCTTGCCGGTCAGCTTCAGGCTCAGCTCATCGAACTTCACCTTCGCATCCCACTGAGCGTTCATCTCCGCTTCGTCTTTCGGCCACGGCGCTTTGCTGCGATCAACGTTAAAGGTGTCGTTGCCGGTGAAATCCATCGGCCGCTCAAGCACCTTTAGCGCGTATTGATAACGTTCGAACCGGCGCTTCTGGGCCAGGTTATAAAGCTCATAAAAGACGTCGAGTTTACCCGTGCGCAGTTCGTCGCCGAGCACGCTGCGCTTCGGCATAAACTTCTCAACGTCGCTTGCCAGCAGCACGTTATGGCTGTAATCCAGCAAATTTAAATAGCGATCGAAAATCTTGCCCGAAAACGCCTGATCGAGATCGAACTGGCGGTAATGGGAACGCGTGAAACGCGAGGTGACGCGCTCACTGACCGTTGCATGCTGGGTCTCTTCCTTAAGTACCGGAATCTGATCGGCACGCGTGATATCTTCAACGGCAAAGGCCTGCCCTGCGATCAGGAACAGGCCAGCCAACGCGGTGCGCTTAAACAAAGTGTTCATGCCAGGCTTGGCCTCCGTTTCAGAACAACAGATGTTCTGCGCGTACAATCATCGACATGCCTGAGGTCAGCTGTACACGAACACCGTCTTTGGTGATCTCCAGTACAGTGGCGTCCATTGCGTTGTTGCCCGCTTTCACCTTGAGGTTTTGACCCACATTCAGCGCAGTAATATCGGATACTGGCGTATGTTGTGGCTCATCACGCGGTGCGCGCTGAGGTTTCGCAGCAGGTTTGTCAGCGCGGGGTTTACGTTGCTCGTTGCCCTCTTTACGGCGCGGTGCAGGACGCGGTTTGCGCTCGCGGCGAGGCGCATCTTCCTGTTCGCCGGCCGCCGCAGCAGCTTCACGCTTTTTGGCCTGCTGTTCAGCACGCTGGGCCTGGACGCGGGCTTTCGCCTCTTCAAGCTGTTTGCGAGCGTGTTCAACATGCTGTTCATCCAGCACGCCGCTCGGATTGCCGTCCAGATCGACGCGAGTCGCCCCTGCTTTGATCCCATACAGGTAGCGCCAGCTTGAGGTGTAAAGACGCAGCGCAGAGCGAAGCTGAGTTTTGCTGAGGCTCATCTCTCCTTCAACGCGCTCTACCAGATCCTGAAAAATACCAATTTTCAGGGGGCGCGCTTCACCTTCTGCACTGAAACAGTGAGGAAAACGTTCGGCCAGAAAGGCGATAACTTCTTTACTGCTATTCAACTTAGGTTGATTTTCCATGAAATTTCCTGATTACAACGGACGTTGCCAACAAGCCGCAGGCATGAACAGGCGTCATTATAATGACCCCATCAGTAAATGCTACGTTATCCGTTGATTATACTGCGTCGCTCGCAAAGAATTTTTGATAATCGGTCGCTTCCAGCAGGCGTTCAAGGTGCGAAACCAGCTCGCGCAGCCCCTGTTCATCCTGGGTGGTGAAGCGCGAAAATACCGTGCTGTCGATATCCAGCACGCCAATAATCTTACCTTTTACCACCAGCGGCAGGACGATCTCTGAGTTGCTGGCGGCATCGCAGGCGATATGCCCGTCAAAGGCATGGACATCTTCCACACGCTGAACGCTATTTTGCGCTACTGCCGTACCACAGACGCCGCGGCCTACCGGAATGCGGACGCAGGCAATCTTGCCCTGGAACGGGCCTAACACCAGCGTATCGCCCTCCAGCAGGTAAAATCCGGCCCAGTTAACGCCCTCAAGGCGCTCAAACAGCAGCGCGCTGCTATTGGCGAGCGTCGCTAAAAAACTGGTTTCACCTGCCATCAATGCCTGAAAATCGCGGTTCAACTCCGCGTAAAATTCACTTTTGTTCATTATTCAATCACTTGTTGTCGTACGAAAAAAGGTAGCCTAGCCTATTAAAATAAGCATTAAATGCCTTCATGCTCAAGATAATCCATTCATGAGTTAAGATAGATTAATTCGAACCTATACCAAAATACGTCATGGCGCTGAAAACTCCAAAGTTAGTCACCGACAAGAAAATGGCAATTCGTGCTATTGGCGACCCTCTGCCACGTGCACATTATCAGCGCTGCCCGCAGTGCGATACGCTTTTTGCGCTGCCAATGATGAAATCACACGAAAGTGCTTACTGCCCGCGCTGTGATGCGAAGATCCGCGACGGCCGCGACTGGTCGCTCACCCGGCTTGGGGCGATGGCCATCACCATGCTGATGCTGATGCCCTTTGCCTGGGGTGAGCCGCTGCTGCACCTCTACCTGCTGGGGGTGCGCATTGATGCCAACCTGCTGATGGGGATCTGGCAGATGAGCTCGCAGGGCAATCCGCTTACCGCCGCAATGGTGCTGTTCTGTACGGTGGGTGCGCCACTGGTGCTGGTGGCGGCCATCGCTTACCTCTGGTTTGGCAACCGGCTGGGGATGAACCTGCGCCCGGTGCTGCTGATGCTGGAGAGACTCAAAGAGTGGGTAATGCTGGATATCTACCTGATCGGCATCGGCGTTGCCTCGATAAAAGTTCAGGACTATGCGTATCTACAGCCGGGGGTAGGTCTGCTGGCCTTCGTCGCGCTGGTGATCCTAAGCATTCTGACGCTTATCCACCTCAATATTGAGCAGCTGTGGGAGCGTTTTTACCCTCAGCGCCCCGCCACGCGACCGCACGAGGATCTGCGCGTCTGCCTGGGATGCCACTTCACCGGCCTGCCGGATCCGCGTGGACGCTGCCCGCGCTGCCATATTCCGCTGCGCTATCGCAGACGGCATAGTATTCAGAAGTGCTGGGCAGCGCTCATCGCCTCGATGGTGTTTTTGCTGCCGGCCAACCTGCTGCCTATTTCAGTTATCTATGTCAACGGTGCGCGCCAGGCGGACACGATTATGTCCGGGATTATGTCGCTGGCGAGCAGCAACATTGCCGTGGCGGGTATTGTTTTTATCGCCAGTATCCTGGTGCCGTTTACCAAAGTCATCGTCCTGTTTACACTGCTGGTCAGCATCCATTTTAAATGCGAGCAGGGGTTGCGCACCCGCCTGCTGCTATTGCGTTTCGTGACATGGATTGGCCGCTGGTCGATGCTCGATCTGTTTGTGATTTCAATAACGATGTCACTCATTAACCGCGACCAGCTTCTCGCGTTTACTATGGGTCCCGCTGCGTTTTATTTCGGCGCAGCGGTAATTTTGACTATTCTTGCTGTGGAATGGCTGGACAGCCGCTTACTTTGGGATGCACATGAGTCAGGAAACCCCCGCTTCGCCGACTGAAGCGCGCATTAAAACAAAACGTCGAATTTCGCCTTTCTGGCTGCTACCTGTTATCGCATTAATGATTGCTGGCTGGCTATTGTGGAGCAGCTATGAGGATCGCGGTAATACCATCACCATCGATTTCGTCTCGGCTGACGGCATCGTGGCCGGGCGTACGCCGGTGCGTTACCAGGGCGTTGAGGTGGGCACCGTGCAGGACATCCGCCTGAGCGAAAATCTCAATAAAATTGAGGTTAAGGCGAGCATTAAAGCCGATATGAAGGATGCCCTGCGTAACGATACGCAGTTCTGGCTGGTGACGCCGAAAGCGTCGCTGGCGGGGATCTCCGGGCTGGATGCGCTGGTTGGCGGCAACTATATTGGCATGATGCCTGGCAAGGGTGAGCCGCAGGATCACTTTACGGCTCTCGATACCCAGCCGAAGTATCGCCTCAGCAACGGCGAACTGATGATCCATCTCCACGCTCCCGATCTCGGCTCGCTGAGCAGCGGCTCGCTGGTCTACTTCCGTAAAATACCGGTCGGGCGCGTCTACGACTACTCGATCAATGCCAACAAGCAGGGCGTGACCATCGACGTGCTGATTGAGCGCCGCTTCACCAGCCTGGTGAAAAAAGGCAGCCGCTTCTGGAACGTCTCCGGCGTGAAGGCGGACGTCGGTCTGAGCGGCGCGAAGGTCGAACTGGAAAGCCTCGCCTCGCTGGTCAACGGGGCCATCGCCTTTGACTCGCCGGAAGCATCGAAACCCGCAGAGAGCGACGACGAGTTCGGCCTCTATAAAGATCTGGCCCATAGCCAGCGCGGGGTGATCGTGAAGCTCGCTCTGCCCGGTGGCGAAGGGCTGAAAGCGGGCTCTACCCCGCTGATGTACCAGGGCCTGGAGGTGGGCGAGCTAACCAGGCTCGATCTCAACCCCGGCGGCGCGGTGAGCGGGGAGATGACCGTTGACCCGAGCGTCGTTAACCTGCTGCGCTCTAATACGCGCATTGAGATGCGCAACCCCAAACTCTCTCTGAACAATGCCAGCGTCAGCTCGCTGCTTACCGGCACCACCCTTGAACTGGTACCAGGGGAAGGCGAGCCGCGGGATAACTTTGTGGTGCTGCCCGCAGATAAAACCCTGCTCCAGGAGCCGGGCGTCGTCACGCTGACCCTGACCGCGCCGGAGAGCTACGGCATCGACGCGGGCCAGCCCATCGTCCTGCATGGCGTGCAGATAGGCCAGGTGCTGGAGCGCAACCTCTCCGCGAAAGGCGTCTCTTTCGCAGTGGCTATCGATCCCCAGTATCGTGAGCTGGTGCAGGGCGACAGCAAGTTTGTGGTAAACAGCCGGGTAGACGTTAAAGTTGGCCTGGACGGGGTAGAGTTCCTTGCCGCCAGTGCCAACGAGTGGATCAGCGGTGGGATCCGCATTCTGCCGGGAACCAAAGGCGAGATAAAATCCACCTATCCGCTGTTCGCTAACATCGACAAGGCGATAGAGAACAGCCTCAGCGACCTGCCGACTACCACCCTGACGCTGACCGCCGAGAAGCTGCCGGACGTGCAGGCCGGTTCGGTGGTGCTCTACCGTAAGTTTGAGGTGGGCGAAGTGATCAACGTTCGCCCGCGCGCTAACGCATTTGATATTCAGCTGCACGTTAAGCCGGAGTATCAATCCCTTCTGACCCCCAACAGCGTCTTCTGGGCGGAAGGCGGCGCGAAAGTGCAGCTCAACGGCAGTGGGCTGACGGTGCAGGCCTCCCCGCTTGCCAGAGCCATTAAGGGGGCGGTGAGCTTTGATAACCTTAACGGCGCTAACGCCTCTACTCGCAAAGGCGACAAGCGGATCCTCTTCCCGTCAGAGACCGCCGCCCGTGCCGTAGGGGGCCAGATCAAACTGCACGCCTTTGATGCGGGCAAGCTTGCTCCCGGGATGCCGATTAAATACTTAGGTATTGATATCGGTCAGGTACAGGATCTGGAGCTGATCACCGAGCGTAACGAAGTGCAGGCTACCGCGGTGCTCTATCCAGAGTATGTCAATACCTTTGCCCGCAGCGGTACGCGCTTCTCGGTGATTACGCCGCAGATCTCCGCGGCCGGGGTTGAGCATCTGGATACTATTCTGCAGCCCTATATCAACGTTGAACCGGGCCGGGGTGGGACTGCCCGCCGGGAGTTTGAGCTGCAGGAAGCCACCATTGCGGACTCACGCTATGTCGACGGCCTGAGTATTGTGGTTGAGGCCCCTGAAGCAGGCGGGTTGAATATCGGTACACCGGTGCTGTTCCGCGGTATTGAGGTGGGTACGGTGACCGGCCTGACCCTGGGCACGCTGTCGGACCGGGTTATGGTGGGCCTGCGCATCAGCAAGCGCTTCCAGCATCTGGTACGTAATAACTCGGTGTTCTGGCTGGCCTCGGGCTACTCGCTGGACTTTGGCCTGGTGGGCGGCGTCGTGAAAACCGGCACCTTCAACCAGTTCATCCGCGGCGGCATTGCTTTTGCTACTCCGCCAGGCATCCCGCTGGCACCGAAGGCGCAAACCGGCAAACACTTCCTGCTGCAGGATAGCGAGCCGAAAGAGTGGCGCACGTGGGGCACTGCCCTGCCGCGCTAAGCTCCTGCTCCGGCGCGCCTGCTGCGCCGGAGCGTTTTATGCTACACTGCGCCCCCTGTTTTATTGCTGGTGGTGTAATTCGTGGCTCACAACGCTGTCTATCTTCCTGAAGAATTTCTTGCGCAGATGCGTCTGGCTATGCCGGCGCATCTCTCTTTCGATGACTTTATTGCCGCCTGCCAGCGTCCGCTGCGCCGCAGCATTCGGGTCAACACGCTTAAAATTTCCGTGGCAGCGTTTCTGGACCTGGTCGCCCCCTATGGCTGGCAGCTGACGCCGGTTCCGTGGTGCGACGAGGGTTTCTGGATCGAGCGCGAAGATGAAGAGGTGCTGCCCCTTGGCAGCACTGCGGAGCACCTCAGCGGCCTGTTTTATATTCAGGAAGCCAGCTCAATGCTGCCGGTCAGCGCCCTCTTCGCTGACGGCAACACGCCTCAGCGAGTGATGGACGTTGCCGCCGCGCCGGGCTCAAAAACCACCCAGATCGCCGCGCGGATGGATAACGCCGGGGCGATTCTGGCCAATGAATTCTCTGCCAGCCGGGTAAAAGTGTTGCATGCCAACATCAGCCGCTGCGGGATCAGCAACGTTGCCCTGACCCACTTTGATGGCCGGGTATTTGGCGCGGCGCTGCCCGAAACCTTTGACGCCATCCTGTTGGATGCCCCCTGCTCTGGTGAAGGCGTAGTGCGCAAAGATCCCGATGCGCTGAAAAATTGGTCTGTTGCCAGCAATCTGGAGATCGCCGCCACCCAGCAGGAGCTGATCGACAGTGCGTTTCACGCCCTGCGGCCCGGCGGGACGCTGGTCTACTCTACCTGCACGTTAAACCAGGAGGAGAACGAAGCCATTTGCCACTGGCTGAAAGCTCGCTATCCCGATGCGGTTGAGTTCCTGCCGCTGGGCGAGCTGTTTGTCGGTGCAACGCAGGCGTTGACCCCCGACGGTTTCCTGCACGTTTTTCCGCAGATCTTCGACTGCGAAGGGTTCTTCGTCGCGCGACTGCGCAAAACTGCCTCTGTCGATCCTCTGCCCGCGCCTGGCTATAAGATGGGTAAATTCCCCTTCTCGCCCGTCAAAGGCCGCGAGAGCGCACAGATAACCCAAGCCGCCGCGGCCTCTGGGCTACAGTGGAACGACACGTTACGCCTTTGGCAGCGAGATAAAGAGCTGTGGCTTTTCCCGGAGCAGATCGAAGCGTTGACCGGCAAAGTGCGCTTCTCACGCATCGGCATCAAGCTCGCCGAGACGCACAACAAAGGCTACCGCTGGCAGCACGAGGCGGTGATTGCCCTTGCCGGAACCGATAATCCGCTGGCCTTTGAGCTCAACCCTGCTGAAGCAGAAGAGTGGTATCGCGGGCGGGACATCTACCCACAGACGCCGGTTAAGCATGACGAAGCGATTGTAACATTTCAGGGGCAGCCTCTTGGCCTGGCAAAGAGAGTCGGCTCACGGCTTAAGAACAGCTACCCCCGGGAGCTGGTACGCGACGGTCGTTTGTTCGCCAGCAAAGAGTAAGTCCGGAAAAAAAGCGCACGTTTTTACTGGCGGGATAGGTCATGTTGTACCAAGCTGAAAAATGGGGTGACTTTACTGGTCGTACCACATTTCGCAGATCAATGGAGAGCATTATGACAAAAACCAGCGTGCGCATTGGCCAATTTGAGATTGATGATGCTGAGCTGCAAGGCGATGGGCCAGGAGAGCGGACGTTACGCATTCCATGCAGCTCCGATCCCGATTTATGTATGCAACTTGATGCCTGGGATGCCGATACCAGTATCCCGGCGCTGCTTAACGGCGAACAATCCGTGCTGTACCGTGAGCACTACGATCAACAGACCGATACCTGGATACTGCGCCTCGGCTGATATCCATTGAACCCGCCGCCCGGCGGGTTATTTGTTCCTGGAATTTCCTCTCTTTACACCTATCCCCTACACTTAACCTAAGCGGTACGGAAGTGAGGATGGAATGGTCGCTCTGGTTCTCTTTATTTGCTACCTGGACGGTGGCTGCGATGACATTGTTATCGATGTATACAATACCGAACAGCAGTGCCTGGTCTCAATGGAGGAGCAGCGCATCCGCCACGGCGGCTGCTATCCGGTTGAGGACTTTGTTGACGGCTTCTGGCGTCCGGCTCAGGAGTTCAGCGATTTTTAACTTCCCCTAATATTAACCAAAAAAACGCTGGACGCCCGGCGGGTCGAATATGGTATGGTTAGCTCAGGAAACAGATAAAAAAAGACCGAATACGATTCCTGTTTATGGTCTACATCTAATCTTCCTTTACATATCATATTCTTACCCGCGTTTTTAGCCTATTTTTAACTTACTAACACTTACCATTAGATACTTTTACGATCAAACACTTGTTACTTTATTCGTGGGCTCGACGTGGAATTTTAGTGGTGAAATCCCTTTGATAACATACCCACCACCCCGACTCCCCTGCCAGGCGATATTGCTCACAACACCGGGCAATCGTCGTCACGTCCCACAGCATTGATCAGCGCCGTCACTGGCCCAATAACGGTCACGCCGTCCAGCGCCTCGCCCTCTATGGCCTCGCCGTCCTCCGTGATAAGCGCATCACCCATCCACCTGGCGAACTGGTTATAGCCGTCGACATTCACCAGCAGCACAATGCCAGGATCTGGCCGCCGCGATTTATCGATCACGGCCCAGCCGCTCGACGTTTCAATCAGCAGAGTATTACCGTTTACGTTGAATAACTCGTTCAGGCACAGCGGGCGCTGAACGTAGTCCTGCGCAGGAGAAGGAAATCCCATTTACATAATCCTCCCCATGCCCATCATGAAGTATCGCCGGTCCTCACCCGCATGCGGGGTGTAATCCCGGAAGTACGTCTGATAGCGCGCGATCCACCGGTTCGCCTGCTCAAGTGACCAGTGATGGTGATGCACTTCCAGCTGCTGCACAAAATCACCAGTGGTTACTGTAAATCCTCGTTTCGGATCTGGTTTGACGGCTGCGGTAAATGCCGCGCCAATGTCTGAATATTTAGCCACTCTGTGCCCCTCCCTGTTAAATACTGTATTTATATACAGTAGTTTCAAAGAGAGGCCAGAGCAAGACGGTGCGGCCTATTAATTATTTATCCGGAGCTGTCGGCCAGCTGATGTCGGGCGCGGTCGATGTGTCAATCGCCTCTAGCGCATCAAGATAATCCAGCCAGGCATTAAACTGCGCTTTGTCTGTATCACTCAACCGCCCCAGCGCCAGCTTTGACGGCCACTGTTTGCTATTGATATAGGCATTAGCTGCACCAATTCGCTGCTGCTTCTCCTGCATCGCATTCGCAAGAATTTGCTCCTGCGTCGGCGGCGGCAACGGTGACCACTGTGGCAGTCCGTCAGCAGCGGCAGTGCGCATCAGACCATCAACGTTACGATCCTGCGTGAACTCTGCAAACATCTCGTCGGTAACATCAACGAGATCCGGTAAGTCCCATCCTGCAGCCTTATAATTAGCCAGCTCGGCAACAGGGAAAAAGGCATTGTTTTTAGCGCTATACTGATATGTCACTTTAGTTGCCCCATGCAATGTAATAGACGCCTTCACCGAATGGCTGCGATGCAGTTCCCGGTTCTCCGCTCCAGCACCGACCGTCAAAACCAAAGCCTGCCTTTGTTAAGTAAGTGACGTATGGAGAAAAAATCCACGTTTGACCGATTATTACCCCGAACGCGATGGCAGTACACTGGTTAGAAAAAGGCGTTGAGAATAGCTTATCGCCAGATCCTGATATCAATCCTGTTCGAACCTGCCCAACTGCCGCGTTACCCAGGCCTAGGTTATCTCTGGCCGTTTTTGCATCGGTTGCACCTGTGCCGCCTTTGCTGACCGGGACGATGTTTTCAGTGGCTACAGTCCCAAGTCCGAGGTTGTTCCTTGCCCCTGACGCGTTCAGCGATCCAGTGCCGCCTGCATTGACAGGCAGCGCGATGAACGTTTGCAGGTCATCATTGTAAAAACCCCAGGTGTTATCAGAACGCGCCGTCACAAATTTCTTTTTGGTCGCATCGCTGAACATCACGGTTTCACCGGCGCGCTGTTCAATGCGGTCAAGCGCCAGGTTGGTTCTGGCTACTGCTGCCGTAGTTCCACCTGTGCCGCCTTTAGCTAAAGGAACCGTGCTTTCGGTTGCTACGGTACCCAAGCCAAAATTCTGCCTTGCTCCTGCCGCGTCTGTTGCACCTGTGCCGCCCTTGCTGACCGGGACGATGTTTTCAGTGGCTACAGTCCCAAGTCCAAGATTAGTCCTGGCCGCGCCTGCATCTCTCGCTCCTGTTCCACCCTGCTGAATACCAAGGGGTATAAAACCTTGCGAAGGGTCATAAATACCCCACTGACCATCTATCCTGATGGCAAGATACGATGTGTGATCGTCCCCGGCATAAATTATCGTTTCGCTGTCGCGCTGCTCCACCCTGTCAAGTTTCAGATAGTTTAAAACGCCCGCAATATTGGATTTACCAATAATGTCGCGACCAATCTGAGTAAGATCCGCCAGGGCTGCGGTATCAGTACCAGTGAAATATGGAAGCTTATTAGCGCCCGTGGCAAGGTTAGCTATTGCTGACAGCGTGGCATCAAGAGGCTGGGAGGTTTTATTAACTGCCGCCAGCATTTTTGCAGCAAGCCCCGACACGTTACCGTCATCCAGCACATCAACACTTCCCTGATCGCTGATGAACTGCGCCAGTGCTGCTGCTACAAGCGTTGCTTGCCTGATAGCTTTATTCACTTCTTTCGCGCTGGCTTTCCCGGATGTAAACCCAGTGGAAAGCGCAGCCAGGGCTAAGTATTCCGCCTGGGTTAAAACATTAGCCCCGCCCGCTGCGGCAAAGGCTTTAATATCATTAGTTGGCATATTAACTCCAGTATCCATTATCAAAACCGGCTATAGCCGTGTTCTGTATATCAAACCCAAATAGAGGATGAGCCGGATCTATAACATCCAGACTTTTCACCCGCACACCAGCTGCTTTGACAGTCAGCGCACCTGACTTAATTACCTCTATTAATTCAGCAGATGTATTTGCAATTCCGTTCAATGCAATCGCGCTAATTGATATAGACATATCCATATTGTCAATTATCTGCATTTCGATACCAGTTCCTGAGAATATCAATTCCAGTAATTCCTCAAGATGTCCTACTGTGCCGTCCCATTGGTTGATGGCTATCTGCGCTTTAAGAACCAGTCGGTAAACGTCGTTGCTCAGAGATGTAAAGCCTGCATCCGGATCGTACGGCCCTTGCCAGTTGCCCTGGTCCCACCCCAGCCCATCTGTATCCCATGAAAAATAAACATTGGATATTGGTGTGGTGACCACCCTGCTCCTGCCTACCCATAAACCAATGATATCCAGTTGCGCTCCATTGGCTGAGTCGACATCAAACTTTCGTATCATGTCAGCAACTAAAGTCGAAACGTCAGTAAGAGGCCTGGTTATAAGATCTATATGCTGTGGGAATTTACTTTTCGTTGCATGGTAGTTGGTGATTAACTCAGTGTATTTACTCATGACGATGCCGTTATCTTAATATTGTCAATGAGAGAGTGCGCCGCCTCGTTAAATGCAATATTGATATTTGATGATGCGACAGCCGAAGCGCTCTTGCCGATTTTTAGGGAAGTTATGTCGTAATATTTACTATCACCCCCACTCATCACCCCGAGGTTTGCCGGAGAATAGAGTCGACTAAGCAAAACATCATCATCAAAGCGAAGCGAATTAATATACCTGGCAATTTCCGTCTTCATCTCTTCGGCCACCTGAGATGTGTAGCCGGGATATGTTTTAATTTCGATATCGACGAATACTTCCACAATCACCGGGCGGGAGAATTTGATAGCCTTTGGTTCCCCATATTTTCCGGTCAGGTTTACCGTGGTAGTACCGAATGTAGAGGTGCCCTGGTCTTTCTTCTTTGAAATGACCGTTGCGATTTGATCGGCATCACCGCCTTCGACGATGCAGCTGATTGAGTGCGGCGGTAGCCCGTTTGCATCAGCGATGTCCTGATCGTTCTCATAAACCCGCACTCGCGAAACACCTGCCACATCCAGCAGCGCGCCGTCCAGGCCGTCCATCGTCGTGATGGATGGTAATGCCGTACTTCTCGCCTGGCGCTGACGCAGCTGCGCGTCGGTCTCCCCGGCGACACCGATGGTAGCGGCCAAGGGGTTAGTTACGGACAACCATCCCCGCGTTGGGTTAGCTATTTGAGTAATGCTGTTGGCCATGGCTGCAACAGGCCCAGGGGTTCTGCAGGTGGCCGTAACTGTCACGGTGCCGGATGCCGGAATGTTCACGTTTACAGGCAGATCCCACACAACGCCATTGGCATCCCTGACGCTACCCGCCGTGATAAGCGTGCCGACAGCACCTGTGACAACAACGTCCGCTGTTGAACTGGTGGCAACCTTGCGGGTGATCCCATTAATTTTGACGTTACTTGCCAGCGCGCGCCCGCGCCCTGTTGCTGGCGAGAACGAGTTATACACATCGATGGCTGTATTATTGGCATCGTGGATGCCCAGGGCGTACAAGGCAACCATCTGCCCGTCTTTGCTGTCCGGATCCAGATAGGCATCGTCACCATAAATCTGGCGGAAGTAGCCGGTCAGCGTACTGAGGATTGTCTGGTAGTCGGGCGCAACGATCCCCTGGTCGGTTACCGTTGCCGATAACCCCAGCGTGTCGAGGTTCAAAGCCATTCATGCCTCGCTTGTTACCGTGGTTTGTCCGTAAATAGTGTTTATGGAGGCCGTGAATGTTACCCGGCGCGACTGGCCGTTGTTCACGGTATCAAATGAAAGGATGGACAGGACGCCCGGCGTCGAGCTGATACGGTCGCGTATAGCCAGGCTGTAAACTTCCGGCCTTTGCTTGCCGAGCACTGACTGGATGTACGGCGTGCCCTCGGTCGTGTCCAGAAACCACTGTCCCTTCCACAGCTCAAAGCGCGTCTTTACAGCCTGGGCGACGCATTCCGGCGTGCTGGTCAGAAAAGTGCTATCACCCTGCCCAAAGGTATAATCGCCGTCGGCGTCTTCGCGTCTGTATCGCATCAGTTAGGTTTCCCCGTATTACCGCCGCCGGTCTGCACCCCGCTGTGGGTGTGCGTCATCAGGCTCTTGCCACCGGCAGTCACATCATTGGTTACCGATACTGGTCCACGCAGCGTCGCTGAACCGCCTGCCTCCCCCATTCCCTGTGACAGGCTGCCGTTGATCGTGACGTTGCCGTTAAGGATGATCGTTGGGGAGTTCACGACCGTACCACCCTGCGCGGTTGCAGTAAGTTTGCCGGGCGTGGTGATGGTGATGTCATGCCCGGCAGCCACCTCGATGAATGCCGCGCCATCGTCAGTACGCAGCTGCGCCGCAGTGGTACTGATATTCGCAATCTTGTGCGCTTGCGACTGCGGGCCAACGAGGGCAAAAGCATCGCTCAGGTCATGTTGTCGCGGGTCGACCGGCTCCTGCACACCGCCGTTCTGCCACCAGAAGTCGATACAGCGATCGGAGAATATCAGCAGGCACTCATCGCCGGGTTTAACCGGGAAGGTCAGCGTGCAGCCGCCGCCGCGCGGGAATACAACTGGAACATCAAGCAGGGTCGGTAGCTCTTCCGAAATCTGGGCATTGTCGCCGTCGAGCCGCTGGCCGAAGATGGCCGGCTGCACGGTACACGTTACTGCGTCCGGATCAAAGGACTGAATAATCCCGGGCAGGGCAACGCGCAGACTACCGAATATGGCGTTTCGGTGCGCCTCCAGCGTCTGTGATTCGCTGCCGTCCTGCGAGCGTGGTGATACTGGCATGGTTTACTCCAGGCAATAAAAAACCCGCCGAAGCGGGTTATTTTTGAAGGTTGGATATTATTCGTTCTAATTCAACAGCTCTCTTAAACATCATTTCTGCTGTTGGCTTAGTAATGTTGTGCTCAAGGTGATAATCAGCAGAAATTCTCAAAGCATGAGACTGTTTAAGCATGATGCCAACTTTAGCAGTAAGGTCTTTATCTAAACCATTGTAATCTGCAGCATTATCCATCAAATATGAATAAAACCGTTTATGCACTCCGCCAGTAAATGCATTCCCGTTACTATCTGTTTTGCCCGTTTTGCCATTGGTTAGACGAGAGGCTGAGTGATACATACAGTAATAGGATTTACTAATACTGCTTCTGAAGTCAATTTCGCGGCCCTGACCGTCTAAAGATTCTTTGGCTAACTCCAGAAATGATGTGTGCTTAACCGGCATCAGTGACTCTCCGACACAAACACAGTAACGCAGTCCAGCACATGCAAGTCGTTAGATAAAATTTTATTCAAAGCCATGTCATTTACCATCAATAGCTTATCTGGATCACTCTCATCAATATGCAACGCATAGCAATAACCGTGCTCTGCATCACCAGAAACATGGCTATTAGTAACGACCAGTTGCTCGGCCTCGGCTATCTCCATAGCGATGGTTGCAAATGGGGCTATGAAATCAAGCCTGGATCCCAACTCATGCATGAACTCCACCTCATATTTCTGCTTTTCGGTAAGAGATGTGTTTGTCAATCCTGCCCTATTAAGAAATTCGTATGCGTGTTCGAACATCTTACGATCTACCCAGAAGGCACTAACCGATAGTGCCTTGAGGTATGCCTCAACTAAACCATAGCCCATGGCTCGCCAGAGTAAATCATTTTGCATACTGTGATGACCTAAACTTGCAAGTGCCACACCGAAATTAAGCCATGCTACGTGATCATGGGTGTTGAGTTGGATCGATCGCTCGCACAACTCAACCCCTTCATCAAAATGACCGCTTATGAGCTTCGCCAGGCCTTCTATAAGCAGTCCCTCGTGCCGGTCGGGGATCTTTCTGGCCTTTCGGATTATGTCCATAACTTGGATGTCTGTAAGTAAATTCTTCCCACCTAGCATCGAAGGAAAGAGTTTGTTTAACAGATCATCAGTTTCAAATAGAGGTTTTATCATGAAGTCTAGATCGGACAATCAAAAATTGAACATGCATTTGAACATAGTTGAAGCCCAGTGTTAAGAGGGTTTTTCATCGCGCCCTCTCACAATCGTACGTCCCAAACACTCGCGGCTCACTCATGTTTTGGCGTACCGCTTCTGCATTGAGGATTCCTCTCCCGTTACGCTTTATATAATCAAGGCCATACCGCTGACCCGTGTTTACATTCAGGACGATCCATTGCATTTTTATGTTCTCGTAATCACCTTCTTTTTTGAGAAACATCACCTTTTGGCTGTCAGGCTTGGCACCGTTTATCCGCGGATATCCATCATTTTCAGCTGAAGTTGAAAACACAAATGGCCCGCACTTCATATAGTCGGAATTTTCCGCCAGTGAAGAAAAGCTGACCAATGTTAAAGATGCTATTAAAAGTAGTTTTTTCATTGTGGTGCCGTTCGCTGTAAGGCCGTATTCGACTGCAAATCACGCGCCCCTCGAGCCATACACATGAGATCCATATACCACGGATTCCCCCTTGTATCGCCGGTATAGCTAATCGACTGCACAATATAAACGCCGTCGGTCGCTACGCTGGCAGGCTGCTGAATAGTGCCGCCTACAATAAGGTTACCATCGTCGCTGCTCTCTGTGATCCTGGCCGCTGATTTTTGTATCTCATCGTTTGACAGTTGCGTCCGGTATACAGAGGCCTGATCAAGCTGGATAAGGCCATTTACCCTGATGTTAGGGTTGATCAGGCAACGCACGTTAACGCCAGCGCCCATAGTCTGTTGTGGCATGCCGATCAGGCTGGTGGCGCTGTTCAGCACGATAGCTTCATGCAGATACTTATCCTCAGGAACCATCTGGACCTGACCATCAACGAACTGCCAGTTAGCGGTGCACTGCGCCGCGACGTTACTCATGTAGTCGCGGGTCATACCGTAAAAAACGCGCCCGCGCGGCATGATACGATCCGGAAATTGTCCCGTTACGCCCTGGGTGATCCCGTACGGCGAGAAATCCCTCATCAGCAGCGTATAAACGTCGGATAGCTTGTACCCGGCTGCTAATTTCCCGGTAGAGACCGCCTCGTTAAACGCCTTATGCCCGTCAATGGCCTGAATCAGGGTGAAAATGTCGGTGGGATTATCTCGGCCGGTTATCGTAAAACGGATTTCCCCGTTAAATATCTCCCCATAATTCTCCCCCCGCGCCTGCCCTACCTGGTCAGGCGAGATCTCTATCACCCGGCCTACCTCATCTGCCATGACGGACTGCGGCAGACCGTCATACCCGGCGATAATGGTGATGCGGGAAAACTCAGTGCTTGTTATCCGGCTCATGGTGTCGCGGCTGAGGTTGTAAATTTTCAGTGTTGCCACTCGTGGCCACATAGAATTAAACCAGTCGATGGTGAATGTCACCTTAAAATCCGATAGCGCGATCCCCTGTCCAGCATCGTTAAGCAGACGCAATTCGAAGTGGCGCATCCAGTTCATAGTCATGATGTCACCTGCGCGAAGTAAAGATGGCTGGAAGAGCCAAGGTTTGTTTTCGTCGGGTACCCCGGCGCGCCGTTATCCGCCAGCACAGCCAGTACGCCGGAGATCCCCAGCTCCGGGTACTGTTCAATAAGGTCGACGTCAGGGACCAGAGAAACGCCAGTCAGGAGCGGTTCGCCAGCATTATCCATGACATCCATGATCCACCCTGCATTATCGCGCCACAGTACGCGCAGCGTGTACGTCACCGTCCCTAACTGGATGCGAAATTGCTGGTTGTCAGCAGTAAGAGGTATTTCAGTTACGTTCATCGGAGCCTCAGTGCATTCCCGAGCGCGGTCCCCTTCAGCCCATTAAAGAAACCGGACGAGGAAAGCAGTGATTCGTTGACAGGGGTAAGCGATTTATTGCCACGGCTCTGAACTGCTGCGGTACTGATCCCGTCTTTCATATTGGCTTTGTCCGCCACGGAGATCTGCTGGGTCTGGGTGATGATAACTTCGCGCAGTGTCAGAACGCATGACAACACGTTTTCAGTTGCCCTCTCGGTTGTCACTTCTAAGGCGCGGATCAGCATGTTGCTGTAGGTCCGCTTGCCAGTGATAACATCGAACGGTACCCGCGATTCCTGCAGCTCAAGCAGCTGCTGGTAAATCTCCTTCGGGCTTTTCCCGATACCCAGACCGATCCCAGAGATATCTACCAGGTCCAGCAGGGAGCCGCCGCCAGCGAAGCCACATTCTATCGTTACCTCGCTGGCGCGCTTATAGGCGTGGTCATTAATAGGCGCGCCTATTTCGACGGGATGTTCAGTAATTTCCAGCGTATCAACATGTTTTTCAGAAACCACGACATCCGGGACAAATATGCCGATCTTCCTCGACTGCAGCCGAAAGATGGCCGACAAAATATCCATCAGTAAACCCTCGGTTGGAATTGCTGGGTGAGGCGGGAGTTAACGCCTGATTGACGGTCCGCAACCTCGCGGCCGGTAGACGCCGGATCGTTAGCGCCGTAGATGTTAATAGTGGTTTCCTGACTGAGCTGAGCGCTGCCAGGCATGTTGCTCATGACCTTAGGTATGTAATTCCGCGTTTCCTGAGGCATCAAATCCATGCCGTAGCGCTGTACGTTGCCGATCCCCCAGTTATAGGATGCCAGCGTTTTGCTCAGGTCGCCGCCGTTCTGCTTCAGCAGCTGGTTCAGATACTTTGCAGCAGCCTCAGCTGATTTCATCGGATCGAACACGTCATTCCCGCGCAACCCCATGTCGCGCGCCGTACCGTCCATAAACTGGAACAATCCCTTAGCCCCAGCGCCAGACATAGCAAACTGGTTGCCGCCTGACTCAGTTATCGCGACGCTTTTCAGCAGCCCCTCTGGCAGACGATAGAGCGACTCGAGTTTACTGAACATAGGTTGCATCCAGTTGAGCAAAACCTTGCCCTGCGCGCTGGCCTGTGGCCGCTGTGTGGGCTGCTCAATGGTAATGCCCGGACGAGGTAATAGCAGCTCAGCAGCACTCTCGCTCCCGGGCTGGTTGATGTTCTGTGCAATATCACGCAATACCTTCAGTATGTCTTGCATGTCAGAAGACAGAAGCTTGCTGTCGTCACTCTTGCCAGTTATTCGCATCAGCTCTGCAATGAGCACCCGGTTATCGGTGCGCCCTGAGTTTTTTGCATAGTTATTAACCAGCTTCGCAATGGTGTCGACATAGTCCGGCACTTGCGCGTAGGCCTGTGGCCGTCGCATGAACTGCTCCGCATTGATAACCTGTGGAGAGTTGATGATCTCGGTAGCGCTTTCGCTTCCTGGCTGGTTAATATTTTGCGCAATACCACGCAGCACTTTCAGTAAGTCGCGCATATCCGAAGGCAGGAGCTTGCTATCAACCGCCATTCCCATCTCCCGGGATAGCGTCGATATAAGGTACTGGTTACTGGCCTGATCCGATTTCCGGGCGTAGTTATTAACCAGTTCAGCGATCGTACCTGCATGTTCCAGTACCTGCGGCCGCTTTACAGATTGCGCATGCTGCTCGGGCTCACCTCCACTTTTTCCAGTGCCAAACAACCAGCTCATCCAGCCGGGACGGTCGCTAACCTCACTGACATCATGTCGTTCGGCATTTGGCTCAGGCTTTTCTGGTTCGCCTATGCTGCGAAACCACCGCCCGATACTGCGTGGATCGAAGCCTGTTTTTTCCTTCACCAATTCAGCTGTTCTGTTTGCGCTATCGACTACTGCTGGTATTGCGGTGGGTTGCTCTTTTCCCTGATTGAGCAGCTGCTTGCCGACGCTTACAGCATCAGACCATCGGCCATCATCGATGGCCCTCAGCAGCTCGCCAATCATATTTATCATCTTTCCAAACTCGCCGAATTGTTTGGTCAGATTGTCGATGTCGCCTTTCAGCGTCCAGTTTTTCAGGTCGATATTGAGCAGCCTGGCTATCTCAGTGCCGATAGCAGCTACGGAATCTCGGAGTCCACCGAGCGACTTAATAGCCGCGTTTATCTCTGGCTCCCACTTATCCCACGCGATGAGGCTCTTCCCGCCCTCTTTCCAGGTCTGGTAGTCCTCAATCAGCGCAAAAATAGCGGCGCCCAGCGCCAGCACAATACCAATAGGTGATTTGAGAAACTCTGTGTTGAGAAGCCGCCAGCCGGAAATTAACACCGCAAACAGCCCGATCAGTTCCTGCACGGCCGGAGACAGCTTTCTGAACCAGACAATCAGGCTGTCCACTGCCTGGGTAATACGCCAGGCAACGCGGCCTATTGCATCAGCTGCCCAGAGCACACCTTTAACGACTTTGGTGACAACCTCCTCGATCTTCGGCCAGTTCTCCAGCATGCGCTTGCTGAGGTTGTCCAGCGTGCCGCTCAGCCCGTCGGCAAGATTGGAGCCCACCTTGTCGCGCAGGATCCCTAGCAGCGAAACAAAGCTACGCATGGAGGTCATGAACTTGTTGGACTGAATCGCCGCCTTATCAGCATTGAAGCCTGTCTTTTGCATCATCGACTGAAATTCAGCCGAGAATCCGGATAGCCCGCGCCTCATCGCCATCAGGGTATTTTCGTCGATACCAAGCATCTGCGCGTACTGGTTTGCCCGGTAATACGGCATGCTGCTGAGGCTCTGGCCAACACCGGTAAAGATCGCCGACATGTCACGCATCTGACCGGATGCATCCCGGGTCTGCACGCCCAGGCGATTCAGGAAACCCTCAGCGCCCGGGTTGCTGCGCATAAAGCGCGCCAGGCTCTCCAGGGAGTTCTGCGCAGCCTCAGCGCTGGATCCGGTTTGAGATGCGGCATAGCCCAGCGCCTTGATGCCGTTGACTGTTGCGCCGGTACGCTGGGAGGCCCAGTAGAGTTTATCCAGGCCGTTGGCGATCGAGGTGGTGAAGCCCACCACCGCCAGCGCCGTGGATTCCACTACTGCCCCCAGCTTAACGACATTCGCGGCCACACCTTTGAGCGTGGCTTCAAACTTCGCCTGGCCCGAGCTGTCAATATCGAACCCGAGAGAGACCAGGTAATCACGGATGGTTTCAGTCATTATTCTGGGCTCTCCATTTTGCTACGCGTGCGTCATTATCGTCACGCATATCAAGGTAATCGTTAAGCAGCGCGATGCGGCACAGGTCCACTGCGCCGCTGTCGAGGTCTTTTTGATCGAGGTTGAAGGCAAGCGCCGGGCGAAGGATGTAATCCTCACCGCCCGGCATGGCATTAAAGGTTATGCCGCTGGCTGGGTGGTTGTCTCGCTGGTAGGGAGTCCTGGCAAAAAATTTCCCAAGGAATCAGCGACCACCCGCGCCACCAGCTGCAGCATCACGAACAGGTCAATGTCATCGAACGCCATTGAGCCCTGCTGGCACACCGGCACCCACCCCTTGCCATGCTGGCGAGCCACCACCTGCAGGCAGGGGAACAGGATCGCATCCACATCAGCATCACTGAGGCCGGAAACGGCATCGGCGATCTTCGGCAGGATGCTTTCCAGCGCCCCTTCGGTGTCTTTTGCGTTAACTTTCGCCTGGACGTTGCGGAAGTCAGACACCAGGCCAGCCAGCACCGGCAGGAGCTTGCGGGATACCTTCAGCTGCTCAAACACGCTCAGCTTACCAATGCGGTACTGCTGATCCTTGATGGTAATTTCCATGAATTAAAACTCCCCGAGTAACTGGTCGATTTTGCCCGCGTCAAAGACCCAAGCCACGGTGCCGCCCTCTTTAGCATTCGCGTGGTCGGGTTGCTTCTGGAATGCACAGGCGCGTGCGGTGGTGATGTCGCCGGATACGCTGTTGCGGATCACGAAAACGTTATTGCCCCACAGGGCTGACGACTGGCTCTGCGCGTTGTATGCCAGAGACAATTTCTTATTCACCGGTGACGTTTTCAGGAGGGTTACCGTGATGGTTCCGCTCTTCCCAGCGTGAAGGCTGTGCATTACCTCGCCGTCCGCGCCGACCGTCATAGTGTTTTTGTTTTCGGTCATGGTGACCGTGATGCCTTCTTCCGAGTTTGCAGAACCATAACCGAGGTCAATTATCCCGGTCGGTCCGGTCAGGGACGCGGATACATCGATAAAAGAATAAGTGCTCATTTTCGCTCCTTAGCGAACCACATCGATGAGGACATCGGCGAAATGAACCGCGCCAGCTAGCTTTGCCGCAACCTGAATCACAGGCGCTTTACGCGCCTCGCGATCCGCCTGCGCCTGCGAGCTCAGAGGGTTGGCATAGACGTAATAGCCCTTGGTCAGCGTATCGCCCGGCTGAATCTGGCCAATCGCCCCGCCAGCCCATATACCCGGAGCCACCAGCCCGTTATTCACCGCCTGGTCCATTGACTGTTCCACGTTGGTGAGCAGGCGCGTTACGCCAGCTTCGGTTTGGGGGATCTTGGTGGTTGAGCTGTACAGCAGATTCCAGAGGTTGTTCTGGACATAGTTTTGTAGCCAGTCCAGCCCGTGGCGCTCATCGAAGAAGTCACCGTTGGACATCACGCCTTCCTGGATGATGGCGGTGTCGTTGGCGTAGCGCACAAACACGTTGCAGTTTTTGGCCTTCAGTGTGTCGGCCTGCTGCGCGGTGATCGTTTCGGCGGTGATGCCCGGCTCCTGCTTGAACTTCAGGGTGATCGTGGTGTTGTTACCGAGAAAGTTAACGGTAAACGCGCGCCCGAACGCCGACGCCGCAGCATACGGCACCTGACTGTACTGGCAGAACACCCGGCCATAGCCCGCTGCTTTCAGCTTGCTGGCGATGTCAGTCGCATCGGTGGCGCTCAGTACTTTCGAGTCTGCCGTGGTGACACCGTACACGCGGGAATCGCTTGCAGAGCCAATCAGCGCAGCAACGTCGAGATGATCCTGGTCCGTCATCGTCTTATCGGCGATAACCAGTCCGTACCAGTCAGCAGAGTAATTCAGCGCGGCGGAAACTGATGGCGTAGCAGAACCAGACTGTGCCGCAGTACCGTTAACAGCTACCGGCTTACTACCAGCGTCGATACCCATTAGCGGAGCCAGGTCAGTACCTGCACCAGCAGCAGTAGGAATGCCCACAACCGAGGTAGCCCCGGTAGACGATGAAGTGATCAGGAAATGCGAGGTGACGGCATTCCAGGTTACCACCGCGCTGGCCAGCTTAGTGGTGATCGCTGTAGCAACCTCATCCAGCGTGGTAACTGCGGACAAGTCGACCGCGGTGATGTTCTTGGCTACACCGTCAATCGTGATTTTCAGAGCGCCGTCTGTAACAGCGCTGAAATTATCAACACGCTGCTCACTGGCATTCAGCTGCGCACCTGTAAGTGTGCCTGCGGTTGCCGGTACGGGCGTTCTGTCCATTGTGCCGATATACAGGTTGAGAGGCTGCGGCGACTGCTGGAAGTACAGGTTTGCGGCCTTGTACTCCTCCGAGGTGGTGCCGAAGTCGGCGGCCAAGCTTTCGATGTCGTTGTACAGGCGCATGACTTCTGGTGCTTTCAGGACGCCGGACGTACCAAGGATAAGCAGAGCGCCGAAGTCGCGCCCCTCTGACGCCCTGAGCGCGAGCGAAACCTGCACGCGCACGACGCGTGATACGGATAAGCCGTTAGGCATAGGTTAATCTCCGAAAAATTGTACTGGAGCAGAAAGGAATGATTTGATGCCGTACTCACGCACCGCTTTACGGCGCAGTGTCACGGACAGGTCATAGCGGCGTTGCCACTGGTTGTTGATGAACTCCGGTGACGGGATGATCCGCCCAACCTCGCCGAGCGTGAGTCCGACCCGGTTTAATTCGGCGTTGTTCTGCGAGACGAACAGGCCGCTACGGAACGTTTTGGCGTAAGCCTGCCCGGCAGGGCCATAAAAGCAGCAGAGCACCACCAGCGTTTCAAATTGCCACTGGTAGTCGGTGTCGTCGTCTTTGGTGACATCTGCCGGATTGGCTGAGTCCTGAAAGTCGGTGATACCGAACCCGCACCAGTTAGTGCCCAGCGCAGGGATCGCAGGTTGAGGGTCGGTAAAGCGTGGCATAGCCATGCCGTCAGGCAGCCCGGAAACACCGCGTATCCACCGGCTGAGCTCGCGCTCCAGCGCCTGGTCATACTGTGGTGCCGGGCTGGTGGGCGTCAGGTAGCCGGGTTGCGTGGTGTCATTCAACTGGTGTGCCTCCGTCGAACTCCATCAACTCGCAGTGCGCCTGAACGAAGCCAGCGCCGTAAGAGGTGTAAGGATCCACAAACGTGACACGGTAGTGCCGCCCGTTGTAGAGCACCACGTCGGCATCCAGAGCTGTCTTTCCCTGGGTTAAGCGGAAAGTGGTAACCACCAGAATCGCACCGCCGATAACCTGCCCTGCCGCCATGCGTTTGGCTTCCAGAGAGCGATCCACCGTCACCACGCCATTGAAGGGGATCTCCTCTTTGGTGTTGGTCGCGAACCCGTCAGCATCCTTCATTTGGTGGTTGCGGGTGCAGACCAGGGTGTAATCGCAGAAATCGGGATCTGACAAAACCTCTGTGACATCGAGAAAAGGCATTATTTTTTACCTCTCACAACGTAGGTGATCGAGCGGAGAAGATAGCCATGGGCGTAGAGCGGCTTGTCGCCGGGTAAGCCCTGCTCCCGTCGCCTGGCCTTAGTCATATCAGAAATAGGGATCAACCGGTCACCGTCACTGATAACGCGTTTGGCGGCATCAGATGCTAACTGGCCAGCGCCCGTAAGTTCCCGCTCAGCACCTGCAAAGTCACAATCAAGAGCCATTCCGGCGGCTGCCTTCAGATGCAGAGAGGTTTCGTTTTCTGAATCCTCGATGCCGATATCTAGGAATGGGCGCGGTGGCAGGGTAACCTCCCGCCCACCGAGACTGACCGTCGCGCCAGTCGCCTGCAGGTAGCCTATCTCCGCGTTGTTCAGCTCCTCCCCGTCCTCGCGCACGGCGTTGGCTTCAGGGATGCCGACCAGCACATCCATCTTCGACAGACGGGCAAGACCAGTCAGCACTGACGCAGCCTTATCCGCTCTTACTTTTACCCCGCTCATAACAGCTGCCGCCCGCCAGCGCCAAACATCGACCACCACCAGAAGAACTCCTGGCCGTACCCGGTTTTATTCCAGAACCCGGCATCAGGGTTGATGGTGCCTGAGTTGTCATAGCTGACGCTGACCTTATCGACAGACTTGGACGACGCCACGCCACTGCCCCCACTACTGACGAATCCACCAGCTGCGCCCGCCAGCGCGCGACCGCGCAGCTCGACGTAATGCGCCGTGAACAGCTCAGCAAGATAGACGAACTGGTCGCCCAGCACGTCCTGGTTGAGGATCACGTCAGCCTGCCCCAGGTAAAAATTTACCGCGGGGTCCGGATAGCGGGCAGCGTTAGCGAACTCAGGGAAGTCGGTACGGAACTGATCATTTGTTGGCAGACGACTGTTTTTTGCCATTACCAGTCTCCTGCGCGGCCAGCTTTTCATTCAGTTCGTCCAGCTGCTGCTGCAGGCCGGTGATGGTGGTCGACTGCTCTGCGATAGTCGTGTCTTTGTCTGTCAGCTGCTGCTGCAGGCCGGTGATGGTGGTTTCCAGCCCGGTGACCTTAAGCGAGAGCTCATCGTCGCCCTGACTCTGCTTCAGCTCATCTTCATCGATGGCCCGCGCATGAGCGCCAAATGCCCAGTGCTCGGTCACATGCTTATCGAAGCTGTGCACGCCGGGGATCAGCTCTACTTGCGATCCGTCGGTGAAGCGCAAAACCGCACCGGTAGTTACGAGATATTTCATGTTCTCTCCAGAACGGCGGGGATCCCCCGCCATGTGGGTTATGCTACAGGCACGTCCATGTAGGAAATAGTATTGCCGTACGGGGTTTCAACCTGGCCCAGGCGGCCGTAGTAGGTTGTCAGCTGGTACAGGCCGCGGTATTCCAGCGGGGTATTCAGCAGCGGCACCAGCGGGAAGCGAATAAATTTCTCATCCTGGGTATACGCCACCATGCGATGAGCCCCAGCTGCGCCACGCTTTGACGCCCACTTCATGGACACGATTTCCAGCGGCACGCCGTTCTCCTGGAACGCGATGCAGTTGATCTTCACGTATTCCATAACAGAGATATTCCCTGCGTCGGATACCTTTTTGCTCACCAGCAGGCTGAACAGTTCCGGGGCCAGACCGACCTTTGCCGGGCAGATCGCGTAGCCTGAGTTAACCCACGCCTGGGAAAGAAGCAGGTTAAAGTCCTGCACGATTTCATCAGGTGTGGCGGTAGCCCACGCTTTGGCCGCGCTGATTGGCGTTACCTGTGAGAGGTTCAGCAGGCCGGTAACACCCAGATCGCTGTCACCGATGTAAACCTGTTCATCGATGTCCATGTTCCACTTCAACTGCATGGCGTCGTATTTCTGGCTGTCTACCGGGCGGCCTACCTGCTGTGCAGAAGCCAGCTCTGGCAGTGTCCAACCCAGCTCCATGCCCCACAGGCTCAGCGGTTGAGCGGTCTTCTCAATGGAGAGATTGGTCTGTGGGATCGCAGTGGAGTTTTTCCCGATCCAGTTTTTACCGTTCGGGTTTACGCCACCAGCGGCTGCCAGATCGGTGTTAGTGAAAGAAGACTGCTCGTCAGCAATGGAAACGTCGCTGCGCAGCGGCATGTCACGCGACCACTTATAGCTGACCAGCGGCAGGTTAAGCGTCTGATCAAGGCGCTCAAGTTCACCGACCAGGAATACGCCAGCAGCGTCTACGGTGGCTTTATCGATAGTAAACATTCATCGTTCCTTAGATGTTGTAGGCGATTTCAACGTTGCCGTGGGTGGTGGTTGCCGCCGCATCGCCCGGGCCCATCACTTTCGCAATAGTCAGCTCCGGGGTATTAGCGGCAGTTCCGTCCGGGGTGAGCACAATAGAGCCGAGAGGGCTGGACGCCGTCGGCGCAGCAACGCGGATATAAACCTTGTCGCCCTTCTTGGCGGTACCGGCCTGAGCAGTAGGAACAGCCACGCAGATATAACCACGTTTCAGCTGGTCGCCGGTGTAGCCAGCCGTAACACCGAGCGCCCGAGCGTCAGTCGGGTTGGTGGTTGGGTACGGACGAACGAACAGGCCAGCAACATCATCGATGTCATCACCGGCTTCCAGCGGTACAAATTTACCGTTGAGATTTTTGCCAGCCAGGCCATACGAAGGGAATGGCTTAGCGGCATCGAGAATTGCAGGCTCAGCGGTGAGATCCTGCGGGCGAGTGATAGCGCCGGGGAAGCCGATCCCCAGGCGAGTTAAATAAGCCTTACCAGCCATATTATTTACCCTTATTTTTGTTCCAGAATTCGGCGTTGATTTTGTTCAATTCAGCCGGGGTTACAGGGCCGCGAAAGTGGTCGCCTGTACGCTTGCCAGTTGGCGGGGTGATGTGGTTCCTGGCCTTGCTGATCTCGACAGCCGCCTTGAATACCGCATCAACGGTGGCCTTCGGCGCTTTGCCGAAGTCGGCAATGCCAAACGCCTTCAGGCTGTCGCCCGTGCGCAGAGCCTGGTTGAGCACCTGACGTTTCAGGCCTTTGTCGCCTGTTGGCTGGAAGCCCGGGCAGATGATCTCCGCGTCGCCGATGATGTTGCGCTTATACGCTGCGTCGCCGGTTACCTTTGCGTCCTCTTCCGCGTCTTCGTCACCGGTTTTGGTGTCGTCGTCCGGATCAGCGTCGCCAGTTTTACCCTCCAGCTTTTCGATGCGGGCAATCAGGGCGGTAGCCCAGGCAGGCACCTCTTCATCGCCGGTTTTCTTCTCCGGATCGGCATCTTCATCGACCGTAGTCTTCTGGTCAGCCGGCAGCGAGGTGGCCTGTGACGGCACGTTCATGTTGATGGTCAATCCGGGGATCGAACCCATGCCTTCTGATGGCATGTCCGGCGCTTCGTCGATGAGCCGTGCGAGCGCGTCCTCATCTTTCGTTTTAATGGCCTGAGCCAGTTTTTTAAGCCATGACATTGCAGGCTTCTCCTTTGGTTTTGATGGGGCCGAATCCCCGATTGCACAGCGGGAACCCGCCCGGCCGCGGTCAATGCCAACAGCCAGATGGTTACCGGTGATTTGGTACTGCTTGCCTTTGCCGGGCGCCAGTTGCTTATAAAGCGCGTCGTAGCCGCAGCTGACATCGGTCAGACCAGCCTCGATTGCGTCGATTGCCTCCTGCCTTTTAACCAGCACGTCGGCAATGAGCAGGTCTGCTTTATCGCCGGTGCCGCGGCGGACGTTCTGAATATGCCCGTGGGCCAGCTCAGCGAAGTTTGCTGGATTGACGAACAGGATGTTGCCAGCGCTGTCTTCAGGGTGTCCTACCGTGACGGCAACGCCCTCGAAGCTCGCCATCGTTTCTGGCGAGAAAACCTCGTCTTCCGTTCGCCACACAGTGACGGTGCCGCTGGCATCTGGCTCAAGATTGATTTCTTCCGGTAGGTAGACCTGCGATCCCGTTCGGGCAATCGGCACGTCTTTGCAAAGCAATGAGCCATCCGTCAGGCGGAATCGGGTTTCCCCGAGCCTGGTCTCGAAAAAATATTTCATGGGTTACCTGCTGAATTGCGGGCAGTAAAAAGGCCGCTCAATGGCGGCCTCGGTTACTTGGTCATCTGCTCTCGTATTCGTATAGCACTTTCTAATTCCCGCTTAGCTCTATTGAAGTCATCATGAGCCTGGCGAGTGATCCGCGCATCCTTATCAGGGTTGTTTCCTCGCCCTCCCCAGTCAGGGGCAGAAATACGCTCAAGGTGAGAATGAGCCTGGCTTAAACGACGCTCTGCAGCTTCAACGTCGCTGGCTCTTTCAAGCCAGTCTTTGTAGAAAGTGGTGGCTGAATCAGGATCCCTCAAGAGGCTGACCATATCTGCTTTTTTAACGTTCACGGTTGGCAAGCTGAACGGACACCAAGCGGGTTGATCAACAGGTTTGAAATGCCAATAGTACACCCATGTTCCACCGAAGTTATGGCGCTCATGGGTGTACTCAAACCCATTTAACAGCTCTATTTTTTGCGGCATGTGCTATCCCTATCGAGTTGAGATCCACACATTATGAATCATTTCCTCGGCGGGGGAACCTGTACTTCTGGCCAGCATTTGCAGTTCGGCAGGCAACCGGCGTGCCCGGTCATGCCGTCCAGCGTAGGTGGGTTATCCCAGCGCACAAACTTGTCCTTCATCTGGCGGTGAGAATCACGCGTTCCTGCTCCCTCAATGCGCCACCAGTAGCCCTCTGAACCAATCGACTCGGCACGGGCCTGGGTGAGCGCCGTCGTGGCCCGGCCAATCTCGGTGCGGGAGATCATCTTCGCGCGGCTCTCCGCCACGTCGCCGGACTCCATAATCATCCGGTAGAGCGCTTCGGGGCGTTCACCGTTGATGACGGCTTCCATCGCGCGCGCCTGGATGTCACGGACGCGGTCGGCGGCCTCCAGCGGCAGCGACTTAATCAGCTGCACCTGACGTGCAACAATGTCCTGAGCGACGGAGCCAACCGGCGTATTGCTGACGACATCCCGCAACCCCTCAGAGATTTCCTGCGATACCGAGCGCCACTGGTTCCACTCCTCCTGCTCAACCTGGAGAAACATGCGTTTGGCGACCCGGTCGGCCCAGTCGTCAATCAGCAGGGAGTAATCTATCAGACGGGCATTAACCTGCTCGGCGCTCGCCTGCGAACCATCGTAGGAGCCAGTTACTATCGCGCCGACCTGCTGCGCTATCTCCTGTAGGCTTTTCTGATACTGGCGCTCCGATTTGCGGCGGAGGTTCGGTTTCAGATTCAGCCTCCTCCCATTCTGCTTTGGCATCTTCAATATCCTTGTCGGTGATAGAGCCGCCGATGCCGATGATGTCGGACAGGTTGCGCAGGTCGTTCAGCGCGGCGTGCTGAGGCATGCCGATATCGCGCACGGCAGTCGCCAGGGCGGTGGCCACGTTGCTGGCCATTGTCGCCCGGTCGGTATCCGACATCTCCCAGAGCTTGTTGAACTCGAATGTGAAATCGTCCGGAAGCGGCTGACCAAACTGGGATCGCCACGTGATATCGAGCAGCCAGCGGATGTGGCGGCGCAGGCGGCGTTCCTGTAGTGAGTTAACCCGGCTGTAGTAGTTCTCCAGATCCCCGTCGCCGGTGCTGAATCCGGACGGCGACTGCCCGAACAGGCGCACCAGTGGGATGCCCGTTGCACCGGACACCTGCTCAGCAAAACGAAGGATGACGTCGGCGATCCCTGCGAACGAATAGCTGTGCGTCTGGAACTCATCATTTTTATCCATGATGGTCATGCCTTCTATGGTCTGAAACTCACGGATCATGTCCATGTGCTTCATCAGACCTTCTTCCAGCGTGCCGCCGGTGGCCAGAATCTTTCTCAGCCCCTCAATGCTGTACGTGCGCAGGTGCGCTTTGTGAATGAGCTGCGTGGTGCCGACCGTCGCCGTATCGAAGGCCTGAATGCGCTCGAAGATGCGCTCGACAACCGACATACCCCAGCCGTTCTCAGTCTGCGCCTGCTGGAATGGTAGCGAGTCGCCTTCCATGCGGATAATACGGCTGTGGTGAATCTTCCACGGCGGGATCCCCTGCTGATTGGTCACCACCTTGTAATACTTAGGCTTGCCGAACTCAGGGCCGTAATCAGTCACCAGATCGTAATAGCTCGGGTTTACCTGCCAGCGGTCCAGGCACATGACGCCTTTGAACTGCCCCTCCTTGATGCGTTCGAGCTTCAGCGGGGTTGACATGTCCTGACCTTCCAGCAGCACCACCAGCAGCGCGCCGCCGTAAAGCCGGGACCATTTCAAGGTATCGTTCAGGCCATCCCAGATAGCGATATCGTCCCAGAACTTCTCGAACTCACCTTTCTGCCCAGGCTCTAACTTGGAGCTGATGTTGATGCCCTTGCGGGTCATATCATCGGCCATTGCGTCTACACCAGCACCAACCAGAAATGATGAACGGTAGGCAAATTCCAGCTGGGCGCGGTTACGGGAGATATAGCCTGGCTGGTAACTCCCGCCGCTTTGAATATTGGCGGTATAGCCGCCGAGTTTGGCAGCGAAGTTATTGTACCCGTCACCAGTACGGACGGGCTTTTTTGCGCCGTTCTGGCGGTTTTTTCGGGACACATTCGCTCCTTTAACGCAAATCCATTGGTTTACATCACAAAGTTGTTTTTGAGCATTTGAATTTAAGTATCAAATCCCAAGATCAACGTTTCACACAAGCAAATAGGAATAACAAAATGACACAGCGGAATTTTTTGCTGACGTACTCAGTAAAACCAGTAACCGATCATTCATCTGACGAAGAGAAGGCCGACAAAGTCAGAAAAAAAATTGCACGCATTACTGAATGGATGAAGACTTCTGACGTTGAAACAACCTTCCTGGGGGAAGTAGAAATTACGAAAATTTCAGAAAATTATAAAATTGCTCAAGCCAGGGAGGAGATTGAGCGCGTATTTATTCCAATTCTGGAAACGTACGATGCAGGCCCGCGCGATGTACAAATCCACTGTGCGATGATGGTCGAAAACATTGACCAGCCATTTGAGTTCGTAGTCCATCAGTAAAAATGTTAAAGCCCGCTTGACTAGGGGCGGGCTGTTCAGCCACCTCTTCCCAATGCGGCCCAGACGCCGAGATCGCCAACACTTGTGATGTATCCATCCAGCGAGTAACGAACGGCGTCCCACAGGTGGTTGTGCTTATCCACGACAACCGGCAGCACTTCGCCAGTCATGCGGTCTGTCTTGTAGGAGTACAGGCGCGCCTCATCGACCATGTGCTTGCAGCGCTCATGGATGATGATCTCTTCGAACCCTTTCAGGTAGGTGATGCCGTCCTCAACGCTCCCCGGCCATTTGGTAGCTCCGTCGATGATGAAGCCCTGACGCGACAGATAGCTGATGGTCTCTGGTCGGCTGCAGTCGCCATGGATAGGCCATTTTCTGGACTCCGGGATGGAGTCGTAGAACGACGCCATTTCGTCCAGCTCGACGCCGACGCCGTAGGCCTCGTACTCGATGTACAGCCTGGTGCCTATGATGAAGCAGCGGACCAGCGTGGAAGGGTCGTTAGCGAAGCCGAAGTCTGCACCATAGAACAGGCGATCTGCTTCCTGCCACAGGTCGTCAGAGAACGCCTCTACCCGGTATTTACCGGAGAAGATGACCGCTTCACTGAGCGCCTTAGGCAGCCCAAGCCAGATGTGCTCGTATGCCTCGAAGTCGATACGCTTGCAGTACTCCATCTCGTGCCTAAGCACATCAGGAAAGAAGGCGTTATCGCAGTAATTGACACAGGTGATTATCGCCCCGCCATCAGGGGGATCGGCGCGGTGCCGCTCCATCATAGCGTAAGTCGGATCGGTAGCTTCACGCGGGTTGAAGGACACCCACACTTCCGATTTGTTGGCACGGACGGTCGGGCCGAGGATGTCCCAGCTGTCCTGCGATACGGTCTGCGCTTCCTCCACCCAGCATATTTTGATGCCGTGCATCGACTTTATGCTCTGGATGTTGTTGCGCAGGCCTTTGAAGGTGAACCGCGTCCCGTTGGTGCCCTCTATCTCGTTATTCTTGACCTTATAAAAGTGCGCCAGGCCAAGCGAGTGGATTTCAGCGTCCAGCAGCGCCAGCACCGAATCGTTGATGGAGTTCTGAAACTCACGAGCACAGAGGATGATCATCGGCTCGATAGCGCCCAACAATACCAGCGCGCGGGCAATTTCTACCGATTTGCCGCCACCACGACCGCCATACGTCCAGCGCCAGCGGACAGAGCCTATCGGTGCGTCGTACAGCGTTCCCATCACCCAGTCGCTACTGAATGAGTAGAGAACGCCATCGATTATTGTTGGGCTGTCTGCTTTCCCTCGCGCAGCTTGTCCATGTGCGCCGCCCACGCTTCAGGTGGACAGTTCGACGGCGTGACGATGCAGACCTTTCCGTAGCTCAAACCAGCCAGATCGACATTCACTTCCGTTTTGTTGCTCATATCGATGCCGGTCAGCTGCGCGGCGTTCTTGATGTTCGGTGCGACCTGTCCAAATTTCTTTTCTTGGAGCGCTTCTTTCGCCGATTTGTAGGAGAGCTCAGCCAGGTCTTTGGCATCAAAGGAAACGAGAAGCGCGGCATCCTGACGCAGCTCTCTGATGCGCCTACGCACATCCGGGCGCTTGAACAGGATGGAGGCCTGAGAGTCAGCGCGCGATGGAGAATAGCCCGCGCATATCGCCGCCTCTTTTTGCGGCATGCCTCGCGCAATGTTCTGCGCAAACTGCTCGTGCTGTGGCTTAAGGATGCCCGCGCTTTCCTGCGCAGTATCGCTGTCAGGTGGTGTGTTAGCCTCGACTACAACCACGTGCGGCATCTGGCTTTGCGCAGTTTTGCGCACTTCCTTCTGCGCAGTTTTTTGTGCAGCTGGCTTTTTGATGTATCTGCGCGCAGACGTGTAATTCAGCCCCTGCGCTTCGCACCAGTCTTTAGGCGATATACCCGTCTTGGCATGCTCGGCGAGGAACTGGTCTTGCAGCGCTCCCCAGTCCGGTTTTGCCATAAAAAATCCTTTGCTAATGCCCGAGCTTGCCGGACACTGATATGAAACAAATTGATAGGAGTTAACACATGAATAGCACTGAATGGCAGTGGGCACTTAATGACGATCAATCACTTTACTTCTACCCTGTGGGTCATAGGATTGAAGGGAATTTTAGAATCCACTTTGAATTAAGTGGAAGCTACAACCTGCGAGTTTCTGACGTTCACTTACATGGGGAGCCCACATTGCTATTCGAATACTTTGATGAAGATGATGATAGTTCAGCAGTTATCGATTTCTTAAAGGTTTCTACAACCGTTGAAGACATGATTTTGCACCTGAATAGCACCGACAGCATCTATCATGACCCCATTTATAAAACCATTTATGAGTGGGCGGTCAGGTTATTCTATAAATAAATTCGGTTGCCATTACGATGGGCCTTCCCATGGTGATGGCAATAAAAAACCGCCCATAGGCGGTTTGTGGAAACTTCGGGCTTTAAATGAGATTGCCGATGAATTTTGCCTGCACGGCTAAGGTCGCACCAGGTACGCCTGCAATACCGCCCTCAAGGAAATAGCCGTCGCCGATATCTCTCACAGACAGGTCCATTACATAATCATTCAGACCTGCGATGACGTTTTGTGCTGACGGATTATGGCGTGATACGTGAAGGTTCAATTTCCCATCTTGGGTGCGTCCCTGATAGGTAAACCCAAAATCGCCACCATTAACCGCGCCATTCTTCACAACGACCGTTCCGTTCCCAACATCATTCTGACCGCTTCTGAACACGACAAAATAAATACCGTCTTTCATGTGTGTAGTCCTTTCAAAATGAAAGCACCCAAATTAGGTGCTCAGTATTTATTGGGCCGCTACATTTCAATTCAACCATTAGAACTATGGAAATATGGTTATCTTTGCGTTGTGTGATCTCGATCAAATTCAATCTTTCTGATGCTGGCCTTATCGACGTTACATGACCCGAGCGCCGATAACAGACTGACATTCAGATCTAAGCTATCCCCGTAAGACAGCGGGTCTGGAATTATTGGCTGTGGCGTCTCAGAGGTCAGGTTTGCTGGCAGCGGTACCGCCGGCACCTGCACGTAAATTGTCCGCGTATTCCCGCAGCCGGTTAGCAGCTGTAGCAGGCACAAGCCGACGAGCGCAATCATCATTCGCAACAGCCACTTTGATATCTGCCTGGACTCTCTGTGACTCCAGTGCGATCTTGTTCTTTGCATCCTGGTTGGCCTCTGAAATGGCGTTAATAATATTCACAGCCTGTATGACGTTTGCGGTGACTGCGTTGGCGGCTTCGGCCTGATGCTCTGCAGAGTCAGCACGTGCTTTTTCCTGACTGGCTTTTTCGCTGTAGTGCCAGGCTGACCAACACGCCCCGCCGAACAAGCAGACAATGAACACGACGATCGCAATAAGGTGTCGGGTTTTCATCTGTCGAGCCCCCAGCATGTCAGCGCGCTTTCCTGATCACGACGCACAACCTGCCCGTAGCAACCATTCTTCTGCCCCTTCGTTAGCCGACAGTCTTTGCCGCCGTCACGGATCCACCAGCGGATAGCCTCGCATGCCCCTTTACGATCACCGGTATTAATGCGTTGGTAAAACGTCGAGGGGAAGCACTTGCCAGGCCCGATGTTATACGGGCAGAACGAGGCGATTCCGGCCTTCTGCGGTTCGGTCAGCGGCACGCGGATATTTCGATTTACCCAGGCCAGCGCTTTATTACGCTCAGCTGCATTTACCTGGTCACATTTGGCCTGGGTCAGTTTCATACCCTGCCGAACCGGTTTACCATCCACCAGCGTGGCGCCACGGCAAATAGTCCAGATGCCGGAGCCGTCACGGTAGGCGTTCAGGCTGTTGCCTTCCTTCTCGTCCAGGAACTGATCGAGGATTGCGGAAGCTGACGCACCAGCGAGGACCAGCGCTAGTACCGCAGCGCTTAGCTTTGATCTGTCTGCCACTATTCCCCCCTGGCGGCTTTGCGCCGGTCCTCTTTGATTTTGAAGTATAAATTCGTCAGATAAGTCAGCAGCCCGAAGACCAGGCTGCCGAGTACACCAATGGCCGCCCACTGCGATGGTGATACCTGATCGAGCAGCTGAAGGCTCCAGTAACCAGCGTTGGTTGCTGATGCTCCGTAGGCGATACCAGTGGTTAATTTTTCCATGCGTAACATGCTCTCACCTCCGATTGGTTTCGGGGTGCTGTATGTAGTAAGAGGGTCAGGCTCTCCGGATGCTTAACGACAAAGCGATGATGGGAGTTTCCGGGAGCCTGAAATAGAAAAAAACCCGCGTATGCGAGCCTCTGTAAATTCTTTGCCACTTCCCGGAGTGGCCACGCTCATGCCCTTGAGGTGTTGTCGCTTCATCGCCGCTAATAACCGGTGCACGTATGGCGTTCGTGCTGCTTTACCGGAGCTTGTTTTGATATAGGAGACCTGACCCATCACTATACAGGCTCGCTCGTAAGCGACTCGGTTTAACTTTCACATACCATGCCCTCCAGAAAGGACAAAGCCCCACGGTGTTAACCGCAGGGCTTCAAATTCGCATTACTGCCAGTGCATACAACATTGGCACAATATCAGATTTACGCGAAATATATGCTAATTAGTTCATTTCCGCAATACTTGGCTGATAATTTGTTGCCTTTTGTTGTGAACGTGATCTCGAAACTTGGGTTAGTGAGGCAATATCCAACCGGGCGAAAAGATTTGTCATCGCCTCCCAGTGCTCGACATAATTTTGAGACCAATTGGTTTTACTCACATCCACCAGCGACGCAAGATCTCCATACTGATAGGGGTCACGCCCGGCCAGTCCAGCCTTAACATCCTGCGCAGCCAGCCAGATCAAAGCCTTTAACCGATCCATTGTTTTGCCAGCTACTTTCCTGGTGCCCAGCTGCGCTACGAATTCCGACCAGGCCCACTGGGTGATCGTCACCTGATTATCCCAGCACGTGTTTTCGCTATAGCTCCAGAGCAACCATGCCTTCTGGTGCTCATCCAACGACAGAACCGCCCGACGCCACGAGGCGGTAGAGTATTCGACCGGCTGAACCAGTGGGATGTGGGAACCTTTCGCGTGCGACTGCTTGCCGGGGATAGGAGGGTTATCCAGCGTAAGCCATTTCTTGTTTTCTTCGTCCCAGACTTTAGGCTTCTTTCGCTTAAAGGTGCCCGTATCAAACTGGGCATTCTCCAGCCAGGCCATCAACTGGCCTTTGGTCGCCCCGCTCAGATCGGCAGTGGCCACCATAAGCTGCTCGCGTATGTACTGAAGATATTGAGTATTCATGCCCTGGTCCCTGCCATCTGATAAATGCGAATAAAGTTGCGAAGGATGCGATAGTCCACCAGCACCGAACCCGGGCGGCGATAAATGCGAAGGCGCTGCCAGCGCATGCGAAGCGATTCGATCAGTTCTGGTTTCAAGCGGCGAACTCCTGGTGTCTGGTGCGGCGCTTCTCCAGCGCGCGGGCTTTACGGGTGAAGATGGTTTTGATGCGCTGCAGGTAAGGGATATCGAGCTTGCGAACGGCGTTGTTATTGTTCAGGGCTTCAACCTTCTCTGGCCCGATTCTCCCAATCAGCCCCTGCTCAAACGCTTTCTGGGCGCCAGCCCGGTCGCGGTTACACTGGACGCACTGGGCTGCCGTGTTGTGCAGATTGAACGCCAGGTGCGCAGCAGCACCACGGGTGCGGTAGTGTCCACAGTCCATTGTTCCTCCATATTTTTGCGCGGGGAGGCTGCCGCAGCTGATGCACGGCTTACCGTCGTCACGCAGACGCACGTAGCGATTGAATACGTTCTGAGCCTCTTTCTTCCACTGTGATTTCGTTTTCAACGCTATACGCCTCTCCCGGCGGCGCTGGCGGCCGATCTTCTCCTCTTCGCGCTGACGCTTCTTCTCAGCACGCAGAGCCTCAGCACGGGTCTTTGCGGCCTGTTCTTTGCCAACCATGGTGGCGCACTCGTAGCTGCACACCACCTAGCCGTCACGGACAGGATGGAACCACTGACGACACTCTTTGTTTGCGCACTTACGGCGGGGTTTCTTAGCCATCTCAGCTCCACGCCTTGCTTTGCCATACCCGACTCGGGCGCGGCGGCTTATTGCTTTCCGGCAGCAGGGCTCTGACGGTCCAGGTAATGAGATCGGCATTCAGGCTTCGCTCTACATTCACGCCTCGGCGTTTGTATTGCGCCAGCAGCTCTTCTGCCTGCGCTGTGGTGCAGTCGGTATGATAGAACCAGGTGTCTTTCATCGACTCAGCCCCCGAAGTGCTGCAGCTGTGCGGCGGCGTTCTCGGCCTCCGCCTGGCTGCGGAATGCACGAGAGAGGATCCAGCGCCACAGGACATCCAGCGCGGCTTTGTAGAGCTGCTGGAACTCCAGCTCGTCCATGCTGGCGAACGCGATACTGCGGGGGTGTCTTTTGAGCGTCCCGTCTGGCAACTGGATGGCGTCGTAGTGACCGGCCTCCACGATCACCCAGGCGCGATAGGCATCAAACGATTTGCAGATGCTGATGCTACCGGCACGGCGATCGGCTATACGCGCCAGGTACTGCTCAGCGGCATCCAATAGCGTGGGCTCGCTGCCGCTGAACGTGGCGAGGAATTTAGCGTAGCCGGTGACCAGCCTGCGCTCGTTAGAGGAGATCGCCCCGCCGGTAGGCTCCCAGTATTCGAAGCCCAGGTTAAGCAAAGCGAAAAATTTGCGGTGAAATGCCGGATTGCGCAGCTGGCGGAAGTCCGCCTCGAGTACCGCGCCGAGCTTACATTTTGAATGCAGAAAATCACTGGTCTCCGGCGTGGCGGGGATCAGGATTCCTGAGGACTGCTTGATGAGTTGTAACTGCTGCGCCATGGTGTTCTCCGTGGCGCATCGTGGTCAGGTTACCGGTTGTTCAGGCCGGTATATCATTATGCTATTCAGGTACTAAAAAGGTCAATTGCAGGCTGATAACTCTCTCACGATCTCGACAAGCACTTCTCGTGATGTGACGCGTTCATCCGCAAGGAGATGTTTGTGGCCAATCTCTGAGCCATTGTTGGAGAGTAGTACGCGATCCCCGGGTCTGAGACGAAACGAGCATACCGCTGTACCATCGGACCGGACCACCCGGTATAAATACTCACCCCCATCAGGACACATCTCAGCCACATCAACCCCCTTCTTTCCTACAGATAAGCCAGAAATTTATTGATCTGCAGATACCTCCCGGCACCGCTCTTTAGGCACAATAGCAAAGTCGATCTGCTTGTTAAGGGCTTAAAAATAAATAAATTTCAGAAGTCTTTTTCTCTTAACATTGTGCATAAAGCAATATATAAATACTGTATACATTTACAGTATTACTTCGTTTGCACAAGTATGCACAAAAAACATTGGTTGATGCAATAACATTTATCCGCTTGATTTAAATAAATATTATTTTTACCTACCTTTAAAAAGTGAGCGTTACTTTTCATACTCTAAACGCATTGAGGATGGTGAGTTTAACTGGTTGATTTGGCGTGCTTCTGGGGAGGAGCCAACCGTGTTTTTGCGACAAGCCCGCTCTAAACAAAACCAAGCCCACGCGTAAATTTTTTTGCGGGTTGGCAGGTCGTTAACCCCATGTGAGCACTTCTTGATCACTTTGATAGATCAATAAACGCTTATCGTTCGGTTGGGTAGTATTCGGAGTGCTGCCCGTAAGGCATCTTGAAAAAAGCCTCCGGAGAGGCCTTGTATAGCGACATAGGAGTTAAAGCTAAGCAGCCCGCTCACCTACCGAACACATCTCCAGCAGGTTTGCCAACACCAGTGCATTGGCAAACGGCGGAGAGATGACAACACTTTGTTGTAAGATTAAGTTCAACTTATTGACCTTGCTATTATATCGCCAAAAGCGTTAATTACTGATGAAATAACAATTAACCCAGTTCCTATAACCATGTTAATGGAAGTAGACCGAGTCTCAGGCGATGTCGCTGTCGTCTTGTTCTCATCATCTACGGATCCAAACCCAAAGGCTTTAGCATTAGAAAGATAAATCCCCCCTCTGAACAATGGAGAAAGGGTTAATAATGTTCCGACCATTACACCTAGGGCCCCAAACCTTGCTAACCAACTCCAATCATCTAGCGAAATAGAAATTATTGCCCCAACAACGACCGTAGATATCCACAAAGGAATCATTACCCACCGACTACCAATGTAATAAAACAAACCATCAAGTGGATGAAGGTCTTGCCTGCTGATGCCTGTCGGTTTCTGATATGCCATGTTTCCTCCTACAAATTAGGATGGTTTTACCTCTATACCTTGCCCCATACAAGAGAGATTTTTAAGTGATTTAGCCTTTCACGAAAATAATCCAGTGCGTTTTGTCGCCCTTGCCGGTGCGCTGCCAGCGCATCGGAGTCTGCTGCTGTGATTTGGATGCTCATACAGCCTCCCCGGCGCGCAGCTGCTGGGCATACCTTTCCGCAGATTTAGCTGCATAGCTGATAGCTGCATCACTACAACCAGGCTGGCCCATTAAGGAGCGCTTGTGTTCTGCAAAGGCAACAACACCCTGAGCTTTCAGCTCGTTAACCGCTGCAGCAGTAGCTGGCTGCCGCAGCACCTCCATTGCGTCATACAGTAGCGCAGAGGCCGGATTCAGCGATTTCTGCACAGGCTTAATACCGCTGGCGCTGTACTGCCAGACCAGCTGGCCGATGATCTCGGCGCGGGCCACGTTGTCCGCCGTCAGCGCGTCACGCTGTTTGACCGTTTCGCGCAGCGCAGCCGTTGTGCAGTCCAGCCGTTCGGCCAGGCGAGACATCATTTTGGCGATTTCGATGATCGGCGTGTCGCTGGTCATTGCCTTCGCAAATTCATGGCCAACCGCCACCAGCTCTTTGTTGTTCAGTGATTCACTCATGCTCGTGCACTCCCAAAAATTTTATGAATTTCGTAACCCTGCCAGTTCTGGCGACACACTTCCGCCACCGACGGTGCTGCCTGTTTCGTCGGCTTCGACTGCTTGATCTTTGCCTGCCAGCGCTGCACCAGCTGATATTCCGGATGCTTCGGTTTGCCAATGTTTTTAATGATCCCGGCCATACCCAGGCGCTTGAGACGGTCATAGGCTTCGCGGATGTCGCAGGCCAGCAGCTTTCGGATCTGGCGGGGTGTTGCAGTGCCGTTTGCCTCAATAAATTCAATGATGGCTTTCTGTTTCGGTTTTAAACGGTTGCTCATAGTCACCTCATTTCGCGACACGCAGGTGGCTGACGTTTTTGCGGTAACTCGCCCAGCCGAAATTAACCCAGATGCCGCCGTCCATCTGGAGGCGATCCATAACGCGCGCACCCAGGGTGGTGACCAGCTCGCCGTAATTCAGGTTGGTCAGGATGCCCACTGGCCGCATGGCTGAAAGCCGGCGGTCGATAACCTGATTGATGATCACCTTCTCGCCGCTGGAGCCGCGCTGAATCCCCACCTCGTCCAGCACCAGCAGATCGACGTTGCAGAGCTCGTTCAGCAGTGACGATTCTGACTGCCCGTCGTCGTAGCACTCGCGGACGCGCAGCATGAGATCAGGGATGGTCACCACCAGAACGGAATGCCCGGCTGCCAGTAGGTGATTGCCTATGGCCGCAGCCAGATGGTTTTTCCCGGTGCCCGGCGCGCCGCTGAAGACGAAGCTTGCGAACCCACCGCCGAAGTTCTGGGCGTAGCTTTTCGCCATGCTGTACGCCTGGCGCTGCTCCGGGCACGACACGTCGTAGTTTGCAAACGAGCAGCTGCGGTGAAGGGCCTGAATGCCAGCCCGGCCAAAAATCTTCTCTGACCGCGCCCGCTGGTTCAGCCGGTCGATTTCCTCAGAGCGCTTACGCCCTTCCGCTTCCTGCCATGCCTGCCACTCCTGAGCATTGCGGAATTTAGGCTGCACATTGGCAGGAATGATTTTCTTCAGGCGCTCAAGGGCGCTGCCGGTACCAATAATATTTTTCACGCTTACCCCCTGAATCCGTCTGGAATGTCGTTACCTGGCTGAGAAATTTGATTCACATCCCGGCCCGTCTTGCGAGTGCTGAGGGCGAATTTTGGCTTGAACAAACCCTGGTACCCGTTGGCGATGCTGGCGTTGATCACGTCCACCGGATCATGCCCCTCGTCCAGGCACTGTTTCAGCAGGCTGAAAGCCTTGGTGACGGTCAGCCCGGTTTTGATGGGCTTCCCGGACTGGCGACGATACGCGACCCATTCATTCCAGGACGATGCATTCAGCCATTCAGGGACCGGTATGCTCAGCGGATCAAACTTCACCTTCCCCCCTGGGGGACTAGAGGGGGTTAGATCTTTTATATTTGTCTTTGAAATAATGTCTTTGGTGTTCCCTGTTTTCGGGGATACCTTTCCCTGTTTTCGGGGATAACCATCCCCGTTTTCAGGGATGGTTTGAGGGTGATTATTACCATCCCCGTTTTCAGGGATAGCTGTCCCTTTTTTCAGGGATGTTCTTCCCTGTTTTTGGGGATGGTTGTCCCCGTTTTCAGGGATGGTAATTACCCATGTGCCAGCTTCAGTAGACGGGAAATCCACCGGGCATTTCATGCAGTTAGGCTTGGTATAAGCCCACTTATCCAGGCTGGTATTAATCCCTATGTATCTGGTTTGCCCGATGCGGCGCAGGATAATGATGTTCCGGTAAGCGAGGCTCAGCACGGCTTCAGAGACATGCTTCACCTTCAGCGTCGTTTTGTCTGCAATGAGGCTGTTGGCGATCCGGTCTGATTTCTTTGACCAGCCATAGGTCAGCCGGACAATCGCATTCAGAACACGGAATTCACGCCCTGATAACTCGACGATACATAAGGCGTCCTGGATTTGATTGGCTAAACGCAGATAGCCATTTTCCAGATCAGCCATACGGCTCTCCTGTTGCGCCGGAGGAGGCGCAGGGAATTTGTATATTTCAGCGGTGTTTGACATACTGCTCTCCGCAATCACTCTCAGTTTTTGCACCTGAAAGCCGTTGGTGTTCGCGCACCGCGGCTTTCACCATTTTCATGCCTTTCATATTCCTCCCAGCATCGTTGTGACCATCGCCATCAGCGGCCCTGCCAGATCCGGCTCAAGCCGAAACATCGAGACGATTCCCTCGCTGACCTCTTTCAGCTTCTGATGCCTGGGTGCATCCAGCAGCACCGCCCGCTTGGCCTCTGCAACTTCTTTCTCGGCATGCGCCAGACGCGTCAGCTTGCAGTCACCGCCCACCAGCGAGCCACGATGCTCCAGCGGCAGAACGGCCAGGATCGAAGGTGTCAGTTGGCGCACCCGCTCCCTGCAGTCTTCTGTGTCGAAACGGTTATCCAGCCAGCGGAATAACTTCTGCCGGGCGCGGCTGATATCTGCCGAAAACTCGATACCCTCCCCGCCGCAACTGCGCCACTGATCCACGATGTGAGCAGCAACGACGTCCTGCCCGACAATCGCTGCCCAAGCACGAACGGCGTCGCGGATATCGCCATGGTTTGGCTCTTTGACTTGAGAGCGATTTATCATCGCTGTCTGCAAAAAAGGGTTACTCTGCTGATATGTAAGTGATTGCATTGTTAATGCTCCTACTTTGGTAAACCGTCAGTGGGGTTGGGGTAAGCTTCCGGGTCGATTTCATGCGGTGTTACTTGCCAGTTAAGGATCCGACATAGTGGCAAGATTCGACCGTGAGGGATTTTTCCTTTTCGTAACCACTTACCCACAGCCTGAGATGAAATGCCAAAGCATTCGCCAATACCTACTTGCGTCATGTGGCTGCTAATTTTTTCTTTAAGCTGGTTGTCCATTAATTGCCCTGATTGTTCGTTTAAGGTATCTGGAGAATAGCATTTAAAACTTTTGGTTCCAACAAAAATCAAACCAATAGTTCTGATGAACTATAAAACCATTGGTTGTAAAATAAAAATATGAACAAAACACCTCACCCTGTATTTGCGAAAAGAATCCATCAAGTGATGGAGGAAAACGGCTGGAGCATGGCGGACCTTGCTAGGCGCGTGATGCTTTCCCATACGTCGGTGCGTAAATGGGCGAATGGTGCTGCAGCTGCAAGTGGCGAGCGACTTAAGAGACTATCTGCCGTTACAGGAAGGCCTGAGTATTGGTTCTTTATGGAGCCAGGAAGTGAAGGCGATAATGGTGATGAGCTTCAAGCAATGCCTCGTATTCTCGACGAACGAGAGGAAACACTGTTATCACTATTCAATCAGCTGCCAGAAGCTGAAAAGCTTCGGTTGATTATCCATACAAGAGGCGTGGTGAAGGAAATGGATCTGCTTAAGAACGATGTTTTCGACATAATGAACGATCTGAAGAAATAGCTCTTCCCTACGACCTCTATAACAGGGCACCTTTTTAGGTGTCTTTTTTTTACCCTCAAATAGAACTATTGGTTCCACTATCACTTTACACGTCGAACTTTTGGTTGTAGTCTTCACCACATCGACAACAAGCGCAGCGTTGTCAGGTTAAACAAACGTTCTGACGCCGGGAAAGACCGGGGACAAGTGATGGCAACTACCAATCAGGCAGTACCAAACAGCGGGAAAGCAATACCGATGCGCAACAGCCGCACCGGCGCAGCTTGGCTCGTCTCTTTTAACTACACCGATGGCATGTACTGGCACGAACCGCAGGGCAACCTGCGTCACATTCGCCGCCCGTATGCCGCCCGCAACATTGAGCCGCACCTGGTGCCGGCGGGGACGCACTGATGAACACTCTGTTTGCTCTGGTGCTGACTGTGGGTATGACCAACGGCGATTTTCAGGATGTGGTGCTGGGTGTGTATGAAGACCAGCGCCAGTGTGAAGCGGCAGCAGTTGAGCAGCATGTTGCGGGTGAGTGTTTCGAAGTGGAGCGCATTGTCCGCGCCGATGAAATGCCGGCCGGTACCACTGTCCATTTATGAGGAGTTGATGATGTGTAACTCAACCAAATGCGCGTACTGCCGCAAGCCGATTGAGAAAGGAAAAGAAGTTAAAAATACCCTGCTCTTAATCCGCGGCGCGCAGCTGGACCGAGAGCAACGCGATTACTGTTCTGAACGTTGCGCTTCGTACGACCAGATGGCCCACGAAAGCTAACGTAAACCCGCGCAAGGCGGGATCTACGTCCGGTGCCACCGACCAAAGTACACCGGAATTTTTACCAAACCAAAACAACACCCAATGGGCGCTATCTCTGGCCCGGGGATCTTACATCCAAAAATGAGGATCTGACATGGAATTTTTCCATCTGCTTAAAGCCAGTCAGAAGTCTGGCAAGAAGGACGCAGTGATTTGGTTCACTGCAAAAAGTGCAGCGCGCGCCAATCTCCAGCTCGATGTGGCGCTGGAAGAAGCAGGCATTGAAGAAACCGGCCGCGGTAAAGATTACGCAAAACCGATCCGCACCGATTTTCCTGTGGTTAACGACCTGCCTGAAGAAGGCACCGTGGATTACACCTGGTGTGATCGCTACACCCTCGGTGAAGATGGGCGCTCATGGAGCCCGGTCCTTGGCGTCAATATTCAGGATGAACAAGCCGATAACGTAGGCGATTCCGGGCAGGACGACGGGTGGACATCCATCCGCGAGTTAACCTTACCTCAGCAGATTGCTGCCGCGTGGTTGTTTGACCAGCAGCACATTGACCGTCAGCAACTGAACGAAGTCAAAGAAGCGGTACAGGCTGACAACAGCGAAACCTTGAGCATTGTTGTTGCCGCGCTAACTGATCCAGGGGTAGTTAATTTTACAGGCGGGGTAACGGCGGGTGTGATCCGTGCAATCCGGCAGGTATGGCCAGAAGGCTATCGGCAAAGCATGACCGCAGATCTGGTTCGTCAGTTTGCCTGCGCATACTCAACTGCTACGGAGGATGGAAGAAATAATATCGTGCAGTCGTGGATTGAAACCCAGCAAACCCCGGCGGCAGAAACTGGTACCAATGACTTCAGCGTAAACACTCGCCAGAACTATACCTACGTTCAGCGCGTGCTGGGAACCTGGCTGTTTGGCTTGTTCAATGAGCTGAGCGCCGAACAGGCAGCCGAGATCACCCGCATCAGCCTGGACATGGACGCAACCTATCCGCAGAACGTGCTGCTGGCATGCCGCAACCATGATCTGCGCCAGCTGCAGCATGTTTTCCCTGAAACCCTGGCGGACCTGTTTGCTGATGTTCAGTCTGTCTGGTCAGCTGACGGCCCGGCGCCGCAGCTGGCGCAGCTTGTCTCGTTCTTCAAAGAGTGGATCGACGCACACAACAGCAATTCTTCTATCACTGCCACAGGCAAAAAAATTGACCGTGATGGTGTCACTGCTAAGTGGCTTAAGAAAGCAGGCAAGACAACTATCCAGCGCACTGACACTGGTACCAATGCTGGCGGCGGGAACCCTACCGATCGCAATCCGGATCTGAAACATACGCTCGATACTCTGGATATTGAAATCGCAGCCGCCCTGCTGCCTATGGATTACAACATCTACGAGATCCCGGGCGGCGTGCTGCGTCGGGCAAAAGAAATCATCGCCAACAAAGAAGAGCCCTGGAGCTCGTGGAGTGACCAGCTGCGCAAGACGCCTGGCATTCTGGACTTTTCACGTGCTGCTGTTTTCGTCCTGATCCGCAATGCGCCTGAGGGCATCCATAAAGAGACGCCAAAGCTAATTAGCTACATCGCGCAGAACGGCAAAGAAGTGGCATTCATCCCCGATACAGGAAAACCAGACAGCGAGGAGCGCTGGCAGGCGGTAGAGTCGCTGCTGATCGCCCCTGCTGCTGCGCCGGCTGAAGAGAATACCAGCACCGGTGAAACGGCTCAGCCCGAAGTTAAAAGCTTGGGCAGCGGCGTGTTCTCCATCGAAGGCCTGCTGGGCACCCCCTCAAATGAAGTCGCAAAACAGGAAGTAGACCATGTGCAGATGGAAGAGACTGGCCAGATCGAAAGCCAGGCTGGTGCTGCGTTACCAGCGGTCGAAAGCGTTGATGCAGCTGCTGCGCAAGCGGGCAGCGTAAACCCGGCGGATATTCTCGCCGCTGCCGCACCGGAACTGGCGAGCAATGTCGCTGCAGATCTGAGCCAAAAAGACGAAGCCGCGCACCAGAAAGAAGCGGAATTACCTCAGGTTGAGCCAAAAGCGCCGGTTAGCGAACCAGCAGCGAATATCCCCGAGCCAGAAGCCGCCGCGCCGGAATACCCAGCCTACTTCGAGCCTGGCCGTTATGAGGGGCTGCCGAACGACGTCTACCACGCGGCGAACGGCATCAGCAGCACGCAGGTAAAAGACGCGCGCGTCTCCCTGATGTACTTCAACGCCCGCCATGTCACTAAGTCCATAGCGCGGGAGCGTTCCAAGGTGCTCGACATGGGCAACCTGGTGCATGCGCTGGCGCTGCAGCCGGAGACACTGGCCGCCGAGTTCAGCGTCGAGCCGGAGATCCCGGCGGGGGCGCTCACCACCACGGCGACGATCCGCGCCTGTATCGACGAATACAACGCCAGCCTGCCGCCGCTGCTGAGCGCTGACGATATCAAAGCGCTGCTGGAAACCCATAATGCCACCCTGCCCACCCAGCTCTCACTGGGCGCAGCAGTAGACGATACCGCAGAGAGCTATATGGCGCTGCCGGAGGAGTTCCAGCGCATCGAAGCCGATAAGAAGCAGACCGCTGCAGCAATGAAGGCCTGCATCAAAGAGTACAACGCCACCCTGCCCGCGCCGGTGAAAACCACCGGCAGCCGTGACGCGCTCCTCGAGCAGCTGGCGATCATCAATCCTGACCTGGTCGCGCAGGAAGCACAGAAACCCGCGCCGCTGAAAGTGTCCGGTACCAAAGCCGACATGATCCAGGCGCTCAAAGCGGTCCGCCCGGATGCCGTGTTCGCTGACGAGTTGCTGGACGCCTGGCGCGAGAACCCGGAAGGCAAGGTGCTGGTGACCCGCCAGCAGCTGGAAACCGCGCTGGCCATCCAGAAAGCGCTGCTGGCGCACCCGACCGCTGGCATGCTGCTGACGCACCCGAGCCGCGCCGTAGAGACCAGCTACTTCGGCATTGACGAAGAGACAGGTCTGGAAATCCGCGTACGACCGGATCTTGAAATCGACATCGATGCGGTGCGTATCGGTGCTGACCTGAAAACTATCAGCATGTGGAACGTTAAGCAGTCCGGCCTGCGCGCCCGCCTGCACCGGGAAATCATCGACCGCGATTACCACCTCAGCGCGGCCATGTACATGAGCACCGCGGCGCTGGACCAGTTCTTCTGGATTTTCGTCAACAAAGACGAGGGTTACCACTGGATCGCCATCGTCGAGGCCAGCGAAGAGCTGATTGAGCTCGGCATGTTGGAATATCGCCAGACGATGAACCGCATCGCTAACGCGTTCGACACTGGCGAATGGCCAGCGCCGATCACCGAAGACTACACCGACGAACTGAACGACTTCGACCTGCGCCGCCTTGAAGCGCTGCGTACTCAGGCATAAGGGGAATGACGATGGAAAACACAAATATCATCACAGCAGAGCAGCAGACACCCAACACCATTTCTGCCAACAACGCCATTTTCAATGTGCAGGCATTAACCCAGCTTCAGGCTGTAGCTGGCCTTATGGCTCAGGCCGCCGTTACCGTTCCTGAGCACCTTAGGGGTAATCCGGCTGACTGCATGGCGATCATCATGCAGGCGATGCAATGGGGAATGAACCCGTACGCAGTGGCGCAGAAAACGCACCTGGTAAATGGTGTGCTTGGCTACGAAGCCCAGCTGGTTAACGCGGTGATCTCCAGTTCAAACGCCATTGTGGGCCGCTTCCACTATGAGTACGAGGGCGATTGGTCGAAATGCGCAAGCATGCGCGAAGAGATTGTGAAGAAGCCGGCGAAAGGTGGCGGGACGTACGACAAGAAAGAAATGGTACGCGGCTGGACCAGCGCCGACGAACAGGGCCTGTCGGTTCGTGTGGGTGCCGTCATTCGCGGCGAAAGTAAGATCACTTGGGGCGAACCGGTGTTCCTGTCCAGCGTGATTACACGTAACTCTCCACTGTGGATTTCGAATCCTAAACAGCAGATCGCGTATTTAGCCCTCAAATACTGGGCACGTCTTTACTGCCCTGCAGTTGTACTTGGTGTTTATACCCCGGATGAAGTGGAGCAGCGTACCGAGCGAGAAATCAATCCTGCACCCGTCCAGCGCGTAAGCCTGGCTGATATCAACAGTGACAGCGTAACAACGACTCACAGCGCGCAGGAATCTGCTGCCAACATCGATGCTATGGCGGATGAATTCCGGGATCGCATTGAAGCTGCTCAGGACGTGGATGGTGCTAAAGCTCTGCGCGCCGACATCGAAACCGCTAAAGCGACGTTAGGATCCGCCCTGTTCACTGAGCTGAAAAATAAAGCCGTGAAGCGCTATTACCTGGTTGATGCCCGTAACAAGGTTGAGGCGGCGATCAACTCCCTGCCCCAGCCCGGCGAGCCGGATGCTGCTGAGCAGTTCGCTAAAGCCGAGCAGACACTGGCGGCGGCTAAGCGCCACCTGGGCGACGAGCTGTATGACCAGTTCGCCATTACCCTGGGTGATATGAAGCCCGAATACGTGGCCTGAGGGAGGCGGGAGGGGCAACCCTTCCGGTAACGAGATGAGCGATAAACAAACCCGCTGGAGCAACAGTGAGCTGAAGCTGCTGCTAACCCATAACAATAAGCAAATCGCCGAGCTGACCGGCCGGCCGCTGGCCGAGGTAGAGGATCGCCGGCTGCTGGCTAACATCGAACGGAACTGCTGGGACGTGTTTGATCCGGAGCGTGCTGAATGAGGCTGATTAACCGAAGCAGGAAGGACTCCCCACTGGCTCGCCGGGCCTGTGACGCTGCACTGGCGAAACATGTTGAGCGGTTCGGCGATTACGCCAGCCGGGCCAACAGCAGCGAATACACGGTGCTGGTCGACGGAATGAAGGTGAAGGTGGAAGTAGAGAACCGCAGCGCCAGCTATGTGGCCACGGCGATCACCGGCGCGCGACGGCTGCGCCACCTCGCCGGCCGGATGTCTTGATATCGAAATATCATCAATCAGCGCCCTCCCTCCTTATACTAGGGTGGCGGGCGCAGGAGAAAATAATGGCAAAACTTCTCAATTTGGTGGAATGGGCAGCCAGCGTATATTCCACCCCTCCCTCACTATCCACCCTCCGCAGATGGGTACGGGAAGGCAAGATCTATCCTGCCCCGGAGCTACACGGCAAAGAGTATAAGCTCCGCCCGGATGCTATCTATGTTGATTCGAGCAAGAAGAATTTGCGCTTAAAACCGCAGCATTTAAAAATTCCGTCCAAAGGGACTTTACTGGAGAGATTACAGAATGCAGAGGCCAGCCCGTTACGACGCTAACCTGCCCCGTAACCTGACCTTTCGCAAGAGAGATAAGCTTTATGCCTGGCGCAACCCAATAACTGGCCAAGTGATCTATCTGGGCCGTATTGATCGCAGGGAAGCGATAGCCCAGGCCATTGAGGCAAACAGCTATCTTGACCAGAACTACATCCCCTCCAGTCTACTTGAGCGCATTAAAGAGACGCCCACCCTGACTATGGCCAAATGGCTGGAGAGGTATGACATTATTCTCGAGCGAAGGGAATTAAAACCAAACACGATGAAAGTGCGAAGGAACCAGCTGGAGACGATCAGAAAAGAGTTCGGCAACATCGCGCTTAACGCAGTTACCACTAAAGACATCGCTGAATTCCTTGAGACATATATTGCCTGCGATAAAAAAAGCATGGCTGCAGGTCTGAGATCTGTACTTCTCGATGTATTCAGGGAAGCGCTTGTCGAGGGCCATATCGAAAGAAACCCGGCGGAACCCACCCGCACCCCCGCACCAAAAGTTAAGCGGGAACGATTGTTGCTCGAGGCTTACTTTACGATACGAGAAACAGCAGCGACTAACTCAGTATGGGCGGCAAATGCATTTGATCTTGCGCTTGTCACAGGTCAACGACGTGAGGATATAGCCACCTTAAAATTCACTGATGTCCGGGAAGGAAGATTGTTTGTCGTACAGGAGAAAACAGGCAATAAATTAGCCATCCCGTTGGACCTTAAGCTGGAAGCGGCCGATCTTCATTTAGAGGAGGTGATAGAACGTTGCAGGGTGAACAATCCATCTGAGTTCCTGCTGTACTCGCCGGTGCGACGGGGCGGAAGAAAACCGGGACCACTAACGCCTGACGGATTGACCCAGGCCTTTTCAGATACCCGCGACACAACTGCGCTAAAGTTTGGCCCTAATCCGCCCTCTTTTCATGAAATCAGAAGTCTGGCTGGCCGGCTATATGAGAAGGAGAAAGGTGAAGATTTTGCGCAGCGGCTGCTAGGCCATAAAAATTTATCAATGACCAAAAAATACCTAGACGCCCGTGGGGCTGAGTATGTTATGGTTTAGACTGAATACAGGGAATTGGTGGAATTTTGGTGGATTTTAGTGTGAGACCCCAAAAAACCCTTAGTAATCAAACAGATAAAAAAAGACCGAATACGATTCCTGTATTCGGTCCAGGGAAATGGCTCTTGGGAGAGAGCCGTGCGCTAAAAGTTGGCATTAATGCAGGCTTAATACGCCTGGCACTTTAAGAATAGATGACAGCGCCAGCTTTTCCAGTCCACAGCCTCTGTGGCAGGAAAAAAAGAGTGATTGTCACGGCCGAAAGCAAAAAAACCGCAACGCTTCATCAGTGAAGCCTGCGGTTTTTTGTTATTAATCAATCTAGCGGAATTAGCAGAGCTTTTCGGCTCGCTCGATAAACGGAGCAAGGCTCATCTTCTCTCCAGACTTCGCCGGATCGTCAATCTGAATAACAGAGATGGGTTGGCCGCTGTTCTGGCCTTTGGCGACCTGCTGCTCCGCAGCCTCATTGAGCGGATACTGCACCAGCGTGCTCGGGTTGATAGCAAACAGCGCATGACCGGGACGGCAGGTGAGCATCACCTCCTCACGGTTAAACGCCCAGTTCTCTTTACCCACATCTAAGCGGCTTACGGTGATCACCTGCGGCGCGGCTAAGGCACTGGCCGAACAGGTCAATAACAGAAGAGTGAGAATACTTTTTTTCATTTTTTCGCCAGTTATTCAAAAGGTTCAAGTGTCGCAAACAGGCTGACCGTTGCCAGCACCACGATGCCGAGAACCACTTCAGCTTGTGTCATCCGGATAAACGCAGTGCGCGTCTGGGCTTTCTGCAAACGAAAACGCGGTACCAGTACATACCGGTTTACCACAGCAATCGTCACCATTATCAGTACCAGCACGCATTTGACCAACAGCAGGCGGCCATACAGGCTCTGCCACGGTAGCACTATGCCCTGAATAAGAAGCGCGTTGATCGCTCCGGATAGTAAAACTCCCGCCACCGCCAGGTGCCCGTAACGGGAAAAGCGCATCAGACTGTTTATCGCCTGATCGCGTCTGTGCGCCGTCACCAGATGCATACAATACAGTACCGGCAGCAGGCCGCCAAACCATGCGGCGGCACAGAGTAGATGCACAGCGTAATTGACACGGGTGAATAGTCCCGTTGCGCCGTCGTACATTGCCGCATGGCCGGTATTCGCCAGCAGCAGCAGCTGGGCAGTGACCAGCAGCAACACCCGTCCCTGCTGATGCATGAAGCCCAGCAGTAGCGTTGCCAGCGCGAGAACAATCTGCCACAGCCAGACGCTGCCAAACTGGGTTTCGCTCACCGCCAGCCAGATATCCGGCTGCCAGACATCATGCCAGCCGTTGCCCATCATACCGCCCTGTAGGGCAAACATCAGCAATGCACAGATAAACGTCAGCGCCAGCGCGGCACGCTGCATGAACATAAAGCGTCGCTGCAACGTAGAGCGAATCGCCGGATCGGCAAGCCAGTGCGCAAAGGCGTTGCTGCCAAATACCAGCATCAGGGTCAGAAAATGGATGAACCGCAGGCTAACGTAGCAAAACGCGAGCATATTACTTTACGCTAAACCGGTAGCTGCCCTGCGTTTTATGCCCGTCAACGGAGACAACGTGCCACTCTACGGTATACTCACCAGGCGTGAGCGCCTGTTCGAGGGGCGCAATCAGCTGTGTTTTGTCGTTATCGTTACGTTTTACCGTCCCGATTTTTACCGTCTGCTGCTGCGATCCGGTCACTTTTACGCTGCTGAACTTAGGCTCAATACCCTCGGAAAAATTAAGGGTCAGCGCCTGCGGAGCGGCGGTTACGTTTGCATCGGCGGCGGGATACTGATGCTTCAGGTGAGCATGCGCGAAAACGGCAGGCGATGCGGCCACAGATACAGCCAGCAGCAGCGCACGGCAGAGTGACTTAGCGGTAAAACCCATCGTTCTATTCCTTTTTGTTATGTGTATAGCACCAAGAATAACTCTGTATAATGTACGAGTCGAGTCTGTACAGGCGCGGGCTTGCCTTTCTGCGGCAGGCTTAGTAAGTTTGCGCCGTAAAACCTGGAGGACCTATGAAAACCAATCTTGCAACACTGCCTCAGGACGAGATGGACAAAGTCAACGTTGACCTGGCGGCGGCTGGCGTGGCCTTTAAAGAGCGCTACAATATGCCCGTTATCGCAGAGGTGGTAGAACGTGAACAGCCCGCTCACCTGCGCGACTGGTTTCGCGAGCGGCTGATTGTTCATCGTCTGGCATCCGTATCGCTTTCACGTCTGCCGTATGAACCTAAGATCAAATAATCGAACCGGCTTCTGGAGAAGAGGATGTTACGCGTAATCGATACTGAAACCTGTGGCCTGCAGGGCGGCATCGTTGAGATTGCCTCGGTGGATGTCATCGACGGTCAGATTATTAATCCGATGAGCCACCTTGTGCGTCCGGATCGTCCTATCAGCCACCAGGCGATGGCTATTCACCGTATCACCGAAGAGATGGTCGCCGATCAGCCGTGGATTGAAGAGATACTGCCGCACTATCTGGGCAGCAGCTGGTATGTGGCGCATAACGCCAGCTTCGATCGTCGTGTGCTGCCGGAGATGCCCGGAGAGTGGATCTGCACCATGAAGCTGGCCCGTCGTCTGTGGCCGGGGATCCAGTACAGCAACATGGCGCTCTACAAGTCGCGTAAGCTGAATGTCCAGACGCCCCCAGGATTACATCACCACCGGGCGCTCTATGACTGCTATATCACCGCCGCGCTGCTGATTGATATCATGAACACATCTGGCTGGACGCCGGATCAAATGGCGACGATTACCGGTCGCCCTGCCCTGATGACCACCTTTACCTTCGGTAAGTATCGGGGCAAAGCGGTAGCAGAAATCGCCGACCGCGATCCGGGTTACCTGCGCTGGCTGTATAACAACCTTGAGCGCATGAGCCCCGAACTGCGGCTGACCTTAAAGCACTATCTTGATGAAAACTAATCTTGTCGAAAACTACTCTTTTTTGCCCGGCAGCGTACCCTGCGCCAGCGCAACCAGAAAAGCGAACTCCAGCGCGACGCCCTCATAGGATTTAAAGCGGCCCGACTTCCCACCGTGGCCCGCGTCCATATCTGTACAAAGCAGCAGCAGGTTGTCATCGGTTTTGGTGGCCCGCAGCTTCGCCACCCACTTAGCTGGCTCCCAATACTGAACCTGGGAGTCATGCAGACCGGTCGTCACCAGCAGATGCGGGTAGGCCTGTGCGCTAACGTTGTCGTACGGGCTGTAGCCTTTCATGTAGCGGTAGTAGGCCTCATCCTGCGGGTTCCCCCACTCCTCAAACTCGCCGGTAGTTAACGGAATGGACTCATCAAGCATGGTGGTCACTACGTCGACAAAGGGCACCTGCGCGATGGCACCGTGGAACAACCCCGGGCGCTCATTAATTACCGTACCGATCAGCATCCCGCCCGCACTGCCGCCCATGCCATAGCAATAGCGTTTAGAGCCGTAACCCTGCGCCAGCAGCGCGTCACAGACGTCAATATAGTCGTTGAATGTATTTCTCTTCTTGAGGAACTTGCCCTCTTCATACCAGTGCTGCCCCAGCTCGCCGCCGCCGCGAATATGGGCGATGGCATAGACAAAGCCGCGATCCAGCAGGCTGAGGCGACTGCTGCTGAAGTCAGCATCAATACTGGTTCCATAGGAGCCGTAGCCGTAGACCAGCAGCGGGTTCTGCCCTTTTCGGAAGTGTTTTTGGTTATAGACCAGCGATACGGGAACCTCTACGCCGTCGCGCGCCTTGATCCACAGGTGTTCACTGCGGTACTGGCTGGCATCAAAGCCGTGAACCTCTGTCTGCTTGAGCACCCGCCGCTCACCGGTATCCATATCAAGCTCAAACAGGGTGTCCGGCGTAGTCATTGAAGAGTAGCCGTAGCGCAAGCGTGAGGTTTCAGGCTCGGGATTATAGGCAAGCCAGGTCACATAGGCCGGATCGTCAAAGGCGATGCCGGTCACCTCGCGGGTTTTACGGTTGATCTGCCGCAGGCTGGTTAAGCCGCGCTGGCGCTCCTCCACCACCAGCCAGTCGGTAAACAGCGTAAAGCCCTCCAGCATGATGTGTTCCCGGGGCGGGATCAGTACTTCCCACTGCTTATCGTTGCGTACCTTGGTCCGATAGAGGCCAAAGTTTTTCCCCTCGCGGTTTGAGCGCAGGTAGAAGGTGTGCTGGTAGTGATCGAGATTGTACTCGTGGTCCTTACGCCGGGGCAGGAACATGATAGGTTGCGCATCCGGCAACTCCGCATCCAGCAGCAGGCATTCACTGGTGGTCGCGCTGGCGAGGTAGATAATCACGTAGTGCTGAGAGGTCGTCTTATGCAGACTGACGTAGAACGTCTCGTCCTTCTCCTCGTAAACCAGCTCATCCTGGCAGGCAGGCGTCCCGATGGTGTGTCGCCAGACCTGATAAGGGAGCAGCGTTTTGGCATGCTTGCGCACGTAGTAGAGGGTTTCGGAGTCGTTGATCCAGACAAAATCCGGCGTGACGTTATCCAGCATCTCTGGATACCAGTTGCCGCTCTCAAGATTACGAAAGCGCAGACCGTACTGGCGACGAGAGAGATAATCTTCCGCCAGCGCCATGATCTTATTATCCGGCGACACGGCCAGCCCGCCGAGGGTATAGAACTCACTGTGAGCAGCGCGCTTGTTGGCATCCAGCAGCACCTGCCACTCATCCCACTCGCAGCTGAGCACCGACTGGCGCTGATAGATGGCATACTCGCATCCCGGCTCATAGACGTGCCGGTAGCGGTAGCCATTGCGGGTATAGGGGGCGGAGACTTCGCGCTGGGGAAGACGATCAACAATCTCTTTTAGCAGGCGATCCTGTAACGCCTGCTGGGAGGCCATCACGTCGCGCCCGTAGTCGTTCTCCTGGTGCAAATAGTCCAGGACATCCTGATCCGAACGCGTATCGTCGCGCAGCCAGTAGTAGTTGTCTGTTCGCGTATCGCCATGCAGGGTCATGACGTGCGGTACTGTTTTTGCTTTTGGTGGCATAGCGTTATCTTTTCAGTTTACACCCTATAAGGGTGGCAAAACCCACGCATGTTGCAAGCGAAACGCGCCACCACCGCGTATAAGCTAGCCTGGCAGCGCGCTTTTTTGCGCTTTAAGGTCCTGTTCAATGCCGTCGCGCACGTCCTGAGGGATCTTCAGCGCGTCACCGAGCGCGTTAAGATAGCTGCGCTCCATAAAGTGATCGATATCGATAGCGGCACAGCTGAGGAAGTAGAGCTCCAGCGCCTCCTCCTCGTTACGCACATCGCGGGCTAATCGTTGGGGATCGAGCGGCTGCTCAATGGCCTGCGCTACCAGCGCTCTGCCCTGCTCCTCAACGCCCGCTTCCCGCATCTGCAGGTCAATCGCTTCGCGCTCGCGGGCATCGATATGGCCATCGCTCTTCGCGGCAAAGACCAGCGCCAGGATCAAACGTTCAGTGCGCACATCCAGCGGCGAGCTCTGCTGACCAAACTGCGGCTCATCCTGATGCGTACTGCGCACGCGATCTTTGTATTTGTTCCACAGCACCGTGCCGGCAACGACCCCGCCGCCCATTAGCAGCGCGCTGGTACCGTATTTCGTAAGCAGCTTGCGGGATGAAGAGTTAGAGACCAGCAGCCCCGCCAGGCCACCCAGTGCGCCCGGCACCAGCAGCTTGCTAAGTCCCTGCCCGTCGCCCGATGAGGCGGATGCCCCTTTCTGGCCCAGCAGCGACTGTAGTTGATTCATCCAGTTAGTCATAGTTCCCCCCGATTATTCTGCGTCAAACCACAGAGTAAGCGAGGGGGTGTCAGGAAATGTCTAAGCTGGCTAAAGAAGCGAAAATGCGGCTTTGGTTAACGATGGGTATAGACGGCCTTACCGCCTTTACAGTCAACCGCTACCTGATAGTGGATGTCGGTATTTTTACCGCGAACGGTCAGCGGAACGGTCCACTTATCGTCTTTACCGGTAATCTCTTTGACGTTGATCCAGGCAACGGGATCGGCCTGCCCCAGCGTCTCCTGGTCGTCTGCCCAGCGCGCAATGCGGTTTTGCTGATAGTCGCGCTTGACGCTGGCGGCGATACCGGCGGCATCTAGCCCTTCACAGCTGGGAAACTTCACTGATTTATTATTGGCAGCCTGTACGCTAACGCTGCCGGCCAGCAGGGCCAGGCCGAGCAGTGATCCTAATTTGTTCATGCTTATCTCCTGTGCGCATAACCCACTCAAAGCATGGTACAAATTACCGGCAGCGCAAGCTGCTGTTAGGCTGCTTTAGTGCGCTTCGCCGTCGGCATATCCGTTACGGTATCGCTTTTCTCTGACGCCGCATCAGGGTCCGGCAGCTTACCGGAGCGGAAGACCGCACTGAGGGTCTCTTTTTGCTCAGCCAGCCACAGCGCCATCTGCTCACGCTGCTCGTCATCAAACGCAACGGGTGCATTTACCAGCACGCCCTCCAGCACTTCCGCCAGATCGAGCATTTTGTCGTACGCATCGGCTTCCTTCTTGCTGGCAAAAGACATTTTTTCCTCACCTTCGCGGATTACCACGTATTTGACTTCAACCGCCATAATGCAGCCTCATTTACCTGTTTATTTATACAGTATAATAGTAAGCATTTCATGGGCGGATTGCAAGCCGAAAAAAGACACGCAAACGTTTTCGTGTATAATAGTCCGAAATTTTTAACCGGTGGATATTATGACTTTTTTAGGTACCGCGCTGCGTCCGGCAGCCACGCGTGTAATGCTGTTAGGCTCCGGTGAGCTGGGTAAAGAGGTAGCGATCGAGTGCCAGCGGCTTGGCATTGAAGTGATTGCGGTGGACCGCTATGCAGACGCCCCGGCGATGCACGTCGCTCATCGTTCCCACGTGATCAATATGCTGGACGGCGAGGCGTTAAAGACGATAGTGGCACTTGAAAAACCGGACTTTATCGTGCCGGAGATCGAAGCCATTGCTACGGATACGCTGCTGGAGCTTGAGTCCCAGGGCCAGCAGGTGGTGCCCTGCGCCCGCGCCGCAAAGCTGACCATGAACCGGGAGGGGATCCGCCGCCTGGCCGCGGAAGAGCTCAGCCTGCCTACCTCAACCTACCGCTTCGCCGACAGCGAAGCCGCGTTTAGAGAGGCAGTTGCTGCGCTCGGCCTGCCCTGCATTATTAAGCCGGTGATGAGCTCTTCCGGCAAGGGCCAGAGCTTTATTCGCAGTGCTGATGAGCTGCACGATGCCTGGCAGTACGCCCAGCTCGGCGGGCGCGCCGGGGCGGGACGCGTCATTGTTGAAGGCGTGGTGAGGTTTGACTTTGAAATTACGCTCCTGACCGTGAGCGCCGTTGATGGAGTGCACTTCTGCGACCCCATCGGCCATCGCCAGGAGGATGGCGACTACCGCGAATCCTGGCAGCCGCAGCAGATGAGCGAGCTGGCCCTCTCCCGTGCCCAGGCTATCGCCCAGAAGGTGGTGCTGGCGCTGGGCGGCTATGGGCTGTTCGGCGTAGAGCTGTTTGTCTGCGGCGACGAGGTGATCTTCAGCGAGGTGTCGCCGCGCCCACACGATACCGGCATGGTCACGCTGATCTCTCAGGATCTCTCTGAGTTCGCTCTGCACGTTCGCGCCTTCCTCGGTCTGCCGATAGGCGGCGTGCGTCAGTATGGCCCGTCCGCTTCAGCGGTGATCCTGCCAGAGCTGAAGAGCGATAACGTAACCTTTGATAATGTGCAGTCTGCAGTAGGTGCGGGTCTACAGCTGCGCCTGTTCGGCAAGCCGGAGATTGACGGTACGCGGCGGTTAGGCGTGGCGTTAGCCACCGGTGAAAGCATAGAGGATGCGGTAGAGCGAGCGAAAAATGCCGCCGCCAGCGTACAGGTTGCAGGATAAAAAAACGGGCCATATGGCCCGTTTTTGTTGGCATTGCCCGGCGGCGCTTCGCTTGCGCGGACCTACGCTACTTACTGCTGCGCGCCTTCTACCGCTTCGCGAGCCAGTTTGGTGATGCGATCGTAGTCACCCGCTTCCAGCGCGTCAGCCGGTACCAGCCACGAGCCACCGATGCACAGCACGCTCTTCAGCGCCAGGTAGTCACGGTAGTTCGCCGGAGAGATACCGCCGGTCGGGCAGAAACGTACCTGCGAGAACGGGCCAGCAATCGCCTGCAGCGCTTTAGTACCGCCGTTAGCTTCCGCCGGGAAGAATTTAAACTCTTTCAGACCGTAGTCGAGACCCAGCATCAGTTCGGATACGGTGCTGATGCCTGGGATCAGCGGGATGGTGCCTTCGGTTGCCGCTTTCAGCAGCGGCTCGGTCAGGCCCGGGCTGATAGCAAACTGCGCGCCCGCTTCGGTCACTTCTGCCAGCTGCTGCGGGTTCAGTACCGTACCGGCACCAATAATTGCTTCCGGAACTTCTTTCGCAATGGCGCGGATTGCATCCATAGCGCAAGCGGTACGCAGAGTGACTTCCAGCACGCGAACGCCACCGGCCACCAGAGCTTTCGCCATCGGTACAGCGTGTTCCAGCTTGTTCACCACGATAACCGGTACAACAGGACCCGTTTTCAGGATTGCTTCAGCACTCGTTTTCCAGTTTTTCATCAGAGTTTTTCTCTCGCCCGATCTAAAAAAGTAATCAGTTTAAAAAGTGATACAGGTTGCGCCCTGCTCCGCACCGGAGAGTTTTTCACGCAGTGCGCTAAACATTTCGCGGCCAGTACCGACACGCGCGCTACTCAGGTCAGGAATATGCGGCTGACGTGCAGCAAGCTCGGTTTCATCCACCAGCAGAGTGAGCTCCCCTGTCTGTCCATTAACGCGGATGATATCGCCCTCGCGTACTTTTGCCAGCAACCCGCCGTCATACGCTTCTGGTGTCACATGGATCGCCGACGGTACTTTACCTGATGCGCCGGAGAGCCGTCCATCGGTGACTAATGCGATTTTGAAACGGCGGTCCAATAATACACCAAGTGGCGGCATCAGTTTATGTAATTCTGGCATGCCGTTCGCTTTTGGCCCTTGATGTCGGACAACAACCACGCAGTCACGGTCAAGCAGACCGGCTTCAAACGCCGGTAGCACGTCGTGCTGGCTCTCGAAAATGACCGCAGGCGCCTCAACGACCTGGTTCTCTACCGGAACGGCGGAGGTTTTCATTACCGCGCGTCCCAGGTTGCCGCTAAGCACTTTCGTGCCGCCGTGATGCGAGAACGGCTTGTCGATAGAGGCAATGATATCGCTGTCCAGCGAGGCGCTGGCTCCTTCGCGCCAGTCCAGCTCGCCCTCGTTCAACCACGGCTCAAGGGTGTAGCGTGACAGTCCGTGACCGACCACAGTATGCACATCCTCATGCAGCAGACCGCCCTTCAGCAGCTCGCGCATCAGTACCGGCACACCGCCTGCGGCCTGGAAGTGGTTGATATCCGCCGGACCGTTCGGGTAGAGACGCGCCATCAGGGGAACCACCTCGGAGAGTTCAGAGAAGTCATCCCAGTTAATGATGATACCCGCAGCGCGGGCCATCGCTACCAGGTGCATGGTGTGGTTAGTCGAGCCGCCGGTCGCCAGCAGAGCGACGATGCCGTTGACCACGACCTTCTCATCAATCATTTTGCCGAGAGGCATCCACGCGTTGCCATTGCCGGTCAGGCGCGTCACCTGACGTGCGGCGGCGACGGTCAGCGCTTCACGCAGCGGCGCCTCAGGGTGGACAAATGACGAGCCGGGGAGCTGCATGCCCATGAATTCAATGACCATCTGGTTGGTATTGGCCGTACCATAGAAGGTGCAGGTGCCTGGTGCATGGTATGACGCCGCCTCGGACTCCAGCAGCGCCATGCGGTCAACTTTACCTTCGGCATAGAGCTGGCGGATCCGCACCTTCTCTTTGTTTGGCAGACCGCTGGCCATTGGTCCTGACGGGACGAAGACCGCCGGCAGATGCCCAAACGACAGCGCGGCCATCGCCAGGCCCGGAACGATTTTATCGCAGACGCCGAGGTAGAGCGCACCGTCAAACATATTGTGCGACAGGCCGACCGCGGCGGACATGGCAATCACTTCCCGGCTGAGGAGGGAGAGCTCCATCCCGTCCTGGCCCTGGGTCACGCCATCGCACATAGCCGGAACGCCGCCTGCGACCTGGCCGACGGCGTTCACCGAGTGCAGGGCTTTACGGATAATGTCAGGGTAGCGTTCATAGGGCTGGTGCGCGGAGAGCATATCGTTGTAGGAGGTGATAATGGCGACGTTGTTACGCAGCATGCTTTTCAGCGAGGCCTTATCCTCCGGCTGACACGCGGCAAACCCGTGGGCCAGGTTACCGCAGGCTAGCGATGAGCGGTGGACGGTGCTGCTTTTCGCCTGTTCGATGCGGGCAAGGTAGGCGCTGCGGGTGGCATGAGAACGATCGATAATACGCTTTGTTACCCGTAACAATGTCGAGTTCATAAAGGCTCCTGAAAATGAGGTGTCCCGGACGGCAGTATCGTGAAGAAAGTGATATTACGTAAACCACTCATCCGCCGCAGGCCGGAGGCAAAATCGCTTCAGCCAGTGTAATAAAAAAAGCGTGACGGGTGAATCCAGGGCAGGCGCAAAAGAGTAAAAATTGTGCGGGAATCTGTGTTAGATCATGTTACCGGTAAAATAGGAGGGCGATAAACAAAAAAACGGCCCCGCAGGGCCGCTTGATACTGGCAGAGTTATTTACTCAAATTCGTTCCAGGAACGGCCATCGCGGGTGATCATCGCCACCGACGCAACCGGTCCCCAGGTCCCGGCCTGGTAAGGCTTCGGTGACTCGTTATCCATTGCCCAGGCTTCGGTAATGGAGTCGACCCATTTCCACGCCTCTTCCACCTCATCGCGACGCACAAACAGCGCCTGGATGCCGCGCATCGTCTCCAGCAGCAGACGCTCGTAAGCATCGGCCAGATGGGTCTCGTTAAAGGTCTCGGAGTAGCTCAGATCCAGCTTGGTGGTTTGCAGGTTGTGCTTGTGATCGAGGCCCGGAACTTTGTTAAGGATCTGGATATCCACGCCCTCGTCCGGCTGCAGGCGGATGGTGAGCTTGTTCTGAGGCAGATCCTGCCAGGACTCTTTGAACAGGTTCAGCGGCGGGGTCTTAAAGTAGACCACGACTTCGGAGCATTTGGTTGGCAGACGCTTGCCTGTACGCAGGTAGAACGGTACATCGGCCCAGCGCCAGTCATCGATATCCACGCGGATCGCCACGAAGGTTTCCGTGTTGCTGGTTTTGTTTGCGCCCTCTTCCTCTAGGTAGCCCGGCACCTTTTTGCCCTGGGCAAAACCTGCAGTGTACTGGCCGCGCACAGTTTTTTCACGCACGTTCGAGCGGTCAATACGGCGCAGAGATTTCAGCACCTTCACTTTTGCATCACGAATGCTGTCCGCGGAGAGATCCGACGGCGGCGACATGGCGATCATGCAGAGAACCTGTAACAGATGGTTCTGGATCATGTCGCGCATCTGCCCGGCCTGGTCGAAATAGCCCCAGCGGCCTTCGATACCCACCTCTTCCGCCACGGTGATCTCCACGTGGTCGATGGTGCGGTTGTCCCAGTTGTTAACGAACAGGGAGTTAGCAAAGCGCAGCGCCAGCAGGTTGAGCACCGTCTCCTTACCGAGGTAGTGGTCGATACGATAGACCTGACACTCCTCAAAGTACTCGCCCACCTGATCGTTGATTTCGCGGGATGTATCGAGTGAGGTGCCCAGCGGCTTCTCCATCACCACGCGCGCTGGCTTGGCGTTGAGCTTTGCCTCGCCCAGCCCTTTGCAGATAGCGCCAAAGGTGCTTGGCGGCATAGCAAAGTAGTTGATGGTGACGCGGTTTTTCTGATCGAGCATGTCACCGAGGCGGGTAAACGCGGCGGTATCGTTGACGTCAAGGTTACAGAAATCGAGGCGTCCACTGAGCGTATCCCAGAGGCTTTCATCGATTTTCTCTTTCATGAAGGTGTCGAGCGCTTCACGCACGATTTCGGTGTACTTCTCTTTATCCCAGTCCGCACGTCCAACCCCAAGGATACGCGTCTCTGGGTGGATCTGGCCTGCTTTTTCAAGTTGATACAGGGAAGGCAGCAATTTCCGGCGTGCAAGATCGCCTTTCGCGCCGAAAATGACCAGGTCACATGCCTGGGCTGTTTGCGTTACCGCCATGTCATTCTCCTCAGTTGGCTGCCCTGGTACTTTCGCCAGGGCATAGCTGTAATTTTATTACACTGCACTGTACTGCTTTTACGTAAATCCCGAAACCGTTACCGCTTATCCTCCCGTGCGCTTTCGCTCAGGCGGCTAAAAAATGGGTTAATCGCCCTGAAAAGTCAGGGAATTTGTCTGGAATCGAGTAGCTAAAATCCGACTCTGATCAAGTAATGAAAAAAAACAACACATTTTCCCGCTGTTGTTTACCTTTCCTGGCCCCACAAGGGTAATATCGACTGAAACGCAGCACAATTTCATCCGTTATTGAAATTGATTTTAGCCATGAGCGCCCCGTTAATAATGAACATGCTGGAAAAAATTCAGTCTCAGCTGGAACACCTTAGCAAATCCGAACGAAAAGTGGCGGAAGTCATACTCACCTCGCCGGACCAGGCCATTCACTCCAGCATCGCTGCGCTGGCGCAGGAAGCCGGGGTCAGCGAACCTACGGTAAACCGCTTCTGCCGCAGCATGGAAACCCGCGGCTTTCCCGACTTTAAACTGCACCTGGCCCAGAGCTTAGCTAACGGCACGCCCTATGTTAATCGCAATGTCGATGAAGATGACAGCGTTGAGGCCTATACCGGTAAAATATTTGAGTCGGCGATGGCCAGCCTGGATCATGTTCGTCAGTCGCTGGATATGCCAGCCGTTAACCGCGCCGTCGACCTGCTGACCCAGGCGAAGAAGATCGCCTTCTTTGGCCTTGGCTCCTCGGCGGCAGTTGCCCATGACGCCATGAACAAATTCTTCCGCTTCAACGTGCCGGTGGTCTACACCGATGACATCGTCCTGCAGCGCATGAGCTGTATGAACTGCAACGAAGATGATGTGGTGGTGCTCATCTCCCACACCGGCCGGACCAAAAGCCTGGTAGAGCTGGCGCAGCTGGCCCGCGAGAGCGATGCAATGGTCATTGCCATCACCTCGGCGGGAACGCCGCTGGCTCGGGAAGCGACGCTGGCGATCACTCTGGACGTGCCGGAGGATACCGACATCTATATGCCGATGGTCTCGCGTCTGGCCCAGCTTACGGTTATTGACGTGCTGGCGACGGGCTTTACTCTGCGTCGGGGGGCAAAATTCAGAGATAACTTGAAACGAGTCAAGGAAGCGCTTAAGGAATCGCGTTTTGATAAGGAGCTCCTGACCGGGAGCGATAAACATTAAAATTTTATAACAGCGTTGTAATTCATTACGGCATTCGGTTAAGTTTTTGATTTGCCAAATCGGCACCCAGAACTGCCGAATTCATATTCACGCAACACCTGGTTGTTTCAGTCAACGGAGTAATACATGTCCAGAAGGCTTCGCAGAACTAAAATCGTTACCACCCTGGGTCCAGCTACCGACCGCGATAATAACCTTGAAAAGATCATCGCTGCTGGTGCTAACGTGGTACGTATGAACTTCTCCCACGGCACGCCAGAAGATCATAAGCTGCGTGCAGATAAAGTGCGCGAGATTGCGGCAAAACTGGGACGTCATGTTGCTATTCTTGGGGACCTGCAGGGTCCAAAAATTCGTGTGTCGACCTTCAAAGAGGGAAAAGTGTTCCTCAACGTTGGCGATAAGTTCCTGCTTGATGCCAATCTTGGTAAAGGTGAAGGCGATAAAGAGCGCGTCGGCATCGACTATAAAGGCCTGCCTGCGGACGTGGTTCCTGGCGACATTCTGCTGCTCGACGACGGTCGTGTGCAGCTGAAGGTGATTGAAGTTCAGGGCATGAAGGTGTTCACCGAGGTGACCGTTGGCGGTCCGCTGTCGAACAACAAAGGGATCAACAAGCTGGGCGGCGGTCTCTCCGCCGAGGCGCTGACCGATAAAGACAAGGCCGATATCATCACCGCCGCGCAGATTGGCGTTGACTACCTGGCCGTCTCCTTCCCGCGCTGTGGGGAAGACCTGAACTACGCCCGTCGTCTGGCGCGCGATGCAGGCTGCGATGCCAAAATCGTCGCCAAGGTTGAGCGTGCGGAAGCCGTTTGCGATCAGGATGCGATGGACGATGTGATCCTCGCCTCTGACGTCGTGATGGTTGCCCGTGGCGACCTCGGCGTTGAGATTGGCGACCCGGAGCTGGTGGGCATTCAGAAGGCGCTGATCCGCCGCGCACGCCAGCTTAACCGCTCCGTGATCACCGCTACCCAGATGATGGAGTCGATGATCACCAACCCGATGCCAACCCGCGCCGAAGTGATGGACGTGGCCAACGCCGTGCTGGATGGGACCGATGCCGTGATGCTCTCTGCTGAAACCGCCGCCGGCCAGTATCCGGCAGAGACCGTGGCTGCGATGGCCCGCGTCTGCCTGGGTGCGGAGAAGATCCCAAGCATCAACGTCTCCAAGCACCGCCTCGATATCCAGTTCGAAAACGTGGAAGAGGCCATTGCGATGTCTGCGATGTATGCCGCGAACCATTTGAAGGGCGTTACCGCCATCATCACCATGACCGAATCGGGCCGCACCGCGCTAATGACCTCGCGCATCAGCTCTGGTCTGCCGATCTTCGCCATGTCGCGCCATGAACGTACCCTGAACCTTACCGCGCTCTACCGTGGCGTCACCCCGGTCTACTTCGACAGCAACAACGATGGCGTAGTCGCCGCGCATGATGCGGTCAACCTGCTGCGGGATAAAGGCTACCTGGTCTCGGGCGATCTGGTTATCGTCACCCAGGGCGATGTAATGGGCACCATTGGCACCACTAATACCACCCGCATCCTGACCGTGGATTAAGGTTCGCGTATTCCCCGGTGGCGCTGCGCTTACCGGGGCTACGATATGTGTAGTAGGCCGGGTAAGCGAAGCGCCACCCGGCGTTTACCCGCCATCAAGCGTATTCCCCTATTTCCTGAACAGCTCTTTGCGCTTGTACGGCTCCTGCTCGCCAGGTTTGCGCGTCTTAAGCAGCTTTAAAATCCAGGTGTACTGCTCCGGGTGCGGCCCGACAAAGATCTCCACCTCTTCATTCATCCGTCTGGCGAGGGTGTTATCGTCAGCATCCAGCAGATCGTCCATTGGCGGTCTCACCAGGATGGTCAGGCGATGGGTTTTACCATCATAGACCGGAAACAGCGGCACGACGCGGGCGCGGCAGACCTTCATCAGGCGACCAATGGCCGGCAGCGTTGCTTTATAGGTGGCAAAGAAGTCGACGAACTCACTCTGCTCCGGGCCGTGGTCCTGGTCGGGTAGATAGTATCCCCAGTAGCCCTGGCGCACCGAGTGGATGAAAGGTTTGATGCCGTCGTTGCGCGCGTGCAGGCGACCGCCAAAGCGGCGGCGCACCGTATTCCAGACGTAGTCGAAAACCTTGTTGCCCTGGTTGTGGAACATCGCAGCCATCGTCTGCCCCTGGGAAGCCATCAGCATCGCCGGAATGTCTACTCCCCAACCGTGCGGCACCAGAAAGATCACGTTCTCACCGTTGCGCTGCATCTCATCAATAATCTCTCTACCCTGCCACTCTACGCGCCCGGCAACTTTTTCCGGGCCGCGAATCGCCAGTTCGGCCATCATCACCATCGCCTGAGGGGCGGTCGCGAACATCTCATCAACGATCGCCTCCCGCTCGGCTACGCTCTTCTCCGGGAAGCAGTAGAGCAGGTTAATTTGTGCCCGGCGACGGGCGCTTTTACCCAGTCGGCCGCCGAAACGCCCCAGCTTGCCTAGCAGCGGATCGCGCACTGATGCTGGCACAAGCGCCACGCCAGCTAGCGCAAGAACCCCCAGCCACGCTCCCCAGTAGCGCGGCAGCAGGAACTCCTTTTCAAACTGGGGAATGTATTCACTGTTATTTTTTTTCGTTTCCATGCATCTTCCGGGAGCCGATAGACTCGGGTCAGAGAAATAATCAGATATCAGTTAACGTGATAGTTTAGCGAGACGTCTGGCTTCACACAAAAGAAAAAGCCGGTGCCCTTGGGCGACCGGCTTTAGTAGCTCTCCTGCTGGGCGAACTAGTCGAAGCGCAGCTGAGGCATAACCTCTTTCACCTGCGCCAGGTAGTCGCGGCGATCGCTGCCGGTCAGCCCTTCGGTACGCGGCAGCTTCGCCGTTAACGGGTTGACTGCCTGCTGGTTGATCCATACTTCATAGTGCAGATGCGGGCCGGTTGAGCGACCGGTATTACCGGAAAGCGCAATACGATCGCCCCGCTTCACCTTCTGGCCATCTTTCACCAGCAGCTTACGCAGGTGCATATAGCGCGTGGTGTAAGTGCGACCGTGACGAATCGCTACGTAGTAGCCTGCGGCGCCGCTGCGTTTAGCCGTGACCACTTCGCCATCGCCCACCGCCAGCACCGGCGTGCCCTGCGGCATGGCAAAATCCACGCCTTTGTGCGGAGCCACGCGGCCGGTCACCGGATTCAGACGGCGCGGGTTGAAGTTTGACGATACGCGGAACTGTTTGGAGGTAGGGAAACGCATAAAGCCTTTCGCCAGACCGGTGCCGTTACGATCGTAGAATTTGCCATCTTCAGCACGGATAGCGTAGTAATCTTTACCGTCCGAACGCAGACGCACCCCAAGCAGCTGGCTCTGCTCGCGTTTGCCGTCGAGCATCTCCCGCGACATCAGCACCGAGAACTCATCGCCCTTTTTCAGCTTGCGAAGGTCCACCTGCCACTGCATGGCTTTGATGACGGCGCTAATCTCACCGCTGTTGAGGCCCGCTTCTTTGGCGCTGGCAACGAAGCTGCTGCCGACCGCGCCTTTCAGCGTCGTGTTAACCCAGTCACCCTGCTGAACTTCACTGCTCATCTTGAACGCGCCGCTCTCGGTGCGATCGTAGGTGCGGGTTTCGCGGCGCGACATCTCCCAGGTTAAACGCTGGAGATCGCCATCGGCGGTGAGCGTCCAGGAGAGTTGCTGACCGATCTTCAAGTTACGCAGCTCTTTATCGGTGCTGGCGAGCTGGGTGACGTCCCCCATATCCATGCCGTACTGGGTCAGGATGCTGCTGAGCGTATCGCCGGTAGAGACAACGTACTCATGCACGCCCGCCTCGTTGCCGGTTTTATCATCCAGCTCATCCTGGGGGATATCTTCAACTTCATCAGGCATCGACTGATCGATAGGCTCACTGGCCTCCGGAAGCAGCGAACGGATCTCGCTCTTCTCCAGCTCAATGGCCTTCACAATCGGGGCAGATTCGGGGTGGTAGACGTAGGGCCGCCAGACGGCGACCGCTAATGTGAGAACAGTAAGCGACCCCAGCATGACGCGATGGGGTCGGGGCAAATTGTTAAATGCCAGGGCGACAGAGCGGGCTATCTGTTGCACGTATTCACTTCCTCGTTAATCTCCTTTCAGGCAGCTCGCATACTGGTTTGAGAGTTGTTTCAAAAATTGCGCGTAGCTGGTTTTACTCAGCGCAATATTGGTGCCCAGAGGATCTAACGTCCCCATTCGCACAGATGTTCCTCTCGCAACAGATTCTACGACCGCTGGCCTGAACTGTGGCTCAGCAAAAACGCAGGTTGCTTTTTGCTCAACTAACTGTGTTCTGATGTCATGTAAACGCTGCGCACCGGGCTGAATTTCAGGGTTAACGGTGAAATGGCCGAGCGGCGTCAGACCATAGTGTTTTTCGTAGTAGCCATAGGCGTCATGAAAAACGAAATACCCTTTCCCCTTCACGGGTGCGAGCTCAGTGCCGACCTGCTTATCGGTTTCGGCCAATTGTGCCTCAAAATCGCGCAGGTTGGCGTCAAGCTTGGCTCGACTTTGCGGCATAACTTCCACTAATTTTTGATGGATTGCAACCGCAGCCAGGCGTGCTACCTCCGGTGACATCCAAATGTGCATGTTATACTCGCCATGATGGTGATGTTCATCACCGTTTTCCCCGTGGTGGTCATGGCCGTCATGCTCATCTTCGTCATGATCGCTGCCTTTCATCAGCAGCGGTTTTACGTCTGGCAGCTCGCCAATCGCCAGCTGTTTCTGCGCCGGAAGCTGCTGGGTTGGCTTCTGCATGAAGGCTTCCATGTCCGGCCCGACCCAAACCACTAAGTCCGCGCTTTGTAAGCGTTTTACATCCGAAGGGCGCAATGAGTAATCATGCTCAGACGCGCCGTCAGGCAGTAAGACTTCTGTCTTAGTCACACCGTCGGTAATGGCCGCGGTGATGAAGCCCAGAGGCTTAAGCGAAGCGACAACGGCTGCGTTGGCGGGAGAGAGTGTTATGCTCATCAGAGCGGTGGAGATTGCAGCGCAAAGAAGCGTATTTTTATGTAACATAATGCGACTAATCATCGTAATAAGTGGGTGGAATGTGATATTATAACATTCTATGACTTGTGCAAGCCCTTAAACACTATGACAAATCTTGTTTCGCTGGAAAACGTATCCGTCTCCTTCGGTCAACGCCGCGTCCTGTCTGACATTTCGCTGGTGCTAAGCCCTGGAAAAATTTTAACCCTGCTGGGTCCAAACGGAGCGGGAAAATCGACCCTCGTGCGCGTGGTGCTTGGCCTTGTAGCAGCCGATTCCGGGACAATCAAGCGCGACAAGGCGCTGCGCATTGGCTATGTTCCGCAGAAGCTACATCTGGATGCCACCCTGCCCCTGACCGTCAGCCGTTTTTTGCGCCTGCGTCCGGGTACGCGTAAGGACGAGATCCTCCCCGCCCTGAAACGTGTTCAGGCCGGCCATCTCATTGATGCCCCGATGCAAAAACTCTCCGGCGGCGAGACCCAGCGCGTGCTGCTGGCTCGCGCCCTGCTCAACTCGCCGCAGCTGCTGGTGCTGGATGAACCCACCCAGGGCGTAGACGTCAACGGCCAGGTGGCGCTGTACGATCTGATTGACCAGCTGCGCCGGGAGCTTAACTGCGCCGTGCTGATGGTTTCTCACGATCTGCATCTGGTGATGGCAAAAACTGACGAGGTGCTGTGCCTGAACCACCATATCTGCTGCTCCGGTACGCCAGAAGTGGTGGCTATGCACCCGCAGTTTATCTCCATGTTCGGGCCGCGCGGCGCTGAACAGCTGGGTATCTATCGCCATAACCATAACCATCGCCATGATTTACAGGGCCGTATCGTACTGCGCCGGGGAAATGGAAACTCATGATTGAACTTCTTCTGCCCGGCTGGCTGGCCGGGATGATGCTGGCCTGTGCCGCAGGCCCGCTGGGCTCCTTTGTGGTCTGGCGTCGGATGTCCTACTTCGGCGATACGCTCGCCCATGCCTCGCTGCTCGGCGTTGCCTTTGGTCTGCTGCTGAACGTCAACCCGTTTTATGCGGTCATTGTCGTCACGCTGCTGCTTGCCGGCGGGCTGGTGTGGCTGGAGAAGCGCCCGCACCTGGCGATCGATACCCTGTTGGGTATCATGGCGCACAGCGCCCTGTCGCTGGGTCTGGTGGTGGTGAGCCTGATGTCCAATATTCGCGTCGACCTGATGGCCTACCTGTTTGGCGATCTGCTGGCGGTAACGCCGGACGATCTGATCATCCTCGGCGTGGGGGTGGCGATTGTGCTTGGCATTCTGCTCTGGCAGTGGCGCAGCCTGCTGTCGATGACCATCAGCCCGGATCTGGCCTTTGTTGACGGAGTGAAACTGCAGCGGGTGAAGCTGCTGCTGATGCTGGTGACTGCCCTGACGATTGGCGTAGCGATGAAGTTTGTCGGGGCGCTGATTATCACTTCGCTGCTGATTATCCCTGCTGCCACCGCCCGCCGTTTTGCTCGTACGCCGGAGCAGATGGCCGGGATTGCCGTAGTGGCAGGAATGCTCGCGGTAACCGGCGGCCTGACCTTCTCAGCGTTCTATGACACGCCAGCAGGTCCTTCGGTCGTACTCTGCGCCGCGGTGCTGTTTATCTTCAGCATGATGAAGAAACCGGCGCAGTAATCAATTTCCCCGGTGGCGCGTCGCTTACCGGGGCTACAATACCTGCGCCATGCCTTATGGCATCTCCGGCGGCGTAATACCGAAGTGGTTCCAGGCTCTCACCGTCGCCATCCGTCCGCGTGGGGTGCGCTGTAAAAAGCCCTGCTGGATCAGGAACGGCTCCAGCACGTCTTCAATGGTCTCACGCTCTTCGCCGATGGCCGCCGCAAGGTTATCCAGCCCTACCGGGCCGCCAAAGAACTTATCGATCACCGCCAGCAGCAGCTTGCGGTCCATGTAGTCAAAGCCCTCGGCGTCGACGTTGAGCATATCCAGTGCCTGGGCGGCCACGTCGGCGGAAATGGTTCCGTCATGCTTCACCTCGGAGAAGTCGCGCACGCGCCGCAGCAGACGGTTGGCAATACGCGGCGTCCCCCGGGAGCGGCGGGCCACTTCCAGCGCACCCTCCTCGCTCATCTCCAGCCCCATAAAGCGCGCGCTGCGCCCGACGATATGCTGCAAATCGGCGACCTGGTAAAACTCCAGGCGCTGCACGATGCCGAAGCGGTCGCGCAGGGGCGAAGTCAGAGAGCCCGCGCGGGTAGTGGCGCCAATCAGCGTAAAGGGCGGCAGGTCGATTTTAATTGAGCGCGCCGCCGGGCCTTCACCGATCATGATATCCAGCTGGTAATCTTCCATAGCCGGATAGAGCACCTCTTCCACCACCGGTGACAGACGGTGGATCTCATCGATAAACAGCACGTCGTGCGGCTCGAGGTTGGTCAGCATCGCGGCGAGATCTCCCGCCTTCTCCAGCACCGGGCCAGAGGTAGTGCGCAGGTTAACGCCCATCTCGTTGGCGACAATGTTGGCGAGAGTGGTTTTCCCCAGGCCTGGCGGGCCGAAGATCAGCAGATGATCGAGCGCATCGCCACGCAGCTTCGCCGCCTGGATGAAAATCTCCATCTGGGAGCGCACCTGCGGCTGGCCAATGTATTCGTCGAGCAGCTTAGGACGGATCGCGCGATCGATGACCTCTTCCTGGGTAACGCTGCCTGCTGATACCAGGCGGTCTGCTTCTATCATCCTTTACCTCACATCGCGGCGCGAAGCGCTTCACGAATAAGTGTTTCACTGCTGGCATCCGGGCGTGCCAGCTTACTGACCATGCGGCTGGCTTCCTGAGGCTTATAGCCCAGCGCCACCAGCGCAGCAACCGCTTCCTGCTCGGCGTCGTCTGCCGACGGGCCCGCGGGCGACGTCAGCACCAGATCCGCCGCCGGCGTAAAGAGATCGCCATGCAGGCCTTTGAAGCGGTCTTTCATCTCGACAATCAGGCGCTCGGCGGTCTTTTTGCCGATGCCGGGCAGCTTCACCAGCGCGGCGGGCTCTTCACGCTCCACGGCGTTGACAAACTGCTGGGCCGACATCCCGGAGAGGATCGCCAGCGCCAGCTTCGGCCCGACGCCGTTGGTTTTAATCAGCTCTTTAAACAGGGTTCGCTCCTGTTTGTTGTTAAAGCCGTACAGCAGCTGGGCATCTTCACGCACCACAAAGTGGGTGAAGACAATCGCTTCCTGCCCAGCATCCGGTAGCTCATAAAAGCAGGTCATCGGCATATGCACTTCATAGCCTACGCCGTTGGTCTCCAGCAGTACCAGCGGGGGTTGTTTCTCGACAATAATGCCTCTGAGTCTGCCTATCACGTTTCGCTCCTGCGCTATCGGCTAAAATTTTCTCTATGATATAAAAAAGGCTGGATACATATCCAGCCTCTTTTTTATTTAACGTAACCGCCCTCGCGCAAGATTGAGCCGGGTTTCACTCATCTGCATAGCGTTTTGGCTGACGTGGCAGTGGGTAATAGCAATGGCCAGCGCATCCGCGGCGTCCGCCTGGGGATTGGCGGGCAGCTTGAGCAGGGTGCGCACCATGTGCTGTACCTGGCTCTTCTCCGCGCTGCCGATGCCGACCACCGTCTGCTTCACCTGGCGGGCGGCATATTCAAAGACCGGCAGATCCTGGTTTACCGCCGCCACAATCGCCACCCCGCGTGCCTGCCCCAGCTTCAGCGCCGAGTCGGCGTTTTTCGCCATAAAGACCTGCTCAATGGCGAAAAAATCGGGCTGAAACTGGGTGATGATCTCCGACACGCCCGCGTAGATGAGCTTCAGGCGCGACGGGAGATCGTCAACCTTGGTGCGGATACAGCCGCTGCCAAGGTAGGTGAGCTGTCTGCCGACCTGGCGGATCACGCCGTAGCCGGTGATGCGTGAGCCGGGATCAATACCGAGAATGATTGACACCACGCACCTCCTGTTTTACGGATTCAGACTGCATCATTCGAGGGTTGCTGCAACCTCGTCAGAGATCTCACCGTTGTGGTAGACCTCCTGCACGTCATCGCAATCTTCCAGCATGTCGATCAGGCGCAGCAGCTTCGGCGCGGTCTCGGCATCCATATCCGCCTTGGTGGACGGGATCATCGACACTTCAGCGTTGTCCGCTTTCAGGCCAGCGGCCTCCAGCGCATCACGCACCGCGCCCATCTCTTCCCATGCGGTGTAGACGTCGATTGCGCCGTCGTCATAGGTCACCACATCTTCCGCACCCGCTTCCAGCGCGGCTTCCATGATGGCATCTTCATCGCCCTGCTCGAAGGAGATCACCCCTTTCTTGCTGAACAGATAGGCAACGGAGCCGTCGGTACCGAGGTTGCCACCGGTTTTGGTGAACGCATGGCGAACTTCAGCAACGGTACGGTTACGGTTGTCAGAGAGGCACTCGACCATTACCGCCGTGCCGCCAGGACCGTAACCTTCATAAATGATGGTCTCCATGTTCGCGTCTTCATCACCGCCCACGCCACGGGCAATGGCACGGTTCAGGGTATCGCGGGTCATATTATTGGAGAGCGCTTTATCGATTGCTGCACGCAGACGCGGGTTGGAGCCGGCATCGCCGCCGCCCAGACGCGCCGCCGTTACCAGCTCACGAATAATTTTGGTAAAGATCTTACCGCGTTTGGCATCCTGTGCCGCTTTGCGGTGTTTGGTGTTGGCCCATTTACTGTGACCTGCCATAAAAAATTCTCCAAAAGCGCCTTCTCAGGCGGCGTTAATTACAAACTCTTCAATCGCCTGCCGGTTGCTCCACGACTTGGTCATAAGGGCGGCATCCGCCGCATCGACCCAGCGGTAGGTCAGGTGCTCAGTGAACACAATCTCCCGCTCGTGAGGCAGCGCAAGACAGAACCACGATTCCGTGTTGCGCTCAATACCCGGCGCATAGCGATGACGTAAATGCATAAAAATTTCAAACTCAACCGTGCGCTGACAGTCGATCAAGGTCAGTTGCTCTGCTGCAACGTCGATGGCGACCTCTTCCTTTACTTCACGCGCGGCGGCCTGCAGCGCGGTTTCCCCCTCTTCAAGGCTGCCGGTAACCGACTGCCAAAAAGCGGGATCGTCGCGCCGTTGTAGCATCAGCACCCGTTTCGTGTCCTGGGCGTAGATCACGACAAGAACAGAGACCGGACACTTAAATGCCATTAGCTATTCTCAGCCTTTTTGATCACTTCGATACCCAGCTCGGTCAGCGCGGCCTGGTTGGCGAAGCTTGGCGCTTCGGTCATCAGGCAGGCGGCAGCGGTGGTTTTCGGGAAGGCGATCACGTCACGAATGTTATCGGTGCCGGTCAGCAGCATGGTCAGGCGATCGAGACCGAAGGCCAGGCCCGCGTGCGGCGGCGTACCGTACTTCAGGGCGTCGAGCAGGAAGCCGAACTTCTCGCGCTGCTCCTGCTCGGTAATGCCGAGGATGCCAAACACCGTCTGCTGCATTTCACCGCGGTGAATACGCACTGAACCGCCGCCCACTTCATAGCCGTTGATGACCATATCGTAGGCGTTAGCGATAGCCGTTTCCGGCGCGGCCTTCAGCTCTTCCGGGGTCATGTTGCTCGGGGCAGTGAACGGGTGGTGCATCGCGGTCAGGCCGCCTTCGCCATCCTCTTCGAACATCGGGAAGTCGATCACCCACAGCGGCGCCCACTTCGTCTCGTCGGTGATGCTCAGATCTTTACCCAGCTTCAGGCGCAGCGCGCCCATCGCGTCGGCAACCACTTTGCGGTTGTCCGCGCCGAAGAAGATCATGTCGCCATCCTGCGCGCCGGTACGCTCCAGAATCGCGTCGATGATCTCAGCGTTCAGGAACTTCGCCACCGGGCTGGTGATGCCTTCCAGGCCCTTCGCACGCTCGGTGACCTTAATATAGGCCAGCCCTTTTGCGCCGTAGATCTTAATAAAGTTGCCGTAGTCGTCAATCTGCTTACGGCTCAGGGCCGCACCGCCCGGCACGCGCAGGGCAGCCACGCGGCCTTTGGCATCGTTGGCCGGACCAGCAAATACGGCGAACTCAACGCTTTTCAGCAGGTCGGCAACGTCCACCAGCTCCATCGGGTTACGCAGGTCTGGCTTGTCAGAGCCGTAGCGGCGCTCGGCCTCGGCAAAGGTCATCACCGGGAAGTCGCCCAGGTCCACGTTGATAGTGGCCTGCCACAGCTGACGCACCAGGGCTTCCATCACCTCACGCACTTGCGGTGCGGTCATGAAAGAGGTCTCAACGTCGATCTGGGTAAATTCAGGCTGGCGATCCGCACGCAGGTCTTCATCGCGGAAGCATTTTACGATCTGGTAGTAGCGGTCAAAGCCGGACATCATCAGCAGCTGCTTAAACAGCTGCGGGGACTGCGGCAGGGCGTAGAATTTGCCCTTGTGCACGCGGCTTGGAACCAGATAGTCACGCGCCCCTTCCGGGGTGGCCTTGGTCAGCATCGGCGTTTCGATGTCGAGGAAGCCGTGATCGTCCATGAAACGACGCACGAAGCTGGTGATCTTCGCGCGGGTTTTCAGGCGGTTGGCCATCTCCGGGCGACGCAGATCCAGATAGCGGTACTTGAGACGCGCCTCTTCGGTGTTGACGTGGTTAGAGTCGAGCGGCAGCGAATCTGAACGGTTGATGATGGTCAGATCGGAGGCCAGCACTTCAATCTCGCCGGTAGCCATATCGCTGTTGATATTTTTATCGTCACGGCGACGCACGGTGCCGGTGACCTGGATGCAGAACTCATTACGCAGTTCAGAGGCCAGCTTTAACGCATCTGCGCGATCCGGATCGAAGAACACCTGCACGATACCTTCACGATCGCGCATATCGATAAAGATCAGGCTGCCGAGATCGCGGCGGCGGTTGACCCAACCACACAGAGTCACCTGCTGCCCCTCGTGGGACAGTCGAAGCTGTCCGCAATATTCTGTACGCATGAGATATCCCTTAACTTAGCCGCAGGCCGTTTGTCGCCTGCCTTGCAGCCACGACGACGCAGCGCGAGCTGAATGTCACAACTGGATGAAAAAAAGGGGGCTATTATACTGGAAATTCTTCCAGACGATAAGAGCCAGACCACGCAGACGGGCGATTGCTGTCCGCTAATTAGGGTCTCTCACAAAAATTAACAAAATTTGTGCCCCGGGTTAACGCCGTTTACGCTTACTGTATGGGCAAAATAACGCATATGACAGGAGCTAACATGCCAGAACTTAACGCGAAAACAACTGCCCTTGTGGTTATCGATCTTCAGGAGGGCATTTTGCCGTTTGCTGGCGGTCCGCATACGGCGGATGAGGTTGTTGGGCGCGCCGCTCGGCTGGCGGAGAAGTTTCGTGCAAGCGGCGCACCGGTAGTGATGGTACGCGTGGGCTGGTCGGCGGACTTCGCCGAGGCGCTCAAGCAGCCCGTCGACGCCCCCATCGGCGGCCATGCCCTGCCGCCAGAGTGGTGGCACTATCCAGTGGCGCTGGGCAAGCGCGACGGTGATATCGAAGTGACTAAACGCCAGTGGGGCGCCTTCTACGGCACCGATCTGGAGCTACAGCTGCGCCGCCGGGGGATCGACACCATCGTGCTGTGCGGTATCTCCACCAATATCGGCGTTGAGTCCACCGCCCGCAACGCCTGGGAGCTGGGCTTTAACCTGATCGTAGTGGAAGACGCCTGCAGCGCCGCCAGCAGCGAACAGCACCAGGGCAGCTTCACGCATATCTTCCCGCGCATTGGCCGGGTGCGCAGCACCGAAGAGATCCTTACCGCACTATGATCTATATTGGCCTCCCGCAGTGGTCGCACCCAAAGTGGGTGCGCCTTGGCATCACCGATCTCGAAGCGTATGCCCGCCACTTTAACTGCGTGGAGGGCAACACTACCCTGTATGCTCTGCCGAAGGCCGATATCGTTGCCCGCTGGCACGCCCAGACCAGCGATAGCTTTCGCTTCTGCTTTAAGTTTCCGGCAACCATTTCCCACCAGGCGCGGCTGCGCCAGTGCAGCGATCTCACCGAGGCGTTTTTTAGCCGTATGGCTCCGCTGGCGGAACGGATTGGCCAGTACTGGCTCCAGCTGCCCGCCTCCTTTGCACCGCAGGATCTGCCCGCTCTGTGGGCGTTCCTCGACGCCCTGCCTGCGGATTTCCGCTACGGCGTTGAGGTGCGTCATCAGGCATTTTTCGCCAAGGGCGACGCGGAGATGCAGCTCAACCGGGGCCTGCATGCGCGCGGCGTTAACCGCGTGATCCTCGACAGCCGTCCGGTACACAGCGCCCTTCCCCGCAGCGAAGCGGTGATCGAAGCCCAGCGCAAGAAGCCTGTGGTGCCGGTTCACGCCGTGGTCACGGCGCAGCATCCAATGGTGCGCTTTATCGGCAGCGACGACATGGCGCAGAACAGCGCCCTGTTCGCCGTCTGGCTGGAGAAGCTCGCCCTGTGGGAGCAGAGCACCACGCCCTATCTTTTCCTGCACACGCCGGATATTGCCGAAGCGCCGGTGCTGGTTGATACCCTGTGGGCAGCGCTGCGGCGCGCCGTGCCCTCCGTGGGGCCTGCGCCGTCAATTCCGCAACAAACTTCTCTTTTCTGACGCAGGCGCTATCATAGAGGCGTACCCTTTCCGGGCTTAAATGGAGTTTCTATGGTAAGCGCGCTGTATGCCGTGCTGGGTGTTCTGCTGCTGATTAAGTTCTCTTTTGACGTTGTGCGCCTGCGTATGCAGTATCGGGTATCGTATGGCGATGGCGGGTTTAGCGAGCTACAGACCGCGATCCGCATTCACGGTAATGCGGTGGAGTATCTTCCCGGCGGCCTGATCCTGCTGCTGTTTATGGAGATGAACGGCGCGGAAACCTGGATGGTGCACGTCTGCGGGCTGCTGCTGATTGCGGGTCGCCTGATGCACTACTACGGTTTGCATCACCAGCTGATGCGCTGGCGGCGGTCCGGCATGAGCGCGACCTGGTGTTCGCTAGTGCTGATGGTGCTGGCAAACCTCTGGTTCATGCCCTGGGAGTTGGTTTTCTCTGTGCATTAGCGCACAATACGCCACTTTTGTTTTCTCGGATTTTTACGTTATGTCTCACCGCGACACGCTTTTCTCTGCGCCTATCGCCAGCCTGGGTGACTGGACATTCGATGAACGGGTAGCCGAAGTCTTCCCGGACATGATCCAGCGCTCCGTTCCCGGCTACTCCAACATTATCTCCATGATCGGCATGCTGGCGGAGCGTTTCGTACAGCCCGCTACCCAGGTCTACGATCTGGGCTGCTCGCTGGGCGCGGCCACGCTCTCCGTGCGCCGTAACATTGCCCATCCAGGCTGTAAAATTATTGCCGTGGATAACTCGCCGGCGATGGTTGAACGCTGCCGCCGCCATATTGACGCCTATAAAGCGCCGACGCCGGTTGAGGTGATTGAGGGCGATATTCGCCATATCCGCATTGAGAACGCGTCGCTGGTGGTGCTGAACTTTACCCTGCAATTTATCGAGCCAGCTGAACGCCAGGCGCTACTGGATAATATCTATCAGGGGCTGAATCCGGGCGGCGCGCTGGTGCTGTCGGAGAAATTCAGCTTCGAAGATGCCACTACCGGCGAGCTGCTTTTCAACATGCACCACGATTTTAAACGTGCCAACGGCTACAGCGAGCTGGAGATCAGCCAGAAGCGCAGCATGCTGGAGAACGTGATGCTCACCGACTCCGTAGAGACGCACAAGGCCCGCCTGCGCCAGGCCGGGTTCGAGCACAGCGAGCTCTGGTTCCAGTGCTTTAACTTTGGTTCGCTGGTGGCGCTAAAAGCAGGAGAGCCGGTATGATCGAGTTCGGTGACTTCTATCAGCAGATTGCCAAAAGCCCCCTCGCCCACTGGCTGGAGACCCTGCCCGCGCAGATTGCGACCTGGCAGCGCGGTGCCCTGCACGGCCAGTTTAAGCAGTGGACCAACGCGGTAGAGTTTCTGCCGGAGATGCAGCCGCACCGGCTTGAACTGCTGCACAGCGTCACGGCGGAGAGCGAAACGCCGCTCACTCCGGGCCAGATTAAGCGCATCGATACGCTGCTGCGTAACCTGATGCCGTGGCGTAAGGGGCCGTTCTCGCTTTATGGCGTGGACATCGATACCGAGTGGCGCTCCGACTGGAAGTGGGAGCGCGTGCTACCGCACCTTTCCGATCTGACCGGGCGCACGATCCTTGACGTGGGCTGTGGCAGCGGTTATCACCTGTGGCGAATGGTGGGCGCGGGCGCACATCTGGCGGTGGGAATCGATCCGACCCAGCTGTTCCTTTGCCAGTTCGAGGCGGTGCGCAAGCTGCTGGGCGGCGACCAGCGGGCGCACCTGCTGCCGCTGGGTATTGAGCAGCTTCCAGCGCTGAACGCGTTTGACACGGTCTTCTCAATGGGCGTGCTCTATCATCGCCGCTCCCCGCTGGAGCACCTGTGGCAGCTTAAGGATCAGCTGGTGAGCGAAGGCGAGCTGGTGCTGGAGACGCTGGTGGTCGAAGGTGATGAACGCACGGTGCTGATCCCCGGCGATCGCTATGCCCAGATGCGCAACGTCTACTTCATCCCCTCCGCGCTGGCGCTGAAAAACTGGCTGGAGAAGTGCGGCTTTGTCGATGTACGCATCGTTGACGTCTGCCAGACTACCACCGAGGAGCAGCGCCGCACCGACTGGATGATCACCGAGTCGCTGGCAGAGTTCCTCGATCCTAACGATCCAAACAAGACCGTTGAGGGCTACCCGGCCCCGCTGCGTGCGGTGTTGATCGCGAAGAAGCCGTAACGCGTTAATCAATACAGTTGTAGTTGTAGCCCCGGTAAGCGCAGCGCCACCGGGGAAAACGCCTGATGGCGCTGCGCTTATCAGGCCTACACGCGCTACGAAACTTCTGCAATTTTTGCAAAAAAATGGCCCCTGTTGAAATGGCAGGGGCCTGGTACAAAGCAAGCATCATATTGGGCGACATGATGTGCGGTAAAAAAGGGTCAGAACGCACGATGACGGGTCATCATCGCTTTCATTTCCGCTACAATTTCACCGTCCACGCAATAGCGCAGATACTCATCCGACTGCGCGTCAGATGACATCGACAATCCCTGTTGACGGTAACGCATGGGCGACGGGGTCCACATTCCTGCGGAGCTGTGCACCTCCTCCACCCCTGCATCCAGAAACAGTTGCAGGTTGCTGGTTCGAACACCAGCACCAGCCATAATGATTGGAGCACCGGATCGTGCTTTTAGTTCCGTAATTAATGAAAGTCCTTTTTCCGCTGACGCCTTTTGTCCTGAGGTGAGGATACGCGTAACGCCAAGATCGGCTAGTTTATCAACGGCTTCCAGCGGATTTCTGCACATATCAAAGGCGCGATGAAAAGTCACCGCCATCTCCTGTGCAGCCTGCATTATTTGCTGCATACGGGGCATATCGACACCGCCGTCCTCATCCAGCACCCCGATAACCATGCCAGGAAAGCCAAGCGCTTCTATCAGCCTGACGTCGTCAAGCATGGCGCTGAATTCGTCATCGGTATAGCAGAAGTCACCCCCGCGAGGGCGGATAATCGGGTGCACGGGGATCGTCACCGTCTCGCGCACCAGCCGCAGGACGCCGTGTGAGGGCGTCAACCCGCCCTCTTTCGGTGCCGCACAAAGCTCAATGCGATCGGCCCCGTTGAGCTGTGCGGTCTCAGCGCTCGCCTGGCTATAACAGCAGATCTCCAGCAGAGCCATTTTCTTCCTCCTCTGTTCTATGCGCCGTTTTCGCTTGCCACGATCGCCTCGATGGACCAGGGGTGAAACTTCACCGTTACCGTGCCATCGGTCACGGCAAGCGTGGGGTTAGGCAGGCGCTCGTGCTCCCCTTTTGGCGAGCTGGTTTTAACGACGATCCCCGGCTGGCGTAGCCCCTCATCCGCCAGCAGCGCCAGCGCCCGGGCATTAAGGGTCTCCGGCTCGCCGGGGAGCACGATCTCGATATGCTCCCAGCCTTCATGCGGGTAGCGTTTTTCGCCCGGCCACGGCAGCTCTACCACCGTAAAGCACCAGTGCGCCACCGTCACAGGCTGGTGCAGCTTAAACAGGCAGATCGGCCGACCGTTAATAATGTTCTCCGAGAGCAGCGTGCCGCACTGCTCAAAGCCGCGACGCCAGCGCTCGGCCGTCGTATTCTGGTGGCAGCGCAGCGAAATGTGATCGGCTTCCAGAGACGCGATATCCAGCCCCAGCCGGGTGGCAAGTTCTGTTAACGCTTTCGTAAAACGCGGGAGATCCGCAGAAATATCATGCAATTCGTCAATGGTCTGCCAGTCAGCCATGTTTAACGCCCTCATTTGTCACAAAGCCGCTAATTTACCCTGTTGTCGGACGCTCACCAAACGGCGATTGCCCCCGTTGGCAAATGAATGATTATTCACGATTAGCTTGCCGGTTATTTGCGCAAAACCCGCGTCCCGACAGGGCTGACGGCAGCAGGCAATTGCAGTATACTCCCGGCTTTACTTATCAACACCCGGACGCAGGCGGCTTTTTGCGCGCTGCGTCGTTAACGTAAGGTATCCCGGTGAATATTCAGGCACTTCTCTCAGAAAAAGTCAGTCAGGCACTGATTGCCGCAGGCGCGCCTGCGGATTGCGAGCCGCAGGTTCGTCAGTCAGCAAAAGTACAGTTTGGTGACTACCAGGCCAATGGCGTGATGGCGGTTGCAAAAAAACTGGGCATGCCCCCGCGACAGGTTGCTGAGCAGGTTCTGACTCACCTCGACCTCAACGGCATTGCCAGCAAGGTTGAGATCGCCGGGCCAGGCTTTATCAATATCTTCCTCGATCCGGCATTTCTGGCCGAGCACGTCAACCAGGCGCTGACCTCCAATCGTCTGGGCCTCTCCCGCCCGGAGCCGCAGACCATCGTGGTTGACTACTCTGCTCCGAACGTGGCCAAAGAGATGCACGTCGGCCATCTGCGCTCGACCATCATCGGCGACGCCTCCGTGCGTACCCTGGAGCTGCTGGGTCACAACGTGATCCGCGCCAACCACGTCGGCGACTGGGGCACCCAGTTTGGGATGCTGATTGCGTTCCTGGAGCTTAAGCAGCAGGAGAACGCGGGTGAGATGGCGCTGGCGGACCTCGAAGCGTTCTATCGCGAAGCGAAAAAGCACTACGACGAAGATGAAGCCTTTGCCGAGCGCGCCCGTGGCTACGTGGTGAAACTCCAGGGTGGCGACGAGTACTGCCGTCAGATGTGGCGCAAGCTGGTGGATATCACTATGGCGCAGAACCAGACCAACTACGATCGTCTGAACGTGACGCTGACCAGCAAGGATGTGATGGGTGAAAGCCTCTATAACCCGATGCTGCCGGGCATCGTGGCCGACCTGAAGGCCAAAGGGCTGGCAGTAGAGAGCGAAGGCGCGACCGTGGTCTTCCTCGATGAGTACAAAAATAAAGAGGGTGAGCCGATGGGCGTCATCATCCAGAAAAAGGATGGCGGCTACCTCTACACCACGACCGATATCGCCTGTGCCAAGTACCGCTTTGAGACGCTGCATGCCGATCGCGTGCTTTACTACATCGACTCCCGTCAGCACCAGCACCTGATGCAGGCGTGGACCATCGTGCGCAAAGCGGGCTACGTGCCGGAGAGCGTGCCGCTGGAGCACCACATGTTCGGCATGATGCTGGGCAAAGACGGCAAGCCGTTCAAAACCCGCGCGGGCGGTACCGTGAAGCTCGCCGATCTGCTGGACGAGGCGCTGGAGCGCGCCCGCCGTCTGGTGGCGGAGAAGAACCCGGATATGCCTGCCGACGAGCTGGAAAAGCTGGCTAATGCGGTGGGTATCGGCGCGGTGAAGTATGCGGATCTCTCTAAAAACCGCACCACCGACTACATCTTCGACTGGGATAACATGCTGGCCTTTGAGGGCAATACCGCGCCGTACATGCAGTATGCTTACACCCGCGTGCTCTCCGTATTCCGTAAAGCGGAAATTGACGAGAGCGTGCTGGCCAGTGCCAACGTGGTGATTACTGAAGATCGCGAGGCCCAGCTGGCGGCGCGTCTGCTGCAGTTTGAAGAGACGCTGAACGTGGTTGCGCGGGAAGGTACGCCGCACGTGATGTGCAGCTACCTCTACGATCTGGCTGGTCTGTTCTCTGGCTTCTACGAGCACTGCCCGATCCTGACTGCTGAGAGCGACGAGACGCGCCTGAGCCGTCTGAAGCTGGCGCAGCTGACCGCCAAAACGCTGAAAACGGGTCTGGACACTCTCGGTATCGAAACCGTCGAACGGATGTAAAGAGCATTAAAGGTTCCTGTAGCCCCGGTTAGCGCAGCGCCACCGGGGAAAACGCCTGATGGCGCTTCGCTTATCAGGCCTACAGGAGCGGCAAACCTTAGAAGTATTTCCGCAGGTACTCGGTCAAACAGAGTATCGCCATCGCCTGGCCATACGGCATCGAGGTGAGCGGAATGTTGCGGTAGAAATCCAGGTTAGACCCCATCCCGGTGCCGAAGGAGGTTTGCAGCAGCTCTCCCTCCGGCGAAATGTTATTCACAATCCCCTTAATCGCTTTATCCGCGACCTCAGCATACTCTGGCCCGACATAGCGCTTGCGCACCGCTTTCAAAATACCGTAGGCGAACCCGGCAGTGGCCGACGCCTCCAGGTAGGAGTGCGGATCGTCGAGCAGGGTATGCCACAGGCCGCTGTCATCCTGATACGTCGCCAAAGCGGCGATCTGCGCATTCAGCACCTGTACCAGGTAGCGACGTACGGCGTTATTTTCCGGCAGATCCACCAGCTCGAGGAAGTCCGGGATCACAATGGTCAGCCAACTGTTGCCCCGCGCCCAGCGCGCCTGAGCAAAGTTGTGGTTGCCCTCGTAGCTCCAGCCGTGGAACCAGAGACCGGTCTGGCGATCCATCAGGTTCTGCACGTGCAGCAGGAACTGATACACCGCCTCTTCAACATACTCCGGGCGATTAAGCAGCTTGCCGATTTTCGCCAGCGGCAGCACGGTCATCATCAGCGTATCGTCCCACATCTGCTGGTGGTTCTCTTCCGCCAGGGTGATGTGCTGCATCCCGCCGTGCGTGGTGCGTGGCATCTCGTTCATCGCCCATTCGGCCCAGCTCTCAAGCCACGGCAGGTAAGACGGATTGCGGGTCTCCTCATAGCGATACGCCAGGGTCAGGAACGGCGCCATCGTGTTGACGTTTTTAGTGGTAGCGCCCTCGGCAAAGCGATCCGCGAACCAGCTATCAATGATCTCCCGCATCGTCTCATCGCCGGTCTGGCGATAGTATTGATACATGCCGTACAGCCCTACGCCGTGCGTCCACTCCCAGCCCGCCCAGCCTTTGGTATCAATGACGCGCCCGTCGTCTAGTCGCAGTAAAAACTCACCGGATGCATCCTGAATATTGACCAGGTTATGGGTCACCTTCTGGATCAGTGCCTTCAGCTCATCACGAGCAATAAAGCGCGCCGGTTGACAGAGTAAAGGGCTATGTTTGACAGGATAAACAATCATTTACTTAACCTCTTGCGTATTGAATTCATGTCCAGGGCGATCTTTCAGCGACGGCGCCGCAGGCTTGTTACGATTCAGATAGCCGATATTATTGTTGCCCCACAGCGACTCGTAAGGCATTCCCGCCAGCATCTCAACGGTGGCCCGCGCCTGCGGGGTGACGGTCTCTGGCATCACGCGGCCAGAGTGGCGCATTTTTGCCGTCTCTTCCCGCAGCACGCTGTGAGTTCTCAGATTCAGCTTAAAGCGCAGCGATACCAGGAAACCGCAGAGCAGCACCGCCACCGTACCGAAGCAGAGGATCATCAGAATGGTGTGGCTGACCGACTCCGGCTGCGTTTTCTGACCGGAGACGAAGCCGGAGGCCTGCATGACGATCCCTACCAGCATCACCGCCCCGGCCTGGGAGGCTTTACGGGTCAGGGTCATGATGCCAGCGAAGATCCCTTCCCGACGCTGACCGGTGATCACTTCATCTACGTCGGAGATATAGGTGTAGGTATTCCACGGCACGTAGTTGATGCCCCCGCGACCGAGCCCCGCCACGGCGGAGACCAGCAGCAGCAAGGAGTAGATGTCGCTGAGACCTGCATAGTAGAGCACGGCGTAGGAGATGGAGCTTAAGCCAAACAGCGTGACCACCATCCGGTAGGACGGCGCGGGTCCGAAGCGGATGCAGAGCGGGATCATGGCGATAACGGCGATGAACTGGAAGATAGCCATCGTGCCGAGCAGGTTAGAGGCCAGCGACGCCTCCTGCATCAGGACGAAGACAACGTAGTAGGTAAAGACGGCGTTGAAGACGTCCTGGGCAATATAGCCCCCAAGGTACATACCCAGATGCTGACGGAAGATTTTAATGCGCAGAGTAGAACTCAGCTCAACGAACAGGCGGCTCATGCTCTGCCGGAAGGTCAGGTGTTTCTTCTCCTCTTCGGCACGCAGGGCAGCTTCGGTCCACTCTTCACGGGGGCGCTCCCAGGTGAAGAACCAGACGAAGGTCAGCATCAGGGCGCAGAGCACCGAGAAGACCAGGCTGGCATAGAAGAAGGAGACCGGGTTGTCTTTGCCAAAGTGGGTCAGCAGGATCCCCGGCAGGAACGAGGCGAGGATCGCTGACATCTGCGCCATGCCGATACGCGCCCCGGAGAACTTGGTCTTCTGTTTGAAGTCGTCGGTCATCTCCGGTACCAGCGTCTCGTAGGGGACGAGGATCATGGTGTAGACGATATCGAACAGCAGGTAGGTGAGCAGGTAGTACCAGAAGCCCATGTCGCCGACCCACATAATGGAGTAGCTAAAGACGCACGGGATGCCGAGCATGATAAAGAACTTACGGCGGCCAAAGCGCTTGCCCAGCCAGGTCGAGCCGAAGTTATCGGTCAGGAAACCCATCAGCGGACTGACGACCGCATCCAGCACCCTTGCGGTAGCGAAGATGAAGGTCGCCTCGATAGGCGTTAAACCACAAAACGTTGTGTAGAAGTAGAGGAGCCACGCAGCGGTCAGCGCTGTCGTCCCGGCCCCCAAAAAGTCACCGGATCCATAGGCGAGATAGTTCGCCAGTCCAATTTTACGTGTTTTCATTGCCGCCAACCCTTTTTGTTTTGGGAGTACTTACACGGCTAAAGTAAGAGGATGCGCTCAGAGAAACCTTTCTTTTTCTGCCACTGCGCTGCCGCGATTGGCAAAAATACAAAGAGTCTCACTACGTGTGTCACTGATTTATAAAACAGTGTTTCTCTTGCATCAAAAGGCGGGGTCAAAAATTGAGAGCCAGCCATCATAATCCCATCGAAAACGATGATGACTGGCGAAGAATGAAGCGCTTAGCGGTAGTTGACGATGACCTCATTGCGGCTGACCTTCAGCGCTGGCAGCAGGCGTCCGCCGCCAGGTACTTCCCAGATAAAGCGCAGTGGCTCAGCGGCGGGAATGCCGTTGAAGGCGTGGGTCGTGCCACTCGCTCCGTCCAGCTCCGTGCAGCGGATCTGCGAGCAGAGACGCACCCGCAGCCCGGCCGGGGTTGGGCCGTTAAGCTCGTAGCGCCACGCCACCAGCGTCATCAGCCCGGAGACGGGCTGAGAGGAGGCCAGCGGCCGGGACGAGATCGACTCTCCCCGATGGTTAAGGGTGATGCCGATGCTGCTTGCCTGCCATGCCCCCTCACCTGCCGCGTGGGCCAGCAGCGGCAGCGCCAGCAGAAGACCTGACAATCTACGCACTATTTACCTCCAATGGTGGCGGTCATGCGGATGTTGCGATTGTCTGACAGCTCCATATTGGAGAGTACCACCAGCTGCGTCAGGCTGCGGCGCAGGAAGCGCGACAGCAGCGGACGCAGGGCGTGGTTCACCAGCAGCACCGGCGGCGCGCCCAGCATCTCCTGACGGGCTAGCGCCTCCTGGGTCTGGGCCAGCAGGCGATCCGCCAGTCCCGGCTCCAGGCCACCGCCGCCCTGCAGGGCCTGCAGCAGCAGACGCTCAAGCGGCGTATCGAGACCAATCACCTGGACTTCGCCGCTGCCCGGGAACCACTGCTGGGTGATCGCCCGGCCCAGCGCCACGCGCACCACGGCGGTCAGCTCGTGCGGATCGCTCTGGATCGGCGCATGCTCGGCCAGGGTCTCCAGAATGGTACGCATATCGCGAATCGGTACTTTCTCATCCAGCAGGTTCTGCAACACCTTATGCAGCGTGGTGAGGGTGACCACGCCCGGCACCAGATCTTCAGTGAGCTTCGGCATCTCCTGACTCACGCGATCCAGCAGCTGCTGCGCCTCCTGACGGCCAAACAGCTCGGAAGCAAACTGGCCAATCAGATGGTTAAGATGGGTCGCCACCACGGTGCTCGCCTCCACCACGGTATAGCCCTGGATCTGCGCCTGCTCTTTCAGGGCGCTTTCGATCCAGATCGCCGCCAGGCCAAAGGCCGGATCCACCGTCTGCTCGCCAGGCAGAGTGCCTGCCGCCGTGCCGGGGTTGATCGCCAGCCAGCGGCCTGGATAGGCCTCGCCGCTGCCGATCTCGACGCCCTTCATCAGAATACGGTAGCGCGCCGGAGGCAGATCCATATTGTCACGAATGTGCACCACCGGCGGCAGGAAGCCCATATCCTGGGCAAACTTCTTACGAATACTGCGGATACGCCCGAGCAGCTCACCGTCCTGCTGGAAATCCACCATCGGGATCAGGCGGTAACCGACCTCCATGCCGAGGGAGTCCTCCAGCTGCACGTCGTTCCAGGTGGCCTCAACGGCCTGATTGTTCTCCGGCAGCTTGATTGGCGCAGCCTCAACCGGGGCTTTCTGTTCACGCCCGCGCAGCCACCAGGCAAGGCCCAGCAGCGCGGCAGTGAAGAGCAGGAAAACAAAGTTTGGCATGCCGGGCACCAGGCCCAGCAGACCGAGTACGGCGGCGCTCAGCAGCATGACGCGCGGGTTGCTAAAGAGCTGGCCCACCATCTGCTGGCCCACGTCCTGATCGGTCGCGACGCGGGTCACGATCACGCCCGCTGCGGTGGAGATCACCAGCGCCGGGATCTGCGCGACCAGCCCGTCACCGATGGTCAGCAGGGTATAGCTCTCCGCCGCGTGGCCCATGTCCATGCCGTGCTGCAGAACGCCCACCAGCAGGCCGCCGATGACGTTAATCACCATGATCAGAATGCCCGCGATGGCATCGCCGCGCACAAACTTACTCGCACCATCCATTGAGCCGTAGAAGTCGGCCTCCTGGGTCACTTCCGAGCGGCGTTTTTTGGCTTCGTCTTCACCAATCAGGCCCGCGTTGAGGTCAGCATCGATCGCCATCTGCTTGCCTGGCATCCCGTCGAGGACAAAGCGCGCGCCGACTTCAGCGATACGCCCAGCACCCTTGGTGATAACCATAAAGTTGATGATCACGAGGATAACAAACACCACGATACCGATGGCAAAGTTACCGCCTACGAGGAAGTGGCCGAAAGCTTCAACCACCTTCCCCGCCGCCGCGCCGCCGGTATGCCCCTCCATCAGGATGATACGGGTAGAGGCGACGTTCAGCGCCAGCCGCAGCAGGGTAGTAAACAGCAGAATGGTTGGGAACGCGGCGAACTCCAGCGTGCGCTGGGTAAACATCGCTACCAGCAGCACCATGATGGAGAGTGCGATGTTAAAGGTAAACAGCAGGTCAAGGATGAACGCCGGGAGCGGCAGCACCATCATCGACAGGATAAGCAGAATCAGTATCGGTCCAGCAAGAATCTGCCATTGACCTGATTTCATGTTGCCAGGCAGGCGCAACATCGTCACCAGATTATTCATCAGTGTCCTTCTCGTCGTTCATAAAATCCAGTGCTTCAGGCACCGGAAGATTGGCGGGTTTCACCGGCGCTTGCCCACCAGCGAGCTTCCAGCGTTTGAGCTGCCATACCCACGCCAGCACTTCGGCTACCGCCGCATAGAGCTGGCCCGGGATCTGCTGACCAACGTCGGCATGGCGGTAGAGTGCACGCGCCAGCGGCGGCGCTTCCAGCATGGGAATTCGGTTTTCAGCGGCAATTTCACGAATGCGCAACGCCACCAGCCCGGCCCCTTTGGCCAGCACCTTCGGCGCACTCATCTTGTTCTCGTCGTACAGCAACGCCACGGCGTAGTGCGTCGGGTTGGTCACTACCACGTTGGCCTTCGGCACGTCCGCCATCATGCGACGGCGAGCGGCGGCGCGCTGCATCTGGCGAATACGCCCTTTCACGTGCGGGTCGCCTTCGCTCTGCTTGTGTTCATCGCGGATATCCTGGCGGGACATGCGCAGCTTTTTGATATGGCTGTAGATCTGCCAAATCACGTCAAAGCCCACCATCGGAATGATGCCCAGCACCACCAGCAGCACGCAGAGTCCCACCAGGTTGAGGGCGTTGCTCATGGCGGTCAGCGGGGACTCGCTCATCAGGCGCATCATCTCCGGCCACTTATGGGTCAGGTAGAGGCCCGCCACGCCGCCCATCAGCACGGCCTTCAGGACCGCTTTAACCAGCTCCGCGCCAACCTGGGCGGAGAAGAGACGCTTCAGGCCGCTGAGCGGATTGAGCTTAGAGAACTGGAACTGCAGCGATTTGCCGCTAAGCACCAGGCCGCCTAGCAGTATCGGGGCGATAAGCGCCACCAGTACCACGCCGGTAATGAGCGGTAACAAGGCGATCATCGCCTCTTTGATCAGCAGGACGGTTTGGCCGAGGATCAGATGGGGATCGTTGACGATACCGTGGTCAAAGCGGAGGCCGGACGTGAGCAGTCCCGCCAGCCTGCGGGCGAGCGACTCCCCTCCAATCCAGATTACACAGATGCCGACCACTAAGATCAGTAGCGATGTCAGCTCTTTGGAGCGGGGAACCTGCCCCTCCTCACGCGCCTTCTCTAGTCGGTGGGGTGTGGGGGCCTCTGTTTTGTCCTCGTTGTCTTCTTCAGCCACGAGCAAAATTCCGCTGATACAATTTTGTATCATGATGCCTGAGACAAGCCTGAACAATGGGCGAATAAACGAGGCTAAAAGGCGGCTTTTCGTCGTTACGTGCAATTTAGTATGTAAGCGAGCCCCCGCTCTTTGCGAGACTGATCGAAATCAGACGAAAAGCAGAGCGGCGAGGTAGCATCGCTTAAACGCATTTGCTAGCCTAAACCCCTTACTATTAAGAGGGTTTTTTTATGCAGTGGTCACTGTTATTGAATAGCAAACGTAGAAAAGATAAACCGAAACAAAAAGACACCGCACAGCCATCGCAGGACACTTCTTCCTCTGAATGGCGACAGGAGATCGAGCGTGATTTTGATCGCCTCTTATTCGCTGCGCCGACTCGTCGTCTGGCCGATAAAACGCAGGTTTACCCTCTCGATCGTAACGATAGTGTGCGTACGCGCTTGACGCATTCACATGAAGTCGCCAACTTTGCCCGCGGCATTGGAATGCGACTGGCTTTTGGTCTGAAAGAATCGGTTTTTGGCAGTTTACCCACGGGCCTCTGCGTTGAGCGTGACGTCCCTGCTCTGCTGGCTGCTATTGGGTTAGCGCACGATCTCGGTAACCCACCCTTCGGTCATCAAGGCGAAGCGGCTATGCGAGCCTGGTACAAACGCCATTTGAAGGATGACGTAGAAAAGATTACAGAAATCAGTAACCCTGCTATTTTTGAAGACTTTTTTAAATTTGACGGTAATTCTCAGACGTTCAGGTTAGTGACCAAGCTTCAGATTCTTAACGATACGTATGGTTTGAATTTGACCTATGCCACGCTTGCCGCATTAATCAAATATCCGCGGTCCTCGTATACAACCTTGCCGGGAAAATGGAAAAAGCACGGATATTTTTATTCTGAAGCGCGCGTTGTCGAGGATGTCTGGAACGAAACCGGGCTAGCCGAAGGTGTGCGCCATCCCTTTACCTGGCTGATGGAAGCCTGTGATGATATCGCGTACTCTGTTCTGGACGCAGAGGATACAGTCAAAAAAGGTCTCGCCTCCTATCATGATCTTATCGATCATCTCAAATGCTGGAGCGGTGGTGAAGACGCTCTGATTAACGAGGTGGTTGAGCAAACCGAGAAAAAGAATAGCGAATATAAAGAGCAGCAGCGCGAGCTAACCCCGGCTGAAATTAACGATATGAACATGCAGATGTTTCGCGTCAAATCAACGATTGCCCTTGTGAATAGCGTAGTAGAGTCTTTTACCCAGCGTATCGACGAACTAATGAGCCATGCGTGTTCAATGACGGATCTTATCAACGAGAGCCGTGCCAAAGCACTGTGTGAGGCACTCAAAGATTTTGATAGAACGCGTGGCTATCGTCACCCCTCCGTGCTCAAACTTGAACTGGAAGGTTCTAACTATATTCAGAGCCTGATGGACATGTTGTGGGTTGGCATTCATGGACACAAAACAAAACGCGAGCGAAAAGAAGAAGAACGTTGCGTAATCGCGCCGCGTAACGAATATCTCTCTGAAACACCCTTTGGCCGCTACGCCTATGGTCGTATTTCAGAAAACTATCGTCGTATTTTTGAAGATGAAAAAAACGTGCTGCCGGTGCTCTACAAAGAAGCGCAGCTGCTTTCCGATGCTATCTCTGGCATGACCGATAACTATTTGATACGGCTTCATGATGAGCTAAAATCCCTTTATGAGTATGAACGTAGCCAAAACGCGTTATGCCCTCAAGCAGCGCGTTGATAATTTCTTTGCTTCCGGAGAGGAACAGCGGGCGGCCCGGGCGTTGATTGACGCGGTTGCCGCTCAACATCGAGCATGGATTTTTGGTGGCATGCTCCGGGACATTGGCCTTTTTGGACGTGATGGATTTACGTCTGATATCGATATCGTGTTCGCTGGCGAACGTGAGGATTTGCTACACCTGCTCTCCCACTTTCATATGGAACATTTTGCAACCAATAAACTTGGCGGCATACGTTTTCGCTATCGCTCATTGGATTTTGACATCTGGTGTCTCAGCGATACCTGGGCTTTTAAAGAGAACATTATCCCATTAGATGATGTGGAGAGCCTGCTTCACACCACGCTTATGTCGTGGGACGCGGTGCTTTACGATGTGCATCGCGGCGAAATTCTCACGCCGGAAAACTATCTGCACGATTTGAATAACGGCTACCTTGAGCTGGTACTGGATGCCACGCCAAACGAAACCGGGTCGGTCGTGAAAATTTTACGTACTATCTATAACAAGCGGGTGAAAACGCTGGGGCCAGACCTGAGTAAGTTCTTACAGAAAGCCCTATTGCGCTATAGCTACTCTGCATTGCAACATTATGAGCTGGCGCATTACGACATCAGCAGTTTTAACGTTACTGACTACGGTTGTCTGCTGAGATGTTTACAAGAAACAGACGTGGGTGCTCGCGTTGATGTGACGCGCCTGCGTATGCGCTAAGACACATTAGTTACTACACTATAGCCCGCCCCCCCTTTACCAGCAGAGGCGGGCTTTTGATCAGAAGCCGAGGCTGTCCAGCAGGTCGTCGACCTGGTCCTGGCTCGCCACGACGCCCGCTTTGGTGGTGTCGAGCTGCGGTCCGTTGAGCAGGCTTTCGTTCTCGCGCTTTGGCCGCGCTGACGGCTCCGGCATGTTATCCAGCAGCACCATCAGCAGCTGACGTTCAATCTCCTGGATCACATCCATCATGCGCTTGATCACCTGACCGGTCAGGTCCTGGAAATCCTGCGCCATCATGATGTCCAGCAGCTGGGCATTGGTGAAGCTGGTGTGGCCCGGCACGTCGCCAAGATACTGGCGGGTGTCTTTCACCAGCTCTTTGGCATCAGTCAGCTCAATCGGGTTTTCAAACCATGCGTCCCAGCGCTTGGTCAGCGATTTCGCGCCGCTCTCCATCGCATCCTGGTGCGGCTGCGAGGCTTCAACGCTGTTTAGCGCACGTTCGGCGGCCTGGGCAGTCATCTGCACCACGTAGTCCAGACGATCGCGGGCATCGGGGATCGCTTCCGCCGCTTCGGCAATCGCCTGGTCAAGGCCCAGCTCGCGCAGGCTGTCGCGCAGCATACGCGTCAGGCTGCCGATACGGGCGATTATGTCTCCGGGCGTATGCTCATCCGAAGGTTTAATTTGCGGTTGCATCATCATCATCCGGTCCTCACATGCCGAGTTTCTCGAAGATCTTACCGAGTTTCTCTTCCAGGGTTGCTGCCGTGAACGGCTTCACCACGTAGCCACTGGCTCCCGCCTGCGCGGCCGCAATGATGTTCTCTTTCTTCGCTTCTGCGGTCACCATCAGCACCGGCAGAGAAGCCATTGCGCTATTGCCGCGAATGGTCTTCAGCAGCTCCAGACCGTCCATGTTCGGCATGTTCCAGTCGGAGATAACGAAGCCAAAGCCGCCCGCCTGAAGCTTGTTCAGCGCGTCAACGCCGTCCTCTGCCTCTTCTACGTTATTGAAACCCAGCTCTTTCAGCAGGTTGCGCACGATGCGACGCATGGTGGAAAAGTCATCCACAACCAGAAACTTGAGCTCTTTGTCCGCCATAAAACTACACTCCTCGTTAAATACGTATTGCCTGTCCGGCACTGATTTTTGCCAGCATCTGCTGGCTTACCTGGCTAAGATCGACCACTTCGCTTACGCCACCCATATTGATAGCTTCGCGCGGCATGCCGAACACCACACAACTTGCTTCATTTTGCGCAATGGTCCAGGCGCCCGCCTGGTGCATTGCTAACATGCCGGCCGCGCCATCGTTGCCCATGCCGGTAAGGATCACCCCCACGGCGTTGCGCCCCGCGTGTTTCGCGACCGAATGAAACAGCACGTCTACCGCCGGACGATGCCGGTTAACCGGCGGTCCGTCGTGAATCTTGATCTGATAGTTTGCCCCGCTGCGCGCCAGCTCCATGTGCTTATCGCCAGGGGCGATATAGGCATGGCCCGGCAGCACACGCTCGCCATCTTCCGCCTCTTTAACGCTGATCTGGCACAGCTTGTTTAACCGCTCAGCGAAGGAGCGGGTAAAGCCCGGCGGCATATGCTGGGTAATAAGAATACCGGGACTGGAGAGCGGCAATGGCTGGAGTACATGGCGAATTGCCTCTGTTCCGCCGGTTGAAGCGCCGATTGCCAGCAGTTTTTCCGAGCTCAGCAGCGGTCCCGCCTTCAGGGTTGCCGGGGCGGAGACCGGCGTGTGCGCCGTCAGCCTGGCCCGCGATGCAGTTCGTACCTTCTCAGCAATCATTTCGCTATAGGCGAGCATCCCCTCGCGGATCCCCAGCTGCGGCTTGGTGACAAAGTCAATCGCCCCCAGCTCCAGCGCGCGCAGGGTGACCTCAGAGCCTTTCCCCGTCAGGGAGGAGACCATTACCACCGGCATGGGCCGCAGACGCATCAGCTTCTCAAGAAAGTCGAGGCCATCCATGCGCGGCATTTCAACGTCCAGCGTCAGGACATCCGGATTGTATTTCTTGATCAAATCCCGCGCGACCAGCGGATCCGGCGCGGTAGCCACCATCTCCATATCACTGTGGCTGTTGATAATCTCCGTCATGATCTGACGCATCAGCGCCGAATCATCAACAGACAGTACCCTGATTTTACTCATGCTTTATCCTTACTCAGCGCATAAACCGTCTGCCCACGCAGGGTAAACTCGCGCACAAGGTTGCTGAAATTCTCCGAATGCCCGGCAAACAGCAGTCCATCGGGCTTAAGCATTGGGGCAAAGCGACGCAAAATGTCCTGCTGCGTCGTTTTATCAAAATAGATCATCACGTTACGGCAAAAAATAGCGTCGAACGGGCCCGGCACGTTGTACTGCTTGTCCAGCAGGTTGAGCGACTGGAAGTCGACGAAGTTCGCCAGCTCCTGGCGCACCCGCACCAGGCCCGCATGCGGGCCCGTACCTCGCATAAAGTAGCGCTGCAGCTGCTGGGGGGAGAGCGTTTTCAGCTCGTCCAGGCGGTAGATGCCGCTGCGGGCTTTCTCCAGCACCTCAGTGTCGATATCGCTGGCGATCACTTTCCAGCGCCCCTGCACCATCCCCAGCGCATCCGCCAGGGTAATGGCGAGCGAGTAGGGCTCTTCGCCGGTGGACGCAGCGGCGCTCCAGACGCGGTACTCACCGCTGTGCTTGCGGGCGTGATCGGCCAGCACCGGGAAGTGATGGGCTTCGCGGAAGAAGGCGGTCAGGTTAGTGGTCAGCGAGTTGATAAATGCCTGCCACTCGGCGCTGCTCTGGTTCGCTTCTAGCATGCTCAGGTAGCGGCCAAAATCATCCAGCCCCAGCGTGCGCAGACGGCGAACCAGCCTGTTGTAGACCATGTCTCGCTTATGGTCAGCCAGCACGATCCCCGCACGCTGGTAAATCAATTGACATATCCGACGAAAATGCGCATCGGACAGCGCAAGGCGCTGAGGGAACTGCATAGTTAATGACGTTTGCCCGTTGGGCAGTGGTGATGTCATAGCGCCTTCTCAATTACTTTCAGGATAGTGCCGGCACAGCCCTGGGCGGTGCCACGTCGGGTTGACCGATTTGCTCATCTAACTTAAATACCGCAACCTGGGACGTAAGACGGTCTGCCTGGTGCGCTAACTGTTCGGTTGCCGCGGCAGCCTCCTCTACCAGAGAGGCGTTCTGCTGCGTAACCTGATCCATCTGGCTGACCGCCAGCGCGACCTGCTCAATACCCCGGCGCTGCTCATCGGAGGCGGAAGCAATTTCGCCCATAATGTCATTGACCTGGGTGACGGAGCGGACAATGTCCGTCATGGTCTGTGCCGCCGTATCCACCAGGGCGGAACCCTGCTGCACGCGAGCAACGGAGTCTTCGATTAAGCCTTTGATCTCTTTCGCCGCCTGGGCGCTACGGCTTGCAAGGTTGCGCACTTCGCCGGCGACGACGGCAAAGCCACGCCCCTGCTCGCCCGCCCGCGCGGCCTCAACGGCGGCGTTCAGCGCGAGGATATTAGTCTGGAAGGCAATGCCGTCGATCACGCTAATAATGTCGCCAATTTTCTGCGAGCTGGTGGCGATATCATGCATGGTGTCGGAGACCCGCGAGGTCTGCTCCCCACCCTTTCTTGCGGTTTCTGCTGCGCCGTGAGAGAGCACCGACGCCTGACGCGCGTTGTCCGCGTTTTGGGCCACCGTCGCGGTGAGCTGCTCCATGCTGGCGGCGGTTTCGGCCAGCGACGCCGCCTGCTGCTCGGTGCGCGCCGAGAGATCGTTATTACCCGCGGCAATTTCTGAGATGCCGGTGTGCATCGACACGCTGCCTTCGCGCACGTTGGCTACCGTGGCGCGCAGCGCGGTCTGCATCTTTTTCAGGCTGGCGAAAATGGCCGAGATTTCGTTGCGGCCATAGACCGAGATCGGCCGCGCCAGATCGCCCCCGGCGATGCTGTCAAAGTGGCTGCTGATGATCGCCAGCGGCTGCACGATCATTCTGCGCGACCAGAACAGCCCGGCTGAGATCATCGCCGCAGCCAGAATCAACACGGTAATAAAGGTTGCCGCCGACATGTGGTAGTTGGTGCGGCTACCTGCCGTCGCGGTCTCAACAAAGCGATCGATATAGTGCTGCCAGGCGGTAAAGGTCGCCTCAAACGCATCCTGGGACTGCTGCACCGGCGCGGTCATAAAATCAGAGAGCTGGTTGTTTTCCAGCCAGGTTGCCTGATGCTCTAAATCGCTCATCCAGGTGCTGTAGGTAGTCTTGGCCTGCGTCTTGAGCTTCTCCCCCTCCGGTGAGATCGCTTCGATCGACTCAAACTCTTTGAGCTGGACGGTGGCGAGCTGCAGGTTGCTGCGCGCGGAACTCATCAGCCCTTTGATCTCATCCGGCGGATAGCTTAAGGCGGTCAGCGTGCCGGCCTTATTCAGCGAGGTGCTGGTCTGCAATAAAACGGCGCGCATCTGGGCTAGCGTATTGCGCTGGTGGTTGCTCTTTTCAACCTGCTCCAGATGCTGAAAACCATCGCGGAAGGCCCAGAAAGAGAGGCCGTTGCTTCCCACCAGCAACAGACCGCAAACAATCAGTAAGATAAACAGTGTGGTCGAGATACGAATACGATTAAACATCTACGCTCCCATCAGGCGGCTAACGCCGCAATATCAACACGATCAAAAAGTTTCCCAGTTATCATCCTGTCCGGTACTGAGCTGACGGCTGCTAGCCGGGGCGGAGACGGACTCCCCGCCTGGCGAGCGGCGCTGCGCCGGGTTTTCAGGGACGGCGGCAAGGCGGAAAGCAGAGACCGCCTGCGTGAGTCGACTGGCCTGTTCTTCTAATGCTGCGGCTGCGGCCGCAGACTCTTCTACCAGCGACGCGTTCTGCTGTGTCACTCTGTCCATCTCCGATACCGCCAGCGCCACCTGGTCGATGCCCTTGCTCTGCTCATCAGAAGCAGAGGCAATCTCGCCCATAATGTCGGTCACCCGGGTTACCGCATTGACGATATCGTTCATGGTCTCCCCGGCGCTCTCTACCAGCACCGAGCCGGTATCCACGCGCGAGACGGAATCTTCAATTAACGCTTTGATCTCTTTGGCAGCGTTAGCGCTGCGGCTGGCAAGGTTACGCACCTCACCGGCAACCACGGCAAAGCCACGCCCCTGTTCGCCCGCACGGGCAGCCTCTACGGCGGCGTTGAGCGCCAGGATATTGGTCTGGAAAGCGATGCCGTCGATTACGCTAGTGATATCGGCGATTTTCTTCGAGCTGGCGGCGATGTCGTGCATGGTTTTCACCACGCCGTCCACTACCTTGCCCCCGCGTCCGGCGGTCTCGGAGGCGCTAAGCGCCAGCTGCGAGGCCTGACGGGCATTGTCGGCGTTCTGCTTCACGGTGGCGGTGAGCTGCTCCATGCTGGCCGCGGTCTGCTCCAGCGCGGAGGCCTGCTGCTCGGTGCGGGAGGAGAGATCGTTATTACCGGCGGCAATTTCGCTGGTGCCGCTGTGGATCGCATCCGATCCCCGGCGCACGTTGGTGACGGTGTCGATTAGCGAGCGCTGCATATGCTCCACGCTGTCCGCCAGCTCGGTAATTTCGTTTTTCCCGTCTATGACCAGCGTCTGGGTGAGATCCCCGCTGGCGATGTCGCGGATGTGGCGGATCACGTTGGCCAGTGGATTAAGCAGGATATGGCGAATGCCGTACCATACCGCGGCCAGCACAATGACCAGTGCCAGGGCGAGGATCGCCATCTGCCACTGGGCGAAACGGTAGTCGTGAGTGCTCTGGGTAAAGGCGTTGAGGTATAGCTCGCTGCTGAGCTGGGCATACTGCCCCAGCGCATCGCCCATTGCGTTCTGCATTCCCTGGGTAGGCTGGGCGAAAAAGGCGTCCATATTGCCGCTCTCCAGGAACTGGATCAGCTCGGTGAGCGCGGCACTGTAGGTGCGGTACTTGTCATCAAGCTGCTGGCTAACCTGCGCCATCGCCGGCACGGTCGGCAGCGCTTTGTAGGCCTCGTAGTGTTTTGCCGCATCGGCGAGCGAGGTGTGCGCGCTCTTTAGCAGATCGTTTTTGGCACTGCTCTGCTGATTCGACGGATCCATCATCATCCGCGCAGAGGAACGGCTGAGGTTGATGCGCGTCTGCAGCATCAGCTCCCAGGTTTTAGTCAGCTCGGTCTGCTGCTGGCGAAGATCATTAGCGTCAGCAAAGCTCTGCTGATTCTGTTTCAGCGACGAAAACAGCAGCCCACCGGATACCAGCTGGAGAAGTGCAAAAATGACCAGCACCATCATCAGCATTGTGACAACGCGGATACGATTCAACATGCAACACCTTATTGATGACTTATTAACGGTGTTATCGGCATGTGTGGTGGGAACTTTACATTTGCGAAAGGGAAATAATCCGCTACGCGCCTGGCTGATTAAAAGGCGATATCCACCACCACCGTATCGCTGTAGGTTCCGGCCGGAGGCGTCGCCTGGTTGGTTAATACCCGGGCCGTATAGTTATAGGTACGCACCAGGCCGTTGGCGCTGAGCAGTGAGGAGGCGCTACTGGCCCAGCGTTCGGTGCCGCTGCTGCCCCAGCGCTCGCTGGTGCTGCCTTTGTAGATCTCATAGCTCAGGCGATTATTGCCGGAAGCCATATTACGCACGCTGCCGTTGGCGTTGCTGCCGTTGTTGATCCCCACGCTATAGACGCTGCCTTTGGTGCAGGTCACCGCGACGCCCTGCGCCACCGCCGGGAAGTTTTTAACCAGCGGCGCGCTGCCGAAGTTGACGTTTGGCGCAGTGATAGTGATGCAGTCATTGGTTATGCTGATGGTCGCCGTGACGGCAACGGGTACGGTGCCGGTCTGCCACGAGCCGCAGCCGCCAAGCAGACCCAGCGAGCAGATGTTATAGGTAACGTTGAGGTTAAAGGTGGCCTGGTACTGGCCCGCCGCCACGGTCTGCCCGGAGAGGGTGCGGAAATAGATCGGCAGGACAATGCGTCGGGTACTCAGCAGATCGAGCAGCGCGTTTCCGCTCCAGGTATAGCTGCCGCCGATGAGCGCCTCACTGTTGTTATTGCACCCTGCAGCCCCGCACAGCCGCACCGGGATGGTATCGGCGCTGGCCGGGTTATCCACCCGACGTAGGATCGCCCGGTTGCTGACCGCGGCGCTCGCACTGCTCAGCTGCATAGTTATCGCGTTACCCGTTAACAGGTTAAGCAGCACGGCGTCACACTGCACCGTCAGGCTGCCGCTGATCTCCTGCTCGGTGCTATTAAGCGCAAACGAGGTGACGGTACCAAAGACGGCGTTGGTGGGCGTCACCGTACAGGCTGCCCACGCCAGCGGGCTGCATCCCATCAGCAGCAGAAAAAGCAGAATAGCGCGGCGCATCAGCGTCTCTCCTCACAGGTAAGCGGCCCGTAGGTCTGTAATTTATGTTCAGGGTTTGCGCCAATCGCCAGACGGGCAAAGCAGGTGCGGTTATCTGGCGTGGTCACCCGCAGGGCGTTCACGTCGCTGAGATTTTCCAGAAAGGCGATGCCGTCATAGCCCACCGGCGTGGGAGATCGCCCCTCCCGATAGACCTGGCTGCCCACCGGCAGGGCGTGCCCCTCGGCATCGTGCAGGATCACGCTGGCGACCCGCTCCTGCTCCATCGGGAACTCCACCAGGTAACCGCTCTGGCGACGCAGGGCTACGCGCCGCTCGGTCTCTTTCAGGCGCGTGTCCGCCGGCAGGTTAAGGGTATTGATGCTGTAGCTGGCGGGATAGTATGCCGAGACGCCGCTCACCAGCAGATAGCCTTTATCATTGGTCTTGCCCACCGGCTGGTTCTCATAGCTTACCGGCACGTTGGCATTGCCCCCGGTGCTGACCACCACAAAGGCGTCGTTGATCTTGTTAGCCGCAAAGAGCTGGCCGTCCATCAGCACCAGCGAACCCAGCGCTTCGCCCCACCAGGTCATCATCCCGCGTTCACCATAGCCGCCCCCCTGGAGTTCCACGCTGTTATTGCGCCAGTTGAGCGTCGCCTGCTGATAGTTGTCCGACTGCGGCTGGCGGGCGAAGGCCATATTCCAGCCGAAGCCGCCATCGGTAGGCATGGCATGGTTATAGTTGATACGCTGGCTGGTGCCCGCATCCGGGGTTTTCTCCACGCTGATGGCCGCACTGTCCCGCTCGCCGATAGGGATCTGCAGCGACATCGCAAAGGTCCAGTCGTCCCGCTGCTTATCGTGGCTGGCCGCCAGGTAGAGGCTGCTGCTGCCCCACAGGTTCCGGCTCCAGGAGAGATTCAGCAGCTCGGTCTTCTGGTTATCAAAACTGCGCACGCCAATCCAGGCCGCGCCGACGTTGCCATAGTCGCCCATATTAAAGGTCAGCGAATATTGATCGCTATTACGGCTCAGGGTCGCCAGCGGCTGGCGGTCGTCATCGTAAACGATGGTCTGATCGTAGAGGGCCAGGTTGCCGAACCCGCGCTCGCGGCGAGTGTGCTGGGTGGCGATGCTGAAGGTGCTGGTGCTGTACTGGTAGCCCCAGTTGAACTGGCTGCCGCTGTTACCCCGCATCCGGCTCTCCGTCCACGATGAGTTAACCACCCCGTACTGGCCCAGCTTCACCACCCCGCCCGCGCCACCGAGGGTTAACTCCTCTGCGGCTTCGCCGTGGCTCTCAAAGGTAAAGTAGTCGGTCACGCCGTAGCGCAGCGAGCCGCTGCCCGCCGCCGGACCGTAGTTAAAATCATCAATGCCGTAGTTACGGCGCAGGCTGCCGAGAGTGACTGCGCCATCGGTGATGCCGCTCTTCAGCACGTCGCTGGAGACATAGAACGGCAGCGTGGTGCTGACCTGGCGTCCCAGCGCGTCGGTGGTGACCAGCACCGCATCCCCCGCCCCGTTGATGTAGGGCAGATTGGTCAGGGTAAAGGGGCCGGGCTGCAGCTGGGTGGATCCGGCCCGGTAGCCGTTAATAAAGACGTCGACCGCCGTCGGCACCGCCGCTTCGCCGGTAAACGCCGGTAGCGGCCAGGTGACCAGATCCGGGCGCAGCGAGAAGTCGCGCCCGTAGCGGATCCCGCCCATCCGCACGCTGCTGCTCCAGTTCAGCGAGTCGGAGATGACGTCCCCCAGCTGCCACTCGGTGGCATCATCCTCATTGGTGAACAGCAGCGTGGTGTCGTAGCGGGTATAACCCTGGTTTTGCCCGGCGGTGCCGGAGAGGTACTCCCGCAGCGTGCCGGTGGAGGAGAACACCGCGTTGCTGTCGAAATAGCGAAACTCATGCCAAAGGGAAGCCTGGCTACCTGCATGCTCGGTGCTGCTGGTATAGACATCGTAGTTTAACAGCGCCCCCCGGCCATAGAGCGGTTTGACGCGCGCTGTTTCGCCGCTAAAAGAGGTGGCCCGATCGCCAACCCACTCCCGGGGAACGAACAGCAGCAGCCGCTGACGATTGCTGTCATATTCGGTGCGCACGTCGGCCAGCGTCGAGAGGTCGACGTCTCCAGGCGGGAGATGCTCAGCGGGGATCCCCGCCCGCTGCAGATCGCGGCTGGCGACAATATAGTTCCCCTGACGCCGCGTGACGGGCACCACCAGCTCGGTATCGTAGTAGTTAACTACCAGCGAGAGGTGAAAAACCGCCTGGGCGTTGATGGCCTGCGCATCCGGCGGCGGCGGCAGGGCATCATCCCCCTCCTCTGCCAGCGCATCCGTTACTCCCCCCAGCAGCACCATCAGCGGCAGGATCAGTTTGCGGGAGACGACTGCCATTGAGTATCCCTGGCATTAATCGTCGCCGTCATGGTCGTCGGATTGCTAAGACCTGATGGAAGCGGCCAGCTACGCGCGCCGCCTGGCAGCACGTATCCCAGCAGGCCGTCTGCCAGCTCGCGCCGCTGGCTGCCCTGCTGCACGCTAACCTGGCTCAGGCGCACGTGCACATCGCTGCGGTTGCGTACCTCCAGCGCCGGTTTCCCTCCTTCGCGGATCACCCGCCAGCTCAGGTCACGCGTATTCACCAACGCATGGTTTGCCCCCTCGGTGGTGGTCTCTACGCCCTGACCGTAAACAAAGAGAGGAATGGAGTAGCGCATCTGGATCTTCAGGCCGATCTGCGGAGAATCTCCGCTAGCGGGCTGGGGGATCTCATCCACGATGATCCGGTAGCCTTGCTCAATACCGGCGGGAACCTGGGTCTGCTTAATCAGACGAATAAGCTGCTTGCCGCCCTTATCGATCCGCACAATGGGCGGGCTGGCGACCACGTCCTGCTGGGCCTGATAGCGTTCATGGCCGCCCTCCTGGGTCCAGCGCATGATGCGCACCTGCATCGTCGTTGGCGTATTCCCCTGATTCTGGATCCACAGCTCCGTTGCTTTTGCATCGGCGGCCAGCCAGGGATCGATCGGCCAGAGTAAAATGGTGGCTGCCGCCTGTGCCTGCTGCGTCATACCCGTTAGCGCCAGCAGGGCACCTGCTATTAGGCTCCGACCCATAATGGTTTTCATGATCCTTCTCCCTGTATGACCTTACCAGGACAACGTTACGGTCAGTTGATCGGTATAATTTCCTGCGGGGCTAAACCCCGTGAGCTGCGCCGCGCCAAACAGCGTCAGCGCGATATTGTTACTATCGCTATAGGTGACCGAAAACGACTGGTTAACACCAATTTCCGTATTGGCCGCCAGCGTGCTGCTGCGATAGAGCCGATATGGCACCCGCTCTGTTCCTCCGCTGCGCTGCATGTTTCGCACGGTGCCGTAGTGAAGACCGCCGTTGATGCTCATGCTTAACGCCACGCCGGGCGTACAGGCCAAAGAGAGCGCGCTGTTGGGCACAAAGCTGGTAGTGACCTGACCGCTTGCCACGCCGCTGCGGCTGCCGAAGTCCAGGGCGCCAAGCAGGCCTCCGCTGCCGCTGACCACCGAGCATCCTGCTGCAATGGTTGCCCCAACCTGAAATGACTGGGTGTTAACCGTCAGCGCGGTGGCGCTCCCTGCCCACCCCAGCAATCCCAAACCGAAGACGATGCGCAGCATGCTTCGGCCAGGCGCCAGGCGCGTGTCGACTCCCTCAGGCTTCATTGCGCTGACGTCAGTAGATCACGCTCACGTTTATCGTATCGGAGTAGGTCCCAGGGACCACGGTCACGCTGTTACCCCCACCCTGAATACGGCCAAAGAGGGTGTAGTTATTCACCCCTCCGGCAGTGGAAGCAACCGGCAGCGGAGCGTTGTTGGCGATGACGTTACTAAAACCGCTGTCGCTGTAGAGGCTGTAGGCTACGCCCTGAGTTGCATTAGCAGTGTTAATTAAATAGCGCGCCGGCGTGCCTGGGGTACCTACCACCGTAGCGGGGGCAACGGTATTGGTGGTGCCGGTGATCTGCACGGTATAGGTGTCGGTGGTGCACTGGATCGCGAAGCTGTTGCCGCCGTTGGCACCCGTGAGCTGCGTGGTGAGCTCGGAGAAGGTGGCGGGATGGGTACCAAAGTCCAGCGAGCCGAAGTTAATGCCGCTCTGATTCGGCGAGCCGTTGATCAGGCAGCCGTTGGTCAGGGTCAGCGTTGCGTTGATGGTCCCACTGCTGGTTACCGCATGGGCAGAGTGTCCGGCCAGTGCCAGCGCACCGCTTGCCAAAACAAGGAGGGTTTTTCTGTTCATGTTGTCGCCTCTGTGAAAAAGCAGGATTAACAGAAATTTAGCTTACGAGGTTGCAAACAACCACCCTGTAAAGGCCCACTCAAACTATCGGCGTATTGACATAAAATTGCATTATCTTTCAATGAATTAACATTATTAACAGCTCGTAACAAAGTGAAACGTGAATGATATATTCATTATCACGTGATCTACTTCACAATATATTGTCTGATGTTTCATTGGCGGTTTTAGCCAAACTTAAATGTTATTAATGGGTAATGGCGGAGTGGAGTGCAAGGGGGTAAAAAAACGCTCCCGCGGAGGGGAGCGTTGAAGGGTATCAGGCAACGTGGGCCGCGGCGCTATCCAGCAGGGCCATCTCTTCGCTGTTCAGCAGCTTCTCGATGTTGACCAGGATCAGCATGCGGTCACCCAGCGCGCCGAGGCCGGTGAGATATTCCGTTGACAGGGTAACGGCAAACTCCGGCGCAGGACGGATCTGATCGGACGCCAGCGACAGCACGTCAGAGACGCCGTCGACCACAATCCCGACCACGCGCTGCCCCAGATTGAGCACGATCACCACGGTGTTATCGTTATACTCCACGTCCTGCTGGCTGAATTTCACCCGCAGATCGACAATGGGTACAATCACACCGCGCAGGTTCGTTACCCCTTTAATAAAGTCCGGGGTGTTAGCAATACGGGTTACCTGATCGTAACCGCGGATCTCCTGCACTTTCAGGATATCGATGCCGTACTCTTCATCGCCTAAAGTGAATACCAGAAATTCCTGACCCGATGGCTCACCAGCCAGTTTCGTTACATTACTCATACCGGTCATATTTTTACCTTTTTAACTAAATCAGGCGGCTGTGTGCGCCACACGTTGCTCACGGTTTAATCCCTGTAACGCCGAAACATCGACGATCAGCGCCACGCTGCCATCGCCGAGGATAGTTGCAGCGGAGATGCCCGGCACCTTGCGGTAGTTGCTTTCGAGGTTCTTCACGACAACCTGGTGCTGACCAATCAGCTGATCCACCAGCAGCGCGTAGCGGCGGCCTGCGCTCTGTAGGATCACCACGATGCCTTTCGTCGCCTCGGTTTTCGCGCCGTCGACGTCAAAGACCTTCCACAGCTCGACCAGCGGCAGATATTCGCCGCGCACTTCAAGCACGCGCTCGCCGCCTGCCAGCGGGTGCAGATCCTCTTCACGCGGCTGCAGGGACTCCATCACTGCATTCAGCGGCAGAATAAAGACCTCGTCGCTCACCTTCACCGACATACCGTCGAGGATCGCCAGCGTCAGCGGCAGCAGAATGCGGATGGTGGTGCCCGCGCCCTGCTTCGACTGGATCTCAACGTGGCCGCCCATCTCCTGGATGTTACGTTTCACCACGTCCATGCCCACGCCGCGGCCGGAGACGTCCGTCACCTGCTCTGCGGTGGAGAAGCCCGGGGCGAAGATCAGCATGCCGACCTCTTCATCGGTCATGTTTTCATGCACCGCCATCCCCTGCGATACCGCTTTCGCCAGAATGCGCTCGCGGTTGAGGCCTGCGCCGTCGTCGATCACTTCGATGCAGATATTACCGCCCTGATGCTCAGCGGAGAGCGTCAGGTTACCGACCGGGGATTTCCCAGCGGCGACGCGGGTATCCGGCAGTTCAATGCCGTGGTCGAGGCTGTTACGTACCAGGTGCGTTAACGGATCGATAATGCGCTCGATCAGGCTCTTATCCAGTTCGGTAGAGCTGCCCAGCAGCGTCAGCTCGATCTGCTTGTTGAGCTTGCTCGCCAGATCGCGCACCAGACGCGGGAAGCGGCTGAAGACGTACTCCATCGGCATCATACGGATAGACATCACCGACTCTTGCAGATCGCGGGCGTTACGCTGCAGCTGGCCCATGCTGGTGATAAGATCGCCATGATTGACCGGATCCAGCTCGTTGGAACGCTGGGCCAGCATCGACTGGGTGATCACCAGCTCGCCCACCAGGTTGATCAGCTGGTCAACTTTCTCAACGGCCACGCGGATGCTGGTGGACTCGCTGGCGCGGGCCGGCTTTTCTGCACGCTCCTGACGGGCGGCAGGCTGCTCGCGCGGCGCGCTTTGTGCAACCGGCGCAGCGGCAACCGGCTGAGCGACCGGAGCCGGGGCGGCAGGAGCGGCCTCGGTGGCGGTAACCGCGGCTGACGCCTTGGTAAAGCTAATCTGATCCGGCTCGATGACGAAGCAGAGCACGGCAATCAGATCGTCCTCGCTCACGCCGCCTTCCAGCGTCGCGCTCAGCGTATCCGCGCCTTTTACCACGTCGCTGAGGGTTGCCAGGTTTTTCAGCTCGTCTTCCAGCAGGTTGACTTCGCTCTCTTTCAGGCGCGACAGGACAATGCGCAGCTTGCCGTCATTAGCAGCCGCAGGTGCGGCGGCAGGCGCGGTATCAGCGACGGCCTGGGCATTATCTACAACGGTCAGCCTGGCCCCACCGGCCGCAGCGGCAGGCACTTCGCCTTTCGCTTCCAGCGCCAGCTGGCGCAGCGCATTGCAGATATATTCAAAGCTGGCGGCATCCGGCTCTTGCGAGCTTTTATAGGCGTCGAGCTGTTCCTGCATAATATCTTTGGTTTCCAAAAACAGGTTGATAATATCGGTATTGAGTTGCATCTCTCCGCGCCGGGCCTCATCCAGCAGGTTTTCCATCAGGTGCGTGGTCTCCTGCAAAATGGTAAAGCCAAACGTGCCAGCGCCCCCCTTTATGGAGTGGGCCGCACGAAAGATGGCGTTGAGCTGCTCTGAATCCGGCGCTTCCGGCACCAGATCCAGCAGGTGTTGCTCCATGTCGGCTAACAGCTCGTCAGCTTCATCAAAAAATGTCTGATAAAAATCGCTAATATCCATGCTCACGCTATCACCTCGGATCGGGTTGTGGCGATGTGGGAACGGTCGCCTGAGGCTGTGCCCCCGGCTGTTGTAATACACTTACCGGCTCGTTTTGGCTTTCGGCGTTTTCGTGCAGAATTGCCTGTTCTGCTTGTTTATTCAGCACTAAGAGACTGATACGACGGTTAACGGCGTCATCCGCGCCCTTGTCACTTACGCGCATGGTGGCAGCCATGCCGACCACGCGCAGCACTTTACCGTCGTCCAGCCCACCGGCGACCAGCTCCCGCCGCGAGGCGTTGGCACGATCGGCAGAGAGCTCCCAGTTGCTGTAGCCGCGTTCGCCGTTGGCGTACGGGAAGTCATCGGTATGACCGGAGAGGCTAATACGGTTCGGAATGTTGTTTAGCACCGGCGCAATAGCGCGCAAAATATCGCGCATATAGGGTTCAACCTCGGCGCTACCGGTTTTAAACATCGGCCGGTTCTGGCTGTCGATAATCTGGATGCGCAGCCCCTCCTGCACCAGGTCGATCTTCAGGTGCGGACGCAGCGCCCGCAGCTTTGGATCGGCCTCGATCAGCTGGTCGAGATCGCCGCGTAGCTTGCTCAGGCGAGTCTGCTCCATTTTCTGGCGCAGCTCTTCCACGTTGGGCTGGCGCTGCACCTCCCCCTTCTGCTGGGTGACGTCATCGCCGCCGCCAGGAATTGGGCTGTCGCTGTTGGAGATCCGCGGGCCGCCAGCAATAGAGGTCGCCAACGGGGTACGGAAATACTCCGCAATCTGGATCAGCTCCTTCGGACTGGAGATAGAGATCAGCCACATCACGAGGAAGAACGCCATCATTGCCGTCATAAAATCGGCGTAGGCGATCTTCCAGGATCCGTGCGAGCCGCCTCCGTGTCCCTTATGCTTGCGCCGTTTTACAACGACAATAGGATGGGCCTGGTTTTTCATGCGTCCTCAGTCGTCGTCTGCTGGTTTGGGTTACGTACCGCCCGGACGTGCTCATCCAGTTCCATAAAGGACGGACGCTCGCTGGAGTAGAGGGTTTTGCGGCCAAACTCAACGGCAATCGGTGGCGCATAGCCGTTCAGGTTGGAGAGCAGCGTGATCTTCACGCACTGCATCATCTTGGTGGTTTCCGCGCTCTTCTGGCGCAGCACGGTCGCCAGCGGGGAGATAAAGCCGTAGGCCAGCAGAATACCGAGGAAGGTCCCTACCATCGCATGGGCGATCAGAGCGCCCAGCTCGGCCGCCGGGCGATCCGCCGAGGCCAGCGCATGGACTACCCCCATAACCGCTGCAACGATACCGAACGCGGGCAGCGAGTCGCCAACCATTGCCAGGCTGTTTGCCGGCACTTCGGCTTCGCTTTCATGCGTCTCGATCTCTTCATCCATCAGCGCTTCGATCTCGAAGGTGTTCATATTGCCGCTGATGATCAGACGCAGATAGTCGACGATAAATTCCAGCATCACCGGATCGGCAAGGATCCGCGGATAGTTGGCAAAAATTTCGCTCTCTTTTGGATTCTCGATGTCGCGCTCAAGGGAGAACATCCCCTGCTGGCGCGACTTGGCCATCAGGCGATAGAGCAACGCCAGCAGATCCATATAGACAGCTTTTGTGTATTTGGAGCGACGAAACAGCAGCGGAAGCGCCTTAAGCGTTCCTTTGATCGCTTTGCCGTTGTTGCCCACAATAAACGCACCCACGCCCGCGCCGCCGATAATAATCAGCTCAGCCGGTTGATAAAGTGCCCCAAGGTGTCCGCCGGTCATCATGTAACCGCCAAAGACTGTACCGAGAACAACAAGGTAACCTAATAAGATCAGCACGACATCATCCTTCCGCTGTTGACTAAGGCAAGGAAAAACAGAGTGAGGGTTTAACCCAACGGGGAGGCAAAAAAAAGCAGCGGTAATTGCTTACCGCTGCTGGAGTGTTACCCACGCCGTTACGTTAAACAGCCTGTTTGATCTGTTCATCCAGCAGTTGTGGAATAATATCGGCAGCTTCCAGGGAAAGTTTACGTCTTTTTACGGCCCTGGACGGCGGCTGGCACAAACTGCAGGCAAAACTCCCGACAGGCTGATGAGCATGGGTAATAAAATTCCCACCGCAGCAGTTGCAGCTGGAGAGTTCAAGCATACCGCTTTCCACAAAACGGACTAATGTCCATGCACGCGTCAGGGCTAATAGTGGCCCCTCTTCCGGCTGCGGGCACTGCTCCAGATAGAGTCGATAGGCTTTAATAACCGCGTCAACGCCGCTGCAAAGGCCCGTTTTCAGCAAAAATTGCCAGGCGTTGCAGAACATTGAGGCGTGAATATTCTGTTCCCACGTCATAAACCAGTCGGTTGAAAAAGGGAGCATCCCTTTCGGCGGCGGGCTACCACGAAGTTCTTTATAGAGTTTGATGAGGCGGCCACGGCTGAGCTGCGTTTCGCTTTCCAGCATTTGCAAACGCGCGCCCAGCGTAATCAGTTCCATCGCGAGTTGAATATCACGCGCTTCCTGGACAATGCTCTTTTCGGTCATTATTAAGCCCTTTTCTTCCGGGACGCTGCGTCAGCACCCTGATTGCTCTCATTGAGCAAACGCGTTGAGAGCAAAATACCGGTATGGACCTGCTGCAGGTCGTCTACACGGGACTCCTGGGTCAGACGGGTAATGGTCTGATGACTGTCAAAACGGAACTGACAGATTAGCTGATTGGTTTCAGCTAATTTCACCATCTGCGGAAGTGATAATTCACCCAAGGTGGAAGCCATCTCTTCGTTAATGCCCAGGCGGAACATCGCTGAAGCTTTGTCTTGACTAATCAAACGCTGTGCGAGCAGTAAATATGACAAGTTGATGTCATAGATATGTTTCAGCAACTCGGATGTATGCATTTTTCCCATCCAGAATAACCAACTAGTATCTTATGCGGCCAGGCCGCACCCCGTGATGTCGCCGGGAAAAAAACCCGGTATTAAAAAAGATAAGGCGAAATGCATCGTTTGAACTTAGTTGTTTAACGTGACGGCGATCGCATTGTTCTGCCACCTCTCTCCGTTACGCTTTCAATCAATTCTTACAATTTACTAAGATTTTTCTTAAAGCGACGCAACTGTACTCGCGACCCGTAGGACATACAATTGGCTCCGGTGAATAATTTGAAAATAATGTGATCTACGTCACATAATTTACGTGAATATTATAAAGAAATCCATACTTTCGACTTAGTGATTGTTCAATTTTTATACTGTCAGGCGCCTTTTCTATTCCTTTTCGACGAATAGTCATGCAGTTTGATGTGTTAACTGATGACCAGTCATCAGACCTCGGACTTTTTGCCAGCCTCACTCGACTAATGAGCGCAATAAGAGTGGGGTGATTATATAAAATATATAAAAATCAAAGGATTAAAGCAGGGCTAAACTAAATCAATAAACTTGTAAAATGATTGCGAATTTGTTAACCGTTAGTAAATAAGAAACAACAGTGCCCTATAAAATAGGCTTAATTTCCATTAAGTCTTTAAATTTCGTTAACATATCCATAAGTGACGCGATTCCTTGCGATGGAATAATTAATGAATATTTATGATAATGTTCACAGCTTTGTCACACTTTTTCGGTTGCAACTTTTTTAAGAAGAAGGTAAAGATACGTCAAGGGTTCATTCTCCATTAAGGAGCGAGATATGAGCTATTCTCATCTTTTGGTCGCGGTTGCCGTCAATTCAGAAAGTTATCTGCTGCTGAAAAAAGCAGTCTCCATTGCCCGTCCCTACCAGGCACGCATCAGCTTGCTTACCCTGGCCAACGATCCTGAAATGTATAATCAGTTTGCTGCGCCTATGATGGAAAATTTGCGCGATCTCATGCAGGAGGAGACGCAGCAGTTTATGCATCAATTAGCGGCGCAGGCAGATTATCCTATTGCTGAAACGATTATTGCTTCGGGCGCGCTCAGTGAAAATATTGTTCATCTTTGTGAGCGTGATGGGATCGATCTGGTTATTTATGGTAACCATAATCAGCGCTATTTTTCGCGGGCGGCCTGTTCGGCTAAAGGCGTGGTAGGAGCGTGTAAGGTTGACGTGCTGCTGGTACCGCTAGGAGAGGAGTAGCGCCCCCGCCGCAGCGGGAGCGTCAGCGTGTTTACGCCAGCTTGGGGAAGGTCGCCACGTTATTCTGCAGAAGGGTCTCTGCATTACGAGGCGCTATACGCTTTAAATCGGCAATAAACCTCTCCTGCCAGTGATGAATATCATTTTTTCTGATCACATCCATCATGTCGGCGTGGCGAGAAATACGCTCCGCCAGCGGCATGGTTAGCGCCCGGTTCATGGCATTAGCCACATCGTCACGGTCGTAAGGGTTGACAATCAGGGCGGAGGTGAGCTCGTTAGCCGCACCGGCAAACTTAGAGAGCACCAGTACGCCTGGGTTAGCTGGATCCTGCGCGGCCACATACTCCTTCGCAACGAGGTTCATCCCGTCACGCAACGGGGTCACCAGGCCAACGTCGGCATAACGGAACACCTTCATCAGCAGCTTACGATCAAAGTGCTGGTTGAGATAGTAGAGCGGCGTCCACCCTAGCTGACCATATTTACCGTTGATGCGTCCCGCTTCGGTCTCCAGCTGATGACGAATATCCTGATAGGCCTGAACTTCGCCGCGCGAAGTAGGTGCAATCTGCGTATAGCGGATCTTACCGTGGTGCTGCGGGAACTTCTCCAGCAGAGTTTCATAGGCATGGAAACGTTCCGGCAGGCCCTTAGAGTAGTCCAACCGCTCAACAGAGAAGATATTTTTCACGTTTTTCAGCTCGGCTTTGAGCTGTGCCAGCTTCGGTGGCAGCGGGCCTGCGGCCTGCTGAGCGATCTCTTCCGGTTCAATCCCGATAGGATAGACCTCAGTACGGAAGGTTTTGCCCCATGCGGTATGGGTCTTATCGCCCCGGGCGGTTAATCGCGTCTGGCTTGAGAGGCTATCCAGGAACGACACTCTATCGCTCTCGGTCTGGAAGCCCAACAGATCGTAGTCGCACAGCTGCTCCAGCAGCTCAGCATGCGGCGGCAGCGCGTTAAAGATTTCCGGCGTCGGGAATGGAATGTGCAGGAAGAAGCCAATCTGGTTATTCACGCCGCGCTGGCGCAGCTCGTTGGCAAACGGCAGCAGATGATAGTCGTGGATCCAGAGGATGTCATCCTCTTCAAGCAGAGGAACCAGCTTGTCTGCGAGCAGTGCGTTTACGCGCTGATAACCCTCCCAGGCCTCGCGCTGAAACTTCACTAAATCAAGACGGTAGTGAAAAGCAGGCCACAGCACGGCATTGGAAAATTGGCTGTAGTACTCATCATAATCCTGCTCGCTGAGATTAAATGAGGCCCAGGTAATATTGCCCCGCGTCACCTTCTTTAGCGGCTGATCTTCGTTACCAATTTCACCGCTCCAGCCAAACCAGAGGCCGCCCGTTCCCTTCAGTGCGCCCATAATGCCGACGGCCAGTCCACCGGCGCTTGATTTCTTATCATCCGGCGGTGCGATACGATTAGATACTACGACTAAGCGACTCATAGCCATCTCTCCTGTTAGTTAATGCCATTTCTTCTTGTTGTTGGTGGTCAGTAATATTTTCGAGCCATTGATGAACGTCCGCGACACTTTCCAGTCGATACTGCGCCTGCGTTGCGCCAATACCAACCTTTACGGATACGCCATCAAGGCGATTCACAACCTTGAAGCCTGCCTCGTCAGTGAGGTCGTCTCCGAGGAAAACAGGTTTACGTCCAATAAAAGGCGTCTCCTGCATGAATGCTTCTACTGCTGCTCCTTTATTGATACCACGCGGTTTTAGCTCTACCACGCATTTACCCGGCTGGAGGGCTAAATTCGGATATTTCTCCTCCATCTCCTTCGCCAGCGCATAAATAGCCTCTTCATGATGAACGGCCTGACGATAGTGCAGCGCAAACGCCATCCCCTTCGCCTCAAGCTCCGTCCCCTTAAGGGGATCAAGCGCCGTAATCAGCTCCAGCTCCATCTGCTTAACCTGATCCTCTGGCAGTGCGATCTCGTGGGTTTTTCCCTGGTAGTCGCGTCGCTGTGCGCCATGCACGCCAGCAAGAGGGAAATGCAGCGGGGAGGCAATGGCATCGAGCTCTTTCATAGAGCGGCCCGATACCAGCGCCACCGCGCCCTGATTCATTTCGGCCAGACGTTTGAGCAGGGTAAGTACCCCGGCGGGAATAAAGACCTGATCGGGACGAGGTTTGATTTCGGCGAGGGTTCCGTCGAGGTCAAAGAAGTAAGCATAGTTTGCGGAAAGTACAGGCGGTACAGCTAACTGGTCAGCCACCCTGGTCTCCTCCTTTCTGGTTTCGATGCCGTGTTCACGACCATCTCTCATTATCATTAGCCATGTAAGTATAGACAGTGTCGCGCGCCTCGCCATTTTAAAGCAAAGAAACCAGCCGCAATTGCGGCTGGCTGAGAGGTAAAAACGATTAAAAAAGAGGCCGTTCGGTGAGATGCCGAGCGTCAGACGGTGCGTTTCGCCTTCTGTTTGTAACGGTCGAAGATGACCGCCGCCAGCAGGATCAGGCCGCGTACAACGTACTGCGAGAAGGGGGAGATATTCAGCAGGTTCATCGCGTTCTCTACGGTACCGAGGATCAGGATCCCCGCCACAACATACGAGATTTTTCCGATGCCGCCCTTGAGAGAGACTCCGCCAAGCACGCAGGCAGAAATCACGATCAGTTCATAACCAATGGAGGTCATCGGCTGGCCGCTGGTCATACGCGACGCCAGAATAATCCCGGCTGCGGCCGACACCAGCCCGGAGAGCACAAAGATAATGATTTTTGTACGTACCACCGGTACCCCTGCCAGGCGAGCCGCCTCTTCGTTGCCCCCAATCGCCAGCGTATTGCGGCCAAAGGTGGTTCGGTTGAGCAGGAAACCAAAGACGATCAGGCAGGCCACAGTCAGCCAGATGGGTGCAGGCAGGCCGAGCCAGTTGGTATAGCCGAGGGTGAAGAAACGCTCATCTTCAATACCCACCGCTTTACCGTCAGAGATGATATAGGCCAGGCCGCGCACGATCTGCATCGTCGCAAGGGTGGTGATCAGGGCGTTGATCTTCAGTTTGGCAATGACGAAGCCGTTAACCAGGCCGCTCAGCACGCCCAGCATCAGGCCTGCAAAGACGCCGATCCACAGGCTTTCCGTCATGTTAATGACCACCGCCGTGGTAACGCCAGCGCAGGCGATGACCGAGGCGACCGAGAGGTCAAAGTCGCCGGAGGCCAGGCAGAAGAGCATACCGCAGGCCACCATGCCCGACATCGAGATGGCGAGCCCTAGCCCCTTCATATTGACGAAGCTGGCAAAGTTAGGCACAAACAGGGCGCAGCCGATAAACAGTACGGCAAAGACCACCAGCATGCCGTAGTGATCCCAGATACGCCCCAGACTGAACGGCGACTTTCCTGCGCCGGAGCTTGTTACTGATGACATCATACTCTCCTTACTCAGGCAACAGCCTGACTCACTTTAGGCATGGCAAGGCTTAACGCCTGTTTTTCGTCTGCTTCGCCGTGCAGCAGCTCGCCGGCGATCTCCCCTTCACGCATCACCAGGATGCGGTCGGCGACGCCGAGCACTTCCGGCAGGTCGCTGGAGGCAAACAGTACCGCTACGCCGCGAGACGCGAGGGCGTAGATGACGTTGTAGATCTCATGCTTGGCGCCCACGTCTATACCGCGCGTCGGCTCATCGAGCAAAATGACCTTCATCTCCTCTGAGAGCCAACGGCCAAGGATCGCCTTCTGCTGGTTCCCGCCGGAGAGGTTCATAATCAGCTGCTCAGCACCGGGCGTTTTGATATTGAGGGAGCGAATATGGTGGTCGGCGTTTTCCACCTCCCAGCCGTCGTTGATCAGGCATCCGGCGCGGACAGCCTTGCGCCGGGCGCTGATGTTAATGTTGTCACGCACGGAGTGAACGGGAATGATGCCTTCGGCTTTGCGATCCTCAGGACAGAGCATCATCCCGGCGCGAATGGCGTGGGCAGGCTTCTGGATATCCAGCGGCTTGCCGTCAATGAATAGCTGGCCTGCGGTAATGCGCGTGCCGCCAAACAGCCCTTTCATCAGCTCGCTGCGCCCGGCGCCCACAAGCCCGAACAGGCCGACGATTTCGCCGCGCCTCACCGAGAAGCTAACGGGATGGCGCACGCCGGGGGCTTTTACGCCTTCCAGACGCAGCATCTCCGCCCCGTACTCCCGCGGTTGCCAGCCGTAAATATCGCCGAGATCGCGCCCGACCATCGCCTGCACCAGCGAGTCATGGTTGACCTGCTGCATATCGTCAAAGGTGCGCACGTAGCGTCCATCTTTAAAGACGGTGATGGCGTCGCTAAGGGCAAAAATCTCCTCCATGCGGTGGGAGACATAGAGGATCACTCGCCCCTCGTTGCGCAGCTCGCGTATCACGCGAAACAGGTTGTCGATCTCCCGCGCCGAGAGCGAGCTGGTAGGCTCATCAAAGGCGATGACTTTCGCGTTACGCGCCAGCGCCTTGGCAATCTCAACCATCTGCCACTGGCCGATGGAGAGGTACTTCAGCGGCGTCTGCGGATCGATATCCAGACCAAGATGTTCCAGCTGGAGCCGAGCCTCATAGTTAAGCAGCGAGCGATTGACCAGCCCACCCTTCTGCGGCAGCTGGCCGAGATAGATATTTTCCGCGACGGTCATCTCTGGAACCAGATGCAGCTCCTGGTAGATGATCGCCACCCCGGCATTCAGCGCGGCGGTGGTGTCGGCAAAGCTGACCTCTTGCCCCTGCAGCACCAGCGTTCCGCCAGTGGGGGCATAGTTGCCGCTCAGAATTTTCAACAGCGTCGATTTACCCGCGCCGTTCTCTCCCATCAGGGCGTGCACCTGGCCGGCATAGCAGTCGAAGCTAATGTCGCTCAGGGCCTTAACGCCGGGGAAGGTTTTGCTAATACCACGGAAAGAGAGATATGGAGTTGACTGTTGCATAACGTCTCCGTGACGCATTTATGGTACGACTGGCCCTTCACCGGGCGACAAAGCCTACGGTGAAGAGCGCAACCAACGGCGTGAATTACTTCACGCCTAGCCCTTTCTTCGCTAACTCTTCTTTAAAGTTGTCGCGGGTGATCAGCACCACGTCGGTAACGGCAGTGAATTTCGGCGGTTCGACCCCTTTTTCCACCCAGTTGTAGAGCATTTCACTGGTTTTATAGCCGTGAACGTCCGGGCTTGGCAGCAGCGAGCCGTAGAAACCGGTGGCCTGCGCTTTGGACAGTTCGCTAACGGCGTCGACGCCGTTGATACCAATACCGATCACGTCGGCCGCTTTGAAGCCCTGCCCTTCCGTGGCGCGCACGCCACCGAGCACGGTGTTATCATTCATGCCGACCACCAGCCAGTGTTTCACCTCTGGATGCTGTACCAGCAGAGAGTTGCCGGCATCGAACGCGCCGGGAATATCGTTTGATTTGGTTGGGACCTGATAGATCTGTTTCTCCGGGAAGCCAGCCGCTTTCAGCGCATCCATTGAGCCGGAGGTGCGGCGACGGGCGGTATCCAGCTCGTTGGCGGTGATCGCCATGACGCCGGTCTCTTTCACATCCCAGCCGCGTTTTTGCATCTCTTTATACAGCTCCTGCCCCTGGCGAGCGCCAATCTCGCTGGCGGCCATCATGACCAGCGGTACGCTCTCCATCGGCTGGCCTTTGGCGTTGACGAACTGATCGTCCACGGCAATGACCTTCATGTCATATCCACGTGCTTTGGCAACAATCGCTGAACCCAGCTTAGGATCCGGGGTACAGATAACGAACCCTTTCGCCCCGCTGGCGGCCAGGCTATCGATGGCGTTCAGCGTTTTTTCACCGTCCGGCACGGCGATTTTAATAACCTCAAAGCCTAAATCTTTGCCTGCTTTATCAGCAAACTTCCATTCTGTCTGGAACCACGGCTCTTCCGGCTGTTTAACCAGAAAACCGAGCTTCATATTTTCGGCGATAGCGGATTGTGACATAACGGCAGCTAAACCAATGGCCGCCAGCGCTTTAGTGAATTTGTGCATGGTTAACTCCAGCTTTAACGCTTTTTTATGTAAGGTATGAGAGTTTATTAGCTGTCTAATCAGCCTTAAAACAAGGCATTAGCACACGTCTATCAGGAGATGCTATTGCTGGAGTAGTTTTAGCGGGAAATTAATCCTCCATAGGAGAGCGCCATCACACCGCAGAATTACAGTAAAAGCGTGCATAAATTCAGCGAATATCTTCATAAGAATTGGCGTATTTGTCAGACAAATGCAGAGGGGTGTAGCAGAATTATCCATCAGGCCAGCCAGCTTATCCTTGTGGCCTGAGGAGTGTTTTGTCGTGCTGAGAAACTAGAGGGGATAGTAGATATGATCCGCGTGGTCACGTACCGGGGCATCATCACCTAAAAGACGCGCTGAGACGGCAAAGGCAAAATCGAATACCCGGCCTAATCCCTTGCCGCTAATCAGGTTGCCATCCTCTACGACGGCAGCGTCGACATAGTGGCCGTCGGTCACGGTTTCAAACAGATCGCCCGAACAGACGTAACGCCGCCCTTTCAGCAGACCGTTGCCTCCCAGTACCCGTGCGGCTGCCGAGCAGATAGGACAGATAAGCTTTTCCGCTTCATCATGACGGGTCACAAAGGCGATAACTTCAGCGCTGGCCGCAAGGTTAACGCTCCCCTCCGGACCGCCCGGCAGCACAACGGCATCGTAAAGCGTATCCAGGCGCTCGCTTAACGTAGCGTCGGCTACCATAGGAATCGCGTGGTAGCTCACCACCGCGCGGGACGTAGTGCAGGCCAGCGTTTCAACATCAATGTGCAACCGGCGCAGTATATCAATGGTGACTATGGCTTCCGCCTCTTCAAAACCGGGGGCCAGCAGCACGGCAACTCTTTTCATCTCCAACTCCTTCATATTAAACGAAACCCTTTATGAGATACATTCAAGCATGAATGTAACCCTCTATTTTCATTAAGATTATTCGTTTATGACGTTGAAAAGTGTCTGGCGGATCACATTTGTAAGATGAATAAATCTTTACGATCGTGTTATCGACGCAGTAAGGCTGACATTCATCGCAGCCTCGTCCAGGACAGAAGGAGGTCATTATGGCGACTATCGGCATGGCACAAAAACTCAACTCGCAGGTTAATCTTGAGTTTCAGGCATCTAATCTCTGCCTCTCGCTCAGTGAGTGGTGCTGTGAGCACGATCTACCGGGTTCGGCAACCTTCCTGCGCGCGCAGGCGCAAGAGAAAGTAAACCTTATGATGCGCGTATTCGACTTTATGAAGCGCGCCGGTGCCTATCCTATTGTGAAAGCGCGGGAAAATCCGCCTGAACACTTTAACTCTTTAGAAGAGCTGTTTCAGAAAGCGTTTGAGGAGTACAACGTGCGGCGGGAAATGCTGGCGCAGCTGAGCGAAGAAGCTAAAGCGGTAAAGGATGAAAAAACCCTTAATTTTTTGCGCGAGCTGGAAAAAGCAGAGCAGCAGGATGGTCTCCTGCTGCAGCTGTTGATTGGAGAGATTCATCGCTCTTTGCGTGATGGGAAAAATATCACCCAGACCGACCGGGCGCTGCTTAACGTAGTGAACTGCCGTAAACACTGATCGTTTATCACTGCTCTTTCTGGCGGGATCCTCTCCCGCCAGGCCCCTACCGTCCGGATCCTACCCCAACGCCTCCAACAATAAAGAAAACCTCCGTTTGAAAATAACAAAACAAAGGTTTACTTTATTTGCCTGTATTCACGCTTTAGTGTGTTTCTTCCTGCGGCGTAAACTTCAGCTCAATTAAGGCAATGGCTTTCTGAATAGCGCGCCGGGTAACCGGATCCGCCGCTGCCGGATGGGTCGTGAAATCGATGGTTTTAAGCTGGTTAGCCATCTTCTCACGCACCTCAACCGGGGCGATAACGTCAATGACGTCAAGGATCTGTTTGATCACCAGCTGGCACGCCACAACGTCGGATACCAGCTCCTGATCGGCGCTAAGATTTTGAGACATAGTTACTCCTGATTTCCAGAAACAAAAAAACCTGCCGTAGCAGGTTTTTTATCACAGCAACTTTATTAAAACATAGCGCCCGGCGGTACGTCTTTAAAAGTCTTGCAGTAGGTTTCAAAAATGCTTTTCAGGATCTTGCGCAATTTCATGTTTTGCTCCGGCTGTTTTGTTGTGCAGGTGTTACTTGTCTATGGGCGTATAATATGACTTGCATCACAAAAATCAACCAGTTTGTGATGAATATCACATCAATCCATCGACACCTTTTTTAGATTTGTTAATAAATCGTTGAATAATCCGCAAGTTACGCAGTTTCATTTTTTTTAATTATTATAATTTTTTTTGAAATGGCAGACCAAAAATGAGTGAAAATACCCTCCCGGAGAAAGCGCGGGGCGTCTCGCCTGCCGCGCTGCTGGTGGCCGGGGCCTTTTTTATGGAGTTTCTCGACGGGACGGTGATAGCGACTGCCCTGCCGGATATGGCAAAGAGTTTTGGCGTCGACGCGGTGGCGCTGAACATCGGTATCAGCGCCTATCTCATTACCCTTGCGGTACTGATCCCCGCCAGCGGCTGGATTGCCGATCGCTTCGGTGCGCGTAAGGTCTTCACCACCGCGCTGGCGATCTTTACCCTCGCCTCGGTATTCTGCGGCCTCTCCACCAGCGTAGAGATGTTTGTAGCGATGCGCATTTTGCAGGGCATGGGCGGCGCGCTAATGGTACCCGTCGGCAGGCTGGCCGTATTGCGTACGACGCCCAAACACCTGCTGATCACCGCCATCGCCACCCTGACCTGGCCCGCGCTGGTGGCGCCCATTATCGGCCCGCCTCTGGGCGGCTTCATCACCCGCTACGCCGACTGGCGCTGGATCTTCTTTATCAACGTGCCGATTGGCCTGCTGGCGATTGCTCTGGCGCTGCGCATCATTCCCGATATTCGCGATGACGAACGCCGCCCGTTCGACCTGGCTGGCTTTCTTTCCACCTCGGTGGCGATGGTCAGCCTGGTGTGCGCGATGGAGATGCTGGGAGGTGAACAGCAGCAGGGAGCGTGGACGCTCGGCCTGCTGGCGCTGGGCACGGCGACCCTGGTCTACGCGCTACGCCATTTTCAGCGTGCCCGTTGGCCGATGATCCGCCTCGATGCCATGCAGGTGCCCACCTTTCGCGTTACCATGTATGGCGGATCGCTGTTTCGCGCCTCGATCAGCGCGGTGCCGTTTCTGCTGCCGCTGATGTTCCAGGTCGGCTTTGGTATGGATCCGTTTCATGCCGGGCTGTTGGTGTTGGCGGTCTTCGTGGGTAACCTGACGATTAAGCCCGCCACCACGCCGCTGATCCGCTGGCTCGGTTTTAAAAAGCTGCTGCTGATTAACGGTGCGTTGAACGTGCTGGCCCTGCTGGCCTGCGCCTTTATCACGCCGACGACGTCGGTATGGGTGATTTTTGTCGTGCTCTATCTGGGCGGCGTCTTTCGCTCGGTGCAGTTTACCGGCGTCAGCACTCTCGCCTTCGCCGATGTCCCCTCAGCACAGATGAGCTATGCCAATACCCTGTTCAGCACGGCTACCCAGCTGGCGGTTGGGCTGGGCATTACGCTCGGGGCTATCGGTATACGACTGGGAGAGAAGGTCAGCGACTGGCTGGCGCTTAGCGGCGTGCCAGGCATCAGCTTCCGGCTGGCATTTGTGTTTATCGCGCTGATCTGTCTGGTAGGAATGGCCGATACGTTCAGGCTGGCGAAAGATGCGGGCAGCGCGGTGTCGACAAAGAGACGTTAACTTCTGGCCGGGTCAGCGTCGCGCTGCCCGGCACAGGAGGGATCAGGCAAGCACTTCGCGAACGAACGCTTCGATCTCTTTATCCTGGCAGTGTTCAAAGAAGCACTGCTGGAAACGCTGGCCGGAGACGGCGGTTTTCACCAGCTCAGGGTCGATAGCACGCAGGGTGTCGAGATAGTTATCTTTTACCACTGCCGCTTTCACCTGGTTGAGGATCCCGGCGTTACGCACCTGTGGCTCTTTACGCTCTGGCGGATAGCCTTCACCTTTACGGCCGGTAAAGGCTTTTTCAAAGATAAAACGTACGTTCAGCTCTGCACCCCAGCCGAAGCCTTTGGCGAAAGGCAGCGCCAGCGCATTGCCGTTGTTGATTTGAGCAAACAGGAAGGCATCGGCCGGATCGATACAGTAGCCGCAGTTCACTCCTGGGTGAATATTCAGCGACATCAGCGCACCCTGCCCGGTGCCGCAGCCGGCGATCACAAAATCTACCGCCTTTGAGTTCAGCAGAATGCTGGCCATAATGCCCAGATGAATATAGGTCAGGTGATGATCGTTCTCATCGCTCATCCCAACGTTGAAAACCGGGAAGCCTTTATCATCAGCGACGGTTTTCAGCTCTTTGAGGATGATGGCATTTTTGGCAGCCTGGCTATTTTCCATCATCAGTGCAATTTTCATTATCTCTTCTCCTGAATGCGTTGCGGGGGATCCCATCATAAAGGGCTAATCAGCTTAAACCTTACTACCTGTCAAACAGACTTTCAAATTTAATGAAAAAACGTTTTAATAAGTTGAGAGGCGGTCACAGTTTTGTTTAAGCCTGCCTGCCGTTGCGATTAGAGAAGCAGGAATCTTTGGCTATTCCGGGCATTGCCTGGCAAAGCAGGCTGTAGGATGAGAACATCGAAACTGAATCAGAGCGTTTGCATGAAGAGACCACTCCTTGCCGCCTCGCTGATGCTGCTTGCGGGATGCACTATCACGAAGGAACCTGAAGTCACCGACGTTAACCCGGCAACGGGCCTGGTGCGTCTGCACTTCAACGAGACGATGTTGCAGAAGGCACGCTATGACGACTACACCACCCAGGGAACGGCTAATCGCCAGTGCCAACAGATGGGCTATGCCACCGCGATAGCGTTTGGCCAGCCGATTAAAACCTGTAGCGTCATCAGCGGATCGCTGTGCCTGAACGAAACTGTCACTCTCCAGTACCAGTGTCAGGGCCATGCGGTGAACTACTCCCCGGCTGGCGTCTACTATTAATAAATATTGCCAGCGCTATACCGCTGGCAAATAATAAAAGCAACGATTCTCATTTATATATATTAATAAGCGCCAATGCGTGTTATTCCCATTCGTATTTTTAATAAATAACTTTTTTATTTTACTTTTTGCAAATAATTAAATAACAAATTATAGTGGCGACACGTAACCCTTCCCTGCCTGTTATGGAATAACGCCATGCTTAAAACTGAAATGATTGAACAGCTCAATGAGCAGATGAATCTTGAACTCTACTCCTCTCTGCTTTATCAGCAGATGAGCGCCTGGTGTAGCTATAACAGTTTTGAAGGAGCCGCTGCGTTTCTGCGTCGCCACGCGCAGGAGGAGATGACCCATATGCAGCGCCTGTTTGATTACCTGACCGATACCGGCAGCCTGCCGCGCATTAACGCGATCCCGACGCCCTTCGCTGAGTATGCCTCGCTGGACGAGCTGTTTCTTGCTACCTACGAACATGAGCAGCTGATCAGTCGTCAGATTAATGCCCTTGCCCATTTCGCGATGACCACTCAAGATTATCCGACCTTTAATTTCCTGCAGTGGTTTGTGGCCGAGCAGCACGAAGAAGAGAAATTATTTAAATCGGTAATCGATAAACTCTCCCTGGCCGGTAAAAGCGGCGAAGGTCTCTACTTTATTGATAAAGAGCTCTCTACGCTCGACGCACAAAATTAATTATCTGGCGGTGCCCTGCGCCGCCATAATAACTTCCGGCTTGCTATAACTATCTTATTCTCCTGCCCCTGCGTAATACATCATCAAAAATCGTATTGTTATCTTTACACTGCTTGTAACGGTGGTTTGACGTCAACGCCGTTTTGCCTTACTCTGCGCCGCACAATTTTGGTGCGCAGTTCAGGTGTAAAGAGAAGCGTGAAGAACAGGACTTTTGGCAGTATGTTTATCGTTGCCGGGACCACGATTGGTGCCGGTATGCTGGCGATGCCGCTGGCCGCCGCTGGCGTCGGTTTTGGCGTAACGCTGGCGTTACTATTTTGCCTGTGGGGGCTGATGTGTTACACCGCCCTGCTGCTGCTGGAGGTATATCAGCACGTTCCGGCCGATACCGGCCTCGGCACGCTGGCCCGCCGCTATCTCGGGCGCTACGGTCAGTGGGCGACGGGTTTTAGCATGCTGTTTTTAATGTATGCCCTGACGGCGGCCTACATGAGCGGCGCAGGCGAGCTGCTGGCCTCCAGCCTGAGCGAGTGGTTGAACCTCTCCGTTTCACCTGCTTCCGGCGTACTGCTGTTTACTCTTGTTGCTGGCGGCGTAGTCTGCATTGGCACTTCGCTGGTAGATCTCTTCAACCGTTTTCTGTTTAGCGCCAAGCTGATCTTCCTGATTGTGATGCTGGCGCTGCTGATGCCCCACGTGCATAAGGTAAATCTCCTGACGCTGCCGCTGGAGAAGGGGCTGGCGCTCTCTGCTATCCCGGTGATCTTTACCTCTTTTGGTTTTCACGGCAGCGTGCCGAGCATCGTTAGCTACATGAACGGCAACGTGCAGAAGCTGCGCTGGGTGTTTATCACCGGCAGCGCTATTCCGCTGGTGGCCTATATCTTCTGGCAGCTGGCGACGCTGGGCAGCATCGACTCCACGACTTTCTTTGGTCTGATGGCAAACAGCGCCGGGCTGAACGGCCTGCTGCAGGCCCTGCGCGACGTCGTGGCCTCACCACACGTGGAGCTGGCGGTGCACCTGTTTGCCGATCTGGCGCTGGCGACGTCGTTTCTGGGGGTGACTCTGGGGCTGTTTGACTACCTGGCCGATCTCTTCAATCGACGTAACAATGCGGCAGGCAGGCTGCAGACCGGGGCGATTACCTTCCTGCCGCCGCTGGCCTTTGCCCTCTTCTATCCCCGCGGTTTTGTCATGGCGCTGGGGTATGCAGGCGTAGCGCTGGCCGTGCTGGCGCTGTTAATTCCGTCTCTGCTGGCGTGGCAGAGCCGCAAGCATACTCCGCAGGCGGGATACCGCGTTCGGGGCGGCAAACCGGCGCTGCTGCTGGTGCTCTTCTGCGGCGTGGCGGTGATTGCGATTCAGTGTGGTATTGCAGCGGGACTGCTGCCAGAGGTGGGTTAGAGAAGTGAGCTCAACGTAGGCCGGGCAAACGCAGTGCCGCCCGGCGTTACGGTGTCAGCCTGGTTACGCCCGGTGGCGCTATGCTTACCGGGCCTACAATAAGGGTATCAGTGCAGGCAGCACTGCTTATATTTTTTGCCGCTGCCGCACGGACAGGGATCGTTGCGTCCCACCTTATCACCGTTGACTATCGGCTGTTTTACCGGACGCTCCTGCTGATTGTCAGCCCAGTAGTCAAACAGCGCCAGCGCAGCGGGCTTCAACGCCTCGACGCTCGCCTCAAAGGCTTCCGGCGTCATCTCCTCCACGCGGGTAAAGTTCTCCTCTTTACCGTGCAGGGCAATGGCCTCCAGCGCGGGCTGTAACGACTCCGGCAGCGAGGACCAGTCGCTCAGTGCCACGCCGCGCATATAACCGAAGCACCACTCCTCTACAATGCTGAGATCCTGGCCTTCAATGGTACGGGTGCCAAACAGCGGCTCAAACTGCTCCGGGTAATCGGCGAGACGCTCGGCGATATCATTCATATGCTGGAAAGAGAGCGTCATAAAGCGCTCCATCTCTTTCTCGGATGCCCAGCGCGGAACGTGATTCGCCCCGCCCCAGATGGCCACCAGCCACTCGCTCGGCTCAATCTCCATCGGCGCACTCAGCACCGCAGTGAGCAGGCCATCCAGCTCCGCAACGTCGACAATGGACGCCTCGTTGCCGTACTTGGCCAGCACGTCATCCAGCCACTCCAGCTCATTTTCATTCAGCGGTCCGGTTTTCATAAAATTACTACCTCAGTTTGGGGCGGGCGTATATATAATAGACGATTGCAGATCGCAGGCACAAAAAAACCACCCGTAGGTGGTTTGACGACACTGCTTATTGCTTTGATTATTCTGCTAATTTCCAATGGTACCCGGAGCGGGACTTGAACCCGCACAGCCTTACAGCCGAGGGATTTTAAATCCCTTGTGTCTACCGATTTCACCATCCGGGCTCGGGAGGAAATTGGAGGCGCGTTCCGGAGTCGAACCGGACTAGACGGATTTGCAATCCGCTACATAACCGCTTTGCTAACGCGCCTTAAATCTTTGTCTTGCGACTCGCATTCGCTATTGCCAATGCTCATAATTTGGAGCGGGAAACGAGACTCGAACTCGCGACCCCGACCTTGGCAAGGTCGTGCTCTACCAACTGAGCTATTCCCGCTTATCAGGTGATAACGCTAATCACTTGATTTTACTCTCATCTGGCAAGCTGCGCCGCCGTCTGATGCGATGCATTCTACTTACCTGACGCACTGAGTCAACGATATTTTTAAAAACCAGGATCGTTTGCTGAAAATTAAGCCGAAACGATCACTGTTCCAGCAGATCGCCTCGGGCAGCATTTAAATACTGGAACATGGACCACAGCGTCAGCACCGCAGCCACCCACAGCAGGCCAATTCCCGCCCACTCTACCCAGGCGTTCGGCCGCCACAGCATCCACACCAGCGAGGCCATCTGCGCAGTGGTTTTGACTTTCCCTATCCACGATACCGCTACGCTGCTGCGCTTGCCCAGCTCCGCCATCCATTCGCGCAGAGCGGAGATGATGATCTCCCGCGCAATCATGGTCGCGGCAGGCAGTGTCACCCACCAGGTGTGGTAGTGCTCAGCCACCAGCACCATAGCGATGGCTACCATCACCTTATCCGCCACCGGATCGAGAAACGCGCCGAAACGGGTGCTCTGGTTCCAGCGACGGGCCAGATAGCCGTCAAACCAGTCCGTCACCGCGGCGACGAGAAAGATTAGCGCACATGCGAAGGGAGCCCAGACCACCGGCAGGTAAAACGCCAGCACAAAGAACGGGATCAGGATGACACGAAAAAGCGTGAGCAACGTTGGGATATTAAATCGCATAGTGGCAGGTAACTGTCTGTTGTCAGTAAAAATTAGCCCTATGTTGCTACAGAGCCCTCAATGTTTCAACGAGTAGAAGATCTTTTCTGCCAACCCCTGCGAAATACCCGGTACTTTTGCGATATCCTCAACGCTGGCGTTGAGTAAACCCTGCAAGCCTCCCATGTATTTCAGCAGCATCTGGCGGCGCTTCGGCCCGACCCCTTCAATGGTCTCCAGGGTACTGGTATTTTTCACCTTCGCGCGTTTTTTACGGTGTCCGCTAATGGCGTGATTGTGCGACTCATCGCGAATATGCTGGATCACATGCAGCGCCGGTGAGTCTGGCGGCAGGTTAAAGCCCTCTCCTTCAGGTTCGAAGAAGAGCGTCTCCAGTCCGGCCTTACGGTCGGTGCCTTTCGCCACGCCCAGCAGCAGCGGATGGTGTTTATCCCAGGGAACGTCCAGCTCGGCAAAGACCGACTTCGCCTGACCCAGCTGCCCCTTGCCGCCGTCGATTAAGATCACGTCTGGCACCTTGCTCTCTTCAATGGCCTTACCGTAACGACGACGCAGCACCTGGTTCATGGCGGCATAGTCATCGCCTGGCGTAATGCCGGTAATATTGTACCGACGGTACTCCGCGCGCAGCGGCCCGTTGGCGTCAAACACGACACAGGAGGCCACGGTCTGCTCGCCCATCGTATGGCTGATGTCAAAACACTCCATGCGCCGCACCGCTGGCAGCTTCAACAGGGTGGCCAGCGCCACCAGACGTTGGCTAACCGTTGACTGCTGGGAGAGCTTGGTGCTGAGCGCCGTGGCAGCGTTGGTACGGGCCAGCTTCAGGTAGCGCGCACGGTCACCGCGCGGTTTCGTCTGCACGTTAACGCGGCGGCCTGCCAGCTCGGAGAGCGAGTCAGCCAGCAGCGTTTTATCGTTCAGATCGAAGTCGAGCAGGATCTCGCCCGGCAGGGTGCGCATCTGGCTGCCCTGCAGGTAGAACTGACCGACAAAGGTTTCCACCACTTCGCCAAGTTCGGTGCCGCCCGGCACCTTCGGGAAGTAGCTACGGCTGCCCAATACCTTGCCCTGGCGAATAAAGAGCACGTGCACGCAGGCCATACCGGCATCAAACGACACGCCAATGACGTCGAGATCGTCGCCGGTGTTAGAGACAAACTGCTTCTCGGTGACGCGGCGTACGGCCTGGATCTGATCGCGAATGCGCGCCGCCTCTTCGAAGTCAAGATCGCGGCTGGCCTTCTCCATACGTTCAATCAGCAGGTTGAGGACCTGATCGTCTTTACCCGCCAGGAAGAGGCGCACGTAGTTAACCTGCTGGGCATACTCCTCCTCGCTAACCAGCCCCTCAACGCACGGCCCAAGGCAGCGACCAATCTGGTACTGTAAGCAGGGACGGGAGCGGTTGCGGTAGACGCTGTTTTCACACTGGCGGATAGGGAATATTTTTTGCAGCAGCGCAAGCGTCTCACGTACCGCATAGCCGTTAGGGAACGGCCCAAAATACTCCCCTTTCGCATGCTTGGCTCCCCGATGCGTCGCCAGACGCGGGTGGGTATCACCGCTGAGAAAGATAAACGGGTAGGATTTATCGTCGCGCAGCAGCACGTTGTACCGGGGCTGGTACAGCTTAATATAGTTATGCTCAAGCAACAGCGCTTCCGTTTCCGTATGGGTTACCGTCACGTCGATCTGCTGGATCTGAGAGACCAGCGCTTCGGTTTTTCGTGAGGCAAGATTGCTACGGAAGTAGCTGGACAGGCGCTTCTTGAGATCTTTGGCTTTACCGACGTAGATAACAGTACCGCCGGCGTCATACATGCGGTAGACACCGGGTTTACTGGTAACCGTACTCAGAAAGGCTTTTGAATCAAAAACATCACTCACTGACTTGTTAACGTCTCCGCATTACACAGACCATGACGAATGGCCAGGTGGGTCAACTCTACGTCACCGTGTATGTTCAATTTACTGAACATACGGTAGCGATAGCTGTTCACCGTCTTCGGACTGAGATTCAACTGTTCGGAGATCTCATTCACTTTTTGGCCTTTGGTTATCATCAGCATAATCTGCAATTCGCGTTCAGACAAACTGGCAAAGGGAGATTCGGCTTTCTCCGGCTCAATCTGACTGAGGGCCATCTGCTGGGCAATGTCTGATGCAATATAGCGTTGGCCCGCATAAACAGCGCGAATAGCGTTAACCATCTCTTTTGGGGCAGCACCCTTGCTAAGGTAGCCTGACGCGCCCGCCTGCATCACTTTCGCAGGTAACGGGTTTTCAGTGTGAACGGTCAGCATAATCACTCTGGTATCAGCCGTGGATCGCGCGATTTTACGCGTCGCCTCCAGACCACCAATACCGGGCATGTTCATATCCATCAGCACCACATCCACAGGATGAGTACGGCACCATTTTACGGCATCTTCGCCGCAACAGACCTCGCCGGAAACTTTTATGCCTTTAATATCTTCCAGAATGCGTCGTATCCCTGCGCGCACCAGCTCGTGGTCATCAACAAGAAGAACGTTGATCAAAGCAAATCTCCAAAAAGGGATAACGCGACTGACAGTACAGTCGCTCTATATTAGCGTTATTTTGGCTAAAACTAAAAGATTAAATGCGATGCGTACGATTTCGTTCGCACTTCTGGAAATAAAGCTATACAAAACGTGGAAAGACCCCGTCTCGCTTGGATTTTAAACACGTGTTTAAAATACCACTTTTCAGCAGGTTATAGGTGTGAATATTATTTTAGCATTGTAAAAAGCCCATTTTCCTTTGTAACAATGATTAACGGCTTTTATACCTCTTTTAAACATATACGCTGGGCTATAAATTAGAGCAAATCGTAATAACATACTATTTACGTGCACACTTGTATGGCGATCAAAAAACAACCAGTGCTATTTTCTGTAGCGCTTGTGCTATACTCCGCCGCCTTTACATTCACGGGCGCGCATAGGCGCTGTAACATATCGAGGAAAAATAGATGAGCACTCCTGACTTTTCTACTGCGGAAAACAACCAACAACTGGCTCAGGAAGTCTCCTGCCTGAAAGCGATGGTCACCCTGATGCTGCAGGCGTTGGGCCAGGCGGATGCTGGTCGCATCATCCTGAAAATGGAGAAACAGATCGCACAGATGGAAAATGAAGCGCAGGCTGATGTATTTGCCAATACGGTTAAGCAGATTAAACAAGGCTACCGTCAGTAAGAGATACCGGCTGGCAGGCTGTCAGCCGGTAGTGCGTTCGGCACGCGAAACGCAGGTGGCGCTCATATAAATCCGGTCGCCGCCGCATAGCAGGCAATCTGCGTTTTATTCGGTGCGTTAAACTTCTTCTGCATGTTTTTCTGGTGAAAATTCACCGTGTTTTCAGAAATTGACAGGATCATGGCGATCTCCGCCGACGTCTTCCCTTCCGCTGTCCACTTGAGAATTTCACACTCACGCTTGCTGAATTTCATCTCCGGCGACATCACCATCTCCTCTTCCAGACGTGAGAGCGTCACCAGGCTCAGCTGCACCAGCAGTTGCAGAGAGAGTTCAATCTCATCGGCGCTTAAGCTTTTACCCCGTACCGAGGTTTTTGATACGGACAAGAAACCGTTCGCGCGGTTAGGCAGCATCAGACACTGGGTATACCCTTTGCGTAATCCATGATCGCGTGCGGCATCCCACATTGTCTGCGCATCCTGAAACAGGCGATCGTTCCAGGGCAGATGGCCCTGAATAAAGTTATCCGGCTTCAGGACAGGATCAACAGTAAAGTAGTTCTCTGCGCAATAATGCGCTCTCCACCGTTCAGGGTAGGAGGTCTCCAGAAACGTTTTTGGCCGGGTGAAAGGCACTGGGTGGCGAACGCATAAAGAGTAGTAGTCAAATTCCAGCCGCTGCGTCTGGCGCTCCAGCTCTTTATAGACCTCATCTGCTGCTGTCATCTCACTAAAACGCCGCAGCATGTCCCTTCGCCATGTGAAAAAATCAATATCCTGCATACTGACCGCGAAAACCCCGTTCGTTATATATTTATTATGTATGTATAAAACTATCACATAAATCTTATTTCTAGATCCAAATTATCCGACTGGTGGGAAATTAACTGAATTTATATACCAACCGAAGCGAGATTAACGGGAGAAATGGCGGGTTATTAGCTGGGGATGTAGAACCGACGGCGCCGCAGCGCTCACCGCCGATAATGCCGGTGAGCGCATTTGCGGAACGTTACTGCATGAGAAATTTTTCAAGAAACTGACGGGTTCTCGGCTGCTGAGGCTGGGTAAACAGCGTTTTAGCAGGCCCCTGCTCCACTATCCGGCCCTGATCCATAAAGATTGCCCTATCGGCTACGTCCCGGGCAAAGCTCATCTCATGGGTCACGATGACCATAGTGCGTTTCTCCTGCGCCAGCTGGCGAATGGTGCTAAGGACCTCTCCCACCAGCTCAGGATCCAGCGCCGAAGTAGGCTCATCAAAGAGGATCACGTCCGGGCGCATCGCCAGCGCACGGGCAATGGCGACGCGCTGCTGCTGTCCGCCAGAGAGCCGTTTCGGGTAGCTGGTCTCCTTACCGCTCAACCCTACTTTGGCAAGCAGCTCCCGGGCGCGCGTCTCGGCCTCGGCTTTCGCTTCCCCCTTCACAATCACCGGTCCCTCAATGATATTTTCCAGCACCGTGCGGTGGGGAAAAAGATTAAAGCTCTGAAAGACAAAGCCAACGTGCTGACGCAGCTGGCGGATCTGCCCTTTCTGCTGGCTTAACGCCCGCGCCGTATCGATGGTGATGGTACCGACGCGGATGCTGCCGCTCTCCGGGTGCTCCAGCAGGTTAATACTGCGCAGCAGCGTTGTTTTTCCCGAGCCGCTGGGGCCGATGATCGCGACCACCTCCCCTTCGTTGACCTCTAAATCAATGCCGTGCAGCACCGTCTGGCCGTGAAATTTCTTCACCAGGTTTTTTACTTCAATCGCACTCATTTCGGATCGCGCTCCTGACGGTTAAGCTGGTTTTCGAAATAGTTCTGCAACGCCGAGAGTACCGTGGCCATCACCCAGTAGATCAGGGAGGCGGCAAGGTACATGGTAAAGACCTCCAGCGTTCGGGAGGTGATCAGCTGCGCCTGACGGAACAGCTCCGGCACCTGGATTGTCGCTGCCAGCGAGGTATCTTTTACCAGGCTGATGAAGCTGTTGCTGAGCGGCGGCAGCGCCACTCTGGCCGCCTGGGGCAGAATCGCCCGCCGCAGGGTTTGCCACGGCGTCATGCCGATACTGGCCGCGGCCTCCCACTGCCCCTTATCGATCGAGGAGATAGCGGCGCGCAGCGTTTCAGAGGTATAGGCCGCCGTATTGAGCGACAGACCGATCATGGCCGCCGGGATCGGATCCAGCTCAATGCCAAACTGCGGCAGGCCGTAGTAGATCATAAACAGCTGGGCAATCAGCGGCGTGCCGCGAAATATAGAGATATAGAAACGTGCCAGCCAGCGTACCGGCGCAATGGCCGACATCCGCATCAGGGCCAGCACAAAGCCGAGCAGCAGGCCAAAGAACATCCCGCCGATACTAAGCTGTAACGTGAAGACTGCCCCCCGCAGCAGGTACGGTAGGGACTCTATCACCAGTTGAATACTCTCTTGCATTATGTTTTTTCTGCCTGAAGGTTAAACATGAGGATGGTAGGCAAAGAGCGCAGGCGCGCCGCCGGTATGGATAAACAGGATCGGTCCCTGATCCTTAAAGCGGTTCTGGTTAATGCCATCGATCAGCCCGGCCATTGCCTTACCGGTATAGACCGGATCGAGCAGAATACCCTCAAGGCGAGCCAGCAGCTTGATAGCCTCCATGCCCTCCTCGTTTGGCGTACCGTAGCCGGGCGCAAAGTAGTCATCCCACAGCACGATGTCAGCCTTCGCCTCAACCTCAAGCTCGCGGGCTACGGCCTGCTGAAGCGCAACCACTTTCGGCTTCTGCTCGTCACGCTTGCGGGAGACGGTAACGCCAATCAGCTCCACCTCGGGCATCAGCTGCTCAAGGCCAACCGCCAGCCCGGCGTGCGTCCCGGCGCTGCCGGAGGCCACGACGATTGAAGAGAGCGCCACCGCCCCTTCACACTGCTGGGCAATCTCCAGGGCACTCTCCACGTAGCCCAGCGCACCCAGCGCGTTCGAGCCACCGACCGGAATGACATAGGGGCGAAAGCCCTGGGCTTCAATACGCGTCGCCAGCTCACCTAGCTGCGCGACTGGATCGGTCAGGGCATCGCACATCTCTACCTGAGCATTAAAGAGATCCAGCAGCAGCCGGTTGCCGTTAGTGAGATAGTTCTCTGCCCGCGTAGCGATAGGGTTCTCCAGCAGCGCCACGCAGTGCAGGCCAAGCTTCGCCGCCACGGCGGCGGTCTGACGGACATGATTAGACTGGATCGCCCCGGCGGTGATCAGCGTGTCCGCCCCCTCCCGCAGCGCGTCGGCGGCGAGGAACTCCAGCTTGCGCAGCTTATTGCCTCCGAGCGCCATCGGGGTGACGTCATCGCGTTTGATATAGATTTCACGTCCCAGATAGTCAGAGAAGCGCGGCAGGTACTCCAGCGGCGTCGGCGCGCCAATAAATTCGAGGCGCGGAAAGCGGGTCAGGTTCTGCAAAGACATAGGGCCTCCGGTGGCCAATAGTAAACATGCTGCTGTTAATTATGTACCTTTAGCGGCAGAAATAAAAAAGGCGCCTCAATAAGCGCCTTTTTACCGCCGGTGAACGTTACTTCGTTACGTCAGCACCGAACCATTTTTCTGATAGAGCCTTCAGGCTACCGTCTTTCTGCATGGCGGCAATCGCCTCGTCAACCGCCTTCAGCAGGTCCTGGTTGTCTTTACGCAGCGCCACGCCCGCTTCCTGACGGGAGAACGGCTCGCCTGCTACCGCCAGCGTATCCTTGGTCTTTTTCACCAGATCCAGCGCCGCCAGACGATCCACCAGAATGGCGTCGATACGGCCTACGCGCAGATCCTGATATTTGGTCGGGTCATCATCATAGGTGCGGATATCCACGCCCTGGACGTTCTTGCGCAGCCACTCTTCATAGTTGGTGCCCAGGCCCACACCGACCTTTTTACCCTTCAGATCGGCAGCGGTTTTGATCCCGCTCTCATTGCCCTTCTTCACCAGCGCCTGAATACCGGAGACGGTGTAAGGGGTAGAGAAGTCATACTTCTTCTTACGCTCGTCGGAGATGGTCACCTGGTTGATCACGACGTCGATGCGCTTGGAGTCCAGCGAGGCCAGCATACCGTCCCACTTGGTTGGCTTCAGCGAGGCTTTTACGCCAAGATGTTTTGCCAGTTCGTTAGCGAACTCGACTTCGAAGCCGGTAAGCTTGCCGTCATCACCCTGATAGCTGAACGGCGGATAGGTGCCTTCCAGCCCCACCAGCAGCGTGCCGCGCTCTTTGACTTTATTCAGTAGCCCTTCATCAGCGAAGGATTTCGCGCTTACACCTGCCATCAGCGCAACAGCCATCACACCCATCAGCGCCTGACGACCCAAAAGTGCTAATTTCATAGTTACCCCGAATATGATAATTGGTTGGTAGCAGTGTAAGGTGCTGACCCACAAGGTACAAACACCTGTACGCTACATATTATTCACTTTTAATATATATCAGAAGTTGCGCCAGGGGCGATTTTCTGACTGGCCATAAAGTGCGACTGGGCTTTGAATTGCGCATACTTGCGCAGGGCGATCCGGTAGTTATTGGTGCTGGTGGTGGGCAGCCACGGCTCCAGAACTTCATCCAGAAAACCGTCTTCTAGCTGGTCGGGAGTAATACGGTGGGCGGTTAGATGATTGCCAAGACGGCGCAGGCGTACGACATACTCACGTACCGTGCCGTGGCTCATTTCGGTCTGCTCAAACAGATACTGTTTAAAGCCAATAATATCAAAAAAGTCGCTCTGCTCTTTGCAATGCAGATCGCCGCAGAAGCGGCACAGGGCGACCCACTCTTTCTGCTCCTGCTCCCAGCCCGCTTCGTCCAGCAGCGTATCGAGGCGCGAGATAGCAATTTTGTTGACGATTTCGCCCCGGCGCACCAGCGTGATGCGGTCGAGCAGTTTATGGCAATGGGCGCAATGCGTCTGGCTGTGTTTAAAGTCTTTCAGATAGCGGCTTAATGGCCGTCTTTTTACTTGCAGCACCGTCATGATAACTCCTGGTTGTCAATACGTTGTGCGACATCGTTCAGGCAGCACTCATTGCTGCCTATAACTTACCCAGTTTGGTACGTAAGCGTTTAATAGCCTGGCTATGGAGCTGGCTTACCCGCGACTCTCCAACGTCCAGCACCGCGCCGATCTCTTTGAGATTCAGCTCTTCCTGGTAGTAGAGCGTCAATACCAGCTGCTCACGCTCCGGCAAGGCTTCGATCGCCTCCATCACGCGATGGCGGAGATTGCTCTCCAGCAGCTGATGTAACGGGTTCTCCTGCTGGTGATCGTCGGTCACCAGTTCAATGCTATCGCCATGCTCTTCACGCCACTCGTCATAGGAGAAGAGTTGGCTATTATTGGTGTCGAGCAACATCTGACGATACTCTTCGACAGAAATATTGAGCCGCTGCGCAACTTCGGTTTCCGTTGCGTTACGGCCTAACTCCTGCTCCAGCTGCCCCATCGCCTGCGCCACTTCGCGGGCGTTACGCCGGACGCTGCGCGGCACCCAGTCGCGGCTGCGCAGCTCGTCCAGCATGGCCCCACGAATACGCTGCACTGCGTAAGTGGTAAATGCCGTTCCTTGCAGAGCGTCGTATCGGTCAACTGCATTCAATAACCCGATACCGCCCGCCTGTAGCAGATCGTCCAGTTCCACACTCGCCGGCAAGCGCACCTGCAGGCGCAATGCTTCGTGACGCACTAGCGGTACATAACGTTGCCACAGCGAGTGTTTATCCATTACACCTTCAGCGGTATAGAGTGTATTCACGATAAACAGCCCTGCGTTAAATGAGTTATCGGCATGATTATCCGATTCTGGAGGGGTTTTAATCGGGTGAATAGTGGGTGAAATGGGGGGTTATTTGAGGTAATAAAACAGTTGAATAGAAATGAGTGCATTTGACAGGCAACCGTCCACATCAAACCGCTCAGCCAGAGATGGGGTAAGCTCCTGTTTTTTTAGATAATATGTGAATTTAACAATATAATAATTTCATTGGCGGCGTTGATACTTGTAAAACATTCCATGAAGGCAGCTGAAGCGATAGGCAGTATAATTGACGTGACATAAACTCCCAGATTGAGAAGGCATCAGGTTATGATGCCTTACGCTTCCGGCGGCGGTTTTAAACGTGCTTATGCGGAATGAAATAGTAAACTGTTTCAAGCATACCTTCGGTATAGTGACGCATATACAGCTTATAATCCGAACGGTAAGAAAACACCAATTCTGGTAACTTCCAGAAATCATCAACCAGATGATAAGCACAAATAGCTAAAACTGGGTGGTCATTTAAGATATGCTGCCGAGCCCCCTCCAATGCGGCATATTCATGGCCTTCAATATCCATTTTGATAAATGACACTTTCTCTTTAATTAAATTATCTATAGTGTTGATTTTAACTTCAATATCGCCGTCTTTATCGAGATGAGACCAGATACCAGATGATGTAAAGCGTAAGCTACCTTCCTGATTCGACGCGCCATATTCATGAAAATTAACAGCACGAATACTATTGAGCTTTGATTTGATAAGCGCCATTTGTTTTGGCTCAGGCTCAAAAAGGTGGATGCTATTGTATCCAGGGTAATGACGTATAAAATCCAGTGTGGTTTCCCCGTCAAAGCAACCAACATCAGCGAACACAAGGGCATCTTGTTCTAATTCAAGAAAGGATTCAAAATAGATATCTTTAGGCCGAAAAGAGAACCAAGCCAAGTGCGCAAGATCTTCATGTAATCTAAAATTAACCAACCGGGAAAATGTCTCTTTTGAGATGTCATCAGCCAAACACTCATATCGGTGAGAGTATTTCTCATGATGTAATGCATAATCTTTATTAAAAGCAGTGGAATTCACATGAGTTGGCTCTTTTAAATGTAAGCCTGTGTTATTTTTAAAAGTGAAATAGTCGATGCTCGCCAGACCACTTTCTTTGAGAATCCTGTCAGCAGTGACAGGCCGACCATCAACGATTGAAGAGACGACAATTGCATTTTTCGGGACGTCACACAGGCGAACAACAGGCACTCCCATAAATACTTTATTATTTGTAAAATCATCGATAAAACCGTCCGGTAAGATATGCCGTGCAATATCCATTGCATAAGGGGTTCTGCCAAAAATAAATCTAGGTGCGTTACCATTAATAAAATTTTCGCACAACTGGCGAATTGCATCACCGCTTTCAATCGTCATAATAACTCCCAATATTATTTTTAATAGCTATCTTAATAAGAGGCCTACAGCATCAACATCTAATACCAGGCAGCCAGTTTTCTCAAAAACTTCTTTTCTCTCATAGTAATAGTTATCAATAAAAATTGCATCACTTTCAATATAGTCAGCCTTACTCTCATGCTTTTGAACATGAATAATATCATCAAAAGCAGCAGGCGATATCCGTGCTTTGGCTAGCGTTTCATGAATGTCATATTCATGTCGGGTAATCAAAAATATTTTCTTATTATTTAAAATAGATTGATAGATGAAACTTAAGACCTGCGGCACGGCATATCCGTCAAAAATGAGCGTATCATCAAGATCAACATATAAGTTTTTATAATTTTTATTTAATCTCGCTTTAGTACTAATACAGCGATCAATTAAATTTATATCGTTATTAGGCAAAGCGGCAACATCTCTACCCATATAATCATGTATTGCCATTAAAGGTAAATTTACGCCTCTGGCACGCTGGAATACCATTGTTCCGCTGATACGGCAAGAAATCTCAAGGAGTTTCCATTTCCCTGCTGTATCGGATTTTAACTGAAAGAACCAAGGTCCACGTAGTGTCAATCTACTGTTAATCGTATGGGCTATAGCCTTAATTTCATCGGTAAGCGTAACTAACTGGGAACGCATCGTAATACCGGCACGTATACGTTCACGCGTCCGTGGCCCTATCCATACTACCTCGCCCTTCCGATTGGTAAAACAGTCAACTGTTAATTCACTACCGGGCAAATACTCTACAATGACGGGAGCGTTAGTATTTTCATAAATATTACTTGCCTCATCAAGGTTATGAATTAGGCTAACTCCCTGACCGCCCTGCCCTAAATCTGGTTTAATTATAATCGGCCATGCTGGCACATCACTTACATTTTTATAGACATTAGGTACCCAGTCGCAGTCTTGAAATAGCTCATAGGTCATGCTTTTTCTACGTGCGATGGCGGCGGTGGCAGAATTGCCATTCACTAAAAAATAGCCTATTTTCTCAGCGAGCGGCGCAAGGGTTTCGGCAACTGAGTCATGCGTTGCGAAAACCACATCTATGCTATTATTTTTAATAAGATTGTCGAAAGCAGTATGAAATTCACTGTCTTTTATATTTGGTACATTAGCAATATAATTAGGGAATGTAAATTGGCCATGATCTTCTACGCTTGAAGCTCCGACTATATTTACATGAAGCGAATAACGCAGCGCCTGATAAATTTCATTCGCATTCTCAGCACCGCATGGGAAAACCAATACATTTATTTTTTTTACAGCACACACTATTGTACACCTGCTAATAAATCATGAACTATATTAAGAATGCTCGATATATCATCGCATCCATAACGTTGATCAATGGGTAGAGGAACAAGATTGTTTTTTAGGTATAAAGTATCACTACCGTCAGGGCAGATTGTTTCAAGCTGTGGCCAGTAAGTGGCTACGTAAACTTTCTTACCGATTAGTTTTGCTTTTAAATTATCGCTTTCGATTAATAGTGGATAAGCCATAGGAATGTCAACATCTGTTAGGTCGATATGTAGCGCATTTAAGGAGGCCAACGACTGATGCATTAACTTAAAGTTTTGGCGCCGACGTTTTTTTACATAGTTATAATCGATACTGCACATTAAATTTTTTGTCAAATTTGACATAGCCTTAACTGGAGCAGAATCAAGTTGTTTATCAGCCTCACAGAAATCTGCGTATGCTGCACTAGCTCCTAAATCGTGCCTCTTCATTAGATGTTCACACCGTTGATATGAAACATCTATTTCTAATGGTCGCTGGTTTCTATTTACTGTTACTACTATGCCACCATCTGGCAAACCAAAAAATTTTCGCGGGCTATAAATTGATGCTATACCACAGTGGTGAGAGAAAAAGGCTTGTGCATTATCGACTATTAAATTAGGATAACGTCCTGCCAGTTGCTGGATCTCCCTTGATTGAATACCGAAATAGTTATTACATAGAATAAACTCATCTTTCTTGATGTGATCGAGTTTAGGCTTCATGTTTTTATCTATCTCATAAAAATTCATTGCGCAACCTTCCTCTTCAATTGCCTGCCACATGACAGGGCAAGTGAAATAAGGAACTGCAATTCTTTTTATATCATAAGCCCGTATAACGTATTTTAAGGCATTTCTGGCTGAATTAAGGTGAACGGCGTTATCATGATATAATCCTCCACGCCCTCGCTCCATTTCCAGATAGCCGCCATATTCTTTATAGGCACTCATAACTGTCCAGCATAGTATTTATAGTTTCAGGGGAATTAAACATCATAACATCAATGATTGATAATCCTGCTTCAAACCCATTATGTTGATCTATCTGGTGATAATGTGGGAGATGACACCGCTGAAAAAGGATATTAAGATTGGCTGCAAGGTATTTATTTCTATCAAAGAACTCTACTCCACCAATCGGGTTCCAGTATTCAGTCACTCCCGGCATCTTTTTACAAATATTTAACGCCCATTCGTCAGGCGCATTTGGCGTATCTATATCCATATTCAAATCAGAGAAAGTCGTTATATTTCCGCTAATCCCAAGATAAGTACAGATAGTACTTAATATATGGCTGTTTAATTTAGATATGCTGTCAGTTTCAATCGCTAATGCTTTTTCAACAACAGCCATAGTTTTCTTATAATACAGAGCTCGCTTTTTATAATGCGCTAACTGACGCAAAATTTTATCTTTCCAGTCCGTCGTGTTATTAATCTCAACATCTTTAATAGATGTTGTAAAAATTTTTTTCTTTAAGGGAACTGAAATATACTGCCAACCAGATCCTGGTTTCAATATCCTGTTTCTTTCAATCCACCCATGCCGAATAAATTGCACCTCATCGAGCAGGATAAATTGATCGGTATGCTTGATTAAACTTAGATAGCCAATATATGGGAAGAAATAGGGCTGCATAATTGCTACTTTCATTTTATACCAACTTAATTTAATCATTCTATCACTGAAGTAAAGTTCAGAAATAAAATTAAGGTTACCGCCACAGTTTAAGAGATCATCCCTGCCACGTTATGATACATGCCTGATGGACATGCTACCGCCCTTGGTTTACAGCAACCAAAGCGCTGAAAAGCATTACCAAAGATGAGATAAAACGATATACGCCACAGCTAATCGTAGCGTGTATTTAACTCCTACTACTCAGGAAGCTTTTTCTAAATGCTTACTTAGCGTTTCTACCGGGAATTTAATGATGTTAATAATTTTCATTTGATCGTCAAAATCCAGATCCGGATAAATAGGCAAACAGAGGATCTCATCGGCAACACAATTTGCTTGAGGCAAAAGTGATTTTGCTGCGCTTGGTAGCCCACGGTACATGGGAAAACTGCTAATGAGGGGATAAAAATAACGACGTGACATAATCCCGTTCTGCTTCAACAGTTCATAAAGCTCATCGCGGCTTAAAGGGTAATCAGCACCGATCCTGACAGGAAAATAAGCATGATTCCAGTCGATATTGTCTGGAACATCCAGCGTAAGTATGCCAGGCACACCCCGCAGCAGCTCACGATAACAATTATCTAATGCCTTTCTTTTATCGAATGCGCCTTCGATATGCTGAAGTTGAAGTAGGCCAAATGCTGCCTGAACCTCATTCATTTTGCCGTTGATACCAGCAGCAACAATAGTTGTTTCACCTGCAAAGCCAAAGTTCTTAAGATAATCAATACGTTGTTTTGTTCGCTCATTATGGCAGATAATTGCGCCTCCTTCAAAAGTATTAAATACTTTCGTTGCATGGAAACTTAATACGGAAAGATCGCCATAATTAAGAATGCTGGTACCCTCTTTTTTTACGCCAAAGGCATGCGCTGCATCATAAATGACCTTGAGGCCATAAATATCCGCAATTTTTTGGATTCTATCTACATCACAGGGGATACCATAGCAGTGTACTGGCATGATTGCCGTTGTGTTCGGCGTGATCAACTCTTCAACACGGTCAGGATTGATGTTAAAGGTCTGTGGGTCAATATCGGCGAAGACAGGTGTTAATCCATTCCAGAGTAGCGTATGCGATGTAGCTACGAAGGAGTAAGGTGTTGTAATGACTTCTCCGGTAATCCGTAATGCTTGCAAGGCCGTTAACAGCGCCAAGGTTCCATTAGCGAATAAGCATACGTGCTTAACGCCCAAAAAGCGGGCTAGCTCTGCTTCCAGTTGTTGATGGAAGCTACCGCCGTTCGTTAAGTTTTTATTGTGCCATATTTTTTCCAAATACGGGACAAACTCCTCCAGAGGCGGCATAAGCGGACTGGTAACAAAAATATTCTTGCCCATAGAACCCTACACGCAGGTGCGCACAAGTGATGATGATAATTCATCATACCGCTGCCCCTGTCTACTTATCGGCAAAACAGCGGCCTTTTCCAGGGCCAATTCCTAAGATCGTCTTCGCACCAACCCCCCATCAACTGAACAGAGCAGCAAAACAGCGGATATTTGAGAGCTGATGAATTTCTCTGTTATGGCACAGTAAGGCCACGATCGACCTACTGTCCCTTTGCGCAGCGCGCGATAACGTTTAACGGAACAAAACATGAACGAACACGCTTTGGTGAGTATTGTTATCCCGGCATTTAACCCTGTCTTTTTTGAGACTGCTCTACTTAGTGCCCTCAACCAAAGCTGGCCAAATATTGAAGTGGTTATTTGTGATGACAGCCTGGATGATTCTATCCGGACGACCAGCGAACGATATGCCACCACTTCTCCTACGCCTATCCGCTATTATAAAAACCTCATTCGCCTCAACGAAGAGGGGAATGTACATCGCGGCGTACATCTGGCGAAAGGGAAATATATTAAGTTCTTATATGATGACGATATTATTTACCCTGACTGCGTTGGTCGACTCGTCGCTGCGCTGGAATCTTCACCGAATAACCGTATGGCCTCATCGCGCCGCACGCGCATTGACGCTGAGGGTAATCCGCTTGAAGACATCAGCGCCACTGCATTCCCCTTTGTCTGCGATGTGATCCTTGATGGCCCCGATGTTGTCTCCTTTTTTGCTGACTATATGGTCAACTTTATTGGTGAGCCCAGTGTGGTACTGTGCTATCGCGATGACCTGGTCTCCTTTGGCGATAATCTATTTCTGCTACTCGGGGAGAGTATGCCCTTTCTCGGCGATATGGCGGTGTTTCTTAAGCTGCTCATTGCCGGAAACTTAGCATTCATTGCCGAACCGCTTTCTGCTTTCCGCGTCACAGATTCGCAAAGTAGCCAGTTGGCTAAAACTGCCAAGTTTCACGACACCGTCCGCACAACCTACACGCGTTTGCCGCTGGCGCTGCGTGAGCTTGGGTGGTACAAAGGCGATAAAGAGCAAAACCAAATCGTGAAAGTCGCCCCGCTCAGCGATCCGGAGAACTTCCAACCAAAAAACTTGCTACGTGGTATGGTGGAGTCGCTGCAACTGTCCAGACAGGAGTATCAAACCTGGCAGATTCATCGCTGGCTCAAGTCACGTACGCTATCCGCCAGGGATCGTCCTTATGTCGATCTCTTCCAGCAGGCTCGGGGGACTCAACATGTTCTGCGGGTATTTATCATTCAGCACGACGACAATCTCGCTGCAACCCAACGTACCCTAGCAAGCCTGGCGTCCTACCCGGGTTTTGGCCTGACGATAGAAGCCGTAGTGATTTGTGATGCTGCAACCCTTCCCAACGTAGCAGTATTGGCCGCACCTGCATCAAACCGTATTTCCGCTATTAATCAGTTTATTGCTGAGCACCCCACTGAGTGGATGCTATTTCTCGAGGCAGGTGAGACGCTGATTACCAGCGGCATGCTAACGTTTGATCTTGCTCTGGATGGTGCTGCTGGCTGTGACGCCATATATGGTGATGAGATTTATCACGCCGGAGAGCATATTGTCGGCACGGCTCTGCGCCCGGACTTTAACCTCGATCTTTTGCTGAGCTGCCCAGCAGAGATGGCGCGTCACTGGATTTTTCGCACCGAGAGCGTGCTGACGTTAGGCGGCTTTAATCCGCACTATCCGCAAGCTTGGCAGTTTGAATTAATAACCCGTTTGATCGAGCATAAAGGTATTCAGTTCGCAGGACATTTGCCGGAGCCCTTTGTTACCGCACATCCGCCCATGATGGTTTCGCAACCGGAAGAGGTAGACGTGCTTACTCAGCATCTGCATAACCGTGGTTACCCAGATGCGAAGGTGGACGCCTCACAAAGCGGCCTTTACGCCCTGCGTTATCACCATCAGCAGCAGCCGCTGGTGTCGATTATTATCCCCACTAAAGACCAGCTTGCAGTACTGATCCCTTGCGTTACCAGCCTGCTGGAGAAGACAACATACGCTAATTATGAATTGCTGATTGTTGATAATAACAGCGAGACACCTGAGGCATTGCAATGGTTGGAAGGTATTGCCAGTATCGATCCGAACAGGATCCGCGTGTTGCGTTACCCCCATCCGTTCAACTACTCCGCTATCAATAACATGGCAGCACAGCACGCGCGCGGTGAATATCTGGTGCTGCTAAATAATGACACTGCCATAATAAGCGGCAGCTGGTTAGATCACCTGCTTAACCACGGGTTGCGTCCGGAAGTGGGGATCACAGGGGCAAAACTGCTCTATCCGAATGGCCATATTCAGCATGCAGGCGTTGTACTGGGACTGCGAGGCCCGGCGGATCATCCCTTTATTGACAGCGAACGTGACCGACCAGGATATATGCACCGCCTTCAGGTCGATCAGAATTACAACGTAGTGACTGCCGCATGCTTGCTTATCCGCAAATCTATATATGAGCAGGTTGGCGGACTGGACGAAGAGAACTTTACCGTCTCGTATAATGATGTTGATTTATGTTTGAAAGTACGTGAAGCGGGTTATCTGACCGTCTGGACGCCACATGCAGTTGTTATGCATGAAGGTAGCGTTAGCCAGAAGAAAGTGGATAAAACCGCGCAGGAGAAGAAGCGCCAGCGCTTTATCGGCGAGCAGGACGTTATGTATCAAAAGTGGCTCCCCCTCATTGCTAACGATCCGGCCTATAACCCGAATCTATCCCTCGACAATTCGGGATTTGATTTAGTTCTTGACGATGCTGCTCTCTGGCAACCATTGCACTGGCGACCACTGCCGCTGGTCATGCCTTTTGTACTCGATCAGCATACCGGTGGTCATCAGCGTCTGCTTTCAGCTTTCGAAGCGATGCGCGAAGCCGGTCTAGTCGATGGGATTGTTAGCCGTCGCGCCCGTAGTTATGTGGATATTGCGCGCTATAACCCCTCCTCGCTGATTATCCAGCGCCAGATTATGCCGTTTATGGAAGAGTGGCTGCAGCGTACGAAAAAAATCACCTCTGTCATGACCATTTTTGACATGGACGAATATCTTCCGGCTTTACCCATGAATGCCAGCGCGCGTGAAAACTATCCGCAGGATATGTTAAGTGCATTACGTACTACGGTAGCGCAGGTAGATCGGCTGATTGTTGCCAGCGATGTGATGGCCGAAAGCTGTGCCGGACTGCATCAGGATATTCGCATATTGCCCACCAAGCTGGCACCGTCACAGTGGGCTACGTTGACCAGCTTGCGCAACGCAGGTCAAAAGCCCCGCATCGGCTGGGTAGGTGATGCCGTAAACATTGCCGATCTGGAGATTATTCATAAGCTTGTGGGGCAATTAGCCGATCGGGTCGAATGGATCTTTTACGGTTACTGCCCGCCGTCACTGCGCCCGGCCGTGGCGGAGTTTCATGTTGCCGTCACGCCGGATCGCTTCCCTGCTAAGCTGGCGAGCCTTAATCTTGATCTTGCGCTATTACCGCTGGCGGATACGTCGTGGAACCGTAACCTCAGCGCTGTGCGCCTGCTGGAGTTCGGGGCCTGCGGTGTGCCCGTCATTTGTAGCGATATTATCAGCGTTCGCAATGCGCTAAAGGTAACTCGGGTCGAAAATCGTACCCGTCACTGGCGAGATGCCATTGAGATGCACCTTCATGATCTCTCTGCTGCGCACAGGCTTGGCGATACCTTAAAAAGGCAGGTGCTACAAAGTGGGTTATTACAGGGCGAAGACCTGGTGGCCCATGCTCGCTGCTGGCTGCCGGGCTAACAAAAAAGGAGGCCGGAATGTCAATGCATTCCGGCCTCCCGTTTTAACCTGCTCACCCGCTTTTACAGGCTATCTTCCCGCAGGGAGCCACCCTTGACGCCAGTCATTTAAACCCGCATCGCGAAGATACCAATCGCGATGTACCGCTTCACGCAGGGCGTCGCCCTGCGCTTTACGCCAGGCCGAATCATTTAGATAGAGCTGAATAGCCCCCATCCAGTCCTTGAAGCGGTTTTCCACCAGCGTTACCGGCAGGCCACAGCGGTAAGGTGCCAGATTACTGGCAATGATCGGTACGCCACAGGTGCCAATCTCCAGCAGTCGCAGATTGCTTTTGCACTCGTTGAACTGATTATCAACCAGCGGCACCAGCGCTAAATCCAGATTCAGACTGGCCAGTTTTTCAGGGTACATCTCAAAGGGTACGCCGGGATGGAATTCACATTTCACCCCGCGAGGCTTCATCCCCATAAAGACCCACTCAACCTGCCCTTCAAGCGCCTTGATCAACGGTAGCAATATTTCCAGATCGCCCGCGTGCGAACTGCCGCCCGCCCAGCCGATACGAATTTTTTCGCCGGCGTCACGCAGGCTACATAGATGTTGCCACTGATCGGGAGCCAGACGGTTTTTAGCAATACGAATATCATGATGAAAGCGGCTATAAGCTTCAGCCAAAGGCTCGGTCGCGACCACGATCCAGTCGGCGCTTTCCATAGTCTTGCGCAAGCTCTTAATCATATGCTGCGGAAACTTATGTCTGTTACCGTTTTTAACAGGCACGTTAAGTAAGTAATCATCATATTCCAATACGATTTTTGCATCGCACACTTCACGATACTGGCCGATTATTGCCGGGAAGCGGCTGCCAGTAACCAGCTCAAGCAGAATAATATCTGGCTGTAGCTGTGCTGCCTCCATCACACCCGGTACGCTATTGATCAGCCCGCCCTCCGCTAATAGATGGCGCTCCAACGCCTTAAAGGGTTGAATAATGCGATGGTTACCACATCCCTGCCAGTCAATATGGTGGGCCATGACTACCGGCAATGGCCGTCCCGGCAACGGCTGATGAATACGCGCAGCGCTGTCGCTAAGAGTAAAAGGTGCATTCATCTTTTGCATCAACGGGTGATAGGAAGGCTCCGCCAGAAGCCCCTGCTTCCACTCCCGGCGTAATGTCGCGTAGTCTTCTAGCAGCGGGCGCTCCTGAACATGGAATTTATTGCCCATCAGACGCGTCGCGCCACCCATATGTTTGACGCGGGCATAAGGTGTCCAGACGTTGAGGTAACCTGCTTGCTGTGCTCGCAGGCCTAAATCAACATCAGCAAAATAGAGAGGATAGTGCTCTTGGGTGAAACCATTAAGTGAAACAAAGACCTCTTTACGCACCATCATGCAGGATGCGCTTACCGCTGCCAGATTGCGCGGCGTTTTCAAATAATATTGATAACCGTTGCTTTGTCCTTCAGCACCGTCAAAAACCACGGCCATACCATGTTGGATACCCGTGAGATAACCGCCATGTTGCACTCTTCCGTCGTGATATTCGAGGCGTGCACCGACCATGCCAACCTCAGGACGCAAAGCATGCTCAAGCATGGCTTCCAGCCAGTCATCATCAATAATTTCACAATCATTGTTTAAAAACAGCAGGATATCACCCCGGGCCTGCTGCGCGGCTGCGTTGTTAATCTCGGCGAAATTAAACGGGGCATCGTAGCGGAGGATCCGTACCTGGTCGATCCCCAGCGTAGCAAGATCGTTGAGAAATCGGCAGGCATCCTCTTCAACAGACTGGTTATCAACGATGAGCAGTTCATAATGTTGATAGCGGGTTTTCTCCATCACGCTTTCAATGCAGCGCTTAAGCAGCGCAAAGCGATCGCGGGTAGGAATGATGATGGAAACCAGCGGTGTGGCCTCCCAGCGATAGCGCAAGCGTTTAATAGCGGGTGCGAGTCCCTCTTCCAGGGTGGCAGCAATGCCAAGCCGTTGTAGATGTGCCAGGACACTCTGCTCACAGTCGCGGCGCACCGCCTCAGACTCGCTCCAGCGTGATGGTAACCAGGGGCTTTCCACCAGTACGTCCGGAACATGCGCCAGCGCACCTGCGCCCTGTCCCTCCACAAAACGCCACAGCAGATCTATCAATGGTGCATGCTGATAGCGGGGATCGAGGCCTCCTGCCTGCAATGCGATTTCCCGGGAGAAGAGCAGTACCTGGCCGATGTACGGCGTACCACGCAGTAGATCGATATTCACATCTGGACGTAAGGCAGGGTTTGGCTCCCCATTTTCACCACGCGTTATTTCATCGCAGTAGAAGAGCCAGGCGTTTTGCTTATGCATACGCTGTTCTGCAAAACGAAGCAGCGCATCTTGCAGCAGCATAAAGCCGGCCGGGATAACCAATACAGCATCCATATCACGGATGGTTAAAAGGGTATTAACCTCCTCACCCCACCGTTCACCGATCTTAATACTATCGACGCTGACTGGCGCCAGCGATTGCCCTGCTATCGAATTAAGTGTGCGTTGATATGCTCTATTATCCAGCCCATCATCAAGCACAACGATCCCGATGCTCCCTTTTTCCGGATAGCTTTTAACAAAGGCTAGTAAGGCTTCACGCCGTGCATCGCTGAGGCTACGGTCGGCTAGCCAGCGAGAGAACGAATATTGGGTAGGCTGCTGCGCAAGTAAGGTTTTACGATAAAAAGTCAGCGCATAGCGGGATTTTTCATCAAGTGTGCGTGGTTTGTCGTTTAAGGGAGATCCGAGGATAGCGTCCAGCGCACGCGGCAGACTCCAGCGCTCTGCCAGCTGCTTGCTCTGCTGTCTTGCCCATTTTGCGGTACTTGCATAGCCATCAATCAGTAATTCGATCCACTCGTCCGCGTCTGGGTTATTACGTAACGTTACGCCGCAAAAATGGTCATGTTCATTGCGGGCCAGATTATCTTCATCAAGGTAACCCTCTACGTAGCCTTCATTAACGAGAAATACGGGGATACCGAGCACCAGAGCTTTTGGTACATGGTTTTCATTACCTACCACGACATCATACTGTGCCAGCCAGCACGGTTCGATTCTCTGTGCCTGCGCACTCAGATCCAGCCATTCAAGTGTGATACCCGACGCAGCTGCGCGCTGTTGGATCTCATACATTTCAGCCGAAATTCTTGGTGCGATATAGAGTACGCGTTCAGGTTTTGATTCATTACGGCTTGAACGATAGTCAATAAAACTGGCGGGGACTGCCCAAGGCAGCGTCTGCAGTTGGGTACTGTCTACGCCAGTTTGCAGAAGAAACTCATTGGTGCGGGGCGAAAGTCCGAGCGTAAGTGAGGCAAACTGATTTTCAAGCTTGACGCCATAGGGAATATAGAGGTCGTTGTAATCGCTAAAATGGCGGAAGATCATGGGGCCCGCGAGTCGCTGCTCATCTATCGCATCAACCATCTTTTCACTAAAGAAGCCGCGATAGATCCACATTGCGTCGTAATACGTTGCTAATTCTCCCTGCTTATCCGTAATAAGCGAAAAAAAACCACTGGCAGTTAATCGCGTTATATCGGATGTCAGCACGCCGCCTGCAACAGAGCATATCAGGTCGATACGCCAGCCCGTGGCCAATAACGTATCAGCAATATCAATGATCTCAACGGCATGGGCAGAAAACGCGTCAAATTTATCAACGCTAATGAGTAAGCTTCGCATCTGTCATCCTCAACATGGCCAGCGATGGGCATGATCGTGTAATAGGATATTGTGCGTGACGACAGGAAGTTCGAGAGGGAAAACAGGTTATGGAAAAGGGTCTAAATCTGCCGATTGCTAATAAAAAAGGCATCCGAAGATGCCTTTTCAAAAATCTTGCGATTAACGCAGCAGGGACAGCATGGTCTGCGGAACCTGGTTGGCCTGCGCCAGTACGGAAGAGCCGGCCTGCTGCAGGATCTGCGCGCGGGACATGTTGGACACTTCAGTTGCGTAGTCGGAGTCCTGAATACGGCTGCGGGCAGCGGTCAGGTTGCTCACGGTGTTGTTCAGGTTGGTGATGGTGGACTCGAAACGGTTCTGGGACGCACCCAGCAGGCTGCGCTGGTTGTCAACCGCTTTGATTGCCGAGTCGATGTCTGCCAGCGGGCTGCCGTTAGTGCCACCCGTCGCGTTAACGGTACCGCTCATCACGTCAAAGCCTTCAGCAGCGGTAGAACGCGCGTTGCCGTTGATGCTCTGGCCAGTGGTGATTGCCGTTGCGCCAGTACCATTATACAGGTTGTAGTCGTTGCTTTTGCTCAGGGTGATAGCGATGGTTTCGTTATCTTTGGAGCCAACCTGGAAGCTGTAGCTGCTGGTGCCAGTACCGGTGTTCAGCACTTTGATGCCGTTGAAGTCGGTCTGTTTGGTCACGCGGTCGATCTCTTCCATACGCTGGTTAACTTCAGCCTGGATGGAGTCGATGTCGGATGCGGAGTTGGAGCTGTTCTGCGCCTGAACGGTCAGGTCACGTACACGCTGCAGGTTGTTGTTGATCTCGCTCAGCGCGCCTTCAGCGGTCTGTGCCAGGGAGATACCGTCGTTGGCGTTACGTGCCGCTACGCTCAGGCCGTTGATGTTGGAGGTGAAGCGGTTAGCAATCGCCTGGCCAGCAGCATCGTCTTTTGCGCTGTTGATACGCAGACCGGAGGACAGACGCTCGATAGAGGTGCCCAGGGAAGACTGAGACTTGGTCAGGTTGTTCTGAGTCGTCAGCGACAGGGTGTTAGTGTTGATCACTGCCATGATAAATATCCTTCTTTAATAGTGGTAATGCTATTTCGGCATGTGCCCAACGGCCTCATCGCCTTCAATAATGTTATCGACACGTAGTCGTGAAGCTTTAGTGTTTCTGAAGAATTTTTTTGTCGGCGGGAAAATAAAAAAAGCGCCGACAGGCGGCGCTTTGGGTAGATCGTGTTTGCGAATTAACGCAGCAGGGACAGCATGGTCTGCGGAACCTGGTTGGCCTGCGCCAGTACGGAAGAGCCGGCCTGCTGCAGGATCTGCGCGCGGGACATGTTGGACACTTCAGTTGCGTAGTCAGAGTCCTGAATACGGCTGCGGGCAGCGGTCAGGTTGCTCACGGTGTTGTTCAGGTTGGTGATGGTGGACTCGAAACGGTTCTGGGATGCACCCAGCAGGCTGCGCTGGTTGTCAACCGCTTTGATTGCCGCATCGATGTCTGCCAGCGGGCTGCCGTCGGTCGCGCCGCTTGCGTTAACGGTACCGCTCATCACGTCAAAGCCTTCAGCAGCGGTAGAACGCGCGTTGCCGTTGATGCTCTGGCCAGTGGTGGCAGCCGTTGCAGCAGTAGAGTTGTACAGGTTGTAGTCGTTGCTTTTGCTCAGGCTAATAGAGATGGTTTCGCTATCCTTGGAGCCAACCTGGAAGCTGTAGCTGCTGGTGCCAGTACCGGTGTTCAGCACTTTGATGCCGTTGAAGTCGGTCTGCTTGGTCACGCGGTCGATCTCTTCCATACGCTGGTTAACTTCAGCCTGGATGGAGTCGATGTCGGATGCGGAGTTGGAGCTGTTCTGCGCCTGAACGGTCAGGTCACGTACACGCTGCAGGTTGTTGTTGATCTCGCTCAGCGCGCCTTCAGCGGTCTGTGCCAGGGAGATACCGTCGTTGGCGTTACGTGCCGCTACGCTCAGGCCGTTGATGTTGGAGGTGAAGCGGTTAGCAATCGCCTGGCCAGCAGCATCGTCTTTTGCGCTGTTGATACGCAGACCGGAGGACAGACGCTCGATAGAGGTGCCCAGGGAAGACTGAGACTTGGTCAGGTTGTTCTGAGTCGTCAGCGACAGGGTGTTAGTATTAATAACAGCCATGATGGAATTCCTTTGAAAAAGTTATCAGATTCAGGCATCTGCCTACGGCTTTCTCACCGTCAATGTGATTATCGACCACCGTCGAATAACCTTTAGAAAAAATGATCGCTTTTTTAAAGGCGCAAACTGCCTGGTTTTTCTCCGCTTTATTTCGCCATTGTTTTTTGTAAAAGACACTAATCTTTTCGCTGTCGCTGCCGATAGAGCATCCAGTGATTGTCTCAAATGAAAGGATGTTATTATGGCAACAGTAAGTTCGCTCGGTGCGGGCACCAGCATGAGTTCGTCGTTAAGCACATTATATGATGGGCTGGAGTCTGCGGAACAAACCCGGCTGACGCCTATTACTCAGCAACAGACCTCTTATAAGGCAAAACTGACCGCCTGGGGCGTGGTGCAGACGGCGCTGACCAAGCTGCAAACGGCTGCGGACGCGCTAAAAGATACCTCTGCTATTGCATCGGCCAAGGTCTCCAGCACCAATACCGCGTTCAGCGCGACGCTGGCTAACAGCGCCACGGCGGGAACCTACTCCGTTGAGGTCAGCCAGCTGGCCGCCTCGCAGTCGCTGTTAAGCCCGAAGGCAACCAGCAAAGATACCGATCTGGGCGACAGCAGCCTGAGCTCGCGGACAATCACTATCACCCAGCCGGGTCAGAAAGATCCGCTGACGGTGACGCTGGCCAGCGATAAAACCAGCCTTGCCGATGTGCGCGATGCGATCAACGCCAAACAGGGCAGCGTCACCGCCAGTATCATTAAAGCGGATGATAACAGCTACTACCTGTCGCTGACCTCCCGCGACAGCGGCACCACGAACGCGATGACCATCAGCACTGACGACAGCGAGCTGGCAAAATACATCAGCTATGACGCGACCGACAGTTCGAAGAGCGCGATGACCCAGCAGGTGGAGGCCAAGGATGCGATTGTAAAAATCAATAACATCACCATCACCCGCAGCAGCAACACCATTACCGATGCGCCAGAGGGTGTCACCCTGTCGCTGACCAAAACCAATGTCGGAAGTCCGGAGACGCTGTCGGTTGTCAAAGACAACGAGCCAATGACCACGGCGATTCAGGCTTACGTTGATGCCTATAACTCGCTGCAGACCACCATCACTAACCAGACCAAATATACGGCGGTGGATCAGGGTAGCACCAGCCAGAGCACCTCGAACGGCGACCTGCTCGGTGACGGTACGCTGCGTAATATCCAGACGCGCCTGCGCTCGCAGCTCTCTACTAATCAGGGAACCGGGGCCATCTCCACCCTGTCGCAGATGGGAATCACTCAGGATATTACCGGCAAGCTGACGGTGGATAGCACCAAGCTGACCAAAGCGCTGAATGAATCCCCGAACGACGTGCTGACTTTCCTGTCAGGCGACGGCAAAACCACCGGCTTCGCAACCCAATCCAGCAGCCAGCTGAAAGATATCCTCGGTACCGATGGCTCGCTGCAGAATGCCACCGACGGGATCAATAAAAGTCTCAAGCAGCTGTCAGAGAAGTACGATCAGGTAAACGATCAGATCACCGCGACGATGGCGCGTTATAAGGCTCAATTTACCAGCCTGAGCACGCTGATGTCGTCACTGGACTCCACGGCCAGCTACCTGACCCAGCAGTTTAATGCCATAAACAGTTAATGAACCATGAGTTGAGGTTTGACATGTATACAAAATCGGGAATTCAGGCTTATGCACAGGTCGGCGTGGAAAGCGCCGTTCTGAGCGCTAGCCCACATCAGCTGGTGGTTCTGCTTTTTGATGGCGCGTTAAGCGCCATGAAAAAGGCGGCCATCCTGATCGATCAGGGAGACATCCCCGGTAAAGGACAGGCGTTGTCAAAAGCCATCAACATTATCACCAACGGCTTACGCGCAGGCCTAAACCACGAAGTGGGTGGCGATCTTGCGTCAAACCTCGACAGTCTTTATGACTATATGACACGGCGTCTTCTCCAGGCCAATCTGCACAATGACCTTGCCGCCATTGATGAGGTCACGAACCTGCTGACCAATATTGCAGATGCCTGGAAGGAGATTGGCCCTAATAATCAAAATGCGCGGGACACCTACTAATGGAAGCCGATTTCGGGTTGCTCCAACACTACCAGCAGCTGCTGCTGACCAGCAACGTGATGCTTAACCTCGCTAAAGAGGGGCGCTGGGATGATTTGATCCAGCATGAAGTGAGCTATATCACCGCAGTAGAAAAGCTGACCCAGCTTCAGGATACTGCGGATACTGCCCCTACCGTTCAGGGGCTGCTTCGCCCCCTGTTAAAACAGATTTTAGATAACGAAGTTGAGCTTAAAACGCTGCTGCATCAGCGCATGGAAGAACTACGCACCTTAGTTGGGCAAACGTCCCGCCAACACAACCTGAATTCAACCTATGGACGTCTCTCTGGTAATATCCTTTTCCCAAGCGAATTGTGAACTCTGCTGCCTGCAAGCGGGTGATATTTTTTAACGCCCTCACCCGCTTCGCTCTCTAATTTTCATCCATACTTCAAGTTCCTTACTCTGGAGCATGGTCGATGAAAAACCCCACCTTATTGCAATGCTTTCACTGGTACTATCCGGAAGGCGGTAAACTCTGGCCGGAAGTGGCCGAGCGTGCGTCTGGTTTTAATGATATTGGCATTAACATGGTCTGGCTGCCCCCCGCTTATAAAGCGGCAACGGGAGGGTATTCGGTCGGCTATGACACCTACGATCTCTTTGATCTGGGCGAGTTCGATCAAAAAGGCACGGTTCCTACTAAATACGGTGATAAAGCACAGCTGCTGGCGGCTATCGGCGCGCTGAAGGAGAACGGCATCGCCGTACTGCTCGACGTGGTAGTTAACCATAAGATGGGGGCCGACGAAAAAGAGTCGATCTCTGTTAACCGGGTAAATGAACACGATCGTAACCAAATCGATGATGAGGAGATCGCCTGCGAAGCCTGGACGCGCTACACCTTCCCCGCTCGCGAGGGAAAATATTCTAAGTTTATCTGGGACCATAAGTGTTTTAGCGGCGTCGATCATATCGAAAATCCCGACGAAGACGGCATATTCAAAATTGTTAACGATTACACCGGCGATGGCTGGAACGATCAGGTCGACGAAGAGCTGGGTAACTTCGACTATCTGATGGGATCCAATATCGACTTTCGCAACCGGGCGGTCACGGAGGAGATCAAATACTGGGCGCGTTGGATAATGGAGCAGACCCAGTGCGACGGCTTCCGCCTTGACGCCGTTAAGCATATCCCGGCGTGGTTCTATAAGGAGTGGATCAACCATGTGCAGGAAGTGGCACCGAAGCCGCTCTTTATCGTTGCTGAATACTGGTCCCATGAGGTCGATCGCCTTCAGCAGTATATCGATCAGGTAGATGGCAATACGATGCTGTTTGATGCGCCGCTGCAGATGAATTTTCATCAGGCTTCGCTGCAGGGCCGTGACTACGACATGAGCCAGATTTTCACCGGCACGCTGGTGGAGGCCGATCCCTTCCATGCCGTCACCCTGGTCACCAACCACGATACCCAGCCGCTGCAGGCGCTGGAGGCACCGGTGGAATCCTGGTTTAAGCCGCTGGCCTACGCTCTGATCCTGCTACGGGAAAACGGTGTGCCGTCGGTGTTCTATCCGGATCTCTACGGCGCAAGCTATGACGATACCGGCGGCGACGGCGAAACCTACCACATCGACATGCCGATTATCGAACAGCTTGACCAGATGATCCTGGCTCGTCAGCGTTTCGCCCACGGCGTACAGACCCTGTGGTTCGATCACCCGAACTGCATCGCCTTTAGCCGGAGCGGAACCGAAGAGGATCCGGGCTGCGTCGTCGTGCTTTCCAACGGTGACGATGGAGAGAAAACGCTGGAGCTAGGGGAAAACTACGGCAATAAGATGTGGCGCGACTACCTCGGCAATCGCGAAGAGACCGTCAGCACCGACGAAAACGGTACGGGCACCTTCACCTGCAACGGCGGCAGCGTCAGCGTGTGGGTGTTAGAAGAGGTGCTGTAACGTAATACGCTGAGTGAGGCGACTCGCTCAGCGTTGTTACTTACGGCAGCGGCGTAGGCAGCGGGCTTTTCGCCAGCACCTCAGCACACTCGGCGGTTGGGCGATCGACCCGCTTCAAGGTCATGCCTGCATACTCCAGCATGGCACCATCCCGCTCTACCGAGTAAACCTCGACCTTCTGCGTCACGTTATAAAAATCATCCCCACGCAGCGTCAGCTTGCCTGGGAGGGCAATTACGCGCTGCCACTGGCGGCAGTCCAGCGTATCCCCGGCGGGCGTCACTACCAGGCTGGCTATCGCCTCCGGGCTTACCAGCTTGCTTTGCGGCCCGGCTGACTGCCAGTACCCGGCCAGATCCGCTGGCGCGGGGTGCTTAACCACCTCGTTATAGTTATCAATCTGTGCACAGCCGGTCAGTGCCAGCAGTGCGCTAAAAATCGCTACTTTTTTCATCTAATGTCCTGCCTGCGAAGAAAAAAATATTCTGGCATTAAAGCGCCACGCCCGCCAGCGATAACCTTCGCGAGTTTAATTGATCTGCACCGTATAAATGCCATTTACCGCTGGGCAAAAGTACCGTTCCGTGTAGGATCGCGGTTCCGCTTTACAACATAAACCTTCTGAGTTCAGAGGCTACTACCATGTCCTGGCAACACTTCAAACAGCGCTGGCTGATTACCTTTTGGGCCCCCCTGCCCGCCGTTATCGCCGCCGGCATTCTCTCAACCTACTATTTTGGTATCACCGGCACCTTCTGGGCCGTCACCGGGGAATTTACCCGCTGGGGCGGTCAGCTACTGCAGCTAGTGGGCGTTCATACAGAAAACTGGGGCTACTACAAGCTGATCCATCTGGAGGGCACGCCGCTAACCCGCATCGACGGCATGATGATCATCGGCATGTTTGGTGGCTGTTTCGCTGCCGCGCTGTGGGCGAATAACGTCAAGCTGCGACTGCCCCGCAGCCGTATCCGTATCTTTCAAGCCATTGTTGGCGGCATCATTGCCGGATTTGGCGCGCGCCTGGCGATGGGCTGTAACCTGGCCGCGTTTTTCACCGGCATTCCGCAGTTTTCGCTCCATGCCTGGTTCTTTGCGTTGGCCACGGCGGTGGGCAGCTGGTTTGGCGCGCGCGTTACCCTGCTGCCGTTTTTCCGTATTCCGGTAAAAATGCAGAAGGTCTCTGCCGCCTCGCCGCTGACGCAGCAGCCTGACCGGGCGCGACGTCGCTTTCGCCTCGGCATGCTGGTGTTTGTCGGTATGCTGGGTTGGGCGCTGCTCACGGCAATGAATCAGCCCAAGCTCGGTCTCGCCATGCTGTTCGGCGTCGGCTTTGGTCTGCTGATTGAGCGAGCGCAGATCTGCTTCACCTCTGCCTTCCGCGATATGTGGATCACCGGCCGAACCCATATGGCGAAGGCCATCATCCTCGGAATGGCGGTGAGCGCCATTGGTATTTTCAGCTACGTCCAGCTAGGGGTCGAAGCCAAAATTATGTGGGCCGGGCCTAACGCCGTGATTGGCGGCCTGCTCTTTGGCTTTGGTATTGTGCTGGCGGGCGGGTGTGAAACCGGCTGGATGTACCGCGCCGTTGAGGGCCAGGTGCACTACTGGTGGGTGGGACTAGGTAACGTCATCGGCTCGACGCTGCTGGCCTATTTCTGGGACGATATGGCCCCGTCGCTGGCCACCCGCTGGGATAAGGTGAATCTGTTGAACACCTTCGGTCCGCTCGGAGGATTACTGGTCACCTACGGCCTGCTGCTTGCCGCCCTGCTGCTGGTCGTAGCGTGGGAGAAAAATTTCTTCAAACGCGCCGCCACGCTGGCGGTTAAGGAAGCAGTATGAAGACGATTGTTCCGGATTATCGCCTGGATATGGTAGGCGAACCTTGTCCCTACCCTGCCGTTGCCACGCTGGAGGCAATGCCGCAGTTGAAAAAGGGTGAGATATTAGAGGTGGTAAGCGACTGCCCGCAATCGATTAATAACATTCCGTTGGACGCGCGCAATCATGGCTATACCGTGCTGGATATCCAGCAGGATGGGCCAACGATTCGTTATTTAATTCAGAAGTAGAGCGGTGAGAGCCGATCGTAGGCCGGGTAAGCGCAGCGCCACCCGGCGAGTGCAGTCATGTCGGGCGGCGACTGATGCCTGGCCCGACCTGCACAGCTACGAACGCTATTTTACTGCGGAATACGCAGCACCTGGCCCGGATAGATTTTTTCCGGGCTTTTCAGCATCGGTTTGTTCGCTTCAAAGATCTTATTGTACTGGTTAGCGTCGCCGTATACCTGTTTAGAGATAGCGCTCAGGGTATCACCGGATTTCACCGTATAGAACTGGCTCTCTTTAGCAGGCGTATCGGTAGCAGCAGTAGCCTTAACGTTGTCGGCTACGCTGGCAATACCGGAGATGTTACCTACCGCCACCAGAATCTTCTCTTTGGCTTCCTGGCTCAGGCCTTCACCCGTAACGGTAGCCTGACCGTCGGCAACCTGCACGTTCACCTTATCCGCATCTGGAATACCGGTTTTGCTCAGATGCTCCTGCACCTTTTTCGCCTGCTCTTCCTTGTCGTCATGCCCGGAGACGGCGTCCCACAGCTTTTCGCCTGCTTCTTTTACAAAATTGAAAAGACCCATTTTCAGCTCCTTACCGTTAAGTTAAGACTCTGAAAGTGTAGCAGAGGCCAGGGGAAGCGGCTGACGTAAGCGTGATTTAGGGAAGTTCCTACTGGGGGCTGCCTGGGTGTGACGGAACAAAAAAATGTCTTAACAATAAATAGAATAAGGAGAAGCCGCTATTTTTTAAATTATAATTATGATGAATGTTTATAGCTCATTATATTACTAATGCTTTATAATTTAATAATCGGCTTGCGAATAAGAAGGTTGCCGGCGTAAACAATTAAGCGAAATAACATGATCTAAATCATTTAACGCAGCTTTTATGTAGGCAGTTAATTATATCTGTAGTGACTCTCTGCTAAGGGACTGCTATGCTTTCCAGCTTTATAAGCTTACTGATTTCTATTATGTTGAAGTTATTCGCCAGATATACAACGATTGGCATTATTAACACCTTTATACACTGGGTGATATTTGCTATTTGTATTTATATACTGGGTTCGACGCAGTCCGTTGCCAACTTCACAGGCTTTGCTATTGCCGTAAGCTTTAGTTTTTTTGCCAATGCGCGTTTTACATTCAATGCTTCAACCACTACCCTGCGCTACCTCTTATATGTTGTTTTTATGGGAATAATGAGCGCTGCAGTTGGCTGGACTGCAGACTGGTATAGGTTGCCGCCTATACTCACTTTAGTAACCTTTTCTGTAATGAGTTTAGTTTGTGGTTTCATCTATTCGAAGTATATTGTTTTTAGAGATATAAAATGAAAATTTCACTTGTGGTTCCGGTCTTCAATGAAGAGGATACAATTCCCATTTTTTATAACACCGTGCGGGAGTATGAAGGACTTCGAGAGCATGAGGTTGAAATAGTATTTATTAATGATGGCAGTAAAGATGCTACTGAAAGCATTATCAATGCCCTCTCTTTAACCGACCCGCGGGTCGTAGCGCTCTCCTTTACTCGAAACTTCGGTAAGGAACCTGCTCTGTTTGCAGGTTTAGACTATGCTTCAGGCGATGCAATAATTCCTATTGATGTTGACCTGCAGGATCCAATAGACGTTATTCCGCGATTAATAGAAAAATGGCTCGCCGGTGCGGATATTGTGTTGGCTAAACGTATCGATCGCTCTACCGATTGCCGCTTAAAAAGAAAATCAGCGGAATGGTTTTATAAACTACACAACAAAATCAGCAATCCTAAGATTGAAGAAAATGTCGGCGATTTTAGATTGATGAGCAAGCAGGTTGTTGACAATATAAAATGTCTTCCTGAAAGGAATCTCTTTATGAAAGGGGTTCTTTCATGGGTGGGTGGAAGGACTGAAGTCGTTGAGTATGCCCGCGCAGAGCGTATAGCGGGTAGTAGTAAGTTTAATGGCTGGAAACTATGGAACTTGGCACTTGAAGGGATCACTAGTTTTTCAACCTTTCCTCTACGCGTTTGGACGTACATAGGTATAGTTGTTGCTAGTCTATCTTTTTTCTATGGCTCATGGATCCTTATAAATACAATTATCTTTGGTAATCAGGTACGCGGATACCCATCGCTCCTTATATCAATACTTTTTCTTGGTGGCATTCAACTTATTGGAATTGGGATATTAGGGGAATATATTGGTCGAATTTACCTAGAGACAAAAAAAAGACCTCGATACATTATTAAAAGCAAGGGTAATTAAATGCTAGAATTAAACATAAAAGGTTCTCATAAATATATTATGACGCTTATAACCTTATGCTGCCTAGTATCAATCTATCTTTCTTTTCTTTATTTTGAAATTGATGCTGATGGCGTTAATGCTCCTGTAGTATGGATGGAATTCAAAATTCATGGCTTTTCAGTACTTAAAGATTGGGTCCCTACTCCAGATAACTGGTATTTTACTTTATACCCCATTTATTTCTTGATGTATTTTGTTACAGGTAATAATGGCCCATTGATGTTAGTTGCTGGCACAGCGCTATTCGTTATTGCCGTTATAATGCTATCTGCAGCTATTGCTAAAAAGGTGGATAAAAATGCATCTTTAGCCATAGTATGCCTCCCACTCACGTTTTTACCACATATATTTTGGACGGAAGGTTTTATTCAGCACCCCTTTGCTCACTATTCTACAGTAGCTTTTGGGCTTCTTTTAACGTATCTTTTTCTTCTTAATTTCGAAAAACAAAAATTAAGCCTGAGTGTTGTATCTGGTCTTGTAGGACTGATAATTTGCTCTTCTGATATGTGGGTAGCGCCAACATTCCTGCTACCGATACTTTTAACCGAATTGTTTTTCTTAATAAAGAAGAAGTCTAAACCACTTAACTTTATTGTAATGGCGGTTTTTTTTATGATTGCATTCAATCATACCATTCCCAAATCATTAGGAATCGATTCACAACCATTTAATATCGCTGATTTATCAACCATCCTTGCGAATGTCAAGCAAGTAAGTTTAGTAACTGGCGAGATGTTCAATCTTTTCTTTCTCAGAAATACATGGTCTTACCTTGTCTCACTTGCTTTTGTAGGGGCTTTATATTTTATTTTCTGCCTATCAATGTTAAGAAGCAATGACATTAAAACATATTTCTCACTATTATCAATGTTATCTATTGTCGGGATAGTTGCTGCCTATGCTATTAGTAATCAAGATTCATCGCAACGCATACCACGATTTTTTGTAAATATTGCACCGCTATTGTTTATTATTATTTCGACAATGGTCGATATTACTCTAAGGCGCACTGCTTATACGATGAGTCTACTTTTTGTTGCATCTAGTTTAATTAGTTATAATTACGAAAAACCCTCATATAAGCAATCCGAAAAAGATATAAATAGCTATATATCATTCTTGCAGCAAAACAATCTAAAATATGGGTATGGTGACTACTGGAATAAAAGTATTACAACGTTTTGGCTATCACATGGGGAAATAACCATTGTCCCAATAAACATATCTGCTGAAGGAGACGTCATACTTGATAGTCCGAGGTATCAAACTATGAGAACTTGGTACTCTAAGGAATACGCAAAAAGAAGCAGTAGCGGTAAATACTTTATTGCTATTGATAGAAATACCGCGTGCGGTGGTATTGAGAAATGCATCAATGTTATATCTAAGAAATTCAAAAAACCGGATTATATATTATCGCATTCTGATATAACCCTTATGATATATAAAAAATAGATGACATAACGTCGAGTCTGCGCGGCACTTACCGTCCTCCGTTTGTAATAAGCCGCGCTTCATATGGCCAAGAGCTAACACACCATTTTATGCGTAATTAACTCCCAGTTAACAATGTTAACGCCAAAGCATCAACTATAAGACACTTTTAACAAATTAATAAATGGTTAGGTATGTCATACATAATTGCTATTTTTTGCATAACCTTATTAGGTATAATTGTTTCATTATTTTTTATACAGGCGCGAGTAACTTCCCCACTTTCTTTGCACTCTATCTCTTGGTTTCTAGTAAGCCTATGCGGGCTAATGGTCTATAATGACTTCATTGCTCTTACTGACAACGTTTTTTATAACTTTATTTTTTGGTATGTGCCAATGTACCTTATTCTGTTATACTCTGAAATTCTTTATTCAATCAATGGAGGAGTTGCCTCTAAGTACGATAAAAAACACTACTGCTCAAATTATTGGGTTTTTATTTTTATAGCTTTAATAGTTACAATCTATGAAATTTATACAGTAGGAACAGGGGGCGAAAATGGATTTTTTTTAAATCTACGAGAGGCGTCTACGGTAAAAGATTATGATGGCGTAACCCCTGTTTTTATGAACATATTCTATCCATTTGTCATTTGCATGTTTGCAATATCGTTCATATCTGAGAGGACCAACAGAAAAAATAAAATAATAGCGTCTCTTTGGATGATCGCTTTTGCGATAGGCACTATGGGAAAGTTTGCCATTATAACCCCGATTATAGTATACCTTGTGATAAAAGATCATAAGAAGAAAATAAACAAAGGTAGACTATTGTTTGCCATTCCTCCGATTGCCACTCTCCTATTGTTGCTTCACTTTGGGAGAAGTGCCGACAACGATACTGAAACGATATCCACAATGATAGGAACCTACATTTATTCTCCTTTGATAGCAATGAGCAAACTGTCAGTCAGTAGCGCTGGAGATGGTTTGGAGTATACCATGCGTTTCGCGTATGCAATCATGAATAAGATCGGGCTTAGCTCTACTATACCGGTAGAAACCATATTGCCATACAGTGATGTGCCAGTCCCGACGAATGTCTATACTGTAATGCAACCGTTTTATCAGGATCTTGGCTCAATTGGTGTTTTTATAGGATCGTTGTTTTACGGTATTTTCTTTTCTATTTTATATGGTTCAGCAAGAAGAGGAAACGCATTCAGCGTTCTGGTTTATGCCTTGCTCTCTGTAAGTCTCCTTACTTCATTTTTTGCGGAGACCTTGATTACTAACATATCTGGAAATATAAAGATAATAATATGCTTGTATTTAATCTGGAGATTTACAGTCAGAAAATACTATCAACTACGCTAAAAGGCGGTGTTTCTATATTATATTAAGGTTTTAATATAACCTTCAGGTTCAATCCTCGAGCGTTACATATATCGTTATGATACCGCTTCTTAAGCGTACTCCATTGCCATTTATGCGCCAAGCTTAAATAGCCATGCCCTCCGGCTTACATAACTTATTTTCGCTGGCGCGCTATCCATAATGCACAGTGGCGGCAGAGCATGGTAAAAAGTACGATAGTTTAATAGTCGCGAGCAGGATGTGATTCATACTGTACACAATACTAGAAGTTTTAAACAATCCAACTATAATCTTGGCTTGCTGCAATGATTCAACTAATACCCCCTTATGATCTGGTTATCGGATGCTATTCCGCTCAACTTTGACACATAAGATTAGGGCATGAATTTAGACTTTTTGACCCACCAATCGCATGTTTTTTCTGAAAAGTAGGCTACTTTCGCCCCATGAAAATAGTAGACAAGCAATTCTTTTTTCTGCTTAAGCATTGAGCCTACAGAATTTATGAGATGCAGTCAGCAAAACACTTAAAAATAATTCTATAGGCTTAAAAGCAATAGGCTGCAATAGTTCAACCCAGAAGACTGGACCCTGATTAAGGCGGCTTATTTCAGTTCGCAGGAAAGACAATGCTGAACATTTCCATGCCAGCACATCAGGATTCTTTTAGTTATTTCTTTATGAGCCAATAAGTTAGATCTGCTACACCTGCATCGCCATCACATCCTGATACGCCGATACCAGCTTGTTACGCACCTGGATCCCCATCTGCAGCGACACGGATGACTTCTGCAGATCGGTCATCACGTCGTTCAGGGCAACGCCCGGCTCGCCGAGGGTGAATTTTTCAGCCTGGGTGCGCGCGGCGTTCTGCGTATCGCTGATGCGATCCAGTGCGGCATGCAGCTGGCCCGCGAAGCTGACGGTGGACTCGGCATCAACGCTCTGGTTTTTTGCCACGCCGGCCGTGGCCTGCAGCTGGCTGATGACGCCTTCAATCCCCTGAATGGACATGATTTTACCCCTACATGATTTGACTGGCGACGAGATTACCAGCTTGTCAATAAGATGATGGCGGTAAATAGCGACAAAAAACCAGGTTATTTGACCCATAGAAAATCGCGAATCATCAAATAATGGCACGGCCATCAACATGGAACTTTTGTCGTGTTTGCCGACCCGGGAGTCCGTTTTGCTTCATTACACGAATAATGCCGTCCACCCAGAGTTACGAGGTGTGCAATGAGTGCGACAGCAACCGCATCACAGAATAAATCTCTCGAGTGGATGAACCGCCTGCGCGCGAATCCCAGAATTCCCCTGCTTATCGCCGGTGCCGCCGCCATCGCTATCATCGTTGCTATGGTGCTGTGGGCGAAACAGCCGGACTATCGCGTCCTCTATAGCAACGTCTCCGACCAGGACGGCGGCGCGATTGTGACCCAGCTGACGCAGATGAACATTCCCTACCGCTTCTCGGAAACCGGTGGCGCGATTGAAGTGCCAGCGGATAAGGTGCATGAGCTGCGCCTGCGCCTGGCCCAGCTGGGGCTGCCGAAAGGCGGCGCGGTGGGCTTTGAGCTGCTGGACCAGGAGAAGTTTGGTATCAGCCAGTTTAGCGAGCAGGTCAACTACCAGCGTGCGCTGGAGGGCGAGCTGGCCCGGACTATCGAAACCCTCGGGCCGGTGAAATCAGCCCGTGTTCACCTCGCCATGCCTAAGCCGTCGCTCTTCGTGCGCGAACAAAAATCCCCGTCGGCCTCCGTTACCGTCAACCTCGCCCCGGGTCGCGCAATGGACGAAGGCCAGATCAGCGCCGTGGTTCATTTGGTTTCCAGCGCCGTTGCGGGCCTGCCGCCGGGGAACGTTACCCTGGTCGACCAGAGCGGTCGCCTGCTGACCCAGTCCAATACCAGCGGTCGCGATCTCAACGATGCCCAGCTGAAGTATGCCGCCGACGTCGAAGGCCGCGTGCAGCGCCGCATTGAGGCGATCCTCTCCCCTATCGTCGGGAATGGCAACGTCCATGCTCAGGTTAACGCCCAGATCGACTTTGATAATAAAGAGCAGACCGAAGAGCAGTATCATCCGAACGGTAACCCGTCCGAAGCCGTGATGCGCTCCCGTCAGCTGAACGAAAGCGAGCAGGTAGGCGGCCCCTATCCGGGCGGCGTGCCGGGTGCACTCTCTAACCAGCCTGCGCCAGCCAATAATGCGCCTATCACCGCGAATGCGCCGCAGAACGGCCAGCAGAACCAGAATGCGCAGCAGACCACCTCGACCAGCACGGCAAACAGCGCCGGTCCGCGTAATACGCAGCGCAACGAAACCACCAACTATGAAGTCGATCGCACCATTCGCCACACCAAAATGAACGTGGGTGATGTGCAGCGCCTCTCCGTGGCCGTGGTGGTGAACTATCGCACTCTGGCCGATGGCAAACCGCTGCCGTTGAATGCCGATCAGCTGAAGCAGATTGAAGACCTGACCCGCGAAGCGATGGGCTACTCCCAGCAGCGCGGCGATACCCTCAACGTGGTGAACTCCCAGTTCAACGCCACCGATGAGAGCGCAGGCGAGCTGCCGTTCTGGCAACAGCAGGCCTTTATCGATCAGCTGATGACCGCCGGTCGCTGGCTGCTGGTGCTGATTGTTGCCTGGATCCTGTGGCGTAAGGCCGTCCGTCCGCAGCTGGTGCGTCGCGAAGAGGAGCGCAAAGCGCTGCTCGAGAATGCGCAGACCCGTCAGATGCCGGAAGAGGAAGCGGTGGAGGTTCGCCTCAGCAAAGACGAGCAGACGCAGCAGCGCCGTGCTAACCAGCGTCTGAGCGCCGAGGTGATGAGCCAGCGTATTCGCGAAATGTCAGATAACGATCCGCGCGTTGTGGCGCTGGTCATCCGCCAGTGGATGAGTGGTGAAGAGAATGAGTAACCTTACCGGAACGGAAAAGAGCGTCATCCTGCTGATGACCATTGGCGAAGACCGCGCGGCAGAGGTGTTCAAGCACCTCTCCCAGCGCGAGGTTCAGCACCTGAGTACCGCGATGGCCGGCGTGCGCCAGATCTCCAACAAGCAGCTGACCGACGTTCTGCAGGAGTTTGAGCAGGAGGCAGAGCAGTTCGCCGCGCTCAATATCAACGCCAACGACTACCTGCGTTCGGTGCTGGTGAAAGCGCTTGGCGAAGAGCGTGCAGCCAGCCTGCTGGAAGATATTCTCGAGACGCGCGATACCTCCAGCGGTATCGAGACGCTCAACTTTATGGAGCCGCAGACCGCTGCCGATCTTATCCGCGACGAGCATCCGCAGATTATCGCCACCATCCTTGTGCACCTTAAACGCGGCCAGGCGGCGGATATTCTCGCCCTCTTCGATGAGCGTCTGCGTCATGACGTCATGCTGCGTATCGCCACCTTCGGCGGTGTCCAGCCGGCGGCGCTGGCGGAGCTGACCGAAGTGCTCAACAGCCTGCTCGACGGCCAGAACCTCAAGCGCAGCAAAATGGGCGGCGTAAGAACGGCGGCAGAGATCATCAACCTGATGAAGACCCAGCAGGAAGAGGCCGTTATTACCGCGGTGCGCGAATTCGACGGCGAGCTGGCACAGAAAATTATCGACGAGATGTTCCTGTTCGAAAACCTCTCCGAGGTGGACGACCGCAGCATCCAGCGCCTGCTGCAGGAAGTGGATTCCGAATCCCTGCTTATCGCGCTCAAAGGCTCCGAACAGCCGCTGCGCGAGAAGTTCCTGCGCAACATGTCTCAGCGTGCGGCAGATATCCTGCGCGACGACCTTGCCAACCGTGGGCCGGTGCGTCTCTCCCAGGTGGAGAACGAGCAGAAAGCGATCCTGCTTATCGTCCGTCGTCTGGCAGAGACCGGCGAGATGGTAATCGGCAGCGGCGAGGATACCTATGTCTAACGAACTGCCGTGGAAAATCTGGACGCCGGAAGATCTGGCGATGCCGGTGAGCGAGTTCGTTCCGGCGGTGGCGCAAAGCGATAGCGATGATGCCCCGCAGGAGAGCGAAGAGATCGTTTTAACCGACGAGCAGAAGCAACAGCAGCAGCTGGCGCAGCTGCAGATCCAGGCCCACGAGCAGGGGTACAGCGCCGGTCTTGCCGAAGGCCGGCAGGCTGGTCACAGCCAGGGGTATCAGGAGGGGCTGGCCAAAGGCCTTGAGCAGGGTCTCGCCCAGGCCCAGCAGCAGCAGGCGCCGATCCATGCGCGAATGCAGCAGCTGGCGAGCGAGTTCCAGTACAGTCTCGACGCGCTGGACAGCGTGATCGCCTCTCGCCTGATGCAGATGGCGCTGGAGGCGGCGCGCCAGATCATTGGCCAGACGCCGAGCGTGGATAACACCGCCCTGATTAAACAGATCCAGCAGCTGCTTCAGCAGGAGCCGCTGTTTAACGGCAAGCCACAGCTGCGCGTCCATCCGGACGATCTTCAGCGTGTGGAAGATATGGTGGGCGCGACGCTGAGTCTGCACGGCTGGCGTCTGCGCGGCGATCCAACCCTCCACCCGGGCGGGTGCAAAGTCTCCGCTGACGAGGGCGATCTGGATGCCAGCGTCGCTACCCGCTGGCAGGAACTGTGTCGCCTGGCCGCGCCGGGAGTGATCTAATGACTGCGCGCCTGACCCGCTGGCTCACCACGCTAGACAACTTTGAGAACAAAATGGCGCAGCTGCCCGCGGTACGCCGCTACGGGCGGCTAACCCGCGCCACCGGGCTGGTACTGGAGGCGACCGGCCTGCAGCTGCCGCTGGGGGCAACCTGCGTTATAGAGCGCCAGGAGAGCGGCGAGACCCGGGAAGTTGAGAGCGAAGTGGTGGGCTTCAACGGCCAGCGCCTCTTCCTGATGCCGCTTGAAGAGGTAGAAGGCATTCTGCCCGGCGCGCGCGTCTATGCCCGCAGCGCCACCGGCGACGGCTTGCACAGCGGAAAACAGCTGCCGTTAGGTCCGGCGCTGCTGGGCCGGGTGCTGGACGGCGCGGGCAAACCGCTGGATGGCCTGCCCTCCCCTGATACCACTGAAACCGGGGCGCTGATCACCCAGCCGTTCAACCCGTTGCAGCGTACCCCTATTGAGCATGTGCTGGATACCGGCGTGCGGCCGATCAACGCCCTGTTAACCGTTGGCCGCGGCCAGCGTATGGGTCTGTTTGCCGGTTCCGGCGTCGGAAAGAGCGTGCTGCTGGGCATGATGGCGCGCTACACCCAGGCCGACGTGATTGTCGTCGGGCTGATTGGCGAACGTGGCCGTGAAGTAAAAGATTTTATCGAGAATATCCTTGGCGCAGAGGGTCGCGCCCGCTCGGTCGTGATCGCCGCCCCGGCGGATGTCTCGCCGCTGCTGCGTATGCAGGGTGCGGCCTACGCCACGCGCATTGCGGAAGACTTCCGCGATCGCGGCCAGCACGTGCTGCTGATTATGGACTCCCTGACCCGCTACGCGATGGCGCAGCGTGAAATCGCCCTGGCGATTGGCGAGCCGCCGGCGACCAAGGGTTACCCGCCCTCGGTATTTGCCAAACTGCCAGCGCTGGTAGAGCGCGCCGGTAACGGCACCCACGGCGGCGGATCGATTACCGCCTTCTATACCGTGCTGACCGAAGGGGATGACCAGCAGGATCCTATCGCCGACTCCGCCCGCGCCATTCTTGACGGTCACATTGTGCTGTCGCGGCGGCTGGCGGAAGCGGGCCACTATCCGGCTATCGATATCGAGGCCTCTATCAGCCGTGCCATGACCGCGTTAATCAGCGAGCAGCACTACGCCAGGGTCAGACATTTTAAACAGCTGCTCTCCAGCTTCCAGCGCAACCGCGATCTGGTCAGCGTGGGCGCCTATGCCCGGGGCAGCGATCCGATGCTGGATAAAGCCATCGCCCTGTGGCCGCAGCTGGAAGCCTATTTGCAGCAGGGTATTTTTGAACGCGCCGGATGGGAAGAGTCCATCCAGGGCTTAGAGCTTATTTTCCCGACGGTGTAACAGAAGAGTGGGAGGGCGACGATCGTGACGCAGAATAGCGCATTAACGACGCTAAAGGATCTGGCTGAAAAAGCGGTGGATGACGCAGCAATACGCCTCGGCGAGATGCGCCGGGGATGTCAGCAGGCGGAAGAGCAGCTCAAGATGCTGATGGACTATCAGAATGAGTATCGCAATAACCTCAACACGGATATGACCCAAGGCATTGGCAGCCAGCGCTGGCAAAACTACCAGCAGTTTATCTCCACGCTGGAGAAAGCCATTGAGCAGCACCGCCAGCAGCTGATGCAGTGGACCACGAAAGTCGAACAGGCGCTGAACGCCTGGCGAGAGAAGAAACAACGTTTGCAGGCGTGGCAAACCCTGCAGGATCGGCAGACCACCGCCGCCCTGCTGGCAGAGAACCGCCTCGATCAGAAAAAAATGGATGAGTTCGCCCAGCGCGCTTCAATGAGGAAACCAGAGTGATCACTTTGCCAAAACTGCTTGTCACCGATGCCGATACCGCCAGCGGCCTGCAAACAGGTAAAGCAGCGACGGGCGCAGAAGACTTTCTTGCCCTGCTGTCGGGCGCGCTAACCGGCACCCAGACGTCAGGTGAGGAGGCCCCCCTTACGCTTAACGATCTGCGCGCGGCAGGGACAACGCTACAGCAGAGCCTGCTAAAAGGCGGCGCGGATGAGACCGATACCCGCTCCCCGGCGCAACAGCTGGCCGCCCTGCTCGCCCGGACGCCAGCGGGCAATGCGCCTGCAACGGCTGCTAAAGCGAGCGAAACGGAAGATGTCACCCAGACCAGCGCGCCGTTACAGAGCGAAGCGCAGGCTATTTTAGCCAGCCTGACCGGCGGCCTGAAGGGGATCGCCTCGCCCGCGGCTGCGACTCAGGCGCAGCCGACCGCAACTGCCGCTGCCGCAGATGACGACACGAGCAGCGATCTCAGCGAAGAGGAGCTGGCCGGGCTGAGCGCGCTGCTGGCGATGCTACCGCATCAGCAAACGGCCACCGCCGCCGTGCCGAAGAGCGACACCGCAGCGTCCGCCTCGTCGGTGACCGCTCCCGCTGGCCGCGGCCCGGATCTCGCCTCTCTCACCCGTGAGCCTGTGTTAGCCCCGGCGGCACAGGATGACACTGACGGCGAGCGCTTTGCCGCTGTCGTTGACGGCAACGCGCAAACCAGCCAGCTGACCACCGCCGCGCCGCTGAAAAGCGCCCCGGAGACCGCCGTGCAGGCAGTGAATACCAGCGTCAGCGTCGCCCCTGCGGTGACCACCGCCGCCCCGGCCCAGGCCAGCGCCCCGGTTGCTGCCCCGGTAATTAGCGCCCCACTCGGCAGCAGCGAGTGGCAGCAGACCATCAGCCAGAATATCACCCTGTTTACTAAGCAGGGCCAGCAGAGCGCCGAGCTGCGCCTGCATCCGGAAGATTTAGGTCAGGTGCAGATTAGCCTGAAGATTGACGACAACCAGGCCCAGCTACAGATGGTCTCCCAGCACAGCCACGTGCGTGCCGCGCTGGAAGCCGCGCTGCCGGTGCTGCGCACCCAGCTGGCAGAAAACGGCATTCAGCTTGGCCAGAGCAGCATCAGCAGCGAAAGCTCCGCTGGACAGCAGCAGTCGTTTTCCCAGCAGCAGCAGGCCTCCCGCTCCGGCCACGGCGGCACGTTTGCCGCTGACGAAGAGGATGGTTTGATCGCTCCAGCGAGCCTGCAATCACTCGCTCGCGGCAACGGTGCGGTAGACATCTTTGCCTAAACGCAAAAGGTAGCATGATTATCCCCGTCTTTTCCGCCCTTTGACGGACGCAGGACACGGGATAATCAGCCTATAAGCAGTACCGAAACAGGAAGCACGTAACAGATGACTGACGCCGCAATTAGCAAAAAGAAGAAACGCTCAATCTGGATCCCGCTGTTGGTGTTGATCACGCTCGCCGCGTGCGCCACCGCCGGCTATAGCTACTGGCGCATGCATCAGCAGCCAGGTGAAGAGGTGAAAGCCGAAGCGCCGCCGCCGCCCGCCCCGGTCTTTTTCGCGCTGGATACCTTTACCGTTAACCTGGGCGAAGCCGATCGCGTCTTTTACGTCGGCATTACCCTGCGCCTGAAGGACGAAGCCACGCGTGCTCGCCTGAGCGAGTACCTGCCGGAAGTGCGTAGCCGCCTGCTGCTGCTCTTCTCCCGTCAGGATGCCACGCAGCTGGCGAGCGACGAAGGCAAGCGCCAGCTAGTGACCGCCATTAAAGAGACGCTCTCTTCGCCGTTAGTCCCTGGCCAGCCAAAGCAGGAAGTGACTGACGTTCTCTATACAGCTTTCATTTTGCGGTAAAGACATGGGCGATAGCATTCTTTCACAGGCCGAAATCGATGCGCTGCTGAACGGTGACAGCGAACAGAGCGATGCTCCGCAGCCCGGCAAAGGCGGCGAGAGTGATATTCGTCCTTACGATCCCAATACCCAGCGCCGCGTGGTGCGTGAACGCCTGCAGGCGCTGGAGATTATTAACGAACGTTTCGCGCGCCAGTTCCGTATGGGACTGTTTAACCTGCTGCGCCGCAGCCCGGACATTACCGTGGGGGCGATCCGCATTCAGCCCTATCATGAGTTCGCGCGTAACCTGCCGGTGCCGACCAACCTTAACCTGATCCACCTGAAGCCGCTGCGTGGCACCGGGCTGTTTGTCTTCTCGCCAAGCCTGGTATTCATTGCCGTGGATAACCTGTTCGGCGGCGATGGCCGCTTCCCGACCAAGGTGGAGGGACGCGAATTTACCCATACCGAGCAGCGGGTGATCAACCGCATGCTGAAGCTGGCGCTGGAAGGCTACAGCGACGCATGGAAGGCGATCCACCCCCTGGACGTTGAGTATGTCCGTTCGGAGATGCAGGTGAAGTTTACCAACATCACCACCTCGCCGAACGATATCGTCGTCAATACCCCTTTCCACGTGGAGATTGGTAACCTGACCGGCGAGTTTAATATCTGTCTGCCCTTCAGCATGATTGAGCCGCTGCGCGAGACGCTGGTTAACCCGCCGCTGGAGAACTCCCGCAACGAGGATCAGAACTGGCGCGATAACCTGGTTCGCCAGGTGCAGCACTCGGAGCTGGAGCTGATTGCCAATTTCGGCGATGTCCCGCTGCGCCTGTCGCAGATCCTGAAGCTACAACCCGGCGACGTTCTGCCGATCGAAAAACCCGATCGCATTATCGCCCACGTAGACGGTGTCCCGGTGCTCACCAGCCAGTACGGCACCATCAACGGCCAGTATGCCCTGCGCGTTGAACATTTGATCAACCCGATTTTGAATTCGCTGAATGAGGAACAGCCCAAATGAGTGATATGAACAATCCGTCCGATGAGAACAGCATGGCAATGGACGATCTGTGGGCTGACGCGTTGAACGAACAAAAAACCACTACCAGCAGCAAAAGCACCACCGACTCGGTGTTTCAGCAGTTTGGCGGCGGTGACGTAAGCGGCACCCTGCAGGATATCGACCTGATTATGGATATCCCGGTAAAGCTGACCGTTGAGCTGGGCCGGACCCGCATGACCATTAAAGAGCTGCTGCGTCTGACCCAGGGGTCGGTGGTAGCGCTGGACGGTCTCGCCGGTGAGCCGCTGGACATCCTGATCAACGGCTATCTGATTGCCCAGGGTGAAGTCGTGGTGGTTGCCGATAAGTACGGCGTACGTATTACCGATATCATCACGCCGTCCGAGCGTATGCGTCGTCTGAGCCGCTAAGCATGAAAACCCAGGCTACCGTTGTCCAGCCCGCTGCCGTATCCGGTTCTCCGCTGGTGCAGGTCAGCGGCGCGCTGCTGGGCATTATTGCCCTGATCCTTGCGGCAGCCTGGCTGGCGAAGCGGATGGGCTTTGGCGGTAAAACTGCCAGCGCCCGTGGCCTGAAGGTGAGCGCCAGCACGACCGTTGGCCCGCGCGAGCGGGTGATTATCGTTGACGTCGACGATGCGCGGCTGGTGCTGGGTGTGACACCGTCACAAATCAGCCTGCTGCACACGCTTCCCCCTGCGCCGCCAGTCAGCGACGTGCCGAAAGAGAACACTCCGGATTTCCAGGCCGTGTTAAAGAATTTGATTAAGCGTTCCGGGAGATCCTGATGCGCCGTTTGTTACCTCTTGCGCTGGCTGGCTTAGTGCTGGTTGCGCCCAGCGCCTTTGCCCAGCTTCCCGGATTAGTCAGCCAGCCGCTGGCCAACGGTGGCCAAAGCTGGTCCCTGCCGGTGCAGACCCTGGTGTTTATCACCTCGCTGACCTTCCTGCCCGCTATTCTGCTGATGATGACCAGCTTTACCCGCATCATCATCGTTTTTGGTCTGCTGCGTAACGCGCTGGGCACGCCCTCTGCGCCGCCTAATCAGGTGCTGCTTGGCCTCGCGCTGTTCCTGACCTTTTTTATTATGTCCCCGGTGATCGATAAGATTTACACCGAGGCCTACCAGCCGTTTAGCGAAAGCAAAATCTCTATCGACGTGGCGCTGGAGAAAGGCGCGCAGCCGCTGAGAGAGTTTATGATGCGCCAGACCCGGGAGGCCGACCTGGCTCTGTTTGCCCGCCTGGCGAACAGCGGACCGCTGCCAGGACCGGAAGCGGTACCGATGCGTATTCTGCTCCCGGCCTACGTCACCAGCGAGCTGAAGACGGCGTTTCAGATTGGCTTTACTATCTTTATTCCGTTCTTGATCATTGACCTGGTGATTGCCAGTGTGCTGATGGCGCTGGGGATGATGATGGTTCCTCCCGCCACCATCGCCCTGCCGTTTAAGCTGATGCTGTTCGTGCTGGTGGATGGCTGGCAGCTGCTGGTCGGCTCGCTGGCGCAGAGCTTTTACAGTTAAGGATCGCGGAAATGACACCAGAATCGGTCATGATGATGGGCACCGAGGCGATGAAGATCGCCCTGATGGTGGCCGCCCCCCTGCTGCTGGTTGCTCTGGTAACCGGTCTGGTGATCAGTATTCTCCAGGCCGCCACGCAGATTAACGAGATGACGCTGTCGTTTATCCCTAAAATTATCGCCGTATTCGTCGCTATTATCGTTGCCGGCCCGTGGATGCTTAACCTGCTGCTGGACTATATGCGTTCGCTGTTCAGCAATATTCCTTATATTATTGGATAAGTAACCCTTATGGTGTCGGTAACCAGCGATCAGTGGCTCCAGTGGCTGAGCCTCTATTTTTGGCCGCTGCTGCGCGTGCTGGCCCTGATCTCAACCGCGCCGATCCTCAGCGAGCGTAGCGTTCCCAAACGGGTCAAGCTCGGGCTGGGTTTTATTATTACCATCGTCATTGCCCCCTCCCTGCCCGCGACCAACGTACCGATCTTCTCCGGCGACGCCCTGTGGCTGGCGCTGCAGCAGATCCTCATTGGCATTGCGCTGGGCTTTACCATGCAGTTCGCCTTTGCTGCTATACGCACCGCCGGGGAGCTGATTGGGCTGCAGATGGGCCTCTCCTTTGCCACCTTCTTCGATCCCGGCAGCAATCTCAACATGCCCGTGCTGGCGCGTTTTATGGATATGCTGGCTCTGCTGCTGTTTCTGACCTTTAACGGCCATCTGTGGCTAATTTCGATGCTGGTAGATACGTTCCATACCCTGCCCATCGGTGGCGATCCGGTGAACAGCAACGCCTTCCTGGCGCTAACCCGTGCAGGGGGGCTGATATTCCTTAACGGCCTGATGCTGGCGCTGCCGGTCATTACCCTGCTGCTGACGCTTAACCTCTCCCTTGGGCTGCTAAACCGAATGGCTCCCCAGCTCTCTATCTTCTCTGTGGGTTTCCCGATCACCCTGGGCGTGGGTATCGTCCTGATGGCGGCCCTGATGCCGCTCATTGCTCCCTTCTGTGAACACCTGTTTAGCGAAATCTTTAACCTGCTGGCGGATATCATTAGCGAATTGCCCCAGGCGTCCAGCCCCTAATTTTTGCAGGGGTTTTATTGAGGATATTCCTAAAAAGGAATTTCACTAATACCCGCCAGGATATACGGGGCGCGGTTTATTTGTTTTTATGATTATCACAGATCCGAAAGTTTACTTTACTTTAAGATGTTTCCTGGCAAATTATACCTAACTTTACGGGATAGTGTGTTCGCCTGAAAGTCCTGTCCTGCTCATAGGTTTTCAGAATATTTTCATCCGTTTTACTGTTATGAGGCTCTCAGGCAGGTGGTGAATTATCGTTACGCATTGAGTGAGGGTATGCCATGTCAACGATTATTATGGATTTATGCAGCTATACCCGGTTGGGATTAACCGGATATCTGGCAAGTCGAGGGGTAAAAAAACGAGATATCAAAGACGTATCCAGCGTCAGCGAGCTCGGTTCTGCATGCGAGGCCTGGCGGCCTGCGGTGGTGTTTATTAATGAAGACTGCTTCATCCACGATCTCGAACAGAGTCAGCATATTAAGCAAATCATTAATCAGCATCCAAAGACGTTGTTTATTGTCTTTATGGCCATAGCGAATATCCATTTTGATGAATACCTGCTGGTGCGCAAAAACTTATTAATTAGTTCTAAATCGATTAAACCTGAATCACTGGATGAGTTTCTCGCAGACTATCTGAATAAAGAGGCGAAGGGCCAAAAAGGGATTAACCTGCCTACACTATCGTTAAGCCGTACTGAATCCAGTATGCTACGGATGTGGATGTCGGGACAGGGAACGATTCAGATCTCCGATCAAATGAATATTAAAGCCAAAACGGTATCATCACATAAGGGAAATATTAAAAGGAAAATAAAAACGCATAATAAGCAAGTGATCTACCACGTGGTACGCCTGACGGATTACGTCACCAGCGGCATCTTCGTGAATATGCGTTAAGAGGGCAAGCAGGCACTTACCCTCCCGGGCATGAGGGTGGTGACAACGTTACTCCTGCATCTCCACGAATACCCCGTCCGGATGCCCTTTTTCATTAAAAAACCAGATGCCGAGCGGGTAATCTTCAAGCGAAACCAGATACATTGTCCCTTCATTAAACTCTTCAATCGCGAGTACGACACCCGGGCGTCGTGGTCCCCCGTCCGTTTTAACTGTAACCCGATCGTTAACCTTCATTGTTTTCCTCCTGTCGTATTTTTGCCAGTGTAGAACAAAACACGCGCGCTGACAGCGCCTGCGTGGTGATTGCTGCTTTTCTCTACCGTCTATACTTAAGGAAACGGCCTGTGGAGTCACGCGTATGAAAACCAGCCATGAGAAAACGTTGAACGACGCTGAAGTGGAGGCGCTACTGGCCTCAATAGATGGCAGCAGCAGCCCTGAGCAAAACGCCACGGTTTCTATGCAGCATAGCGAAGAGCGGACCGTAGCCAACGCCTGGGAGATGGATATTCACGACAGCAGCGTGGCAGAGCTGAACCGCTAAAAAGAAAAAATCCCGGTCTGGGGAGACCGGGATAAAGCTTGCGTTTGCAAGAAGCACTTGAAAATTCGTTACACCAGGAAATCTGATGCGGATATGAATGTATATGCAAATTATTTGCGGGACAAGATAATATTCATCAACCTAATTATTATTTTGCTTAACTGTTTTACGACTAACGCATGAGAAGCCAGACGGCATCGCCTTTAGCGGGCTATTGAAATCTGGTATTTGTAGTGCATGTTTATTAATTTGAGACTTTTCTTACCATCCCGTTGCGCTAGCAAAGGAGCTGACCATGCCCGGCCTTAACGATACGCTGCTGGTATTTACTGATATCGACGGTACGTTGCTTGATAGTCATACCCATGAGTGGCAGCCCGCCGAGGCCTGGCTGACCCGCCTGCGCCAGCGTGAGATACCCGTTATCCTGTGCAGCAGCATGACGGCGGCTGAGACCCTGGCGATCCAGAAAATGGTTGGATTACAGGGTCAGCCGTTTATTGCCGAGAACGGTGCAGTGATCCAGCTCGATGCGCGCTGGGAGGCGCATAAAAACGCCCCGCGAATGATTAACGGCGTGAGCCACGATCAGATTATGACCGTCCTGACGCCGCTGCGGGAAAATGAGGGCTACAAATTCACCACCTTCAGCGATCTTGAGGTTCCCGTTCTGGTTGAATTAACCGGTTATACGCCTGCCCAGGCGAGCCTGGCCCGCCTGCATGAAGCCTCGGAGACGCTGATCTGGCGCGAGAGCGACGAGCGGCTGGCCAAATTTGAGGCCGACCTGACCCGCTTTGGCCTGCGCCTTGTTCAGGGGGCGCGCTACTGGCACGTCATTGACCAACGCGGTGGTAAGGATCAGGCGGTGAACTGGCTGACACGCCAGTACTGCGAGCACGAAGGCAAGCAGTATACGACGCTCGGCTTGGGGGATGGTCCTAACGATGCCCCAATGTTGGACAACGTCGATTTTGCCATCGTCGTGAAAGGATTTAATCGTGACGGCGTGACGCTACGCCACGATGAGCCATCCCGGGTCTATCGAACCACCCAGACCGGCCCCGCTGGCTGGCGGGAAGGTCTGGATCATCTGTTTGGCTCTTCCTGAGCAGGCTCTTCAGCGCAAACACGGTTGCGTCCACCCCGCTTGGCCAGATAGAGCCGTCTATCTGCCACCATCTGTAGATATTCGAAGACATAACTCTCGCTCGGCTCAGCGCTGCTGACGCCCAGCGAGGCGCTAATGCGCACCGTCTGACTATTGTGAACGAGGATCTCTTTACGGCTGATACGTTCCCGTATTCGCTCCGCAACGCGCTGCGCCTGCAGCAGCGTGCTTCCCGGCAGAACAATACAGAACTCCTCCCCGCCGACGCGGCCAGCCAGATCTTCACCCTGAATAGAGCCGGCGATCAGACGCGCGGCCTGGGTCAGAACTAAATCCCCCGCCTGATGGCCGTAGCGATCGTTAACGCTTTTAAAATGATCGAGATCGAGCTGGATCACCGAGAACGGTCGTTGCTGGAGCTGGCACTGCTCAGCCAGCGCTTTTGCCCGCTCAAATAGTGCGCCGCGATTGAGCAGGCGTGTTAAGGGATCGTGCCATGCCTGCCACTGCAGTGAGTGCTGCATCGTATACATATTGTTTACCATGCGGCGGATAACCACCCACGAGCTGAGCAGCATAGCGGTAAAGAGCAGCCACAGCAGCGCCAATGCAATGGTGATAGTGCCAAAATCGCCCTGTAAGCCTTCGCGCAGGGTATGGATGCGCAGCAGCAGCCCATCGAAGTGATCAAGCTTCTGCCAGACGACAAAGGTTGGCCCGAGACGCAGGCTGCCGCTATTGCTTTGCGCGATGGCCTGTATCAGCCTCTGCCGCTGCTCCTGGGTAAACGCACGCGGCTGCACGCCCGCAGGCAAGGAAGACGCTACACGTTCAAGCGCGTTATTGTAGAGCTGATACTCACCCTGCTCTTCATCCCTGAGTGCCTCCTCCAGCAGCTGTTTTACCGAGGAGAAGGAGTAGTCAATCGCCAGCACGCCATACCAGTATTGGGCATAGTCCAGCGGCACGCTAACCGTGACGAGCGACTCCTGCTGACCAGCATGCTGTTCAGAGGTAAACCAGCGCACGCCGCGAAAACGGTTGGCATGGTTAGACTGCCCGGTAAACCAGGGCTGTGCCAGCAGGCTCTCATAACGCGCCACGCTCTCTGCCGACACGGCGGCGGGCTGCGAGGAGAGGAAAAAGCCAGCGCGTGAAACATACCAGGCATGTTTAGGCATCGCCGGTATTGCCGTGGCGAGACGCATGATATAGCCAACCTCCAGCGCGGCGGTCATCTCATTATGCATCTGCGGATCGTCCCGACTCAGCAGAGGATGACGGGCGACAAAGGCATCAGAGACGCCAGTGATGGGCAGCGTGCGCCGCTGATCGACGCTAATACGCCAGAAAGGCTGGTGACGCTGTTGGGCAAACTCAACCTGCACGTTCTCCAGCACTTCAGAGGCCAGCGGCGTCTGCACCGCTGCCCTCATCGCATTGCGAAAGAAGAGCAGCGCGTTAACGCCGATCTCCATCTGCCGATCGAGCGCGCTGGAGACCTTATCGAGGGTGTTACGCTGGGTCGCCGCGTAGGCATCCTCCAGTACCACGACCTCGCGCCAGGTCAGCAGCGTTGAGCTAACCAGCACAATCACAAAACAGAGATTAACGACCCGAGCGGGTACGAGATACCTGCGAATGCTATTCAACCGTGATGAGCCTGCGGCAGCGGTAGAGAGTGGCACGACGTCTCCATGATAGTTGCTGAAGTTATCCAGTCATTACAATCCACATTATCGGCACGCCGCCGTCAGACTTCATATCGGGCCAGAGCAGAGAACTAGTGAGCGGCTCCGCGCAGGCGCGAAATGCCTTTCACCAGCCCGACGACAATCAGGCCAATAATAAAGCCGAGCACCAGGTTGGCCAGCGTCGGCAACGTCGCGGCGACTACCGCGCCCTGCTCTGCGGCAAAATGCTCGATGGCATGATGCAGGGGCGCAATGCCGTGAACCACAATGCCTCCGCCCACCAGAAACATCGCCAGCGTGCCGACGATCGACAGCGTTTTCATTAACCAGGGCGCAACCACCAGCAGCCCTTTACCGAAGGCTTTTGCCAGCGCACCGGGCCGTTCAACCAGCCAGTACCCCATATCGTCCAGCTTAACGATGATCCCTACCAGGCCATAGACCCCTATAGTCACCAGCACGGCGATGCCCGACAGCACCAGCACCTGGTTGAGCAGAGGCGCATCGGCCACGATACCCAGCGTGATGGCGACAATCTCTGCCGAGAGGATAAAGTCGGTGCGAATGGCCCCTTTAACCTTATCGCGCTCGTACTGCTTAGGATCCTGCTTAGCGATGGCGTTGAGCCGCTGCTGGGCCTGCAGGGGATCCTCTTTATGCTTGCGTGCATGCAGGCTGTGCAGCACCTTCTCCACCCCTTCAAAGCAGAGAAACGCACCACCGACCATCAGCAGCGGTGTAATGGCCCACGGAATAAAGGCGCTGATCAGCAGCGCCAACGGGACCAGAATCACCTTGTTAAGCAGTGAGCCTTTAGCCACGCTCCACACCACTGGCAGCTCGCGGTTGGCCCGCACGCCGGAAACCTGCTGGGCGTTGAGAGAGAGATCGTCACCCAGCACGCCTGCGGTCTTTTTGGCCGCCAGTTTGCCCATCAGTGAAATGTCGTCGAGCAACGTGGCAATATCGTCCAGTAAGGTTAATAAACTACTTCCTGCCAAAATACACATCCTTCTATAACTGCTGATAATAGAAAGATTATGGAGCATAAATGCCCATCGCGTAAATTTATCCTTAACGTCAACAAATCTTTAACATTGTAAGCACAAATAATTGCTCGCCAGTCTGATTGTTTTGGCGTTTACTCTATGCGTCATTTCATTTTTGTCGTGAGGGAGTATGCGTTTCAGGCAGCTTTTACCGCTTATTGGTGCGCTTTTTGCGCTCTATATTATTTGGGGTTCCACCTACTTTGCGATTCGCATCGGCGTCGAGAGCTGGCCGCCGTTGATGATGGCCGGGGTGCGCTTTTTCTCGGCCGGGCTCTTGCTGCTGGCTTTTTTACTCATTACTGGCCATCGCCTGCCCGCTTTGCGCCCGCTGCTCAACGCGGCGCTCATTGGGGTGCTGCTGCTGGCGGTGGGTAACGGCATGGTGACGGTTGCCGAGCACCAGAATGTCCCGTCCGGCATTGCCGCCGTGGTAGTAGCCACCGTTCCGCTCTTTACCCTCTGCTTTAGCCATTTTTTTGGCATCGCCACGCGCAAGCTGGAGTGGTTCGGCATCGCCATCGGCCTGTCAGGCATTGTTCTGCTTAACAGTGGCGGTAACCTGAGCGGCAATCCGTGGGGGGCAGGCATGATCCTCATCGGCTCCCTGAGCTGGGCGTTCGGCTCTGTCCTTGGCTCGCGCATTGAGCTACCCAGTGGGATGATGGCCGGTGCCATTGAGATGCTCGCCGCAGGCGTGGTGCTGCTGGCCGCCTCGGGACTGACCGGGGAACGACTTACGGCTATGCCTACGGTGTCTGGACTACTGGCCGTTAGCTATCTCGCTATTTTCGGTTCAATTATCGCCATTAACGCCTATATGTTCCTGATCCGTAATACGTCGCCTGCGGTGGCCACCAGCTATGCCTACGTCAATCCTGTCGTGGCGGTGCTGCTAGGAACAGGATTTGCTGGCGAAAGTCTCTCCCCTGTTGAGTGGCTGGCCCTTGGGATCATCATTCTGGCGGTGGTGCTGGTGACGCTGGGTAAATACCTGCTGCCTGCCCGGCCAACCGTTACGCCCTGTCAGGCAGAGAAGTAACCAGGCCACTGGCCTGAATACCACGAGTGTCGATCTGCGCGGCCGATCCGCCGCTGCAGATCCACTCTTCAAGCCGCTCGCTGAGCGCCGCATCGCTTAGCCTGGCCCTACCCCGGATAGCGCACTCCCAGACAACCAGCACCCGCCAGCCCTCCGCCAGCAGCCGGGCGCAATCACGCCTATCGCGTTCGACGTTTTTGCCAATCTTCTCCAGCCAAAATTCAGTACGGGTGGCCGGTACCTTAAAGAGATAGCAATCATGATGATGCCAGAAGCAGCCGTGGGTAAAGATCACGCAGCGGTAGTCATCAACGACAAAATCGGGCCTGCCGGGAAGTGCCGCATCCTGGACGCGAAACGCCAACCCGCACTCGGTAAGCAGCGCGGCAAGCCGTTTTTCAATCGCCGTATCCCGGGTACCGATGGCACGCATATTTTTGCTGCGCGTGGCTCTGTCGTGTACATCTGCCATGCTCTCCCCTCTTTGCGATTAACCTCTGTTTAAGGGCGTAATAATTTTAGCATTCAGTCCAATAGAGGACAGATTTTTTTAGGTTGCTATGAGATTATTCTTGCCGTTATTAATCCAAAATGTAATTCAGGTATTACCCTCACTCTTCTCGACACCCTTTTGCTCAGCCTTCTCAAGCTGAGCTTTTTTTTGCCCCTGCAAAACCCATTTACTAAATTAATAAAAGCTCATCAAATATACATTAAAAATATAATAAACATAATCCATAAAAATAACTTAGATGCAATCCATTCACACCACAAATAATAAGAACCAAAGAAACGTTTAGCAATAAATAACACCATTTGCTTACATCATTTTTTTAAAAATAAATGAACTTAATCGCTAGTATCAGGATTGTAATACGGGTATTTCACAACCATTTACATAAACTATAATTCATAGGACATGGATAATGAAAAGAAAAGTATTGGCAATGATTGTCCCGGCCTTATTAGCCGCGGGCGCAGCACATGCAGCAGAAATTTATAACCAGAATGGTAATAAGCTCGATCTGTACGGTAAAGTCGACGGGCTACACTACTTCTCTGATAACAGCAGCGTTGATGGCGATCAGACCTATGTCCGTATGGGCTTCAAAGGCGAAACCCAGATCTCTGACCAACTGGTAGGTTACGGCCAGTGGGAATACAACGTACAGGCTAACAACACCGAAACCAGCGGCAACCAGAGCTGGACCCGTCTGGCCTTTGCTGGCCTGAAAGCAGGCGATGCCGGCTCCTTTGACTATGGCCGCAACTACGGCGTGCTGTACGACGTAGAAGCCTGGACCGATATGCTGCCTGAGTTCGGTGGCGACAGCTACTCTAAAGCAGATAACTTTATGACTAACCGCGCCAACGGCGTGGCAACCTACCGCAACGACAACATGTTTGGCCTGGTCGACGGCCTGGCATTTGCCGTGCAGTATCAGGGCAACAACGAAAGTGCCGGTAACGGTAACGAAGGCACCGCCAGCCGTAGTAACGGTTCCGATGCCCGCTTTGAGAACGGTGACGGCTGGGGTCTCTCTACGACCTATGACATCGGCAGCGGCTTTAGCGTGGGTGCGGCATACGCCTCCTCTGACCGTACCGTAGCTCAGACTAACGGCAATGCTACAGCTACCTCGACCAGTACTTATGCCGGCGGCGATAAAGCAGATGCGTGGACTACCGGTCTGAAATATGACGCCAATAATGTCTACCTGGCAGCCATGTACTCTGAAACCCGCAATATGACCCCGTACGGTAGCACCGATGATAATGACATTGGTGGTATCGCCAATAAAACCCAGAACTTTGAAGTCACCGCGCAGTATCAGTTCGACTTTGGCCTGCGTCCAGCGGTCTCTTTCCTGATGTCTAAAGGCAAAGACCTTACCTACACCGATAGTACTGGCAGAAACGTTAACACTGACGAAGACCTGGTTAAATATGCTGACGTAGGCGCTACCTACTACTTCAACAAAAATATGTCCACCTATGTTGATTATAAAATCAACCTGCTGGATGACGACGATCAGTTCTATAAAGATGCTGGCATCGCCACCGACGATGTTGTTGCGCTGGGCCTGGTGTATCAGTTCTAAAACAGTTTTAAAAATAAAGCCCGCGAGCAGCGGGCTTTTTATTATCGGGGGGTTACTGCTTGACCACTTTATCTCGCTGCATCATGCCAAAGGCGATAATGAACAGCCCCAGCATAAAGGGAATTTCATACAGCTCCTCCAGCAGATCCTGATCGCGCGCGTCATGCAAAACCAGTGAACCCAGCAGGCGATGGTGCTCTACGGCATCGGAAAGCAGAAAGGTCACCACTACAAGACAAACGGTCCACAGCGGGAAGGTTTCATGACGAAAACGCAGCGCTATCTCTTTACGTAAGGTAGCCGAAAAGAGTACCGGCAGCACCAATGCCGCAATCAGCACCACTGAAATAGCGCGGAATATCAGCCTCGGCTCATCCGGAAAGTAGACCCTGCCCCAGCTGGTACTGCGTCCTAACAGCACGACCCACCAGGCAACGGACCAGAGCCAGAAGGCTTTTTGCCCGGGCGTCAGCGTCCAGGATTTGATGCAGAAAAGCGTAAATAGCGCACCGAATAGCAACCACAAGGCTTGCCCGTTCTCAATCCAGTTGACCAGCCTCACTTCGCTAATGGGCAGCGGGACCTCTGGAAAAAATGGAAACAGAATAGAAAAAATAAAAAGCAAGGCCGTAATAAACGGCAACTGTGCGTCCAGTTTCATCGTTATTGTTACCTGGAAAAAGAGTAGCCAGCTATGTTATATCGCTATGTTGGTCGTTGCTTGGCGATGTGTGCGACAGTGGCACGATAAATTCAGATAATGATTATTCACAGGTTAAATGTATGAGAGCTACCTTTCAGGAGCATTCATTATAACAAGTTGTGATGGACATCGTTGAAAGCGGTACGGGTAAGTGCTTGAATAGTGGCGGAGAGAGGGGGATTTGAACCCCCGGTAGAGTTGCCCCTACTCCGGTTTTCGAGACCGGTCCGTTCAGCCGCTCCGGCATCTCTCCGTTTTGATGGTTGCCATCATGCCAGGATATTTGGCATTTTAACAGTCCCAACCCAGTCAATTTTGTTCAAGTGACGAGTTTGCGAGCAAAGCGATGATAAAGTGGCCCTGGAAAGCAAATGAAGCATCGCGGATGATGCATTATCCCTGGCAAGAGGCGCTTGCCATTCCGATCCTGGCAAACCTAACGCCAGAAGAGCAGCATCGTCTTACGCAGCTGGCCGAGCGTTTTTTACAGCAGAAGCGCCTGGTGGCCCTGCAGGGGTTCGATCTCGACGCGCTCAAAAGTTGCCGTATTGCCCTGCTTTTTTGCCTGCCGGTACTTGAGCTAGGCCTTGAGTGGCTCGACGGTTTTCATGAGGTGCTTATCTACCCAGCCCCCTTTGTTGTTGATGACGAATGGGAAGATGATATTGGCCTTGTGCATAATCAGCGGGTCGTGCACTCGGGGCAGAGCTGGCAGCAGGGCCCTGTCGTCCTTAACTGGCTGGATATTCAGGACTCGTTTGATGCCTCTGGTTACAACCTTATTATTCACGAGGTTGCACACAAGCTCGACACCCGCAACGGTGACCGGGCAAGCGGCGTACCCATGATTACCCTGCGTGAGGTTGCCGGCTGGGAGCACGATCTCCATGCCGCTATGAACAATATTCAGGATGAGATCGATCTCGTTGGCGAAAGTGCTGCCAGTATCGATGCCTATGCTGCAACCGATCCTGCCGAGTGCTTCGCCGTGCTCTCCGAATACTTCTTTAGCGCCCCTGAACTGTTCGCGCCACGTTTCCCTTCGCTGTGGCAGCGTTTTTGCCAGTTCTACCGCCAGGATCCGCTGGCACGTTTACGTGCCAATATGCCCTCTTTAGCCACGGGCCGGTATCGCGTTCAGTAAAAGCGCAGCTTGTGTTTTAATTAATCAATTGAATCAGCGCGTTAATTTTAGTGTTGACACAAAAATACGGGGCCAGTAATATGCGCCCCGTTCACACGATTCCTCTGTAGTTCAGTCGGTAGAACGGCGGACTGTTAATCCGTATGTCACTGGTTCGAGTCCAGTCAGAGGAGCCACTTCTTAGCTATTGCTGCCTTATCTTGGCCAAGCCTTGTTGTTCACTACATTTCCGATATACCCTGCTTCGAAGTTTGCTAACGTATCGCCGTATAACTCAGGTAGATAGTCCCCTAGCTCCTCTTTCGTCACAGGCTGGTTCGACGCCTTATCAAGATAGCAGACCGCGTTTGCCGGATTCCCTATCCAGTCATCGGCAGGATCCCGATAGCGAATAATCAGCGAGCCGCTGGGATCGCCTAGCAGATAACCTGTGTAGTTCCCCCACGTCATCACCGGTGGCCGAGTGGCGACACTCTGTTGATCGATAACCTGCTGCTGCACATAGTCATTCGGGCCAAAGAAAACATAGGCGTATCCCTGCTCATCGATGAAATCATTGAGCATGCGGCTGCTTACGCTCCAGAAATCAAGCAGTAGAGGTTGCCCATAAACAGGATGGGCACTGACGGTCAGCTCACGGCATTGATAATCGCCGAAAATCGTGTCCGGCGTAGCATTATGGATAAACGTCTGCGGCACGTTAATTCTCAGGATCAACACCTCCTGCCCCTCGTCCTTGTTGGCATACAGATAACCTTTACTGCATCCATCTTCAGCCACTTCATCAGGTAAGATACTCAGCGAGGCCACTTTGTCGGGACGATAGAGATCGATTCTGCCGCTATCTGCATTTCCATCCCCATAGGAAAATACGCTGGGATGACCTGAGATATAGGGGTTTTCCGCCTCCGGTATTGCCGTCATCTCGTTATCAATAACCTCAACCGGCAGCGTAGGCGTGTTTAACGAACTAAAATAGAGCGTGGCGCTCATATAACCTACCTGCTGAAACTCGCCGGAAACCGTAATCTCCATCTCCTCTTTCAGAGCAACAGCTTGTCCAATGAAAACGGCGTAGCACTGTTCATGCTGATCGTAACCAGGTGACGGCTGGCCACTCATATAGTTCTGCTGATAAGAAAATGCGACATCAACAGAATAGGCAACGCCGTTGACTAAAACGGCAGGCGGCGTCAGCGGTGTTTGCCAGCCCTCAGGCGTACCGTCCCCCCAGGGCGCATAAAAGCGTATCAACAGTTGCCAGGGGTAGGTTCCCGCTGGCGCGACCAACGTTGTTTGATACGAGGGCATCGTTTCGCTGAGCGCAACGGTTTTTTTAATGGGCACCATGAGATTCTCCTCCTGGCGAACGCGTATCTGTCGTTTTTTTCTGATGAGCGGCGAGAGCGCTCTCTTTATTATCGGTAGAAGGTTTAGCGTTATTTGTGGCCGGGATAATAACGCCGGTAAAAGATACGGAGGCATCGGCGGCGTGGGCAACGCTACACGTGAGTGCAGAAGCGATTAAAGCGGCGCCGAAAATAAAAATCTGTGGCAGTGTGCGATTTGCGTTCATCGTAATGTCCTCTTATTGGTATGACAGCGTGACCGTAGCCGATGTATTGGCATCACCCGGGAATAGTGCGTTTTGGGTCTGGTAATAGCGTGCTTCAAACTGCAGATTTTCCGTTCCCCCGCTTGATTCACCAACGAAAACGGGTTTGCCAAACTCTACAGGTACGTTAGCGCTACTGTTGAGGCTGGCCCAGTAGAGCTGGACGCCTACTCCGGACGCATTCTCCTCTCCTGTGGGAATCTGAATAACAGACTGTGCACCGGATGGATCCTGCGTCGCGTCAACCTGGGCTGTTATTTGCGCGTCGCTTTCGCAGGTTAAAGGAATGGAGAAGTTCGTAAAGGCAGTGGTTGAGCCAACGCCGCTAAATTCAGCGGGAGAATGAGTGCCTAGCGCTACCGGCGTTGAGCTGGTCTCGACCGTACAGCCCGGAACATGCGGGGGCGTGGCATTGATGGTGCCAGAAAGATAGACAGTATAGGTTGTTGACGATGCCGAGCCAGATACGATGACATGATTGGCCTTGCCCGACAGCGTGCCGCTTTCAATATCATCGGAAATTTTTACCAGTTTGAACATCGGGCCGTAGAGGTAGTTTTCAATCGGAACAGTCAATAAGTGCAGCGTAAACTCCACCAGTTGCTGCTGTGTGTTCCCGTTACTCATCCAGGCAGATAAGTTGTTGATTGTGCCTCCCATCTGGATACCAACTCCCGGAATATTGGTTTTGAACGTGCTACGGCCGTTATAGACTGCATCCGAGGAGAGATCAGAATATAATGTTACGTATGACGGCCCATCTCCTTCACACTGAGCCATAAGGTTTTGAGAATAACTTTTATCACCGGTAATATCGCCGCCGACAGGCAGGTCGTCTGGTACAGTAATATCACCTAAATTTATTGTTATCGAACTGGCATTACGAGGGCTACAGTGTACTGAGGCATCAGAAAAACTGGCCCAGCACAGCGTTAACAGGAATAGCAAGTACGGAATAACGCTTTTTGTTCGAGTGAATTTATTTAAAGATGGCATATGAGTGTCTCCAGCTGTGAGATAATCTTAATAGCCTGAGCAATGGGTTTTGATTTTTTTAGATACAGGCGGGCTATGAAAGCCCGTATCTAATATTGCCTGCCAGCGAGCAAGGTTATGCTCAGCGGTGGGCAGCAGCGCTGATTGTTTTTCATAAGGCCCGAGCATCCGGACGCGGTTGACCTCCTGATTACCTACTTTAAAAGAGTAAAAAGCGATATAGTAAGGGGTTGGATTTTTTATAGTCAGCAGCATCCTGCACGCACTGACACCAATTTTTTTATAGGCGTTCGCTGCTCTGGAGAACATATTAAGCGGCCGATAAAAAACCTTAATTCTGTTTATGACAGCGATAGAAAACGGCTCTGGAAGGTGTGAGTCCAATAATGTTGTGCCTTTAACGCTTAGCCAATAGAGACGCTCCCGTTTATCATCATGTCCACGATCGGGTATATGAATATTGAGTATCTTTTCGCTGTCTGGTTCAATGACCATCGTGGCCGGCGTAACTGTGATATCACGCCGGTCCGACTCTACCCATGATTTAACAGCAACGGCATTTTGGGTGTCGCTATTTTTTACAACCAGGCTCACATTCGGTATCCCTGATGGATAAACCAGCCGCGTTTGCTGCAACTGTATCGCTGCGTCGGCCAGGGAAAAATTAAGCAGCAAACAAATACCGACAAGCAATCTTTTATTTATCCTGAAAGATAGCGACATAAAAAAACCCCGCTTTACAAGTCCGGTAAAATACCGGAGCACGCTTTTTATTTCGTCGATAAATAAGAGGTCTCGCTCTGTAGAGCCGCAGGAATGGCGTTCATTGAGCCGCCATAGCTGCTATTACCCCAGGCGACAAGCGTGCTATCGTCTTTAATGGCGATAAAGACCGAACCGCCTGCATAGACTCCCTTAACCCCGGATGCCAGCGAAGACGAGACAGCGGAGATATCTCCCCCCGCGGTAACGTCGCCCCAGGCGCTTACCGCACCATTTTTTCTCAGTACGGCGAAAGCCGTCGCCGTGGCGCTCACCGACACAATATCCGTAAGCTGGGCAATATCCGCTGGCAATGCGCCGCCGGCGGAGCTGTTACCCCATGCATAGACGCTGCCGTTATTTCGCAAGGCGCAGAAGGCATACTCGGTCCCCTGCACATGCACAACGTCACTCAGCATCGGGGCAGATGAAATGGCAGAGTCACCCCATACCACAACCGATCCGGTACTCTGCACACCACAAAAGCCGCTGTAGCAGCCATACACTTGTGCAATATTGCTGAGGCCAGCAATATCATCCGGGACCTCGCCGCCATAGGCGTTTTGCCCCCAGGCCACTACCGCACCGTTGCTTCGCCGAGCGCAGAATGCGGATGCGCTGGCGCTGATTTCGACGATGTCCGAAAGATCCGCAATCGCCTGCGGTACGCTGCCACCGTAGTTTGCCCCACCCCAACCAAAGACCTGGCCGCGCGCGTTAAGTACTGCGCAGGCGTAGTCGTTACACTGGATCTGGACTACATCGCTCATGGTGGTGATAGCGGAAGGAATATCTAACTGCCCATAGGTATTATCTCCCCACACTTCGATATAGGGCGACTGCATATTGCGAGCGACAAACATCCCCGATGAGGCCACCACTAAATTCCAGCCGCTGCGGTTAGCAAGGGTAGAGGGCAGACTCCCTCCTTTGCTGGTATCTCCCCAGGCAAAAAGCTCGCCGCTCTGGTTGAGTGCCGCAAAGGCATGATGGGTTGCGCTGAGTTGGGTAACGCTACTGTTGAAGGTCGAAGTGGGTGAGAAACCGCCGGATGCGCTCTGCCCCCATGCAGAGACCACGCCGCTGTCGTTTCTGCCTGCAGCAGCCTGGGTATTGCCCAGGACATTGCTTTCGTTCAGGATCACTGACCCACCTGAGGGTGATGTCACGGTGAGCTTTTTCTGCGGTTCGGTATCAATAAAATAGCGGGTGTTCTGGTAAGTACTTTCGCCTTCATACTGCCAGTTGGCGTTAATTTCGGTCTGGCTATCCAGTGCAACGAGGCAACGCTTCTCAGAGTAGAGCCAGTTAGCGCCATAGCTGGAGCGTGCACCCATTACATTAAGCGATGCCTGGGCAGCGTCGCTGAGCGTGACCAGCCATCGGCCATCGGCCTGTAACACCGGGCTGCCAAAGATCCAGTCCTGAGGAAGATCGCTCCCCGGCGTCACTATGGGCATGCTGCCGTTGTAACTGACGGTAAGCGTTCCCTTTCCGGCAGCAATAAACTGCCCGCTGCTGTTCAGTGAGCCATAGCTTAACTGAATGGTTTGCGCGGCTCCGCTGGCCGGCACAATCGCTAATACTCCCTCGCGATAGGTATCAGCAAAGGTACTAAAGCTTAACGGGTAAGGCAGCGTCATGATAAACGCGCTGTCGCTGCTGCCGGTAGTTTGAGGCTGAATATCAATCTGGATATCACTATTATCCAGTGAGAGCAGCTCTGCCGGCAGCGTGCCTGCCCCGAATAGGCTGCTAAAATCGGGCGTGTCGCTGGTCAGGCGTAGCATCGTATAGTGGGTAAAACTGTAGGCGCTATCAATAGGATTAAACGCTGAGAACAGCAGTACCGGCATAGCGTTCAGCTTGACCGAGGCCCATATCCACCCCGATCCCGTATTGACAGAGAATAACTGATGAGGGGGAAGCGACTGGGCACTGCCCGCGTAGTTTATCTGACTGTAGATAATACCGCTGTCCATCGCCGGGCCGTTGCCCAACGCCACCAGCCAGCTGCCATCCGGTTGTAATACCGGTGTGCCAAAGGTCCAGCCGGAGGGAAATCCGCTAATATTGCTGAGGTAGACCTGTTCACCATCCCAGTTAAGGACCAGCGAGCCGCTGCCGGTCCATGCCACCTCGCCGTTAGCGGTATTGAAGATGCCATAGAGCGCAGTAACAAGCGTGCTGCTCCCCGCGGCGGTTCCTACAAAACCCAGCGCGCCTGGCATATCAGGCAGTGATAACGTAGTGAGCTGTGAGTCACTCTCCGGCAGAAGCCATGTTGCTGCCAGCGTATCCGGCTGATCGTCCGTAGTAGAGGCATCCGTCGCTAACCAGACCAGCGTAGCCAGATCGCTATCAACGCCCATAAATCCCAGCGAATACTGCGGAGAAGGAAATTCATTTTGTAAAAAGTTAATTGTATGGGTTGCCATCTCTTCAACATGATTGAAATAGCACTTCGTACTGAGACTGGTCTCAACGCTACTGCTAATCCAGGCGTATAAATTATCCGTACCAAGAATGGAAACCGATTTTTCTCGCCAGTCATTGTCTGACGTGGCGATAATACCCATTAATCCATGCGTAACTTGAATCGGCACGCCCGCTTCATTGGGTTCCGAATAAAAAACCAGGGTGCTGGTATCCGCTTTGATATTCTCTTTCATACTATTTTCCTAAAGGGTAAACAGGCGCGTTTAGCGCAGACTCATTGCCGGTGGAAATGTGACAAAGGCGCAGCTGGAGATAACGGTCGATCCCGAGGCCTCAGGCAGGCTCAGCGTTAGCGTCACGCTTTCGGCCACCGAATCCGTAAGATCGATACTGGCCGTGCCGTCGTCGTAAAGCTCAACGGTTGCTGTTTGCGGGAGCGCGGTTCCTACAAAACGTGCCGTATCAGAGTTTGTAATTTGAAAGCGCACATAGCTGACGCCTGCGGTGAGATCGGTATTGAGATAGATACTGTTACGCATTGCACTATTCGCGGCGGCTCCCGTTGCAATGGCATAGCTGGTGAGGGCAACCGCGCCTGGCGTATAACTGTTAAAGGTCATGCTGCCGTAAGCGCTTTCTGCAGGTGCATTGGTAATATAGGCATCAACGGAGACCAGCCCCACTTCAAGGCTGAATACCTGAAGCTCAACGGTGCCGTTCGTGTCCAGGTTACCGCTCCAGGTTTTAAACCCATTGATATTAAAAATACCGGCACCGTCCAGAGAGACCGTAACCGGCGCGCCTGCCGGCCCCGACAGCATCACCGTATTCAGTGGTTTCATAGGCGCGCTGGTGTTAGCCCAGGCGGGTGCACCGGTAGTACAATCCATATAGAGCGACGCTGACGCCGCTATACTAGAATATAAGAGGGGGGAGTAAGAGGTTTTCATTATTTTCGCCCTTTTGCTTTAACAGGGCGAATATAATGATATCAGCCTATTTTAAGTGGGCTGATTAGGCAAAAATACCTGGCAATATTTAGTCAGTTGATAAAAATAAACACCCTCGCCGGATGCGACTCAATTATCAAATTAAATTTGATAATCAAGAACAATCTCATCAGGCTCCATTACCTGACGCTTGATATCCTCTACGGAGAGGCCAGCATTGCACAGTTCAATAAAGCGCCAGACATAGTTACGCTGCAGCTGTCCGCGCTTCAGTCCCAACCAGACGGTATTGGCATCAAACAGGTGGCGGGTATCCAGACGGACAAGCGTTCCGACCTCTTGCTCACTGCCGGACTGTTCAGCCACAATGCCCACGCCCAGCCCCAGCTCAACGTAGGTTCTGATCACATCGGAATCCTGCGCGCTCAGCACGACGTCTGGGATCAATCCCTTACGTCCAAAGGCCTCATCGATACGGGAGCGACCGGTAATGCCCTGCCGATAGGTAATCAGCGGCCAGCGGCCGATCTCCTCCAGCGTGAGCGGCGAAGCGCTGACGAGCGGATGATCCTGCGGAATTAGCAGGCTGTGATGCCAGCGGAACCACGGGAAGGCTACCAGCGCCGGATCGTTACTCAGACGTTCACTGGCAATACCGATATCCGCCCCGCCGTTATGCAGCAGGGACTCAATCTCCTGTGGCGTGCCCTGGATAAGCTCGAGCCGCACTTCGGGAAAGAGTGCGCGGAAGGATTTGATGACCGGCGGTAAGCTATAGCGCGCCTGGGTGTGGGTAGTCGCAACGGTTAACACGCCGGACGTATCATTGGTAAAGAGATCGGCGAGCCGGCGGACGTTGCTCGCCTCATTGAGGATCCGTTCAGCAATAACCAGCAGCGCTTTACCTGGCTCGGTCATGCCCAGCAGGCGTTTACCACGGCGGATGAAGATCTCAATACCCAGCTCCTCTTCCAGCTCGCGAATGTGGCGGCTGACGCCAGACTGCGACGTGTAGAGCATGTTGGCAACTTCTGTCAGGTTGTAATCCCGACGCGCCGCTTCCCGAATTATTTTAAGTTGCTGGAAATTCATCCTGCCCTCCAGAGCCATCAGACATGTCGCTATTGTTAAAGTCTGAGGCCCGGCAGGACAAATAATAAAAACCCGCATCTTATTCCTTTTGGGAATAACCCTAACCCACCAGCAGCAGTTCCCGATTCTCCAGCGTCGGACGACTGACCAGTGACATAAGGATATCTTTTACCGCCTGCGCCTGTGGGGAGAGCGCGCCGTGGGCTGAGGTATTCAGGGAGAGCGGGAGGCTCATTGACGGTGCCGTAATGCGTGCCATCCAGCCGTTGGCCGCACTGCATAGCGAGCGCGCGGCGGATTCAGGCAGCACCGTCACGCCCATACCGCTGGCAATGGCGGCGGTTAAGGTCGTGATGGATTCAATCTCACCAATAATTTTTGCCGTCAGGCGACGCAGGGAGAACGCTTCGTCAACCCGCAGGCGCACCGCGCTGTAGTCACGGGGCAGGAACAGGTTCATCTCCGCGACGGCGGTGAGATCGACGCTCTGACCGGGACAATCCCGCGTGCCCACCAGATAGAGATCCTCTTTTAACAGCGGCTGGCTGGCGATACCGGCCGCTGGCGCGCGCTCATACAGCACGGCCATATCAAGTTGGCCGCCGAGCAGCTTATCGTTAAGATCGGTGCCACTGTTTTCGTGCAGATAGACCATCACATCCGGCAGCTCATTGCGTACGGCCTGCAGCAGCGGCATGGTAATAGAAGACGCCGCTGTCCCCGGTGCCAGGCCAATCGCGACCTGACCGCGCAGGGTCTGGCCAACGTTGTTAACTGCCAGCTGGGCCTGTTCGCACTGGCGTAAAATTGTTCGCGCGTGGGTATAGAGGATCTTTCCGGCCTCGGTCGGCGTCACGCCGCGTTTGGTGCGAATTAACAGCTGCTGATCCATCTCACCTTCAAGCGTGGCCACCTGCTGGCTCAGTGCGGGCTGGGCGATATGGAGTACTTCTGCGGCCTGGGTCAGGCTACCGATATCGACAATTTTTACGAAATACTTCAGCCGTCTTAAGTTCATTTTGCCTCCGGAACGAAACGCGTAGGTTGATGCATGCAAGTCTCTTGTCGGAGGAGTTGCAAGATGCTTGCCAGCTTTTAAAAAGTTGTTTTAATTTTACCTAACAGGCTGGATTATAAGCTTTTCTGATTACCTGCCTAAGACTATGCTCTGATAACGCCGTCGCCCCCTGCCCCATAAGAGGTAGAAATGCACCAGCGTGGTGCGCAACCATTGCTTTTGCTGATGAATACGCCAGATTGCTGCAAATCTCAGCAAACAAACACAAGAAGCGTATCCAGGCTTTGACAAGCGGATCTGCCGCCGCTACTATTCGCCTCGTTCACACGATTCCTCTGTAGTTCAGTCGGTAGAACGGCGGACTGTTAATCCGTATGTCACTGGTTCGAGTCCAGTCAGAGGAGCCAAATTAAAGAAGCCCGCTTTTTAGCGGGCTTTTTGCTTTTTATGCGTTCATATCCTCCGGTAATCCGGCGGTGTCGTTCTCATCCTCCGCCACCGTAAACCATGAATACCACGTATTACGCCGCAGGTAGCCTTTCGCCGTTACCGTGCGGATATTGCGACCCAGCGCATCGTAGTACAGCGTGTCGCTATAGCCCTGGGTCCGCATGGCCGCATCGGTCACATAGCGCCAGCTGTCGAGAAAATAAGGCTGATAGCTGCGTACCACCTGCCCCTTATTGTCATACTCAACCCGGCCAGAAATTGCCCAGCGGGGCGCGGCATCGATCTCTGTGGTATCCACCTCGCCATCCTCTTCCCGGTGCCAGGCTTTCCCGTCCGGCACCAGCAAGCACTGCTGGAGGGGTCGACCAAAGCCATCGCTGTAGGCAACCACAATAGCCGTCTGCTGGAGCAGCTGCGTGTCATCATCGGGATCGAGGGTATCCGGATAGTTATCCGCCGTCAGCACTGCACTCTGTACCGGAACACGGTCGCTCTCTGCCAACAGTTTTGCCAGAGGACGATGGCTGTTATCCTGCGCCCATCTGCGGCCTGCCGGACGGATATGGCCGTCGAAAGTAATAAATCGGTTATCCAGAAGCGAGGACCAGCCCCCCTCTTCTGCCGCATTCGCTTCACTCTCGGTTACCGTCCCCATCCAGCTGAACATATCAGTCACGCTGATCGTAGCCAGCTGCTGGAGATAGCCTGCCGCGGTCGCCATATCGATTGCCCCCTGCACGCTTAGCGCCGGATCGACGGGATAATCAGATACCATCCCGAATCCCACCTTTTCCCCGCCGTTTTCAGTCCCGTAGACGCTGCCGGTTCTGGCCTGACCCAGCGCATTCAGCTGTACCTCCTGAATATTGGCGTTGATATCGGTCGTCTGCCAGGGCGTCAGAAAACGGTAGTCATAGGCAGCAGAGGTGCTGTTCCGGCTGTCGCTCTGGCCGACTACGCAGAGCGCGTAGTCGTCATAGCGGTAGCTGACAGCGGCGACAAGCTTCGTTGACTGGCTGCTGCGCGGCAGATAAAACGGCAGATAGTCACCGTTCTCATCGGTGAAATAAGTAAAGCTATGCTCCGTTCCCCAGAGCGGATTGGCCGCATCGTCGGACATAGAGACGTAGCCAAGTTTGTCCCAGGCATAGTCTGCGGGGATCTCCACGCCGTCATAGGCTTTGAGCGCCGTACTGTCCAGTACGGCGGTGCGCTGGTGATCCACCAGGGCCAGCAGGTTCGGCGGCGTGGTGAGATAGCTCACCTCGCTCTGCTCGCTCAGATAGCGCGTCTGGTTATCGCCTAATAATCCATTAGGATCGCTTAACGTCTCGTAACTGATGCCACCAGCGGGCACGCTATCATAAACCAGCTGATTGCCGCGGCGGGTATCCGGCAGCCCCAGCCGCCAGCCCTGCGGATCGGTAAGATGGATAACGGTCGCCAGGCTCTCCGTCAGCCGGAGCTTCTGCTGCTGCTCGTCGTAGGTGTTATCCCAGGCGTCGACCGGCATATTGTTGGGATAAGGAGACAGCGGATGCTGCGCCCGGCGGGGATAGGCCACGCTCACCTGCTGCAACGGCGTGCCGTAGTCATCCCGCACAAGAGTAACCTGCTGGACAACGACGGGATCGTCCACCCTCTGCTCATAGCCGTTGGCGATCTGCTCCAGGCCCAGCGGAAGCACAATCGGCATATCCCCTTTCTGGACCAGACGGACCTGCATACGCTGCTGGGTACAGGAGTACGGTGCAGCACTTCCGCCCGCCTCCCAGACCTCACTGCGCAGCTGCACGCCTTTCAACGCACGATAGAGCCACCAGCGCGTATCGTCGTCAGGCGCGTCCAGCACTGTATCCTGTCCATCCTGATATTGGGTAAACAGGGTCGGGTTCAGGCTAAGAGCTTCGCTGTCTCCCTGCCACGGCTCGCCGTAGAGAGTTGTTTCATCTTTCTCACGGCCACAGTGATACCAGGACTTGCTGAGCAGCGTCGCAGCCAGCGGCGTGTTATCCCCTACCGGCAGGGCATCGCTGTTGGTATCTTCTGTTTCGACGTAGCCAAAGCCACGGAACTCACGCTCTCGCCCGTCATACACGCCCTGATAATAGCGGCAGTTCTGGCTGAGCTGGTTGCCTGTGATCTCGTCCAGCGTAATAGTTTTCACCAGCAGCTGCATGGCGAAAGGCAGCGCGGGTACCGCCTGTGGGTTTTCTGCTTTTTCATCCAGCCATGCCTGAGCCGAGCTACGGTAGCAGAGCGTATGGCGGGCACCGAGATTATTATTTACCCCTTTCAGCAGATAAGGTTTGCTGCTGTTAAAGGCGTAGCGCCAGTGGGTTGGTGTCATATAGGGAATGGAGAGCACCAGCTCTGCCATCCCGTTACCCTGCACATCGGCAACGGTAACCTGGCACAGGCGATCGTAGAATACATTTTCCGGCAGAAGGATCGGTTCCCCCACTACAAAACCGTTTCCGCCCTGGTTGCGCCAAATCTGTACCCGGTCATGCTGCATAGAGATAATATCCGGTGCGCCCGAGCCGTCGGTATCCGCCAGCAGCACATCCTCTGGATTAAAGGTGTTCTCATTGAGGCCATCAATAGCTGGCAGCGGCAGGCTCACCGGTGAACCAAACCGACCGTGGCCAAGATTAGGCCAGCAGGTGACCTCGTTATAGCGGATACGGCAGAGGTGCGACTGGCCGGATCCCAGCATATCGGCAAACACCACCAGCTCGCGGGCGTTGCGTCCTGGGATCGGCAATGTCATATCTTCCGCTTGCGCCACGTTGAGGCCGACGCTGAACCTCTCCCCCTCGTTGGCATAAAAGCGTACCGATGAGGGTCCTATCAATGCAAGGTCGGCCAGGCCGCTGCCGACCAGAGAGGCAAACTGCGCCTGAGGATGGAAAAACTCCGTGGGCAGCGCGCTGAAGGGGGTAAACCCGCTCCAGCTCTTGTCTGGTTTCTGGGTAAAGAAGCCCGCCATGCCCGGCTGGGCGACAATCCAGTCCAGCTGGCCGTCGCCGTTGATATCCATCAGCCGGGCAGCATCGCTTTGCATCGCCGGTACGCTGGGCAGCACCTGCCAGTCGGCCCAGGAGACGCTGTCCCCGCCCTGCTCCCCACGCTGCGGTGCGCTGTAGCGCCACGCGTTGCCCGCGCGGCACAGCACCCCTGGCAGCCCTTCACCATAGAGATCCACCAGCGAGTAAGGTCCGCTCACCAGCCCCGGCAGCGCGGGTAGCTGCTGCCAGCCTGCGCTAGTTTCACTGTCGGGCTGGCTGTATTGCAGCTCCAGCGGCGGCAGCGACTGCACGTATCCGTTTGCTTCATAAGCCAGCGTCTGGGCGCTGGTTAGCTGGGTCAGCGCCGGGTTTTCGTCATACTCCAGCAGCAGGCGGGAAACCAGCGTATTTTGATCCCCCAACGCGTCCAGAAAATGGTGGAACATCAGCACCTGGCGGCAGAGACGGTGCACGCGGATCTCAAACCCGTAGTCGTAGCGGGAGTAAGGATCCTGACGGGCTGGCCATGTTTCAGAGGCGGTAAACGACGGCGGCGTTTCTGGAGCGACCCCGCGCTCGCCATAATCAAATATCAAGGTAAAGAGCCAGTCGGCTGGGGGGATATCGCTGCTCCAGAGATAGAGATCGGTAGCGGGATCGACATTGCCATACTGCACCTGGCTCAGGTAGCGCATCGCGCTGGTGCTGCGGTCACTGGAATTAACGCCATCACCGTTTTCCGCGAGGTATGCGTAGTAAACGTGCTCCCCCGTTGGGCTAACCGACTCCTCAAGCAGCCACTGCGCGGTATGCGAGGCGTTCTGCGGATCGCTGATGCGTGCTGACGTTGTTTTCCCCAGCAGATGCAGCGTACCGTCGCTGCCATGCAGCAGCCAGAAGTCGTCATCGCTGTGATCGCCGTGCCAGTGCTCCAGGCGATTGAATGCTCCCTCAATACGCGGCTGGTAGCGGGTGACCGAGTAGGGTTGTGAAAATTTAAGGGCACCATAGGCGGAACAGGTTGTCGGATTGGGTTCGCTGGCGGTACTGGCCGTTTTGACAAGCACTTCGCCATCCGGCCCTAAAAATTGGTCAGCGTCGCTATACTGCGGCACGCCGTGACTGGTGCGGCGGGCGATACGCAGGCTTTCGCAGAACCAGCCCACGCCAAACACGCTGTTGCCGCCGCCGCTGCTGTAGCTGAGCGATAGCCCTGGGGCAAAACCCCGTCCACGCGTTATGGGCAGCGGTAGCGCCATGCTGGCCAGCCCCGTAGGGCCTGCCTGGCCCAGCGACTCCCCCATCCCGGTCAGCGCGCCGCCGCCTTTCGGTAGCGAGGGTGGCGTGACGGAAACCGCTGAAGAAAACACATTTTGTTGTTGCATAAATAATCTCCTGAAACGGACCGCCAGCAGACGGCCCGCATGATGTCTCTCACAGCGTTCCGCTAACCGCCTGCTCAAAGGTGCTGCCGCCGTACACCGCGGTGTAGTGCACCTGGATAATGACGTCATTCAGAGATTGCAGCAGCGCCTGTTGCTCGGCTGAAGTGGCATTTGGGAAGCTAATCTGCCAGTCGGATATGGCCCCCGTTCCCTCAAATGGCAGGTAGCGCTCATCCCCGAAGTTCAGCATGAACATTCCGCTATCGTTCATCCCCTGTGACACCGCAATCTGCTGGCTGGCCCGCAGGTTAGTGACGATGTTGCTGGCGCTGCCTTTCGTGCTGTCGTTGAGGTAGTTCACACCGTCAATATCCGCTTTCAACAACGTACGGCTGCCGGACTGGGTCAGCGTCATCCGCACATCCTGATACGGCCCTACCAGTGCGGGCAGTGAGACGGTGACAAACTTAATTTGCCGCAGGTAGTGGCCCGGGTAGTCGTTATCGAACAGTGACTCTTTGAGTGAGAACGTCGTGGTACCGTCCGCTACCAGGCTGGTAAAGGCATCGCTGTCGAGCTGCTTCAGAGAGATCGTTTTGGTCAGCTCCATGCGGCGCGCGTTACGCGACAGCCAGGCGGACTCCAACTGCTGAAGATTAAGCGCCAGCGTCTCGCCAACCAGCAGACCGTGGTAGCTGTCGTTCCATGCGCCAGTCTGGATAAAGGTAGAGGTCATATCCCCCATCTCATATTGCCAGCAGGCCTGAGCGCTCAGGCAGAGGGAGAGCACTGCATCATAGGCCTGGTAGTAAAGCGCCGACAGCTGCCCGGTCAGCCAGTTATAGAGCGAGGACTGGGTAAAGCGGGTCGTCAGGAAGCTCAGAGTAGACTTCAAATTATTCTGCTGCGCCTGGGCCAGCTGCAGCGAGGTCACCGCACCCTGTCGGCGCACTGCCAGCGCATCAAGCTGGGCATTGAGTGTGTTGATCTCCGACTGCGCCTGCTGGTACTGGATCTGCCACTCTTCACTGCGGCGGCGATAGCTCTCGGAGATCTCCGTCTGCTGGGCGGCAAGTCCGGTGATCTCCCCGGTCAGCTGCAATACGATCCCGGCAGCCAGCGTCGGAGCACCTATATCTTCGCCACCGTCCGCCAGACCGAAGATATTGGGGATAGTACGCATTGCCATACCAGCAGTAAGCAGCGGCGAGGCGGCGGTCATCGAAGCGGATGCGCTGTCGCGCAGTACCATTGCGCTGGTCTCCCCTGCAGAGACACCGTTAGTGTAGAGGCCGAAGTAGTGATCGTAGCGCTGCTGAGCCATGCTGCGGCTGGCCTCCAGCACGGTTTTATCCTGATCGAGGGCGTCAATCGCGTTCTGCCCCAGAGTTAAGGTGAAGGCAGAGATATTCAGCGCCAGCTGGGCATCCAGCTCCTGAAGATCCGTCGCATCTTTGCGCTCATAATAGCTGAGCAGAGTCTGGCCGAACTGGCTCAGCGTCGAGACGGCGGCCCGGGCGCTCTGCAGCATGGTGGTAAAGCGGTATGGCGGAACGGTGACCGTCATGCCTGAGGAGGTGCCGATCAGGGATCCGCCCTGCACGCTCTGCGCCATCAGCACCGTCGGGTTAACTGGCGGGGCATAGAGCGGAACCGTCATTGGCAGGCCATCGATGGTGAGCTGGTGGCGCAGGTTGTAGAGGCGGGAGTCCAGCGTGTTCCAGTAGCCCAGCAGCTGACTGTTAACCGGCGCCATAAAGCTGTCGCTGATGGCCACGTCTGCCGCCACGCTAAGCTTTCCCGGGAAGGCAGGCAGCGGCGTAACCTGCTGCTCATAGTTCAGCAGCGCTACGTTGTTCTGTGTGGTATCCGCCAGCTCGGCCAGGGTCTCCGGTGCCCAGTGGTTAACAATAAGGGTGTCGGGACGGATACCAAGCAGGTCCTTTACCTGGCCGTACTGTAACCGGGCGAGGCTCAGACCGTCGTTGGTCAGCAGGCGGTAGCTGGCATCGGCGGCCGCCATCAGAGTACTGACGTAGGCCATAAACACCGCTTTCCGATAGTGGACGGGATAAGCGGAAGCCAGCGCATCAGGATCGGTGGTGAGCCAGACCGCGCTGCTCTTCAGGGAAGTTGAGGCGTTCTCCACCAGCGGACGTACGCTCCAGTAGTCGGGTTCGGGGTATTGCTGGCGAATATCACTGCTGTTATCGCGCCCGCGGGCGGCAGGGTCGAAGATGTAGTTGTACCAGCCTAATGCGTCGCTGTACTCCTCCTCCTGGCTCAGACGCCACGCCACCAGGTACGGCATATAGAAGAACAGCTCCCAGAAGTAGATGCCGTTCGCACCGCTGAAGTCCATGGGGACAGCGGTGTCGTCCGTCATACCTGGTTCAAGAGTCAGCTGAGTGTTCCAGTTAAGTAAATCGTCAATACTGACGTTGGCTTTATTAATAAGCTCCTTTACGAAAAGGGTATTAAGGCGAATGGGGGCAATCAGCGTACCATCTTCGAAATTGCCAGTAAATTCAAGAAAAATAGCAGTGCCTAAATTAATATCAGCTCTGGTTGAAATAATGGGTACAACGGGAGAGCTTAACTGCTTAAATAAACCTATTTCATATTCGCTTTGAATCCCATAACCTGAATCATCTCTATAACCAAATGAAAAGTAGAATTGAAATTCATCTAAACTTAACTGTTGCTCCGTAAAACTGCTGATAGTAATTGGTAGCAAAGCACTGGATGATGGAAAGGAGTTTTTTTGTTCAGTATATATTAACTCCCCTGACATCCAGCAGGAGGGACGATCACTGGAGTACACATCCATATACCATGGAGAGCAATCCTTATCCATCAAGAAATCCATTACAAAATGAAGACCCCACTCTCCGCTAGTATTCCAGAAAATGACATCATACGCACCAAAGTTAAATTTTACAGGTATACTATCAATCCAATCACCATCCAAATACAGATCTTGGGCGGTAACGTCATATATGTGAGATAACGTAGTGTTTTCTGGACCACCTTGACTGGTAACATAGGTATAATTCACTGTTGTTGATACAAAATTATAATGATGATCTGTGTTGCAAATAAAATACATGTTTTTAAACTTACCGCCATTACCGGCATATGCATCAAAGTAAAAGGTAGCATCCCCATTAAATACTGAAATAGAGTTTTTATAAGCCTCAGATAAAGACGTAGAAAGAGGAATGCTTATATTTACAATAAAGGACCCATCTGCATTATAAACTAAATTAACATTATCTCTATCCAGGGCAGGCAACTTCAGCCCAGAATTAACAAACGCTTTGTACTCTACATCAGTTTGCAGTTCAATTTTTTTAATCTCAAACTTGTCATAAATAAATTTGGATTGAATTTTCTGTTGTGCACTAGTTAACTCAGGAGTTTCCAGATAGGCAAAAAGATATTGAGACAGCACAGAAGCAATGTCAGCTGTAGTTGAAGATTTTTGGCGTGTGAGATTAAACCAGTAATCAATATAGATTGAGAAGTCATTATAGCCAACTGTGGCGGCTTTATCCGTTTCAGCAGTATCGCCCGAATAAAGTGAAACCGTCAGAGCATTATCATTGACATTATAGCCGCAAGCAGTACATAAATATTTACTTGAAAATAATGGATCACAGTAATCATCACGTTCACCATTACCACCTGCTGCTTTAATATCATTATTTATAGACATCATCGCAAATGGCGACGTCCAATTATTACTAAAGTCACAGAATGAGGAGTAAGCAGTAATCATATCATAGGTTTCACCCTCAGTTGTTCCTGTAATATTACCTCCCGTAGTCTTTTCAAACCAGAAAAGATATAGTCGGTTATTAAAATAGGCGAGACGTGGAATACCCTGAACATTGTCCTCAGCTAATGCAGTATTCATTGGATACCACTCGGACCACGCATCGGTAGATACGACGTTATCTATATTCTTCCGCATATCAAACGAGCGCCAATAATACTGCACGGGCGACGAGGTAGATTTACCAAGAAAATAGTAGATACCATCCGTCTGGTCGGTACTATCCAGATATCCACTGACAATGGTCAGGTTCGCCACCTGTTCAAACTTGTTCAGGTAGTTCATCACCGCCTGCTGGGCCGTGTCGTTGCTGATAGTGTTCTGATTCAGATCGGTGATGAGATCTTTAAAGTAGGCGGTTTGGCTCTGGCGCAGCGTCGGGTCGATATAGTTTTCCGGATAGGTATCCAGCTCTACTTCACCCGCCCAAATATCATATTGGCTCAGGCCCTCTTTCCATCTGTTGATGTCATCCGGGTCGAGGTATTGGGTCTGGTAGCCCGGCTCCATGTTCATGATAATGCCGTTAATGTACTGCTGAATACTCGACATCGCCTGCGCTACACGGGAGGTGGGCACTGCGTTGCTGACCAGCGGATCGATCAGCAGATACTCGTAGACGTCTTCCGGCGTTTGAACCAGATTGACCAGATCGTCGTTGCCGTTGGCAGGAATATACTGCCCCAGATAATAAGACAGCAGAGCGTTACGCTGATGTTCATTCAGTGATGCCGCTATATCAATGCTCATAATGTATCAACCTTTAAATTGAGGAATAAGCGCGGCACAGCGTTACTGTGCCGCATTTAAAAGATCGGAATTACTGCTGTCCGCTCTGGGCTGCGACCAGCGACTCGCCTGCCGACTGCCAGGCGTCCCAGGTATCGCTTACGCCGCCCGGCGCAAGCTCTCCTGTCTCCAGCAGCGGCGTCACCGACAGCCCTGTCTGTGCCGAGAGCTGCTGCAGGCGCATCACGTAGTCCACATCGGTGACGGTCTTCGCCAGACTGCCGGGCAGCGACGCCGTGGCATCCGCCACCTCGCTGCTCTCCCAGTCCAGCAGCAGCGCCAGCGCCTCAGCGGCCTTTGCCGCATCCGGCGCCGTGACACCGTTGACCCAGCTGAGGTACGCCAGCACCTGGTCCTCGTCTCCCGCCACCTTCAGCCAGTCGCCGTAGCGGCTGAACCGGTAGAGCAGCGTGAGAGAGAGCGTGGTGTCGCTTACCCCGAACCAGTCAGGGTGGGTAAGGAACAGGCTCAGGGTGGCCGGCGTCAGGGTGAAGGCGGTGCTGATGCCCGCCCGCTGACCGATGGCAAAAAGTGAGGTGAGATAAGCCGCAGGCACCTGGCAGGGGTCGGTGAGCGCTGCGCTGCTGTTCAGGGCCAGTGAGTCAGAGAGAAGCCGGTATTCGCTGTCATTTGCCCAGTTCAGCAAGAAGGGCGGCAGGGACTGGCCGGTGCTGAACAGCTGCGCCAGCGCACTGTCGGCAATGCCATTTTGTGCAAGGCGGGCCTGGTTAATGATGCCGGAGAGGCTGCTGATGGCCTGCTCACGGTCGGACTCGGAGGCGAAGGTGATACCGGCACGGGTGATATCTGCATCCACCATCGCCGCGATGGTGCTGTCATCCGTCGCGGCCACCTGCACCAGACCATTGCCGTCTATCAGGTCCGGGAACAGTGATAGCCAGCCGCTGGCCGTTGAACCGGCAGGCAGCGGAACGGCCGCAAAGCTCTCTTCACGCAGCAGCGCCGCGGGCAGCTGCTGTTTGATGCCGTTGACAAAGTTTACCGTGGCGGCCGTCGCCACCAGCGCGTCCATATCAGGCTGCAGCACCAATTTCCATATACAGTTTGCTGAAAAACCTGATATATCTGTTTCAGCAATAGGTGTTCCTGAAGTGGCAAGAGCATTAATATCATCAGCAGTTAATACCCCATCAAATACAGAAATATCGTCATAGATAAAATTGGGAACATCTTCTTTAGCCTCGCTATGATGTTTTAAATCCCCGCAAATATTAAAGGCCCACGTGAAGCCTGCCGCGGTTGTAATAGCATTCAGCCTTGAGCCATCTAGCAGAAAAGTATTATAATCATGGCCATCATATATATACCAAACCGCCTGTTTATTTGTAGCATCCCAAGTTAAGGCAATGTAATGCCAGCTATTAAGGCCTAATATATAGCCTTTCCAGCCGGAACTAACTGAATTTCCATTATCATCCACTAAATAGGCAATTACAGCATCTGAATCACTAGCATCACTCCCCTGGTAACAGCTTAGAGAATGACCTGAGGAACAAGAAGGAACATTTGCATCGCCACTATTTGAGGTCACCGGATCTCGTCTTGTATCATAATGAAGTCGATTCACCCAGAACCCCAATGTAAATGACTTATCGCCTTTCATCGCCTGTGCAATTTTTCCATAAGGGTGAAAATAGATATAGCTGTTATCAGCAGTACGCGTTTGTATGCCTTGCCCAAACTTACCGTTTACTAATGAGGTATTTGAAAATTCTAAATCTGTGGAAGCAGGCACAGCGGTTCCCGACTGCAACGTCAGCCAGTTTTTTACCCACGACAGCTTGTGGTCGGCCGCCCACTCTGCTGCCGCGTCCAGGGCCATCAGCAGGTCAAGGACATCCCCGCCCGCAGGCTGACCATCGGTGAGCGCTGCCAGCTGCGGCACACCCGCCAGCGCGGCCCAGGCCGTATCACCCTCGCCCGCCAGGCTCAGCAGCGCCGCGCCGTCGGCAAAGGACAGCCCCAGCCAGCGCGGCACCATCACCAGCCGGTAGAAGGCCGACACTACCGGAAGCGTCAGCGGGAAGGTTTTGTCGGTTTTACTGCCCTGCTCTGCCGCCACTTTGTCTGCCAGCACCCGGAACTGCGCCTGGGTGATGTCCAGCCCGGCGCACATCTGCCGCACCGTGCGGGCGCTGTCGCCGGTTACTGCTGCGTAATTAACGGTTTCACCGGTGATGGCGAACGGCTCGTCAAACAGCGACGGGGAGTTGAACACCTGGTCGAAAAACGGCACCGCAGGCGAAATGGCGTACGGAGTAATCTGGTCCAGCAAGGCAGCAAACTCAAAGGCATTTACGCCGTACGTCTGCTGCCAGTGGCGGAAGACGCCCAGCGCACGCAGGGTGTGTGCGTTAAGGGAGAAGTCAGTGTTATCTGTGCCCTGAGCGCGGATGCAGGCGCTGAGCAGCAGGTCGGTCTCCTCATAGCTCAGGTCCAGCCAGCGCTGCAGGCGCACCATCCGGTTGATGCGGTCCATGCGGGCATCGGAGAGGTTATTAAAAAAAATAGTAGATTCAGAAAAGAAGGGATAAAATTTAAGCATATCAGTGCGCCCACCAGCGGGGAGCGTCGATGCAGAAATTGCCGACATCTCATCGGTTGTGAGTGCAAAATCCCACACAGCCACTTCCTGAATGTCAATCGTGGCACTTCGACCAAATCGCTGATAATAATCTTCACCACTATCATTATTAAAATACCATTTATTTACAGCAGGCATACCTTCAGTCAAGGAAGATAAATCGATGGTGGCCGATTTTACATCCTTATCTATGCCAGACGTTCGTTTACAAATAATCAATTGGTTATTTTGCCAATCGACAGAGAATATAAAATAATTCCATTCATTATAAGCATAAGCTATTTGAACGTTTTTAAAGTTACCTTTCTCATCGGTTACGTTTAAGTCAAACTTTCCTGACATCCCTAGAATAGAGAAACCGAAATCTTTTGAGCGATCACCGTTAGATATTTTTGTGTTACCGCTAATCATCACATCACCAGATGGGGTGCTATTTATATTCACCCAAAAACCCATCGAGAAATTAGACTTATTATTACCGACAGTTGTAAAATCATCGTATATTGTTATGTATTGGTTTTCGCTGCTTTTCAGGGAGACTGCACTCCTTTTTATTGCATCACAAATAAAAGAGGGTTCTCCAGACAGAACATAATCTATACTTGATGATATTAACTCAAGAGAGTTAGCGCTGTTTTTATTAATAAATGAAGCGCCATAATCATAACTGTTAACGCTTTGATAAATATTATTTGCGCTGGTTATATTTGGTGAGATAACTACGCTGCTGCTGCCTTCGCCGTTCCCCGCTACCAGCTCCTCCACCTGCGGCACGGTCATACCCAGCTGATAGGTAAAAGTATGGAGATCTATAAAAGGCGTATAGTCTGCCGTGGCCAGTCCGAGATTGGTTTTATAGAAACTCGTCATGTCAACGGCATCACTGTTATCGGGTTCGCTTACCAGCGTCTGCTGCTCCGGCGCCAGCCCGCTTGCCAGCCCGGTGCTGTTACCGCTGCGCGCTCCACGCCATGAACCGTTGAGAAACCACGGCCAGTCGGTGCTGGTCTGCCCGATAATATCCTCCAGCGGCACGCCGGCATTAAGCAGCGCAAGCTCCACCTGGTCATGCGGAAAGTGATACGGCAAAAGCGTCGGATAACGGGTTTCCGCCAGGATCTCGTCCACGCTCTGATCTGCAGGCAGAACGGTGGCGATACCCTCCTCCAGTATTTCGTTCACCAGCTGCAGCGCCGGAACAACCTGGTTAACGGCGTCGTTATCCACCGTCAGGGTGGCCAGGTCCGGACGCCGCTCGGCCAGGGTAATGACCTGGTCCGCTGTACTGCTGGCCTGAATTGCCCCTTCAAACCTTAGTGCCTGCTGATAGAGCCAGGTCAGGTAGCTGACCGGGGAATCAGCAGCTTCCGTTGCGCCGGGCTGGCAGTAGTTCTGCCAGTTCTCAGCAAACTGGTTCTGCCAGGTCGGGCCATCCTGAACAAGCCCCTGAATATTATCTGATGACGCACTGCTTACCGCCCGTTGGCCGCTGAGCCTCTGTGGTAACCCCAGGCGGATCTGCTGGGTTAGCTGGTTTTCCCGAAACAGGCGGCGAATATGCTGGGCCTGCCCTACGGCCAGATCCCATGCTTTGCCGCCACGCAGGCCAAGCCACGACATATTGTCGGCGATAAACTGTTTCCGTGACGTACGAGCAATGTCGAAGACAGAGCGGTAGTTTTTATTTGCAAAGCTGCCGGGAGTGACCTGAAGAGCAGTTTCCACCTGCTGAAGGGCAGGGCTGGATAAAAGAGTCATATTATTTAGCTCCAGTAAGTGTTCTCTGGTTAGGTTGGTGAGAAAATAATTTCTACCAGACAAGTTTATTCCCTGGCGATAAATCATTTTCCGCCCTGGGTTTTTAATATAAAATAGATAACACCCTTTTCACATTAAATACAAAACGGCGCGACAACCTAAGGAGATATTTTCATGTTAATACAATAAAAACATACAGTTACAATGTTATCTATTTTTAGCCATCGAAGCCTAATAATAGGTTTGCATGAATTAAGATTATCCTTAAGTAAAAAAAGTAATGAGCGATACAATAAACAAAGATTACATGCCTCCGTTTCTAAAATGCACATTGCTGCATTGATTTTCATGCTGGGCATTGTTATTCGTTAACATATTTTAAGTTATCAATTATATTTAATAATTAGCATTTAATTTTATATGACGGGTATTTATTGAGGCAGGTAAAGGGATGCGGATTAGGCTCCACCAAGATAGGCTTTACGGACGTCGGGGTCGGCCAGCAGCTGCGCGCCGCTACCGCTAAGACGGATCTCACCGTTGACCATCACATAAGCGCGGTCGGAAAGTTTCAGGGCATGATTGGCATTCTGCTCCACCAGGAACAGCGTCATTCCCTCCTGCGTCAACTCACGCAGGATCTGGAAAATTTGCTTCACCACCAGCGGGGCGAGGCCCAGGCTGGGTTCATCCAGCAATAGCAGCCGGGGGCGACTCATCAGCGCCCGGGCAATAGCCAGCATCTGCTGCTCGCCGCCGGAAAGGGTCATCGCCCGCTGGCTACGTCGCTCTTCCAGCAGGGGGAAAATTTGGTACATCCGCGCCTTGTCCTCTTTCTGGTAGCGGTCGCCGATGGGGATGGTGCCCATCAGCAGATTCTCCTCCACCGTCATGTCAGGAAAGATGCGTCGCCCTTCCGGAGCCTGGGCGATGCCGTTGCTGGCGATAAAGTGGGTAGACTTACGGCTAATATCCTCCCCGCGATAGCGTATCTCTCCGCTGGCAATACGCGGCTGACCAAAAACCGACATCAGCAGCGTCGACTTGCCCGCGCCGTTGGCACCGATCAGCGAGACGGTTTCGCCCTCGTTTACCGTCAAAGAGACGTTCTTGAGAGCCTGAATCGGACCATAAAAGACGTCGACCCGGTGAAACTCAAGCAGCGGCTGGCTCATCGATCCATCGCCTCCTCGTCGGTCCCAAGATAGGCAGCAATGACGCTGGCATTGGCCTGGATCGCCTTTGGCGTGCCGCGCGCGATAACGTTGCCGTGATCGAGGACGATCACCCAGTCGGCAATCGACATCACCATCCCCATGTCATGCTCGATCAGCAGCACCGTTACGCCATGCTGCTCGCGTAGAGTACGCACGATCCGGCTCAGGGCGTGGGTCTCTACGGGGTTCAGCCCGGCGGCGGGCTCATCCAGGCAGATCATCTCCGGCCCGGTGCACATCGCACGAGCGATCTCCAGTCGACGCTGTTGGCCATAGGAGAGTGTCCCGGCCAGCCGGTTGGCGCACTCCACCATCTCTACAACCTCCAGCCAGTAGAACGCCCGGTCCAAAGCCTGACTCTCCGCCCGACGATAGCCGGGGGTATTGAGGATCCCAGCGATAAGGTTGCGGTTGGCCTGCATGTGCTGGGCCACCAGTAGGTTCTCCACCACCGACATCTCGCGAAACAGGCGGATATTCTGAAAGGTGCGCGCCAGTCCGGCGCGGTTAACCAGATGGGTGCCACCAAACATCTTGTAGCCAATCCGGGTCATTAAGCGGCGCGGATGGAGGAAATCACCTGCCCGCAGCGTCTGACCCAGCACCTGCACGATGTCGGTGGTGCGCGACCGCGTCTCCAGCAGGATCGATCCGCCGGAAGCCTGGTAAAAGCCGGTCAGACAGTTGAATACCGTGGTTTTCCCCGCGCCGTTAGGGCCGATAAGCGCAGTAATCGACCCCCGCTCCACCTCAAGGCTAACGTCGTTGAGGGCTTTAATCCCGCCGAAGTGCATCATCAGGTTTTCCACGCGTAGGATAGCGTCGCTCATGGCGCTACGCCTTTACGCACGGCAAATCCGGCCCGGCTGGTACGTACCAGGCCACGCGGTCGCCAGATCATCATCAGCACCATCAGCATGCCAAACAGCAGTACGCGATACTCGGCGAAATCCCGTAGCAGTTCCGGAGCGACGGTGAGAATAAACGCCGCCAGCACAACGCCGAGCGTCGATCCCATTCCGCCCAGCACCACGATGGCAAGAATGAGCGCCGACTCAAAAAAGGTAAACGAGGTGGGATTGACAAACCCCTGGTAGGTAGCGAAGAAGACACCGGCAATCCCGGCGGTGGAGGCGCCGAGCATAAACGCCGACAGCTTGACCAGGACGTGGTTTAAGCCCAGCGAGCGACAGGCGACTTCATCTTCTCGCAGCGCCTCCCACGCCCGGCCAATGGGCATAGTGGTCAGCCGGTGTTTGATAAACAGCACTAATACCACGACCAAAACCAGCACCGCGTAGATAAAGATAAACTTAAGATTGGGGTTGTAGGTAATGCCAAAAAATTCATGAAAGGGGACGCCGCCGTCCCGCGCCCGACGGCTAAACTCGAGTCCTAAAAAGGTTGGCGCGGGCGCGGAGATGCCGTTTGGTCCGCCGGTAAAGCTCAACCAGTTGTTCAGCACCAGCCGGATGATCTCCCCGAAGCCGAGAGTAACAATCGCCAGGTAGTCGCCATGCATCCGCAACACCGGAAAACCCAACAGCGCCCCGGCCAGCGCGGCAATAATTGCCCCCAGGGGCAGCATTACCCAGAAGCCCAGGCCGAGGTATTGATATCCCAGCGCCAGACCGTAGGCACCAATGGCGTAAAACGCGACGTAGCCGAGGTCCAGTAGTCCCGCCAGGCCCACTACAATGTTGAGACCCAGCCCGAGCAGAACGTAGATTAATCCGAGGATTGCCACGGTCAGGAGATATTTGCTGGCGACAAAGGGAAACAGCATCGCCAGTACCAGCAGCAGCGGACCAACCCAGCGCAAGTGGGAGATATGATCCGGCGAGCGGACAAACACCCCGTCGTTAGCGCTCTCAAAGCGGCGGGTAAATTGTCGCCCGCGCGCCGTTTGCAGCGCCAGGCTCAGCAAAAAACGTCCGACCATGACAATAGCCACCAGTACCGCGACGCGTCCCGGAGCCAGATTAAAGCTGTAGCCTTTAAGCACTACGCCGACAATCGGTCCGAAGACCACCAGCGCGCACAGCCCGGCAAGGAAGGTATCCCGCAGGCACTGTTTTAGATCCAGCCGGGGCTTTAATGGCTCATCCGTCATGGTCGCGCTCCTCATACTTTCGCCACCACAGGGCGGCCCAGCAGCCCCTGCGGGCGAAAAATCAGGATGGCAACCAGCAGCGCAAAGGAGAAAACATCTTTATAGTCGGAGTTGACCAGCCCGGCGAACTGCGCTTCGGCGATGCCCAGCAGCAGGCCGCCCAGCATCGCGCCGGGCAGCGAACCTATCCCACCCAGCACGGCGGCGGTAAACGCTTTTACGCCAATGATAAAGCCAATATAGAAATCAAAGGTGCCGTAGTTCATGGTCACCAGCACCCCTGCCAGCCCCGCCATCGCCGCCCCCATCACAAACACCAGCGAGATAACCCGATCGGTGTTGATGCCGAGGATCGACGCCATCCGCCGATCCTGCTGCGTAGCGCGGCAGATGCGCCCCAAACGGGTAAACTGGATCACCCAGGTTAGCAGCAGCATTCCCGCCAGCGCCGCCAGCACAATGAAAATCTTTGTCCAGGTGATCTGCACAATGCCGTCGCCAACGTCCACGCGCAGCACGCCGCTCAGCAGGGTTGGGATCCCCTGCTGGTTTGGTCCCTGGCTGATCTGGACGTAGTTTTGCAGGATCAGCGACATGCCGATTGCCGAGATCAGCGGTGCGAGACGTGTTGAGTTACGCAGCGGTCGATAGGCGATACGCTCGATAGCCCAGCCGTAGACGCCGGTGATCACCACGGTGAAGATCAGCGTGCCAAAGATCAGCAGCGGGAAGGAGTGCAGGCCAAACCACGACAGCAGACCGAGGCCGATGGCGCAGAGATAGGCCGAGATCATATAGACCTCGCCGTGGGCAAAGTTGATCATACCGATGATGCCATACACCATCGTGTAGCCGATAGCGATCAGGCCATACACCGCGCCCAGCGTCAGGCCGTTGATAAGCTGCTGCAAGAAGAATGCATCCATAGTGAACGCCCTCGCCCCCGGTGGATGGGATTACAGCTGGTGATATTTGCCCTTGTCATCCCACTGATAGACGACATAGTCCGAGACCTTGAGATCGCCCTTTCCATCCCAGGCTTTCGGCCCCATCACCGTATCCACGCTGTTGGACTTCAGCCAGGCGCTGGCTTTCTCGTTGTCTTTGCCGACGGCGTTATAGGCGGCGGCGATAGCCTGAATAGAGGCGTAGGCATAGAGGGTGTAGCCTTCTGGTTCAAAGCCTGCGGTGCGGAACTTTTCAATCACCGCTTTACCCGCCGGGATAGTGCGCGGATCTTTACCGAAGGTCATCAGTACGCCGTTAGTGAACTGCGCTCCGCCTGCAGCCGTCACCAGCTCCTCGGTCACCACGCAGTCGCCGGAGAAGAATTTCGCCTCCACGCCCTGCTCGCGCATCTGGCGTATCAGCGGCCCGGCCTCCGGATGACAACCGCCAAAGTAGACCACGTCAGGCTTCAGCGCGCCCACCTTAGTGACCAGCGCGTTGAAATCTTTTTCGCCACGGGATAATCCCTCATAGAGCACCTCTTTGACGCCGCGCTTCTCCAACGCCGCGCACATCGCGTCCGCCAGCCCCTGGCCGTAGGTGTCCTTGTCGTGGATCACGGCAACTTTTTTTGCTTTTAGCACGTCGAGGATATAGTTTGCCGCCACCACGCCCTGCTGATCGTCGCGGCCGCACATGCGAAACATGTTTTGCATGCCTCGCTCGGTAATTTGCGGGTTAGTTGATCCGGGGGTAATGGTCAGGACACCGGCTTCGTCATAAACCTCCGACGAGGGCATTGTGGAGGAGGAGCAGAAGTGGCCCACCACGGCAGAAACCTTCTCTTCGTCTACCAGCCGGTTGGCCACCGCCACCGCCTGCTTGGGTTCGCAGGCGTCATCCCCCTGCACCAGCACGATCTTCTCGCCCTTGATGCCGCCCGCCGCGTTGATATCTGCCGCCGCCTGGGTTGCCCCTTTCCAGTACTGTGCCCCGTAGGTTGCGTTGGGGCCGGTGAACGGCCCGGCTACGCCGATGGTGATATCCGCCTGCGCATAAAACGCAGCACCCAGGCAGCTCAGCAGAGCAAGCGGTAACGTAAGCGTTTTGATAGACATGTGTTAATCCTCAGCACGGTTCAGAACCCGACGCCAGCGGCGGCGTGGAAGAGGTCGCCATCACATGGCTGGCTGGGCTACGCGGTGTCCGGACCGTCCAGAATCTTAAACATAGCTGTGGGAAAGTGAGCCTGCGCACCCCGCTTGTACAAATTTGCAGCGGAGATCACTGAGTTGAGCGATTTTACCGCTGCAATGAAAAAAATGAGCGCCCCGGCAGGGTTAGCCATGCCGGGGCGCGTTTAGCGGGAGTCATTTAGCCGGTTATGCGGTTTTGGCCCGGCTGGCGATAATGCTGTCTGCCACGTTACGCGGCGCTTCTGCATAGTGGTGGAACTCCATGCTGTAGGTGGCGCGTCCCTGGGACATTGAGCGCAGCGTGGTGGAGTAGCCAAACATCTCCGCCAGCGGCACGTCGGCGCGGATAATCTGGCTCCCCAACCGCTCATCCATCCCCTGAACCATGCCGCGGCGGGAAGAGAGATCCCCCATCACGTTCCCGGCATACTCCTCAGGCGTCTCCACCTCCACGTGCATAATCGGCTCGAGAATGGCTGGATCGGCACGCTTAGCCCCCTCTTTAAAGCCGAAAATCGCCGCCATTCTGAAGGCCAGCTCCGAGGAGTCGACGTCATGGTAGGAGCCAAAGGTCAGCGTCGCCTTGATATCTACCACCGGGTAACCCGCCAGCACGCCGCTGTTGATCGCCTCCCGCAGCCCTTTTTCCACGGAAGGAATAAACTCACGGGGCACGACGCCGCCCTTGGTGGCATCCTCAAAGATAAAGCCTTTGCCCCCCTCCAGCGGCTCCAGGGTTAGCACCACGTGGCCGTACTGCCCTTTACCGCCAGACTGGCGGACAAACTTGCCTTCGATATCCTTCACCGTTTTGCGGATCGTCTCCCGGTAGGTGACCTGCGGGCGACCAATGTTGGCCTCCACGCCAAACTCCCGCCGCATGCGGTCGACGATAATCTCCAGATGCAGCTCGCCCATGCCGGAGATGATGGTCTGGCCCGACTCCTCATCGGTATGCAGATGGAACGAGGGATCCTCCGCTGCCAGCCGCTGCAGGGCGATGCCCATCTTCTCCTGATCCGCCTTGGTCTTCGGCTCAATCGCCAGGGAGATCACCGGATCGGGAAACTCCATACGTTCCAGGGTGATAACCGCCTCCGGAGCGCAAAGCGTGTCGCCGGTAGTGACATCCTTCAGCCCGACGCAGGCGGCAATATCCCCTGCCCGCAGCTCGTCCACCTCGTGACGGTCGTTGGCGTGCATTAGCACAATGCGCCCGATGCGCTCCTTCTTGCCCTTAACCGGGTTCCACACCGCGTCGCCTTTTTTAAGCACGCCGGAGTAGACGCGGATAAAGGTGAGCTGGCCCACATAGGGATCGGTCATCAGCTTAAAGGCCAGAGCAGAGAACGGCTCGCGATCGTCCGGATGGCGCTCGGCAGTCGCCCCCTTCTCATCCACGCCTTTAATGGCGGGAATATCAAGCGGGGATGGCATCAGCTCCACCACCGCATCAAGCACGCGTTGTACCCCTTTGTTTTTAAAGGCGCTGCCGCAGAGCACCGGCTGGATCTCACCGGCTACGGTGCGGGCACGCAGGCCACTGATGATCTCCGCCTCCTCCAGATCGCCGTTTTCCAGATACTTAGCCATCAGCTCTTCGCTGGCCTCCGCCGCCGCCGAGACCATTTTTTCACGCCACTCTTTTGCCGTTGCCAGCAGTTCGTCCGGCACCGGCGCATAGCTGAACGCCATCCCCTGGGTAGCGTCGTCCCAGATGATTTCCCGCATCTTGATAAGATCGACCACGCCAGTGAAGTGCTCTTCTGCCCCGATAGGGATCACAATCGGCACCGGGTGCGCCTTCAGGCGGTCGATCATCATCTGTACCACGCGGAAGAAGTCTGCCCCGGGGCGGTCCATCTTGTTGACGAAGGCCAGCCGGGGCACGTGGTACTTGTTGGCCTGCCGCCAGACGGTCTCCGACTGGGGCTGCACGCCGCCCACAGAGTCGTAGACCATTACCGCGCCGTCCAGCACGCGCATAGAGCGTTCTACTTCGATGGTGAAGTCAACGTGGCCGGGGGTGTCGATGATGTTGATCCGATGCGGCTCAAAGCCCCGGTCCATACCGGGCCAGAAGCAGCTTACTGCCGCAGAGGTAATGGTAATTCCGCGCTCTTGCTCCTGCGCCATCCAGTCTGTCGTCGCTGCGCCATCGTGAACTTCACCAAGCTTATGGCTCATGCCGGTGTAAAACAGGATCCGTTCAGTGGTGGTGGTTTTGCCGGCATCAATGTGGGCAGAAATACCAATGTTGCGATAGCGCTCGAGGGGGATGGGTCGGGGCATGATGCGTCCTTAGTCAGTTTGACAGTTAGCGGCCAGAGCGGCCATTTGGGTTTAACGTCCTCATCATAGTCCAACTGTACGAGTATATACGAACTATTTTAGCTATAGTTATGGAAGATAATCTCGCTGCCGCGGTCGCATAGCACTCGCCGTTGGGTTTAGGTATAGTATGCGTCAGCCAGCTTGCTGGTCACTATTTGTGCTTATTGACTCAGGAACACTATGATTGCCAGCCATCCCGATCGGGCAAAAATCCGCCTCGAAAATGTACTGTTCGCGCTGGGAAATCCGCTGCGCCTGGAGATAGTCAGAACCCTGGCGGATGAAGGAGAGCAGGCCTGCGGGTCACTGCGCAAGGACGTGGCAAAATCGACCATGACCCACCACTGGCGTGTGCTGCGTGACAGCGGCGTGATCTGGCAGCGTCCGCAGGGCCGGGAAAATCTGATCTCACTGCGGCGGGACGATCTCGATGCTCGCTTTCCGGGGCTGATGGATATTCTGCTCAATGCCATCCATGCCGAGCAGTAGTCTAACCGTTAGGTAAAGAAGGATCTGAGGAGAGGGTAAAGGCCGGATGGCGGCGATGCCAGATCCGGCCGGAAGGCGTTACTCGTCTTTCGCTTCAACAACGGCGTGCTTCAGCTCGCCCATCGTCTTCAGCTTTTTAGAGATTTCACGGCGCTCTTTCGAAATTTCAGCGTTTTTGATGATGTAATCATCTACGCGGTCTTCGTAGTCGCTTTTCATGCTGGCGATGATGCCCTGGATCGCTTCAACGCTCATCCCCGGCTTGATGTAGTCGCTCAGGTTATCCAGCAGCAGAACGCGTTTCTGGTTATCACGGATCTTTTTCTCAACGTCCTGAATTTCACGCTGTAGTTTGTTCTTACGGCGGAACAGACGCACGAACTCCAGAACGTCCTGGAATGAAGGCTTAGTAGTTTCCATTTTTACACCCCTGCTAATATCAGATTCGGATTCGTTAAAGCAACCGCTGTAGGGTAAACATACTTTTAGCCGTTGCTGATGACAATGATTTTATCCCTCTAAATATCATAACGCTAAATTAGGCTGAATCGAAACAACCTACCGCTGATTTGCCTACGGATGCGGCTTATTTGCGCAGCGCCCGGCAGATAAGATGCGAGAGCAGCTCCAGCTGCCGCGCCAGCTCCATACTTAACCACACGTAGCCGTGCATCGGGGTTTCCGCCAGGGTCTCATCTTTATGTTGCTGAATCAGCTCCCGCAGCTCGGCCACAATCTCATTAAGCCGCCCGCTATTGGCAAGGATTGGCTGCGGATTCCCCTCGTAGAGCGCATGCGCAATGGTGAGCAGCGTTTGCTGCGTCATGGTCTGCGTCTCGCGGATCGTCCGGGCGTTAAGCATCACAAAGTGGCTGGCTCGCGACGCCCAGTGGGCGTTGATCTGCAGCTCTAGCATGCACACCATGTTACGGCTTACGGTCTGAATAGCTTCAAAGATCGCTTTCTGAATGTGCGTCTCCTTGCTGGCAGGCACAATCAGGCCGCGCATCTTCACCACGTCGTTGAGGATGCTTTGCAGATGCTTCTCCAGCCGCGGGCGCTCCACCAGGTTCGGCGAGAAGCCAGCCTGGTAGACACGGTTAAAATTGGTGACATAGTTCGCCATCTGGATGCGCCAGTGCAGAAATGCCCGCTGCGGCCAGATGCCGGTAAACAGCATCGCCAGCAGCGAGCCTAAGATCACATCGCCGCCGCGCCACAGGGCGATGTTCATATCCCCCGCCGGGGCGCCTACCACCACCGCGAGCGTAATACCGATCAATAGCGCCTGGTAAGGCTTCTTGCCCAGCGCCAGCCAGCCGCAGAGAAACATTGCGGCGGCGCACCAGAGCAGCATCAGCGGCAGGGAGATCAGCTCCAGCTTTAGGGCAATCAGCCCCAGCGCCGAGCCGAGGATAGTGCCGCCGATACGCTCGTAAGCGCGTGGCACCACGTTCCCCCAGAAGGAGATTGGCCCCATAACCACTACCAGGGTGATCAGCGGCCATGTCCCCTCCGGGATGTCCAGCAGGCGCACCAGCAGAAAGGTGAGGATAAACGCCAGCGCTATCCTGGCCCCGTGCACGAGGCGATAGTGACGATACAGGCGTATTTCAAAGGGGCTGAGTGATTTGTCGGTGCGCACCACGCTCTCCGGCTAAAACGACAAAGGCGCAATTGTAGCGAATTTTCGCGACGGGGCCTCAGTCTTGTTACTGAAAACCCCGTTAAAAATAGTTATTCATTGAGCAAAACAGTTAAACAGACCTTCATCATCAACAGCAAGCCTGTGCTTACAGTGATTTAGGCTCAACGGGAATATGCATCTCAACGTCCCAGTAGCCGCTGCTATTGTCCGCATTCAGGTAGCGCTCAAAGCAGGGCCGGGCAGCAATCTGGTAGTAGGCATCCGGAAGCAGGCTGTCAAAAAAGAGATCCCATGTTTTCTCAAACTCTTCGTTATAGACCCGCGCCCGGGCTACGGCGTACTGACCGCCGGGCAGTTCGCTCAGGATCACGCCTTCGCTGTTTTCCGGTACGGTAAAGCCCTCAGGAACCGAAATGACCGTGTCGGCACGCAGCTTCTCCGGTGGCACTTCGTCAGGGTTATCGTAGTAGACGGCGATCCACTCCTGCGGCTGGAGATTCTTCGTTTGCACCCAGAGGGTGAGCTGCTCAAAACCCTGCTTAACGGTCTTTTCCCACGGTCCAACCAGATGAAACCCGGCAATGGTGCGCTTATCAAGCTGTCTGATACTGTAGTCCATGCTGCCTCCGCGATGATTGCTGTATGGATATACACTCTCTCTTATTAAGGGTTTAGTGTCACCCTTGCCTGTTCAGTATGCGAGCAGACTCGCAGAGTTGCCAGCCTGCCCGCAGATCGTTACAGAACGTGGTGCAGGTAGTCGCTCATCCGGGAGAAAATCCCCCCTTTCTCGACCGCTTCCAGGGTCACCAGCGGTGAGCGGGCAATCAGCTTATCTTTATCGTATAGCTCTACTTCACCTACCTGCTGGTTTGCAGGCATCGGTGCTTCCAGCTCATGGCTACTTAGCACGTACTTAGCTTTGATATGGTCCAGATCGGACTTCGGCAGCGCCAGCCAGAAGTCGCGATCCGTGCCCAGCGCTACCTTCTCTTTGTCACCGTACCAGACGCGCTCGTTCCCTACCTGTTTTCCCTTATGCAGGATCTGCACGGTATCGAAGTTGTCATCGCCCCAGTGCAACAGCTTACGCGCCTGCTCCTCACGTCCTTTCGGGCTTTCACCCCCCATCACCACCGCAATCAGTCGCCGCTGACCATTGACGCTGGAGGCGATAAGGTTGAAGCCAGCCCCGGAAGTATGGCCGGTTTTCAGGCCGTCAACGTTAAGCGACTTATCCCACAGCAGGCCGTTACGGTTCTGCTGGGTAATGCCGTTCCAGGTCAGACTCTTCTCGCTATACATGTGGTAGAACTCAGGCTCACCGTGGATGATGGCCCGAGAGAGCACGGCCAGATCGTAGGCCGAGCTATGCTGGCCCGGCGCATCCAGACCGTGGACAGTTTCAAAATGGGTATCGCGCAGGTTGAGCTTCTGCGCGTAGCTGTTCATCATCTTCACAAACTGCGGCTGTCCTCCAGCGACATAGTCCGCCAGCGCTACGCAGGCATCGTTGCCAGAGTCAACGATCAGGCCACGGCTAAGGTCGCGCACCGAAATGCGATCCCCCGGCTTGATAAACATCAGCGAGGAGCCATCAAATACCGGATTTCCCTTCGCCCAGGCGTCTTTACCAACGGTAACAATATCGTCCGGCGTGATGCGCTTGCTATCGATAGCGCGGTCAACCACATAGCCGGTCATCAGCTTGGTCAGGCTAGCCGGATTACGCTGCTGATGTTCATTGCCTGCGGTCAATATCTGCCCCGTGGTGTAGTCCATTAGTACCCAGGCACCGGCCTGGATCTGCGGAGGCTGTACAGCGAAAGAGAGATCGGCAGCCAGTGCAGAATTCACGCAAACAGCAAGGAGGGAAGCGGCAATAAACAGACGGCGTTTCAAGAGGATATCCTTAAGGTCGTACAAAAGAGCTGACCTTTTTACGGAAAATGTTGTGTCGGATCCTGGAACAATTGCAAACAAATGTTACAGTGACGCTGAAAATGTGATCCATCACGCAATTATATTTAGCAAAAATTATCTCTTTTGTGGGGTTGTTGCTTTTACACATTTCCAATATGATTCACAACTTATTTACATATTGAATACATGAATGCTATGCATTATCAAGCGGCAAAAAAGATAGAGCGCATCAAGATTCGTTCTTCATGAGGATTGATAGCCTATTAGCTTGGTAAGGATTAGTGATTTTCATTAATAAGAGGAAGTGATTTTACAAACTAATAACATGGACTCGCCTATAAGAAGGGAGTCATTTAACGGATCGGTAGTTTTCATTTGATAGCAAGGCTTAACCATGCAAGAAAGAAGTCATAATAAACTTGAGTTTATCCAAGCTCTAAGAGGATTCGCAGCGATATCTGTTGTCATATGTCATCTTAGGGATCTTTTCAGGGGCACGCCTTTTGAAAGCAGTGCTATGCATTGGATGCTACCGGGAGCATACGGTGTCGATCTTTTCTTTATTATCAGTGGATTTATTATTACGCTTACCTCTTATAACTATAAAAAACAAGATGGTAAAAAATTTATCTTGAAGAGAATAATAAGAATTTGGCCACCTTATGCATTCTGGACACTGGCTTATGTTGTATTAATCAACTGGAGTAATCTTGGTGAAATTAATGTTGCCAACATTATCAAGAGTCTCGCGTTCATACCATTAAATTTCGATAGTGCCATTTATTTTGGAGCAGCTGCTCTTCCGCAAGGATGGACGCTTAATTACGAAGCCTATTTTTATCTCGTTTTTGCCATCTGCTTCTTTTTTGGCCGCTTTAAACATCTCGCGGTATTTTTGTGGTTCGCTTTAACACTCATAGCTTTGCCACGCGTTCTCAACCTTACAGACCCTAAGCCCGTTGTAGTTGGGTTTGGCTATATTAATCTCATGATGCAAAGGATGATGTTTGAGTTTGTTTTTGGGGTAATTTGTGCGCTAATTTATAAAAAACGAGTCTTGCAGGTTCGCAGTCGAACCATGTTTAACCTATTGATATTTTTTTCTTTTATCACCCCCTTCACTGCGTATGTGTTGAACATCAATACCATTGATCATGGACCTACTAACTTTGGCATGTTTTACATGGTATCTTTCTTATTACTAATTTTCTGCGCAGACTATATTCAGGAAAATATTAAGCTACCTAAAGGCCTTATCAAGGCAGGGAATATGTCATTCTCGATTTATTTATGCCATATATTTGTTATGACAATAGCAATGCTATTAATTAATGTGGCTGGATATGAAGGCTTAGAAAAAGCATTGAGCATCATTGCCTTATTTATTCCATTACTCATGATAACATCTTTTTTATCATACACGTTTCTCGAAAAGAAATTGCACGACGTTCTTCATAATAAACTCATTGACGATGTAAAACCTTATCCTTCCGCTGAGATGGCCGTACAAAGCGGCGTAGGAAATTAAATCAACAATATATATATTTACATATTTAAGCATTTGTGAAGTATATATACATTAAGGGGAGAAGGTAAAATCTCTCTCCTTTACTTTTATCCATTTCCGTTACGGATAACTATGGTTTAAAATAGAGAAGTAACTTAACTTAAGGATGATATCTCAGGTGTCAGATTCCGCTGCGCAGCCAACTTTTCTTTTCCACGACTACGAAACCTTCGGGACCAGCCCGTCGCTGGATCGGCCGGCGCAGTTTGCCGCCCTCCGTACCGATGAGGATTTCACACCGATTGGCGAGCCGGAGGTGTTCTACTGCCAGCCTGCGGATGACTACCTGCCGCAGCCGGAAGCCGTGATGATAACTGGCATTACGCCGCAGCTCGCCCGGGAAAAAGGAGATAATGAAGCCGCCTTCGCCAAGCGGATCCACGACATCTTCACCGTGCCGGAGACCTGCGTGGTGGGCTATAACAACGTCCGCTTCGATGACGAAGTCACGCGCAATATTTTCTACCGCAACTTCTACGATCCCTACGCCTGGAGCTGGCAGCACAGCAACTCCCGCTGGGATCTGCTGGACGTGATGCGCGCCTGCTACGCCCTGCGCCCGGAGGGCATCAACTGGCCAGAGAACGATGACGGCCTGCCAAGCTTCCGCCTGGAACATCTGACGCAGGCTAACGGCATCGAGCACAGTAATGCCCACGACGCGATGGCGGATGTCTACGCCACCATTGCGATGGCGCAGCTGGTTAAAGCGCGCCAGCCGAAGCTGTTTAACTACCTCTACGCCTACCGCAGCAAGCAGAAGCTGACCACGCTGATCGATGTGCCGCAGATGAAACCGCTGGTGCACGTCTCCGGCATGTTCGGCGCCGACCGGGGCAATACCAGCTGGGTTGCACCACTGGCCTGGCATCCGGAGAACCGAAACGCGGTGATCATGGTGGATCTGGCCGGGGATATGTCTCCTCTGCTGGAACTGGACGCCGACGCGCTGCGCGAGCGTCTCTATACGCCTAAGGCGGATCTGGGCGATGCCTCCGCCGTACCGGTGAAGCTGGTGCATCTTAATAAGTGCCCGGTGCTGGCGCAGGCGAATACGCTGCGTCCAGAAGACGCCGATCGGCTGGGTATTAACCGCCAAGCCTGCCTGGCGAACCTGCAAATTCTGCGCGATAACCCAGTGATTCGGGAGAAAGTGCTGGCTATCTTTGCTGAAGCAGAGCCGTTTGTACCTTCGGAAAACGTTGACGCCCAGCTATACAATGGCTTCTTTAGCGATGCCGATCGCGCAGCAATGAAAATCGTACTGGCGACCGATCCGCAAAACCTGCCAGCGCTGGATATCACCTTTGCCGATAAGCGCATTGAGAAGCTGCTGTATAACTACCGGGCGCGCAACTTCCCCGGCACGCTGGATGAGAACGAGCAGCAGCGCTGGCTCCAGCATCGCCGTAACGTCTTTACGCCGGAGTTCTTGCAGGCATGGGCGGAGGAACTGGAGGCGCTCTATCAGCAGCACGCTGGCGATAGCGAAAAGCTGGCCCTGATTAAAGCGCTCTATCAGTATGCGCAAGAAATAGTGTGAATAAAGATCGTAGGTCGGGCAAGGAAGAGCCGCCGCCCGACATGAGCGACACCGCCGGATGGCGCTGCGCTTATCCGACCTACTCTCTGACATACTGCATCGCATAAAAAAAGCCAGCTTCTCAGCTGGCTTTTTTGTTTTACGAGTGCGTTCAGTTACGCAACGTCTTCGTACTGCGGAACCGGGTTGCGGAAGCTTTTGGTCACGCAGGCCAGATAGACCAGACCAATACCGCCCCAGATCAGGCCCAGAATCATTGAGCTCTCTTCCAGGTTCAGCCACAGCGCGCCCACGGTCAGGGCACCGCACAGCGGCAGGATCAGGAAGTTGAAGTGATCTTTCAGCGTCTTGTTACGCTTCTCACGGATCCAGAACTGCGAGATCACCGACAGGTTAACGAAGGTGAAGGCCACCAGCGCACCGAAGTTGATCAGCGCCGTCGCGGTGACCAGGTCAAAGTTAATCGCCAGCAGAGCAATCGCGCCAACCAGCAGCACGTTCCAGGCCGGGGTACGCCATTTCGGGTGCACGTAGCCAAAGAAGCGGCTCGGGAATACGCCGTCGCGACCCATCACATACATCAGGCGAGAAACGCCCGCGTGCGCCGCCATACCGGAAGCCAGTACGGTGATGGTCGAGAAGATCAGCACGCCGAACTGGAAGGTTTTACCCGCCACGTAGAGCATGATTTCCGGCTGAGACGCATCAGGATCTTTGAAGCGGCTGATGTCCGGGAAGTAGAGCTGCAGGAAGTAGGAGGCCACGATAAAGACCAGGCCGCCAATCAGCGCCGTCAGGAAGATCGCTTTCGGGATCACGCGCTCGGCGTCTTTGGTCTCTTCCGACAGAGAAGAGATGCCGTCGAAGCCCAGGAACGAGAAGCACAGAATGGTCGCACCGGTGATCATCGGCACTACGTGCGCGCCTTCCGACCAGAACGGACGGGTGCTGGTCAGCGTACCCGCGCCTTCGCCGTGCGCTACGCCGTAAACAATCAGACCGACAATAGCAGCCACAATACCCATCTGCAGAATAACGATCAGGGTGTTGAAGTTGGCAACGGATTTAATGCTGCGCAGGTTCGAAATGGTCATAAAGGCCACCAGCGCCACCACAAAGATCCACGACGGCACGCTGGGCACCAGCGCTTCGAAGTAGATTTTAGCCAGCAGAATGTTGATCATCGGCATGAACAGGTAGTCCAGCAGCGACGACCAGCCCACCATAAAGCCAACGGCCGGGCTAATGGATTTCTGGGCATAGGTATAGGCTGAGCCAGCAGACGGGAAACGACGCACCAGTTTACCGTAGCTCAGCGCAGTAAAGAGAATAGCCACCAGCGCAAACGCATACGCGGTCGCGACATGACCATCGGTCAGACCAGAGACAATGCCGAACGTATCGAACAGCGTCATCGGCTGCATATAGGCAAGACCCATCATAACAACCGGAATCAACGTAAGCGATTTACGCAGTTCCACGCGAGAGGTTTTTGGAGTAACGTTATGCGACATGGTCAGCCCCCATTACGGCGAATGCCGTCGCAATAGCAAAAAATTGCCCCATTTTGTTTCTTTCCTCAGCGACAACGACTGTCGGTTTTTAAATGTGTATCTATCCGGTACGAAGCCCGGCCTCTTGGTTTTAAATGACGTTTTGATGCAAAAAAATAACCGACGCGTTTAACGTCGGTTAGTGTCATTTTTTGCAGGCGACATATTTTGCCCCAAAGTGAGGCGCGATGACAAGATGGTATACCACCATCAGGCCATTCTTTTTTAACGCATGCCTGATTCACGGCCACTTACCGAATCGTAAACGCCAGCGATCGCACGACTTGCTAAAATTTCCGTGCACCACCAGCCGCTTGCCAGCCCTGCGGTCTGCTCATTCCAGCCAATCCATACCGGTTCGGCTGGCATCTGCGCGACCACCCGCTTCTCTACCAGCGCACCGCTGTTCAAAAAAAGCTGTGCCAGGTAGCGTGGCAGATAACCGCAGCCAAGACCGCCAATGAGCAGATCCAGTTTAGCCTTAAAATCAAAAACGGCGATCGCCTCCTGATCCTCCAGCAGCAGTTGGGAACGCGAACAGCCTGGACTCGCCTCCCCCACCACGATAGCGCGGTGGCGTTTGATCTCTCGCCGGGCAAGCGGCTCTGCCGCCTGGGCTAGCGGATGATGGGGGGCAACGGCAAATACCTGCTCGAGGCTGCCGAGGCGGGCAAAGCCAAATCCGCTTAGCGGAGGTGGGTCGTGCAGCGCGCCGACGATAATATCGGCTCGCCCTTGAATCAATGCCTCCCACGAGCCGGACAGCACGCCGTTGATAAATTTTAGCCGGGTGACACTGTGCTGCTGATAAAAGGCGTCGATAAGCGGCAGCAGCAGCGAGAAGGGAAAAGTATCATCCACACCAATGGTGAGATAGTTCTCCCAACCCTCGTTGAGTTTAATAGCCTGCTTCTCCAGCTCGCGCACCGTATGCAGCACCTCGCGCCCCTTCTCCAACAGCATCTGGCCGGTACGGGTAAATTTTGCCCGATGGCCGCTGCGGTCAAGAAGCTGGATGTTGAGATCGCTCTCCAGCTTATGCACGGTGTAGCTCAGCGCGGAGGGCGTTTTGTAGAGCTTCGCCGAGGCCGCGGCAAAGCTGCCCTCTTTTTCGAGGGCATCAAGGATAACGAGAACATCCAGCAATGGTTTCATGTTCGCCCCATAGGGTATGCGACCCATCCCCAGGCTGCTGCCCCTACTCCATCGGCATGATCAGCGGATCGGGGTACTGGTATTCAAACCCTAATTCATTGGTGATGCGGCTTCCATCAACAAGCTTGCCTTTGCTGCCGGCTCCGCTCTCGGTAAACAGCGGCGGCTCGAGGCCCAGCTGGCGTGCCATCACCGGGTAAAATTCGGATCGCGCCGGGTGTCGGGGGGCGCAAAGATTGTAGATATGCCCCCCTTTCGGCGCCTGCAATAACAGCGTAATCGCGGCGATAACGTCCTCCAGATGCACCAGATTGACGCCGTGGCCTCCGTCAGGGGCGGTTTTACCGGCAAAGAAGCGGCCCGGATGGCGGCCCGGCCCGACCAGCCCGGCAAGGCGTAAAATATCCACCGAGGTACCCGGCAGATTGTGCAGCCACTCCTCCAGCTCTTTTAAGGTGCGCCCGCTTTGGGTCACTGGTTGCAGCGGCGTGCTCTCTTTGACGTTGCCCTCTGCATTACCGTATACCGAGGTTGAACTGGTAAAGATAATGCGCGGAATACGCCTCGCCAGCGCGCTGTCGACAATCTCCTGCACCGCCTGCAAATAAAAGGTATCCCCGCTGCCGCTCCGCCGGGCGGGCAGCGTGACCACCAGCGCATCTACGTTCATTAACGCTTCCAGATCGTCGGCGTCGCACACCAGCTCCGGTTCAAGCTTCAGCGGGTAGCTTTCAATACCGCACATGCGCGCCGCCTCGACGCCGTCCTGGGTGGTTTTACTGCCGGTAACCTGCCAGCCCTTTGACTGCAGCGAGAGCGCCAGCGGCATCCCCAGCCAGCCTAAACCGACAATCGCGACTTTTTTCATCCTTAATTCTCCCGGCTTTCATACGTTAGGATTAAGGCTACGCCAGGCAAGCGCAACTGACAATTCAGGAAGCAAGATGAAATGATTTAATGTTGAAAAAAAGCCCTTGCTTTCAGCGGGCAAAGTGGTTTAGGTTAATTGACAAGACATGAATAAGCATTCATTGGAAACTTTATGACACGCGTTCAATTTAAACACCACCATCATCACCATCATCCTGACTAGTCTTTCAGGCGATGTGTGCTGGAAGACGTTTGGATCTTCCAGTGGTGCATGAACGCATGAAAAAGCCCCCGGAAGATCCTCTTCCGGGGGCTTTTTTTTGAACCTAATTCAGGCAGGATAAGAGGATAAGCAGAATGTTAGATAACTCCCGTTTACGCATAGCTATGCAGAAATCTGGCCGTTTAAGCGATGATTCACGCGAACTGCTGGCCCGCTGCGGCATTAAAATCAATCTGCACACTCAGCGCCTGATTGCGCTGGCAGAGAACATGCCTATCGATATTCTGCGCGTGCGTGACGACGACATTCCTGGGCTGGTTATGGACGGCGTGGTGGATCTCGGCATTATCGGCGAGAACGTGCTGGAAGAGGAGCTGCTGACCCGCCGCGCTCAGGGCGAAGACCCGCGTTACTTTACCCTGCGCCGCCTCGATTTCGGCGGCTGTCGCCTGTCGCTGGCTACTGCCGTTGACGAGCCGTGGGATGGCCCGGCGGCGCTGGACGGTAAACGCATCGCCACCTCCTATCCGCACCTGCTGAAGCGCTACCTCGATCAGAAAGGCGTCTCCTTTAAATCTTGCCTGCTGAACGGCTCCGTCGAAGTCGCTCCGCGCGCAGGCCTGGCTGACGCCATCTGCGACCTGGTCTCGACCGGGGCGACCCTTGAGGCCAACGGCCTGCGTGAGGTAGAAGTCATCTACCGCTCGAAAGCCTGCCTGATCCAGCGCGACGGCGAGATGCCTGCGGCCAAGCAGCAACTGATCGACAAGCTACTGACCCGTATCCAGGGCGTCATTCAGGCCCGCGAATCAAAATACATCATGATGCATGCCCCGACCGAGCGTCTGGAAGAGGTGATTGCCCTGCTGCCGGGTGCCGAGCGTCCGACCATTCTGCCGCTGGCGGGCGATCAGCAGCGCGTGGCGATGCACATGGTAAGCAGCGAAACGCTCTTCTGGGAGACGATGGAGAAGCTGAAGGCGCTGGGGGCCAGCTCTATTCTGGTGCTGCCGATTGAGAAGATGATGGAGTAACAGCAGTTTTAATGTGCCCGGTGGCGCTGCGCTTACCGGGCCTACGGGTCTTGTAGGCCGGATAAACAACGTGCCATCCGGCAAAAAGGAAAACGATTATGAGCTTTAATTCCATTATCGACTGGAGTACATGTAGCGACGATCGGCAGCGCGATCTGCTGATGCGCCCGGCTATCTCCGCTTCGGAGAGCATCACCCGCACGGTGGTGGAGATCCTCGACAACGTTAAAGCGCGCGGCGACGATGCCCTGCGCGAGTACAGCGCTAAATTTGATAAAACCGAGGTCGGCGCGCTGAAGGTCACCGCGCAGGAGATTGCCGACGCCAGTGCCCGCCTGGGGGACGAGATCAAGCAGGCGATGGCCGTGGCGGTGAAGAACATCGATACCTTCCACCAGGCGCAAAAGCTCCAGCCTGTGGATGTGGAAACGCTGCCCGGCGTGCGCTGCCAGCAGGTGACGCGTCCGATTGCCTCCGTGGGTCTCTATATTCCCGGCGGCTCCGCGCCGCTCTTCTCAACGGTGCTGATGTTGGCCACCCCGGCGCGCATCGCGGGCTGCCAGCGGGTGGTTCTCTGCTCGCCGCCGCCGATTGCCGATGAGATCCTTTATGCCGCCAGCCTCTGCGGCGTGCAGGAGGTCTTCAAGGTCGGTGGCGCGCAGGCTATTGCCGCCCTGGCCTTTGGCACCGAATCCATCCCCTCAGTGGATAAGATCTTTGGCCCAGGCAACGCCTTTGTGACCGAAGCGAAACGCCAGGTAAGCCAGCGGCTGGACGGGGCGGCGATTGACATGCCAGCCGGGCCTTCTGAGGTGCTGGTGATTGCCGACAGCGGCGCAACGCCGGATTTCGTCGCCTCGGATCTGCTCTCCCAGGCCGAACACGGCCCTGATTCCCAGGTGATCCTGCTCACGCCGGACGCGCAGATGGCCGCCGCGGTCGCCGATGCCGTTGAGCGCCAGCTGGCCGAGCTGCCCCGCGCCGAGACCGCGCGCCAGGCGTTGGCCGCCAGCCGCCTGATCGTCGCGCAGGATTTGGCTCAATGCGTGGCTATCTCTAACGCCTACGGCCCGGAGCACCTGATTATTCAGACCCGCGACGCACGTTCGCTGGTGGACGGCATCACCAGCGCCGGATCGGTGTTTCTCGGCGACTGGTCGCCGGAGTCGGCGGGGGACTACGCCTCGGGTACCAACCACGTGCTACCGACCTATGGCTATACCGCCACCTGCTCAAGCCTCGGACTGGCGGATTTCCAGAAGCGCATGACGGTACAGGAGCTCTCCCGCGAGGGCTTCTCCGCGCTGGCGGCGACCATTGAGACCCTGGCGGCGGCCGAGCGCCTGCACGCCCACAAGAATGCCGTTACCCTGCGCGTTAACGCCCTTAAGGAGCAAGCATGAGCATCGAAGAATTAGCGCGCGAGAACGTGCGAAACCTGACGCCCTACCAGTCTGCTCGCCGCCTGGGCGGTAAAGGCGACGTCTGGCTGAACGCCAACGAATTCCCTACCCCGGTGGCCTTTGAGCTGACCCAGCAGTCGCTCAACCGCTACCCGGAGTGCCAGCCGAAAGCAGTGATTGAGGGTTACGCCCGCTATGCTGGCGTGCAGCCGGAGCAGGTGCTGGTCAGCCGTGGCGCGGATGAGGGCATCGAGCTGCTGATCCGCGCCTTCTGCGAACCGGGCAAGGACGCAGTGCTCTACTGCCCGCCGACCTACGGCATGTACAGCGTGAGTGCCGAGACCTTCGGCGTCGAGGCGCGCACCGTTCCGGCGCTGGAGAGCTGGCAGCTCAACCTGGACGGCATCGCCGACGCCCTCGACGGGGTGAAGCTTATCTATGTGTGCAGCCCTAACAACCCAACCGGGCAGATTATCGACCCGCAGGATATGCGTGCCCTGTTAGAGATGACCCGTGGCAAAGCGCTGGTGATTGCCGACGAGGCCTACATTGATTTCTGCCCGCAGGCGACGCTCAGCGGCTGGCTGGCAGAGTATCCGCACCTGGTGATCCTGCGCACCCTGTCGAAAGCCTTTGCGCTCGCCGGTCTGCGCTGCGGTTTTACCCTGGCAAGCCAGGAGATTATCGCCCTGCTGCTGAAGGTGATTGCCCCCTACCCGCTCTCGACGCCGGTCGCGGAGATCGCCGCCCAGGCGCTCTCCCCGGCGGGCATTGATGCCATGCAGGGACGGGTAGCGCAGATCCTTAATGAACGCCGCTACCTGATTGAGCAGCTGCGCACCATTCCCTGCGTGGAAACGGTGTTTGATTCAGAAACCAACTATATTCTGGTGCGTATGACTGCCTCAAGTGCAGTATTTAAATCCCTGTGGGATCAGGGCATTATTCTACGCGACCAGAACAAACAACCCTCTTTAAGCGGCTGCCTGCGGATCACCATCGGCACCCGGGAAGAGAGCCAGCGCGTCATCGACGCCCTACGTGCGGAGCAAGTATGAGCCAGAAGTACCTTTTTATTGACCGTGACGGCACCCTGATTAGCGAGCCGCCGAGCGACTTCCAGGTCGATAGCTTTGAAAAACTGGCCTTTGAGCCAGACGCTATTCCGGTGCTGCTGAAGCTACAGGCCGCAGGCTTTAAGCTGGTGATGATCACTAATCAGGACGGGCTGGGTACGGCCAGCTTCCCGCAGGAGCACTTTACCGGCCCGCACAATCTGATGATGCAGATCTTCAACTCCCAGGGCGTGGTCTTTGACGAGGTGCTGATCTGTCCGCACCTGCCCGCCGACGAGTGCGACTGCCGTAAGCCGAAGGTCAAGCTGGTAGAGCGTTACCTCGCTGACGAGACGCTGGATAAAGCCAACAGCTATGTGATTGGCGATCGGATGACAGACGTGACCCTGGCCGAAAACATGGGCATCACCGGCCTGCGTTACGATCGGGAGACGCTTAACTGGCGCGCCATTGGCGATCGGCTGACCAAACGCGACCGCTATGCCCACGTCGAGCGCAAGACCAAAGAGACGCAGATTGACGTGAAGGTGTGGCTGGATCGCGAAGGCGGCAGCAAAATTAACACCGGCGTAGGTTTCTTTGACCACATGCTGGATCAGATTGCCACCCACGGCGGCTTCCGCATGGAGATTCAGGTCAAGGGCGATCTCTATATTGACGATCACCACACCGTAGAAGATACCGGCCTGGCGCTCGGCGAAGCGCTGAAGCTGGCCCTCGGCGACAAGCGCGGCATCAACCGCTTTGGCTTTGTCCTGCCAATGGACGAGTGCCTGGCCCGCTGCGCGCTGGATATCTCCGGACGTCCGCACCTTGAATACAAGGCCGAGTTTACCTACCAGCGCGTGGGCGACCTGACCACCGAGATGGTTGAGCACTTCTTCCGCTCGCTCTCTTACACGATGGCCGTCACCCTGCACCTGAAAACCAAGGGCAAAAACGATCACCACCGCGTAGAGAGCTTGTTTAAAGCCTTTGGCCGTACGCTGCGCCAGGCGATCCGTGTGGAAGGCGATACCCTTCCCTCCTCTAAAGGAGTGCTGTAATGAACGTGGTGATCCTCGATACCGGCTGCGCCAACCTGCACTCGGTGACATCCGCGATTGCCCGCCACGGCTACGCGCCGGTGGTAAGCCGCGATCCGGACGTGGTGCTGCGCGCCGATAAGCTCTTTTTGCCCGGGGTGGGTACGGCGCAGGCCGCAATGGATCAGATCCACCAGCGCGATCTGGTCAACCTGATCAGAGCCTGCACCCAGCCGGTGCTCGGGATCTGCCTCGGCATGCAGCTGCTGGGCAGCCGCAGCGAAGAGACCCACGGCGTTGAGCTGCTGGGGATTATTGATGAGCCGGTGGTCAAGATGGAGGACGTCGGCCTGCCGCTGCCCCATATGGGCTGGAACCGCGTCTACCCGAAAGCGGGCGATCGCCTGTTTCGCGGCATTGAGGATGGGGCTTACTTTTACTTCGTGCACAGCTACGCCATGCCGGTGAACGCCCAGACCATCGCCCAGTGCCACTACGGCGCGCCCTTCACTGCCGCCGTGCAGAAGGATAACTTCTACGGCGTCCAGTTCCACCCGGAGCGCTCTGGCGCGGCGGGCGCGCAGCTGCTGAAAAACTTCCTGGAGATGTAATGATTATTCCAGCGTTAGACTTAATTGATGGCACGGTAGTACGCCTGCATCAGGGTGACTACGCGCAGCAGCGCGACTACGGTAACGATCCGCTGACCCGCCTGCAGGGCTATGCTGCCGAGGGCGCAGAGGTGCTGCACCTGGTCGATCTCACCGGGGCGAAAGATCCGGCTAAGCGGCAGATCCCGCTGATTAAGACCCTGGTGGCTGGCGTAAACGTGCCGGTGCAGGTCGGCGGCGGGATCCGTACGGAAGAGGACGTTGCCGCGCTGCTGGCGGCGGGCGTCGCCCGTGTGGTGGTCGGATCGACCGCGGTAAAATCTCCGGAGACCGTTAAGGGCTGGTTCACGCGTTTCGGCGCAGAGGCGCTGGTGCTGGCGCTTGACGTGCGCATTGACGCCGAGGGCGTAAAGCAGGTCGCGGTCAGCGGCTGGCAGGAGAACTCCGGCGTTTCGCTGGAGGAGCTTATTGAAATTTATCAGCCCGTTGGCCTGAAGCATGTCCTGTGCACGGATATCTCCCGCGACGGCACCCTGGCGGGCTCCAACGTCTCGCTGTATGAAGAGGTGTGCGCGCGTTATCCGCAGATCGCCTTCCAGTCCTCTGGCGGCATCGGCGGGCTACAGGACATCGCCGCCCTGCGCGGTACCGGCGTACGCGGCGTGATCGTTGGCCGGGCGCTGCTGGAAGGCAAATTTAACGTAACGGAGGCGATCCAATGCTGGCAAAACGGATAATTCCCTGTCTGGACGTGCGCAATGGCCAGGTGGTAAAAGGCGTACAGTTCCGCAACCATGAGATCATCGGCGAAATCGTGCCGCTGGCAAAGCGCTATGCCGAGGAAGGCGCAGATGAGCTGGTCTTTTACGATATCACCGCTTCCAGCGATGGGCGCGTGGTGGATAAGAGCTGGGTCTCCCGGGTAGCGGAAGCCATTGATATCCCCTTCTGCGTAGCGGGCGGGATTAAATCCGTCGACGACGCGGCGCAGATCCTCTCCTTCGGTGCCGACAAGATTTCCATCAACTCCCCGGCCCTGGCCGACCCGGAGCTGATCACCCGCCTCGCCGACCGCTTTGGCGTGCAGTGTATCGTGATCGGCATTGATACCTGGTTTGACGAAGCCACCGGCAAATATCATGTTAACCAGTATACCGGCGATGAGACCCGGACCCGCGTCACCACCTGGGAGACGCTGGACTGGGTGCAGGAAGTCCAGAAGCGCGGCGCGGGCGAGATCGTACTCAACATGATGAACCAGGACGGCGTGCGAAACGGTTACGATCTTGTGCAGTTGAAGAAGGTGCGTGAGGTCTGCCATGTTCCACTGATCGCCTCCGGCGGCGCGGGAACGATGGAGCACTTCCTGGAAGCCTTCCGGAATGTCGATGTCGACGGCGCGCTGGCGGCCTCCGTCTTCCATAAACAGATTATTAATATTGGTGAACTGAAAGCGTACCTGGCACTGCAGGGCGTGGAGATAAGGATATGTTAACAGAGCAACAACGCAGCCTGCTGGACTGGACTAAAACCGATGGGCTGCTGCCTGCCGTGATCCAGCACGCGGTCTCTGGTGAAGTGTTAATGCTGGGCTATATGAACCAGCAGGCGCTGGCGAAAACCGAAGAGAGCGGGCTGGTCACTTTTTACTCGCGCACCAAGCAGCGCCTGTGGACCAAGGGTGAAACCTCCGGTAACGTGCTTAACGTGGTCAGCATCACGCCGGACTGCGATAACGACACGCTGCTGGTGCTGGTCAACCCCGTCGGGCCGACCTGCCACACCGGCACTACCAGCTGCTTTGGTGAAGAGAAGAGCCATCAGTGGCTGTTCCTCTACCAGCTGGAGCAGCTGCTGGCGGCGCGCAAAAGCGCCGATCCTGCCAGCTCCTATACGGCGAAGCTCTATGCCAGCGGCACCAAGCGCATTGCGCAGAAGGTGGGTGAAGAGGGAGTTGAGACCGCCCTTGCCGCAACCGTTCATGACCGCGAAGAGCTGACTAACGAAGCGTCCGATCTGATCTACCACCTACTGGTACTGCTGCAGGATCAGGATTTGGACATGACGGCAATCATTGAGAATCTGAGAGCGCGGCACAAGTAGTGCCGCAGAGATAAAAAAACCGGGCAAGCCCGGTTTTTTTATTACGCTTTCGGCTGGTAGTTACGCAGCGAATTGCGGGTAAGCACATAGCCGGAGCCGAGAATGCCTCCCAGCAGGACGGCTAAGATGAGCGTTAATGCGCGTTTAGGACTATCACGTCTTACCGGTAGGGTTGGTTTCATTACATAGCGATAGCTGTGCATATTGGCCGGATCGGTTTTCAGGCGGGCAATGTCCAGTAAATTTTTACGCATCTGATAGTAATTGTCCGGGAAAGCCAGCGGCCGGGCTGCTTCGTTTTTAATCATCGACTCCAGCGCTTCTCCTCCGAGTAAGAACATTGTATCTTGGGTAACCTCCTGCGTCTGCTGCACCTGTGGCGTTTTGATTTGCGCCTCCTGAGCGACCTTTAGCGCAGCGGAAATCTGTTTCAGACGCAGATCTTTTTGCTCCTGAGCTACTTTTTCCTGCGTAGACAATGAGGCCACCAGTTCTGTAGTTCTCGATTTGATATTAACTGCTAAATCCTGATCCAGTTCGTCGGCGATCTGTTCATCCACCTGCTGGATGTACTGCGCCAGGGTTTTCTGAGCATTTTCAGCCGAGTCACCCTGATAAGTTAGTTTTAAAGGTAAAGGTTGTCCTTTCACCGCTGTAGTAATCGTCAATTTTTCAGGGTTTTGCTGGTTTTCCAGCGTTTCTGCTAAAGCAGAGAATGACGAATTGAAGCGACCGATTACCCGCTGCTGAACCTCATTGACATCTAAAGAAGAAGTACCGTTTAAAACATTCATTGCGTTAGTGTAGCCAGTTATCTGGCCAGCATCTGGCATAGTGATAACTGCCGTTGATGTCCACTTTTCTTTAGCAACGACGATATAAACTGCTGCTATAGCAACTGTAAGGAAAACAAAAATTGCAATTGTCCATTTACTACGCCAAAATTGTAGGAAAAGATCAACAAAATCAATCTGCTCAGAAGAATTATTACTTCTCGATGCCGTATTATTGTCGTTGTGCGTCATAGCAACCTTTATGATGAAAGCGCAAGTAACCGTTATGTTTAGAGTAGTTTACGCATCCTATTATTTTTTTCTATAAGATTCAGTCTAATTGATTTTCAAGTTGTTGCTAGCCAATATGCAGCTTTTTTTCTGTATAAAATATAATCATTTAATTCTGTTTAGGGATAATATTGCTCAAAAAAAAACCTGACGGTTAACATCAGGTTTCATGCTTCGGTTACATCGATTCGTTAAGTGAACTAATCATTGCCAAACAAATCGCGTGTATAAACCTTATCTGTTACGTCTGTCAGTTCTGAAGCCATACGATTTGAGATAATGACGTCAGCCTCCTGCTTAAAAGCAGTAAGATCACGCACCACACGAGAGTTGTAGAACTGGTCCTCTTTCATCACCGGTTCATAAATAATCACTTCAACGCCCTTCGCTTTGATACGCTTCATAATTCCCTGAATTGAAGAGGCGCGGAAATTATCGGAACCACTTTTCATTATTAACCGATAAACACCGACAACTTTCGGCTGACGAGAAAGGATCGCATCGGCAATAAAGTCTTTTCTGGTGCGGTTGGCTTCAACAATAGCCGATACAATATTGTTAGGTACGGATTTGTAATTCGCCACCAGCTGCTTGGTGTCTTTGGGTAAACAGTAACCGCCGTAGCCAAATGAAGGATTATTATAGTGATTGCCAATCCGCGGATCGAGGCACACCCCTTCGATGATCTGTCGGGTATTTAAACCGAGACTTTCTGCGTAGCTATCCAGCTCGTTAAAGTAAGCTACGCGCATCGCCAGGTAGGTATTAGCGAACAGTTTAATGGCTTCGGCTTCGGTCGAGTCGGTAAACAGAACGGGGATATCGCTTTTGATCGCCCCCTCTACCAGTAGGGCGGCAAAACGCTCTGCACGCTGCGAGCGCTCGCCAATGACGATGCGGGAGGGGTGCAGGTTATCGTACAGCGCCCGGCCCTCACGCAGGAACTCCGGGGAGAAGATAACGTTATCAATGCCCAGCGTCTCTTTGATTTTTTGCGTAAAGCCGACGGGGACCGTTGATTTGATTACCATCACCGCATTCGGATTAATTTCATTTACATCCTTGATGACGGCTTCAACGCTAGTCGTGCAGAAGTAGTTGGTTTTCGGATCGTAATCCGTTGGCGTCGCAATAATCACATAATCTGCATCGCGGTAGGCATCATACTTGTCGGTGGTCGCGCGAAAATTGAGAGGCTTCGTTTTAAGATATTCCTCAATTTCCTTGTCGGCAATCGGTGACTTTTCCTGGTTCAGCAGATCCACTTTTTCTTGCACGATATCCAGCGCAACAACTTCATGATTCTGGGCAATTAAAATACCGTTGGAGAGGCCTACATAACCTGTACCGGAGATGGTAATTTTCATACGTTTGACTTTTTCTCGTTAAAGAACGTAGTGCCTGAAAACGACACAGCCAGTGAGTGGAACGGCTTTAACGATAACGATACTGAGATTATAGTGTCAATACGACAGATTCATATTCAGATAAGCTTTATAATCAGTAGCAGATACATACCATTTTTAACAAATTACAATCAGACAAAATAAAAAAGCCCGGTAGAACCGGGCTTAAAATTAATTTATAAATCAGATTATTCCATCCATTCGGTATGGAATACACCCTCTTTATCGGTACGCTTGTAGGTGTGTGCACCGAAGTAGTCGCGCTGAGCCTGGATCAGGTTAGCCGGCAGTACCGCAGAGCGGTAGCTGTCGTAGTAGGCAACGGCAGCGCCAAAGGTCGGCACCGGGATACCATTCTGTACGGCATAGGCCACAACGTCACGCAGCGCCTGCTGGTAGTCATCGGCAATCTGCTTGAAGTATGGAGCCAGCAGCAGGTTGGCAATCGCCGGGGTCTCAGCGTAGGCGTCGGTAATTTTCTGCAGGAACTGGGCGCGGATGATGCAGCCAGCGCGGAAAATCTTCGCGATTTCACCGTAGTTCAGATCCCAATTGTACTCTTCAGACGCGGCACGCAGCTGAGAGAAGCCCTGAGCATAGGAGACGATTTTGCCCAGGTAGAGCGCACGACGTACCTTCTCAACGAACTCGGCTTTGTCACCGGCCGGCTGCGCCTGCGGTCCGCTCAGGACTTTAGAGGCGGCAACGCGCTGCTCTTTTAGCGAGGAGATGTAACGGGCAAACACGGACTCAGTGATCAGCGACAGCGGCTCGCCCAGATCCAGCGAGCTCTGGCTGGTCCACTTACCGGTGCCTTTGTTTGCGGCTTCATCAAGGATTACATCAACCAGGTAGTTACCCTCTTCATCTTTCTTGGTGAAGATATCTTTGGTGATGTCGATCAGATAGCTGCTCAGCTCGCCTTTGTTCCACTCGGTAAAGGTCTGGGCCAGCTCTTCGTTGGAGAGGTTCAGGCCGCCTTTCAGCAGCGCGTAGGCTTCAGCGATGAGCTGCATATCGCCGTATTCGATGCCGTTGTGCACCATCTTCACGTAGTGACCGGCACCGTCGGCACCAATATAGGTGACACATGGCTCGCCGTCTTCCGCTACCGCAGCAATCTTAGTCAGAATTGGAGCAACCAGCTCATAGGCCTCTTTCTGGCCGCCAGGCATAATAGAAGGCCCTTTCAGCGCGCCCTCTTCACCGCCGGAAACGCCGGTACCGATAAAGTTGAAGCCTTCAGCAGAGAGTTCGCGATTACGACGAATGGTGTCGTGGAAGAAGGTATTGCCGCCATCGATGATGATGTCGCCTTTATCCAGGTAAGGTTTAAGCGAATTGATGGCAGCATCAGTGCCAGCGCCTGCTTGCACCATTAACAGGATGCGGCGCGGCGTTTCAAGAGACTCAACAAACTCTTGCACGGTGTAGTAAGGCACCAGCTTCTTGCCTGGGTTTTCAGCAACAACCTCTTCCGTCTTTTCGCGTGAGCGGTTGAAAACGGAAACGGTATAGCCACGGCTTTCGATGTTGAGGGCCAGGTTGCGCCCCATGACGGCCATACCTACAACGCCGATCTGCTGTTTAGACATTACATACTCCTGTCGGTTCGATAACTACTGGCTAATTATTACGCTGTTAATAAATTTCTATAAATATATTAGATATTGCTAACACTTTACAACGACAATGTTAGCTTTTATAGATTTTACTTACAGCATCATTACGTGCATCGAGAGTAAAATGTTCCTGGACATAGGTCCTGGCGTTCTCAGCGTGCTGCAACAACATATCTGAATTGTGGTAATAATTTTTAATTAAAACAGCCAATTTTTCATGATCTGCTACTTCAAATAAAAAACCGTTATATCCATCTTTAACAAGATCATTGTTACCTGGTATATTTGTCACCAAACACGGTAAGCCACAACTCATGGCTTCCAGTATCGCCAGTGGCATACCCTCCCACAATGATGGCAAGACAAATAAATCATGCTGCGGTAGTAGCTCAGAAATATTATTTTGCCAGCCGAGGAACGATATATTATTTGAATAGTTTTCTGCTAAATCTTTCAGCTCATGCATAAGTTCGCCATCGCCAACATAGGTGAGGCTAACATCAATTTTTTCATCAAGAAGCGTTTTAATCGCATGAAAAAGTGTTTTCGGATCTTTTTGTGGCCAAAGCCTGCCCACCATGATGATTTTAATTTGTTCATTCTTTTTTGGGATCGTACCAGGCACAAACTTATCAATATCTACACCATTAGGGATTATATGCACACATTTTCTAGCGTAACCTAACTTTTCAATGGCTATCTCTTGGTCTTTCTTATTAAGGACAATAAGCTCATCAGTAAAGAATTTTGCAAACCACTCTAAGAAGAAATACAGATAATATGATTTCCTGGATGCTGCCGCAGGAAAGGCAAATCCATGAACTGTATGTATAACTTTAGGAACCCCTGCAAATTTAGCAGCGATACGTCCAAGCACACCAGTTTTTGAAGAGTGGGTGTGAACGATATCGAATTTTTTTCGCCTGATTAATTTGTAAAGTTCCATTAGCGCTTTAATATCTTTCGAGGCGGATAACTCGCGACAAAAGTACGGAATACTATAACAAGGCGTATCGATTGTGCTTAGCGCCTCCGTAAGCGGTCCTTCGTAAGAGCACACTAGCGAATAATCAAAATCATTTTTCAGATGGGTTATTTCATTGAGGCTCACTCGCTGTACGCCACTCAATAAAGGAAGCAATTGCACGTGCAATATTTTAAGTTTATGCTGCATAGGTAATAAAGTGCTCAGAATATGATTATTAACGAAATGACAATTGCGCCTCAGCTGCAACGTTATTTTTTACCTTCGTATAAGGATAGCCACCGCTGCGTTATTACCGGCAGAGCAAAATGTTTGAGGACTTGGGCGCGATTGTTGGCGGAGATAGTCGCTCTCTCTTCAGGGGATAAGTTTAAAGCGGCGCTAATCTTTTTCAGTAGGCCATCGGAGTCTTTGATGGGAACAAGAAAATCGGAAGGACCCATCACTTCACTTACTCCCCCGGCATCAGTAGCAACTACCACTCTACCACAGGCCATTGCTTCAGCCACGACTAAGCCGAAGCCCTCCCATTCTGAGGAAAGAACAAACGTATCGCAGGCGGATAACCATTCCGATACATTTTTTTGAATACCCAGCCAATGGATTTTTTCGGAAATACCTAACTCTTGCGATAGCTCTATAAGTTCGTGTTTTAACGGTCCATCACCAATAACGGCCAAATGAGCATTGAAATCGACGTTAAGCTTTGAAAAGGCATGCAGGAGATTTGGATAATCTTTTGCAAATGTTAACCTTCCAATTGCCATTAACAGCGGCGTATCATCCTCGATTTGCAGATAATTACGTAAATTATTTCGATGCTCGCTTGAAAACGCAAATTTCTCGGTGCTTATCCCATTATACATGCATACGATACGTTCTCTTTTTACTGCCCCTGCTTGTATAAAAGCCTCGACGCCCTCTTGGCTCACATTAGTAGTAATGTCTGCCATAGAGTCTGTTAAACGGTAAGCTAACATTCGCATCCCCCCCCCTTCATTTGTATTATGTGCAGTACAAATTAAACGAGGCAAAGAAGTTGATAGCCTGAGCAGTCTTGCAAAAATATTAGCATGGACCATATGACTATGAACTACATCCGGTTTTAATTCTTTAATGATTTTCCTACATTTCAAATATGCTTTAATAAATCCGGGTATTGTTTTTCCCATATCGAGAGTAAGCACTTTTACTCTGCTGTTTGGGAATACCTCTTGTATGTTTACAAGTGAAATTATAGTCACAGAATGATTCAAATCAGACAAAGAGTTAGCGAGATTACATACTTGCGTTTCCGCCCCGCCCATCCCCAGCCCGGTAATTATCATAACTATTTTCATTTCATCTTCTCATATACCATGCATTGGAAATAGCGAATTAGCATTTTTATTTTTTTTACAATGCTTTTTTCACGCTGGAATTGATCTGCGTAATAAACCTTAAAGCTGTATGGATATCTTTTTAATTGCTTTTTGAAATTTCGAGTAAGACCATCTGCAAGAAACTCTGCTATATAGATAATTTTATTTGCGTTAAACCGTATCTTACCTTCATCTGTAATTTTGTTCCAGATGAATAATTCAGGCACAAACCGCTCATTTTTATAGAAAGGGAAAGGATGACGTAATAAGCTCTCTTTTTTAAAGCAATAGGCGAGATCCGCTTTAAAAATACCTCCTGCTTCAGTTGCACTCAGATATATAATGGGCTCTTTGAAGTCAGGAGCAACGCCTAAAATGGAACCGTCAAAGGTAGCTTTTCTAAATCCAACGCCGGAAAAAGACACCTGCGCCTGTTCCGCTTCATCGACGGCCTTTATCAACATACTGACTGCGTCTTGGGTTAACGCATCATCACTATCTACAATAAAAATATAGTCATGCTGGCAGAGCGGGACACCCGCGTTAATAGCGCCAGGCTTACCTCTATTATCCTGATAAAAATATCTAATCTGAAATTTATCTTCTGCAATAAATGTGTCAACGATAGTTTTAGTATCATCGATACTCCCATCATCAACAATAATCCATTCAAAACTCATGCAATCTTGTGCGCATAAAGAATCATACAGCCGTTGAAGCGTATGGTATCGATTATATGTTGGGGTCAAAATTGAAATCATGAGTCAAACTTCCTTCGTAATACAAACTTAACTAACAGTTTCACAAAGCTGTTATTGAGTGTAAAATGCCCACGAATCAAATAAAGCAACTGTTCAAATTTGCTCTGAGCGTGACCAAAATCTATAAAGAGGCGAAAAGTTTTTTCTCTTTCAGCTGTTAATTCACTGCTGTAGTTTTCAAAAAAAGACTCTTTTACAATGAAGTGTTTTTTTGATAGTAAATAGTTAACTTCAGATTTCAGTTTGCTAAATAATGTTCCATCGAAACTCTTGAGGCCGGTAACAGCTCTGGCATGTTGCCGATAAAGCATAAGTTTTTTTGGTAAAAAATAGACTTCACCAAGCGCATGCGCCGCCAGACTTGTAATATCATCATGAAGATGAACAGCGCCTCTGTAGTCTCTCAGAAATTTAACCATCGCCTGGTTAAACATAATTGAACAGCCCTGATACCCGCCATTGAAGAAAAGGAATCCATTAAGATCGGTAGCATGATTATGGGATATACCACTAAAATCAATGTCCCCGGTTTCGTCAGAGAAAGCATATCCATCAGCATAAACTATTGCAGGATGGCTATTTTCTGCCATATCGTATCTTTCAGCATGAGCGACCATATCGCTGATTTTGTTTTCCAGCCAGATATCATCCTGATCGCAAAAAATTGTATATTCAGAATTCGATAACTTCACTAACGAAAGAAAATTTTTACCGGCCCCCTGATGAGGCGTAGGGTTTTCAACAAGGTTGATACGATCATCATTACGCTGAAAATTCTGTATTATCTCTATTGTATTATCAGTCGAGCCATCATCCTGAATAAATAACTTCCATGAACTCATTTTTTGCTGCTGTAACGAAAGTAGCTGGTTTCTTATATACTCGCTACCGTTATATGTCGCCATTAATATGGTTACTGTTTTATTCTGCATTTTACCGTAAACCGCCATAAGAGATATATACAAACAATCAGCTTGATATTACCAGCAATATTAGTAATCAGCGTCTCTGTCAAAAAAGAAGTGAAAAGGCTCACAGCGAGAACGGCGTAGGCAAGTATAGATACCGGATTTCCTTGCTTCGCTGAACCGTAAATAAACGCAAAAACTATGCCATATAGAATGGCACCAAAAGCAACACCATATAGCGAATAGTCCTGAAAAAACGGCTGCATAACAGTGTAAACATTTGTTGGTACCGGAACATCAACATAGTCAAGAATAGTTTTTACAGGTTCATTTGCTGAAAGGCCAATTTTATTCAAAACCGCGAACAAGAACCTGAATGTATATTCCCCTGCATTATTATTAGCCAGATCAGATAACTTACTAAGTGCCAGAATGGGTGAATAAACATATAGACCTAATACTGAACTTAATGTCGTATCGTCATTGGTTGCCATCCTGGCGAAGTGCAACATTAGGATAACTACTGCAACCATTGGCAAATAGATGACAAGTTTTTTTCTATCCAATCCTCTAGTGAGTTCCCGTATAGCCAGAAAAATAATAATAGGGGTAATAACAGCAAACTTGCCCATCGTTCCTATACAGAAAAGCATTACCCAAAACACAATTGCATAGATGTTTGTTCTGCTGGTTTTTGACATACAAATAATAGCAAAAATCGCTATCATAACCGGATAAACCGCCGTCATGACTAAAAACTTTTCGCCACTGTAGTCTTCATCGATGTTTGCCAACCTAAGATTAAGGAAGAAAGAGGCTGGCCCGCTGGTTCCTACTCGATAGATTTCCCAGATGGTATAGATAGCGACAGGTATAACAAAGATCCAATACCGGGCACAGCTATACTCTTTATTATAAAAGTATTGCTGGGTATGGGATTTGAAAGTAACCATTTCACCAACAGTCAATATAAAATAGATTATTACATACCATATCAGGAATGCATAATAACTAACTGGTGGAAACTCGATAAATTCATCATAGGCAAACAATCCAATTACACTTACCAGAAACCATGCCAAACAGTGCAAGGATAAAGGCGAGGTTAAATTAGCTTTAATATAGTACAGCGCAACAAACAATCCTATCGCTGTGATGACTGCAAGAATAGAAACATATATCATAAATAGACCAGTTCTCTCTATCTGGTAGCTGTATTTAACCAGTTTCGAAGCACTTACTTATCGAACCTTCTATCAAAGAGTGATAGCAAGATATAATCAACTGCCATTCTTATGGTCCATGCGTAAGCGGCACCAAGGATCCCATAGCCTTTTATTAAATAAAAAAGCATTATTAGATATGGTACCAACTCAAAAAGATGGATATACGCAGTAATTCTGGCATAGCCTCTGGATTGAATACTCGCGAAAGGTACTTGAGCTAACGAGTTGAAAACAAAACCCACCAGCAATACCGATAATACCGTTGCAGACATACCAGCAAATGCTGGCCCCATCCACAGCACCATTAGCCAGTTCCCCGCTACAATTCCTACCAACAGTATTGGCAATGTGATAAGTAATAGCAGGATTGTGACAAGCTTTTTGTTTCTTTTTCTGTCATGGGCGCTTTTTGAGGCACTCAAGCGAGGAAAAATAGCACGGGCAAAAGCCCCAGGTATGATCCCTAATCTTGCCACAGCCTCCGACGGCGCAGTATAGAAGGCGACTACCGCTGCTCCCAGCTGGTTAGAAACAATAAAGCGATCAAAGTAAGCCATTAGCGGACTGATGATATTACTGACAGTTATCCAGCCACCAAACATCAGTAGACGCTTCAGCGTTGGACCACTGAAGCTTAGCTTTGCCTCAATGACGATCCGTTTGCATAAAAAGAATGCGATAATCAGGCAAAATAACCGGGAAATAACCAGCCCAGCAATGGCATACTCTAGCTCTGGTTTGATATAGATAAAAACTACAGGCAGAAGTGAGAGCAGTGAGCCGGTAATTGATTTATAAACGTTGAGGATGCCGAATCTTTCTTCGCCTTCAAGGATCGCTAACCATATCTGGGTGATTAAAAACAGGGGTATCGACAGGGCTAGAATTTTTAGGGAGTTTACAACATGGATGTGTAACGCTGGGCTAATTTTAAGCAGATTGGTAATCGCATCGCTGCAGGAATATATTATCAATGCTGCGATTATACCCATTATTATTACCAGCACCGAGGCTGTAGATATTATTTTTTTCTTTTCTTCAAGCTCGTCCCGGAAGATAGATATTTCACGGATAACCGCGCGCGTTAATCCTACATCGAAAATACTGGCATAGCCGACGATTGCTAATGCAAGGGTAAATACCCCAAACATCTCTGCACCCAATACCCGCCCCAATAATCCCAGGGCAGGAATGGTAATAATAGCAGGAACAATATAACCAGCAACATTCCAGATACTATTCTTTATTATGCTCATTCAAATAGCTCATTCACCGGAATAGTATTCAGCTGTGGGGCGGCTTCGTCCTTCGGCGAGAGCTTCAGATCGTCAGTAAACGGCCACTGGATGTTGAGCTGCGGATCGTCATATTTCACGGCACGTTCCGACTGCGGCTGGTAGTAGTCAGTCGTCTTGTAGACAAACTCTGCCGTCTCGCTCAGCACCAGAAAACCGTGAGCAAACCCTTCCGGGATCCACAGCTGGCGTTTGTTTTCTGCAGAGAGGTTTACACCTACCCACTGACCAAAGGTGGCTGACGATTTACGCATATCCACCGCAATATCAAACACCTCGCCCGCTACGCAGCGAACCAGCTTGCCCTGCGCATGGGGAGCCAGCTGGTAGTGCAGACCGCGCAGTACCCCTTTGCTGGATTTCGAGTGGTTATCCTGGACGAACTCAACCTGACGACCAACGGCCTCTTCAAAAACACGCTGGTTAAAACTTTCAAAAAAGAATCCACGATCGTCGCCAAATACCTTCGGTTCAAAAATCAGCACGTCAGGAATAGCGGTTTTAATCACGTTCATTGCTTAATAACCTTTAATCATTTTCAGCAGATACTGACCGTAAGCATTTTTAGCGAGCGGAGCCGCCAGTTTTTTAACCTGCTCGGCATCGATGAAGCCTTTACGGAAAGCAATCTCTTCCGGACAGGACACTTTCAGTCCCTGGCGCTCTTCGATGGTCTGGATAAAGTTGCTGGCCTCGATCAGGCTCTGGTGCGTTCCAGTATCCAGCCAGGCGTAGCCGCGGCCCATCATCGCCACGGAGAGATCGCCCTGCTCCAGATAGAGGCGGTTGATGTCGGTAATTTCCAGCTCGCCGCGCGGGGATGGCTTCAGGCTCTTCGCCATCTCCACTACCCGGTTGTCATAGAAGTAGAGACCGGTTACCGCATAGTTGCTTTTCGGCTCCAGCGGCTTCTCTTCGAGAGAGATAGCGGTACCGTTGCGGTCGAACTCCACGACGCCGTAGCGCTCCGGATCGTTAACGTGGTAGGCAAAAACGGTCGCCCCGCTCTCTTTGCTGACGGCAGCTTCCAGCTGCTTAGGCAGATCGTGACCGTAGAAGATGTTATCCCCCAGCACCAGCGCGCAGTTATCGTCGCCGATAAACTCTTCGCCAATAATGAAGGCCTGGGCCAGACCGTCTGGGCTTGGCTGCACTTTATACTGCAGATTCAATCCCCACTGGCTACCGTCACCCAGCAGCTGCTCAAAACGGGGAGTGTCCATCGGCGTGCTGATAATGAGAATATCGCGGATCCCGGCCAGCATCAGCGCGGAGAGCGGATAGTAGATCATCGGCTTATCATAGATCGGCAGCAGCTGCTTGCTGACGGCCATTGTGACCGGATAGAGACGCGTGCCGGAACCGCCGGCCAGAATAATACCTTTACGTGTTGTCATTTTTTTCTCTGCATACAGAAAATGCCCGTTTCCGGGCATTAGATATGTCAATCAGAATGAGGTCGTGGTAAATAGCTCGGCCAGCATACGTTTGACGCCAACCTGCCAGTCAGGCAGCACCAGATCAAACTGACGCTGGAATTTCTCGGTGTTCAAACGGGAGTTGGTTGGCCTGCGGGCTGGCGTCGGGTAGGCAGAGGTCGGAACGGCGTTAAGTTTCTCAATCGCCAGCTCCATGCCCGCCGCTTTCGCCTCGGCGAAGACCAGCGCGGCATAGTCATGCCACGTCGTGGTGCCGGACGCTACCAGATGGTATAAGCCTGCCACTTCTGGCTTGTGCAGCGCGGTGCGAATGGCATGCGCCGTGCAGTCGGCCAGCAGCTCTGCGCCGGTCGGGGCACCATACTGATCGTTAATTACCGACAGCTCCGGACGATCCTTAGCCAGGCGCAGCATGGTTTTGGCAAAGTTGTTGCCTTTACCCGCGTAGACCCAGCTGGTACGGAAGATCAGGTGCTTCGTGCAGTGCTCCTGCACCGCTTTCTCGCCAGCAAGCTTGGTTTCACCGTAGACGTTTAACGGTGCCACGGCGTCGGTCTCCAGCCACGGCGTCTCTCCGGTACCGGGAAAAACATAGTCGGTAGAGTAGTGGATCAGCCATGCGCCCAGCTTTTCGGCCTCAACGGCAATAGCTTTAACGCTGGTGGCGTTTAAGAGCTCAGCAAATTCACGCTCGGACTCAGCTTTATCAACGGCGGTATGGGCCGCTGCATTGACAATAACATCCGGACGCACGCGGCGAACGGTCTCCGCCACGCCTTCAGGGTTGCTAAAATCACCGCAGTAGGTGGTTGATTTAACGTCAACCGCCGTCACCGTACCGAGCGGCGCCAGCGCACGCTGCAGCTCCCAGCCTACCTGGCCCGTTTTACCAAACAGCAGAATATTCATTCTTAACGTTCTCCGTAATTCTGCTCGATCCAGGTCTTATAGCTGCCGCTTTTCACGTTATCCACCCACTGCTGATTATCCAGATACCAGCGGACGGTTTTACGGATACCGGACTCAAACGTCTCTTCTGGCTTCCAGCCCAGCTCGCGGCTAATTTTATCCGCATCGATAGCGTAGCGGCGGTCGTGGCCCGGACGGTCTGTCACGTAGGTGATCTGGTCGCGATAGGAGCCCTCTTTCGGTACGATCTCGTCCAGCAGGTCACAGATGGTATGGACCACGTCCAGGTTCTGCTTCTCGTTATGGCCGCCAATGTTGTAGGTCTCGCCAGGCGCACCCTGCGTTACCACGGTGTAGAGCGCGCGGGCATGATCTTCTACGTAGAGCCAGTCGCGGATCTGATCGCCTTTGCCGTAAATCGGCAGCGGTTTGCCTTCAAGGGCATTGAGGATCACCAGCGGGATCAGCTTCTCGGGGAAGTGATACGGGCCGTAGTTATTGGAGCAGTTGGTCACCAGCGTGGGCAGACCATAGGTGCGGCGCCATGCGCGCACCAGGTGATCGCTGGATGCTTTGGAAGAGGAGTACGGGCTGCTGGGGGCATATGCGGTCTGCTCGGTAAAGAGCGGCAGCGCCGTGCCCTGCGGATGCTCGTCCGGGTGCGGCAGATCGCCATACACTTCATCGGTAGAGATATGGTGGAAGCGAAACGCGTTTTTCGCCTCATCGCTTAAGGTCAGCCAGTAGGCGCGCGCGGCCTCCAGCAGAACGTAAGTTCCGACGATATTGGTTTCGATAAAGTCAGCCGGGCCGGTAATAGAGCGGTCAACGTGGCTCTCTGCCGCCAGGTGCATTACGGCGTCAGGCTGGTGCTCGGCAAAAACGCGAGCAACCTCAGCGGCATCACAAATATCCACGCGCTCAAAGGCATAACGATCGCTATCGGCGACGTCAACAAGCGATTCCAGATTACCGGCGTAAGTCAATTTATCAACATTCACAACGGAATCTTGGGTATTTTTAATAATATGTCGGACGACCGCAGAGCCGATAAAACCCGCTCCGCCAGTAACAAGGATTTTCACGCTATCAATTCCGTCAATTCAATAAGAAGAGGTGTGTTGCAGGTTGCAGCAGCATGATGCAAAGCGCAGACACGCTACCGCCCCAGGCTCAACAGCTACCCGTGGACTGATTTAGACCAGATTGTGCAAAAACTCGCGCCCAAACTAAGTGAGTTAGGCGACAAATCAGGTGCTAATTGTCATCCCAAACGCGCAGAGAAACAAGGAAAATTCTTATGGTTTTGCTGTATAATTAATCATCACAACCCTTTGATCTACAAGAATTTGGGGGTTGTAAAACAAAAACGGCAAGGGATGGTTCATCGCGATTTATTACCGCATAGTGAACGATCTCTTGCCGTTGAATTAAATAAATATTACTTAATCGTGACTTAGGCCTGGCTTTGGCTCAGCAGCTTCTGAATGCTGTTGCGGAACTTTTGCCCTTCTTTCAGGTTACGCAGGCCGTACTTCACGAACGCCTGCATGTAGCCCATTTTCTTGCCACAATCATAGCTGTCGCCGGTCATTAGCATCGCGTCAACGGACTGTTTTTCCGCCAGGCGAGCGATAGCGTCGGTAAGCTGAATACGGCCCCACGCGCCCGGCTCGGTTTTCTCCAGCTCTGCCCAGATATCCGCCGACAGGACATAGCGCCCTACCGCCATCAGGTCTGAATCCAGCGTCTGCGGCTGATCCGGTTTCTCGATAAAGTTGGTAATACGGCTCACTTTACCTTCGCTATCCAGCGGCTCTTTAGTCTGGATCACGGAGTATTCGGAGAGATCGCCCTTCATGCGTTTTGCCAGCACCTGGCTGCGGCCGGTCTCGTTAAAGCGGGCTACCATTGCCGCCAGGTTGTAGCGCAGCGGATCGGCACTGGCGTTATCCAGAATAATGTCCGGCAGCACCACCACGAAAGGGTTGTCGCCGACGATAGGACGCGCGCAGAGAATGGAGTGGCCCAGACCCAGCGGCTGCGCCTGGCGCACGTTCATAATGGTCACGCCCGGCGGGCAGATAGACTGCACTTCCGCCAGCAGCTGACGCTTAACGCGTTGCTCCAGCAGAGCCTCAAGCTCATAGGAGGTGTCGAAGTGGTTCTCCACCGCGTTTTTAGAGGAGTGGGTAACCAGAACGATCTCTTTGATCCCTGCAGCAACCACTTCGTCGACGATGTACTGGATCATCGGCTTATCGACGATCGGCAGCATCTCTTTTGGGATCGCCTTGGTGGCAGGCAGCATGTGCATCCCCAGACCCGCTACCGGAATAACCGCTTTCAAATTAATCATTATCACTTCCACCTATAAAATGGTTGCTGAATTATAGCCCTTTGATCTCGTTTAGCCAGTACGATTTAGCTGAATAACAGCTATCAATTAAGGCATCTGCAATAGATGTAATACGAAGCCGTGGGTTGAGGCTCCAGGAATCCTCGCAAAATGGCCGTACAACAATTATGAGCGCTTTGCCGGCAGGGAAAAGTTTAATTTTTCAGCGTTAATAACCTGCTGATCGAGTCGGTCAATATCTACTGAGCTTTGCCCTTTTTCATTTACGGCTTGAATATTTGCAAGTGAAAGCAGGGTATCCCGCTTCGCCATAAAGCGGCCGCGCACGTCCTTACGCAGGTCGAAGTGGAGCTTCAACGCCGGGCCTGTCGCGGCCTCCTGCATTATCTGAATATTGCGCATAAACAGGTGCTGGGGCTTATTATGCATCTCCAGCGAGGCGCGCTGAATATTGAGGTTGGTGATAGAGACAAACGAATCGGCATTCCCCGATGAGATCTGGATCCCACGTAATTTCCGCGTCTGCTCGGCGTTGTCGAGATGGATCGCGTTTAGTCTGAAATTTTGTGGTATCGAAAGATAATTACCTTTGATTACCCCATAACCAATTAACATTCCGGCGCTGTTGCGCATTTTAACGTCGTCTATCACGAAATTATCGCAGCCGTAAATCGCTACCGTCGCGTTATCAATGCCCGCTTTTTTACTGTAGTCGGGAGTGATATCCGTGGCCGTGATATGACGAATCACAAAGTGCTTGCCGTTTTCGACATGTACCAGCTGGCGACAGTGGCTGCCGGTAATGTTGGCGACGGTAAAATGCTTTACCGCCTGGTCTTCCGGATAGTCATTGTCATAGGTGCTGCCCGCCAGCCCGATGCCGATCCCCCAGTTGATTTTGCCGTTGGTACAGTCGATATGGTCGATGACGTGGTCGGAGATGAGCAGGTTGCGATCGTTAATCGCCACGTTCCACTCGATGGCGTCCCCCTGCAGATAGCTGAAACGGCCGTTGGTGATGCGCGCCCCGTCTATCTGGTTGTGAAAGCCCTGGCGCAGAATGGCGTAGTTGGCTTTGGTCACCGTAATATTATCGATGACCAGGTTACGCATCACCCGCTTCTCTTTGCCGCCGATATAGATCTGCGTCACCGGGCCGTAGCCGCTCATCGTTACACCCTCGATAGTGCAGTCCGAGCCGCGTACGTCGAGGGTGATATTATAGAGGCTTCCGCCCTCCTCCCCACGTACCCGGCAGCCGTCCTGCAATACGAAGCGCCCTTTACCGTTGCCCTTGAGCGCACCACGGATCAGCAACGTCTTACCTGCCGGGATAAATATTGCGGTGTTGATGTTCTCGCAGATGACACCCGCCGGCACCAGCACCGTGCTGGCTTCGGCAAAGGCCTGCTTAAACGCGGCGATAACGTCATCTTTCAGGTAGCGGCGGATATCAACGCTGCCGGACGCCTGGGCCTGAAGCAGCGGCGAGTACAGAAGAGGCAGCGCCGCCAGGGCAGAGCCTGCGCCGATAAAGCGGCGACGAGAGAGTAAGATATCTGGCATATAACCTCTGGCTTAGAGCGCTTGCAACAGCGTAGCAAGCCGCTGGTTAATGATTCGCTGATTAAACTCGGTTTCAACTTTCTCCCGCGCGCGGGAGACGACCGGCACCAGCGCCTCCTGCTGGATAGCGCTCAGTATAGCCAGCCGGTCCGCCAGCGCCTCAGGATCGTTCTCCGGCACCAGCCAGCCGGACCGATCGGCGTCGATAAGCTCCGGGATACCGCTGTGGACGGTGGAGACCACCGGCAGACCCACCGCCATCGCCTCCATCAGCGCCACCGGGATCCCCTCCATATCGCCATCCGCGCCGGTGATCGAGGGCAGCAAGAAGAGATCCGCCTCGTCCAGCATCGCCTTCACCTCGTGGCTCGGCTTGAAGCCCGGCATCTCAATCATCTCCTGCAGATCATACTCGGCAATCAGACCACGCAGACGCTGCTCCCACGGCCCGATACCGAGAATGCGATAGTGGAAGGCAATGCCCCGCGCCTTGAGCAGACGGCAGGCCTCAATGGCCACGTGCAGCCCCTTTTTCTCGGTCAGGCGGGCAACGGAGATGATATTCAGCGGGTTTGCCGGGGCCTGCACCAGACGCGGAGAGAAGCGTGACATATCAACACCCATGCGCGAGACGGCAATTTTATGCGCCGGACAGCCCATATTCATGAGCCGTCCAGCCCACAGCTCGCTGATGGGCAGCATCAGGTCGCCCCGGCGAAAGAGCTGTTGATACTCCGGCGTATAGTGGCTGAGAACCGCCCGGCTGGAGATGTCGATGCCGTGGAATACGGTGGCGATTTTGCCGTTAAGGACGCCGAGCTCGCGCAGCTTGGCGGCGGTAACGCCCGCCGGGCCAAAGTGGGCGATAAAGACGTCGGCATGAAACGTGCGCGGCGCGAGGCCGCACATGGCTGCAAGGATCAGGTTGCGTGCCTCGGCCCCGTAGCGTCCGACGTTAAGCGCCCGCCATGTCGCGCTCCGCCCTGCCCCGCGCAGCAGCGCCGCGCCGCGATAGCGCAGCTTCGCCAGCTTGCCCTGTGGCTCGTCCAGCAGCCAGTGGGTCTTCTCCGCCAGCCGATACTGCTGAAACGCGGCATGGGTATTGCTCAGATCCCCTTTATGCATCGCTACGATCTCAACCTCGTAGCCCATCTCAATAAAAGCGACGATCTGATCCAGCACGAAGGTCTCCGACGAGAGGGGGAACTTCAGCAAAAAGAAACTGACCTTCATTTACTCCCCCGGACGCGCTTCAACACCGATTCCACCATCTCCATGCCGTGCTGTCGCTCGTGGGCCACGGCATCGTTGAGGCGCTGCTCCAGGACCGGGAGCTGACCGAGGGTGTCGGCCACCATTGCCTCCAGCGAGCCGTCCAGCAGATGACGAATATCGATCGCCATCTCCGGCATCCCCAGCTGCTGCATAATGCCCGCCGACTTGTGTTCGTAGTTGATGGCAATCGCCGGGGTGCCAAAGTTCATGGAGATAATCGCCGAGTGCAGACGCGTGCCCACGGTCAGATCGCAGGCGGCAAAGATTTTGCCCATCTCAAGGTCGTTCAGCTCGTCCATCACTACGTGATAGCGCGAGGGATCGCTGACGTGCTCCCGCAAGTTGAGCGCCACCATGCGATCGTCCTTGTTATAGCTGTCAATGCCGGTACAGGTGGAGAGGGCCAGCACCTGGTAGCCTGCATCAATAATGCGGTTGACCACCCCGGCAAAGGCCTTCTCGTAGGCTTTCTGCGTGGTGCCGAGCCGCTTATCGAAGGGAGCCAGCTCGCGCAGGGTAATAGCGACCGTCTTCTCTTTTGCCGCCACGTCGAGCCAATGGGCGACTGCATAGTTCGGCACGAATGTCTCGTCGTGATCCACCAGCCAGGCGGTATCTACCCCCTGCTCGACTTTCACGGTGGTGATCTGGCTCTGCTCCATCAGCTCCAGGCTGACGCGCTCGCGGAGGATGAGCGCGTCGCAGTGGCCGAACACGTAGTTCGCCAGCTGGTTAAACTGGGCATCCTGGAACGGGCCAACGCTGTGGCCGATCATATAGAGCGGCTTTTTCGCCATAAAGGTGCAGAGAGCGTGCTCAAACTGCGGCACGCCGTAGAGATCGACAAAGAACGAGCCGCCTACCTGGATAATGGCGTCATAGCCTGACAGCAGGCGGACAAAGTCGGTGAAGCCCTGGGCGATAGCAATGTTGCGCAGCTTACCGCTGTCGGTCACCCGGGAGAGCAGCACCTGATGCTGATAGCGGCGGCGTAGCACCTTCTTGACCCGCCCCATCACTCCGGCGGCGTTATTGTGCTGCTTCATCTGGCTATAGAGCGGATCGCCCATCACCGGGCGGTTCAGCAGCCAGGAGGAGCTCACCGGGTAGCGGCTCATTACGTCCACCTCGGCGTTCGGCTCAAGCACGGCTATCGCGTCCAGCAGGCCGCGCAGGATGGCGCTGTCGCCACGGTTCCCGCAGGTATGGTTGCCCAGAATTAATAGTTTCATAGTGACCTCAATAAACAAAATTGGATTAACCTGCCCGCAGGAGCGTTCTTAATTTTTCATTGCGGCACAGCTGGCGTTTGATCTCCACCACCAGCGCGTTACGCGACAGCGCGAGGGTGACCGCGAACGTCAGCGCACCCGCGGCGATCTGGACGATCAGCAGGGTCACCAGCGGCAGATGGCCGCTCAGCGCCAGCCCCAGCCCGTAGCTCACCGCCAGCATGGGCAGCGAGAGGTAGAACGGCAGCCAGAGGCTAAGGACATACTGACGGTAGCTCGGGCCGAGCACCGGCCTGATCATCACGAAGTAGCTCAGTACGGTATTGATCACCTGTACCAGCAGGAAGCCCAGGGTGACGCCCAGCGCTCCCGCCAGCTGGCCGCCGAGAATAATGGCGGGCACAAAGAGCGCGGTTTTGAACAGATTAAACTTAAAGCTGATATCGACCCGCGCCTTGGCCATCAGCAGGGAGCCAATCGGGTTCCCTACGGCGCGCAGCAGGCCGACGATGCACAGCAGCTGCAGGATCGGGATAATGCCGCGCCACTTCTCGCCAAACACCAGCGGAACCATGTTATTGGCGACCACCATCAGGCCCAGCAGCACCGGGAAGTTGATGATCCCCACCGCCGACAGCAGCTTGTAGAAGTTGAGCCGCAGCTTGGCCGTATCGTCCTGGATTTTGGCGAACGCCGGGAACAGCACGCGGGTGATGATGGGGTTAAGCTTCATCGGCGGCACTACCGCCACGTTGTAGGCAAGGTTATAGCCCCCGGCTACGCTGGCCCCGAGAATACGTGCCAGCACCAGCGTGGAGAGGTTGGTATTGATGTAGTTGATGACGCTATCCGCCGTCAGCCAGGCGCCAAAACGCAGGTTGGCGCTGACCGAGGCGAGGGAGAAGTGCAGGCCCGGACGGTAGATTTTGCGGCCGAAAAAACCAAACAGCAGCGTGCGCACGGCGGTGTTAACCAGGTAGCCCACGATGGCGGTCATCGCCAGCGGCCAGAACCACGCGCCAATCACCGTCACGCTAAAGCCCGCCACCACGGAGAGCGTTTCGATTGCGCCAATTTTGCCGAACTCTAACTCTTTTTGCATCAGAGCGCGGAACTGCTGGCCGTGGGGGATCACCACGAAGGCCAGCGACAGGGTTTTGATCAGCGGGGCGATATCCGGGTTGTGCAGTACCCGCGCCAGGGTATCGCTCAGGAGGAACATCGCCACGCAGACCAGCAGCCCCAGCCCGACGTTCAGCCAGTAGAGCGTGGTCAGCTCCAGCTGGCTGATCTCTTTGCGCTGGATAATGGAGTTGGCAATGCCAAAATCGGACAGCGTGTCGGCGAGCGCGATAATCGTCAGCGCCACGGTCAGCAGGCCAAACTGGTGGCTGTCGATAATGCGCGCCAGCCAGGTCATCTGTACCAGTCCGAGGCCAATGATGGTGACGGTGGCCATCGCCGACCATTTGGCCCCGCTCAGGGTTTTTTCTCTCAGGCTCACAGTGTGCTCACTCAGTAGGCCGCTTTGTTAACAAAGCCTTTGAAAATGGTCAGGAAAACGATCTTGATGTCGAACCAGAGGCTCCATTCGCGAATGTACTCCAGGTCGAACTCGATCCGTTTCTCCATCTTCTCCAGGGTGTCGGTCTCTCCGCGCCAGCCGTTGATCTGCGCCCAGCCGGTAATGCCTGGCTTGACCTTATGGCGCAGCATGTAGCCCTGGATCAGCGTCCGGTACTGCTCGTTATGCGCCACGGCGTGCGGGCGCGGGCCAACAATCGACATGCCACCGGTGAGGACGTTAATAAACTGCGGCAGCTCATCGAGCGAGGTGCGGCGCAGGAAGTTGCCGACGCGAGTGACGCGGGGATCGTTCTGCGTTGCCTGGGTGACTACGCTGTCGTTCTCCATTACCTTCATAGAGCGGAACTTCCACACCATGATCGGCTTACCGTCCATGCCGTAGCGGGTCTGACGGAAGATCACCGGCCCCGGCGAGGTGAGCTTCACGGCGGCGGCGATGCTCAGCAGCACCGGAGAGATCATCAGCAGGATCAGCGACGACAGTACGATGTCTTCGACGCGCTTCAGCACCCGGTTCAGGCCAGAGAGCGGCGTGTCGTACAGCGGCACCACCGGGATCCCATTCATCTCCTCAATACGCGAATGCAGGATATTGAAGGTAAAGACGTCGGGGATCAGGATCACCGAGCAGGTGGTATCCGCCAGCTCGTTTACCAGCTTTTTAATGCTGGCAGCGTCATTCATCGACATGGCGATATAGACGTTGTGAATTTTCGCTGCCTTGGCGTCCTCAATCAGCTGCTCGATAGTGCCCGCCCAGTCCGCCGAGACCCCCTCGGGGCTCACGTCGTGATAGACGCCCACCACCTCGAAGCCCAGCCACGGCTCGTTGCGGAAGCTCTCCAGCAGCATCTGCCCTACCGGCAGATCGCCAGCAATAGCCACCCGGCGGGTGTTGTAGCCACGGTTACGCAGCCAGCCCGCGCCGAAGCGGATCAGCGAGCGGCAGACCACCAGGCCAATGCTGCTCAGCACGTACCAGGCGAAAAACAGCGAGAAGTCGTCATTAAAATCAGCATTGAAGGCCATCAGCCCGGCGCTGAAAATGAGGCTCAGGGTCCAGTTTTGCAGCAGCAATACCAGCTCGGTGGAGATTTTTACTCCGCGCCACGAGCGGTAGAAATCGGTCATACCGCCAATCATCTGGAAAACCACTAAGGCGATAAGTGCCATCAGCAGATGCAGATAGAAAAAGGGTAAGGCGTTTGCCTTACAGACCACCCAAAGCCCGCCAAACAGGATAGTGATGTCCGAAAATCGCTGCACCATAGAGATTAACGATGCATTCGTTTTGGCTCGCTCGCGCTTTTTTAAGTTTGTCATCGTTGTTCCTGTTCATTTATGCCCTCTCCGAAGAGAGGGCTCGCAACGGCTACCTGTCGAGCAGCGCCAGAATTTCCTGCGTCTTCGCCTCCATCAGCGAGACGTCGCCCTGAGACTCGACGTTCAGGCGCACCACCGGCTCGGTGTTAGAGGAGCGCAGGTTAAAGCGCCACGTTGGGAAGGCGACGCTGAGGCCATCGGTACGATCAATCTCCTGTGCACCGCGGGCAAAATGCTGCTCGACGCGGGCAATGGCCTGCGCCGGTTCGCTGAGGGTACGGTTGATCTCGCCGCTGGCCGGAAACGCCGCCATGCGATCGCGCACCAGCGCCGACAGCGGCTGACCGGAGAGGCACAGCAGCTCGGTGACCAGCAGCCAGGGGATCATGCCGCTGTCGCAGTAGGCAAAGTCGCGGAAGTAGTGGTGAGCGCTCATCTCGCCGCCGTAGATCGCATCCTCGGTGCGCATCCGCTCTTTGATAAAGGCGTGGCCGGTTTTCGACATCACCGGCGTGCCGCCGGCCTGGGTCACCACGTCAACGGTGTTCCAGGAGAGGCGCGGGTCGTGGATGATCTTCGCGCCGGGGTGCTTCTCCAGGAACGCCTGCGCCAGCAGGCCAACAATGTAGTAGCCCTCGATAAACTGGCCGTCACCGTCGAACAGGAAGCAGCGGTCAAAGTCGCCATCAAAGGCGATGCCCATATCGGCCCGGTGCGCAATCACCGCATCGCGGGTGCTGTCCCGGCACTCCGGCAGCAGCGGGTTGGGAATACCATTCGGGAAGTTGCCGTCCGGGGTGTTATGCACTTTGATAAAGGTCACCGGCACCTTCAGCGCCTGGAATCGCGCCTCGATGGCGTCAATCACCGGACCCGCCGCGCCGTTGCCCGAGTTGATCACCAGCGTTAACGGCTTGAGATTCGCGATGTCGATATAGCCCAGCAGGTGGTCAATATAGGCATCGCGCAGATCGATCTGCTTATAGCTGCCGCGCTTCGCCGGATTAACCGGCGGGAAGTCGTTGGCCTCCGCCAGACGCTGCACGTCGCGCAGGCCGGTATCGCCGCTGATCGGGCGCGCACCCTTGCGCACCAGCTTCATGCCGTTGTAGTCCATCGGGTTGTGGCTGGCGGTGACTTCGATACCGCCGTCAATCCCCAGATGGAAGGTGGCGAAGTAGATCTCTTCCGTGCCGCACATACCAAGGTCGAGCACGTCTACCCCGGCATCCTGTAACCCCTTCGCCAGCGCCAGCTTCAGCGCCTCGCTGGTCAGGCGCACGTCGCCCCCCAGCACGATGGTCTCCGGCTTCAGGTATTCGCCATAGGCGCGGCCAATGCGCCAGGCGATCTCTTCATTGAGCTCCGTGCCCAGCCTGCCGCGAATATCATAGGCTTTAAAACAGGTTAATTTTTCCATAATGGCCTCCATAGGCCCGGTAAGCGCACGCTGCCGGGCAGAGTTAATGCGTACTAAACTCGCCCGTAGCGGTCTTCGAAGCGCACCACGTCGTCCTCTTCGAGGTATCCGCCGGAGCGCACCTCAATCAGGTCCAGCGGGATCTTGCCGGGGTTTTCCAGGCAGTGGGTTGCGCCAAGGGGGATGTAAACCGACTCGTTCTCACCGATCAGGCGGATCTCGTCGTTAATGGTCACCTTCGCCGTGCCCGCCACCACGATCCAGTGCTCGGCCCGGTGGTGATGCATCTGCAGAGAGAGCCCCTCCCCCGGCTTGACGGTGATGCGTTTCACCTGGTAGCGATCGCCCGAGTCGATGGAGTCATATTTGCCCCACGGGCGGTACACCTCGCGGTGGATATGGTGCTCATGGCGACCGTCGGCCTTGATCTGCTCGACCACCTTTTTGACGTCCTGCACCGCGTTGCGGTCGGCGATCAGCACTGCGTCTTTGGTCTGAACCACCACCAGGTCTTTGACCCCGACGGTGGTAACCAGCCCCGACTCGGCATAGACGTAGCTATTTTCGGTTTTGTGGCTGATGACGTCGCCGTGATGGACGTTTCCCTCCGGCGTATGGGGGCTGATCTCCCACAGCGAGGACCAGGAGCCGACGTCGCTCCAGCCTGCGTCCATTGGCACCACTACTGCATCGGCGGTCTTCTCCATCACCGCGTAGTCCACCGACTCTTCCGGACAGGCGAGGAACGCCTCTTCATCAACGCGGATAAAGTTGAGATCCGGATCAAGGGTGCGCATGGCGTTTTCACAGGCGTCGAGAATGTCCGGGCGGAAGCGTTTTAACTCGTCGAGATAGCGCCCGGCACGGAACAGGAACATGCCACTGTTCCAGTAGTATTCGCCGCTGGCAACGTAGGCCTGCGCCGTTTCAAGATTGGGTTTTTCGACAAACTGCGCCACTTCGAAGGCGACCGTATCGATCCCGTTCTGACTTACCTCGCCGCGGCGAATATAGCCGTAGCCGGTCTCAGGCAGATCCGGCACGATGCCGAAGGTCACCAGCTTGCCGCTTTCGGCGTAGGGCATCGCTGCCCGTACCGCCTCGCGGAACGCCTCTTCCTGCTGGATCACGTGGTCGGCAGCGAGCACCAGCAGAAGCGGATCCGCATCAGGGCTGTTGCGCTTAGCGGCCAGCGCCGCAAGCGCGATGGCAGGCGCGGTGTTACGCCCCGCCGGTTCGAGAATGATGTTTTCGGTCAGCTTGTTGAGCTGACGCAGCTGCTCGGCAACGATAAAGCGGTGCTCCTCGTTGCAGATGACGACCGGGCTTTCGCACTCGACGCCGTTCAGGCGGTTAATTGTCGCCTGTAACATCGTCAGCTCGCCCTTCAGGCAGAGAAACTGTTTGGGGTAGAGCACGCGGGAGAGCGGCCACAGGCGGCTACCCGAGCCACCAGCCATGACTACCGGAAAAAGGGGGGTTGTATTCATGATTATCCCTGGATATCGGCAATAAATTGGCTCAACACGCTCTCTTTTTCGAGCGTGCGTTCGGCATATTCACGTGCCACCGTGTTGTTTTTTGGCAGGGCTAACGCCTGCTCGATTCCGCTCACCAGCGCGTCCACCGACTCCGGCTCGACGCAGACGGCAATACCCGGAAACGCGGTGCAGAGCTGGCCCAGCTCGGTATCCGCTTCTGCAGTGATCACCGCGTTGCCGCCTACCGCCAGAATGTTGGTGAGCTTGGAGGGCAGCACCGCGTCCGCCGCGCCGCGCTTCTGGATCACCAGATGACAGTCGCCCATTTTTAAGAGCGCAGGCAGCGCCTCGTAGGGCTGCAGCGGGAAGAATTTGACGTTCTCCAGCCCGCGTTCGCGGACTAATTTTTCCAGCCGCGCCTTGCCGCCGCCCTGGCCGACAATCACAAACTGCCACGGCTCGGCACGCAGACGCGCTGCGGCCTCGATGACGCTCTCCAGCCCCTGCTTCTCGCCAATGTTGCCGGAGTAGAGAATGATGCGTTTGTCGTCCGGCAGGCCGAGAGAGGCGCGCAGCTGGGCGACCTCGCCCTCGCTGACGTCGCGAAAACGTGCCACTTCTGACCAGTTCGGGAAGAAGATGACCCGCTCTTCGGCGACGCCCTTCTCCCGGGCTTTGTTCATCATTGAGCGGGAGATAGTGGAGACGTTATCCACTCCGAGCAGGCCGCTGCGCTCAAAGGCGCTGGCCAGCTTCGCGACCTTGCCGCCCTTGCCCTTGCCCGCCATCCCGAGACCGAGCATGGCATCGACCTCGTAATCCTGAATATGCAGCAGCGTACGCGCTCCGGAGAGCTTCGCCAGCAGGCGCATCCCCGGCGTGCAGAACAGGGTCGGCACCACGCCGATGATGCGATCCGGCTTCCAGCGGCGCTGGGCCAGCAGCGGGAAAAAGCTGCTCAGGGCGAAGCTGCCGAGGTGAACCAGCCGCTTGATAGTCGAGGGCTGCTTCGGCACGTAGAGCGGGCAGCGCCAGACGGTGGCGGCCCCCTCTTCCCGACGGTAGCGCCAGGCCGAGTAGCGTTCGCCCACTTTCCACTCCGGATAGTAGGGCGGCGCGGTGATAACCCGCACGTCATGGCCCTGCTGGGCCATCCACTCCACCATCTCACCGGTGTACTTGCCGATACCGGTTAGCTCCGGTGAGTAGTTAATGCCGTAGACTAATATCCTCATAGTCCCGGCACTCCGGCTTTACGCTCATCCATAAAGTACGCCCGGCTGTTGTCGTGCACGTTCTCGTCTGCCACCAGCGCCGCTGGCGTTAACCAGCGGTACGCCTCGTGCTGCGCATCCGGCAGGGCCAGATCCGCCTGGTTTACCTTCAGGCGGAAGCCGAGCACGATGTAGTGGGTGCTGAAGTCAGTCCCGGAGAAGTTGTCGTCATAGAAGTGCTGCCAGACGCCGTAAAACTCCCCCGCCGTCAGCGGCAGACGCACGCCCAGCTCGGCCTGCGTCAGTCGCTCGAACGCGTCAGCCAGCGGCTCGTCTTTCTGCACGCGCCCGCCGGGCACAAACCAGAAGCCCTGCGCCGGACGGTTGGTCCGCTTGCCGAGCAGAAACTCGCCGCGCGCGTTCTCAACGATCAGATCGATGGAGATTAACGGCGTGGAACGCACCACGGTGGCAAAATCTTCCTGACTTAAAAACATGCCTACCCCCGGAACCGGTGCTGGTTTTCAAGGAACCACTGGTAGGTGCTTGCCAGCCCCTGCTCCAGTGAGATCTCATGACGCCAGCCCAGCGCGTGCAGGCGTGAGACATCCAGCAGCTTGCGCGGCGTGCCGTCGGGTTTCGAGGCATCGAACACCACCCGGCCCTTAAACCCTGTCACCTGGGCAAGCGTCTGGGCCAGCTCGCGGATGGTGCAGTCAACGCCGGTACCGACGTTGATGTGCGACAGCATCGGCTCGGTGTTCTCCAGCCACACCTCGCGATCCAGCTCCATCACGTGGATGCTGGCCGCGGCCATATCATCGACGTGCAGAAACTCGCGCATCGGCGTGCCGCTGCCCCACACCACCACGTCGGTCGCATTCTGCTCGGTGGCCTCATGAAAGCGCCGCAGCAGCGCCGGGATCACGTGGGAGTTGCTCGGGTGGAAGTTGTCGTGCGGACCATACAGGTTGGTCGGCATCACCGAACGGTAGTCGCGGCCATGCTGACGGTTGTAGGATTCGCACAGCTTGATCCCGGCAATTTTGGCAATGGCGTACGGCTCGTTAGTGGCTTCCAGGGTTCCCTGCAGCAGCTCGCTCTCGGCGATCGGCTGGGTGGCCAGCTTCGGATAGATACATGAGGAGCCGAGGAACAGCAGCTTGTTCACGCCGTGCGTATGCGCAGCGTGAATGATGTTGCTCTCGATCATCATGTTTTCGTAGATAAAGTCAGCCGGATAGGTGTTGTTTGCCACAATACCGCCCACCTTCGCCGCCGCCAGATAGACCTGATCGATCCGCTGTTCGGCGAAAAAGGCGTTCACGGCGGCCGCATCCAGCAGGTTCAGCTCATCACGGGTGCGCAGGACCAGCTCAACGTTGTCGCGCTGCTCCAGCTGGCGCACAATGGCTGATCCCACCATGCCGCGATGGCCAGCCACAAAGATACGTTGTTTACTCATGCTCAGGACTCCAGCGCGATGGCAACCTCGTAGCCGTGGGACTTCAGCAGCGAGTGCTTCTTAGCCGCTTCCAGGTCTTTCGCGACCATCTCAGAGACCATCTCCTGCAGGGTGGTTTCCGGTTTCCAGCCCAGCTTCTCGTGCGCCTTGGTCGGATCGCCGAGCAGGGTTTCCACTTCTGCCGGACGGAAGTAGCGCGGATCGACGGCAACAATCACATCGCCCGCCTTCACGCCCGGTGCGTCATGGCCGGTGACCGAAACCACAATACCCTTCTCATCTACGCCGGTACCTTCAAAGCGCAGCTTGATGCCCAGCTGAGCAGCCGCCATCTCAACGAACTGGCGAACCGAGTACTGCACGCCAGTGGCGATAACGAAATCTTCCGGGTGATCCTGCTGCAGCATCATCCACTGCATCTTCACGTAATCTTTGGCATGGCCCCAGTCGCGCAGGGAGTCCATGTTGCCAAGATAGAGGCAGGATTCGAGGCCCTGGGCAATGTTGGCAATCCCGCGGGTGATTTTACGGGTTACGAAGGTCTCGCCGCGGCGCGGGGATTCGTGGTTGAACAGAATGCCGTTGCAGGCGTACATGCCGTAGGATTCACGGTAGTTAACGGTGATCCAGTAGGCGTAGAGCTTGGCAACCGCATACGGCGAGCGCGGGTAGAACGGCGTGGTCTCTTTCTGCGGGGTCTCCTGCACCAGACCATACAGTTCAGAGGTGGACGCCTGGTAGAAACGGGTTTTCTTTTCGAGGCCGAGGAAGCGGATCGCCTCCAGCAGGCGCAGGGTGCCCATGCCGTCAACGTCGGCGGTATATTCCGGCGACTCGAAGGAGACTGCGACGTGGCTCATCGCCCCCAGGTTGTAGACCTCGTCCGGCTGAACTTCCTGCAGGATGCGGGTCAGGTTGGAGCTGTCGGTCAGATCGCCATAGTGCAGATGGAATTTCGGGTTGCTGGCGTGCGGATCCTGGTAGATGTGATCCACGCGCTCGGTGTTGAACGAGGAGGCGCGACGCTTGATGCCGTGAACCTCATAGCCTTTCTCCAGCAGCAGCTCTGCCAGATAAGAGCCATCCTGCCCGGTAACGCCGGTGATGAGAGCGACTTTAGACATAATTTTATTCTCCAGACTTATCAGAAATTATTCAGTTTCTACGCGTTCGCGTATCACCACTGCGGGATTGCCACGGCAGATGGCGTTGGCCGGTAGCGATTTAAAAACGCTGCTCCGCGCCCCCACCACCGTGCCGCTGCCAATCGTGACTCCTGGGGCAACGAAGACATCCGTTGCCAGCCAGCACTTCTCGCCAATCACGATAGGCGTCGCGTTAATATCAAAATGCGCGCTTAAATAGTCGTGACTGCCGGTACACAAATAACACTTTTGTGACACTACCGAATTCGCGCCGAGGGTAATCTCACCCAGCGTATATAAAACGGCCTCGTCCCCTACCCAGCTATAGTCTCCGAGGGTTAATTTCCACGGATAGGTAATTTTTACCGACGGTCGGATTACTACGTTTTTTCCGATTTTTGCGCCAAACAGACGCAGTAAAAAGGCCCGCCAGCGATACATGACCTGCGGCGACCAGGCAAATAACGTGGCCTGCACCGCCCACCATAGCTGGACTTTAATAGCACCAGCCCCTCGGAACCCTTTCGGCACCGAGAATCCTTTTAAATCCTGCATGGTTATCCCTTATATTTAGGCTTTGTGATATAAGGCTTTTGTCTTTCCGGTAGTGCGTACGCGTAATAACCAGGAGAGCTGCGCCCAAAATCCCGGCACACGCAATATTTTACGCTGGACCTTTCGTGCATCCTCGCATAGCTCAAGATTATTGGACGTTGAGACGCCGCCCATAGAAAATTCCGATACCAGTCCCTTAATGCGTTTAAAGGGGTAACCCGCTTTAAACATTCTGGCGGCCAACGCATAATCCGATGACACTTTATATTGCAGATCGTAGGGATAGGTTTTTAAGCCGCTCACCGGGAAAAAGATCGCCTGGTGGCTGGCAGGCAGGCTGTGGTAAATATACCAGCCGTGCTTGGCGCTGCGGCGTATTTTTGTCCCGTCACCAAAGTCCAACAGCGCGTCGCCAATATACATTGCCTTTTCGCGCTCATCTGCCAGCTGACGAACCACGTTGGCGACGTCCTCATGGAAGATATCGCCCGAGTTCAGGAACAGGGCAAAACGCCCTTCGGCCAGCGCAACGCCCTTGTTCATGGCGTCATAGATGCCGTTATCCCTCTCGCTAACAAAGCGTAAGTTATACTCGCCGTTGAGATTTTCCAGAAATTCCCGGGTGCCGTCGTTAGAGCCGCCGTCTACCACAATCCACTCAAAAGTAATGTCTTTTGCCTGCGCCAGGTGGGCCAGTGAGGCATGCGTTTTCACCACGCCCGCATAGTTACGGAAGGCAACGGTAATGACACTGAGCAGCATTTTTTCACCTCATCAGGATTGAGTAATATTTAGCGCCTTGCGCAAAATAAACGGGCAAACGATCAAAAATGCGTATTCCGGGCTAAAAATCGAACCGGTAAAAAAGAGTGATACCGGCATAAACAGATAAAGCTGAACACGATAATTCTGATTATTCCCAAATGCGTTGATCATCATTTTTAAGACTTTACTCATGTACCAAATGGTCAGTACTACAGCGCACCAGGAAAAATAAATAATCAACAGATACAGGCCATTGTCTATTGTTTTTCCGACGTCCGCACCGTTAAAGATTCCGAATGATGCAACATATTCATAAAGTGATCCAAAACGAACTGCGCCATCGATATTGGTTAAAGCGCTGCCTACCATCGCCAGCGGACCGATGATTCGATAATAGGAAGAGGAGCCTTCCGTACCGAGATCGCCGAGTCGTTCGGAAATATACGGAAATGCAAACACGATACCGACCATAAAAACGGCTAACGATATTATTGCCAGCGGCAGCTTTTTCTTAATTGCCTCTTTATTCAGATACTGAAACGCCCACTCCAGCAAATAAAAAAGAATAAAGGTCATGACGCCGGAGAAAGATCCTGAAAGAACTATCCCTGCCAGAATCATACCATCAGTTTTAGGGGTCTTGATACCAAACTGTTTGATACTGAGCCAAATTGAGATTAATGCCAGAGCGAAGAAGGCGGGTTCAAAATAGAGCGCCGTGGTTCGCTTGCCGCCAAACTTGATAAAATTCAGAACGTAGCTGTTGGAATAGATCAGATATTTGGAAATGGTCTCCATCAGGCTGCTGCCCCCGGAGAGAATAATCTGCGCCATCTCCATCGCCGCCAGAGTCACTATCAGCCCCACCACCATATAGAAGAAGCGCAGGATCTTCCGGTAGTTGTGGGGCGAGACAACCTTAAAGCGAATGCTCCACACCATACCGATAATAATGACAATGTTAATAAACAGCAGCGTAGAGGTAGCGTACTTGCTGGCGTTAAATGACCGTCCAAACAGGTAGTTAAAGACGGTCAGCCCTGCGCCAATCCCCAGCGCAATCAGCAGCTTCTTGACGCTGATCCTGTCAACGAAGAGCAGCAGCAGCACCGGTAAGAACGTCACGATAGTGATGGGGAAACTCTCTCCCAGCTGAGCGATTTTGACGTTGACCAGCAGATAGGTCAGCGGCAGCAGCAGATAGCTACAGACTCTGATAGAACGCGACATACTCCTCCAGCATCTGCTCTCCGCTATAGGCCTGACGGCTGCGCGCCCTGAACGCCTCCAGCGAGGTGCCAAATACCGCCTCGGCAATCTCCGCTTTTGGCCGCTGAACCAGCGCCAGTACGTCACTCTCACTAAAGGTCATGCCGCCGGATTTGCGCAGCACCTCGTGCGCCGCATCGCTGTGGGTGGCAATCACCGGCACGCCAATCGACAGCGCCTCGCACAGGATCAGCGGGTAGTTATCGACCCGGGAACTAAACACCAGAGCATCCATCTGGTTCAGCTCGCTCATCAGCTGGCGCTTATCGGTTAAAAAACCGTGGTTGATGACGTTCTCCCCTTCAAAAGGTGAGAACTTGCCGAAAGTGTGCAGCTCGATGCCGCTGCCCAAGGTCATCATGTTTTGCACCAGCGCCTGGTTAGTTTTACCGTCGTAGCGCAGGTCGTGGGCGACAACGGCAATTTTGGGCGCGCCCTGGCTACGCTCTACCAGCGGCAGCTCGGCGAGGATCGCCTCGGTGGCGACATCGATACCATTGTTAACAATCTTGCAGCGATCCGCGCCATAGATGCTGTTGAACGCGTCGGCCACGTGCTGGCTGGGAGAGATAAAGTGGCACCCGAGGGCGAGCATCTCGCTAAACAGGCGGCGTTTACCCGCCACCAGGCTATGGGCGCGATCCACCTTCACCGGGGGATAGTTATCCAGGGTTGGACACGCCTGGCAGTGGGTTTTCCACCCTTCGCAGCCGTCGGTAAAGGCACAGCGGCCGGTCACGCTCCAGTGATCGTGTAACGTCCAGACCAGGGTCACATCCTGACGGCTGGCGGTCACCCGCTGACAGAACGCCACCACCGCATCCAGCTTCAGCCAGTAGCTGTGCATGACGTGAAAGTGCAGTACTACCGGCCCCGAGGTGCGGATCACATCGAGATAGAGGTCATTGAGATCGCCAAACAGATCGCGGTTAAAGAGGCGGAACAGCGCCAGGTTGGCGATGGAGGTCAGGCGCGGCGTGTGCTTAATCACCTCTGGATAGCTGTCATGGCTGACGCTCTTCCTGCCACCTTTACCATAGCCGTAAACAAAGCGTGAGCGCAGGCCCTGCTGCAACGCCCGCTGGTGCAGGTCGAGCGCCACGCCCGCTGCGCCCCCTTCGGCCAGGCGCACGTTAAACTGTAAGATATTCATTGTCTCACCTTCACCCGGGCTTTCTCCCCTACCACCAGCGCGTTGTCCGGGACGCTGTCCAGCACCACGCTGCCCGCACCGATGGTGACGCCGTTGCCAATGGTGATATCACCAATGATGACCACGTTTGCTCCCAGCTCTACGCCGTTACCAATCACCGGACAGGCCAGACTGTCGCCGCCGCGGTTGCCGATGGTGACGCCGTGACGAATGGTGAAGTCATCTCCCGCCACGACGTTTTTGTTAATGACCACGGCATAGCCATGATGAATGGTAAAACGGCGCCCGATGGTCGCCGCAGCCTGGATCTCATAGCCAAACAGGCACTCGGTTATAAAGCGGTAAAGCAGCAACACCGGCGCGGCCCACACATTGTTAATGACGTTTTTTTTGCGCCACACCGAGCAAAAATGAGCGATACGGTAGGCCGACACCATGCAGCAGGGGCGCAGGCTCCAGTGGTTCGCGCGAAAATCCTCCAGGCGCATTATTTACTCCGTAGCCCATAAGCCAGGCGCTTGCCGTTGCGCACGGAGAGCAGGGTCAGGAGCGTGCGCAGGGTCATCCGCTTGTTACGGATCTGGTAGAGCGTAAAGAGCTGATACTTCTTGCTGGCGCGATCGAACTTATCTTTATGCTTGCGATAGAAGTGGAAGTAGCCGGAGAATTTCTTCGGCGAGGTGGTGATCTGCATCTCCCCGTGGTTGACGTGCAGGATCTGCGTCGCCTCCTCTACCTTCCACGGTTCGCCATACTCCACCACCATCCGCAGGAAGATGTCATAGTCCTGGGCCGCCTTCAGCTCAACGTCGAACAGGCAGGCCTTGAAGCGCGATGCCAGGGTAAAGACCTGGTTGCCAATAATGTTGCGCTTATAGAACAGGGTCCGTGAATAGGGCGATTTCGGATAGAGCGGCAGGCTGGCCGGCTGGGCGTAGACCTCCCCTTCGCAGACGTAGTCGTTGGCGTAGAGGAACGCGTGGGTCACCAGCTGGTGCTTGTGCTCAAGGAAAACCGACAGGCGGTCCGGCGTCCACTCATCGTCGTCGTCGATACCGGTAATATAGTGACCGCGCGCCTGCAAAATCGCCTGGTTACGCACCGCGCAGGCGCCGGAGTTAAACGGGTTCCGCACGTAGGTCACCCGCGGATCGTTAAGGTCTGCAACGTACTGCTGAAGCTGTTCAAAATTCGCCGAGCAGTCGTCAACGACGATCATCTCCCAGTGCGGATAGTCCTGGCGTAAAACCGATTTGATAGCGCGGATCGCCAGCTGCTGACGATTCCATGTCGGCATATAAATAGAGATCATTGGGTAATTAGCTGTTGTCATTTCTTGTCCCCGAGGTTGCCTGTAGGTCTTATTTGGCGTCCGATTTATATTCGTACTCGTAATAGCCGTAATCCTGATATCCCGTCGCCCGACGGAAGATGGAGTTGAGGATCACACCTTTCACCTGAATGCCGTTCTGGTCAAAGCGGCTCAGGCTGGTCTCCACCTCTTTCAGGGTGTTAACCGCATAGCGCGCGACCATCAGCGTGGTGCCGGCATGGCGTCCAACCACCGCCGCATCGGTCACCGCGAGAATAGGCGGCGTATCGATCAGTACCAGGTCGTACTGGCTGCTGGCCCACGCGATCAGCTGTGAAAAACGTTCGCTCATCAGCAGCTCGGAGGGGTTAGGCGGCACCTGACCGCGCGGTACCAGATCGAAGTGAGTAATGGCCGTCGGCTTGACGCAGGTGGAGAAATCCCCCTTCCCTGCCAGAATGTCGGAGAGACCGTTGACGTTATCGGTGCCGAGCAGCTCATGGGTGTAGCCCTTGCGCATGTCACAGTCGATCATCAGCACGCGTTTGTTGGTCTGGCTGATCACCGCCGCCAGGTTGGCACAGACGAAGGTTTTACCGATCGACGGGCTGACCCCGGTCATCATCAGCACGTTATTGCTGGCCTGCATCATGGCGAAGTGCAGGCTGGTACGCAGGCTGCGGATCGCTTCGATGGCCAGGTCGGTCGGGTTACCCACCGCCAGCAGCTGGCTCTGCTTGAAGCGCTTGGTGCCTTTCTGGGTGTTAACGCTATCGCGCGCCTTCTGCCACTCGGAGAGCGGAATGCTGGCGTAGACGCTGATGCCGTTCTCCTCCAGCACCTGCGGGCTTTCGATACCGCGGTTAAACAGCGAGCGCAGCAGCACGCCAACGATGGAGAGCATCAGGCCGAGGATAATGCTGCCAAGAATAATCAGCGCCTTTTTCGGCTTCAGCACGCCGGGCTGATCGATAGCCGGATCGACAATGCGGACGTCCCCTACCGTGCTCGCTTCGGTGATCTTCAGCTCCTGCTGTTTATTCAGCAGCTGCATATAGACCTGCTGACCGGACTCCACGTCACGGGTCAGGCGGACAATCTCCTGCTGGGTTTTTGGCATCGCAGAGACGCGCCCGCTGAGGCGGCCCTTCTCCTCCTCCAGCGCCCGACGTTTCTCCAGCAGCGTGCGGTAGGCCGGGTGCGCTTTGGTATAGAGCTTGGAGATCTCAGCCTCTTTAAAGGTCAGCTCGTTGAGCTGGGCGTCAATGTTAACCATTGAGTCCAGCACCGCCTTGGCCTCCAGCGGCAGATCTACTGAATCCTTGTCCTGGCGGAAGGCGTTAAGCTTGTTCTCCGCTTCATCGAGATTCGCCCGCACTTCCGGAAGCTGTTTCGCAAGGAAGGCCAGGCTTTTTGCTGCCTCTTCCGACTTACGCTCGACGTTCTGCGCCAGATAGTTACGGGTGATGCTGTTGAGGATGGCGCGGATCTGGTTGCGATCCTCACCGGTAAAGCTCAGGCTAAGTACGCCGGTATCCTTCCCGTTCTCCGTTACCGACAGATTATTTTGCAGGTTGTTGATCACGCCCAGCGTTGAGAATTTCGTTACCGTAAACTCGCTGCCTTCAGCCGCCTGGATAGCGCTAACCTCGAAGGTGACGCCCTCCTTCTGCAGCAGCTTGCCTACCTCGCCGCGGGCGCTAAACCCGGCGTCGCTGGTCAGCTGATACTGCTTCGGCCCCAGTACGCTAAGCGTAAACACCTGCCCGCTTGCGCCTTTGGGCAGCGTAAAGGTGGTGACCTTAACGGTTTCGTTCTGGCGACCCTGAAGGCGATCCCAGCCAGCCCCAAAAATCGGGAAGGTGTTTTTCGTCACGCCGATATCCAGATCCAGATCGTCAACCGTCTTGCCGAGCACCATTCGCGACTTAATCAGCTGGATCTCTGCATCCGAGGCGGGGGGCTTGTTGGAGAGTGCGCTGTTGAGGTTCTGTACCAGCGAGCCGCCGGCATCCTGCTCAATCTGCACCAGGGCGTCAGCGCTGTAGATGGGGGTGGCAAACAGGGTGTAGATCGCCGCCGCCAGCGCAAACAGGGCCGTAATGCCCAGCACCCACCAGCGCGCCTCAATAATGGTTCCCACAAGGCGGCCAATATCGATCTCATCACCGCCCGTCTGTGGGGCAGCAGCATGGTGTAATTTTTCTGTCATGGTTATCCCTGCTGAACGTGCAACGCCTGCGCCCACTGGCGGGCCGAGCGATCGAGTAAGGTGTAGACGGCCTCAAAGGCCTCGCGGCTTTTGCGGTAGGGATCGGGGATCTCGCGCTCGCCGTCCCAGTGACCGAACAGCATCACCTTGCCGCGCATCTCCGGTGCGATTTCACACAGCGCGGCGATGTGGCGCTTCTCCATTACCAGAATCAGGTCATACTCCCGGCACATCTTGCCGGTGAGCTGCCGCGCGCTGTGTCCGGCCAGAGACAGCTGGTTATCCTGCGCCACGCTGATCGCCGTAGCATCCGCGCCTTTTCCTACCAGCGCCCCCAGCCCGGCGGACTCCACCGTCAGGGCTGGCTGATAGTGTTTCAGCAGCCGCTCACCCGTCGGAGAGCGGCAGATATTGCCCACGCATACCACTAAAATTTTGTTAAACATGAGCGTTACCAGTTGTGAACGTCGCTGGCGGTGTCGGTCATGTAGCGAACGCCACTGATCGTCGGCAGCAACTGGTTGATAAGGCGGTTCCAACGGGTAACCGGCGCGGTGGTGACGTAGACCACGTCGTAAGGCTGAAGCCGGAACTCCGTCGCCATCACCAGCGAGGTCGCATCGGACATATCGAGCTGGTAAATGTTGGCCATCTTACCGCCGCGACCGCCCTCGCCTTTCAGCGGACGGATCACAAAGATACCGCTGGCGTCGGAAGAGGTAAGATCCAGACCTTCGGCCTGGCCCAGCGCTTCGGTCAGGGTCATGCCGCTGAAGTCCATCTTGAGCGTGCTCTGTTTTTTCACTTCGCCCATCACGAACACTTTCAGATCGTCATTGCGCGGAACGAACAGAATGTCCCCTGGATAGAGCAGGCGGTTCTGGCTAAGATCGCCGTTCTGCATCAGCGCCTGCAGGGAGATGCGCTGTTCGCGGCCCTCATGGGTGAGCACCACGTTGCGCCAGTCGGCGGCGTCGGTCAGGCCACCGGCGGCGTTAATCGCATCCAGCACGGTCAGCGGCACGTTGGTAATAGCCTGCTGGCCTGATTTGTTTACCTGCCCGGAGATATAAGCTTTCTGCGAGCGGAAAGCGGCGATATTAACGTCCACCTGCGGGTCGGCGATGTACTGCGCTAAGCGGCCGGTAATATCACTGCGGATTTCAGCCAGGGTTTTGCCCACGACGTGGACTCTGCCGATATAGGGGTAGAACATGGTGCCGTCGGGCTGCACCCAGTTACCGGCGTCGCTGGAGCTGCGGTACTGGCCGGCGGGGGTGGTCAGCTCTGGGTGATCCCAGACGGTAACGTTGAGGACATCACCCGGTCCCACGCGGTACTGGTAGCTGGAGATCTCTTGATCCAGCGACATATTGGGCTGCGCGACGTTGGGTCGGGGTCGAAGCTGTTCTACCAGTCGGGGGGTCAAAGGATAAACATTCACCATGCGGTCAAGATCGAAATCAGCATCTTGCTGTTTAATCACATCCTTACCCATTGTGGTCATATTGCTTCCGGGGAACACCGTGCAACCACTCATCAAGGCCACAGATACCAATAATGGCATCAATTTCATTTTGGATTTCATCATTGATTATTTATCACTTTGGCAGAGTAATTATCCTGTGCAATTTAAATAGCGCCGCTTTCGCCGCACATTTAACAGAATGCATTTAATGACTGTTAAATATAACTGGCATCAATCCTAAAAAGCGCCTGGTCAAATGCAACCGACTGATAGCATGAGCGAAGGTGATTAATACCCCTTATGATCCAGAGACATAACATAAAAGCACGGGCGGATAACGCCGGGCAGGACAACGGCAAAATAGTTTAGTAAAGTAGCGCGTTAACGCTGAAAGAATTGTTGCAGCTAAAGGAATTACAGGCAAGGCTCCGCTTTACCTGATGCCAGTTTTTAAGAATAAGATTAAGTCGCTATTTTTAGCGTTTTAGGAATTACTTCATATTGACAAAAAAAATAGACACTTTTACATCTGCGATATATCCTAAATTACATTCCCGCAGAGACGGGTAATTATTTTTTTGGAGGGTGAAAAACGTATTATGGAATGGATTGCCGATCCATCAATCTGGGCCGGGCTACTGACGCTGGTGGTGCTTGAGCTGGTGTTAGGTATTGATAACCTGGTCTTTATCGCCATCCTTGCCGAGAAGCTGCCGCCTGCCGAACGCGATCGGGCGCGGGTCACCGGCCTGGTGCTGGCGATGCTGATGCGCCTGCTGCTGCTGGCCTCTATCTCCTGGCTGGTGACCCTCACTACGCCTCTCTTCTCGGTGCGCGGCTTTAGCTTCAGCGCCCGGGATCTGATCATGCTGTTTGGCGGCCTCTTTTTGCTCTTTAAGGCCACGGTCGAACTCAACGAGCGGCTGGAGGGTAAGGACAGCGATAACCCCACCCAGCGGCGCGGCGCTAAATTCTGGGCGGTGGTGGCGCAGATTGTCGTGCTGGATGCGGTCTTCTCGCTGGACTCGGTGATCACCGCCGTGGGTATGGTCGATCATCTGGCCGTGATGATGGCGGCAGTGGTGATTGCCATCGCGCTGATGCTATTAGCCAGCAAGGCCCTGACGCGCTTTGTTAATAATCATCCTACTATTGTTATTCTCTGCCTCAGCTTCCTGCTCATGATCGGCTTCAGCCTGATTGCCGACGGCTTCGGGTTCCATATCCCGAAAGGCTATCTCTATGCCGCCATTGGCTTCTCGGTGATGATTGAGGCCCTTAACCAGCTGGCGATCTTCAACCGCCGTCGCTTTCTCTCTGCTAACCAGACGCTGCGCCAGCGTACTACCGACGCGGTGATGCGTCTGCTGAGCAACAGGAAGGAGGATGCTGAGCTGGACGTTGAGACCTCGTCCATGCTGGCAGATCACGACGACAGCCAGATCTTTAACACCCAGGAGCGTCTGATGATCGAGCGGGTGCTGAATCTTAACCAGCGCACCGTCAGCAGCATCATGACCTCCCGCCATGATATTGAGTACATCGATCTCAGCGCCCCCGAAGAGGAGATCCGCGCCCTGCTGGATAAAAACCAGCACACCCGTATGGTGGTAACCGGCGGCGATCAGCATGAGGATCTGCTGGGGGTAGTGCACATTCTCGATCTGCTTCAGCAATCGCTGCGCGGCGAGCCGCTTAACATCAACGTGCTGATCCGCCAGCCGCTGGTCTTTCCTGAGGGGCTACCGCTGTTGCAGGCGCTGGAGCAGTTCCGCAACGCGCGGACGCACTTTGCCTTTGTGGTGGATGAGTTTGGCTCTATCGAGGGGATTGTGACTCTTAGCGACGTGATGGAGACCATCGCGGGCAACCTGCCGAACGAGGTAGAGGAGATTGACGCCCGCCACGATATTCAGAAAAACGCCGACGGCAGCTGGACGGCAAACGGCCATATGCCGCTGGAGGATCTGGTGCACTATGTGCCGCTGCCGCTGGATGATAAGCGGGAGTATCACACCATCGCCGGCCTGCTGATGGAGTATCTGCAGCGTATTCCTAAAGTGGGAGAAGAGGTACAGGTCGGTGACTATCTGCTGAAAACGCTTCAGGTAGAGAGCCACCGGGTACAGAAAGTGCAGATTGTGCCGCTGGAGACAGAGGACGCGGAGTACGAAGTTTAACGAGCGAGAGGGCCCAATAACAGTTGTAGGCCCGGTAAGCGAACGCGCCACCGGGCATAACTATGCCGATGCGATAACGCCGGGCGGCACTGCGTTTGCCCGGCCTACGTGGGATCAGCAGATAACGTCAGGCATCACAGTTTATCAATCAGCTTTTTAATATCTTTGCTGCGCTGGCTATCTTTGTTGCGATCCGCCCAGTCGTTAAGACGGCGTTTCGCTTCATCCTGCAGGTGCTTACGCAGAACCTGATCCACCTGGAGATTGTAATTGAGCGCCTGCCATTTGCCGTAGACGCGCAGCGGGATTGGCGTGTTTTTCAGGAACTCAATAAGCTTCCCGTCACCCTTCCAGCCCTCGGTAACCTGCACGTTAAAACGGGTATCGCAGAGCTGTTTCACCAGATCGAGCGTGCCCTGACCAGTGAGATTCAGCAGCGCGGAGTGTCCCTGCATATCGTCGAGCGCCATCTGCCCATGATCGAGGGTTAAATCGGTGCTGAAGCTGTCGAGTTGCGTGGCGCTATCGTAATTCTGCTGGGCCTGTACATCGCTGCTGCGGGCTACCGCCTGCTGGATCAGCTGCTGGAAGTTCAGCCCCTCCATGCGCGTTTTGGCCATCTCAACATGAGCGCTGCCCTCCCAGCTGCGGCGAAATGCCTCTGCATCGACCCGGTCACCGTCGAAATCTCCTGCCAGCGACAGCTTGCCGGTCAGCGCCAGCGGATAGTCAAAGGCTTTCAGCACCGTGCCAATCTCAACGTTATCAAGCTGCGGCTGGAAGGCGCTTTTCGGCACTTTACCTCGTACATCGAGGCTTCCCGGCAGCGAGAGCGTACCCTCACCCAGCTTTCCGGTGAGGGCTGAGAGCGTCAACAGACCCGCGTTATTGGTGATATGGCTGCTCACGTTGGTAAAGTCCATGCCTCGCCAGCGAATCTTTTTCGCCGCCAGCGACACGTTGGCCGTAAAGCCGCGCAGGCTGCTGTAGTCATTACCGTCAACGTCGCGGGCGATCACCGGACGCGGCAGCGTCATCAGGCTCTGCCCCTGCTGCGTTGCGGTCGCGTTGGTCGCCGGGTTGGTTACCGCACCCAGCAAATTCTCCAGATTCAGATTATCGAACGCCAGATCGAGTACCCAGTCGGGCTTATCATCCAGCGTTACGCTGCCGCTGCCGGTCACCGCGCTGTCGTTGGCGGTCATGTTCAGCTGGCTAAAGGTGAGCTGTTTTTGCGCTTCGCGCCACTGTGCCTGGAAGCTGCCCTGCCCGGTAATCCCCTGGGCAGGGACGTCGCCGCCCTGGAGCTGCCAGTTGAGCTGCTCAACGACGGCGGTTAAATTATAGGGATAGTCGGCGGCATTCACGTTCGCCTTCAGGGCCAGGGTCAGGTCGCGCTGGTTGCGGTTGATCCGCCCCGAAAAGTCGACGCTGGCGTGGTAGTTTTCGTCCTGATCCATCTTCAGATGGATATTACGCACCGTCACCTGCTCGTCGTCCTTGTGCTGGAATACCAGCACGCTATCGGCAATTTGCAGGTGAGAGACAGCCCAGGACCAGCCGCGATCGGTTTCAACCTGCGGCAGCGCGTTCTCTTGCGGCGCAACCGGCGCATCTTTCGGCTCTGCCGCCTCGGTTTGCGGCGTGAGCTGGACAACCGCGCCTTTCAGCATCACCTGCTTCACGTGCAGCTGATGAGAGAGCAGCGGCAGCAGCGCGACGTCCAGCCGCATGTTATCCGCCGTCACCAGCGGCTGCGGCGCGCCGGGCGCCGTCAGCGACATGCGTCCCGAGAGAATGCTCAGCCGGGGCCAGACGTGCCAGCGCAGCGGCTCGTCAAGCTTCAGCTGATAACCGCTGCGCGACTCAACCTGTCGCACCATGTAATCCCGAAAGTCGTTCGGGTTTACCAGCAGCACCAACGCAGAGAGGCCGGCGACCAGCACGACCAGTAAAATCATCAGCGTGGTTAACACTCTTCTCATGGCATCCTCAACGAGCAACTCTTACAAGGCGCAACAGGCGCTCAGTCTTTATCAATTCGGCTAGCTACCGCGCCCTGCTGATCGCGGTACTTTGCGTCCTGGCGACGGTTATAGGGGCGTGCGGCAGGGCCGGAGAGCGGCTCAAAGCTGAGCGCGCCGATAAGCATTCCCGGACGCAGGGCCAGCGGCAGCTTACCGGAGTTGTAAAACTCCAGCACGATGCAGCCGGACCAGCCCGGATCGATACGGTGGGCGGTCACGTGCACCATCAGGCCCAGCCGCGCCAGCGAGGAGCGGCCGTCCAGCCAGCCCACCAGATCCGCAGGCAGGGTCACGGACTCAAAGGTCACCGCCAGCGCCAGTTCACCCGGGTGCAGGAAGAAGGCATCGCCTTCCGCGAGCACAATCTCATCGCTCATTACCCGATCCAGCGCGGCGCTCACTTCATCTTTGGGGCCACTCAGATCGATAAAGGCAGCGGTGTGGCCACGGAAGGTGCGAAACTTGTTGCCCAGACGAACATCCACTGTCGCACCGTTGATGCGCTCCACCGGGGGGCGCGGGTTAATCGACAGGCGACCATCGTCCAGCCAGGCTTCAATATCGCGGTCACACAAACGCATAGCACTTTCTCCTTAGGTGTTGCCCGCCCGGCTAAGTTTAGCCCGGGCAGGCACATTATCTCTGAACGGTACACAATTCGCGCCGTTTATTCAAAACCAGACGTCCTAAAAAACCCGGTTATTCAAAAAACTGGCTGATTTTGGCCTTCAGGATATCGATAGCAATGCGGTTTTTGCCGCCGCGCGGCACGATAATGTCCGCATACTGTTTGGAAGGCTCAATAAACTGCAGGAACATCGGACGCACCGTTTTCTGATATTGCGCCATCACCGAGTCCATAGAGCGGCCACGTTCGTTAACGTCGCGCTTGATACGGCGCATCAGGCAGATATCCAGCGGCGTATCGACAAAGATTGAGAAGTTCATCGCTTCGCGCAGGCGTGCGTCGGTCAGCAGCAGGATCCCCTCAAGAATAATCACCTTCTTGGGTTCAATGTGGATGGTCTCAGCGGTACGGGTATGCTCAACGTAGCTGTAAACCGGCAGCTCTATAGGATTGCCGCCTTTCAGCGTCTGCAAATGTTCAAACAGCAGATTGTGATCCATTGCGCTGGGATGGTCGTAGTTCGTTTTAACACGCTCTTCCATCAACAGGTGACTTTGATCCTTGTAGTAGCTATCTTCTGGGATAACGCCAATATGTTCATCACCAACCTGTTCGCGCAACTCGCGGTAAAGCGTACTGGCAATGAGACTTTTACCTGAAGCGGATGCGCCGGCGATGCCGATAATGACGCACTGATGGGACTTATCAGTCATAAATTTTTGCGACCTGATTAACCTGGAAGTAAAGAAGGGAGACGCTATAGCGTCAAACGCGGCAATTATAGGGATTTCGCTCTCGTGATACCAGTCGAATGCGCAAACGTCTGCCACAACGGCTCCGATCCGACATATTGCCCTTTTCGCAAATTAAAGCGTTTAATTTTACAGCGTTCAGCCGCCTTTTTTGGCAGACTAAGTGATTAATAACACTATGATGTCAAATTATGAGCGGTCACGATAGGAATTGTAAATTGTTTGTACTAGCATAATCCAAATTTCAATTTTACCCGTCCGGGCTTTATGAACCTGGCGGCACAGGGACTGCGGATAAAGCGGTAATGAATAAACAATACCAGCGCGTTTTGGTTACTACCCCAAATCCCCTACTGAGGCTGCTCAGTTTAGGACTGGTGACCTTTATTTTCACCCTGTTTTCCCTTGAGCTGACCCGTTTCGGTACCGTTCTTGCGCCACTGTGGTTCCCGACCTCTATTATGATGGTGGCCTTCTACCGCCACGCCGGACGCATGTGGCCCGGCATCGCCGTTGCCTGCACGCTGGGCAGCCTGGCCGCCTCATTTCTGCTCTTTCCCGCCAGTGAATTAAACTTCTGGTATCCGGCGATCAATATTATTGAGGCCCTGACGGGCGCCGTGCTGCTGCGTAAGATGCTGCCGTGGTACAACCCGCTACAGAACCTGAGCGACTGGATCCGCCTGACCCTCGGCAGCGCTGTGATCCCTCCCCTGCTGGGTGGCGTGCTGGTGTGCCTCGTGTCCGGCAGCGAAAACCTGCTGCAAACCTTTATGATCTGGGTGCTTTCAGAGTCCATCGGCGCGCTGGCGCTGGTCCCGCTCGGGCTGATGTTCAAGCTGCACTACCTGCTGCGTCACCGCAAGCCGCAGCTGCTGCTGGAAACCCTGGTGACGCTGGCCGTGACGCTCTTTCTCAGCTGGCTCTCCATGACCTATCTGCCGTGGCCCTTTACCGCCGTTATCGTCCTGCTGATGTGGACCGCCGTTCGCCTGCCGCGACTCGAGGCCTTTCTTATCTTCCTCGTCACCATCATGGTGGTGTCGCTGATGATGGTTCATAACCCCCTTGAGTTCACCAATTTCAACAGCAGCGCGATGCTGAACGCGCCCTGGCTGCCGTTCCTGATGATCCTGTTGCCAGCCAACGTCATGACGATGGTGATGTACTCCTTCCGCGCCGAGCGTAAACACATTACCGAAAGCGAAGCCCGCTTTCGCAATGCGATGGAGTACTCTGCCATCGGCATGGCGCTGGTGGGGACGGACGGCCAGTGGTTACAGGTCAATAAAGCCCTGTGCAGCTTTCTCGGTTACTCCCAGGATGAACTGCGCCTGCTGACCTTCCAGCAGCTTACCTGGCCGGAAGATCTCAACAGCGACCTTGAGCAGCTTGAGTCGCTGGTGCGCGGCGACATCGATAGCTACTCGATGGAGAAGCGCTACTACACCCGCACCGGGGATATCGTCTGGGCCCTGCTGGCGGTGTCGCTGGTACGCCATCCTGACGGCACGCCGCTCTACTTCATCTCTCAGGTCGAAGATATCAACGATCTGAAGCATACCGAGTGGGTCAACAAGCGGCTGATGGAGCGTATTACGCTGGCCAACGAGGCCGGGGGAATTGGCATCTGGGAGTGGGAGCTGGAGCCGGATATCATCAGCTGGGATAAGCGCATGTTTGAGCTTTATGAACTCCCGCCGCACGTGAAGCCGACCTGGAAGCTGTGGTATGAGTGCGTGGTTCCGGAGGACAGAGCCGAAACCGAGCGCATCGTTCGCGACTCGCTGATAGCGAGGGTGGCATTTAAGCTTGAGTTCCGCATCCACGTTAAAGGGGGCGTTCGCCATATCCGCACCCTGGCGAACCGCGTGCTGAATAAAAATGGCGAGGTTGAACGGCTGCTCGGCGTCAATATGGACATGACCGAGGTGAAACAGCTGAACGAGGCGCTATTCCAGGAGAAAGAGCGTCTGCACATTACGCTCGACTCCATCGGCGAAGCGGTGCTCTGTACCGACGTGGATATGAACGTCACCTTTATGAACCCGGTGGCGGAAAAAATGAGCGGCTGGCAGCAGGAGTTAGCGATAGGCCAGTCTCTGCTGAACGTGCTGCGCATTACCTTTGGCGATAACGGCCCGGCGCTGGAAAATATTCATAGTGGGGACATGTCCCGTTCGGCTATCGAGCAGGACGTGGTGCTGCACTGCCGCAACGGCGGTACCTATGATATCCACTACAGCGTGACGCCTCTTAGCACCCTTGACGGACATAATATCGGCTTCGTGCTGGTGATCCAGGACGTCACCGAGTCCCGGAAGATGCTGCGCCAGCTGAGCTATAGCGCCTCCCACGATGCGTTGACCCATCTGGCAAACCGCGTCAGCTTCGAGAACCATCTTAAACGCCTGCTGCATACGGTGCAGGAGACCCATCAGCGTCACGCGCTGGTCTATATCGATCTCGACCGCTTTAAGGCAGTTAACGACACCGCAGGCCACGCGGCGGGCGATGCCCTGCTGCGGGAGCTCTCCTCCCTGATGCTGAGCATGCTGCGCTCTACCGATATCCTTGCCCGCCTCGGCGGAGATGAGTTTGGTCTGCTGCTGCCCGAGTGCAATATCGAGAGCGCCCGCTATATCTCCGGGCGCATCATCCATGCGATCAACGATTACCGCTTTATGTGGGAGGGCCGCCTGCACCGCATCGGCGCGAGCGCCGGGATCACCCTGATTGATGAGAGCAACTGCCAGGCCTCCGAGGTCATGTCCCAGGCGGATATCGCCTGCTACGCCTCGAAAAATAACGGTCGGGGCGTGGTCACGGTGTACGAACCGCAGCAGGATCACATGCATCACAACCGCAGCCTCATCTCCCTTGAAGAGCAGTCACGGATGATCCGGGACAACCATCTGCTGCTGGTAGCGCGCGGCGTCGCCTCCCCGCGCGTGCCGGAGTCCTGTAATTTCTGGCTGCTCTCGCTGCGCCTGTGGACCAGCGAAGGGGAAGCGATGGAGGAGCGCGCCTTCCGTTCAGGCCTCGCCGAGCCGGAGCTTATCCGCGCCCTCGATCGCCGGGTGATCCACGAGTTCTTTACCAACAGCGCCGCCGGGGTGATACGCAAAGGGGTCAGCGTCGCGCTGCCGCTCTCCAGCGCCGGGCTGGGCAGTCGGACAGTCATCAACGAGATTATTGAGAAGCTGGCGCAAAGCGGCATGCCGGGCCGCCTGCTGCACTTTGTGATCCATGCCGATGCCCTGATGCGGGAAGAGAGCAGCATCGGTGATGGCCTGGCTAAACTTCGCCAGGCGGGCTGCCGACTCATTATCAGCCATATTGGCCGCGACCTGGAGATCTTCAACCATCTTATGCCGCAGATGGCAGACTACGTTCTGCTGGAGCCGGAGCTGGTCACTAACGTGCACGGTAACCTGATGGACGAGATGATGGTCACTATTGTACAGGGCCATGCCCAGCGCCTGGGGATGAAGAGCATCGCCGGGCCAACCAACCAGCCGATGATGATGGATACCCTCTCCGGCATCGGCATTGACTATATCTATGGGGATACCATCTCCCAGGCCCAGCCGCTGGATCTGATGCTAAACACCAGCTACTTTGCGATTAACTGACGATCGTCAGCTGATGGCTGCCAGTCCGGGGTGTACCAGAGATGCAGCAGCGCATAGGCGCGCCAGGGTTGCCAGCGTTGGGCATAGCGGCGGATCTGCGCCGGGGTCATGCCCGCAAAACGCTGCTTGATGGCGTAGTCATCGGCTAAAAAGACATCTTTCGCCTGCCAGCCGCGCATGGCCAGATAGTTTGCCGTCCAGCGCCCGATCCCGGGAAAACGCTGCAATAATTTTACTCCCTGCTCGATATCCGTCGGCGGCTGCAGCGGGAACTCGCCCTCAAGGGTGGCGCGGGCCAGATTAACCAGCGCCTCGGCGCGCTTAAGCGGCATCCCCAGCGCTTTTAACGCTGCAGGATCGGCCCGGACCAGCGTCTCTGCCGTCGGGAAGCAGATAAAGCCCGGCGCGTCCGCCAGCGGTTCGCCCAGACTCGCCACCACCTTCCCGGTCAGCTTTGCAGCCATCGCTACGCTTACCAGTTGCCCAAGGATCGCCCGCACGCCCTGCTCAAAGGTATCCATCGAGCCCGGCAGCCGCAAGCCCGGCCTCTGCTCCCCCAGCGAACCGAGGGCCTGCACAATCTCCTGCGGATCGCAGGCAAGATCGAACAGACGCCCAAGCCGTTCCAGACACGCATCGGCAACAGGCATCAGCCCATCGCTAAGGGTGACCCGCAGCGTATGGTTAGCCTCATCCGGCTCAGCGGTGACGATCCCCCGATGCTCTCCCAGCGCAAAGCTGCGTACGTAGCGGCCTTCGCTGACCACCTCCACGCCGGTTACCGCACGCGCCTGTAAAAAACCTAACATCCACGCCCAGTCGTAGGGCGGCTTCCAGCTCAGTGTATACATGGTTACTCCTCTCACTCTCTTTTCAGCTTAAGCGCCCCGCCACTTTTTTGCTTTGCTTTCATAATCCTTTCGGCTAAAGTCGCCCCCCTTCTTCACCGGCATGGGGAACTTTCATGTTTATTGGTTTTGACTACGGCACGGCAAACTGCTCCGTTGCGGTGATGCGCGACGGTATCCCGCAGCTCTTAAAAATGGAAAACGGCAGCACGTTATTGCCGTCAATGCTCTGCGCCCCGACGCGGGAAGCGGTCAGCGAGTGGCTCTACCGCCACCATGACGTCCCGGCTACCGGCGGTGAAACCCAGGCGCTGCTGCGTCGGGCGGTGAGCTTCAACCGCGAGGAAGATATCGAGGTGCTGCCGGGCAGCGTGCAGTTTGGTCTTCAGTCGCTGCAGCAGTACGTCCAGGATCCGGAAGAGGTCTACTTCGTTAAATCACCGAAATCCTTCCTCGGGGCCAGCGGCCTGAAGCCGCAGCAGATCGCCCTGTTTGAGGATCTGGTCTGCGCCATGATGCTGCATATTCGCCAGCAGGCGGAGAGCCAGCTGCCGGAGGCCATCGATCGGGCGGTAATTGGCCGCCCCATCAACTTCCAGGGGCTGGGCGGCGATGACGCTAACGCCCAGGCGCAGGGGATCCTCGAGCGTGCCGCCAGGCGTGCAGGCTTTAATGAGGTGGTGTTCCAGTACGAGCCGGTCGCCGCCGGGCTGGATTTTGAAGCCACATTGCAGGCGGAGAAGCGCGTGCTGGTAGTGGATATCGGCGGCGGGACCACCGACTGTTCGCTGCTGCTGATGGGTCCACAGTGGCACCAGCGCCAGGATCGCGACAGCAGTCTGCTGGGCCACAGCGGCTGCCGCGTCGGCGGTAACGATCTCGATATTGCGCTGGCCTTTAAGCACCTGATGCCGCTGCTGGGAATGGGCGGCCAGACCGAAAAGGGCATCGCCCTGCCGATCCTGCCGTGGTGGAACGCGGTAGCGATCAATGACGTTCCGGCCCAGAGCGACTTCTACAGCAGCGCCAACGGCCGTCTGCTCAACGACCTGGTGCGCGACGCCCGGGAGGGGGATAAGGTGGCTCGGCTGGTGAAGGTGTGGCGTCAACGACTGAGCTACCGCCTGGTGCGCAGCGCGGAAGAGAGCAAGATTGCCCTCTCCGACAACCTGCAAACCGAGGCTCGCCTGCCGTTTATCAGCGACGAGCTGGCAACCGCCATCACTCAGGAGGGGCTGGAGACCGCCCTCAACCAGCCGCTGGCGCGCATCCTTGAGCAGGTGCAGCTGGCGCTGGCGAGCAGCAATGAGACGCCGGATATTATCTACCTGACCGGCGGCAGCGCCCGCTCCCCGTTGATCAAAAAGGCGCTGGCCGAGGCCCTGCCCGGTATTCCGATTGCCGGCGGCGACGATTTTGGCTCGGTCACCGCGGGCCTCGCCCGTTGGGCGCAGGTGGTGTTTTAAAGATCCATAGCGCACTCCGCACTTTGTAGGCCGGGTAAGGCGCAGCCGCCACCCGGCGATTTCATACCACCATAGTGCAACGCCCGGCGCATTCAGCCCTGTAGGCCGGGTAAGGCGTAGCCGCCACCCGGCAATTTCATGCCACCATCATGCAACGCCCGGCGGCGCTCCGCTTGCCGGGCCTACGGATCCCACAACCGCCTCCGCGCCCGTAGGCCGGGTAAGGCGCAGCCGCCACCCGGCAATTTCATGCCACCATCATGCAACGCCCGGCGGCGCGCCGCTTGCCGGGCCTACGGATCTCACAACCGCCTCCGCGCCTGTAGGCCGGGTAAGGCGTAGCCGCCACCCGGCGATTTCATACCACCATAGTGCAACGCCCCTCCCATTCAGACGATTCCAGACGGTCTTTCATATTTCCTCCATTTTTCTGCGGCGTTGCATTACTAAACTAGTATCATTCTGTGAAATGTTTCAGGAAGAGATACGGATAACAATGAAAGGTCGTGTTAATGCCCGCTGGGCGATGGTTATCGGCGTGGCGCTTGTTGCTATTGCCGCACTTTGGTACTGGTATAGCCACAACAGCACCCAGACCGCGGCAGGCGCACATGCCCCGCAGGCGGGACGCGGAGCTACGGGCGGTCGTCGCGGTATGCCGCTGGCCCCGGTGCAGGCCGCTACCGCCGTGGAGGGTGAAGTCCCCCGCTATTTGACCGGCCTTGGCACCATCACTGCCGCCAATACCGTGACCGTGCGCAGCCGCGTTGACGGCCAGCTAATGGCACTCCACTTCCAGGAGGGTCAGCAGGTCAAAGCGGGCGATCTGCTGGCGGAGATTGACCCTAGCCAGTTCAAAGTGGCGCTCGCCCAGGCCCAGGGCCAGCTGGCGAAGGACAGAGCCACGCTGGCCAACGCCCAGCGCGATCTGGCCCGCTATCAGCAGCTGGTTAAAACTAACCTGGTTTCCCGCCAGGAGCTGGATGCCCAGCAAGCGCTGGTGAGCGAATCCCAGGGCACCATCAAGGCAGATGAAGCCTCGGTGGCAAGCGCCCAGCTGCAGCTGGACTGGAGCCGCATTACCGCCCCGATTGATGGCCGCGTTGGCCTCAAGCAGGTCGACATCGGCAACCAGATCTCCAGCGGCGACACCACCGGCATCGTGGTCATTACCCAGACCCACCCTATCGATCTGGTCTTTACCCTACCGGAGAGCGATATCGCCACGGTGGTGCAGGCGCAAAAGGCCGGACAGACTCTCAGCGTTGAAGCCTGGGACCGCACCAACAAGCAGAAGCTGAGCGACGGCACCCTGCTGAGCCTCGACAACCAGATCGACACCACAACCGGCACCATCAAGCTGAAGGCCCGTTTTGCCAACCAGGATGACGCCCTCTTCCCTAACCAGTTCGTTAACGCCCGGATGCTGGTCTCTACCGAGCAGAACGCGGTGCTGATCCCGACCGCCGCGCTGCAGATGGGCAACGACGGCCACTTTGTCTGGGTGCTGAACGAGCAGAACAAAGTGAGCAAGCACACCGTGACGCCTGGCATTCAAAACAGCCAGCAGGTAGCGATCAGCGCCGGGCTGTCGGCAGGCGACCGTGTAGTCACTGACGGCATCGACCGCCTAACCGAAGGTGCGCAGGTTGAGGTGGTAACGGCCCAGAGCGCCGACGCCGCTCCTGCCGCGCAGGCGAAAACCCACGGCACGCGCGCCGCACAGGGAGCCGGTTCCTGATGCAGGTGTTACCTCCCAGCGCTACCGGCGGCCCGTCCCGCCTGTTTATTCTCCGTCCGGTTGCCACCACGCTGCTGATGGTGGCGATCCTGCTGGCCGGGATCATCGGCTACCGTTTTCTGCCGGTCTCCGCCCTGCCCGAGGTGGACTATCCCACGATTCAGGTGGTGACCCTCTACCCCGGTGCCAGCCCGGACGTGATGACCTCCGCCGTCACCGCGCCGCTTGAGCGCCAGTTCGGCCAGATGTCTGGCCTCAAGCAGATGTCCTCCCAAAGCTCCGGCGGCGCGTCGGTAGTGACGCTCCAGTTTCAACTGACGCTGGGGCTGGACGTTGCCGAGCAGGAGGTGCAGGCCGCAATTAACGCCGCCACTAACCTGCTCCCCTCCGATCTGCCTAACCCGCCGGTCTACAGCAAGGTCAACCCGGCGGATCCGCCGATCATGTCGCTGGCGGTGACCTCGACCGCGATGCCGATGACCCAGGTTGAGGATATGGTCGAGACCCGTGTCGCGCAGAAGATCTCCCAGGTCTCCGGCGTCGGGCTGGTTACCCTCTCCGGCGGCCAGCGTCCAGCCGTGCGGGTGAAGCTAAACGCCCAGGCCATTGCGGCACTCGGGCTGACCAGCGAAACCATACGTACTGCAATTAACAATAACAACGTTAACTCGGCGAAGGGTAGCCTCGATGGCCCGACGCGGGCGGTGACCCTCTCCGCGAACGATCAGATGCAGTCTGCCGAAGATTATCGCCGCCTGATTATCGTCTACCAGAACGGGGCACCGATCCGCCTCGGCGACGTGGCGACCATCGAGCAGGGGGCGGAGAACAGCTGGCTGGGGGCGTGGGCCAACAAGCAGCAGGCGATTGTGATGAACGTCCAGCGCCAGCCGGGGGCCAATATTCTCTCGACCGCAGACAGCATCCGCACGCTGCTGCCCCAGCTCACCGAGAGCCTGCCAAAGTCAGTCACGGTGAAGGTCCTGTCGGATCGTACTACTAACATTCGCGCCTCGGTGCACGACACCCAGTTTGAACTGATGCTGGCCATCGCCCTGGTAGTGATGATCATCTACCTGTTCCTGCGCAACGTCCCGGCCACCATCATTCCTGCCGTGGCGGTGCCGCTGTCGCTGGTAGGCACCTTTGCGGTGATGGTGTTCCTCGACTTCTCGATCAACAACCTGACGCTGATGGCGCTGACTATCGCTACCGGCTTCGTGGTGGATGACGCCATCGTGGTGATTGAGAACATCTCCCGCTATATCGAAAAAGGCGAGAAGCCGCTGACGGCGGCGCTGAAGGGTGCGGGCGAAATTGGCTTTACTATCATCTCCCTCACCTTCTCGCTGATCGCGGTGTTGATCCCGCTGCTGTTTATGGGCGATATCGTGGGCCGTCTGTTCCGCGAGTTTGCCGTCACCCTGGCGGTGGCGATTTTGATCTCCGCCGTGGTCTCTCTGACCCTGACGCCCATGATGTGCGCCCGCATGCTCAGCCATGAATCCCTGCGCAAGCAGAACCGCTTCTCCCGCGCCTCGGAACGCTTTTTCGAGCGGGTGATCGCCGCCTATGGCAGAGGGCTGACGAAGGTGCTGAACCATCCGTGGCTGACCCTCAGCGTGGCGGTGGGGGCCCTGCTGCTGTCGGTGCTGCTGTGGGTGACCATCCCGAAAGGCTTCTTCCCGGTGCAGGATAACGGCATCATTCAGGGTACGTTGCAGGCCCCGCAGTCGGCGTCGTTTGCCAGCATGGCGGAGCGCCAGCGCCAGGTGAGCGATATCGTCCTGAAGGATCCGGCGGTTGAGAGCCTGACGGCCTTTGTCGGCGTCGACGGCACCAACCCGTCACTGAACAGCGCCCGGCTGCAAATCAACCTTAAGCCGCTGGATGACCGGGACGATCGCGTTCAGGCCGTCATTGCCCGCCTGCAACAGGCGGTGGCAAACGTGCCGGGCGTGGCGCTCTATCTCCAGCCGACCCAGGATCTGACCATCGACACCACCGTCAGCCGCACTCAATACCAGTTTACCCTCCAGGCCACGACCCTTGAGGCGCTGAGCACCTGGGTGCCACAGCTGATGAACCAGCTTCAGACCCTGCCGCAGCTGGCCGACGTCAGCAGCGACTGGCAGGATAAAGGTCTGGCAGCCTACGTGAACGTTGACCGGGACAGCGCCAGCCGACTGGGTATTACGATGGCCGACGTGGATAACGCCCTCTACAACGCCTTCGGTCAGCGGCTGATCTCCACTATCTATACCCAGGCCAACCAGTACCGCGTGGTGCTGGAGCATAATACGGCGGCAACGCCGGGTCTGGCGGCGCTGGACTCCATTCGCCTGACCAGCAGCGACGGCGGCGTGGTACCGCTCAGCGCCATTGCGAAGGTGGAGGAGCGCTATACGCCGCTGGCGATCAACCATCTTGACCAGTTCCCGTCTACAACCATCTCGTTTAACGTTCAGGACGGGTACGCGCTGGGGGATGCGGTGCAGGCTATTCTGGACAGCGAGAAAAATCTCAGCCTGCCGGGGGATATCACTACCCAGTTCCAGGGCAGCTCGCTGGCATTCCAGGACGCGCTGGGCAGCACCGTGTGGCTGATCGTCGCGGCGGTGGTGGCGATGTATATCGTGCTCGGCGTGCTCTACGAGAGCTTTATTCACCCGATCACCATCCTCTCTACTCTGCCTACCGCTGGGGTGGGCGCGCTGCTGGCCCTGATGCTGGCGGGCAGCGAGCTGGACGTGATCGCCATTATCGGCATTATCCTGCTGATCGGCATCGTTAAGAAGAACGCCATCATGATGATCGACTTTGCCCTCGCCGCCGAGCGGGAGCAGGGCATGTCGCCGCGGGAGGCGATCTTCCAGGCCTGCCTGCTGCGCTTCCGTCCGATCCTGATGACCACCCTCGCGGCGCTGCTGGGTGCGCTGCCGCTGATGCTGAGCACCGGGGTGGGCGCCGAGCTGCGCCGTCCGCTGGGGATTGGCATGGTCGGCGGCCTGCTGGTGAGCCAGGTGCTGACCCTCTTTACCACGCCGGTGATCTACCTGCTGTTTGACCGCCTGGCCCTGCGGGTTCGCCACCGCTTCCCCCGCCGTGAAGAGCGTGAAGGGGAGGAGGCGTAAGTGAAGTTTTTTGCCCTGTTTATTCACCGTCCGGTCGCCACCATCCTGATTTCGCTGGCGATCACGCTGTGCGGCATTCTCGGCTTCCGTCTGCTGCCGGTGGCCCCGCTGCCGCAGGTGGATTACCCGGTGATCATGGTGAGCGCCTCCCTGCCGGGGGCCTCGCCGGAGACGATGGCTTCCTCGGTGGCGACGCCGCTGGAGCGATCTCTTGGGCGCATCGCCGGGGTCAATGAGATGACCTCCTCCAGCTCGCTGGGCAGCACGCGCATCATTCTGGAGTTCAATTTCGATCGCGATATCAACGGTGCGGCGCGTGACGTGCAGGCGGCGATCAACGCTGCACAGAGCCTGCTGCCGAGCGGAATGCCGAGCCGTCCGACCTACCGGAAAGCGAACCCGTCCGATGCGCCAATCATGATCCTGACCCTGACCTCGGACACCTACTCCCAGGGAGAGCTGTACGACTTCGCCTCGACCCAGCTGGCGCAGACCATCTCGCAAATAGAGGGCGTGGGCGATGTTGACGTCGGCGGCAGCTCCCTGCCCGCCGTGCGGGTGGCGCTCAACCCCCAGGCGCTGTTTAACCAGGGTGTCTCTTTGGACGACGTGCGCAGCGCGATTAATAACGCCAACGTGCGCAGGCCGCAGGGCGCCATTGAGGATGGCACCCACCGCTGGCAGCTGCAGACCAACGACGAGATCAAAACCGCCGAGGCCTACCAGCCGCTGATTGTCCACTACAGCAACGGGGCGGCGGTGCGCCTTGGCGACGTCGCCAGCGTCACCGATTCGGTGCAGGACGTGCGCAACGCCGGGATGACCAACGCCAAGCCAGCGATCCTGCTGATGATCCGCAAGCTGCCGGAAGCCAACATTATCCAGACCGTGGACAGCATCCGCGCCCGGCTACCGGAGCTGCAGGAGACGATCCCGGCGGCCATCGATCTGCAGATCGCCCAGGACCGCTCCCCCACTATCCGCGCCTCGCTGGATGAGGTCGAGCACAGCCTGATCATCTCCGTGGCGCTGGTGATCCTGGTGGTCTTCCTCTTCCTGCGCTCGGGACGGGCGACGCTGATCCCGGCGGTGGCGGTGCCGGTGTCGCTGATCGGCACCTTTGCGGCTATGTACCTGTGCGGCTTTAGCCTTAACAACCTCTCCCTGATGGCCCTGACCATCGCCACCGGCTTCGTGGTGGATGACGCCATCGTGGTGCTGGAGAATATCGCCCGCCATCTGGAGGCCGGTATGAAACCGCTCCAGGCGGCATTGCAGGGCTCGCGGGAGGTGGGCTTTACCGTGCTCTCCATGAGCCTGTCGCTGGTGGCGGTCTTCCTGCCGCTGCTGCTGATGGACGGCCTGCCGGGCCGCCTGCTGCGGGAGTTCGCCGTCACCCTGTCGGTGGCGATCGGCATCTCGCTGGTGGTCTCCCTGACCCTGACGCCGATGATGTGTGGCTGGCTGCTCAAGAGCGGCAAACCGAAAGCGCAGACCAAAGTGCGGGGCTTTGGCCGCCTGCTGCTGGGCCTGCAGCAGGGCTACGCTAAATCGCTGAAGTGGGTGCTAAACCATACCCGGCTGGTAGGCGTAGTGCTGATTGGCACCATTGCGCTCAACGTCTGGCTCTATATCGCCATCCCGAAAACCTTCTTCCCGGAGCAGGACACCGGCGTGCTGATGGGCGGCATTCAGGCCGACCAGAGCATCTCCTTCCAGGCGATGCGCGGCAAGCTGGCGGACTTTATGAAGATTATTCGTGACGATCCGGCGGTGGATAACGTCACCGGCTTTACCGGCGGGTCGCGGGTCAACAGCGGGATGATGTTTATCACCCTGAAATCCCGCGACCAGCGCAGCGATACGGCCCAGCAGGTGATTGATCGCCTGCGCGTCGCGCTTTCGAAAGAGCCGGGGGCTAACCTGTTCCTGATGGCGGTACAGGATATCCGCGTCGGCGGACGCCAGTCGAACGCCAGCTACCAGTACGCCCTGCTGTCGGACAATCTCAGCGACCTGCGGGAGTGGGAGCCGAAGATCCGCAAGGCATTTTCGGCCCTGCCCCAGCTGGCGGACGTTAACTCCGACCAGCAGGATAACGGCGCGGAGATGGACCTGATCTATGACCGCGAGACGATGTCCCGGCTAGGCATCAGCGTACAGGATGCTAACGGCCTGCTGAATAACGCCTTTGGCCAGCGGCAGATCTCGACCATCTACGAAGCGCTTAATCAGTACAAGGTGGTGATGGAGGTCGATCCGCGCTACACCCAGGACATCAGCGCCCTCGACAAGATGTTTGTGATCAACAGCGAGGGCAAGCCGATCCCCCTCTCTTACTTCGCGAAATGGCAGCCCGCTAACGCGCCGCTGTCGGTAAACCATCAGGGGCTCTCTGCCGCCTCGACCATCGCCTTTAACCTGCCGACCGGCGTCTCGCTCTCCGAGGCCAGCGCGGCGATTGACCGGACGATGACCCAGTTGGGGGTACCCTCCAGCGTACGCGGCAGCTTTGCCGGGACCGCGCAGGTCTTCCAGGATACCATGCGCTCCCAGCTGATCCTGATCCTCGCGGCCATCGCCACGGTCTACATCGTGCTCGGCATTCTCTATGAGAGCTACGTTCATCCGCTGACCATTCTCTCTACCCTGCCGTCGGCGGGCGTGGGGGCGCTGCTGGCGCTGGAGCTGTTCAATGCCCCATTTAGCCTCATCGCCCTGATCGGAATTATGTTATTGATAGGTATCGTCAAGAAGAACGCCATCATGATGGTCGACTTCGCCCTGGAGGCGCAGCGCACCGGCAACCTGACGCCGCAGGAGGCCATCTTCCAGGCCTGCCTGCTGCGCTTCAGGCCGATCATGATGACCACCCTGGCGGCGCTGTTTGGCGCGCTGCCGCTGGTGCTGACCTCCGGCGACGGCTCCGAGCTGCGCCAGCCGCTCGGGATCACCATCGTCGGTGGCCTGGTGATGAGCCAGCTACTGACGCTCTACACCACGCCGGTGGTCTACCTCTTCTTTGACCGGCTGCGGCTGCGTTTTGCCCGTAAAGGTAAAGGCCAGCCGCTACTGAATGATTAACCGTTCAACAGGCAGGTGAGATGACCGATCTACCGAACCAGGTCCGCTGGCAGCTATGGATAGTCGCCTTCGGCTTTTTTATGCAGGCGCTGGATACCACCATCGTCAATACCGCCCTGCCCTCAATGGCGCAGAGCCTCGGCGAAAGCCCGCTGCATATGCATATGGTGGTGGTGGCCTACGTACTCACGGTGGCGGTAATGCTGCCCGCCAGCGGCTGGCTGGCGGATAAGGTCGGGGTGCGCAACGTCTTCTTCAGCGCGATTGTGCTCTTTACCCTGGGATCGTTGTTCTGCGCCCAGGCCAGCACCCTCGATGGGCTGGTGATGTCCCGCGTGCTGCAGGGCGTCGGCGGCGCGATGATGGTGCCGGTGGGCAGGCTGACGGTGATGAAGATCGTTCCCCGGTCGCAGTACATGGCGGCGATGACCTTCGTCACCCTGCCGGGGCAGATTGGCCCCCTGCTTGGCCCGGCGCTGGGAGGTATTCTGGTGGAGTACGCCTCCTGGCACTGGATCTTTTTGATTAACCTGCCGGTGGGTATCGTTGGGGCGATGGCTACCCTCTGGCTGATGCCCAACTACACCCTGCAAACCCGCCGCTTCGATATGCCTGGCTTCCTGCTGCTGGCCTTTGGCATGGCGGCCTTGACCCTCGCTCTCGACGGCCAGAAGGGGTTAGGCATCTCGACGTTAACCCTCGTGGCGCTGGTGGTTGCAGGCGGGCTCGCGCTGGGCGTCTACCTGTGGCACGCCAGACGCAACGAGGCGGCGCTCTTTCCCCTCGGCCTGTTTAGTACCCGCTCCTTCTCGCTGGGCCTGGCCGGCAGCTTTGCCGGACGCATCGGCAGCGGGATGCTGCCCTTTATCACCCCGGTTTTTCTCCAGATCGGCCTCGGTTTCTCGCCGTTCCACGCCGGGCTGATGATGATCCCGATGGTGCTGGGCAGCATGGGCATGAAGCGCATCGTAGTGCAGATCGTTAACCGCTTCGGCTACCGTCGGGTACTGGTGGCCAGCACCCTGGGGCTGGCGCTGGTGAGCCTGCTGTTTATGGCAACGGCGCTGGCGGGCCTCTACTACCTGCTGCCAGTGGTGCTGTTTGTGCAGGGGATGATCAACTCGATGCGCTTCTCGACCATGAACACCCTGACGCTAAAGGATCTTCCGGATGCGCAGGCCAGCAGCGGCAACAGCCTGCTGTCGATGGTCATGCAGCTCTCAATGAGCGTCGGCGTTACCGTCGCCGGGCTGCTGCTCGGCCTGTTTGGTCAGCAACATCTGGCGACCGACAGTACTCTGGTACACCACGTTTTCTTTTCCACCTATCTGTGCATGGCGGTGATTATCGCCCTGCCCGCGCTGGTCTTTGCCCGCGTGCCGAATGAGGCCAGCACCAATACCGTGATTGCCCGGCGCAAAAGGAGCCACCGATGAAATTCTGGCGACCCGGTATTACCGGCAAGCTCTTTCTGGCGATTTTCGCCACCTGTATTGCGCTGCTGATCACCATGCACTGGGCGGTGCGGGTCAGCTTTGAGCGCGGCTTTATCGACTACATCAAGCATGGCAACGAGCAGCGGCTGCAGATGCTTGGCGATGCGCTGGGGGAGCAGTATGCGCTGCACGGCAACTGGCGTTTCCTGCGCAATAATGACCGCTTTGTCTTTCAGATCCTGCGCTCCTTTGAGCATGACGGCAACGACGATCGGCCCGGCCCTGGCATGCCCCCTCACGGCTGGCGCACGCAGTTCTGGGTGACCGATCAGCGTGGTGACGTGCTGGTTGGCCCGCGCTCGCCGATCCCAAAAGAGGGAACCCGGCGGGCGATAATGGTCAACGGGGCGGAAGTGGGCGCAGTGATCGCCTCCCCGGTAGAGCGTCTGACCCGCAACACCGACATCAACTTCGATCGTCAGCAGCGGCGCACCAGCTGGCTGATTGTCGGCCTCGCCACGCTGCTGGCGGCGCTGGCGACCTTCCCGCTGGCGCGCGGCCTGCTCGCCCCGGTGAAACGACTGGTAGAGGGGACGCACCGGCTGGCAGCCGGGGACTTTACCACCCGCGTGGCGACATCCAGCCCGGATGAGCTGGGCAAGCTGGCGCAGGACTTTAACCAGCTCGCCAGCACCCTGGAGAAGAACCAGCAGATGCGCCGCGACTTTATGGCCGATATCTCCCACGAGCTGCGTACCCCGCTGGCGGTATTGCGCGGCGAGCTGGAGGCAATTCAGGACGGCGTGCGCCAGTTCACTCCCGAGTCGGTGGCCTCCTTACAGGCCGAGGTGGGCACGCTGACCAAGCTGGTTGACGATCTGCATCAGCTCTCGATGTCCGACGAGGGGGCGCTGGCCTACCAGAAAGCCCCTATGGATGTCATAACCCTGCTGGAGATTGCCGCCGGCGTATTCCGGGAGCGTTTTGCCAGCCGGGGATTGACCCTTAGCGTCTCGCTGCCGGAGAGCGCCATCGTATTTGGCGATCGCGACCGCCTGATGCAGCTGTTTAATAATCTGCTGGAGAACAGCCTGCGCTATACCGACGCCGGAGGCCAGCTGGTGATCAGCGCCAGCGTGAAGACTGATACCCTGGCGATGACCTTCGCCGACAGCGGTCCCGGCGTCAGTGACCAACAGCTAAGCCGCCTGTTTGAGCGCTTCTATCGCACCGAAGGCTCGCGCAACCGCGCCAGCGGCGGCTCTGGACTGGGGCTGCCTATCTGCGTGAACATTGTTGAAGCTCACGGCGGGACCATTGCCGCAGCCCATTCGCCTTTTGGCGGGGTTAGCATTACAGTTGAACTACCGCTGGAACGCGATTTACCGAGAGATGTATGACTGAGTTACCGATTGACGAAAACACCCCGCGCATTTTAATCGTGGAAGATGAGCCAAAGCTGGGACAGCTGCTGGTGGACTACCTGCGGGCGGCAGGCTACGCCCCGACGCTGATTAGCCACGGTGATAAGGTGCTGCCCTACGTGCGCCAGACGCCGCCGGATCTGATGCTGCTGGATCTGATGCTCCCCGGTACCGACGGTCTGACCCTGTGCCGGGAGATCCGCCGCTTTTCCGATCTGCCGATTGTGATGGTCACCGCCCGCATCGAAGAGATCGACCGCCTGCTGGGGCTGGAGATTGGTGCCGATGACTATATCTGCAAGCCCTATAGCCCGCGGGAGGTGGTGGCGCGGGTAAAAACCATTCTGCGTCGCTGCAAGCCCCAGCGCGAGCTGAAAGAGCTGGACGCGGTCAGCCCGCTGGTGATCGACGAAGGACGTTTCCAGGCCAGCTGGCACAGCAAGGCGCTGGATCTCACCCCCGCCGAGTTTCGCCTGCTGAAGACCCTCTCCGGCGAGCCGGGAAAAGTCTTCTCCCGCGAGCAGCTGCTGAATCATCTCTATGATGATTACCGGGTCGTCACCGACCGCACCATCGATAGCCACATCAAGAACCTGCGCCGCAAGCTGGAGGCGCTGGATGAGGAGCAGTCCTTTATCCGCGCGGTGTACGGCGTCGGCTACCGCTGGGAGGCAGATGCGGGCAGAATAGCCTGATATTTACGCCCGGCGGCGCGCCGCTTGCCGGGCCTACGGATGACGGCGCTTTACCTGACTCCCCCGCAACGCTATAATTCCCGCCCTTAAAACAGGGGATTACCCCCTGCCCGCCCACTACGCTGCGGCGGATCTGACCTGTCATCAGAACGAGAACATCATGTTTAAACCGGAACTCCTCTCCCCGGCGGGAACGCTGAAAAATATGCGTTACGCCTTCGCCTATGGCGCGGATGCCGTCTACGCGGGCCAGCCCCGCTACTCCCTGCGCGTGCGCAATAACGAATTCAACCACGAGAATCTCCAGCTGGGGATCAACGAAGCCCATGCGCTCGGTAAAAAGTTTTACGTGGTGGTGAATATTGCGCCGCACAACGCCAAGCTGAAGACCTTTATCCGCGATTTAGCGCCGGTGGTGGCGATGGGGCCGGATGCGCTGATCATGTCCGATCCCGGTTTAATCATGCTGGTGCGCGAGCACTTCCCTGAGATAGACATTCACCTTTCGGTGCAGGCTAACGCCGTCAACTGGGCGACGGTGAAGTTCTGGCAGCAGATGGGCCTGACCCGGGTGATCCTCTCCCGCGAGCTGTCGCTGGATGAGATCGCCGAGATCCGCCAGCAGGTGCCGGAGATGGAGCTTGAGATCTTCGTTCACGGCGCGCTGTGCATGGCCTATTCCGGCCGCTGCCTGCTCTCCGGCTACATTAACAAGCGCGATCCGAACCAGGGCACCTGCACCAACGCCTGCCGCTGGGAGTACAACGTCCAGGAAGGGAAAGAGGACGCCGTGGGTAATATCGTCCACGTCCACGAGCCGATCCCGGTGAAAAACGTCGAGCCGACGCTGGGAATTGGCGCGCCGACCGACAAGGTGTTTATGATCGAAGAGGCCCAGCGTCCTGGCGAGTACATGACCGCGTTCGAAGATGAGCACGGCACCTACATCATGAACTCGAAAGATCTGCGCGCCATCGCCCACGTTGAGCGCCTGACGCAGATGGGCGTGCACTCGCTGAAGATCGAGGGCCGCACCAAGTCATTCTACTACTGCGCCCGTACCGCGCAGGTTTACCGCAAGGCCATTGACGACGCCGCCGCCGGTAAACCGTTCGACACCAGCCTGATGGAGACCCTTGAGGGGCTGGCACACCGGGGCTATACCGAAGGATTCCTGCGCCGTCATACCCATGACGACTACCAAAACTACGAGCAGGGCTACTCGATCTCCGATCGCCAGCAGTTTGTTGGCGAGTTTACCGGCGAGCGCAACGGCGCGCTGGCGGCGGTGAAGGTGAAAAATAAGTTCTCCGTGGGCGACAGCATGGAGCTGATGACCCCGCACGGCAACGTCAACTTCACCCTGGAGCATATGGAGAATGCCAAAGGCGAAGCGATGCCGGTTGCGCCGGGCGACGGCTATACCGTCTGGCTGCCGGTGCCTTCGGATATGCAGCTGGAGTACGGTCTGCTGATGCGCAATTTCAACGGCCAGACGACCCGCAATCCGCACGCTGCTTAGCGGCCGAGTAGTTCATTTGGGTTATTTTTTCAATTGATAGGGATCTTAGAATCGGATCACATACCGTTTCGCTTGATAAGGTTATTATTCCTGCGCTGAAAAACATAACCCATAAATGCTAGCTCTACCAGGAACCACCTCCTTGGCCTGTGTAATCTCCCTTACGCAGGCCTATTTTTTTGTGCCTTTCGGCCTCTTCTTACACGCTCTCGTTCCAGCTAAGATACACTCTCTCCATTCTCTCTTTTTCAGGGTTTTAGGATGACTAGCGATCCGTCGAGTTTACTTATTCTGAATGGCAAAAGTGCAGGCGATGACACCCTACGCGAGGCAGTTACCCTGCTGCGTAACGAAGGTATTGAGCTGCACGTCAGGGTCACATGGGAAAAAGGTGACGCGGCCCGCTACGTTGCGGAAGCCGTAGAGCTTGGGGTTGCTACTGTCATCGCTGGCGGCGGCGATGGCACGATCAATGAAGTGGCCACGGCGCTGGTCAACGTGGCGGGAGCGAATGCGCCGGCGCTTGGGATTATCCCTCTCGGTACCGCCAATGATTTTGCCACCAGCGTAGGGATACCAGAGACGCTGGATAAGGCGCTGCAGCTGGCGATTGTCGGCAAGGCCGTGCCGATAGATATCGCCAGGGTCAATGGCGAGACCGGGTTTATTAATATGGCCACCGGCGGGTTCGGCACGCGCATCACTACCGAAACGCCGGAGCGGCTGAAGGCTGCGCTGGGTGGCGTATCCTATGTCATTCACGGCCTGATGCGCATGGACACGTTGAAAGCCGACAGCGTTGAGATCCGTGGTGAAAACTTTTCCTGGCAGGGCGACGCGCTGGTGATCGGCATTGGCAATGGGCGTCAGGCAGGCGGCGGACAGCAGCTCTGCCCGAGCGCGCTGATCAACGACGGCCTGCTGCAGATCCGCATTTTTACCGGGGACGAGCTTCTGCCCGCGCTCTTTACCACCCTCACCCGCCCGGAAGACAGCCCGAACATCGTGGATGGCGAATCGGCCTGGTTTGAGGTGACCTCTCCCCATGAGATCACCTTTAACCTCGACGGCGAGCCGCTGAGCGGGCAGCATTTCCGGATGGAGATCATGCCCGGCGCGTTGCAGTGCCGGTTGCCACCGGACTGTCCGTTGTTGCGTTAGTTTTTCGTAGGCCGGGTAAGCGCAGCGCCACCCGGCGTAAAAACCCAGCGGCTAATAGGCCGCCACCGCCCGCGCCATCTCCCGGCTGTACTGCTGGCTGGCATTGACCAGCATCCGCGTATAGTCGGTTTTTGCCTGACCGCTCACCAGATCGTCTACCGTCAGCGTCTCAAGGATCTTGCCGTATTGCATCACGGCAATCTTCTGGCACAGGTGGGCGATGACGCCAAGATCGTGGGTCACCATCAGATAGGTCAGCTTCGACTCCTGATGCAGCTCCGCCAGCAGGTTGAGGATCTCCGCCTGCACCGACACGTCCAGCGCCGAGGTCGGCTCATCCAGCAGCAGCACCTGCGGCTCAAGGATCAGCGCCCGGGCGATAGCCACGCGCTGGCGCTGACCGCCGGAGAGCTGGTGCGGGAAGCGATCGCGAAAGGCGCGGTTCAGCCCGACCCGATCCAGCAGGCGGTTTACCCGCCGATCCCGCTCGCCGATACCGTGAATATGCAGCGGCTCCTCCAGAATATCGCCGATAGTATGCCGCGGATGCAGCGAGCCGTAGGGATCCTGAAACACCATCTGCACCAGTCGACAGCGCTGCGGATTAAGTCGGTGCTCCAGCGGCTGGCCGTTAATGGCCAGCTCGCCATCCCAGTGGGTAAACAGCCCCGCCAGGCACTTCAGCACCGTGGTTTTACCCGAGCCGGACTCCCCCACCAGGCCGTAAATCTCCCCAGGCTGCACGTTAAAGCTGACGTCATACAGGACCTGGTTACGCTTCTCCCCTTCGCTAAAGGCCAGGTTCAGGTTCTTCACATCGATCATAGTGGGCTCCTCACTCGCTCAGCCAGCTGGCCTGGCGCTGCAGTACCGGCAGCACGGGACGACGATGGTGGATCTCCGGCAGGGCGCTGATCAGCCCCTGAGTATAGGGGTGCCGTGCATTGTGCAGATCGCAGGCGGCAATCGACTCCACTATCCGCCCGGCGTACATCACCAGCACCCGGTCGCAGAAGCTACGCACCAGGTTGATATCGTGACTGATAAAGATCAGCCCGAGCCCGCGGGACTGGACCAGATCGTCCAGCAGCCCCAGCACCTGTAAACGCACCGAGACATCCAGCGCAGAAGTGGGCTCGTCGGCGATCACCAGCTCGGGATCGGTGATCAGCATCATAGCGATCATGATGCGCTGCCCCTGCCCGCCGGAGATCTCATGCGGATAGAGGTTATAGACGCGCTCGGGCTGACGGATACGCACCACGTCGAGCATCTCCAGCACTTTGGCCTTCGCCTCGGCCTTACGCCCCGGATGGTGAGTCAGCCAGGCCTCGGCGATCTGTTCCCCGACGCAGACCACCGGGTTAAGGGAGTATTTCGGGTCCTGCATGATCATGGAGATGCGCTTCCCGCGCACGGTACGCATCTGCGCCTCGCTGGCAGTACGCAGGTCGACATCGCCGAAGTGCATCCGTTCGGCGGTAATGCGGGCCTTGGCCGGATGCAGACGCATTAACGCCCGCCCGACCGTGGATTTGCCGGAGCCGGACTCGCCGACGATAGCCAGCTTCTCCCGGCCCAGCTGAAAGGAGACGCCGCGCACTGCGTTAGTAACCGCGCGTCCGTTGATAAAGTCGACGTGGAGATCGCGCACGTCGAGCAGGGGTGCGTTATTCGCTGCGAGGATCGAGGATGTCACGTAGGCCATCTCCTAAGAAGTTGAACGCCAGGCTGTTGATCAGGATCGCCAGCCCCGGAATAGTCACTACCCACCAGCACTCCATCATGTAGGTGCGGCCGCTGGAGATCATTGCCCCCCACTCCGGCTCCGGCGGCTGGGCGCCAAGGCCGAGGAAGCCCAGCCCGGCGGCGGTCAGGATAATCCCCGCCATGTTCATAGTGATGCGGATGATCACCGACGGCAGGCAGAGCGGCACGATGTGACGCCACAGGACGCGCACCGGCGAGGCCCCCTGCAAGCGCACCGCCGAGATAAAGTCGGCCTGGCGCAGGGAGAGGGTTTCGGCCCGCGCCAGTCGCGCAATCGGCGGCCAGGCGGTCAGGGTAATGGCAATCACCACGTGCTCAAGGCCAGGGCCGAGGGCGGCCACGAACGCCAGAGCCAGCACCAGGCTTGGGAAGGAGATAAAGATATCGGTGACGCGCATTAGCACCATATCAACCTTGCCACCAAAATAGCCCGCGCTCAGCCCCAGCAGCAGGCCCAGCGGACCGACGGTGACCGACACCAGCAGCACGATGTAGAGCGTAATGCGCGCTCCATAGACCAGGCGGCTGAAGATGTCCCGACCAAACTCGTCGGTGCCAAACCAGTGCTGGGCGTTTGGAGATTGCAGCGCGGCGTTGAGATCCTGCACCAGCGGGTTATAGGGCGCGATCCACGGCGCAAAGGCCGCCACTACCAGCAGCAGGAAAATAATCCCGCCGCCGATGGCGGTCAGCGGGTTGCGGGCCATCTTGCCAATAAACCCGCCGGTGCGGGCCAGGGCGCGCTTCAGGCGCAGGCGGCTTTCATTTCCGCCGCCGGTTACGGGCGTATCCAGAGAGACCGTCATGATTTCGTCCTCGGGTCAAAGAGTTGGTAGAGCATGTCGGAGAGCAGATTGAGCATCACGAAGATCACCCCCACCAGCAGCACGCAGCCCATAACCGCATTCATATCCCCCAGCAGCAGGCTGCCGGTGAGGTAGGATCCAAAGCCCGGCCAGGAGAAGACGGTTTCGATCAGCACCGCGCCCTCCAGCAACGAGCCGTAGGCCAGCGCCACCACCGTCAGAAGCTGCACGAGGATGTTGCGAAACGCGTGGTTCCAGATCACCTGCCGCTCGGTTAAGCCTTTAACGCGGGCGGTGATGATGAACTCCTGGGAGAGCTGGGCCAGCATAAAGCTGCGGGTCATCCGGCTGATGTAGGCCAGGGAGTGGAAGCCGAGCAGCGACGCGGGCAGCACCAGGTGGTTGATGGCGTTCCAGAACACCTGTGCGTTTCCCGCCAGCAGCGCATCAATGGTAAACAGCCCGGTGCGGCGCGGAACCAGCCCCTCAAGACCCATATCCAGCCGTCCAGCCCCGCCGACCCAGCCCAGCCAGGCATAAAAGAGCAGTAGACCCATCATCCCCACCCAGAAGATAGGTGTGGAGTAGCCCGCCAGGCTGATAATGCGCACCACGTAGTCGGAAAACGAGTTGCGCCGCGCCGCGGCCAGCACGCCAAGCGGAATGCCGAGGCCCGCGCCGACGATAATCGCCATCGTTGCCAGCTCCAGCGTCGCCGGGAAGACGCGCAGAATATCATCCGTTACCGGTTTACCCGTCAGCAGCGCGTTACCGAGATCGCCGTGCAGCAGGTTGTTAAAGTAGATACCAAACTGGGTCAGCAGAGATTTATCGAACCCCAGCTGTTGGTAAACCTGCTGATAGGTGCTCTGGTCGGCGTCCGGGCCGACGATCGCCAGCACCGGATCCACCGGCATCACCCGGCCAATAAAAAAGGTCAGCAGCAGCAGGCCGAACAGGGTCACCAGCACCTGACCGAGCCGGGTTGAGAACCGCCGGGCTCGGGAGCCGGGCGCTAAGATTGCTACACTCATCCTTTGGTTCCTCCGGTATGGATCGGCTCTTTGTAAACCTCACGCAGGAAAGTCGTGGCGGAGGGGTGAGACTGGAAGTTCTTCACCTCGTTACGCACCACCACCGAGTCCACCATCTGGGAGAGCGGCACCAGGGCGGGGATCAGCTGGTCGTAGCGGGTCTGGATCTGCTGATAGTCGGCAATCTGCTTCTGCGGATCGCGCTCCAGCAGCGCTTTATCGATCATCTCGTTAAGCGGCTTATCGTAAAAACCGGTGCGCCAGCCCTGGAAGTTGGTCAGCCGCGCCTCGTCGCTGTTGTCCGGGTTATAGACCAGCGCGCGCAGGCTGGAGTGCGGATGCGGCTCCACCCCGCTGCCGCCGCGCCCAACCAGGATGTCAAACTTACGCTCGCGCATCGCGCCGTAGATCTGGTTCCCGGTGCCGGTGATAATTTTGGCGTTAATGCCCGCCTGCATCAGGGTGGACTGCACGGCAATGGCGATATTAAGGAATGGCTGATCCGCCAGCACCCGCAGGGTGGTATCAAAGCCGTTCGGGTAGCCCGCCTCGGCCAGCAGCTTTTTCGCTTTCGCAATGTCCAGCCGGTAGCCGGGGTCCGGCAGCGTCGACGGCATTCCAGCCTTGATGGGCCGCTGGTGCAGCACGCCGTAGCCCGGCATCAGCGCCTTGTTGATCCCCTGATAGTCGATGAGGTAGCGCACCGCCTCGCGCACCTTCGGATTAGCAAAGTGCGGCTCCTTCATGCTCATCGCCACGTAGTAGACCGTCCCGCGCTGCACCGCCTCCACGGTGACGTCGGGATCCTTACGCAGGGCGTTGATGTCTGATACCGCCATGCTGTTGGCGATATCGAGATCGCCCTTGGCAATCATCAGACGCAGGGTCTGCGACTCCTGGAAATGGCGCAGCACGATGCGGCTCATCTTCGGCTCTTCCCGCCAGTAGTCCGGGTTACGCTTCATGCGCAACACGTCTTTTGCCTGCCAGGTCTCCAGCATAAAGGGGCCAGAACCCGCTTCGTTAGTGGTCAGCCAACGGTTGCCCCAGTCATTATTCACCTCGTGGCCCTGCACCGTTTTGCTGTCGAGCACCCCAAGGTTGCCTAGCGCGCCGAGGGAGTAGATCACCAGCTGCGGATCGTTGGCCTTTGGCAGGACAATCTGCACGGTATAGTCATCCGGCGCGCTAACCTGATCGTCAATGTTCTTTTTGCTAAAGCCGTAGGATTTCCACACCGAAGCCTGAGCGAGGTTAAGGTGCAGCAGGCGGCGCATCGACCACACCACGTCCTGGGCGGTCAGCGGATTGCCGGAGTGAAACTTCACGTCCTTGCGCAGGTGGAAGGTCAGGGTTTTGCCATCCGGGCTGATAGCCCAGGATTCGGCCAGCGCCGGGCGGACGTTGGTGAGCTGGTCAGGATCCAGCTCCACCAGCGAGTCGTAGAGATTGACGACGATGCCGACCACTTCGTTACCGGTCATCGCCGCCGGATCGAGGCTCAGCAGATTATTCATGTTCATGCCGATGATGAGCTGATCCGGCGGCGTGGCCGCCAGCGTTGCCCCACTCCCCATCATCAGCGAGAGCGCCAGCAGGCTAGCCCTCAACGCGTTTTTTTTCATCTCTGTATACCGTTTGTAGGGTAAGACGTAGGCCCGGTTAGCGCAGCGTCACCGGGCGTTGGCTTTTTTTATTAGTCGTGACTGACAGTATTGGCTTCGATATAGGCAAAATTGATATCTTCGCCGAGGCCGGGGCGCTGTGGCAGGTGGACAAAGCCCTCGTCATCCATCGGATCAACAATGCTGTTGAGGTAGGCTGCGGGTTCGTCATAGTCAAGGAACGGGTGCAGCAGGCCGCGCTCGTACCAGCGGCAGTTGCGGATCGCTCCGACCACCGCCAGGCTGGCCGCGCCGTTGCCGTGCACTTCGCAATCCATACCGAAGGCTTCCGCGAGGCTGGCGACTTTTAGCGTGGGTGAAATACCGCCTACGCCGTTGGATCCGGCGCGCAGAATGTCGCAGGCTCCGGCTTTTACCCAGTCGGCGCGGCTGTGGTGCTTACCGCCGAGGCTCTCCGGCCCGATAATGGGAATAGAGAGGTTCTCTGCCAGCCAGGCGTAGGAGGACATGCTCTCCTCCTCCATCGGCTCTTCAAACCAGGCAAAGTTGAGTTTCTCCAGCTCCTTGCCGATATAGAGCGCCTCGGTACGGCTATACCAGTGGTAGCCATCGATCATCAGGTCGATATCCGGCCCGACGGCTTCGCGCACCGCGGCACAGGCTTTCACGTCCATTTTTGGGTTAGGTGCAAACGACACCGGCGGCATCCAGGTGTGGAGCTTAATCGCCTTATAGCCGCGGGCGACCAGGGTTTCGGCAAAGGCAGCGTACTCATCCGGGGTGGAGAGCCCGCCCGGCAGATCGTCCCCGCACATGGTACTGCCGTAGGCCGGAACCTTGTCACGGAAGCCGCCGAGCAGCTTATAGACCGGGACGTTGAGCTTGCGGCCAATCAGATCCCATAGGGCCTGTTCAACAAAGGAGAGCGCCCGCTCGGTGAGCTGATGGGCGCTGCCGCGCTGCCAGTGGACCAGATCCTGCCAGATGCGCTCGCGGTTGAACGGATCCTGGCCCACCATCACCTTACGAAAGAAGGTGTTCACGACAAAGGGCCGCACCACTTCCGACGGCGCAAAAGAGAATCCCTGGCTGCCATCATCAGCGGTGATGGTCAGCATCGCCATCTTTGCCATGCTCTCCGGGCCCGGATGGGAGTGGCCAGCGCTATCGGAAACACGACGGGTGGGATACTGAAAAACGGTGACGTTTACAGATTCAATTTTCATTACGGATCCTTGTGTCAGGGTGCCTTCTTCATTTTGAAAAGCTGTTTCAGATGTAAATGTATGCAGATTTTTTAGCCGATGCCTCAGACAATTTCCGCTAAGCAACGGGTGATTTTTGGGCAATAGCACAGGGCTGAGTGACACTTTTCACAAAAGAGAGGGGAAATGTGATGCAGATCGGGAGGGCGTTAACCCTAAAATGAAAAGGTGTTTTGTTCTGTAGGCCGGGCCAGCGTTAGCGCCGCCCGGCAGTATAGCTTTTGCACAGTAACGCCCGGTGGCGCTGCGCTTACCGGGCCTACGAACTGCACCGCGCTCACTGTAGGCCGGGCAAACGCAGTGCCGCCCGGCGTTGCAGTATCTTACCGAGCCTACACACCCATCCAGAGTATGTTGTAACTAATTAGGCAATGGTCACTTTATTATCCAGGTAGACATCCTGCACGGCGTTAATCAGCTTCACACCGTCGGCCATCGTTTTCTTAAACGCTTTTCGGCCCAGGATCAGCCCCATCCCGCCCGCGCGTTTGTTAATGACAGCCGTACGCACCGCCTCGGTCAGGTCGGCTTCTCCCCCTGATGCACCGCCGGAATTAATCAGTCCCGCGCGGCCCATGTAGCAGTTTGCCAGCTGATAGCGCACCAGGTCGATAGGGTTATCGGTGGTGAGCTTGCTGTAGACACGCTCGTCGGTATAGCCATATTTCACCGCGTTATAGCCGCCGTTATTCTCCGCCATCTTCTGTTTAACGATATCGGCCCCGATGGTGGCCGCCAGGTGGTTGGCCTGCCCGGTGAGGTCGGCAGAGACGTGATAGTCCACGCCATCCTTTTTGAAATCGGCGTTGCGCAGATAGGCCCATAGTACGGTCACCAGTCCCAGCTCGTGGGCGCGCTCAAAGGCGCTGGAGATCTCTTCTATCTGACGGCGCGACTGCTCAGAGCCAAAGTAGATGGTTGCGCCCACGGCAACCGCCCCCATATTGAACGCCTGCTCTACGCTGGCGTAGAGCGTCTGGTCAAAGGTGTTGGGATAGCTCAAGGTTTCGTTATGGTTGAGCTTCACCAGAAACGGAATACGGTGCGCATAGCGGCGCGATACTGAGGCCAGTACACCATAGGTAGAGGCGACGCAGTTACAGCCCGCTTCAATCGCCAGCTCAACGATGTTTTTTGGATCGAAATAGTGCGGGTTGGCGGCGAACGACGCGCCCGCCGAGTGCTCTACGCCCTGGTCAACCGGCAGAATTGACAGATAGCCGGTTCCTGCCAGACGGCCGGTGTTGTAGAGCGTTTGCATATTGCGGAGGACGGCCGGGGGACGGTTATTATCGACCATCACGCGGTCGACATAGTCGTGTCCTGGCAGGTAGAGCTGGTCGGCTGGAATGGTCATACAACGATGCTGCAACAGGCTGTCGGCATCTTTGCCAAGCAGCTGTGAAATATCAGTCATGATGAGGCTCCCGTAAGGTTCGCCCGCAGGCGAACGTGGTTAGTCCTGCCCTGAGTTCGCAGGCAGAGTAAGCCTGGTACCGGGCGGCGGATTTTTCCAGCACAAAGGGAATTATGGTACTTATGTACGACTGAAATTTATTACTCAGCTGGCAGTTACTCACCGCGCTATTATCAGGACGCTTTTAAAATGGTTATCCTGCCATTTTGATCGCTAAAAAAGCGAAAATGATACCAGTCACCTTCTACTTGATAATTAAATGAGTAGATATAGCTCTTATCAAAGCGCGCTAAAAAACAGACGCCTGGGGCATGCACAAGAATCGGCTCCTCACCTACCGGGGAATAGGTAGACTTGAAGTTATCCTTCGATGAGGTGAGGTTGTACGCCTCTATCTCTCCATCTTCCGGGGAGGTTAAACAGATAAAGTTTTCATAATGCCTGGTGCCAATATGTCCCGTATAGGGGGACGGTCCCTCACTTGCACAGGCGCTCAGCATGCAAGAGACCAGCGGCAATAGCAAAGCGTGCAGTTTCATATCTTCAGCTCCATTATCACGCGTTAATGCTTCCAGGAACCTGCGACAATATCTGAGAGAATATCTGAGAATAGTTAATTACAGTAAATATTAAATCCCCTTCCGTAAGCCGGAAGGGTTATTTATGTGTTTGCTTTTACCACCAGGCGTGGAAATGGTGCACCGGGCCGATGCCCTGCCCCACCTCCAGCGAGTCCGCCTGGCTCAGCGCCTGGGTTAACCAGCCTTTGGCTTCGGCTACGGTATCGGCCCAGTTAGTATGGCGTGGGCGCAGCGCCGCCAGCGCCGCCGAGAGCGTGCAGCCAGTGCCGTGGGTGTTTTTGGTGGCAATACGTGGAGCACTAAAGCGCGTGGCTCCCTCGCGGGTAAAGAGCCAGTCCGGGCTTTCGCCGTCGGTCAGATGGCCCCCCTTCATCAGCACCGCTTCACAGCCGAGGGCCAGCAGTGCCCGCCCCTGCTCATGCATATCCTGCTCGTTGCGAGCATGGTCGGCATCAAGCAGCGCCGCCGCCTCCGGCAGGTTAGGCGTAATCAGTGAAACCTGCGGCAGCAGTCGGGTGCGCAGGGTCGCGACCGCCGAGGGCGTCAGGAGCGGATCGCCGCTTTTCGCCAGCATCACCGTATCCAGCACGATATTCTCTACCCGATAGTGCGCCAGCCGCTCGGCCACCGCCTCGATGATATCGGTATCCGCCAGCATGCCAATTTTGGTGGTATCAATACGTACATCGCTCAGCACCGAATCCAGCTGTGCAGCGACAAATTCTGGGGTAATACGGTAAACCGACTGCACACCGAGGGTGTTCTGCGCCACCAGCGCGGTGATGACCGAGCAGCCATAGGCCCCGAGGGCGGAGAAGGTTTTCAGATCCGCCTGGATGCCTGCCCCGCCGCTGGGATCGGTTCCGGCGATGGTCAATGCATTGATTCGTTTCATGCCGGGGCGCCTCCATTCAGATGATAGAGCGCATCGAGAAACGCTGCGGCAAAGGAGCCGGGGCCACGACTCGCTGCCACCGCCTCGCCTCCTGCAAGGGCGAACAGGCCGCAGGCCGCCGCAACGTTAACGAGGCGCTCACCAGGCAGCGCACAGCTTGCCGCTACGACCGCCGACAGCGCGCAGCCTGTGCCCACTACCCGGGTCATGATCGACGCCCCGCCGACGACCTTCAGCGTGCGGCTGCCATCGGTGATGTAATCCACTTCTCCCGTAACAGCGACCACGGATCCGGTTTCTCGAGCCAGCTGCTCCGCCGCAGGAAGCGCCGCGCTGGCCGAATCGGTGGTATCCACGCCGCGCCCGCCTGCGCTCACGCCCGCGAGGGCCATAATCTCCGAGGCGTTACCGCGGATCGCCGCCGGACGTAGGGCGAGGATCTCCCGGCAGAAGCGGGTCCGAAATTCGAGCGCACCAACGGCTACCGGGTCGAGAGTCCAGGGTTTGTCCGCTTGATTAGCACTGTAAATAGCGGCGCGCATGGCATCGGCGCGATCGGCGGTGAGCGTGCCGACGTTAATCAGCAGCGCGTCGGCGATAGCGCTGAACTGCACGGCCTCCTCACGCTCAATCACCATTGCAGGGGAAGCGCCGAGGGCCAGCAGAACGTTAGCGGTAAAAGTCTGCACAACGTCGTTAGTCATGCAGTGAACAAGCGGGGAACGGGTACGGAAGTGCTGTAAAACAGACGCGATATGCGCGTGGCTCAGCAGGTCAGGTTGCATAGCTAGCTCCTGCCCGGCGCGAAGAAGGGACGCCGGCAGGCATCTGACTTCCCTACGCTGGCATTATCCAGATCAGGTGGTACGGGTATTTCTCAGCCTTCAACGAAGAAGGGCACCCCGAGTCATATTTCGTGTAAAACAATAATTTAAAGAAATAAATTTCGTAGGTAGTTAGTGTAACCGGGGCCACGGTTAAGGTGCAAGGGGTTTCAGAAAAAGGTTTTCTTCCACATCCCCTTTCTCATGTATTTCTCATGTAATTGTTTAGTAAGGTCATTAACTTGTAGTGAGCTGACTTATAAACACTCCTTTTACTACCGCTCCTTTAAGATAATACTGAACACAGTTTCCCTGTATGTAATCACCCGAGACCTTTGTATCATTACAATACATAACAATATCTTTATTTGGTTTGTTAGAAAAATAAGAAGATACTTTTTCTTTAGACGCATTTAATAATGGCACATCATTAATGGACACCTCCAACCCATCCTTAAATGCTTTACAGTTTGAATTGCCCGCTGCGATACCTATCGCAGTAAGATCCCCCTGACCCATTTCATTATCCGATATAAACCAATAATTCACACCTTCACTTTTTAGACAAATCCAGGATGCTTGATCGTCTTTACTTACAGTAATGCCAGTATGTTTAGCAATATCATCCAGCGTACTAGATTCCATTACATAACTATCCCCCCCTATAATAACATCAGGTATCAAAGATTTATTTGTATCATGTTCATCCGAGTAATTCTCTGTATCCTCATCATAGTACCTTGCCCCAAAACCTTCCATACGGACAGCGAAACAAGCATTACTCATCAGGATTAATATTAATAGAGTATATTTCATATTAATCTTCAACCACCAGAACCTTATCTGAACTATCATTAATTTCTTTACGATACCGAATATCTAATATAATGCACCCATCAGAAGCATCTCGAGGGTGCTTCCCACTATTGCCATGTATCATAAATCCATCCCTTCCACACATTTGATTCTCGATAAAGGGGGTCAAACGCATTGTCATGGCCCGTGTTTTATGATGATAGAAAGCAGGCCCAATAGTGTAAGTTCCTCTTGGCAAAGGACCTTTACCACTTACACACTCATTGGCGGAATCATTCCAATATCCCGGCCTACCTGAGTATTCAGCATCAAATTTATATGTACCATTTAGGTAGAATGCGTGTGCACTAACTTTATATACCCACGGCATTATGCGGCCTCCATGCTGTTCCATGAGTCGGAATGAATAATATTCCCGTCCAGGTAGTGCCACGTAATCTTTTCATAGGCTAAGTAGAAAGCCTCAAGATGATTGTGCTTCTCGTAGCGGGGATTGTCTATATCCATCATAAAAGGTTCAACTTCGTTTACCCTTACGTTCTCCATTGTAACCCGGAAGTACTCTTCTTCCTGCCCGTTGTAGTTGATTCGATAGAATTTTAAGATAGCCTCTTTAAACTTTCTACCCGTAGATACCCCCTGATAAAGATAGGGTGATGAACTGTCCAGCTCTTTAATTAGGAAGTAATCGCCATGTACACGCTTACTTACAATCTTGCCCGTACGGTCATCTGTAGGTAAATCTACCGTGTGCATTAGCTCTATAATCTCAATAGAACCTTCACGATCTTTTACATCGACAGATCCTCTAACGGTAGTGCCACCGTCATCTTTTAACCATAAATAAACTGGGATTGCCATTTGTTTCCTTATTTAACATTTTTAATAAAAAAGTAATTTCATTATTCGACGCCAATATTCGTTAGCCTATTCCTACTATGAAGAATTTCAATGCATCAATAGTAACAAAAATTAATCTATAAACAGGTGATAGTGGCTGGAACACGCCCTGTCTAATGATAGGGCATATTATATAAAAAAGATGTCACTTAACGCCTGGGCAATTCATCGCCATAATTATATTTACTGAAAAAATTATCATTAGGTATTCATTATACTAATCAATGTTACTGGTCACCCCCTACCCCTTATACCTCAGCGCCTCGATCAGCCGGGCAAAAGCCTGGGTGTGCTGCTTGCGGCTGGGGTAGTAGAGGTAATAACCCTGAAACGGTTCGCACCACGGCTCCAGCACCGCCTCCAGTTTCCCCTCGGCCAGCGCGCCCGCGACCGTATCCTCTGGTACAAACGCCAGCCCCATACCGGAGATGGCTGCATCAATACGAGCAGGCAGATTATTAAACGTCAGTTGCCCCTCGACCCGTACGCGCAGATCCTGTCCATTGCGGGAAAACTCCCAGGCATAAAGCCCACCGAGCGTTGGCAGACGAATATTAATACAGCGGTGATGCTGAAGATCGTGCGGCGTGTCTGGCCTGCCATGACGGGCAAAGTAGTCCGGCGAGCCGACCACCAGCATCCGCCAGTCTGGCCCAATTCTGACTGCGACCATATCTTTCGCTACCTGCTCCCCCAGCCGCACCCCCGCATCAAAGCGGCCGCTGACGATATCCGTCAGGCTATTGTCGGTGGTCAGCTCAACGTGAATGTCAGGATAAGCATTTAGAAAAGGCTTTAGCGCCGGCCAGACCGTAGATTGCAGAGCGTGCTCGCCAAGATTGATACGAATATTCCCTGCGACGCGATCGCGCATCTCGGTCAGCGAGGTGAGCTCGGTTTCGATCTCACTAAAGCGCGGCGCAATGGTATTGATCAGTCTTTCACCCGCCTCGGTTGGGGCTACGCTGCGGGTAGTGCGCGTTAACAGGCGGATCTCAAGCCGCTCTTCCAGCCCTTTAATGGCGTGGCTCAAAGCCGACTGGGATACGCCAAGCTTTGCCGCCGCCCGGGTAAAGCTCCGCTCCTGCGCGACCACGGTCAGATAGTAGAGATCGTTAAAATTATCTTTGAGCATCAACATCATCTCACTATTTATGAGTAAGGCTCAACAGTAGCGCAATCGCACGCCATTTTCACTCCCCGAGGATAAGTGCTGCTGTTAGCAGGCGCTGTTTCCGCCGTCCGACGCTGGTTACCCTAAACTCAATCATCTAAAGCCACTCATGCTATGGAGTATTTATGAAAGCTATTGCTATTACCGCCGCGGCACAGGCCGATGGCAATATTGACGCCCTGCAGGAGATTGAGATTGAACAACCGGTCGCGCATGGCCACGACCTGCTGGTGCAGGTCAAAGCTATCTCCGTTAACCCGGTGGATACTAAAGTTCGTGCAGGCTTTAACGCCGATACGCCGCGTATTCTCGGCTGGGATGCCGTAGGTATCGTAGCCGAAGTAGGCGATGCAGTTACGCTGTTTAAGCCAGGCGACACCGTGTGGTATGCCGGGGCGCTGACCCGCCCGGGCAGCAATAGCGAATATCAGCTGGTGGATGAGCGCATCGTGGCGCTGAAGCCCACCTCCCTGGATAACGCTTCCGCCGCTGCGCTGCCGTTAACGGCCATTACGGCCTGGGAGATGCTGTTCGATCGCCTGGGGATTAGCGAAAACGGTAACGAAGGCGACGTATTGTTGATCGTCGGTGCGGCAGGCGGCGTCGGCTCCATCATGACCCAGCTTGCCCGTAAGCTCACCAAAATGACGGTGATCGGCACGGCCTCACGCCCGGCAAGCCAGAAGTGGGTGACCGATCTCGGCGCGCACCACGTTATCGATCACAGCAAACCGCTTGCCGAGGAGCTGGCCCGCATCGGTATCCAGCATGTGACTCACGTCGCCAGCCTGAACAGTACCGAACAGCACTACCCCCAGCTGATTGAGGCGCTGATCCCGCAGGGCAAGCTGGCGCTGATTGACGATCCTGAGACGCTGGATGCGCGCCCGCTAAAGGTAAAGAGCATCTCTCTGCACTGGGAGTTTATGTTTACCCGTTCGATGTTCGAAACCGAGGATATCATTGAGCAGCACCGTCTGCTGACCCGCGTCGCCTCGCTTATCGACAGCGGCGTGATCCAGACCACCCTGGGCGAACACTTTGGTGCCATTAACGCCGAGAATCTGCGTAAAGCGCATCGGTTGATCGAAACCCAGCGTGCGGTCGGTAAAATTGTGCTGGAGGGTTTTTAATGTCCGACAACACGTCCATATCAGCGGAGGATAACCTGACCATCCTTGCGGTGCTTACCGCCAAGCCGGATCACGTCGAGGCGTTAAAAGCGGCCCTCATCGCGCTGATCGCACCAACCCGCCAGGAGCCGGGCAATATGCGTTACGATCTGTTTCAGCTAACGGAGACGCCAGAGGTATTTCATATGCAAGAGCGCTGGCAGAGCCAGGCGGCGCTGGATGACCATGTCGCCACGCCGCACTTCCAGACATTTGTTAGCCAGATGGACAGGCTGCTTAATGAACCGCTTGCTATCGTTCCGCTAACGCCTGTTAGCCTGTAGCCAGGAATCATCCCAAAAGGGATCGTCCTTCACAAGCGGAGAGCTGTTTTAGCGATCCGCTGCTTCTGCTTTCTCCCGCATTTGCTTACACTTTTTCTCAGTGCGCGCGCGGGCATGATGTTTTTTGCTATTGCTTTCAGAGAGAAATCACAGCAATGATAGCGCGCACATAATACCAAAGGGCCAGACGACAATAGCCCGCCCGGCAAAATATGGAGAGATCATGGGTAAGACTAAATTGATGCTTCTTGGTGCGCTGCTGGTATCAGCCAGTACCGCTTTCGCAGCGCCACAGCCTGCTTCCGCTACCGGCATATCCAAATACGAACTGCAGGAATTTGTCGCCGACTTTACTAAATTCAAAATCGGCGACACCGTTCCGCCGATGTACCTCACCGACGAATACAACATTAAGGCGTGGCAGCAGCGCAACCTGCCTGCACCGGATGCCGGAAGCCGCTGGACCTACATGGGCGGCAACTATGTGCTGATCACCGAACCTGAAGGTAAGATCCTTAAAATCTATGACGGCGAGATTTTCTACCACCGATGATTATTCGTCCCTGGCAGGAGAGCGATCGCCCTTTCCTACGCACGCTCTACCTGCACGCTCGCCGCACCTGCTGGACCTGGAAAGAGGGCAGCGACTGGCAGCTGGAAGATTTTGATGCCGCCACCCTTGGGGAGCGCATCTGGGTCGCTGAAGAGGATGGGCACCGCCTGGGCTTCGCGTCGGTCACGCTGAACGATAATTTTGTCCACAACCTGTTTGTTGACCCAGCGTATCAAGGCCGGGGCGTCGGCAGCGCGCTGCTGAAGAAGGTGCAGTCGAATTTTACCAGTTCGGGATCGCTGAAGTGTCTTGCCGAGAACAAAGCCGCACTGGCGTTTTATCGCCGTCACGGCTGGCATATCGAGGCGCGAGGCGAGGCGCCGGAAGGGGATTACTACCTTTTACACTATCGGTTGCCTTAGAAATGTAGGCCCGGTAAGCGTAGCGCCACCGGGCATTTCTATGCTGATGCTGCAATGCCGGGCGGCACTGCGTTTGCCCGGCCTACAAAATGCAAATCCGACGCTGCTTACACCGCGCGGAAGGCGATCTCGGACGGGATCACATCGCCCTGCCAGTAGAGCTGAGCGGCAACGCGTCCCGCCAGCCGACGGTAGAGTGCAGTAAACTCGCTATCCGGACGGTGGATCACCGTTGGCGTGCCGTTGTCGAGATCTTCACGCAGCGTAATGTGCAGCGGCATCTGTCCCAGCAGTTCAGTGTGGTACTGCTGAGCCAGCTTCTCTGCGCCACCGGTGCCGAAGATAGCTTCATGATGGCCGCAGTTGCTGCAAATATGCATGCTCATATTTTCGACAATGCCCAGCACCGGGACTTCCACCTTCTCAAACATCACGATGCCTTTTTTGGCGTCGATAAGGGCGATATCCTGCGGCGTCGTCACCACCAGCGCGCCGGTCACCGGAATGTTTTGCGCCAGCGTCAGCTGTATGTCACCGGTGCCCGGCGGCATATCCAGCACCAGATAGTCCAGATCCGGCCACATTGACTCCTGCAGCAGCTGCAGCAGCGCCTTGCTGGCCATCGGGCCACGCCACACCATCGCGTTATCGTCGGTGACCAGGTAGCCGATAGAGTTGGTCGCGAGACCGTGGGCCATGATCGGCGCCATGTGGGTACCGTCCGGGGAGGTCGGGCGATTGCCCTCAGTGCCCAGCATCGCCGGAATTGACGGACCGTAGATATCGGCATCGAGGATACCGACCTTCGCCCCTTCGGCAGCCAGCGCCAGCGCCAGATTAACCGCGGTAGAGGACTTCCCTACCCCGCCCTTACCGGAGCTGACGGCAATAATGTTCTTCACGCCGTTGATGCCCGGCTGGTTTTTAACACGCTTCAGCGTGGCGATAGTATGGGACAGCTTCCAGTCGATGGCTTTTGCGCCGGTAATGCGCAGCAGCTCGGCGCTGCACTGCTCTTTCAGCTCCTCAAACGCGCTGCGCCAGGCGAACGGCATCAGCAGTTCGATGTGCACAGTGTCATCCAGCCAGGCAACGTGGTGCACGGCTTTTAGCGCGGTGAGATTATGCTTCAAAGTGGGGTGCTGAAAATTTGCCAGCGTTCCGGCAACCATTGCTCGCAGGGCTTCCGGTGATTTGGCCTGGGATTGAGAGTTCATCCCGACTCCTCTGTTCTTGTAGGTGAAAAGCTCGTGTAGCAAGTTTACCTGAAAGAGAAAGTTTTGTGCTTACTTATAATGGCCCTTTTGGTAATATCAAAACCCCTTTTTTTACAGAAGACGTAATGCTCACTATGACTCAAGTCGCGAAAAAAATTCTGGTAACGTGCGCGCTGCCGTACGCAAACGGCTCAATCCACCTCGGCCATATGCTGGAGCACATCCAGGCTGATGTCTGGGTCCGTTACCAGCGAATGCGCGGCCACGAAGTCAACTTCATCTGCGCCGATGACGCCCACGGCACGCCAATCATGCTGAAAGCTCAGCAGCTGGGCATCACCCCGGAGCAGATGATCGGTGAGATGAGCCAGGAGCACCAGACCGATTTTGCTGGCTTTGATATTAGCTATGACAACTACCACTCTACGCACAGCGAAGAGAACCGCGAGCTGTCCGAGCTGATCTACGGCCGCCTGAAAGAGAACGGTTTTATTAAGAACCGCACCATCTCTCAGCTCTACGATCCGGAGAAAGGCATGTTCCTGCCGGACCGTTTTGTGAAAGGCACCTGCCCGAAATGTAAGTCACCGGACCAGTATGGCGATAACTGCGAAGTGTGCGGGGCGACCTACAGCCCGACCGAGCTGATTGAGCCGAAGTCGGTAGTCTCTGGCGCGACGCCGGTAATGCGTGACTCTGAGCACTTCTTCTTTGACCTGCCGTCGTTTAGCGAAATGCTGCAGGCGTGGACCCGCTCTGGCGCGCTGCAGGAGCAGGTGGCTAACAAGATGCAGGAGTGGTTCGAATCCGGCCTGCAGCAGTGGGATATCTCCCGCGATGCGCCCTACTTCGGCTTTGAAATTCCGAACGCACCGGGCAAATACTTCTACGTCTGGCTGGATGCGCCGATCGGCTACATGGGCTCGTTCAAAAACCTGTGCGACAAGCGCGGCGACACCGTTAGCTTCGACGAATACTGGAAGAAAGAGTCCACCGCCGAGCTGTATCACTTTATCGGCAAGGATATCGTCTACTTCCACAGCCTGTTCTGGCCAGCGATGCTGGAAGGCAGCAACTTCCGCAAACCAACCAACCTGTTCGTGCACGGCTATGTGACGGTGAATGGCGCGAAGATGTCCAAATCGCGCGGGACCTTCATTAAGGCCAGCACCTGGCTGAACCACTTCGATGCTGACAGCCTGCGCTACTACTACACCGCCAAGCTCTCTTCGCGCATCGACGATATCGACCTGAACCTGGAAGATTTCGTTCAGCGCGTGAATGCCGACATCGTTAACAAGGTAGTGAACCTCGCCTCCCGTAACGCAGGCTTTATCGCCAAGCGCTTTGACGGCGTGCTGGCGGCCGAGCTGCCGGATCCGGCGCTCTATAAAACCTTTACCGATGCGGCAGCCAGCATTGGCGAGGCATGGGAGAGCCGCGAGTTTGGTAAAGCGGTGCGTGAGATCATGGCCCTGGCCGACGTGGCAAACCGCTACGTTGATGAGCAGGCGCCGTGGGTGGTGGCGAAGCAGGAGGGTCGCGATGCCGACCTGCAGGCTATCTGTACTATGGGACTTAACCTGTTCCGCGTGCTGATGACCTGGCTGAAGCCGGTGCTGCCGCAGCTGGCCGCACGTGCCGAAGCGTTCCTGAACACTGAGCTGAGCTGGGATGCTATCCAGCAGCCGCTGCTGAGCCATAAGGTGAATACCTTTAAGGCGCTGTATAACCGCATCGAGATGAAGCAGGTTGAAGCCCTGGTCGAGGCCTCGAAAGAGGAGGTGAAAGCCGCCGCTGCGCCGGTTACCGGTCCGCTGGCTGACGATCCGATTCAGGAGACCATTAGCTTTGACGACTTCGCTAAGGTCGATATGCGCGTGGCGCTGATTGAGAACGCCGAGTTTGTTGACGGCTCTGACAAGCTGCTGCGCCTGACCCTCGATCTCGGCGGCGAGAAACGCAACGTCTTCTCCGGCATTCGCTCTGCCTATCCGGATCCGGCCGCTCTCGTGGGCCGCCTGACGGTAATGGTTGCCAACCTCGCGCCGCGTAAGATGCGCTTTGGTATCTCCGAAGGCATGGTAATGGCCGCCGGTCCTGGCGGGAAGGATATCTTCCTGCTTAGCCCGGACAGCGGCGCGCAGCCGGGCCAACAGGTTAAATAATCCGCAAAGGGTGCTCTAAACAGAGCGCCCTTTTTTTATTGCGCTATGATTTTAGGGACAGGGTTATTTTAAATAAGGGAAAAGTATGAACATTCTGAAAAAAGTCATTGCTACTGCGTTTACTGCACTGCTGGTAATTACCTTGAGCGGCTGCGGCGATAAAGAGGAGAGTAAGACCTTTACCTGGTCAGACGGTAAAACCAACGTTGAGCTGACCTATTACTATAAAAACGACGTGGTACTGCGCCAGACGGCGAAAAATACGCTGCACTATGATGCACTGGGTATCCCGAATAAAGAGGCGGCCATGCAGCGTCTGGGGCCAATCAGCGAACAATATAAAGAGATTAAAGGCGTGGATGAGAGCCTGGACTATCAGGATACCTATGCCACTGAGACCTTAACCGTTGATTACACGAAAGTCGATCGCGATGCGCTGCAAAAAGTGCAGGGCACAGCCTTCACCGGTGAAATCAAAGAAGGTATCAGCATGAAAAAATCAGAGGAGCTGCTGGAGTCTCGCGGCTTTAAAGAGGTTAAATAATCGACTTTATGCCCGGCAGCGCCAGTTGCCGGGCAGTCTCACGTTATTTAGCCGCGTGCAGACGAACGGCCAGACCACGCAGGAAATAACGGAAAAACTGATCCCCACACTCGCGGTAATTCTTATGATCCGGCGCCCGCATCATGGCGGTAATTTCCGGCATCGATACGCGGAACTGCTGCTCGGTCAGAATAGCCAGAATATCGTCGGTTTTTAACGCAAAGGCGATCCGCAGTTTCTTCAGCACAATATTATTATTCAGCTTGCGCTCGGCCTTCAGCTCAGGGGCGGATTCATCTTTGCCCCGGCGGGCATAAATTAGCCCGTTAAGGAAGGTTGACATCACGATGTCCGGGCAGGCCTGGAACCCCGCCTCCTCCTCTTTACGTAGCCAGGCGGCAATCTGCTGCTCGCTGGCCTCTGCGCCGCCAAGGGTAAAGATCCGTTGCAGCTCGGTGTTGTTGGCTTTCAGGGTGTAGCGCAGGCTACGTAAAATATCGTTGTTCAGCATAGTCTCTTCAGCGGTGATTTTCGCAAACGCACAGTGTACCACCGAAGTTTATAACCCCAGCGCCTCTTTTAGATTTTTCAGGTAGCGGCGGCTCACCGGCACGGTGTGACCGGCACGCAGAAGGAGCTCGGCCTGACCGTTATCCTCAAAGCGGATCTCCTGCAGATGCGTCATATTCACCAGATACTGTCGATGGCAGCGCATGAGCGGCGTACGCTGCTCAAGGGTGCGCAGCGTCAGCTCGGTAAAGCCCTCTTTGCCCTCGTGGCTGGTGACGTAGACGCCGCTCATCCGGCTGCTGACAAAGGCCACGTCGTCCATCTGCAACAGCCAAATGCGGCTGTGGCCGGTACAGGGAATGAACTTCAGCGCCTGCTGGTTCTCCGGCAAAAGGGAGATATCCTGCACGCCCCGCTCCTGGCGTAGACGCTGTAGCGTCTTCGCCAGCCGTGGCGCCTCAATAGGCTTGAGCAGGTAGTCAAAGGCGTGCTCTTCAAACGCCTTCACCGCATACTCATCGAAGGCGGTGAGAAACACGACGTAAGGACGCTGGTCCGGGTCGAGCATGCCGACCATCTCCAGCCCGCTGATGCGTGGCATCTGGATATCCAGAAACAGCACGTCCGGGCGCAGCTTGTGCACCGCCCCCAGTGCCTCAATCGCGTTAGCGCACTCGCCAACAATCTCAATATCGCTCTCATCTTCCAGCAGAACGCGCAGGTTCTCCCGCGCCAGCGGTTCGTCATCGACAATCAACACTTTTAACATGCGTTCTCCTCCAGGGGCAGTCGCAGGGTAATGCGGGTAAACCGATCCGGCTCGCACTTCACCGTAATGCCGCAGGTATCGCCAAACCGCGCCCGTAGGCGCTTGTCCACGAGACTCATACCCAACCCGCTGGCATCGGTTTTTGGCTGGTAGAGACCCGCGTTATCTTCGATATCCAGCACCAGATGATTTTCATGCTGGCTGGCCTGGATGGTGATCTCCCCCACCCCAAGCAGATGCGAGGTGCCGTGCTTAATGGCGTTCTCGACAATTGGCTGTAGGGTAAAGGCCGGGAGCTGCTGATGGGCCAGCGCATCGGGCACGTACAGCGTTACCTGCAAGTTGGCCTGGAAACGCGCCTTCTCAATTTGCAGATAGGCATTCACATGCTCAATCTCATCCGCCAGGGTAACCACTTCCGACGGGCGCTTGAGGTTTTTACGGAAAAAGGTGGAGAGATACTGCACCAGCTGGCCCGCCTGGTCGCTGTCGCGGCGGATCACCGCCTTCAGCGTATTAAGGGCGTTAAACAGAAAGTGCGGATTGACCTGGGCATGGAGCAGCTTGATCTCCGACTGGGTCAGGAGCGCCTTCTGTCGTTCGTACTGCCCGGCCAGAATTTGCGCCGACAGCAGCTGGGCAATCCCCTCTCCCAGCGTACGGTTGATGGAGCTAAACAGCCGGTTTTTCGCTTCATAAAGCTTGATGGTGCCCATCACCCGCTGATTTTCACCGCGCAGCGGGATCACCAGCGTCGAGCCGAGCTTGCACTGGGGGTGCAGCGAGCAGCGGTACGGCACCTCGTTACCGTCGGCGTAGACCACCTCGCCGGTCTCCAGCGTCTTTTTGGTCCAGGCGGAGGAGATAGGCCGACCCGGCAGATGGTGATCGTCACCGATGCCCTTAAACGCCAGCAGCTTCTCCCGGTCGGTGATGGCTACCGCGCCGATATCCAGCTCCTGATAGAGCACCTGGGCCACCTTCATGCTGTTCTCTTCGTTGAACCCCTGACGCAAAATCCCCTCCGTGGAGGCCGCGACCTTTAAGGCGGTGGCGGAGAAGGCCGAGGTGTACTTTTCGAACATGGCGCGCTTATCCAGCAGGATGCGCATAAACAGCGCCGCGCCCACGGTATTGGTCACCATCATGGGCGCAGCGATGCTGCCTACCAGATGCAGGGCGTCGGCAAAGGGCCGGGCGATAAGCAGAATGATCAGCATCTGCACCAGCTCCGCCACCAGGGTAATCGCCCCTGCCGTTAATGGGTTAAAAACGTAGTCGGTGCGGCCACGCTTGATCAGCATACTGTGCACCAACCCGCCGAGCAGTCCTTCAACCATCGTGGAGAGCATGCAGCTCAGGGCGGTCATACCGCCCATCGAGTAGCGATGCAGGCCGCCGGTGAAACCCACCAGCCCGCCCACCAGCGGGCCGCCGAGCAGGCCACCCATCACCGCGCCTATGGCCCGCGTATTGGCGATGGAGTCTTCGATATGCAGGCCAAAGTAGGTCCCCAGAATGCAGAAAATCGAGAAGGTCACGTAGCAGAGCAGCTTGTGCGGCAACCGGACAGTGACCTGCATCAGGGGGATAAAGAGCCGGGTTTTACTCATTAGCCAGGCGATAACCAGAAAAACGCACATCTGCTGCAGCAGCAGCAGGACCAGATTAAATTCATACATGCCTGCGCGTTCCTCCCGATAAAAACGCGTAACATACAGTGAGTGGATGTAACTTTCTTTTAAGCATTGCAATAAATCGGAAAATCGTGCTCACTATCACATAATCGCGCCGATCATTTGACGAAATTGTTACAAAGCGATCATAAAACGATCGGTCCCTTCTGATACGCTGGGCGTTGATCCTCGGACAAATGGAGTCTGCTGGCAAAGGTGAAATCATGGCGCTTTACACGATCGGTGAAGTGGCTCTGCTCTGTGATATCAATCCCGTTACGCTGCGCGCCTGGCAGCGGCGGTACGGACTACTGAAGCCGCAGCGCACGGATGGCGGGCATAGGCTATTTAACGATGCGGATATCGACCGGATCCGTGAAATAAAGCGCTGGATCGACACCGGTGTGCCGGTAAGTAAAGTCCAGGCGCTGCTGCTTAACGAGTCGCTGGATGGCTCGAACGGCTGGCGCGATCAGCAGGAGGTGCTGCTTCAGCTGCTGCAAAACGGCAATATTCCCCGCCTGCGCCAGTGGTTAAAGGAGCGTGCTCGCGACTACCCTGCCGAAACGCTGACCCTTCATCTGCTGATCCCGCTTCGCCGCCGCCTGCGCTGTCAGCAGCCGACCCTGCTGGCGATGCTCAGCCTGCTTGACGGCATTCTTATCAACCATATCTCTGCCTCCCTTGCTGCGTCCCGAAAGAAGCACAATAAGGATGCGCTGGTCGTGGGCTGGAACATTCACGATACCACCCGGCTATGGCTGGAGGGGTGGCGGGTGAGCGAGCAGGGCTGGCGCGTGGAGGTGCTGGCAAACTCACTGAATCAGCTGCGTCCGGATCTGTTTGAGGGCCAGACCATGATGGTGTGGTGCGGTGATGCCCCCTCCCCGTCCCAGCGTCAGCAGCTGGCGGCATGGCAGGCCGCCGGGCATGCCATCTATGCGCTCGGCATTTAATGTTTTCTTAACAGCTGCGCTTCACGTTATACTTATCCGCGTACATAAGGAGCAGACCATGAACGCAGCCAAAATTTCTATTATTACCCTTTTCTTGCTGATGGCCGTGGGCGGCATCGGCGGCGTGATGCTGGCCGGCTACACCGTTATTTTGCATGCTGGCTAAGACGGCGCGCCAGCCGTTCAAAGCAGCGATCAACAATAATCGCTGCCAGCGCCACCAGTAGCGCGCCCTGCAGAACGTAGGCGGTATTGAACCCGCTCAGGCCGATGATAATCGGCGTCCCCAGCGTATTTGCCCCTACCGTTGACGCAATCGCCGCCGTGCCAATGTTAATAATGACCGAGGTCCGTACCCCGGCCAAAATCACCGGCGCCGCCAGCGGTAGCTCAACCTTGACCAGGCGCTGCCATCCGCTCAGTCCCATTCCCTCCGCCACGCTCACCACCCCACCGGGAAGCGCAGCAAAACCCGCCAGCGTTCCCTGTAAAACCGGCAGCACGCCGTAAAGGGTAAGCGCGATGATGGCTGGCTCTTTGCCGAAGCCCATCACCGGCACGGCGATCGCCAGCACCGCCACCGGTGGAAAGGTCTGTCCCACGGCGGCAATGGTCTCTACCAGCGAGCGAAACTCCAGCCCCGCCGGACGGGTCACGGCAATGCCCGCGCCGACGCCCAGCACCACGGCTATGGCACTGGAGACGCCCACCAGCCAGAAGTGGGCCAGCGTCAAGGAGATAAAGCTCTCCTGCTGATAGAGCGGTCGTGAGAGCTCCGGAAAGAGTGCGCTGAAGAGGCCGCCGCTGTAGGGCAGCGCCAGCAGCAGGGCGATAAACAGCGCGATAAGCCACACAAGCGGATCACGAATGACTTTCATGGCTGGCCTCCGCGCGTAGCAGATCCTGGAAATGGATCGCGCCGCAGGGTTCCCCCTCGGCGTTGGCGACCGGCAGCACCTCGCAGCGTCGGGCAACGAATGCCGAGAGCGCATCGCGCAGGGTCATGGCGGCATCGAGCGGCTCTCCCTCTACCTGCTCGCCGGGGCGGACGTAGTCACCCACGCTGCGCAGGGAGAGCAGACGCACGCCCAGCTCACTGCGGCCAAAGAAGGTGCGAACGAAGTCATTGGCGGGCTGGGTGAGCATCTCCAGCGGCGTCCCCTGCTGCACTACCCTGCCGCCATCCATCAGCACCAGGTTGTCTGCCAGCTGCAGCGCCTCGTCGATATCGTGGGTTACCAGCACAATGGTCCGCCCCAACAGGCGATGGATGCGCTTCATCTCCTGCTGGAGCGCGCCGCGGGTGACCGGATCCAGCGCGCCGAAAGGCTCATCCATCAGCAGCACCTCCGGATCGGCCGCCAGCGCCCGCGCCACGCCAACGCGTTGCTGCTGACCGCCTGAAAGCTGGTGCGGATAACGCCCGCGCAGCTGCGGATCAAGCCCCAACAGGGCCATCAGCTCATCAATACGAGCGTCGATTTTGGCCCGCGGCCACTTCAGCAGTTGCGGCACGGTGGCAATGTTCTGCGCTACCGTCCAGTGGGGAAAGAGGCCGATCGACTGAATGGCATATCCCATGCGCCGCCGCAGGGCCAGCAGCGGCAGGCTGCGGATCTCCTCCCCGGCAAAGCGGATAGTGCCCGCATCGTGCTCCACCAGCCGGTTGATCATCTTCAGGGTCGTAGATTTCCCCGAGCCTGAGGTGCCGATCAGCACCGAAAAAGCCCCGGTTTTGAAGTGCAGATTGAGATCGCTGACCGCGCTCTGCCCGTTAAAGGTTTTGCTAACCTGCGTGAACTCGATCATGGCTGTTTTATCCTCAGCAGCGCTATCCATAAACCAAAGAGCGCGTCGACTACCACCGCCAGGGCGATTGTCGGGATCACGCCGAGCAGCACCAGATCCAGCGCGCTGCTAAGCAGCCCCTGGAAGACCAGCGCGCCGAAGCCACCCGCGCCAATCAGAGCGGCGATCACCGCCATGCCTACCGTCTGCACCGTCACCACCCGCAGGCTGCGCAGCAGCACCGGCAGGGCCAGCGGCAGGCGCACCTGGAAGAAGCGCTGACGGGCGCTCATTCCCATCCCGGCGGCGCTCTCCAGCACCTCCTGTGGCACCTGGTTCAGCCCCGCCACCACCCCACGCACCAGCGGCAGCAGAGCGTAGAGCACCAGGGCGATCAGCGCAGGCGTAAGCCCGGTCCCGGCGATACCTATCTGGCCGAGCGCGGGAAAATGCGCAACCAGCCCAGCCAGCGGGGCGATCAGCAGACCAAACAGCGCCACGGAGGGCACGGTCTGGATCACGTTGAGCACGGTAAATACCGGGGCCTGCCGCGCCGGATGGCGATAGCACCACAGCCCCAGCGCGCCGCCCATCAGCAGCGCCGGAAGCAGCGTGCCAAAGAGCAAAATCAGGTGCTGGGCCAGGGCATCGTTAAACACCTCCTGGCGGTTGGCATACTCTTTCATCAGGGAGAGGTTATTCAGCGCCCCGTAGTGCAGGAGTAGCAGCGGTATCAGCCAGATCTGAGCCTGTAGCAGCCAGCGCCAGAGCGGATTGGCGGTAAGGCGACGGATGGCGTCGCTGCAGACGAGCAGCGCCAGAGCCAGCCATAGCCAGAGGCCGCTGCCGATGGAGGTGCGCGCCAGCGTGCTGCCCGACTGCGCCAGATCGGTGGCGGCTTTGCCCGCCCCCCAAACCAGCACAATAAAGCACAGCTCCGCCAGCGCCAGCGTCGCGACCCGCGGCCAGCGCCGGGGCAGAAAGCAGAGCACGAGAAAGAGCAGCGGTACGGGAAGCCACAGCGCGGGCGAGTGCGGCCAGATCTGCCACAGCGCCCGGCTCTCGCCGGATACCAGTCGATTTGGCGCATAGTTGACAAAAGGCAGCATCGCTGCCGCCAGGGCAATCGCCACCAGCAGCAGCACGACGCGGTTATGACAGCGTATAGACACGTTCCGGTCCTGTCGGGTGGGTTACTTCACCAGCCCCTTCTGTTTCAGGTAGTCGGCGGCAACCTTTTTGGCATCCAGCCCTTCAACGGCGATGCTGGCATTAAGCTGCTGGAGCGTTTTTTCATCCAGGCTGGCAAATACCGGCTTCAGCCACGCCTCCAGCTGCGGATAGGCCTTCAGCACCGCCTCACGCACCACCGGCGTCGGAGCGTAGATCGGCTGAACGCCTTTCGGATCGCTCAGGGTTTGCAGACCAAGGGCCGCAACCGGGCCGTCGGTACCGTAGGCCATCGCCGCGTTCACGCCAGAGGTCTGCTGGGCCGCCGCTTTAATGGTGACCGCCGTATCGCCTCCGGCAAGGGAGAGGAGCTGCTTCTGATCCAGCTTGAAGTCGTAGGCTTTTTCAAACGCCGGCAGGGCATCGGTGCGTTCGATGAACTCCGCCGAGGCAGCGAGCTTAAACTCCCCGCCCTTCTTCAGATAGCCGCTGAGATCGGCCAGCGAGTTAAGCTTGTTCTTCTCCGCCAGGTCTTTGCGTACGGCAATGGTCCAGGTGTTGTTGGCCGGAGCCGGGGTCAGCCACACCAGCTTATTTTGCTCAAAGTCGAGCTTTTTCACCTTCTCGTAGCCCTGCTGGGCGTTTTTCCACGCCGCATCGTTCTCGTCCTTAAAGAAGAACGCGCCGTTGCCGGTATATTCCGGGTAGATGTCCAGCTCGCCGGAGGTGATCGCTCCGCGCACCACCGGCGTCGTCCCCAGCTGAACCTTATTAACGGTTTTTACGCCGTGGCTCTCCAGCACTTGCAGAATAATATTGCCGAGCAGCGCCCCTTCGGTATCAATTTTCGAGCCGACTTTGATTGGCTCAGCCGCCAGCGCAGGCAGGCTCACGGCAGCCATCAGTACCAGTGAGCCCAGAGTTGTTTTTATCATTGCCATTGCACTTTCCTCATTATTGTTGAAATTGCGGATCGCTCTTACTCATCTCACAAAAAGAAGGGCCAGTAAACTGACCCTTTTGGTTATTGCTTTTCTGATTATTGCAATTCGAACTGCGCCTGCTTCACCCGGGCAGAGTCGGTACCGATAAAGACGTTAAACTTGCCTGGCTCGGCATCATATTTCATCTTCTGATTCCAGAACTTCAGCGCGTTAATGTCGATGGGGAAGCTGACGGTCTGGGTCTCGCCCGGCTTGAGGTTGATCTTATCAAAGCCCTTCAGCTCCTTCACCGGACGGCTTTGGGAGGCGGTAACGTCCTGAATGTACATCTGCATCACCGTGGCCCCCTCCCGCTTGCCGGTGTTGGTCACGTCAACGCTGGCGGTAACAGTGCCGTCACGCGAGAGCGTCGGGGCGGAGAGCTTCACGTCAGAGACGCTGAAGGTGGTGTAGCTCAGGCCGTAGCCAAACGGATAGAGCGGCCCGTTAGCCTCGTCAAAGTAGCGTGAGGTGTACTTGTTCGGATGCTCGGCGTTGTACGGCCGACCGGTATTCAGGTGGCTGTAGTAGACCGGGATCTGCCCTACCGAACGCGGGAAGGAGATCGGCAGCTTGCCGGAGGGGTTGTAGTCGCCAAACAGCACGTCGGCCACGGCGTTGCCGCCCTCGGTACCGGCGAACCAGGTCTCAAGAATGGCATCCGCCTGCTGGTCCTGCTTAACCATAGCCAGCGCACGACCATTCATCAGCACCAGTACCAGCGGCTTGCCGGTGGCTTTCAGGGCGGTGATCAGATCCTGCTGGCTCTGGGGAATGGTGATGTCGGTCCGGCTGGAGGCTTCGTGCGCCATCCCCTGGGACTCGCCCACGACCGCAACCACCACGTCAGACTCATTCGCCGCCTTGACCGCTTCGTCAATCATCGCCTGCGGCGTGCGCTCGTCAACCTGAATGGCCGGCTCGTACTGGTTAAGGAACGCAACAATATCTTTGTCGTTGGTGACGTTCGCGCCTTTAGCGTAGATCACCTTCCCTTCGCTGCCGACGGCGTTTTTAATCCCGGTCAGCACGGTCACTGACTGATCGCTCACCCCGGCGGCGGACCAGCTGCCCATCACGTCACGCTTGCTGTCGGCCAGCGGCCCCACTACAGCAACGGTGGCGGATTTTTTCAGCGGCAGCGTCTCCAGGCGGTTTTTCAGCAGCACCATGCTTTCACGCGCCACTTCCCGGGCCTCTTTACGGTGCAGACGGCTCTCGGCGTTGGTGTCCTGCGGATCGCTCTCTTTCGGGCCAAGATGGCTATAGGGATCGTTAAACAGCCCCATATCATATTTGACGTTCAGCACGTGACGGGTGGCGTCATCCAGTTCGGCCATCGTGACCTTACCGCTCTTGATCAGCCCCGGCAGGTACTTGCTGTAGTACTCATCGGCCATGCTCATGTCAACGCCGGACTTGATTGCCACGCGCACTGCATCCTCGGGATCCGCCGCCGTGCCGTGCTTAATCAGCTCTTTAATTGCCCCATGATCGGAGATGGTGATGCCTTTAAATTTCCAGTCGCCGCGCAAGAGATCCTTCAGCAGCCAGGCGTCAGAGGAGGCTGGCGTCCCGTTGAGCGAGTTAAGGGCAATCATCACCCCGCCGCTGCCCGCGTCGAGGGCGGCTTTGTAGGGCGGCATATAGTCGTTGAACAGGCGCTGCGGGCTCATGTCGACGGTGTTGTACTCTTTCCCGCCTTCTACGGCGCCGTAAGCGGCAAAGTGTTTCACGCTGGTCATCACCGAGTAGCGATCCGCCGGGCTGTTGCCCTGCATCGCTTCAACCATCGTTTTACCCATCATCGCGGTAAGGTAGGTATCCTCCCCGAAGCCCTCGGAGCCACGGCCCCAGCGCGGATCGCGCGTGACGTCGACCATTGGAGCCCAGGTCATGTTCAGGCCGTCGTCCGCCGCTTCATAGGCGGAAACGCGACCGACGGTTTTTACTGCGTCAAGATCGAAGGAGGAGGCCAGGCCCAGGCTGATAGGGAAAACAGTACGCTGACCGTGCACCACGTCGAAGGCGAAGAAGAGAGGGATCTTCAGGCGGCTAAGCTGCATCGCCTGGTCCTGCATCGCACGGATATCCTGGCGGGTAACGGTGTTGAAAATTGCCCCCACCTGGCTGGCTTTGATCATATCGCGGATAGCCTCTTTCGGGTTATCCGGTCCGACGCTGATCAGGCGGAGCTGGCCAATTTTTTCGTCGACCGTCATTTTTTTGAGCAAATCCGTGACGTATGCATCCCGCGCCTGCGGCGTCAGGGGATGGTTAGCGGACGTATCCTCTGCCAGCGCGGGTTGCAGCGCCAATCCTACGGCGACACCTACTGAAAATAGCCATTTCATGTCGTTCACTCTCTTGTGTTAACAGCCGACTCAGCGGCCTGATCGTGCGAAAAAATGCAGTGTGCCATAATCGTAGCGCGCCTTGCAGGGTTATTCTCTTATTTTTCTGGCAATTAGTTCGCCGGGATAGTTTTTCCCGCGCTATGCTTTATCAGATGATTCTGGCCCTGCCACAAGGAGTGGAAAATGTCTGCTGTGCCCCTACAAAATAACACCCTCTTTCTCAGCGAACTTGCCCGGCTGGTAGGCCACGCGCAATTGCTTACCGATCCGGCCAAAACCGCCCGCTACCGCAAAGGCTTCCGCTCCGGCGAGGGCAAGGCGCTGGCGGTGGTATTCCCCGAGTCGCTGCTACAGCTTTGGCATGTGCTCAATCTCTGCGTGCGTGCCGATAAGATCATTTTAATGCAGGCGGCGAATACCGGCTTGACCGAAGGCTCGACGCCAAGCGGCAACGACTACGATCGTGACATTGTGATTATTAGCACTCTGCGTCTCGATCAGCTTCAGCTGATTGATGAAGGCAAGCAGGTGCTGGCCTACCCTGGCACCACCCTCTATGCGCTGGAGAAAGCCCTCAAGCCGCTGGGCCGGGAGCCGCACTCGGTGATTGGCTCCTCATGCATCGGGGCGTCGGTGATTGGCGGCGTGTGCAATAACTCCGGCGGCTCGCTGGTACAGCGCGGCCCGGCCTACACCGAGATGTCGCTCTTTGCGCGCATTGACGAGCAGGGTCAGCTGCGGCTGGTGAACCACTTAGGGATTGACCTCGGCGAGACGCCGGAGCAGATCCTCAGCAAGCTTGATGACCGACGCGTAACCGACGCCGACGTGCGCCACGACGGCCGTCACGCCCATGACAGCGATTACGTGGAGCGGGTGCGCGATATCGCGGCTGACACCCCTGCGCGCTATAACGCCGATCCGGATCGCCTGTTTGAGTCCTCCGGCTGCGCGGGCAAGCTGGCGGTCTTTGCCGTGCGCCTCGATACCTTTGCCGCCGCCAAGCGCCAGCAGGTGTTCTATATCGGCACCAATCAGCCGGCGGTACTGACGGAGATCCGCCGTCATATGCTGGCCAATTTTGATAACCTGCCGGTGGCAGCGGAGTATATGCATCGGGATATCTACGATATCGCCGAGCGCTACGGCAAAGATACCTTCCTGATGATCGACAAGCTCGGTACTGACAAGATGCCGCTGCTCTTCACCCTCAAGGGGCGTGCCGACGCCATGCTGGAGAAGGTGACGCTGTTTAAGCCCCACTTTACCGATCGCCTGATGCAGCGCGTAGGCAGCGTCTTCCCGGGGCATCTGCCGCCACGGATGAAAAGCTGGCGCAACAAGTATGAGCACCACCTGCTGCTGAAGATGGCCGGAGACGGCATTGCCGAAGCGCAAAGCTGGCTGAAGGAGTACTTCACCGAGGCCGAAGGCGGTTTCTTCGCCTGCACCACCGAGGAGGGTAATAAAGCCTTTCTGCACCGCTTTGCCGCAGCGGGAGCGGCGATCCGCTACCAGGCCGTGCATGCCGATGAGGTAGAGGAGATCCTGGCTCTGGATATCGCCCTGCGGCGTAACGACACCGAGTGGTTTGAAACGCTGCCGGAAGAGATCGCCAGCAAACTGACGCATAAGCTTTACTATGGCCACTTTTTCTGTCACGTTTTCCATCAGGACTACATCGTCAAGCGAGGCGTTGATGTCCATGAGCTAAAAGAGCAGATGCTGGCGCTGCTGCACGAGCGCGGCGCGCAGTATCCGGCTGAACATAACGTCGGGCATCTGTATGAAGCGGCGGAGAGCCTGAAACGCAACTATCGCGAGCTCGATCCCACTAACAGTATGAATCCCGGCATTGGCAAAACCAGTAAGCGGAAGTACTGGGGCGAAGGCGCTGACCAGCCCCGGTCGTAAAGGAGTACAGCGCGATGTCTGCTGTTGATGTTTTAGCCATAACCGACGTTGAAGTCCGCGATGCCCGGCCGGACGACGTACACGCTATCTCAGCGATCTATGCCTGGCATGTTCTGCATGGCCGCGCCTCCTTTGAGGAGGTGCCCCCTACCATCGACGAGATGCGTCAGCGCATCGCGAAAATTACCGGCGAAGGCCTGCCGTGGCTGGTGGCGCTCTATCGCGGCATCATCGTGGGCTACTGCTACGCGGGACACTATCGCCCGCGCCACGCCTATCGCTATACCCTTGAATGCTCTATCTACATTGAGTCCACCCTGACCGGGCGGCAGATCGGCAGCACGCTGATGCAGGCCCTGCTCGCCCGCTGTGAAGAGGGCCCGTGGCGGCAGATGGTGGCGGTGATTGGCGACGGCCATCAAAATGAAGGCTCTCTGCGCCTGCATAAAAGCCACGGCTTTGAAGTGGTGGGACAGCTGCGCAGCGTTGGCTACAAGAAGGGCGACTGGCGGGATACGCTGATTATGCAGCGCCCGCTCAACGATGGAGACTGGACGCTGCCGGAGTAGTCAATTAACAGCAGTTAATTAATCATTCTGCGCGGTTTGCGCCGCGCTGCCGGTGGCGTTGATCGCCATCTGGGCCGCCTTCTGGCGCTTATAGCTCAGCGCCGATGCGGGCACGGGCTGGACCTTACCGGTCTCAATCCAGGTACGCAGGCGGCTGGCGTCGGCGAAATGGGTATATTTGCCAAAGGCGTCCATCACCACCAGCGCTACCGGTTTGTTATTGATCACCGTACGCATTACCAGGCAGTGCCCGGCGGCATTGGTGAAGCCGGTTTTGGTCAGCTGTATATTCCAGTTGTCGCGATAGACCAGGTGGTTGGTATTGCGAAACGGCAGGGTGTAGGCCGGACTGGAGAAGGTCGCCATCTCTTCTCGGGTGGTGCTGAGCTGGCCGATGAGCGGATACTGCTTGCTGGCAATCAGCAGCTTCGTGAGATCGCGCGCGGTAGAGACGTTATGGATCGACAGCCCGGTCGGCTCCACAAAGTGGGTATGCACCATGCCCAGGGATTTTGCTTTCGCATTCATCGCCCGAATAAACGCATCGTAGCCGCCAGGGTAGTGGTGGGCTAAGCTTGCGGCGGCGCGGTTCTCTGAAGACATCAGCGCCAGCAGCAGCATATTCTTACGGCTAATTTCACTGTTCAAGCGTACGCGAGAGTAGATGCCGCGCATCTCTGGCGTCTGGCTGATGTCGACTTTCAGACGTTCATCCAGCGGCAGGTGGGCATCCAGCACCACCATCGCCGTCATCAGCTTGGTGATAGAGGCAATCGGCCGCACCAGATCCGGATGGCTGGCGTAGATCACTTTGTTGGTTTGCAGGTCGACAATCATCGCGCTGCCGGAGGCGATCTCTGGCTGGGCAGCGGAGGTAGCAGCAACGGTTTTGGCCAGCGCCTGAGGAGCGACGGGGACGGCCAGCAGCAGAGCAAGGCTTAACAGGGAAACTCGAAATTTCAGCATGGTGAGACTTCTGGTGATTATTCACGCGCGTGTGACGCACACCGCCTTTGCCGGTAGAAAAAAGCAAAAGCTGGCCAGCGCATGATAGCTGCCATCATGCGTTGTCGCCAGAGAAGATTGTTTGCTGAACGTTACGCGCAGATCGCGTCAGGTTCAGAACAGGCGGTAGCCGTAACCCCAGAGTATCACCGTCAGCGCCAGCAGTACTTCCAGCACCAGCACACCAATCGCCAACGTCGAACTGGAGAAGCTCAGCCCCTCCTCCTGATTAATGTTCAGGAAGGTCGGAATGCCGACGTAGAGCAGATAGCCGGTATAGAACAGCGCCACCGTTCCCACCAGCGCGCAGAGCCAGACCAGCGGATAGAGCGCGACCAGCCCGCTCAGGAAGAGCGGCGTTGCGACATAGCCAGCAAAGACCATGCAGCGCGCCAGCGACGGCCGCTGGGGAATATTACGCGCCATCCAGTAGATAACCCGTCCCATCACCGCCACGCCAGCCAGCATCAGGCCATAGAAGAGAATGCCGAGTAACAATGCCGTGGAGAGCGACAGCCTTGAGAAGACACCTTCGCCAAAGTGCCAGCCAAGCTGGGTGGTACCTATGAATGCGGAGACAACCGGGATCGCCGCCATCAGCAGAACGTGGTGGGTATAGTGATGCGAAATCGTTTCGTTTTCGCCTCGGATCACTTTCATTTCACGATCGGGATGGGACAGGAGTCCCCAGACATGGTTCATAACGCCCCCTTGCTGTCAGCCCTGATGATAACGTCTTTAGTATAATGCAAATGCTGATTATTTTTTGTGCAAAGAAACGCTCTCTGCCACGTCGCATCCTTGCTAACGCTCTTCTGACGCTATGCTTAAGTCATATTTTCACTCTGGAGAAAGCATAACTCGCATGGATATCAACAGCCTGATTGCGCACTACGGTTACGCCGCGCTCGTCGTGGGCAGCGTGGCAGAAGGTGAAACGATTACCCTCCTCGGCGGTGTGGCAGCACATCAGGGCCTGCTGCGCTTCTGGCTGGTAGTCGCAGCGGTGGCATTAGGGGGAATGATTGGCGATCAGCTGCTCTTTCTGCTTGGCCGCCGCCTGGGGGATCGCGTATTGGGCCACTTCTCACGCCATCAGGATAAGATCGATCGCGCCCAGCGCTTAATCAAAAAACGGCCCTGGCTGTTTGTGATTGGCACCCGCTTTATGTACGGTTTTCGCATCATCGGCCCGCTGCTGATTGGCTCCAGCGGCCTGTCACCGAGGATCTTTATTCCGCTCAATATCATTGGCGCGCTTGTCTGGGCGCTGATCTTTACTACCCTCGGCTATGTAGGCGGCGAGGTGGTGGGCCCGTGGCTGCACACCCTGGACCAGCACCTGAAGCACTGGGTATGGCTGATTCTGGCAGTTGTCCTCGCTTTTGTCCTGCGGGCAGTAATCAAACGCTGGCTGGCAAAAAACAGAGAGACGGGAGAGTAACCCCTCCCGTCTGCGGCTTACTGGGGCTTGAACTGTGGATTGGCCAGCATAAAGCCGCCGTCAACGATAAACGACTGGCCGGTGGTGTAGCTGGCGTCCCCAGAGCTGAGCCAGCCCACCAGGCTGGCAATCTCCTGGGTTCTGCCGGGCCGGGTTAGGGGAATAGTCGGCAGCGAGCCTTCCTGCACATCGTCATCCTTCATGTCGTTCATTGGGGTGGCGATTGCCCCAGGCGCAACCGAGTTGACGAGGATTTTGTGTTGCACCAGCTCCATCGCCATTGACTTGGTCAGGCCGCCAAGAGCGTGTTTGGCAGCGGTGTAGGCGCTGGCTTCCGGTAGCGGGGTGTGCTCATGTACCGAGGTGATATTGATAATGCGCCCACCCTCGCCCTGCTCGACCATCTTCCTGGCAGCGATCTGCGCGCATAAAAACGCGCCGTCAACGTCAACGGTAAAGACGGTACGCCAGTCTTTGAACTCCATCTCCAGAAACGGGGCTTTGCTCATCGCCCCGGCGTTATTCACCAGTACGTCGATACGCCCAAACTTGTCGATCAGCGTCTGGATCGCCTGCGCACCCTCGGGCAGATTACTCAGATCGAGCTGCACGGTTTCGGCCCGGCGGCCAAATGAGGCAACGGTCTCAGCAACCGCTTTCGCCCCCTCCTCGTCCGAGTGCCAGGTGATACCAATGTCAAACCCCTGCTGCGCCAACACTAACGCGCACTGCTTACCGATACCTGAATCTGACGCCGTGACGATGGCAACCTTGTTTGTCGTGCCCATAAGAACCTCCGCAAAAAGAAGTGATAGGGGGAGAACGCGAAAAGCTGAACAGTAAGTATAGAGAGTTCCCGACTATCGCAAGGCGGCAGGCCATTTTCTGCTTCGGCCAGGCAAAACGGGAGATAATTGCCTATGCTTTCAGAGGTATCAGCAAGACGTCACAACAAAAGGACAGGACGATGAAAATTTTACTTTGGGCTATTTTGATTATTTTTCTGATTGGGCTGTTGGTGGTAACCGGCGTGTTTAAGATGATTTTCTAAGATGTTCGAATGAACATGGCCCCCGCAAGGGGGCAAAGTTTAGCACGCCGGGTAACGCCCGGTGGCGCTGCGCTTACCGGGCCTACAGGAAAAACACACTTATCACACCTGATGATACCCCCCGCCCAGCGCGGAGGTGAGCTGCAGAGTGGCATCCAGCCACTGGCCGTGCAGGGTAATACCGTTAATCTCCTCCTGAAGCAGCGGCAGACGGCTCTGGCTGACCCGCATGCCGGGAATAATCCCCACCTTAAAACGTGCTTCGGCTAACGCAACGATCCGTCCGGCATCCTGCTCGATCTGCTGCTGACGTTGGTTTTCGTCCGCCAGGGTCGCAACCTGCACCGCCGCCTTCTCTACCTCGTTAACCGCATCGACTACTGCCTTGTTGTAGCTGGCGATAGAGAGGTTATGCTCCTCTTCAGCGACGTTCAGGCTGGCATTCAGCCGCCCGCTGTCAAAGATCGGCAGCGTCAGCCCGCCGGTAACGCCCATCTGCTGGGCAGAGTGGCGAAAAAGATCGCTCAGGTGCAGGGCGTCCTGCTGCAAAAACGCCATCAGATTAAGATCCGGGTAGAAAGCCGCCTTTGCTGCCTCTACGCTGCTGAGAGAGGACTCAATGTACCAGTGCGCCGCCTGAAGATCCGGACGGCGGGCCAGCAGATCGTAACCGAGCTGCGCAGGCATCTTGCCCTCCACCTTCGGCAGCCCGATGGGCTGCAGATGCAGCGTGGCTGCGCTGCTGTTCGTTAATGCCATCAGGCGGGCTTCAATGACCCGCATTTTACCCCTGGCCTCGCTCTGCTGCTGACGGGTTTTCCCTTCGTCGATGCTGTTCTCCGCGTCCGCCACCGAGGAGGTAATGCCCGCCTGATGGAGCTGACGATCGGCGGCAACTATCGTCTGCTGGTCACGCTCGATCTCATCCAGCACCTGACTAATGGCCGCCTCGGTCTGCCACTGCCAGTAAAGGCGCGCCACGCTGGTGGCCAGCAGCTGACGCGTCTGCTGACGTTCCGCTTCATGGGCGCGTACGTTGCCAATGCGGGCGGCCACCTCGTCACGGTTTTTCCCCCACAGGTCCAGATCCCAGCCAGCGGTAAGCCCGAAGGTGCCGTTGGTATACCAGGGACCCGTGGTTCCGGCGGCAGGATCGGTTATGGCAAAGGGTCCCATCAGCCCCTCGGCAGACATGCGCTGCCGCTCTACGTCGGCAGAGAAATCGACCTCGGGGCCATCGTTGGCGGCGACGCGCTGGGCCTGCGCTTCGGCAAGGTGAATACGCTGCTCTGCAACCTGCATATCCGGGGCGTGAGCCAGAGCGCGCTCAATCAGGGCGTTAAGCTGCGGATCGTGGTACGCCTGCCACCACTGGCTCTGCGGCCAGCCCGCAGCCAGTGCCGGAGGTAAGCTATGGGTAGCCGCCGCGGCCGGGGCCTGTTCTTTCAGGGGGACGACGCTGTCATGCATCGGCGCGCACCCGCTAAGAAAGGATACCAGCGGGAAGCACGCCGCAGCGGCGAGGATAAAGGGACGATTCATAGACACGCTCTGTCAAACCAGGGCGTTGCAGAGTACACACACTTTTACCCTGTTTTTTAGGTAAGCGTGGCAAAACACAGCCAGTCATAAAAAGACACAGCTGGAAAAATATTCACCTTATCAATGATATAAAAGAAAGCATTGTCACCGAATATATTTAGCGGCCGCTTCGATGGCGATGGCAATCTCCGCCGACCGCTTCAGCGTACGGATCTGGCTAAACAGGCCGTCGGCTTCGGCATACTCCTTACGTAAGTAGCCCAGCCACTGCTTTATACGCGCCACGTGATACATCCCCGTATCACCCTGCTTCTCAAGCTGGCTGTAGTGCTGGAGCAGGCCGACTACCTCCGGCCAGGGCATGCGCGGCGCGTTGTATTTGATCACCCGGCTGAGGTTAGGCACGTTCAGCGCGCCCCGGCCAATCATTACCGCATCGCAGCCAGTCGCCGCCAGGCAATCCTGCGCGCTCTGCCAGTCCCAGATCTCGCCGTTAGCAATCACCGGAATAGTCAACCGCCTACGGATCTCGCCGATCGCCTGCCAGTTAATACGATCCGCCTTATAGCCATCCTCTTTCGTGCGGCCATGCACCACCAGCTCCGTGGCCCCCGCCTGCTGCACCGCGTCGGCAATCTCAAACTGCCGCGCACCGCTGTCCCAGCCGAGGCGTATCTTAACGGTGACGGGCAGCGAGGCGGGCACGGCTTCGCGCATCGCCTTCGCGCCGCGGTAGATGAGCTCAGGGTCTTTGAGCAGCGTGGCCCCGCCCCCGCTGCCGTTTACCAGCTTTGACGGACAGCCGCAGTTGAGATCGACCCCGAACGAGCCCAGCTCCACGGCGCGGGCGGCGTTCTCCGCCAGCCACTGCGGGTACTGACCCAGCAGCTGGATCCGCACCGGGGTGCCGTTCAGCGTGCGGCTCTGGCGATGCAGCTCCGGGCAGATCTTATAGAATGATTTTACCGGCAGTAGCTGATCGACCACGCGTAAAAATTCAGTGATGCAGAGATCGTAATCATTTACCCCGGTCAGCAGCTCGCGCACCAGCGAATCGAGCACGCCTTCCATCGGTGCCAGTAATACACGCATAACGTTACCCGTCTGAAAAGAGGCGCGTATGGTAGCGTCTCTGGCTCATGGGTGAAAGGGGCTTTATCGCGCGGTTTACGCCTAATCTTGTAGGAATGTCTGACGTTCCATTCAGGAATATTTGGTATGCTCACAATTCATGATGTGATCGATAGCACAGTTATCGAATCAATTGTATGATGAATGCGTTTCATCAGAGGCTTTCACCATGTCTAAATCGTTGACCGTTGTCTGGCAGTATGTTCGCGCTTTTGTGCTGATCTATGCCTGCCTGTATGCCGGGATCGCTATCTCTTCCCTGCTGCCCATCACTATCCCTGGCAGCATTATCGGTATGTTGATCATGTTCGTTCTGCTGGCACTGCAAATTCTGCCGGCGAAATGGGTTAACCCCGGTTGCTACGTGCTGATCCGCTATATGGCGCTGCTGTTTGTCCCCATTGGCGTCGGCGTGATGCAGTACTACGACGTACTGCGGGCGCAGTTTGGACCGGTGGTGGTCTCCTGCGCGATCAGCACGCTTATCGTCTTCCTGGTGGTGAGCTGGAGCTCGCATCTGGTGCACGGCGAGCGCAAGGTGACGAGTAAGAAAGGAGCAAAATCGTGATGGAAAATATCTGGTGGTCGCTGCCGCTAACGCTGGCGGTCTTCTTTGCGGCCCGCAAGCTGGCGGCGCGTTTTAAGATGCCGCTGCTCAATCCGCTGCTGGTGGCGATGGTAGTGTTGATCCCCTTCCTGCTACTGACCGGCATTCCCTACGCGCGTTATTTTGCCGGGAGTAAAATCCTTAACGATCTGCTTCAGCCCGCCGTGGTAGCGCTGGCCTACCCGCTCTATGAGCAGCTGCATCAGATCCGCGCCCGCTGGAAATCGATCATCTCCATCTGCTTTATCGGCAGCGTGGTCGCGATGGTCACCGGCACCACTATTGCGCTGCTGATGGGCGCCTCGCCGGAGATTGCTGCCTCGGTACTGCCAAAATCAGTCACTACCCCGATTGCGATGGCGGTAGGCGGCAGCATCGGCGGCATTCCGGCCATCAGCGCGGTCTGCGTAATCTTTGTCGGCATCCTTGGGGCAGTATTTGGTCATACCCTGCTCAATCTGATGCGTATTCGTACCAAAGCGGCACGCGGACTGGCGATGGGCACCGCTTCCCACGCCCTGGGCACGGCACGCTGCGCGGAGCTGGATTATCAGGAGGGCGCATTCAGTTCACTGGCGCTGGTGATCTGCGGGATTATCACCTCCCTGATGGCACCCCTGCTCTTCCCACTGATCCTGACGCTAGTGGGCTAAAATTTGCGATGCGTCGCGCATTTTTAATTTGAATTTCATAAGTTGCATACACAGTGTGATGTGAATCACATATTAAGCGCCTTCTGCTCTTTACACTAGGCTCCCATTACACTGCTATGAGGCAACGCCATGCATTCACGTTTTCACTCGGCTTTCGCTAACCTTGCGGCGGATCTGCAATCCGCTCTGGCACCTATTCTTGCGGACGATCATTTTCCCGCCATGCTGAGCGCGGAGCAGGTGAAGGTGCTGACAAGCGCCACGGGGCTGGATGAAGACGCGCTGGCCTTTGCGCTCTTACCGCTGGCCGCCGCCTGCGCCCGGGCCGATCTCTCGCATTTTAACGTGGGCGCCATCGCCCGTGGCGTGAGCGGCACATGGTACTTCGGCGGCAATATGGAGTTTCTTGGCTCCACCATGCAGCAGACCGTCCACGCCGAGCAGAGCGCCATTAGCCACGCCTGGCTGCGGGGCGAAACGTCCCTGGTCGCTATCACCGTTAACTACACCCCCTGCGGCCACTGCCGGCAGTTTATGAACGAGCTAAACAGCGGCCTCGATCTGCGTATCGCCCTCCCGGGCCGCGCGCCGCATACCCTGGCGGACTACCTGCCCGACGCCTTTGGTCCCAAAGACCTCGAGATTAATACCCTACTGATGGATGACGAGAACCACGGTTTCCCGTTAGAGGGCGAAGCGCTGGTCAAGGCGGCCATCACCGCCGCCAACCAGAGCCATGCGCCCTATAGCAACGCCCCCTCCGGCGTCGCCATCGAGCTAAGCAACGGGCAAATTTTCGCCGGGCGCTATGCAGAAAATGCGGCTTTCAACCCGTCCCTGCCGCCGTTACAGGGCGCGCTAAATCTACTGAGCCTGAACGGCTACGATTATCCGGATATGCGCCGGGCCGTGCTGGCCGAACGTCCGGATGCCGCCCTGACCCAGTGGGATGCTACTTCCGCCACCCTGCGAGCGCTGGGCTGTCGCTACGTTGAGCGTGTGGCGCTCTCAGCCTGACCGACGGCGGGCCATGTGCCTGCCGTCGATCCGTTAATGCTTAACGGGTAACACAATGAAAATGTTGTGATGAAAATCGCCGCAGTTGAATCGCAGATTCTTGCGCTTCCTCTGCGGGTAAAGTAGCCTGAATGAAATTTCATCCCTGTACCGAGCTATCTGCATGTTAAAGCGTTTGTTATACAGCCTGTTAGTCATCATCGGCTTGCTGCTGTTAACCGCGCTTGGCCTTGACCGTTGGATAAGCTGGAAAACCTCACCGTGGATCTATGATGACCTGCAGGATCTGCCCTATCGCCAGGTAGGCGTGGTGCTGGGGACCGCCAAGTACTACCGTACCGGGGTGATCAATCAGTACTATCGCTACCGCATTCAGGGGGCGCTCAACGCCTATAACAGCGGCAAGGTGAACTACCTGCTGTTGAGCGGGGATAATGCCCTGCAGAGCTATAACGAGCCGGTGACCATGCGCAAAGATCTGATTGCTGCCGGGGTGGATCCCCAGGATATCGTGCTCGACTACGCGGGTTTTCGTACCCTCGACTCCATCGTGCGCACGCGTAAGGTCTTTGACGCTAACGACTTTATCATCATTACCCAGCGCTTCCATTGCGAGCGTGCCCTGTTTATCGCCCTGCACCGGGGCATTCAGGCCCAGTGCTACGCCGTGCCTTCACCGAAAGATATGCTCACCGTGCGGGTGCGGGAATTTGGCGCACGTCTTGGCGCGCTTGCGGATCTCTATATCTTCAAACGCGAGCCGCGCTTCCTCGGCCCGCTGCTGCCCATCTCTTCGCTACAGGATGTGCCGGACGATGCCCAGGGCTACCCCGCCGTCACGCCGGAGCAGCTGATGGATATCCAACCGAAAGCGAAAAAGTAAGCCTCAGAAGGCGATGTTGTCTGCCCAGGCGGTGGCGCGTTTCATGATCTCTATTACCGCTTCAGGCGCCAGACCGAGGCTTTTTGCCACGGCGTTAACCTCATCCCACCGCTGCTGTTCATAGAGACGGGCCAGATCCAGGAACGGATAGAGCACGCCAGCATCCTCGGTCAGAGCCTGCGTAACCCGCTCGGAGAGGGCGATCTGCTTAACCAGATCCTCCAGCGCGATGCCAAGAATAGCGTCCAGCAGTGAAAACAGACCGCAGAAGAAGGCGTCATGAGAAAGCGCCTCTCGTCCCGCCGCTTTGGCAAGCAGCTCGCAGAACATCCCTCTTACCAGGCTCATATGGTACAGCTCGGTCGTTTTCACGTTGGCGATGCTGGTCAGGCAGGAGATCGAGACAAAGCGACGCAGCTCGTTAAAGCCAAGATAGAGCAGCGTATCCTTGAGGGTGCTGTTTTTTACCATCTCAATGCCGCGCGTGTTATAGACCACGTTGCGGGCGTAGCGCATCAGGGTATAGGAGAGGCTGATGTCGCTCTTGAGATAGTTTTCGATTTTCGTCAGATCCGGATTTTGAGCGTTGACCTCGGCAATAAGCTGGATCTGCAACACCTTATTTTGCGATAGCCGTTTGTTTTGCAGCACCTCTGGCTTGCTATAGAAGTACCCCTGAAAAAGGTCGAAGCCAAACGCCCGGTATTGATCGAACTCTTCCTGAGTTTCAACCTTTTCCGCCAGCAGCGTAACCTTGCCCAGCCGGTCGCGGTTTTGCGTAATATAGTCAGCTATCTCAGCAAAGCTCTGGGCCTGGATATCGAACTTAATAATGCTGATGTAGGGAAAAAAGCGCTCCCACTCGCTTTTCAGGGCGAAGTCATCAAGGGCGATTTGAAACCCACCCGCATAGAGGCGACGCACGGCGGCCAGCAGTTCGTTATTCGGCGTAGCCGTCTCAAGGATCTCAATGACAACCTTGTCATGAGGAAGCGCATCGGCAAAGCCCTGCACGATCATCTCGCCGGGAAAGTTGATATAGCAGGCGTGCTTGCCCACCAGCGACGGCAGCGGCGTAGAGAAGAAGAGATCGGAGATAATTTGTTTTGTCGCATACTCAGACGAGACGTCTGGAAACCGGTTGGTTAACCCGTCACGAAACAGCAGCTCCCAGCCAACGGTCGCCATGTTTTTGTCAAAAATGGGTTGTCTCGCAACAAATGAGTACATACTCCTCTCCTTGGCATATGTCAGCGGCAAAATTTAACTATAGCTAAAACCATCCTGAGATCGAGCGTTCCGGCTGCTCTAGCTCACACTTTAGTGCGCAACGCTTTTAGAAAAGAGGTTGATCACCAGTACGCCAGCACAAATCAGCGCCATTCCGCCGATGGCAGGCAGGTCCAGCTTCTGGCCGCTAAAGATCCATCCCGCGGCGCTAATCAGTACGATACCCACCCCGGACCAGATGGCATAGGCAATGCCGGTAGGAATGTACTGTATCGTCTGGGACAGAAACCAGAACGCTACCGCATAGCAGCCCAGCGTTGCCGCCGTCGGCCACAGTTTCGTGAACCCCTCCGAGTAGCGCATCAGCGTTGTACCGATCACTTCTGCCACTATTGCGATCCCCAGATGAACATAAGCGTGCATGAACTCTCCCCTTTTGATTGATTTTGTAAAATATGCCACTTGCCGTTACATATCGCCACTTCTTAACCTCCCCCGCAGGGCATCTATACTGTTACTGACACAGGAGGTTATTAATTGTGAGAATTCTACGCTATCTATTCACCAGTCCGGAAAAGCTGCTTCAGGTAACCGATCACCGCAACGTTCAGGAATCTATCGATGACGGCGAGCGGATCATTATTGATGAGGACGGCAGGGCGCGGGTTAACGTACGCAGCCAGGCCGTAAAAGAGGATTTTATCCGCCATGTTGATGCACTAAAGAGGGCATAAGATGGCGACAGCAATATTTATGGTATTGATGGTTTCCGGCTACTGGTATACCAGCCGCGATCTCTCTACCCGCTTCAAACTACGCCGCTCCTTTGGCTGGGACGTCTACTTTTTGGTAGCCCTTTACGGCTGCATCTTTATGCTCCAGGGCATTATCGCCACCGCCCTGCTGTGGCTGTTGCTACTGCTGTCATCTATGGGCATGGATGCGCTGCCGCAGTGGTTTGGTACAGAAGACCACCGTCTGCAGGTGGCCTTCATGAACTGGAGCTTTCTTGGCATTCAGGCTCCGGTGGTGATCATGCTCGCCTTTGCCATACTGTTCTGCCTCTACCGCTCTAACTGGGCAGGCAGCGCCCGTCTCGACAGCAACGGTCGTCGCCAGCTATATAAGTTTCTGACGCGGGGCAACGGCGTCGAGGGGTTGCTCTACCAGTGTATGGAAACAGGCCAGCTGGCGTGGATCACTCTTAAGTCGCAGCGGGTCTACATTGGCATGATCCACGGCGCTACGCTTGACGATACCGAAGTGAGAAATATTGAGCTGATCCCCATGCTGAGCGGTCATCGGGACCGTCACTCCCACCAGCTCAATATTGAGAACAACTACAGTGCCTGGTATGCCAAGCACAATATCAACCTCGATACCGAGCCGCAGTCGGCGCTGGATTTCCGCAAGGTGATCCTGCTCGATGAGGTAGAGAGCCTGTCGCTGTTCGATCCGGCGCAGGTCATGGCGATGGGTATTAAAGAAGAGCCGCAGGCATAATCTCAACAGGAAAGCGCTATGCATAAAACGTCCCCGCCCGATCGGAATCCGCCACCGGTGCGGGAGAAACACGTCTGGTTAAGCTTTGAAGCCAATGTCCGCCGCATCGGCTTCTTTGTGCTGCTGTTCATCGTGCTGGCCGCCCTGAGCGGCCTCTTCTCCCGGGGTCACTTTAGCCACGTTGAACGCAGCAGCGCCGACAATACGCTAACGGTAAGCTACGAGCGGTTCAACCGCCAGCAGAGCGATGTGGATATGAAGATAGTTGCTAAAGCAGCCGGCGGCGAGACGCTAACCGTGACGCTGGGCGGGGAGTTTATGCGGGCATTTAAGATCGATACCCTTCAGCCGCAGCCGGATAAAACCTGGAGCCAGGGCCAAAATCTGATACTGGAGTATGGGCACAGCAGCCTGCTCTCCGGGGAAACGATCTGGCTGGGGCTGCTTCCACAGCAGCCAGGCAGCAGCACAAGTACCGTTACCATTAACAACGGCCCGGCCCTCTCTTTCTGGCAGTTTACTTACCCCTAGGAGCGCAATATGGAAATGGTACTCAGAGCATTAGCCATCTACATGGTGTTGATGGTGGTGTTTAAGATTGCCGGACGGCGGGCGCTTATGCAGATGACCTCGTTCGATCTGATCCTGCTGCTGATTATCAGCGAGGCGACGCAGCAGGCTCTGTTGGGCAACGATTTTTCCGTTACCGGCGCGGCGCTAACCATTATTACGCTGGTGGTGGTGGATATGCTGTTTGGCTACCTGAAGCGGTATCTGCCGGGCGTTGAAGCAACCATTGATGGTACGCCGGTGATCCTTGTTGAAAACGGCAGGCTACTGGAGAAGAAAATGAAGCAGGCTGATATCTCCTATGACGATATTATGGCTTTTGCCCGCAACGGCCAGGGGATTGATAAGCTGGCCGATATCAAGTACGCCATACTGGAGCAGAACGGGCATATCTCTATCATTCCCACAAGCAAATAAAAAACCGGCCAGCATGGCTGACCGGTTCTCTTCAGGCCTGAGCTACTTCTTCTCAGGCTTTTTGTCGCCTGACTCTGGCGACTCAGAGGGATCGTCTTTTTCAACATTGACAAAGTAAGTACGCATAGTGCCTCCTTATTTTTGACCTTCGGCAATGCCGGTCAGCTTCACGTCGGTCTGTTTCTCTTCGTTCAGCGTCTCTTCCAGCAGCTTAGCCGCCTCTTTGTAGCCCAGCTTCAGGGCCAGGGTGCGCAGCGTACCGTAGGAAGCAATCTCATAGTGCTCAACCTTTTGCGCCGCACCAATCAGACCCTCGTCGCGCAGCTCACCGGCTTCAACGGAGTCAATAATCTCCTGCGCCTCTTCTACCAGCCCCTCAAGGGCGTGGCACTTCATGCGACGGATACGCAGACCCTCTGTCACTTCGACAATCTGGTCAATACGTTCGATCTGTCCGCGGGTCTCTTCCAGGTGCGTTTCAAAAGCAGTAACCAGCTTTTCGGAGGTTGCCGCACGAGCTAATTTAGGCAAGGCGCGAGCAATCTGTTTTTCGGCGCTGTATATGTCTGACAGTTCATGAATAAATAGATCTTCAAGGGTTTTTACTGCTGGCATAATTAATTCCTCTTTATCTCGCCGGAATAGATCCTTAATAAGGGATTGTGGCAATCCTGTAAATCTAATTACAGGATTGCCACCGACAGTCAATACATATTTATTTAATTAGTTTTTAATTAACTAAATAATATATGTGTGCTACGGTCAGGATGAACGACCGCCGCTGTGACTGTTTTGACCGCCTTTCTTACCTGCTTCAGATGCGCGCTGCGGGTCGTTTTTGAAGTTCCCGCCGCTCTGCTGCCCGCCTTTACGGCCTGCTTCAGATGCACGCTGTTTATCTTCTGCAAAGTTTCCTGAACCGCCACGATGTTGTTGGGCCATAATATACTCCTTCCACATACAGTTTTGGTTAAAAATAGAGGGAAGTCATTCCCCCGTCAGGCATGTTTAACTGTAGTCATAATTCCCCCGGGTTCAAGTCAAAAACTCAAGGAAATATCAACAGCGAAGCATACCAGGAGTATTCTGAGCGCTATATATTTTTCTTATAACGACAAATCAAGCAGATAGGCGAATATATTTTTTAAGCGAAGCGGCAGATATATTATTGGCTGAAAATATTACAAAATATGTCTTATTACCATGAAACTGTGCAACGAAGCGGTAACGAAAAAGCCCGCCGAAGCGGCGGGCCTGATAACTGGGCTAAAAAGTGGTTATTTTTTACGCGCGTACTTCAGCGAGTCCAGCGCGACGGCGAAGATGATAATGCCGCCCTTGATAATGTACTGCCAGTACGGGTTAACGCCGATATAGGTGAGGCCGTAGTTGATAACGGTAAAGATAATGACCCCGGTCACTACCCCGAGCACGGTACCCACGCCGCCGCTGAAGGAGACCCCACCCACTACGCAGGCGGCGATAGCATCCAGCTCATACATAAAGCCGAGGTTGTTGGTTGCCGAGCCGATACGACCCGCTTCCAGCATGCCGCCAAAGGCATAGAAGACGCCGGACAGGGCATAGATCATCAGCAGGTTCAGCGCCACGTTCACGCCAGAGACCTTGGCCGCTTCCGGGTTACCACCGATAGCGAAGATATTTTTACCGAAGCGCGTCTTGTTCCACAGGATCCAGACAAAGGCCACGGCGATTAGCGCGTAGAAGGTAATATATGAGAGACGGAAACTGCCCAGCGCAATGAACCCTTGGGTAAAGGTCGAGAAGCCACTGTCGAAGCCGGAGATCGGCGATGCGCCCACGAAGTCATAGTAGAGGGAGTTGATACCGTAGACGATGATCATCGTACCTAACGTAGTGATAAACGGCGTCACGTTCAGGTAGGCAATGATAATCCCGTTTACCAGGCCAATAACCGCGCCAATGACGCAGACGATACCGATAACCGCGATAATCGGCATGGTGGCCATCTCAGGGAACACCTTGTTGGCGTTCTCCATCGACTGGAGCAGCGTCGCCGCCACCACCGCCGCCAGACCAACCTGACGGCCGGCGGAGAGGTCGGTCCCCTGGGTAACGATCAGCCCCGCTACGCCCAGCGCAATGATAATACGCACCGAGGACTGGGTGAGAATGTTACTGAGGTTAAGCAGGCTCAGGAACGTGGGATCCTGGAAGATAATAATGGCCAGCAACACCAAAAGAACGACGTACAGACCGCCCTCTTTCAGGTAAGTGAGAAAACTCTTTTTATTTAGCGCACTCATGAGAAGCCCCTGATCTTAAAGGTGCAAAGACGCAAGACGTAAAATTTCGTTTTGCGTTGTCGTTTTAGTGTCAACAATTCCGGCAACGAGGCCATTGCTCATAACCAAAATACGGTCGGTGATACCTAACAGCTCCGGCATTTCAGAGGAGATGATGATGATCCCCTTCTCTTTCTTCGCCAGTTCAGCAATCAGCTGGTAGATCTCAAATTTTGCCCCTACGTCGATACCGCGCGTAGGCTCATCCAGCATCAGGATCTCCGGCTGGGTCAGCAGCCAGCGGCCGATAATCACCTTCTGCTGGTTGCCGCCGGAGAGGGAGCCGATCTGCGTGCGGTGGCCCGGGGTTTTTACGCGCATGGAGTCAATCACCCACTGGGTGTCGCTTTTCATGCGGCTGTTATCCAGCAGGCCAACTTTGTTTTTGTAGTTCTGGATATTAGAGATGAGGGAGTTAAAGCCGATATCCAGATAGGCGTAGATCCCCGTTGAGCGGCGCTCTTCGGTCACCAGCGCAAAGCCGTTATTGATCGCTTCGTGGGCGGTGTGGTTATTGATGGTTTTACCGTGCAGGGTGATGGTGCCGCCTGATTTTTCGCGGATGCCAAACAGCGTCTCGACGATATCGGTACGCTTCGCCCCTACCAGCCCGGCGATGCCGAGAATTTCACCCTTGTGCAGGTCGAAGGAGACGTCGCGAATCGAAGGCTGGCGCAGGGAGGTCAGGTTGCGCACCTCCATGATCACTTCACCCGGCTTATTCTGCTTGTCCGGGAAGCGCTGGTTGAGCGAACGACCCACCATCATGGCGATGATTTTGTCCATATCCAGCCCTTCCAGCGGCTGGGTAGCGATCCACTGACCGTCGCGCAGGATGGTGATTTCGTCACACAGCTGGAAGATCTCTTCCATCTTGTGCGAGATATAGACGATACCGCAGCCACGCTCTTTCAGCTTGCGGATAATTTTAAACAGATGGTTGACCTCTTTTTCGGTCAGCGAAGAGGTCGGCTCATCCATAATGACGATCTTGGCATCGTAGGAGAACGCCTTTGCAATTTCGATCATCTGCATTTGCGAAACGGAGAGGGTCCCCACGCGGGCACGTGGATCGATATCAATATCCAGCTCGTCGAAAATCGCCTTTGTATCGCGGTACATTTTATCCTGATCGACAAACACACCTTTGGTGGGGTAACGCCCCAGCCACATGTTGTCCATCACCGACCGCTGCAGCACCAGGTTAAGCTCCTGATGCACCATAGATATCCCGTTTTCCAACGCCTCTTTGGTCGAATGAAAATCGATCTCTTTACCCTGGAATAGAATGCTGCCGGAATCTTTTTGATAGATCCCAAAAAGGCATTTTAATAACGTTGACTTCCCTGCGCCGTTTTCACCCATCAGGGCGTGAATGGAGTGCGGGCGCACTTTTAAATTAACGTTATCGAGTGCCTTAACGCCGGGAAATGACTTGTTGATGCCGCTCATTTCCAACAAGAATTCACCTGACGACTGAGTAGTATCGCTGACCATAATTATACCTTGTTGGCCTCGCACATCGCGTTATAAAAGGGCGCATCAAGATGCGCCCAGTGAAAGCAGAACAATGAATTACTTATTGCTGAACTCAGAGAGGTTCTCTTTATCCACGCCAACGTAAGGGATACGGACGATTTTATCTTCCAGCTTCCAGTTAGTGCCGTCAGCCGCGCCTTTACCGTCAGCGAGGTTTTTCGCCAGATCAAAGGTCGCTTTCGCCTGGTTGTTGGCATCGTTCAGAACGGTACCGGCCAGCGCACCGGATTTAACCAGCGCCAGCGCTTCTGGCAGGGCGTCAACGCCGAATACCGGAATGGCGGATTTGTTGTGGGCCTTAAGTGCTTCTACCGCACCCATTGCCATTGCATCGTTGTTGGCAATAACCACTTCGATTTTGTTCGCGTTCGGGCCAGAGAGCCATGCATCCATCTTATCTTTCGCCATTGCGGTATCCCACATGGCGGTATCCAGCTGCAGCTGCTGGGTTTTCACACCCTTGTCGTTCAGCTCTTTGATAACGTAAGTAGTACGCGCTTCGGCATCCGGGTGGCCCGGCTCGCCTTTCAGCAGAACGAACTGAATCTGGCCGTCTTTATTCAGATCCCAGGTTGGGTTCGCCGCCCAGTGCTTAGCGATCAGGTCGCCCTGAATAATACCGGACTCTTTTGAGTCGGTACCGACATAGTAGGCTTTGTCATAGCTATCCAGCGCCTTGCGGGATGGCTCTTTGTTGAAGAAGACGATCGGCACGTTCTGGCCGCGCGCTTTCTCGATAACCGTACCTGCGGCTGCCGGGTCAACCAGGTTAATCGCCAGCGCTTTAACGCCCTTCGCCAGCAGAACGTCGATCTGATCATTCTGTTTTGACTGGTCGTTCTGCGAGTCGTTCATCAGCAGCTGAACGTCCGGCGTCTCTTTCGCATCTTTCTCAATTGCTTTACGCACAACCGACATAAAGTTGTCGTCATATTTATAAATGGTCACGCCAATGCGGGTATCTGCCGCATGTGCTGCCGCGCCAAAAAGCATGCTTGCCATTACGGCAGACAGAGTTAAAACCTTCTTATTCATGGTATCTCCGGTTTATGCAGGGTAGTTCTTGTGAATAAAGATCGGCGGGCAGCAGAATAGTGAAACGTTACTGTCGCCGAAGGTCACTCTAAAAATTGGGTCTTCCGTGTACGGTAACGCTCCAGAAAAGCTTTATTGATTGTTCCTTGCGATGCACCATGCCTGGCCGAACGGCCTGTATTACATAATGTTTCAGGCTTTGGAACGCTGACATCATAGTCAGCGCATTGTTAAGATACTGTGAATTTACTCACAGATTGAAAACGGTTACATGCAGCTATGTTATGAGTTAGTGATCGGAGCCACAGTTTGCCGCAGCGCGACCGAGTGACGGCGAACCAGAGTCGGCATAAAGCAGTGCGTCGCGGCCAGATCCTGCGCCCCCGCCGCCCCCTGCAGCGCCAGCTCAGTCGCCAGCCGGGCCATTGATGCAATGGGATACCGCACCGTCGTCAGCTGCGGATCGGTATAGCGGGCGATAGGGATGTCATCGAAACCAATGAGTGACAGATGCTGCGGTACGGCGATACCGTTATCCTTGAGCGCCGTCAGCGCCCCGGCGGCCATGCTGTCGTTGTAGGCGAAAACGGCAGTCAGGTGCAGATTCCGGCCAAGCAGCTCAACCATCGCCGCCTCTCCCCCCTGCATATCCGGCGCGCCCACCCCCACCCAACCTTCGGGCGCGGTGATATCCCGCTCCGCCAGCGCCTGCCGCCAGCCCTGCTGGCGCAGATCGTTATCTTCAATCTGATGGCTGGAGCCGAGGTATCCTACACGCTGATGTCCCTGAGCAAGCAGCATCCGGGTCGCCATTACCGCCCCGCTGACGTTATCCAACGCAACGCAGCGGTGGGCGTAGCCGGGAACCACGCGGTTGATCAACACCATGCCGGGGATCTGCTCCATAAAACCGGCCAGCTCTTCATCGCTTAATGCTTTAGAGTGAACAATCAGGGCGTTACAGCGTTGACGGATGAGGATCTCAATGGCGTGACGCTCTTTTTCCGCCTCATGGTAGCTGTTACCGATGAGGAGATACTTCTGGTGCTGCTGGGCGACGGTGTCTACCGCCTTGACCAGCGCGCCAAAGAAGGCGTCAGAGACGTCCATGACCACGACGCCAATCGTATCGCTGACCTGCGTCGCCAGCGCCTGAGCGTTGGCGTTAGGCCGATAACCCAGCTGTGCCACGGCCTTCATTACCGCTTCGCGGGTGTCAGGGCTGACCATCGCGCTATTATTGAGCACGCGTGAGACCGTCGCGACAGAGACGCCCGCACGACGGGCCACGTCACGAATGGTAATCATGCCCGGCCTCCTGAATGAGTTTGCAGCAGCTCACAGTTTCCCCCTGGGTTTAGCAAGAGCGCTATTCTGGCAGGGGGAGCGGCGGCGCTACGTGAGGAAGGTCACAGCACTGAAAACGGTTACATCCGTTTTGTTAATGATTGTGATCTAGATCGTTATCTGGATGTATGGGAGAGTGAAACGCCTGCCGCACGGGCGGTAAGCTTACGCCACAGCCACTCCACCGGTCCCTGACGGAAAGTGCGCAGCCAGAGGACAGAGAAGAGAATATTCACGGCCCAAATAGGTGGGATAAATGCCAGCAGCTGTAAGCGGTCAAAGCGCATAAACAGTCCGAGGTGATAGAAGAGCGTGGTGCAGATCAGGGTCTGTAAGAGATAGTTGCTCAGCGCCATCCGCCCTACACAGGCCACCGCCAGCACAATACGCCAGCGGCAGATTTGCGGCCAGAAGCCATAGGCCAACGCCGCATAGCCGATGGTTTGCAGCGGTGCGCCAAGCTCGCGCGGCGCCTGGAGCAGAAAGGCACACCAGCGGTATGACCATCCCAGTTGCCACTGGGCAATAATCGCTGGCAGGTTAATCGCCATACCGGCAAGGATCAGCAGCACCCCGGTTTTACGGTAGTGCCGCAGGCTAAACTGCCCTTTCAACCAGCCGCTACGCATGAGCGCCGCCCCCATCAGCATCATGCCCGCCAGCTGCCAGCCATACTGCGCGCCCAGCGCAATCAGACTGTTGGAGAGCATGTCCGCCCGGTTGTCGATCGCCTCATATCCGCCATGCGTCTTCCACCACTGCTCATACTGGAGGTTCGCCGCGTCAGGCATCCACGAGCGGCTGGTCTGGTTGCCAGAGATAAAGCCCAGCAGCAGCAGCACGGCGATGCCAACCAGATAGAGCATTATTCCGGTATTAAAAAGGCTCTTTATGCCCGGCGCATCGCGCACCAGCCGCCAGCTGATCACACCGATCAGCCCATAGGCCAGCAGAATATCGCCATCCCAGAATAGCAGGCCGTGAATAAAGCCCAGCAGCGCCAGCAGAGTAAGCCGCGACTGGATCCAGCGTTTGCCCCGTGGGAGCAGCAGCTGAAGTCCCGCTCCAAACAGCAGCGCAAACAGCGTTAAGAATTTAACCTGGGCGAAAAGGTCAAGCACCGCCCAGGTCCAGGCATCGCGCAGCGTGATATCGCCATACCATGCCGGATTGATATAGGCCGCCTTCGGTAGGCCAAAGGCGTTGATATTAAGCAGCAGAATACCGAGGATGGCGACGCCACGAATGAAATCCAACGTAACATTTCGTTCCATTGCGTCGCCCCTGCGCGTAGTTGACGGGATCAGTTATGGTGACGCACGGCGCGTAAAAACTCCTGCCGCGTGTTCTGGCTGGATTTAAACAGCCCGCCCAGCGAGGTGGTAGTGGTGGCGCTGGTAGCATCACGAATGCCGCGCGCTTTCACACAGTAGTGCACCGCATCAATAGAGACGGCCACGTTGTTGGTGCCGAGCAGCGTTTGCAAGGCGATAAGGATCTGCTGCGTCAGACGCTCCTGAACCTGCGGGCGCTGGGCAAAGAACTGCACGATGCGGTTGATCTTCGAGAGGCCGATTACCGCATCTTTCGGGATATAGGCTACCGTTGCCTTACCGTCGATAGTAACGAAATGGTGTTCGCAGGTGCTGGTCAGCGTGATGTCGCGCACCGTAACCATCTCATCCACCTTCATTTTGTTCTCAATGACGGTGATCTTCGGGAAGTTAGCGTAGTCGAGGCCGGAAAAGATCTCGTCCACGTACATTTTGGCGATACGGTGCGGCGTTTCCATCAAACTGTCATCGCTCAGATCGAGATTTAACAGTTGCATGATCTCGGTCATGTGTCCGGCAATAAGACGCTTGCGGGTTTCTTTGTCCAGGTCGACCGGCGGACGCAGCGGGGTTTCCAGCCCGTGCGCGACCAGTGCCTCATGGACAAGGGCTGCTTCTTTACTGAGTGATGGCATTATTTATTCTCCTGCAGGTGATGCTCTCCTTTGCCGCTAAGGGGGCAAAGTGCGCAATCATTGTGCGTGAGGACGCCGACAGAATCTAGTGGTGCGGTCATGATAATTATTGAAATTGCTATTACCTTTCATCATGACGCCGCCAAACCAGCCCTCCGGCAATGAAAAGCGCCGCGCCTGCCAGACCCAACGCCGGTTCCAGACGGTGGGTTAGCCAGGTCGACAGCGCCGAGGTCATCGGCCCGATCAGCTGGCCAACGGCATAGCCGGTGGTCAGCAGCCCGGCCATATAGCGCGCATGCCCTGCCGCCAGCTCGCGACCATAAAGCAGCGACAGCTGGACCGCACAGAGGAAGCCGCCGCCCACCAGCAGCGCGCCGCAAACCAGCCCCGCCATGCCCGGCAGCAGCCAGGCGGCAAGTACCCCTACCCCCTGCAGCCAGAGCACCACGGCGAGACGCTGATGGCTCTCACCGCGATGACGCAGCGCCACGCTGAGGGCGATGCCAAGCACCGCGGCTACGCCAAACACTGGCCAGACAAACTGGGCGAACAGGCTACCGGGAAAGCGCAGCGCTGCCATCTGCGACAGAAAGGTAGCAGGCAAAATATAGCCGAACCCGGCGAGGCTGTAGCTCCACGCCAGCCGCGTAATATTCCCGGTCAGGTGCAGCGGCTGCGGCTGCTCGCCGCTGCGGTGCAGCGCCCCCGGCCGGGGGAGATCGCGGGCAATCGGCGCAACAAGCACCAGCGCCAGCACGCCATAAACCAGCCAGCCCGCCGCCGCCGACAGCCCATACGCCTGGATTGCCACCGCCAGCAGGCCGCTAAGGGCAATACCTGCCCCTGGGCCGGCAAACACCGCTGCGTTAAGGCCCGGCCTGCCGGTATGCGCCAGCCGATCGCCGACCCACGCGGCGGTCAGCACCATCGCCCAGCCGCTCATTATGCCGATAACCAGCCGCAGCACGCCGTGGAGCAGCGGATTTACCGCCAGCGCAGAGAGAAAGGTCAGAAGCACCGCCCCGCCGATGCCGACGTAGAGCCTCTGCTCGACACGATGGCGGGCACGCATGGCATCCCACGCACCGATGAGATAGCCAAGGTAGTTCATCGCTGCGACCAGCCCGGTACTGGTCAGGCTGAGCTGGCCGTCACGGATCATCAGCGGCACCTGGGGGGTGAACGCAAAGCGCCCTATCCCCATCGCCACAATGAGCATTACAAACCCGGCCAGCGCAATGCGTACCGCCATAACAGCCTCAAATGTTAATAAAAAGTTGCGTTTATGATGCTTGATATTGCTTTTATGCGGAAGTGAAAGTTTCTCCCGGCTTACGAATTATCTGTATGATTAATCAAACAGACGAAAGTATGACGATCCGAGGAGACAGGCATGGAAATGCTCGAACAACACCGCTGCTATGAAGGCTGGCAACAGCGCTGGCAGCACCACTCCGCCGTACTGAACTGTACGATGACTTTCAGCGTTTTTGTTCCGCCCTCGGCGAACGATGCGCCGCTGCCGGTGCTCTACTGGCTCTCTGGCCTGACCTGTAACGATGAGAATTTCACGACCAAGGCGGGGGCGCAGCGCGTAGCGGCCGAGCTGGGGATCGTGCTGGTCATGCCGGATACAAGCCCGCGCGGTGACAGCGTTGCCGATGACGCCGGGTACGATCTGGGTAAAGGCGCAGGTTTCTACCTCAATGCCACTCAACAGCCGTGGGCTGCCCATTACCGGATGTATGACTACCTGCGCGACGAACTACCCGCTCTGGTAAAAGCGCACTTTAACGTAAGCGATCGCTGCGCCATCAGCGGTCACTCGATGGGCGGTCACGGCGCGCTGATCATGGCGTTAAAAAATCCAGGCAGATATACCAGCGTGTCAGCCTTCGCGCCTATCGTTAATCCGGCGCAGGTTCCGTGGGGAGAGAAAGCGTTTAGCGCCTACCTGGGCGATAACCGCAGCGACTGGCAGGCATGGGACAGCTGCGCGCTGATGCAGGCCAGCCAGCCGGGGGATGCCATTCCGACGCTTATCGATCAGGGTGATGGTGACACATTCCTGGCCGAGCAACTGCAGCCTGCCCGCCTCGCCGAGGCCGCCCGCCAAACCGACTGGCCGTTAACCCTGCGCGTGCAACCGGGCTATGACCACAGCTATTTCTTCATCGCCAGCTTTATTGAAGACCACCTGCGTTTTCACGCCCATTACTTGCAGGCTAATTAAGTACCATACTCATTTAACTACCCCGCCCAACGTGGGGTAGTTAATTCATGTTTAACTGATCTATCAGGGTGCTAAAGAATTTCCTTTCCGTGACAAAATATATCCGTGATCGTCCCAACAAAAACTAAAACTCTATTCCGGAAATGACCCTCGTTTTTACCTCTTTCAGAAACCTTTTATTTCTCTTAAACGTCAAGCGTGACGCCTGTCAGCCGTGTATTTATTGACAAATCAAATAGATAACCAACACCCATTGATTAAATATATAAATCGTAACGATCTTTATTTTTTGAGGTTAAAAAAATGTAACTCGATACAATAGCCGCACCATTCTCAGGCATATGCCTATAGAAAATGCACATCTTCACTATGTTGTTCAGTGTTAACTTACCTGTGATGCAGTATTCACACTGTCGGAGGGAGTAATGAACCTTTTTATCTCTAATAAGCTTAAGTACTTTATAGCGGTAATGGAGGAAGGCAGCGTAAGTAAGGCCTGCCAGCGTATGCATATATCGAGAACGCCTATGAGTAAGGCCATCTCAGATATTGAGCAGGCGCTGGGGATCCCACTGTTTATCAGAACCAAGGAGGGTATGACACCCAGTAAATTTGGTACCATTCTTTATAACAAGATCGTGCCCTACTATAACGATCTGGTTAAAATCGAACACTGTATGCATACCGACGACGGGTTGCCCGTCACGCGTATAATGTGCAGTCGCAGTATACCAAAATCAATAATAAGCCACCTAAGCGTGGCGCTATCAAACAACAATATCAATAATGAATTTACTCTTGCCGATGAGATAAAGCAGGACGATCTCTCCTCAGAGCTCCATTTCTATGACATTGTGATAGCTGATAAAAATTTTCTCAGCCAGTATGCCCGATCCGAGCCGGTATCCTTTGATATCTCTATCAACTCGACGTCCGCCGCCTGTGAAAAAATGTTACGCGGAGGGGAAATTGACGTATACCATGACTTTGATGCAGACAGCAGCGTGACCGAACTCTTTGTGCAGGATAAAATAAAGTTCAGGGATATCAAAAAAATTTGTAACAGCGATCTCATCGATATGATGGATAGAGTTAACAACCATCATGCGGTTATCATTTCAACGGATCCGCTATTAAGCCTGCTCAACGTCGACGACACCACCGTGTTAAAGCGCAGCGTCATCAGTAAAAGATTATGGTTCTATTCGCAGTGGAAAGTAAAAAATAACAAAGAGACAGCACAGGTAATGTCTACGGTATTTGCCGATTTAAATAAATCAGGCGTTACCCATAATGAGCTATCTCGTTAGTTTGATTTTATTCTTGCTTAGCCATCCATTGGCTACTTTTTGCGGTCTGAGTGCGTTTATCGTATCCTGTTGGTCAGGGTACATAGAAAAAGCATCACCAGGGAATATTATTATAAGCAGCTTAGTCTGCGTTGTCAGCGCGCTGGCTTTTTTAGATGTATTAATTCGTGGTAACCACTATCATCTCATCTTCCCGTTAATAGGGATTATTACCGGATTTATTGGGCCCTATAAAATCAGAGCCATTATTATTGCTTTAGTAAGATACTCTCTCTCCTCTGACAATAAGAAATAAGTTGTAATTTTCAGGGGGGCTGGCACCCCCCTATTTTTTTCTATCTATCAAAAACGATAATCTACCGCCATGAAATAACGACGGCCATCTTCGTTATAGCTGTAGTCGTCGCGGCTCAAATCTTTATCTGTAAGGTTAAGCACCCCCGCACGCAGCTTGACGTTTTTGGTCGCCTGCCATGCGCCACCCGCGTTCCAGATCACGTAGCCACCCGGGGTTTTCCCGGTGTTGCTGACGTCACGCTTCTCACCGGTATAGTTACCGGATACGTAGAACGACCAGTCCTGCATCGCCTGCCAGTCCAGGGTACCGTTTGCAGTGTGGAACGGCAGCTCTTGCAGCGGTTTATCGCCGCCGTCGCTGAGATCGCGACCGTCGTTATAGGTGTAGTTCAGGGTCAGCTTCCAGGCATCGTCAAACGGCACCTTCAGCTCGGTCTCTACGCCACGAATGCGCGCTTTGTTAACGTTGAAGTAGCGGAACGTCGGGACGCGGCGGCCGTTGGCGTTGGTGTAGAAGCCGACAAAGTTGGAGTAGGACGGTGCGGCTGCGGCATCAGCGGTACGGTTGATGCTGATCATATCGTCAACGTCGTTCTGGAAAGTCGTAATACTGCCTTCCACGCCCTCCAGCCAGCCCTCTTCCCCGCTGTAGTAAAGACCCAGCTCAAAACTTTCGCTGGTTTCCGGTTTCAGATCCGGGCTGCCCACAACCCGGCAGCTGCCGCGGCAGGAGTTTGTCGCCCAGTCCGGACTAAGCTGTAACAAGGAGGGCGCTTTGAACGCGGTGGCCCAACCGCCTTTGACGGTCACAGTATCGGTGGCGTTATAGACCAGGTAGGCGCGCGGGCTGTAGTGATCCCCGTAGGTTTCATGATCGTCCATACGAATGCCGGTGGTCAGCGCCAGCGGCTCGAAAATACGCCACTCGTCTTCAATAAACAGTGCATACTGGCTGGCGGAGGTGTTGCTGCTGCTCCCCCCGGTCAGGTTAACCGGATCCTTGAGCTTGTCGTGACGCCATTCGCCGCCGACGGTCACGAACTGATTAATCATCTCCAGCGGCAGGACGTATTTGCCATCCACGGTATTGTTTTCTGAGGTAATGGGTTTGCTACCCGGACTCTTATTATCCACCTTCTCGCCGTAGAACTTTAGCTCGCTGGTGCCTACGTCCCAGCGGCCGTTGTGGCTAAGAGAGTAGTTTTCCCGCTCAAGACGGTTGCGATCGAGAGAGTCGGAGTCCCGGTCCTGGCGGTCAAAGCCATACCCGGCGGTAAAGTCATGATTTTCGGAGGGCGTCCAGGCAAACTCTACGTTTGCATCGCGGCTGGTAAAGCCCTCGATGCGCGGAGTCTCGCCGGTCGCGGTGGTGTCTGACGGCTCCTGCTTATCTTTTTCACGCTTTGCCACGCTGCCAAAGGCTTTCACGCCCAGCACGCCATCCACCAGCGGACCGCTGGTATAGAACTGGCCGTTGTAAGTGTCCCCGCGATCGCGCTTCTCCTGGAGGGTGGTGTCAGCGGAGAGGGTGCCCGTCCACTGCTGGCCAACCTTTTTGGTAATAATATTGACGACGCCGCCCAGCGCGTCAGAACCATACAGCGAGGACATCGGGCCGCGAACGACTTCAATACGCTCAATGGCATCTACCGGGATCCAGTTCAGGTCAAAGTCGTTATGGCGGAAGACCGCGTTGCGGGAGTTGACGCGTTTGCCGTCGATCAGGATCAGGGTATAGCTGCTGTCGAGGCCACGAATGCTGACGCCTTTACGGTTATCCCCCTCGTTGGTGAGCTGTACGCCCGGTACATCCTGAAGCACATCCTTCAGATTATTGACCGGCCGGCGCTGCAGATCCTGCTGCGTCACAACGCTGATGCTGGCCGGGGCATCTTTCAGATTCTGCTCGGTGGCGGCGGCGGTCACGACCAGGGTGTCGGATTCGCTGTCGACGGCAAAAGCGGGCAGCGCCAGCGCCATTGCGGACGCACAAAGCCCTCCCCGCACGATGGGATTCAACCTAAACATTCCATTTCTCCATGAGATAACTACAACAAATCTAAGAAGTTTTGCTCACAAGGTATTATCTAACTCCCGCTACGTTGGCGGGATGAGCGTAACGATAAAGCAAATAATAATGATTATCAATTTAATTGTTAAAAGTTATGTCAAGGCGAGGATTTATGGAGAAATGATGGGCAAAAAAAAGCCCTTTCAAAATGAAAGGGCTTGATTGTGAAAGGATTTATTTGTTAAATCTTTTCGGGAACTCCATGTCCTTGTAGCTGACAAATTTCGTTCCGCGGGTCAGCTTGTAGCCGAACCAGATGATCAGGAACAGCGGAATTCCAATATAGGTCGCCGCGACCCCGCCCCAGTCGATGGTGTCTTCGAGGAAGGCCTGGTAGTTTTGACCCAGCGTGATAATCAGGCAGAGCACAAAGGCGAAGATGGGCCCCAGCGGGAAGAAACCGGAGCGGTACGGCAGATCGCTCAGGCTATGGCCCTGCATCACGTAGCCGCGACGGAAACGGTAATGGCTGATGGCAATCCCCAGCCAGGCGATAAAACCGGTCATGCCCGAGGTGTTCAGCAGCCACAGGTAAACCGTCTGGTTGCCAAACATTGAGGTCAGGAAGCAGAGCCCGGCAATCACCGTCGTCGCATACAGGGCGTTACGCGGTACGCCGCCCTTAGAGAGACGGGCGAAAATACGCGGCGCCTTACCGTCGCAGGCGAGAGTGTAGAGCATACGCGTAGAGGCATACATCCCCGAGTTACCCGCAGAGAGCACCGCCGTCAGGATCACCGCGTTCATTATCGCCGCCGCTGAGAGCAGGCCCGCATGTTCGAATACCAGGGTGAACGGGCTGACGCTGATGTCTTTCACATCGTTACGCAGCAGGCTCGGATCGGTATAGGGGATGATCAGGCTAATAATCAGAATAGCGAATACATAGAACAGCAGGATACGCCAGAACACCTGACGCACCGCGCGCGGAATATTCTTCTCTGGATCCTCTGACTCGCCCGCCGCGATACCGATCAGCTCGGTACCCTGGAAGGAGAAGCCTACAATCATCGCGACGCCAATCATGGCGGCAAAACCGCCGGCAAACGGCGCGTCGCCAATGCCCCAGTTGCTCCAGCCAGCCGGTTTTGCACCGTGGAAGATGCCGAGGATCATCATCACGCCGACGATGATAAAGATAATGACGGTAGCCACCTTAATTAGCGAGAACCAGTACTCCGCCTCGCCAAAGCCCTTCACGGAGATCCAGTTCAGCAACACGATGACGGTTAAGAACAGCGCGCTCCAGATCCAGCCCGGCGTGTCCGGGAACCACCAGCTCATCACCAGCTGCGCGGCGACCAGGTCGACAGCGATAGTCACCGCCCAGTTGTACCAGTAGTTCCAGCCCAGCGCGAAGCCAAAGCCCTCTTCCACATACTTCTGGCCGTAGGTTGCAAACGAACCGGATACCGGCATATAGGCCGCCAGCTCGCCGAGACTGGTCATCAGGAAGTAAACCATAAGGCCAATCAATATATAAGAGAGCAGCGCGCCGCCCGGGCCCGCCTGGGAGATGGTTGCGCCACTGGCAACGAAAAGACCTGTACCAATCGATCCGCCAATTGCGATCATGGTCAGGTGACGCGCCTTGAGTTCACGGCGAAGCGTGGGCGCTTGTGTGGTTTTAGTTTCGGAAACCATATGAAAATGCTATCCATCAAAAAAATGAGGCGGGATTGTAGCAGACGTCACCACATCCTTCTGGCTCAAATATGCGGTTATAAGAGAGCTTCATGATCGGTAATGGATTATAAGTAAAGCACAGAATCCCTTATATTTCACAGTAGCGCAGAAAACGCTTCAGGGCGTTGGAGAGGTGCTTCTGCCGGTGATGGATGCGCCACAGCGTACGCACCAGGCGCGGCAGCGGAATGGCAATCTCCTTAAGCGTGCCGGTCTCCAGCTGCTCGGCAATCACCCGGCGTGACAGGCAGCTAATACCCAGCCCGTGGCGCACCGCATGTTTAATGGCTTCGGAGTTGCCCAGCTCCATGCCGAGATGAAACTGTGGCAGGAGGGAGAGCAGCAGATAGTCAACCAGCTCGCGGGTACCGGATCCGCGTTCGCGCAGGATCCACGGCGCACTGGCAAGGCGCTCCAGCGTGACATCGCCCTGCAACAGCGGCGAGGCCGGGGAGGCAAACACCACCAGCTCATCCTCCAGCCAGGGCTCGGATACAATCTCGGCGGTATGGCACGGCCCCTCAATCAGGCCAATATCCACGCGGAAATCCGCTACCGCATTAATCACGTCCTGACTGTTACCTACGCTCATCTCCAGCGGCAGTCCTGGAAAGTCGCGACGGTAGCGGGCGATGATCTCCGGCAGGATATAGTTGCCGATGGTGCTGCTGGCGTAGACGCGGATCGCCCCGTTATCTTCCCGGAACAGCTGCTCTATTTCTGTGGCCTGTTCAAGGAGGGCCAGCGCGCGGGGATAGAGCAGTCGCCCATGCTCGTTAACCACCAGCCGCTTGCCAACCCGGTCAAAAAGCTGCACACCAAGCTGCCCCTCCAGATCGGTCAGGGCCGCGCTGACCGCCGACTGCGAAAGCGCGAGCATCTGGGAAGCCTGGGTTGTTGAGCCGCTTTTCAGCACTTCAGCAAAGACGGCCAGCTGGCGCAGGGTGATATGCATGGTCAGGATCCTGTCGGGCAAGCGTCGCACTTACCACTTATATAGATTGATTATAAATATATAATCAATTTTATTTTTAAGCCAGCCCGACGTAACCTTTTTATCCCGACAGAGGAGAAGGTTATGGCTGAACTTACATTAAAACATCATCGTAGCGTCGGGCATCTCGTGCCAGGCCTGGCGCTAAGCGCTGCCGTTGCTGGCGTGGCGCTGTGGAGCGGCACGATCCCTGCGGTTTCCGGTGCCGGTTTTAGCGCGCTTTCGCTGGCTATTTTAATCGGGATGGTGCTCGGCAACACCCTTTATCCGCAGATTGGACAGCCCTGCGAGGGCGGGATTGTGTTTGCCAAACAGCACCTGCTGCGGCTGGGGATCATTCTGTATGGCTTTCGCCTGACGTTCTCTCAGATTGCTGACGTCGGCGTCAGCGGCATCGTTATTGACGTACTGACCCTCTCCAGCACCTTTTTACTGGCCTGCCTGCTGGGGCAGAAAGTATTCGGCCTCGACAAGCACACCAGCTGGCTGATCGGCGCAGGCAGCAGCATCTGCGGCGCGGCGGCGGTGTTGGCTACCGAGCCGGTGCTGAAAGCCGAATCCAGCAAGGTGACAGTGGCCATTGCCACGGTAATGATTTTCGGCACGCTGGCTATTTTCATCTACCCGGCCCTCTATCCCCTGGTTACGCACTGGTTTACCCCCGAGAGCTACGGCATCTATATAGGATCGACCATGCATGAGGTCGCTCAGGTGGTTGCCGCAGGCCATGCCGTTAGCCCGGAAACAGAGAGTGCAGCGGTCATTGCGAAAATGCTGCGCGTAATGATGCTGGCACCGTTTCTCATCCTGCTTGCGGCCCGCGTGAAGCAGCTGGCCCCGACTAACGACGGTCAACGCAGCAAGATTACGATCCCGTGGTTTGCGATCCTGTTTATTGCGGTTGCGGTGTTTAACTCCTTTGGCCTGCTGCCGAAAGCCGCTATCGATATGCTGATTACGCTGGATACCCTGCTGCTGGCAATGGCAATGGCGGCGCTGGGCGTAACCACCCACGTTAGCGCAATTCGCAAAGCAGGGGCGCGGCCGTTGCTGATGGCGCTACTGCTCTTTACCTGGCTAATTGTCGGCGGCGGCGCCATCAACCTGGCGGTTCATTATCTAATGGCATAAATCAATACATTCTACTGTAGCGAACCCGCTATCATACGCCTTTGTTTTTACCTGCGGGTTTTACAGGAGTAGTAGATGAAATTTATTGGCGCGCATGTTAGCGCGGCGGGTGGCGTGGCAAATGCTGCCGTACGTGCGGCAGAGATCGGGGCCACCGCCTTTGCCCTGTTTACCAAAAACCAGCGCCAGTGGCGGGCGGCGGCGCTCAGTGGCGCGACAATCAACGAGTTTAAGGCCGCCTGCGAAAAACACCGCTTTGGTCCGGGCCAGATCCTGCCCCACGACAGTTATCTGATTAATCTGGGGCACCCGGTAGCCGAAGCGCTGGAGAAGTCCCGGGAAGCCTTCATTGATGAGATGCAGCGCTGCGAGCAGCTGGGGCTCACCCTGCTGAACTTCCACCCCGGTAGCCACCTGATGCAGATCCCAGAGGATGAATGCCTGGCGCGCATCGCCGAGTCGATCAACATCGCGCTGGATAAAACCGAGGGCGTCACGGCGGTGATTGAGAATACCGCAGGCCAGGGCAGCAACCTCGGCTTTAAGTTTGAGCACCTGGCGGCAATTATTGACGGCGTAGAGGATAAGTCCCGCGTCGGCGTCTGCATCGATACCTGCCATGCCTTTGCGGCGGGGTACGATCTGCGCGGCAGCGAGCCCTGTGAAAAGACCTTTGCCGAGTTTGAGCGGATCGTCGGCTTCCAGTATTTACGGGGAATGCACCTCAACGATGCCAAAAGCGCCTTTGCCAGCCGCGTCGACCGCCATCACAGCCTGGGCGAAGGCAACATTGGCCACGAAGCCTTTAGCTGGATCATGCAGGATGCACGCTTCGACGGTATTCCGCTGATCCTCGAGACCATTAACTCAGATATCTGGGATGAAGAGATTGCGTGGCTGAAGGCGCAGCAGGTGCAGACAGCCACGGTTTAAGACAGGAACACCGGGCGGCGGCTACGCCTTGCCCGGCCTACAAACTGCACGATCCTGTAGGCCCGGTAAGCGTAGCGCCACCGGGCGTAAAAAAAGCAGGAAGAATATACGAGCCCGCAGTGGTTTCCGTTCACCTCAACTACCCTGCTTATCTGAGAAAGTTGTACACGTGAACGTGCCAGGGTGGCTCACCGCCACCACCCTGGCGACCCGGGCTCCCGGCAGGGAAAATCGCCGCTGCGCGGTTCCCTCGGCTTATCCCTTTCGGCTTTCGGGTCGGGCGAGATGCAACGTCCCTGTAAGTCACGCCCTCAGCCCGCATCCATGCGGGCTGCCCCGGCCGTAAGTGAACGCCTCAGCAATTTTCAGCCGGACCCAACACCTTGCTTTAATATCGAGCATAAAGTGGCGTCTCTGTCGCTGTATGTTCTTAATGCCGGACGGTGGCTTCGCTTTGCTCGGCTTACAAAATCTCACGGTCTTGTAGGCCGGTAAGCGTAGCGCCACCGGGCGCAAAAAAAGGCAGCCCGTGGGCTGCCTTTTTTGATCCCGCACGCGTTACGCGGTTTTCACCGCCATCTCCGCTTCCGGACGCTTCAGGAAGGCGTAAGCCAGACCCGCCAGCAGCGTACCGGCAACGATGGCCACCAGGTAGCCCAGCACCGGCGTAATAGCACCCGGGATCAGCAGCACAAACAGACCGCCGTGCGGCGCCATCAGCTTCGCGCCAATCGCCATCGAGATAGCCCCGGTCACCGCGCCACCCACGATGCAGCACGGGATCACCCGCATCGGATCGCGCGCGGCGAATGGAATCGCCCCTTCGGAGATGAAGCACAGGCCCAGCACCAGCGCGGCTTTGCCACCCTCCTGCTGCCCTTTATCAAACTTCTTACGGGCCACCATCGTTGCCACACCCATCGCCAGCGGCGGTACCATGCCCGCTGCCATGATGGCGGCCATCGGCGCATAGGTCTGGGTACTCAGCAGGCCAACGCCGAAGGCATAAGCCGCTTTGTTAACCGGACCGCCCATATCGGTACACATCATGCCACCGAGGATCGCCCCCAGCAGGACCGCATTCGCCGTACCCATAGTCTGCAGCCAGTGGGTCAGGCCCGTCAGGATGCCTGCAACCGGTTTGCCGATCAGGTAGATCATCGCCAGGCCAACCACCAGGCTGGAGAAGAGCGGAATGATCAGGATTGGCTTCAGCGCCTCCATGCTCGGCGGCAGCTTCAGCTTCTGGCTGATCGCCTTCGCCACATAGCCGGCAAGGAAGCCCGCAATGATACCGCCGATAAAGCCGGAGCCGGTGCTGACGGCCAGCATGCCGCCAATCAGGCCCGGGGTCAGACCCGGACGGTCGGCAATAGAGAACGCAATGTAACCTGCCAGCACCGGTACCATCAGCGCGAACGCCGAGCCGCCACCGATCTGCATCAGCGCAGCGGCCAGGGTATCAGGGGTTTTAAACGCTTCGATACCAAAGGCGAATGACAGAGCGATACAGAGACCGCCCGCCACGACCATCGGCAGCATATAGGAGACGCCGGTCAGCAGGTGACGGTACGCGCCCGCGCCCTCTTTCTTCCCTTCCGTCGCCGCCTGGGCTTTGCCGGAAGGCTGATAAGGCTTGGCTTCCGCCTGGGCTTTATCCAGCTCCTGCGCGGTTTTCTTCAGCGCCAGCCCGGTGGTGGTGCGATACATCGGCTTACCGGCAAACTTCGCCAGGTCCACTTCGATATCTGCCGCAACGATCACCAGATCCGCCTCGGCCACCTCTTCCGGGGTGATGGCATTGCCAGCACCCACGGAGCCGCGGGTTTCAACCTTCACCCACCAGCCGCGTTTTTTGGCTTCGGTTTCGATCGCTTCTGCCGCCATAAAGGTATGCGCTACGCCGGTCGGGCACGCGGTCACCGCCACGATGCGCTTCACGCCGCCACTCGCCGCCGGAGCGGCAGTCGCAGCAGTGGCGACCGGCGCGCTGTAGACCGCGGCGTGGCTTTTCGCCTCGCTCAGGAACAGCTCCGGGTGTGCTACAGCGCGGTTTACGTCGCCGAGCCACACCTTCTTGCCGCTCAGGGCGCTGTCGTTTGGCACGCTGGAGCCGAGTACAATCGCCAGCTCTGCTTCATTCGGGTTGTCGATAAATTGCAGATTTGCTTTTTGTGCTGCCGCACCCAGCAGGGTTTTCGCCATGTAAGCGCGAGCCTGTCCAAGAGCGGAGTCAATAATCAGCAGCGTTTTCATTATGCTCTCCTGCTGTTAGTTAAAAGGTTTTAAGTCAACGCGCGCCATCATCGCGGCTAACTGGGTACGATCGGTAATGCCCACGTTACTCTGGCTAACGGCCAGCGCCGCGACCGCGGTCGCAAGGCGTAACGTATGCTCACTGGATTCACGCATCAGCAGGCCGTAAATCAGACCGCCAACCATCGAATCCCCTGCGCCAACGGTGCTTACCACCTCCATTGACGGCGGTTTGGCGATCCATTCGCCTGAAGCGTTAACCCACAGTGCCCCTTCCGCACCCAGCGAAATCACCACGTGGGCGATCCCCTGCTCGCGAAGGGCATGAGCGGCTTCAATCACATCTTTCAGCTCAGGCAGCTTACGCCCGGCCCAGATCTCCAGCTCGCGGCGGTTCGGCTTCACCAGCCACGGCGCGGCTTTCAGCCCGGCAACCAGCGCCTCACGGCTGCTGTCAAAAATGATGCATGGGCACTGGCTGCGCAGACGCGTCATCCAGTCGGTAAAGGCTTCCGGACTGACGCCGGCCGGCAGGCTGCCGCTGACGCAGACCATATCGAACTGGCCCAGCCAGCTCAGGGAGTCGGCGACAAAGCGTTCCCAGTCCGCCGGGGTCACTTCAAAACCGGAGAAGTTGAAATCGGTGACCTCGCTGTCTTTTTCGGTCAGCTTAACGTTGATGCGGGTACGGCCCTGCACTACCTGGAAACGGTTAGCAATACCCAGCTCGCTAAACAGCTGCTGGAAGCCATCCTGGTTATCTTTGCCGAGGAAGCCGCCGACGGTGACGTCAATCCCTAAGTCTTTAAGCACCTTGGCAACGTTGATCCCTTTACCTGCAGCGTGCAGGCCGGTGGTGCGCACGAGGTTGACTTCACCGCGCTCAATTTCCGGGGTGAATCCGACCAGGTCATAGGCTGGGTTAAGGGTGATGGTGGCAACACGTCTGCTCATTATGCGCCCTCCCCCAGACCGGCCGCGATGGCTTCGCCAATCGCCTTCAGCGCCTGTTCAGCATCCTCACCCTGAGCGGTAAAGCGCAGGCGATGGCCCTTCTTCACGCCCAGCGCCACAACCTTCATCAGGCTGCGGCCGTTGGCAGGCTTGCCGCTGCCGTCCAGATTGGTAACCGTCACGTCGCTATTAAACTGTTTAATGGTGTTCACCAGCATCGTTCCTGGACGGGCGTGCAGGCCGTGTTCGTTGCGCACGACAAACTCGGCGTTCAGCACGTCAGCCTTCAGCGCATCATCGCTGGTGAGCAATGCCAGCAGCGTGGCGGAGTCAGCGGACAGCAGACGGTCAGCTTTGTTGGCCAGCAAAATGTCAGCCAGACGCTTCAGCACCGCTTCCGGGCCGTTGTCGGTCATCGCCACGCTCACCAGCAGCGCCGCGCGCTCGCCGTTCACGTCAAAGGCGTTTGCCGCCCGGCTGACGGCAATGGCGCTCTGCAGGTTGCCTTCGGCGCTGTCGTTCAGCCAGATCCCCTGGCCGAGGTTCAGCGGCTGTTCGCTGATGGCGCGGGTCACAAAGTTAACGTCAACCGCCCCCGCCTCTTTCAGACGTCCGGCGTTCAGCGCCTGCAGCGTCACCAGATCGCTGGCTGCAACGTCGAGAGTCAGGGTTTCATTATCCAGCTTCATGCCAGCGCTCTGCTTTTCACCCATCAGCAGGGCACGCAGCTCTTCCGCAGTCGTGGCGGATTGCAGCTGGGCTGCCACGTCGTCGTCGCTCAGAACGTGGGTCAGCTGGCGCAGCAGGCCCAAATGCTCATCGGAGCTGGCAGCAATACCAATAGCGACATAGGCTACCTGCCCTTCCCCCCACAGGACGCCCTGCGGGAACTGATAGACCTGCACGCCGGTTTTCAGCACCTGGTCACGGGTATCAGTGGTGCCGTGCGGAATAGCGATGCCGTTGCCAAGGAAGGTTGAGGTCTGTTGCTCGCGCGCGAGCATACCGGCCACGTAGCCGTCAGCCACGTTGCCCGCCTGCACCAGCGCGCCCGCTATCTGGCGAATCGCCTCTTCTTTATTACCGGCCTGCTGGCCCGGATGGATGTCCTGAACGGATAACTGGAACATGAATCTCCACTCCTGCTGAACTTGAATCGTTTCAGCTAGCTGGTGAAATGGAGCGTCATCGACGCGGGAACGATCGCGCAGATGACGCTGAAACGTTTCACGAAGTCTTGCTCACTCTCCTTCCGGGATCAAGGAAACTCTTCATTTAGGTGCAAAAATTTAGAGCTAATGCACATTTCTTTAACGCTTGCCGACGCAAGGCTGAACGTAAATCCACAGCCGACGGCCCTGTTTCAGCAACGTCAGCTTTAATGATAATTATTTCAAAATAGCGTTTTGCTTTTTTGTGGCAAATCCCAGCCTGATCGCTGTCTATTTTCGCTCCAGCGGCGTAAAATCCGCCTCTTTCTCCCCTAAACAATAGTCAAAGATGCAAACTTCCCCTGCTGACGCTGCCCCACGATCCGTTGATTTCACCTCTGCCGCGTTCCTGATCGTTGCCTTTTTAACCGGCATCGCCGGGGCGTTACAGACCCCGACCCTGAGCCTGTTTCTGACTAACGAGGTGCATGTTCGTCCGGCGATGGTTGGCTTCTTCTTTACCGGCAGCGCGGTGATCGGCATCCTGGTCAGCCAGTTCCTCGCTGGACGATCCGACCGCAAAGGGAGCCGGAAAAACCTGATCGTTTTCTGCTGCCTGCTCGGCGTGCTGGCCTGCGTGCTGTTTGCCTGGAACCGCAACTATTTTATCCTGCTGTTTATCGGCGTATTCCTGAGCAGCTTTGGCTCCACCGCCAACCCGCAGATGTTCGCCCTGGCCCGGGAGCACGCCGACCATACCGGGCGGGAAGCAGTAATGTTCAGCTCGATCCTGCGCGCCCAGGTGTCGCTGGCGTGGGTCATCGGTCCGCCGCTAGCCTACGCCCTGGCGATGGGATTTGGCTTCACGGTAATGTACCTCAGCGCGGCGGTAGCGTTTATTGTCTGCGGCGTGATGGTCTGGCTCTTTCTGCCTGCCATGCGCAAAGAGCCGCGCCTCGCCTCCGGCGTGGTGGAAGCACCACGCACCAACCGTCGTGACGCCCTGCTGCTGTTTACTATCTGCACCCTGATGTGGGGCACTAACAGCCTCTACATTATCAATATGCCGCTGTTTATTATTGAGGAGCTGCACCTGCCGGAGAAGCTTGCTGGTGTGATGATGGGCACCGCCGCCGGACTGGAGATCCCGACGATGCTGATTGCGGGCTACTACGCCAGGCGCTTTGGTAAACGCTTCCTGATGCGTATTGCGGTGGCGGGCGGTCTGCTGTTCTATATCGCCATGCTAACGGTGCATACGCCAGCCCTGCTGCTGGCTTTCCAGCTGCTGAACGCCATCTATATCGGCATTCTGGCGGGGATTGGCATGCTCTACTTCCAGGATTTAATGCCGGGCCAGGCTGGGGCAGCCACCACGCTCTATACCAATACCACCCGCGTCGGCTGGATCATCGCGGGCTCAATGGCCGGGGTGGTGGCGGAGATCTGGAGCTACCATGCCGTATTCTGGATTGCGCTGGTGATGGTGCTGCTCGCCGCCGTCTGCCTGGCACGGATTAAGGACGTTTAGGGGGCGGTGGCCGCTTCGAGCGTAAGCAGGTACGTCATCGCCGCGTCGCGGCTGGTGAGGCACATCTCCCGCGACGGCTGCAGGCCGGAACAGACTTTTGGACGCAGGGGCGAGCCGAAGATGTTGCAGAGGTTATCCGCCGAGAGCTGCACGCAGCGCGTATTGGCTGGTTTGCCGTTGGGCATCCCGGGGATAGGACTACTGATTGACGGGGCGGTACAGCAGGCTCCGCAGTCCGGGCGACACTCCATAAAACGGCTCTCTTTTAGTGATGAATAGCGCAGCAAATGCCAACGCTTTGCCGCACGCTAACACTTTTCGTAGTGAAGATGCAAAACCTGGCGAAGAGGCTTGCCAACTGCGCCCCTCGCGAGTACTTTGTCGCGATATTTTTCCCACTTTTCCGTACAGGATCCATCATGGCAAGAGCGAACGAAATCAAAAAAGGTATGGTATTGAATTACAACGGTAAGCTGCTGATTGTAAAAAATATCGATATTCAGTCCCCGAGCGCCCGCGGCGCAGCCACCCTCTATAAAATGCGCTTCGCCGACGTCCGTACCGGAATGAAAGTGGAAGAGCGTTTCAAGGGCGATGACATCGTTGATACCGTGACCCTGACCCGTCGCTTCGTTGACTTCTCCTATGTAGATGGCAACGAGTACGTCTTTATGGATAAAGAGGATTACACCCCGTATATCTTCACCAAAGAGCAGATTGAAGAAGAGCTGCAGTTTATGCCGGAAGGCGGCATGCCGGATATGCAGGTTCTGACGTGGGACGGTCAGCTGCTGGCGCTGGAGCTGCCGCAGACGGTGGATCTGGAGATTGTGGAAACCGCACCGGGGATTAAAGGCGCATCGGCCAGCTCGCGTACTAAACCGGCCACCCTGAGCACCGGTCTGGTGATCCAGGTGCCTGAATACCTGACTACCGGCGAGAAGATCCGCATTCACATCGAAGAGAGCCGCTATATGGGCCGCGCGGATTAAAATTATGTCAATGCCGGGTGGCGGCTAACCGCCTTACCCGGCCTACAAAACCTCACGATCCCGTAGGCCCGGCAAGCAGCGCGCCGCCGGGCAATTTGCGAAACTTATAATAGATCGCGGAACAGCGTCTGCTTCAGCGCCAGCTCTACGCCGCGCACTTCCGCCATTCCCTTCAGGCGACCAATCGCCGAATAGCCCGGATTCGTTTTCTTACGCAGATCGTCAAGCATCTGGTGACCGTGATCGGGACGGAACGGGATCGGACGCAGATCGCCCGCCTGTTTGCGCCGCTGCTCTTCGGTCAAAATCGCTTTTACCACTGACACCATATCCACATCGCCCTGCAGATGAGCCGCCTCGTGGAAGGTTTTGGGGTTCTCTTCCCGGCAGGTTGAGCGCAGATGGGTGAAGTGAATACGGTCGCCAAAGGTCTCCACCATCTTCACCAGATCGTTATCGGCGCGTACGCCGTAGGAGCCGGTGCACATGGTGAAGCCGTTGTGAATGCTGTCGACGGTCTCTTTCAGCCACTGCATATCTTCAATGGTAGAGACGATACGCGGCAGACCGAGGATGGGGCGCGGCGGATCGTCCGGGTGTACCGCCAGACGCACGCCAGCCTCTTCCGCTACCGGGACAATGGCCCGCAGGAAGACGGCCATATTCTCCCGCAGCTGCGCTTTATCGATACCATTATACTCTGCCAGACGGGCGCGGAACTGATCCAGGGTATAGCCCTCTTCCGCCCCCGGCAGGCCAGCAATGATATTGCGGGTCAGCTTGTCGATCTCCGCTTCGCTGGCGTTGTCGAACCAGGTTTTGGCCTGACGCTGCTCCTCTTCGCTATAGTCCGCCTCCGCGCCGTTGCGCTTCAGAACGTGCAGCTCAAAGGCGGCAAAGGCGATCTGGTCGAAACGCAGGGCTTTCGAACCATCCGGCAGCACATACTCCAGATCGGTACGCGTCCAGTCGAGGATAGGCATAAAGTTATAGCAGACGGTATCAATACCGCAGGCCGCCAGGTTACGGATGCTCTGCTGATAGTTGGCAATCCAGGTATCAACCTGACCGCTGTGAGTTTTGATCTCTTCGTGCACCGGGATGCTCTCAACCACCGACCAGGTTAACCCTTTTTCGGCCAGCAGCGCCTGACGCTGTTTGATCTCCTCAATCGGCCACACCTGGCCGTTGGGAATATGGTGCAGCGCAGTGACCACGCCCGTTGCGCCTGCCTGGCGCACATCATCAAGTGAAACCGGATCGTTCGGACCGTACCAACGCCAGGTTTGTTCCATCGCCTAACCCTCAAATAAAGTTGTTATACCAATATGGCTCACACCCATGACGACTACCATACATGCTTCCCGATTAGGGTCAATTGGTCCGCCAGCTTTGATTGATCCAGCTCACGTTACGCAGATATTTGAGGCACACCAATTCAATTTGCTGTCATATAACTTTACACTGCACTTTGTTAATTATTGGTTAATCAGGTGTATGGGTCATGAAAAATATAGCCTCTGTTGCCCTCGCGGAAAACGTTCAACGGCCAGGGTACGATCGTCAGGCGCTGCGCTCGCGCATTGTCCACTTCGGGTTTGGCGCTTTTCACCGCGCTCATCAGGCGCTGTTAACCGATCGGGTGCTGAATGCCCGGGGCGGCGACTGGGGCATCTGTGAGATTAGCCTGTTCAGCGGCGACACATTAATGACCCAGCTCCGCGAGCAGGATCATCTGTTTACCGTGCTGGAGAAAGGCGCTGAGGGGAACCAGGCGATTATTGTCGGTGCGGTGAAAGAGTGTCTCAACGCAAAGCTCGACTCGCTGGCGGCCATTATTGAGAAGTTTTGCGAGCCGCAGGTGGCGATTGTCTCCCTGACCATCACCGAGAAAGGCTACTGCATCGATCCGGCCACCGGCAAGCTGGATACCCGCAATGAACGCATCATGCACGATCTGCAGAACCCGCAGGCGCCGCACTCCGCGCCGGGCATTCTGGTTGAGGCCCTCTCCCGCCGCCGCGAGCGGGGCCTGCCTCCCTTTAGCGTTCTCTCCTGCGACAACATTCCAGACAACGGCCACGTGGTTAAAAACGCCGTGCTGGGGATGGCGCAGCAGCGCTCTGCCGAGCTGGCAGCGTGGATCGGCGAGCAGGTGAGTTTTCCGGGCACGATGGTCGATCGCATTGTGCCCGCGGCCACCGATGCCTCGCTGGCCGAGATCGCCGACGTGCTGGGGGTAGCGGATCCCTGCGCCATCAGCTGCGAGCCTTTTATCCAGTGGGTTATCGAAGATAACTTCGTTGCCGGGCGTCCGGCGTGGGAAGCCGCAGGCGTGCAGATGGTCGATGACGTCCTGCCCTGGGAGCAGATGAAGCTGCGGATGCTCAACGGCAGCCACTCTTTTTTAGCGTATCTCGGCTACCTGGCTGGTTTTGCCCACATCAACGACTGTATGGCCGACGCGCACTTTCGCGCCGCGGCTCGCCAGCTGATGCTGGATGAGCAGGCCCCGACGCTGCGCATTACCGGCGTCGATTTAACCGACTATGCCGAGAGCCTGCTGGCGCGCTTTGCTAACCCGGCGCTACAGCACCGCACCTGGCAAATTGCGATGGACGGCAGCCAAAAGCTTCCCCAGCGCATGCTGGAGAGCATTCGCCTGCATCTGGAACGTGGATCGGCGTGGCCGCTGCTGGCGCTGGGCGTCGCGGGCTGGATGCGCTACGTCAGCGGCATTGATGATGCAGGGAACGCTATTGATGTGCGCGATCCGCTGGCGGAGAAGTTCCGTGAGAAGGTGGCCCAAAGCAGTGAGCAGGAGCGTGTTGCGGCTCTGCTCTCGCTCAGCGAAATCTTTGGCGCCGATCTGCCGAACAATCCAGACTTTGTCGCCGGCATCGAAGCCGCCTGGCAGCGTATCACCACCCAGGGCGCGCATCAGGCGGTGATCTCCACGCTACAGCGTTAACCTTTCCTGCCCTTACCGCGGACGGAAAATGCTGCCGTCCGCGGTGACCCTTCTCTTTTCACTCTTTTTTCGCCAGGATGATGGGATCGTTTTTACGCGCTTTATTGTGCGGGACTATTTCTGGAGTGAATGTGACTAAGACCAATTTAATTACCGGCTTCCTGGGCACCGGCAAAACCACCTCTATATTACATCTGCTGGCGAACAAGCCGGAGGGAGAGAAGTGGGCCGTGCTGGTCAATGAATTTGGTGAGGTCGGCATCGATGGCGCGCTGATGGCCGAGAGCGGCGCGCTGCTAAAAGAGATCCCCGGCGGCTGCATGTGCTGCGTCAACGGCCTGCCGATGCAGGTGGGTCTGAATACCCTGCTGCGTCAGGGTAAGCCCGATCGCCTGCTGATTGAGCCGACCGGTCTGGGCCATCCGAAGCAGATCCTGGATATCCTGACGGCTGACGTTTATGAGCCGTGGATCGACCTGCAGGCCACCCTCTGCCTGCTCGACCCGCGTCAGCTGCTGGATGAAAAAGCGGTCACCAATGACAACTTCCGCGATCAGCTGGCGGCGGCGGATATCATCGTCGCTAATAAAAGCGATCGCGCGACTCCTGAGAGCGAGGCGGCGCTGGCCGAGTGGTGGCAGCGGTTTGGCGGCGACCGCCAGCTGCTGACGGCTACCCAGGGCGAGATTGATCCTGCGCTGCTGGATACCCCTCGCCGCAATCGTCGCGAGCTACCTTCCAACGCCGAGCACAACCACGGCCACGCTGAGAAAAAGGGATTAGCGGCACTCAATCTGCCCGGCCACCAGCGCTGGCGGCGCAGCCTGAACAGCGGCCAGGGCCACCAGGCCTGCGGCTGGATTTTTGATGCCCAAACGCGGTTTGATACCGTAGGTATCCTGGAGTGGGCGCGTCTGGCCCCGGTCGGACGGGTAAAGGGCGTAATGCGTATTGCCGAGGGGCTGGTGCGCATCAATCGCCAGGGCGACGACTTCCATATTGAGACGCAGAATATTGCTCCGCCGGACAGCCGCATCGAGTTAATTGCGGATCGTGACGTAGACTGGAATGCGCTTCAGTCCGCTCTGTTGAAGCTTCGTTTAGCGGATGAGGATTAACGTTGCGGCTTTAAAAATTGCCGTGACGGAACTATGAAAAATCGATTGCCGCTTATATTACTGCTGAACGCTGCCGGGCTGGGCCTGTTTTTATCCTGGTACCTGCCCGATAATCACGGTGCGTGGTTTACGCTGGACTCTGCGATTTTTCATTTTTTCAATCATCTGCTGGTGGAGAGCCGTGCCTTCCTGTGGCTGGTGGCGATCACCAACAATCGGGCGTTTGACGCCTGCTCGCTGCTGGCAATGGGCTGCGTCATGCTTGCGTTCTGGCTAAAGGCCGACAGCGTCGGCCGACGCCGCATTATGGCTATCGGTTTAGTGATGCTGCTGACGGCGCTGGTGGTAAATCAGCTTGCGCAGCTGCTCTACCCGGTTAAACGCGCCAGCCCTACCCTCTATTTCAGCGATATCTGGCGCGTGAGCGAACTGCTGGATATTTCTACTAAGGATGCGTCAAAAGATAGCTTCCCTGGCGATCACGGCATGATGCTGCTTATTTTTTCCACATTTATGCTGCGCTATTTTGGCAGAAAAGCCTTTACTGCTGCCCTTATTATTTTTGTGGTCTTTGCGTTCCCGCGGGTAACGATTGGCGCGCATTGGTTTAGCGATATCGCCGTCGGCTCGCTCTCTGCGGTGCTTATTGGCCTGCCGTGGATGCTGCTGACATCGATAAGTGACAAAGTAGTTTCACTCTTTGATCGTTACCTTCCTAATAAAAATATACAATTTAATAACATTTAAACGAGTTATATTAACAACGCACATCAGGGATTCATTAGGATCCCTGACACAAATTTTTACCTGTCGGCGCAGTTTGTCATCATTTTGTCATTTTAATTTACTTACAAATTAGCGAGTTGAATGACACCTAAGCCAAATCGAACGCTTTTTACCCAAATCATTTTTTTCACTTTGTCTATCATAATTTCTTATAAAAAATCCTATAAAACTACTCGCAATGGGGGATACGATCGGGTAATCTCGATGACGTTTCGCCTCACAGAGATAAATATTCCCGCTGTGAATTAATTTGTGCGTTTCACCACAGATTTGACCAAGAGGAATTGTCTCTCAGTGCGCAAGTTATTAGGCTCGTCACGTTTGGCATTTTTATAACGATTATTTATCGTTAAGGACTTCAAGGGAAAATAAGCAACATGGTCAAATCTCAACCGTTCCTGAGATATCTCTGGCGGGCTATCCCCGCGATTGCAGTAGCGGCACTGCTTTCAGCTTGTTCGACAAATACCGCAAAGAATATGCACCCTGAGACGCATGTTGTGGGCATGGAAGATGCCTCTTCACTGCAAGCTTCTCAGGATGAATTTGAAAGTATGGTACGTAATCTCGACGTTAAATCGCGAATTATGGATCAATACGCCAGCTGGAAAGGCGTGCGTTACCGTCTTGGCGGCGATACCAAGCGTGGCATCGACTGCTCTGGTTTCGTACAGCGCACCTTCCGGGAACAGTTTGGCTTAGAGCTGCCGCGTTCGACCTACGAACAGCAGGAGATGGGCAAATCGGTATCACGCAGCAGTCTGCGTACCGGCGACCTGGTTCTCTTCCGCGCGGGCTCAACCGGACGCCACGTTGGCATCTATATCGGTAACAACCAGTTTGTTCATGCATCCACCAGCAGCGGTGTGATGATCTCCAATATGGACGAACCCTACTGGAAGAAGCGCTACAATGAAGCGCGCCGCGTATTAGTTCGTAGCTAATGGTACGTAGCTAATTACCCGAGACCGGTTTTCCCTTGGCCGGTATCGAGAAAACAGAATAAATAAAAGCGTTGCTACGGCAGCGCTTTTTTTTGCTCGTTTGCTCGGCAAATTCTACACAGGGTAATAACGTGCGAATCATATTCACAATATCCGCAAGGTCACTTATCATTCACTGAACCCCAGCGCCCGGTAAAAGGACACTGCCTGATGACGTTTGCGCGCCTCTCTGCTCTGCTGTTTGCTCTGATATGCTTTACCTGCCAGGCGCAGACTATTAAAGAGAACTATGCCTTTGCCGTCATTGGCGAACCCAAATACGCCATCAACTTTACCCACTTCGACTATGTGAACCCGGCGGCCCCCAAGGGCGGCAACGTCACGCTGTCGGTCATTGGCACGTTCGATAACTTTAACCGCTTTGCCCTGCGCGGCAATGCCGGCGTGCGCACGGAGTCGCTCTATGACTCGCTGTTCACCACCTCTGACGATGAACCGGGTAGCTACTATCCGCTGATCGCCGAGGTGGCGCGCTATGCCGATGACTATTCGTGGATGGAGATCTCGCTTAACCCGCGCGCCACCTTTCACGATGGCTCGCCGATTACCGCCCGCGACGTCGCCTTTACCTTCCATAAGTTTATGACTGAAGGGGTGCCGCAGTTTCGCCTGATCTATAAGGGCACGACGATGGAGGCTATCGCGCCGCTCACGGTACGCATCAAGCTGGCGAAGCCAGGCAAAGAGGATATGCTCAGCCTGCTGACGCTACCGGTCATGCCGGAGAAGTTCTGGAAAAACCACAAGCTCAGCGATCCCCTCGCCACCCCGCCGCTGGGTAGCGGGCCGTACCGCATTAGCAAATGGCGAATGGGGCAGTACATCGTCTACAGCCGGGTGAAGGACTACTGGGGAGCCAATTTACCGGTTAACCGCGGCCGCTGGAATTTCGATTCAATCCGCTACGACTACTACCTTGATGATAACGTTGCCTTTGAAGCGTTTAAAGCGGGCGCATTTGACATGCGTACCGAAGGCGATGCTAAAAACTGGGCCACCCGCTACAGCGGCAAAAACTTCAGTAATCATCAGATCGTTAAAAAGGAGCTGAAAAACGAATCGGCTCAGGATACACGCTGGCTGGCGTTTAATAACCAGCGTCCGCTGTTTAGCGACCGTCGCGTACGTGAGGCGCTTACCCTTGCCTTTGACTTTGAGTGGATGAACAAGGCGCTGTTCTATAATGCCTACAGCCGCACCAACAGCTATTTCCAGAATACCGAGTACGCCGCCCGCGGTTATCCCGATGCGGCAGAGCTGACCCTGCTCGCCCCCATGAAGGCCGACCTGCCGGCAGAGGTGTTTAACGCGATCTATCAGCCGCCAGTGTCGAAAGGCAACGGCTTCGATCGCGCTAACCTGCTGAAGGCCAGCAAGCTGCTGGATGACGCAGGTTGGGTGCTGAAAAACCAGAAGCGGGTAAACGCGAAAACCGGCAAACCTTTTAGCTTTGAGCTGCTGCTGCCTGCCGGGGCCAACAATCTCTGGGTGATGCCCTTTCAGCACAATTTACAGCGCCTTGGGATCGTCATGAACGTGCGACAGGTGGATAACTCCCAGCTCACCAATCGCCTGCGCAGCCGTGATTTTGATATGATGCCGCGCACCGTACGCGCTACGCCGTGGCCCGGTACTGATCTGCAGATCTCATGGGGGTCGCAATACCTTGATTCGACGTATAACACCCCAGGCGTCAGCAGCCCGGTGATTGACGCCCTGCTGGCGCAGATCGTCGCCAACCAGGGAAATAAAGAGAAGCTTGTCCCGCTGGGGCGCGCCCTGGATCGGGTCCTGACCTGGAACTACTACATGCTGCCGATGTGGTATATGGCCGCCGATCGCCTCGCGTACTGGGATAAGTTCTCCATGCCCGAGGTGCGCCCGATCTACTCCCTTGGGTTTGATACCTGGTGGTACGACGTAAATAAAGCAGCCAAACTGCCTGCCGACAGGCGCTAAGGAGTACACGAGACGATGGGTGCTTATCTGATCCGCCGCCTGCTGCTGGTGATCCCCACCCTGTGGGCGATCATCACTATTAACTTTTTTATCGTGCAGATTGCCCCCGGCGGGCCGGTGGACCAGGCGATTGCCGCCATTGAGTTCGGGAATCAGGGCGGAATGCCGGGCGGCGGCGGCGAAGGTATGGGTGCTACCCACGCGCATACCGGCGTCGGCAACGTCGGTGAGGGTCAGTACCGCGGCGCACGCGGGCTGGATCCCGAGGTGATCGCCGAGATCACCAAGCGCTACGGCTTCGATAAACCACTATACGAACGCTACTTCACCATGCTCTGTAACTACGTGCGCTTCGACTTTGGCGACAGCCTGTTCCGCAGCGCCTCGGTGCTGCAGCTGATCAAAGACAGCATGCCGGTTTCGGTTACCCTTGGGCTATGGGGAACGTTGATTATCTACCTGGTCTCGATCCCATTAGGGATCCGCAAGGCGGTCTCTAACGGCAGCCGCTTCGATATCTGGAGCAGCGCGTTTATTATCATCGGCTACGCCATTCCCGCTTTCCTGTTCGCTATCCTGCTGATTGTGCTGTTTGCGGGCGGCAGCTACTACGATCTCTTCCCGCTGCGCGGGCTGGTGTCGGCCAACTTTGACGCTCTGCCGTGGTATCAAAAAATTACCGACTACCTGTGGCATATCACCCTGCCGGTGCTGGCGACGGTGATCGGCGGCTTTGCGGCGCTGACCATGCTGACAAAAAATTCGTTTCTCGATGAGATCCGCAAGCAGTATGTGGTTACCGCCCGGGCAAAAGGGGTAAGCGAGCGGGCCATCTTGCATCACCACGTTTTCCGTAACGCCATGCTGCTGGTGATCGCCGGTTTTCCGGCCACCTTTATCAGCATGTTTTTTACCGGCTCGCTGTTGATCGAAGTGATGTTCTCCCTCAACGGCCTTGGCCTGCTGGGCTATGAGGCGACCGTGTCGCGAGACTATCCGGTGATGTTTGGTACGCTCTATATTTTCACGCTGATCGGCCTGCTGCTGAATATCCTGAGCGATATCAGCTACACGCTGGTCGATCCGCGTATCGATTTTGAGGGCCGCTGATGCGCCGATTAAGCCACGTCAACCAGGCCCGCTGGGCGCGCTTCCGTCATAACCGCCGCGGCTACTGGTCGCTATGGATCTTCGTGGTGATTTTCGTCCTCAGCCTTGCCTCAGAGCTGATCGCGAATGATAAGCCGCTGCTGGTGCACTATCACGACCGCTGGTATGCGCCAGTGCTTAAGGATTATAGCGAGACCGACTTTGGCGGCGCGTTTGCCACCCCAGCAGATTATCAGGATCCGTGGCTACAGCAGCAGCTTGCAACCCACGGCTGGGTGCTATGGGCACCGGTCCGCTTTGGTGCCACTAGCATCAATTTTGCCACCGACACCCCCTTCCCTTCGCCACCCTCGGCGCAGAACTGGTTTGGAACCGATGCCAACGGCAGCGACGTGCTGGCGCGCATCCTCTACGGCACACGGATCTCCGTGCTGTTTGGCCTGATGCTAACCTTCTGCTCCAGCGTCATTGGCGTGCTGGCCGGGGCGTTACAGGGCTACTACGGGGGTAAAATCGACCTCTGGGGCCAGCGTTTTATTGAGGTATGGTCGGGGATGCCGACGCTTTTTTTGATCATCCTGCTCTCCAGCGTGATCCAACCGAACTTCTGGTGGCTGCTGGCGATCACGGTGATCTTCGGCTGGATGAGCCTGGTAGGCGTAGTGCGGGCTGAATTCCTGCGCACCCGTAACTTTGACTATATCCGCGCGGCGCAGGCGCTGGGAGTCAGCGATCGCGGGATTATCTTCCGCCATATGCTGCCCAATGCAATGGTGGCCACCCTCACCTTCCTGCCCTTTATTCTCTGCGGCTCCATCACGACCCTGACCTCGCTCGACTTTCTCGGCTTTGGCCTGCCGCTGGGTTCGCCCTCGCTGGGAGAGCTGCTGCTGCAGGGTAAAAACAACTTGCAGGCGCCGTGGCTAGGTATCGCCGCCTTTCTGTCGGTGGCGGTGCTGCTCTCACTGCTGATCTTTATTGGCGAAGCCGTGCGCGACGCGTTTGATCCCAACAAGGCGCTCTGATATGACTCCCCTGCTCACCATTGATTCACTCTCGGTCGCCTTCCGTCATCAAAACCAGCTGCGTACGGTAGTCAGCGATCTCTCTCTCCAGGTTGAGGCCGGTGAGACCCTGGCCCTGGTAGGGGAATCCGGATCCGGCAAGAGCGTGAGCGCCCTGTCGATCCTGCGCCTGCTTCCCTCTCCACCGGTGGTCTACCCCAGCGGCGATATCCGCTTTCATGGCGAATCGCTGTTCCACGCCAGCGAGCAGACGCTGCGCGGCGTGCGCGGCAATAAGATCGCCATGATCTTCCAGGAGCCAATGGTATCGCTTAACCCGCTGCACACCCTGGAGAAGCAGCTCTATGAGGTGCTCTCCCTGCATCGCGGCATGCGGCGGGAAGCCGCGCGCGCGGAGATCCTAACCTGTCTCGATCGGGTGGGGATCCGTAACGCCCGCACGCGGCTGGGGGATTTTCCGCATCAGCTCTCCGGCGGCGAGCGCCAGCGGGTGATGATTGCGATGGCGCTGCTGACCCGCCCGGAGCTGCTTATCGCCGACGAACCTACCACCGCGCTGGATGTGGCGGTGCAGGCACAGATTTTACAGCTGCTGCGCGAGCTGCGTGACGAGCTGAATATGGGCCTGCTGTTTATTACCCATAACCTCAATATTGTGCGCAGGCTGGCGGACAGCGTGGCGGTGATGCATAACGGCCGCTGCGTGGAGCAGAACCGGGCGGCGGCGCTGTTTAGCGCCCCGCAGCACCCCTATACCCAGCGCCTGCTGGCGAGCGATCCGGCGGGCGATCCGGTTCCGCTGCCCGCCAATGCCCCGTCGCTGCTGGAGGTCGACAGCCTCGGGGTTGCTTTCCCGCTGCGTAAAGGCATATTCAAGCGCGTCGTCGGCCATAAGTCGGTGGTCAAGGATGTGAGTTTTAGCCTGCGGGCAGGTGAAACCTTAGGCCTGGTGGGTGAGTCCGGCTCGGGCAAGAGCACCACCGGCCTGGCGCTGCTGCGCCTGATCGCCTCGCAGGGAACAATCAACTTTGACGGTCAGCCGCTGCATCAGTGGGCGCGTAAGCAGATGCTGCCGGTGCGTCACCGGATGCAGGTCGTTTTTCAGGATCCCAACTCCTCTCTTAACCCACGCCTCGACGTGCTTCAAATTATTGAGGAGGGTCTGCGCGTGCATCAGCCCGGGCTGAGCCCGCAGGCGCGTGAAGAGCAGGTTATCGCGGTGATGCAGGAGGTAGGCCTCGATCCTGACACTCGTCACCGTTACCCGGCAGAGTTCTCCGGCGGCCAGCGCCAGCGGATCGCCATCGCCCGGGCGCTCATTTTACAGCCGGAGCTGATCGTGCTGGATGAGCCAACCTCCTCGCTGGATCGCACCGTGCAGGCACAGATCCTCGCCCTGCTGAAATCATTGCAGGAGAAACACCGGCTGGCCTATCTGTTTATCAGTCACGATCTGCAGGTGGTGCGGTCGCTGTGTCACCAGGTGATTATCCTGCGACAGGGCGAAGTGGTTGAACAGGGCGAGTGCCAGCGCGTGTTTGCCGATCCGCAGAACGACTATACGCGCCAGCTGCTAGCGCTCAGCTAGTTGTTAGAAAGGCGTAGTGCTGGCAAACGGCTCGGCAATCGCCACGCCAAAATTTTTCAGGCGGCAGGTGGCGGCAAACTCATCCTGGCGATTCACAAACAGGCACGGCTCGCCTTCACACTCCAGCACGGAGCAGTCAACTTCGATATCGTTCAGCGCCTGGCTAAGTTTGTACATCACCGGCCAGGCCTTATCGCCGTCCGGGCTCAGCAGCTTTAACGCTACCAGGCAGTTATCACCGCTCTGGCCGTTCGATGGGATCGGTTCGACTTGCGAGCCGGCAGCGCCTGCCAGCCAGCGGTAACTTTGGGGTAACCGATGCACAATAGAGAGATTTAAGCTATTCATGTTCTTCCCCGAAGCAATCACTTCACAATTCATTTACATCTATATTAACACATCATTGACATTTCTGCCTGTCACGACGTGGTAACCGCTTACATCCTTGAATTTACAAGGTTAGCAGCCTCATTATTAGGGTGAGAGGATGATGTCCTGCCTCACCTTTTGGGGGTATATGTACCCGTTTCTGCGATCTAACTCAACCTTTTTAACTACAATAGTGTGACATTTACACAAATGGATTTTACATAAAAGAAACAAATGATAGCAATCTAACAATAGATTGTGATGATGTGTGTCAATGAAGGGGGCAGTTTTGCCCCCTAAAGAGAGGCGCTAGCCGCGTTTAGGACGGCTGGCGTAGAGATAGAAGAGGATTGAGCTGGTTGCACAGAAGGCGATAGACCAGATCATCGGCCAGGCGCTGTTAAAGGTGGCCAGCGAGAGCAGCGCGCCGACAATGGCACCGATACCAAAGCGGAACGTCCCCGCCAGCGACGAAGCGGTACCCGCCATATGGGGAAACTCATCCAGGATGACCGCCATAGCATTCGAGGCCACCAGCGAAACACAGCCGACAAAGGCGGCCACGCCCATCACCAGCGCCCAGAAGCCCACGTCAAACGCGGCGCTCAGCACCAGCCACAGCGCCATCACGAACTGGATCCACAGCCCGGTGCGGAACATCCTCAACGCCCCCACCCGCCGCACAAATCGGCCATTGATGATGGTCATGATAAACAGGAAGACGATGTTCAGCGCGAAGTAGTAACCGAAGTTCTGCGGCAGAACGTGGTTAAGCTCAATGTAGACAAAAGGCCCGGCGCTCAGGAACGAGAACATGCCCGCGAAGCTGAAACCGCTTGCAAGCATATAGCTCAGCACCCGCTTGTGGCGAAACAGCGTCGCAAAGTTACCGAGGGTGGTACGAATGTGAAACGGCTGACGTCGCTCCACCGGCAGCGTCTCGCTGATAAAGAACAAGATCATCAGCGAGGCCAGCAGCGCGGCAATGGCCAGGATCCAGAAGATGGCGTGCCAGCTTAGCCAAACCAGCACCGCGCCGCCGATCATCGGGGCCAGCAGCGGCGCAACGGTAGTCACCAGCATGACAAACGACATCATCCGCGAGAACTCCTCTTTCGGATAGATATCGCGCATCAGGGCGTTGATCACTACGCTTGCCGCCGCCGCCGCCAGGCCGTGGAAAAAGCGCAGGGTGATAAGCTGATCGATACTCTGGGCCAGCGCGCAGGCGCCTGCCGCCGCGGCGAAGATCAGCGTGCCGCCGAGGATCACCGGCTTGCGGCCTATGCTGTCCGCCATCGGACCGTAGAGCAGCTGCCCCAGCGCAAAGCCAAGAATATAGGTGCTCAGGGTCATCTGGGCGCTGCCGGCCGGAACGCCAAACTGCTGAGCGATAACCGGCAGCGCAGGCAGGTACATATCGATCGAGAGCGGCATTAGCATGGCCAGCAGGCCAAGAATAAAAACAATGCGCAGGGAAGAGTGCTGCCTGGTGGTCACTACGGGCTCCTGGAATTTAGCGGGACGGTAAGCTAACGCTGGCGATCTCTTCTTCGGTCAACGGACGATATTCGCCCGGGGCCAGGTCAGCGTCGAGAACAATATCCCCGATGCGCTCGCGGTGCAGCCCAACAACGTGGTTGCCTACCGCAGCAAACATGCGCTTGACCTGATGGTAGCGCCCCTCGCTGATGGTCAGACGCACCTCGGTGGGGGTGATCACCTCCAGCACGGCGGGCCTGGTCAGATCCGGTTCGTTATGCAGCTGTACGCCCCTGGCGAACTGCGCGGCGGTATCGTCACTTACCGGGGACTCCAGCGTCACCAGGTAGGTTTTCTCGCAGTGGTGGCGCGGAGAGGTGATGCGGTGCGACCACTGGCCGTCGTCGGTCATCAGTACCAGTCCGGTGGTGTCGATATCCAGCCGTCCTGCGGCGTGCAGCTTATGCGCCACCGGCTCGTCAAGAAAATAGAGCACCGTCGGATGATCGGGATCGTCAGTAGAGCAGACATAGCCCTGCGGCTTATGCAGCATGAAGTAGCGCGGGCCGGTCTGCTGCACGAGCGTATTACCGTCATACTCTACCTCGTGTTCGGGCAGAAGTTTGAACGCGGCGTTTCTAACAATGTCGCCATCCACGGTAACGCGGCTGCCGCGGATTTCACGCCCGGCAATAGCCCGGCTGACGCCGAGTTGCTGAGCGATAAACTTATCAAGTCGCATGAAGTCTTATTTGCCTGTAAAGAGTGCCGGAGTCGGACAAAAGTCCGAAAAAAAGAAGCAATTGTGAATCTCTCAGTATAACGGCCTGCCAGCAGCGCTCAAGAGAAAAAATCGTGGCATACTATGACCAGACTCATGAACGCTGAGAGACAATGACCTTTACGCTACGCCCCTATCAACGAGATGCGGTAAACGCCACCCTCACCCACTTTCGCCATCGCCATGAGCCCGCGGTTATCGTCCTGCCTACCGGTGCAGGTAAGAGCCTGGTGATCGCCGAGCTTGCCCGCGTGGCCCGTGGCCGCGTGCTGGTGCTCGCCCACGTCAAAGAGCTGGTGGCGCAGAACCATGCCAAATATCTGGCGCTGGGGCTGGAGGCGGATATCTATGCCGCCGGACTGAAGCGCAAAGAGAGCCACGGCAAGGTGGTGTTTGGCAGCGTGCAGTCGGTCGCCCGCAACCTTGACCACTTCCAGGGCGAGTTCTCCCTGCTGATCGTCGACGAGTGCCACCGCATCAGCGATGACGACGAGAGCCAGTATCAGCAGATCCTGACCCATCTCTCAAAGGTTAATCCACGACTGCGCCTGCTGGGCTTGACCGCCACGCCGTTTCGCCTCGGCAAAGGGTGGATCTACCAGTTTCACTATCATGGCATGGTGCGCGGCAACGACAAGGCACTGTTTCGCGACTGCATCTATGAGCTGCCACTGCGCTATATGATCAAGCACGGCTACCTGACGCCCCCCGAGCGGCTGGATATGCCCATCGTGCAGTATGACTTCAGCCGGCTGCAGGCCCAGAGCAGCGGCCTGTTCAGCGAGGCGGACCTCAACCGCGAGCTGAAAAAGCAGCAGCGTATTACCCCGCACATCGTCAGCCAGATCGTCGAGTTTGCCGCCGAGCGTCAGGGGGTGATGATCTTTGCCGCCACCGTAGAGCATGCCCGGGAGGTCACCGGCCTGCTGCCCGCCGGCGAGGCGGCGCTGATCACCGGAGAGACGCCGGGGCCCGAGCGCGATACGCTGATTGAGGACTTCAAATGTAAGCGCTTTCGCTATCTGGTGAACGTCTCGGTGCTGACCACCGGCTTTGATGCGCCGCACGTCGATCTGATCGCCATTCTGCGTCCGACCGAGTCTGTGAGCCTTTATCAGCAGATCGTCGGTCGCGGCCTGCGTCTGGCCCCGGGTAAAACCGACTGTCTGATCCTCGACTACGCCGGTAACCCACACGATCTCTATGCCCCGGAGGTCGGGGAACCCAAGGGGAAAAGCGATAACGTACCGGTGCAGGTCTTCTGCCCCGACTGCGGTTTTGCTAACACCTTCTGGGGCAAGATGGCATCCGACGGTACCTTAATTGAACACTTTGGCCGCCGCTGTCAGGGCTTTTTTGAGGATGACGAAGGCCATCGGGAGCAGTGCAGCTACCGCTTCCGCTTTAAAAACTGTCCCCAATGCAATGCCGAAAACGACATTGCTGCCCGCCGCTGCCGGGAGTGCGACACGGTACTGGTGGATCCGGACGATATGCTGAAGGCCGCCCTGAAGCTGAAGGATGCCCTGGTGCTGCGCTGCAGCGGCATGGATCTGCAGCACGGCGCGGACGATAAAGGCGAGTGGCTGAAGATCACCTACTACGACGAGGACGGAGCAGACGTCAGCGAGCGCTTCCGCCTGCACACCCCTGCCCAGCGCACCGCCTTTGAGCAGCTCTTTATCCGCCCGCACACCCGTACCCCCGGCGTGCCGCTGCGCTGGATCGTGGCCGCCGATATCAAAGCCCAGCAGGCGCTGCTGCGCCACCCTGATTTTGTCGTAGCGCGCCTGAAGGGCCAGTACTGGCAGGTGCGGGAGAAGGTGTTTGATTATGAAGGTCGCTTCCGCCGGGCAAACGAATTGCGTGGTTAGCATACTTTTCGTTGAAGAAAAAGCGATTCAGGGCTACTATATCGCCCGCTTTACATCCGTAAAGCCAGAAATCTGCCTGCTGCTGGGTCGCCTGTAGCAGGAATTATTGAAGAGAAATTGATATGTTCACTATCGAAGCACAAGCACGTAAAGAGCAGGGTAAGGGTGCGAGCCGCCGCCTGCGTACCGCTAACAAGTTCCCGGCGATCGTTTACGGTGGCACTGAAGCCCCGATCGCTATCGAACTGGACCACGACAAAGTCATGAACATGCAGGCTAAAGAAGGTTTTTACGGCGAAGTTCTGACCCTGGTTGTTGACGGTACCGAAGTTAAAGTTAAAGTTCAGGCTGTACAGCGTCACCCGTACAAACCTAAACTGTCTCACATCGACTTCGTTCGCGCTTAATCGCTAACGTGTTGAAAAAAACCCCGCTTCGGCGGGGTTTTTTGTTGTTAAGTCCGGGTGCGGTCCCGTAGGCCTGATAAGCGCAACGCCACCAGGCGTTACCCATGACGCCGGGCGGCGGCTCCGCCTTGCCCGGCCTACAGCTACTTCCCGGAGGTTCTGCGCTGCAGCTGATCGCGCAGGTTCGGGGGCGTGCCCTTAATGGTCAGGGTGTCGGTGGCCGGATCCCAGAAGATGCGCTCGCCGAGCAGCATCGCATCAAAGTTGATGGTTAAGCCGCCGCCGCTGCCAGCGTACTTGGTCAGCTGACGCAGGGTGCTGCGATCCGCCGGGAAGCTCTCCTCCAGCTCGTAGCCTTTATCGGCGGTAAACTCCTGGAAGCTCACCTCGCTGACGCCCCCCAACTCTTTCGACAGCGATGCCAGCTCGATCTCCTCTCCGGCCTGCAGCTGTTCGTTGCAGTAGCTGTAGACCTGCTGACGCACGCTCTGGCGCTCGGCTTTATCAAGCTGTGCCTCGGCGGTGAAGTCATCTACCGCCTGCAGCAGGCCGCGGTTCTGCGCTTTGGCGTTCAGCCCTTCGCTGGCCCCGAGGAAGTCCATAAAGAAGTCGGCAACCTTGCGCCCTACCCTTCCCTTCAGGAAGGTCAGGTAGCGGGTTGACTCCGGATTGGTCTCCCACTCGGTGAGATCGATCCGCGCCACGATATCCGCATGGTTGATGTCCAGGTAGTGGGTGGAGCTGATATCGAGCTGCTCGTTAACGCGCATGCTGCTGAGATTGTTCAGCACCGCCACCAGCAGATACTCCACCGCGAGGTAGCGGTAGTGGCAGAACAGCACGATGCCGCCGTCGGCAAAGGGATATTTCGCCAGCTCGTCGCGCAGGCGTCCGGTCGCCGCCCGGCTGAAGGCGAGAAAATCCTCGTTGCCCTGGCGCTGCAGACGCAGCGTCTCGGCCAGCTCGCTCTCTTCGCTAAACAGCCCGTAGGCTTTATTTTTTGCACTGTAGACCCGATGCAGCTCGGCCATCATCTCAACAACGGTAGCCGTCGGCTCCAGTAATGAATCGCGCAGCACCAGCTCAAGGGTTTGCTCATCACGCTTGATAAGCTGGTGCAGGGCAATCTGGTTGATATCCAGACTCATGATAAACTCTCCTTTTAGACCGGCGGTATTCAACCACCGCAACGCTAACAGCGCAACCAGAGATAAAAAAGCAGAAAAAAAGCTGTTGCTACGGTAATATGTTGCCCTTTCATAAAGAGACTGATTCTGATTTTATGCCACAGATTTCCCGTTATAGTGATGAACACGTTGAACAACTGCTAAGCGAACTGGCGAACGTGTTGGAAAAACACAAGGTTCCGACCGATCTCTCCCTGATGGTGCTGGGAAATATGGTCACGAACCTGATCAACACCAGCGTTGCCCCGGCGCAGCGGCAGGCTATTGCGAAATCCTTCGCCCAGGCGCTGCAGTCCTCCGTGACTGACGATAAAGCGCACTAAAGGACTACGACGGCATTTATGGTGACTCATCGTCAACGCTACCGAGAAAAAGTCTCCCAGATGGTTAGCTGGGGGCACTGGTTTGCCCTGTTCAATATTCTGTTGGCAATGGTTCTTGGCAGTCGTTACCTGTTCGTCGCCGACTGGCCGACCACGCTTGGCGGCAGGATCTACTCCTGGCTAAGCGTCATCGGCCACTTCAGCTTTCTGGTGTTTGCTACCTATCTGCTGATCCTCTTTCCACTCACCTTTGTGGTGATGTCGCAGCGGCTGATGCGGGCGTTCTCCGCCGTGTTGGCCACCATCGGCATGACGCTGCTGCTGATCGATAGCGAAGTCTTTACCCGTTTCCACCTGCACCTGAACCCCATCGTCTGGGAGCTGGTGATCAACCCGGACCAGAATGAGATGGCCCGCGACTGGCAGCTGATGTTTATCAGCGTGCCGGTGATCCTGCTGGTGGAGCTGCTATTTGCTAACTGGAGCTGGCAGAAGCTGCGTAGCCTGACGCGCCGTCGTCGCTACGCTAAGCCGGTAGCCGCCCTCTTCTTTACCGCCTTTATCGCTTCGCATCTGACCTACATCTGGGCCGATGCGAACTTCTATCGGCCCATCACTATGCAGCGCGCCAACCTGCCGCTCTCCTACCCAATGACCGCGCGCCGGTTCCTGGAGAAGCACGGCCTGCTGGATGCGCAGGAGTATCAGCGCCGGCTGGTTGAGCAGGGCAATCCGGAGGCGGTTTCGGTGCAGTATCCGCTGAGCGATCTGCGTTATCGCGATATGGGTCCGGGCCAGAACGTGCTGCTGATCACCGTCGATGCGTTGAACTACGCGCGCTACGAAAAAGAGATGCCGTCGCTGGCAGGCTTTGCCGCAGAGAATATCACCTTTACCCAGCATATGAGCGCCGGTAACGATACCGATAATGGCCTCTTTGGCCTGTTCTACGGTATCTCGCCCTCCTATATGGATGGGGTGCTGTCGGCGCGTATTCCGGCGGCGCTGGTGACCGCGCTCAACCAGCAGGGCTATCAGCTGGGCCTCTTCTCGTCCGATGGGTTTAGCAGTTCACTCTATCGTCAGGCGCTGCTCTCAGACTTCTCACTGCCTGCGGCGAAGGCGCAGTCCGATAAGCAGACCGCCGATCAGTGGATCAACTGGCTGGATCGCTATGCTCAGGAGGATAACCGCTGGTTCTCGTGGGTAGCACTGGACGGTACGACGCTGGACGCCGATCGGCAGGATTTTGAACGCCGCTACGCGCGGGCCGCGGGTAACGTCGACGCGCAGATCGAGCGTGTGCTGACCGCCCTGCGCGACGCGGGCAAGTTGGATAAAACGGTGGTCATCATTACGGCAGGCCACGGTATTTCCGCTGAGAGTAGTGACATGGACGAGGGCTGGTCACGCGGCGACCTGCACGTGCCGCTGGTTATCCACTGGCCAGGCACCCCTGCCCAGCGCATCAGCAAGCTGACCGATCATAAAGATGTCATGACTACCCTGATGCAGCGTCTGCTGCACGTCAGCACGCCGGCGAACGAATACTCTCAGGGCCAGGATCTGTTTAACGCCGCGCGTCGTCACAACTGGGTTACCGCGGCCAACAGCGATACGCTGGCGGTCACTACGCCGGAGATGACCCTGGTGCTCAAGCACAACGGCACCTATCAGACTTACAACCTGAAGGGCGAGAAGATCGGCGACCAGAAGCCACAGCTCAGCCTGCTGTTGCAGGTGCTAACGGATGAAAAACGCTTTATCGCTAACTGATTGATTAATTATAAATCAGTCAGCCTGCTGCCACTTGCAATCGGTGGCGAAAAGGGTACTATTAGCGCCACAGTTCGGCACGTAGCGCAGCCTGGTAGCGCACCGTCATGGGGTGTCGGGGGTCGGAGGTTCAAATCCTCTCGTGCCGACCAAAAACTCCAAAAAAACCAACCGCTTAGGTTGGTTTTTTTATGCCTAAATTTCAACCCTGTCTCCTTCTGCCTCACATCGCCGACTATTAATAGTGCATTTTCCCTTCGTTAAAAATCCCTCATGCTGTAGTTGAGAAATCGCTTTAACCCTTTCTATCAAGCGCTATCAATATGAGGTAATAAATTATGTCATGGGATAATGTTTCCGATATAAAAAATATTAAGATCTGGACAGATTACTCTGACTCCACCCAAGGGCATCTGTTTGTTAATGATAACCATCGGCTGAAATTGAACGTAGGGATCTCGTTTACTCTAAAAAGTGGAACGACTGAAGGTCCAACCGAGGATGAAGTAAGCAATGCGTTGTCGCTAATAAATAACCAGGATAGCGGCCCGCTTAAGTACCTTAAGCTAGCAGATGAGAATATATACACTACTGTCTATGATCCTTATCATACACAGAGTGATAATAAAAATAATTCGAATACTATAGATGATGGCATCTACGATTTTGTATTAACCTATTATGTAAATAGTCCTTTAAGTATCAATGCTGAAGCTCATTCAGAAGTCGTCGCGCTGCAGCTGAAGTACACGGTAACTGACTCAGCAGGTAAAACAACTGAAGTTATAAAACAAACCTCGGTTAATGGCAACTATCCTACTAAAGTCAAACTTAGTGTAGTTTGTTACCCCTCAAAACTGTATGGCATAGAGAATGAAAACCGTACATGCTTAACATCGGTAAAAACCATCGTTAGTAATGCAACTTATCATAACGGACATTATGATAACTCAGGTGATACATCTTATTGTGTAGCAATATCTATAGATGACCCCTATTTTAAAATTTTTCATCTGGACGGTGCACAGGAGCCTGACACTCTTAGCACCCTTCAACCACTCTATATCTCCTTTTATGAAGACAAACCGATGTGGGATCATATAAATAATGCCTTTTTTCCAAATATACAATGTGGTGAAAAAAGCTATACGGTTACTGCAGAAGTGCGCTCTAACCTAAGCTACGATTCATACTATCAGCTTTTCGACGCCGATATCCCCATAAGTCAGAAAGAAGGCCAGATTATATTTGCCGCTGTGCAAACTGATGTCAAACGCACAGGTTACAATTGGGCCACTAACAACTATCAATATTTAAGCGCTTACGATCAGTTTGGCAACAGTATGTATATAGTTATTGCTTTCAGTAATGATAGTAATTATATCAAAAGCGTAAGCTAATCCTGCATCTATAAGATAGAGGTAATAATTATGTCATGGGATAATGTTAAAGGGGTCAGCGCTGCGCAGATCTGGACCGATAATCCGAATATGACTCAGGCTTATCTGTTTGCCAACGGTAATCATCAGGTAAAAATGACCATTGGCTTAACATTGACTTTGAGTAATTCATCACAGCCGGGGCCAACGGACGAGGAAGTGAAAGCAGCCCTCTCCTTAATTGATTATGTAACCGGTACGGATATTTCATATCTCAAAATAGGTGATAAAGGCCAGTATGGTTATGTTTATCAGCCAAATATGCCTATGGAGATAAAGGATCTGCCAGTCAGCAGCGCAAGTAATCCAGGTGCTTATCAATATGAATTGGATTACTATCTTTCTAGCGATGAAACTGTCAACGCCAGTTACGCCTCAGAAACGGTTGCGTTGCTGCTATCATATATAGATGTTAATGGTAAAAAAATTGACTACCAGACCGGAAGCGGCAGCAGGTCGCAAAGCGCTGTGGCAGTGACGGTGTATCCACCTAAAAAGTATGGCATGCCAGATTCAGCTATGACAGCCGTTGTTTTTAATACTCTTAATGACAAACCAAATTATACAACCGATACCAGCTCATTTGTAGATACCTTTATTGTACATAGCGTACAAGTATATGGGCTTGCTATTGATGACTCTTATTTCAGATTTATTGGTTATCAATCCCCAAATACTCGCTTATCGCCTGCACAATTTCGCCAAATCATTGAGAGTGACTATTCTGCCGGGGATACTCCTGGTTATAAATTATCTCAAGGTTTTTTGCTTGAAGATAATGATGTAAAGGGCATGGGCAAATCGTATAGTGCTCTCGTAGGAGTTATGGATGCAGATATAGACACAGGAGAGCCTAATGGAGCGATAGCTGAATTGGATGTAACTGTATATCAACAGTCTGGTCAAATCATTTTTATCAATTTTGACGTAGACGTAAGCTGGTATAACAATTATGGCGATACTCTTTTTAAAGAGAGTGCAAGTGCCAAGCTTACTGCTTTCGATCAATTTGGCAATCCAGCCTATATTGAAGTAGGTGCTGGCAATAGCTCTACTCTCTCGCTTTCAAGCGTAAGCTAAATGATATTATTGCAAATATAGCAAAGCAGCGCTGACCCTACAGCCGGCGCTGTTTTTTTACCTCAAGCTAAATCCGTCACCGCTTCAACTTCAACCTGCCGCTGCTTCTGCGGCTGGGCTTTTAGCGCTGGCACCACATTAACTATTGGCGGCTGCGCGTAGGTCAGGCCCAATACTTCGCTGCCCTGCTGCAATACTCGTTGAGTAGCTTCGATGTTGCCGTTGAATTACATGCCAAAGCTCGGGTTCGTCTCCTTCAACTTCATCTGCAACTCTGAAGAAGTGAGCCACTTTAAAAACCCACCGCTTAGGTTGGTTTTTATATCAACATGCTGTCTCTTTCCCTTTCTGCTTAACAGCGCCGCCTGTTAATAGTGCATTTTCTAATCGCTGAACTTCCCTCATGCTGTAAGTGAGAAATAACTGTAGCTGCTACTAACATGAGGTAAAACTATGTCATGGGATAATGTAAAAGGGGTCAGCGCTGCGCGAATCTGGACCGATAATCCAGATACCACTCAGGCCTACCTGTTTGCCAATGGTAACCATCAGGTCAAATTAACTGTTGGTCTAAGCCTGGTGCTGGCTAACACAACCCAACCCGGCCCGACTGAAGACGAAGTTAAGGCTGCCCTCTCCTTAATAGATTTTAATACCGGTGCGGGTATTTCGTATCTCAAAACCGGGGACAAGGGCGAGTATGGGTACGTTTATCTGCCGAATATGCCTGAGCAGATTAAAGCTTTACCGGTCAGTGACGCCAGTAATCCCGGCGCCTATCAGTATGAACTGGATTACTATCTTTCCAGTGATAGCACTGTTAACGCCAACTATGCTTCAGAAACGGTTGCTCTGTTGTTGTCTTATACAGATGTTAATGGCAATAAAATTCATTATCAGACCGGAAGCGGCAGCAACTCGCAAAGCTACGTTGCGGTAACGGTGTATCCACCTAAAAAATATGGGGTCGCCGGTTCATCATCTACACCGGTGATTATAGAAATAAAAGATGATCAACCGCAGTGTAGTTACAGCTACTCAACTCCTCTTAAAAATTTAGCAGTCCACACGTGCAATTTGAGAATTGACGATAGCTATTTCAGGATAATTAAATTCCAGGCAGATAGTGGCACTGAATCGAATAATCCATTTTATCGACATGGGACAAACGTTGCACCAGGGGGTATAGCTTATGATGAAACCTGGGAAACAAACGAAGGTTTTCTTCCTGTCGAAAACAAGCTAAATCAGGGACGCGTCTCTTATAAATCGACTTTATCAATAATCTATGATGATGAGAACAGATACTTTTTTAATATCACCGTCCCGGTAGAGCAAGAAGCGAATGAAATTATCTTTATTCACTTCTATGCCATCATTAATCCTCCACATGACACGGGCTTTGACAACAAAATTGATACTGCCTCGCTATCGGCTTTGGATCAGTTTGGCAATAAATTTTATATTGAAGTCGGAAAAACCAATGATGGTTTCCAAATCAATAGCATAACTTGAATCTGCTTTATTAACTTTTATAAACGCATTAGCCTACTGGCTAATGCGTTTTTTTATAAAATTTAAGCCGGATCCGTCACCGCCTCAATCTTAACCTGCGGCTGCTTCTGCGGTTGTGCCTTTGGCACAGATACCACATCAACCACCGGTGGTTGCGCGTAGGTCAGGCCCAATACTTCGCTGGTCTGCTGCAATACGCGCTGGGTCGCTTCGACGTTGCCATTCAGCTGCGTGCCAAAGCTTGGGATAATCTCCTTCAGCTTGGCCTGCCACGCGGGTGAGGCGAACTGGGTTGTAAAGACCTTCTTCATCAGCTCCAGCATAATAGGCGCTGCGGTAGAGGCCCCCGGCGACGCACCAAGCAGCGCGGCAATGGTGCCCTGCTGGTCGCTGACTACCTCGGTACCAAGACGCAGTACCCCGCCCAGCAGCGGATCGCGCTTGATGATCTGCACCCGCTGCCCCGCCTGCCACAGACGCCACTCCTCTTTCTTCGCCTGCGGATAGTACTCCCGCAGGGCGGCAAAGCGCGCGTCGTCATTCTGCAGCACCTGCCCTACCAGATATTTTACCAGGCTGAAGTTGGTCAGCCCCACCTTCACCATTGGCATCAGGTTAGACGGCGTGGTTGAACGCGGCAGATCCCACAGCGAGCCGTTCTTGAGAAACTTAGTAGAGAAGGTCGCGAACGGTCCGAACAGCAGCACGCGCTTGCCGTTAAGGATGCGGGTATCGATATGCGGAACCGACATCGGCGGCGCGCCAACCGACGCCTGGCCATAGACCTTCGCCAGATGGCGATTCACCACGTCCGGGTTGTCCGACACCAGGAACTGGCCGCCCACCGGGAAGCCAGCGAAATCCCGCGCTTCGGGGATACCGGACTCCTGTAATAATTTTAGCGCCGCGCCGCCTGCCCCGATAAAGACAAACTTCGCCACGATAGTGCGGGTGCTGCGGGGGTGATTAACGTCAGCGACGGTTACCGCCCAGCGGCCATCGGCGTTACGCTTGATAGCGCGCACTTCGGTGCTCAGGTTAAGAGAGAAGTTGTCGCGTTTTTGCAGGGAGGCCACCAGCTGGCGGGCAATCTCGCCGAAGTTGACGTCCGTCCCCAGTTCGGTGCGGGTGGCGGCAATTTTCTGCTTCGCGTCGCGCCCCTCCATCACCAGCGGTGCCCAGCGCTTGATCTGCGCATGGTCTTCACTGTAGTGAATGCCGCTAAAGAGGTTGCTCTGCTGGAGTGCGGCGTAGCGGGCGCGCAGGAATTTGACGTTCTCTTCGCCCCACACAAAGCTCATGTGCGGTACGGTATTAATAAAGGAGCGGGGATTGTTCAGCACGCCCGCTTTCACCTGGTGAGCCCAGAACTGGCGGGAGAGATGAAATGCCTCGTTGATTTCGATGGCTTTATCGATGCTTACGCTACCATCGGCCTTCCGCGGCGTGTAGTTCAGTTCCATTAATGCAGCGTGCCCGGTGCCGGCGTTGTTCCAGCCCTCAGAGCTCTCCTTTGCGACTTCATCCAGGCGCTCAATCATGGTCATCGACCACGTTGGTTCCAGCGCCTGCAGATAGGTTCCCAGCGTAGCGCTCATAATGCCGCCACCCAGGAGGAGTACATCAGTTTCTCGCTTCTTCGCCGCAGTTGCCTTCCCTGTCCTTGAGGCAGCGCGACTACCCGTAGCCACAGAAGAGAGCACGGCACGCATTTTTTTCATAATGATAATGCCCTACAATTAGTACTGCTTTATTGGAATTTATTGGAGTGAAATTACTCGGACAACTAACCTACCACCATCGTCCGGGAATTTAAATATTGTTGAGATAGTACACAGCAAGTTGATAGATGTTAACAAAAAGTTAGATTTTTATAACGGCTATGACAAAAAAACTGGTATCTCCTGCGCTGCGCCGCTACTATTCTTCGCTTTGCTACACTGCACACTTTCCGTCCGTTTTGACTCTGTGAAATTCTATGCCTGACGCCCAAAAAGCTTTAACTCCTGTACAAGCGGGAAGCGTTGCCACGGTGCTGCGCTCCCCGTCTCTGCTGATGCGTGAAACCCTGGCGGGGGTGATGACCGCCCTGGCACTGATCCCGGAAGTGATCTCCTTCTCGGTGATCGCTGGTGTCGATCCAACCGTAAGCCTCATCGCCTCCGTGGTGCTCTGTCTGGGGATGTCTTTCCTTGGGGGACGCCCGGCGATGGTCACGGCCGCGGCAGGCTCCGTGGCGCTGGTGATCGGCCCGATGGTGCATCAGCACGGCGTAGCGTACATCCTGCCCGCTGTCCTGCTCGCCGGGGTGATTCAGATCGTCTTTGGCCTGACGGGGATGGCGCGCCTGATGCGCTTTATTCCGCATACGGTGATGACCGGCTTCGTTAACGCCCTCGGGATCCTGATCTTTTTTGCGCAGGTGCCGCACTTCTGGACTCGCGATCCGCTGATCCTTGGGCTGTTTATTCTGACGCTGCTGATTGTGCTCTGGCTGCCGAAGGTGCTGAAGAGCGTTCCCTCCCCGCTGGTCGCCATCGTGGTGCTGACCCTGTTTACCGTCTTCTCCGGGCAGATCCTGCCGGTGGTGGGCGATGAAGGCCCGATGCAGGGCGGCCTGCCCGGCCTGACCCCGTGGCTGGTTCCTTTCAATCTGACCACGCTGAGCATCATCTGGCCCTGCGCGCTGAGCATCGCCTTTGTCGGCCTGATGGAGTCGCTGCTCACGGCGAAGCTGGTGGACGATCTCACCGAGACGCCGTCGAACAAGGGCCGCGAGAGCGCGGGTCTGGGGATCGCCAACATTCTGGCGGGTCTCTACGGTGGGATTGCGGGCTGCGCAATGATCGGCCAGACCATCGTCAACGTTGAGATGGGTAAGGGGCGCAGCCGCGTCTCGACCGTCGCGGCGGGCCTGGTCCTGCTGCTGCTGGTGACCGCGCTGAGCAACGTGATGGCGAAGATCCCGATGGCGGTGCTGGCCGGGATCATGGTGATTGTGGCGGTGAAAACCTTCAACTGGCACAGCATCCAACCTGCGCAGCTAAAACGCACCCCGGTAGCCGAGACGCTGGTCATGCTGGTGACGGTGATCGCCACCGTCACCACCGGGAACCTGGCAATTGGCGTAGTGGCCGGCGTGGCGCTGATGTTCCTGCTGCCGCCGGTCTTTGGTCGTAAAAAACGCGCTACAGCAGAAAAAGCGTCGCCAAACCCAGAAAAATAAAGAAGCCGCCCGTGTCCGTCAGGGCGGTGATCATCACGCTGGAGCCGACCGCCGGGTCGCGCCCCAGCCGTACCATAATCATCGGGATCAGCACGCCCATCGTGGCGGCCAGCAGCAGGTTTAGCACCATCGCCAGGGTCATCACCCCGCCGAGGGCCATATCGTCATACAGCCACCATGTCACGCCACCCATAATCCCGCCCCACACCAGGCCGTTGATGAGCGCCACCCCCAGCTCGCGGAAAATAAGAAAACGGTAGTTACCCGGCTGGATGTTTTGCAGCGCCAGCGCGCGCACAATCATGGTGATGGTCTGGTTGCCGGTATTGCCGCCAATCCCGGCGACGATAGGCATCAGCGAGGCCAGGGCCACCAGCTGAGAGATGGTATGCTCGAAGCCGTCGATCACCCGCGAGGCGATAAAGGCGGTGCAGAGATTGATCGCCAGCCACGCCCAGCGGTTTTTGACCGCTTTGCCCACCGGCGCAAAGACATCCTCCTCCGGACTAAGACCGCCCATCAGACGCATGTCGTTATCGCTCTCCTCATAGACCACGTTAACGATCTCATCGATGGTCACCCGCCCCAGCAGCTTGCCGTCGGGGTTGACCACTGGCGCACTCACCAGGTTGTCACGCTCAAAGGTGCGGGCGGTCTTCTCCGCATCGTCATGAGGCGAGAAGGTCACGGGATCGGCCTCCATCACCTCGCTAACTAGCGTCTGGGTATCATTGAGCAGGATCGTTTGCAGCGGCAGCTCGCCCAGCAGCTGCTCATCGCGATCGGTAACAAACAGCTTGTCAGTGTTCTGCGGCATGCTGCCGAGGCGATGCAGATAGCGCTGCACCGTCTCAAGGGTAACCTCCGGACGGACGGTGATCACCTCAAACTCCATCAGCGCGCCCACGCTGTTCTGCTCGTAGCTCATCACCTGATGCACGCGGGCGCGATCGTTAGGCGGCAGCGAGGCCACCAGTCGTCCGGTCAGGTTGCGCGGCAGGCGCTTAACCAGATAGATCTGCTCGTCGATATCCAGCCCGCGCAGCGCCTCCAGCAGTGCCTTGTCGCTCATCTCCTCAATCAGATCCTCGCGCACGCTGTCCGAGGCCTCTACCAGCACCTCGCCACGCTTGAGATCCTCGACCAGACGCCACAGCGCCCGACGCTCTTCGGTGGGCAGCGCCTCCAGGGTATCGGCCAGGTCCGGGGCAGGAAGATGGGCGACCAGCACGCCGACCTCGGCAATATCGTCGTTTAGCGCACTGCCGTCGAACTGCTCGACCAGGGTCAGCTTGCCGAGGATCTGCGAGGTGATGGCGCTGTTGGTATTCAGCAGCCAGATGAGGCGCGCCCGCTCCTCGTCACGAAGGCGGGCGCTATTTTTCGGGGTGGCGGACATTAACGACTCCTTATCCTTATCCTTATACTTATGCGGTGCGTGAAACGGCGTCGCGGGACGCGAGCGTTCGTTCTTCTCCTGTCAGCTCTGTGAGCACGCCGCTGCGCATCTCCAGCAGGCGATCGGCATGTATAAAGTAGTGGTCGTCGTGACTAATAGCAAAAATGGTTTTTCCTTCGGCCTGCATCAGCGGCAGGATCGTCTGGTAAAACTCGCGGCGGAAGTGCGGATCCTGATCGGCGGCCCACTCATCCAGCAGGATGATATCACGCTCCTCCGCCAGCGCCAGCAGCAGCGCCACGCGCTTCTTCTGCCCTTTCGACAGCTTGAGGTTAAGGATCTTGCCGTTATCCAGCTCCAGCTTGTGGGTCATCTTCAGCTGTGCCAGCCATCTGTCGACGATAGCCGGATCCGCCTGCTTGCCTTCCGGGCCAATCAGCTGGTCAAACAGCCAGACGTCGGTAAACACTGCCGAGAAGAGCTTACGGTAGTCCTCTTCACGCCCGGCGGCCAGCGGCTGGCCATCGATCAGAATAGTACCCGATACCGGCTGATAGAGACCGGTCAGCAGCATCGCGAGGGTCGATTTGCCGCTGCCGTTGCCGCCGATCAGGAACACCAGCTCGCCGCGCTTCAGGGTCAGGTTAATCGGCCCAACGGAGAAGGCCCCTTCCTGGTAGGTAAAGGTCACATCGCGCAGCTCCAGGGTCTGCCAGCCGGTAAAGGCCGTCGGGCGCGGAAACTCAGGCTCATAGGGCGCGAGGGAGAACTGCTTCAGTTTGTTGAACGCCACCTGGGCACTGAGCAGGGTGGGCAGCGCCCCCACCGCCGAGAGCAGCGGCGTGCGCAGGAACAGCACCGTCAGGGAGAAGGTCGCCGCGACGTTGGTATCCGCCCAGCCAAGCCCGTTAGCCATCCAGAATACCAGGCCAATCGCCCCCAGCATCATGATGTTTGACCAGTTAACGGCGCTAAGGTGGAAGGTGTCGGCGCGGATAATATGGTGGCGATACTCCCGGGCATCCGGCAGGTAAGCGTTGTTGAAGATCGCCTCGGCACGCTCGCGGTTGAGGGTCAGCTCTTTACGCCCCTCCAGCACCGTCTGGTAGTCATGGTGCAGCTTGTCTTCGGTTTCACGCAGGGTCGCTAAATGCTTGTAGACCCGCGACACCAGCATAAAGCCGCCCCAGATAGTGAGCGCCATCCACAGGGCGGTGACCAGCAGCATTTTGCCGGAGAGCCAGCCGAGGTAGGCCGCCGACCCGGCGGTAAGAATGATCCCCTGCACCAGCTCCGGCAGGCGCACAAAAGCGATGGTGATGTTACGCACGTCGCTTGTCAGCGCGGCCAGCAGCGCGGCGTTGCCCAGCTGTTCAACCCGCTCTACCTGGGTGTCGAGGATGCGCTTAATAAACTCCCCCCGCAGGCGGTAGACAAAGTGGTGGCCGAGGCTGGTCAGCGCCAGCTGCGAGCCAAGGGTGACTGCCATCAGCAGCAGCAGCAGGCCGAGAAACTCCGGCAGCACCGTCAGGGAGATATCCACGTTCTCGATCAGCCGCGAGTTGATAAAGGCGATCAGCCCGATGCCCAGCGCTGCGCTAAGCAGAGTTAACAGGATGACGGCAATAAAAGGCCAGCGGTACTGCCGCCAGACAAGAAGAAGAAGTTCCATGAGAGCGATCCGGCAAGAAAAATCAGCCCGCAGTGTAAACTGCTATCGTACTGAATCAAGAATAATTCTGATTTATATTCTTAATTACCTGCCCGGCGAAAGGTTAAGTTATAGCGGCATTCACCGGTGGCCGGATGGTGGCCTGGCTTAAGGGGCTGTATGCCGTGATAGAAGAGCCGGGACGGACCGCCCCACACCACCACGTCGCCATGCTCCAGCAGCAGACGCTTGAGCGGATCGCTGCGCCGGATCCCACCAAACTGGAAAACGGCGGGCAGGCCCAGCGAGACCGAGACGATAGGCGCAGCCAGATCCGGCTCGTCTTTATCCTGATGCAGAGAGAGCTTCGCGCCCGGCAGATAGCGGTTGATCAGGCAGGCGTCCGGCTGAAAGCCGCTGTAGCCCGCCGCCGTCGAAGCCTGCTGGCAGAGCGCGGTAAAGGCCTGCGGCATGGCGGGCCACGGCTGGCCGCTGAGCGGATCGATGGGGGCATAGCGATAGCCACGCGCATCGGTCGTCCAGCCCAGGCCGCCACAGTTAGTCATCGCCACCGACATGGTATAGCCGCCGGGGGTAATCATCTGGCGAAACGGTGACGCACCGGCGACCGCATTGATTGCCGCCAGCAGCGCATCGGCGTCGGCAAGGGCAAAGCGGCGCAGGATGGTCGCGCCTGGCGCCAGCGGCTCCTGCCACGGTTCGGCATCGGCAAACAGATCGAGCATCAGGTCTCCTCTTTTAACGACTCGCGCGCCAGCAGCTGGGCCTTGCGCGCCGCCCCCCAGCGGTAGCCGGAGAGCATGCCATCGCCGCGTACCACGCGATGGCAGGGGATTACGATAGCCAGACGGTTGGCCGCGCAGGCGCTGGCTACGGCGCGGATCGCCTGCGGTTTGCCGATGGCGCTGGCGATGGCGCTATAGCTGGCGGTTTCTCCCGCCGGGATCGCCTGCAGAGCCTGCCAGACCTGCATCTGAAAAGCGGTGCCGCGAAGATCCAGCGGCAGGGCCAGCGGGCGGCCTGGGTTTTCCATTGTCGCTACCACGTCGGCTACCCGGGCACTAAATTCGGCGTCGTCCTGCATAAGCTGCGCCTGAGGAAACATCATATTCAGCTCGGCAGTGAGCAGAGAGTCGCAGTCAGCCAGCAGGATTGCACAGATCCCACGATCGCTCTCGGCCACCAGACAGCGGCCCAGCGCGCAGCGCGTCAGGGCATAGCGGATCGCCGTGCCCTCCCCGCCCTGACGATACTGCCGGGCCGTCATGCCCAGCGTCGCGTCTGCCTTGCGGTAGTAGCTGCCGCTGTCCGGGAAGCCGGCGGCCAGCACCGCGTCAGTTACGGTTGCGCTATTAGGTAGCGCGCTGCGCAGGCGTTTCCCCCGGGCAGCCTGCTGCCAGGCTTTGGGCGTCATGCCGGTAACGGCTTTAAACTGGCGGTGAAGATGGTACGGGCTAAGACCCACCCGCTGCGCCAGCACCTCCAGGGTTATCGGCGTCTCCTGCTCCAGCAGACGGCAGGCGGCGGTGATTTTTTGCGCCAGGCTGCTCTCGTCTGCGGGCCTGTCGGGCTGGCAGCGCTTGCAGGGACGAAAGCCCGCCTGCTGCGCCGCCTGCGCATCGGTAAAAAAGCGCACGTTTTCACGCAGGGCGTGGCGCGCCCGACACGAGGGGCGGCAAAAGATACCGGTAGTAATGACGGCAAACACAAAACGCTCATCTGCGTCGGTACGCCGTTCAAGCACCGCCTGCCAGCGGTGCTCATCTTCAATAAAGGTTGTTACGCTCATATCAGGCTCCTCTATTTAGCTTAGCCTGACTATGCCCTGGGCTGGTGCAGCCTTCACCTGAAATCTTGCGCTTTAATTCTATTTACTCTGTAAAAAAGCGGCAAACTGCGGCGACATCCAGGGGGTAAAGGTATCGCCCTCTTTGGTGATCATATAGATCGCCAGCCCTTCACGCATCGCCACCTCGCGAGCCTTCTGCGGACCCAGCACCATCAGGCCGGTATCCCAGGTATCAGCCTCCAGCGCCGTTGGGGCGATCACCGTCACCGACACCAGGTTATGATCGATAGGATGCCCGGTATGCGGATCGATAACGTGTGACAGGCGTTTGCCATCCAGCTCATAGTAGTTGCGGTAGCTGCCGGAGGTGCTGATCCCGTGTCCGTTAATGTCCACTACCGCCTGTACCGCGTTCTCGCGATCGGTCGGCTTCTGGATCGCGACCCGCCAGGGTTTGCCTTCGCCGTTCATGCCCCGGCTCACCAGCGCGCCGCCTACCGAGACCAGATAGCGGGAGATCCCCTCCTGCTCCATCAGCCGTGCCAGGTGATCGGCCGCGTAGCCCTCCCCTACCGTGGAGAGATCGACATAGAGGTCGGGGATATCCTTCTGTAAAAACTGCTGCCCCGCCAGATAAGAGACCGACAGGTGCTGCAGGCCAACGCGCCTTTTTGCCGCTTCAATTTGTGACGGCGTTGGCGTCGTGGTTGGCTGTTTATCTGGGCCAAAGCCCCACAGGTTAACCAGCGGACCAACGGTGATGTCCATTGCGCTGTCCGTTTTGATGCCGATACGCATAGCAAGGGTAACAATGTCTGCCATCGCGGCATCAACCGGCCACGGCGTGGTGCTGGTGGAGGCGTTAAAACGGCTCAGGGCTGAATCGCTCTTCCAGGTAGAGAGCAGCATGTCGTCGGCGTCAAGCTGGTCGGTAATTTTTTCCCGTAGCGCATCGGTCTGGGCTTTATCCATATCCACAACGCTAACGCGCCAGGAGGTGCCCATTGTTTTGCCTTCGAGAACGGTAACGGCAGCGCCGGGCTGCGGCGCGGGCGGCGTCGGATCGCAGCCGGTGATGATCAGGGTAAGCGCCAGCAGCGCGGCGCGAAGAAGAGTTGTATCCATAGCTATGATTCCCTTACGCAATGCGCGCAAGAGTACACCAAAAGTGTGTCTGTCCAGAAAAGAATCGATAAAAAAAGGGGCCAGCGCGGCCCCTTCATGCATGTATGTATGTAACGACTTAGAACTGGTAAACCAGACCCAGGGCTACGATATCATCAGTGCTGATACCGGTGCGGCGGGTGAAGTCGTTGTCATCCAGCAGGTTGATTTTGTAGTCAACGTAGGTGGACATGTTTTTGTTGAAGTAGTAAGTCGCGCCAACGTCGACGTACTCCAGCAGATCCTGGTTGCCGTAGTCAGGGCCGACACCGTTGCCGTTGATGTCTTTACCTTCAGACTTCAGGTAAGCGATGGACGGACGCAGGCCGAAGTCGAACTGGTACTGCGCAACCACTTCGAAGTTCTGCGCTTTGTTAGCAAAGCCATAGTCCGGCTGGTCAGTACCGCGAGAACCGAAACGGGTCGCGTTATAGGTCTGGGAGTACTGTGCCGCCAGGTACAGGTTGTTGGCGTCGTATTTCAGGCCGCCGGTGTAAACGGTAGCGCGGTCGCCGTCGCCATAGACGCCAATAGCGTTCTGGTCAGCAGTACGTTTAGAAGTGGTGATGGCACCACCGACGCTGAAGCCTTCGCCGATGTCATAGGTCAGAGAGCCGCCGTAGCCGTCGCCGTTCTGGCGCAGGGTGCTACGACCGCCAACATCTTCACCACGGGTGCTGCCGTTTTTACCCTGGTACTGCAGAGCAAAGTTCAGGCCGTCAACCAGACCGAAGAAGTCGGTGCTGCGGTAGGTCGCCACGCCGTTTGCGCGGGACTGCAGGAAGTTGTCGGCACCGTAGGTGTCGCCGCCGAACTCAGGCAGAACGTCGGTCCAGGCGGTAACGTCATAGGTTACGCCGTAGTTACGACCGTAGTCGAAAGAGCCTGCGTCGCCGAATTTCAGACCGGCGAACGCCAGACGGGTCCAGGACTGGTTGTCGCTCTCAGCGGTGTTGCCCTGGATCTGGTATTCCCACTGGCCGTAGCCGGTGATCTGGTCGTTAACCTGAGTTTCGCCTTTGAAGCCGAGACGCATGTAGGTCTGATCGCCATCGCTACCGTCGTCATCAGAGAAATAGTGCAGGCCGTCAACTTTACCGTAGAGGTCTAATTTGTTGCCGTCTTTGTTGTAAATTTCAGCCGCGTTCGCTGCGCCTGCTACCAGCAGAGCCGGTACCAGGAGGGACAGTACTTTAACTTTCATGTTATTAACCCTCATTTATATGCTTTTATTATTGCCACTGCTTACTGATTGAGCGTCAAATCAGTCGGCCCAGCCATTCTCCTAAAAAATACAGAATAATCCAACAAGAAAATGCTACTAAAACTTTTAATATGTTTCATTGAGGGTGATAGGTGTTTCATTTTGTAAATTTTGGGGAACTTTTTCCAGCACAGACGGTTAAAAAATAACGCACCAATAATCAAAAAATAATTTTTAACGTTTAAAATCATCAGTTTGTATGATTTTGATAGCATAGCACTGAAAGACAAAACAAATCGCCATTGGCCTACTAAAATAACTCTCGCTATCATCATTAACTTTTATTTATTACCGTCATTCGACTCTGAATGTCCGTTTACCCCAATTCTCGCCGGATGCACTGCATTCGGCTTTTTTTTACCTTTCTTTACGTTGCCTGCTCCATTTTGTGCTACCGCTGCGAAATCATAACGACTATTAACTAATGATGACGGAAAGTAACCAAAATTTGCTGTGCAAAACGCTCGGTCAATATCTTGTTATTTCGTGCTATTTCCACGCTATCATCGCTGGTTATTTATACCACTGTCTAAAGCCTGTACAGGTTTACCGTTTCGCTACGCTGAAATACGCTTTTTGGCGCTTTGTTGCTCTCCAGAGGTGAAGAGAGTCTGGAAATTCAGTCATTACCCTTTATACTGCCTGCTGTACGCCACCCAGTAGCTTAACTTTTACCAGCCTGATGACACACTGATGAGTCGATCCGACAGCATGATCCCTGGCAAGTTTTCCCTGATACCAGGCAACATTACCCGTTTTTTTCTATTACTGATTATCGTTCTGTTGGTCACCCTGGGCGTCATGGTGCAAAGCGCCGTTAATGCATGGCTGAAAGATAAAAGCTATCAAATCGTCGACATCACCCATGCGATGCACAAGCGTGTCGATACCTGGCGCTATGCAACGTGGCAGATCTACGACAATATCGCCGCCGCGCCTGCCGCACCCGCCGACGGTCTCCAGGAGACGCGTCTCAAGCAGGACGTCTACTACCTTGAGAAGCCACGGCGTAAAACCGAAGCGCTGATCTTTGGCTCGCACGATAGCTCAACCCTTGAGATGACGCAGCGCATCTCGACCTACCTTGATACGCTATGGGGCGCCGAAACCGTGCCCTGGTCGATGTACTATCTCAACGGCCAGGATAACAGCATGATCCTGGTCTCTACCCTGCCGCTGAAGGATCTCTCTTCGGGCTTTAAGGAGTCGACCATCGATAATATCGTCGACTCACGCCGGGCAGAGATGCTGCAGCAGGCTAATGCCCTCGACGAGCGGGAGAGCTTCTCCCCGCTGCGTAGCCTGAGCTGGCAAAACGGCTACTACTTTACGTTGCGCACTACGTTTAACCAGCCGGGCCATCTGGCGACGGTGGTGGCGTTCGATCTGCCCATTAACGACCTTATTCCTCCGGGCATGCCGATGGACAGCTTCCGTCTCGAACCGGACAATGGCCCAACTCCCCTGCGCGCCTCGGACAAAGAGACGGCAGACAGCGTCTCGATCAACTTTAGCGGGGCAAAGATTGAGATCTCCTCCTCGCTGAACTCGACGGATATGCGCCTGGTGTGGCAGGTGCCTTTCGGTACCCTGCTGCTGGAGACGCTGCAGAATATCGTCCTGCCGCTGCTGCTCAACATTGGCCTGCTGGCGCTGGCGCTGTTTGGCTTTACCACCTTCCGTCACCAGCCAGGCCGGCAGCTTGACGGCCAGCCCTCTCCGGGCGCCAATAACGAACTGCGTCTGCTGCGCGCGCTGAACGAAGAGATTGTCTCGGTGCTGCCGCTGGGGCTGCTGGTGCACGATCAGGAGGCCAACCGGACGGTCATCAGCAATAAGATCGCTGACCATCTGCTGCCGCATCTGAACCTGCAAAACATCACCAGCATGGCAGATCAGCACCAGGGGGTGATCCAGGCGACGGTCAACAACGAGCTGTACGAGATCCGCCAGTTCCGCAGCCAGGTGGTGCCCAGAACGCAAATTTTCATTATTCGCGATCAGGATCGTGAGGTGCTGGTAAATAAAAAACTCAAGCAGGCCCAGCGTCTGTATGAGAAAAACCAGCAGGGCCGCTCGGCCTTTATGCAGCATATTGGCGAGGCGCTACGCCTGCCGGTACAGACCCTGGCCGGAGAAGCCGCGGCGATAGACAGCGAAGAGAGCCGCCACCTGGCGCAGCATGCCCAGACGCTGGTGCAGCTGGTTGAGGATATTCAGCTGGCGAATATGCTCGAGACCGACAGCTGGAAAGGGACGCTGACCCAGTTCTCGATTCAGGATCTGATTGATGAAGTGGTGCCCGAGGTGCTGCCGACCATCAAGCGTAAAGGCCTGCAGCTGCTGATCAATAATAACCTGCCCGCGAATGAAGAGCGGCATGGCGATCGCGAGGCGCTGAGACGTATCCTGCTGATGCTGATCCAGTACGCGGTAACCACCACGCAGATTGGCAAAATTACCCTTGAGGTCGATACTGACGAGTCGGCGGACGATCGTCTGACCTTCCGTATTCTCGATACCGGCGAGGGGGTGACGGCCAGCGAGGTAGATAACCTGCACTTCCCGTTCCTCAACGATACCCAGAGCGATCGCTACGGCAAAGCTAATGCCCTCACCTTCTGGCTGTGCGATCAGCTGGCACGCAAGCTCGGCGGGCATCTGAACATTAAAGCACGCGAAAGCTTAGGCACCCGCTATACGCTGCATGTGAAGATGGCGGCCCAGGCACAGGAGATTGAATCTGAAGAGAAGCTGCTGGACGACGTGGTGGCGATGATTGATATCACCTCCAACGAAATTCGCCATATCGTGGTTCGCCAGCTGGAAAATTGGGGGGCAAGCTGCATCACGCCGGATGAAAGACTCATTAGTCAAGAGTACGATCTCTTTTTAACGGATAATCCGTCTAATCTTACATCCTCGGGCTTGCTTTTAAGCGATGATGAGGCCGCCGTGCGGAAAATTGGCCCAGGCCAGCTGCGCGTGAACTTTAATATCAGTAATGCAATGCAGGAAGCGATACTGCAACTTATCGAAGAACAGCTGGCGCAGGATGAGGTTTCCCCCTCACCGATGGGCGGAAATGAAAATGCCGAACTGCATGCCAGCGGCTATTATGCGCTGTTTGTCGATACAGTACCCGACGATGTTAAGAGGTTGTATACTGAAGCGGCTGTAAGCGATTTCGCGGCGCTGGCACAGACAGCGCACCGCCTCAAAGGGGTGTTTGCCATGCTAAATTTGGTTCCCGGCAAGCAATTATGTGAAACGCTGGAACATTTAATTCGTGAGAAAGATGCTCCAGGCATAGAAAAATATATCAGCGACATTGACGCCTACGTCAAAAGCTTGCTGTAGCAAGGTAGCCTTATACATGAACAATATGAACGTAATTATTGCCGATGACCATCCGATTGTACTGTTCGGTATTCGCAAGTCACTTGAACAGATCGAGTGGGTGAATGTAGTCGGTGAATTTGAAGACTCAACACAGCTTATCAATAACCTGCCAAAACTGGACGCCCATGTCCTGATTACCGATCTCTCCATGCCCGGTGATAAATATGGCGACGGCATTACCCTGATTAAATATATCAAGCGTCACTTCCCGAACCTGTCGGTGATTGTGCTGACCATGAACAACAACCCGGCCATCCTCAGCGCGGTGCTGGAGCTGGATATCGAAGGCATTGTCCTGAAACAGGGCGCGCCGACCGACCTGCCGAAAGCGCTGGCCTCGCTGCAGAAAGGGAAGAAGTTTACCCCGGAAAGCGTCTCCCGCCTGCTGGAGAAGATCAGCGCCGGCGGCTACGGCGACAAACGTCTGTCACCGAAAGAGAGCGAAGTGCTGCGCCTGTTCGCCGAAGGCTTCCTCGTCACCGAGATTGCCAAGAAGCTGAACCGCAGCATTAAAACCATCAGCAGCCAGAAGAAATCGGCAATGATGAAGCTGGGGGTGGATAACGATATCGCCCTGCTGAACTACCTCTCCTCCGTGACCCTGAGCCCGGCGGATAAAGATTAATCCTTTCTGACCGTTAAGCCGGGCAGCGCATTGCGCCTGCCCGGCCTACGTTTTCCACCTTATACTCTCGCTTTCCTCACCCGCTCCGCGTAGATCGCCAGCGTCTGCTGCAACACGTCCAGCGTCACCGGTTTCGACAGGCAGCTATCCATGCCCGACTCGAGACAGCGCTGCTTCTCTTCCGCCAGCGCGTTAGCCGTCACGCCCACCACCGGCAGGGTCAGCCCCAGCTGGCGAATGCGCTGCGTCAGGCGGTAGCCGTCCATATTCGGCATGTTGACGTCGCTCAGAATAATGTCGATATGGTTTTTACTCAGCACGTTCAGGGCATCCACCCCGTCATTGGCGGTTTTGCACTGGTAGCCCAGGGAGCCAAGCTGATCGGCCAGCAGACGTCGGTTGATCGGGTGATCGTCCACCACCAAAATCATCATGTCGTCGTTATGGGCATCCTGCGTGCCGGTGGCAGAGAGCTGCGGCGCTGTTTCGCTGGTATCCACCTTAACGCTGTAGATACGCGCCAGCAGGGCCAGCAGCTCATGGGGTGATGCCACGCTGTGCGTCCACTCGCCGGGTTTGCGCTCCTGCGGAATACCAATATGCCGACGGCAGAAGATCACCGCCGCCCTGCCCTGCCAGGGTTCGTCGAGAGCCTCATCGGTAATCAGCGTATCGTCCGCGTCCGGGGTCTGCCCTTCATAACGCTCGGTGCGAATGCCGTTACGGGCCAGCAGCGACTCCACAAAGCTACACAGAGAGGCGTTACGGATCGCCAGCCAGCAACGGGTATTGGCCAGGCCGTCGACGTCAATCGCCTGCGGAGACTGCACGGAGTAGAGCGGGATGCGCACGGTAAACTGGCTCCCCATTCCCGGCTCGGTATCCACGGCGATATCACCGTCCATCATGCTGATCAGCTTCTCGCAGATAGCCAGCCCCAGCCCGGTGCCCTGGAAGTTGCGCTGCACGCCGGTACCCACCTGGAAGAAGGGATCGAACAGGCGAACCACCTCTTTGGCCGGAATACCCACGCCGGTATCACGCACCTGAATAGAGAGATACTCCCCTGCGCGCTGCACGTGCAGCACGATGCAGCCCACGTCGGTAAATTTAATGGCGTTGCTCAGCAGGTTGGAGATCACCTGCTGCAGGCGCATCGGATCGCCCTGCATCATCACCGGCACGTCCGGCTCGATAAAGCAGTAGAGCCCAAGCTGCTTACGCACCACCAGCGGCAGGTAGTTGGCGGTGATATGGTTCATCACCTCGCGCGGAGAGAACTCCCGCGGCTCGATCTTCAGCTGCTCGGACTCAATTTTTGAGAAGTCGAGAATATCGCTGATGATCTTCAGCAGCAGGCTGGAGGAGTTGTTCATGGCCGTGACCAGACGATCTACCCCTTTCGGCAGCGCCTTGGTTTGCAGCAGATCGAGGTTACCGATAATGCCGTAGAGCGGCGTGCGCAGCTCATGGCTAACGGTCGCGAGGAACATCGACTTCGACTGGCTCGCCTGCTCTGCCGCCTGGGCCATATCCTGCAGCGACTCCTCCATTTTTACCCGTGAGGAGACATCCACCAGCACGCAGATCGCCACGTTCTCATTGCGGTAGCGCGAATGAACAAAGCTAATCTGTAGGTTGGTGTTGTTACTGGTCAGCACGTCAACAAAGTTAACCTGCTGGCCGCAGATAATCTGCGTCAGCCGCTGCCGATCCTCATGGGTCAACATATTGAGGTAGTTGTGCGCCAGCTCATTACTCAGAATGTTCGTCCCATCCTGAGTACGTAAAATACAGATCCCCACCGGCGCGGATGCGACAATCTTGCGGTTGAACTGCTCATGCTCTTCCAGGCGCTGGGCATCCACCTCCGCCGGAATAAAGATGCGTCGCTCGTACATTCGCGCCAGGGTAAAGAGCGCGATCCCCACCAGCACGTTAAGCAGTACCGCGTTGAGGATCAGCATGCGGATATGCTCCAGCACCAGATCCACCGGCACCGAGTAGACCACGCTTAGCGATGAGGGTTGCAGGCTCTTCTTCAGTACCAGATCGCGGAAGCCGGCGGTGTAGCCAAACCAGGAGCGCTCCTGCATCCAGCGCGGATCGATCTCCGGACGGTTATCCGGCCCGGTCAGAGAGATAAGCGCATGGCCGTTCTCATCCAGAATGGTTACGCTGATCGGCAGGGTACCCGGGGTAAAGAAGTTATCCATGCGGATAGACTGCTCAACGCCCAGCAGCGCCTGCAGGCGGTTGGCCAGGTAGACCGGCGTCAGGGCGTAGAAGTAGCCGATGCCGGGACGCGCGCCCTGGCTTATCCAGAAGATGTTATTACCGCGCTCTTCCTGCGGTGCGTTGCGGTACTTCATGATGCGCTCGTGCAGGTTTTTCAGCGCGCTTTCCCGCTCCAGCGGCACGTCGCGCAGGCCAAAGTCCGCCATGCAGAGGTTTGCGCTGCCGATTAAGAATACCCGGTTGAGATCGTAGGCGGCGGAGAAGTTGTCCCGCCAGTAGCGCATAAACCAGGCCAGCGACTCCAGCGAGCCGCGCCATGCCGTGCCCATCGCCGCACAGTCGGAATCCGGGAATAGCGGTTGGAAATCGGGGACGTCGTTCTGCGTATTCTGGGCACGAGAGGCCAGAATACCATTCTCTGCCGTCAGGCGATTCTCCGCGATGTATTTAAGCTCTTTCATCACGTCTGAGGTGCGCTGGATATAGCGCTGGGCCTGATCGGAGCTGAGGTTAAACTCCTTACGGATTTCAGACTCTTTCTGGTGTAGGGCGTTAACGATGTAGAACACCGAACAGAGGACAATCAGCAGCCAAAGCAGCAGCGCCAGCGCCCGGAACAGATAGCGTGAAACTTTGAGCGTGGTACGAAAAGAGACGAGGTATTTCAACGTGGCGATGCTCCGCCGTCAGGGTCACAAAAGGATGTCGATAAGGTAGCGGTAAAACGGGCAGACCGCAAAGAAAAAGGGCCGGATTGCCGGCCCTTTCATCAATACTCAGACGTATTGCGCTGAATTACTCTTCGCTATCGTCCACAGCATCATCGTCGGCTTCGGTTTCCGGGGTGATATCGTCATCGCCCTCTGCGACCGTACCGTCGATAGCGTCCAGCTCTTCGTCATCCACCGGCTCTGCCACGCGCTGCAGACCCACTACGTTCTCATCTTCCGCCGTGCGGATGAGGATCACGCCCTGAGTGTTACGCCCAACCACGCTGATCTCCGAGACGCGAGTACGTACGAGAGTACCGGCATCGGTGATCATCATAATCTGGTCGCAGTCGTCGACCTGTACCGCGCCGACAACGGAGCCGTTACGCTCGGTGACCTTGATAGAGATAACGCCCTGGGTACCACGCGACTTGGTGGGGTACTCTTCCTGCGCCGTACGTTTACCGTAGCCGTTCTGGGTCACGGTGAGGATCGCGCCTTCACCGCGCGGAACAATCAGGGAGACGACCTTGTCAACGCCAGCCAGCTTGATACCGCGCACGCCGGTAGCCGTACGGCCCATCGCACGCACCGCGTTATCTTTGAAGCGCACCACTTTACCGGCGGCGGAGAAGAGCATGACCTCATCATCACCGGAGGTCAGGTCAACGCCAATCAGCTCATCGCCTTCGTTCAGGTTCACCGCGATGATCCCGGCCGAGCGCGGACGGCTGAACTCGGTCAGCGCCGTTTTCTTCACCGTACCGCTGGCGGTGGCCATAAAGACGTTCACGCCCTCTTCATACTCACGCACCGGCAGAATAGCGGTGATACGCTCGTCAGCCTCCAGCGGCAGCAGGTTGACGATCGGACGACCACGCGCCCCACGGCTCGCTTCCGGCAGCTGGTAGACCTTCATCCAGTAGAGACGACCCCGGCTGGAGAAGCAGAGGATCGTGTCGTGGGTGTTGGCCACCAGCAGACGGTCGATAAAGTCCTCTTCTTTAATACGGGCGGCGGACTTGCCTTTGCCGCCGCGGCGCTGGGCCTCGTAGTCGGTCAGCGGCTGGTACTTAACGTAGCCCTGATGCGACAGCGTGACCACCACGTCTTCCTGGCTGATCAGATCTTCGATATTGATATCGGCGCTGTTGGCGGTGATCTCGGTACGACGCTCGTCGCCAAACTGATCGCGGACCAACTCCAGCTCCTCGCGGATCACCTCCATCAGACGGTCGGCGCTGCCAAGGATGTGCAGCAGCTCGGCAATCTGCGCCAGCAGCTCTTTGTACTCGTCGAGCAGCTTCTCGTGCTCCAGACCGGTCAGCTTCTGCAGACGCAGATCGAGGATCGCCTGGGCCTGCTGCTCGGTCAGGTAGTATTTACCGTCGCGTACGCCAAACTCTGGCTCCAGCCACTCTGGACGTGCGGCGTCATCGCCAGCGCCTGCCAGCATGGCCGCCACGTTGCCCAGATCCCACGCCTGCGCCACCAGCCCGGCCTTCGCTTCTGCCGGCGTCGGTGCGCGGCGGATCAGCTCGATAATCGGGTCGATGTTAGCCAGCGCAACCGCCAGCGCTTCAAGGATGTGTGCACGATCGCGGGCTTTGCGCAGTTCAAAAATGGTACGGCGGGTCACCACTTCGCGGCGGTGACGCACAAACGCTGAAAGAATATCTTTCAGGTTCATGATCTTCGGCTGACCGTGGTGCAGCGCAACCATGTTGATACCGAAGGAGACCTGCAGCTGCGTCTGGGAGTAGAGGTTGTTCAGCACCACCTCACCCACGGCGTCGCGTTTGATCTCAATCACGATGCGCATGCCGTCTTTATCGGACTCATCACGCAGGGCGCTGATGCCCTCGACGCGTTTGTCCTTCACCAGCTCAGCAATCTTCTCAATCAGGCGCGCTTTGTTCACCTGATATGGAATTTCGTGCACGATGATAGTTTCGCGACCGGTTTTCGCATCGGCTTCGACTTCCGCGCGCGCGCGAATGTAGATCTTACCGCGGCCGGTGCGATAGGCCTCTTCAATACCGCGACGGCCATTGATGATCGCCGCCGTCGGGAAGTCTGGCCCAGGAATATGCGCCATCAGCCCTTCAACGCTGATGTTCTCATCGTCGATATAGGCCAGGCAGCCGTTGATCACTTCCGTCAGGTTGTGTGGCGGAATGTTGGTGGCCATCCCTACCGCGATACCGGACGCGCCGTTAACCAGCAGGTTCGGGATTTTGGTCGGCATGACGTCCGGAATGCGTTCGGTACCGTCGTAGTTATCAACGAAATCGACCGTCTCTTTTTCCAGATCGGCCATCAGCTCGTGGGCAATTTTCGACATACGGATTTCCGTATAACGCATCGCCGCGGCGGAGTCGCCGTCTACCGAGCCGAAGTTACCCTGGCCATCAACCAGCATGTAACGCAGCGAAAACGGCTGCGCCATACGGACGATGGTGTCATACACCGCCGTATCACCGTGGGGATGGTATTTACCGATTACGTCACCAACGACACGGGCAGATTTTTTGTAGGCTTTATTCCAGTCATTGCCCAATACGTTCATGGCGTAAAGTACGCGACGGTGTACCGGTTTCAGGCCATCGCGGACGTCTGGCAGCGCACGGCCAACAATGACCGACATCGCATAGTCCAGATAGGAGCTCTTCAGCTCTTCCTCGATGTTAACCGGTGTAATTTCTCTCGCAAGGTCGCTCATCTAACCGCTATCCCTCTACTGTATCCCGGATTCAAAGGTCGCAAATTATAACACAGCCGACGTGATTCCGGTAAAGGAAACACCCCCACCAATGCTTTATTGATACTTCTCTCCTGATATACTCAATGCACTGATTGATTAAGGAGTAAAAGCGCCCATGAATGCTGAAAAACCGCCGGTGGCTCAAAACGTTGACTATGAAGAGATCGCCAAATTTGAAGCCGTGGCGTCACGCTGGTGGGATACCGAAGGCGAGTTCAAACCGCTGCATCGTATTAACCCCCTGCGGCTGGGCTATATTGCCGAGCGCGTCGGCGGCCTGTTCGGCAAAAAAGTGCTGGACGTCGGCTGCGGCGGCGGCATTCTGGCCGAAAGCATGGCCCGGGAAGGCGCCAACGTCAGCGGCCTCGATATGGGCTTTGAGCCGCTGCAGGTTGCTCGCCTGCACGCCCTCGAGTCCGGCATCCATGTCGACTACGTTCAGGAGACGGTAGAGGAGCATGCGGCTAAGCAGGCAGGACAGTATGACGTCGTGACCTGCATGGAGATGCTGGAGCACGTGCCCGATCCGCAGTCGGTGGTGCACGCCTGCGCCCGCCTCGTGAAGCCGGGCGGTCACGTCTTCTTTTCGACGCTTAACCGCAGCGGTAAAGCCTGGCTGCTGGCGATTGTTGGCGCAGAGTATGTGCTGCGCATGGTGCCGAAGGGCACCCACGACGTGAAGAAGTTTATTAAACCCGCCGAGCTGATCGGCTGGATCGATCCTACCCCGCTGCAGGAGCGGCACATGATCGGCCTGCACTACAATCCGCTTACCGATCGCTTCAAGCTGGCGCCGGGCGTTGACGTGAATTACATGCTGCACACTCAGGCGAAAAACAGCTAACGTTATCTGAAAACGATATGACAATTACGCAGCCTCATAAGCTGCGTAATTCGCTTTTGCCAGTTCCGCGATGAAGATTTCAGCGTTCGATCACATTCAGTTTTTTTTTTCTCATGCGTTGACTTTCCTGTAGCCCTTATCGTTCGCGGACTTAGCGATTATTACCTTTCCGCAACCGCAATTTAACCTCAAAATCAACTCTTGTACTGAAAAGAATCCAGACTAAAATACTCACCATATTGTGACGTTTTTATCAAACACCCCCTACATATAGTATTTATCCACAGGTTTAACCACAGTGTGAAATTGTGGATAAGCAGGGGATACTTTTTTTCTTAAGGACAGGTACATGAATCAGAGTCTGCTGGTGACGAAGCGTGATGGTCGTACTGAACGCATCAATCTGGATAAAATCCACCGGGTGCTGGATTGGGCGGCAGAAGGGCTGAATAACGTATCGATCTCTCAGGTTGAACTGCGTTCCCACATTCAGTTCTACGACGGCATCAAAACGTCCGACATCCACGAAACCATTATCAAAGCCGCTGCGGATCTCATCTCCCGTGACGCGCCGGATTATCAATATCTGGCTGCCCGCCTTGCCATCTTCCACCTGCGTAAAAAAGCCTACGGCCAGTTTGAGCCGCCGGTGCTGATCGACCACGTGCGCAAGATGATCGCGCTGGGCAAATACGATAATCATCTGCTGGAAGACTACACGGAAGAAGAGTTCCAGCAGATGGACGGTTTCATCCAGCACGACCGCGACCTGACCTTCTCCTACGCGGCTGTGAAGCAGCTGGAAGGCAAATACCTCGTTCAGAACCGCGTGACCGGTGAAATCTACGAGAGCGCCCAGTTCCTCTACATTCTGGTTGCCGCGTGCCTGTTCTCTAACTATCCACGTGACACCCGTCTGGACTACGTGAAGCGTTTCTATGACGCGGTCTCGACCTTTAAGATCTCGCTGCCGACGCCGATCATGTCCGGCGTGCGTACCCCGACCCGTCAGTTCAGCTCCTGCGTGCTGATCGAATGCGGCGACAGCCTGGACTCCATCAACGCCACCTCCAGCGCGATTGTGAAGTATGTCTCCCAGCGCGCCGGTATCGGCATCAACGCGGGCCGCATCCGCGCCCTCGGTAGCCCGATCCGCGGCGGTGAGGCGTTCCACACCGGCTGTATTCCGTTCTATAAGCACTTCCAGACCGCAGTGAAGTCCTGCTCCCAGGGCGGCGTGCGCGGCGGTGCGGCTACCCTCTTCTACCCGATGTGGCATCTGGAAGTTGAGAGCCTGCTGGTGCTGAAAAACAACCGTGGCGTCGAGGGCAACCGCGTTCGTCACATGGACTACGGCGTACAGATCAACAAGCTGATGTACACCCGTCTGCTGAAGGGTCAGGATATCACCCTCTTCAGCCCGTCCGACGTCCCTGGCCTGTACGACGCCTTCTTTGCCGATCAGGACGAGTTTGAGCGCCTGTACGTGCAGTATGAGCAGGACGAGAGCATCCGTAAGCAGCGCGTGAAGGCCGTTGAGCTCTTCTCGCTGATGATGCAGGAGCGCGCCTCCACCGGCCGTATCTACATCCAGAACGTTGACCACTGCAACACCCACAGCCCGTTCGATCCGGCGGTTGCGCCGGTGCGCCAGTCCAACCTCTGCCTGGAGATTGCCCTGCCGACCAAACCGCTGATGGACGTCAACGACGAAAACGGCGAAATCGCACTCTGCACGCTGTCGGCGTTCAACCTTGGCGCAATCAGCAGCCTCGACGAGCTGGAAGAGCTGGCCGTGCTGGCCGTACGTGCCCTGGATGCGCTGCTGGACTATCAGGACTACCCGATCCCGGCCGCAAAACGCGGGGCAATGGGCCGCCGTACGCTGGGTATTGGCGTGATCAACTTCGCCTACTGGCTGGCGAAAAACGGCAAGCGCTACTCCGACGGCAGCGCCAACAACCTGACCCACCAGACCTTTGAAGCCATTCAGTACTTCCTGCTGAAAGCCTCTAACGAGCTGGCGAAAGAGCAAGGCGCGTGCCCGTGGTTCAACGAGACCACCTACGCCCAGGGTATCCTGCCGATCGACACCTATAAAAAGGATCTCGACGGTATTACCGACGAGCCGCTGCACTTCAACTGGGAAGCGCTGCGTCAGTCAATTAAGACCCACGGCCTGCGTAACTCCACGCTCTCCGCGCTGATGCCGTCTGAGACCTCGTCGCAGATCTCTAACGCCACCAACGGTATTGAGCCGCCGCGCGGCCACGTGAGCATCAAAGCGTCGAAAGATGGCATCCTGCGCCAGGTGGTGCCGGACTATGAGCACCTGAAAAACAACTACGAGCTGCTGTGGGAGATGCCGAACAACGACGGTTACCTCCAGCTGGTGGGCATCATGCAGAAGTTTATCGACCAGTCGATCTCTGCGAACACCAACTACGATCCGTCTCGCTTCCCGTCAGGCAAAGTGCCGATGCAGCAGCTGCTGAAGGATCTGCTTACCGCCTATAAGTTTGGCGTCAAGACTCTGTACTATCAGAACACCCGTGACGGCGCGGAAGATGCGCAGGACGATCTGGTGCCTTCTATCCAGGACGACGGCTGCGAAAGCGGCGCATGTAAGATTTGATAAATTGCCCGGCGGCGCAAAGCTTGCCGGGCCTACGGATTAGGTTTTGTAGGCCGGGTAAGCGAAGCGCCACCCGGCGTATAACGGCAGGACAGGAAACACTCGCATGGCATACACCACCTTTTCACAGACGAAGAACGATCAGCTGAAAGAGCCGATGTTTTTCGGCCAGTCGGTCAACGTCGCCCGCTACGATCAGCAAAAATATGACATCTTTGAAAAGCTGATTGAGAAACAGCTCTCCTTCTTCTGGCGTCCGGAAGAGGTTGACGTCTCGCGTGACCGCATCGACTTCCAGGCGCTGCCGGAGCATGAAAAGCACATCTTCCTCAGCAATCTGAAGTATCAGACGCTGCTGGACTCCATTCAGGGCCGCAGTCCGAACGTGGCGCTGCTGCCGCTGATCTCTATTCCTGAGCTGGAGACCTGGGTCGAAACCTGGGCATTTTCCGAGACCATCCACTCGCGCTCCTACACCCATATCATCCGTAACATCGTTAACGATCCGGCGATTGTCTTCGATGATATCGTCACCAACGAGCAGATCCTCAAGCGCGCGGAAGGTATCTCCCACTTCTATGACGATCTGATCCAGCTGACCAGCTACTGGCATCTGCTGGGCGAAGGGACGCATACCGTCAACGGCCAAACCGTGACCGTAAATCTGCGCGAGCTGAAGAAGAAACTTTACCTCTGCCTGATGAGCGTTAACGCACTGGAGGCGATCCGCTTCTACGTCAGCTTCGCCTGCTCCTTCGCCTTCGCCGAGCGCGAGCTAATGGAGGGCAACGCCAAAATTATCCGTCTGATCGCCCGTGACGAAGCCCTGCATCTGACCGGCACCCAGCATATGCTGAACCTGCTGCGCAGCGGCGTAGACGATCCGGAGATGGCGGAGATTGCCGAAGAGTGCAAGCAGGCCTCTTACGATCTCTTCGTGCAGGCGGCACAGCAGGAGAAAGAGTGGGCGGAGTATCTCTTCCAGGGCGGCTCGATGATTGGCCTGAACAAAGATATTCTCTGCCAGTACGTGGAGTACATCACCAATATCCGTATGCAGGCGGTGGGTCTGGATCTGCCGTTCCAAACCCGTTCTAACCCGATCCCGTGGATTAACACCTGGCTGGTCTCTGACAACGTACAGGTAGCGCCGCAAGAGGTTGAGGTGAGCTCTTACCTGGTCGGCCAGATCGATTCGGAAGTCAACACCGACGACCTCAGCGACTTCCAGCTCTGATGGGTGCGGTGACGCTGCGCATCACTGGCGCACAGCTGCTGTGCCAGGATGAACATCCGTCGCTGCTGGCGGCGCTAGAGTTCCACAAGGTCAACGTCGAGTACCAGTGCCGGGAGGGCTACTGCGGCTCCTGCCGCACCCGGCTGATTGCAGGGCAGGTTGAGTGGCTCACCGAGCCGCTGGCTTTTATCCAGGCAGGGGAGATCCTCCCCTGCTGCTGTCGCGCGATGGGCGATATTGAACTCGACCTTTAATTGGCGGCTGGCAAATATAAAAAATCCCTGAGCACACACATGTTCAGGGATAAATTTCCGGGTTGACATCACTCACGCCGGAATAGCTAACTCTCCGTTATTTTCTCAGGGCAGCGCTGGAGTTCACTGACTCTGTAATAGATTGGCGTAATATCAACGTAGTTAATGATATAGCCGCTTCCCCTGATGTTGGCGATGAAATCATCAGGTAATCCCAGCAGGCTGAGCCGCCGATTAAGGTTTTTTAAGACCTGCCACAGGCGCTGGCTCGATGGCACTAAATCGTTCTCTTCCCACACGACCCGCAGCAACTCCTCGCGCGGCACCGTCGTATGACGGCCATGCTGTAATAGATAGACAAAAAGATGCAGCATCGTATGGTTAAATAATACCGAGCCAAAGATAAATGATTTATCGGCACTTCCCTGCGGCAGGCGATAAAGCCTTCGGTTTTCAATCTCGAAGTGAATTTCTTTGCCGATTACGTAACCGTATAGCCGATATCCCATCGTATCTTTACTCATATCTCTTAAAACTGTCCGTAGAGTGCCGTTCGATCCTTATTTCATAAGTCGCACTGATAATAAGAACGATTATATGGCGATAGTGAATACTTTCAACATACAGCCCGGCGCCTATTTTTACACGCCGCCATGCATGTAAATAAATTATTATTCGACGTTAACAGCAATATTTAGCGTTAAATAGTGAAAAAAGGTAAACAGAGAGTCGCACTGGGTCATCCAGGATCGTCGCGCGGATCATCAACATAATCTATTGATTTTACATGATTTGTAAGAAGTAAATGCTACCGCAACCTTACCTGTTTCCTGGATATAAAAAAAGGGCCTTGCGGCCCTTTTCTATTTTAGTGCTTATTAACGACGCGCCAGTACCTGCGCATGGTGCCGTTTTTCACCGAACATCACTATCGTGAGCAGCAATACCGCCAGCACGCTGCCGCCAATCATCACCATAAAGCCGCCGTCCCAGCCAAAGAAGTCAACGGTGTAGCCTACGATAGCGCTCGCCGCGACCGATCCCCCCAGGTAACCAAACAGGCCGGTAAAGCCTGCCGCGGTGCCTGCCGCTTTTTTCGGTGCCAGCTCCAGCGCATGCAGACCAATCAGCATCACCGGGCCGTAGATCAGGAAGCCGATGACAATCATGCAGGCCATATCCACGCCCGGGTTGCCCGCTGGGTTGAGCCAGTACACCACGGTAGCAATGGTGACCAGCGTCATAAAGAACACGCCCGTCGCACCGCGGTTGCCCTTGAACACCTTATCCGACATCCAGCCGCACAGCAGGGTGCCTGGGATCCCGGCATATTCATACAGGAAGTAGGCCCAGGAGGATTTATCCAGTGCAAAGTGCTTCACTTCACGCAGGTAGGTTGGCGACCAGTCGAGGATGCCGTAACGCAGCAGATAGACAAACACGTTGGCTATCGCGATGTACCACAGCAGCTTGTTGGGCAGAACATACTTCATAAAGATCTGTTTAGCTGTCAGCTCCTCTTCATGCTGCTCGCTATAATCATCCGGATAGTCATTTTTATACTCTTCGATAGGCGGTAGCCCCTGGGACTGCGGCGTATCACGCATCAGCGCAAAGGCAATGATCGCCACCACAATCGCACCAAACGCTGGCATATAGAGCGCGGCTTTCCAGTCGTTGAACCAGGCCATTCCCAGCAGGAACAGCAGGGGCGGAATACCACCGCCCACGTTATGCGCGCAGTTCCACACTGAAACAATGCCGCCGCGCTCTTTCTGTGACCACCAGTGAACCATCGTGCGTCCGCACGGAGGCCACCCCATCCCCTGGAACCAACCGCATAAGAAGAGCAGCACAAACATAACGGCAATGCTCGATGTCGCCCAGGGCACGAAGCCCATAAACAGCATCACCGCTGCCGCCAGGATCAGACCGGCGGGTAAGAAAACACGCGGGTTAGATCGATCCGATACCGAACCCATAATGAACTTGGAGAAACCGTAGGCAATGGAGATGCCCGACAGCGCAAAGCCGAGATCGCCGCGTGAGAAGCCTTGCTCCACCAGATAGGGCATGGCGAGGGCGAAGTTTTTGCGTACCAGGTAGTAAGCCGCGTAGCCAAAGAATATGCCGATAAAGATTTGCCAGCGCAAACGACGGTATAGCGGATCAATTTCTGCCTTTCCCAGGCGCGCCTGATGTGGCGCTGGTTTAAAGATACTGAGCATGTAGCCTCCGTGGCCAAATATTAAATGTGTAGGGTTTTCGAGCCTCACCACTTCAGCGAGGCTGGCGATGTTAAGGAATATCGGTAATTGTTACTGTGAATCCACGCACAGATTGTTACAGAAATATGACAAAAATGCGCAAAAAAGCGCATCAACACGCAATTTTATTTTCGAATCACGCTCGGTAGCGCGCGAAATAGACCAAAAAACAGATTAGAAAGGATGGATTGATAAGAAAACGAACATAAAGGAGGGAGGGAAAGCACATCGTATGAGATGTCCACCGGCAAACGCGATGAACATCCCATTATGCTACGGGCGCAGACGGATCACGCCACAAACAGGGAATCCACTACGCTCACCCAGCCGTGATCGCTGGCGACATCTTTACCGCTGAGCCAGCGGCGCAGCATGTTCAGGGCCATCATGGCGCACACCTCCTGGCGGACAGCTATGCCGTGGCGTCCGGTGCTGAACTTTATCCGAAGAGCGTGGGTACCCTGCGGCGTGGCGAGGGCAAAGTTGATATGCTCCTCGTCCAGCCCGCCTACGCTCAGCGCCAGTCCGGCCAGGTGGCGGTTGCGCAGCTCGGCGGCCCAGCGCGCGGTCTGCTCCAGCGTGTCGGCCTGGAAAGGCAGCACCTCGCTCGCCAGCAGCGGTGCAGAGGCACGGGAGAGCTGCAGCGCCAGCAGGCCGCTGGTGAACTGCTCGCTAACGGTCAGGCTGAGCTGCTGCTCACGCATCTTCTCTGCCAGCAGCGCCGGTAGCCCCTGAGTGCCTTCAAAAATCATGCTCTCGCCAGCGACGCGCTGCACCTCTGGCCACAGCGCCTCCATCGCTTCGCGCTGCTCCGCCGGGCCGGTCAGCTTCAGCTCGATAATCGGCATGGATGAGCGGTAACCCATCACCACCCCTTCCGGCAGCTGAAGATGATCGAGACTCTGGGCCAGATCGCTCTCGGAGCGGCCAAAGGTGGTCAGGCGCAGGCAGATTGGCGGCGACGGCAGGGTAAAGCGCTCCCGCAGACGCGGCAGGATCTCCTGCTGAACCATCACCTTGAATTCAGAGGGTACGCCCGGGGTAAAGAACATCAGGCAGCGGTTGAGCTTGACGGCAAAGCCGCAGGCGGTGCCTACCGGATTATCAATTAGCTCCGCGCTGGCTGGGATCTCTGCCTGTTTACGGTTGCTGGGCGCCATCACGCGACCGCGCTCGGTGAAGAAACGCTCCATATGGCTCAGCCACGCTTCGTGCAGCACCAGCTCTTCGCCCGCCGCAGTCGCTGCCGCCAGCGCGCTAAGATCGTCGCTGGTCGGGCCGAGGCCGCCGTTAACGATTAAAACATCGGCGTGCTCGCTGCGCTCGCGCAGGATAGCAACCAGATCGTTAAGGCTGTCGCCCACGGTATTACGGCGCGTCAACGGTAACCCTTCGGTGAAAAACAGATCGGCAAGCCATGCAGCGTTGGTATCAATAATCTGACCATGCAGGACTTCATCCCCGGTAGACAGCATTTCCACGTTTATCATCGTTATCTCCGTACTCTCCCTTACCTGTTGTCGGAGTACTATAACGCATGGGGAAGTAAATGGCGGCAGGATTAAACAGATGAAAAGGCGCGGCAGATTGCCGCGCCGGAGGATTAGAAGCTGGCGTTAACCCCAACGTAGGGGCCATCAGCAAGCGCGTTGTCGCGGTTGCCGTCTTTACCCGCCAGGTTCAGGTAGCGGTAGCCAGCTTCAATGCTCAGCGGACGCATGATAGTCCAGCGTGCGCCAGCGTTAGCTTCCTGATAGCTGTCGATACCGCTGGAGAGCGAGTCCGGAGAGTAGTAGTACTCACCAAACAGGCGGAAGCTGTCGCCGATCGGCCACTGTAAGCCACCGCCAACCGCTGCGGCATAGCCCTCGTCACCGTCGTTCGGATTAGTATAAACGCCTTTACCGCCAACGGTCGCCAGCAGCGGCCCGAGCGGAAGGTTAAGACCAAGGCCCAGGCCCGCAGCATCGCCGTCGTCGTCGCTGTGCGTCCAGTTGCCGCTTAACGCCAGGCCGCTGGTTTCAGTCCCAAACCCGGCCGCCAGGTTGGTGTAGTGCTCCCCTGCCTGACCGCTAAGGCTCAGCGCGCTGGCCGATGCCGATACCAGCATCAGGCTGGCCACTCCCCACAGAATTCTTTTATCCATTGCCCTTTTCCAAACAAAAAAATGTAATACGCCCCAAAACCGGCACAGTGTACAAGCCTTTCATCCCTGCCGATGGGCGAAAAGTGTTTTACACGGTTTAGCGGCGCAGGGGAAGCGCTATCCGCCGCGGAGGGTCTGTTGAACCCAGTCACTCAGTGACCGGCGGGAGATTTTAATCCCTCCCGCGTTAAGGCTCTCGGGCAGCGCCAACCAGTGCACCGGCTGCTGGAAGCGGGCAAGCTTTCCGTTTACCCACTCAGCCAGCGAGGCAATAGCAACGTCGCTGTCACACTCCACCACCGCGACCGGACGTTGGCCAAATTCACGGTCGGCCAACGGTACGACGAAAGCCTGCCGTACGCAGGGGTGGGCCACAATTATCCGCTCCACCTCCTCCGGCTGGATCCCCTCTCCGCCGCTGAAGAAGAGATTATCCATACGCCCGAGCACGCTCAGCCGCCCGCTGCTTAGCACGCCGCGATCGCGAGTGGCAAACCAGCCTTCATCATTGACCAACGGGATAAGCTCACCGTCACGCCAGTAGCCTGCGGCCATGCTCTCGCCGCGCAGCCACACTTCGCCGTTAACAATTCGTACTTCACGTCCCGGCAGCGGCTGGCCAACATCCGGCTCGTCGTCGGCGGTTTTGGCGCACACCGTAGAGGCGAACTCTGTCAGCCCGTAGCCGCACCAGGTGCGGATCCCCCGCTCGCTGGCCCGATGGGTAAGCTCAACCGGAATGGCCGCGCCGCCCAGCAATACCGCCTTCAGGTTCACGCTGGCGCTCTCCTCCAGCAGCCGCCAGAGCTGGGTCGGCACCAGTGAAGCGTGAGTACACCCTGCCAGCGCCTGCGTCAGAGGCTGTTTATCGCGGACCGTCAGCCGCCCGCCTGCCAGCAGCCAGCGCCACAGGATCCCCTGTCCCGAAACATGAAACAGCGGCAGGGAGAGCAACCAGTCATCTTCCGGTCCATAAGGAAGCAGGGACAGCACGCCGTGAGCGCTGGCAAGGTGTGCGGCAGCGGTGTGTACCGCCGCCTTCGGCAAACCCGTAGAGCCGGAGGTTAAGGTCATAGAGGTTAGCCGCTGCGGCTGCCAGCTGACGGCACCCCTACCTTCTGCTTCGCGTATCGTCAGCGCCGGAAGCTCGATGCCGCGCCAGTTATCACCAAAGCTCAATGTATGTTGTAACGAAAGCGGCGGAAGCAGTACCGCCAGCAGGGTATCAGGGAGTTGAGGGTTAATGTGCAGTACCCGCGCTCCGCACTGGAGCAGCGCCAGCCAGGCCAACAGCGTCTGCGGTGAATTGCTGGCGCGCAGAAGCACCCCCTCTCCTGGCCGGACGTTCTGCTGGATAAAGCCCGCCGCCAGACTATCAATACGTGTACACAGCGCACGCCAGCTGAGCGATTCACTGTGCAAACGCACGGCGGTAGCCCCGCCCCGCAGATCGCGCCAGTGACGCCAGGGCCAGTCGGCAAAGGTCATCGCAAAGCCTCCAGGGCCGCAATATCAAGGCATGGCAGAGCGCAGCCCGGCCAGCGACGAACCTGCTGGGCCTGCATCAGCCCCAGCGTATCGAGGCCTGGTATGGTCTGCGGCGTCAGCCAGGCGGCAATCCGCGCCAGCTGAGTCAGGCCAAGGCTTGACTCGATAGAGGAGCTGATCACCGCCGTCATGCCCAGCGCATGGGCCGCCTGCACCTGCTCGCGAACACTCTCCAGCGCGCCGGTGAGCGTAGGCTTGATCACCACTGCTTTTACGCCCGCCTCGGCGACAAGGGCAAAATCAGGCTCGCGGAGGCTCTCATCCCAGGCGATGGCGATCCCGGTGTCATGGGCAAAGGCCCGAGAATCGGCGCAGGTGCGGCACGGCTCCTCAAGGAAAGCGATACGCGAGCGATAGTCGGGATGAACATATTTCGCAAACTGCTGCGCCTTTTGCGGCGTCCAGGCGCGATTGGCGTCCAGCCGCAGCTGGAGATCGGGCACCGCTTCCAGCAGGAGATTAACCACCATGCCGTCACGTACCGCTTCATAGAGGCCCACTTTGACCTTTGCGACCTTCTCGCCGGGCATGGCAGCCAGCTTAAGCATCAATTCGTCAGGATCGCCAGTGCAGAGCGGCGCGGCGCGATAGTCCGCTGTCTCAGGTAAGGTTCCGGCCAGCTCCGCCTGCGCGCAGCTAATGCCAAAGGCCACCGATGGCATCTCCGGCAGCGCCTCTGCACCCTGTAACCAGCGGTCAACCCAGGCCATCAGCGCGGCCTGTGCCTCATCGCATGTTTCATGACTAAAACCCGGCAGCGGGGCAATCTCGCCCCACCCTTCCCGGCAGCCGTCGCGCAGACAGAGATAGAGTCCTTCGCGGACTTTAAGCCGCCGCTCGCGCAGCACTACCCCTGCGTCCATCGGGATCTGCCAGCGATAAACCTGCGCCCGACGCATTACGGGTTCCGTTTAAATTTGCTGAAGTCCGGCTGGCGCTTTTCGTTGAAGGCATTGCGCCCCTCTTGTCCCTCCTCGGTCATGTAGAAGAGCATCGTGGCGTTGCCCGCCAGCTCCTGAAGGCCCGCCTGGCCATCGCAGTCGGCGTTGAGCGCCGCCTTCAGACAGCGCAGCGCCATCGGGCTGTTTTGCAGCATTTCACGACACCAGCGCACGGTCTCTTTTTCCAGCTCGTCAACCGGCACCACGGTGTTGACCAGCCCCATATCCAGCGCCTGCTGGGCGTCGTACTGACGGCAAAGGAACCAAATTTCCCGCGCCTTTTTTTGGCCAACGATACGGGCCATATAGGCTGCGCCCCAGCCGCCGTCGAAAGAGCCCACCTTCGGGCCGGTTTGACCGAATACCGCATTTTCCGCCGCTACGGTCAGATCGCACATCATATGCAGGACGTGGCCACCGCCAATGGCGTAGCCCGCCACCATCGCCACCACCGGTTTTGGGCAGGTGCGGATCTGGCGCTGGAAGTCGAGCACGTTGAGGTGGTGCACGCCGGAGTCATCCTGATAGCCACCGTAGTCACCACGCACCTTCTGGTCGCCCCCGGCGCAGAAAGCTTTGTCACCTTCGCCGGTGAGGATAATCACGCCAACCGCATCATCGTAGCGGGCGTCCGCCAGCGCCTGAAGCATCTCTTTCACCGTCAGGGGGCGAAACGCATTGCGCACCTGTGGGCGGTTGATGGTGATTTTGGCGATGCCGTCGGTAGATTTATGGTAGCGAATGTCGCTGTAGCCTTTGGAGCAGTCCTGCCACTCAACCGGCGCGTAAAGCATGGATTCATCGGGATAGATCATCAGAGTTCCTTAATCAGTAGCGCAAAATGTGCGCCAGAGAGGCCGCCGTCCCGCCGGGATTTTCCCGGTGGGCATTGTGTCCAGCGTCGTTAATCAACTGGCAGGGAGCCGCAAGCTCGGCACCGAGGGCGCGGAATTTGTGGTCGTGTTCGCCGCACAGGTAGTAAAAGGGGAAGTCGCCCCGCCGCAGCGCCGGGCGAAGATCGGGCTGTATCGCCAGGGAGGTGGCTTCCAGCATGGCGGCCAGCGCCGCGCCGCTGTTCTCGCATCTGATTGCCACCAACTCACGCCGCTGTTCAGCGCTCAGCCCGGCAAATACCGGCTGTCGATACCAGTCGTTAAAAACCTCAGCCAGCGGCTCATGACGAAAGCGCCGTGCCCAGCGAGCATCCGAGAGCCAGCGCGCCTCGCGGGCGGCAGCGGTGGTGAGCCCTGGATGGCCGCCTTCTACAATCGCGCCTTGTAAACCAGCGGGATACTGGCAGGCATTGTCCATACACGCATAGTACATAGCGATGCGGCCGCCGAGGGAGTAGCCCACCAGCCAGTAATTTAGTATGTTGTAACTAATAAGCGTAGCGTACAGCTGTGAACACACCTCATTAAAGTCGCGAGCGTAGAGAGCCGACGAACCACCGTGGCCGGGGAGATCGAGATAGAGCCGGGGATAGCGGGAGAAGCGCTCCCCTACCGCCATCCACTCCTGGCCGCAGCCAGAGAAGCCGTGCAGGAACACCAGCCAGGGCAGCTCGCTCTCGCCCGCTTTCGCCACTGCATGAAGGATCATAGCTGGCTAACCTGGGCAAGGAGCTGCTGCAAGGTTTGCGCACCCTCCTGCGGATCGACCACCAGCTCGATAAGCGTCGCCTGCGGCGTACGCCAGGCGCCGACCAGCGCTGACGCCAGCCCGGCCCAGCTATCCGGACGATGATAGGCCAGGCCGAACATCGCCGCCGCATGGTCAAAGTGAACGTTCTGCGGAATCAGGTAGAACTGTTCGCGCTCGGCCTGCGGGGTCGGCAGCAGGGAGAAGATCTGCCCGCCGTTGTTGTTCACCACGATCAGCACAAAGGGGGCGGAGACCTGACGCAGCAGCGCCAGCGCGTTGAGATCGTAGAGCGCAGAGAGATCGCCCACCAGGGCAAGAGTCGGTCTCGCGGTGGCGCGCTGGACGCCAGCGGCGGTAGAGAGCAGGCCGTCGATGCCGCTGGCACCGCGATTGCTGTAGACCGGATAGCCCGCAGGCAGTTGCCCGAGGGCATCCACCAGGCGCACAACCAGGCTGTTGCCCAGAAAGAGCTGCCCCTGCTCCGGCAGAAACTCCGCCAGACGGTGGGCCAGCTGCGCTTCGCCAAAGGTTTCACGCCGCGCCGCAGCGGCCTGCCACGCCCGATCCGCCAGGGCGGGGATCGCCGAATACCACGGATGACGTTTTTCGGCCGGGTGCAGCGCCAGCCACTCGCCGACACCGGATATCAGGCGTCGCCCGCGATGGTGCGCAGGATCGAGGCGGCCTGCAATGCTATCAACCAGCCAGTACTCCTCTGGCGCACAGGTTGCCTGCCACTGCAACAGCCGTTTTCCGGTCAGGCTGCTGCCCAGCTGAATGACAATCTGCGCCTGGGCCAGCTCGCTTACCGCGCTGGCGTTGCCCAGCCACAGATCGGCGCAGGGCAGCGGCTGCCCGGTCTGGGAGAGCACATCGCCAATCAGCGGCCAGCCCAGCGTCTGCGCCCACTCTGCCACCCGTTTGCCTTCGGCGGCGCTCATCCGCCCGGCCACCACAACGCCGCGCTTCTGCCGCCAGAAGAACCAGTCACGCTGCTTCTCGCTCTCGCGACGGATATCCTCCCGCAGCCAGGGACAATCGCTCTGCCACCAGCTGCCCAGCGCGCGCTGCCACTCAAGGCCAGTATCATCCAGCTCGCCGTAGAGCGGCTCGGCAAAGGGACAGTTGATGTGTATTGCCCCGCCGTGCAGCGCGCCGAGGGCGTTATCCAGCGTAGAGACCAGCCAGCGGGCCGGGATCTCCAGGGCAGGACGCGGCAGCGAAACGGTCTGTGCCGGATGCGAAGCAAACATGCCCGGCTGGCGGATCGCCTGATTGGCACCGCAGTCGATAAGCTCCGGGGGACGATCGGCGGTGAGCAGGATCAGCTTTTCACCGGTTAGCCCGGCCTCAATCACTGCCGGGTAGAGGTTCGCCACCGCTGTTCCGGAGGTGACAATCACCGCTACCGGCTGCTGGCTGGCCTTCGCCAACCCGAGCGCCAGATGCCCCAGCCCACGCTCGTCAAAATGGGTATGGTGAATAAACGCGTTATTCTGCGCTGCCGCCAGAGTGAGCGGCGTCGAGCGGGAGCCGGGCGCGATGCAAACGTGTCTGATGCCGTGGCGCGTCAGCGTTTCGAGGATAACCTCCGCCCAGCGCCGGTTGAATGAGCTTGCTGACATGAGTTTGTCCGGTATCAATAATACGGACCAGTATAGGGAAAGGCAGAGGCGGGATTTTTGATGTAAATCGGTAAGGGATGAAGAAAGGAGAAAAAACAGCGGGCGCTGTTTTTAAGACAGCGCCCGCGTTGTAAACACCGTTACGGCATTAGCGGCGCAGCAGCAGCCCTAATACCAGGCCAGCAGCGGCACCAATGCCCACGCCCTGCCACGGCTTTTCATGCACGTAATCATCTGCACGGTACGCCGCCTGCTTAGCACGCACGTAGTAAGTGTCAGATGCCTGGCTTACGCGGTTTTTGACATCATGCAGGGCCTGCTCGGCGCGTGCTTTCAGCTCGACATATTTCTGGTCGGCCGGATCGCCGGAGGAGCGTAGCACTTCTTCCAGCGTGTCGCTTAGCAGGGTCAGGTCGTCATCGATACGGGTACTCGTAAATTGGTTAGACATTAGGTTTCTCCATGTTTTGCACCTGTCAGCTAACTATAGACAATGACTTGCGGTTACGCCTGGTCAACATGAGGTATGATTTCACGTGCCATACCAATATGCGGGATACCATCTTCGTCGTAGACATCGGTCACCGGCGCAAAGCCAAAGTGACGATAAAAGTTCTGTAGGTGCGCCTGCGCGCCCAGATATATCGGGCTTTGCGGCCAGTATAGGCTACAGCTGGCAACCGCCCTTTCCATCAGCTCGTAGCCCAGTTTTTCCCCTCGTACCGCAGCGCTTACGATGACGCGGCCAATGACAACTGGCGCAAAATCATCCTCGCTTTTCAGAATCCTCGCATACGCCACCAGCTGGTTATCGCGCCAGCCAAGCAGATGTCGGTTCTCACCGACCAGATCGTCACCGTCAACGTCGAGATAGACGCAGTTCTGCTCCACCACAAAAACTTCACAGCGCAGCTTCAGCAGAGCGTAGAGTTCAGAGACGGTTAATTCAGAGTGGTGCAGGTCTTGCCAGCGGATCATGGTGCGCTCCTTTTTATGCGTTGCTCGCTATAATAAGGATTTTATCGACCCAGAGCGCATATGGAACTGATATTTTTAGGCACCTCGGCAGGCGTTCCCACGCGCGCCCGTAACGTCAGCGCGGCGCTGATTAACCTACGTCACCCGACCCGGCCCGCGCTGTGGCTGATTGACTGCGGCGAAGGTACCCAGCAGCAGATGCAGCGTACCGCCTGGCACCCCGGCAAGCTGGATCGCATCTTCATTACCCATCTCCACGGGGATCATATTTTTGGCCTGCCGGGGCTGCTTTGCAGCCGTTCGATGGCGGGAAACGTCCAGCCGCTGACTATCTATGGCCCTAAAGGGCTGCGGGAGTTTATCGATACCGCGCTGCGCCTGAGCGGCTCCTGGACCGACTATCCGCTGACGGTGGTGGAGATTGAAGAGGGTCCGGTAGTGGATGATGGCCTGCGTCGCGTCACCGCCGTTGCCCTTAACCATCCGGTGGAGTGCTATGGCTACCGCATCGAGGAGCACGATAAGCCTGGTGCACTCGACGCCGCGGCCCTGGTGGCGCAGGGCGTCAGGCCCGGTCCCCTCTTTCAGCGTCTGAAAGCCGGAGAGAGCGTCACGCTGGAGGATGGCCGGCGTATTGATGGCAAAGATTATCTTGCCCCCGCCGTACCCGGCAAAAAGTTGGCGATGTTTGGCGATACTGCCCCCTGCCCCGGCGCGCTGACGCTGGCCCGTGGCGTGGACGTGATGGTCCATGAAACGACGCTGGAGGCGGAGATGGAGGAGAAAGCCAATAGCCGGGGCCACAGCTCAACGCGCCAGGCAGCACGGCTAGCCCATGAGGCAGGCGTCGGCAGGCTGGTGATGACCCACATCAGCTCACGCTACGATGACGAGGGTGGCCAAAGGCTGTTAGCAGAGTGTCAGGCCATCTTCCCTGATACCCTGCTGGCAGAGGATTTTGCGGTAGTCGAAATTTGATGTAAAACGCGCCTCCACTTTTTCCTCAGCGTGCCGATAACTGTGTAAACGCAGGTACTTCACTCTGAGGGCATAATGGATAGTTTCCAGAAAGATATCGATGACAGGGCTAATCTTACCCTGTCCAACCGCTTTGAGCTGTTACTGTTTCGCCTTGGCACGTCACAACACGAACAGAAATCAGAACTCTATGGCATCAACGTATTTAAGCTGCGTGAAATTGTCCCGATGCCTGCGTTTACCCGCCCTGCCGGGATGAAGTCGCCCCTGCTGGGGATGGTTAATATCCGCGATCAGGTGATCCCGGTTATTGATCTCCCTGCCGTAGCGGGCTGTAAACCCAGCACCGGTCTTAATATCCTGCTGATTACCGAGTATGCCCGCAGCGTTCAGGCCTTTGCCGTTGAGTCGGTAGAGAACATTACCCGGCTGGACTGGAAGCAGGTGCACACGGCGGAAAAGGCGATCAACGGCCGCTATATCACCAGCATTGCCTGCCTCGATGAAGAGAAAGATACCAACAACCTGGCGCTGGTGCTGGACGTTGAGCAGATCCTCTATGACATCGTGCCGTCCGATCATGACGTGCACGCCAACAATGCCGCAGTGCAGAAATTCAATATCAAGCCGGGTGCGGTAGCGATTGTTGCCGAGGACTCAAAGGTAGCGCGCGCGATGCTGGAGAAGGGGCTGGAAACAATGCAGATCCCGAACCAGATGCACATTACCGGCAAAGACGCGTGGGAGAAGATCCAGCTGCTGGCCCAGCAGGCAGAAGCCGAAGGCGTACCGGTGAGCGATAAGATCGCTATGGTGCTGACCGACCTTGAGATGCCCGAGATGGATGGCTTTACCCTGACGCGCAAGATCAAAACCGACCCGCGCCTGAAGCATATTCCGGTCGTGATCCACTCCTCGCTCTCCGGCAGCGCCAACGAGGATCACGTCCGTAAGGTGCAGGCCGACGGCTACGTCGCCAAGTTTGAAGTGACCGAGCTGTCGGCGGTGCTCAAAGAGGTGCTCGATCGCGCCTCGAGTAAGGCCAACGGTCCGCTGATTAGCCACAAGCAGGCGGTGTAATACATTAACGCCTGATGGCGCAGCGCTTATCAGGCCTACAAACTGTGTTTAATAGACAAAAAAAACCGCCGAATCTTCGGCGGTTTTTATTTTGCTCTAAAGCGTTACATCAGCGGCTGGGCCATCTGTACCAGGCTGATCAGCGGCTGCGGATAGACACCCAGCAGCAGCACCAGCAGCGCAGAGATCAGAACTACGATCCCGCCCGCGCTGTAGGCCCAGTCGGACGGCGCATCACGGTTAAGCTGCTGCGGCGCGCTGAGGTAGAGGCTCACCGCCACGCGCAGGTAGTAGTAGAGGCCAATTGCCGAGCCAATGACTACCGCTGCCGTCAGCCACCACAGGTGAGCATTCACACCCACCGCCAGCACGTAGAACTTACCGATAAAGCCAAGAGTCATCGGGATCCCCGCCAGCGACAGCATCATCACCGTCATCACCGCAGAGAGGATCGGACGGTGCCAGAACAGGCCGCGGTAAGAGTAGAGCGAGTCGGCATCCGGGCCACGGTACGGGCTGGACATCAGACTCACCACGCCGAACGCGCCGAGGCTGCTGAACAGGTAGCCCGCCAGGTAGACGCCTACGGTCTCCATCGACATCTCGCCGCTCTGCAGGGCGATCAGCGCCACCAGCAGATAGCCGAGGTGGGAGATTGAGGAGTAGCCGAGCAGACGTTTGATGTTGGTCTGGCTCAGCGCCATCAGGTTACCGAAGATGATCGAGGCGAAGGCAATAATGCCCAGCACCACGCGTACCGCTTCGCTATCGCCTACCGGCGCGTAGAGGAACAGACGCATCACCACGCCAAAGATGGCGATCTTGCTGGCGGTCGCCAGGAAGGTAGAGACCGGTGCAGGTGCACCCTGATAGACGTCCGGCGTCCAGAGATGGAACGGCACCAGCGACAGCTTGAAGCCAAGACCGACGATCATCAGGCCGAGACCGATGAGCAGCAACGGCTCGTGCAGCATGCCGTCGCCGAGGCTCTTACCGATGGCCAGGAACGACAGGTTGCCGGAGTTGGCATACACCAGCGCCATACCAAACAGCAGGAACGACGATGCGGCGGCAGAGAGGATGGTGTACTTGATGCTGGCTTCCAGCGAGCGCTTCTGGCGGAACGCGTAGCCGATCAGGCCGAACAGCGGCAGCGAGATCAGCTCGATGCCGAGGAACAGCGCGGCCAGATGGTTAGCGTTAGCCAGCAGGATGCCACCGAGGGCGGCAATCAGCACCAGCAGGTAGAACTCCTCTTTATTATCTTTGTACCCCTCCAGCCACGGGTAGGCAAAGGTACAGGTCGCAAGGCTCGCCAGCAGTACCAGCCCGGTATAGAGCATGGAGAAGCCGTCAACGCGCATCAGCGGCGTCACGTCCATTGCTCCCGCCTGGCCAACCAGCCAGAGCGAGACCAGCGCGGCGTTCAGGCCGATAACGGCGATCGTGGCGTTCAGGAAGTGGTTGCGTCGCCACGCAATGCAGAGCATCACAACCACCACCGTCAATCCGACGATCAGCAGCGGTAGCAGCGCGATCAGGTGTTGTGGAGTAAGAGTCATATGCGCTTTACGGCCTTGTAGTAGTAACGGAATTAACAAACCACTGCTGGATATTGCTCATCGCAGAGTGCGAGGTATCCAGAATCGGCTGCGGATAGAAGCCAAGCAGTACCAGAAGTACTACCAGCAGCAGGATGATGAACAGCTCACGCAGCGACATCCCTGGCAGTTCTTTAGCGGCAATTTCACTCTTCGCCTTACCGAAGTAGGCGCGGTGCAGCATCGCCAGCGAGTAGACCGAGGCGAAAACCAGACCAAAGGTCGAGATCACGGTGATGACCGGTACGACGCCGTAGCTGCCGAAGAGGATCATGAACTCGCCCACGAAGTTACCGGTACCCGGCATCCCGAGGGTGGCAACGGCAAAGAACATCGACAGCGCTGGCAGCCACTTAATCTTGCTCCACAGGCCGCCCATCATGCGCATATCACGGGTGTGCAGGCGCTCATAGAGCTGGCCGCAGATGATGAACAGACCGGCCGCAGAGAGACCGTGGGCAATCATCTGGATCACCGCACCTTGGTAGGCCAGCTGGTTGCCGGTGTAGATGGCGATCAGCACGAAGCCCATGTGGGAGACGGAGGTGTAGGCAATCAGACGTTTGATATCGGTCTGGGCAAAGGCCATCCACGCGCCGTAGAAGATACCGATAACGCCCAGCCACATGGCAATCGGGGCGAACTCGGCAGAGGCGTTCGGGAACAGCGGCAGCGCGAAACGCAGCAGACCGTAGGCCGCGGTTTTCAGCAGGATCCCCGCGAGATCAACGGAACCGGCGGTCGGTGCCTGAGAGTGCGCATCCGGCAGCCAGCCATGCAGCGGTACCACCGGCATTTTCACCGCAAAGGCGATGAAGAAGCCCAGCATCAGCAGGTATTCCACACCGTGGGACATCGGGGTGTTCAGCAGCTGCTCGTAATTGAAGGTCCAGACGCCGGTGGCGTTGTAGTGAACAAACACCAGCCCGAGGATCGCAATCAGCATCACCAGCCCGCTCGCCTGGGTGTAGATGAAGAACTTGGTGGCCGCCGTGATACGCGTTTTACCATCGGAGGCTTTATGGCCCCAGAGCGCGATCAGGAAGTACATCGGCACCAGCATCATCTCCCAGAAGAAGAAGAACAGGAACATGTCGATGGCAAGGAACACGCCGATCACGCCGCCCAGGATCCACATCAGGTTGAGGTGGAAGAAGCCCTGGTACTTTTCGATTTCACGCCATGAGCAGAGCACCGCCAGCACGCCGAGGAAGCCGGTCAGGACGACCATCAGCAGCGACAGGCCATCCAGCGCCAGGTGAATAGTGATACCAAAGCGTGGGATCCACGGCAGCACAAACTCTGACTGCCACTGCGGCAGGCCCGCGGCCTGGGTAAGTGAATAGCCGCCCTGCATCCAAAGCTGCAGAGAGAGCGCCAGCGTCAGCCCCATTGTTACCAGCGCGATCCAGCGCGGCACCTTCACGCCGAAGCGTTCAGTCAGCCAGCAGAGGAAGCCGCCGATAAAGGGAATTAATATTAGCCAGGGTAGTAACATGGCGGTTCTTATTCCTTGTTAAATTCTGTATCGCCGGGTGGCGCTGCGCTTACCCGGCCTACAGGTTAGATCGTAGGCCCGGCAAGCGCGAGCGCCGCCGGGCATCACCTGCATGATTAAATCAACGCAAAACCACTAATAGCGCGAGTACCACAACCGCACCAACGCTCATGGATGCCACATACCAGCGCAGCTGCCCATTCTCGCTGAACAGCAGGCCTTTCCCAGCAAAGCGGGAGAGAATAGCCGGCGTGTTCATTACCGCATTCAGCGGATCGCGTTTAATCAACCACGCAATACCGAGGAAGGGTTTAACGAAAATTTTGTCATACAGCCAGTCGAAGCCCCAGGCGTTGTACCACCAGGTCCCCAGCAGACGGCCCGGCGCGCTGTTGGCGATGGAAGTGACAAGCGCACGCTTGCCCAGCCACAGCCATGCGGCAATCAGGATCCCGGCGATTGCCACCACGCCTGACGTAATTTCCAGGGTCAGCACGCGGCCATGCTCAAGCTCGGTAGTATCCGGCAGGACGCCCTGCAGCGGCGGTACGATCATCGCCCCAACGAAGGTCGAGAGCACCAGCAGCACAATCAGCGGCAGGTGATGGGTGATCCCCTTCCCTGCGTGGGCATGGATCTGCTCTTTGCCGTGGAAGACGATAAAGATCATGCGGAAGGTGTAGAGCGAGGTCATGAACGCACCGACCAGGCCTGCCACCATCAGGTTGATATGGCCGTTAGCCATTGCCCCGGCGAGGATCTCATCCTTACTGAAGAAGCCTGCGGTGATCAGCGGCAGTGCCGCCAGCGCCGCGCCGCCCACCAGGAAGCAGACGTAGACCAGCGGAATTGACTTACGCAGCCCGCCCATTTTAAAGATGTTCTGCTCGTGGTGGCAGGCAAGGATCACCGAGCCAGACGAGAGGAACAGCAGCGCTTTAAAGAACGCGTGGGTCATCAGGTGGAAAATCGCCGCATCCCACGCCTGCACGCCGAGCGCGAGGAACATGTAGCCGATCTGGCTCATGGTGGAGTAAGCGAGAACGCGTTTGATGTCGGTCTGTACCAGCGCCGCAAAACCCGCCAGTACCAGGGTGACCGCGCCGACGATCCCTACCAGATGCAGGATCTCCGGGGTCATCAGGAACAGGCCGTGGGTACGGGCGATCAGGTAGACACCGGCGGTCACCATCGTTGCGGCGTGGATCAGCGCCGAGACCGGCGTCGGGCCAGCCATCGCGTCCGCAAGCCATGTCTGCAACGGCAGCTGCGCCGACTTACCGACCGCGCCACCCAGCAGCATCAGCGTCGCCCACGTCAGCATGTTGTTGCCGGCTTCGAAGTGCGCAGGTGCCAGCTCGACCATCTCACGGAAGTTCAGCGTGCCCAGCTCGTTGTAGAGAATGAACAGTGCGAAAGCGAGGAAGACGTCACCCACGCGGGTCACGATAAATGCTTTCATTGCCGCCGCGCCGTTCTTCGGATCGGTGTAGTAGAAGCCGATCAGCAGATAGGAGCAGAGGCCCACGCCTTCCCAGCCGAGATACATCAGCAGCAGGTTGTCCGCCAGCACCAGTACCACCATGCTCGCGATGAACAGGTTGGTGTAGGCGAAGAAGCGGGAGTAGCCCTCTTCCCCACGCATGTACCAGGAGGCAAACATGTGGATCAGGAAGCCAACGCCGGTGACCACCGAGAGCATGGTCAGCGACAGGCCGTCCAGCACGAGGTTGAAGCCGATGTTGAAATCGCCCACGGCCATCCATGTCCACAGCGGCTGGCTGAAGGCTTCGCGTCCATTGTTAAAGAAGTCAACGCCTGCAATCGCCGTTACCAGCGCCGCCAGACCGACGGAGCCCATCCCCACCGCGGCGGAGAGGTTTTCCGACCAGCGGCCACGGGAGAACGACAGAAGCAGGAAGCCAATCAATGGCAAAATAATGGTTAAGGCAAGCATGTTCATCCACGCAACTCACTTACTGAATCGATATTCAGGTTCTGGCGACGGCGATGCAGCTGAAGCAGCAGCGCCAGGCCAATACTGGCTTCCGCGGCCGCGAGGCTAATCGCGAGGATATACATCACCTGGCCGTCACTCTGGCCCCAGTAGCTGCCCGCAACGACAAAAGCCAGCGCGGCGGCGTTAATCATGATTTCCAGGCCAATCAGCATGAACAGCAGGTTGCGGCGGATGATAAGCCCCGTCAGCCCGAGCACAAACAGAACGGCGGCGAGGATCAGTCCGTGTTGTAAGGGGATCATACATGCTCCTCCGTTTTTCTTTTCGCATCCGCCGGACGGTTGCTCAGCACCTCGCCCGGACGCTCTTCACGGCCAACGTGGAAGGCCACGACCAGACCGGCCAGCAGCAGCATGGACGCCAGCTCAACCGCCAGAACGTAAGGTCCGAACAGGGTAATACCTACCGCTTTCGCGCTAATCGAGGTGCCGTCAATGCCCTGATCGTTAACGGTGAGGATGGCGTAAACCATCACCACCAGCAGCACGGCAGAGACCAGCCCCGGGCCGATCCAGACCTGCGGCTTCAGCCACTGGCGCTCCTGCTCGATTTCGGCTCCGCCAAGGTTAAGCATCATCACCACAAAGACGAACAGCACCATGATGGCCCCGGCGTAGACGATGATCTCCAGCGCACCGGCAAAGTAGGCGCCAAGGGAGAAGAAGACCCCCGAAATCGCCAGCAGGGAGACAATCAGGTACAGCAGCGCATGCACCGGATTGGTATGCGTGATCACGCGTAGCGTGGTCACGATGGCAACAAGGCCACAGATATAAAAAGCGAACTCCATTGCCCCTCTCCTTACGGTAACAGGCCCTTGACGTCGATAGGTTTGGCTTCGTTCTCCGCCTCGCCCTTATCTTTGCCGTCGATTGCCATACCTGCCATCCGGTAGAAGTTATATTCCGGATATTTACCCGGACCGGAGATCAGCAGATCCTCTTTTTCGTAAACCAGGTCCTGACGCTTGAACTCGCCCAGCTCGAAGTCTGGCGTAAGCTGGATGGCGGTAGTCGGACAGGCCTCTTCACACATGCCGCAGAAGATGCAGCGTGAGAAGTTGATACGGAAAAACTCTGGATACCAGCGGCCGTCGACGGTTTCCGCTTTTTGCAGCGAAATACAGCCTACGGGACAGGCTACCGCACACAGGTTACAGGCAACGCAGCGCTCTGCGCCGTCCGGATCGCGGGTTAATACAATGCGGCCACGGTAGCGTGGCGGCAGGTAGACCGGCTCTTCCGGATACATACGGGTTTCGCGTTTGGCAAACGCGTGCAGGCCGATCATCCAGATACTGCGTACCTGGGTGCCGAAGCCTACGATTATCTCTTTTAAGGTCATGGTCTTTTCATCCCTTATTGCGCCTGCCACAGAATGACAGCCGCCGTTACCAGCAGGTTGATTAGCGTAAGCGGCAGGCACACTTTCCAGCCGAAGGACATCACCTGGTCATAACGCGGACGCGGTAATGCTGCGCGAATCAAAATGAACATCATCATGAAGAATGCTGTTTTCAGGGCAAACCAGACGAACGGAGGTAAGAACGGACCGTGCCAGCCACCGAAGAACAGGGTGACGATCAGCGCAGACACGGTAACGATAGCGACGTACTCGCCCACAAAGAACAGGCCGAACTTCATGCCGGAGTATTCAATGTGGTAACCGTCCGCCAGCTCCTGCTCGGCCTCCGGCTGGTCAAACGGATGACGGTGACACACCGCAACGCCCGCAATCGCAAAGGTGATGAAACCAAAGAACTGGGGAATGATGTTCCACAGGTGCGCCTGGTTGTTGACGATGTCGGTCATGTTGAATGAACCGGCCTGCGCCACAACGCCCATCAGCGACAGCCCGAGGAAGACCTCGTAGCTCAGCGTCTGGGCAGAGGCACGCATCGCCCCCAGCAGCGAGTATTTGTTGTTACTCGACCAGCCGGCAAACAGCACCGCGTAAACCGTCAGCCCCGCCATCATCAGGAAGAACAGGATGCCGATGTTGAGATCCGCCACCACCCACGTCGGGCTGACCGGCACAATCGCAAAGGCCAACAGCAGCGAGGTAAAGGCGATCATCGGTGCGAGGGTGTAGATCATGCGGTCCGAGAAGCGCGGGATCCAGTCCTCTTTAAAGAACATCTTAATCATGTCCGCCACCAGCTGGAGTGAGCCACCCCAGCCTACGCGGTTCGGTCCATAACGGTTCTGGAACAGGCCGAGCAGACGACGCTCGGCAAAGCTCATAAACGCGCCGCAGATGACCACCACCAGCAGGATCGCCAACGCCTTAAGAATGCCGATCAGGATATCAATCAGCTCCGGTGTTAACCAACTCATTGCTGTGCCTCCTGCAAGTTCTCAAGACGCGCGCCCGCCAGCACCGGTGCAATGCCCGGCATACCCATCGGCAAGCCCACCTGCCCTGCTGTCAAACCGTCTGCAATCACCAGCGGCAGGGTTACCGTCTGGCCCTCATAGCTGAATGCAACCTGCGCACCCGCGTTGACGCCAAGCTTCGCGGCATCCGCCGGGTTGAGCTTGATGTACGGCTGCGGCATCCGGGTCTGGAACACCGGAGAGCGCTGGGACATCTCATCGCTGCCGAAGAGGTGGTAGTACGGCGCCACACGCCATTTCCCCTCTTCCGCCTGGAAGCCCGCCGGTACGCGGTCAAAGTACTCCAGACCGTTGGCAGAGGCTTCGATCAGGCGCACGCCCGGATCGCCATGACGCAGTTTGCCACCCACTTCGGCCTGGAACTTGTTCCACGCCTGCGGTGAGTTCCAGCCCGGTGCCCAGGCAAACGGAATTTGCGAGCGCGGGGCGGACGGCTGGTTGTTCCCTTCCATTGAGAAGGCAAACATGGTGTCTTTATCCTGCGGCTGGCGCGGCTCGTGCACGTTAATGTTAGCGCGCATTGCCGTCCGGCCGCTGTAGCGGTGCGGTTCACGGGCCAGTTTCTGACCGCGAATGCGGAAGCTGGCGTCCGGCGCGGCATCTTTGATACCGGCCAGCTGCGGCAGCTGAGCAATGGCGGCGTCGATCACGTGATCGAGCTGGGTCCAGTCGACCTCGCGGTTCAGCACGGTGCTGTGCAGGGAGTGCAGCCAGCGCCAGCTCTCCAGCATCACGGCGCGGCTGTCATAGTAGGCCGGATCGTAAACCTGGAAGAAGCGCTGAGCACGGCCTTCGTTGTTGATCACCGTCCCGTCGCTTTCGGCGAAGCTTGCCGCCGACAGCACCAGGTGTGCTTTCTCCATAATCGCCGTGCGCTGGTGGTCAATGACCATCACCAGCGGCGCTTTAGAGAGCGCAGCGTCAACGCGGGTCGCAGAGGCGTGACGATGGAGATCGTTCTCCAGCACCACTACGGCATCCGCCGCGCCGCTCTCCAGCTCGCTCAGGGCGTCATCAAGGGAGCCGCCGCCGATCATACCGAGACCAACGCTGTTTACCGCCCGGGCAATCATGGTCACGCCCACGTCCGCGCCGCGTCCCTTCAGGGCTTTGGCCACGTTCGCTGCCGCCTGGATCACCTCGGCGCTGCCGGCGTTGGTACCGGAGATAATCAGTGGTTTTTTCGCCCCGGCCAGCGCCTGGACAATCACATCAATTTTGTTCTGCAGATCGCGATCGATACCCTCGACCGCAGGCGCGGAGCCGTCCAGCGCGTGGGCGATGGCAAAGCCTAAGCGCGCCTGGTCTTCGACCGGGGCACGGTAGGTCCACGCCGCGATATCGTCCAGACGGGTGCTATCAACGTTGGTCACGAACAGCGGATGTTTAGCACGCTGGCCGATGTTAAGGATTGCGGCAATCTGCCAGTCGGCCACTTTCTGGGCCGCAGCCATCTCACGCGCTTTGCCTTTCACCGCCTGACGCACTGCCAGCGCGGCACGGGCGCCGGTCTGGGTAAGGTCTTCACCGAGGATCAGCACCGCGTCGTAGCTTTCGATTTCGCGCAGCGCCGGGGTATGGATGCCCCCTTCGCGCAGCACCTTCAGAGCCAGCTCAAGACGCTCCTGCTCACCTTTGGCGATGCCGGTATAGAAGTTCTCTGCTCCCACCAGCTCACGCAGGGCAAAGTTGCTCTCGACGCTGGCGCGCGGGGAGCCGATACCGATCACTTTCTTCGACTGGCGCAGAATATCCGCCGCACCCTGCATCGCCTGCTCGGCGTTGAGGGCGATCAGATCGTCGCCGCGGCGCTGAACCGGCTGGCGCGGACGATCCTTCAGGTTCACGTAGCCGTAGCCGAAACGGCCGCGGTCGCAAAGGAAGTAGTGGTTAACGGTGCCGTTATAGCGGTTTTCAATACGACGCAGCTCGCCGTAGCGTTCGCCAGGGCTGGTGTTACAGCCCAGAGAGCACTGCTGGCAGATGCTTGGGGCGAACTGCATATCCCACTTACGGTTGTAGCGTTCGGAGTGGGTTTTGTCGGTAAAGACGCCGGTCGGGCAGATCTCTACCAGGTTGCCGGAGAACTCGCTCTCCAGCACGCCATCTTCCGGACGGCCGAAGTAGACGTTGTCATGGGCACCGTAGACGCCGAGATCGGTGCCGTCGGCGTAGTCTTTGTAGTAGCGCACGCAGCGGTAGCAGGCGATGCAGCGGTTCATCTCATGGGAGATGAACGGCCCCAGATCCTGGTTGCGGTGGGTACGTTTTGTAAAGCGATAGCGGCGGAAGCTATGACCGGTCATCACCGTCATATCCTGCAGGTGGCAGTTGCCCCCCTCTTCACAGACCGGGCAGTCGTGCGGGTGGTTGGTCATCAGCCACTCCACAACGCTCTCACGGAACTGTTTTGCCTCTTCGTCATCGATAGAGATAAAGGTGTTGTCCGTCGCCGGTGTCATACAGGACATCACCAGGCGACCGCGCGTATCTTCCGCGTTCTGGTACTGCTTCACCGCACACTGGCGGCAAGCGCCAACGCTGCCCAGCGCCGGATGCCAGCAAAAATACGGAATATCAAGACCTAACGAGAGACATGCCTGTAGCAGGTTGTCCGCCCCGTTGACCTCGTAATCTTTGCCGTCTACATGAATCGTAGCCATTAGCATGCTTCCAAAATAAATAAACCTTTAGATTACCAGCGCGTCTTAAGCAGGTTAGGCTGAATACCGTTGATCAGATGGGTATTGCTAAACTGCTGTTTAATGCCGGCTTCGAATTCATCGCGGAAATATTTTATTGCACTCTGCAGAGGCTCTACCGCGCCTGGCGCATGGGCACAGAAGGTTTTACCCGGACCCAGGAATCGACAGAGCTGCTCAAGCGTCTCGATATCGCCAGGCTGACCTTCGCCGCGCTCAAGGGCGCGCAGGATCTTCACGCTCCACGGCAGGCCGTCGCGGCAAGGCGTACACCAGCCGCAGGATTCGCGGGCAAAAAACTCTTCCAGGTTACGCACCAGCGACACCATGTTGATTTCGTGGTCCACCGCCATCGCCAGCGCGGTACCCAGACGGCTGCCGGCTTTACCAATGCTGGCAAACTCCATCGGCAGGTCGAGGTGTGCGTCGGTGAGGAAGTCGGTTCCCGCGCCGCCCGGCTGCCAGGCCTTGAACTTCAGGCCATCGCGCATGCCGCCCGCGTACTCTTCCAGGATCTCACGCGCAGTGGTGCCAAACGGCAGCTCCCAGACGCCGGGATTTTTCACCCGGCCGGAGAAGCCCATCAGCTTGGTACCGTTGTCTTCGCTTTTCGAGATCCCCTGATACCACTCGACGCCGTTAGCGAGGATCGCCGGAACGTTACACAGGGTTTCAACGTTGTTTACGCAGGTCGGCTTGCCCCACACCCCGGAGCTTGCCGGGAACGGTGGCTTAGAGCGCGGGTTGGCGCGGCGGCCTTCCAGGGAGTTGATCAGCGCCGTCTCTTCACCGCAGATGTAGCGCCCTGCCCCGGTGTGGACAAACAGCTCGAAGTCGAAGCCGGTGCCGAGGATGTTTTTGCCCAGCAGCCCCGCCTCGGTCGCTTCGGCGATGGCGCGGCGCAGGCGCTCGGCGGCCTCAATGTACTCGCCGCGCAGGAAGATGTAGCCCCGGTACGCTTTCAGCGCGAACGCGGAGATCAGCATCCCTTCCACCAGCAGGTGCGGGAGCTGCTCCATCAGCAGGCGGTCTTTATAGGTGCCCGGCTCCATCTCATCGGCGTTACACAGCAGGTAACGGATGTTCATGGATTCGTCTTTCGGCATCAGGCTCCACTTCAAACCGGTGGAGAAGCCCGCGCCGCCGCGCCCTTTCAGGCCCGAATCTTTAACCGCGTTAACAATCTCATCCGGCGCCATGCCGGTGAGCGCCTTACGCGCCCCGGCGTAGCCGTTTTTGCTCTGGTACTCATCCAGCCAGACCGGCTGCTTGTCAGCACGCAGACGCCAGGTCAACGGATGGGTTTCAGGAGTCAGGATAATGTTTTTCATTATTTATACTGCTCCAGCAGGTCGGGGATGGCTTCCGGCGTCAGATAGCTATGGGTATCGTCGTCGATCATCATCGTTGGCCCCTTGTCGCAGTTCCCCAGGCAGCAGGTCGGCAGCAGGGTGAAACGGCCATCAAAGGTGGTCTGTCCCGGCTTGATATCGAGCTTTTTCTCAATCGCAGCCTGGATGCCCTGGTAACCGGTGATGTGGCACACCACGCTATCGCAGTAGCGAATAACGTGACGGCCCACCGGCTGGCGGAAGATCTGGCTATAGAAGGTGGCGACACCCTCTACGTCGCTGGCCGGAATATCCAGCACCTCGGCGATGGCGTAGATCGCCCCATCCGGCACCCAGCCACGCTGCTTCTGAACGATTTTCAGCGCTTCGATGGACGCCGCACGCGGGTCTTCGTAGTGGTGCTTCTCGTGCTCGATAGCATCACGCTCTGCCGCACTCAGCTCAAAAGCCTCGGTCTGTGGTTGTTGATTTTCGTGCATAATTAGCGGTCCACGTCTGACATAACAAAATCGATACTACCCAGATAGACAATCAGGTCGGACACCAGGCTACCGCGGATCGCCGAAGGGATCTGCTGCAGGTGCGGGAAGCTCGGCGTACGCACGCGGGTGCGGTAGCTCATGGTGCTGCCATCGCTGGTCAGGTAGTAGCTGTTGATACCCTTGGTTGCCTCAATCATCTGGAAGGATTCGTTGGCCGGCATGACCGGGCCCCAGGAAACCTGCAGGAAGTGGGTAATCAGGGTTTCGATATGCTGAAGCGTGCGCTCTTTCGGCGGCGGCGTCGTCAGCGGGTGATCCGCCTTGAACGGGCCTTCCGGCATGTTGTTGAGGCACTGCTCAAGAATGCGCAGGCTCTGGCGCAGCTCTTCCACTTTCAGCATCACGCGGGTATAGGCATCGCTGATGCCGCCGCCGACGGGAACTTCAAAGTCGAAGTTTTCATAGCCAGAGTAAGGTCGCGCCTTACGCACGTCGAAGTCGATACCGGTGGCGCGCAGGCCAGCCCCGGTGGTGCCCCACTCCAGTGCCTCTTTCGCGCCGTAGGCGGCAACGCCCTTCGAACGGCCAATCAGAATGGTGTTGCGCAGCGCGGCTTTCTCGTAGGAGTCCAGACGCTTCGGCATCCACTCGAGGAACTCACGCAGCAGGCGGTCCCAGCCGCGCGGCAGATCGTGCGCCACGCCGCCGATGCGGAACCAGGCCGGGTGCATACGGAAGCCGGTGATCGCCTCAACCAGATCGTAGATTTTCTGGCGGTCGGTGAAGGCGAAGAAGACCGGCGTCATCGCCCCGACGTCCTGGATAAAGGTCGAAATATAGAGCAGATGACTGTTGATACGGAATAGCTCAGAGAGCATCACGCGGATCACGTCTACGCGCTCAGGCACCTTGATGCCTGCCAGCTTCTCAACCGCCAGCACGTACGGCATCTCGTTCACGCAGCCGCCGAGGTATTCGATACGGTCGGTATACGGAATGTAGCTGTGCCAGGACTGACGCTCGCCCATCTTCTCTGCGCCACGGTGGTGGTAGCCGATATCCGGTACGCAGTCCACGATCTCTTCGCCATCAAGCTGCAGGATAATACGGAACGCACCGTGCGCCGACGGGTGGTTCGGCCCGAGGTTGAGGAACATAAAGTCTTCGTTGGCGGTGCCGCGCTGCATGCCCCAGTCTTCCGGCTTGAAGGTCAGCGCCTCCATCTCCAGATCCTGTTTGGCTTTGGTCAGCTCGAACGGATCGAACTCGGTGGCGCGCGCCGGGTAGTCTTTACGCAGCGGGTGGCCGGTCCAGGTCGGCGGCATCATGATCCGCGTCAGGTGCGGATGGCCTTCGATATTGATGCCAAACATCTCCCAGGTTTCACGCTCGTACCAGTTGGCGTTGGGGAAGAGTTTGGTAAAGGTCGGCACGTTGAGATCGTTTTCTGACAGCGCTACCTTGAGCATGATGTCGCGGTTACGCTCAATGGAGAGCAGGTGGTAGAAAACGGAAAAATCCGCGGCGGGGAGCCCGTCGCGGTGCGTGCGGAGACGTTCGTCCATGCCGTGCAGATCGTACAGCATGACGTAAGGCTTCGGCAGTTTCTTTAAGAAATCGCCCACTTCCAGTAACTGTTCACGCTTTACCCAAACAACAGGGACGCCGGTGCGGGTCGCCTGAACGGTAAAGGCATCCGGCCCAAAACGGTTGCGCAGTTCGCCAATAACTGGGTCATCCAGGTGATCCCGGGTTTGCCAGAACGCGTCTTGCGCGGTTAAGTCGGTCATAATGTTCACCATTGCAAAGGGTCCGTGGTGACTGCCGGGCGTGGCTTCGCGCTATAAGTTTATTATGCGAAGGAGTTTCCCACGGCCCGCAGGCGCAAATTAAATCTCGTCCGGCGTACGCAGGTTGGTAACAGCAATGCGTTCGCCGCGTTTGCGCTCGCGCTCTGACTGCATGTTGGCGCGATAGACGCCCTGGTCGCCCACAACCCATGAGAGCGGACGACGCTCTTTGCCAATCGACTCCTGAAGCAGCATCAGCGCCTGCATATAGGCTTCCGGACGCGGCGGACAGCCCGGGATGTACACATCAACCGGGAGGAATTTATCAACGCCCTGCACCACGGAGTAGATGTCGTACATGCCGCCGGAGTTGGCGCAGGCACCCATAGAGATAACCCACTTTGGCTCCAGCATCTGATCGTACAGACGCTGAATAACCGGAGCCATTTTGGTAAACGGCGTGCCGGCGATAACCATCAGGTCGGCCTGGCGCGGCGAGGCGCGCAGAACTTCAGCACCAAAACGTGCCACGTCGTGAACCGCGGTAAAGGAGGTCACCATCTCAACGTAGCAGCAGGAGAGACCGAAGTTATACGGCCAAATAGAGTTTTTACGGCCCCAGTTAACCATGCCGTGCATGACGTCTTCGAGCTTGCCCATGAACACGCTGCGGTTAACTTCTTGCTCGAGGGGGTCGGTTACGATCTCCTGTTTTTGCAGGGGGTAACGGTCGTTCTCACCGTTGGGATCGATGCGGGTGAGCGTGTAATCCATCTTATTGCCTCGCTGTTAGCGTTGACGGTTAGTGATATTGCCTGACTCAGGGTTGAAGCGCTCGCGGCGTGAACGCGCGGGCGTCCAGTCCAGCGCGCCGATACGCACCAGATAAACCAGACCAGCCAGCAGCACTAAAATAAAAATTGCAGCCTCAACAAAGCCAACCCAGCCGCTTTCGCGTATAGAGGTTGACCATGCAAACAGGTAAAGCGCTTCGACGTCGAAGATGACGAAGAACATGGCGACCAGATAAAACTTGGCAGAGAGGCGCAGACGAGCGGTGCCAACGGAATCGATACCCGATTCAAAAGGCGTGTTCTTGTGCCGCGCGCGGGCGCGCCCGCCCAGTAACCAGCCGCCGACCAGCATCAGGCAGCATAAGCCAATGGCAACAATAAGAAAGATCGCGAATGCCCAGTGATGAGCAATAACTTCAGTGGATGTTGACATACGCATTGCTTAACTCAAAAAGTGGCACCGTTACCTCTGCTCTTCTCGGCAGATGGACGCCACACAGTTTAAGGGAGGAACAAAAAAAACCTTACACTCACTGTTAGAAACGGCTTAGACAGCTAAATGATGGGGTTTTTTACTCCTTTCTATAACCTTTTGTCAACTTTGAACAAAAGTTCCTTCACATTAGTTTACAGCGGTAGCAATTCATTAACATAAAATGCTTTTTTTTCCACCAACACCCATTTTTTATAGGGTGTTTAGCGGTGTTGAATCGTGTCCGTTGTGCGCTGATACAAAAAGTACCCTCTTATTTTGACAGGATTTCGGCAGGATTCCTCCCCCTCTATGGGAGTATTTTCTTGATCTGAGACACGCTTTTGTTAATTCACACAAAAAAACGGCAACAATCAGACTTGTTTTTTAACATGAAGTTTCGCTATGCATAGTAGCATACAAACCAGGGTTAACCGTGGGCAGGATCCCTTAAGGTGTTGATGTCAAAAGCGATAAATAATGATTTTTGATAATTTGTGCTGAAAAAGCGTTCGAAGCGCGCCGCTGGCAAATTTTCTACTACCAGCGGCCCGCTCACTCTGAGGGGATGTGACCTGCGCCAGCTGACGTTGTTACGTAACGTCCTCTGGGTTACTCAAAGTCCCCTTCTACGATCAGGCCGTCGCCGCCCGGCGGCGTAGTGGCACCGTAGTGCCAGGGCGTCTGGTAATCTGCCATAGCCTGAAAAACGATCTGGGCTAGCTCGTTCTGGCTTTGCGGATTATGACACAGAAGATACTCAGTCTCCGCCAGCACCGGCAGCCCATCGCTCGGGCCCAGCACGCGTAAATCCGCGCTCATCATCTCTACCGGCCGGGCGGTAATCCCCAGCCCGGCTTTCACTGCTGACTTCACCGCCGAAAGCGTCGAGGCCACGTAGGCCATACGCCAGGGGATCCCAGCGGCATCAAGCGTGTTAAGCACGCCGTCGCGGAACGGGTTAGGATCGTCGAGGAACACCAGCGGCAGCGTTTCCCCTTTCTGCAGGACATACTCTGCCGCACAGTACCAGTGGGTTGGCGAAGTACGCAGCGTGAGATACTCGAACTGATGGGGCCGATGCGTGGTGACCATGAGATCGACCTCCTGAGCCGCCAGCATCTCGACCATAGAAAAATTACGCTTAACGCGTATGTCCAGCGCCAGCTTGGGATAGATCGAACTGATACGATTTAACAGAAACGGCAGGATAGTATCCGCAGAGTCGTCGGAAGCCCCGACGGTCAATACCCCCTGGAGATTATTGAACATTAATGAGCTACAGGCTTCATCATTAAAGCGCAGGATTTTTCGCGCATAGCCCAGCAGCTGAATACCGTGTTCAGTTAACAATTTATTACGACCGTGGCGGACGAAAAGCTCTTTGCCAACCAGCTGCTCCAGACGCTGCATCTGTTGGCTTACCGCAGATTGCGTTCGGCATACCGCCACAGCGGCAGCCGCAAAGGTGTTGAGATCGGCGACGGCAACGAACGTTCTCAGCAGATCGAGATCGAGATTGAGTATCGGACGATTTGCATTAATCATATGTTTTCACTTACAGGGTACTCCTCACGAGCGCCCCGGCTTTTGCTGTGTTCAAAGATTTAAGCAATCCCCGTTGAGAGGCGGCCTGCACGATCGCTACAAAACCGATCGTGACTAATAATTCGCTTACGTTCGCGATCCTCTATATATACATACAGCATTACGCTATAAATTATTTTGCGAGGTCACATGCTATTACTGCATTTCTGAACGCAATCGAAAATCATTTACCAAACCATCTCAGGAAGATTGGCGGGAAAAAATTCTTAATATCAATTAATTGTATATTCAGTTAGAGAATTACGTGGATGGCATTATCGCTTTTAGCCGTAGTCTCTGCTGCTCATCTTACCTCATACCTGCATCGGTTATAAGTACCTATGCGAATGACCTTAAGCCTCCTGATGTTATACCGGAGAGCCTGGTCCTATTAATATTAACAATTGTCGGTAATCGCAAGCTATCGTATTAAATAATTATTAATTGATAATAGATCCTGGCCTAAATAGGCCTTAACAATACCTTTACACCCCTCCCTTTTACCTTGCCCATATCTCCGTACCCAATCCTGAACATTATCTAAAAGCGCCCTGCTTTCCCTGTGCAATACAGAGATAACCGCGGCAATTTTGCGATCTGGCGACAGATTAATCCAAAATTAATATTTTTGGTGAAATTATTATCAGCCTCATACTCTTAACCGCAGCGTAAAAAACCGCTATCCCAGCATGGACAGAAGCAAAATCTTCTTCTATGTGCCCTTCTAAACTGTCATGCGGGGGAGTACATTGTTCCGTGCTGACTTCCACGGCAGGGAGTCGCACCAACAGCTAAAAGGTCAACGATTCATGTCCCCCATCGAAAAATCCAGCAAATTAGATAACGTCTGTTATGACATCCGTGGCCCGGTTCTGAAAGAGGCGAAACGTCTTGAAGAAGAGGGTAACAAGGTACTGAAGCTTAATATCGGTAACCCAGCTCCCTTTGGTTTCGACGCCCCCGACGAGATTCTGGTGGACGTAATCCGTCATCTCCCCACGGCGCAGGGCTACAGCGACTCGAAAGGACTCTACAGCGCCCGCAAAGCGATCATGCAGCACTATCAGGCCCGCGGCATGCGCGACGTTACTGTAGAAGATATCTATATCGGTAACGGCGTCTCTGAGCTGATCGTGCAGTCGATGCAGGCGCTGCTAAACAGCGGCGATGAGATGCTGGTCCCGGCTCCGGACTACCCACTGTGGACGGCGGCGGTATCGCTCTCGGGTGGCAAAGCGGTGCACTATCTCTGCGATGAATCGTCTGACTGGTTCCCGGATCTCGATGATATCCGTGCGAAAATCACCCCGCGCACCCGGGGGATTGTCATTATTAACCCTAACAACCCCACCGGCGCGGTCTACTCAAAAGAGCTGCTGCTGGAGATCGTAGAAATTGCTCGCCAGCATAACCTGATTATCTTTGCCGATGAGATCTACGATAAGATCCTCTACGATGAGGCGGAACACCACTCCATCGCCGCGCTGGCACCTGACCTGCTGACAATTACCTTTAACGGCCTCTCTAAAACCTATCGCGTGGCCGGTTTCCGTCAGGGCTGGATGGTGCTTAACGGGCCGAAAAAACATGCTAAAGGCTATATCGAAGGGCTGGAGATGCTGGCTTCAATGCGTCTGTGCGCCAACGTTCCGGCCCAGCATGCCATTCAGACCGCGCTTGGCGGCTACCAGAGCATTAGCGAGTTTATCGTGCCTGGCGGGCGGCTCTATGAGCAGCGTAACCGCGCCTGGGAGCTAATCAACGAGATCCCTGGCGTGACCTGCACCAAGCCAAAAGGCGCGCTCTATATGTTCCCAAAAATTGATATCAAGCGCTTTAATATCCATGACGACCAGAAAATGGTCCTGGATTTCCTGCTGCAGGAGAAGGTGCTGCTGGTACAGGGGACGGCGTTTAACTGGCCGTGGCCGGATCACGTGCGCATTGTGACCCTGCCGCGCCTGGACGATCTGGAGATGTCCATCAATCGCTTTAGCCGCTTCCTCTCTGGCTACCATCAGTAAGCTTATCAAGGGGAAGATTTGCATCTTCCCCTGCTCTCTGCGCACAATGGATCCTTAGCGCCGTTACTGACAGGGTCCATTATGAGTACGAGTCAAAGCCACTTCTTCGCCCATCTCTCCCGCCTGAAACTGATCAACCGCTGGCCGCTGATGCGCAACGTTCGTACCGAGAACGTCTCCGAGCATAGCCTGCAGGTAGCGATGGTTGCCCATGCTCTGGCGGCGATCAAAAACCGTAAGTTTGGCGGCCAGGCTAACCCGGAACGCATCGCCCTGCTGGCGATGTACCACGACGCCTCTGAGGTGCTCACCGGCGATCTGCCGACGCCGGTTAAGTATTTCAACTCGCAGATTGCCCAGGAGTATAAGGCTATCGAGAAGATCGCCCAGCAGAAGCTGGTAGATATGGTGCCAGAGGAGCTGCGGGATATCTTTGCCGGGCTGATTGATGAGCAGCACTACAGCGAAGAGGAGACATCGCTGGTGAAGCAGGCCGATGCCCTCTGCGCCTATCTGAAGTGCCTGGAGGAGCTGTCCGCTGGCAACAACGAGTTTTCGCTGGCGAAATCCCGGCTGGAGAAGACCCTCGCCGCCCGCCGCAGCCCGGAAATGGACTACTTTATGGCGGTGTTTGTGCCGAGTTTTCATCTCTCATTGGATGAGATAAGCCAGGATTCGCCGTTGTAATCATTTTGTCGCCCCGGTAAGCGCAGCGTCACCGGGGAAATTAAAACGGAAACAGCACCGGGATCAGCACGACGCACACCACCATCACTATCAGCGTGAACGGTACGCCGATCTTCACGAAATCACTGAAGGTATAGTTCCCCGGCCCCAGCACCAGGGTGTTAACCGGGGAGGAGACCGGGGTCATAAAGGCCGCCGATGCCGCCATCGCCACCATCATTGCAAAGGGGTACGGCGAGACGCCCATCGACTTGGCCGTCGCCAGCGCAATAGGTGCCATCAGCACCGCCGTGGCGGTGTTTGAGATAAACAGCCCGATAGCGGCACACATGATAAACAGACAGAACAGCATCATGTGTGGTCCGTAGCCACCGCCTAACTCCATCAGCCCCTTCACCACCAGATCGACGCCGCCGGTTTTTTGCAGCGCCAGGGCGAACGGCATCATGCCGACGATAAGGATAATGCTCGGCCAGTGGATCGCTTTATAGGCGCTGGCGGCATCAATACAGCGAAATTTGCCCATCAGCAGGCAGGCGATAATCGCTGCCACCGGGTTGGGGATCTCATCGGTTAGCATCAGGGCGACCATCAGCAGCAGGCAGAAGATGGCGTGGGGAGCCTGGCTATGGGCGGGCGAGGCGTCTCCAGCCTCGATAGGCATATGCAGCACGACAAAATCGCGCCCCTTCTGCGCCAGCTGGCTAATCAGCTTCCAGTTACCTACTACCAGAAAAATATCCCCCAGCTGTAAGGGTTCATCTCCTACCGGCCCGCTAATTGCGCTCCCGTCACGTTTAATACCCACCATATTCAACCCGTAGCGGGTACGAAAGCCAATTTCACGCACGGTTTTGCCGATCAGCTCTGAGTCAGGGATCAGCGACACCTCTGCCATGCCGACGTCCAGCGCCTGGTCGGAGAAGTACTCACCGCGCAGGATCATCGGCTCCAGCAGCTGCTCGCTGCAAAATTCCCGCAGATCGACCTCGGCGGCGGACATGTCGATCAGCAGGACATCCCCGGCGCGAAACTCCGATACGCCGTTGACGTTAACGATCACCCGACGAAAACGACGCCAGCGTTCGACCCCAATAACGTTGGCCCCGTAGCGCTCCCGGAGTTTGAGATCGTCGAGGCGCTGGCCAACCATCGGCGAGCCGGGGCGAATAGCCAGCCGCCGGGCGCGCCCCGCCAGACGATACTCTTTAATCAGATCGCGGAAAGTGCGTCGCTTCCAGCCATCATGCGGCCCCTGCTGCCCTTCGCGCTTCAGGGAGAAGCGCATCACCAGCATATAGATGATGCCCAGCAGCAGAATCGTTACCCCCAGCGGGGTTACGCTAAAGAAGCTAAAGCCCGGCAGCCCCTCGCGCAGCAGCTCGCTGTTCACCACCAGGTTAGGCGGCGTGGCCACCAGCGTCATCATGCCGCTGATCAGGCCCGCAAAACTGAGGGGCATCATCAGACGCGACGGGGCGATCTGCATCCGCATCGAGACGCTGAGCACCACGGGAATAAAGATGGCGACTACACCGGTAGAGCTCATAAAGGCACCCAGCCCGGCGACGGTAAGCATGAGCAGAACCAGCATCTTGATTTCGCTGCTGCCCGCAACGTTCACCAGCCAGGCCCCCATGCTGGTGGCGACGCCGGTGCGCACCAGCCCGTCGCCAATAATAAACAGCGCGGCGATAAGAATGACGTTGGGATCGCTAAAGCCAGAGAAGGCCTCGCTGAGGGTCAGGGTGCCGCTGAGGCTGAAGGCGACGATCACCAGCAGCGCGACGGCATCCATGCGTACTTTGCCGGTGGCAAAGAGTACGATGGCAATGACCAACAGACACAGCACCCAAATCAGTTCACCGTTCACAACGTATCCTTGTTAATTGCGGGGATACCAGAAGTGTGCCATAAAAAAGCCCCGCTCAGGCGGGGCTAAATCAATAGGATGGGCTGTTTTACCGATTTTTGCTTAGTTGCGCCCTGCCGTCGGCGTGGCGGGTCACGGCAATCTCCTCCAGACTTTGCAGCACAAAATCGGCCTCGCTCAGGCTGGGCGTATCCGCCGGGGCGTTAACGGCAATCATATGACAGCCAGCGGCGAGTCCGGAGAGGATCCCGGCTGGCGCGTCTTCTACTACGACGCACTCCTGCGGCGCAAGCCCCAGCAGCTCAGCCCCCAGCAGATAGGCATCCGGCTCTGGTTTGCCACGCTTAACCCGCTCGGCGGTCACGAAGACCTCCGGCAGCGGCAGGCCCGCCGCACGATGGCGGGCGCGGGCTACGGGCATCGAGCCCGAGGTAACAATTGCCCACGGGATCGCCAGATCGTTAAGCTGCGTGAGCAGCGCCACCGCGCCGGGCAGCGCCACGATGCCGGTGGTGTCGCTGGCCTCTATCTCCTCCAGGCGAGTAAACTCGGCAGCAATCTCCGCCTCGCTGTGCCCGGCCATAAAGTGGCGTAGCGAGGTAATCGCCTGCTTACCGTGAATGAACCCCAGCACCTCGTCGTGGGCAAGATTGAACCGGTCGGCCCAGTTGCACCACGCGCGCTCCACGGCTGGCATAGAGTCCACCAGCGTGCCGTCTAAATCAAACAGGAAACCCTGACACTGCACAGCAGCCCCCATCAGGCGTTAACAATCTGGTTGATTTCATTTGCGCTCAGGTGGTACTGACGCGGGCAGGCGTGCCAGGCTCCCAACATGCGCTGGTACTTTTCCCACATCGGCGTCTGGGCATTGAAGCCGTGTGTTCCGGCGTCGAAATGGGTGTAGCGCCCTTCGGTATTGACCATAAAGCGCACGTAGCTCAGGTAGCGCGCCTCGGTGGCGGCATCAAAGCCTAAGAAGGTTACCCGGCGCTCGTCGATGGACTGGGTATCTTTCAGGTTGGCCCAGGAGACATGCAGCGCGTGATACATCTCCATAATGTCGATAACGGTGCGGCAGGTCTCCTCCGGCAGCTCGCCAAACTCGCGGTCCAGCTCGCGCATCTGCAGGCCAAAGCCGCGCTCGACGATGGTTTGCAGGCGGCGGTAGCGTTCGGCGTTGGTGGGATCGAGCATGGTCATCATTTTGTACTGATTCGATAAAATCAGCCGTTGGGCATTGGTCATTTCCATCTTACACTCCCGTATCACGTCGGAACAAAAAGAGGCACATAGATTATGTGCCTTCTTTTATATGCGTAATCAGGGGTCAATTACAAATCATCGAGGAAAGTTTTGTCGAGCTGACCAAATGCGCGCTTAAGCGTGTCAGCTAAAGCCTGGTAGTCAGGCTTGCCGGTGACCGGGGCCATTGTCTGCCCCGCGTCCTGTAATTTACCGCGCACCTCATAGAACCAGTGCAGGATACCCGGCGGCAGCGGGGTGACGGAGCGTTTGCCTAGCCACCACAGCCCCTGCAGCGGCAGGCTCAGGGCAAAGAGCGCGGTCGCCACCGCAGGACCCAGCTGGCCGCCAAGGGCGATCTGCCAGCAGAGGGTAAAGACGGCAACGGGCGGCATGATGCGGATCGCGTAGCGGGTAGCGCGAATGACACGGTTATCGATAAAGACGGGAGCGAGGCTTTTTTCCATAGGCCAGGTCTTCGAATAGTGCTGACCCAGGCGAAACAAACTGAAAAAGCTCACAGGGCGATTCTCAGGAGTGTTCATGGCGTTACCTCAACTTCACATATAAAAATTAAAAAATTTGTGCAAAACAACAACTGCTCATGACAACGTTCAAAATATTTTGTCATCGCTACCCAGTATCGGGTATTCTGTGCCCGCCTGAGTGGGCCTTAGACGAAGAACGCAACGTCGTCAATGTAACGCCCAGTATGCCACTCCCACATATGGGGACAAAATGGCATAAACTCAACAGTATTCTCTTTCATCGTGCCAAAAAATCGTTCTGGCATGATGTTAATCATAAATGTCAGCGTCAACATGCGCTACGCTGAAAGACTCACTGACGTTTTTTTAGCCACGTATCAAAAATAGGTACTTCCATGTCGAGTAAGTTAGTACTGGTTCTGAACTGCGGTAGCTCCTCACTGAAATTTGCAATCATCGATGCAGTGAACGGTGAAGAGTACCTCTCTGGTTTAGCCGAATGCTTCCATCTTCCTGAAGCGCGTATTAAATGGAAAATGGACGGTGGTAAACAAGAAGCTGCTTTAGGTGCAGGTGCCGCTCACAGTGAAGCACTGAACTTTATCGTTAACACTATTCTGGCACAAAAACCAGAACTGTCTGCACAGCTGACCGCAATTGGTCACCGCATCGTGCACGGTGGCGAAAAATACACCAGTTCCGTAGTTATTGATGACTCCGTTATCCAGGGCATCAAAGACTCTGCCTCTTTTGCACCGCTGCATAACCCGGCTCACCTGATCGGTATCGCTGAAGCGCTGAAATCCTTCCCGCAGCTGAAAGAGAAGAACGTAGCCGTATTTGATACCGCGTTCCATCAGACCATGCCGGAAGAGTCCTACCTCTACGCCCTGCCGTACAAACTGTACAAAGAGCACGGCGTTCGCCGCTACGGCGCGCATGGCACCAGCCACTTCTACGTGACGCAGGAAGCAGCAAAAATGCTGAACAAGCCGGTAGAAGAAGTAAACATCATCACCTGCCACCTGGGCAACGGCGGCTCCGTCTCTGCCATCCGTAACGGCAAATGCGTTGATACCTCTATGGGTCTGACCCCGCTGGAAGGCCTGGTGATGGGTACCCGTTCCGGTGATATCGACCCGGCGATCATCTTCCACCTGCACGATACCCTGGGTATGAGCGTAGAAGAGATCAACAAAATGCTGACCAAAGAGTCCGGCCTGCTGGGCCTGACCGAAGTCACCAGCGACTGCCGCTACGTTGAAGACAACTACACCAGCAAAGAAGACGCTAAACGTGCAATGGACGTTTACTGCCACCGCCTGGCGAAGTACATCGGCTCCTACACCGCGCTGATGGAAGGTCGTCTGGATGCGGTTGTCTTCACCGGTGGTATCGGTGAGAACGCGGCGATGGTGCGCGAGCTCTCCCTGGGCAAACTGGGCGTGCTGGGCTTCGAAGTTGACCACGAGCGTAACCTGGCTGCCCGCTTCGGCAAATCTGGCTACATCAACAAAGAGGGTACCACCCTCGCGATGGTCATCCCGACCAACGAAGAGCTGGTGATCGCCCAAGACGCCAGCCGTCTGACTGCCTGATTCCACACCGCCAGCCAACGCTGGCGGTGCTGTTTTGTATCGCGCCAAATTACTGGCGGTAACGAAAAAGAGGATATACCGTGTCCCGTATTATTATGCTGATCCCTACCGGAACCAGCGTCGGCCTGACCAGCGTCAGCCTGGGCGTGATCCGTGCTATGGAACGCAAAGGCGTTCGTCTGAGCGTCTTTAAACCTATCGCCCAGCCACGTGCCGGTGGCGATGCGCCAGACCAGACCACCACGATCGTGCGTGCGAACTCCAATCTGCCTGCCGCTGAGCCGCTGAAGATGAGCCACGTTGAGTCTCTGCTCTCCAGCAACCAGAAAGACGTGCTGATGGAAGAGATCATCGCCCGCTACCACGAAAGCGCGAAAGACGCGGAAGTGGTGCTGGTTGAAGGCCTGGTGCCGACCCGCAAACACCAGTTTGCCCAGTCGCTGAACTTCGAAATCGCGAAAACGCTGAACGCCGAGATCGTCTTCGTGATGTCTCAGGGTACCGATACCCAGGAGCAGCTGAAAGAGCGTATCGAGCTGACCCGCAACAGCTTCGGCGGCGTGAAGAACACCAACATCACCGGCGTGATCGTGAACAAGCTGAACGCCCCGGTTGACGAGCAGGGCCGTACTCGCCCGGATCTCTCTGAGATCTTCGATGACTCTTCCAAAGCGAAAGTGATCAGCATCGATCCGGCTGAGCTGAGCGCATCCAGCTCCCTGCCGGTGCTGGGTGCCATTCCGTGGAGCTTCGACCTGATTGCCACCCGCGCAATCGATATGGCGAAACACCTGAATGCCACCATCGTTAACGAAGGCGACATCAACACCCGCCGCGTGAAGTCCGTGACCTTCTGTGCGCGCAGCATTCCGCACATGCTGGAGCACTTCCGCCCAGGCTCCCTGCTGGTGACCTCCGCTGACCGTCCGGACGTGCTGGTTGCCGCCTGTCTGGCTGCGATGAACGGCGTTGAGATCGGCGCGATCCTGCTGACCGGTGCCTATGAGATGGACGCTCGCGTTGCCAAGCTGTGCGAACGTGCCTTTGCCACCGGCCTGCCGGTCTTCATGGTGAACACCAACACCTGGCAGACCTCGCTGAGCCTGCAGAGCTTCAACCTGGAAGTGCCGGCTGACGACCATGCGCGTATCGAGAAAGTGCAGGAGTACGTAGCAGGCTACGTCAACGCTGACTGGATCGAATCCCTGACTGCGACCTCCGAGCGTAGCCGCCGTCTCTCTCCGCCTGCGTTCCGCTATCAGCTCACCGAGCTGGCGCGCCAGGCAGGTAAACGCGTTGTGCTGCCGGAAGGCGACGAGCCGCGTACCGTTAAAGCGGCGGCCATCTGTGCCGAGCGCGGCATCGCGACCTGCGTACTGCTGGGTAATCCGGAAGAGATCACCCGCGTTGCGGCCTCCCAGGGCGTTGAGCTGGGTGCTGGCATCGAGATCGTTGATCCGGACGTGGTGCGTGAAAGCTACGTAGCCCGCCTGGTTGAGCTGCGTAAGAGCAAAGGCATGACCGAAGCCGTTGCCCGCGAACAGCTGGAAGACAACGTGGTGCTCGGCACCCTGATGCTGGAGCAGGACGAAGTTGACGGTCTGGTCTCCGGTGCGGTTCACACCACGGCCAACACCATCCGTCCGCCGCTGCAGCTGATCAAAACGGCACCGGGCAGCTCGCTGGTCTCCTCCGTATTCTTCATGCTCCTGCCGGAGCAGGTTTACGTTTACGGCGACTGCGCCATCAACCCGGATCCGACCGCTGAACAGCTGGCTGAGATCGCGATTCAGTCCGCTGACTCCGCGATTGCCTTCGGTATCGAGCCGCGCGTGGCGATGCTCTCCTACTCCACCGGTAACTCCGGCGCGGGTAGCGACGTAGAGAAAGTGCGTGAAGCGACCCGTCTGGCGCAGGAGAAACGTCCTGACCTGATGATCGACGGCCCGCTGCAGTATGATGCCGCGGTAATGGCTGACGTCGCGAAATCCAAAGCGCCGAACTCGCCGGTTGCCGGTCGTGCTACCGTGTTCATCTTCCCGGATCTGAACACCGGTAACACCACCTACAAAGCGGTACAGCGCTCTGCCGACCTGATCTCCATCGGGCCGATGCTGCAGGGTATGCGCAAGCCGGTGAACGACCTGTCTCGTGGCGCGCTGGTTGACGATATCGTCTACACCATTGCCCTGACGGCGATTCAGTCCTCTCAGCAGCAGTAAGCTCGACGCTGCTTAAAGGGTCGTGGCGTTGCCACGGCCTTTTTTTTGGCGCAAATTCGCCCTCCTCCGCTTCTTCTATTAGGGTTAACAGGTACGATTTAACCTGATAACGGGAGAAAGCATGACGCAATCTGCAACCGGGCACGTTAACGACAACGACTTCACGTTACTGGATCGCTACTGGCGCGCCGCAAACTACCTCTCCGTCGGCCAGATCTACCTGATGGATAACCCGCTGCTGCGCGAGCCGCTTAAGCCGGAACATATTAAACCTCGCCTGTTGGGCCACTGGGGCACCACGCCGGGGCTAAACTTTATCTACGCACACCTTAATCGCGCCATCCGCCAGCGCGATCTGGACATGCTCTACGTCTGCGGCCCCGGCCACGGTGGGCCTGGCATGGTAGCGAATACCTGGCTTGAGGGTAGCTATAGCGAGATCTATCCCGATATCAGCCAGGACGCGCCGGGGATGCAGAAGCTGTTCAAGCAATTTTCATTTCCCGGCGGGATCCCCAGCCATGCTGCGCCGGAGACGCCCGGCTCAATCAACGAAGGGGGCGAGCTGGGCTACTCCCTCTCCCACGCTTTTGGGGCCGTGTTTGATGCGCCCGACCTGATTGCCGCCTGCGTGATTGGCGATGGCGAAGCCGAGACCGGCCCGCTCGCTGCCAGCTGGCATGGCATCAAGTTTCTTAACGCCGCCCGGGACGGGGCCGTGCTGCCTATCCTGCATCTCAACGGCTACAAGATCGCTAACCCGACGCTGCTGGCGCGTACCAGCGATGAGGATCTCACCCAGCTGTTTCGTGGCTACGGCTACGATCCGGTCTTTGTCAGCGGTCACGAGCCGGAAAAAATGCACCCGCAGATGGCCGAGGCGCTGGACAATGCCCTGGATAAGATCCGTGATTTCCAGCAGCGCGCCCGCCAGGGTGACGCAGTGGAGTCCATCCCGCGCTGGCCGATGATTATCCTGCGCAGCCCGAAGGGGTGGACCGGCCCGCAGATCGTGGACGGTAAGAAAGTTGAAGGCTTCTGGCGTGCCCATCAGGTGCCGGTCTCCTCGTGTCGGGAAAACGACGAGCATCGACAGATCCTTGAGCGCTGGATGCGCAGCTATCAGCCGGAAGATCTCTTTGACGAAGAGGGGCGGCTTAAGCCCGAGCTTAAAGCGCTGGTGCCCGAAGGTGACAAGCGGATGGGCGCGACGCCCTGGGCCAACGGTGGACGGCTCCGGCGTGAGCTGGTGACGCCCGAGCTGCGCGAGTTCGCCCTTGATATCACCTCCCCAGGCGAGACCCAGGCACAGTCCACAGAGGTACTGGGGCGCTACCTGCGCGGCATCTTTACCCGCAACCCGGACAACTTCCGTCTCTTTGGTCCGGATGAGACCGCCTCCAACCGGCTGGGGGACGTGTTCGACGTCACCAACCGCACCTGGGAGGGAGAGATTGAGCCTTACGATGAGCAGCTGGCCCCCGATGGCCGGGTGATGGAGATCCTCAGCGAGCATCAGTGCCAGGGTTGGCTGGAGGGCTATCTGCTCACCGGACGCCACGGCCTGTTTAACTGCTACGAGGCCTTTATCCACATCATTGACTCGATGTTCAACCAGCACGCCAAGTGGCTGAAGGTCACGCGCAAGCTACCGTGGCGCGAGCCGGTCGCCTCCCTGAACTATCTGCTCTCCTCCCACGTCTGGCGGCAGGATCATAACGGCTACAGCCATCAGGATCCCGGCTTTATCGATCACGTTGCCAACAAAAAAGCCGATATCGTACGCATCTATCTGCCACCGGACGCGAATACCCTGCTGTGCGTGGCCGATCACTGCCTGAAGACCTGGGATCGCATCAACGTCATCGTCGCAGGCAAGCAGCCGGAGCCGCAGTGGCTGACGATGGAAGAAGCGGCGAAGCACTGTGAAGTGGGGATGGGCATCTGGCCCTGGGCAGGTACCGAAGAGCCGGACAGAACGCCGGACGTGGTGATGGCCTGCGCCGGGGATGTGCCCACGATGGAGGCGCTGGCGGCGGTGGATCTGCTTCGCGGCTACCTGCCGGATCTCAGCGTGCGGGTGGTAAACGTAGTGGATTTGATGGCGTTACAGACCGAGGATCAGCATCCGCACGGCCTGAGCGACGAGGCGTTTGAGGCTATCTTCACCGCCGACAAGCCGGTGATCTTCGCCTTCCACGGCTATCCGAGCCTGATCCATCGCCTGACCTACCACCGCAATAACCATCGCAACTTCCACGTGCGCGGCTTTATGGAGGAAGGTACCACCACCACGCCGTTTGACATGACGGTGATGAACGAGCTGGATCGCTTCCATCTGGCCCAGGAGGCAATTCTGCGGGTAGAGAAGCTGGCTGGCCAGGCGGATGAGATCCTCGACGAGCTCCAGGAGAAGATCGCTGAACATCACCGCTACGTGCGTGAGTATGGGGAGGATCTGCCGGAAGTGCGTAACTGGAAGTGGCCTTCGCAGCAGGGCAGCGGCGACGTGCCGGAGTAAGTTAAGGCATTAAAAAAGCCGGCCAATACGTACCGTGGCCGGCTTGATGCTTTTAGGCCTACTCGGTTTCAGCCAGCTTAAGCGTGTCGTTGTTGGCGTTGCGGCTCATCCACAGCGCCAGCGCCTTGAGTGAGTCCGGCGTAAACTCATCGCAGCGGGCGGTGATCTCTTCCGGCGTCATCCAGATCGCTTCGCTGACCTCATCCTCCTGCAGGGCAAAAGGCCCGTGGGAGACGCAGCTGAATAGCCCACCCCAGACGCGGCAGTGATCGTCTTCGTAGTAGAACTGCCCATGCTCGGCAAACGGCACGCCGGCGATGCCCAGCTCCTCTTCCGCCTCACGCCGTGCGGACTCGAGCATCCCCTCGTCCGCCTGCACCACGCCACCCGCCGTTGCATCCAGCAGGCCAGGCAGGTAATCCTTTGTCTCGGTGCGGCGCTGCACCAGAATTTTTCCCATGCCGTCATGCACGACAATGTAGGTGGCGCGATGACGCAAACACTGCGCGCGCATCTGTTCGCGGCTGGCCTGCGCGATCACCTCGTTGTCCTCATTGACGATATCCACCCACTCCGTGCCTGTAAAATGACTCTGTTCCACCATCGGAAAAACCTTCTCTGCATAGCGCTCTGGTGGCGCGTTTCTGGTTGAGAGCTAACTTACGGATTAATAGCGACTTCTGCAATAATCCGTTGATCGTTCAGTGCGATTACGCGAAAAATACCGTCCTCAAACATACCGTAGCTGGCGGCAAAGCCCCCTTTCGGAATGCTCACCGAGCCGGGGTTGAAGTGAATAATCTCGCCGCGCTTTTCCGCCACCGGAATATGAGTATGACCGGAGATGAATACATCGCCAGCGGCAAGCGGTGGTAAATTTTCTGCATTATAGAGATGGCCGTGGGTCAAAAACAGCCGGGAATTATCCAATAATATCTGCTGCCAGGGGGCAGTGACAGGAAACGTCAGCAGCATCTGATCCACTTCGCTGTCACAGTTGCCGCGCACGGCGATGATCCGCGATGCCTGCGTATTCAGCCGTTCGGCCACCTGCGCAGGGGCATACCCCTCCGGCAACGCGTTGCGCGGCCCGTGGTTGAGCAGATCGCCAAGGATCACCAGCCACTGCGCGCCGCTCTCGGCAAACAGCGCCAGCACGCGCTCCGTGGCCGGCAGCGAGCCGTGAATATCGGAGGCAAACATCAGCTTCATCGCTTACATCCTTACCGTTGAGAAGTCGCTTTATGATAACGGATTTGGCTGTGCTAAACAGCTTCAACGCGCCGCTGAAAGTGCGATATAGCGCTGTACCGAGGAGCGTTGCCACTGGAAGGCGGCATAGTCTACCAGGCGCTCTGGAACCTCGTCGCCGTTGAGCACCAGCCGGTTGAGCATCAGCGCCAGATCGGCGTCGGCAATGCACCATTCGCCAAACAGGTTGGGGTTGGCATGGGCCAGCAGCGTGCCGGCGATGGTCATCAGTTTTTCTGCGCTCCGCTGGCCAGCCTCGCTGAGCGGGGGCTTTTTCACACCCGCAAAGATGACGTCCGTTGGGCGCTCTTCGCGGATAGGCACCAGATCGCTGCGCAGCCAGGCCTGAATCTGCCGCGCCCGGGCGCGCTTCTGGATATCGTGGGGATAGACGCGCTCCCACTCCGGCGGCGCAAAGCGCTCCTCAAGGTATTCGCTAATCGCTGAAGATTCCGTTAACTCAAAGCCGTCGACCTCCAGCAGCGGCACGCGGCGGCTGAGGTGATAGCCCTTCCACTCCGGGCGCAGATGTTCGCCGCCGTTGAGATCGACGGTCTTCAGCGTGAACGGCAATCCCTTTTCGTGCAGGGTGACATACACCGACATGACGTAAGGAGAGAAAAAGTCTGCATCAGACCACAACGTTATTGCTGGCTCGCCCATTGGTACCCTCATTGAGTTGTCTCATTTCATCTAAAATATAGCGTCCTGTGCGGGCTGTCACTGCCTGAAAATCCCGCCTCGTCCGGCAGCGCCTATACTCCTGTTTGCGACTTTATTCCCAGACAGGAGTTGAGATGATCGATCTCTATTACGCCCCCACCCCTAACGGTCACAAAATTACGCTATTTCTGGAAGAGGCGGAGCTGGATTACCGACTGATCCGTGTCGATATCAGCAAAGGCGATCAGTTTCGCCCCGACTTTTTAGAGATTTCACCGAATAATAAAATTCCCGCCATCGTAGATCATGCCCCTGTCGACGGTGGTGCGCCGCTTAGTCTGTTTGAATCAGGGGAGATCCTGCTCTATCTGGCAGAGAAGAGCGGCAAGCTGCTCAGCGGCGAGCTGCGCGAGCGGCACCTGACCCTACAGTGGCTCTTCTGGCAGGTAGGCGGGCTGGGTCCAATGCTTGGACAGAACCACCATTTTAACTATTTTGCTCCCAAGCCGGTGCCCTACGCTATTGAGCGTTTTCAGGTGGAGACCCAGCGTCTGTATAGCGTGATGAATAAGCGACTGGAGCGCGTGCCGTGGCTGGGCGGTGAGCACTATAGCATTGCCGATATCGCCGCCTGGCCGTGGATCAACGCTCACGAACGCCAGCGGATCAACCTTAACAGCTACCCGGCAGTGAACAACTGGTTCGAACGCATCCGTACCCGGCCAGCCACCCTGCGCGCAATGCAAAAAGTTACCCAGAGTTAGCCACTTTTGCCCGCATAGGCGAGCCGTTTAACCTCGTGTATGATAGCGCGGGTTACTACACAGAGGGAATTTACCATGTCACAGCCAGACGCGGTCATACGAATAAAAAATTTGCGCCTGAGAACCTTTATCGGCATCAAAGATGAGGAGATAGCTAACCGTCAGGACATCGTGGTCAACGTGGTTATTCACTACCCCGCTGACAAAGCACGGGCCAGTGAAGATATCAACGATGCGCTGAACTACCGTACCATCACTAAAAGCATCATTCAGCATATTGAAAATAATCGCTTCTTTTTGCTGGAAAAATTAACTCAGGATGTGCTCGATATCGCACGCGAACATCACTGGGTTACCTATGCTGAAGTGGAGATCGATAAACTTTATGCGCTACGGTATGCCGACTCGGTGTCAATGAGTATGAGCTGGCGACGTTAAGCGCAGCCCTGGAGGTTGCATGAGGATTTTGATTACCGGCGGTACCGGCCTGATTGGCCGCCATCTTGTTCCCCGCCTGCTGGCGCTGGGGCATTCGGTCACGGTGATCACCCGCAGCCCCGAACGGGCGCGCCGCACATTAGGCGATGACGTGGTCTTCAGCAAAGGGTTGGACGATCGCCGCGATCTGAACGACATTGACGCGGTCATTAACCTGGCGGGCGAACCCATAGCTGATAAGCGCTGGAGCGAGGCGCAAAAAGCGCGCCTCTGCAACAGTCGCTGGCAGATCACCCAGACGCTGGTGGATCTGATCAAGGCCAGCGCTACCCCACCCTCGGTGCTGATCTCCGGATCGGCTACGGGCTACTATGGCGATCTCGGCGAGGTGGTGGTCACCGAAGAGGAGCCGCCGCACAACGAATTTACCCACAAGCTCTGCGCCCGCTGGGAGCAGATCGCCTGCGGCGCGCTGAGCGATCGTACCCGCGTCTGCCTGCTGCGCACCGGCGTCGTCTTCGCCCCAAAAGGCGGCGCGCTGGCAAAAATGCTGCCGATATTTCGCCTCGGCCTCGGCGGCCCGATCGGCAGCGGACGACAGTACCTGGCCTGGATCCATATCGATGATATGGTCAACGGCATCATCTGGCTGCTGGATAACGATCTGCGTGGGCCGTTTAATATGGTCTCCCCCTACCCGGTGCATAACGAACGCTTTGCCCATGCCCTCGGCCATGCCCTGCATCGTCCGGCCTTTATGCGCGCGCCGGCCAGCGCCGTGCGGCTGCTGATGGGCGAATCCTCGGTGCTGGTGCTTGGCGGCCAGCGCGCCCTGCCTAAGCGCCTGGAGGCCTCCGGGTTTGGTTTTCGCTGGTACGATCTGGATGAGGCCCTCGCGGACGTCTTGCGCTGAATCGTTAAAATAAATAGCACCAATTTACCATTCTGGTGCTAATGTAAATAACCCATTCACCAGAATGATGATTTAAATGCCTACGCTGACCTCTTCACGCCTGATCCTCTCTCCCTTCCAGGAGTCTGACTGGCCATTTTTCCTGCGCCTGCGCCGCGATCCGCTGATTATGCGCTTTATGGCAGACATCGCCTCGCAGCAGGATATTCGTCGGGTATTTGACGCGCGTTTAATCGACGCCGGGGCGTTTGTCATTCGTCAGCAGGGAACAGCGACCCCGCTTGGTGATATTGGTCTGAGCCGGTCGGGAGAGAACCCGCAGGAGGCGGACGTCGGCTACAGCATTGCCACCTACGCTCAGGGCCAGGGGTACGCCAGCGAAGCGCTGCGCACGCTCTGTCAGTATGCGTTTAACGAGGCCGGGATCACGGCGCTGAATGCATGGGTGCTTGCGGGCAATATCGGTTCGCAGCGCGTGCTGGAGAAGCTGGGGTTTAGCCGGGTGGAGATCCTGCAGAAGGTCTATCGCCTGAACGGCGTGTTTCATGATGACTGGGTCTACCGCCTAACCGCCCAGGCATTCAGCTCTGCCCTCTCCGGTTAAGAAGAGGGCCAGAGCGTTACTTCAGCGAGCCTTTGAGGAACTGCTGCAGGCGTGGGCTTTGCGGATTGTCAAACAGCGCCTCCGGTTTGCCCTCTTCCTCAATTTTCCCCTGGTGCAGGAAGATCACATGGGAAGAGACATGGCGGGCAAAGCCCATCTCATGGGTCACCACCACCATTGTTTTCCCCTCCTCTGCCAGCTGCTGCATAATGCGCAGCACCTCGCCCACCAGCTCCGGATCCAGCGCCGAGGTTGGCTCATCAAACAGCAGCACCTCAGGCTCCATCGCTAACGCACGGGCAATCGAAACGCGCTGCTGCTGGCCGCCAGAGAGGTGCACCGGGTATTTGGCCTGGGCGCGCTCGTCAATGCCCACCTTCGCCAGATACTTCACCGCCCGCTCGCGCGCCTCCTGCTTGCTCAGCCCCAGGACCTGGATTGGCGCTTCCATCACGTTCTCCAGCACCGTCATGTGGCTCCAGAGATTAAAATGCTGAAATACCATCGTCAGGCGGGTACGTAGCAGGCGCAGCTGATGTTTATCAGCGACCTTCAGCTGGCCGTCTTTATCCCGTACCAGAGTGATGTTCTGGCCGTTAACCACAATCGTGCCTTCGCTCGGCTTTTCGAGAAAGTTAATGCAGCGCAGGAAGGTACTCTTGCCGGAGCCGGACGAGCCGATAATGGTGATCACATCGCCTGCGTTAGCCTGCAGCGAGACCCCTTTCAGCACCTCATGTTCGCCGTAGCGCTTGTGCAGATCTGTAACGTTTAATTTATTCTCGGACATCGTATTCTCAGTGCGTCGAAGACGGTTTCACATGCTTCAGCCAGCGTTTTTCCGCTTTGCGGAACAGGCTGATGAGAGCATAGGAGATAATCAGGTACAACACGGCGGCAATACCAAACGCGGTAAAGGGCTGGTAGGTAGCCGAGTTAATATCACGGGCAATTTTCAGCAGGTCCGGGACGGTGGCGGTAAAGGCCAGCGCCGTCGAGTGCAGCATTAAAATCACTTCGTTGCTGTAGGCGGGCAGCGCAATGCGCAGCGCCGATGGCAGAATAATGCAGCGGTACATCTTCACCGACGAAAAGCCGTAGGCCCGCGCCGCCTCAATCTCGCCGTGCGGCACCGAGCGGATCGCCCCGGCAAAAATTTCGGTAGTGTAGGCGCAGGTATTGAGCGTTAACGCCAGCACCGTACAGTTCAGGCCGCTACGGAAGAAGGCGTTCAGCAGCTCCGTGCCCTTTACAATCTCGAGGGTATACATCCCGGAGTAGAAGACCAGCAGCTGGACGTAGAGCGGCGTACCGCGAAAAACATAGGTAAAGAGCCAGATAGGAAAGCGGATAAATTTATTGCTGGAGACGCGTCCGATGGCGAGAAACAGCGCGAGGATACCGCCCATCACTACCGAGAGGATCAGCAGCCAGAGGGTGATCGCCACGCCGGTAAAGCGGTAACCGTCGGTCCACAGCAGGGCGCGCCAGTACTCCTGAATAATTTCGATCACAGATCAGCCCTCTTCACACCCACGGAGTAGCGGCGCTCGAGCAGAAGCAGCACACCATTAGAGACGGTGGTAAACACTAAATAGATCAGGCCGCAGACCACGGCGAAGTAGAACGGCTCCCAGGTACTTTTCCCGGCAAGCTGGGTAGCTTTCACCACGTCCTCGAGGCCCAGCAGGGACACCAGCGCGGTGGCCTTGAGGATCACCTGCCAGTTGTTACCAATTCCCGGCAGGGCGTAGCGCATCATGGCCGGAAAGAGAATGCGACGGAAGATCTGTCCGCCGGTAAAGCCAAAGGCGGTAGCGGCCTCGATGTGCCCTTTCGGCACGGCCATAAACGCCCCGCGAAAGGTTTCCGTGAAATAGGCCCCGTAGATAAAGCCGAGGGTAATAATACCGGCGATCATCGGATCGATATCAATCTGCGCCATACCGACGGCGTCGGTGATGCCGTTCAGCGCGATTTGCAGCCCGTAGAAGATGAGCAGCATCAATACCAGATCGGGCACGCCACGGATAAGCGTGGTGTAGCCTTCAAAAAGAGCGGCCAGCAGGCGGTTATGAGAGAGCTTGGCCCCCGCCCCTGCCAGGCCTATCAGCACGGCCAGCACAACGGAGCTGAGCGCCAGCTCCAGCGTGACGACAGCGCCCTGGAATATAACTTGAGAAAACCCGTACAGCATGCAGCCTGCCCCGTGGTGTGTAGTGTCTGCCGTGTCTTTTCCCCTCCCGTTATGGGAGGGGCTGCACGTTTGTCACAGGTGGGAATTAGCCACCGTAAACATCAAAATCGAAATACTTTTTCGCCAGCTTTTCGTAGGTACCGTCGGCACGCATATCGGCAAAGGCTTTGTTCAGCGCTTCGCGCAGCTCGTTATCCTCTTTGCGAATGCCCATGCCGGTACCCACGCCAAACAGCTTCTCATCTTTGATGGACGGGCCACCAAATTTGTACTCTTTGCCCGCCGCGGTTTTCAGGAAACCTTCGCTGGCGGCCACTTCGTCCTGGAACGCGGCGTCAATACGGCCCGCGGTCAGGTCGGCATAGATAGAGTCCTGGCCCTGATAGGAGACGATCTCCACCCCTTTCGCCGCCCAGTGTTCGTTACCGTAGGTCTCCTGGGTGGTGCCCTGCAGAACGCCGACGCGTTTGCCTTTCAGGGTCGACAGGTCCGGCTGGATATTAGAGGCCTTCGCCACGACCAGACGTGAATCGGCCGCATAAAGCTTGTCAGTAAAGGCGATCTCCTGCTGACGCTTCTCGGTAATCGAGAGCGACGACATGATGGCATCAATTTTCTTCGCTTTCAGCGAGGGGATCAGCGCATCCAGCGGGTTCTCAATGAAGGTACACTGCGTATTAATGCGTTTACACAGCTCTTTAGCCAGATCGATATCAAAACCAACTAATTCACCCTGCGCATTCTTCGATTCGAACGGCGCGTAGGTAGGATCGGTGCCGATACGCAGCTTCTGCGGAATGGCAGCAAAGGCGCTGGACGCGCTGGAAAGAGCAAGCACCAGAGAAAGCGATAATACCAACTTATTCATAAACATCCTCAACTGACGGTCTTTTAACGGGATTTTGCACAGAATACGGTACGGCTATCGTGCCATTATTCGGCCCGGCAAGGCAAAATATTCTGCCCTGCCGGACGCTTTTTTTTGCAGTGCCACTGCTTAACTATGCTGTTTTAGGTCCCGTTGCCTGACATAAGTACGTTTACCGCACCGCCGTAAGGCATCAACCACATCAATGCACCACGCTGGCTCACCACCCTGGTGCAGAGACGTGCCGTCACTTAATCGCCGTAGACGTTAAAGTCGAAGTATTTTTTCGCCATCTTGTCGTAGGTACCATCTTTGCGGATTTCACCCAGCGCTTTGTCGAATGCGGCCTTCAGCTCGGTATCGTCTTTACGCAGGCCAACCCCGGTGCCTTCCCCGAAGAAGTTTTTATCTTTTACCGACGGACCGGCAAAGGCGAACTCTTTTCCGGCAGGCTGCTTGAGGAAGCCTTCGCTGGCGGCAACCTCGTCCTGCAGGGCGGCATCCAGACGACCAGCGGCGAGGTCGGAGTAGATCAGATCCTGGTTCTGATAGGCAACGACATCAATGCCTTTGCTGCGCCAGTTGGCATTACCAAAAGCCTCCTGGGTTGAACCCTGCAGCACGCCAACGTGCTTACCCTTCAACGACTCAATGGTCGGCTGGATCGGCGAGCCTTTGGCCGCGATCAGACGTGAATCCGCCGCGTAGAGCTTGTCGGAGAAGGCGATCTCCTGCTGACGTTTTTCGGTAATGGAGAGAGAAGAGATAATGGCATCAATTTTCTTGGCTTTCAGAGAGGGGATCAGCGCGTCAAAATCGCTGCCTACCCAGGTGCACTTAACCTGGATACGTTTGCACATCTCGTTACCAAGGTCGATATCAAAGCCGACAAACTCACCCTTCGCGTCTTTAGACGAGAATGGCGCATAGGTCGCATCCGTACCAATGCGCACGGTCTGGGGAAGCGCAGCGTAAACGCTGGCGGCGCTGGAGAGTCCCAGCAGTAAAGAGAGAGCTACAGCCGTCTTCTTCATACATTACCCTCGAGTTTCTGATTTTATTATCTATTGCGTGTTGTTGTTGTATAACGTTGTGTTGCGTTGCCCGCTGATGCTTGCACGTCTCATGCCACTTTCTCATGGCGAACAGTAATCGCTCTAATGAATGTTAATAAAACGTTGCAGCATTACCGTTAGGGTGAAAGATAGCAGGTCTGCTAAATGAACCGCAGCGTTACAAACTGAAAACAGCAGTTAAATGTCGAGGATATGATCGCGCTTGCAGATTTGCCCTGAAACAGGGCAATCCAGGCATGATGCACTATTTTGACGCAGCGGGTCCCTGCCAGCGGGTAAAGAGATCTTCCGGCAGGTCAATGTCGAACTGATCGATCACGCGATTGACCGTCTGGTTGATGATGTCATCAAGGGTCTGCGGACGGTGATAGAAGGCCGGGACCGGGGGCATGATCGCCGCGCCCAGCTCCGCAGCCTGAGTCATCAGACGAAGGTGACCGAGGTGCAGGGGCGTCTCGCGCACGCAGAGCACCAGCGGGCGGCGCTCCTTCAGCACCACATCCGCCGCGCGGGTCAGCAGGCTGTCGGTATAGCTGTGAACGATGCCGGAAAGCGTCTTGATTGAACAGGGAAGGATCACCATGCCAGCGGTCTTAAACGAGCCAGAGGAGATGCTGGCGGCGATATCACGCGCGTCATGCACCACGTCGGCCAGCGCCTGCACGTCACGCAGGGAGAGGTCGGTCTCCAGCGCCAGCGTCTGACGGGCGGCGTTGCTCATCACCAGATGGGTTTCTACCTCAGCCACGTCCCGCAGCACCTGCAGCAGACGCACGCCGTAGATGGCCCCGCTAGCCCCTGAGATGCCAATAATCAGTCGTTTCATATTCCTGTCCTTTTACTTACGTGAGAGGACTTTGCCGGATTATGGCGGGCGTTGCAACGTTGAAGCGCCCTGCGAACGCAGGGCGCGAGAGAGAGTTAACCCTCGTTATGCATCTCTAAGCTTTCGAGATCGTTTTGCATCTGCACGGCTTTGACATCGTCATTGCGCAGGGAGTCGAGATAGTCGAGATACTGCTGGTTTACGTCTTTGGTCACGTAGATCCCGTTGAACACCGAGCACTCGAACTGCTGGATATCCGGATTCTCGGCGCGCACGGCATCGATGAGATCGTTGAGGTCCTGGAAGATCAGGCCGTCAGCGCCGATGATCTGGCGGATCTCGTCCACTTCACGCCCGTGGGCGATCAGCTCGTTCGCGGTCGGCATATCGATACCGTAGACGTTCGGGAAGCGGATCTCCGGGGCCGCAGAGGCGAGGTAGACCTTCTTCGCCCCGGCTTCGCGTGCCATCTCGATGATCTGCTCCGAGGTGGTGCCGCGCACGATGGAGTCATCCACCAGCAGCACGTTCTTGTCGCGGAACTCGGCGCGGTTAGCGTTGAGCTTGCGGCGTACGGATTTACGACGCAGCTGCTGACCCGGCATGATAAAGGTGCGGCCAACGTAGCGGTTCTTCACGAAGCCCTGACGGTAGGGTTTATCCAGAATATGGGCGATCTCCAGCGCGATATCGCAGGAGGTCTCCGGGATCGGGATCACCACGTCAATGTCGAGATCTTCCCACTCGCGGGCAATCTTCGCGCCCAGCTTTTTACCCATATTGACGCGGGCGCTGTAGACGGAGATTTTGTCGATAAAGGAGTCCGGACGGGCAAAGTAGACGTACTCAAACAGGCACGGGTTGCTGACCGGATTGTCGGCACACTGGCGGGTAGAGAGCTGGCCCTTCTCGGTGATGTAGACCGCTTCACCCGGGGCGACGTCACGCAGAAACTCAAAGCCCAGCGTATCCAGCGCCACGCTCTCGGAGGCCATCATGTACTCGGTACGGCCGTCGCCGATGTCACGCTTGCCCAGCACCAGCGGGCGAATGCCGTTGGGATCGCGGAAGCCAACCATACCGTGGCCGATAATCATCGCGATGCAGGCGTACGCGCCGCGGATCTGGCGGTTGGTCGCGGCGATAGCGGCAAAAATGTTATCCGCCTCTAAAGGGTAGTGGCGGAAATTATCCAGCTCGCTGGCGAAAATATTGAGCAGAATTTCAGAGTCGGAGGTGGTGTTGATGTGGCGACGCTTCTCCTGGAACAGCTTCTTACGCAGCTCGTGAGCGTTGGTCAGGTTGCCGTTGTGGGCAAGCGTAATACCATACGGCGAGTTGACGTAGAAGGGCTGGGCTTCAGACGCGCTGGAGCTGCCGGCCGTGGGGTAGCGCACATGGCCAATACCCATATGCCCCTGGAGGCGCTGCATGTGGCGGGCTTCAAATACATCGCTAACCATCCCGTTCGCTTTACGTAAACGGAAGCAGTTGTTTTCATCGATAGTGATGATGCCTGCGGCATCTTGACCACGGTGCTGAAGCACCGTTAACGCGTCATAAATCGACTGGTTTACCGGCAAAACACCGGCGATACCGACAATACCGCACATACGTCTTTTCCTCGCTAGGCCACATCGCAGGGCTTACGCCCTGGGCAAAAAACTAGACGAGCTTTGCAGATAGTCAAAGAACCACCTGATGATAACACTGAACTGCGGGATCAGCTGCGAACGCTGCCAGTCATCGCTTTTCGAGAACCCGGTAAAGGTATCGAGAAAGAACAGGATTGCGGCGACGATCAGCGCTCCACGTAGCGCACCGAAGCAAATCCCCAACACCCTGTCGGTTCCCGACAGGCCGGTTTTATCCACCAGCGCGCCGAAAATGTAGTTAACAATCGCGCCGACAATCAGCGTTGCGATAAACAGTACTGCGATAGCAATCCCGTTCCGCACCAGTGCGTCTTCAAAGCCCGTGAACCAAACAGACAGGTAAGTGTAGTAATGACTGGCAACAAAGAAAGCACAACCCCATGTCACCAGCGATAACGCTTCACGAACAAAGCCACGGATCAGGCTAACCAGACAGGAAAAACCTATTACCGCGATGATGGCGTAATCAATCCAGACCATATGTGTCCCATGATTTTACGCCCTGTCGTCCAGTTCGGGGCGCATTCTAACAGAAAAAGAAAACGTTTGCGTAGCGATTTCCGTGCCGCGCGAAAATAAAAATGGCGCTGAAAAAATATTCAACGCCATCAGACCTTTTGCCTCTGCGGGCCTGCCGGTCGCTCTTTTTTTAACCTGCTGAAGGATCAGTTTGCGCTGTAGTTCATCACCACGCCGCTTAACCCCGAGAGCTGTTTTAGCTCCCCGAGCGATCCTTTTAGCTTGTCTCTGGAGGCGTCCGGGCCGACCAGAATGCGGGTTATTTTACCCTGTACCGGCGTATTTGGAATAGTGTAAACGCGATACCCTGCCCCACGCAGCTTGCCAACGATCTCGGTAACTTTATCGGCATTTTTCAATGCCCCAAGCTGGACAACCCAGGCTTTACCGGTTGGCGCAGGTTTCTCCTCTGCCGCCGGTTTGGGCGGGGCTACCGGCGCGTCGTTCGCGGCCGCCAGCTGCTCGCTGGCCCGGTCACGCTGCGGCTGCGGCTGCGGCTGCGGCTTAGACGGCGCCTTTTCGACCGGCTTTGCTTTCGGCGTCTCTACCGGATACTGCTCCGCCTCCAGCGCGCTACCTTCAAGCGCCTGGCGGGACGTCTCCAGCGACGGCGCGGCGGCGTCTCCCGCACGCACCTCTTCCGCAGCCCCCTCCGGCGGCTGGGCCGGCAGCGCCTGCGTTGCCGCCGGCATCATGTCCGGTTCATCGCGATCGCCCGGCTTCGGCACCAGTGGGATCGCCGCAAACTCGTCCTGATAGTGTTTTTTCTGCCCGTCAAGCAGCCCTGGCAGGATAATCACCCCCAGCGCCACCAGCACAATGGTTCCCATTAAACGGTTCTGAAACTTACTTGCCACCTGCTCTCCCCGCGTCCATCGCTTCCATGACATGTGCTACCGTGTGGAATGAACCACACACCAGCACGGTATCTTCAGGTCTGGCATCCGCCATCGCCGCGTGCCACGCCTGCTCAACGTCAGCAAACGCAGCCCCGCCTTTCAGATGAGCCAGCAGCTGCTCCGCCGTCGCGCCGCGCGGCCCCTCCAGAGGGGCACAATACCAGCTATCGACGCAGCGCTCCAGACAGGCCAGCGTGCCGCCGATGTCTTTATCGTGCAGCATGCCGACTACCGCCAGCACGCGCCCGCGGGTCGGCAGCGCCGCAAGCCGCTCGGCGAGGTAAGCCGCCGCGTGCGGGTTATGCGCCACGTCGAGGATCACTCTTGGCGACTCGCTCACCGTCTGAAAACGGCCCGGCAGGATCGCCCCGGCGATACCGTCGCGGATCGCCTGCTCGCTCACCGTCAGTCCGCTGGCCCGCAGCGCTGCCAGCGCGGTCGCCGCGTTCGGCTGCGGAACCTGAGGCAGCGGCAGTGCGCGTAGCTCGCCCGCGGCATCCTGAAATGTCCAGCTATTATCCGCTACCGCATAACGCCAGTCGACCCCGCGGCGCAGCAGATCCGCCCCCTTCTCCGCCGCCACCTCGGCAATGGTATGCGGCATATCCGGTTCCCCCACCACGGCAGGTTTGCCGCCGCGAAAGATCCCGGCTTTTTCCCGGCCAATGCTTTCGCGATCCGGCCCCAGCCAGTCGGTGTGGTCGAGGGCGATGCTGGTGACCACCGCCACGTCGGCATCCACCATGTTGGTGGCATCCAGACGTCCGCCCAGCCCCACTTCAAGGATCACCACGTCCAGCGCGGCCTGCTTAAACAGCCACAGCGCCGACAGCGTGCCGTACTCAAAGTAGGTGAGCGAGGTCTCGCCACGGGCAGCTTCAATGGCGGCAAACGAGCGGGTATGCTCCAGCTCGGGCAACTCGCCGCCCTGCACGCGCACGCGCTCGGTATAGCGCACCAGATGAGGTGAACTGTAGACGCCAACCCGGTAGCCTGCCGCCAGCAGAATCGACTCCAGCGTGCGGCAGGTGGTGCCTTTGCCGTTGGTGCCTGCCACGGTAAAGACAAAAGGTGCGGGCTTCAAAACATCCAGCGCGGCGGCGACCTGGCTGACGCGCTCAAGACCCATATCGATGGTTTTACCGTGCAGGTTTTCCAGATAAGAAAGCCACGTGGCCAGGGGCGACGTGGCTTGAGGAGTGCTTTTCGTTTCCATAGTGCCCGGGGATTGCTGCCAGTGTGAAAAGAAAAAAGGCAGAGCCGGCTGGCCCTGCCCTGGTTTATCAGACTCCGCCTTCCTGATCCGGTACCGGCGGTACCACCACGCTTTCACGCGGCGCATCCGGGTTAGGTGCAGGCTGGTTCATCAGCTTCGCCAGAATGCTCGCCAGCTTCAGGCGCAGCTCTGGACGACGCACGATCATATCGATCGCGCCTTTTTCGATCAGAAACTCACTGCGTTGGAAGCCCGGCGGCAGTTTCTCACGCACGGTCTGCTCAATAACGCGCGGGCCAGCAAAGCCGATTAGCGCTTTCGGCTCGGCGATATTGAGATCGCCCAGCATCGCAAAGCTTGCAGAGACGCCACCCATAGTCGGGTCGGTCAGCACAGAGATATACGGCAGACCGCGCTCCTGCATTTTCGCCAGCGCAGCAGAGGTTTTCGCCATCTGCATCAGGGACATCAGCGCTTCCTGCATACGCGCCCCGCCGGAGGCGGAGAAGCAGATCAGCGGGCAGTTGTCTTCCAGCGCCTGCTCAACGGCACGCACAAAACGCGCCCCCACGACCGAGCCCATAGAGCCGCCCATAAAGGCAAACTCAAAGGCGGCTGCCACAACGGGCATCTCGTGCAGGGTGCCTTTCATTACTACCAGCGCGTCTTTCTCACCGGTCTCTTTCTGAGCCGTCGCCAGGCGATCTTTGTATTTCTTCGAGTCGCGGAACTTCAGCACATCTTTCGGCTCAAGCTCGCTACCCAGCTCCACCATTGACCCTTCGTCCAGCAGGCTATGCAGGCGATTACGCGCTGACATACGCATGTGGTGGTCACATTTCGGGCAGACCTCAAGGTTACGCTCCAGTTCGGCACGGTAAAGCACCTGACCGCAGCTGTCACATTTGGTCCACACGCCCTCAGGGATGCTTGCCTTGCGGGTGGGGGTAATATTGCTCTTAATTCGTTCAATCCAGCTCATTGATAACCTTTCTGCATGAACCTGGTAGCCCATAAATGGTGCACATTAAAACATAACAGTCGGCAACTTGGGACAAAAAAGTGGTCGAACCGTTGCCGGGTTCCTATTTTGCCTGTCGCGATGCCGCCCGTCGATGACGAATAATTTCGACCACGCCTGGCAGGATAGAGAGCACGATAATCGCCACGATCATCAGCTTCAAATTCTCCTGCACCACCGGCAGATCGCCAAACAGGTAGCCTGCATAGGTGAACAGCAATACCCATAGCAGCGCGCCGATGACGTTGTAGGCCGCAAAATGACGATAGGACATATGGCCCATTCCCGCCACAAATGGCGCAAATGTTCTGACGATCGGCACAAATCGCGCCAAAATGATGGTCTTGCCGCCGTGCCTGTCGTAAAACGCATGGGTCTTATCGAGGTAGCTGCGACGGAAGATTCTGGAGTTGGGATTACTGAAGAGCCGGTCGCCAAACAGACGGCCAATGGTGTAGTTCACCGCATCGCCAAGGATCGCCGCGACAATCATCAACATCACCATGACATGCACATTGAGATCGTTGCTCGGCAGCGCGGAGAGCGCCCCGGCCACAAACAGCAGCGAGTCGCCCGGCAGGAACGGCGTCACCACCAGCCCGGTTTCACAGAATAAAATCAGGAACAGAATAGCGTAGATCCAGATACCGTATTCGGCCACCAGCTCCGCCAGGTGCACATCGATGTGCAGGATAAAGTCGATCAGAAAGTAGATAAAATCCATGTCATTAGCCTTTGTCTGTCTGCATTTAGTCCGCTAAAAACAGCGGACCCATTGGCAATACGGGCAGCTCAAACCTGGCGGGATAGTCCACCGCCACCAGGTACAGCCCTTCCGCTTTTGCCGTTGCCGCTGCAAGCCGACGATCCTTTGCCGCCAGCAGCTCTGCTATCCAGCTCTCCGGCTGGTTGTGGCTGCCTACTTCCATCAGGCTGCCGACAATATTCCTGACCATATGATGTACAAAGGCATTGGCTTTGATATCGACCACCACATATGCACCGTAACGGGTAACGTTAATGTGCATCACGTTACGCCACGGCGTGCGCGACTGGCACTGCACCGCCCGGAACGAGGTAAAGTCATTCTCGCCAATCAGACACTGGGCCGCGCGGTGCATCCGCTCGGCGTCCAGCGGCTGATGGTAGTGCGTTACGCCCTGGCCAAGCACCGCCGGACGCAACCGATGATTGTAAATGACGTAGCGGTAACGGCGAGCCGTGGCGCTAAAACGGGCATGAAAATCATCGGGCACATCTTTCACCCAGCGCACTGCAATGTCACCAGGTAAATTCGCATTTACGCCCAGCGTCCAGGCGGCCTCTTTACGCAGGGCGGTGGTCTCGAAGTGCACCACCTGCCCCGTGCCGTGCACGCCTGCATCGGTGCGACCCGCGCAGAAGACCGAGATCGGCTCGTTCGCCACCTGCGAGAGCGCCTTCTCCAGCTTCTCCTGCACGCTGCGGACTTCGTTCTGCCGCTGCCAGCCGTAATATTTGCTGCCGTCGTACTCAATGCCCAGCGCGATCCGATAGACCGGCTTCTCCTGCACTTCTGACATCAGTAGAGATACTCCTGGACCAGCTTCTCGGCGATCTTCACCGCCATCAGCGCGCCGCCGAAGCGCACGTTGTCGGCGACTGACCAGAACTGGATCTGCTCCGGCATGCCGTAGTCGTTACGCACGCAGCCGACGGAGAGCTGGGCGTTGCCAGAGGCATCCCCCACCTGGGTCGGAAATTCACCGGCCTCGGAGAGGACGATATCTTCGCCACGGGCAAAGGCGTCGCGTGCCTCTTCCGCCGCCAGCGGACGCAGGGCTTCAAAGTTCACCATCTGCGCGTGGCCGTAGAAGACCGGTGACTGGACGCTGCTGACGGAGATCATCAGCCCCTCGTCCTGCAGCACCTTGCGTACCTGATCGACAACGCGGCGCTCGTCAGGCACGCTGCCTTCGCCATCAACGCGCAGCGGCAGCATGTTGAACGCCAGCTGGCGGCCAAAATAGTCCTCTTCGTCAACGGGGATGCCGTTGAGCAGCTTAGCGCTCTGGCCGGCCAGCGCGTCCACCGCCGCCTTACCCTGCGCAGAGACCGACAGCAGGTTAGTTACGGAGATGCGCGACAGGCCACCCTCCTCGATCAACGGCTTTAGCGCGGTCAGCAGCTGGCTGGTGAGGCTGTCCGCGACGGCAATGACGTTGCGGTTGCGGTAGTCGGCCAGCACAAACGGGTTTACGTCCGGTACGACCAGCGGCACGTCCGGCTCCAGCGCAAAGAGGCCGCTGGCGTCGATCACCAGGCAGCCAGCGTTAGTCGCCTCGTCAATATAGGTGGCTGATGCCTCGGCGCCGGCCACGAAGAAGGCCAGCTGCGCCTGCGTCCAGTCAAACTCGGCGGCGTCCTGAACATAGACAGTTTTACCGGCGTAGCGCAGGTCTTTACCCGCGCTCTCCTGACGGGCCAGCGCATACAGATCGCCCACCGGGAACTGACGCTCAGCAAGCGTTTCGAGCAGGGCTTCGCCGACAGCGCCGGTCGCGCCCAGGATGGCAATGTTCCAGCCTTCTGACATGGTGGTTTACTCCAGACAATAGCAATACGCTCCCCGCAGCATGGCGGAGAGCGAAAGAGAATAAGTTTAGTGCGTCGGGTGATAGACGGCGTTAAAACCGAGCTTGTGCAGCAGGCTTGCCGCCTCGGCGTCGTCGCACTGAATATAGAGCGATGACCACTCTCGGCGCTCAAGATAGTTTTTGCGCAGCTTATCAAATTCACCCGGGATGCCCGCCACTTTACGCAGGGGTGCATCGTCGCGGCGCACATCATACACCAAATGGGCCACTCTTTTCAGCGTTGGCTGATCGAGAGGACCGTGCAGGGTAAGGCGGCCAAACTCCGGCGCGGGCAGCAGGGTATCGAGAGCCACCTGCTGGCGGTGGCCGATAAAGGCGCTGAAGGCCTCGAAGACCTGGGTAGTACCACGCGCTTTACCCTCGAGGGTGTAGCCAGCAATGTGTGGTGTGCCAATATCGACACGCTTAAGTAGCTCGACGCTGAGATCCGGCTCCGGCTCCCACACGTCCAGCACCACGCTGAGATCCTGCCCGGCCTCGAGACGCGCGAGCAGTGCGGCGTTATCCACCACCCTGCCCCGGCAGGCGTTGATCAGGATCGCCCCCGGCTTCAGGGCGCTGATTAGCGCCTCGTCGGCGAGGTGCAGCGTTTTATACGGCCCCTCCTTGAACAGCGGCGTGTGGAAGGTCAGGATGTCGGCTTCGCGGACCAGCTCCTCCAGCGGACGGAAATCCCCCGCATCGCCTCGATCGGCACGCGGCGGATCGCACAACAGAGTGCGCACGCCCCATGCCTCCAGCCGCGCCTGTAAGCGCGCCCCAACGTTGCCCACGCCAACGATGCCCACGGTGCGATCTTTCAGCGTAAAGCCGTCGCGCTCGGCCAGCATCAACAGGGCGGAAAAGACGTACTCCACTACCGCAATCGCGTTGCAGCCCGGTGCAGCAGAGAAGCCAATCCCCGCCTCGCCCAGCCACTGCTGATCGACATGATCGGTTCCGGCGGTGGCCGTACCGACAAACTTAACGGCGGTCCCGCTGAGCAGCGATGCATTCACCTTGGTGACGGAGCGCACCATCAATGCCTGCGCATCAGCCAGCGCCTCTACCGGGATCGGGCGGCCGGGAACGGGTTTGACCTCGCCCAGACGGCTAAAAAGTTCGCGGGCGTAAGGCATATTTTCATCAACGAGGATTTTCACGTTACGGTACCTGTATGAGAACGGGAGATAACGGCGCAAGTGTGCCATAATCTCGCCGCCAGGCATACCGACATTGCCGCAGACCGTTACGCGAGCCGCATACGTAAGAGATAAGGACAGAGATGATGCAACCCATTCAGGGTGCGCCGGCGCGCCCTCCCGGGCAAGAGCCGACCACCTCCACCACAGCCGCAGGCGACCAGCCCCTCTCCACCCAGCAGCGCACGGTGCTGGAGAGGCTGATTACCCGTCTGGTGGCCCTGACGCAGCAGCAGAGCGCCGAAGTCTGGGCCGGGGTGAAGCACGATCTGGGTTTAAAAAACGACGCACCGCTGCTCTCCCGACACTTCCCTGCCGCCGAGCAGAGCCTGACTCAGCGCCTGGAGAGTGCCGTCCAGAATAACGCCAACCGCCAGGTGCTTTCCCAGCTCACCGAGCTGCTGGGCCAGGGCAACAATCGCCAGGCGGTGAGCGACTTTATCCGTCATCAGTTTGGCCAGACGGCACTCAGCCAGCTCTCTCCCGAGCAGCTTAAAACCGTGCTGGTGATGCTGCAGAAAGGCGAGCTGGCGATCCCCCAGCCGCAGCAGCGTCCGGCCACCGATCGCCCGATGCTGCCTGCCGAGCATAATACGCTCAACCAGGCGGTTACCAAGCTGGCTGCCGCCACGGGTGAGTCCAGCAAGCTTATCTGGCAGTCGATGATTGAGCTTTCCGGCGCGAAGACCGGCGAGCCGATCCCGGCCAAACAGTTTGCTCACCTGCTCACCTGGCTACAGGCGCGCCAGACGCTAAGCACCCAGGCTGCACCGACCCTGCATACGGTGCAGTCGGCTCTGAAGCAGCCGCTCGACGCGCGCGAATGGCAGGGCATGCAGGATTATGCCCAGCAGACCTGGCAGGTGACGCCGCAGACGGTGCTGACCACCGCCCAGGTGCAGGATCTGCTTAACTACATCTTCCTGCGCCGTGCCGAACGCAACGAAGCGCTGCTGGAGCCGCGTAATATCCAGCCGATCTATAGCCCGCTGTTCGCGCCGGTGATGGAATCGTTCCGCTCGCTCTCCGCCCGCCCAGGCCTGATTGCTATCGCCCTGCTGGTCGTGCTGGTGCTTATCTGGCTGGTGATTTAACGCGCGCCTGGCGCAGATAACCGGGATAACAACGCAATTCTCTATTAGGCTTTTGATTTGGCCCATCAAGAGGAGAGAGCGATGCGCAAAAAAGCATTGATAGTCGGAATCAGCGGCGTAATTGGTCGCGCCCTGGCAGAGAAACTGCTGGAAGAGGGCTGGGAGGTCACCGGCCTGTCACGCGGACGCGGTGAGGTACTGGCGGGCTGTACCAGCCTGACGGCGGATCTGACCGATGCGGCGGCGGTCAGCGAGGCGCTAAAGTCGGTCAAACCCGATGCGCTCTTCTTTAGCGTCTGGGCGCGTCAGGAGAGCGAGAAAGAGAATATCCGCGTAAACGGCGCGATGGTGAAAAACGTCATTGAGGCGCTGGGTAATCGTCTACATGGCGCGCACGTGGCGCTGGTCACCGGGCTTAAGCACTACCTTGGCCCGTTTGAAGCCTATGGTAAAGGCACAGTACCGGTGACCCCCTTCCGCGAAGAGCAGGGTCGCCAGCCGGTGGAGAACTTCTACTATGCCCAGGAAGATGAGCTTTTTGCCGGAGCAGAGAAGTATGGCTACCGCTGGAGCGTGCATCGTCCACATACCATTGTCGGCTATGCGCTGGGCAATGCCATGAACATGGGCCAGACGCTGGCAGTCTACGCCACCCTGTGCCGGGAGAAAGGCTGGCCGTTTATCTTCCCTGGCTCCCCCGAACAGTGGAACGGCGTGTCGGACGTCACCGATGCTGGCCTGCTGGCCGAGCAGCTGGAGTGGGCAGCCACCAGCCCGACGGCGGCAAACCAGGACTTCAACGCCGTTAACGGGGACGTGTTCCGCTGGAAGTGGCTGTGGCCGCGCCTCGCCGCGTATTTTGGTATTGAGGCCGCGCCCTACCCTGAGAAGATGATGCCCCTGGAGGGCCGGATGCTGGAGGCCGAGGCCGCCTGGCGGACGATTGCCGCGCACCATCAGCTGCGTGAGGCGGACATCAACAAGCTGGTCTCCTGGTGGCATACCGATGCCGACCTGGGCCGTCCGATGGAGGCTTTTACCGACATGAGTAAAAGCCGCAAGGCCGGATTTATCGGCTATCGCAGCACGCTGGACGCCTTTACCGGCCTATTCGATCGGCTGAAGAGCGAGCGCATTATCCCCTGATCGTCATGTGATGCCAGTCAGCGCAGCCGCTGACTGGCTTGTCCCGCTACAGGTTCTCGCCGTTGCTGCTGATCACCTCTTTGTACCAGTCGAACGACTTTTTCTTGCTGCGCGCCAGCGTGCCTTTACCTTCATTGTCCTTATCGACATAGATAAAGCCGTAGCGCTTTTTCATCTCGCCGGTGCCTGCCGAGACAAGATCGATGCAGCCCCACGGCGTATAGCCCATCAGATCGACGCCGTCTTCCTCTACCGCCTTCTTCATTTCACGAATATGGTCGCTCAGGTAGGCGATGCGATAGCTGTCGTCCACCGTGCCGTCCGCCTCCAGCTTATCGATGGCGCCAAAGCCGTTCTCAACAATAAACAGCGGCAGCTGGTAGAGATCGTAGAAGTAGTTCAGTGAGTAGCGTAACCCCACCGGATCGATCTGCCAGCCCCAGTCAGAGGCTTTTACCCACGGATTAGTGACCAGGCTTTTGGTTTCGTCATAGTCGAGGCGGGGGTTATCCTCGGTGGCTTTGGTGGCAAATGACATGTAGTAGCTAAAGCCAATGTAGTCGACGCAGCCGCGCTGCAGGATACGCAGATCCTCCTCGGTTATATCGAGGTTGAACGCTTTCCGCGCAAAGTAGTTCAGGGTGTGTTTCGGGTAGGCGCCCCGGACGTGCACGTCGGCAAACCAGTAGCGGCGATGCATGGCGTTGACTGACATCATCATGTCGTTGGGATCGCAGGTCAGCGGATAGACCGGACACATGGCGATCATGCAGCCAATCTGGAAATCGGGATTGATAGCGTGCCCGGCCTCCACCGCCAGCGCGCTGGCCACCAGCTCATAGTGCGCCGCCTGGTACATGATCTTCTCGCGATCCTCGCCCGGCTTATAGTGCAGCCCCGAGTTAGTGAACGGCGCAAAGTCCTCGTTGAAGTTGGCCTGGTTGTTGATCTCGTTAAAGGTCATCCAGTACTTCACTTTCTTCTGGTAACGAGTGAAAACGGCTTTGGCAAAGCGGACAAAGAACGCGATCGTCTGGCGGTTGCGCCAGCCGCCGTATTCGGTCACCAGGTGGTACGGCATCTCAAAGTGCGAGAGGGTAATAACGGGTTCGATGTTGTACTTCAGGCACTCGTCGAAGAGATCGTCATAGAACTGCAGCCCGGCTTCGTTCGGCTCCAGCTCGTCGCCGCGAGGGAAGATGCGTGTCCAGGCGATGGAGGTACGGAAGCATTTAAAGCCCATCTCCGCAAACAGCTTAATGTCCTGCGGGTAGCGATGGTAAAAGTCGATGCCTTCATGGTTGGGGTAGTATTTCCCCTCGATCACGCCTTCGGTAATCTCCCGCGGCACGCCGTGTCTTCCGGCGGTCATCACGTCGGCAACGCTGACCCCTTTGCCCCCCTCCTGCCAGCCACCCTCAAGCTGATGCGCGGCGACCGCCCCGCCCCAGAGAAAATCTGCTTTAAATCCAGGCATCTGTACCCTCCTCTTCGTTGGAATCTACTGGAGGATAGCAACCGATGCGGCAGATTGCCGGACCCATGTCACATAATTGCCCGTGGCTCTGTCCTTATAAGTAGGTCGGGTAAGGCGTAAGCCGCCACCCGACATAGCGACATCAACGCCGGGCGGTGCAAGCTTGCACGGCCTACGGAGCCAACCTTGCTGGAACCAGGACCGTTAGCCATAAAAAAAGGAGCCTGCAGGCTCCTTTTTATTTTGCCGGAGGGCAACTATTTGTTCAGCTTGCGCATCACGAGGGTGGCGTTGGTGCCGCCAAAGCCGAAGCTGTTGGACATCACGGTGTTCAGCTCACGCTCGGTGGTCTCGGTGACGATGTTCAGGCCTTCTGCTTTCTCGTCCATCTCTTCGATGTTGATGCTCGGGGCAATAAAACCGTGCTCCAGCATCAGCAGAGAGTAGATCGCTTCCTGCACACCTGCCGCGCCCAGCGAGTGGCCGGTCATGGCTTTGGTGGCAGAGATAGCCGGGCTGTTGTCACCGAAGACTTCACGGATCGCACCCAGCTCTTTCACGTCGCCTACCGGCGTAGAGGTGCCGTGGGAGTTGAGGTAGTCGATCGGGGTGTCCAGACCGTGCATCGCCATCTGCATGCAGCGCACGGCACCTTCACCAGACGGAGCCACCATGTCAGCACCGTCGGAGGTGGCGCCGTAGCCCACGATCTCAGCGTAGATTTTCGCGCCGCGTGCCAGAGCGTGCTCCAGCTCTTCCACCACGACCATACCGCCGCCGCCTGCGATAACGAAACCGTCACGGTTTGCATCGTAGGTACGGGAGGCTTTCGCCGGCTCGTCGTTGTACTTGGTCGAGAGCGCGCCCATCGCGTCGAACTCACAGGCCATTTCCCAGCCCAGCTCTTCGCCGCCGCCGGCAAAGACGATATCCTGTTTGCCCAGCTGGATCTGCTCAACCGCGTTACCGATACAGTGTGCAGAGGTCGCACAGGCGGAGCTGATAGAGTAGTTTACGCCGTGGATTTTGAACGGCGTGGCGAGGCAGGCGGAGACCGCCGAGCCCATCGCTTTGGTCACCACGTACGGGCCAACCGCTTTCAGGCCGCGCGGGCTACGCATGGCGTCCGCACCGAAGACCTGCGCTTTGGAGGAGCCGCCGGAGCCGGCAATCAGGCCCACGCGTGGATTATTCTGGTAAACCTCTTCGCTCAGGCCAGCATCAGCGATGGCCTCCTGCATAGAGAGGAAGGCGTAGATGGCGGCATCGTTCATGAAACGCACCACTTTGCGGTCAATCATGCCCGTGGTGTCCAGTTTTACATTACCCCAGACGTGGCTGCGCATACCGGAATCGTGAAATTCCTGGGAGAAAGTGATCCCTGAGCGCCCTTCACGCAGAGATGCGAGGACTTCCTGCTGGTTATTACCGATGCTGGAAACGATGCCCAGGCCAGTAATCACTGCACGTTTCATTCAATACCTCTGTAAGTCGCACTATTATAAGATTCGATTCGCAAGATAGCGTACAGTTGTACGCCGAACAAGTCCGATCAGCCAATTTCTGGAGAAATTTGCGCCAACGGGCCGACATCGTTAAGATCGTGCCACTGCCTGCCACGCGAGTAACTTACGTGAAACAAACCGCTATACAATCTGCCAACCTCGAATTCAACGCTGAGGGTACACCTGTTTCCCGAGATTTCGACGACGTCTATTTCTCTAATGATAATGGACTGGAGGAGACCCGCCATGTTTTCCTCGAGGGCAACCAGCTCAGCAGCCGTTTTCCGCTGCATCCGCGCTCGCTGTTTATCGTTGCCGAGAGCGGCTTCGGCACCGGACTAAACTTTCTCACGCTGTGGCAGGCGTTTGATGATTTTTTGCTCGCCCACCCGCAGGCTACGCTGCAAAGATTACATTTCATCAGTTTTGAAAAATTCCCGCTGAAAGCGGCGGATCTCGTCCTGGCGCACCGGCACTGGCCCGAGCTGGCCCCCTGGGCTGAACAGCTCCAGGCCCAGTGGCCCCACGCCATGCCGGGCTGCCATCGTCTGCTGCTGGCGGACGGGCGCATCACGCTCGATCTCTGGTTTGGCGATATTAATAGCTTAACCGACGCGCTGGATGATTCCCTCAACCAGAAGGTTGACGCCTGGTTTCTCGACGGCTTCGCTCCGGCGAAAAACCCGGATATGTGGACGCCGACGCTGTTCAGCGCCCTGGCCCGCCTGGCGCGCCCCGGTGGCACGCTCGCGACCTTTACCTCCGCCGGATTTGTCCGCCGGGGGTTGCAGGAGGCGGGCTTCACTATGCAAAAAAGGAAAGGGTTTGGCCGCAAGCGTGAGATGCTGACCGGCGAGATGCAGCAGACGCTCAGCGTCCCGTCACGCACGCCGTGGTTTGCCCGTACCCCAGCGGCAGGTCAGGAGGTGGCGATTGTCGGCGGCGGCATCGCCAGCGCCCTGCTCTCACTCTCCCTGCTGCGCCGGGGCTGGCAGGTGACGCTCTACTGCGCCGATGACGCACCCGCTAAGGGCGCATCCGGCAATCGCCAGGGAGCGCTCTATCCGCTGCTGAGCGCCCACGACCCGGCCCTGGCCAGCTTTTTCCCCGCTGCCTTTACCTTCGCCCGCAGGCTCTACGATACCCTGCCGCTTGAGTTCGATCGTGACTGGTGCGGCGTCACCCAGCTTGGCTGGGACGAGAAGAGCCAGCAGAAGATTGCCCAGATGCTTAGCCTGGAGCTTCCTCCTGAAGTGGCCGTGGCGGTGGATGCCGAGGCGGTTAAGGCCACTACCGGGGTGGATACCGGCTGCGGCGGCATTCAGTACCCGGCAGGCGGCTGGCTCTGCCCTGCTCAGCTCACCGCCGCCGCGCTGGCCCTGGCGGTCTCTCAGGGCCTGCGCGTGTATTATCAATCCGAGGTTAACGCCCTCACCGCCACGGAGGCGGGCTGGCAACTGACGTTTACTCAAGGCGAAAGCGCCTGCCATCAGACGGTGGTACTGGCGAACGGTCACCGCATAAATCAGTTTACCCAGACAGAGAACCTGCCGGTCTACGCTGTCGGCGGCCAGGTGAGCCATATCCCTGCCCGCCCTGGGCTGTCGGCGCTGCGCCAGGTGCTGTGCTATGACGGCTACCTGACGCCGCAGAATCCCGCTAACGGCGAGCACTGCATCGGCGCGAGCTACCATCGCGGCCAGCAGGAGGCGAGCTACAGCGAAGAGGATCAGCAGCACAACCGCCAGCGGTTAATAGACTGCTTCCCAGAGGCGGAGTGGGCAAAAGAGGTAGACGTCAGCGGCAAATCCGCTCGCTGCGGCGTGCGCTGCGCCACGCGCGATCATCTGCCTATGATTGGCAACGTCGCCGATTATGAGGCTATTTTGACGAACTATGCAGAGTTGTCCGAGCATCAGGAGAGCGCTATCTCTGCTCCGGTGCATACAGGGCTGTATATGCTCGGCGCGCTGGGTTCACGCGGGCTGTGCAGCGCGCCGCTGGCGGCTGAGATCCTCGCGGCGCAGATGAGCGACGAGCCGATCCCGCTGGAGGCTGAGACCCTGGCGGCGCTGAATCCTAATCGTCTGTGGGTGAGAAAACTGTTGAAGGGTAAAGCAGTGAAGCGCGCTCAGATTTAACGATGGTTTCGCCGGGCGGCACTGCGTTTGCCCGGCCTACGGTGGCTCGGTGCCATTTGTAGGCCCGGCAAGCGTTGCGCCGCCGGGCGTGAGCGCAGCTTAGGCTTTAGCCTGCTGGTAGAGCTTCTCCCACATCTCCAGCACCAGCACCTGATCGCGCGGAGAGAGCTCGCCGCCCTGAATCGCCTGCTCGAGGCTGGAGGTCACCTGGGCGTACACCGCCTCCGGGGAGTGATCGTCACCGTTTTCCAGTACGGCGACGGCCAGCGTCAGGTGGCCGCTCAGGTAACCGCTGGCGAAAAGCTCATCGTCACTGGCGTGCTCAACCATGTCATCAATTAACGCCAGAATGCGTGATTCAAATTCCGCGATCATCTTCTTTCCTCTTTAAAAAACCGTGGCGCTAGTTGAGATCGTTCGGCCACGGGAACTGGTCTGCCGTTAAAGACGGCGTGTGATAATAATCCTGTAATGCCTTGATAAAGCGGGCCGGACGCTCGGGGATCCCCTGCTCCAGCCAGGTCATCACCTGGGCATGCACCCGGCGCTGGAAGGCAATGCGATCCGGCTCAACGTCGCCTTCAAGGTTGTCGCAGCTGACGTTAAACGGGAAGCCCGCCGCCACGCAAAAGAGCCATTCGAAAGATTGCGGCTTTACTTCAACGTCCTCAAACTGCCCCTGGGTGGCAGCATCACGACCGTCCGGGCAGTACCAGTAGCCGAAGTCTACCAGCTCCCGGCGTGCCTTACCGGCGACGCACCAGTGTGAAATCTCATGCAGCGCGCTGGCGTAAAAACCGTGGGCGAAGACGATGCGGTGATAGTCGACCTCGTCATCAGCCGGAAGATAGATAGGCTCGTCGTCGCCCTTCACCAGGCGCGTATTAAAATCATCGGCAAAACAGCCGTTGAAGATCTCAATCAGCTGCTCGTAGCGGTGTGTTGTACTGCTCATGCGTGTATCCCCACCCAGTGGAGGATCTCCTGTCCGTGACTGTCAAAAAGAAGTTTGGCGCTCATCACCGCCGAAACGATAACGATCATCGGGCGGATCAGCTTCTGCCCTTTGCTCAGCACCAGCCGCGAGCCGAGGCGTGCGCCGATAAACTGCCCGGCAAGCATCACAAACCCGGTGGCCCATACCACCTTGCCGCCGATGATAAACAGCAGTAGGCCGCCGAGATTCGAGGTGGCGTTAAGCACCTTGGCGTGCGCGGTGGATTTCGCCAGGTTGTAGCCGCAGAGCGTGACAAACGCCAGGGCATAGAATGACCCTGCGCCGGGGCCGAAAAAGCCGTCGTAGAAGCCCACGCAGCCTCCGGCGACCAGCGCAAACGGCAGGCCGTAGAGACGCCGCTGGCGATCCTCTTCACCCAGCTTCGGCATCAGCAAAAAGTAGAGGCCAATACCGATGACTAATATGGGCAAGATCTGACGCAGTATGTCGGACTGCACATGCTGTACCAGCAGCGCCCCCGTCGTCGAACCGATAAAGGTCATGAGAATATTGAGTTTCTGATCGCCGAGCTTTACCACGCCACGGCGCAGAAAGTAGATCGTTGACGAGAGGGAGCCGCCGCAGGCCTGTAGCTTGTTGGTCGCCAGCGCCTGGGCCGGCGTCATGCCTGCCGCCAGCAGCGCGGGGACGGTAAGCAACCCGCCGCCACCCGCCAGGGCATCAATAAATCCGGCCAGCAGAGCGACGAAAAACAGCACTGCCAGCAGCAGCGGCGAGACCAAAAAGAGATCGCTAAAATTTTCCATTAAAGTACATGCTCGTCCAGTAGCGCCTGGCAGGAAGGCGGCAACGGCGGCGGTGTCTTCTTCTCAGGCTTCGTTGAGGCAGGTTTAGGTGGTTCAAACCAGCTTTGCAGCTCCGCGCCACAGCCGTCACCCGGCGGCGGCAGAGGTTGATCGACGCACTCCAGGCTATCTGCCGGGCAGCGCAGGCGAACGTGCATATGCGCCCGGTGCTGGAACCACGGACGCACCTTGCGCAGCCAGTCGCGATCGGTTCCTGCATCTTCGCACAGCTGCTGCTTAATGGCCGGGTTAACAAAGATGCGCGTCACGTCGTTATCTTCCGCGGCCAGCTTAATCAGCTGGCTGATTTCCGGCTGCCACAGGGAGGAGACCACATGCTTGCCGTCCTGGGAGACCAGATCCAGCGCCTGGGGCTTCAGCAGCTGCGCCGCGCTCCAGCGCGTTTTTGGCAGCTGTAAGAAGATATCGACGTCCAGCCCGGTCTGGTGGCTGGCGTGACCGCCATTAAAGCGTCCACCGGCGGGCATGCCCATGTCCCCTATCAGCACCGTTCCGAGGCCGAGATTGTGTACCCGTCCGCTGAGGCGCTGAATAAACTGCACCAGGTCGGGGTGGCCAAAGTAGCGGCGCTGATCGGTGCGCATCACCTGATAGGTGTCGGACTGAATCGGCAGCGCGCTCGCGCCGACGATACAGCCGTTGGAGAACGCGCCCACCGACTGCGCGCTCCCGGCAATCGGATGGGTGATTTTCTGCCACGGCGTCGCCGCAAGCGTGGCATGGCTGGCGAGCACCGCCAGCAGCGCAATGAGCGTTTTTTTCATCGTTTACCAGCGTGGGATCGTTGTCGTTACGTCCGCATTTTGCGCCCGCTGGCGCAGGAAGTGATCCATCAGGACAATCGCCAGCATCGCTTCGGCAATCGGGACAGCACGAATGCCCACGCAGGGATCGTGACGACCTTTGGTGATCATCTCCACCTCTTCCCCGCTGCGGTTGATGGTTTTCCCCGGCACGGTAATGCTGGAGGTCGGCTTCAGGGCAATATTGGCGACAATCTGCTGGCCGCTGCTGATGCCACCGAGAATGCCGCCCGCGTGGTTGCTGGTAAAGCCTGCGTGAGTGATCTCGTCCCGGTTTTCGCTGCCGCGCAGGGCTACCGACGCAAAGCCTTCGCCAATCTCTACGCCTTTCACGGCGTTGATGCTCATCAGCGCGTGGGCAATATCGGCATCGAGACGGTCAAACACCGGCTCGCCCAGCCCCGGCGGCACGCCGTCGGCGACCACGGTGATCTTCGCCCCGATGGAGTCGCCCTCTTTTTTCAGGGCGCGCATCAGCTCATCAAGAGCTTCAATCTTGTCTGGATCCGGGCAGAAAAACGGGTTCTGCTCAACCTGGTCCCAGGCTTTAATCTCCAGCGGGATATCGCCCATCTGGGTCAGGCAGCCGCGAACGGTGATGCCCAATTTTTCCGCGAGGAATTTTTTGGCAATTGCCCCTGCCGCCACGCGCATAGCCGTTTCACGGGCCGAGGAGCGGCCGCCGCCACGGTAGTCGCGCAGACCATACTTCTGCTCGTAGGTGTAGTCCGCGTGGCCAGGACGAAAGACGTCTTTGATAGCGCTGTAGTCCTGCGAGCGCTGATCGGTATTCTCAATCAGCAGGCCGATGCTGGTGCCGGTGGTCACCCCTTCAAAAACGCCGGAGAGGATCTTCACCCGATCCGGCTCGCGGCGCTGGGTGGTATAGCGTGAGGTGCCCGGACGGCGGCGATCCAGATCGTGCTGCAGATCGGCTTCGCTCAGGGCGATCCCCGGTGGTACGCCGTCGACAATGCAGCCGAGCGCCAGGCCATGTGACTCCCCGAAGGTGGTCACGCGAAAGAGTTGTCCAATACTGTTTCCTGCCATCACGGCTCCACTGTCTTTATTTAAATTGGCGTTATCGTTTTATTAATCTTTGTAGATGCTGAAGTGCTCCCGGGCCGCCAGCAGCTGCGCTTTGGTCAGCATAAAGACGCCGTCGCCGCCGTTATCGAACTCAAGCCAGGTAAAGGGCACCTCAGGGTACTGCTCTATCAGATGTACCATGCTGTTGCCGACTTCACAAATCAGCACGCCGTCGTCGGTGAGATAGTCCGGCGCACAGGCCAGGATGCGGCGCGTCAGCTTGAGGCCATCGCTGCCGGAGGCCAGGCCCAGCTCAGGCTCGTGGCGATACTCGTTCGGCAGATCTGACATATCCTCTTCATCCACGTAGGGCGGATTAGTGACGATCAGATCGTACTGCACCTTGGGCAAGTCGCGGAACAGATCGGAGCGGATAGGCGTCACGTTATGGATCAGGCCGTGCTCTTCGATATTGTGCTCGGCTACGGCCAGCGCCTCGGTAGAGATGTCCACGGCGTCGACTTCCGCTTCCGGAAACTCATAGGCACAGGCGATGGCGATGCAGCCGCTGCCGGTGCACATATCCAGAATGTGCTGCGGCTGGTGGTTGATGATGCCAGCAAAGCGGCTGGTAATGAGCTCGCCAATAGGTGAACGAGGCACCAGCACGCGCTCATCGACATAGAATTCGTGGCCGCAGAACCAGGCCTTGTTGGTCAGGTAGGCGACCGGGATGCGCTCGTTGACGCGGCGGATCACACGCTCAACGATACGGTGACGCTCGCTGGAGGTCAGGCGCGCGCTGCGCATATCTTCCGGGATATCCAGCGGCAGGTAGAGGGTCGGCAGCACCAGCTGCACCGCTTCGTCCCACGGGTTATCAGTACCGTGCCCGTACCAGATGTTTGCCGCGCTGAATCGGCTGACCGACCAACGTAACATGTCCTGAATGGTGTGCAGCTCATTCACTGCTTCATCGACAAATATTTTATCCACGCTATCCTCCGGGACATGCCTTGCTGTAAATTCGGCGGCTAGTTTGCCACGAAGACGCCGATAAATCAGCATTCTCGCGCACAGCCAGCCGGAAAAAAGCATTTTGCCTGAACACAGAGCGCGACGAGTCGGGTAAACTGAAAAAAATCAGAAATGAGACGAATGAATGAAGAAGAAAACAGCGCTTAGCGAGGCGGATCAGGAGCTGTTCCGTCAGTTAATGACCGGCACGCGCCAGATCAAGCAGGATACGATTGTGCACCGCCCCCTGCGCAAAAAAGTGAGCGAGGTGCCGGTAAAACGACTGCTTCAGGAGCAGGCCGACGCCAGCCACTACTTTTCTGATGAATTCCAGCCGCTGCTCAATACCGACGGGCCGGTGAAGTACGTTCGTCCGGACGTGAGCCACTTTGAAGTTAAGAAGATGCGGCGGGGTGACTACTCGCCAGAGCTGTTTCTTGATCTGCACGGTTTAACCCAGCAGCAGGCTAAGCAGGAGCTGGGCGCGCTGATCGCCGCCTGCCGCCGGGAGCATGTCTTCTGCGCCTGCGTGATGCATGGTCACGGAAAGCACATCCTGAAACAGCAGACGCCGCTGTGGCTGGCGCAGCATCCGCATGTGATGGCCTTTCACCAGGCGCCGAAAGAGTATGGCGGCGACGCGGCGCTGCTGGTGCTGATTGAAGTAGAGGAGTGGCAGCCGCCGGAACTACCCTGATGAAGTGCCCGGATACCGGGGCCGGAGGCCAGAAATGACAAGAGCCGCATAAGCGGCTCTTTAGCGATGGCCAGGCAGCGTTAGATCGCCTTAGCCATTTTCAGGTTGCAGGGGCTAACCTGCCAGTTAAAGGTCCCTTTACCTTCGCTGTCCAGCGTCACGCTGGCAATCGCAGAGGTCAGGAACATCGGCGGCGCCTCGTCCGGGCAGAGCTCGGAGACGAGGTAGCCCACCAGCGGCAGGTGAGAGATCACCAGCACCGAGGAGACGCCCTTGCTGGCCAGCGCCTGAAGATAGTCGCCAACCAGAGCCACGTCGCCGCCGGGTGTTAACTCAGGCAGCACATCGACGCTGTCCGGCAGGTTCATACACTCCCCTACCTTCTCCAGCGTCTGTTCAGCGCGCAGAAACGGACTGACCAACACACGCTCAACGTTTACTTTTTGCCCTTTTAGCCAGGTGGCCATTTGACGGGATTCGTCGCAGCCACACAGGGTTAAAGGACGTACCGAGTCACTGGCTGCTTCAAGAGCAGCGTCGCCGTGACGCATGATAAAAACTTGCATATTGCACCGCTTTTGTTAACCAGAAGCACTGATGTTGCCCGAGCAGAACAGCGTAAACGCGTCGGAAAACAGCAGTGGCCGGGCATTGTGCCTTATCCATTCGTCGAATGAAACGCTGTGTTTTACCTCAATGGCGCAACTCTCGTCAATCTCTGTTTAGAAATTGAGCAACGCAACCTCATTCAACGCCAGATTTACCCTTACCAGACCTTAACTTACCCGATCGGCGTCCCTGTGCGGCCAGAACGTCATGCCGTGCTGCGCCATGTGTAACAAAATCTCACAGGGCGCAAACCGCTCCCCATACTGGGCGGCTAAGCGCTGTAGGGTTGCAACGACATTATCCGCCCCGAGGCGATCCATATAGCGGAACGGCCCGCCCAAAAACGGCGGGAAACCGATCCCGAAGACTGCGCCGATATCGCCATCGCGCACGCTTCTGATGACCTTCTCATCTCTACAGCGTGCCGCTTCATTAAGCATCATCATCACGCAGCGTTCAGCCACCTGGGCTTCGTTTAAACGCCCGCTGCCTGCTGCCCCTACCAGCGGATAGATCGTCGGATCCACCTGTTTCTTGCTTGTACGCCCTTTCGAGTCATAAAGATAGAAACCACGACCATTTTTTCTGCCTTTGCGATCGTCGTTCAAAATTGCGCTGACGACATTTGCCGGCGGTGAAAAACGTTCTCCATATGCCGCTTCTAGCACAGGTATAATTTTAGTGCCGGTATCGATTCCAACCTCATCCAAAAGTTGGATCGGGCCAACCGGGAAACCAAACTTTACCAGCGCGTTATCAATGTGCTCTACACGCTCGCCCTCGGTCAGCATTCGCATCGCTTCGTTAATATAGGGGGCAAGGATACGGTTAACGTAGAAGCCGGCCTTGTCCGCCACCACGATGGGCGTTTTCCCCTGCTTTTTCGCCAGCGTTACCGTCGTGGCAATGGTCTGCTCATCCGTACCGGCGTGGGGGATGATCTCCACCAGCGGCATTTTCTCTACCGGGCTAAAGAAGTGCAGGCCAATGACCTTCTCCGGACGCGCCGCGCGGGCGGCGATATCGCCAATCGGCAAGGAGGAGGTGTTGGAGGCAAAAATGGTATGCGGCGCGCAATGCGCTTCAACGTCGGCAACCATCTGCTGCTTCAGACCTAAATCTTCAAATACCGCTTCTATGACCACGTCCCGATGGGAGAAGCCGCGATAGTCCGTCGCGCCTGAAATCATCGCCATCTGGCTGTCGCGTTCGCTGGATCTGATATGGCGGCGGCGGACTTTTTTATCAAGCTGCTGCCAGCTGTATTTCAGCGCATGGTTGATGCCCGTCGGGTTGATATCCTTGATGCGCACCGGCAGCCCGGCCTTGCTGGCGGTGACAAACGCAATGCCGCCCCCCATCAGGCCGCCGCCCAGCACGCCCACTGACCGCAGCGGGCCGGGTTCGACGCTGCTGCCGGGATCCTTTTTGCTCTCGGTGGTGGCAAAGAAGATCTGCCGTAGCGCCTGGGACTGAGGCGTCATAGCCAGCTCACCAAAGGCGCGGGCCTCGGCCGTATAGCCACTACCCTTGCCCTGGGCCAGCCCGATATGGATAACGTCCAGAATGCGTGATGCCGCCGGATAGTTGCCGTGGGTCTTCTGCTGGGTCTTTTTACCTATGAAGTGGAACAGCAGCGCACGCCCAAGGGGGCCTGCGAGAATGCGCTCTTTTACCGGCAGCCGACGGTTTGCGGGGCGGCCCTTAAGCGCCAGCGCCGCTGCCGCCTCCAGCAAAATAGCGTGCGGGACGACGTCATCCACCAGCCCAACCTTCCGCGCCTGACGCGCCCGCAGCTGCTTGCCGGTGAGGATCATCTCCAGCGCCGTGCTGACGCCCACCAGACGCGGCAGACGTTGGGTTCCCCCGGAGCCAGGAAGCAGCCCCAGCTGAACCTCCGGCAATCCCAGCACGGTTTTGGCATCGTCGGTACAGACGCGCCCGTGGCAGGCCAGGGCCAGCTCAAGGCCGCCGCCGAGGCAGGGGCCGTGAATAGCAGCAATTACCGGAATAGTGAGCGCGTGAATATCCGACATAATTTTCCGCCCCTCATACGCCAGCGCTTCGGCTTGCTGGGCAGTGGTGCAGCCGTCAATCATGTTGATATCGGCTCCGGCAATAAAGTTGTCCGGCTTGGCGGAGATAAACACCACGCCACGCAGATCCTTATTGTCACGGATCGCTTTAATAATGGCGCGAACCTGGCTGCCAAACTCTGCCTTAAGGGTATTCATCTTCTCGCCGGGGACGTCAATCGTGACGACGGCGATATTGTCCGGCCGCACGCTAAGAGCAAATGCGGAGGGCGTTGCCATTTCAATCTCCATGTCCATTATTCGGCCTCCAGAACCATTGCCGCACCCAGCCCACCGGCGGCGCAGGCGGTCACCAGGCCAAAGCCACCTCCGCGACGGCGCAGCTCGTGCAGCGTCTGGGTGATCATCCGCGCCCCGGTGGCGGCAAAGGGGTGCCCGTAGGCAATAGAGCCACCCAGCACGTTAAACCGGCTCTCATCGACTTCACCAATGGCGCGATCGCGCCCCAGCACCTCACGGGCGAAGCGGTCGCTGGCCATCAGCTTCAGGTTAGCCAGCGTCTGGGCGGCAAAGGCTTCGTGCATATCAAACAGGGTCAGATCGCCAAGCGTGAGCCCGGCGCGCTCCAGCGCCAGCGGCGTCGACCACGCCGGGCCGAGCAGCATGTCCTGCTTCACGTCAATGGCGGTAAAGGCATAGCTGCGCAGGTAGCCGAGCGGGGTTAGCCCCAGCTCACGGGCGCGGGATTCGGTCATCAGCATCACCGCCGCTGCGCCGTCGGTGAGCGGCGTACTGTTGGCGGCGGTTACCGTGCCGTGCTGACGGTCAAAGGCTGGACGCAGCTTGCCGTAGTCGGCGAGCGACGCATTGGCTCGCACCGTATTGTCCTGAACAAAAGGCTCGCGATAAGGCGGCGCATAGGCGGTCATCACCTCCTCCGCCAGCCTGCCGTCGGCCCACGCCTGAGCGGCGCGCTGGTGGGAACGGTGAGCAAACACGTCCTGCTCCTCACGGCTAATGCCATAGGTTTTTGCCATCTGCTCGGCAGTATCACCCATGCGCAGCCCGGTGGAGTACTCGGCAACCGCAGGCGGTACCGGAAGCAGATCGCGCAGGCGCAGGCGGGAGAGAAGCTTAAGCTTTTGCCCGCCGGAGCGGGCCTTGTTGAGATCGACCAGCGTACGCGCCAGGGTCTTACTGACGCCAATCGGCAGGACGGATGAGGAGTCGGCTCCCCCGGCGATACCGGCGCGGATAGTCCCCGCCAGCAGACTCTCCGCGACGTTCGCTACCGCCTGAAAGCTGGTGGCGCAGGCGCGGCTCACGCTGTAGGCATCGGTATGCACGTTCATCCCGGTTCCCAGCACGATTTCGCGGGCGATGTTGGGCGCCTCCGGCATCTGCACAACCTGACCAAAAACCACCTGCTCAACGATCTCTGGCGGAATTTCGCTGCGCGCCAGCATCTCACCCACGGCCATCTTACCCAGCTCGATGGCGGTGACGCCATGAAACGCAGTGGCCTGGCGGGCAAACGGGGTGCGTAACCCGCTAATAATGGCTATACGATCGCCCTGACGGGTGACAAGCGGTAATGCCTGACTCATAACTCTCCCCTGTTGACATACTGCGCAAAGTGGTCTGACCTGATAACAGTCTTAACCATTTTTTTACATTTAGCCAAGCGGAGAGGCGAAAAAATGCGAGCTAAAACACAGAGAAAAGCATAGACAACGCTCCCGGCAGCGGGAGCGTTAGAGGAAGATTAACGCAGGCCCAGCTGGAAGATGAGGGTTTCAGCTTCGCAGGCAAAAACGAAGTCGATATCGAGCTTAACGCCACCGTCAACCTCGGTGAAGGTTGGGGTAATTTCACACGGCTCAGACTCAACGTTACGCGCTTTTTCCGTTAGCGCCGCCAGGGTCTCTTCGGCCTGGGCACGATCGGTGAACACACGGCTGTAAGAGGCCGTGCAGTCGCTGTTGTCCATGATGGTGCCAACGTCCATACAGCAGCAAACGGGGGTTTCATCAGCACTGCATTTACTCATATTGAAAGTCCTCTCTCATTCGCACGTAGCGTGCCCGATAAATAGTGAGGCTATTTTACGCGCTGGCGGTTGCGGTCTCCAGTTGTTAGCGCGCCAAAAGCGCATAAGTGACCGATATCACACTTAAAAATGATCTGGCGCAATAATCACCCTTTTCCCTCATTGAAGGCCGTCGCGTTTTTGCCAGCCAGATCGCGTTTCCGTGATCACATTTAAAAATACTTATAAACATACTTGCAACATTCGGGCTGGTCAGACCTATACTCTCGCGACTGGTCTGATTTGTCTGTCGTAACTCAGACCCTACACTCCGCGCTCCTGTTACGGCATGTAACATTTATTGTATAAAAATAAATTATGAGGTTATGGTCATGAGCCAGAAAACCCTGTTTACCAAGTCTGCACTCGCAGTTGCAGTGGCAATTGTCTCAACACAAGCCTGGTCAGCAGGCTTCCAACTTAATGAATTCTCCTCCTCTGGTCTTGGCCGTGCCTACTCAGGTGAAGGCGCTATCGCTGATGATGCAGGTAACGTCAGCCGTAACCCCGCCCTGATTACGATGTTTGACCGCCCGACTTTCTCCGGCGGCGCCATCTTTGTTGATCCGGATGTAGATGTCTCCGGCGTCTCTCCGTCTGGCCGTAGCCTGGACGCGGATAACATCGCGCCGACGGCGTGGGTCCCTAACCTGCACTTCGTCGCGCCGATTAACGACCAGTTTGGCTGGGGCGCATCCCTGACCTCAAACTACGGTCTGGCTACTGACTTTAACGACACCTACGCCGCAGGGTCGATGGGCGGTAAAACCGAGCTGGAGACCATCAACCTTAACCTCAGCGGCGCGTATCGCCTGAATAACCACTGGAGCTTCGGCGTTGGCTTTGACGCGGTGTATGCCAAAGCGAAGCTGGAGCGCTACGCGGGTGACCTCGGCCAGCTCACCGCGGGTCAGCTGAGCCGCACCCCTGGCTTTACCTCCGCTACCCCGCAGGGCGCAGCGCTGCGCTCGATTGCTGGCTATGCCAACAGCCTGACCAGCGATACGCAGATTGCTTATCTGAAGGGCGACGAGTGGGGCTTTGGCTGGAACGCCGGTATTCTTTACGAACTGGATAAAGACAATCGCTACGGCCTGACCTACCGCTCTGAGATCAAAATTGACTTTGACGGCGACTACCGCAGCAGCCTGAACCCGGCATTTAACAGCTTCCTGGGTCCGCGCGGTCTGCCTTCCGGCACCGGTGGTAACACCATCGACGGTGCACTGAACCTAAACCTGCCAGAGATGTGGGAAATTTCAGGCTATAACCGCGTGGCACCGAAGTGGGCCATACACTACAGCCTCGCCTACACCAGCTGGAGCCAGTTCCAGGAGCTGAAAGCCAAAAACAGCGACGGCGGCACCCTGTTCTATAAAGATGAGGGCTTCCGCGACTCCTACCGCCTGGCGCTGGGTACCACCTATTACATGGACGACAACTGGACCTTCCGCAGCGGTATTGCCTACGATGACAGCCCGATCCCGGCTGACAAACGCTCTATCTCGATTCCGGACCAGGATCGTCTCTGGCTGAGCGCGGGTACCACCTATGCCTTCAATCAGGATGCCTCTGTGGATGTCGGCGTCTCCTATATGCACGGTCAGAAGGTGAAGTTTACCGAAGGCCCGTATAACTTCGAGTCTGAAGGCAAGGCCTGGCTCTACGGCGCGAACTTTAACTACGCATTTTAAAAGCTACGCATTTTAAAACCAGGCTTTCAAAATCCGCGACGTGCATAAAAAAAGGTGAACCACGGTTCACCTTTTTTATTGCCTTGTGCCGGGTTACTCGGCGTCAATATCTTTTAGATCGCCCTGGATCGCCTGCGCGTTCGGGTTCTCCTCCGGCTTCAGCTGTCCGCCGTTAGCGATAAAGTCATGCTGCTGGAAGTACGCCTCGCGCACCAGAATATAGGGATCAGAGGACTGTCGCAGCAGGCCGTCAGAGTCCAGCAGCTGCGCGCGGGTCTCAACGCCCTCTACCGCCCACTTGCCTACCGAGAGCGGCCATGTCAGCCAGGAGAGCACCGGGTAGAGCGTATCTGCTGCATCGCCAGCGTCTTCACGCAGGGTAAAGCTGCCGTAGAAAGGCAGCTGCACATAAGGACCGTAGCCCACGCCATAGTGGCCCAGCGTGCTGCCGAAACGGCGCGGCACGGTGCGCTGCAGATCTTTGTTTGCCATACCGGCTACGTCGATGAAACCGCCCATGCCCAGAATGGTATTCAGGAAGAAGCGGGTGAAGTGCTTCATTCCCTGATAGGGATCGCCCTGCAGGAAGGAGTTCACCATGATGGCAGGCTCTTCAAGGTTGCTGGTGAAGTTGCTCAGGCCGTTTCGCGCGGGCTGCGGCACATAATCGCGCCAGGCGACGGCGACCGGACGCAGAACATAGGGATCCACCACGTTAAAGTTGAAGTTGTACATTGTGCGGTTGAACCCTTCCAGCGGATCCGAACGTCCCTGAGGCTCACCGGAGTCGGAGCTGGCACAGCCCACCAGTAGCGTCGTGCCCAGCGCGAGCGCCGTCAGGCGAAATTTCATAGATGTCTCCCTGTAAAATTTGGCGATGACTCAATGCCACCCGTGACGGCACAACTGCACCGCGCCCCGGCGATCGCCGTAGAATACGCAAGCGATTGTATCAGCACGTTTTAAGATGTCCATGCGCGCGGAATAGCGCGTCGGTATGATTTCAGCATAGCCTGGCTTTGGCTTTCTTCTCTGTTTCGCTATCCATTTTAACCCCGCCTGCAAATAACGCCGTTGCGATGGGTGCGCTTACCAGCAAAATTAGCGGAGACCGCTACGCTTATAGCATTAAAGTGAGTAATAGAAAGGTGACCCATCGTGGATGAATTAAAAGAAGATAAGATTAACAAGGATTCGGAGGAGCTCTCGGAAGAGATTGAGGTGGAGAGCGAAGAGAATAAGCGCGGTGAAGAGATAGAGGTAGATGAAGAGGAGCTCCCCTCCCGCGCGATGGCGATCCATGAGCATATCCGTCAGGACGGCGAAAAAGAGATGGAGCGCGATGCGATGGCACTGCTCTGGTCGGCTATCGCCGCCGGGCTGTCGATGGGGGCCTCGTTGCTGGTAAAGGGGATCTTTCACGTTAAGCTGGACGGCATTCCCGGCAGCTATGTCCTGGAGAGCCTCGGCTATACCTTCGGCTTTATTATCGTCATCATGGCCCGCCAACAGCTGTTTACAGAGAATACCGTCACCGCCGTACTGCCGGTGATGCAGAACCCGACCAGGAAAAACGGTGGCCTGCTGCTGCGTCTGTGGAGCGTGGTGCTGCTGGGTAACCTGATCGGCACGGCGATTGCCGCCTGGGCGTTTGAATATATGCCGATCTTTGACGAGGCCACGCGGGATGCCTTTGTTGAGATCGGTATGGAGGTAATGAAAAACACCCCCGCCGAGATGTTCTCAAATGCAATTATCTCCGGCTGGCTGGTCGCCACTATGGTCTGGATGTTCCCGGCGGCCGGTTCAGCAAAGATCGTAGTGATTATTCTGATGACCTGGGTGATTGCGCTGGCGGACACCACCCATATCGTGGTGGGCGCGGTGGAGATCTTCTACCTGGTCTTTAACGGCTCGATCCCCTGGACGGATTTTCTTTGGCCCTTCGCCTTGCCGACGCTTGCGGGCAACATCTGCGGCGGCACCTTTATCTTCGCCCTGCTCAGCCATGCGCAGATCCGCAATGATATGAGCAACAAACGCAAGGCAGATATGAAAGCCGAGGCGGAAGAAGCCAGAAAGAAGATGAATAAGGCGTAAATGGTGACACTTTAAGCAGTCGGGCGGCGCTGAGCTTAACGCAGTCAACAAATAGCGTTATACTCGTGCCGCCTCGTCCCCTTAGTTAAATGGATATAACGAGCCCCTCCTAAGGGCTAGTTGCAGGTTCGATTCCTGCAGGGGACACCATGACTACTTTTTCCTACCTCCTTTTAAATCCCATAAATTGCGTCACATAAGGGCCGCTTGCTCATATTCAGTACCCAGAGCAACACGCCACAAAAACCCATAAAAAAGCCCCCGGCGCATAGCGGCGGGGGCTGACATAAGAGCTTAACGCTTACAGCGCCATGTCGTGCTGAGCAGGTGCGGCTTCAGCCGGTTTTGCTTGCGGCATGGACTGCGCAGCGTCCTTCATCTGAATGACCGGCGGTTTGGTCAGATTCAGCGTAGAGGCGGTTTCATCCCAAACCTGCTGGGTGAGCGCCACGTTGCCGTTCAGTTTCTGGCCATAGGTCGGTACGATGGCGTGCAGTTTTTCCTGCCACTGCGGAGAAGTGAACTGCGCCGGGAAGAGCTGCTTGATCACATTGATAGAGATAGGCGCTGCGGTGGATGCGCCAGGCGATGCACCGAGCAGTGCCGCCAGGGTTTTCTGCTGATCGGTAACGATTTCAGTACCGAGTTTCAGCACGCCGCCCTTCTCTGCGTCTTTCTTGATGATCTGCACGCGCTGGCCTGCCTGGATCAGTTTCCAGTCTTCTTTACGCGCCGACGGATAGTACTCTTTCAGCGCCTCGAAGCGGTCATCTTCGCTCAGCATCACCTGACCAATCAGGTATTTCACCAGGTCGAAGTTATCCAGACCAACATCGGTCATCGGGATCACGTTCTTGGTAGTCGTGGTGCTCAGCAGGTCAAAGAACGACCCCTGTTTCAGGAATTTGGTGGAGAAGGTCGCGAACGGCCCAAACAACACCACGCGTTTGCCATCAAGGTAACGGGCATCCAGGTGCGGAACCGACATCGGTGGCGCGCCCACGGAAGCCTGACCGTAGACTTTCTCGGTGTGCTGACGGGTGATTTCCGGGTTCTCGGTCACCAGGAACGAACCGCCCACCGGGAAGCCTGCGTAGTTGTCAGCTTCCGGAATACCGGTTTTCTGCAGCAGCTTCAGCGCGCCGCCGCCGGCACCGATAAAGACATACTTCGCGTCAACCGCACGATCTTTACCGCTCTTCACGTCGGTAATGGTCACGTGCCAGGAGTTGTCACCGTTACGTTTAAAGTCAGTCACTTCCGAGCCGGTTTCCAGCGTGAAGTTGCTGGTTTTTTTCAGGCTGCCGACCAGCTGACGAGTTATCTCACCATAGTTAACGTCAGTACCGACCGGGGTCCAGGTGGCAGCAACGCGCTGCTGCGGATCGCGGCCCTCAATGATCAGCGGCGCCCATTTTTTGATCTGCTGCTGGTCGGTAGAGAACTGCATGCCCTGGAACAGGGTCGTCTGCTGCAATGCCGCGTAGCGCTTGGTCAAATAGTCAACGTTGTCGCCCCAAACAAAGCTCATGTGCGGGGTGGAGTTGATGAAGGAGTGCGGATCGTTCAGCACGCCGCGCTTCACCTGAGATGACCAGAACTGGCGCGAGATCATGAACGCTTCGTTGATCTCCAGCGCTTTGGTCACGTCAATCGAACCGTCTGCACGCTCAGGCGTGTAGTTCAGTTCCATGTTGGCGGAGTGACCCGTACCGGCGTTGTTCCAGCCGTTAGAGGATTCCAGCGCAACGCCATCCAGTTTCTCAACCATGACCTGTTTCCAGTCAGGCTGAAGCTCCTGTAACAGCGTACCCAGAGAGGCGCTCATGATACCGCCGCCAATCAACAGGACGTCTGTTTTCTCGGCAGTGTCAGCAGCGTGAACATTAGAGGCAACCAGCATCGCGATAAGCGAAAAAGCGGGAACTACTTTTCTGAAATGTGACATGTGTTATTGCAATCAACTTAATTTGAACAAATAGGCGATTATTTTAACGGATTAGCTAACAATTTAAAGCTGTTATTAAACAAATTGTTAACAGCCACACTGAGCATACGGAATTAGTAACGTAAGTGATTATAAATCAATCAAATAAAATTGACTCGATTCAGCGTCTGGCGAGTTGTGCCTGAACATTGTCAATTTCTCTTTACAAGCCGTGCAGAACAGGCGGTATAAAAACAGCGCTCGGAACACGTTGCGTACTCACAAGCTGCCCTTACGGCGGCCTTTACCTTTGCTGATTCACGGTCGCGGGAGGTATGCGCGCCGCAATCTGGCTCAGCTCTAAATGTTAGGGTTATAATCCCGCTACGACTTTACTGGATTTAGCGACGAACATGACAAAGTTAACCCTACAAGAGCAGATGTTGAAAGCTGGACTCGTCTCCAGCAAAAAAATGGCGAAAGTGCAGCGCACCGCCAAGAAATCGCGGGTTCAGGCGCGTGAGGCCAGAGAGGCGGTAGAAGAGAACAAAAAAGCCCAGATTGAGCGCGACAAGCAGCTCAGCGAGCAGCAGAAGCAAGCGGCCTTAGCCAAAGAGTTTAAGGCGCAGATTAAACAGCTGATTGAAATGAACCGGATCACCCTTTCACGAGGCGACATTGGCTATAACTTCACCGACGGCAATCTGATTAAAAAGATCTACGTCGATAAGACAACCCAGGCGCAGCTTATTAGCGGTCGTCTCGCTATTGCGCGTCTGGTTACGGATAGCAGCGCGGAGAGCGAATACGCCATTATCCCCGCCAGCGTAGCTGACAAGATTGCCCAGCGTGATGCGAGTTATATCGTATTGCGTAGCGAGCTGAGCGAGCAGGCTAAGGATGAAGACGATCCCTATGCCGATTTCGTCGTGCCTGACGATTTGATGTGGTAAGCAAAAATAGCCGGATAAGCGCAGCGCTATCCGGCTTTTTTGCAGGAGTTACTTAACCGGACGCATCGCCGGGAAGAGGATCACATCGCGGATGGTGTGGCTGTTGGTGAACAGCATCACCATACGGTCGATACCAATCCCCAGCCCCGCCGTCGGCGGCAGGCCGTGCTCCAGCGCGGTCACGTAGTCCTCGTCGAAGAACATCGCTTCGTCGTCACCGGCGGCTTTCGCATCCACCTGGTCCTGGAAACGCTGGGCCTGGTCTTCCGCGTCGTTCAGCTCGCTGAAGCCGTTGCCGATCTCACGTCCGCCAATGAAGAACTCAAAGCGGTCGGTGATCTCCGGATTCACGTCATTACGGCGCGCCAGCGGTGACACTTCTGCCGGGTACTCGGTGATGAAGGTCGGCTGGATCAGATGTGCTTCGGCTACTTCATCAAAGATTTCAGTGACAATACGGCCCAGCCCCCAGCTCTTCTCAACGTGAATACCAATTGATTCGGCCAGCGCCTTCGCCGCGTCAAAGTTGTCCAGATCCGCCATGTTGGTCTCCGGACGGTACTTCTTGATCGCCTCGCGCATGGTCAGCTTCTCAAACGGCTTGCCGAAGTCGAAGGTCTCCTCGCCGTAAGGTACCTGGGTGGTACCCAGAATGTCCTGCGCCAGGGTGCGGAACAGGGACTCGGTCAGCTCGATCAGGTCTTTATAGTCCGCGTACGCCATATAGAGTTCCATCATGGTGAACTCAGGGTTATGGCGCACCGAGATGCCTTCGTTACGGAAGTTACGGTTGATCTCGAATACGCGCTCGAATCCGCCCACCACCAGACGCTTGAGGTACAGCTCCGGCGCGATACGCAGGTACATGTCCATATCCAGGGCATTGTGATGGGTGATGAACGGACGGGCAGACGCGCCGCCCGGGATCGCCTGCATCATCGGGGTTTCCACTTCCATAAAGTCGCGGCCAACCATGAACTGGCGAATACCCGCTAAAATCTGCGAACGCACCTTAAAGGTGTGGCGGGACTCCTCGTTGGAGATGAGATCCAGGTAGCGCTGGCGGTAGCGGGCTTCTTGATCCTGCAGGCCGTGGAACTTGTCCGGCAGCGGGCGCAGGGCTTTGGTCAGCAGGCGCAGCTCGGTGCAGTGGATGGAGAGCTCGCCGGTCTTGGTCTTGAACAGCCTGCCTTTCGCGCCGAGGATATCGCCCAGGTCCCACTTCTTGAACTGCTCGTTGTAGATGCCTTCCGGCAGGTCGTCACGGGAGACGTAGAGCTGAATGCGGCCGCCGACGTCCAGCAGGGTGACGAACGACGCCTTGCCCATGATACGGCGGGTCATCATCCGGCCAGCCACGCTCACTTCGACGTCCAGCGCGTCCAGCTCGTCGTGCTCTTTGCCGTCAAACCCGGCGTGCAGCGCATCGGAGGTGCTGTCGCGGCGGAAGTCGTTCGGGAAGGCAACGCCCTGCTCACGCAGCTGCGCCAGCTTCTCGCGGCGGGTTTTTAGTTCACTATTAAGATCGATTGCCTCATCGGCATCGTGCACCAGTTGTTCGGACATGCTGTCTCCTTATAGAGTTAATCACGACTGGGATGCTGTATGCAGGGGGCCGGAGAGATGAATACCAACCTGGCACCGGCAAGCAGCGCCACAATCAGCGCCACGCAGCCGAAGGTCCACAGTCCCATCTGCGAAAAAAAGTGCTGGTAAGCAGCGAGCGCGGCAGTACCGGACTGCGGCTCGGTAGTCTGCTGCGCCACGACCCCCGCCAACCAGTTAGCAACCGCACCGGTTGCCAGCATATAGATGCCGGTCAGAACCCCCGCTACGCCGGGCATGTTGAAACGGGTAATTTGCGCCATTGCTACCGGGTCGATAAACAGCTCGGCAAAGCCCATCATCGACAGACCGGTAATCATCAGGCCCATCGAGGCTTGCCCATCCTGCTGGCCACCGTGAGCGTTTAGCGCCAGCAGCATAAAACCGCCCGCCATCAGCCCGAGGCCAAATGCAAACTTCAGCCATACGCGCAGAGCAGAATGGGAACCGACTCCGGGCCCTGCTAGCCATGCGAGCACTACCCCGGCAGCCATCACGGCAACGGCATTAACTGACTGGAACAGTGCTGTCGGAACCTCTTTGTGAAAAATGTGACGGTTAACAAAGCGATCGATGAACAGGCTGATAGAGCTACCGCCCTGCTGCGCCAGCACCCAGAACAGCGTCCCGGTCATCATCAGCAGGACAATTTGCCACAGCGCGCGACGGTGTTCAGGAAACTTCACCATAATGCGCGCCACAATCCGGGCGGCGATGACGCAGACGATCGCCAGCAGGTAGCCAGCCCAGTTATTTTTCAGCAGCAGAGAGAAGAAGAACGGTGCCACGCACAGCAACAGCACCATCCACGCCCAGGCGGGCAGCATAACCGTCGTCGCGCTGAGAGCGGATTTGTTAACCCGGCGAGCGTGACGAAAATGGCGTTGGCCGCTTAAAAAGACGATCAGGCCGATAAACATGCCGATTCCTGCCAGTGCGAAACCCGCGTGCCAGCCATACCAGTGCGCTACCAGTCCACAGGCTATCGGCGAGGCTATCGAACCAACGTTGCCGGCTGCATAGAGCAGCGCAAATCCACCGTCCCGCCGCGTATCCTCTGGCGTATACATTTCGCCTAACAGACAGCTAACGTTGGATTTAAACAGGCCATAGCCGCAGATGATGATGGCCAGCGCAAGATACAGGCTTTTTGTGGAGTCAGAGCCCAGGCCCAGCACGACGTGGCCAAGGGTCATTAACAGTGCGCCAGCGATGACCGCCATGCGATTACCAAGCAGGCGGTCGGCAAGCCAGCCACCGAGAATAGGGGTAACGTAAACTAACGAGGCGTAGGCGCTGAACAGGCTGATCGCATGCCTGTCATTGAAGCCAAGCTGATGGGTAAGATAGAGGATAAGTAAGGCACGCATGCCGTAAAAGCTGAAGTATTCCCAGATTTGGATCGCGACGATGTAGTAAATCGCACGCGGCTGTGAGGGTGTTTTCATAGAGTCTCCCTGGGCTAGCTAGATTTGCCGGGTGGCGCTACGCTTACCCGGCCTACGATCCCGCAGGCCAGGCAGACGTCTTTAGGGTTTATTTATCGTTCTTCAGCACCTTGACGGTGTAGCGACCATCCTTCTGGCGATAGGCACCGTGAATATCGGTTTCGAAGCCCGGATAGTGCGCGCCGATTTCACACAGCATCTGCAAGAACTCCAGTACTGGGCGGCTCTCTTCGGTGATCATTTCACCCGGCATCACCAGCGGAACGCCCGGCGGGTACGGGAGGATCATGTTGGCATTAACGCGGCCAACCATCTCTTCGAGGTAGACCTCCTCAGTCTGGCCGTGCAGCTCTTTCTGGAACGCTGCAAACGGGGTCATAACCATAGAGGGCAGGACTTCAAATGCGCGGAACATCAGATCCGGCAGGTTGTGTTTCTCAACCAGCTTATGAATATTCTTCGCCAGCTCCTGAACGCGCATGTTTTCATAGAATTCCGGATCCTCGTGGTACAGCGACGGCAGCATATTTTTCACCCGCAGGTTCAGATCGAAGCCGCGTTTGAAATCGGTCAGCGCGCGTAGCAGGCTCAGCGCTTTGGTTTTATCGATACCAATGCTGAACAGGAACAGCAGGTTGTAAGGCCCGGTTTTCTCAACCACGATGCCGCGTTCATCCAGGTACTTCGCCACGATGCTGGCCGGGATCCCGAACTCATCCATCGCGCCGTCTTTGGTCATTCCCGGTGTGAGAATGGTGACCTTGATTGGGTCGAGGTACATGTGCTCATTATCGATGTTTTTGAAGCCGTGCCAGCTGCTATCTGAACGCAGCGGCCAGCATTCGGGTTCATCGATATGCTCCGGCTGCCAGACATCAAAGAACCACCCTTCAGACTCCCCTTTCAGGCGCTTGATCTCTTTACGGAACTTGATGGCACGCTGGATAGAACCGTCGATCAGGCGCTTCCCGGCATTGCCTTTCATCATCGCTGCGGCAGTTTCGGTGGAAGCCACGATGCCGTAGTGCGGTGAGGTGGTGGTGTGCATCATGAAGGCCTCGTTAAAGGTCTCTTCATTAACGTCACCTTTCACGTGGATCATCGATGCCTGGGAGAAGGCGGCCAGCAGCTTGTGCGTGGACTGGGTTTCATAGATCACCTTCCCTTCCACACGGCCGCCGCTCATCCCGCACTTGCCAGCATAGATCGGTGAGAAGTTGGTATAAGGCACCCAGGCAGAGTCAAAATGGATTGACTTCACGTCCAGCGTTTTCTTGATGTAGTCCGTGTTGTAGAGCAGACCATCGTAGGTGGAGTTGGTGATCACCGCATGTACCGGCCAGGTTGCATTGCGCGTCTCTTTGACGCGCTTAGCGATAGTAGCGTGCTGGAACTCACTCTGCGGGATCCCACCGAGAATACCGTAGGCGTTGCGGGTTGGGCGGAAATAGATAGGCGTGATGTCACTCATCATCATGAGATGAGTCAGCGATTTATGGCAGTTGCGGTCAATCAGTACGGTGCTGCCCGCGGGTGCGGAGTACATGCCGACGATTTTATTGGCGGTGGAGGTACCGTTGGTCACCATATAGCTGCGCTCGGCATTAAATACGCGCGCAATATACTCTTCAGCTTCTTTATGCGGACCGCTGTGATCCAGCAGAGAACCCAGCTCGGAGACCGAAATCGAAACATCGGATTTCATGGTATTCGGGCCGAAGAAGTCATAAAAGAGGCTGCCGACCGGGCTTTTCTGGAAAGCCGTCCCGCCCATATGGCCTGGGGTGCAGAAGGTATATTTGCCTTCGCGAACATATTTGAACAGCGCCTTAGTTAACGGCGGCAGGATGGCGTCGATGTACTCATCGGTGTTCTGCTTAATTTTATGGGCAATGTCTTCGGCCGCACCCAGCGCATACTCAAAGAAACGTACCTGCATACGCAGATCGTTGAGGCTGACATCAAGCGTAGAATAGGTGTTAGCGAACGCGTACAGGGGCATATACTCGTTCATCTTGCTGATCTCTTCGCACAGCTCGAGATTGTATTTATCCCAGTCAAAGATAACGCCGCACAGACGGGCATTGTTTTCAATAAGCTTCAGCAGATCGTCGCGGTCGTTAGGGTAAACAACGCGGAAATCGAGGCGTTCAAGGGCACGATGCAATTCACGGATGGGCTCCTCTTTGAAGTAAACGCCCATGTGATTCATGATAGCAATAACGTTCATAATCTAATCTCCGGGTAGAGCAAGCCCCTCCCGCCATTGGTGACAGGTGAAGGAAGGGCTGCAGGAAAGGGTTAAGAGTTACAGCGCGCTGGCGGTTTCTCTTTTAGCGGTGTCGTTGCCAAGCTGGCGCTGGTGCATCTTGCGACCGTAGAACATCAGGATGATCAGGCTGACGATGAAGGTGCCGGCCAGTTCGAAGGAGCTGGCTCCCATCAGGGCGATGAAGCAGAACCCACAGCCCAGTACGGAGCAGATCAGGCTGACGAAGTTACGTACGTTGATACCTTCGAAGCGGATCAGGTCTACACAGGAGTAGAAGTAAGGCAGCATGGTCAGCAGTACCGCGATACCGGTCAGCTCACCAAACAGGTCGGATGCTTTACCCCCGGCAGAGTTCATCATGGTGATCAGTATCATCAGGACGGTCATTTTTACTGCGGCCAGCAGCAGGCCCTTTTTCGGAATGCCGTTGCTATCGACTTCGCCATACACTTTCGGGAAGTTGTTATCGTTAGCGGCACGCACACCGGCCTGGCCGACCAGCATCATCCAGGAGCCTAGCGAGGTCAGGCAGGCAAAAGCGGTAAACGCAGAGACAATCGGCGCTGCCCAGCCGCCAAGGATGGTAGAAGCGCTGACGGCGAACGGTGCACCGGATGAAGCCATCTGCGCTGCGGGATACATACCGGCGATAACCTGAGTCGCGGCAATATAGACAATACCGGCCAGCGCTGTACCCAGCATGGTTGCCAGCGGGACGGTACGTTTCGGGTTTTTCACCATGCCGGTACTGACTGCGGCGGACTCGACACCCACAAAGGCCCACAGGCAGAGCAGAATACTTTTGATTACCGCGTGGCTATCCGTTGTTGTGGAGGTGTTCCAGTTCGCCTGGTAGGTGGCCATATCAAACCAGTGCCAGCCTACAACAGCGGTCATCACGACTGGGATTAGAACCAGCACCAGACCGATAGTCGTCAGACGGCTGACCCAGGTTCCGCCGAGCATATTGACGAAGGTAAAGAGCCAAACAATGGCAATACAGGCAATGCCGGCCGGAACAGGATTATTTAATACCGGGAAAAACGTCGAAAGATAAGAAACGGCGGTAATCCCGATGGCCAGGTTACCAATCCAGTTTGCATGATAATAGAGGACGCCTGTCTGGAAACCAAATGCTGGAGATATCTCCCCTGCATAAGCAATGGGTCCACCCTGCTGTGGGTTTTTGGTCGCCAGTCGCGCATAAACATAGGCCAATGACATAGCGCCAATAATAGAGATGACCCAGCCCCAGATTGAAATAGCACCGATACTGGCGAGGTTGGCAGGTAATAGTGCAATACCGCTCCCCATCATATTTCCGGCAACAACGCCGGTACAGGCGAACAGCCCGATCTTTTTGGCAGTACTCATGTTTCGTTGTCTCCTGAGAGTTATTTGGAGGTACGGATCATGAGTTGAAGCTTGTTATTGATCCGACCAACTGCCAACAAGAGTACGGATCTGCAGTAACAAAGTCCTAAGGATAAAGTGAAATAAAAACAAACTGCAAAAAAATGACACCCTGACCTTTCTGAGTTACATATCAGGATAACATCTTGAGGTCAGGAAAAGATAAACAATCTTTAATTACAATAGGTTAAACAGGCCTCATCGTATTAAGTTAAATCTTAAACACAATACAAAAAAGACTTTTAAATAACAAAAACAAGCATTATTTAAACATTAATTTAACCTTGTTGTCGCGCATTTACTCTTTAGAGAGGAAATTATCGAGATAGGGAACAACGCGAGTCACCGATGTTTGAAATACGCTGTTTTCGATCCAGTAGAGCGTGTTATCGCCTGGGCGTAAATTAAAGGCAGTAATATAGGCATCTGCCGCCAGACGGTTCAGCCCTTTCATTTCATAAACTTTGCCTAACAGCACATATCCAATCCAGGACATTTCCAGATTGATAGATTTGTTGATAGTTTTATAAGCCTCGTCAACGTTACCTTTACCAAGTAGATCGACGGTTTCAATTTGATACAGAATGGCCATCTCTTTCATCCCCGGCGCATCACTTACCTGCGTGATCTCGTCATTGAGCATAGCGAGCTGTTTCTCATTTAGCGGCTGCTGGGAGTGACGTAAGACATCGATTAATGCTTTTTCCGCTCTCGCATAGATAAACTCCGGAGACTGTTTTAATACCTCGTTTAACAGCTCACTGGCTTTACCTAATGAGTCAACGTCGCCTTTCATTAATAGCTGATGAGCCTGATAAAAGGTCACCAGTGACGTGCTCTGGGCAGGCATATACTGGGCGAGCATCGTCTGCAAACGGTCCGGCCACGGCTGGGTCAGCGCCTCGGACAGGCTGGTCATAAGGTCGTTTTGAATCGATAGCTGGTTATCGCTGGTTACGAAATAGCGTTTATCAAGCATGGTTGAATCATCAGCGTTATCGACCAGCTTAATCGACATAAAGCACTGCTGGGCGCGGTAGTGCCGCTGATTAACAAATTCAATGGTCAGTGTTTTTCCTGAGCTGCTGGGTTCGTTGATGTTGTAGTTAGTTTTGTCGTGAACCATAAAGGTGGAGAAGGTATTCAGCGTGGTGGTGATCAGGCTGCCCAGCCCCACCGCGTAGGCGTGCTGCGTGCTGCGGTTGGTACAGCCGCTGCTATCGACCAAATGGATATCGATATCGCGCGGGTTCAGCAGCAGACGAGTTTTAGTTACCGGTGGATGAGCATCAATCGTTGCCAGCGCAACCAGCGCCACGCATGAGCCCAACGCCAGCAGGAATAGCCCCCAGACAATAAATGCATTCAGTCGGCGACGGAGCGAACCCTTTTCAGGTGGCAGTTCAGCGAGTGTTTCAGGTGCTGTTTCAGGTGCTGCTTCAGGCCCCCCCTCTGGCACAGGCAGCGTAATAGCACCAGCCTCCTCCGCTTCTTCACTACTCCAGGCCACCGCTACCGTTAACTTATAACCCCGCTTGGGTACCGTGACGATATACTCAGGCGCGTTAGCATCACCATCTTTTAATGATTTACGCAGCTCGGAAATACTCTGGGTAACAACGTGACCTGTGACCACACTGCGTGTCCAGACATTATCAATCAATTCGTCCCGAGTCAGAACCTGCCCCGGATGGTGAGCAAAGAAAACCAGAAGATCGATTAAGCGTGGCTCAAGGGTAAGCTGACGTCCCTTACGGCTGATTTGGTTAATAGAGGGTGTAACCAGCCACTCACCAACATACACAACGGGCTGTTGCATATTAAAACGCCCCAAAGCGGAAAAGAAAAAGTGAGGCAGGAGTATACCATGATTTAATGTACTATAGACGGCAGCTATCACCACTGAAAATGAGCTATACGGCGTTCCTCGCAATATTTTATAAGGCCATCGCGCGCTTTATTGTACCGCCGACCACTGCCCTGACGAGAGGCGTACAGGACGTTAACCTTTTTTCGGCGAAGATGACGCGCTGGACGTTTGAAGGCGCCACGGTCCATGAAAATAGTCAACCGGCAGCATCAGCGTATCGCCGATTAACGACAGGGGCATATCCAACGTCCACAGCGTCCCTTGCACAAAGTTATAGTCATGCTCGCTATCCCCTTTAACCACGTCAATATCCGTTTTCAGGCCTGGATACCATGTCTCGCCCTGAGCAAGGCTGGTTCGCCCCATTACCGAACCGCATCCGGAGAGCAGCAGGCAGCTTAGAAAGCTACAGACAAACTTTCGTTTCATTATTTACTATATCCATCAACGCTTGGGCAGGTAGCCATCCGCACCGCCTGAGAAGGGTACGGATGGCCCTACTACTACTCTTTTGCTGCCTGCGCCTGCTTCGGCAGGGAGACAGTATCGCTAAGCAGAACCCGGTAGATCAGCCCGCCGATCAGACCACCGGCAAGTGGCATTACCCAGAAGACCCACAGCTGTTGCAGCGCCCAGGTTCCCTGGAAGATCGCTACGGCAGTGCTGCGTGCAGGGTTAACAGAGGTGTTGGTCACCGGAATGCTGATGAGATGGATAAGCGTTAAAGCAAGGCCAATTGCCAGCGGCGCAAACCCTACCGACGCGTATCTGTCCGTTGTACCAAGAATGACTAACAGGAAAAATGCCGTCAGTACCACTTCAGCTATCGCACAGGCGGCAAAGGAGAAGCCGCCTGGTGAATGTTCGCCAAAGCCGTTGGAGGCAAAGCCGCTCAGCGTCGCATCAAAGCCCGCTTTACCGCTGGCGATAAGATAGAGCACCGCTGCCCCGACGATACCGCCAATTACCTGGGCAATAATGTAGGGAATGACGTGACGAGCAGGCGTACGACCTGCAACCCAAAGCCCCAGCGTCACTGCCGGGTTAAAGTGGGCACCGGAGATATGGCCCACGGCATAGGCCATCGTCAGTACGGTCAGGCCAAACGCCAGCGCCACGCCGACAAACCCTATTCCAAGCTCAGGGAACGCTGCTGCCAGCACTGCGCTGCCGCACCCGCCCAAAACCAGCCAGAACGTGCCAAAAAACTCAGCCGATAACATTCTAAACATAAAAACCACCTTTAAAGAGTGTTAAAAAACATCCTGCAAGCACAGGCGTAAATAGTGATACCTTTAATAAAGAACCGTATAGATTGACAGGTCTGACTGCTACCGGCCAATATTCAAGAAACGAGATCAACTGCCAATAAATAAAGAGACAATAATGGTCCTGTACGGAAGTATAATTTCCGGAGAAGAGTATTCCCCTCATACAAACTTATCAATCTGAAAAAATTCAAAAAAGCGTAATTAATCAATGCGGATCTCTCACAAGCCCCGTAAAGACTGGCTTTGCCTGCCTGTGCCAAAAATAGATTTATCTCAAATAAAATTAATTACTTATGTAACATATTCACCATATAAATTTTAAACCATCATCTATTCATTAATTAATATAAGTAACGGAGCCTACTATTATTTTCATTCGGTTACCATTGGCAAAACAAATCTGCGTGGCTATGCGATATTAAATGCGTATGCTGTGTTTCGACGGAAGAGACTTATTATACTGTTTTTTCCCAATACGTTATTACAGCAGATAGCGGCGACAGGATGTGCTCGCCAGCTTGCTTTCATCTTGCTTGTTGGATTAAAAATATGAACAAAATTTTGCGTTCCGCTTTACTGGTCTCCGCACTGGCTCTCTCTTCAGGCGCGGCTTTTGCAGCAAATGTCTCTACGGCACCGGCGCCGTCTCAGGATCCTATCGTGCAGCACCTGAAACTGAGCCAGGATCAGGTCACGAAAATTCAGCAGCTGCACCAGCAGCTCAAAACTAATATTCAGCAAATCAAGATCACCGGTGCGAAAGATGGCGCAATCATCGATATGATCCGTTCAGGGAAATGGAATGATAATACGGTAAAAACGCAGCTGACCGCCTTCGGCAATGCCGAACAGCAGGCGCGTTACTACAAGGTGAAGTACTACTTCGACCTTAATCAGATCCTGACCCCGGCACAGCGTCAGCAGGTACAGGACGATCTGGCTAAAGCCGCAATGGAATAATTTCGTCGCCCGCCGTCCCCCCGGCGGGCTTTTTAATGTGCTGACAGCAGCTGATGATAGTGATCAAACGCACACTTTTCCGCCAAATATTCCTTATGAATCAAGCGCAAAAAAGGCGTTGCCGCAGCGTTAATCGCGTCGCTGAAAGGCAAATGATTGCAGAAGGAAATAAAAGTGTCGCCGTTCCACGACACAGCTAAGTACCTAAAATTATTTAAAAAAAAGCCTCTTGCACCCTGTAATAATTAAGCGTACATTAGCGCCGTCTGGCGTAAGGTACGCCCGAAATTCTGGGGTGATGCTGCTATCCTAAGCGAGAAAATTCTCAATTTGGCTTTGGTGCAGTTTCAGCTCTCTATAATCAGTCCTGATGTTCATTAATGCGTACCCTGACGTATGCGGAGTGATGAAACGTGAAATATTTTTTTATGGGCATTTCCGTGATGGTCATTGTATGGGCCGGCACCTTCGCCCTGATGATCTGAGCAGCTGTCACGCATAAAAAAACAGGAGCCACTTGGCTCCTGTTTCTCTTCTATCAAGCGATTCTACTCGCTCTCTTCCGCAGATACTTTTGGCGTAACGGGAAGCAGGCCATCGGCGCGGAACATCGCTTTAATTCCACGTACCGCCTGACGGATACGGTCCCGGTTCTCGATCAGGGCAAAACGCACGTGGGTATCGCCATATTCACCAAACCCTACCCCAGGTGAAACGCAGACTTTTGCATCATTGAGTAGCTTCTTAGCGAACTCCAGCGAGCCCATCTCGGCGTAGGCGTCTGGGATCTTTGCCCATACGTACATGGAAGCTTTAGGCATCTCCACCATCCAACCCGCCTCGTGCAGCCCTTTAACCAGTACGTCGCGACGGCGTTTATACTGGTCGGCTATATCGCGCACGCACTGTTGATCGCCTTCAAGCGCAGCAATCGCCGCCACCTGCAGCGGCGTAAAGGTGCCGTAGTCGTGATAGCTTTTAATTCGCGCCAGGGCGTTCACCAGCTCCGGGTTGCCAACCATAAAGCCAATTCGCCAGCCCGCCATGTTATAGCTTTTTGACAGAGTGAAGAACTCTACCGCTACGTCGCGAGCGCCAGGCACCTGCATAATGGACGGCGCTTTCCAGCCGTCGTAAACGATATCGGCATAGGCAAGATCGTGCACGACCAGCACGTCATAACGCTTCGCCAGCGCAACGACTTTTTCAAAGAAGTCCAGCTCCACGCACTGCGCTGTTGGGTTCGAAGGGAAGCCGAGGATCATCATTTTTGGCTTCGGATAGCTTTCGCGAATGGCGCGCTCCAGCTCATTAAAGAAGTCAACGCCCTCGACCAGCGGCACGGAGCGGACCTGCGCCCCGGCGATGACCGCGCCATAGATATGGATCGGATAGCTTGGATTGGGTACCAGTACGGTGTCGCCATGATCGAGGGTGGCCAGCATCAGGTGCGCCAGCCCCTCTTTAGAACCAATGGTGACGATGGCTTCGCTTTCCGGATCGATCTCAACCTGATAGCGCTCCTGATACCAGCGGGAGATCGCTCGCCGCAGGCGTGGAATGCCGCGAGACGTTGAGTAGCCGTGAGTATCGGGGCGCTGCGCCACGGTACAGAGCTTTTCAACGATGTGCGGCGGAGTCGCGCCGTCAGGGTTGCCCATGCTGAAGTCAATAATATCTTCGCCGCGCCGGCGCGCAGCCATCTTCAGCTCGGCAGTAATGTTAAAAACGTAAGGGGGGAGACGATCGATACGCGTAAAGCGACGTTCAGGACTGAATTCAGCCATAGATTCCTCGGATAACGTGAGCGCCCGGACCGTCCGAGCGACGTTGCCACCTGTCGTAGTGGCATAGCATTGAAAATAGCCTGAAAAATTTCCCACTGTCGAGAGAAAAAGTAAAAATTGTTTGCTGGTGAAAAAGCGGAACCGCTGGCTGGCTGATGATGAGCGCCGGTGTTAATTTAAACAACAAACGTAAAAATTCTTAACACGATGATATCAATGAAATTACGCTAAGGTTACCTGGTTTATCAGGATCTGATGCCCGGACTGCTCCAGCTGGACAATCCCCTTTTATTTTCATGGTTTTTCCCTGTTTTTCATCCGGGAAGTTAACTGGTCTTCTGTCGCTAATTTTTTTATCATCTCTTTTTCACGTCATTCACACTGAGCTATCCGTGCACGAAATTTTCACTATGCTGCTGGCGGTTTTCGATCGCGCGGCGTTAATGCTTATTTGCCTGTTCTTTCTGATCCGCATCCGCCTCTTCCGTGAGCTGCTGCACAAAACGGCCCACTCACCAAAAGAGTTGTTGGCCGTGACCGCTATCTTCTCGCTGTTTGCCCTGTTTAGTACATGGTCAGGCGTGCAGGTCGAGGGCTCGCTGGTTAACGTACGTATTATTGCGGTTATGTCAGGGGGGATCCTGTTCGGGCCGTGGGTCGGCATTATCACCGGCGTGATTGCCGGCACCCACCGCTACCTGATCGATATCGGCGGCGTGACCGCTGTCCCCTGCTTTATTACCAGTATTATCGCGGGCATCCTCTCCGGCTGGATCAACATTAAAATCCCGAAAGCACAGCGCTGGCGCGTCGGGATCATTGCGGGCATGCTGTGCGAAACCCTGACGATGATTTTGGTCGTGCTCTGGGCGCCTACTACCGAGCTGGGACTGGATATCGTCTCAAAGATCGGCGTGCCGATGATCTTAGGCACGGTGTGCATCGGTTTTATCGTGCTGCTGGTGCAGAGCGTTGAGGGTGAAAAGGAGGCCAGCGCGGCGCGTCAGGCGAAGCTGGCGCTGGATATTGCCAATAAAACGCTGCCCCTGTTCCGTCACGTGAACAGCGAGTCGCTGCGCCAGGTGTGCGACATTATCCGCCGCGATATTCACGCCGATGCGGTCGCCATCACCAATATCGATCATGTCCTTGCCTACGTCGGCGTCGGCGAGAATAACTATCGCGACAGCGATGACATTATCAGCCCCACTACCCGCCAGGCGATCGACAACGGCCAAATCGTCATTAAAAACAACGATGAGGCACACCGAACTCCAGAGATCCACTCCATGCTGGTGATCCCCCTGTGGGAGAAAGGCGTGGTCACCGGCACGCTGAAAATCTACTACTGTCATGCCCACCAGATCACCTCGTCACTGCAGGAGATGGCGGTAGGCCTGTCGCAAATCATCTCCACCCAGCTGGAGGTCTCGCGCGCCGAGCAGCTTCGTGAAATGGCCAACAAAGCGGAGCTGCGGGCGCTTCAGAGTAAAATTAACCCGCACTTCCTGTTTAACGCGCTGAACGCCATCTCCTCGTCGATTCGCATGAACCCGGATACCGCCCGGCAGCTGATCATCAACCTGTCGCGCTATCTGCGCTATAACATCGAGCTCAATGACGATGAGCAGATCGACATTAAAAAAGAGCTTTACCAGATTAAAGATTACATTGCCATCGAGCAGGCACGGTTCGGCGACAAGCTGACGGTGATTTATGATATTGATGAAGAGGTCACCTGCGTGATCCCAAGCCTGCTGATCCAACCGCTGGTCGAGAACGCCATCGTCCACGGGATCCAGCCCTGCAAAGGGAAAGGCGTGGTGAACATTAGCGTGGAAGAGTGTGGCAATCGGGTGCGCATTGCCGTGCGCGACACCGGCCACGGCATCGATCCCAAAGTCATTGAGCGCGTTGAAGCCAACGAGATGCCTGGGAACAAAATCGGCCTGCTGAACGTTCATCATCGCGTGAAGCTGCTCTACGGCGAAGGTCTGCACATTCGCCGTCTTGAGCCGGGTACGGAGATTGCCTTTTACGTACCGCATCAACGCACGCCGGTTCCCGGACCGGCTACGCTACTGCGTTAAACAGGAGAGCCAGAGTGAAAGTTATCATCGTTGAAGATGAGATCCTCGCCCAGCAGGAGCTGAGCTGGCTTATCAAAGCGCACAGCCAGATGGAGATTGTCGCCACCTTTGATGACGGTCTGGACGTGCTGAAATATCTTCAGCACAACAAGGTAGATGCCCTGTTTCTGGATATCAACATTCCGTCGCTGGATGGCGTGCTGCTGGCGCAAAATATCAGCCAGTTTGCGCATAAGCCTTTTATTGTGTTCATTACCGCGTGGAAAGAGCATGCGGTAGAGGCGTTTGAGCTGGAGGCGTTTGACTACATTCTGAAACCCTACCAGGAGTCGCGCATCATTACCATGCTGCAAAAGCTGGAGGCCGCCTGGCAGCAGCAGTCCGGCATGAGCGGCAGCACGGTAGCGACCCGCGAGAACGACACCATCAACCTCATTAAAGACGAGCGCATTATCGTGACCAGCATCCACGATATCTACTACGCCGAAGCCCATGAGAAGATGACGTTTGTCTATACCCGGCGCGAATCCTACGTCATGCCGATGAATATCACTGAGTTTTGCAGCAAGCTGCCGACGGCGCACTTTTTCCGCTGCCATCGCTCCTACTGCGTCAACCTCAATAAGATCCGGGAGATCGAACCCTGGTTTAACAACACCTATATTCTGCGGCTACGGGATCTTGATTTTCAGGTTCCCGTCAGCCGCAGCAAGGTTAAAGAGTTCAGGCAGCTAATGCACCTGTAATCAGAGGATATAGCCCAGGGTCTGGCGCATATGCGCGCCTGCGCCCAGCAGGCCCGGGTTGTCATGGACGATCAGATAGACCGGAATGTCCTGAACGTAGGCTTTGAAGCGCCCTTTATCCTCAAAGCCGCCGCGGAAGCCGGATGCCTTAAAGAAGTCGAGGAAGCGCGGCACGATACCGCCTGCAATATAGACCCCGCCAAAGGTGCCCAGCGTCAGCGCCAGGTTGCCACCAAAGCGGCCCATCACCACGCAGAACAGCGACAGCGCCCGGCGGCAGTCGGTGCAGCTGTCCGCTAATGCACGCTCGGTCACGTCTTTCGGCTGCAGGTTTTCCGGCAGCCGACCGTCGGATTTCACAATCGCGCGGTAGAGATTGACCAGTCCCGGGCCTGAGAGCACGCGCTCGGCAGAGACATGCCCAACCTCGGCACGCAGCTCCTCCAGAATAATGGCCTCCTCTTCGCTGTTAGGCGCGAAGTCAACGTGGCCACCCTCACCCGGCAGGCTTACCCAGCGCTTATCAACATGCACAAGGTGCGCGACGCCGAGACCGGTTCCCGCGCCGTAGACGGCAATCGGTTTACCTTCGACCGGCTCCCCGCCGCCAAACTGGGTCAGATGCTCTCTGTCCAGCATCGGGATCGCCATCGACACGGCAGTAAAGTCGTTGATGATCTCCAGATGAGCAAAGCCGAGGTTCTTCTTCATCTCAGCAATGGAGAAAGCCCAGGTGTGGTTCGTCATGGCGACCCAGTCGCCGGTAATCGGGCAGGCGATGGCAATAGAGCCATCTTCAACACTGACGTTGTGTTCAGCAAGGTAGACGCGAACCACGGCTTCAAGGCTTGGGTAGTCCAGCCCGGAATAGGTCTTAGCCTGGGAAATTTCGCCGTTGGCGACATCGCATAGCGCTAAACGCGCATTGGTGCCGCCTACGTCTCCTACTAAAGCATACTTTGTCATTCTTTTACGGCTCCGCTAAAGTCAGAATAAATCTTTGGCACACTGTAAATTCAAGGCGCTGTAACAACAACGACCATAGCACGAGTGCTGAGGGATTATAGAGCTTCATCACAGAATAACTTTACTCTTTCCGCATCATTTGTGTCGACGCCGCCAGGCGAACCGTGCAATGGTGCACTTTAGTGAAAGCAGAAGGAAATCATCATGCTCCATCCGCGAGCCAGAACCATGCTGTTGCTGTCGCTTCCCGCGCTGATTATTGGCATCGCGTCGAGCGTTGTGCTGGTGGTGGTGATGAAAGTCGCCTCCGTGCTGCAATCAATTCTCTGGTCCAGCCTGCCAGCAAAGCTGGGCATCCCCCTGGACTCGCCCTTCTGGACGCTGCTCATGCTGACCCTGACCGGCGTGGTCGTTGGGCTGGTGCTGCGCTACAGCACCGGTCACGGTGGGCCGGATCCGGCGACCGAGCCGCTGATTGGCGCGCCGGTGGCCACCTCTACCCTCCCCGGCCTGCTCTGCGCGCTGATTATTGGCCTGGCGGGGGGCGTCAGCCTTGGGCCTGAGCACCCTATCATGGTGGTCAATATCGCCCTGGCGGTTGCGGTAGGCGCACGTCTCTTTCCCCGGGTGACGGCCCTGGACTGGACGGTTCTGGCCTCGGCCGGCACTATCGGCGCCCTCTTCGGTACCCCGGTCGCGGCGGCGCTGATCTTCTCTCAGACCCTGGGAGGGAACAGTGATGTCCCGCTGTGGGATCGCCTTTTTGCCCCGCTGATGTCCGCCGCCGCGGGTGCGCTGACCACCAGCCTCTTCTTCCATCCGCACTTCTCGCTGCCGATTGCTCACTACGGGCAGATGCAGCTGGTAGATATCTTCAGCGGTGCAGTCGTGGCCGCCATCGCCATTGCGCTGGGGATGATCGCGGTGTGGTGCCTGCCGCGCCTGCATCAGGTGATGCACCGGCTGCGTAACCCAGTGTTGATCCTCGGCATCGGCGGCTTTCTCCTCGGCATACTTGGCATTATCGGTGGTCATATCACCCTGTTTAAGGGGCTAAGCGAGATGCAGCAGCTGGCGTTCAGCCAGACCTTTACCGTCAGCGACTACCTGCTGTTTGCGGTAGTGAAGCTTGCTGCACTGGTGGTGGCCGCCGCCTGCGGCTTTCGCGGAGGGCGCATCTTCCCGGCGGTCTTCGTCGCGGTGGCGCTGGGGCTGATGCTGCATGAGCATGTTGAAGCCGTACCGGCAGCCATTACCGTGTCGTGCGCCATTCTCGGTCTGGTGCTTGTCGTGACCCGCGACGGCTGGCTGAGCCTGTTTATGGCGGCCGCGGTTGTGCCGGATACCACTCTGCTGCCGCTGCTATGCATCGTGATGCTCCCCGCGTGGCTGCTGCTGGCGGGAAAACCGCTGATGATTGCGCCACGTCGCAAAGATTAATCCCCGGGCGGGTTTCCTGAGTCCTTCCGGTGTAATGTCTTTTGTTTTACAGAACAGAGAGGATAACTGCATGGTTTATCAGGCTAATCCTGAGCGCTATCAGGCAATGGAGTATCGCCGCTGCGGCGAAAGCGGCATCAGGCTGCCGGCCATATCGCTGGGGCTGTGGCATAACTTTGGCGACGCCACCCTGGTGGAGACCAGCCGCCAGCTGCTACGCCACGCCTTTGATTTGGGTATAACCCACTTTGATCTTGCCAATAACTACGGCCCGCCCCCTGGCTCTGCCGAAAGCAACTTTGGCCGCATTCTGCGGGAAGACTTTTTGCCTTACCGCGACGAGCTGATTATCTCCTCGAAGGCCGGGTATACCATGTGGGACGGCCCCTACGGCGACTGGGGCTCACGCAAGTATCTTATTGCCAGCCTCGATCAGAGCCTGCGCCGGATGGGCCTTGAGTATGTCGATATCTTCTATCATCACCGCCCGGATCCGCATACGCCGCTGAAAGAGACCATGCGCGCGCTAGACCATATCGTGCGCCAGGGGAAAGCGCTCTACGTCGGCCTGTCTAACTACCCGGCGGATCTGGCCCGTGAGGCCATCGCTATCCTTGATGACCTGGGCACCCCCTGCCTGATCCATCAGCCGAAATACTCGATGTTTGAGCGCTGGGTCGAGGATGAGCTGCTGGATCTGCTGGCAGAGAGAGGGGTCGGCAGCATTGCCTTTTCACCGCTGGCGGGTGGTCAGCTAACAGACCGCTACCTGAACGGCATTCCGGCCGATTCGCGGGCCGCCAGCGGCAGCCGCTTCCTCAACCCGGATCAGCTTACCGATGAGAAGCTAGAGAAGGTGCGTAAGCTTAATGCTCTGGCCCAGGGGCGCGGGCAGAAGCTCTCCCAGATGGCACTGGCGTGGGTGCTGCGCGGGGACAGAGTCACCTCGGTGCTGATTGGTGCAAGTAAAATTGCCCAACTGGACGATGCGGCGGGCATGCTGGCTAACCGCCACTTTACCGAGCAGGAGTGTGCCATCATCGATGCAATTCTGAACGGCACGGATTAACTCTTTTTTAACAAAAAGTGCTGCCCTCCACGAATTAGGAGTTAAGCCGATGCTACGGGTCTTTACGTCTCGTAATATTTGCTTACAGGCCATCGTGGCCCGCTCGTGGAGGAAATTTTTATGTTCAGGTCACTTATTCTGGCAGCACTGTTAATGGCTACTACAGCCCCGCTGGTCGCCCACGCCGGTGAGATCACACTGCTACCGTCTATAAAACTACAGATTGGCGACCGGGACGATCGGGGCCACTACTGGGATGGCCGAGACTGGCGCGACCGGGACTACTGGCACCGTCACTATCAGTGGCGTGATAACCGCTGGCGTCCACACGATCGCGGCTACCATCGTGGCTGGGACAACCGTAAAGCCTATGAGCGCGGCTATCGCGAAGGCTGGCACGATCGCAGCGACCGTCGTGGCCCGGGACGCGGTCATGGTCATGGTCACGGCCACCACCATTGATAAACGTGTAATTTATTTCGTAGGCCGGGTCAGGCGCAGCCGCCACCCGGCGTTACTCCCACATTACAGCCCCAGCGCCATCCCTATCAACAACCACAGGTTAAGGCCTACCACCAGACCCACAATCACCCAGCCGAGGCGTTTTACCAGTCGGGTATTGACCAGCTCGCCCATCAGCTTACCGTTGCTGGTAAAGATCAGCAGCGGCACCAGCGCCAGCGCGATACCGAAGCTAAGCAGTACCTGGCTCATCACTAGAATACGCGTCGGATCCAGTCCCATCAGGATCACAATAAACGACGGCAGCATGGTGATAGACCGACGTAGCCACAGCGGAATGCTAAAGCGGACAAACCCCTGCATCACGACCTGCCCGGCCAGCGTCCCCACTACCGTAGAGGAGAGTCCTGCCGCGACCAGGCTCAGACCAAAGATGGTCGCTGCCGCATGGTTTAACAACGGTTCAAGGGTAAGGTAGGCCTGATCCAGGTCAGCAACGCCGGTATGGCCGCTAAAATGAAACGCAGCGGCGGCGGTCGCCATCATCGCCAGGTTAACGAAGCCGGCAATGGTCATGGCAATTGCTACGTCCCACTTGGTTGCTGAGTAGCGCTCTTTGCGCGATCCGCTGTGCAGATTCTGGGTGAGCGAGGAGTGCAGATAGATGACGTGCGGCATAATGGTTGCCCCCAGCACGCCCGCAGCCAGAAACACCGCTTCGGTGGTCGGCAGGCTGGGGATCAGCATCCCTTTGCCCAGATCCACCAGCTTAGGCTGGGAGAAGATGAGCTCTACAACGTACGCAGCCGCAACAAAGAGCAGCAGGCCGCCAATCACTTTCTCCAGCGGCTTATCGCCGCGACGCTGCAGCATCAGGATCAGGAAGGTGGCAATCCCGGTCAGCACCGCCCCCTGCAGCAGCGACACGCCGAGAATAAGCTTAAAACCAATTGCCGCCCCGATGAACTCCGCCAGATCGGTGGCCATAGCGATGATCTCCGCCTGCACCCAGTAGAACCAGACTACCGGCCGTGGATAGCGATCGCGGATATGCTCAGCAAGGTTTTTGCCTGTTGCAATCCCTAGCTTGGCGGAGAGCACCTGGATCAGCATCGCCATCAGGTTAGCCCATACAACAACCCACAGCAGCTTATAGCCGAAACTGGCGCCGGCCTGAATATTGGTAGCAAAATTACCGGGATCGATGTAGCCAATCGCCGCCACAAAGGCCGGTCCCATCAATGCGAACCGAAGCTTTCGCGCTGTACGCCCGCTACTACTTTCAACGCTGCTATCGTTCATTTTTGCCTCTAATATAGCCTTTGCTATGTTTCATGCTAGCAAAATGCGAATGATTATCAAGTTCGCTTGGGTGGATTTCTTCGATAGATAAAACCGATTAACGGAGTGAAGGACAGGAAAAGAGCGATAGTGCGTGGGTAGGTAACCCGATGTGTTACAGTTTAGCAGCGTAAATGGGTTTTACACTTCTTTTATTAACATAACAAAATTGTATCTTTGATCACTATTTTTGAGTCTCGTCACAGGACATTACGATAGTGTGTATTTGATCTCGTTTTATTTACTCTTGTTTCATAGAATGTGCACGAAAACTAAACCTGCCTCATGTTTGGAGCAAAAAGTATGTCCCGCGTTCTTCACTTTGTTTTGGCGCTTGCCGTTGTGGCGCTTCTGGCCTTGCTGGTCAGCAGCGATCGCAAGAAAATTCGTATTCGTTTCGTTGTTCAGCTTTTGGTTATTGAAGTCTTACTCGCCTGGTTCTTCCTGAACTCCGACGTCGGCCAGGGCTTCGTGCGTGGCTTCTCCGAGATGTTTGAAAAACTGCTCGGCTTTGCCAACGAAGGGACCAACTTCGTCTTTGGTAAAATGAACGATGAAGGTCTGGCATTCTTCTTCCTGAAAGTGCTCTGCCCTATCGTCTTTATCTCTGCGCTGATCGGTATCCTGCAGCACATTCGCGTTCTGCCGATTGTGATCCGCGCTATCGGTACCGTGCTGTCAAAAGTTAACGGCATGGGCAAACTGGAGTCGTTTAACGCGGTAAGCTCGCTGATTCTGGGGCAGTCAGAAAACTTTATCGCCTATAAAGATATCCTCGGCAAAATGTCGCGCAACCGCATGTACACGATGGCAGCTACGGCGATGTCCACCGTCTCCATGTCAATCGTTGGCGCGTACATGACCATGCTGGAACCAAAATACGTCGTTGCGGCGCTGGTTCTCAACATGTTCAGCACCTTTATTGTTCTGTCGCTGATCAACCCGTACCGCGTGGATGAGAGCGAAGAGAACCTGCAGATGGCTAACCTGCACGAAGGCCAGAGCTTCTTTGAGATGCTGGGTGAGTATATCCTGGCAGGCTTCAAGGTGGCGATTATCGTTGCTGCCATGCTGATCGGCTTTATCGCGCTCATCTCTGGCCTCAACGCCCTGTTCGCCGCCGTGCTGGGCATCTCCTTCCAGGGCATTCTGGGCTACATCTTCTACCCGGTTGCATGGGTAATGGGCGTACCGGCCGGCGAAGCGCTGCAGGTAGGCAGTATTATGGCGACCAAACTGGTCTCTAACGAATTCGTTGCCATGATGGACCTGCAGAAGATCGCCAGCACCCTGTCACCGCGTGCGGAAGGGATCCTCTCCGTGTTCCTCGTCTCCTTTGCTAACTTCTCCTCTATCGGCATTATTGCAGGCGCCATCAAAGGTCTGAACGAAGAGCAAGGTAACGTGGTATCACGCTTCGGCCTGAAACTGGTCTATGGCTCTACGCTGGTCAGCGTGCTGTCTGCTTCTATCGCTGCGCTTGTGCTGTAAGATAGATATCACTCGCGAGCAAAACCGGGGCCTGCCCCGGTTTTTTTATGCCTAGTCCGCTAGCTTCTCGGGTTTACCCAACAGATAGCCCTGCAGATAGTCCACCCCCAGCGAGAGCAGCAGATCGCGCTGCTCCTCGGTCTCTACATACTCCGCCACTACCGTCAGGGATTTGGCTTTCGCCATAAAGCAGATGGACTTCACGATCATCGCGTCCAGAGAGTCGGTGAGAATATCCTTCACGAAGCAGCCGTCGATCTTCACGATGTCAGCATGCAGGCGCTTCAGGCGCTCAAAGTTAGCGTAGCCGGTACCAAAATCATCGATTGCAATCTTGAAACCGTAGTTTTGCAGGCGCTGAATGTTGTGCATGCTGGTCTCCGAATTGGAAAAAGCCTGCTCTTCGGTTATCTCAATAATCACGCACTGGGGCGCAACGCCATAGCTTTTAAACAGGGCCATAATCTGCGTGGCCGACTCCTTTTGCATCAGGGTCAGCGGCATCAGGTTAACGGAGAATCGCGCCTGGGTACCAGGAACCGGATGCGCGCGCAGCCAGCGCAGCAGCGTCTCCAATACCTGCATATCAAAGCGGATACTCAGGTTAAACTGGGCAATGACCGGCAGAAAACGGTCAGGCGTCAGAATTTCACCCTCCACGGAGAGGCGGGTCAGCACCTCATGGTACCCCACCCCGTCCGCGTTCTGGATCGGCTGGGCATAGAGCAGCAGCCCCTCCTCCTCCAGCGCACGCTTCACGCGGTTAAGCAGGAGCACGCGCTCGGTAGTGTGGTCGCATACGGTTTCAAGACTCTGGGTCAGGGCCAGCACGTGCGAGGTTGAACAGGCCTGCTCGGAGAGCCAGCTCAGCTGCCCTAGCGTCTGGTGAAAGATCTCCCCAGCGCCTTCGATAATTCCCCAGGAGGCACCAAATTCGATATCCATTGCGGTGTGATGCCAGAAAATTTTTCTTCCGCTGAGGTAGTCCACCATATGCTGAAGCCGCGCCGTCGGTTCGGCGCCGTTGAGCAGCAGCAACAGCTCGCTTCCCGGTAGCTGGTACACCTTCTCATTTCTCATCAGCAGCGGCTGCAGCTCACGAGTGATGCTGCGCTTGCACTGAACGCGCATCATCATGCCGTAGTGGCGACTAAGAAACTCCAAATTGCTGATGTGCAGGCAGCAGACCACTCGGTGGGTATGCTTCTCCAGCTGCTGTTCAAGCGCGCGCAAATTCGGCAGGCCGGTAAGCGGATCGGTGAGCGCCTGCGCCTTCCATGCCCGCTTAAGCCACTCGCTGCGCCGATAAATAGCAGCCATATAGAGAATACAAATGGTAAAGGAGATCAGTACCGACAGCACGAAGGCCATCGAGTATTCGGTATAGACGCCCTGCAAGAAATTTTGATTGTTGGCGAGCAGCATCAGGGCGGTAAATGCCCAGCTCAGACCAATTAACGGTGGGCTTAGCTTTCCGATACCTAAAGTAAATAGAATAAAGATGACCGGGACCAGATAGCCAGCTATATAGTCAGACTGATAAGGTGAGCAGACGACGATAAGAAAAAGGGTTAATGTCAGTAGCCAACCTAAAGTGAAATTTCTTTTTCGCCGCGACAAAAAAGGTTTGATGCTTTTTCGCCACAGCGTCCGACCATAGCGGGGATTAACCAGCATGCGCAGCGGATAATAAAACATCATGGTAAAAATCAGCGCCGCGCAAATCAGGCTCTGTATATCAATGATGCTATAAATAACCGAGCCTGTATCAAAAAACTTAGCTACTGTAGTAGGGAATGCCACTCGGCTACCTGCAGCGTACATGGCTGCCTTGATACCGGCTGGAGCAACAAACGCTAGCCAGACGGTACGCACCCCCATGTCTCTGTTTGGTAAGCCGTGCCGCCAGCGAGTACCCAGCTGCCAGCGCACAATGGTGCAGGTCAACAGGAGCGGAAAGAAAAAGCAAAAGAGAAAAACCGCCGTTTGCAGTAGCGTTAAATCGAGCAGACACTCATAAATCAGTGCAAACCCTGCCATCAGCGGAAGGATAGCCCGACGGCCAAATAGCAGGATCATCGCCAGCGATACGCTGAGCGGTAGCCATGACAGGAAGATTTCGCTTGCATCCACCTGGGCACGGGGGGAAATAAAACGGGAAACCGGAACAACTGCCATACATATTATTAACGCAATTAAAAACGTTTTCACATGATTGTATATTTTCATTTTCATTTGAGTTAATAAATGTGCTCTTGCGCGCAGTTTTGCCGGGCAGAAATAATAGGTTTATTCACACGGTGAATCAAGTTGGCGAATTGATAGTGAAATGGTGCTTAACTATCGTTAAGCTACGACCGAGGGCCCAGGGCCGCTATAACATGTTACTGACGGTTGATGAAACAGAAATGACAGGCATAAAAAAACCCTCGCGTAATGCGAGGGTCTGAATTTTGGTGGAGCTAAGCGGGATCGAACCGCTGACCTCTTGCATGCCATGCAAGCGCTCTCCCAGCTGAGCTATAGCCCCACAATTTTCTTTACGCACCAAATCTGTTGGGTTCAGAATTTGGTGGAGCTAAGCGGGATCGAACCGCTGACCTCTTGCATGCCATGCAAGCGCTCTCCCAGCTGAGCTATAGCCCCGTTGCGTAAAGCTGTCGTGTTGACGGGCGGCATAATATGAATTCCTTTGTCAGGTGTCAACGGCAAAATCTCTCTCTTCCTCTCAACCGCTGAAAAAGCAAACAAATGAATGACATTGCGTGCCTGCTCGCACCCAGGAGTTAAACCTGTCACACTTTCGCGTAAAATGGTGCTATAAAATGAACCACTAATTACCCCTACTGCTCGTCAGGAAATCGCATGATCAAGGAACGAATGACGCCGGAAGAGTTAGCCAGACTGACAGGCTATAGCCGCCAAACAATTAACAAGTGGGTACGCAAAGAGGGATGGGTAACGTCACCCAAGCCTGGCGTGCAGGGTGGAAAAGCGCGCGTGGTGCATATCAATGAGCAAGTGCGTGAGTTTATCCGCAACGCTCGCCGGGCTGCCGAAGCCCCCCTCTACGCTGAGGCTGGCCTCGATACCTCTCTCGACGTGCTGCTGGTAACGCTGGCGAAAGAGATGACCCCTTCAGAACAGAAACAGCTGACCTCCCTGTTAATGCGTGAAGGGATTAGCGGCTTACTGCAACGGCTCGGTATTCGCAGCAGGGAAAAATAAGATGAAGCTACCTGATAAAATGACGCCTGAAGAGATGGCGGACTACCTTGGCGTTGCCAGGCAAACCGTTAATCGCTGGATCCGCGAACAGGGCTGGACAACCGAGACGTTGACCGGGGTGAAAGGCGGCCGGGCGCGACTGATCCATATTGATGAGCGCGTGTTAGCCTATATGCGCAAAACACCGGTGGTTCGTCACCGCCAGTCGGCATGGTCAGTTGCGGAGCCCTCCGCAAACTACAGCACGCTTTTTCAAACGGCTTCGCTGCGCCAGATTGGCAGCGTCCTGCAGAATATGACGCCCGCAGAGCAGGAGCGACTGGAACACTTTCTGGCACGCGAAGGCCTGCGCGGTTTTTTGACCCGGCTGGGCATTGCCGATACCGAACAGGCATAAAAAAACGGCAGGTTATCCCTGCCGTTTCTGTTTAGTGCGGTTGCTGCAGGGTTACTGCTGGCTTTCGCGCTCTGCGATAAAGCCCAGCGCGCGATTAATACGTTCAACGCTACGGGTTTTACCAATCGCATGTACGGTAACGTCCAGCGCAGGGGACTGCCCTGCCCCGGTCACGGCAACGCGCAGCGGCATCCCCACTTTACCCATTCCCACTTCCAGCTCATCGGCGGTTGCCTGAATCGCATGGTGGATGTTTTCCGCCGTCCAGTCGGTAATGGCGGCCAGTTTGTCACGCACCACTTCCAGTGGCTGGCGCGCAACCGGACGCAGATGCTTCTTCGCGGCGTCGGCGTCGAATTCGGCAAACTCCTCATAGAAGTAGCGGCAGCTTTCGGCGATCTCTTTCAGCGTCTTGCAGCGTTCGCCCAGCAGTTTGATGAGCTCAGACAGCTGCGGACCGGTACGGGTGTCGATATTTGCCTGCTCGATATGCCACTGCAGATGGGTCGCAACGTATTCTGGAGCAAGCGTATTGATATAGTGGTGGTTCAGCCACAGCAGCTTATCGGTGTTGAAGGCGCTGGCGGATTTGCTCACCGCACCCAGCGAGAAGAGGTTGATCATCTCTTCGCGGCTGAAAATCTCCTGGTCGCCGCTGGACCAGCCCAGACGCACCAGATAGTTGAGCAGCGCTTCCGGCAGATAGCCATCGTCACGGTACTGCATAACGCTCACCGCGCCGTGGCGCTTGGAGAGCTTCTTGCCATCGTCGCCGTTGATCATCGAAACGTGGGCATAGACCGGCACCGGCGCGTTCAGCGCTTTCAGGATGTTAATCTGGCGCGGGGTGTTGTTGATATGGTCTTCACCGCGGATAACATGGGTAATCTGCATATCCCAGTCGTCTACCACAACGCAGAAGTTATAGGTTGGGGAGCCGTCGGTACGGCGGATGATCAGATCGTCCAGCTCCTGGTTACTGAACTCGATCGGGCCACGGATCTGATCGTCAAAGATCACCGAGCCATCCTGCGGGTTAGCAAAGCGCACAACGCAAGGCTCATCGGCAGCATGTTCGCTGTGGTCGTGGCGGCAGCGGCCGTCATAGCGCGGCTTCTCGCCGTTGGCCATCTGCTCTTCACGCAGCGCTTCCAGACGCTCTTTAGAGCAGTAGCAACGGTAGGCGGTGCCCACTTTCAGCATGTCGTCGATAACCGCGTTATAGCGGTCGAAACGTTTGGTCTGGAAATAGGGGCCTTCATCCCACTCCAGATTCAGCCAGTTCATGCCATCCATAATGGCTTCGATAGCCTCTGGCGTAGAGCGTTCGAGATCGGTGTCTTCGATACGCAGCACAAACTCACCGTTCTGGTGACGTGCGAAAAGCCAGGAATAGAGAGCGGTACGCGCACCACCGACGTGCAGATAGCCGGTCGGGCTTGGCGCGAAGCGAGTTTTGATTTTCATGAAATGGCCTTACGTTGATAACGATGCCGACAGCCGGCAAGTCCTGGAAAACAGAATGGGCAATATTCTATCACCCTGCGCTGATTCCTCAATGTTGTTACTACTGTGGGCGAGTCAAAGCCGTTTTTTGTTTAGAAATCATGCGTACGCCGCCATTTATGCGCCGCTTTGTCTAAATTTACGACGAACAAACAAAATCTTGAGAAAAGGCGTTGACTCATTTTCAACTCTCCCTATAATGCGACTCCACACAGCGGGGGTGATTAGCTCAGTTGGTAGAGCATCTCCTTTACACGGAGGGGGTCGGCGGTTCGAGCCCGTCATCACCCACCATCATTAAGATGATGACCGCAGTGTAGATAAGCAGTGAGATTGGGCGATTAGCTCAGTTGGTAGAGCATCTCCTTTACACGGAGGGGGTCGGCGGTTCGAGCCCGTCATCGCCCACCAATCTCAACTTATCAATAGCAGTTCCGAAATGGGCGATTAGCTCAGTTGGTAGAGCATCTCCTTTACACGGAGGGGGTCGGCGGTTCGAGCCCGTCATCGCCCACCATTTCGGGTCGTTAGCTCAGTTGGTAGAGCAGTTGACTTTTAATCAATTGGTCGCAGGTTCGAATCCTGCACGACCCACCAATGTAAAAAAGCGCCCTAAAGGCGCTTTTTTGCTTTCTGCTGTCTGTGATTTCACGCCGGGCGGCACTGCGTTTGCCCGGCCTACGGTGAGCACGGTGCGGTTTGTAGGTCGGGTAAGCGCAGCGCCACCCGACATGACGTGGGCACGGTGCGGTTTGTAGGTCGGGTAAGCGCAGCGCCACCCGACATAACCATTTTGACATCTTCTCTCAAGCTCTCTAAAAAAATGCCGATATAACAGGTTTATGGCAAGAGAGGTTTTACAATGACAACTATTTCAACATCAACACCGTCAGTCCAGTCCAGCAGTTCCGGCAGCGCCTCCAGCAGCGCCAACAGCGATATCGCCTCCCAGATCCAAAGCCTGACCCAGCAGGTCACCAAGCTTACCAAGCAGCTGAAAGACGTTGCTAACGGCAGCGGCACCACGGAGGAGAAGCAGAAGCAGCAGGAACAGATCCAGAACCAGATCAAACTGCTGCAGGCGCAGATCGCCCAGCTCCAGCGCCGCCAGGCCGAAGAGGCACAGAAAAATCAGGAGCAGAAACAGACCAAAGCTGAAGGCGTTAACTCCCCTTCCGCCGAGCATAAGATTGATATCTACATTTGATGGCTCAGAGAGGCGTTATGCCTCTCTAATTTCTCAACAAACGCGATAAATCACTTTTCATTAACATCCAGAAAAACGCAAAATGGTGGCACTGTCTTTCAGGAGTCATTATGAAATTTCTACGCGTCCTCGATCCCTTTACGCTCACGCTCATTGCCGTTGTTTTGCTGGCCTCCTTTTTTCCGGCCCGCGGCGGCTTCGTCCCCTTCTTTGAAGGACTCACTACTGCCGCTATCGCCCTGCTCTTCTTTATGCACGGGGCCAAGCTCTCCCGTGAAGCCATTATTGCCGGCGGCAGCCACTGGCGGCTGCATCTGTGGGTGATGTGCAGCACCTTTATCCTCTTCCCGGTGCTGGGCGTGCTGTTTGCCTGGTGGGCGCCGGTTAACGTGAGTTCTGAGCTCTATACCGGTTTTCTCTACCTCTGTATCCTGCCTGCTACCGTACAGTCCGCGATTGCCTTTACCTCGCTGGCCGGGGGCAACGTGGCAGCCGCGGTCTGTTCTGCCTCCGCCTCCAGCCTGCTGGGTATCTTCCTCTCGCCGCTGCTGGTGGGTCTGGTGATGAATATGCATGGCGCACAGGGCAGCCTGGAGCAGGTCGGTAAGATCATGCTGCAGCTGCTGCTGCCATTTGTGCTGGGCCATCTCTCCCGTCCGTGGACCGCCGCGTTTGTTGCGCGTAATAAAAAGTGGATTGCTAAAACCGACCAGACGTCAATTCTGCTGGTTGTCTACTCTGCCTTTAGCGAGGCGGTGGTGAACGGCATCTGGCATAAGGTGGGAATGGGATCGCTGCTGTTTATCGTGATTGTCAGCCTGGTGCTGCTGGCGATTGTGATAGGCGTAAATATCTTTGTGGCGCGCAGCTGCGGCTTTAACAAAGCCGATGAGATTACTATCGTCTTCTGCGGATCGAAAAAGAGCCTGGCCAACGGTATCCCGATGGCCAATATTCTCTTTCCGACGTCAGTTATAGGGATGATGGTGCTGCCTCTGATGATCTTCCACCAGATCCAGCTGATGGTCTGCGCCGTACTGGCGCGCCGCTATAAGCGTAAGGCCGAGGCACAACAGGCCCGCCAGGCCGCTGACAACAGCTAAGGACGCCGCAGGGGCTGTACCAGATGCGTCAGCCCCTCGGTTTTAATCAGCAACGTAAAGGCCATCAGCTGCCCGAGATGCCCGGGCGGAAATGTCTCCTTGCGGGCAAACCAGAGCAGGTACTCTTCCGGCAGATCGATCAGCCTGCGGCCCCTATATTTACCAAAGGGCATCTCGGTGTTAGCAATCTCTACCAGCTGAGCCTTATCCATCTCAGGCCCCCATCAGGCGCAGCATCTCGTCTTCGTCGATCACCGCAATTCCCAGCTCCTGCGCTTTGGCCAGCTTCGAGCCCGCCGCCTCGCCAGCAATCACCAGATCTGTCTTTTTCGAGACGCTGCCTGCCACTTTTGCCCCCAGCTCTACCAGCCGTGCCTTAGCGTCATCCCGTGACATCTGACTCAGGCTGCCGGTTAACACCACCGTTTTACCGGCAAATGGACTGTCGATTTCGTCGGCGTTAACCACCAGCGGCTTCGGCCAGTGAATACCCACCCCTTCAACCAGATCGCGGATCACTTCGCGGTTGCTCTCTTCCGCCATAAAGTTAAATACGTGGGTAGCAACGACAATGCCGACGTCCGGCACCTTCTGCAGATCCTCAATCGATGCCGCCTCCAGCGCTTCCAGCGTACCAAAGTGCGCCGCGAGGCCTGCCGCCGTGGCTTCGCCTACCTCACGAATGCCCAGCGCGTAGAGGAAGCGCGCAAAGGTGGTCTCTTTCGCTTTTTCCAGCGCGTTGACCACGTTCTGCGCCGACTTCGGTCCCATGCGATCCAGCCCGGTCAGTTTACCCGCCGTCAGGCGGAACAGGTCGGCTGGCGTGTGCACATACTCTTTTTCCACCAGCTGATCGATAATCTTATCGCCCATGCCGTCAACGTCCATCGCCCGGCGAGAGACAAAGTGCTTCAGCGACTCTTTACGCTGCGCCCCGCAGATCAGGCCCCCGGTGCAGCGGGCTACCGCCTCGCCCTCAACGCGCTCGACGTCGGAGCCGCAGACCGGACAGTGTGTCGGGAACGTCACGTCGCGGGCGTCCGCCGGACGCTCGGACTCAACCACGTTAACCACCTGTGGGATCACATCTCCCGCGCGGCGGATCACAACCCGATCGCCAATTTTTAGACCCAGTCGCGCGATCTCGTCCGCATTGTGCAGGGTGGCGTTGCTCACCAGAACGCCAGCCACCTGCACCGGCTCAAGACGCGCCACGGGCGTAATCGCCCCGGTGCGCCCTACCTGAAACTCGACGTCCCGCACAAAGGTCAACTGCTCCTGCGCGGGGAATTTAAACGCCACCGCCCAGCGCGGCGCGCGAGCGACAAACCCCAGCTGCTCCTGCAGATCGAGAGAATCGACCTTGATCACTACGCCGTCGATATCGAACCCGAGGGTTGGGCGATCCGCCTCTACCTGATGATAGAAATCCAGCACGGCTTCCGGCGTATCACAGATGCGAATACGATCGCTGACCGGCAGGCCCCAGGCCTTGAACTGCTGCAGGCGACCCAGATGGCTGCGAGGCAGATTGCCCCCCTGCAGGATACCTACGCCGTAGCAGAAAAAGGTCAGCGGCCGCTTGGCAGTGACGCGCGGATCGAGCTGACGCAGCGAGCCAGCCGCCGCGTTGCGCGGGTTAGCAAACACTTTGCCACCGGTGCGCCGGGCCTCGTCGTTGATCTTCTCAAAGCCTGCCTGGGGCAGAAAGACCTCGCCGCGCACCTCCAGCCGTGTCGGGATATTATCGCCGTGCAGCTTGAGCGGGATCGCCCGGATAGTACGTACGTTGGTGGTGATATCCTCACCGGTGGTGCCGTCTCCGCGCGTAGCGGCCTGAATCAGCACGCCGTTCTCATAGATGATACTCACCGCCAGCCCGTCAAGCTTTAGCTCACAGCAGTAGCTCAGGGCATCGGTGCTCTTCAGGCGATCCTGCACGCGCTTGTTGAATGCCAGAAAGCTCTCTTCGTCGAAAACGTTATCCAGCGAGAGCATCGGGACTTCATGGCGCACCTGGGTAAAGGCGGTGAGCGGCGCTGCCCCGACTCGCTGGGTGGGGGAGTCCGGCGTAATAAGATCGGGATGCTCGGCCTCCAGCGCGCGAAGCTCACGCAGCAGGCGGTCGTATTCGGCATCCGGGATTTCAGGCGCATCCATCACGTGATAGAGATATTCATGATGGCGAAGCGTGGTTCGCAGTTCAGTCAGCTGTTGTTCGATTGAGTCCATATCGCACCATCAATAGAAAAAACCCCCGACAGGCGGGGGCTTATAAGAGAGAGATAACACTACCGCAGGCGTTACGCGTTCGCCTCTTTCACTTCGCGAATGCGGTCCTGATACTCACGCAGTTTCTGCGGCGTCATCATCCGACGCTGATCGTCCAGCACCACGCCGCCAACTTCATCGGCAATGTACTGTGCAGACTGGAGCATCAGCTTGAAGTTCTGCATCTCATCGCCATAGGACGGCACCTGCATAAACATAGTGACGCCAGGAGTAGTAAAGTTACCGGTCATCTCCGGATCGAAGGTACCCGGATTAACCATGTTGGCCAGGCTGAAAAGGGCCGGGCCGCTGCCGTCTGGGCTAAGGTGACGATGGAAAATATTCATATCACCAAAGGCGAAACCGGCCTGTTGAATGCTGGCCAGCAGAACCTCACCGCTCAGTTCGCTGCCCGGGTGTGCGGCAACGTTCATAATAATAACGGTCTCTTTGCGCTGCGGCTTCTCTGCAGCTGCAGGCGCTTCCTGCGGCGCAGGTTCAGGTGCGGGCTGCTGCGGCTGCGCCACAGGCTGCTGAGCAGCAGGCTGTTGTACAGGCTGCTGGTGAACAGGTTGATGCTGTACCGGTTGCTGTTGAATCGGTTGCTGTTGCACAGGCTGGTGCTGAACCGGCTGCGTCGGCGCACTTCTCACCGGCTGCGGTTCAACGTGCGGTGCGGCAGGCTGCTGAACAGGCGGCGCCTGGCGCAACGGCTCATCCTGCTGCACGGGAGCATGCTGGCGAGGCTGAGCAGACGCATAGGGCGGCTGATACTGGTGCTGCGGCGTTTTCGGAGCCTCTTGCTCCTGACCCGCTCTCGGGGCGTGGCCCGTTTTATGAACACGCACTTCACCCACGCCTTCATCGACGTTATCTTCGGTATCGTCATCATACGATTCGTCATCGTCACGACGCGACTTCATGCGTTTCATTGGGCGATCGCGGAACATCGTCGAACGCTCTTTCCGGCTGGTCCAAAAACCGTGAACCAGTAAAGCGATTATGGCGATCGCGCCAACAATGATTAATATCAGACGCAAATCCTGCATCATTATATTCTCTGTTGTTCTAACACCTTGCCACCACGGCAAACATTTACTCACTAAGAGTATTTGCCGTTCAGCGCAAGTGCAAGTGCACACGCAGCTTTCACCGCATAAAGATGTGTAAAATCGTACTTTTTGCTGTTTTTTCGAACATTTCCGAGCTGTGTACTCAGCGCGATACGGATAATATAGCCACGCACCCCATTCGGGGGTCATGAAAGGAGTATAGTCTGACTATGGTTTCAACATCAGTCACCCCGCCGCGCAGTGGCGTTTATTACTTTTCCCAGGGCTGGAAGCTCATCACCCTCCCCGGCATCCGGCGCTTTGTCATTATGCCGCTTCTGGTCAATATCATCTTGATTGGTTGTGCTTTCGTCTGGCTGTTTACTCAGCTGGATAGCTGGATCCCGGCGCTGATGAGCCATGTACCGGACTGGCTGCAGTGGCTGAGCTATCTGCTCTGGCCTATCGCCGTGCTCTCCGTGGTGCTGGTTTTTGGCTACTTTTTTTCAACCATCGCTAACTGGATTGCCGCCCCGTTTAACGGCCTGCTGGCCGAGCAGCTTGAAGCGCGCCTCACTGGGGCAACGCCGCCGGATACCGGCATCACCGGGATTGTTAAGGATCTGCCGCGGATCATGAAGCGTGAATGGCAAAAGCTAGCGTGGTACTTACCCCGAGCCGCCGTTCTGCTGCTGCTCTACTTTATTCCCGGCATTGGGCAGACTGTCGCCCCGGTACTCTGGTTCCTGTTTAGCGCGTGGATGCTGGCGATCCAGTACTGCGACTACCCGTTTGATAACCACAAGGTGCCTTTTAAAACCATGCGCGGCGCGCTGCGGGCGCGTAAAGTGACCAATATGCAGTTTGGTGCGCTTACCAGCCTGTTTACGCTTATTCCGCTACTCAACCTGGTGATCATGCCCGTTGCCGTCTGCGGCGCGACCGCTATGTGGGTAGAGTGCTATCGGTCAAACCATGCCCTCTGGAAATGAGGGCGATATTCCGCTCTTATTCCATAGTTGTTGCTATTATTTCTCATCAGCATATAGATATGCGAAATCCTTACTTCCGCATATTCCTTAACCGCGTATGCTGATGTCGTTCCCAAATTCATACAGTTAAGGACGGGCTATGAGTAAGATTTTTGAAGACAACTCGTTGACTATCGGCCACACGCCGCTGGTCCGACTGAACCGCATCGGTAATGGACGCATCCTCGCTAAGGTCGAGTCCCGTAACCCAAGCTTCAGCGTGAAATGCCGTATTGGTGCCAATATGATTTGGGATGCCGAAAAACGTGGCGTGCTGAAAGCAGGCGTTGAGCTGGTTGAACCAACCAGCGGCAACACCGGGATTGCGCTGGCCTATGTGGCGGCCGCACGTGGCTACAAGCTGACGCTGACCATGCCGGAAACCATGAGTATCGAACGCCGTAAGCTGCTGAAAGCGCTGGGCGCGAACCTGGTGCTGACCGAAGGCGCGAAAGGCATGAAGGGCGCCATCCAGAAAGCCGAAGAGATCGTTGCCAGCGATCCCGCTAAGTATCTGCTGCTGCAGCAGTTCAGCAACCCGGCTAACCCGGAAATTCACGAAAAAACCACCGGCCCGGAGATCTGGGAAGATACTGATGGTCAGGTAGATGTATTCATCTCTGGCGTGGGCACCGGCGGTACGCTGACCGGCGTGTCGCGCTACATTAAAAATACCAAGGGTAAAACTGAGCTGATCACCGTGGCGGTAGAGCCAACGGACTCTCCGGTTATTGCCCAGGCGCTGGCAGGCGAAGAGCTGAAGCCAGGCCCACATAAGATTCAGGGTATCGGGGCTGGCTTTATTCCTGGCAACCTCGATCTGAAGCTGATCGACAAGGTCGTCGCGATTACTAACGATGAGGCGATCAGCGTTGCCCGTCGCCTGATGGAAGAAGAAGGCATTCTGGCAGGCATCTCCTCCGGCGCTGCCGTTGCCGCTGCGCTGAAGCTGCAGGAAGATGAGGCCTTTACCAACAAGAACATTGTCGTTATTCTGCCCTCTTCAGGTGAGCGCTATTTGAGTACCGCCCTGTTTGCCGACCTCTTCACTGAAAAAGAGCTGCAGCAGTAAACGCGGACAGCGAGAATCGCATAAAAAAGCACCTTTCGGGGTGCTTTTTTGTGGCCCACGTCAAACTTTCAACTCACCTGGCATTGATTCGCCTTGGCGGGTCTGGTATTTAACCAGCACATTTATTTTGAAGCGCGAAATTAATCGAATTGTGACTTTAAACTTGCTGAATCGATTTTAGGATTTGGTTGAAGTCTCGCTTTCGCGGCATAATGTTATTGACGAGTACTTGCCACGGTCAGAAGTGCCAGCAGCGGATTGCGCAGGCGAACTTTTGTCCCGCGTCCCGTTATGCCGGCGCTAACAATACAGGCTAAAGTTATGCCGCCAGGCTAGACTTTAGATCCACAACACTAAACCTATAAGTTGGGGAAATATAATGTTCCAGCAAGAAGTTACCATTACCGCTCCGAACGGTCTGCATACCCGCCCTGCTGCTCAGTTTGTGAAAGAAGCGAAAGGCTTCACTTCAGAGATCACTGTGACCTCCAACGGCAAAAGCGCTAGCGCAAAAAGCCTGTTCAAACTCCAGACTCTGGGCCTGACCCAGGGTACCGTTGTAACGCTGTCCGCTGAAGGCGAAGACGAGCAGAAAGCCGTAGAGCATCTGGTAAAACTGATGGCTGAACTCGAGTAAGTTCCGGGTTCTTTTAAAAAATCAGTCACAAGTAAGGTAGGGTTATGATTTCAGGCATTTTAGCATCCCCGGGTATCGCTTTCGGCAAAGCACTGCTGCTGAAAGAAGACGAGATCGTCATCGACCGGAAAAAAATTTCTGCCGATAAGGTTGATCAGGAAGTTGAACGTTTTCTGAGCGGTCGTGCCAAGGCATCTTCGCAGCTCGAAGCGATCAAAACCAAAGCTGGTGAAACCTTCGGTGAAGAAAAAGAAGCCATCTTCGAAGGCCACATCATGTTGCTGGAAGATGAGGAGCTGGAGCAGGAAATCATAGCCCTGATTAAAGATAAGCACGTGACTGCCGATGCGGCAGCACACGAAGTTATCGAAGGTCAGGCAACTGCCCTGGAAGAGCTGGACGACGAGTATCTGAAAGAGCGTGCGGCTGACGTACGCGACATCGGTAAACGTCTGCTGCGCAACATCCTCGGCCTGGCGATCATCGATCTGAGCGCCATTAAAGACGAAGTGATTCTGGTTGCGGCGGATTTGACCCCGTCGGAAACCGCACAGCTGAACCTCAACAAGGTGCTGGGCTTTATCACCGATGCTGGCGGACGCACCTCCCATACCTCCATCATGGCGCGCTCCCTTGAGCTGCCTGCCATTGTAGGTACCGGCAGCGTCACCGCCCAGGTGAAGAACGACGACTATCTGATCCTCGATGCGGTGAATAACAAAGTTTACGTTAACCCGACCAACGAAGAGATCGAAACCCTGCGCAATGTGCAGGAGCAGGTTGCTTCCGAAAAAGCCGAGCTGGCGAAGCTGAAAGATCTGCCGGCGATCACCCTTGACGGCCATCAGGTCGAAGTGTGCGCCAACATCGGTACCGTACGTGACGTTGAGGGTGCCGAGCGCAACGGCGCAGAAGGCGTAGGCCTCTACCGTACAGAATTCCTGTTCATGGATCGTGACGCGCTGCCTACTGAAGACGAGCAGTTTGCTGCCTATAAAGCGGTGGCAGAAGCCTGCGGCTCTCAGGCCGTTATCGTCCGTACTATGGACATCGGCGGCGATAAAGAGCTGCCGTACATGAACTTCCCGAAAGAAGAGAACCCGTTCCTCGGCTGGCGCGCCGTGCGTATCGCAATGGATCGTAAAGAGATCCTGCGCGACCAGGTTCGCGCTATCCTGCGTGCCTCCGCGTTCGGCAAGCTGCGCATCATGTTCCCGATGATCATCTCTGTTGAAGAGGTGCGCGTGCTGAAGAAAGCGATCGAAACCTTCAAGCAGGAGCTGCGCGACGAAGGTAAAGCCTTTGATGAGAGCATTGAGGTGGGCGTGATGGTAGAGACACCTGCCGCTGCGACCATTGCCCGTCATCTGGCGAAAGAGGTAGATTTCTTCAGTATCGGCACCAACGACTTAACCCAGTACACCCTGGCAGTTGACCGCGGTAATGATATGATCTCCCATCTGTATCAGCCGATGTCGCCGTCTGTATTGACCTTAATTAAGCAAGTTATTGATGCTTCTCATGCTGAAGGTAAATGGACCGGCATGTGTGGAGAGCTTGCAGGCGACGAACGTGCTACACTTCTGTTGCTGGGGATGGGTCTGGATGAATTCAGTATGAGTGCCATTTCTATCCCGCGCATTAAGAAGATTATTCGTAACACGAACTTCGAAGATGCGAAGGTTTTAGCAGAGCAGGCTCTTGCTCAACCGACAACGGACGAGTTAATGACGCTGGTTAACAAGTTCATTGAAGAAAAAACAATCTGCTAATCCACGAGATGCGGCCCAAATTACTGCTTAGGAGAAGATCATGGGTTTGTTCGATAAACTGAAATCTCTGGTTTCTGACGATAAGAAAGATACCGGAACCATTGAGATTATTGCTCCGCTGTCTGGCGAAATCGTCAACATCGAAGATGTGCCGGATGTGGTATTTGCTGAAAAAATCGTTGGTGATGGCATTGCTATCAAACCAACCGGCAACAAAATGGTCGCGCCTGTTGATGGCACCATTGGCAAGATTTTTGAAACCAACCATGCCTTCTCTATCGAATCCGATAGCGGCATTGAGCTGTTCGTTCACTTCGGTATCGACACCGTTGAACTGAAAGGCGAAGGTTTCAAACGTATCGCCGAAGAAGGCCAGCGTGTAAAAGTTGGCGATCCGGTGATTGAGTTCGATCTGCCGCTGCTGGAAGAGAAAGCCAAGTCTACCCTGACGCCGGTTGTTATCTCCAACATGGATGAAATCAAAGAGCTGAACAAGCTGTCCGGTAGCGTAACCGTGGGCGAAACCCCGGTCATCCGCATCAAGAAGTAATTCTTGCCGGAATGCAAAATGGCACCCTCTCGGGTGCCATTTTTGTTTCTTAGCATGATTAAATCAGGCTGGGAGTATCAGTTCGTCGTAACCTGCCTGCTGGGTGTAGCTCATCACCTCCGTTACCCGGTCGCCTGCGCGGCCAATCGCCTCTGCCACGCTCGCACCTTGTACAATATGACTAACCAGCTCAGAACAGAAGAGATCGCCTGTGCCTTTCAGATCGGTAGTCACTCGCGGGTGCGCGCTGACCGTTACCGCATCTTCAGTCACCAGCACGACGTGGATCGCCTCCGGCTCGCCGGCCACAGGCGCGCTGGTAATGGCCACCCACTTCAGCGTCTCCGACAGCAGCCCTTTCGCCGCCGCAATCGCGCTCTCAGGATCGCGGCACGACTGGCCGCTCAATATCTCAAGCTCATAGACGTTGGGCGTGATGCCCTGCGCCAGCGGCAGCAGATGCTGACGATAGGCCTCGGGTATATCGGGATGCACGTAGGTACCGCTGTCGATATCGCCGATCACCGGATCCACCAGAATCAGCAGTTCCGGATGCGTCTCTTTTACCGCACGGAGCCACTGCGCCAGCAGCGCAATCTGGCTGGCGCTGCCCATATAGCCAGTAGTCACCGCCTTAAGCTCGCGCAGGATGTCCCGTTCCTCCAGCGCCTTCAGATAGCCGCTGAACCACTCGTCGGGAATAACACCGCCGTAGAAGGTATCGTAGTGCGGCGTATTGCTGAACAGCACCGTAGGGACCGCCGTCACGGTCAGCTGATGCTGACGGATATTGGGCACGGCAATGCTGTTGCCAACGCTGCCGTACACTACCTGAGACTGCACCGCCACGATATCCGTCTGCTGTGCTCGGGTTTTATCCCGAAATAAGATCATCTCCATAATGCTTAAATCCCCGCCCCCTGGGCGTAGCTCTCCTCACCAAACACGCCGGTCGAAAGGTAGCGATCGCCACGGTCGCAGATAATCGCCACCACGATCGCCCCCGGATTCTCATTGGCAACGCGGATTGCGCCAGCAACCGCGCCGCCGGAGCTGACGCCGCAGAAGATACCTTCCCGCACCGCCAGCGCTCGCATGGTGTTTTCGGCTTCGCGCTGGTGGATATCCACAACCTGATCCACCAGCGAGGCGTTGAAGATGCCGGGCATATACTCGGCTGGCCAGCGGCGGATGCCGGGAATGCTGCTCCCCTCCTCCGGCTGCAGGCCAACAATGGTAATCGGCTTCTCCTGCTCGCGTAGAAAGCGCGATACCCCGGTAATGGTGCCGGTAGTACCCATGCTGGAGACAAAGTGGCTGATGCGGCCGCCGGTCTGCTGCCAGATCTCTGGCCCGGTGGTGGTGTAGTGGGCGTAAGGGTTGTCAGGATTATTGAACTGGTCGAGAAGCTTCCCCTCCCCGCGCCGGGCCATTTCCGCAGCCAGATCCCGCGCACCCTCCATACCCTGCTCGCGGCTCACCAGAATCAGCTCCGCGCCGTAGGCGTACATCGCTGCCCGTCGCTCCTGACTCATATTGTCCGGCATCAGCAGCTTCATGCGGTAGCCTTTGAGTGCGGCGATCATCGCCAGCGCGATGCCGGTGTTGCCGCTGGTGGCCTCAATCAGCACGTCGCCGGGCTTTATCTCGCCCCGCTTCTCCGCCTGCACGATCATTGAGAGCGCGGCCCGGTCCTTTACCGAACCGGCAGGATTATTGCCCTCCAGCTTGACCCAGATTTCACTGCCGTTGTCGGGAGCCATGCGCTGAAGCTTTACCAGGGGGGTATTGCCGATGGTGTGTTCGAGTGTGTTCACGATCGCTATCCAATAAAAAGCCCGGTGGCGCTAGCGCTTACCGGGCCTACGGAGATCGCCTTGTAGGCCGGGTAAGCGCAGCGCCACCCGGCAAAAACCACGTAACGTTAAACTATCAGGCAGAGTGCGCCAGAGCAAGATCCCCGCGCTCAGCAAGACGCTCCGTGCCGTGGTAGAGACGCGCATTCTGCAGGCCGATAAACAGGCGCTCACCGCGCTGCGGCGCATCCTCTCCGCGCAGCACGACGGAGAGCGGTTCGTCATACCAGCCCTGAGGCTGTACTACCAGCTGGGTGTAGTGCCCTTTCGGGCTGGCCTCAACGACCACGACCGGCAGCGGCGCGTCCAGGCTGGTACGGCGGCTGATATCCACTTCCCACGGACGCAGGAAGAGATCGACTTCGCCCTGGTGTGCCGGGGTGTAACCTAGCGGCCAGCGGTGCGCGCCGACGTGGAACTGGCTGCCGCGCACTACGCCGTGCAGGCGGTTAACCTCGCCCATAAATTCCAGCACGAAGCGCGTGGCTGGCTCACGCCAGACCTGCTCGGGAACGTCGACCTGCTCGATATTCCCCTGGCTCATGACCACTACGCGGTCGGCCACTTCCATCGCCTCTTCCTGATCGTGGGTGACGAAGACGCTGGTGAACTTCAGCTCTTCGTGCAGCTCACGCAGCCAGCGGCGAAGCTCTTTACGTACCTGAGCATCCAGCGCGCCGAAAGGCTCATCCAGCAGCAGGATCTGCGGATCCGGGGCCAGGGCACGTGCCAGGGCAACGCGCTGCTTCTGTCCGCCGGAGAGCTGAGCCGGATAGCGATCGGCCAGATGCGCCAGCTGCACCATCTCCAGCAGCCGGGTCACCTTAGCCTTGATCGCCGCCGCGTTCGGCCGCTCGCGCCGCGGTAGCACTGTCAAACCAAAGGCAATGTTGTCGAACACCGTCATGTGGCGGAACAGCGCATAGTGCTGGAACACAAAGCCGACCTTACGGTCACGGGCATGCAGACGGCCCACGTCGGTGCCGTGAAAACGAATATGCCCGCTGGTCTGGTGCTCAAGCCCGGCAATAATACGCAGCAGCGTGGTTTTGCCCGAGCCGGATGGCCCCAGCAGCGCAACCATCTGTCCGGAAGGGATATCCAGCGAGATATCATTCAGCACCTGGGTGCGACCAAAAGATTTCTTAATATTGGCAATCTCAATGCTCATGATTTCCCTCCTGTTGCGCGCGTTTCTCTTGGTTATGTAAACGCCACTGCAACCCACTCTTTAAAAACAGGGTCAAAATAGCCATTAACGTCAGCAGGGCGGCGGCGGTAAAGGATCCCACCGCGTTGTAGTCCTGCTCAAGTAACTCAATCTGTAGCGGCAGCGACAGGGTCTCGCCGCGAATTGAACCGGAGACCACTGATACCGCACCAAACTCGCCGATGGCGCGGGCGTTGGTCAGCACCACGCCGTAGAGCAGCGCCCAGCGAATATTTGGCAGGGTGACGCGACGGAACATCTGCCAGCCGGATGCGCCCAGCAGGATCGCCGCCTCGTCCTCGTGGCTGCCCTGGCTAAGCATCACCGGCACCAGCTCGCGCACCACAAACGGGCAGGTAACGAAAATGGACACCAGCGCCATGCCGGGCCAGGCAAACATAATCTGTAAATTGTGCTCGTCGAGCCAGCCGCCAAGCGGGCCGTTGGATCCGTAAAACAGCAGGTAGATAAGGCCCGCGACAACCGGCGATACCGCAAACGGAATATCGAGCAGGGTCAGCAGCAGCTGACGGCCCGGGAAGTTAAAGCGGGTCACCAGCCAGGCGAGCAGCGTCCCGAACACCAGGTTAACCGGGACGGTGATCAGCGCAATCAGCACCGTCAGCCAGATAGCGTGCAGCATGTCTGGATCGGCCAGGTTCTCCAGCACCGGCATCAGCCCTTTACTGAAGGCCTGCACGAAGATGTAGACCATCGGCACCACGAGGATAAACGCCGAAACGAGCATCCCGGTGCCGATCAGGAACCATTTCCCCCAGTTAACCGGAGAGCGATCGTGTTTCAGTTGGGAGATTTCCGCCATTAGTGACCTACCACCCGTCGACCAAAGCGACTTTGCAGAGTATTAATTGAGAACAGCAGCAGCAGAGAGGCCGCGAGGATCACCGAGGCGATGGCGCTCGCCGCCGGATAGTCAAACTCCTGCAGGCGCACAAAGATCATCAGCGAGGTCACCTCGGTTTTCCACGCAATGTTGCCGGCGATAAAGATCACCGCGCCAAATTCGCCGAGGCTGCGGGTAAAGGACAGCGCCACGCCCGCCAGCAGCGCCGGAGAGAGTTCAGGCATTACTACCTTGCGGAAGCTCTGCAGGCGCGTTGCGCCCAGCGTTTGGGCCGCCTCTTCATACTCCGGCCCCAGCTCCTCCAGTACCGGCTGCACCGTACGCACCACAAAGGGGATGCTGGTAAAGGCCATCGCCACGGCGATGCCGAGCCAGGTGTAGGTCACCTTGATATCAAACTGCGCCAGCCACTGACCGTAGAAGCCGTTGACGGAAAAGAGCGAGGCCAGGGTCAGGCCCGCCACCGCCGTCGGCAGGGCGAACGGCAGGTCCATCAGCGCATCCAGCAGGGTGCGCCCCGGAAAACGGTAGCGCGTCAGGATCCACGCCATCAGCAGGCCAAAGACGCCGTTGAAAATCGAGGCGACGAAGGCCGACAGCAGCGTGACCTTGTAGGCGGCGACAACCTGCGGGTTAGTCACCACTTCCCAGTACTGCTCCCAGCTCATCTCTGAGAGCTGCATAACCAGCGCGCTGAGAGGCAGGAGCAAAATCAGACAGACGAACAGCAGACTGGTCCCGAGGCTTAGGGTAAAGCCGGGCAGCACGCGTTTTGAAGCCACTGCAAACATTAGCTACGCCCCGCCGCCAGCAGCTTGTCCAGCTCGCCGCCGCTTGTAAAGTGGGTTTTCATCACTTCCGGCCAGGAGCCAAAGCGATCTTCAACCTTAAACAGCTCGGTCTGCGGGAATTTATCCTTCAGCCTGGCCATGACGTCAGGGTTATTCACCCGGTAGTAGTAGTCAGTAATGATGGTCTGCGCCTGCGGGCTATAGAGGTAGTTCAGGTAGGCTTTTGCCGCCTTCTCCGTGCCGTTGGCCTGCACGTTCTTATCGACCCATGCCACCGGGAACTCCGCCAGGATGTTGACTTTCGGTACCACGACTTCAAACCCCTGGGCCTCATACTGCTTACGAATGGTGTTTACTTCGGATTCAAAGGTGATCAGCACGTCACCGAGGCCACGCTCAACGAAGGTGGTGGTGGCCCCACGGCCGCCGGTATCAAACACCTCAACGTTTTTCAGGAACTGCGTCATAAACTGTTCGGTTTTTGCCTTATCGCCGCCGTCAGCTTTATCTGCCGCGCCCCATGCTGCCAGATAGGTATAACGGGCGTTACCGGATGTTTTCGGATTCGGGAAGATCAGCTTCACGTCAGAGCGCACCAGATCGCTCCAGTCGTGGATATTTTTCGGGTTGCCCTTGCGCACCAGGAACGCCATTGTGGAGTAGAACGGCGAGCTGTTGTTCGGCAGACGGCTCTGCCAGTCCGCGGGGATCAGCTTGCCTTTGTCATGCAGGATCTGCACGTCGGTAATCTGGTTATAGGTCACCACGTCTGCTTTGAGCCCTTGCAAAATGGCCAAAGCCTGCTTGGAGGAGCCCGCATGGGACTGCTTGATCGTCAGCGTGTCGCCGCCGTTCTCTTTCGCCCACTGCTGCTCAAAGGGTGGATTAAGGGCGGCAAACAGCTCGCGCGAGACGTCATACGAGCTGTTGAGCAGCTCGGTCGCCTGCGCCTGCGCTACCAGCAACACTGAAGCAGCAAGCGTCAGATATCCTTTTTTCAGTAAGTTAACGGCCATTGCGCACCCTTATATCTGTGATGACTATCAAAAACACAGTTTATTTATAAGCAGTACGAAAGGAGTAACGGTTTTATATACCGTTTGGTGATTTGCAAGCAGAAAAGAGCATAAGCGGTGTCCGGGCTGCTTCTACCAGCAGCCGGACACCGCTTACAGGAGGGTATCATCTGGCGCGGTAGAGGTAGCGGTTACTGACGCCGCTCTTTTTGATCTGCCGGTAGATCATTCTTAGCCTGACTAGAATAGTTAAAATAAAACCAGCCTGCTTTCTGTTTAGATCGAGAAACTCGCAAACGTCATTAACTGAAAAGAGGATCTGCGGGTTCTCATAAAAAAGAAAATAGACTTTTTTAATCAGGTCCAGATGTACTGTTTTTGCAAAATAGCTTTTGATATCCATAAGCAATTCATCGGGCGTGAATAAAGTGATTAATATTAATTTATTTATAATTTAAAACGATAAGTTGTGGTCATTTCACCGGATAGCGAATTAGCGCGTTGCGAATGGCCGTTATAAAGCTTCGGTGTGGTGTAGTCCGACTCCTGTTCATGGTGCCAGCCATAGCCACCGCTTAAATAAACAGACCAATTTTTTGCCGGGTTCCAGTTGCTGTATAATCCCAATTGCCCCTGGCGTAATCTCTCTCCTTCATAGCTAAACTCACTGTAGTTTGTCCGCACGCCAACGGAGAGATCGGGGGTAAACTTATATTCCGTCGCTAACGCCAGCATGGTTTCACCGTCGCGCACATAGTCGATATCCGCATAGGCCGGGGAATTAAAACGACCGCGGGCATTACCGATAACGTTACGGGTAAATTGGCCCACGCCATTGGTTTTTTTGGCCTCGCTATAGGTTAAGCCGCCCAGGACTTTCCACGGGGTTTGCGGAATACGCCACTCAATCGTTGTAGAGTAGTGCCAGGCTCGCTTATCAAAATCCTGTTTCCCTCGGGCCGTGCTGGAGGTGGTCCTTTTCGCATCGCTACCATACTCCTGCTCATAAATTTGCGTCCCCAGGGTGATATCCGCAAAAGCATCCCACCACCCCTCAAAGCCCTGCCTGATAAGCAGGTCATCCGCAACGCCATAGAAGTAGTAGGCTTTCAACGGTTTAGACTGGTAATTGATGCCGCCGGTGATCACATGATCGATCTCCCGGCTCACGCCGTTGCCATCGTAGATATACATTCTGTCGATGTTCGGGCTATCACGCCGCATCACCTTCCCGTCGAGAAACAGCGCATCAACGCTGACATTATCGATGGCCGTATTGGCAAACCAGCCGGAGTGGGTGTTGAGAGACATTCGCTGTGAGTTAGAGAAGATGCCGGTGTTCTTGATGGTGAACCAGCCACCTTTGACATTCACCTTCGCCCGCAGAACATCCATTTTCAGCTTGGCATAACGCTGACCAATTTTGGTATAGCCTTTCGCTTCCCCGTCATCGTTATAGAGAATGGCTCGGGAGGCAAAGTTATCGCTGGCCCCTAATTTTGCGCCGCTGTAATAGGAGGCATCAAAACCAATCAAGTCAGCGAAATACCCAGAGGTATAGTCAACCGTCAGCCCCTGCCCCCAGGCCTGCTGAACCGAGGTGGCATAGCGATCCTGTTCATTATCATACCGGTTTTCCGTCTTTAAATATTTCCACATATTCCTCGCTGAAATATCAAAGCTGGAATCGGCAAAGAAAGGATCGTCGGCAAGGCTCTTTTCCCAGTCGCTCGCATTGACATCTGTGGCAAAAAAACAGCAAGGCGAGCACGCTATTAATAATAGCTTTTTCATTGTCATCATAAATCCTTTTAAACTTATAATTGTAATAAATGCTATTCCCAAAAATCATCAGGAAATAAACAGTAATAATGCGGGCAGGGAAAATAATATAATTTAGAAGTTTAAAAAGGGAGAAAAGTCACATTTGAATGGTCGGGTATGCGCCAGGCAGAAGATCATCCTCTGCCCTTCTGAAGGAGGCAGAGGATGAGGGTGCGTTACAGCGTCAACAGGCGATCTAACGACGGGGCAAAATAGTAGCCGCCGGTAACCGGACGGGTAAAGCGCAGCATGGCGTCGCGCTTGCCGTCGGTATCACCAAACATGCTCAGCAACTGCTGTTCAATATTGTACAGACGGGCGCAGTAGGCACAAAAATAGAGGCCGTGCTTGCCGCTCGCCGTACCGTAAGGCAGGCTCTGACGCACGATTTTCAGCCCTTTGCCGTTCTCTTTCAGATCCACGCGGCTCAGGTGCGACGTAACAGGACGGGCATCGCCGTCTATCTCTTCATTCGCTTCTTTGGTGCGGCCAATCATCATCTCCTGATCCGGTACGCTCATTCGGTTGAGCTGTTTCAGGTTATGCTCCCAGCGCTGGACGAAGACATAGCTGCCGCCGGCGTCGATGCCTTCCTGAATCACGGCCACCTCGGTGCGTTTCTCGTTGCCCGCCGGGTTCTCCGTGCCGTCAACAAAGCCGCTTAGATCGCGATCCTCGACCCAGCGGAAGCCGTGGGTCTCCTCTTTAACCTCCAGCGCATCGCCAAAGGCCGCCAGCGCCGCCTGAGCAACGGAGAAGTTGACGTCATGACGCAGCGAGAGAATATGGATCATGACATCGTACTGGGTGGCCGGGGCTAGCCCCTTGCTGTAGGGAACAAACGCTTTCAGCTCTTCGGCCCCTTCCCCACCGCTCAGCTCGGGCCAGACACGGTGACCAAAGGCTACCACTGCGCCGAGATTCGCCTCGGCAAAGGCCAGCTGGAAGGTAGCCAGCTTATCGGCAAAAATTTTACTGCCTTCACGCAGGGCATTTACGTCACCCTTTACGTTTGCTTCGATCCAAATCGCCGCCCGACAGTGTTCTGGCAAAATGCCGCTTTGAACCTGAGACATCGCTACTCCTCTAAAAAAATATGCCGCGCAGCCGCGGCATCAATGGCGCTATTGTACCCGTTTTTTCAGAGAACCAGGATTGTTCCGATCAATTAACGACGCCAAATAATCTTATTCAGCGTCCATTTTTTCAGCTCGTCGTCAGGCGGCATTAAGCCTTCCGGACCGTTCCAGCTGCCGGTGAAGACATAGCTGACGTGCTGGCTACCCTGGGCTTTACACTCCACGCCGCCGCTGTCGTCACCGGTAGCTTTAGTGCAGTTGCCGTAGGCTTTATCATAGAGTTCGCTAAAGGGCATGCCGACTTTCGCCCCGGTGTCGCTCTCTATGCTGTCATCAAGCACGTCGATGCGGCTGATTTTGCCGTTTTCGCCGTTGACAATCAGCGCGACGTTATCGCCATCCAGCGCCTCATAGAAGCGGACCACGTTGCCGCCCTGCTCCGAGCGCATCCCGCTGCGCAGGCGGTAGTCGCCATCCAGCGCGTCGGCGATGGACTCTTCATCAAAGGTGGTATCCGCCGTCAGCGCCCCGACGCCCTCGTCGGTCACCTCTGATGAGGAGCCAAACCAGTTCCAGGGGTTGGCTGCCGACCAGTTCACCGACCCGAGGGTCGAACAACCGGTCAGGGCCAGCGGCAGGACGCAGAGAAGCATACGCAGCGATTTCATGGCTTAAATCCTTTCATCTTGGTTTACTAAAACTCAGTACTCTTCATCTTCAATGAGACGCTTGCCGAGGTTAATGACGTCGGCGTGCTCATAGCCGAGGCGCTCGTACATCCCCAGCACGAGATCGTTCTCTTCCCGCACCTGAATGTTGATCTTTGGACAGCCACGGGCGATCAGTTTCTTCTCCAGGCGGTTGAGCAGCGCGTTGGCAATCCCCCGGCCACGGTACTCGGGATGCACCCCGAGATAGTAGGCCGAGCCGCGATGGCCATCGTAGCCCCCCATCACCGTTCCGACCACTTCACCGCCGACCTCAGCCACCAGAAACAGGCTAACGTCATGATTCAGCTTGCGTTCGATATCCATCTCCGGATCGTTCCACGGGCGCAGCAGGTCGCAGCGCTCCCACAGGGTGATCACCTCTTCGAAGTCGGCCTGGCGAAAAACGCGTATCTCCATGCTATTTACCTGTCTTCAGGGTCAAAAGGTTGATTATGGCGTGAAGTCCCAGTGAAGCCAATATGCGGCGAAATGATAACGAAAAAATGGCATAATAATGGACTGTCACGTATTGAAATGAAAAATAAAGCAATTCAAACCGTGACGTGTCGTAAGCTTGTAAGCGATACGCTACAACACCAGGGACGCAGGAATACATTTCGGGTCGTATGAGCACATTTAAACCATTAAAAGTACTTACATCGCGTCGTCAGGTTCTGAAAGCAGGTCTGGCGGCATTGACACTGACAGGCACGTCGCGGGCTATTGCCAAAGATGACGCATCGCTGAAAACCAGCAACGGCCATACCCAGCCAAAAGCCAAAAAGGCGGGAGCCAGACGCATGGTGATGCTCGACCCTGGCCACGGCGGCATTGATACCGGTGCGATCGGCCACAACGGCTCGAAAGAGAAGCACGTGGTGCTGGCGATCGCCAAGAACGTGCGGGCGATCCTGCGCAGCAAAGGCATCGACGCGCGGCTGACGCGAACCGGGGATACTTTTATCCCGCTCTACGATCGCGTGGAGATTGCCCATCAGCACGGGGCAGATCTCTTTATGTCGATCCATGCTGACGGCTTTACCAATCCGGATGCGGCGGGCGCGTCGGTGTTTGCCCTCTCCAATCGGGGAGCGAGTAGCGCTATGGCAAAATACCTCTCCGATCGTGAGAACGCCGCCGATGACCTGGCCGGTAAAAAAGCCCGCGATAAAGATCACTACCTGCAGCAGGTGCTGTTTGACCTGGTGCAGACCGACACCATTAAGAACAGCCTGACCCTTGGCTCACATATCCTTAAGCAGATTAAGCCGGTGCATCGCCTGCACAGCAAGCACACCGAGCAGGCGGCATTTGTGGTGCTGAAGTCCCCCTCTATTCCCTCGGTGCTGGTAGAGACCTCATTTATTACTAACCCTGCTGAGGAGCAGCTGCTGGGCACCAAGGCGTTTCGCCAGAAGATCGCCTCGGCAATCGCCTCCGGCGTGCTGAGCTACTTTAGCTGGTTCGATAATCACAAAGCGCACTCGAAGAAACGTTGATGAGCAAACCTGACGCAAATACCGTTAAAGCCTTTTTCCTCCAGCTGCAGGACACGATCTGCCAGCAGCTCTCCGCTGTCGACGGCAGCGACTTCTTTGAAGATAACTGGCAGCGTGAGGCCGGCGGCGGCGGGCGTACCCGCGTTCTGCGCGATGGCGGCGTCTTCGAGCAGGCGGGAGTCAACTTTTCCCACGTGCATGGCGACGCCCTGCCCGCCTCGGCGACCGCACACCGTCCGGAACTTGTTGGACGCAGCTTTGAAGCGATGGGCGTTTCGCTGGTGGTGCATCCGCATAACCCATACGTACCGACCAGCCATGCCAATGTGCGCTTTTTCATTGCCGAGAAGCCGGGCGCGGATCCGGTCTGGTGGTTTGGCGGCGGCTTTGACCTGACGCCCTACTACGGCTTTAGCGAAGATGCCGTACACTGGCACCGCACCGCACACGATCTCTGCCAGCCGTTCGGCGAGGATCTCTATCCCCGCTTCAAAAAGTGGTGCGACGACTACTTCTATCTGAAGCACCGCCACGAGCAGCGCGGCATTGGCGGCCTCTTCTTTGACGATCTCAACACGCCGGACTTTGATCGCTGCTTCGCCTTTACCCAGGCGGTGGGCGAAGGCTTTACCCAGGCCTATCTGCCTATTGTCCAGCGCCGAAAAGCGATGGCGTACGGCGACCGCGAGCGCAACTTCCAGCTCTATCGCCGGGGCCGCTACGTTGAATTTAACCTGGTGTGGGACCGCGGCACGCTGTTTGGCTTACAGACCGGCGGGCGTACGGAGTCGATTCTGATGTCGATGCCGCCGAAGGTGGCATGGGAGTATAACTACCAGCCGCAGGAGGGCAGCCCGGAAGCCGCCCTCAGCGAGTTTATCAAGGTCAAAGAGTGGATTTAATGCCGCTATAGCGGCTGCGTCTGCGCCTCCACCACCGCCAGCGCCACCATGTTGACGATGCGGCGGACGGAGGCGATAGGCGTCAGCACGTGCACCGGTTTTGCCACGCCCATCAGCACCGGCCCGACGGTAACGCCCTCCGAGCTGGAGACGCGAAGTAAGTTGTAACTAATCCGCGCCGCCTCGACGTTAGGCATAATCAAAATATTGGCCGAGCCTTTGAGCGGGCTGTCCGGCATGCGATCCTGCCGAATGCCCTCTACCAGCGCGGCATCGCCGTGCATCTCCCCATCAATCATCAGGTGCGGATCCCGCTCACGCACTTTTGCCAGCGTCTCGCGCATCTTGCACGCCGCCGGTGAGTTCGATGAGCCGAAATTCGAATGCGACAGCAGGGCCACCCGCGGCTCAATGCCGAACCGGCGCACGGTCTGGGCCGCCATCAGGGTAATGTCCGCCAGCTGCTCCGGGGTCGGATCGTCGTTGACGTAGGTGTCGGCGATAAAGGTGTTGCCGCTCGGCAGCAGCAACGCATTCATCGCGCCCGCCGTCTGCACCCCATCGCGGTAGCCAAACAGCTGTTGGACCACGCTGAAGTGCTCATGATAGTCGCCGATGGTGCCGCAGATCATCGCATCCGCTTCGCCACGCTGCACCATGATCGCCCCAATCACCGTCGTATTGCTGATCACCGCCCGCTGGGCCTGCTCCTGGGTGATGCCGCTGCGCTTCATGATATTGTAGTACTCGCTCCAGTACTCCTTAAAGCGCGGGTCGGATTCGTTATTGACGATCTCAAAGTCAACGCCGGGACGGATCTGCAGTCCCAGCTTCTGGATGCGCATCTCGATCACACCAGGGCGGCCCACCAGGATCGGCTTCGCCAGTCCGAGAGTGACCAGCTCCTGGGTCGCGTGCAGTACCCGCGCCTCCTCCCCTTCCGCCAGCACTACCCGCTTCGGATCGTTGCGCGCCTGGGAGAAGACCGGCTTCATAAACAGGTTGGTTTTGTAGACGAACTCGGCGAGCTTATCGACATAGGCGCTAAAGTCGGCGATGGGCCGCGTCGCTACGCCGGAGTCCATTGCTGCTTTGGCGACCGCCGGGGCGATCTTAACGATCAGACGCGGATCGAAAGGTTTAGGGATCAGGTACTCGGGGCCAAAGCTCAGATCCTGATCGCCATAGGCCGAGGCTACCACCTCGCTCTGCTCGGCGTGGGCCAGCTCGGCAATGGCATGTACCGCCGCCAGCTTCATCTCTTCGTTAATCGCGGTCGCGCCCACGTCCAGCGCGCCACGGAAGATGAAGGGGAAGCAGAGCACGTTGTTGACCTGGTTAGGGTAGTCAGAGCGACCGGTGCAGATGATGACATCCGAACGCACCGCTTTCGCTACCGGGGGCAGGATCTCCGGCTCCGGGTTCGCCAGAGCAAGGATCAGCGGCTGGCGCGCCATCTGTTTTACCATCTCCTGGGTCAGGACGTTTGGCCCCGAGCAGCCGAGGAAGATGTCCGCGTCCTGCATCACCTCCGCCAGGGTGCGCTTGCCATTATCCTCAATGGCATAAGCTGCCTTGGTTTCAGCCATCGGCGTCTCGCGGCCCTGATAGATGACCCCCTTCGAGTCACACACCACGATGTTGTGCTTCTGCATCCCCAGCGCCACCAGCAGGTTCATACAGGCGATGGCCGCCGCCCCTGCGCCGGAGACCACCATCCGCACGTCGGAGAGGTTCTTCTCCACGACCCGCAGACCGTTGAGGATGGCGGCGGTGCTGATAATCGCCGTGCCGTGCTGATCGTCGTGGAACACCGGAATATTCATTCGCTCGCGCAGCTTCGCCTCAATGTAGAAGCACTCTGGCGCTTTGATATCCTCAAGGTTGATGCCGCCGAAGGTCGGCTCCAGCGCTGCCACCACGTCGATAAACTTATCCGGATCCAGCTCATCGACCTCAATGTCGAAGACATCGATGCCGGCGAATTTTTTAAACAGGACGCCCTTGCCCTCCATCACCGGTTTGCCCGCCAGCGCGCCGATATTGCCCAGCCCCAGCACCGCCGTGCCGTTAGAGACCACACCCACCAGATTGCCACGAGCGGTGTACTTAAAGGCTGCCAGCGGATCTTTTTCAATCTCCAGGCAGGGGGCGGCGACGCCCGGGGAGTAGGCCAGCGCCAGATCGCGTTGGGTGGCCAGCGGCTTCGTCGGGGAGACCTGAATTTTACCCGGGATGGGAAACTCATGAAAATCGAGCGCACTCTGTTTTAACTGGTCGTCCATTATGATGTTCCTTTCACGTATCGTTTGTAGGGTTGAAGCGTGATAGCGCTCCTGACGCGCCGCCTAGTATCGCCGCTGCGCGCGGCATAAACTTTGAACGCTGCCAAACTCTGACGACCCCGTCGCAAAATTTGTTATCAATTTATATGAACAGTGTTATGCGCTTACGCCAGCAAACCGGTGCCTGTCTGCTATGCTTTTTTGTTATGCATGTTTCATCTTTCACAAAAGTGTGAATCAACACACTTACGTAAGCTTTTGCTTTTCAAGGAGTATCGCGTATGAACTACTTAGACGGCATCAAACAGTTCACCACCGTCGTGGCCGACAGCGGTGATATCGAATCCATTCGCCACTACCAACCGGAAGACGCCACTACCAACCCCTCTCTGCTGCTGAAGGCCGCGGCATTGGAGCACTTCTCTCACCTGGTCGACGATGCGCTGGAGTATGGTAAAGCGCGCGGCCAGACTCAGGAGCAGCAGGTTGCCGAAGCCAGCGACAAGCTGGCGGTAAATATCGGTGCGGAAATTCTGAAAAGCATTCCAGGCCGTGTCTCCACCGAAGTTGATGCCCGCCTCTCGTTTGATAAAGAGAAGAGCATCGCCAAGGCCCGCCGCCTGGTACAGCTCTATGAGGAGCTGGGCATCGATAAGTCGCGCATTCTGATCAAGCTGGCTTCTACCTGGGAGGGGATCCGCGCCGCAGAAGAGCTGGAGAGAGAGGGGATCAAGTGTAACCTGACCCTGCTCTTCTCCTTTGCCCAGGCACGGGCCTGCGCCGAAGCGGGCGTCTACCTCATCTCCCCGTTCGTGGGCCGTATTTATGACTGGTATCAGCAGCGTAAGCCGCAGGATCCCTACGTGGTGGAAGAGGATCCGGGTGTGAAATCGGTACGTAATATCTACGACTACTACAAGCGTAACCGCTATGAAACCATCGTGATGGGGGCAAGCTTCCGTCGTATTGAGCAGATTGTGGCCCTGGCCGGCTGCGACCGCCTGACCATCTCCCCGGCGCTGCTGCAGGAGCTGCAGGACAAAGAGGGCACCATTGAACGCAAGCTGGTGCCGACCTCACAGAGCTTCCCGCGTCAGGAGCCGCTGAACGAAGCTGAATTCCGCTGGGAGCATAACCAGGATCCGATGGCGGTAGAAAAACTCTCGGACGGTATCCGCCAGTTCGCCGTTGACCAGCGCAAACTTGAAGATCTGCTTGCCGCTAAACTTTAATTTTTGTCATGGAGTGAAATATGTCCCGTAAAGAGCTTGCCAACGCCATTCGCGCCCTGAGCATGGACGCGGTACAGAAAGCCAACTCCGGCCACCCAGGCGCACCGATGGGGATGGCCGATATCGCTGAAGTGCTGTGGAATGATTTCCTCAAGCACAACCCGACCGATCCGACCTGGTATGACCGTGACCGTTTTATTCTCTCTAACGGTCACGCTTCGATGCTGCTCTACAGCCTGCTGCATCTCTCCGGCTACGATCTGCCGATTGAGGAGCTGAAAAACTTCCGTCAGCTGCACTCAAAAACACCAGGTCACCCGGAGATTGGCTATACGCCGGGCGTCGAGACCACCACCGGCCCACTCGGCCAGGGGCTGGCTAACGCGGTGGGGCTGGCAATTGCTGAGCGCACGCTGGCGGCACAGTTCAACCAGCCGGGACATGAGATTGTCGATCACTATACCTATACCTTTATGGGCGACGGCTGCCTGATGGAGGGGATCTCCCACGAGGTCTGCTCTCTGGCGGGCACGCTGGGGCTGGGCAAGCTCATTGGCTTCTATGACCACAACGGTATCTCCATTGACGGTGAAACCGAAGGCTGGTTTACCGATGATACCGCCAAACGTTTTGAAGCCTATCACTGGCACGTGGTGCATGAGATCGACGGTCACGATCCGGAGGCAATTAAAGCGGCCATCCTTGAAGCGCAAAGCGTGAAGGATAAGCCGTCGCTGATTATCTGCCGGACGGTGATTGGCTTTGGCTCGCCGAACAAAGCGGGTAAAGAGGAGTCCCACGGCGCGGCGCTCGGGGAAGAGGAAGTCGCCCTGACCCGCCAGAAGCTGGGCTGGAAGCATCCTGCTTTTGAGATCCCGAAAGAGATCTACCAGGCGTGGGATGGCCGCGAGCGCGGTGAGAAAGCCCAGCAGTCGTGGAATGAGAAGTTTGCCGCCTATCAGAAGGCACATCCCGAGCTGGCGGCTGAGTTCTCCCGCCGTATGGGCGGTGGCCTGCCGGAGAACTGGGAGCAGCTGACCCAGGAGTACATCACTAAGCTGCAGGCCGAGCCGGCGAAGATCGCCACCCGTAAGGCGTCACAAAACGCGCTTAACCAGTACGGTCCGGCGCTGCCGGAGCTGCTGGGCGGTTCAGCGGACCTTGCGCCAAGTAACCTGACCATCTGGTCCGGATCTACCTCGTTGAAAGAGGACCTGGCCGGGAACTACATTCACTACGGCGTGCGTGAGTTCGGCATGACCGCCATTGCCAACGGTATCGCCCACCACGGCGGCTTCGTCCCCTACACCGCCACCTTCCTGATGTTCGTTGAGTACGCGCGTAACGCCGCGCGCATGGCAGCGCTGATGAAGGCCCGCCAAATCATGGTCTACACCCATGACTCCATCGGCCTGGGGGAAGATGGCCCGACGCACCAGGCGGTTGAGCAGCTCGCCAGCCTGCGCCTGACGCCAAACTTCAGCACCTGGCGCCCCTGTGACCAGGTTGAAGCCGCCGTCGGCTGGAAGCTGGCGATTGAGCGCCACAACGGCCCGACCGCGCTGATCCTCTCCCGTCAGAACCTTACCCAGATGGAGCGTACCCCGGAGCAGGTGAAAGCCATCTCCCGCGGCGGCTATATTCTGAAGGAGAGCGACGGCCAGCCGGATCTGATCCTCATCGCTACCGGCTCTGAGGTGGAGATCACCGTGAAGGCAGCAGATCAGCTGAGTGCCGAAGGCCACAAGGTTCGGGTGGTCTCTCTGCCATCAACGGATATCTTTGATGCCCAGGATGATGCGTACCGCGAGTCGGTGCTGCCGTCAGACGTCAGCGCCCGCGTGGCCGTTGAGGCCGGGATTGCCGACTACTGGTACAAATACGTCGGCCTGAAGGGGGCGATTGTTGGGATGACCGGCTACGGCGAATCCGCGCCGGCCGATAAGCTGTTCCCGTTCTTTGGCTTTACCGTTGAAAACGTGGTCGCTAAAGCGAAAAAAGTGCTTAACGTGTGATCCATAGCGTGGGCCAGGCGTCTGGCCCATGCCAGTTATCACAGCTTGGCTCTTCTGCATAGCGCACCAGACGAAAACGCTGGCCATCAAAACGCCAGCGCGTCTGGATACCGCAATCCGCCAGCCCGCGACCTTTGGCAAGCGTTGTCAATTCGCGGGCTTTCTGATCGAATTCGGCGTTCATTAGCTCCATCTCATCGTTGCCGCTGCTCGGGGTAAAGGGCAGGCGCAGACGCACCGGTCTGGCCGCGTACGGTTTTTTGCGGGATACCAGCCAGGCGAGATCCACCGTGTTGTAAGCCCCCGCCTCACAGCTGACAATCAGCAGCGCTTTTTCATCGGTGAGAGCCGTCACGCGAACCTCACGGCGCATGGGATCCAGCGAGCACTGACTGTTGCTCATCCGCATGCTGCCGTAATCCAGCAGGGAGTCCATCTCTTCTCGGGTAAGCGGCGTCGGGGTCGGGTTAATAACCGCCACCCCCTTCAACGCCGGTGCCGGAGGGACGCTCAGGGAAGGATTACCGCCCTTTTTAATCCACGCGGTTTCGCTGCCGACGCGCTTCTGCTGAGCATCAATAAACAGCAGCGCCGCCTTAAGCCCCACCAGAGAGATGTTGCCCTGCCCGTCCTTCAAGGTGATCGCCTGCGCATTTTGAATGGTCTGCAAAAATACGCTGATGGTGGGGGCATGCTCGGTAATCAATCGCCACGGCGAAATAGACCAGTGCTGCGCCTCCAGCCGTAGCGGCATACCGTCAATCAGCAGGCGCGGCGCAACCGGCAGCTCTTTTGTCGACGGCGTCTGGCTGCCGCCAAGCTCAATACGCAACTGGGCATCGGTACGCGCCCCCGCGCTGCGCGTCAGGGTCATGACTAATCCATAGTGGTCACCGGTATTGCGTGCTACACAGAAGTTTTGGTTATTACAGGTAACCTGCCAGTCGGAAAAATTCTGTTGGGCGGGTGCCGCCCACGCGAACGAGGCGACAAAGAGACTAAGCAGCAGCAAAACGCGATAACGCATGAACGGTACAACCCCAGAAGTAGAAGCGTAGCAAATAAACAGCGGTATCTTCGTCGTCATGGGGTAGCCGACTCAATCGGATTTATCGGATAGATTTATTCTAAATGCATGTTCTTAACCCGATTAATATCAAGACATTAGGCCCGAGACCTGCAAATATTGCAGTAATATCACCGCTTTAGCGTCGCGGATCTCGCCATTGGCCACCGCCTCCAGCGCCTGGGTGAAAGGCATCTCAAGTACTTCAATATCCTCATCTTCTACGCCGCCGCCGACGTTTTTCTTCAGGCTATCGCTGTATTCGGCAATAAAGAAGTGAACAATTTCGGTGACGCCGCCAGGAGACATATAGAGTTCGAACACCTTACGTACCTCACCGACCTGGTAACCCGTCTCCTCCATTGCCTCTTTACGTGCGCACACTTCCGGCGCGTCGTTATCGAGCAATCCGGCGCAGGGCTCAATCAGCCGTCCATCCTCGTTGCCGTTGACCCACGTGGCGATGCGGAACTGGCGGACCAGCACCACGCTACGTTTTTCCCGATTGTAGAGAAGAATGGTTGCGCCGTTACCGCGATCGTATACCTCACGGCGGTGGCGGATCACCTCCCCGTTGCGGCGGGTCAGATCGTAGGTGATATTGCGTAATACGAAGTAGTTTTCAGAGAGGATCTTATCTTTAATAACGTCTATTTTCAGCGACATACAGGCCCCACACGGTAAAGGTAAGTATACATTTTACGCCCTGGGGCCTGCCTTGTCGCGCCGGTTAATGGTGAGCCGTTTGCGCTACCCCCATCCAGGCCAGCATACCCAGGGCCGCATGCCGCCCCTCTGCCATTGCCGTGACCACCAGATCGGCGCCACGTACCGCATCGCCCCCGGCGAAGATTTTCGCATTGCTGGTCTGGTAGCGATAGCGGCTCTCGACGCTGGCGGCGATGCGTCCCCAGCTATCCATCGCCACGCCGTGCTGCTCCAGCCAGGGCATCGCATGGGGATGAAAGCCAAAGGCCATAATCACCGCATCTGCAGGCATCACGAACTCGCTGCCGGGAAGGGGAACCGGACGACGCCGACCGTTGGCGTCCGGCTCGCCCAGCGCGGTGCGCTGCATCCGCACGCCGCAAACTTTGCCGCTGTCATCCAGCGCCAGGGTGAGCGGCTGGACGTTAAATTCAAATTCTGCGCCCTCGTCACGGGCGTTTTTGACCTCCCTCTTCGAGCCGGGCATATTCGCCTCGTCGCGGCGATAGGCGCAGGTTACCCGGCTCGCCCCATGACGTAACGCAGTACGTACGCAGTCCATTGCCGTATCGCCGCCGCCCAGCACCACCACGTTTAGCCCCTCGGTATTGATATACGGCGCGTCGACGGTTTCCGGCAGGGACATCAGCTGCCGGGTATTGGCGATTAAAAATGGCAGCGCGTCGTAGACCCCCGGCGCATCCTCGTTGGGCAGGTTAGCCTTCATCGCGCGGTAGGTGCCAACCCCGACAAATATCGTGTCGTAGTCGTCGAGCAGGCTCGCCAGCGCCACGTCTTTGCCCACCTCACAGTTCAGCTCGAAACGCATGCCCATCCCGGTGAAGATCTCCCGACGGCGGGCGAGCAGAGACTTATCCAGCTTAAAGGCTGGGATCCCGAAGGTTAGCAGGCCGCCAATCTCCGGATGGCGATCGAATACCGTGACGCTCACCCCGTGGCGGGCCAGCACGTCGGCGCAGGCGAGCCCGGCCGGGCCAGCCCCGATAATCGCCACTCGCTTATTGACCGGCGTAACCTGATGCAGATTGGGGCGCCAGCCCTGCGCCAGCGCCTGGTCGGTGATATAACGCTCAATGCTGCCGATGGTTACCGCGCCATAGTCATCGCGCACGGTGCAGGCCCCCTCGCAGAGCCGATCCTGCGGGCAGACGCGGCCGGTGATCTCCGGCAGGCAGTTTGTCTGGTGCGACAACTCAGCTGCCGCCTCAATGTTTCCCGCTTTAACCTGCTCGATCCACTGCGGGATATGATTATGTAGCGGGCAGGTCCATTCGCAGATGCTGTGCTCCCCGCACGTCAGGCAGCGCTGGGCTTCACGCTGTGCCTGGCCGGCACGAAACGGCAGGTAGATCTCATCAAAATGGTATTTGCGTATTTCGGGCGCAAGCTTATCCGGCTCGCCGCGAATGGGCGTGGCCTGCATCTGCTCGGCTTTACGCCGGTCGAGCGCTAACGGCGCCTCGCTGCGCCACGGCGTCGCCTGCTGGCAGGCCGTACGCAGCCGACGTGCTTTGACCTGGGACGCCAGCGTTTCAGGGGTTACCAGCCGTAGCGCCTCGGCGGGACAGTTCGCCACGCAGGCGGGGCCGTTGGGGCGCGTCAGGCAGAGATCGCACTTGTGCGCCGTGACGTTGACCTGGCCCTTCCCTACCGGGGTGACCAGAACCTGCATGGTGCCGAAGGGGCATGCGACGACGCAGGATTTACAGCCGATACACTTCTGCTGATCGACCTGCACGCTGTCGCTAACCCGACTGATGGCGCCGTTGGGACAGCTACGGGCGCAGGGGGCGGCTTCGCAGTGGTGACAGGTCACCGCCCCACTCTGCCGCTGATGCTTGACGACGGTAATGCGCGGATGAAACTGCGCGCTGCTCAAAACATGTTGGTCATCGTTATGCGCCATCACGCAGGCGACTTCACAAGCACGACATCCTATACATTGCTGGCTATTCGCCATAACAAAACGATTCATGGCAACCTTCTTCTCTGTTCTGATAAACCTTCTGCCACTCTGTTTACCGACCCCGGCCAGCACAAGCAATGTCCATATGCCCAGGATGGTTATCTTTCCGATCTGTTCCTGTGCCAGATCAATTTATTTCCTTTAAGTCATCGCGCAGCGTGATAATTTACACTTTCTCCTTTTTTTCTCCACGTTTAGTCAGGCGATTGCCGCTAAAGTGGGATAAAGCAATGTTGAGTTATAAAGCACCATAAAAGAGGTCTCATTTCTGATGGCGAATTTCTTTATTGATCGCCCAATTTTCGCCTGGGTGTTAGCTATCATTTTGTGCCTCACCGGCACGCTGGCAATTCTTTCGCTGCCCGTCGAGCAGTATCCCGATTTGGCTCCGCCTAACGTGCGGATCACAGCAAACTATCCCGGCGCGTCTGCCCAAACGCTGGAGAATACCGTTACCCAGGTGATTGAGCAGAACATGACCGGGCTGGACAACCTGATGTATATGTCCTCCCAGAGCAGCGGCACCGGGCAGGCAACGGTAACCCTCAGCTTTACGGCAGGAACCGATCCCGATGAGGCGGTGCAGCAGGTGCAAAACCAGCTTCAGTCGGCGATGCGTAAGCTGCCCCAGGCGGTACAGAACCAGGGGGTGACGGTACGTAAAACCGGCGATACCAATATCTTAACCATCGCTTTTGTCTCCACGGACGGCTCGATGGATAAGCAGGATATTGCTGACTATGTCGCGAGTAACATTCAGGATCCCCTCAGCCGGGTGAACGGCGTGGGTGACATCGACGCCTACGGTTCGCAGTATTCGATGCGCATCTGGCTCGATCCAGCCCGTCTGAACAGCGTTCAGCTGACGGCAAAGGATGTAACCGACGCTATTGAGGCACAGAATGCGCAGATCGCCGTTGGCCAGCTGGGTGGTACACCGTCGGTGGACAAGCAGGCGCTGAACGCAACCATCAATGCCCAGTCGCTGCTGCAAACCCCAGACCAGTTTCGCAACATCACCCTGCGGGTCAACCAGGACGGCTCCGAGGTGCGCCTCGGCGACGTAGCGCAGGTTGAGATGGGGGCGGAGAAGTATGACTACCTGAGCCGCTTCAACGGCAAGCCGGCCTCCGGCCTCGGGGTCAAGCTGGCCTCGGGGGCTAACGAGATGGAGACGGCGAACCTGGTGCTTAACCGGCTGGACGAGCTGTCACAGTTCTTCCCTCACGGCCTGGAGTATAAGGTGGCCTATGAGACTACCTCTTTCGTTAAGGCCTCAATTATCGACGTGGTGAAAACTCTGTTAGAGGCCATCGCCCTGGTTTTCCTGGTGATGTACCTTTTTCTGCAGAACTTCCGCGCTACGCTTATCCCAACCATTGCCGTTCCGGTGGTGCTGCTCGGTACCTTCGCCGTGCTCTACGCCTTTGGCTATAGCATCAATACCCTGACCATGTTCGCGATGGTACTCGCCATCGGCCTGCTGGTGGATGACGCCATCGTGGTGGTAGAGAACGTCGAGCGAATCATGAGCGAGGAGGGCCTCTCTCCACGGCAGGCCACGCGTAAATCGATGGGTCAGATCCAGGGTGCGCTGGTCGGTATCGCGATGGTGCTGTCGGCAGTATTCGTGCCGATGGCCTTCTTTGGCGGCACCACCGGGGCAATCTATCGCCAGTTCTCCATCACCATTGTGGCGGCAATGGTGCTGTCGGTACTGGTGGCGATGATCCTTACCCCGGCGCTCTGCGCGACCCTGCTCAAACCGGTACATAAAGGGGAGCAGCATGGTCAGACGGGCTTTTTCGGCTGGTTTAACCGCATGTTTAACCGCAGCGCGGCACGCTACGAATCCGGCGTCGCTAAAATCCTGCATCGCAGCCTGCGCTGGATGCTGATCTACGCCCTGCTGCTTGGCGGGATGGTGTTTCTCTTCCTGCGCCTGCCGACCTCGTTTCTGCCGCAGGAGGATCGTGGCATGTTCACCACCTCGGTACAGCTGCCTAGCGGCGCTACCCAGCAGCAGACGCTGAAGGTGGTGGAGAAGGTAGAGGCGTACTTCGCGACCCATGAAAAAGATAACGTCACGTCGGTCTTCTCTACCATCGGATCGGGGCCGGGCGGCAACGGCCAGAACGTAGCGCGCATGTTTGTTCGTCTGAAAGACTGGGACGAGCGCGACCCGACCACCGGCAGCTCCTTTGCCATTATTGACCGTGCCACTAAGGCCTTCCGCGATATCAAAGAGGCACGGGTTTTCGCCAGCAGCCCACCGGCCATCAGCGGTCTCGGCAGCTCGGCCGGGTTTGATATGGAGCTACAGGATCACGCCGGAGCTGGGCATGACGCGCTGATGGCCGCTCGCGACAAGCTGCTGGATCTGGCTGGTCGCGATCCCTCCCTGACCCGCGTACGCCACAACGGCCTGGACGACAGTCCGCAGCTGCAGATCGATATCGATCAGCACAAGGCTCAGGCGCTCGGTGTCTCCATTGACGACATCAACGATACGCTGCAAACCGCCTGGGGCTCCAGCTACGTGAATGACTTTATGGATCGCGGTCGCGTGAAGAAGGTCTACGTCCAGGCGGCCGCGAAATACCGTATGCTGCCAGACGACATTAATCTCTGGTACGTGCGCAACAGTACCGGAGGCATGGTGCCCTTCTCCGCCTTCGCCACCTCTCACTGGGAGACCGGTTCCCCACGGCTGGAACGTTACAACGGCTACTCCGCCGTGGAGATCGTTGGCGAAGCCGCCTCCGGAGTCAGTACCGGCACCGCTATGGATATTATGGAGGATCTGGTGCGCCAGCTCCCGGGCAGCTTTGGCCTGGAGTGGACCGCCATGTCCTATCAGGAGCGGCTCTCTGGCGCTCAGGCACCGGCGCTGTACGCCATCTCCCTGCTGGTGGTCTTCCTCTGCCTGGCGGCGCTCTATGAGAGCTGGTCAGTGCCCTTCTCGGTGATGCTGGTGGTGCCGCTTGGCGTGATCGGGGCGCTGCTGGCCACGTGGATGCGCGGCCTGGAGAACGACGTCTACTTCCAGGTTGGGCTGCTCACCGTCATTGGGCTATCGGCGAAAAACGCCATTCTGATCGTTGAGTTTGCTAACGAGATGAATGCCAAAGGCCAGGATCTGCTCTCGGCGACGCTACATGCCTGCCACCAGCGTCTGCGGCCGATCCTGATGACCTCGCTGGCGTTTATTTTTGGTGTCTTGCCGATGGCCACCAGCAGCGGCGCAGGCTCCGGCAGTCAGCACGCGGTCGGGACCGGGGTAATGGGCGGGATGATCTCTGCCACCCTGCTGGCCATCTTCTTCGTGCCGCTCTTCTTCGTGCTGGTGCGTCAACGCTTCCCGCTAAAAGAGCGTCAGGAAGATTGAACAACAAAAAAGGCGGCCCACAGTGGCCGCCTCGCTGTTGCGTGATTGTGCTCACGCTTTTTTTATATTAGTGCTTCTTTCTTAGTGCGTATCCGGAATTATTTACGAAGCATACCTTCGATAAAATCTTTCCAGTTCCCCAGTTCATGCTCAATCATAAAAACCTCGTCTAATTATTATTAGTATTCTACAAAAAATCGCCATTGCTGTGAAGAGACCTTAAATCAATTGCTATGATTGGCCACCTCCGCGTTATTTGTTGGGCTTGAATAGACTATGACGCAACGACATGTAAGAAAATGTGACATATAGCAACATTCCTAAAAACGGGCAGCGAAACGTTTCGCGAGCGTGACGTACTTCGCAAATTTGCGCTTTCGTTGGCCTGGCGTTACAAAATAATTGCTGGGCAAGAGTCTGGGCATATATTGCGCAACACGCAATTTAATTAGCAGACAAATATATTAAGGCCCGCTCGCCGCCTATTTTCTCTAATAGATCCTCATTATTCAAAATAGCTGAGTACTAAACCGAAACTAAAACAAAATGATTCACCCCCGCGGCAGTTTGGGTAATACTCTCTCTTTTCCTGCTTAGAAAGTGAAATTTTATGAATAACTTTTCATCAGATGCGCTGCCAGTACTGTATGGCATCAAAAATTGCGACACCGTTAAGAAGGCGCGTCGCTGGCTCGATGAGCAGCAGATAGCCTACCGTTTCCATGACTACCGGGCCGACGGGCTGGATGCAGCCCTGCTCGATACTTTTATGGCTGAACTGGGATGGGAAGCGCTGCTAAACACCCGGGGCACCACCTGGCGCAAGCTGGAGGAAGCACGGCGGGAAAGCATTCAAAATGCCCCTGCGGCGGCAGAGTTGATGCTTGAAATGCCTGCAATTATCAAACGCCCATTGCTCTGCGCGCCCGGTAAGCCTATGCTGCTGGGTTTCAAAGAAACCAGCTACGAGCGCTATTTTAACGAGGTGTAGTCTATGTCATGCCCGGTTATTGAGCTGACCCAACAGCTTATTCGCCGCCCTTCTCTCAGTCCCGACGACGCAGGATGCCAGGCGTTAATGATCGAACGCCTGCGCGCTATCGGCTTTACCGTTGAACGGATGGATTTTGGCGACACGCAAAACTTCTGGGCATGGCGCGGCCAGGGCGAGACGCTGGCGTTTGCCGGTCATACCGACGTGGTCCCCGCTGGTGACGTCGACCGCTGGATCAATCCGCCGTTTGAACCCACCATTCGTGACGGGATGCTGTATGGCCGTGGCGCGGCCGACATGAAAGGCTCCCTGGCCGCGATGGTGGTAGCCGCCGAGCGCTTCGTCGCCCAGCATCCGCACCATAAAGGTCGACTGGCTTTCCTGATCACCTCCGACGAAGAGGCTAGCGCGACTCATGGCACGGTGAAGGTCGTAGAGGCGCTGATGGCGCGTAACGAACGCCTCGACTACTGCCTGGTAGGCGAACCCTCCAGTACCGAAGTCGTGGGCGACGTGGTAAAAAACGGGCGTCGCGGTTCGATGACCTGCAACCTGACTATTCACGGCGTGCAGGGCCACGTGGCCTACCCGCACCTGGCGGACAACCCGGTACACCGCGCAGCCCCGATGCTTAACGAGCTGGTGGCCATCGAGTGGGATCGGGGTAACGAATTCTTCCCGCCGACCAGCATGCAGATCGCCAATATTCAGGCCGGTACCGGCAGCAACAACGTGATCCCCGGTGACCTGAAAGTGCAGTTTAACTTCCGCTTCAGCACCGAGCTTACCGACGAGGCGATCAAGGCCCGCGTTGCAGCCTTGCTGGATAAACATCAGCTGCGCTACAGCGTTGAGTGGTGGGTTTCCGGCCAGCCGTTCCTGACCTCGCGCGGCAAGCTGGTGGATGCGGTAGTGAAGTCGATTGCGCACTATAATGAAATTGAACCGCAGCTGTTAACCACGGGCGGAACCTCGGACGGGCGTTTTATCGCGCGGATGGGTGCTCAGGTGGTGGAACTGGGGCCGGTGAATGCGACCATTCATAAAATCAACGAATGCGTAAACGCCGCCGATCTGCAGCTGCTGGCCCGTATGTATCAACGCATTATGGAACGGCTCGTTGCATAATAGGCGTTTCTGAATGAGGACATGAGCATGGAATGGCTGGCTAAATACTGGTGGATTCTGGTACTGGTTTTCCTGGTGGGCGTGCTGCTGAACGTCATTAAAGACCTCAAGCGCGTCGACCATAAAAAATTTCTCGCCAACAAGCCCGATCTGCCCCCGCATCGCGACTTTAACGATAAGTGGGACGACGAAGACGACTGGCCGAAGAAGAAGTAGGCCCGGTAAGCGTAGCGCCACCGGGCATTACGTGTTGTTATGTCGGGCGGCGCCAGGCTTGCCCGACCTACAACTCTACATAAACTCGACAATATCGTCGTCGTTGAACTTGCCGCCGCTCAGCGCCTCATCAAAATAGTGCTTCGGCACGGTATAGCTCAGACGGTCCAGCGCCAGCTGCATACTCTCGTGGCTAATCGCGTGTCCGACATCGTCAACGATATCCAGCGTCACATCACCCCCGGCCTGTAACAGCGCCTCCTGAGCAGCCACGGCATGTGCCAGCTCAATCACCCGATCCTCACCGCCGTGGATCAGGTGGATAGTGACCGCAGCGCTGATAGTCGCAGGCAGACTGGCAAAGCGACCGCTAAAGGCGATCACCCGCGACGCCAGATCCGGCTGGGCTTTTACCCCCTCCAGCGCCATGATTGCCCCCTGCGAAAAGCCGATCAGCGCCGTGGCCTGCGGCCCCAGTCCGCTTTCGTGCTGCCAGTAGCGAACCGTCTCGATAAAGGTGGGCATAATAGCGTCCACGCGTCCCTGGCGATCCTCCTCCGTCACGCCCTGGACAGAGAACCACTGCCGCGCCGGCGCGGGGCCACAGGGTTCAGCCCCACCAACGCTGACGATCAGTGCGTCCGGAAAACGGGCGGCAAAGCCGGTGCCGACCTGCCCCATCGCGACCGGATTATCGCCGACGCCGTGAAACAGTAGCAGCAGCTGGCTGGCCGGTTTATCCGGGCGTTGTACAACATGATAGTCATGTTTCATGGCGGTCTCCTTATAGCGTTGAGGTAAGTTTACGCCGCACGGCGGCGATGACCATGCCATTTAACTGAATGAGTTAGTTAAAAAAATTGCAGGTTTACCACCTGCTGCTGGCTCTGCGCTGTCCGCTCACTATCCAGAGAAGTCAGCGCCTCTGCCACCTCTTTTCGCTGGGCGGCCAGCAATGCTTTACGTCCGGCCAGCTCCAGACGCTGACAGGCCTGTGCCTCGCTGAGATGCTGCTCCAGCTGGCTGCGCAGCGCTGCCAGCGGCAGGTCACTGCTCATCAGCAGACGACTGAGCGCACCGGTGGCGGCCGAGAGCGGACGATGGGCAAAAGCAAAACCCGCCAGCTCGTGCCAGTCGTCACTATTAAGGGTAGTCGGCTCCCCCGGCGGTAGGGGTAACTTTTCGTCACGCCAGGGGGCCAGCCAGGGCAGATCTCTCGCCAGTCTGCGCTGCTCTGTCGCCACCAGCGCCTCTGCCGCAGGGGTGAGCGGCAGGATGGCCATCGCCGTGTAGCAGCCGCTGCTGGCTTCACGATAGCTGCCCAGCCGCACCAGCTGAAAACCGCAGCGCTGCCAGAACCGCCACAGCTCGCGGGTATAGCCGAAGCTTACCGAAAGATAGTCGCAGCCTGCGCAGTGGGTATACGCCTCGGCAATGAGCCGCTGGCCGATGCCCTCCCGCTGACGCGTCGGGTGAACGGCAATACGGCTAATACGACACCCCACCAGCGTGGCCGCCAGCGGGCTGGCACCGTGTGCCGCCAGCGATTGAGCGACAAGATTGCCGCGCGGCCGCCGGAATCCCGCCCACACCGCCTGGCTAAGCGCGGGGGAGAGTCCCCCCTCTTCCACCAGCCACAGCGCGGCGATGGGCTGCTCGCCGGCCAGCGCCTGCCAGAAGCGCTGGCCTGGGGCGTCCATCATCCGCCGCAGATCGAGAGGCGAGGTTCGGTAGTGGGCGCTAGCCAGCAGGCGGTAGAGCGCGGTAGCCCGCTCGGGGGAGGTGAGCCAGGTATCCTGCGTGAGAGGAGAAATACGGTATTCAGCGCCTGGAGCCGAACCGGGAGCGGCATCATCAAACAGCAGCAGATCGCTGATGAAGGCTTCCAGCGGGCAGCCGCTGGCCCAGCGTAGCGGCGTGGTAAGTCTGGCATAGTGCAGATGTTCCAGCCCGGCGCAGAGCTTCAGCAAGAAGCCCTGCCCTGTCCCCTCGTAGCCCTGCACGGTCGTGGTGAGCAGAACCCGACTGAATCCGGCAATCAGCTGGCGCAGCAGCGGGCCAGGTATCGCCGCCGCCTCATCCACAAGCAGCCAGTCAGGACGATCCGGGTCGCCATCAACCAGCCGCTGGAGCAACGCATCAGGAGGAATAAAGTTAACTGCGTCCCCGGCAAACTGTGCCAGCACGTCGGTGGCGGCCCGGGTCGGGGCGGTAACGATGGCGTTGCCCTGCAAATAGCGGAGATGCATTCCCGCCAGCGCCGACTTGCCGCGCCCGCGCGGGGCGGTCACCACCATGACGCCAGGCGACATAGCCTGTAGTTCAGCGAGGATCGCAGCCTGCTCCCGCTCCGGCGCCCCGCTGGCCGGGTGCCACGCGGGACGCGGTGCGAAATCAGGAAGCGTGAGCGGCTGCCCCTGCTGCCAGAGGATCGCCTCGCCGTGCGCCTGTAGCGTGCGGCAAAAGTGGTCGATAAAGCGTGGAGTGGCGATGGGCTGAGCGGTATCGCTCCAGCGGCAGGCGTCGGCGTCGGGGAGCGCTGCCCAGCGGGAAAGCGCAGGTGTCAGCAGGACAAGCCAACCGCCAGCCCGTAGCGTGCCGCCGAGCGCCGCAAAGGCAGCAACGTCAAAACCCCTACGGGCATCAAAAACGGCATGGCTGAACTCGCGGCCCAGCAGCGTAGTGAGCGCCCGAGGATGGCAGTGGTGCGCCGCCTGGGAGGCATCCTGCTCATCGCCCACCCACAGCGCGTCCTGGGTGGTAATTAATGCGTTAGCCTGCTGGGCACACCACGTCGCTTCCCCACTGATAACCAGCAGGCGGCGGATGCCCTCGCGCGCCATCTGCGCGCTTAGGGCAATTAAACGCTCCATGTCACTGTTCCTGAAAATGTAGCCTTACAGATTTTTGCCAAAGGTGTTGCACTGGGCGACGTCACCCGTATCAAAGCCACGTTTAAACCAGGTGTAACGCTGTTCGGAGGTGCCGTGGGTAAAGCTATCCGGCACTACCCGGCCCTGGCTCTGCTGCTGGAGACGATCGTCCCCGATCGCTTCGGCGGCGTTCAACCCCTCCTGCAGGTCGCCCTCCTCCATCACGCCCTGCTGCTGCATACTGCGGCCCCAGACGCCGGCGAAGCAGTCTGCCTGCAGCTCCATCATCACCGACAGACGGTTAACCTCAACCTGGGAAGCGTTTTGCTGCAGCTGGCGCACTTTCGGTTCGATGCCCAGCAGCTTCTGTACGTGGTGACCCACTTCGTGGGCAATGACATAGCCCTGGGCGAAGTCGCCCGCCGCGCCGAGCTTGCTCTTCATCTCATCGTAGAAGGAGAGATCGATATAGACTTTGCCGTCCGCCGGGCAGTAGAACGGCCCCATGACCGACTGGCCGGTACCGCAGCCGGTCTGGGTATAGTTACGGTACATCACCAGGGTAGGCTGCTGATAGGTGCGGCCCATTTTCTCAAACAGCTGGGTCCACGTCTCTTCGGTAGTCGCAAAAATGACGCGGGTAAACTTCGCCGCCTCATTCTCCTGGGGAGTGGCCACCTGCTGGGTACCCGGCTGTGAGATAGGCTGGCCGGTGAGCAGCCCGGTTAAATCCACGCCGTAGTAGCCACCAATCACGACAATGATCAGCAGAATGATCCCGCCTTTACCCCGGGGCAAACGCAGCCCGCGGCCGCCCAGCGGGCTACCTGATTCGCTACGCCTGTCTTCAACGTTATTACTTTCGCGACGCCCTTGCCAACGCATAATCACCTCAGAGATATTTTAATAATATGATTGATCGTAGGCGGTTAAGGGCAGGATTACCATAAGAAAGGTGCTGTAACAGGCCGGAGGAGTGGGGAACGCCTCCGGCTAAAGGTGAAAGGCTGAATTAATCCAGTTTCACGCCGAGACGGTGGGCCACGGCTTCATAGGCTTCGATCACGCCCCCCAGGCTCTGGCGGAAGCGGTCTTTGTCCATTTTATCCATCGTCTCTTTGTCCCACAGGCGGCTGCCATCCGGGGAGAACTCATCGCCCAGCACCACTTCGCCGTTGAACAGGCCAAACTCCAGCTTGAAGTCCACCAGGATCAGACCCGCGTCGTCGAACAGCTTGGTCAGTACGTCGTTGGCCTTGTAGGTGAGCTCTTTCATGCGCGCCAGGTTCTTCTGATTCACCCAGCCGAAGGTTTCGCAGTAGGAGTCGTTAACCATCGGGTCGTGCATTTCATCATTTTTGAGGAACAGATCGAAGAGAGGCGGATTCAGTATCATTCCCTCTTCAATACCCAGACGCTTCACCAGCGAACCTGCGGCGCGGTTACGGATAACGCACTCTACCGGGACCATCTCCAGCTTTTTCACCAGACATTCGGTATCGGAGAGCAGCTGCTCCATCTGTGTTGGAATACCCGCCTCTTCCAGCTTGCTCATAATGAAGTGGTTGAACTTGTTGTTCACCATGCCCTTACGATCGAACTGTTCAATGCGCGCGCCATCCCCTGCTGACGTATCATTGCGGAATTCGAGCACCAACAGGTCCGGGTTTTCCGTACTGTATACGGTCTTCGCTTTGCCACGATACAACTCAGCTTGCTTTTGCATCTTTGTTACTCCAGGTTCCAGGTGTGATGATTTGAGGACTTATTGCGGCCATTATCCGCTACGCACACGTTTGCGTCTACCCTGATAAAAAAGGCCGGAGCAATCCGGCCTGATTTTTTACTTGAATGCAGCTTCGAAAACGGCCACCAGCGCGTCGTTTTGCGCCTGGGTGAGGGTGTGCCCTTTCGGATCGATAAACTGCAGGCTGCTGCGGTTATCGAGATCGCCTACCTGCAGCTTATAGTCGCCGGAGGTGAGACCCGGATCGCGCGCGCCAAGCGCCTGCCAGTCGCTGTCAGAGAGCGGCTTGTAGGTCACCGCCATGCTGCCGGTTGAGCGCGTGGAGTCGGTTACCTTCATGCCCACTTTCTCAAGGGTAGCGGGCAGGCGCTGCCAGACAACGTTAAACGGCCCACGGACTACCAGCATTGGCAGACCGGTATCGTCGGCACCGCTCTGAACGTCGAGGGTGGCGGCGGAGCGGTTCTGGGCGGCGTTCTGAGCCGCAGTCGCGGTTTTATCCAGCCCGGCGGAGATCGCATTCAGCATTTCGGTGCTGTAACGCTGCAGCGAGGCGGTATCGGCCACCGGCTTGCCAGCCTGCTCCAGGTTCATCAGCTTCACGATAACCGCCTGCTGATAGCCCTGCGGTTTAACCGAGATTTGATAACGGCCACGGTACTGCTGATCTTCGTCGAGACGGTTCCAGTCGACCCAACCGGTGGTCAGCGTCTGCGCGGCGTCGTCGCGTTTATCAATCGCGTAGTTGTTGCCCTGAACGATGCTTACTACCTGCGGCCACAGCGTGGTGCGGTTGCCGTTCTCTACCAGCAGCGTTGCGGTATCACCGGTAAACTGGGTGCGAGCACCTGTTACCAGCGCCAGCGGCTGGGCCGGTGGGCGGATATCCAGCGCTTTACCGACGGCACCGCTGCCGTTGGCGACTGGAATGTTGTAGTCACCGTTCTGCACCGGCAGGATCATGCCAGCAGGCGCGTGAAGTTCACCAAGCGGCGCGGCATCCAGATAGGATTCATCACCGCTAACCTGGCGCTTATAGCGCGAGTCCGAACTACAGGCAGCGAGCAGCATAACAAGCGAAACACTCGCTACCTTCACCAGGCGCGACTTCTGTACTGAGTAAGCCATCAAATCTCCCTAAACTTTACAGCAAACCGGCGTGCTTAAGCGCAGCGGTAACAGCCTCACGACCGTGGTCGGTAATCGGCGTCATCGGCAGACGCAGCGTGTCGGTCGCCACAAGCCCCAACTCCTTACATGCCCATTTCACCGGGATAGGATTGGGTTCGACAAATAGTTTGTTGTGTAACGGCATCAGACGCTGGTTAATCACCCGCGCTTCGCTAAACTGCCCTTCAGCAGCCAGACGGCACATCTCTGCCATGTCGCGTGCGGCCACGTTGGCGGTCACGGAGATCACACCATGACCACCAAGCTGCATAAAGTCCAGCCCGGTGGCGTCGTCACCGCTCAGAAGACCAAAGTCATCTGAAACCAGCTCTTTGATCTGGTGAACACGACTTAAGTTCCCGGTAGCCTCTTTGATTGCGACAATATTGTTCACTTTCGCCAGACGACCCACCGTTTCAGGCAGCATATCGCAACCGGTACGCGAAGGTACATTATACAGAATTTGCGGCAGATCAGTGTGTTCCGCGATGGCTTTAAAGTGCTGGAACAGCCCTTCCTGAGTCGGACGGTTGTAGTAAGGCGTTACCGTCAGGCAGCCCACTACGCCGCTGTCGTTGAAGCGCTGGGTAAGGCTTATCGCTTCGGCGGTGGCGTTTGCGCCGGTTCCTGCGATAACCGGGATGCGCCCGTCGGCCAGCTCCAGCGTCAGCATTACGACGTCACCATGTTCCTCATGGCTCAGCGTGGCGGACTCACCGGTAGTGCCTACCGATACAATCGCCGAGGTTCCGCTGGCGACATGATAATCAATCAGTTTCTTCAGGCTTGACCGGCAGACATTACCTTTATCATCCATCGGTGTAACAAGCGCGACAATACTTCCCGTGAACATGGGCCATCCTCTGTGCAAACAAGATTCTCAATGGTACGTTTGGTGCTGTAATAAAAGCAAGCGACGCGAGGCGTTCCGGCGGTTGTATGCCGGTTTTTTTTATGCTTTCCTTAGGATTACCGAAACAGTTAGCGAAGCATCTACAGGAAGAACAGGTTTGACCCCTTCATCACAACATTATCTGGTTATCACTGCGCTAGGTGTCGACAGACCTGGTATCGTCAACACGATCACCCGTCACGTGAGCAGCTGCGGCTGTAATATCGAAGATAGCCGGCTGGCGATGCTCGGGGAAGAGTTCACCTTTATCATGCTGCTTTCCGGTTCATGGAACGCAATAGCGTTGATTGAATCCACGCTGCCGCTGAAGGGCGCGGAGTTGGATCTGCTGATCGTCATGAAACGCACCACCGCCAGGCCCGGCGCGGCGCTGCCCGCCACGGTGTGGGTGCAGGTTGAGGTGGCGGACTCCCCGCACCTGATCGAGCGCTTCACCGCCCTGTTCGATGCGCATCAGATGAATATTGCCGAGCTGGTCTCCCGCACCCAGCCTGCTCAGGCCGACACGGCCGCCCAGCTCTTTATACAAATTACGGCCCATAGCCCGGCGTTAGAAGATGCGGCAAAAATTGAACAAGCTTTTAAAGTACTATGTACAGAATTAAATGCGCAGGGCAGTATAAATGTCGTCAACTATTCCCAGAACGATGAACAGGATGGAGCGAAGTGATGAATCCACTGAAAGCCGGTGATACCGCACCGAAATTTAGCTTGCCGGATCAAGACGGAGAACAAGTTAATTTGGCCGACTTCCAGGGACAGCGTGTATTGGTCTATTTCTACCCGAAAGCCATGACCCCAGGCTGTACCGTTCAGGCCTGTGGCCTACGCGATAACATGGACGATCTAAAGAAAATCGGTGTGGAAGTGCTGGGCATCAGCACCGACAAGCCGGAAAAGCTCTCCCGCTTTGCTGAAAAAGAGCTGCTGAACTTTACGCTGCTGTCCGATGAAGACCATCAGGTCTGCGAGCAGTTTGGCGTCTGGGGTGAGAAGTCATTTATGGGGAAAACCTATGATGGCATTCACCGCATCAGCTTTTTGATTGGCGCTGACGGGGTCGTTGAGCACGTGTTCAACGATTTTAAAACCAGCAACCACCACGATATCGTGCTGAACTGGCTGCAACAAAACGCGTAATTCCCGCCAGGCGGCGCTGCGCTTGCACGGACCTACGATTGTGTAGGCCGGGTAAGCGCAGCGCCACCCGGTAATCGTGCCCTACTCTTCAATAACCGGATTATCCGGCCACGCATGCACCACGGCTTTGATCAGCGTGGCGAGCGGAATTGCAAAGAACACGCCCCAAAAGCCCCACAGTCCGCCAAAGATCACCACCGAGAGAATAATCACCAGCGGATGCAGGTTCACCGCCTCCGAGAAGAGCACCGGCACCAGCAGGTTACCGTCCAGCCCCTGAATGATCAGATAGACTGCAAAGCAGCTCCAGAACTCTGTTCCCAGGCCAAACTGAAACAGCGCCACGCCGATCACCGGCAGGGTCACCACAAACGCGCCGATGTAGGGGATGAGCACCGAGAAGCCCACCAGCACCGCCAGCAGCAGCGAGTAGTTAAGGCCGAAGAGAACAAAGCCAATCCACGTCGCCACGCCGACGACGATCATCTCCAGCACTTTGCCGCGAATATAGTTGGTGATCTGCTGGTTCATCTCTACCCACACCTGCCCTGCCAGGCCGCGGTTGCGCGGCAGCACGCGGCGCACGGCGTTGAGCATCTGCTCCTTGTCCTTGACCAGGAAGAAGACCATCAGCGGCACCAGTACCAGATAGACCGCGAGCGTCAGTAGCCCCACCAGCGAGGCAACGGAGTACTTGACCACCGAATCGCCTAAACTCAGCATGCGGGTGCGCATGTTCTCCGCCATAGCGTCGATAATGCCCGCGTCCATTAGCGCCGGATAGCGCTCCGGCAGCCTGGCGGCAAAATCAGAGAGCTTGTTGAGCATGCCGGGCATATCACGGATCAGATTAATGCCCTGCTGCCAGGCGACAGGCATCACCACGAAGGCCATCAGCAGCAGAATGCCGACAAACACCACCAGCACGATGCTGGCGGCGACGGTGCGTGAGCAGCCAACGTTTTCCAGCCGGGCGGTTGGCCACTCCAGCAGATAGGCCAGCACAATAGCGACCAGCAGCGGGGCCAGTAGCCCGCTGAAAAAGAACAGGATACTAAACCCTGCCAGCAGAATGACCAGCAGCGCAATCGCCTCCGGATCGCTAAAGCGACGGCGATACCACTGCATTAACATTTCGAGCATAACTTACCTTATCTATAGGTCCCTGGTGGGTTTTCCAGATGAATTGTATCGAAGTGAAACAAAAAAGACTTCGCTTTTCGACGCTGCCGCAGGAAACTTACGTATCAATTGATTAAGATGTTCATTACGCTCGCCATACAGGATTGAGGTTATGTTCAGGACGTTGAGAAAAACGCTGGTTGCCACCCTGATTGCTACCCTGACGCTGGGCCAGGCCGCCCCGGTCTTTGCTGATTCTGCGGATAACCTGCCGGATATGGGCACCTCGGCGGGCAGCACGCTGTCCATTGCCCAGGAGCTGCAGATGGGTGACTACTATGTTCGCCAGCTGCGCGGCAGTGCCCCGCTGATTAACGATCCCCTGTTGGTGCAGTACATTAATAGTCTGGGAATGCGTCTTGTCGCCCACGCTAACTCGGTGCGCACCCCGTTCCACTTCTACTTAATTAATAACGACGAGATCAACGCCTTCGCCTTCTTTGGCGGCAACGTGGTGCTGCACTCGGCGCTCTTCCGCTATGCCGATAACGAAAGCCAGCTGGCCTCGGTCATGGCGCACGAAATTTCCCACGTCACCCAGCGCCACCTGGCGCGGGCGATGGAGGATCAGAAAAACAGCGCGCCGCTGACCTGGGCGGGGGCGTTAGGCTCTATTCTGCTGGCAATGGCCAGCCCGCAGGCGGGTATGGCGGCGCTAACCGGTACGCTGGCCGGCACCCGGCAGGGGATGATCACCTTTACCCAGCAGAACGAGCAGGAGGCGGACCGCATCGGCATTCAGGTGCTGCAGCGCTCGGGGTTCGATCCGCAGGCGATGCCGACCTTCCTTGAAAAACTGCTCGACCAGGCCCGCTACGCCTCACGCCCGCCGGAGATACTGCTCACCCACCCGCTGCCGGAGAGCCGTCTCTCTGATACGCGCAACCGTGCCAACCAGATGCGTCCGGTGGTGGTCCACTCCTCAGAAGATTTTTACATGGCGAAGGCACGTACGCTGGGGATGTATAACAATGGGCGCAATCAGCTCACCAACGATTTGCTGGATGCCTGGGCCAAGGGCAACGTGCGCGAGCAGCGTGCCGCCCAGTATGGCCGGGCGCTGCTCGCGATGGAGGGCAGCAACTATCCTGCTGCCAGCCAGGCGCTGCAGCCGCTGCTGAGCGCAGAGCCGGACAACAGCTGGTATATCGACCTGGCGACCGATATCGATCTTGGGCAGAAAAAGTTTGATCAGGCCATCAACCGGCTTAAAAACGCGCCCAGATTAAAAACCGACCCGGTATTGCAGCTCAACCTCGCCAACGCCTATTTACAGAGCGGCCAGGCAAGCGAGGCGGAGAAGATCCTTAACCGCTACACCTTTAACTACAAAGATGATACCAACGGCTGGGAGCTGCTGGCGCAAGCTGAGGGGACGCTCGGTCATCGCGATCAGGAGCTGGCCGCCCGTGCTGAAGGTCTGGCGCTGAATGGCCAGCTGGATCAGGCTATCTCGCTGCTGGGCAGCGCCAGCGCGCAGGTGAAGCTGGGCAGCATGCAGCAGGCGCGTTACGACGCCCGTATCGACCAGCTGCGGCAGATGCAGGAACGCTTTAAGCCCTATACCAAAATGTAATCAGGAGAGTGTATGTCCGACGCGGTCACTATCTACCATAATCCCCGCTGCTCGAAGAGCCGCGAGACGCTGAGCCTGCTGAAAACCCACGGCGTCGAGCCGCAGGTGGTGCTCTACCTGGAGACGCCGCCGGATGCGGCCACGCTGCGTGACCTGCTGCAGATGCTCAACTTAACCAGCGCCCGCGATCTGATGCGACAGAAAGAGGATCTCTATCGTTCGCTAAACCTGGCGGACAGCACTCTTTCGGAAGAGGCGCTGATTCAGGCGATGGTTGAGAATCCAAAGCTTATCGAGCGCCCGATTGTGGTGAAGCAAGGCCAGGCGCGCATTGGCCGACCGCCGGAACAGGTGTTAGAGCTTCTGTAGGCGCTGTAGGCCGGGCAAACGCAGTGCCGCCCGGCGATATCACAGCTTCAAAATTTCTTTCACAAACGGGATCGTCAGCTTGCGCTGGGCGGTAATCGAGGCGCGGTCCAGCTGATCGAGCGTCTCAAATAGCGTGCGCATCTCGCGATCCAGCCTTTTCAGCAGAAAACGACATACGTCCTCCGGCAGCTCGAAGCCGCGCTGGCGGGCACGCAGCTGCAACGCCAGCAGCTTATCCTCATCCGACAGCGGCTGAAGCCGGTAGATCTGCCCCCAGTCGAGGCGCGAAGCGAGATCCGCGAGGTGTAAATTAAGCTGGCGCGGCGGCCGATCGCCGGTGATCAGCAGGCGCGTGCGGCCTGATTCCAGAATGCGGTTGTAGAGATTGAAGATGGCCATCTCCCAGGGATCGTCCCCGGCGATACACTCAATATTATCGATACAGACCAGCGAGAGCTGCTCCATACCGTCCAACACCTCCGGTACGAACCAGGTGCGCTTATCGAGTGGCACATAGCCGACGGCATCGCCGCGCGCGGAGAGCTCGGCACAGGCCGCATGCAGCAGATGGCTGCGCCCCGCACCTTCCCGCGACCAGAAGTAGATGTATCCGCTATGATCCTGACGCAGCACGTTTTGCACAGCCGCCAACAGAGAGGGGTTATCACCCGGCCAGAAACTGGCAAAGGTTTCATCGTCGGGAAGATAGAGTGGCAGAGAGAGCTGCGCCGGTGCGTTCAGAGATACCTCAACAGGGCTTACGGAAAACGCAGCGAGTTTACCACAAAACGATGCGCGGTTTGAACCGGGCGCGATGCCCGGTTCACTTTCCAGATCGGTTTAATTTCCAGATGAGTGCGGGGTAACGTCGTCCTCTTTGACGTCAATCACCTCTTCTTCCGGGCGCAGGACGCTGATCAGCTTGAAGATCAGCGCCAGGCCGATGCCGACGATGGTCGCCAGCGCCATGCCTTTTAACTCTGCCGCGCCGATGTGCACCTTCGCGCCGCTGACGCCGATGATCAGGATCACCGAGGTGAGGATCAGGTTCTGCGCTTTGCTGTAGTCCACCTTAGACTCAATCAGCACGCGAATACCGGATGCGCCAATCACCCCATACAGCAGCAGCGAGACACCCCCCATCACCGGAACCGGGATGATCTGGATAGCCGCCGCCAGCTTGCCGACGCAGGAGAGCAGAATGGCAATGATCGCCGCCCCGCCGATGACCCAGGTGCTGTAGACGCGGGTAATCGCCATCACGCCGATGTTCTCGCCGTAGGTGGTGTTTGGCGTGGAGCCGAAGAAGCCGGAGATAATGGTGGAGAAGCCGTTGGCAAACATTGAGCGGTGCAGGCCCGGGTCGCGGATCAGGTCGCGTTTGACGATGTTGGCCGTGACCACCAGGTGACCGACGTGCTCGGCAATCACCACCAGCGCCGCAGGCAGGATGGTGAAGATGGCGAACCACTCAAAACGCGGGGTGTAGAAGGTAGGCAGAGCAAACCAGTGCGCCTGGGCGATCGGGGTGGTATCCACCACGCCCATCGCGAACGACAGCGCATAGCCTGCCAGCACGCCGATCAGGATCGGGATAATGGCAAGGAAACCGCGGAAGAGCACTGAGCCAAACACGGTTACGCCCAGCGTCACCAGAGAGATGATCACCGTTTTGCTGTCTGCTGACTGCCCTTCTGCTGGCAGCAGGCCCGCCATGTTGGCGGCAACGCCCGCCAGCTCAAGGCCGATAACGGCCACGATCGCACCCATCGCCGCCGGAGGGAACATCACGTCCAGCCAGCCGGTGCCCGCTTTCTTGACGATAAACGACACCAGGCAGAACAGCACGCCGCACATAATAAACCCGCCGAGCGCAACCTCATAACCGAGCGGCAGCAGGAGCAGCACCGGGGAGATAAATGCAAAGCTGGAACCCAGATAGGCAGGAATCTTACCTTTACAGATAAAGAGATAGAGCAGCGTGCCGACACCGTTGAACAGCAGTACGGTAGCCGGGTTAATGTGAAACAGGATTGGCACCAGCACGGTTGCGCCAAACATGGCGAACAGGTGCTGCAAACTAAGCGGGATTGTCTGTAAAAGCGGCGGTCTTTCACTCACCCCGATAGCACGGCGCGTCATAGTGTTTTCCTCTGAGTTATGTTTTGTATAAGGCGAACTGCGTCTTTTATTCAAAAAAAAGCCGACTATCAAAGTCGGCTCTTTTTCATTTATTCAATTACTTGGTACCAAAAATCTTGTCGCCGGCATCGCCGAGACCAGGAATAATGTACCCGTGCTCGTTAAGGCCCTGATCGACCGATGCGGTATAGAGTTCAATATCCGGATGCGCCTTCTCCAGCGCGGCCACGCCTTCCGGGGCGGCAACCAGCACCAGCACCTTAATGCTGGTGCAGCCCGCTTTTTTCAGCAGGTCGATGGTGGCGATCATTGAGCCACCGGTTGCCAGCATCGGGTCAACCACCAGCGCCATGCGCTCGTCGATGTTCGATACCAGTTTCTGGAAGTAAGGCACCGGCTCCAGGGTGGTTTCGTCGCGGTAGACGCCGACGACGCTGATGCGGGCGCTCGGAACGTGCTCCAGCACCCCTTCCATCATCCCCAGACCGGCACGCAGGATCGGCACCACGGTAATTTTTTTACCTTTGATCTGCTCGACTTCCACCGGACCGTTCCAGCCTTCAATGGTCACCTTCTCGGTTTCCAGATCGGCGGTCGCTTCATAGGTCAGCAGGCTGCCTACTTCAGAGGCGAGTTCACGAAAGCGTTTGGTGCTGATGTCATGCTCACGCATCAGTCCCAGCTTGTGTTTGACGAGTGGGTGTTTTACTTCCACGATCTTCATACTCTTCTCCTTCCCCAGACAGTTGGCAGCCACAAAAAAAATCGCCGGATTATACCGCTTTTTTTCCGTTGCGCTATAGGTAGAGGGTTGATCCCGATCAATCAGATTGAAAATCAGTATATCGCAACGATCTCGGAGAGCCATGAATAATGGACTCGCAAACGTTTGCCTTGACTGTTAGAATTGCGCCGAATTTTATTTCTATCGCCATGTGGGGATCCAAGCAGTGACCGATAAAACCTCTCTCAGCTACAAAGATGCCGGTGTTGATATTGACGCAGGTAATGCACTGGTTGACCGAATCAAAGGCGTAGTGAAGAAAACTCGCCGCCCGGAAGTGATGGGTGGACTGGGTGGCTTCGGTGCGCTGTGCGCGCTGCCGCAAAAATATCGTGAGCCGGTGCTGGTTTCCGGTACTGACGGCGTGGGCACCAAGCTGCGCCTGGCGATGGATCTCAAGCGTCATGACACTATCGGCATCGACCTGGTGGCCATGTGCGTTAACGACCTGGTAGTTCAGGGCGCTGAGCCGCTCTTCTTCCTCGACTACTACGCCACCGGCAAGCTGGACGTCGACACCGCTGCCAGCGTCATCAACGGCATCGCGGAAGGCTGCCTGCAATCCGGCTGTGCGCTGGTCGGCGGCGAAACCGCGGAGATGCCGGGCATGTACCACGGCGAAGATTATGACGTCGCGGGCTTCTGCGTCGGCGTGGTTGAGAAAGCGGAAATCATCGACGGCTCCAAAGTCACCGACGGCGACGTGCTGATCGCCCTTGGCTCCAGCGGCCCGCACTCTAACGGCTACTCGCTGGTGCGCAAAATCGTAGAGGTCAGCGGTTGCGATCCGGAAACCACCCAACTCGACGGTAAATCGCTGGCGGATCACCTCCTGGCCCCCACCCGCATCTACGTGAAGAACATTCTTGAGCTGATTGCCAACGTTGACGTTCACGCCATCGCCCACCTCACCGGCGGCGGCTTCTGGGAGAACATTCCTCGCGTGCTGCCGGACAACACCCAGGCAGTGATTGACGAGTCCAGCTGGCAGTGGCCCTCCGTATTCAACTGGCTGCAGCAGGCGGGCAACGTGAGCCAGCACGAGATGTACCGCACCTTTAACTGCGGCGTTGGCATGGTCATCGCGCTTTCTGCTCAGGATGCGGATAAGGCGATTGAACTGATGAACGCGAAAGGTGAAAAGGCCTGGAAAATCGGTATGATTAAAGCCTCTGATTCCAGCGAGCGCGTGGTCATCGAATGAAAAACATAGTGGTGCTCATTTCCGGTAACGGAAGCAATCTGCAGGCAATTATCGACGCCTGTGCGCAGAAGAGAATTAACGCCACTATCCGAGCGGTATTCAGTAACAAGGCCGACGCGTTCGGCCTGCAACGCGCGCGTGAGGCCGACATTGCGGCCCACGCCATCACGGCTAACCAGTTTGCCAGCCGTGAAGCGTTTGACCGTGAGCTGATGATGGAGATCGACGCCTACGCCCCGGATCTGGTAGTCCTGGCAGGCTATATGCGCATTCTCAGCCCGGCGTTTGTCGCCCACTATCAGGGCCGCTTGCTGAACATTCACCCCTCTCTGCTGCCGAAATATCCCGGTCTGCATACCCACCGTCAGGCGCTGGCTAACGGCGACGAAGAGCACGGCACTTCCGTGCATTTCGTAACCGACGAGCTGGACGGCGGACCGGTGATCCTGCAAGCCAAAGTCCCGGTATTCCCCGGCGACAGCGAGGAGGACGTGACCGATCGCGTCCAGACCCAGGAGCACGCCATCTATCCGCTGGTGGTGAGCTGGTTTATCGATGGCCGTCTGGCGATGCGCGAGGGTGCCGCATGGCTTGATGGCGTCCAGCTCCCCCCGCAAGGACACGCCGCAGAGTAGAGCCTCTCTTGCCGGACAGCCTGCACCGTCCGGCAATAACCTCCGCATTATCAGATTACTGTCATACTTATCTGTCACAATTGGACAAGCTGTGGTAATTCTCACCATAATAAAGGCTGAGATGGATTTGCCACGTCCCGAGATTGAACCGGAGTGTGAGTTGTAATGGGTCAGGAAAAGCTATACATCGAAAAAGAATTAAGCTGGTTAGCGTTCAACGAACGCGTGCTTCAGGAAGCCGCTGATAAGAGCAACCCCCTTATTGAGCGAATGCGTTTCCTGGGCATCTACTCCAACAACCTTGATGAGTTCTACAAGGTGCGCTTTGCTGAGCTGAAGCGCCGGATCATCATCAGCGAAGAGCAAGGCTCCAACGCCCACTCCCGACACCTGCTCGGTAAGATCCAGACCCGCGTACTGAAAGCCGATCAGGAGTTTAACGGCCTGTATAACGACCTGCTGCTGGAGATGGCCCGCAACCAGATCTTCTTGATCAACGAACGCCAGCTCTCCGAAAATCAGCAAACCTGGCTGCGTCACTACTTCAAACACTACCTGCGCCAGCACATCACGCCGATCCTCATCAACCGCGAAACCGACCTGGTGCAGTTCCTGAAGGATGACTACACCTATCTGGCGGTAGAGATCATTCGCGGAGAGACCATTCGCTACGCGCTGCTGGAGATCCCATCGGATAAGGTGCCGCGCTTCGTCAACCTGCCGCCGGAGACGCCGCGCCGCCGTAAGCCGATGATCCTGCTGGATAACATCCTGCGCTACTGCCTGGATGATATCTTCTACGGCTTCTTTGACTACGATGCGCTCAATGCCTACTCGATGAAGATGACCCGTGACGCCGAGTACGACCTGGTGCACGAGATGGAGTCGAGCCTGATGGAGCTGATGTCCTCCAGCCTGAAGCAGCGCCTTACCGCCGAGCCGGTGCGTTTTGTCTACCAGCGCGATATGCCTGACGCAATGGTTGAGATGCTACGCGAGAAGCTGACCATCTCGCGCTATGACTCCATCGTACCGGGCGGCCGCTACCACAACTTCAAAGACTTCATTAGCTTCCCTAACGTGGGCAAAGCTAACCTGGTCAACAAGCCGCTGCCGCGCCTGCGCCATATCTGGTTCGATAACTTCCGCAACGGCTTTGACGCCATTCGCGAGCGGGACGTGCTGCTCTACTACCCGTACCACACCTTTGAGCACGTGCTGGAGCTGCTGCGTCAGGCCTCGTTCGATCCTAACGTGCTGGCGATCAAGATCAACATCTACCGCGTGGCGAAAGATTCACGCATCATCGACGCGATGATCCACGCCGCGCACAACGGCAAAAAAGTGACCGTGGTGGTGGAGCTACAGGCGCGCTTCGATGAAGAGGCCAACATCCACTGGGCGAAACGTCTGACGGAGGCCGGGGCGCACGTCATCTTCTCCGCGCCGGGGCTGAAAATTCACGCCAAGCTGTTCCTCATCTCGCGTAAAGAGGGGGAAGAAGTAGTGCGCTACGCCCATATCGGTACCGGTAACTTTAACGAGAAGACGGCCCGGCTCTACACCGACTACTCTCTGCTGACCGCCGACGCACGCATTACCAACGAAGTGCGTCGAGTGTTTAACTTTATCGAGAACCCTTACCGACCGGTACACTTCGAGTACCTGCTGGTGTCGCCGCAAAACTCGCGCCGCCTGCTGTATGACATGATCGACCGTGAAATTGCCAATGCGCAAAACGGTCAGCCGTCGGGGATCACCCTGAAGCTTAACAACCTGGTTGATAAAGGCCTGGTGGATCGGCTGTATGCTGCATCTGGCTCTGGCGTGCCGGTTAATCTGCTGGTGCGCGGCATGTGTTCGCTGATCCCAGAGCTGGAAGGTCTGAGCGACAATATCCGGGTGATCAGCATCGTGGACCGCTATCTGGAGCACGATCGCATCTATATTTTCGAAAACGGTGGCGATAAGCAGGTTTATCTCTCGTCTGCCGACTGGATGACGCGTAATATTGACTATCGCATTGAGGTTGCGGCCCCGCTGCTCGATCCGCGCCTTAAGCAACGCGTGCTGGACATCATTGAGCTTCTGTTCAGCGATACCGTGAAGGCGCGGTATATCGACAAGGAATTGAGTAATCGCTATGTGCAACGGGGCAACCGCCGCAAGGTTCGCGCGCAGCTGGCGATTTACGACTATATCAAATCACTCGAACAACCAGACTAATCTATGCCGATAAATGACAATACCCCACGGCCGCACGAGTTTGCTGCGGTCGATCTCGGTTCGAACAGTTTCCACATGGTCATCGCCCGCGTGGTGGATGGCGCTATGCAGATCATTGGCCGTCTCAAGCAGCGCGTGCATCTGGCCGACGGCCTGGATGAGAACAGCGTCCTGAGCGAAGAGGCGATTGAGCGCGGCCTGAGCTGCCTGTCGCTGTTTGCCGAGCGGCTGCAGGGCTTCGACCCGGCCAACGTCTGCATTGTTGGGACGCACACCCTGCGCCAGGCTACCAACGCCGCTGACTTCCTTAAGCGCGCAGAGCAGGTCATCCCCTATCCGATTGAGATCATCTCCGGCAACGAAGAGGCCCGACTGATCTTTATGGGCGTTGAGCACACGCAGCCGGAAAAAGGCCGCAAGCTGGTTATTGATATCGGCGGTGGCTCCACGGAACTGGTGATCGGCGAAGATTTTCAACCTATCCTGGTTGAGAGCCGCCGCATGGGCTGCGTCAGCTTCGCGCAAACCTATTTCCCAGGCCGCACCATTAATCGGGAAAACTTCCATCGTGCACGTATGGCAGCGGTGCAGAAGCTGGAGAGCCTGACCTGGCAATATCGTATTCAGGGCTGGAACGTGGCGCTGGGCGCGTCGGGCAGCATCAAGGCGGCTCATGAAGTGCTGCTGGCAATGGGCGAGAAAGATGGTTTCATCACCCCCGAGCGGCTGGATAAGCTGGTCGCCGAGGTGCTGAAACACACCAGCTTTGACACCCTCAACCTGCCGGGGCTCTCCGACGAGCGCAAGGCGGTCTTCGTGCCGGGGCTGGCCATTCTCTGCGGCGTGTTTGACGCGCTGGCCATTCGCGAGCTGCGTCTCTCCGACGGCGCGCTGCGTGAAGGGGTGCTGTATGAGATGGAGGGCCGTTTCCGCCATCAGGATATCCGCAGCCGCACGGCCCAGAGCCTTGCCAACCAGTACAACATTGATAGAGAGCAGGCCCGCCGCGTGCTGGAGACGACGACCCACATGTACGAACAGTGGGAAGCGCAGAACCCGAAGCTGGCGAATCCGCAGCTCACAGCGCTACTGAAGTGGGCGGCGATGCTGCACGAGGTTGGGCTGAACATCAACCACAGCGGGATGCACCGTCACTCGGCCTATATCCTGCAGAACAGCGACCTGCCGGGCTTTAACCAGGAGCAGCAGTCGATGATGGCTACCCTGGTGCGCTTCCACCGCAAAGGGATCAAGCTCGACGACCTGCCGCGTTTTACCCTGTTCAAGAAGAAGCAGTTCTTACCGCTGATCCAGCTTCTGCGCCTCGGCGTGCTGCTGAACAACCAGCGCCAGGCCACCACTACCCCGCCGACCCTGCGTCTGACTACCGACGATAACCACTGGACCCTCAGCTTCCCGCGCGACTGGTTCACCCAGAACGCGCTGGTGCTGCTGGACCTGGAGAAAGAGCAGGATTACTGGGGCGCGGTCACCGGCTGGCTGCTCAAGATCGAAGAGGAGCACTCCTCGGGCGTCGCGGCCTGATCCGCACTGCCCTGCCCCTCTACTGCCCAGGCGCGCTTTGACAGTGCCTGGGCATCGCCACCCAGCGTTTCAAGCGGTGCCGGTTTGCCAATCAAATACCCCTGCAGATAGTCGATCCCCAGCGAAACGGCAGCGCTGCGTACCTCTTCGCTCTCGACGTACTCCGCTACCACCCGCATCTTTTTCATGCGTGCCAAATGACAGATAGAAGCCACAATCTGGTAGTCGAGACTGTTGGAGGTCAGGTTGCGGATAAAGCTGCCATCGATCTTCAGAATATCGGCGTTAACGTTTTTCAACCGTGCATAGCTGGCATAGCCCGTACCGAAATCGTCGATGGCGACCCGGCAGCCCAGTTGCTTAAGCTGGCCCAGGGTCTGGTTTGCCTGATTAATATTGGTCAAGGAGTTACTCTCGGTGACCTCAAAAATAAGTTGCCAGGCCTCAACGTTGTAGCGCTCAAGCAGCACGGCGACTTCACGGGCAAAATTGCTCCGGCAGACGGAGGTAGGCGACAGGTTGATGGAGAAGCGCGCCCCCGGCTCTGTTTCACGGTAGTGCGCCATAAAACGTAGCGTGTGTTCAATCACCCACAGGTCGATGCGCGAGGCGAGACCAAACTCATGGGCTACCGGCAGGAACGCATCCGGGCCAATAAGTTCGTTATCGTCGCCAGGCATCCGCAGCAATATCTCGTGGTAATCATCACCGCGTACGCCAGCAATCGGTTGAGCCATCAGGCAGAAGCGATCCGCTTCCAACGCCCGTTGCAGGCGGTTCATCATCTCCACCTTACCCTTCAGGCTGCGTTGCAAATTCACCGCCCCGCGATGCTGAAGGCTTTCCGGCCGTTGGGTCTCCAGGGAGAGATCCGCCGTGGTGCTCAACTCCCCCAGCAGCAAATAGAGATGCGACACCGGCGAACGCACGTAGCAGTAGCTCATCCCTACCTGAGGCTGGAGCGGCATGCCATCCCAGGCGAAGCGGAACTGCTTGATCAGCGTATCCAGCTCCGCGATACGTAGCGCGTGCGATTCAGTATTGAGCCGGAGCACAATGTCATACCCCGACAGGTGATAGACGCACTCATTGCTTTGCAAGCTCTTCTGCAACCATTCTGACAGCATCTGCTTGTATTGAATGCGCAGCATTATACCGTAGTGCCGCCCCAGCAGCTCCAGATCGGGGATGCGTAAAAAGCAGAGCACCGACCAGGGGGTATCTGCGAGGGCGCGGTTGAGCGCCCGCAGGTTCGGCATATTAAGCACCGGGTCAAGCCATGCCAGACGGCTAACCCGCTCGTGCATTACCCGCTGACGCGTGGCCAGCATCGACATCCAGGTGATGATAAATGAGAACACCAGGTAGCTGGACGAGAGGATTGTCAGCTGAATATCGTAGTGCGGCGATACCGGCGTATAGCGGTAGAAGTAGTGAATGCTCACCATCATGAACGGTGTCCATACGATAGACATAAGGCGATAGCCATAGCGCATCGAGCCCCACAGCATCACCGGAAGCAGCAGCGACAGCGTATAGTTGGTGCTGAAGATGCTAGCACTCTCATTCCACGGAGAGAGCATCAGCACCATCAGCAGCGCAATGACGGCAAACCAGGCGACGACCTCCAACCGGGTCGCCTTTGGATCAAAATCCTGTCGCAGGCGGGAGAGATACCCCTTCAGGTGACGCGGATGGTGGATCACCCTGAGCAGCAGATAGCAGAACGGCGTTCCGGTCAGGCCGCTGACCAGCAGCGCCTGGTAGTTAATGAGCGTGCGCAGGCTGAACGGCGTCACGCCGGTCAGGGCCTGGTATTTGTCATACAGGCCAAGCCAGGTGATGGTATGAAAAATCAGCAGGAACAGGGTGGCCGGGCACAGGACTTGCCAGAACATACGCTGCGCGGTGAGCTCTGCATTGCCATAGGAGATATTGTGCCGACGGGTAACAAAAACGCGATAGCCGCCCCAGCTCACCACAACGGGCACTATAAAATGGAGGATTTTAAGCAACGTCTCAGGGGCGCTGGTCTGGGGATAGTAGTGCCAGGCCAGAGAGAGAACAATGCCTGGCAGCGCCGCCCAGCCATAGAAGAGCATCAGGCTTAGAAAGAGCGACAGCGGCAGATAATAGAGCACCACGCTGCCATCAGCGACCCAGGTAAAGGTATTGACCATGCGGGCGAGGGGCAGCAGCAGGAAGGGCAAGATGAGCGGCAGCGCCCACCATTTAGCTTTATAGAGATTATAAATTTTCGCGTAGCTCATCGATGTTCAGTGTAAAACCCAGCGTTCTGAAGTCGGTGTCAGGCAGGGTTCCAGGCTAACCATGAAGATTATAGAGTCGGTCAGACTGTGATATTTGTGAAGAGTTTAGTGCGGCAAAAACGGTTGCGATTGACCTGGATCAAGTGACCGTACGCCTTGCAAAACACCGCTCTCTCTTCTTTGCGCAATTTTTTCTGAGAATTCATGCGCTTTGTTATTATTTCATTATTATGGTTTTAGTACAGGCTTTCTTTGACGAAATTTTACATAACGGCTGATTGATCTGCGCTTCGCTCTGTGCATTAATACACCAATCGCCCGCCCGTCGGGTTAACCCGTAGGAACCTCTAGTGAGCCAGTCACACAGTATGCGAAAACGACAGCGACTTGACAGTCGCCTGACTCGTATCGTATTGCTTATCAGCTTTTTCTTCTTCTTTGGACGCTTCGTCTACTCCTCTATCGGTGCCTGGTACCATCATCAGGACAAAGCCCAGTCACAGCAGATTAGCCAGCCAGTCGACACGACAGCGTCACAACGCTGACGGGGTTTGAATCGCAAAGTGGTGAATTAGTTCCAGAAGGGATGAAGGTTCCAGTTGCTGGGGAATGCGGGTGCGTGTTGGTATGTTTGTGCTATGGGATTGGTGCGAGAAGCATTTGCAGTTCGTTGGGGCTGTGATTAGGGCATGCATGAATTTTGCAGATTTGCTTAATGTACCTGTAATGGCTACCCTGTAATTCCGCAGCTGGAGCGGACTTATTATCACAAAGGCTGACGGTCTGCTTAGAGCGAGGAGCGGACATTACCATTTCTTATTGAGGTCAAATTTGCTCAACACACCGACAAATGAGATATGTTGAGCAATTAATTATTTATTAAAGACATTGATTAATCTGACTGTGCAATAATGTATGTATTAGCTGCATCGCAACCAGATTTCATAAAAAGTGTTGGTGTATTCTGTTCTGAAATACCCTCTAGCATTAAAGCTGCTTTCGCTTGATTAAATGATTTCTCAATAGAAAGGCCAAAAGTTAAAGATGAATAAAATTGCGCAGAAAAGGCTCTCGCAGCATCATCTGTAATTGAGTCGCTCATTCCAATGGCACATTCAATGTGGTCAACTACTTTATTAGCTTGGTTTTTTGAGTGACATGTGTTGAAAAATACTAGTCTTAAGTTGTCATTTGCAACACTCATTGCCTGAACGAGAGACTCCATCGACACTAATTTAGTATTGGAGTTGTTATCCATAAGGACTAATTCATCATTGGAACTTCCGTGACCACTAAAATGTACAATTGTTGGCATATATTCATTCATATACTGCAGAATGTCACCAGGTCTAACCGCCCAACATGATTCCAATTTTACTGTATCACGGTGACGTGATTTTGTAATCATTTCTTTTATAGAACGAACTTCTTCATCTAACCTTAACTGTCCTTGATCTTGTGGATTTGATGCAAGAAACAATACTGTAATTTCTTCAGGTAACTCACTCAAATTCTTTATCATATCAGAGTGCTCCGACAATGTTTTATTGACAGTGCTGAATGCCCTAGTTTGTTCGCGCTGGAATTTATCTTGAAGTTGTTGGCGTTTTTTGTATTCTTTAACTTCCTCATTATCCATTTTTCTTTGCTCAGCTTGTAATTCTTTATTTTTTCTGGATATTTTGGATTCAAACTCTGAAATTTTCTTTTCAACTTTAGATATATCTGCTTGGTGTTTGTATATTTCCTTTTGCTTATTGCTAATCGTTGTTAATGACTTCGATGAGTTCATTTGCTTTGTTGCCGACTGAATTTTATTATTTAAGCTTGTTATTTTTGCATATTCTTTGGCCTTTTGGTCAATCAATCGCGCGATTTCATTTCTTTTACGATCAACATTTCTTCTATGTAAATCAATCATCGCCATATCTTTATCTCATTTTTGAGCTGACTATTTCCAAAGCCCATATTTTATCAAGCAATTCTTTGAATACAAGAAGCAGAGAGTCTTACATTGTTCGCTTCTGGCACAAAGCTGACCTTCAAGTTCCTATTACAATGGTCCCAGACAAGTATGAAAGAGCAAGTAGATAAACATGCAACCCATAAAAAAACCCTCTGTAAAAACAGAGGGTTAATCTTTTCGAAGAGATCCGAATAATTATAACCTAGCTACCCATCATTCCCATTCAATCGTAGCCGGTGGTTTCCCGCTGATGTCATAGACTACGCGCGAAATACCATTAACCTCATTGATGATCCTGTTAGACACACGGCCCAGGAACTCATACGGCAGGTGCGCCCAGTGTGCGGTCATAAAGTCGATGGTCTCTACTGCGCGCAGGGAGACAACCCAGTCGTACTTACGGCCGTCGCCCATCACACCTACGGAGCGTACCGGCAGGAACACGGTGAACGCCTGGCTCACTTTGTTATACAGGTCAGCTTTACGCAGCTCTTCAATGAAGATAGCGTCAGCGCGACGCAGCAGGTCGCAGTACTCTTTCTTCACTTCGCCCAGCACGCGGACGCCCAGACCCGGACCCGGGAACGGGTGACGGTAGAGCATGTCGTACGGCAGGCCCAGCTCGAGACCAATTTTACGCACTTCGTCTTTAAACAGCTCACGCAGCGGTTCAACCAGGCCCATCTTCATCTCTTTCGGCAGGCCACCCACGTTGTGGTGGGATTTGATAACATGTGCTTTACCGGTCGCAGATGCAGCGGACTCGATAACGTCAGGGTAGATAGTGCCCTGCGCCAGCCACTTAACGTCTTCCAGCTTCAGCGCCTCTTCATCGAATACTTCAACAAAAACGCGGCCGATGATTTTACGTTTCGCTTCTGGATCGTTCTCACCGGCCAGCGCATCAAGGAAGCGCTGCTCGCCTTCAACGTGAACGATGTTCAGGCCGAAGTGGTCGCCAAACATATCCATTACCTGCTCGGCTTCGTTCAGGCGCAGCAGGCCGTTATCGACGAATACACAGGTCAGGCGATCGCCAATGGCGCGGTGCAGCAGCATCGCGGTCACGGAGGAGTCCACGCCGCCGGAGAGGCCAAGGATCACCTTGTCATTGCCAACCTGCTGGCGGATACGCTCCACGGCGTCGTCGATGATCTTAGCCGGGGTCCACAGCGCTTCGCACTCGCAGATGTCGCGCACAAAGCGCTCCAGCATACGCAGGCCCTGACGGGTGTGGGTCACTTCCGGGTGGAACTGCACGCCGTAGAAACGCTTCTCTTCGTTAGCCATAATGGCGAACGGACAGGTCTCGGTGCTGGCAACGGTCACAAAGTCTTCCGGGATAGCGGTAACTTTGTCGCCGTGGCTCATCCACACGTCCAGCAGCGGGTTGCCCTCTGCGCTCAGGGAGTCCTCAATACCGCGCACCAGCGCGCTCTGAGTTTTCACTTCAACCTGAGCATAGCCAAACTCACGCTCGTTAGAGCCTTCAACGTGGCCGCCAAGCTGCATCGCCATCGTTTGCATACCGTAGCAAACGCCGAATACCGGTACGCCTGCCTCAAATACATACTGCGGCGCGCGCGGGCTGTTGTGTTCAGTGGTGCTCTCCGGGCCGCCGGACAGGATGATCCCGTTCGGGTTGAACTCACGGATTTGGGCTTCGGTGACGTCCCAGGCCCACAGCTCACAGTAGACGCCCAGCTCACGCACGCGGCGGGCAACAAGCTGGGTGTACTGCGAACCAAAGTCGAGGATAAGAATGCGATGCTTATGAATATTGTCGGTCATTGACGATTGTTCCGAGGCAGAAGCAGATAGAGAAAATAAGTGCCGGGCAGCGTTACGCCCACCCGGCCTACAAATTAAATCAGGAACCCATGCGGTAGTTCGGGGACTCTTTGGTGATGGTCACGTCGTGAACGTGGCTCTCCTGAATGCCCGCTCCGCTGATGCGTACAAATTCAGCCTGCGTACGCAGCGCGTCGATAGTACCACAGCCGGTCAGACCCATACAGGAGCGCAGGCCGCCCATCTGCTGGTGAATGATCTCTTTCAGGTAGCCTTTGTACGCCACGCGGCCTTCGATACCTTCCGGCACCAACTTGTCAGCGGCGTTATCGGTCTGGAAGTAGCGATCGGAGGAGCCTTTAGACATCGCACCCAGCGAGCCCATGCCGCGGTAGGATTTGTAAGAACGGCCCTGGAAAAGTTCGATCTCGCCTGGGGACTCTTCGGTACCGGCCAGCATGGAGCCAACCATTACCGCCGCCGCGCCTGCGGCGATTGCTTTAGCGATATCGCCGGAGAAGCGGATGCCGCCGTCAGCAATCACCGGAATGCCGGTACCTTCCAGCGCTTCAACCGCGTCGGACACCGCGGTGATCTGCGGAACACCCACGCCGGTGACGATACGGGTAGTACAGATAGAGCCAGGACCGATACCCACTTTCACCGCGCTGACGCCAGCGTCGGCCAGCGCGCGCGCGCCTGCGCCGGTAGCCACGTTACCGCCGATGATCTGCAGGTCAGGGTATTTAGCACGGGTCTCACGAATACGCTGCAGCACGCCTTCAGAGTGGCCGTGGGAGGAGTCGATCAGCAGCACGTCAACGCCAGCGGCAACCAGCGCATCAACGCGCTCTTCGTTGCCTGCGCCCGCGCCTACCGCAGCGCCTACGCGCAGACGGCCATGCTCGTCTTTACAGGCGTTCGGTTTACGTTCAGCTTTCTGGAAATCTTTTACGGTGATCATGCCGCGCAGGTGGAAGTTTTCGTCAACGACCAGCGCCTTCTCAACGCGTTTTTCATGCATTTTAGCGAATACGGCGTCGCGGGCTTCGCCTTCGCGCACGGTAACCAGACGCTCTTTCGGCGTCATGTATACGCTTACCGGCTGGCTCAGGTCGGTAACAAAGCGCACGTCACGACCGGTGATGATCCCCACCAGCTCGTAGTCAGCGGTCACCACCGGGTAACCGGCGAAACCGTTACGCTCGGTCAGCTCTTTCACTTCACGCAGGGTGGTGGTCGGCAGTACGGTCTGCGGATCGGTTACCACGCCGGACTCATGTTTTTTCACGCGGCGAACTTCTTCTGCCTGGCGCTCGATGGACATGTTTTTATGGATAAAACCGATGCCCCCTTCCTGCGCCAGGGCGATAGCCAGGCGTGCTTCCGTCACGGTGTCCATTGCTGCGGAGAGCATAGGAATGTTCAGGCGAATGGTTTTGGTAAGCTGGGTGCTGAGGTCGGCAGTATTCGGCAGAACGGTAGAATGAGCGGGAACGAGGAGGACGTCGTCAAACGTCAGGGCTTCTTTAGCGATACGTAGCATGGGCAATATCTCTGACCGGGTGGTTAAATATTGCCGTGGCATTATACAGAGCGTAACCGATTGCATCTACACTTTTTTGGAAAAATAGTTGCGATTGCGGCCCATCGGGTTACTATCGATTAATTAACCTTCTGATTTAAAATTTGATCTGGCTCACATGTCATCGATGCAATCCCCCGCAATTTTTACCGTTAGCCGCCTGAATCAGACGGTGCGCCTGCTGCTGGAAAGAGAAGTTGGCCAGGTCTGGATCAGCGGTGAGATCTCAAACTTTACCCAGCCTGCCTCCGGTCACTGGTACTTCACGCTCAAGGATGATACTGCCCAAGTACGCTGCGCGATGTTCCGCAACAGCAACCGTCGGGTCACCTTCCGCCCCCAGCACGGACAGCAGATCCTGGTCCGCGCCAGCATTACGCTCTACGAGCCGCGCGGCGAGTACCAAATCATCGTCGAAAGCATGCAGCCGGCAGGCGAAGGCCTGTTACAGCAGAAGTATGAGCAGCTAAAGGCGAAGCTGGCAGCAGAGGGACTGTTCGATCAGCAGAGCAAGCAGCCACTCCCCTCCCCCGCTCACTGCGTGGGGGTGATCACCTCGAAAACTGGGGCCGCGCTGCACGATATTCTGCACGTGCTTAAACGCCGCGATCCCTCCCTGCCGGTGGTGATTTACCCTACCGCCGTACAGGGCGAAGACGCGCCGGGACAGATCGTTCGCGCTATTGCGCTGGCGAATAGCCGTCAGGAGTGTGACGTGCTGATCGTCGGGCGCGGCGGCGGCTCGCTGGAGGATCTCTGGAGCTTCAACGACGAGCGGGTGGCGCGGGCGATTTTCGCCAGCCAGATCCCCATCGTCAGCGCCGTCGGCCATGAAACTGACGTCACCATCGCCGACTTTGTGGCCGACCTGCGTGCGCCGACGCCGTCCGCCGCCGCAGAGATGGTCAGCCGCAACCAGCTTGAGCTGCTGCGTCAGCTGCAAAGCGGCCAGCAGCGACTGGAGATGGCGATGGATTACTACCTCGCTAACCGCACCCGTCGCTTTACCCAGCTGGAGCATCGGCTACAACAGCAGCACCCGCAGCTGCGGCTGGCGCGTCAGCAAACCGTGCTTGAGCGGCTGCGCCAGCGGATGACCTACGCGATGGATAACCAGCTTAAGCGTTCAGGTCAGCGTCAGCAGCGGATGGCCCAGCGTCTTAACCAGCATTCACCGCAGCCGCGTATTCATCGCGCCCAGAATCGGGTGCAGCAGCTGGAGTACCGTCTGGCCCAACTGATAAGCGCCAGGCTCAGCGCCACCCGCGAACGCTTCGGCAATACGGTTACGCACCTGGAAGCCGTCAGCCCCCTCTCCACGCTGGCACGCGGCTACAGCGTAACCACTGCAACAGATGGCAACGTGCTGAAGCAAACCAAACAGGTGAAAGCCGGAGATATGCTCACCACCCGCCTGGCGGATGGCTGGGTGGAAAGTGAAGTGAAAGGCGTGACCGTTGCTAAAAAAACACGGGCACGCAAAAAAACCTGACCTGACGCTAGCTCGCCTGATGATGTTTATCAGGCGTAACGGCAAGCATTATCCAGGACAGGCCAGAAAAAACAGCCAATGCGCCAACCGCGCCGATAGTGCCATAGAGCTGTCCAAAGAGAATCGAGCCAGCTACCTGCCCAGCGGCCAGCATCAGAAAAGCCATACTGACGCCGGCCGCTGCTGAAGGTTGAGCAATCGCCGCGCCCTGTACCAGCAGCACGCCGGACAAAATGACATATCCTGCGCCACTCATCGCCACCACCGGAAAAAGCCACCCGTTAAAACCGTGGCTCACAGCCAGCGCAGCTAAAGACGCTGCCATAAAGAACTGCGATCCCCAGTAAACGCCCCGCATGCCGATACATCGCGCCACGGTGCCGGTAAACACGGCGATGACGCCTGCTCCGCCGCTTACCAGCCACAGGATATTTGTCATCGCGCTATCCACGTTGGTGTGCTGCTGAAGTAACTCAGGCCCAAAGCTCCACCATGCCGCGCTGGCAATACCGCTGACAAAAGCAATAACTAACAGCCGAAACATGCCCGGCTTGCGAAAAAGGGCGCGCCAGTGCGGCGATCCCTCTGTCGATTTAGACGCACTTTTAGGCAGAGTACGCCACGCAGCGAGCAGGCATACCAGCGCCAGTAAAGCGAAAACCATGCAGGAGACACGCCACCCGCCCGGCATGAAAAAAAGAATGGGGACGGACAGAATGATGCCCCCGCTTGTTCCGGCGTTAATGGTCGTATTCACCTGCGTCTGGCGTTCATCAGGGACGGCGTCGTTCACGGCCCCCGCCAAGGCGGGAGAGGCCAGTCCAGAGCTTGTACCTGCAACAAACAGGCCGAGCGCCAGATAGAGCGGCGCAGCCGCAAAAGCCAGGATAAGCAACCCGACGGCGGCCACAACGGCAGCCAATATTGCCGTGACGCGTGGGCCGAAGCGGCTGGTCAAAAAGGACGCGATGAAGACGGATAAGCAGTAGGCTACGTAGCTGCAGGCGGCAATTAAGCCAGCGACTTCTGGCGTGAAAGGGATCTCCTGCCGAATATCGGGCAGCATGAGCCCCCATGAAAATCTCGCCATCCCATAGGTTACGGCGATCAAGGCAAAGCCGGTGACTCCCAACGCTACGTCTCTTTTCATTACGTTTCTCTTTTTATGAGCAGTTAAAAACGTAAGTGCTAAGAGATGATTGCGCAAATTTTGTGATTAGGCGTCAGGCATGACGAACTCGACGCGCTTTTTCGAGATCAGCCCGTGGCCGTGCTGGCAGAAGTAATCTACCGCGCCGCAGGCCTTGAGCACCTCTAATGGCTGATGGCAATCGGGGCAGCGTGCTTCTAACGCCACATCGAGGTTACAATTTTCACAATGCGCATGGGTGCCAACAAGCTCCATCGGCTTATCACAGTTAGGACAGGTCAGTTGCATAACGCCTCCAGGTGTTAAGGTGCAGCATCGAGATGGACTCTAACACTGTAGCCTGCGTTCTTGAAGGAATAGACATTTCCGCGAACGTGTAAATAAATCTGCCCGTCTTTCACTTCTGCATTAGCCTTATAGTCGTCAGTGATCATAATAGGTTCCACATCTTTTACATGCGCCATGAAATCATCAGGACTTTTCTTGGCATCATAGAGATAGTAACGATATGTATCCTTTGAAAGTGAACTAGACGCCGCCTGGGTGATATACAGAGTTAGCTCATCGTTTACACTCATACTACCCTTCAGCTGTTCATATACGGTAAACAGATCACGGAACTGGTACGCCCAGAACCCAAAGATAAGCAAAACAAAAACAGCCCCAGTACGCCAGTTAAACCCTCTCTTCATGGCGCAGCATCAAGATGAATAGCAACGCTATGGATATCAGCACCACTTCGATACAAAGCAGGGCTATCAAAAGAGTAAATTTCACCGCGAACGCGGAGGTAAATCTGATTATCCTTCACATTCAGTACAGCTTTTTCATCCTTCGTGTTTAGGAAAGGCGCAGCGTCAGCAACATTAGTCATGAAATCATCATCGCTTACTTTTGCATCCACCACATAATAACGGTACGAATACGCTGTCGTTGCTCCCGCATCGGTCTGTACTACATAGATATTCGCCTTCTCGCTTACAGGAACTTTTTTATAGAGCGTATATCCCACAGGGAAAAGCCAGCTGGGCAGCATATACGCTATCCATGCCAGTAAAATGACGAGAAGAGCGACGATGTATCGCTTTTTAAAAGCCCGTTCTCTTTGCATGACTGCCCTTACCGGAATGAACTTGTACCATCCTCAAGACCAAGAGTTCACATAGGGTACGACTTTAGAGATACCGATAACTTGCGCTTTAATGCTTCGTTATGTGCTTTATGGATATAAAAAAGCCCGCGGGAAGCGGGCTTAATTTGAGATGTTACCCGGCGTTAGCGGCCGGTTTAGCCTGCGCATTTTCCAGCATGCGGCGGACCGGAATAATCAGGACGATCAGCACCGCGGCACAGATCAGCAGGGCAACGGAACAACGGGCGAAGAGATTTGGCAGCATATCAAGCTGGTCGGCCTTCACGTGACCGCCAATCAGGCCTGCCGCCAGGTTACCCAGCGCGCTTGCGCAGAACCACAGCCCCATCATCTGACCGCGCATTCTTTCCGGTGCCAGCAGGGTCATGGTCGCCAGACCAATCGGGCTGAGACACAGCTCGCCAAGCGTCAGCATCAGGATGCTGCCCACCAGCCAGAAGGGAGAAACCCCTGCCCCGCCGTTATTCAGCACGTTCTGGGCTGCCAGCATCATCAAGCCGAAGCCTGCCGCCGCGAAGAGAATACCGATCACGAACTTGGTGATGCTGCTCGGGCGAATGTTCATGCTCGCCAGCTTCGGCCACGCCCAGCTAAATACCGGGGCCAGCAGAATGATGAACAGCGCGTTGATTGACTGGAACCACACGGCAGGGATTTCAAAATTACCGATCATGCGGTTTGTATAGTCATTGGCGAACAGGTTGAACGAGGTCGGCTTCTGCTCAAACGCAGACCAGAAGAACGCCGCGGAGACCAGCAGGATAAAACAGACCAGCAGTCGGGCCCGCTCTTTACGGGTCAGGCCCGCAAAGATAAACAGGTAGATAAAGTAGAGCGCCACCGATGCAGCAATCACGTAGACCAGCATGCTGGCGACCGCGACCGGGTTGATGACAATCACGCCCTGCGCGATCAGCGTAACGACCACCGCCACGCCAACCGCCAGCGCCAGCAGCCACATGCCCACGCCGTTTCTCTTCACCACCGGGTTGTTCCAGGTAGAGTCCAGCCCCACTTCGCTGTCGTAGCGTTTCATGGCTGGAACGGCAAACACGCGGAAGATAATCAGCGCCACCAGCATCCCGATGCCGCCGATACCAAAGCCCCAGTGCCAGCCGTGGCTTTTAATCAGCCAGCCGGAGATCAGCGGCGCAATAAAGGAGCCCATATTGATGCCCATATAGAACAGCGAGAAACCGCCGTCGCGACGCGCATCCCCTTTTTTATACAGCGTGCCGACCATGACCGAGATACAGGTCTTGAACAGGCCAGAGCCGAGCACGATGAACATCAGGCCGATAAAGAACAGGTTGTCGCCCATAAAGGCAGAGAGTGCAATCGACAGGTGGCCGAGGGCAATCAGGATTGAGCCGTACCAGACTGCGCGCTGCTGGCCGAGCCAGTTATCCGCCAGCCAGCCACCCGGTAGAGCTGCAAGATACATAGTACCGGCAAAAATGCCGACAATGGCAGAGGCATTCTCACGCGCCAGCCCCATCCCGCCGTCATACACGGTGGCCGCCATAAACAGGATCAGCAGCGGACGGATGCCGTAAAACGAGAAACGCTCCCACATCTCGGTGAAGAACAGCGAGCCGAGCGGCCAGGGATGGCCGAAGAACGTTCGGCTCTCTTGGTGATTAACAGAGGATTGCATATTTCTCCCGAAAGGTATGTCGTTGTGCAGGTAAACACCGCGATGTACGCCGGCCAGTTACGTATCTGACCGATTTTTTTACATACGGCGAAGGGTTATCTAACCATTTGATAATCTGGCGCTAGTTTTGTCTAGCCCCAACCCCGGGACTTTAAGACGAAAACTCGACGTTTGTCTACTTTCTTAGTTTTAAAGTTGGCTAATAACGAATAGTGTTTGACATAGCGCAGGAAAATTTACGCTTTCAACAGACGAAAAAAAACCCGCGACAGGCGCGGGTTTTATCGAATTTGGCAGGGATTACTTGCCTTTCTTAATATGCTTGATCAAACGCTTACGCTTACGCATCTGGTTCGGGGTCAGGGTGTTACGCTTGTTAGCGAACGGGTTATCCCCCTCTTTGAACTGGATACGGATCGGTGTACCCATGACGTCCAGCGATTTGCGGAAGTAGTTCATCAGGTAGCGCTTGTAGGAATCCGGCAGGTCTTTCACCTGGTTGCCGTGGATGACCACGATCGGCGGGTTGTAACCACCGGCATGAGCGTATTTCAGCTTCACGCGGCGACCGCGCACCAGCGGCGGCTGGTGATCTTCCGCAGCCATGTTCATGATGCGGGTCAGCATCGCGGTGCTCTGGCGGCGGGTCGAGCTGTCATAGGCTTCACGCACGGATTCAAACAGGTTGCCGACGCCGCTGCCGTGCAGGGCAGAGATAAAGTGCACGCGCGCAAAGTCGATAAAGCCCAGACGGAAGTCGAGGGTCTCTTTCACCTGCTCTCTCACTTCATTGCTCAGGCCGTCCCACTTGTTGACGACGATGACCAGCGAGCGGCCGCTGTTGAGGATAAAGCCCAGCAGGGAGAGATCCTGATCGGAGATGCCTTCCCGGGCGTCGATCACCAGCATCACCACGTTGGCGTCTTCAATCGCCTGCAGGGTTTTGATTACCGAAAACTTCTCTACGGTATCGGTGATCTTGCCGCGCTTACGTACGCCTGCGGTATCGATCAGCACGTATTCACGCTCGTCGCGCTGCATCGGGATGTAGATACTGTCGCGGGTGGTACCCGGCATATCGTACACCACCACGCGATCCTCGCCGAGGATGCGGTTGGTCAGGGTGGATTTACCGACGTTCGGACGACCAACGATAGCCAGCTTGATCGGCAGATCCAGCGGGTTGAAGTCATCTTCCGGCTCTTCAACTTCTTCACCGTTCTGCTCGGCTTCGAACTGTGCCCAGTAGGCCGCGTCCTCATCCACCTCTTCCTCTTCACGCGGATCGATTTCCTGCATCCACGGCACCAGCACGTGCTCCAGCAGGCTGGTCACCCCGCGTCCGTGCGAAGCGGCAATCGGGTGGATCTCGCCCAGACCGAGGGAGTAGAAGTCAAGGACTGCCTGATCGGGATCGAGGCCGTCGGTTTTGTTGGCAACCAGGAAGGTCGGTTTTTCACGCGAGCGTAGATGTTTGGCAATGGCCTCGTCGGCAGGCATCAGGCCTGCGCGGGCATCCACCATAAACAGCACCACATCCGCCTCTTCAATTGCCAGCAGGGACTGCTCGGCCATACGGGTTTCTACACCGTCTTCCGTACCGTCAATACCGCCGGTATCGATACAGATAAACTCGCGGCCTTCAACCTCGGCCCGACCGTACTTACGGTCGCGCGTCAGCCCCGGGAAGTCCGCTACCAGCGCATCACGAGTACGCGTTAAGCGGTTAAAAAGGGTGGATTTGCCAACGTTCGGGCGTCCGACAAGCGCGACCACAGGAATCATGTTTAAAGCCTCATTCAAAAAATCATTGTCAACGTCGCCGATTCGCGCCGCTGGTAAATCAGTAAAAATTAAAAACAGTAAAACGGCCCCTGAAACAGGAGCCGTTTTTCAATGCTAACGACCGCCGTATTTAACGCGTAATCGCGTAGAGCGTACCGTCTTTCGCCTGGATCAGCAGTTTACCATCGGCGACAACCGGTTCGGTCAGCAGACCAGAGCTGTCAACTTTCTGCTGCGCCACGAAACGTCCGTCTTCCGGGTTGATCCAGTGCATATAGCCTTCGCTATCACCCACTACGATAGATCCATTATACAACGCCGGCGAGGTCAGGTTACGGTGCAACAGATCGCTTTGTGTCCAGAGCGTGACGCCGCCGTCAGTCGTCAGGGCCAGCACGCGATCGTTCTGGTCAACCAGGTAGATGCGGTTGCCGTCAACGATGAAATCGTTCACCGAGCCCAGCTCGCGTTTCCACATAATCTGGCCGCTGCGCAGATCCAGCGCGGTCAGGTTGCCGTTGTAGGCCAGCGTATAGACCACGCCGTTCACAACAACCGGCGTCGTATCGACGTCGCTCAGACGATCGATCTCCGTTGCGCCGGTGGCCTGGGAGATACGCTGCTGCCAGATCATCTGCCCCTCTTTCAGCATTATCGCGCTGACGCGGCCGTTATCGCCGCCGACAATCGCCGCGCCAAAGGCCGGAGCCGGAGCGGATTCACCGCGCAGCGACAGGGCTGGCATATCGAGGTTAACGGTCCACTTCACTGCGCCATCGCTCTCGTTCAGCGCCTGCAGCTGGCCGTTGCTGGTATGGATCAGCACCAGACCGTCGCTCACGACCGGACGGGAGAGCACTTCCCCGGCGGCGGTGGTCTGCCAGGCCTGGGAGCCATCATTAGTGTTCAGGGCATAGACCTGCGCCTTTTCACTGCCAACGTAGACGTGGCCGCCAGCCACCGTCAGGCCGCCGGAGAGCAGTGCCGGACGGGTGGAGAACCAGCCGCTCTTCTCGGCCAGGCTGACAGACCACACCTCTTTACCATCGTCTGCATTGACGGCTTTCACCGTCCCATGACGATCGGCAGCGTAAACCACGCTGTCGGCAAACGCCGGATGCAGGTTGGAGTAGAAGTCGCCAATGCCGTCGCCGACAGAGGTGCTCCACGCGGTGGACGGATTAAACTGGTTCTCTACCGTCGGCAGCGGGGACATTTTGACAACGTCCTCTTCGCCATTAAACAGAGAACAGCCACTCAGCAAGGTGACCGAAAGCAGCCCTGGCAGAAGTAATTTACGCAATTGCATCGGGTCCCTCTCAGATGGACAAATTATTGATTTTCATCTGCAACATTTCACTCAGCGCTGGAGAAGCGTCGCTTTTTGCGCCCGTTTCCCAGGCGCTGCGCGCACCTTGCTTATCGCCCTTGCTAAGCAGGGCTTCACCGCGCAGATCGGCTACGATGGCCGTCCAGCCTTCACCCTTGATTGACTCCAGGGTTTTCAGCGCCGCATCGGCCTGTTTCAGCTGTATCTGAACGCGCGCCAGGCGCAGGTTGATTACCGCTTTGAGGTTCTCATCGCTGGCAGCGGCCAGACCCTGCTGCAGCTGCGCTGCGGCTTTATCAAGCTGGTTGCTTTCTACAAACTGCTGGGCCAGCTCAAGGGAGGCAAAGGCACCGTAAGTGTTTTTCGTATCAGCAGCAAACTTCTCTGCCGCCGCCAGCGTTTCTGGCTTATCCGCCCGCAGCGCCGAGACGGCATTTTCATAAGCCCAGGAGGATTCGCGCACGGAATCATCCTGATGGCTTGTCCAGTAGCGCCAGCCTACCAGCGCGCCAACGCCTAAAATAACCCCAACGGCCAGCGCTTTGCCATTCTCGGCAAAGAAGCGTTTAATCGCATCAACCTGGTCGTGCTCGTTCTCGTAGATTTCCACGCAGTCCTTCTCCTAAACGATAGTTCCCCGGGGAGATTAACCCAGTAGTGTGCGCAAATGCGCGGCAACGCTATCCTGCGCTACGGTCGTCTGCTCACCAGAGCGTAAATCTTTTACTACCACGTTGCCGTCAGCCACTTCTGACTCACCCAGCACCAGCGCGACGCGAGCGCCCCACTTGTCGGCACGGGCAAACTGTTTCTTGAAGTTGCCGCCGCCGTGGTTGGTCATCAATTTAACCTCTGGCACAGCATCGCGGACCCGCTCGGCCAGCTGCAGCGCAGCGGCCTGCGTATCTGTACCCGACGCGACCAGGTATATATCGACAACGGGATCGGCATTAAATTCCGGATTAACTGCCTGAACTAACAAAACAAGTCGCTCCAGGCCCATCGCAAAACCTACCGCCGGCGTTGCACGACCGCCGAGCTGTTCTACCAGGCCATCGTAGCGGCCGCCTGCGCAGACCGTGCCCTGAGAACCAAGGCTGCTGGTAACCCACTCAAAGACGGTGCGGTTGTAGTAGTCGAGCCCGCGCACCAGACGCTGGTTAACGGTATAGGCGATGCCTGCCGCTTCCAGCAGTTTGCACAGGCCGGCAAAGTGTTCGCGAGAGTCGTCGTCCAGATAGTCGCCCAGCGCCGGCGCATCGTTTAACAGCGCCTGCACGTCCGGGTTTTTAGAGTCCAGCACGCGCAGCGGGTTGCTGTACATGCGGCGCTTGCAGTCTTCGTCGAGCTTATCTTTATGCTGCTCAAGGAAGGCGACCAGCGCATCGCGGTAGTTGGCACGCGCCTCCAGAGAGCCGATGGAGTTCAGCTCCAGGCTAACGTGATCGGCGATGCCCAGCGCACGCCACCAGCGGGCGGTGAGCAGGATCAGCTCGGCGTCGATGTCCGGGCCCTGCAGGCCAAAGACTTCACAGCCCAGCTGATGGAACTGGCGATAGCGCCCTTTCTGCGGACGCTCGTAGCGGAACATCGGCCCGACGTACCACAGACGCTGCTCCTGATTGTACAGGAGACCATGTTCGATGCCGGCGCGTACGCAGCCCGCCGTACCTTCCGGACGCAGCGTCAGGCTATCGCCGTTGCGGTCGTCAAAGGTATACATCTCTTTTTCAACCACGTCGGTCACTTCACCGATGGCGCGTTTGAATAACGGGGTCTGCTCTACAATCGGCAAGCGGATTTCACTGTAACCGTAGCTGCCGAGCACGTTCTTAAGTGTGCCTTCAATGCGCTGCCAGATGGCGGTGTCGCCTGGCAGGTAATCGTTCATGCCGCGAATGGCTTGAATATTCTTTGCCACGTTTATTCTCTTTATAAATATAAAAATGAACCCTCAGGGCAAACCCGAACGTACGGGCCCTGCGGGTTCAATCATACACGGGAAGCCAGCCGCTTCCCAGCTACGTTATTTTTCCAGCTGCTGAACGTCAATGCGGCGGGCTTCATCAAGCATCGAGGCCTTGGCGCGGATGCGGGCTTCCAGCTGGGCGATCATATCGCCGTTGTCCAGCCGGTCCTTACGCACGCCATCTTCATACAGGCCGCTTTTCTTGTTGCCGCCGGTCACGCCGAGGGTAGAGACCAGCGCTTCGCCCGGGCCGTTCACCACGCAGCCGATGATCGAGACGTCCATCGGGGTGATGATATCTTCCAGGCGCTGCTCAAGGGCGTTAACCGTGCCGATAACGTCAAACTCCTGACGGGAGCAGGTTGGGCAGGCAATAAAGTTAATGCCACGGGAGCGGATGCGCAGGGATTTGAGGATATCAAAGCCCACTTTGATCTCTTCGACCGGATCCGCCGCCAGCGAGATACGCAGCGTATCGCCGATCCCTTCCGAGAGCAGCAGTCCGAGGCCGATGGCTGATTTCACCGCGCCGGCACGTGCGCCACCGGCTTCGGTGATCCCGAGGTGCAGCGGCTGATCGATCTGCTTCGCCAGCAGGCGATAGGACTCAACGGCCAGGAATACGTCGGATGCTTTGACGCTCACCTTGAACTGATCGAAGTTAAGACGATCCAGATGATCCACATGGCGCATGGCGGACTCCAGCAGCGCCTGCGGCGTCGGCTCGCCATACTTCTCCTGCAGATCCTTCTCCAGCGATCCGGCGTTAACGCCGATGCGGATCGGAATATTTTTGTCGCGTGCGCAGTCAACAACGGTGCGAATACGCTCTTCGTTACCGATGTTGCCTGGGTTGATACGCAGGCAGTCGACGCCATACTCCGCCACCTTCAGCGCAATACGGTAGTCAAAGTGGATATCCGCGACCAGCGGAACGCTGACCTGCTGTTTGATGAGCTTAAAGGCTTCCGCCGCATCCATCGTCGGCACGGAGACGCGGACAATATCCGCGCCAACGCGCTCCAGGGCTTTGATTTGATTAACCGTCGCTTCCACATCCGTGGTGCGGGTATTGGTCATTGACTGAACGGCGATAGGGGCACCATCGCCGATGGGTACATTCCCCACGTAGATACGTTTCGATTTTCTACGTTGAATAGGGGCCTGGTTATGCATTGAAAACTCTCCCGCGTTGCCCGTCAGTTACTGAGCTGCTGATTGTTCGGCATTGAGGGTCAGACGCGCAACCTGGTTACTTCTGATAAAGCGGCTCAGATCGACGGGCTTGCCCTGGAACTGGATCTGCACGGCTGACGGTGCGCCAATTTTTAATTTATAGGGGGTCTGTCCGGCCAGGTTCAGGTTAGCACCGCTGCGCTGGATACCGCTGAACAGCTTCTTACCGTTCGCATCGGTCACTTCCAGCCAGCAGTCGGCGGTGAAGGTCATGGCCAGCGCGTTGGCATCGGCGGTATTGGTCACGCCCGCCTGATCGGTTGGCAGTGGAGCCGCGCCCGGTGCGCTATTTGCCGTTGCAGCCGCAGGGGCAGTGGCTGCCGGCGCAGTCGCCGCAGGGGCAGTGACGGCGTCAACGTTAGCCTGAGACGGAGAGACTACGGCGTTTTGCGCGGTGGTCTGTGCCGGCGCAGCGGGGGTAGCCGCTGGTGGGGTCTGGGTTGCTACTTCGGCTGGCGCGGTACCGGTGGTCTGCGCGTCGGCAGGCTCGGCCGGGTCGGTGTTCAGAGGGACGCTTTGCGTTTCGTTGTTGCTGGCGTTCAGCTCAGCAGAGGATTGATCGGCCATAGTGGTGATCTCTTCCTGCTGGGCTTTGTGGTTCTGCCACCACCATGCGCCGGTCAGGCCAACCACGACAAAGACAATCAGCCAGGTGATGCTCGACAGCCAGCCATCGCGCTTCTTACGGCGTTTGCCAAGGGAAAAAGAGTGCATCGGGGCGACCTTGGCCGCTCTGACCGGAGCCTGCTTCTCCATCATGGGCAGCAGCTCTTCTTCCGGGATGTGCACGAGGCGCGCATAGGAGCGGATATAGCCCCGCAGGAAGGTAGAAGCCAAATCGGCAGGCGCTTTGTCTTCTTCGATATCGCGAACGGTGGAAACCTTGAGGCACAGGCGTTCAGCGACCGCTTGTTGGCTTAGCCCAAGTTGTTCACGGGCGTTGCGCAGACGGACGCCAGTGGTTTGTGTTGCATTTAGGTCTTGAGTGGCTTCAGTATTCATTCGCTACAGCTGCTGGTACGTGAAATGTAAAATCAGGTGCCGGTAAGTCACAATGCCCACCCGCACCGCGAAACTTCTGGGTCAGTTAACCTTAGACCGACAGTATAAGACTGTCAGGTCGGGGATAACAGAACAGCTTTTACCTCAAGGGCTAAACTGTTATTCCATCGTTACATACTGCCTCAAACACGACGCAAACGCACCGTAATTATTTATCGAAACTGTATATTTAGGTTACTTACGCCACGCGATTATGCTGCACGATCCCGGTTTGGGACCGTGCAGAAAGCATAATTAAACGGCCTTAACCGAAATGGGCTCGCCCTGCATACGCTTGCGCAAGGTGCGCTTGGTACGGTCGATAACCTCACCCGCCAGCTGGCCGCAGGCAGCGTCGATATCATCACCGCGGGTTTTACGCACGATAGTGGTAAAACCATACTCCATCAGCACCTTAGAGAAACGGTCGATACGGCTGTTTGAGCTACGGCCATACGGTGCGCCGGGGAACGGGTTCCAGGGGATCAGGTTGATCTTGCACGGCGTATTCTTCAGCACTTCCGCCAGCTGGTGCGCATGCTCGGTGCCGTCGTTGACGTGATCCAGCATAACGTACTCAATGGTGACGCGGCCCTGGTTAGCATTGGATTTGCTAATGTAACGGCGCACGGCATCGAGGAAGGTTTCGATATTGTACTTTTTGTTAATCGGCACAATTTCGTCACGGATCTCGTCCGTTGGCGCGTGGAGAGAAATGGCCAGCGCTACGTCGATCATGTCGCCCAGCTTGTCGAGCGCAGGCACGACGCCAGAGGTCGACAGCGTTACGCGGCGCTTGGAGAGGCCAAAGCCGAAGTCATCCAGCATGATCTCCATCGCAGGCACGACGTTGTTCAGGTTGAGCAGCGGCTCGCCCATGCCCATCATCACCACGTTAGTGATCGGACGCGTGCCGGTGACTTTGGCCGCGCCGACGATTTTCGCCGCACGCCACACCTGGCCAATGATCTCAGATACCCGCAGGTTACGGTTAAAGCCCTGCTGGGCAGTTGAGCAGAATTTACACTCCAGAGCGCAGCCGACCTGGGAAGAGACGCACAGCGTGGCGCGATCCTCTTCTGGGATGTAGACCGTCTCAACGCGCTGGTCGCCCACCGCGATTGCCCATTTGATGGTGCCGTCGGTAGAGCGCTGCTCTTCAACCACTTCCGGCGCGCGGATCTCTGCGACCTCTTTAAGCTTGTTACGCAGCACCTTGTTGATATCGGTCATATCATCAAAGTTATCGCTGCAGTAGTGGTACATCCACTTCATCACCTGATCGGCGCGGAACGGCTTTTCGCCCAGGTTTTTGAAAAACTCGCGCATCTGCTGACGGTTGAGATCCAGCAGGTTGATTTTGGCGTCTTTGTTGGGAACCGTCGACACGACGATTTCAGGCGTAACAGTTTGTTCTGACATAATAGATTCCGGCCTCGTTGTTACACGTTGTGGCCCCTGGAGGGTTGAAAAAAGAAGCGCCCCGGTAAGCTGCTGCTCGTCCGGGGCGCTGCATTGTACAAATTCTACTGCATCAATGCCACGTCTGTCGGCGGCATTAGCGAAATAATTAACGAGTGCGCGGGCAGACTTCGTTCTCACCGAAGAAGAAAGCAATTTCACGGGTTGCAGACTCAACGGAGTCAGAGCCGTGGGTGCCGTTCTCGGTGAAGCTGTCAGCGTAGTCGGCGCGCAGGGTGCCGGCCAGCGCGTTGTCCGGGTTGGTCGCGCCCAGCAGATCGCGGTGACGCTGCACGGCGTTTTCGCCTTCCAGCACGGAAACAACGATCGGGCCAGAGGTCATGAACTCAACCAGACCATCAAAGAAAGGGCGACCTTCGTGCTCAGCGTAGAAACCGCGAGCCTGCTCAACGGTCAGATGCAGCATTTTGGTGCCAACGATTTTGAACCCAGCGGATTCAAAGCGCGAAAAGATGCTGCCAATAACGTTTTTTGCCACCGCGTTCGGCTTGATGATGGAAAAAGTACGTTCAATTGCCATGATAACCTCTGTTATGTGTTTTGTTGTCGTGCATACACCCGTATGACCTGGCGCGAATTATAGAGAGCAACGCCAGCCTTGCCTATGGATGAAGATAACATTTTTTTAAAATAAGATGAGTTTTAGTAACCTTCCGGGGCAAACTGGTGCTATAGCACCCGAAAAAGCACCGTTGCGGTCTGTCCAACCCCGTCCATCACCACCAGCTGATACTCTCCCCGCTGCTCAAGACGCAGGCTTAAGGCCCGTCCGTGGTTATCCAGCGGCTCACCGTTGATAAACCACCAGCGCTCCCCCTCCCCGCCCGTCGCCTGGAGCGGCAGGGAGACGTACGCTTCACCAGGAAGCCGCTTCACCACCGCGCCCTCTTTCACGCCGGTAAGGAGCAGCGGGGGCGGATACTCCTGCTGACGTGGCGGGCAGCTAACGGAAGGCGCAGGCAGGCGTGCAGCGCGGCGCTCGCTGGCAGGTAGCCACGGCTCCAACGGCAGAGGCCACACCACCAGGGTTTGTTCCCGGGCGTCCGGGCAGTCCGCCGCCACGCGCTGGCCCTGCGCATTGAGCCAGACCGGGAAGCGGATCCCACGGATCCCCTCCTGCTGCGGCAGTAAAAGCGTAGGCGGCTCGCTCTTGTCCAGCAGCCAGGTGGCGAGACGGCGGCGGCAGTTGCTGTCCCCGGCAGGCAGGCTCTGGCCGCCGGGCCAGCAGATAACGCCCCGGCTCACCGACTCCGGACGCGGATCGCGCGGCTGGCGGGCAACCTCCAGCGCCGAGCGGGCCTGCAGCAGGTTGTTAACCTGGTTGAGCAGCGGCACGGCGCTGGCAAAGCCAAACTGTCCGGCGACCGGGGTACCGTCGGGCCGTCCGGTCCAGATACCTATCACGTAGCGGGCGTTGATACCCACCGCCCACGCATCACGATAGCCATAGCTGGTGCCGGTTTTCCATGCCAGGGGAACAACCTGGCCAAGATCGGCATCGGGAAGCGGCTGCGCCTGAGAGGCAAGAATACGACGGATAATCCACGCGGCTCCCGGCGACAGCAGCGGCCGCTCCACGAGCGCATCGTTCGGCTGCAGGCGTAAAAACCCAGCCTTGCCGTGGCGAGCAAAGGCGCTGTAGGCGGCGGTGATATCGGCCAGCGTCGCCCCTGCCCCGCCGAGGATCAGCGACAGGTTCGGCTCGGCGCCGGCAGGCAGGGTCAGCGGTAACCCGGCGTTGCGCAGGCGGGCGGCGAACCGCTTCGGACCATAGGCCTCCAGCACCTGCACCGCTGGCAGGTTAAGCGAGCGGACCAGGGCCTCGCTCATGCTCACCGGACCGTGAAAACCGCTGTCAAAGTTGCCGGGACGGTAATCCTCCGCCAGGCGGGGTACGTCCTGCAACAGCGACGCCGGATGGATCAGCCCCTCGTCCATCGCCAGACCATAGACGAAAGGTTTGAGCACCGATCCGGGGGATCGTACGGCGGTGACCATATCCACATGGCTGAAGCGGGTGTCGTCGTTGATATCCACGGAGCCAACCCAGCCGCGCACCTTCATGGTGGTGTGATCGACAACGATCATCGCCAGCGAGCTGCGCGGTGGCAGCTGCGGTTTAACGTTAAGGGCCAGCGCCTCCAGCTGTCGCTGCAGAGAGGCGTCCAGGGTAGTGACAATTTTGCTCTGCTTATCTTTGCCCGCTACACGCCGGGCAAACAGCGGGGCAAGCTGCGGCATCTGCCGGGGGGCAAGCCAGACCGGCTCCTGGCGGGACTCTCGCACCTGCTGCGCCGACCAGACCTGCTGCGATGCCATGCGCTCCAGCACCTTATCCCGTGCCGCCTGCGCCCGCTCAGGCCAGCGATCCGGACGGAGGCGGCTCGGGGCCTGGGGCAGCACCGCCAGCAGCGCGGCCTCGGCATAGCTCAGTTGCGCCGGGGACTTGCCGAGATAGGCCCAGCTGGCGGCGCCCACGCCCTGCAAGGTGCCGCCGAAGGGGGCGCGATTAAGATAGAGGGTCAGGATTTCGCGTTTGGAGAGATGCCACTCCAGCTGCATCGCACGCCAAAGCTGGCGCACCTTGCCACCGAAGGTACGCGGATGGGGATCGAGCAGCCGGGCGACCTGCATGGTGAGGGTGCTACCGCCGGAAACCACCCTGGCCGAGCGCAGATCCTGCCAGGCGGCACGGGCAATCGCCAGCGGGTTGACCCCCGGGTGCGACCAGAACCAGCGATCCTCATACTGGATCAGCGCCTGCAAATAGCGCGGCGATACCTCTTCAATGGTCACCGGATAGCGCCAGATGCCGTCGGCATCAGCAAAGCGCCACAGCGGCGTACCATCTTCCGCCACCACGACCCGCGCCGGATTAACCTCGGCGAGAGGCAGCGGCCAGATGCGATCCGCAAGCAGCAGTGCAATAAGCAGAGCAACCAGCGCCCCCGGCAGCAGCAGCCAGCGGGAGCGACCTGCACGACCACCTTTCACGCTATGGCCGGACAATCAACGGGCCGCTTGCCGCACCCGTGGCCCGCCACTGGGGTACGTACATCGACTCGACCTGCGGCATCGGTACCTGATAGCTTCCCGGCGTAACGGCGCGAGCCAGATAGACCAGCGTAACCGGCTGCCCCTCATTTACCGCTACCGCCGCTACGAAACGATCGTCGCGGAACTCCATATGTTGGATATCCGCCTGCTGCATCTGGTTAAGCAGGTTCTGCACCTCGCTGGCGCTCTCCTGCAGGCTGGCGCTGCTGCTGGCCAGATTCTGGTTCTCCAGCTCCAGACCGGCAGGCAGCAGATCAACCACCAGCGCATCCGGCACGTTCTGGCTGGCCTTCACCTCCAGCCAGACCAGCACCAGCTCGCCGCTCTTCAGCTCTGAGAGCGATTTGCTCTTGCCGTCGGTGCCGAGGATCTGCCGCTCGATCTGCAAGACGTTCGATGACGGCGTTGGCGCATACTGTGCATAGCCGCTGGTATCGAGACGCAGCCAGAGCGGCGCGCTGCCGGTGTTGGTCACCTGGAGCGCTGCAAGCGTATCCGCCGTCAGCGGCAGCGTCCGGGCACGGTCGCCGCTTAGCGCCTCTCCTGCGAGGGAGGTCTGGGCCTGCCAGCTGCCCGGATTGGCCGCCAGGGTTCTGCCCGCCAGGAAGAGCGCGTTGCTCTCCTGGGTCGAGAGCCAGCGCTGGCCGAATGCCTGCGCGGAGAGCGTGTGCAGCAGGCGGCTTTGCTCATTTGGCAGCAGGTTATTCTCCTGCAGCAGAGAGAGCATCAGGGCGTTATCACGGATGGCGCTGCCGTAGTCCGCCAGCCAGCGGGTATCGTCCTGACGCGGCGTTTTTAACCCCAGCGCCAGGGCCTGATCGCCTCGCTCACCGTCGCCCATCAGCTTCAGGGCAATACCTACCTGCACCAGAGGTAGCCCTGCCGCTGCCTGGTCATGGCGCTGCCAGATCTCACGCAGCGCACCAAGAGGCGCTTTCTGCTGCTGGGCCAGCACCAGCCCGGCGTAGGCCTGCACGGCAAACTTACTCGCCCGATCGTCGTCGCTGTAGCGGATCGCCATCATGCCCGGATCCTGCAGGTAGCGCAGAAGACGATTGTTAGCCTGGGTCAGCGCCTCGGCGGGCACGCTGTAACCCTGCTGCCCGGCACGTACCAGGAAGTCGGTAACGTAGGCGGTGAGCCAGTACTCTTCCGGCCCGCCCTTATCCCAGAGCGCAAAGCCGCCGTCGTCGCGCTGCATCTGCAGCAGACGTGAGATGCCCGTCTCTACTGCGGCACGGCGTTTCTCGTCGCTGTCACCGGCAATGCCCAGCGATTTGAGCTGCGCGGCGTTGGTATAGAGCGACGGGAAGAGCCCGCTGGCGGTCTGCTCCAGGCAGCCATAGGGGTAGGCTTTCAGCTCGCGAATATAGCGCGCCAGGTTCAGCGGCGGCTTGCCGCTCAGCAACAGCTGCCCTTGCAGCGTGGCGGGCGCGAACCCTGTCACAAGATCGGCGGGCGCGGTCCAGATCTGGCCTGGAGTCAGCATCGTCCCGGCACTGACCGTCTGTGCAGGCCAGGCGGGACGCACGCCAATCTTCCACTGCTTGTGCTGCGGGGCGAAGGTTTCGTTAGGCAGCGTCAGGCCGCTAATCTGGGCGCTGATTTCACCGTCACCAAAGCCATCTTTGGCAGCGATGGGTATGAAAATGGTGGTCCGCGCCTGAGGCGCGAGGCTCACCGGGGCGGGCTGCTGGCTTTGCAGCTCCACGAGTCCGCTGGCGGTGAGCGCCACGTTCAGCGTCTGCGGGCTGTCGGTCAGGTTGGTGATATCCAACGCCAGCCGGGTGCTGTCTCCGCTGGCAAGGAAGCGCGGCGTATTCAGCTCGGCGATCAGCGGCGCGGCGACAACCACCTTGCTTTCGGCGCTGCCGAACTCATCTTCGCTCCAGGCCTGGGCCATCACCCGCAGCTCGCCGTTGAAATCACCGATCGGCAGGGTCACCGTGCCTTCGCCATGCTCATCCAGCGTCACCGGCTGCGCCTGCTGGGCGATGATATTGACGTGGTTAACCGGCGGCTTCCCGCCCCGGTTCAGCTCGTCGCCGTCACCACCAAAGCGCAGCGTCGCCGCCCGGCCCTGGCCCTCAATCACCTGACCGTAGATATCATAGATATCAGCCCCGTAGCGCTTCTGACCAAAGAAGGATTTCCACGGATCCGGCGTGACGTAGTCGGTAATATTGAGCACGCCGCTATCGACCGCCGAGAGCAGCACGTTCACCTTTTTCGGCATTTCGCCTGCGCTTACGCTGGCCTTGACCTTGACGGTCAGCGGCTGGTCAGGACGCATCTTCTGCAGGCCGTCGAGGCTTATCGCCAGACGGCGGCTCTCATCGCCAAGCGGCAGGTGCAGCAGGCCAACCGCACGCTTCGGCGTCGCGGCGCGGGACTTATCGCCAGGACGCACCACCAGCGTGCTGAGGTAGAGATCGTGGCGCTGCCAGGCTTTATCCACCGGGATAGCCAGATCCAGCCCCTCGGCCGGGACGTCGATCTCCTGCCACCACAGCGGAGCATCGCTGGACTCCACCATCGCATAGCCCTTACCGGCCGCGGGGGCAGCAATATGCAGCTGAATGGTATCGCCCGGCTGATAGGCAGGTTTGTCGAGCTTGAGGGTGACGCGGTCAGGACGCGCCGCATCCGCCCCCTCGTTGTTATCCTGCCAGCTGTAGCCCGCCCAGAAGCGTACGCTGCTGACGGTCTCATCCGGCGCTTTCACCTCAAGGCGGTAGGAGCCCCACTCTACGGGGAAGCTGACCTTGCCGGTCTCATCCGCGGCCAGGTTGAGCGACTGCTCGCCCTCCACCAGATCCTTTTGATCGAACTGGGACTGCCAGCCGTCGCTCTCGGACCAGTTCCAGTAGTAGTCGCGACGCTCGCGGATCAGCCGCACCTGCAGATCGTTGACCGCTTTTTTCACGCCGCTGGCATCAACGTAGACAATGTCAAACCCGGCCTGGCCGTTCTCGTCAACCGTAGGTCGGTCAACGGTGGTATCGGTGCGGTAGTCGTAGACGGATTTAGCGGCAAACTGTGGACGAATGCCCGGCAGCGCGGCGGCGGGCCAGATGGCCTGCTCGGCGCGACGGGTCACCGGACGACCGCCGGACTCCAGCAGGCTCGCCTGAAGGATCAGCTGCAACGGCGAATGGGCCTCCTGCCACTGGCTTTCAGTTGTCACCTCGCCGTGACCTTTCTCGTCCAGAGTAACCTGTACCTCATCAAGGCTGCGGGAGAGATTCTCCTCGGCAATGTTACCGAACTGGAAGCCCGGCAGGGCCGGGACGGCCTCCCGCAGCGGGCGCAGGAACAGCTGCCCCTGCAGGGTGTTGCCGTTAGCGGGCGCACCGTAGAGGTAGCGCCCCGTTACGTCGAAGCTGACGCTGTCGGCCATCGCCAGCGGCGCTTTTTGCGCGTTGAGATTGAGCGCCATGCGCTCCGGCATAAAATCTTCTACCTGGAAGCGCCACTGTGGGCTCTGATTATCCCCGGTATTGGCGCGAACGTGCCACATACCGGTTGGCGCCCCGGCATCCAGCGAGTAGGTAAACTGGTAGAGTCCATCCTCCTGCGGCTGGCTGACTACCGTGCGTACGACCTGTCCGTCCGGCTTCACCACCTCCAGCTTCACCGGCTGGGCAGGAAGCGGCTTGCCGTCCCGATCGCGCAGCAGGGCGTTGAGGATCACCGTTTCGCCAGGGCGATAGAGATCGCGTGGACCAAACATAAACAGCTGCTTGCTGTAGCCCGGCTCCCCGGCAATGGCAAACTCAGCCAGATCCAGCGCCGGCAGGGTTAAATCGAGCAGCGTGGTTTCGCCATCCTTACGCGCCAGCAGCAGGGCGGCCTCTTTATCGGTGTTCAACACCGCATGGCCCTTGGCGTCGCTGGTGGCCTGGGCCAGGGTCTGTCCCTTCTCATTAAGCAGGGTGACCTCAACGCCCTCACCCGCCGCGCCGTTTTCAAGGCCCTGGGTAAAGACATCCAGCTGATTGTGATAGCGATGCACCGACAGGCCGATATTGCTCAGGGTAAACAGCGTCGCGGCGTTGCTGTAGCTGTAGTGCCCGGCCTGGTTCATGACGGCGATATAGACCCCAGCCTGCTGGAGCGGTTTGATCTCAGCCAGCGGCAGGAGCAGCTTCTCGCGGGTATTACGCGCCGGGTTGAGGTCAAAACGGCCGGTATAGACCAGATCCGCCATCTTCAGCAGCGTATCGGACTCCCAGTTAGAGAGCGAGTTGCGGTACTCCCACTGGCTAACAAAAGCCGTCAGCGACTCGGGCTTCACGCGGTAGAAGTTAACATCGACGTTATTGACGTTGAGCGCCATCACCGGCAGCCCCTCTACCACCTTGCCCGGCAGCAGCGAGCCCCGGCTGGCAAAGCCGACGCTCGGCTCCACGTCACGGGTAGTAATAGTTTTTTCAAAACTGCTGCCGAAGGTCGCTTTATTGAGCGCCACCAGCCCGCTATCAACGGAGACAATCAGCTCCCGATTCGGCTCCAGATGACGAAAACGCAGCTCTTTTAGATTCGGGGCCAGCTCCCACGCCCCGTCGAGCTTGCCGCTCTTCTTATCGACAAGGTGCACCGTCTGGGAGAAGTCCTGATCGGGATCGAGAGGAATGTTAAAGGCGAGCACCAGCGTAGCCGCGCCATCAAGCTGTACCTCGGAGGCATCTTGCAGGGTCAGGGATTTACCTGCGCTCTGGGCAGCGAGTTTCTCCCGCTGGGCGCTGTCAACTTTAGCCACCGGCTTTGGGTCAGCCTCCGCGGCTTTGGTGACTGCCGCCTGCGGCGCGCCGCTGTTATCACAACCCGCTAAAAAAGCGGTGGCTACCAGCGCCATCGCAAGCGCAGTAAAACGTAACGGTTTCATTCCTTTATCCCTGCCGTTGTTCGAGAGTCAGCCTTAGTATGCGCCAGTTTTTGTAGGAGCAAAAAGAGAATACAAACTCTGGAAAGCGGCTCGCAATCTTTGCCTGCTGGCTGGCCCGACTGTTACGGCGATCACAGCGCATAACGTTACATGTTACGTTAACCGTCATTTGTTTTTAAAACAACAGGATAGCTGGCACTAAACCCCTTAGCGCTGCTAACGTTACTCTGTTATCGCACCTCCGTGCGCGGTTCATAATGAGAGACGACGATGAAAAGAGCCGTTAATGCCCTACAAAATTTTGGTAAGTCCCTCTACGGTCCGGTGCTGATTTTACCCATCGTCGGCCTGTTCATTGCCTTTGGTAATTTGCTTGGCAACGGCAATCTGGCGGAGTACCTCCCCTTCCTCGGCTATCCCTTTATTCAAAGTCTCGGCCAGCTGATGGCGAAATCGGCGGTTTCAGTGTTGGTCAACCTGGCGCTGGTCTTCGCCGTGGGTATTCCCGTGGGTCTGGCCGCGCGCGATAAGGGCTACGCGGCGCTAATCGGTCTCGTCACCTTCGTGGTTTTTATCAATGCCATGAACGTCACCCTGAGCCTACAGGGCGAGCTGGCGGCAGCGGATCAGATGAAAGCTGCCGGGCAGAGCATGGTGTTAGGCGTTCAGGTGCTGGAGATGGGCGTTTTTGCCGGCATCCTTACCGGCGCGCTTTCTGGCTACCTCTATAACAAATACTCCGGGGTGCAGTTCTCCGGCGCGATGGCGGTCTACTCTGGCCACTGCTTCGTGGCGATCATTATGCTGCCGGTCTCGATGCTGCTCGGCGTGATCATGAGCGAACTGTGGCCCTTTGCCCAGCAAGGGATCAGCGCGGCGGCGCTGGCAATCAAGGGCGCAGGGCCGTTTGGCGTGGCGGTGTACGGTTTTCTGGAGCGCATTCTGGTTCCCACCGGCCTGCATCACCTGGTTTATACCCCGTTCCTCTATACCGAACTGGGAGGCACGGCGGACGTCTGCGGCCAGACCTACCAGGGTGCGCGCAATATCTACTTTGCCGAGATGGCCTGCCCCTCCGTGCATCAGCTGAGCAGCACCGTGGTGTGGGACGCGCGCGGTATCAGCAAGATGTTTGGCCTGCCCGCCGCCGCGCTGGCGATGTACATGACCGCAAAACCCGAGCGCAAAGCGGCGGCCAAGGCGATTCTGATCCCGGCGGCGCTCACCTCTCTGCTGGTGGGCGTCACCGAGCCGATTGAGTTCTCATTCCTCTTCGTCGCCCCGCTGCTGTTTGTGGTTCACGCGGTGCTGACTGGCATCGGCATGATGCTCTTCTATCTGCTTGGGGTCCACGCCATCGGCGCGAACGGCATTGTCGATTTCATCATCTATAACCTGCCGCTCGGCACCGAAAAATCCAACTGGCCGATGTATATCGTGGTCGGCCTGATTATGTTCACCCTCTACTTTGTCATCTTCCGCTTCCTGATCCTGCGCTTCGATATGAAAACGCCGGGGCGCGAGGAGGAAGATCAGGAGACCCGCCTCTATAGCAAGCAGGAGTACCAGGCGAAAGGCGCTAATGACGGCCTGGGCGAGGCGATTGTCGCCGGACTGGGCGGGCGCGACAACGTTGAGGTGGTGGATAACTGCTATACCCGCCTGCGCGTCACGGTGAAAGACGTGGCGATTATCGACGAGCCACGCCTGAAGGCGACCGGCGCGAAGGGGGTGATCAAACAAGGCAATAACGTTCAGGTGGTCTACGGGCTGCACGTCAAAAAAATGCGAGAGGCCGTTGAGGCGTATCTTTGAAGGAGGCACACATGCTTACCCCCCCATTTATCCTGTCCATCGCCGGCGGCGGCAGCACCTATACGCCGGGCATCGTCAAAAGTCTGATGGTGCGGCTGGAGGATTTCCCGCTGGCGGAGATCCGTCTCTATGATATCGACGAGACGCGCCAGCGCACGCTGGCGCCGGTAGTGGAGAAAGTGATCCGCGACCACAGCGACACGATCAAATTTACCGTCACCAGCGATGCCGAAACCGCCTTCAGCGGAGCACACTTTATCTTCGCCCAGATGCGCGTCGGCCAGTATAAAATGCGCGAGCAGGATGAGAAGATCCCGCTGCGCCACGGCGTGGTGGGTCAGGAGACCTGCGGGCCGGGCGGCCTGGCCTATGGCCTGCGCACCATTCTGCCGATGGTGGAGCTTATCGACCTGGTAGAGCAGTACGCGGATAAAAAGGCGTGGATCGTGAACTACTCTAACCCGGCGGCAATTGTGGCTGAAGGGGTACGTCGTCTGCGTCCTAACGCCCGGGTGCTTAATATCTGCGATATGCCGGTGGCGGCAATGCGTAACATCGGGGCCATTCTGGGAGTGGACCGTCACAAATTACAGGTGGACTACTTTGGCCTGAACCACTTCGGCTGGTTTACCCGTATCCTGGTAGACGGCGAAGATCGCCTGCCCGAAGTGCGTCGTCACGTGGCGCAGTTTGGCCTGCTGACGGAAGATGCCTCGAAAACCGATCCGCAGCATGCCGATCCCTCCTGGGTGAAGACCTGGCGCAATATCAAACCGATCATGGATCACTTCCCAGACTATCTGCCGAACCCCTATCTGCAGTACTACCTGATGCCGAACCAGATCGTTGAGCATCAGGATCCGCACCTGACTCGCGCCAACGAGGTGATGAACGGCCGCGAGAAGAAACTGTTTGCCGCTGCCGAAGAGTACCAGCGTACCGGGATCCTGCCGGATGCCTTCCACGTCGGCGTTCACGGGGCGTTTATCGTTGACGTTGCCTGCTCGCTGGCCTTCGACCTGCGCCAGCGTCACCTGGTGATTGTCGAAAACAAGGGAGCAATCGCTAACCTGCCCTATGATGCTATGGTCGAGGTACCGGCCTACATTACCGCCAACGGGCCGGAGCCGGTGCGCATGGGCGCGGTGCCGCTGTTTCACCAGACCCTGCTGATGCAGCAGCTGGCCTCTGAACAGCTGCTGGTGGAGGCAACCATTGAGGGCAGCTATGAGAAAGCGCTCCAGGCCTTCACGCTGAACCGCACCGTGCCGACGATGCAGCATGCGAAGGCGATCCTCGACGATATGATCGAGGCCAATCGCGACTACTGGCCGCAGCTGCAAAAAGCCTGGCAGGACGGAGAATCCGTATAAATTTCTGAAGCCTGCTCGCGGCGTTGAGAGGGTAAACTTGTCGGTGTGGGAAAAAACACCGACAATCCTTTAGTCAATACATTAAAGGAGGCCCACCCGCTATGACTACCTCATTCTTCGTTGCTGCCGACTGGCTGATTGAACACGGCGACTCCCCTGACGTACAAATTATTGATGCGCGCATGGCTCCCCCTGGGCAAGAGCACCGTGATATGCGCGCCGAGTATCGCGCCGGGCATCTTCCGGGCGCGGTCTTCTTTGATATCGAAGCACTTTCCGATCACACCTCTCCCCTGCCCCATATGATGCCGCGTCCGGAGGCCTTCGCCGTGGCCATGCGTGAGTTGGGGATCGGCAGCGATAAGCATCTGGTCATCTACGACGAAGGCGACCTCTTCTCCGCACCGCGGGCGTGGTGGATGCTTAAAACCTTTGGCGTTGAGCAGGTGTCTATTCTGGCGGGCGGCCTGGCAGGCTGGCAGCGCGATGCGCTGCCGCTCCAGCAGGGCGACGTGACCCTACCCGAAGCTGAATTCGAAGCCCACTTTGACGCCGACCGCGTGAAACGCCTGACCGACGTACTGCTGATTAGCCATGAGAAAACCGCCCAGCTGGTGGATGCCCGCCCTGCTCCGCGCTTTAATGCCGAAGCAGATGAGCCGCGCCCAGGACTGAAGCGCGGACATATCCCTGGGGCGCTGAACGTGCCGTGGGGCGAGCTGGTGTTTGAGGGCGAGCTGAAGACCACCGACGAGCTGAGCGCTGTTTTTGCCCGCCGGGGGGTCGATCTCAACAAGCCTATCGTGGTGAGCTGCGGCTCCGGGGTTACCGCTGCCGTGGTAGCGCTGGCGCTGGAGACGCTGGGGGTGGAGGGCGTCAAACTGTACGACGGCTCATGGAGTGAATGGGGCGCGCGGGCCGATCTGCCCGTTGAACCATCCTGAGCATGGACAACCGCCTTGCGCCGCTGCTGTCGCGCGGCGAGTCGCTGACCCGCGCGGAGTACCGTGTGCTGGCCCATCTGACCGCCCATCCGCTGCTGGTGGGCAACATCACGGTGCGCGAGCTGGCGCAGGAGACCTTCGTCTCTACCGCCACCATCATGCGCCTGTGTCAGAAGCTGGGCTTTAGCGGCTACAGCGAGCTGATCTGGTACTGTAAACAGCTGCTTGCCGATATGCCGCATATCGCGGTGCCAGCGGGTGAAGCCGCCGATCTCTCGCTGCGGTTTAACCAGTTTATCGCTAACTATCAGCAGACCTTTCGTTGGGCGACAGAGGAGAAGCGGCGCTACTTCGCCACCCTGCTGCGCGAGAAAGAGAGCTTTTTTCTCTACGGCGCGGGCTTCTCCTATCTCTTTGCCGAGTATCTCACCAAGAAGCTACAGGTGCTGGGCAAAACGGCGTTTATCTCCGGGCCGGGGGACAGCCGCAATATTTTCCTCAGCAACGCCGCCCGCTATGAGGTGTTTATTGCCGTCTCCCGCAGCGGTGAGACAGAGCAGGTGCTGGATAAAGCGCGGATTGCCAAAAACGTTGGCATGACTATCGTAGCCTTTACCCGCGCCTCGGCCAATACTCTGGCAGGCATGGCGGATCTCCATTTCGGGCTGTATGACGAGGCGGTGCACTTTGCCGCCGAAGCCGCGGGCGTGACCTCGTTCGAGTCGAACCTGGTGCTGCTGATGGACCTGCTGCTGCTGGAAGCGACGGGGTGAACGCTCACCCCGTCGGAGGGACTAGATGATGCGCTGCTTGAAGTCGCGCAGGAAGCTACCCCAGCGCCGCTCATAGAAGGGCGTAATGTGCGCCAGCATAAAGTGGCTGATCCCCTTCTCGCCTTCGGCAACCAGGCAGATATCGACAGGCTCATCGCCGGGCAGCGTGTCGGTGGCAACGCTGCCGGTCGACTGAATAATGGCGTCAATATCGCAGTCGGCCTCGGTTTCAATGCCAATGAGCAGGTTAGGCTGGGCGTCAGCCTCCTCTTTGATAGAGCAGAGAAATGCCCGCTTGACCGTTTTCATGGTCTTAAACAGCGTCGTCAGGGAGTCAATCATCTGCGCAGGCGGCTCGGCCACCTCAGAGAGCAGCAACGCGCTGCCACCCTCTAACACCTCCTGCTGGCTGAGGGGGCTACCCTCCTCTTTGCCTACCAGGTGGGCGATCTCACGCGGCGTAAACTCTTTGCCCGTTGGCAGCTTCGCATTGAGGAACAGCGTCTCGCCGAGGGTCATCTCAAACAGGGTGCGCACCGGCATCACCACGAACGCCTGCTCATCCTCTACCGCCTGCTGCAACGCCTCAAGGGAGGTGAAGAACGGGATCACCGAGGTGCCGTCGTCTTTCTCCCAGTGCTGAATATCCACGGCGCTATCTTCAACCACCGTCTGGCCCTCTGCCGCCGTGCCGGGAACCCAGACGGTGGAGGCCATCAGCGTGCGGAAGAACGCAGGACGGTGACCCGGCTCGGTCGCCGCCTGCTCAAGCAGGGTCTCTAATTCGTTTTTCGTCTCAGACATATTTACCACAGATTGAATCGGGTCACGTAGGGCGGGTAAGCATCGCGCCACCCGCCATTGTCTCGCCGGGTGGCGCTACGCTTACCCGGCCTACAAAACGATCTATTCTGCCGTTAATAAATGGGCGATGGTACGCACGCCCAGACCGGTCGCCCCGGCAGCCCACTGATCCACGGCCGCTTTGCGGTAGGTGGCGGAGCAGTCAATATGCAGCCAGCCTTCACGGTAGTTCTCCACAAAGTGGGAGAGGAAACCGGCGGCGGTGCTGGCCCCCGCCGGGAAGGCGGCGCTGGCGGTGTTGTTCAGCTCGGCAAAGTTAGACGGCAGCTGGCTGCGGTGGAACTCCGCCAGCGGCAGGCGCCAGAACGGCTCGTTCTCCGCGCTGGCGCTAGAGAGCAGGCGGTTTGCCAGCTTGTCATCAAAGCTCAGCAGCGCGTGGTAGTCGTTGCCCAGGGCGGTTTTCGCCGCGCCGGTCAGGGTTGCCGCGTCGATGATAAGCGTCGGATTTTGCTTCACCGCGTCGATCAGGCCATCAGCCAGCACCAGGCGGCCTTCGGCGTCGGTATTCATGATCTCAACGGTTTTGCCGTTGCGGTAGCGAATGATGTCGCCAAGCTTGAAGGCGTTGCCGCTGATCAGGTTGTCCGCGCAGCAGAGGTAGAGCTTCACGCGCTTGTTCAGGCCGCGGGTAATCGCAAACGCCAGCGCGCCGGTAACCAGCGCCGCGCCGCCCATATCGGACTTCATAGAGTCCATAAAGGCACTCTGCTTGATGCTGTAGCCGCCGGAGTCAAAGGTCACGCCTTTACCGACCAGGCAGGCATAGACCGGCGCGTTTTTATCGCCGGTGGGGTTGTAGTCCAGCGCCAGCAGAACCGGCGTCCGTTCGGAGCCGCGGCCAACGGTGTAGATCCCCATGTAGTTCTGCTCGCGCAGATCTTCGCCTTTGGTGATGCGGTAGGAGATGTTCTCTCCACCCACGCCGCTCAGCAGATCGACCGCGCGCTGGGCCAGCTGCTCCGGCCCCAGCTCCTCGGGAGAGGCGTTGATGGCGTCGCGCACCCAGTCGATAACGTTGCGGCGGCTCTCCAGCTCTTTCTGCTGGGCGTCATCCAGCGCAGGCCACTCAATCTTGCGGCTGCCTTTCGGCCCTCTGTAGCCCTGCCAGAATGCCCAGCTGCGATCAACGTCCCAGCCTTCGCCCGCCAGCTGAACGTGCTTGATGCCCATGCCGTCAATTTTACGCGCCGCGCGCTGGATCAGGCCCAGATCGTCTGCGCCGGTAAGGTGTAGCGCAACGCCGTCGCTGTTGATGCTGTAAGCTGCTTTCTCGCCCCAGCGCGCATCGGCGGGCTGAGTCGTCAGGGTGATTTTCATGGCTTCAGTTGTCATTGTTCTGTCCTTATGATCAAGCCTGCGATGTGAAAACGGGCTACCCGAAGGCAGCCCGCTGTGCATTATGACGCTTCGTCTAACCAGACTAACAGAATCGCTTCCAGAATCTTTTCATTGGATGCGTTTGGTTCATCATCAAAGTCGTCCAGTTCACAAATCCACTGGTGCATATCGGTAAAGCGCACGGTTTTCGGATCGAGATCCGGATAAGCGTCATACAGCGCCTCGCCGATTTCACGGCTGTCACTCCACTTCAGGCCCATATCAATGCTCCCGCGCGTGGTTGATAGTATAACGCGGCATCTCAACCACCAGATCTTCGTCGGTAACGCGTGCCTGACAGCTCAGACGGCTCTCTGGCTCCAGACCCCAGGCTTTATCCAGCATGTCGTCTTCGTCTTCGGTGCTCTCCGCCAGCGAATCAAAGCCTTCACGCACAACGCAGTGACAGGTGGTGCAGGCGCAGGATTTTTCGCAGGCGTGTTCAATCTCAATGCCGTTACGCAGGGCAACGTCAAGAATGGTCTCGCCGACATTCGCTTCCAGGACAGCGCCATCTGGACAGAGATCCTGATGGGGCAAAAATACAATCTTTGGCATATTAAACCTCGTCCACAGAGTGGCCCTTCAGCGCTTTACGAACCGACTGGTCCATGCGGCGTGCGGCAAACTCCTGGGTTTGTTTGTCTATATTTTTAATGGCTTGCTCTATGGCGTCAGCGTCATCGCCCTCGGCGGCTACACGCAGATGCGCAGCGGCCTCGTCAATAACCTGACGTTCTGCGGCGCTTAACAGCGCGGCATCGCTGCCGAGCGCGCTTTGCAGACTCTCCAGCACGCGCGCGGCCTCCACTTTCTGCTCCGCCAGCATTCGCGCTTTCACGTCTTCGCCAGCAAAGCTCATGGAATCCTGGATCATGGTGGCGATTTCGCCGTCGGTCAGCCCGTAGGAGGGCTTGACCTGAATGGAGGCGGCCACGCCGGTGGATTTCTCCATCGCGGTGACGCTCAGCAGGCCGTCGGCATCTACCTGGAAGGTAACGCGAATGTGCGCCCCGCCGGCAGGCAGCGCCGGAATGCCGCGCAGGGTAAAGCGACCCAGCGAGCGACAATCCGCGACCAGCTCACGTTCGCCCTGCATCACGTGGATAGACATGGCGGTCTGGCCGTCTTTAAAGGTGGTGAACTCCTGGGCGCGCGCCACCGGTATGGTGGTGTTGCGCGGGATCACCTTCTCAACCAGCCCGCCCATCGTCTCCAGACCCAGCGACAGCGGGATAACGTCCAGCAGCAGCATTTCGCTGTCCGGCTTGTTGCCGACCAGAATATCGGCCTGGATGGCCGCGCCGATGGCAACAACCTTATCGGGATCGATGGTGGTCAGCGGCTGGCGGCCAAAGAACTCGCCTACGCGATCGCGCACCAGCGGCACGCGAGTGGAGCCGCCCACCATCACCACTTCCAGCACCTCGTCGGCCTCTACGCCTGCATCTTTTAACGCGCGGCGGCAGGAGAGCAGCGTGCGTTTAACCAGGGAGGAGATGAGATCGTTGAACTCGGTGCGAGTGAGGCTGCCCTGCCAGCCCGCCACATCAACGTCGACGCTTTCGGCATCGCTGAGGGCGATTTTTGCGGCGATGGCAGCGTCCAGCAGCTGTCGCTGCAGGCGCGGATCTTCACGGTCGGTAATGCCCGCCAGCTCGCGGATACGATCCGCCAGCAGGTGGTCGAAGTCGTCTCCGCCCAGCGCGGAGTCGCCGCCGGTGGCCAGGACTTCAAATACCCCGCGGCTCAGGCGCAGGATAGAGATATCAAAGGTGCCGCCGCCGAGATCGTAGACCGCAATCACGCCCTCTTTGCCGGAGTCGAGGCCGTAGGCGATCGCCGCCGCCGTCGGCTCGTTAAGCAGGCGCAGCACATGCAGGCCCGCCAGTCGGGCGGCGTCTTTGGTGCCCTGACGCTGGGCATCATCAAAGTAGGCCGGGACGGTGATGACCACGCCGTCCAGCTCGCCCGCCAGCGCTTCAGTAGCGCGAGCGGCCAGCGCCTTGAGGATATCGGCAGAGATGCGTACCGGGTTCAGCAGGCCTGCCGCGGTGGCGATCATCGGCAGGCCGTTTTCGCTCGCCTGCAGCTGATACGGCAGATGCGGGTAGCGCGCCTGGATGTCGGCCAGCGAGCGGCCCATCATGCGTTTGACCGAGCTGATGGTGTTCGCCGGATCGTTGACCGCATTGCTACGCGCCTCAAAGCCCACCCGGTGGCCCTGCGGCTGATAGTGCACCACGGACGGCAACAGATGACGCCCGTCGCTGTCCGGCAGCGTTTGTGCCTGGCCGCTACGCACGGTAGCCACCAGGGAGTGTGTTGTACCCAGATCAATGCCCGCCGCCAGACGACGCTGGTGCGGCGCGGCACTCATGCCCGGCTCACTAATTTGTAATAAGGCCATGTTTGCTTCCGAAATTTAAAAATCGAGCAGCTTTTCTTCGAGTTGTTCTGCTGTGCTGCGTAGTTTATCGAGAAAACGAAGTTTACGCACCGTCTCTGCGGCGTCGCTCCACGACTCGCCATCAAGCTGCTCGACCATAGTCTGGTGGCGCGAGGTATACATCACCGCAACGCGCTTCAGGAATGCTTCCAGCCGATCGGTATCGCGGGCCTGCTCAATCTCATCCAGCTCTTCGCGCAGCTCAAGCTGCTCCATCAGAAAGGCAGTGTCGCGGACGGTATGCTGTTCGCTGGCGAGGTCGAAGCCGTGCAGGGAGAGCAGATACTCGGCGCGCAGCAGCGGATGGCGCAGCGTCTGCCAGGCCTGGTTGATGGTCGCAGAGTGTTGGACGGCGGCAAGCTGCTCAGCGGAGGTGCCGCTGGCAAACCGGTCAGGGTGGTATTGACGTTGCAGATCCTGAAAGCGGGTAGCCAGCGCCTGGGTATCCAGATGATAGCTGGCGGGCAACCCAAAGAGGGTAAAGTAATCCATAACAGTCTCGGGGTTAGGCGGGTTAAAGCAAACCCCACCGCAGAGCAGTGGGGTTGAGTCGTTCAGGCGCGGTTAAACGTGGAAGCTTTCGCCGCAGCCGCACTCATCTTTAACGTTCGGGTTGGTAAACTTAAACCCTTCGTTGAGGCCCTCTTTTACGAAGTCCAGCTGAGTGCCGTTCAGGAACTGCAGGCTTTTGCCATCGACCACGACCTTAACGCCTTTGTCTTCGAACACGGTATCTTCTGCCGCAGGCTCGTCAACAAACTCCAGCACGTAGGCCATACCCGAACAGCCGGAGGTTCTCACCCCCAGGCGCAGGCCAAACCCTTTACCCCGGTTGGCCAGGAAGCTATTTACTCGCGCGGCAGCACTGTCGCTAAGGGTAATCGACATACAAACCTCTGCTCGTTATTTCGCGTCACGTTTGCTTTTGTAGTCCGCAATCGCAGCTTTGATTGCATCTTCCGCCAGGATAGAACAGTGGATCTTAACCGGCGGCAACTCCAGCTCATCGGCGATGTCGGTGTTTTTAATCGCCTGGGCTTCGTCCAGAGATTTACCTTTCACCCACTCGGTAACGAGGGAGCTGGAGGCGATCGCCGAGCCGCAGCCGTAGGTTTTAAAACGCGCGTCTTCGATGATGCCGTCGTTGTTGACTTTGATCTGCAGCTTCATGACGTCGCCACAGGCCGGTGCACCCACCATGCCGCTGCCAACGCTTGCATCGCTGTTGTCGAAGGAGCCAACGTTGCGCGGGTTTTCGTAGTGATCGATTACTTTTTCGCTATAAGCCATTTTAAATTCTCCTGATGCCGCTACCGATTAATGATGAGACCATTCAATGCTGTTCAGATCCACGCCCTGTTTGAACATCTCCCACAGCGGAGAGAGGTCGCGCAGACGGCCGATGGAGTTGCGAACCAGATTGATGGTGTAGTCAATCTCTTCTTCGGTAGTGAAACGACCTAAAGAGAAACGAATAGAGCTATGTGCCAGCTCGTCGGTCATGCCCAGCGCGCGCAGCACGTAGGATGGCTCGAGGCTTGCAGAGGTACAGGCGGAACCGGAAGAGACCGCGAGATCTTTCAGAGCCATGATCAGCGACTCGCCTTCAACGTAGTTAAAGCTGACGTTGAGGATGTTCGGTGCGCCCTGCTCAAGATCGCCGTTCAGATACACCTCTTCCATATCTTTCACGCCGTCCCACAGACGGTTACGCAGCGTGCGCAGGCGCGCCATCTCGGTTTCCATCTCTTCTTTGGCGATGCGGTAGGCTTCGCCCATGCCGACGATCTGGTGTACAGGCAGGGTACCGGAACGCATGCCGCGCTCGTGACCGCCGCCGTGCATCTGCGCTTCGATGCGGATACGCGGCTTACGACGCACGTACAGCGCACCAATGCCTTTCGGGCCATAGATTTTGTGGCCGGAGAAGGACATCAGATCGACTTTCAGCTGGCTCAGATCGATAGGCAGTTTGCCCACGCTCTGGGTCGCATCAACGTGGTAGATGATGCCGCGCGCACGGCAGAGTTCGCCGATGGTCGCGATATCCTGTACAACGCCGATTTCGTTGTTCACGTGCATGATGGAGACCAGAATGGTGTCGTCGCGCATAGCGGCTTCCAGCTCTTTCAGGTCAATAATGCCGTTGCTCTGCGGCGCGAGATAGGTCACTTCAAACCCTTCACGCTCCAGCTGACGGCAGGTATCCAGCACGGCTTTGTGTTCGGTTTTGCTGGTGATGATGTGCTTGCCTTTTTTCTGATAGAAATTAGCAGCACCCTTGATCGCCAGGTTGTCAGATTCGGTTGCACCGGAGGTGAAAACAATTTCACGCGGGTCAGCGCCAACCAGCTCGGCAATCTGATTACGGGCGATATCTACCGCCTCTTCAGCATGCCAGCCAAAACGGTGTGAACGGGAAGCTGGGTTACCAAAGTTTCCGTCCAGGGTCAGACACTGCATCATTTTCTCGGCAACACGCGGATCCACCGGCGTGGTTGCGGAGTAGTCGAGATAGATCGGTAATTTCATTGCTCTATAAACTCCGTACATCGCTTCAATGCAAGGAACCAGGCAGACGGCTGGATGTACGGCCGACATGACGGGGCTTGACGCCCCGGCCTAATTCATAAAACTTTTTTATAGTGTGTTACCCGTATGAACGGATAAATCAGGCGCGCAGTTTAACGTCAATGGCGTCCTGCGCGCGGGTCGTGCGCTGTGTTTCCTGGCTGTGCTGGCGATCGGATACGTCCATCACTTCCTGGTTATTAACCAGTTCACCAAGGGTGATATTGTTCAGGAAGCCGGTGAGACGATCGCTCAGGTCGCGCCACAGCGCGTGGGTCAGGCACTTATCGCCACCCTGGCAGCCGCCTTTACCCTGACAGCGGGTCGCGTCTACCGATTCATCAACGGCGCTGATCACTTCACCAACGGCGATGCTGTTGGCATCTTTACCTAACAGATAACCGCCGCCCGGACCGCGTACGCTGGCAACCAGGCCATTTTTACGCAGGCGGGAGAAGAGCTGCTCCAGATAGGAGAGGGAGATACCCTGACGCTCGGAGATATCAGCCAACGGAACCGGGCCCGATTCAGAGTTGAGCGCAACGTCCAGCATTGCAGTAACGGCATAACGCCCTTTAGATGTCAGTCTCATGTCTTACTTAACCTCAAACTCGCCCCTGCCCGGGGTTGTCGTTATATATAGATAGTTATAAAACGTAGTTATAAAAACAGGTATATAGATGGTCTGTTACATAGCAGGCGCAAGTGTGACATTCCCGACTAAATTGGTCAACTATTTACTTGACTGTTTTAGTCAGGTATTTGGCTGTTAGTGCCGTTTCCTTCACGCCGGGTGGCGCTGCACTTACCCGGCCTACAAAACCGTAGGCCCGTGCCAGCGAAGCGCCGCCGGGCAAATAGACGCTATTGCTCTTTATTCTTCTGCTCAATCGACGCCAGAATTCCGCGCAGGATGTTCAGCTCCTGGCTCTCCGGTCGCGCGCGGGTAAAGAGTCGGCGCAGCTTGTTCATCACCTGCCCCGGATGTTCAGGGCGGATAAAGCCAGTTGCCAGCAGGGTCTGCTCAAGGTGGCCGTAGAAGCGCTCCAGATCGTCCACCAGCGGGTAGGCCGTCTCTTCCGCTGCTGGCTCAGCGCCCTCTTCCTGCGACGCCAGCCAGGCCATGCGCACTTCATAGGCGATAACCTGTACCGCCATCGCCAGGTTCAGCGAGCTGTACTCCGGGTTCGCGGCAATGGCAACGTGGTAGTGGCACTTCTGTAACTCTTCGTTGGTCAAACCCACGCGCTCGCGGCCAAAGACCAGCGCCACCGGGGCGTGCTGACCTTCGCTTACGCTCTTCAGCCCGCACTCGCGCGGATCGAGCATCGGCCACGGCAGCGTACGGGAGCGCGCGCTGGTGCCGACCACCAGGCTACAACCGGCCAGCGCGTCGTCGAGCGTATCGACGATCTGCGCGTTACCGATAACGTCGCTGGCCCCGGCCGCCAGGGCGATGGCCTGAGAGTCCGGCTTCACCAGCGGGTTGACCAGCCAAAGATTCGTTAAGCCCATTGTTTTCATAGCGCGGGCAACGGAGCCCATGTTGCCGGTGTGAGAGGTTTCAACCAGCACGATTCGTATATTTTGCAGCATAGTTTTTCAGCGTCTTAAGAATATTCGCGCATATTAGCATAAAGCAAAGACATATTCCGAACTCGCTGCTATACTCTGCGCCGTTTTCCCGTTCTTTAACATCCAGTGAGAGAGACCGATGCATCCGATGCTGACCATCGCCGTGCGCGCAGCGCGCAAGGCGGGTAATGTAATTGCCAAACACTACGAAACCCCAGACGCTGTAGAAACTAATCAGAAAGGCAGCAATGATTTCGTGACCAACGTTGATAAAGCCGCCGAGGCCGTGATTATCGACACTATCCGCAAATCTTACCCGCAACACACCATTATCACCGAAGAGTCCGGTGAACATGCAGGCGCAGATCAGGATGTACAATGGGTTATCGATCCACTGGATGGCACCACCAACTTTATTAAACGCCTGCCACACTTCTCGGTCTCTATCGCCGTGCGCATTAAAGGCCGTACCGAAGTTGCCGTCGTTTACGATCCAATGCGTAACGAACTCTTCACCGCGACTCGCGGCCAGGGCGCACAGCTCAACGGCTACCGCCTGCGCGGCAGCATCGCTCGCGATCTGGATGGCACCGTTCTGGCGACCGGTTTCCCGTTCAAGGCGAAACAGCACGCTAAAGCCTATGTCAACATTGTCGGTAAACTCTTCACCGAGTGCGCTGACTTCCGCCGCACCGGCTCTGCCGCACTGGATCTGGCCTACGTTGCCGCTGGCCGCGTGGACGGTTTCTTTGAGATCGGCCTGAAGCCGTGGGATTTCGCCGCAGGCGAGCTGCTGGTACGTGAAGCGGGTGGCCTGGTGTGTGACTTCACCGGTAACCACAACTACATGATGAGTGGTAACATCGTCGCTGGTAACCCGCGCGTGGTTAGAGCCATGCTGGCGAATATGCGTGACGAACTGAGCGAAGCGCTGAAGCGTTAAGCATCGCTAACGCCGGATGGCGGTTTCACCTTATCCGGCCTACATCGTACCCGTAGGCCGGATAAGCGTAGCGCCATCCGGCGAATTAAAATGGCCTCAATCCCCTTCCTACCGGCACCGCACTCAGCCACATCACCGCCGCCGCCGTTATCAAAACCACGCCTCCGGCCAGGGCCAGCGTTAACCAGCCCACCTGCTGCCACAGCACCGGCGTTTTATTGCCGCTCAGCCTAAACGCCAGCTGTCGAAAGCTATGCACCAGCAAGGCCAGGGTCGAGATGGTCAGTGAGGTGCCTGCCGCCATCGCCATTGCCGACGCCATGCCCCAGCTAAATACGCCGATCACCTTACTGAACAGCAGAACCATGATCGCCCCGGAGCAGGGCCGCATCCCCATCGACAGAATAATCATCAGCCGTGCGCGCCAGTCATCGCTGCGCGTCAGCTGCTCCGGCGTGGGCAGGTGCTGATGGCCGCAGCCGCAGTGGGCATCATGCACATGATGAGGCGTAAAGGATCTAAACTGCGGCCTGCGCAGGAGAAGACGCAGCCTCTTCAGCGCCCGCCAGCAGAGCAGCAACCCCAGCACGCCGACCAGGGCGTAGCTCCCCTTCTCCAGCCAGTAGCTGCTCAGATGCAGCTGACGAGCGGGCAGCTGGAGCAGAGTCAGCACCACCACGACCAGCACAATGGCCACCAGCCCCTGTAGCAGCGACGAGGCCAGGGTCAGGCCAATGCTCGACCTCAGCTTAGAGGGGTGGGTAGCAAGCCAGGTCGTTATCACCACTTTACCGTGGCCCGGCCCGAGGGCATGCAGCACCCCATAGAGAAAGCTAAACAGCAGCAGCGCTCCCCCCGCCCGGGTCGGATCCGCCGCCACGCCTTTTAACAGGGCGCTCATCTGCTGATTGACCGCCCGCTGCCAGCCCGCGCTCTCCAGCATAATCTTTGGCCAGGCGTGCCACAGCGCTATCCCACCGACTACCGCAAGGAGCAGCAGCAGGGCCAGCGGCCAGAACGAACGCCAGCGGGGCCTGCTTGTCACCAGACTCAACATCACTCTTTACACTCCAGGGTCACGGTCTGGGCAAACTGTTTGCCGAGATCCATATCCTCCGGCGGGGCGTCCTCTTTATCCAGCGACTGGGCAAAGGCTAAGGTCTCTTCTCCCGGCGTTGGCGTGTGCACGGTGGTTTGACACCTTTTTCGCAGCTCAGGGGAGAGCGTAACGTCACTCTTATCCTGGTAGGTCATATCGACATAGTAGGTGGGATCGAAGGTGGAGAAGGTGTAGCGCTGCCCGGCCAGCGGCTGCGGCGTGGCCAGCGGCAGGGTAAAGGTCAGCACCGCCTGGTGATCGACCCGCGACATACCGTAGTGGGTGGGTCGATTGAGAAACTTTACCCGCTGTCCGTTATGCCAGATCTCGGTGAAGTAGTGCTGCCCCAGCACGTTGGCCATCACCTCCGCCGCCAGCTTTTTCCAAACCGGCGACTCCGGTTTGGCTTCACCGGCGTCGTAGAGCAGATCGGCAGAGGTGATCTCATCCATCGTCCAGCGCATATCGAGGGCAACGAGCTGCCCTCCCTCGACCACCGGCTCGGTTTGCAGACGAATAAAGCTATGGGGATGGGCCTGCGCCGGGAGCGATAAAAACGCGAAAACCAGCGCGCCAGCGTACGGTTTAACTGTTTGCATGTGTTCCTTACGAGAAAAATTCTGTGACGCCCTCCGGCATTCCTGAGGGAAAGCCCGGCAGGGGGGCTTTCGCCGCCGTATCCTTTAGCTATTCTTATCGAAACCCCTAACTGGAATCCAGCAGATGACAACCGTAACGATACCGCCATCTGTGCTCTCCAGTTCACAACGCCGCTGTCATGTACTCCTAATGCTCGCCCTGCCAGGACAAACGGTGACACCAGATATGCTCGGCAAGCTGAACAACGTGGACGGCACAATCACCCGGCAAGATATTGCCGACACGGGTCATGAGATCCAGCGCTACCATCGGCTGAGCATTGCCGCGCAGCAGGATGGCAGCTACCGCATCGAAGGTTCGCCCCTCGACCAGCGTCTCTGCCTTATTCACTGGCTCAAGCGCGCCATTCGCCTCTGCCCCAATTTTGTTAGCGCTCACTTTACTCCAGCGCTAAAAAACGCCCTTAAGCAGCAGGGTATCGCCAGAACATTGTACGACGATACTAACCTGCACGCGCTGATTAATCTCTGCTCCCGTCGCCTCCAGCGGCAGTTTGAGCAGCGGGATATTCAGTTTCTACGCCTCTATTTACAATATTGTCTGCTTGCGCACCAGCTTGGCTTTACACCGGCATTTGCGCCACTGCAGCAGGCCTGGGCCGAGGCGCGGGCAGAGTATCTGGTTGCCCATGAGATCATTCGTCACTGGCAGCGTCGGGTCGTTCCGATCCCGCACGTGAGTGAGCATCTCTTCCTGGCGGTGCTGTTTATGCTGCTGCGTACACCGGATCCGATCCGCGACAGCCACCAGCAGGATACCCGGCTGCGGGAGGCTATCCACCGCACCATCGAGCGTTTTCGCGCCCTCTCGGGGATGGACTTTAGCGATGAGCAGGGGCTGACCGATCAGCTCTATATTCACCTGGCGCAGGCGCTGAACCGCAGCCTGTTCGGGATCGGGATTGATAACACCCTGCCGGAGGAGATTACCCTGCTCTACCCCCGGCTGATGCGTACCACCCGTGAGGCACTGACCTGTCTCGAAGAGGAGTACAGCCTCTGCTTTACTCATGAGGAGGCGGGGCTGGTGGCGGTGATCTTTGGCGCGTGGCTGATGCAGGAGAGCGATCTGCACGAGAAGCAGGTCGTCCTGCTGACCGATGACGCCCCCGAGCGGGAGCGGGCCATTGAGGAGCAGCTGCGCGAGCTGACGCTGCTGCCGCTAAATATCAAGTACCTGCCTCTCGCCACCTTCCAGCAGGAGGGTGCTCCGCGTGAGGCGGCCCTGATTGTGACCCCTTACGTGACGCCGCTACCGCTCTTCTCCGCCCCGCTGATCCATGCGGTGATAACCCTGAGCGAGCAGCAGCAGCGCCACATTCGCGACATGCTGGAGTCTTAGGCCCGGGCGGCAACGCCGGGCCGGACAAACAGAGCGGGCAGCGCCACCAGCGCCATCACCCAGAATACGCCCTGGTGCAGATGCTGGAACAGGAAGCCGGCAAAGATGGTCATCACCGCGATGCTGCCCCCCATTGCCACCGCCGAGTAGACGGCCTGCAGGCGGATCACCTCGCTTCCCTGACGGGCAGCAATATAGCGCATTGCCGCCAGGTGACAGACGGTAAAGGTTCCGCAGTGCAGCACCTGCACCAGCAGCAGCCACGGCAGCGCCGTGGTCCAGCCCATCAGCGCCCAGCGCACCACGCCGCATACCGCCGAGAGCAAGAGCAGATCGCGGGCGCCCCAGCGGCGAAACAGGCGATTGCTGAGCGCAAAGATGATCACTTCCGCCACCACGCCCAGCGACCAGAGATAGCCCACCGTGGAGGCGGAGTAGCCCGCCTCCTGCCAGTAGATAGCGCTGAAACCGTAGTAGGCAGCGTGCGCCCCCTGCAGCAGCGAGACGCAGGCCAGAAAGCGTCCGTTCTGTCCGATCAGGCTGCGCCAGGCGGGCCATCCTGCGGTGGTCTGCGCCCGGCTCTCCCCGAGCGGCATGACCGACGGGCGCAGCAGCATCCCGAGCAGCATGGAGAGTGTTCCGAGGGTGAGCATCGCCAGGATCGCCCGATAGTCAAAGAGGCTGACCAGCTTGCCGGTCAGCGCCGAGCCGATAACAAAGGCGACCGATCCCCACAGGCGCACCCGGCCATAGTCCATGACGATCTGCTTTTGCCAGGTATTGGCCAGCGCATCGGTGAGCGGCACCAGCGGCGAGAAGAAGAGATTAAAGCCAATAATAATCGCCATCAGCCAGCCAACGTGGTTCCCGGCCCAGAAGGCCAGCGCAAACAGCAGCGTCAGCAGAGCCAATACGCGCAGGGCAAACACCAGCCGGGAGGGATCGGTGACCCGAGGCGCAATGAGCAGGCTGCCGAGAAAACGCGCCACCAGCCCTGCCCCAAGCAGTAAGCCGATGGTTTCCGGCGTCAGGCCGGTGCCCTTGAGCCAGACGCTCCAGAAAGGTAAAAAGATGCCGTAGCTGAAAAAGTAGGTGAAGTAGCTCAGCGCCAGCCAGCGCGTGGAATGCAAAACCATGAATCCCTCCCGTTTTGGAGGCGTTAGTCTGGCGGTAAAAGCAGACAGGTGCAATTTGCTTGTCACGGTTCAGCTCACAAATCTGCAACCTTCTCTCTTCCGCCTGGGCAAAATAAGAGGCAAAACAGGGTTCTCCCTGATGCAAATGATAAATAAATGTTAATAATTAGTTAAATAAAATACTTTTATTAACACTAATAACCCTATAATAGTTAAGCAAAAGCACCAAAATTAACAAAAATTTAACCAAAGAAGATCTCAAATTTTACATTAATGGGCGTCGGTCACATTTAAAAATTCTGCGATACATTTCCCCTTCCCTTCGTTGCTAATCTTCTCTCCGTAACATGCCTCGGCCCCTACAAAAGGTATAACTATGAAATTCAAACTCGCATTACTCAGCGCCGCCCTGATTTCTGCATGCATGGTGTCCGGTACCTCGGTTGCAGCGGAGAAGTATGAAATTGCCGTGGTTGCGAAGGTGACCGGCATTCCGTGGTTTAACCGTATGGAAACCGGCGTCAACGAGGCAGCGAAAAAGCTCGACGTTAACGCCTACCAGACCGGCCCTTCTACGCCGGATCCGGCTCAGCAGGTGAAGGTGATTGAGGATCTGATCGCCAAAAACGTTAACGCCATCATTGTGGTGCCAAACGATGCAAAAGTACTGGAGCCGGTACTGAAAAAAGCCCGTGATAAAGGCATCGTGGTGCTGACCCATGAGTCGCCGGATCAGCAGATCGGTCAGTGGGATATCGAAACCATCGATAGCGAGAAGTATGCGCAGGCCAACGTTGACGAGCTGGCAAAAGATATGGGCGGCAAAGGCGGCTACGCCATTTACGTTGGCTCCCTGACGGTGCCGCTGCATAACGCCTGGGCCGATTACGCGATCAAATACCAGAAAGAGAAATACCCGGACATGTTTGAGGTGACCTCACGCCTGCCGGTGGCGGAGAGCATCGATAAATCCTACTCCACGACTCTGGACCTGATGAAAACCTATCCGCAGATGAAAGGGGTGATTGGCTTCGGCTCCCTCGGCCCTATCGGTGCTGGTCAGGCGGTGCAGAAGAAACGGGCGAAAGAGAAAGTGGCGGTGGTGGGTATTGCCATGCCAGCCCAGGCGGCACCTTACCTGATGCGCGGCGATATCAAAAAAGCGCTGCTGTGGGATCCGAAAGATGCGGGCTATGCGCTGGTGACCGTTGCCGACCAGCTGCTGAAGGGTAAAGAAGTGACGTCCGATCTGACCATTGACGGTTTAGGGAAAGCCGATGTCGACATGGAGAAGAAAGTGATCCGCTTTAACAAGATCCTCGAAGTCACCAAAGATAACGCACAGTCGCTCGGTTTCTAAGGCTCTCCGCCTACACCAGGGAACCTCAACGCCGGCCGTCTGGCCGGCACACTCGTACAGAATGACTTAAGCGCCCAAACGGGCGCTCGCAGGGGTATTGTCTATGGCCGACACCACCGCATTTATCACTCTTGAGAATATCAGCAAGCAATTCCCGGGCGTGCTGGCGCTGGATAACGTGAATCTGACGCTTAAAAAAGGCGAAGTTCACTGTCTGGCAGGGCAGAACGGCTGCGGTAAGAGCACCATTATTAAAGTGATCTCCGGCGTTTATCACCCGGAAAAAGGGGCGCAGATCCAGCTCGACGGCAAGCTATTCCACCACCTGACGCCGCAGCTCTCCGCTCACTATGGTATTCAGGTTATCTATCAGGATCTCTCCCTGTTTCCCAACTTCAGCGTAGCCGAGAACATCGCCGTTAACCGCTATCTGCCGGGGGGCGATGTCTGGGTGAAGCGCGGTGCGATGCGCAAGCAGGCGCTGGCCGCCATGCAGCGCATCGGCGTCAGCATCGATCCCGATAAAAAGGTCGAAAAACTCTCCATTGCCGACCGCCAGCTGGTGGCGATTTGCCGCGCTATCGCCGCCGACGCCCGGCTGGTGATTATGGATGAGCCAACCGCCTCCCTCACCCGCCAGGAGGTAAACGGCCTGCTGCGGGTAGTCAACGAACTGAAAGCCGCCGGGATCTGCGTGGTATTTGTTAGTCACCGTCTCGACGAAGTAATGGAAGTAGCGGATCGCATCAGCGTTATGCGCGACGGCAAGCTGGTGGGTACCTACCCGGCCAGCCAGCTCGACAGCCACGAGCTGGCGTTCCTGATGACCGGCCAGCGTTTCCACTACAGCCCGCTGCCGGAAAAACCCTCTGCCGATCAGGAGCCGATGCTGGAGCTGCGTAACTTAAGCCGCCGGGGTAAATACCAGAACATCAATCTGTCGCTGCGCAGCGGCGAGATTGTCTCCATCGTCGGTCTGCTGGGTGCCGGGCGAACCGAGCTGTGTCTAAGCCTGTTCGGCATGACCCACCCGGAGAGCGGAGAGATGCGCATCAACGGCAAGCCGGTCCGGCTTCGCAATAACCATGACGCCATTAAGCATGGGATCGGCTACGTCTCAGAGGATCGTCTGACTCAGGGGCTGATCATGGAGCAGTCGATCTACGACAACACCATCGTCACGGTGTACGACAAGCTGCATACCCGTAGCGGCATGCTGGATCATGGCAAAGCGAAAAAGCTGGTCGCCGATCTGATCCGTAACCTGAATATCAAGGTCTCCGATCCGCATCTGCCGGTGAAAACCCTTTCCGGCGGTAACGCCCAGCGGATCGCCATTGCGAAATGGGTCGCGACGGATCCGCGCATTCTGATCCTCGACTCGCCCACCGTTGGGGTGGATATCGCCAATAAAGAGGGCATCTACCAGATTGCCCGCGACCTGGCGGAACAGGGGATGGCGGTGTTGATGATCTGCGATGAGATCCCGGAAGCCTATTATAACAGCCACCGCGTACTGGTCATGCGCCGGGGCAAGCTGGTCGCAGAGTTTAATCCGCATCGCTGTACGGAACAGGAGATTGCTGAAGTGGTCGAGGTGATCCATGAATAACAGACTTTCCCGCTTAGTCGGGCAACATGAGTTCTGGCTCGGGCTGCTGGTCGTGGCGCTGGCCGTCGGCCTGAGCATCAGCACCGACGAATTTTTCTCGCTGGGCAACCTGACGGACGTCGCCACCAGCTACGCGATCCTCGGGATCCTCGCCTGCGGCCTGTTCGTGGTGCTGATCTCCGGCGGGATCGACATCTCCTTCCCGGCCATGACCGCCATTGCCCAGTATGCAATGGCAAGCTGGGTGATCGCCCACGGCGGTAACTTTGCCCTCGCGCTGGCGCTGGCTATGGTCGTCGGGCTGCTGCTCGGGCTGATCAACGGTTTTCTGGTTTACTGGCTGCGGGTTCCGGCGATTATCATTACCATCGCCACGCTCAACGTCTACTATGGTCTGCTGGTTTATGCCACCAAAGGCACCTGGCTGTACGGCTTCCCGGACTGGTTTATGAACGGCATCAACTGGCTGTCGTTTACCGCCGCCGACGGCTATGACTACGGTCTTACCCTGCCCCTGCTCTGCCTGGTCGCGGTCATTATTTTCACCGCCGTGCTGATGAACTTTACCCGTCTTGGCCGCCAGATCTACGCTATGGGCGGCAACCGCGACGCGGCCTCGCGTCTGGGTCTGAATCTGGTAAAGCTGCACTTCTACGTCTACGGCTACATGGGCGTCCTCGCCGGCGTCGCCGCCGTGGTGCAGGCGCAGATCACCCAGTCCGTTGCCCCCAACTCGCTGCTTGGTTATGAGCTAACGGTGCTGGCGGCGGTAGTGCTGGGCGGCACCAGCATGAGCGGTGGACGCGGCACCTTAACCGGCACGCTGCTTGGGGTGGTCCTGCTGGCGTTTCTGCAAAACGGCCTGACGCTGCTGAGCGTCTCCTCTTACTGGCACACCGTATTCAGCGGCGTCATTATCCTGGTCAGCATCAGCGCCACGGCCTGGAATGAAAAACGCAAACTTGCAAGGGAGCTTTGAGATGAAAGCAATAGCACGACTCTTACCCGGTGATGCCATCATCCGCCTGCAGTGCGTGATCATTATCGTCGTTGCCGTGGTCTTCTCGGCGCTGCTGGGCAGCCGCTTCTTTAGCGTCGCTAACTTCCAGTCCATCACCTCGCAGCTGCCGATCCTTGGCATGCTGGCGCTGGGGATGGGTATTACCATGCTCACCGGCGGCATTAATCTGTCGATTATCGCCGGGGCTAACGCCTGCTCGCTGGTGATGGCGGCGGTGATCGTCAGCCATCCTGATAATCCACTTTTCCTGGCGCTGGCCCTGCTGGCTGGGGCGGCGGTCGCGGTGGCGATCGGCACCCTGAACGGGGCGCTGATCGCCTGGGTAGGGGTCTCGCCGATCCTCGCCACGCTCGGCACCATGACGCTGATCTCCGGCCTCAATATTTTGCTCTCTAACGGGACGGTGATCTCCGGTTTCCCAGCAGCGATCCAGTTCCTGGGCAATGCCACCGTGGTGGGCATCCCCGTGGCGCTGCTGCTCTTTTTACTCGTAGCGGTACTGCTGTGGGTTCTGCTGGAGCACACCACCCTCGGGCGCAGCCTCTACCTGGTAGGCTCCAACGAGCAGGCCACACGCTACAGCGGCGTGAATACCGTCCGCGTGCAGATTGCGGTATATGTCATCTCCGCCCTGCTCGGCTGGGTTGCCGCCATTTTGATGATGGCGAAATTTAACTCGGCAAAGGCGGGCTATGGCGAATCCTATCTGCTGGTGACCATTCTCGCCTCGGTGCTGGGCGGCATTAACCCCGACGGCGGATTTGGCCGCATCGTCGGCCTGGTGCTGGCCCTCGTCGTGCTGCAGATGCTGGAAAGCGGCTTTAACCTGCTGGGGATCAGCAGCTATCTGACGATGGCGCTGTGGGGCGCCGTGCTGATCCTCTTTATCGCATTACAGAATCGTAAAGCCTGATGTCAGGAGAACAAATTATGGCGAGTTACTTCATTGGTGTGGATGTAGGGACAGGGAGCGCCCGGGCGGGCGTGTTTGATCTTAACGGCAGAATGGTCAGCCAGGCCAGCCGGGCCATTGAAATGTATCGTCCGCAGGCTGATTTCGTTGAGCAGTCCTCCGACAATATCTGGCAGATGGTGTGCAACGCGGTACGCGACGCGGTCAACCAGGCGGATATCAATCCCATTCAGGTGAAAGGGCTGGGGTTCGACGCGACCTGCTCGCTGGTGGTGCTGGATAAAGAGGGTAAGCCGCTGACTATCAGCCCCTCCGGGCGCAGCGAGCAGAACATTATCGTCTGGATGGATCACCGGGCCATTACTCAGGCCGACCGCATCAACGCCCTGCACCACCGGGTGCTGGACTACGTCGGCGGGATCATCTCCCCGGAGATGCAGACTCCGAAGCTGCTATGGCTGAAGCAGCACATGCCGAATACCTGGGCTAATGCGGGCTACTATTTTGACCTGCCGGATTTCCTGACCTGGCGTGCCACGGGCGACGATACGCGTTCGCTCTGCTCTACCGTCTGTAAATGGACCTATATGGGTCACGAAGATAAGTGGGACGGCAGCTATTTCCGCCAGATTGGGCTGGAGGATCTGCTCGAGCACGACGCGGAGAAGATTGGCCGCTACGTTAAAACGATGGGTGAACCGCTCGGTCACGGCCTGACGCAGCGCGCCGCCAGCGAGATGGGACTGATCCCCGGCACGGCGGTGAGCGTATCGATCATCGACGCCCACGCGGGCACTCTCGGCACCCTGGGAGCAAGCGGCGTCTCTGGCGAAGTGGCAGATTTCGATCGCCGCGTGGCGCTGATTGGCGGCACTTCGACGGGGCATATGGCCATCTCCCAGCAGCCGCGCTTTATCGGCGGCGTCTGGGGCCCTTACTACTCGGCGGTGCTGCCGGACTATTGGCTCAACGAGGGCGGTCAGTCGGCGACCGGGGCGCTGATCGACCATATCATTCAGTCCCACCCCTGCTACGAAACCCTGCTGGCGCAGGCGAAAACCCAGGGGCAGACCATCTATGAAGTGCTGAATGCCCTGCTGCGCAAAATGGCGGGCGAGCCGGAGAATATCGCTTTCCTGACCCGCGATATCCATATTCTCCCTTACTTCCACGGCAACCGCTCACCGCGGGCGAATCCAACCTTAACCGGCGTGATTAGCGGCCTGAAACTCTCCCGCACGCCGGAGGATATGGCTCTGCAATACCTGGCGACCATCCAGGCGATTGCCCTCGGTACCCGGCATATTATTGAGACCATGAACCAAACTGGCTACACCATCGATACCATTATGGCCAGCGGCGGCGGCACCAAGAACCCAATCTTTGTCCAGGAGCACGCTAACGCCACCGGCTGCGCCATGCTGCTGCCGGAGGAGAGCGAAGCGATGCTGCTCGGCGGCGCGATGATGGGCACCCTTGCGGCGGGCGTTTTCGAGACCTTCCCGGAGGCGATGTCGGCCATGAGCCGGATCGGTAAGACCGTCACGCCGCAGACCAATAAGATCAAGCAGTACTATGACCGCAAGTACAAGGTGTTCCATGCGATGTACGAAGATCACATGAAGTACCGTCAGCTGATGCAGGAGGGAGCATGAGTCAATCATGGCAGCAGGCCATCGCCGCCTGGAGTATCTATAGCGAGGCGCTGGCCGGGCTGGGTCAGCACCTTAGCGAGCCGCAGTGGGAGGCGCTGCTGGCCGAGCTGCGCGGCTGCAAAGGCAAGATTGTGGTCACCGGCGTAGGCACCTCCGGCATTGCGGCGCGTAAAATTGCCCATATGCTGGCCTGCGTGGAGCGCCCGGCGATCTACCTGAACGCCACCGATGCGGCGCATGGCGATCTGGGCTTTTTACGCGCCGACGACCTGATGATCATGCTCTCCCGCGGCGGTAACTCCGACGAGCTAACGCGACTGCTGCCTGGACTTGCGGCCCGCAGCGTGCCGCTGGTCAGCGTGACCGAGAACGCCGATTCAGCAATTGCTCGCGCCTCCCGGCTGGTGATCTCCACCGGCGTGCAGCGCGAGATCGATCCGCTGAATATGCTGGCAACCACCTCCATCGTGCTGGCGCTGGCGATTTTCGATGCTGCCTGCGCCTGCCTGATGAGTGAGAGCGGCTATTCGAAAGAGAGCCTGCTGGCGGTGCATCCCGGCGGCGACGTGGGCGTTACGCTGCGCGGCCAGCGGTAATATATCTACAGACCAGTACTGTTGCAGGGTTTTGTAGGCTGGGCAAGCGAAGCGCCGCCCGGCGTTTGTCGCGAGTAATGATACGCCCGGCGGCGCGATGCTTGCCGGGCCTACAGGCTAGTGCATGACCTGACAAAAAAAAGGCCGCATCAGCGGCCTTTTTTCACATCCATAAAGGATTATGCATAAACCGGGAAGCGGGCGCAGATAGCCAGCACTTTCTGTTTAGTGCTTTCAATAACCGCTTCGTCGTTGATGTTGTCCAGAACGTCACACATCCAGCCAGCCAGCTCTTTCACTTCCGCTTCTTTAAAGCCGCGGCGAGTTACAGCCGGAGAACCGATACGGATACCGGAGGTCACAAACGGGCTCTTCGGATCGTTTGGTACGCTGTTTTTGTTGACGGTGATGTTGGCGCGGCCCAGGGCAGCGTCAGCTTCTTTACCGGTCAGGTTCTTATCAACCAGATCCAGCAGGAACAGGTGGTTTTCAGTACCGCCAGATACCACTTTGTAGCCACGGTTCAGGAACACCTCCACCATCGCTTTGGCATTTTTGGCAACCTGCTGCTGGTAAACCTTGAACTCTGGCTCCATCGCTTCTTTCAGCGCAACCGCTTTTGCCGCGATAACGTGCATCAGCGGGCCGCCCTGCGCGCTTGGGAAGACAGCGGAGTTCAGTTTTTTGTACAGCTCTTCATCACCGCCTTTAGCAAGGATCAGGCCGCCACGCGGGCCCGCCAGGGTTTTGTGGGTGGTGGTGGTTACAACGTGCGCGTGCGGAACCGGGTTCGGATAAACGTCTGCGGCAATCAGCCCCGCAACGTGCGCCATATCAACGAACAGGTAAGCGCCGATGCTGTCGGCAATTTCACGCATTTTTGCCCAGTCAACGATACCGGAATAAGCAGAGAAACCACCGATGATCATCTTCGGCTTGTGCTCTTTAGCCTGCTTCGCCATGTCTTCGTAATCAATTTTACCGGACTCATCAATACCGTAAGGGATGATGTTGTACAGTTTGCCGGAGAAGTTAACCGGGGAGCCGTGAGTCAGGTGACCGCCCTGCGCCAGGTTCATCCCCAGCACGGTATCACCCGGCTGCAGCAGTGCAGTGTAGACCGCGAAGTTAGCCTGGGAGCCAGAGTGCGGCTGCACGTTCGCGTAATCAGCGCCAAACAGCGCTTTGGCACGGTCGATAGCCAGCTGCTCAACCACATCAACGTATTCGCAGCCGCCGTAGTAGCGTTTGCCCGGATAGCCTTCGGCATATTTGTTAGTCAGCTGAGAACCCTGGGCCTGCATGACGCGCGGGCTGGTGTAGTTTTCGGAGGCGATCAGCTCAATGTGCTCTTCCTGACGTACTTTCTCTTGCTCCATCGCCTGCCACAGTTCGGCATCATAATCGGCAATGTTCATTTCACGCTTTAACATCCGCATCTCCTGACTCAGCTAACGGTAATTTTCAATGGCCCTCGGGGCAACGGCGACCAGTATAACCGATCCATTTTCTGATAACAGGTCTTGACATGGGTTTTTACGCAAACGATTGGCTCCGCGTGGCGTAAGGGTTTGTCGGATATGCACCCACCTCCAGAATCACGATTTCTTTTCAGGTTTATCGTGCAAATTTTTCATGACATTACAACACAGCGGAAATACGCTATTAACCATTTACAATACAGGGGAACTTTTATAAGATGCATTTAAAATACAACTTATAGAAAAAATCATTAAGGATAAGGCAATGCTCGACGCTCAAACTATCGCAACCGTAAAATCCACTATCCCTCTACTTGTTGAGACCGGCCCGAAGCTGACGGCGCATTTCTATGACCGCATGTTTAAGCACAACCCGGAGCTGAAAGAGATTTTCAACATGAGCAACCAGCGCAACGGTGACCAGCGTGAAGCGCTGTTTAACGCCATTGCCGCCTATGCCAGCAATCTTGAGAACCTCCCGGCGCTGCTGCCTGCGGTTGAGAAGATTGCCCAGAAGCACACCAGCTTCCAGATCAAACCTGACCAGTACAACATCGTCGGTGAACATCTGCTGGCCACCCTTGATGAGCTTTATAGCCCAGGTCAGGAGGTGCTGGAGGCGTGGGGCAAAGCCTACGGCGTGCTGGCGGGCGTGTTCATCAACCGTGAAGCCGAGCTGTATGAAGCGCATGCTACGCAGCCCGGCGGCTGGGAGGGCACCCGCGCCTTCCGCATAGTGGCCAAAACGCCGCGCAGCGCGCTGATCACCAGCATTGAATTTGAGCCGGTCGACGGTCAGCCAGTAGCCGAGTACCGCCCGGGCCAGTATCTCGCCGTCTGGCTGAAACCGGAGGGTTTCCCCCACCAGGAGATCCGCCAGTACTCCCTGACCCGCAAGGCCGATGGTAAAGGGTATCGCATCGCCGTGAAGCGTGAGCCTGGCGGCCAGGTTTCCAACTGGCTGCACGACGAAGCGCGCGTGGGCGATGTGGTCCAGCTGGCTTCTCCGGCAGGTGACTTCTTCCTCGACGTCCCGCCGCAGGCCCCGGTAACGCTGATCTCTGCTGGCGTAGGTCAGACCCCGATGCTGGCGATGCTGGACACCCTTGCCAGCGCGCAGCATCCAGGCCAGGTGAATTGGTTCCATGCCGCTGAGAGCGGCGAGGTACACGCCTTTGAAGATGAAGTTGCCGCCCTGGGCAGCACGCTGCCGCACTTCCAGGCGCACACCTGGTATCGTATTCCCACTGAGGCAGATCGCAACGCAGCACGCTTTAATAGCGAAGGGCTGATGGATTTAAGCAAGTTGGAGGGGGCGTTTAGCGACCCGACGATGCAGTGCTATCTCTGCGGCCCGGTCGCCTTTATGCAGTTCGCGGCGAAGCAGTTGATTGCCCTGGGCGTTGATGCCGATCGCATCCACTACGAGTGCTTCGGTCCGCACAAGGTTCTCTAAGATCTCGCTTACCCCGGCCCGTAAAATGGGGGCTGGGGTAAGCCTGCGGGCGATTAGATAGCCGCGTCGTCCTCTTCGCCGGTACGGATACGCACTACGCGCGCCACGTCGAAAACGAAAATCTTACCGTCGCCGATTTTCCCGGTCTGCGCTGTGCGGATAATGGTATCCACGCAGGTATCGACGATATCGTCGGTCACTACGATCTCAATTTTTACCTTCGGCAGAAAATCTACCATGTACTCCGCGCCACGATACAGCTCGGTGTGGCCCTTCTGGCGACCAAAGCCTTTCACCTCGGTGACGGTCATTCCGGTAATGCCGACTTCCGCCAGCGCTTCACGCACATCATCCAGCTTGAAAGGTTTAATAATCGCATCAATCTTTTTCACGGTGATCCCCTAATTCTTTTGCCTGTCAGCAGCTCGTAATCGATTGCTCACACTACCATATTTCACGTGCGTGTGCGGCCTACTCTTTAAAGTCGTTGGCGTCCAGCTCGTGACGTGAAAGCAGCTTATAAAACTCGGTGCGGTTACGCCCGGCCATGCGCGCCGCGTGCGTCACGTTGCCCTTGGTGATCTGCAGCAGCTTGCGCAGATAGTTAAGCTCAAACTGGTTCCGGGCGTCGGCAAAGGTCGGCAGCGCGGTGTTCTCACCCTCCAGCGCCTGCTCCACCAGCGCATCGCTGATCACCGGCGAGGAGGTGAGCGCCACGCACTGCTCAATGACGTTCACCAGCTGGCGCACGTTACCCGGCCACGAGGCGGTCATCAACCGCTTCATGGCGTCGGTAGAGAAGGCCCGCACAAACGGTTTATGGCGACTGGCGGCCAGCCGCAGGAGATGGTTGGCCAGCAGGGGGATATCCTCCGCTCGCTCCACCAGCGCCGGGATCTTCAGGCTGACCACATTCAGGCGGTAAAAGAGATCTTCGCGGAACTCGCCCCGCTCCATCGCCTTGGGCAGATCGCGGTGGGTCGCGGAGATAATGCGCACGTCGATATCGATATCGCGATTGCTGCCCAGCGGTCGCACCTTGCGCTCCTGCAGTACCCGCAGCAGTTTGACCTGCAGCGGGATAGGCATATCGCCAATCTCATCGAGAAACAGCGTACCGCCCTCCGCCGCCTGGAACAGCCCTTCCCGGCTGCTGACCGCGCCGGTAAACGCCCCGCGCGCGTGACCAAACAGCTCCGACTCCAGCAGCTGCTCCGGCAGCGCGCCGCAGTTGATGGCAATAAAGGCATTTTTGCCCCGCGGGCTGGCGTTGTGGATCGCCTGGGCAAGGATCTCCTTGCCGGTTCCGCTCTGGCCACTGATCAGCACGCTAACGTCGGACTGGGCCACCATGTGGGCCTGCTCCAGCAGGCGCAGCATTACCGGGCTACGGGTAATAATATTCTCCCGCCACGCCTCGTCGCTGGCGGGTGCCGCATGCTCCAGCGCATCGTCGATGGCTTTATAGAGCGCGTCTTTGTCCACCGGCTTGGTAAGAAAGCCAAACACGCCCCGCTGGGTAGCAGCAACGGCGTCGGGAATAGAGCCGTGGGCGGTGAGGATGATCACCGGCATGCCCGGCTGAACGCGCTGGATCTCGGCAAACAGCTGCATGCCGTCCATCTCATCCATCCGCAGGTCGCTGATCACCAGATCGACCTTCTCCCGCGCCAGCACGCGCAGCCCCTCCTGGCCGCTTTCGGCAGTCACCACGCTGTAGCCTTCGCTGGTCAGGCGCAGGCCCAGCAGCTTCAGCAGGCCGGGATCGTCATCCACCAGCAGCAGATGGGCAGGTTTACGCGGCGTCATGGCTTAACATCCTCCTGTTGGGCATCCGGCTGCGCCGGACGGGTGCTGTCGGGGATCTCCGCCCCGCCAGGTTTGCGTGTTGAGAGCCGCCGCTCAATGTCGGTTAAGTTCTCCAGCTTGCGCGAGGTGGTCTCCAGCTCCTCGCGCAGATGCTGTTGCTGCTGGCGTAACGCCTCCAGATCGCTGTCCCGCGACTGCTGGAGCTTGGCATAGCGCGAACGCTCTTCCGCGAGCTGGAGCTGCGTCGCCTGGCCGTCGCGCCACACCTGGAACAGGGTACGGACCTGCATTGGCAGCTGTGGGCTGAGGGTATCCATTCGCGTGGTAAAAGCGCGTCTCTCTATCGGCGTGATTTTGGCATTGGCCAGCAGGATGCCGCGTTTGAAGGTAGCCTGCCAGGTATCATCCGGCCAGCGCTTAGCTTCGGCGCGGGCCATCACCGGCGAAAGGCGCTCCGCGCAGTCCATGCCGCGCAGCCAGTAGAGCGGATTCGACTCCACGGCCTGACCGGTCAGCGACCAGACGTTATCACAGGGCGTGGACAGAAAATCGGCCAGCTGGCGCTGGGGAAGCTTCTCTTCCTGAACTTTATTTACCGGCTTAACAGGCGCGTCCGCTGCGCAACCCGCCAGCAGCAGGCATGATAAGCCGACAGGCAACGCGGAATGCTGCGAAATCATTTTCACAACGCGATTCATAATATGCGACATAGTTACCTGATATAGATTCAATTAGCTTTTATCCGATCCAGCAAGCGGCAGCTCAATGCGAAAACAGACGCCCGATTCATCGCTGGTGACCAGCTGCAGTTCACCCTGCATGCGCAGAATACAGTCCCTGGCGATGCTCAGACCCAGCCCGCTGCCTTTTACCGCGCCTTTTCGCTGGTGGCTTCCCTGATAGAAAGGTTCGAAAATCATCTCCCGCTCGGCCTGCGGAATGGGCGTACCGGTATTGGTGACCTCTATACGCAAACGCGTGCCGTGCGGATAGCTGTGAATAAGAATGTTACCGGATTCAGTGCCATAGTGCACCGCGTTAGAGTAGAGATTATCCAGTACGCTCAGTAAAAGCACCGGCTCCGCCAGACAGCTGTCCGCCTTCAGCGCGACCTCCGTATGCATCATTTTAGCCCGTGCCGGTAAACTGTGAGCGGAGATCACCGTCTCGATCAGCGGCGCGATAGCGACCGTCTCCAGCTCCACCGCCCCATCGGCCAGCTTGCGGTTATAATCCAGCAGCTGCTCAATCAGCTTTTGTAGATTGCGGCTGCTGCCGTCCAAAATTTCCACCACCTCTTTTTGCTCCGCCGTCAGCGGCCCGACCACCTCATCGGCCAGCAGCTCGGTGCCTTCGCGCATGCTGGCCAGCGGGGTTTTCAGCTCATGGGAGATATGGCGCAGAAACTGATGGCGCTGGGACTCCAGCCATGCCAGCCGCTCGCTGAGCCAGATGATGCGCTCGCCAACGGAGCGCAGCTCGCGCGGCCCCTTAAAGGCCACCCGGCTGTTCAACGACTGCCCTGCCCCCAGCCGGTTGATCATCCGCTCAATGCCCTTCACCGGGCCGATGATCATGCGGGTAAAGAGCAGTACCAGCGCCAGGCTAACCAGAAAGAGCAGCAGCGCCTGCCAGCCAAAGAACTGGCCGCGAGCGGCAATCTCTTGCTGGAGCTGCTGCCCGCGGGTAAATACCACCTTACGGGTGGTTTGCACCATTTCGGTATTGGCGGCGGCGAAGGCTTCAAGGCTGGCAGAGGCCGCCTGCGCAGGGCCGCTGTTGTGGCACTGTAGCTGAGCCAGAGCGTTGAGATCGTCACGTAGCGCCTGATAGAGCTTCTCGTCTGGCAGCACGTCGGCGTGGGCATCAAGCATGTCGCTGTAGCGTTTGCGCTGGCTCTGATAGACCCGCGCCAGGGTGGGATCGTCAAGCACGCAGTACTGCCGGTAGCTGCGCTCCATCTCCAGCGCCGCGTTGGTCATCGCCTCGCTGCGACGGGCGTCAATAAGCGTGGTGCGGTTGGTGCGCGCCGCCTGGGCGCTGAGCGTATTCAGGCTTTGCCACGCCTGCCAGGCCAGCACCAGCAGCGGCAGCAGAACCAGCAAAAACGCCATGATGACAAGCTGTCGCAGGGAGCGGGGAAATGCAGGCCAGCGTTTCAACGCGTTATTCTCGTGAAGAAAGGATTTACCGGAATGCTAGCTGAGGATGAGGGATGGGGGAAGACTAAAAACAATAATGCCGGGTAAAAACCCGGCATTATCATGGAATAGGCGGTGCCTTACTCGACGTTTCGCCCCGGGCCTGAAATAGCAACGCTATGATCAGAAGTGAGACGGCAGGCACCTGTTTGTGCGTCATTCCAGGGTTTATGTAGCGCGTCCCGAAGGGGCTGACATAAGAAGGTGAATGAGCCACTGCGCTATTATATGCACAAGTTATGCCAATGTATATTATTATTACGTAACTCTATGTTTGTAATGCTATTTATTATTTTGTGAACTGCATCATTTTTGCGCTCTATTTAAGCAAAGTGTCGCCAATTGGCAACACCACAAAAGCACCAAAAATAAAACATTTAAAATCAATTAATTAGATGTCGCCAATTGACGACATCTCATTTTGCCGCTGTCGTGATTTTGCGACAGCGGCGTGCTGCGATTAACCCAGCTGCTTACGCGCATTGCGGAAAATACGCATCCACGGGCTATCCTCGCCCCAGTTTTCCGGGTGCCAGGAGTTTGCCACGGTGCGGAACACGCGCTCCGGGTGCGGCATCATGATGGTCACGCGTCCGCTTTCGCTGGTCACCGCAGTGATACCGTTCGGCGAGCCGTTCGGGTTTGCCGGGTAGGTCTCAGTCACCTTACCGAAGTTATCGACATAGCGCAGCGCCACCAGACCTTTGCTCTCCAACTGGGCAAGGTGCGCATCGTCACGCACTTCCACCAGGCCTTCACCGTGGGAAACCGCAATCGGCATCATCGAGCCAACCATCCCCTGCAGCAGCAGCGACGGGCTTTGCGTGACTTCCACCAGGCTAAAGCGCGCTTCGAAGCGCTCGGAGACGTTACGCACAAAGCGCGGCCACAGCTCGCTGCCTGGGATCAGCTCGCGCAGGTTGGACATCATCTGGCAGCCGTTACAGACGCCCAGGGCCAGGGTCTGCGGACGGTGGAAGAAGGTTTCGAACTCGTCGCGTACGCGCTCATTGAAGAGGATCGATTTCGCCCAGCCCTCACCCGCCCCCAGCACGTCCCCGTAGGAGAAGCCGCCGCATGCTACCAGCGCGTGGGCGCTCTCCAGCGAGGTACGGCCTGCCAGCAGGTCGCTCATGTGGACGTCAATGGCGTCAAAGCCCGCCCGGTGGAAGGCTGCCGCCATCTCCACATGGGAGTTAACCCCCTGCTCACGCAGAACGGCCACTTTCGGTCGTGCACCGGTAGCAATATAGGGCGCAGCGACGTCTTCGTTGATGTCGAAGGAGAGCTTCACGTTGAGGCCCGGATCGTTATCCTGCGCCTTGGCGTTATGCTCCTGGTCGGCACAGGCCGGGTTATCACGCAGGCGCTGCATCTGCCAGGTCGTCTCTGCCCACCACATACGCAGCGTGGTGCGGCTTTCGCTGAACACGGCCTGGTCGCTGGCGGTGATCACGAAGCGATCGCCTGCGACGGCACGACCCAGGTAGTGTACGCAGTCGGCCAGGCCGTGGGCGCTGAGGATGTTCTCCACCGCATCACGATCCTCGGCACGGACCTGGATCACCGCCCCCAGCTCCTCGTTAAACAGCGCGGCCAGACGGTCACTGCCCAGCGCGGCGATATCGGCTTCGATACCGCAGTGGCCGGTGAAGGCCATCTCGGCGAGAGTCACCAGCAGGCCGCCGTCAGAGCGGTCGTGGTAGGCCAGCAGTTTACGTGCCGCCACCAACGCCTGTATGGCATCGTAGAAGCCCTTCAGCTGATGCACGTCGCGGACGTCGGCCGGTTTATCGCCCAGCTGGCGGTAGACCTGTGCCAGCGCCGTCGCACCCAGCGCGTTATGGCCCTTGCCAAGGTCGATCAGCAGCAGAGCGTTATCGTCGGTAGAGAGCTGCGGCGTCACGGTGTGGCGCACGTCCTCGACGCGGGCAAACGCGGTGATCACCAGCGACAGCGGCGAGGTCATTTCGCGCTGCTCGCTCCCCTCCTGCCAGCGGGTTTTCATCGACATCGAGTCTTTACCCACCGGGATGGTCAGACCGAGGGCCGGACACAGCTCCTCACCCACGGCTTTCACCGCCTCATAGAGACCGGCGTCCTCACCCGGATGACCCGCTGCGGCCATCCAGTTCGCGGAGAGCTTGATACGTTTGATATCGCCAATCTGCGTGGCGGCCACGTTGGTCAGCGCTTCACCGACTGCCAGACGGGCGGAGGCGGCAAAGTCCAGCAGCGCCACCGGAGAGCGCTCCCCGATGGACATCGCTTCGCCGTAGTAGCTGTCGAGGCTGGCGGTGGTCACCGCGCAGTTGGCTACCGGGATCTGCCACGGGCCAACCATCTGATCCCGGGCGACCATGCCGGTGACGGTACGGTCGCCGATGGTCACCAGGAAGGTTTTCTCTGCTACCGCAGGCAGGTGCAGCACGCGGTTAACCGCGTCGGCCACGGTAATGCCCTGCAGGTCGAAAGCTTCTCCGGCGGCCTTCAGCGATTCGACGTCACGGGTCATCTTCGGCGTTTTACCGAGCAGAACGTCCAGCGGCAGGTCGATAGGCTGATTGTCGAAGTGGCTGTCGGTGAGGCTCAGGTGGCGCTCTTCGGTCGCTTCGCCGATAACGGCGTAAGGGGCGCGCTCACGGCGGCAGAGGGCATCGAACAGCGCCATCTGATCGGCGGCCACCGCCATCACATAGCGCTCTTGCGATTCGTTACACCAGATCTCCAGCGGGCTCATGCCCGGCTCATCGCTCAGGATGCTGCGCAGGTCGAAACGGCCGCCGCGGCCGCCGTCGCTTACCAGCTCCGGCATGGCGTTAGAGAGACCGCCTGCGCCAACGTCGTGGATAAACAGAATGGGGTTGGCATCGCCCAACTGCCAGCAGCGATCGATCACCTCCTGGCAACGGCGCTCCATCTCCGGGTTGTCGCGCTGGACGGAGGCAAAGTCGAGGTCGGCATCGGACTGGCCGGACGCCATTGACGAAGCCGCCCCGCCGCCAAGACCGATATTCATCGCCGGGCCGCCGAGCACCACCAGCTTCGCGCCAACGGTAATTTCGCCCTTCTGCACATGGTCGGCACGGATGTTACCGATACCGCCCGCCAGCATGATCGGCTTATGGTAGCCGCGCAGCTCTTCGCCGTTGTGGCTGTTGACCCTCTCTTCGTAGGTACGGAAGTAGCCGGTCAGCGCCGGACGGCCAAATTCGTTGTTGAATGCCGCGCCGCCCAGCGGGCCGTCGGTCATGATATCCAGCGCGGTAACGATACGATCCGGCTTGCCGAAATCCTCTTCCCACGGCTGTTCAAAACCCGGAATACGCAGGTTAGAGACCGAGAAGCCCACCAGGCCCGCTTTCGGCTTCGCGCCGCGTCCGGTTGCGCCTTCGTCACGGATCTCACCGCCGGAGCCGGTTGCCGCGCCCGGCCACGGCGAGATCGCCGTCGGGTGGTTGTGGGTCTCGACCTTCATCAGAATATGGGTAGGCTCCTGATGGAAATCGTAGCGGCCCGCTTCGCTATCGGCGAAGAAGCGCCCGACCTCTGAGCCTTCCATCACCGCCGCGTTGTCTTTATAGGCAGACAGCACGTGATCCGGGGTTTTCTCAAAGGTGTTTTTAATCATCTTAAACAGCGATTTCGGCTGCTGCTCGCCGTCGATCACCCAGTCGGCGTTGAAGATTTTATGCCGGCAGTGTTCGGAGTTCGCCTGGGCGAACATGTAAAGCTCGATGTCGTTCGGGTTGCGCCCGAGGGTAGTGAAGGCATCGAACAGGTAATCAATTTCGTCTTCCGCCAGCGCGAGACCCAGACGCTGGTTAGCCTCCACCAGCGCTGCACGGCCCTGCCCCAGCATGTCCACGCTCTCTACCGGCGCGGGCTGATGGTGGGCAAAGAGTTTCTCCGCGTCTTCCAGCGCATCAAAGGTCGTCTCCATCATGCGGTCATACAGCTCGGCGGCCACCGCCTGCCACTGCGCTGCGCTCAGGGTCGACGCCTCAACGTACCAGGCGACGCCGCGCTCAAGGCGGGCAATCTGCGTCAGGCCGCAGTTGTGGGCGATATCCGTTGCTTTTGAAGACCAGGGAGAGATGGTCCCCGGACGCGGCGTCACCAGCAGCAGTTTGCCAGTGGGGGCGTGGCTGCTCAGGCGCGGGCCGTAGGTCAGCAGGCGGCCGAGCTGGGCGTGTTCATCGGCATTTAGAGGAGCGTTGAGGTCAGCGAAATGGACATACTCAGCGTAAATGTTGCTTACCGGGAGGGCGGCTGCCTGAAAGCGTGCCAGCAGTTTGTTGATACGGAATGCAGACAGTGCAGGCGAACCACGCAGAATTTCCATCATAAGTCTCTCGTCTTTAGCGCGTCGATGACGCTGTAAGAATGCGCCAGGGGGAAAACGGGCGTCATTATAGAGAATCCTGCGCGTCGACGAAACCGTTTGCGTGGAAATAAAATTGCCCGCAATTTTTAACAATAGATGTGACCTAATTATCTAATAAGTTGCTAAGTGCCGCAATCTTAAGCAAAATGCCGCTCACTTCCGGACAAATGCTTTTCAATAATAATGACGGCGGACTGAGGCGTCAGGTGACGCAGAGAATTAACTCATTGAGAAAATTAAAGTTTAATTATCTGCTTATCGGCATTGTCACCCTGCTGCTGGCAGCAGCCCTGTGGCCCTCAATCCCGTGGTCGGGTAAAGCCGAAAACCGCATCGCTGCTATCCAGGCGCGCGGCGAGCTGCGCGTCAGCACCCTGGTTTCTCCGCTCACCTGGAACGCCACCAGCGATAAACCCACCGGCCTCGACTATGAGCTGGCCGAGCAGTTCGCCAGCTACCTTGGCGTGAAGCTGCGCATCATCGTGCGGCAAAACATCAACCAGCTGTTTGACGATCTCGATAACGACAATGCCGATATGCTGGCGGCCGGTCTGGTTTATAACAACGAGCGCATCAAGCACTATCAAAGCGGGCCGGTCTATTATTCCGTCTCCCAGCAGCTGGTCTATCGCGTAGGCAGCCTGCGTCCGCGCACGCTGGCGACGGTGACTGATGCCCAGCTGACCGTTGCGCCTGGGCACGTTGTCATTAGCGATCTGCAGGCGCTGAAGGAGAAGAAGTACCCGGATCTGAGCTGGAAGGTGGATGAGAAGCTGGGCACTAACGATCTGCTGTTGCAGGTTGCCCAGGGGAAGCTGGCCTATACCATCGCCGACTCCGTAGCTATTAGCCTCTTCCAGCGCGTGCATCCCGAGCTGGCGGTAGCGCTGGATATTACCGACGAGCAGCCGGTGGCGTGGTTCAGCCAGAAGGACAGCGATAACGCCCTCTCCGCCGCTATGCTGGACTTCTTCAACGTAATTAATGAGGACGGCACCCTGGCACGCCTGGAGGAGAAGTACCTCGGCCACGGTAAAGGGTTTGACTACGTTGATACCCGCGCCTTCCTGCGCGCTATCGACAGCGTCTTGCCTGACCTGCGTCCACTGTTTGAAAAATACGCCCAGAAAATTGACTGGCGTCTGCTGGCAGCTATCTCTTATCAGGAGTCCCACTGGGACACCCAGGCCACCTCCCCTACCGGCGTGCGTGGCCTGATGATGCTGACCAAAAATACCGCCCAGAGCCTGGGCCTGACCGATCGCACCGACGCCGAGCAGAGCATCAGCGGCGGGGCGCGCTATCTCCAGGATATGATGGCTCACGTCCCGGCAACGGTGCCCGAGGAGGAGCGGATCTGGTTTGCGCTGGCGGCCTACAACATGGGCTATGCCCATATGCTTGATGCCCGCGCCCTGACGGCGAAGACCAAAGGCAACCCGGATAGCTGGTCTGACGTAAAGCAGCGCCTGCCGCTGCTTAGCCAGAAGGCGTGGTACAGCAGGCTGACCTACGGCTACGCCCGCGGACATGAGGCCTACGCCTACGTGGAAAACATCCGCAAGTATCAGATTAGCCTGGTGGGTTATCTGCAGGAGAGAGCCCGACAGCAGGAGCAGCAGCTCGCTCACGAGCAGCGGATGGCGCAAAGTTATCCGGTAGTCGCACAGGAGGAGCTGGCAGAGACGCGCTATGGCGTGATGCCGCTGAGCGCCTTCTCCCCCGCCGAGGCCTTTGGCCAGTCGAGCTTTACGCTGCCGGGGATATTGAACCAGGCGTCAGCGGGCGCTGAGCCGCATTAACGCGCCTGCTTTTGTGCTTTGATCGCCAGCCGACGCTGGCGGAAAAAGTCGCTGAGCATTGCCGAGCACTCCTCACGCAGCGCTCCCTCGACGATCTCTACCCGGTGGTTCATCCCAGGATGGTGCAGGACATCCATCAGGGAGCCTGCCGCGCCGGTTTTCAGATCCCGCGCGCCAAACACCAGGGTGCCAATACGACCGTGAACCATCGCCCCCGCACACATGACGCAGGGCTCCAGGGTGACGTAGAGGGTGGTATCGAGCAGACGGTAGTTTTGCAGCACCAGCCCCCCCTGACGCAGGGCCATGATCTCGGCATGGGCGGTGGGATCGTGGCGGCCAATGGGCCGGTTCCAGCCCTCGCCGATAACGCGGTTATTGTGCACCAGCACCGCCCCCACCGGAACTTCCCCTTCATCCCAGGCGCGCTGCGCAAGTAAGAGCGCGTGGCGCATCCAGTATTCGTGGGTAAATTCAGTATCGGACACGGCTCAGCACTCCAGTAATCAAAACGGGGCGCATTATACACAGGTGTAAGTACGCACACACTATTCGAGTTGCTGAAGCTCACCGTGGGGCGTAACGCGCCAGCGATGTTCGCAGAAGTAGAGCAGCGGGTTATCCTGCTTGCTGTCGCTGTAGCCGCTGTAGAGCCGCAGCGGCGTACCGATTTTCCGCTCCAGCTGCACCACCTTCTCATGCCCGAGACAGCGCATAGAGAGCACCCAGCCGCCGTGGCTGCGGCGGATCTGGCTGGCGATCAGGTTGACGCGGGGTAGCCAGGGGGTATCAAAATAGACCTGCTCCACCAGCGGCTGCGGCGAGCCGGTGATCAGCCAGATATCGGCATCCGAGGCATCGAGATAGTGGGTCAGCCGATCCTGCACCACCGGGAAGGCGGTGACGCGCCCGCGAAACCAGGTTACAAACGACTTTTCCAGCGCCTTGAGCCGCGCCTCGCTATGGCCAAAGGTGCATCCCCACAGCAGCAGGCTCATCGGCCAGCGGGCGGCCCGTCCTTTTACCAGTAACGCAATGCCGATAACCGGCAGCAGCGGCAGAACGAGCAGCGCATTGAGTGGCTGATGCCGCAGCAGATACCGCAGAAATGTCCCGAACATATCCTGCTGGTGCAGCGTTCCATCCAGATCGAAAAACACAACACGACGCTCGCTATTTGCCAAACCCTACTCCTTTGGATCGTTAAAACCTAACAGCCAGGTAAAGAGGAACCCGGCGAGGACAGCCAATAAATAGCCTAACAGATAGATCGTGACTTTTCCGGTAACAATCGTTAAAGCCAGCGGTAGACCGGAAATGCCGAAGGTGATGACCGTCGCCACTTTCCAGTAGCAGATAAGCGCCCCGCCCACCGCACCGCCCAGGCAGGCGCCGATGAACGGCTTACCCAGCGGCAGCGTAACACCAAAAATCAGCGGCTCGCCAATACCCAACAGCCCCACCGGCAGCGCACCTTTTATTACCGTTTTTAGCCGGGCGTTGCGCGTTTTCAACAGCACGGCGAGCGCCGCCCCGATCTGACCAACGCCCGCCATCGAGAGAATGGGCAGTAGAGCGTTGAAGCCGTGCGCCTGAACCAGCTCTACGTGGATCGGTACCAGCCCCTGATGCAGGCCGGTCAGCACCAGCGGCAGAAAGGTGCCAGCCAGCACCGCGCCTACCAGCAGACCGCCGCGATCGATAGCCCAGCCCGCCCCGTGCGCAATGGAGTCAGAAATCCAGCCCCCCAGCGGCTGCAGCGCCACGATCGCAATCGCGCCGGTAATCAGCGTGGTCAGCAGCGGGTTAAGAATGAGCTCCAGCGACCCCGGCAGCCGCTCGCGAAATCGCTTTTCAAACCAGCACATCAGGGCAACCACCAGCAGCACGGCGATCACCCCGCCGCGCCCTGGCTGCAAGGCTTCGCCAAACAAGGTAATCTGCGCCAGCTGTGGGCTGGAGAGAATACCTGCCATCACCCCGCCTAACGCCTGTGAGCCGCCGAACACCTTTGCCGCATTGACCCCCACGAGAATGTTCATAATCGCAAACACGGCGCTGCCAAAGATGCCGAGCAGCCCCAGCAGGTTGGGGTAGTGAAGCGCGATATCACCCGCAATATCGGGTCGCTTGAGGATATTGATAATGCCGGTGATCAGGCCGGAGGCGATAAACGCCGGGATCAACGGAATAAAAACGTTCGCCAGCATGCGCAGGGCATCGCTCATCGGCGCTTTATAGTGCGCTTTCGCCTGGGCCTTATTACGGGCGATCTCATCCGGGATTGGCGCTGCCTCTTCCTCGTTGACCAGCGTACGCATGGCATCCACCACCTGTCCCGCTCTTCCTGGCCCGACGATCAGCTGATGCTGCTCGCCCTGCTTAACGTAGCCGCTGACTCCCGGGAGCGCTTTCAGCCTGCCGATATTGAGCAGCCCCTCATCCTGTACCTCAAAGCGTACCCGGGTCATACAGTTTTCCAGCCGCAGGATGTTGCCCTGCCCGCCGATGCCCTGCAAAATCTCGCCTGCCAGCGTCAGTGACTTATCCATATGAACCTCTTAGTCATTAAGGGCGGCGCGTAAGAACCCCTGATGCGCCTCGAGCCGGGCGCGGGCAGCCTCCACGTCCAGGCCGGTCAGCACCATCAAAATAGCGGGCTTCACGTCATATCCGGTCTGCTCCAGTACGCTGCGCGCCTGCTCCAGCGTGACGCCCGTTGCCTCAACCACCATCCGGCAGGCACGGTCGATGAGCTTGATATTGCTCGCCTTCATATCGACCATCAGGTTTTGGTAGACCTTGCCAAACTTAACCATCGCTCCGGTAGAGATCATGTTCAGCACCAGCTTCTGCGCCGTGCCGGACTTGAGGCGGGTAGAGCCGGTCAATGCTTCTGGCCCCACGACCGGCGAGATGGCAATATCCGCCTCCTGAGCTATCGGCGAACCGGGGTTACAGGAGATAGCTACCGTGGTGCAGCCAGTCGCATGGGCATACTTAAGCCCGCCAATAACGTAGGGCGTGCGTCCGGATGCCGCCAGGCCCACTACCAGATCTCGGGGGGCGAGCGTCAGCGCGCGCAGGTCCTCTTCCCCCAGCTGCGGGTTATCTTCAGCCCCCTCCACCGCTTTCAGCAACGCGCCTGGGCCACCGGCGATCAGCCCAATTACCAGGCCGTGCGGGACGCCAAAGGTCGGCGGACACTCCGAGGCGTCCAACACGCCGAGCCGACCGCTGGTGCCTGCGCCCATATAGATGATGCGTCCGCCTGCTTTCAGCGCCGTCGCGGCAGCATCCACCGCCCGTGCAACATCTGGCAATGTCTCTTTCACTGCCAGCGCGACCAGCGTATCCTGTTGATTAAAACGGGTTACTAACTCGATAGTCGAAAGTGCGTCCAGATCCATCGTCTCAGAATTTCGCGTTTCTGATACCAGTGAGCCAAGATTCATTATCAGTACCTTTTGAATATTTAATTCGTGTCCCGCGCAGTATAATGGAATATATAATTCATTGATGCCTGCGAACAGGATGTTTGTTGCCGTTGTCACGTTTTGCCCCTGGAGTTGTCATGAACTGTTTGATTCATATCCGTCAGCGCTATGCGAGCCTGGCGCAGAGCGATAAAAAGCTGGCGGATTTTCTTCTCGCCCAGCCCGATCGCGCCCGCCACCTCAGTTCACAGCAGCTGGCCGCCGAGGCGGGGATCAGCCAGTCTAGCGTGGTGAAGTTCGCTCAGAAGCTAGGGTTTAAAGGGTTTCCGGCGCTGAAGCTGGCTATTAGCGAAGCGCTGGTCAGTACGCCAACGCCCCACTCCGTTCCGGTGCATAACCAGATCCGCGGCGACGATCCCCTGCGCGTGGTAGGCGAGAAGCTGATCCACGAGAAGGTGAGCGCCATGAACGCCACCCTTGATGTGAATACCGAGGATAAGCTGCAGGAGAGCGTGATCATGCTGCGCGATGCGCGGCGTATCGTGTTGACCGGCATCGGCGCCTCCGGGCTGGTGGCGCGAAATTTTGGCTGGAAGCTGATGAAGATTGGTTTGCACGCCGTGGTCGAGCAGGATATGCATGCTCTGCTGGCGACAGCGCAGGCGATGGAGAGCAGCGACCTGCTGCTGGCTATCTCCTATACCGGTGAACGGCGGGAGATCAACATGGCGGCGGATGAGGCCTTTCGCGTTGGGGCAAAGATCCTTGCCATTACCGGCTTCTCCCCTAACGCCTTACAGCAGCGCTCGACCCGCTGCCTTTACACTATTGCTGAAGAGCAGGCTACCCGCAGCGCCGCCATCTCCTCCACCAGCGCCCAGATGCTGCTCACCGACCTGCTGTTTATGGCGCTGGTGCAGCAGGATCTGGAGCACGCCCCGGAGCGCATCCGCCAAAGCGAGGCGCTGGTGAAAAAACTGGTCTGAGCAGAAATCGGGCGTATAATACCCGCCCTGCTTGTGTAGCTTCTGAGATTTCCCAATGGCGCTGTTGATCACTAAAAAATGCATAAACTGCGATATGTGCGAACCCGAATGCCCGAACGAGGCCATTTCGATGGGTGCGAGCGTTTATGAGATCGACAGCGATCGCTGTACGGAGTGCGTCGGCCACTACGAGACGCCGACGTGTCAGAAGGTCTGCCCTATCCCCAATACGATCCTCAAGGATCCGGCGCGCAGTGAGAGCCAGGAGCAGCTGTGGGACAAGTTTGTCCTGCTGCACCATGCGGATAAGATTTAGCTCTCGATAATCACCGTCGCGCAGGCGTAGCGCCGCTCATCCGCCAGGGTGACGTGCATATGGGCCACGCCCAGCCGCTCCGCCAGCTTCAGCGCTTCACCCCACAGGCGCAGGCGCGGCTTGCCCAGCTCGTCGTTAAACACTTCAAACTGGTTGAACGCCAGGCCGTTGCGAATGCCGGTCCCGAAAGCTTTCGCCGCTGCCTCTTTTACCGCAAAGCGCTTGGCAAGAAAGCGCACCGGCTGCTGATGCGCCTGATAGATAGCCCACTCGTTGGCGCTCAGCACCTTTTTTGCCAGCCGGTCGCCGGAGCGGGAGATCACCGCTTCAATGCGGTCGATCTCCACAATATCCGTGCCCAGGCCCAGAATAGCCATCAGGCACGCGCTTCCAGCATCAGGCGCTTCATCTCAGAAACCGCCTCTTTCAGGCCGCTCATCACCGCCCGGCCAATAATGGCGTGGCCGATGTTCAGCTCATGCATCTCCGGGATGCGGGCAATAGGTTTCACGTTGTGATAGGTCAGACCGTGGCCAGCGTTAACCTTCAGGCCGAGGCTTGCCGCATAGGTAGCGGCGTTGGCGATGCGCTCCAGCTCTTTGGCCTGGGTAGCGTCGTCTTCCGCGTCCGCATAGCAGCCGGTGTGAATTTCGATGTAGGGCGCACCCACCTCGGCCGCGGCTTTAATCTGCTCGGCATCGGCATCAATAAACAGCGAGACCAGGATCCCGGCTTCCGCCAGACGCGTGCAGGCGTTGCGCATCTTATCCCGCTGCCCGGCGACGTCCAGTCCGCCTTCGGTGGTCACTTCCTGGCGCTTTTCCGGTACCAGACAGCAGAAGTGAGGTTTAGTCTCACAGGCGATAGCCAGCATCTCTTCGGTGACCGCCATCTCCAGGTTCATACGCGTATCCAGGGTCTGGCGCAGCACCTTCACGTCGCGGTCGGTGATGTGGCGTCGATCCTCACGCAGATGGATCGTAATACCGTCCGCCCCCGCCTGCTCGGCAATAAACGCCGCCTGGACCGGATCCGGGTATGCCGTGCCACGCGCGTTACGCAGGGTGGCAATGTGATCGATATTAACGCCTAACAGTAGTTCAGCCATGACAATACAATCCTCAAATATCCTTTATTTTACGGTGCATCCGGCGCTGGCCGTTTCGGCACGAACAGGCGAAACAGCTCCCGGCTTTTTAACGGTTTCCCGCCAAGATACGGCTTCAGGGCCATGCGGGTAAAGCGTTTCGCTGCTTTCAGGGTATCACCGTCGGGAAACTCACGCTCGGCGAGCGCCCGCAGCTGGCGGCCGGTGAAAGTGCGGTTATCGATCACCACGCTGGCGATAAACCCTTTCTCCTCCCGGTAGCGGTAGGTCATGGTGTCCTCCACCGCTTCGCCGGTCCCGGCGCAGTGCATAAAATCGATGCCGTATCCCAGGTGCCCCAGCAGCGCCAGTTCAAAGCGCCGGAGGACCGGTTCGGGCGAGCCGCTCAGGCCTGCCAGCGCCTGGATACAGTGCAGGTAATCGAAAAAAAGTTCAGAGAAGCGCGTCTCATGTTCAAGCACGCGAGAGATAAGCTCGTTGACGTAGAGGCCGCTGTAGAGGGTGATGCCGCTTAGGGGAAGCGCCAGCGACACCGCTTCCGCGCTGCGCAGGGTTTTGACTTCACCGCGGCCGCCGAAGCGTACCAGCAGCGGGGTAAAGGGCTGGAGAGCCCCCTTCAGGTTAGATCGTTTTGCCCGTGCGCCTTTAGCAACAAGGCGCACGCGGCCCGACTCTTCCGTGAAGACGTCCAGCATCAGGCTGGTTTCGCTCCAGGGACGACTATGGAGAACAAAAGCGCGCTGCCACCCTTCCATTAGCCTCTATACTCGTCGTCTTTCATGCCGCAGGTACGTTGGCCGTACCCGTTCGTTTCGGTCAATTACTTGAGGTCGTCAACGTAGCCGAGGCTACGCAGGGCGCGCTCATCGTCGGCCCAGCCGGATTTGACCTTCACCCACAGCTCAAGGTGCACCGGGGCTTCGAACATCTCCTGCATATCTTTGCGGGCTTCAATGCCGATGGTTTTGATCTTGGCGCCTTTGTTGCCAATCACCATCTTCTTCTGGCCTTCACGCTCAACCAGGATCAGGCCGTTGACGTCGTAGCCGCCGCGATCGTTGCTGACAAACTGTTCGATCTCGACGGTCACCGAGTAGGGCAGCTCTTCGCCAAGGAAACGCATCAGCTTTTCACGGATGATCTCCGAGGCCATAAAGCGCTGGGAACGGTCAGTGATGTAATCTTCCGGGAAGTGGTGGATCGCTTCCGGCAGATGCTTACGCACGATGCTGGCGATGGTATCCACGTTCATTCCGGTCTCGGCAGAGAGCGGCACGATATCGAGGAAGTTCATCTGGCTGGCGAGGAACTGCAGGTGCGGCAGCAGATCCGCCTTCTCCGGCACGTTATCGACTTTGTTAACGGCCAGGATCACCGGCGCTTTGCCGTCGCGCAGTTTGTTAAGCACCATCTCGTCGTCTGCCGTCCAGCGGGTGCCTTCCACGACAAAGATCACCAGCTCAACGTCGCCGATAGAGCTGCTGGCCGCCCTGTTCATCAGGCGGTTGATGGCGCGCTTCTCTTCCATATGCAGGCCCGGGGTATCCACGTAGATGGCCTGGTAAGCGCCTTCGGTATGGATCCCCGTGATGCGGTGGCGCGTGGTCTGCGCTTTACGGGAGGTAATAGAGATCTTCTGCCCCAGCAGATTGTTCAGCAGCGTAGATTTGCCGACGTTGGGACGCCCAACGATGGCAATAAATCCGCAGTATGTTTTTTCGTTGCTCATTCCAGCTCCAGTTTTTTCAACGCCTGTTCGGCGGCTGCCTGCTCCGCCTTGCGGCGACTGGAACCTGTGCCGACTACCGGTTCACTCAGGCCGCTTACCTGGCAGTGGATAGTAAATTCCTGATCGTGGGCTTCGCCACGCACCTGCACAACCAGATAGGTTGGCAGCGGCAGGTGACGACCCTGCAAAAATTCCTGTAAACGCGTCTTCGGATCTTTTTGTTTATCCCCTGGGCTGATCTCGTCCAGGCGGGTTTGATACCAGTAGAGGATCAGCTTTTCGACGGTCTGAATATCGCTATCGAGAAACACGCCGCCAATCAACGCTTCTACGGTATCGGCCAGAATCGACTCCCGGCGGAAACCGCCGCTTTTAAGCTCGCCCGGCCCTAAGCGCAGGCACTCGCCCAGCTCAAACTCGCGGGCAATCTCAGCCAGCGTGTTGCCGCGCACCAGCGTGGCGCGCATCCGGCTCATGTCGCCCTCGTCTACGCGAGGAAAACGGTGGTAGAGCGCGTTGGCGATAACAAAACTTAAAATGGAGTCACCCAAAAACTCCAGACGCTCATTGTGTTTGCTGCTGGCGCTGCGATGGGTTAACGCCTGCTGCAACAACTCCTGATGTTGAAAAGTGTAGCCCAGCTTCCGTTGAAGCCGATTAATTACGATGGGGTTCATGCGATACCAATAGAATGAATGCGTCAAAAATGCAGCACACGAAACCGACCTGAAGAGAACAACGCGGTTTCGTGTGCCGTGGCTCCCTGCGGAACCAGCCTTAAACTTCGGGGGAATATTCTATACACAACGGCGGGGGATGTCGTTAGCCGTAACTGATTTATAGCGGAAATAATTTGGGTTGCAGCCAGATTAGCTGCAACCCGACGGATTAATGGATGCCGCCGATGCGGTTTAAGCGCACGCCGGTTGGCCACTCGCCCTCTTGTTTCTCGAAGCTCATCCAGATTGCCGTTGCCCGGCCCACCAGATTCGCCTCCGGCACAAAGCCCCAGTAACGGCTGTCCGCGCTGTTATCGCGGTTATCACCCATCATGAAGTAGTGGCCTGGCGGCACGATCCACGTCGCCAGCGGCTGGCCCGGCTGCTGGTGATAGAGTCCCAGCTGGTCCTGCGCAATTGGCACGGTCAGAATGCGGTGTGTCACGTTACCCAGCGTCTCTTTACGCTCGGCAAGGCGGACGCTGTTCTCTTTGGTTTCACCCGGCGGCAGCTGGAAGAAGCCGCTGGTGGCCTCACCACCGTTGCGGCGGCTAAAGGTCTGCACAAAATCGCTGGGCTCGACGTTAGAGTAGGTGATCGGCAGCGCGCTGGCGCACGCCTGGCCGGAGCTGCATCCCGGCTGTACCGTGACCTGCTTAGTCACCGGATCGTAGCTGACCTTATCACCCGGCAGACCCACGACGCGCTTGATGTAGTCCAGGCGCGGATCGTCCGGATACTTAAACACCGCGATGTCGCCGCGTTTCGGATGGCCGGTTTCGATTAGCGTTTTCTGGTAGATCGGATCCTTAATACCATAGGCAAACTTCTCCACCAGAATAAAGTCGCCGATCAGCAGAGTTGGCATCATCGAACCCGACGGGATCTGAAACGGCTCGTAGATGAACGAGCGTACCACCAGCACAATCGCCAGCACCGGGAACACGGAGGCTCCGGTCTCCAGCCAGCCCGGTTTCGGGCCCACTTTTTTCAGCGTTTTTTGATCCAGCGTATCGCCCGCCGCGGCCTGGGCTGCGGCCTGCCGCTCCCGACGCTTGGGTGCAAATACGGCCTTGTCCAGGCACCAGAGCAACCCTGTAACCAGGGTTGCAATCACCAGGATCAGGGCAAACATGTTCGCCATACCAACTCCTTAATGGTTTATTTGCCGTCTTTACCTACGTGCAGAATGGCGAGGAACGCTTCCTGCGGCAGCTCAACGTTACCGACCTGCTTCATACGCTTCTTACCCTCTTTCTGCTTCTGCAGCAGCTTTTTCTTACGGCTGACGTCGCCGCCGTAGCACTTGGCCAGGACGTTTTTACGCAGCTGCTTCACAGTCGAGCGGGCAATAATGTGGTTACCGATCGCGGCCTGAATGGCAATATCAAACTGCTGGCGCGGGATCAGATCTTTCATCTTCTCAACCAGCTCGCGACCGCGGTATGGCGCGTTATCGTTGTGGGTGATCAGCGCCAGGGCATCAACACGCTCGCCGTTGATCAGGACGTCAACGCGCACCATGTTGGAGGCCTGGAAGCGCTTGAAGTTGTAATCCAGCGACGCGTAGCCGCGCGAGGTGGATTTCAGGCGATCGAAGAAGTCGAGCACCACTTCCGCCATCGGGATCTCATAGGTCAGCGCCACCTGTTTACCGTGGTAAACCATGTTGGTCTGCACGCCGCGCTTCTCAACGCAGAGGGTAATGACGTTGCCCAGATACTCCTGCGGCAGCAGCATATGGCACTCGGCGATAGGCTCGCGCAGCTCCTGAATGTTATTCAGCGGCGGCAGCTTGGATGGGCTATCGACATAGACCGTCTCTTTCGAGGTGGTCACGACTTCATAGACTACGGTCGGCGCGGTGGTGATCAGATCCAGATCGTATTCACGCTCCAGACGCTCCTGAATGATCTCCATGTGCAGCAGGCCGAGGAAGCCGCAGCGGAAGCCGAAGCCCAGCGCGGTGGAGCTCTCCGGCTCGTAGAACAGGGAGGCGTCGTTAAGGCTCAGTTTGCCCAGCGCGTCGCGGAAGTTCTCATAGTCGTCGGAGCTGACCGGGAACAGACCTGCGTAAACCTGCGGTTTCACCTTCTTAAAGCCTGGCAGCGCTTTGTCCGCCGGATTACGGGCGGTGGTCAGGGTATCGCCCACCGGCGCGCCAAGGATGTCCTTGATAGCACACACCAGCCAGCCTACCTCACCACACTTCAGTTCGGTACGGTCAACCTGCTTCGGCGTAAAGATGCCCAGGCGATCGGCATTATAGACCTGCCCGGTGCTCATCACTTTGATCTTGTCACCCTTGCGCATGGTACCGTTGTTGATACGGACCAGGGAGACAACGCCCAAGTAGTTATCGAACCAGGAGTCGATAATCAGCGCCTGCAGCGGCGCGTCGGGATCGCCCTGCGGCGGGGGAATATCGCGTACCAGACGCTCCAGGACGTCGCCTACGCCCACGCCGGTTTTCGCAGAGCAGCGCACGGCGTCGGCCGCGTCGATGCCGACAATATCTTCAATCTCTTCCGCCACGCGCTCCGGATCGGCGGCCGGCAAGTCGATTTTGTTGAGGACCGGAACAACTTCCAGATCCATTTCCATCGCCGTGTAGCAGTTAGCCAGCGTCTGCGCTTCCACGCCCTGACCTGCATCGACCACCAGCAGCGCGCCTTCGCACGCCGCAAGAGAACGGGAGACCTCATACGAGAAGTCAACGTGCCCTGGGGTGTCGATAAAGTTCAACTGATAGGTTTCGCCGTCGGCGGCTTTATAGTCCAGGGTTACGCTCTGGGCTTTGATGGTGATCCCGCGCTCGCGCTCAAGATCCATTGAGTCAAGCACCTGGGCTTCCATTTCGCGATCGGAGAGGCCGCCGCAAAGCTGGATGATACGGTCAGACAGCGTCGATTTACCGTGGTCGATGTGCGCAATGATGGAGAAATTTCTTATGTTCTTCATATAGGGAGATTTATGCCTTACGAAACTAAGAGGCCGCTGTACTGAGCCACGTCTGTTGTCTGAAACGCCGCATTCTACACTACAACAACAACGCGGGGAATGCTCATCCCGCGAGGAGAGCGGGAAGGCGAGACGCCGCTATTTATCAGCGGCATAATTGCTAATAATTAACGCGACTGAGAATTGGCGTCTACGGGCGCGGCATCGACCCGCAGCAGATCAGGCGGCAGGGCAACGCTTAGGATCACCGGCTGCCAGGCCTGCCGAGCGGCCAGCTTGGGCGAAAACGCGCGGGCCAGCAGAAAGCCACCGACGCCGCCCAGCACCGCGCCGCCCATTGCCGCCAGGTCATAACCAAACAGCGTCTGGAACAGCGCGGCCATGACAAACAGCCCCACCAGCGGCGACATATAGACCAGCAGCGCGGAGCTGAGCAGGCTGCCTTCGGCAATGCCCAGCTCGACCTTCTGCCCGGCCACCAGCGGCTGTTCGCTGGGTACGGAAATGGTGTGGACCATCTGCGGTCCCAGCTTGTTCAGGACCCGGCTGCCGCACCCTGCGCGTGAGGCGCAGCTGTTACAGGATGCTTTTACGTCACAGCTGACAACGGCTTCGCCATTGTGCCATGAGACGACGGTTGCCCACTCTTTGATCATTGTGCTGCCCTGAATTTAAGACTGTCTGCAATACGTTTTGCGGTCTGCGGCGGAAGCTCGCCGACCACGGTAATTTCTGCGTTATCCCGCACGGTGGTGCTGACGGTACGACGCCCGGTGCGCAGCATCTGATCGCTGCTGTTCTGGCTGGCGCGATTAACGTTGATCGAGAAGCTAAACAGCCCATCAGAGAAGAGGCGGGACTCCACCGGCATATCGATGGTCGGCAGCTTGCGACGGCTGCTGGAGACTTCGCTAAAGCCCTGCGGCAGCCAGGTGGGTGACCAGTTAAAGTCGATCTTTTCACCTGCCGGCACCGAGAGCAGCGGCGGCAGGTTGGCTTTGGCGAGGTTCTCCATATTGCTCCCCACCCGATCGTTAACGGTGAAGGCTACGACGCGAAACTGCTCCAGCGTCTCCCCGTCGCGATCGAGCAGATCGACCCGCATAGGGAGCTTGGTTTCTGCATCCAGCCAGACAATGTAGCTGTAGCGGGTGCCGTCGCGGGCTACAACGCGGATCACTTCGCACAGGCGATCGGCAATCCGGGTACGGCCTACCGAGATAAAATCGTAGAAGGCCGCCAGCCGTTTGAAATCGGTATAAACCAGGGAGGGCAGCGAATCGACAATGTAGTCGCCGGTCAGCGTAAACGGCTCAAGGCCCGGCTCGAAATAGCTTATTTCACTGCCGCGCTGAACGACCTCGCGGCGCGGGCCATCCATCTGCAACAGCTGGGCGAGCGGCTGGTTTGCCAGCCGGGCATGCCGGTAGCGTAACGACTCGACGCCCTGCTTGTTAATGCTGACAAAAGAGAGCTCGTAGTTAAGAGACTGGCTGGCCAGGTTCATCTGCTGCAACAACGCCCCGGAGGTAACATCAGCCGAGGCGTTAGCAGAAAACAACAGACTACCGGCCATGAGAGACATGGCACACCAAAGTTGCTTCATTACTGCGATTGCGTTCCTAAGGTTTGGATTCCTGGCACCTGTACAGCGGCCTGCTGGGTTTGCGCCTGTTCAAACTGAAGCTGTTCGGAGTGCAGGCGGCGTTGCAGCTCATAGTCCTGCAGCATCGCGTTAATACGGCGGCGCTGCTCCTGAACCTGCTGCTGCTGGCCAGCATCAGCGGTCGCATCCGACGGCACGCCCAGGCTGACCGGACTGGCTTTACCCATCATAGGAAGCGTATTAAATACCGGCGCTTCAGGCTGCTGGGCTGTGTCCGACTGGCTGTTATAGTGCTGCACGCCGACGATAACGGCAAGCGAAACGCAGGCAGCCACGCCCATTTGGGTAAGCTGGCTTGCCCAGGGACGCACTTTTTGCCAGAACGGCATCTTCTGCCACTGCTGCGGCGCAGGCTGGGATTCCGGGATCAATGGCGTGGTCTGCCGTACCGGTTCGTCGGCAATGGCGGCCATGACGCGGCTTGAGATATCGAAATGGATGACGTCGGCAGTGTCTCCGCGTAAAGCGTCACGCACCAGGTGATAACGCTCCCAGGTTTCCTGCATTTCCGGATCGCGAGACAGCTCCTTGAGCAGCTCGGTATCCAGCGTCTCACCATCCATTAAAGCGGAAAGCTTTTCTTTCTGCATGCCTAATACCTTTTCCAGTATCCCGCTATCGTCAACGCCTGATAAGCGGTTGAACTTTATTATCAATGGCTTCCCGAGCGCGGAAGATACGTGAACGTACCGTACCCACCGGACAGTCCATAATGGCGGCTATCTCTTCATAGCTAAGGCCATCCAGCTCCCGTAAGGTAATTGCCATACGTAAATCTTCCGGAAGCGATTCAATGGTTCGGAAAACGATCTGTCTCAGTTCTTCTGACAACATTAAGTTCTCAGGGTTCGAAATTTCTTTCAGCGCCCCGCCGTTTTCGTAGTTTTCTGCTTCTATAGCATCAACATCGCTGGACGGTGGACGACGCCCCTGAGCGACCAGGTAATTCTTGGCGGTATTGACCGCAATTCGATAGAGCCAGGTGTAAAAAGCACTATCTCCCCGGAATGAATCCAGCGCGCGATAGGCCTTAATGAAAGACTCTTGTGCCACATCGGGAACATCGCCCGACGGCACATAACGGGAAACCAGGCTCGCTACTTTATGCTGGTAGCGGACCACCAGTAAGTTAAAGGCTTTCTGATCTCCCTTCTGGACCCGTTCGACGAGGACCTGATCCGTTAACTGCTCGCTCATCCGAGGTAATGTCTCCCCAAACCTAATATCCACGCGTAATCGAAACGCCACTCCCACACAGCACTCTGAGCAAGCATGTGGTTAGAGAGACTTTTTCGGCAAAAGTTCCGTTACGCCTTTGTTTTTGTGTATCGTTTCGCAGACCGCTCGTTATGACTCATTATAAGTCTACTGACGCTAAACTATGCACATTGCATAGAAGAAAAGCCTTTAATACCGCCAGCAGAGTAACGCAACCCCGCTTTTTTTTCACCACAAAACTGATTTAGCTTACTTACCGCCTCGCTGTTTAGCCGCTACAACACAATTTAAAAAAACAGGTGCTTTATACCACTTTTAGATCTATGCTGGGCTAATCCTGTTTAGTAAATTAAACACACTATCATGAATACACCTCCCGATCTCTTCTGCGATGTGCTGGTTATTGGTAGCGGCGCTGCGGGCCTCTCCCTGGCGCTGCGTCTGGCGCGAAACCATAGCGTGATTGTTCTGAGTAAAGGCCCGATTAGCGAGGGGTCAACCCTCTATGCGCAGGGTGGGATTGCCGCCGTGTTTGATCAAACGGATAGCATCAGCTCTCACGTGGAAGATACGCTTATCGCTGGCGCGGGCATCGTCGATCGCCATGCGGCTGAGTTTGTGGCCAGCAACGCCCGCCCCTGCGTGCAGTGGCTAATCGATCAGGGCGTGCTGTTTGATACCCACGTCCAGCCCAACGGTGAAGAGGGCTATCACCTCACCCGCGAGGGCGGGCATAGCCATCGCCGGATCCTGCACGCCGCCGATGCTACCGGCAAAGCGGTCGAGACGACGCTGGTAAGCCAGGCGCTGAGCCATCCTAATATTCGCGTGCTGGAGCGCAGCAACGCCGTCGATCTGATCGTCTCTGACCGTGTGGGCCTCTCCGGCCCGCGCCGGGCGGTTGGCGCATGGGTATGGAACCGCAATCGCGAAGCGGTAGAGACCTGCCGCGCAAAAGCGGTGGTGCTGGCCACCGGGGGCGCGTCAAAGGTCTACCAGTATACCACCAACCCGGATATCGCCTCCGGAGACGGCATCGCTATGGCCTGGCGCGCAGGCTGCCGGGTTGCCAACCTCGAATTTAATCAGTTTCACCCCACTGCCCTCTTCCATCCCCAGGCGCGTAATTTCCTGCTCACCGAGGCGCTGCGTGGTGAAGGCGCCTATCTCAAACGCCCGGACGGCACGCGGTTTATGCCCGACTTCGATCCCCGCGGCGAGCTGGCCCCGCGCGACGTGGTCGCCAGAGCGATTGACCATGAGATGAAGCGTCTCGGGGCGGACTGCATGTACCTGGATATCAGCCACAAGCCAGCGGCCTTTATTCGCCAGCACTTCCCAATGATCTACGAGAAGCTGCTCGGCCTGGGTATCGACCTGACGAAAGAGCCGGTGCCCATCGTGCCGGCGGCACACTACACCTGCGGCGGCGTGATGGTAGATGACGCGGGTCGCACCGACGTTGACGGACTGTATGCCATCGGCGAAGTGAGCTATACCGGCCTACACGGCGCGAACCGTATGGCCTCTAACTCGCTGCTGGAGTGTCTGGTCTACGGCTGGTCAGCGGCGGAAGATATTACCGGGCGGCTCTCTGCGGTGCCAGAGGTCACAATGCTCCCCGCGTGGGATGAGAGCCAGGTAGAGGATCCGGATGAGCGGGTCATCATTCAGCATAACTGGCATGAGCTGCGCCTGCTGATGTGGGACTACGTGGGGATCGTGCGCACCAGCAAGCGGCTGGAGCGTGCCCTGCGGCGGATCCAGATGCTGCAGCAGGAGATCGACGAGTACTATGCCAACTTCCGCGTCTCCAATAACCTGCTGGAGCTGCGTAACCTGGTGCAGGTTGCGGAGCTGATTGTCCGCTGCGCTATGGCGCGTAAGGAGAGCCGGGGTCTGCACTACACGCTCGACTACCCGGAACCACTGGCTGAATCCGGGCCGTCGATCCTCGCTCCGCGCAACTACATAAAGAGAACTACATAAAGAGATAGAAAGCCTGGGTCAGCGCCGTATAGTCGTCAGAGTAGCGCTGATCCGCCCCACGGATGGTCATGCGATCGCTAAAGCACTCTCCCTGCGTCGGTGAGAAAGCCAGCAGTACGCGATGTGGCAGACGGCTTTCGTTATCGGCAACGTCGGTGCGCAGGCGCAGATGCCAGCCTGACTCCAGCGCCTTCTGCGTAAAGCCATTTCCCAGCCCTTCCGGCAGCACCACGCAAAAAAATCCCTCTTCCGTGATGCACTCGGCGGCGCAGGCCAGCAGCGTGCCGTGATCGAGGGAGACGGTATAGCGCGCCTGCGCCCGCTGCGGCGTACCGCACTCCACCCCTTTTTCATAGTAGGGAGGGTTGCTGACGATCAGATCGTAGCGGCTGGTGCGCTCGTTGACCCACTGCTGAATATCGGCAGTATGGATCTGAATGCGATCCGCCCACGGCGACTCGCTTACGTTCTCCTGCGCCTGCTGTGCAGCATCGGCGTCCAGCTCCACGGCGTCAATGCTCACTGCCCCGCCGGTACGCTGGGCCAGCATCAACGCCAGTAAACCGCTGCCGGTGCCGATGTCGAGGATGCGCTTAACCCCGGCGACCGGCGACCATGCTCCAAGCAGAATGCCGTCGGTGCCGACCTTCATGGCACATCTGTCGTGGGCAATAAAAAATTGTTTAAATGTGAATCCATTACGACGCAGCTGCGCTTTGCTGTGGGGCATTATTAACAATCCAACTAACGAAACCGATGTAGGATAGGGGAAAGCCGCCAGGCGGGGAAGCGTTATCCACACAAACAGATGAAGATTGCAGCCATAACGTCTATAATCAGCGCCCCACACAGAGGTAGAACATGACTGTAACGACTTTTTCCGAACTCGAACTTGATGAAAGCCTGCTGGACGCGCTCCAGGAGAAAGGCTTCACACGCCCAACTGCCATTCAGGCGGCTGCTATTCCGCCTGCGCTGGAGGGCCGCGATGTACTCGGTTCCGCGCCTACCGGCACGGGTAAAACGGCGGCGTACCTGCTGCCTGCGTTGCAGCACCTGATCGATTTTCCGCGTAAGAAATCCGGTCCACCGCGTATTCTTATCCTGACGCCGACCCGTGAACTGGCGATGCAGGTCGCCGAGCACGCGCGGGAGCTGTCGGCAAATACCCATCTGGATATCGCTACCATTACCGGCGGCGTTGCCTATATGAACCACGCCGAAGTGTTCAGCGAAAACCAGGATATCGTGGTCGCGACGACTGGCCGCCTGATGCAGTACATCAAAGAAGAGAACTTTGACTGCCGCGCCGTAGAGACGCTGATCCTCGATGAAGCGGACCGCATGCTGGAGCTGGGTTTCGCCCAGGATATCGAGCACATTGCCGGAGAGACGCGCTGGCGTAAGCAGACCATGCTCTTCTCCGCCACCCTGGAAGGCAACGCCGTTAAGGACTTTGCCGAGCGTCTGCTGGAAGATCCGGTCGAGGTCTCTGCAACGCCGTCGACCCGCGAGCGTAAAAAGATCCACCAGTGGTACTACCGCGCGGATAACTTTGAGCATAAAACCGCCCTGCTGCAGCACCTGCTCAAGCAGGACGACGCGACCCGCACCATCGTGTTTGTCCGTAAGCGCGAGCGCGTGCACGAGCTGGCAGAGCTGCTGCGTAACGCCGGCATCAACAACTGCTATCTTGAAGGCGAGATGGCTCAGGTGAAGCGTACCGAAGGTATTAAACGTCTGACCGAAGGCCGGGTGAATGTGCTGATCGCCACCGACGTTGCCGCGCGCGGGATCGATATTCCGGACGTGAGCCACGTCATCAACTTCGATATGCCGCGCAGCGGTGATATCTACCTGCACCGTATTGGCCGTACCGGCCGCGCCGGGCGCAAGGGCACCGCCATTTCGCTGGTCGAGGCTCACGATCACCTGCTGCTGCAGAAAATTGGCCGCTACGTTGACGAGCCGTTGAAGGCCCGCGTCATTGACGAGCTGCGCCCCACTACCCGTGCGCCGAGCGAGAAGATGACGGGGAAACCGTCCAAGAAGGCGCTGGCCAAGCGCGCCGAGAGGAAAGAGAAAGAGAAGCCGCGCGTGAAGCAGCGCCATCGCGATACCAAAAACATTGGTAAGCGTCGTAAGCCAAGCGGCTCTCAGGAGTCCTCAAACGAGTAATAAAAAGCCGGGTGATAAGCCCGGCTTTTTTTATCAGGCCCGTTACAGGCTTTCTGTGAAAGTACGGGCGATAACGTCGCGCTGCTGCTCCGGGGTCAGGGAGTTAAAACGCACCGCATAGCCTGACACGCGGATGGTCAGCTGCGGATATTTCTCCGGGTGCTCAACCGCATCAAGCAGGGTTTCACGACGCAGCACGTTAACGTTCAGGTGCTGGCCGCCTTCAACGCGAACCTGCGGCTGAACTTCCATCGGCACTTCGCGATACTCAATGCTGCCCAGCTGGTCAATCGCCACCACGTCATCTTCGGCAAAACCGCCTTTGGCACATACGCAGCGCGCTTCGCCTTTATCGCTGTCGAGCAGCCAGAAAGAGTTCAACAGATCGTCGTTTGCCGCTTTGGTGATTTGGATACCTGTAATCATATGATGCCTCCTCGGCGTATTACTCTATTTTGTCGGCCTTATTCCCGGCCAATTGGTAAAACCATTGTTGCCTGAGTGTCTATATACCAGCCAAATCGCCCCTATTCTTTGACTTACATCAACAAAAACCCCACACGAAAAGAGGTCATCAAGGGAAATAGTTGTTTTATATCAAGTTACCTATTCCGCGAGTCTAAAAATGTTCTGTAAATTTTCAAATTTTTTTAGGCTTTCTTCGCCGTTTTGACCCGCGCATTTTATTCCCGCGAAAGAAGCGGTTAAGCTTAGGATCATCAAAAGAGGCAGGAGATCGGAATGACCACTTCGCAAACATGGCACGACGTGCTGGCTGAAGAGAAAAAGCAGCCCTACTTTACCAATACGCTTAACGCAGTAGCCGCCGAACGCGAGGCTGGCGTAACGGTTTACCCGCCGCAGAAGGATGTGTTTAACGCCTTTCGCTTCACCGAACTGGGAGATGTAAAGGTGGTGATCCTGGGCCAGGATCCCTACCACGGGCCGGGACAGGCGCACGGCCTGGCTTTCTCCGTCCGCCCCGGCGTCGCCACGCCCCCGTCGCTGCTCAATATGTATAAAGAGCTGGAGAACTCAATTCCAGGTTTTAGCCGCCCAACGCATGGCTATCTGGAGAGCTGGGCGCGTCAGGGGGTGCTGCTGCTCAACACGGTGTTAACCGTCCGCGCAGGCCAGGCGCACTCTCATGCCAGCCTCGGCTGGGAGACCTTTACCGATAAGGTGATTGCTTTGATTAACGAGCACCGTGAGAACGTGGTGTTTTTACTGTGGGGATCCCATGCGCAGAAGAAAGGGGCGATTATTGACGGTCAGCGCCACCATGTTCTGAAAGCGCCCCACCCTTCACCGCTGTCGGCGCACCGGGGCTTTTTTGGCTGTAACCACTTTGTGCTGGCTAATGAATGGCTGGAGCAGCACGGCGAGAAGCCGATTGACTGGATGCCGGTTCTGCCGGCAGAGAGCGAATAGCAAAGCGTTCAGGTCCGGCGGGGGAAGATCCGCCGGGCCTGCAAAACATTACGCTTTGTTCTGACGCCACCACTCGGCGAGCAGAACGCCGGTCGCCACGGAGACGTTAAGACTTTCAACGTTGCCCGTACCCGGAATAGCGAGACTCAGCTCGGCGCTCGCCAGCGCCGCATCGGAGAGGCCGTCACGCTCCTGGCCTAACACCAACACCATCTTCTTCGGTAGCTCGGCTTTGTAGAGCGGCGTACCTTCATGGCTGGAGGTTGTCACAATGGTGTAGCCCGCCTTGCGGAAGGCATCAAGCGCATCAAGCACGCTCTCCCCGGTGATCGCCTGCACATGTTCAGCCCCGCCCTCAGCGGTACGCACCGCTGCGCCAGACTCGATAATCCCTGCGTCCTGCAGCACCACGCCCTTCACGCCGAAGTGCGCGCAGCTGCGCATCATCGCGCCGAGGTTATGCGGATTACCTACATCCTCCAGTGCCAGGACACAATCCTGCTCGCCGGCCTGGCTCACCCACTGCTGTACGGAGATACCGCTACGCTTTTTAATGATAAAGCAGACGCCACCGTGGTGTTCGGTACCGGATGCTTTTGCCAGCTCGGCTTCGTCAACCACGTGGTAAGCCTTGCGGTTAGCGGCCATCCAGCGCAGCGCCTCTTTAAAGCGCGGCGTCACGCTCTGGACAAACCAGGCGCGAACAATGCAATCCGGGCGGCTCTGGAACAGCGCCTGGCAGGCGTTCTCACCGTAAACGCGCGTCTCTTCAGCGCGCTGGCGGCGGATCACTTCGGGATCGATAACCGGCTTGCCGCTGGCTGACTCCTCCTCGTCCCGTACCGAATCGGCAACGGGCGGACGGGAGACGGTGCGCCACGGCGAGCCGCCGTCACGGTCGTTGTCACGGTCACGATCGCGACCAAAAGGTTTTCTCTCATCGCGGGCGGGGCGACGGCCACCGTCTGCACGAGACGATCCCGGACGTCCGCCCCCCTTCCCGGTACGCGGGTTATGGGTACGTTTATCGGAATCATCATCACTGCGGACATACATCACTTTGACCTTGCCGCTTTTGTTTTTAAGTTCGTCGTTCATGCTTTTCTCCACCAGCGCTGCGCGAAGCGCGCAGATTACCCGATGTGCAGGCGCATAGCCATTACTTCATCTAAAAGCCTGCGACTATTGTACTCATTGAGTAAAACGCGTTGTTGTTTCGCACCCGCTCAAAGATAATATGTAACATATTGGAAACATACTATGTCCCACCGCACTACCCAGAGGTTAGTTATGAATACCGTATGTGCAAGCTGTCAGGCACTGAACCGCATTCCCGATGACCATGCTACCGACGGCGCGAAATGTGGACGCTGTGGCCACGATCTTTTCGATGGTGACGTGATTAACGCCACCGGCGAGACATTGGACAAACTGCTGAAAGACGATCTGCCGGTCGTGGTCGATTTTTGGGCGCCGTGGTGTGGCCCCTGCCGCAGTTTTGCCCCCATTTTTGAAGACGTCGCCGAAGAGCGCAGCGGCAAAGTGCGCTTTGTGAAAGTGAATACCGAAGCCGAGCGCGAGTTGAGCGCCCGCTTCCGTATCCGCAGCATTCCAACCATCATGCTGTTCAAAAACGGTGAGGTTGTCGACATGCTGAGCGGCGCGGTGCCGAAAGCGCCGTTCGATAGCTGGCTGAACGAATCACTCTAATCTTCCGGGGCACGCTTGTGCCCCGTTTTTCCCTCTGCCACAATGGCGTTTTTTCTGCGCCACCTCTATGACCGTGACCAATAACGCCGTACTGCAACTTCGGGCGCAACGTCTTGCCCGCGCCACACGCCCTTTTCTCGCCCGGGGTAACCGTATCCGTCGCTGTCAGCGCTGCCTGTTGCCGCTAAAGCAGTGCCTTTGCGCCACGCTGCAGCCCAGCGCCGCCCGCAGCCGCTTCTGTCTGGTGATGTTTGATACCGAGCCGATGAAGCCCAGCAATACAGGGCGGCTGATTGCCGATATCCTGCCGGATACCGCCGCGTTCCAGTGGTCGCGCACCGAGCCGCCGCAGGCGCTGTTGGATCTGGTCGCCGATCCCAATTACCAGCCGATGGTGGTCTTCCCCGCCGCCTATGCGGGCAGCGAGCGTCAGGTCATCACCACGCCGCCCAACGGTAAACCGCCGCTGTTTATTATGCTCGATGGAACCTGGACCGAGGCGCGGAAGATGTTTCGCAAAAGCCCGTATCTTGACGCACTGCCGGTGATCTCAGTCGATCTCTCCCGCGTCTCCGCCTACCGCCTACGCGAAGCCCAGGTTGAGGGTCAATACTGCACGGCAGAGGTGGCGATCGCCCTGCTCGATCTTGCCGCGGATCAGCCTGCCGCCCAGGCGCTGGAGGATCACTTCTCCTGCTTCCGCACCCGCTATCTGGCAGGAAAAACGCAGCATAAGGGCAGCGTCACAGCGGATATCGAAGAAAGCGTTTAAAATCATCAGGTCACTCTTTTCTGGAGACCGGTATGAGCCAACGAGGACTGGAAGCGCTGCTGCGCCCTAAGTCGATTGCGGTGATTGGTGCCTCAATGAAGCCGGATCGCGCCGGTTTCCTGATGATGCGTAACCTGCTGGCCGGCGGCTTCGCCGGTCCGGTGCTGCCGGTAACCCCGGCCTGGAAGGCGGTGCAGGGGGTGCTGGCCTGGCCGGACATCGCCAGCCTGCCCTTTACGCCGGATCTCGCCGTGCTCTGTACCCATGCGAAACGTAACCTGAGCCTGCTGGAGGCGCTAGGCCAGAAGGGGTGCAAGACCTGCATCATCCTCTCTGCGCCACCAGAACAGCATGCCGATCTGCTGGCCTGCGCCAGCCGTTTTCAGATGCGCCTGCTGGGGCCAAATAGTCTCGGTCTGCTGGCGCCCTGGCAGGGGCTCAACGCCAGCTTCTCTCCGGTACCCATCGCCCGCGGCAAGCTGGCCTTTATCTCTCAGTCGGCGGCGGTGTCCAATACCATTCTCGACTGGGCCCAGCAGCGCGAGATGGGGTTCTCCTATTTTATCGCCCTCGGTGACAGTCTGGATATCGACGTTGATGAGCTTCTCGACTTCCTGGCCCGTGACAGCAAAACCAGCGCGATCCTGCTCTATCTGGAGCACCTGAGCGACGCCCGGCGCTTTGTCTCCGCCGCCCGTAGCGCTTCGCGTAATAAACCCATTCTGGTGATCAAAAGCGGCCGTAGCCCGGCGGCGCAGCGCCTGCTGCACGTTAACGCCGGGATGGATCCCGCCTGGGATGCGGCCATCCAGCGCGCAGGCCTGCTGCGGGTGCAGGATACCCATGAGCTTTTCTCCGCCGTTGAGACCCTGAGCCATATGCGCCCGCTGCGCGGAGAGCGCCTGATGATTATCAGCAACGGCGCGGCACCGGCGGCGCTGGCGCTGGACGAGCTGTGGCTACGCAACGGCAAGCTGGCGACGCTCGGTGAAGAGACGCTCTCCCGTCTGCGTGAGGCGCTGCCGGGCTCGGTTGTGGCGGATAACCCGCTGGATCTGCGCGACGATGCCAGCAGCGAGCGCTATATCACCGCGCTTACTATCCTGCTCGACAGTGCGGACTATGACGCCCTGCTGGTGATCCACTCCCCCAGCGCCGTGGCACCCGGCAGCGAGAGCGCGCTGGCCCTGATTGACGCCCTGAAGAAGCATCCGCGCGGTAAATATGTCACCGTACTGACCAACTGGTGCGGGGAGTTCTCCTCTCAGGAGGCTCGCCGCCTGTTTAGCGAAGCGGGACTGCCGACTTACCGGACGCCGGAGGGGACGATTACCGCCTTTATGCATATGGTGGAGTATCGCCGTAACCAGAAGCAGCTGCGGGAAACGCCTGCCCTGCCCAGTAACCTGACCGCCGATACGGCCGAAGCGCATAAGCTGTTGCAGCAGGCTATCGATGAGGGAGCCACCGCGCTCGATACGCATGAGGTTCAGCCGGTGCTTCGCGCCTATGGGCTGCAAACGCTCCCTACCTGGATTGCCAGCGACAGCGCAGAGGCGGTACATATTGCCGGTCAGATTGGCTACCCGGTGGCCCTGAAGCTGCGCTCGCCGGATATCCCCCACAAGTCGGAAGTTCAGGGGGTGATGCTCTATCTGCGTACCGCTGCGGAGGTGCAGCAGGCGGCAGAGGCGATTATCGATCGCGTTAAGATGCGCTGGCCCCAGGCGCGGGTACACGGTTTGCAGGTGCAGAGCATGGCTAACCGCGCCGGTGCCCAGGAGCTGCGGGTCGTGGTAGAGCAGGATCCGGTCTTTGGGCCGCTGATTATGCTGGGCGAAGGCGGCGTGGAGTGGCGAGCGCAGGATCAGGCCGCGGTGGCGCTGCCGCCCCTGAACATGAACCTTGCCCGCTATTTGGTTATCCAGGCCATCAAGAATAAAAAGATCCGCGGACGCAGCGGTCTGCAGCCGCTGGATGTGATTGGCCTGAGTCAGTTTCTGGTGCGGGTATCAAACCTGATCGTTGACTGCCCGGAGATCCAGCGGCTGGATATTCATCCGCTTTTGGCCTCCGCCGGAGAGTTTACCGCTCTCGACGTCACGCTAACGCTGGCGCCGTTTAGCGGCAGCAGCGAAAGCCGGTTGGCGATCCGCCCCTACCCTCAGCATCTCGAGGAGAACGTGACGCTGAAAAACGGCGGCGCCTGTCTGTTCCGTCCTATCCTGCCTGAAGATGAGCCTGCTCTGCAGCGCTTTATCGCCAAGGTTACAAAAGAGGATCTCTATTATCGTTACTTCAGTGAGATCAACGAATTTACCCATGAAGACTTAGCCAATATGACCCAGATCGACTACGATCGGGAGATGGCGATAGTTGCCGTGCGGCGCACTGATGATGGCGAAGAGATCCTTGGCGTAACGCGGGCGATCTCCGATCCCGATAACATTGATGCGGAGTTTGCCGTGCTGGTCCGTTCCGATCTCAAGGGTTTAGGTTTGGGACGACGCCTGCTGGAGAAACTTATTGGCTATACCCGCGATCACGGGCTCATGCGTCTGAATGGTATTACTATGCCTAATAATCGCGGTATGGTAACGCTGGCACGTAAACTCGGCTTTACCGTCGATATCCAACTGGAGGAGGGGATTGTTAGCCTGACGCTTCCTCTGGCTGGACCTGGCGGCACCTGAGTAAGGTACTGGAAATGTTGACCACTTTCGCTGGCTCTGGTGTTATCATTGTCCGCTTATGTGGTCTGCATGCTTCTGTAGATGCATGATACAGAGGACCCTTCAATAAACAGAGAAGATACGCACTGTGATGTTGTCAAAATTTAAGCGTAATAAACATCAACAACACCTTGCTCAACTACCTAAGCTCTCTCAGTCAGTTGATGATGTCACGTTTTACTACTCTCCCGCCGACTTTCGGGAGACGCTGCTTAAACAGATTGCCAGTGCAACGCAACGCATCTGTATTATCGCCCTGTACCTCGAGCAGGACGACGGCGGTAAAGGCATTATGGCGGCGCTCTATGAAGCGAAACGCCAGCGTCCGGAGCTGGATGTCCGCGTCCTGGTCGACTGGCATCGTGCCCAGCGTGGCCGTATCGGCGCCGCAGCGGCCAATACGAATGCCGACTGGTACTGCCGTCTGGCGCAGGAGAATCCCGGGGTTGATATCGCCGTTTATGGCGTGCCGGTGAATACCCGCGAAGCGCTGGGCGTGCTGCACTATAAAGGCTTCATCATTGACGATGCCGTATTTTACAGCGGTGCCAGCCTGAACGATGTCTACCTGCATCAGCATGAAAAGTATCGCTACGACCGTTACCAGCTGATCCGCAATGCGCGGATGGCAGACATTATGCTGGAGTGGGTCAACAGCAACCTGATACAGGGGTGCGGCGTTAATCGTCTTGATAGCGACCAGCGCCCCAAAAGCCCGGAAATCAAGAACGATATTCGTCAGTTCCGTCAGGAGCTGCGTGACGCCAGCTACCATTTCCAGGGCGATGCGGATAACGAGCAGCTGGCGGTAACGCCGCTGGTGGGCCTTGGCAAAACCAGCTTGCTCAACAAGACGATCTTCCATCTGATGCCGTGCACCGAGCACAAGCTGACGATCTGTACTCCCTACTTTAACCTGCCGGCGGTGCTGGTACGCAACATCATTCAGCTGCTGCGCGAAGGTAAGAAGGTAGAGATTATCGTCGGAGATAAGACCGCAAACGACTTCTATATTCCAGAAAACGAGCCGTTTAAGATAATCGGTGCGCTGCCTTATCTCTATGAGATCAACCTGCGCCGCTTCCTGAGCCGCCTGCAGTACTATGTGAATACCGATCAGCTCATTGTCCGCCTGTGGAAAGATGCGGATAACAGCTATCACCTGAAAGGGATGTGGGTGGATGACGAGTGGTTGCTGCTGACCGGCAACAACCTTAATCCACGCGCATGGCGGCTGGATCTGGAAAACGCGATCCTTATTCACGATCCGCAGCAGGAGCTGGCTTCGCAGCGTGATAAAGAGCTGGAGCTGATCCGCACCCATACCACCGTGGTGAAGCACTATCGCGATCTACAAAGCATTGCCGATTACCCGGTTAAGGTGCGCAAGCTGATCCGCCGCCTGCGCCGGATACGTATCGACAAGCTGATCAGTCGTATTCTTTAACCTGAACAGACAGTCAGGCCCCGTCATCGATGGGGCCTTTTTATTGGGATTGGCGATGCGCACTCTTATCTTATCTGCCCTGTTGGTTCTAACCGGCTGCACGCATATGGCTGATGACCAATGGCATGGTCAGGACAAAGCTCAGCACTTTCTCGCTTCCGCCATGCTCTCTGCCGCTGGCAATGAGTACGCCCAGCGCCAGGGTATCAGCGCCGATCGCAGCGCAGCTTTTGGCGTCATGTTTTCATTAAGCCTGGGGGCATCAAAAGAGCTGTGGGATAGCCGCCCGGCAGGAAGCGGCTGGAGCTGGAAAGATTTTGCCTGGGATATAGCAGGAGCAACCACCGGCTATGCCGTCTGGCAGCTGGCACGCTAGCCCCACTTTGCCTGGTGCGCTTTTTTTCGCTTCAGATAATCTTCATCGGCCCGGATGCGATCCCACCAGGTTTTGAATATCGCCGCCGCCGCCGCTTTAACCGGATCGTTACCGCGCGGGTTTAGCTCACGATTCTCATCATACTTTTTGCCGCCCTTGTAGTTGGCGTAACGTCGGGCACGGGTATAACCCATCTGAATAAACTTACGCGCCATATCCATACCCACGAAGTCATCATTCTTGCGATACTCCTCAAACAGGGCGTAAATCTGTTCCGCTGATTTCTGCGCTGACGCCGGATCTTTGTAGCGCCAGAAGGGCAAGATCTCACCTTTATAGGGCTCGACCAGCAACACGCCCTGCTCTCCCCTGCCAACCTGGTAACGTTCAGGATGCTGACGAAAGTCGGTTTCAGTAAAGTCCTGCTGATAATCAAATTCTTTGCGCACCGGCACTCTCCTTTGTGATTGCTCTTGTAACCATAGCACGCTTCGGAAGACTCCCCCTTTTTCGCCCATTTGCCTTAAGTGAACTATCCTCGAACAAACACCTGACACGAGGAAAAATAATGGCCCAGATGACCAGCGACTTCTTTGTAGAACGATTAAAAGCGTGGGGCGTAACCCGCATTTATGGCTACCCGGGAGATGGTATTAACGGCGTGCTTGGTGCGCTACAGCGTGCTGAGAAAGCAGGTAACGGAATTGAATTTATCCAGGTACGCCATGAAGAGATGGCCGCCTTTATGGCCTGCGCGCATGCCAAGTTTACCGGTGAGCCTGGCGTTTGCCTCTCTACCGGCGGGCCAGGTGCGACTCACCTGCTGACGGGCCTGTATGACGCCCGCATGGACCATATGCCCGTTATTGCCATTGCTGGTCAGGCAGAGGCCACGGCTCGCGGTTCAAATTATCAGCAAGAGATTAACCTCGATCGCGTATTTAGCGACGTAGCAAACTTTGTGCAGGAGGCGGCAACACCTTCCCAGGTCCGTCATCTGGTGGATCGCGGCGTACGTATCGCCAAGGCCAATAACGGCGTCACGGTGCTGATCTTACCGAAGGATATTCAGGATGAAGAGTGGCAGGATCCGCAGCATGCCCACGGCTTTACCCACTCAGGCCCCGGTTATCAACGCCCGCAGATCATTCCCTACCAGTACGATCTCCAGCGTGCCGCTGACATTCTTAACGAGGGTAAAAAGGTAGCGATCCTGATTGGCGCAGGCGCGCGGGATGCCGCAGTGGAAGTCGTTCAGGCAGCTAACCTGCTGGGCGCTGGGGTAGCGAAGGCGCTACTGGGTAAAGATATCCTGCCTGACGATGCGCCGTTTGTTACAGGCTGTATCGGTTTGCTGGGTACTGAGCCCTCCTGGGATCTGATGCAGGAGTGTGACACGCTGCTGATGATCGGCACCGGTTTTCCGTGGACTGAGTTTTTACCCAAAGAGGGTCAGGCACGTGCAGTACAGATCGATATCGATGCTTCTATGCTGGGGTTACGTTATCCCACAGAAGTGAATCTGCACGGTGACGCGGTGAGCACCCTTCAGGCACTGCTGCCTCTGCTTAAGCACAAGGACGATCGTGCATGGCAGGAGAAGATCGCGGTCTCTGTCCAGGCATGGTGGGAGAAAATGGAGGAGCGGGCTATGGCGAAAGCCAATCCGGTTAACCCGCAGCGCGTGGTGTGGGAGATGTCCCCCCTACTGCCGGACAACGCCATTGTGACGTCTGATTCAGGCTCCTGTGCAAACTGGTATGCACGTGATTTCCGCATTAAGCAGGGCCAGCGATCTTCCCTGTCAGGCGGTCTCGCCTGCATGGGCGCAGCGGTACCCTATGCCATTGCCGCTAAGTTCGCCTTCCCGGAAAAACCGGTCGTTGCGCTGGTAGGCGATGGTGCCATGCAGATGAATAACCTGGCTGAGTTAATTACCATTCAGAAGTACTGGCAAGGCTGGTCCGATTCACGCCTTATTGTTTGCGTATTTAACAATGGCGATCTTAATCAGGTGACCTGGGAGCAGCGCGTCATGGAGGGAAATCCCCGCTTTGAGGCGACTCAGGATGTGCCAGACGTGCCTTACGCTAAGTTTGCAGAATCCATTGGACTGAAAGGGATCTTCATTGACGATCCGGATAAGCTGCATGACGCATGGACCGAGGCGTTGAGCGCGGATCGCCCGGTAGTGCTGGAGGTTAAAACTGACCCGGAAGTCGCGCCTCTGCCGCCGCACATTACGCTTGAGCAGGCAAAAGCGTTTATGTCATCGATGGCCAAAGGCGATCGTTCCGCAGGTAAAGTGATTGCCGATACGGCAAGTCAAATTATGAATACGGTTCTACCGGGGCATAAAGCGTAAGACATCAGGCTCATTACCACGCCGGGCGGCACGCTGTTTGCCCGGCCTACGGGGGACAGGTGCCGTCTGTAGGCCCGGTAAGCGCAGCGCCACCGGGCGCCGGTCTGCCGCAACGCAAAAAGGCCATCCTTACGGATGGCCTTCTGCTTTGTTTGATGCCTGGCAGTTCCCTACTCTCGCATGGGGAGACCCCACACTACCATCGGCGCTACGGCGTTTCACTTCTGAGTTCGGCATGGGGTCAGGTGGGACCACCGCGCTAGTGCCGCCAGGCAA
>PQKR01000019.1 GCA_002918705.1 Escherichia sp. ESNIH1 | reverse complement strand
TTAATCTGCCCTGTCAGCCTCAGGTCTGCCTGATGGCGTTGTGAATGCGGCTGCTGAAGCCAGGCGTAAAAACCACTGGGATGAACATCCAGCACCCGACAGAGCAGGCGAACAGGCCAGCAACAGGTGTTGTCACGGATAAAGGCGTACCTCAGTCGGACAGCTTTGCGAAGTACGCCGCGGCTTTTTTTAATATGTCCCGTTCGTCGGTAACCCGCTTCAGCTCTTTCTGGAGACGGCGGATCTCGGCCTGAGCATCTGACTCTTCTTTATTAGTGGAAGAATCTGAACCGTACTTCTTTATCCAGGCGTAAAGGCTGTGGGTGGTGATATCGAGACGTGTTGCAACGCTGGCAACAGAATAACCGCGATCAACAACCTGTTTGACTGCTTCAATTTTAAACTCTTCGGGATAACGCTTACCGCTCATGGGCACCTCTCTTTAAGCCATCTTAAATGACTCTGAGGTGTCTGTTAAACCCGTGGCGATTCAGTGCATCCCTGTAAACGATCTGATAATTTTCTTGGCTTTTACCCATAGCTAACGCCTCGCTGTGCTCGTTGTTTGAGCCTCGCGGGCGTTAGAAGCCAGTTCCAACGCCCGCAACGCTCCTTACTCAAAAGGAATGGCAGAGAAGATAACGGAAAACTGCCGGTTGCGAAGTGTAGTGTCGCCAGCTATCTCAGCAATGAGGTTCAGCGCTATTTCCCTGTCTCGCTCATGGCAAACACCCTCTGACACCAGTCTGGCAATCAGCTCTACACGTTCTAACCGTACCCGCTCTTGTAAATCGTCCATCATCCCCCCTAACAACTACACTGTATATATTTACAGTATATAAAAAAGTTTGAGTTGTGAAATGTTTTTTTATCTTTCAATCGGATATGCCTGAGGGAAATTCTTAAGCGCAACAATGGTTAACGGCGCTCATCTGTAAATTAATAGCGTTATTTTGCGGCCTTTTCGAGCTGGCGCACTCTGTTCATGATGCTGGCCGCCCTGGCTGAGGCTGGCGTATTAGCAGCATAAACGTCACCACTCGGCGAACCTCTACGCCAGCGGCCACCAATAAACAGCGCCGCGCCGGAAATTAAAGACAGCGCCTCTCCCCGGCTGAGTGTTTCGCCGGTTAAAAGGTGCATTTCGTCAGTTGCCCTGGCTATGGCCGCCGCGTTCTGCTCTGTAACGTGGTCGAATTTCTGCGCGGTAGCCGGTTTTTTCTGCCGTAAACGCTCCGTTAACTGTCTGCGCTCGCGTCGGTTTAATGGCCGGGTGAGATCGATGCCGGGATCCGGCAGCGGTTCCCCCGTACAGTTATTGACAGAACTCCGAGAGGGCGCAGGAGCGCCCTTAACGTCAACAGCCAGGTCAACGGCCCGCTTCGGCACAATCTTCCACTGCACAACGCGGGTTACAATCGGCGAGCCGTCGCCAACTTCGGTGTCGTAAACACCCTTAACGCGGACGGTTTCCTCGCCGTAGTCATTGACCGAATCGCTGCTTTCGTACCAGGTGCGCACTTGCAGATCGTCACGGCGTACGAACGGGCCACCCTGGGCGTTGACATAACCGGCCCAGTCACCTGCATCAGCTGCGTCATGCACCAGAGCAAATTCGATACTCAGGCCGCGCGCCGTCTCAGCGTCAGCCATACGACGCAACTCGCGGTAAACCGTAACCGGGGCACCACCAACAAACTGAAACTGCCGGATGTGCCAGCGGGCCGCCCAGGCAGAAACAGCGGGCGCGGTCTCTTTAAGCGTCTCGCCGCTCTCGTCGTCGCGCTCATCGTCCAGGGCGTATCCATCGATATTTTTGCTGATGTACTTGGCCACGTAGCCAGTCGCCGACCCTTTATCCGGATCGATAGCCTCAGCATGAAAACGGGCCTTACGGGCTTTGTCGCTTTTCAGCTCCTGACGGTCTTCCTTGCAGGCGTATTTGCTGATGATTGCGCGCACGCTGGACACGTCTTCCGGCAGCATAAACATCAGCATGTGCCAGTGCGGCGTGGCGTCGTGATGAGGCTCGGCCACACGGATCCCGAACACGCGGATATCATCGCGATGAAGTTTGGCGCGGATTTTGGCCCACAGCCCGGTAAGGTAACGCTGGGTGTCCGCCGGGCTGGAGCCGTTCCATTTGATGTTGCGGTAACCGGCGCGGGTTGTTGCGTGGAATTTTGACGGGGCGGTGAGGGTGTAGAACTCGCCAACATAGCCCAGCTCGTTGCAGATGTTTTCAAAGCCACGGATGCGGGTCATCAGCTCACAGCGACGGATCGCCGGATTAGCCACGCTGCCGTCGTATTTGTCGATCAGGCTGATGCGGTTGCCTTCCTCGTCTTCCAGCTCCATCCCTTTGAGAAATTCACGCGTGCGGCGTTTCTGCTCGCGCCACTCCGTTACACAACCTTTGCTTGCGTACGCCTTCCGCTTTTTGCTGACATTCCCCAGTGCAATTTGCAGATGTTCGCGCCACTCAGCAGCGACACGGCGCAGGCGGCCCTGCCACCACTTTTCTGAGGCCATGCGCAGGGTAGCCGGGGCCACATCCTCAGCCGTCACGAATTTAGTGGTGATGCGCTCCCACAGGGGCGGCGCATTTCTGAAATGCCGGGTGATGCGGGCTGCGCAGTGGTAGGAGGCGTGCAGGATTTTCAGGTCGCTGCCGGCTTCCACCTCGATAGTGCCCAGTTCGGAAATTATGAAGTTAGAAATGTCACCGGCGAGCAGATCGATATCGGCCTTTGACATATCCGGCAGACGGTTAAACCGGCCTGTCATATTTACCAGCCGGGACGCCATAAAGCGCACGTCAGCGGCGTCAAACTGGCCGCCGAACGCAGCGCCGGAAACTTCTGTCTCGATCCCGGCGATGCTGTATTTATTCTTAACCAGCTCAAGGCGTGGCAATGCCTTCCGGGTGAAATTCACCAGAAAAGCATTGGCTCGCGCTAAACCGTGGTGGCGCTCCAGCTCGTCAGCCCGGCGGCGCACGTCGTAACGTACGCAGTCCGGCTGTAACTCCAGCTCATGCCGCGCACGCAGCAACGCCGCAATCTGCTGATCGCGGCGGTGCTGTTCTGCGTGTGTCAGGTACGGGCTGGCGATAGCCTCGCGTGGCGCGCTCCATACGTAAGGCAAGGCAACATCACTCACGCCCGTACCTTATGAATAACCGTCCTATCGCACTCTGCCGCATAATCGACGCCCATCCAAACTAACGGCTTAGAAACAGCGATAACCTCAACGGCAGATTTGCTTTTACCGGCAGCCACGCCCATGCTGCGGGCGGCGGTGAATTTGTGCAGAGTGAAGTTGCGATACAGCGAGCCGATCAGAAGCGTGTCGCTGTTGGAGGCAATAACCGGACGGCCTTCTGATGACCGGCGCTCCAGAATAGAGGCCAGCCGATACTGGTCATCCTCGCTAAAACCTGCGGTGTGGTAACCGGCAAATGTACCGTCATACGGCGGATCGCAGTAAACCACATCGCCGGGCAGCAACTGCGCCAGGGTGTCTTCGTAACCGGCACAAATGAACGTTGCACGCTGGGCCTTTTCAGCAAAGGCGCGGATTTCAGAAATCGGGAGGTACGGCTCTTTGTAATTACCGTATGGCACATTGAAATGCCCGGCACGGTTATAACGACACAGCCCACGGTAACAATGGCGATTCAGATAAAGAAAATATGCCGCTTTATCCATAAGGCTAAGTGCACCAGTATTAAAATACTGACGGCATTTGTAATAGCCGCTTTCGGTATTGAACTCCGCATACAGGCGCTCAATAAGATGAATAAAGCCGAGCACATCATCCTTAATCTGCTGATACATGTTAATCAGGTCAGGGTTGATATCCGCAACGAGATAGCTGGGATAATCAGTTTCCATCATTACAGCGCAGGAACCCGCGAACGGTTCAACCAGTCGCGGGCCAGCAGGCAGGTACTTTTTCAGGTGCGGCATAACGGCGGTTTTATTGCCCGCCCATTTCAGGATTGTGCTCATACAGCCCCCTTGTAGTGCTTGCCTTTCGGCTCGGCGATTTCCTGACAGGTGACGCAGCATTGCACGCCCGGAATAACAGCCCGTCGAGCAGCAGGAATATCGCCGCCGCACGCCTGGCAGAAGAACGCAGAAGGCGCAGCCGGACGGCTACGCGCGTTGTGGATGTGGCGATCACGGTTTTCCTGTTCGCGCTGCTGTGCGAGATCCATTGAGTCGGCCATTAGTGCAGCTCCTGAGATTCGTTTTCAAAGCGGGCCGCTTCACGGCGCAGCAGCTCGGCGGCTTCTTTGCCGTTCAGTCCCTGCTGGGTGATGTGGATAGCCAGCGACTCAAGACGGATTGAAACAGCGAGAGCGCGGTCTTTACGTTCCTCGTTTTTTGCGGCTGTCAGCAATACGGTCAGCGCATCGTTGTCAGCTTTAAACTTGCGGGTTTCGGTATTTCGCATATTCATTTCTCCAGAATTTGGGCAAAAGAATGCCCGGCGGGTTTACGCCATTAATTTCGTTTGGGGTTAATTACTCAGGTAGTACGCTTTCATGCAGCGAGAAACGACGGGGTAAAATTTCGCCCCAGCGAGCTATTTCGTTCATCGCTTTAATCAGTAACAACCGGCGGGACTGGTCGAAATATTCAAACGGTCTGCCGACCTCATCACTTTTAAACGCGCCTGGCTCGTTGCGGTTCGCCAGCGTCATGACAACGAATTTAAAGTTGTCATCCAGCTTGTTGAAATTACGCAGCGCGCCGTTCTGCGTCGCCTTTAATTTCTGATGAAACCGGGCGAAGCACTCCTCGCCGCTCATTTTCTCCGGCTGCGCATCAGCACAACCAGCATTATTAAACGGCATCGCACCCGCGTTGATTGGTGCGGACATGTTGTTAATCATATCAACCTCAAAAAAGCTTTAACCCGGCGCTTAAACGACGCGGGGCGCACAGTGCGCAGTTCACTTAATAATGCCGACTGGTCGCGGCTGGGGTTCCAGCGCTGACGGTTACTTCCCATGATCCATCCGTGGCCATAGCTCATGGACGGACTTTGACGAACAAGCAGCGATGCGAATGAAGGTTCATGTTTCATACTCACCTCACATCAGCCCGAAGGTTGCGCCGATGCCGCTGACAGTATCTACAGCGCCAGCTACCGCAGGGTTACCCTGGATGCGGCATTGCACAGCCATAGCGGCCAGGAACAGACAGCGGATCCCGACGTTGACACTGGACACCATCGAATTTTTTCGGCACTGCGTCATGCGCTCCGTTGATATTGCGCCTGCTGCGAGCTGGCCCACTTCTGCCGTAGCCTTCATGACATAAACTGGTAGCTTTTCACTAGCCAGCTCATTTACCGGCACACACGGCATACAGTGCAGCTGTGCCAGAAAGCCATCGACCAGTGTTGAGTCTTCGGTGATATCGGTCAGCAACATAATTTCCGGCGCTGTCAGCTGATGCGGCTGTTCCGGGTTCAGCTTATTGCGCAGTGTCTGCGGCTTAATGCCTGCCTTGTCTGCAAGCTCGGCCACGTTGTGGCGCGCTGCAAATGCTTGGCAGGCTTCGTCATAGTGGCGATGTGTGGAAACCCTGAAATCAAACATGTTTCACTCAATCCTAAGTGATAAGTTGAATTACGCGTTAAGTGAAACGTCACATTCACTCAATGCCTGGATAGTAAGGGCGGCCATGTTCACTTCGATAAGCCCCTTTTTTTGTTTACCTTTTGGCTTGATAGGAAGCTTTCCGTATTCAATCAAGTTCTTAGCAGTCTCTTTGTTCGTACCGGTACGGCGGCAATACTCATCCAAAGGCAAGTAGGGTTCTGGGATGACGATTGTAATATTTGGTCGCATAGGGCAAACTCCATCAGTTAACCTGTACGGCAATACAGGGCTATGAAAGGCAATATTCACTTAAACCTACAAACCGAATCCTATACTTGATCCGGTCTAGATAGCAAGAGGGATTTTAGATTGAATCTAGAAATTAACTTCAACTCAGGCGGCGTTGCTGTCTTAGACAGGGTGATTGAGGCTTACGGATTCACTACTAAAGTAGCTTTAGCTGAACATCTTGGCATCGCCAGCAGTAGCCTTGCGATGCGCTATAAGCGCGACTACTTCCCATCTGACATCGTTGTAAAATGCATGGCTGACACTGGCGCTACTCTTGAGTGGCTAGCAACTGGCGAGGGCCAGCGTTTTGCCAATGAAGATCTGAATATTTTTAAGATGCCCCGGCATAAAATTGTGGATGGCCATCTTTTCGAAAACGGCTCTTTGATGTTGGGTAAAGATGCGTTCCTGCCGGGCAAGGCTGCTCCTCAAAACCCTATATGTGTGGTTGATGGCGCTAATCAGCATGTAGTTGATAAAGTTTTTTCTGAAGTTTATGACGATGAGTGGTTGGTTGAAGTTGAGGGAAAAGCCAGCATTCGCACACTTACTCGCATTCCTGTTCAGAAGGTCAGAGTTAGCGGCTCCGGCTCTTCATTCGACTGCGCTCTAACAGATATCAAAATCATTGGCCGTGTGGTTATGACCATAAAATAAAAAGGTAAAAAGATGGATTATACCAGAGCAACAAAAACTCAATTAAAAGATGAATTTACACGCCTAGCTAAAGTCGTAGGCGATGTGCCTTTTGGTACAAAAAAAGAGTTTTTCCATTTGCCTAAAATATTAAACCAAGGCGAGCAACCATTGGCAGTAGCCAGCGGAATGATGAATAGCAACACATGGCTAATTACCTTAACCAATCAAAGGGTTATCTTTCTTGATAAAGGGATGATTTTTGGGGTTAAGCAAGTAGATGTTAGGCTAAGCGATATATCTAGTGTCGGTGGAAAGACGGGATTACTTCTTGGTGAAATAACAATAGGTACTGCGGGGCAAAACTATACAATCAAGAATGTCGTTAAAGGCACTGTCATTCCATTTACTAACCTTATTAATGAAACTCGCAACTCAAAAAGCCAGAAAGCCGAAAAACAGGATGAAGTAGCTTTAAACGATCTTGTTACGCAGATTGAACGCCTCGCAGCACTAAAAGAAAAAGGCGTGCTGAGTGATGAAGAGTTTCAACAGCAAAAACATCGTATTCTCAACGGTTAGCCATGTCTGTAAGAAAACTTTCTAGCGGTGAATGGGTTGCAGATTTTTATTCTGTTAACCGTAGTGACGGGAAGGAAGGTAAGCGCGTTCGCAAAAAATTTGCGACGAAGGGCGAGGCGCTAGCCTTTGAGAATTACACTCTACAAAAAGTTGAAGATGCGCCCTGGCTTAGTGATGGAAAGGAAAAGCGTCGCCTTACTGACCTTATTCACCTTTGGTTTGATCGTCACGGCATTACCCTTCGTGACGGTGAGAAGCGTAAAAGCTCTATGCTATGGGCGAGCGAATGCATGGGATCGCCACTGGCCGTAGAATTTAGCGCACAGCTTTTCACATCATATCGAGCCAAAAGGCTTGAAGGTCATTTCGCACGAACTAAGCGCATTAGCCGCGTGTCTGCGCGCACTATGAATCTTGAGCATGCGTATTTTTTAGCCGTGTTCAATGAACTCAAAAGGCTGGGTGAATGGTCGGCCCCAAACCCCCTGGAAAACGTAAGACAGTTTCGCACCGATGAAAGCGAAATGGCATTCCTTACAGAGGAGCAGATAGAGCTGCTTTTGCTTGAGTGTCGCAACAGTTCTGCACAAGATTTAGAGATGATTGTAAAAATCTGCCTGGCAACAGGCGCTAGATGGAGTGAAGCTGAAAGCCTTAGGCGTGCACAGATAATGGCAGGTAAAGTCACATTCACAAAAACGAAGGGAAAACGAAACCGCACTATACCTTTGGATCCTGAACTAATTGCAGATTTACCAAAGCGAAACGGCGCACTGTTTACACCTTGCTATTATGCATTCCGGAATGCTCTTGACCGAGCAGGCATAGAGTTGCCCGCAGGTCAGCTCACTCACGTGCTGCGACATACCTTTGCATCACATTTTATGATGAATGGGGGTAACATCCTCGTGCTACAAAAAATACTCGGACATACCGATATTAAGATGACTATGCGCTATGCTCATTTTGCGCCAAACCACTTAGAGGAAGCCTTGAGACTTAACCCTCTCAAGTGTCGCAAAACTGTCGCACGAGCTTAGAATTATTGCCTTATATTGGCCTATATTGATTTTCTAAACATCTGTTTTTAAACCAAGTTATTGTTTTTTGGTTGGTTGTTATGGTTCTCATAATCGCTTGGTCGCTGGTTCAAACCCAGCAGGGGCCACCAAATAAAACAAGGAGTTAGATGAGAAATCGTCTAACTCCTTTTTCTTTGGATGCAATTTGGGTCAGGTAATGGGTCAGGTAAGGATTTGCTACCCTGCCCTCTTCATCTCGTTGCAAGCCCTCCCGGATAGTGATGAAAGTCAGTAGCACTACCTGTAATATTCACCGTACCGAATTTTTACGGCTTTGTCGCAACAAGCCAATTGCCTGCCGCGCTCGCAGAATATCGACAGCCCGAAGGTAAGGGGACTGTTCCTGCCTGCTAAATCCCTTCCTGTTGATACGCACCAGTTCGTATTTTTCCCCCAGAAAATTCACGGCATCAGCCAGCGTGATCCCAACGTCGATATGTTCCTGTATAACACGTTCCTCACTGAACAGTGTGTCGTTGAGGGTGAGACCATAGTGCTGTTCCAGCAGACGTGTCAGTAACATTTGCCAGACAGCCACGGGTGACAGGCAGCACCTCACCGCCCGCTGAGTTGTTGCAGGTAAAGTTTTCATGTTTGCTCTCGTGGAGCTAATTAACGCTGAGTGGGGTAAATGGCGATGTATACGTAGCCGCAACTGCCAAGGGTGTCGGCTTCACAGGTGAAACCGTTGTGGTACAGGGTGACGCAGTGGGCATGTTGGGGGCTGAGTTCACCGGTGGTCAGCATCGATTCCATCTTGCGGATAAAGTGCGGGAATGTTTCATCCAGCTTCCGGCATTCGGTGTCGCTGAACTTGCCGGTGATGCTGGCCCGATCGGCCAGATAATGCAGCCGGTTCCCCTCCTGCACCAGACGGGCTCCCAAACGGGGGCTGAACTCCCGCTGCAGGCCCCAAATAGTATTGCTCATTACAGTTCTCCATTTTTGTCAGTTCAGGGTGATGCTCATCAGGCAGGTATAGGGCCCGTTACGGTCCTGGCGGCGTTCGGCGTATACCGCGAGGACGCCTGCGATATCCGGAACGTCCCTGCCGATGTAATGGCAGACGCTACCGTGCCACTGATATTTTCCACTGCAGTAGCGAAAGATTCGGGACTCAGGATGCTGGCGGTATATCGTCATTGCCCGGCGTTTACTGATAATTTTCATGTCATACCTCATAACAGACCGTGTTCTGCGAACGAATAGATTTCCCTGCCGCCGACAATCAAGTGGTCAGGGACGCGGATATCCACAAGCTGAAGCACCTGCACCAGTCGCTGCGTGAGGGTTTTATCTGCCTGGCTGGGGGTGGTGTCGCCGGAGGGATGGTTATGCGCCAGTATCACTGCTGCCGCATTGAAGTACAGGGCTCGTTTGACCACCTCACGGGGATGCACCTCGGTACTGCTAATAGAACCGGCAAACAGTGTTTCGTGAGCAATCAACTGGTTCTGCTGGTTCAGGTACAGCACCATGAACTCTTCACGTTCCAGCCCCACCATTTTTAGCTTTAGCCAGTCACGGGCAGCCTGGGTGGAGGTGAATGCCACGCCTTTTTCTCGCAGATGTCGGTCAAGTAGCGTTAACGCACGCTTTACCGTGCGTTGTGCGGTCAGTGGAAGTGCCGGAGCAGGTGGGATAATTGACTGTTCCATCATGAGTATCCTTAATCAATAATGCGCAAAATGGCGCTGGATTCAGGGTGCTGCAGAGAGTAATCCCGCAGGCGGTAATAGTGTGCGGTCATGGCATCGCATTCGGTGCGACAGGCATGATGGCTGTATTCAATCAGGCAGACAGCGATACCTGCGGCTTCCGCGCTCATTTCCGCACCATTGCCGTTCATGCCGTTGAACAGATGCCATTTATCGTCACTGTCAGCATCAGGGGCCATAAACGCTCCGCCATTGCTGAGCATGTAAAAGGACCAGATACCACCGCTGTACTCATCACAGAAGCGGTCCATCCAGGCAAAAATACGGGGTTCCAGCGTTATCCACTGCGCGATAGAGCCAAAGTGTTGCGGCCAGAAGTCGATACGTTGTTCATCGGGTACAACTGTGGCGGTGATAATTAACTGTGGCTCGTTAGCTAGGATGACAGTGTGCTGTGTCATGGTGTTCTCCGGGAATAAAATCGCCAGCAACTCAGGCTGGCGTGATGGGAAATAAATGATGTGGTGTGAAGCGTGATGCCGCGTTAAGTGCACGTTTAATTAGAGTGATGAGGGCTCCTTTAGAATGCCGTACTGCCGGATATAGCGGTTAAGCCCAGCTCCGCCGTCAGGTTCAAAGTTCCATGCCCGCCAGACCATCCGGCCTTTTGGATCACGAACCACCAGTCGGAAGTGGCTACTCTGGTCGTCTTCAATGGTGAAATTGCGGTACTCTACCGTGACCGCTTCCGCTTGTATCCGGGTGAACCGTCCCGGTGGCAGTAACACTGATTGGGACATTTGCAGGCTCCTGATAAAAGAAAACCCCGACAGCCTGGTGGCTGTCGGGGTTAGTTTGCGGGGGAAGATGCGGCTGTCAGTCGTTACCGCAGTCTCCGGGTGTGGGCAGGACTTTCTCAGCGTTCTTAAGGTCAGCAGTGAAAGTCCCCGCTTTGCGGTCATTGACGTAGACCTCGAACTGCCTAGCCTTACGGATATCCATGATGAAACTAAACCAGGCATTATCACCGTTACGCCAGCCCAGGCTGGGCGGAATAATGTACTGCTGGTGATCCATCACGACGGTGATAGTGGTGTCGTCATCGTGCGAACTGACCGTCTTGTCATCGGCAAGGGTAAGAAAAACAGAATGCTGATAGAAACCATTCTGGTCCGGGTTCCCTGTGCAGTTGATGGTAAACGTCTTCCCGCTGGCTTCGGTCACACTGTATTCAGTATTGCCCTGACCGTAACCCTGCTGCCAGAGCCCCGGGATCGCAGAGGCATTAAAGCTCGCGAGCAGTACACCCGCCAGCATAAATCGACTTAGTGAACGTATTGTCATTTCTCTCTCCTTTATCGTTATTTTTATTCCTGGTTCTCAGGGTTTGAGGGTATCAGCAGTCGACCCATCAGTTTGCCGTCATGGGCGTACTCAAAGTATCTTTCTTTGGTATACGGGTCCGTCACCTCCTGGTATTCCAGTTTGATGTTATCGGCAATACACAGCGCATTCATCAGCGGCTGGACGGTTTTCTCCTCCATATCCACCAGATAGTAGTAACTGCCACCCTCGCAACCATCGGGCGACTGGCGGGTGCGTAAGACCTGCAGAGTGGGGCCAGAAAGAGCAATCTGCGACCATTCTTCCCTGACATCATCCTGACGGCTGACCACATCGCTGAAGCGCGGAGGCGTGAGGTCCTTAAATTTACTGATAGCTTTGAGGTCATCACTCCTGTCATCGCAGGCGCTCAGAAACAGAGAGGTGGCAACCAGCGCCAGCAGAGGTAGTGTTTTACGTTTCATTATTTTTTTCCTGAAATCAGACGAACCACTTTGGAAAAGACATAAATCCCTACAAAAATACCCACCGGCACGCCGACGAACGGCGTCAGCGCGACACTGGCAGCACCGGCTGCGCCACCTCCCGTCAGTAGTGCGGCAACGGTGGCAAGTGTCAGCGCAGTGAGGCTGTCGGACACTCCGGTTTTGTTCAGAATGATGACGATGATAACAATGGCGATAATGGCAATAAAGGGCACTGGGTTCCTCCCTGTTGCCAGGTTGATAACAACGCCTGCGCTATTCCGGTGGGCTGTCAGCCGGAACAAACGTAAGCAGTGACTGCTGGATAAAGCGAAAATGGGGTAAGGCCTGAATGAATACCGGGTCTTCAGTCAGACGGCACAGGCAGTCATTGCGGCGAAAAGTCTCCTGCAAAGGCTGAATCAGATGGATTTCATCAAGTGTGAATACGGCGATATGCCCTTCGTGTTCAGCCACCAAATACCAGGTCTGCTGGTGGATGAGTAACCGGCAGGGAGCCAGGCGCTCACAGCGTTGCCCCTCCGCAATCAGCGTCACCCGCCTGCGCCCGGTAATGGCCTGAATCAGTCTCCAGAAAGACAATGCTCCTGAAGGCGAAGGAACCTGATTGGCAGGTGCTATCACGCAGGGAGACTCATCGCACATCAGCAGTGCATTCACCAGACGGCGGTCAAGGCCGGGAAAAAGTCCGGCCAGCCCGCTGCGGTGAGCAAAGATAAGCACGTCGGGCACCATCTGCATTTCACTGCCAGCAGTACGTAAGCGGCAATATCCGGACTGATACTCTAGGTCCAGATACATCAGTCGTTCACGAAAATCACGCCGCAGCGTGCGCACTGACACGCCAAACTCAGCGGCCAGTTTGCGCACGCTCAACGTTTCACCCGCCACCAGACGGCTGATTATCAGTGACAGCCTGACAGCCAGCCGATCATGGCGGCGTTCTGCCTGTGTCATGAGAGGTTCTCCAAGGAAGTTAACTGGCTGAAAATGATGTGATTACTTTAAAGAGGGGGGCGGACAGGGTATGGACACCGCAAAAACTATTTTTTATTTCTGCAAAAGCCAGATGTAACGGGGGTTAAAGGCTATAACCGGGAGATTGATGCACACGAGCACGCAGCAATTCGGACAGGTGGTGTCCGATATTAACAATGTGGCAACATTAAACGTCTACTGCAGTTGCGTGAGCAGTGTTTCTGCCATAACCCACAGCGCACGGTTAAGCTTCACGTCCCCGTCAATGCCACGCACGGCACGGGTATGCGTTTGTCCGCCTTTAGCATTACGCCCGCTGAGACCGCCCTTAATCAGGTTTTCCTGAATCCGCTGATAGGTGGTCCAAAGGTCATTGCTCTCATCCTGCCAGCGGCGCGGGGAGAGTATCTGCGATTCAGTAATCGGCTGGTGGTCCTCACCAAAGCGATACGTTAGCGCGGCTTTTGCCAGTGCCAACTGCGCAGGTGGCGGTAACAGCAACGACTGCATGGCATCCCGCTTCTCCTCCACCCGGTCAAAAATCCCCAGCACTTCATACGCCCCCTCTATAACCTGACTCACCACATCGCCTTTATGTGGTACCCGCACCTCACCAAACGACTCGCCGCAGACAAGGCCGTTCTGACACACGGCACGAAATAACCCCGGTAGCATCTGATACGAACTGGTGCCATCATGGGAGTTGAGCAGGATGATTTCCGGGACCTGTTTACCGGTGATCTGTCCCTCCCGGCGCAGGCGCAACATGTGCTTTGTATGTTCCCGACGATTCGGGTCACGTACCCGGGTCTGACAGGCAAAGAATGGCTGAAAGCCTTCGCGCTGCAGGCTGTCCAGCAGGGAGATGGTCGGAATATAGGTATAACGTTCACTGCGGGATTCGTGTTTATTCTCGCTAAATACGCTGGGCACCACACGAAACATCTCTTCACGGGTTAACGGACGATCACGACGGATAAGGTTTGCTGCGCCAAAGCGCGAGGCCAGACGGGTCATAAGCAGACTCCTCATAATGGAAAAACAAATAAAAGAAATCCCCGTCGCATAGGAGACAGGGTTAGGGAAATAACAGGGATGGGTTAAATACTTAGAAGAAGAAATCCCACACAGTACGGGCAACGGACACCACGGTGTTGCGGACGGCCTGTATTACGGCACGTACCGGAGCCGGTATGAGTGGGAAAGCACTTACCGTGTCCAGTACCGCGCCGACCGTTTCACCAAAATCGTCACGCGCTTTCTCCTGGACTGCTGCTGTGCGAAAGGGATGCTGCAGTTGCGACACCACCGGGCTGGTGGCTTCGCGTGGCAGACACTTAATCATTCGCTCGGCCATCACCCGCAGCCCCCACTGCAGACGGACCGACACGGCACACACCGGATGTACGGGCTGGAACAGTTCATGCAGCAGGCAGATTTTGCGGCTGACATTCTGCTTCTGCGCCGTGGACAATTGACCATTAACGCTGGTGGGCTCGGCCTTGTCCGACTGGCTGATAACAAACAGCACCTTATGCCGGTATACCTCGCCAATAACCTGATGATAAAAGTGCTCATCCACTGCCAGTGCGCGGTCATCAGCCTTAATCAGCCACAATACCAAGTCGAGTCGGGGAAGTTGTTCACGGTACAGCGCGGCATACTCGGTATCGCGGGCACTGTTTTCTCCCACACCTGGAAGGTCAACGATCGTCATATAACGCTCACCGACCTTCAAACGAAAGCGTAGTGGTTCTCGGGTACAGGCAGTAACATCACTAACTGGTGAGACTTCTCCGGCAAATAAGGCGTTACACAAGCTGGATTTTCCTGATCCTGTTTTCCCCATAATACCGATCACAGGTTCATATTCAGTAAGCGAGTGTATGTGTTTTAGGATCGTATCAGACAGTCGAGTAGGCAGCGCGGCCATCGCCTTGTTGATGGTATTGATACCCTCTTGTTTACTCATGATTTTTCCTGACAGAAAATAAAGTAACAACGGCGAACCTGTGGTTCGCCGTATGGATGGTTGTGTTCAGAGAGATGATATATGTCTGAAAATACTTGGATTATCTGGTGCCACTTGGATAGTGGAAACTGGGCTACAGACATGATGGGACTAACCTATATCTCTCGGTTTAAGGATCGATGAAGTCGTTGATTAGTGTTAATATTACCGCCAATTTTTTAGCGTTCTGATTCCTTCTATGAATCAACGTATTGGGCTTTCCTGATAGTCGAACGCTTGAACCTACAATGCTCAGAATTGATAAGAAAAAAGGAATATATGTCTAGGCTGACTGATTTAATAGCTAAAGCGAAGGCCAAAGACCCACAGTTGGGCGCTGACCTGGATCGAGAAATCAAGATCCTGTCATCACGACTTCCCTTTGGTCTAAATTTCGAACGACATAGCCCTGAAGTTGTTGAGTTGCCATTGCGGCCTATTCGCAAGGGAGACAAGGTTCGTGTTCAGCCAGAGCGTGGGTCCACCAAGAAAGGTGATCAACGGTTATGGCAGGTTAAAACCATTCACAAGGCGAAAAAGGTCGCTGATCTGGAGTTGCTGGGCGCGGCTGATGTCGAGACTCAGACTGTAGCAATGAGCGATCTTGTGGTTATCGCTGAATTTCGTGACACAATCTGGCCGGGGCTGGTCAGTACGGGAAAAGTAGAACGTGGTGGTGACAAACCTTACCATTCAGTCATCAATGGTGAGAACTACCATGTGTTGAAAGCATTGACCTATACACATAGGGGTAAGGTGGACGCAATCTATATTGACCCGCCTTATAACACAGGGGCCAAAGACTGGAAATACAATAACGATTACGTAGAAGGTGACGATATCTATCGACACAGCAAATGGCTGGCGATGATGGAACGTCGCTTGCTAGTAGCTAAGGACTTGTTGAATCCGGCGGATTCAGTGCTGATCGTCAGCATTGACGAGAAGGAATATCTACGGCTGGGATTACTGCTGGAGCAAATTTTCCCAGAGGGAAATGTCTCAATGGTCACCAGCGTCATTAGTGCAAAAGGTGCTGTTAGACCTGGACGATTTTCGCGTGTTGAAGAGCATATTTACTTCGTTTTCTTTGGGTCAGCTACAGTTAAGTGGTGGAATAGCAACATGTTGCCTAGTGGCAGCAATGAAGACACTCGCGGGGCAGCTCAAGAGTTTGCGCCTATTGAGTGGCTGTTATTGCGTCGACGCGAGCCAACTAGCATTCGTGCCGCTCGTCCCAACCAGTTCTATCCAATATTTGTGAATGTTACTAACGGACATATACATTCTATTGGTGACGCAATCACTCTTGATGTTGACCGCAATTTGGTTCCAACCCCAGAAGGTACAGTTGCACTATGGCCGTTGAAGCCAGATGGAACCGAGATGCTTTGGGGATTGACGCCGGATGTGTTGAGGCGAAATTGGGCAGACGGTTATGTACGTGTGGACAACTGGAAGCCAGCAAAAAAAACTGGTTCGGTTAAATACCTTCAAACTGGCGTGATCGCAAAGATCAAGTCTGGAGAAATAACCGTTACTGGTAGGGCAGACAATGGCTCAGTGATTGGACACGTTTCGGTAGGTGCGAATACAGGGACATCACCTAAACGAGTATGGAACATGAAGTCTCATAATGCCGAAACCGGTGGTACGAATATGGTTTCAGCATTGATTCCTAATCGTCGATTTCCATTTCCAAAATCGTTATATGCCGTTGAAGATGCCTTGCGATTTGTCGTTGCACATAAACCGGAAGCTGTTGTATTAGATTTTTTCAGCGGGTCAGGAACAACTGCTCATGCAGTTATGCGCCTGAACAAACAGGATGGTGGTCGCCGCCAATGCATCTCCGTCACTAACAACGAAGTCGCTGCCGATGAACAGAAAAAATTGCGTGAACAGGGCTTAAGACCTGGAGATCCTGATTGGGAGAAGTGGGGGATCTGCGATTATATAACCAAACCACGTGTACAAGCCGCTATCTCAGGCAAAACGCCAAATGGACAACCTATTAAGGGCAATTATAGGTTTACAGACGAGTTCCCAATGTCTGAAGGCTTTGAGGAAAATGCCGAGTTTTTCACTCTGACCTACGAAGCTGAGAAATCGGTTAGCCACAACCTAGCCTTTGTTCGCATTGCGCCGTTGTTATGGCTACGCGCAGGTGCGCGCGGCAAACGTATTGAAAAAATACCTTCTGAAGGATGGGAGGTGACAGATGCGTACGGTCTACTGCTAGCTGTGGACCAAGCAACACCTTTCATTGAAGCCATCAATACCTCCAGTGACGTGTGCGTGGCTTTCATCGTTACTGATGATGACCGTCACTTCCAGTCTGTAACAAAACGTCTACCAAAAGACGTTGAGCCAGTTCGGTTATACGAGTCGTACCTGACCAATTTTAGCTTCACCAATGGGGAATGGACAGAATGAAATTTACCCTCAAGGACTATCAGCGCGATGCAGTGCATGATGCGCTGGCGAATCTCAGGAAGGCTCGCCGTTATTGGCACAACGAGAGCGACAAAAGCGCCTTCTCTTTAACGGCTGTGACTGGTGCGGGTAAGACCGTAATGGCTGCCGCTACGTTTGAAGCATTATTTCATGGTGACGACGAATTTAATTTCGATGCCGATCCCGGCGCGGTAGTGATCTGGTTCAGTGACGATCCTGCACTGAACGAGCAAACCCGTTTTCGCTTGATGGAGGCCAGTGACCGTATCAACTACAACGATATGGTGGTAGTTGAACATCCTTTCAGTCGGCGCAAATTTCAGGCTGGAAAAATCTATTTCCTTAACACGCAGAAGTTTGGCAAAAAAAGCCTGCTGGTGCGCGGGTTCGATGATAAAGGCGGACTTTTCGAAGCAGCCCCTGATGCACAGGCCTATACGCTGTGGGATACTATCCAGAACACCATCGAAGACCCAGATCTGACACTCTATTTGGTACTGGATGAAGCGCACAGGGGGATGGGTTCATCAACGACTTCCATCGAAGCAGCTAAAAGTACTATTGTGCAACGGCTCATCAATGGTTCGGCTGGGGTAAAGGGTATTCCAGTAGTATGGGGTATCTCCGCCACAGTTGAACGTTTCGACAAAGCCATTGTGAATGCTGGTCATCATGTCAAACTTCCGAATGTGGTTGTTGACTCCGCTAAAGTGCAGGAATCGGGACTTATCAAGGACGATATCATCCTGGGTGTACCGGATGAAGCTGGTGACTTCGATACCGTTTGGGTACGCCGTGCTGCCGACAAACTCAGGGAAGCGACCGATGCCTGGGCAGAGTACGCAAGACATCAGGAAACCGTTCGCGAAGTAGTGCCTCTGATGGTATTCCAGGTTCCCAATATGCCAGATCCGAACGAGGTCGGCCGCTGGCTGGATACGTTATTCTCCCGTTATCCTGAATTGTCCATTGACAATGTTGCTCATGTCTTCGGTGAACACACTACACAACGTTTCGGCCAACACCAAGTACCTTATATTGAACCGCAGCGGGTACAGGAATCAACTTGGGTGCGTATACTAATTGCTAAAGATGCCATCAGCACTGGCTGGGATTGCCCGCGTGCCGAAGTGATGGTTTCCTTCCGCGCTGCCAGCGATAAGACACATATTACGCAATTACTGGGGCGTATGGTGCGTACTCCACTGGCAAGACGTATTCCGGGTAATGAACGCTTAAACTCAGTAGAATGCCTTTTGCCCAAGTTTAATACCAATACCGTGCGAGATGTCGTCAATACCTTGTTTAAGGGCGATGATACATCTCCTCCGAGCGGACGCATTCTGGTTAACCCTGTGGAAATGAAGCCCAACCCGGAGGCGTCAGCTGCCGTATGGGAAGCATTTGAAGCGTTACCTTCGCAAACCCGACCACAGAAAGGAGCCAGACCAGCCAGACGTCTGACCGCGTTGGCACAGGAACTGGTTGATGATGGCATTCTTAATCGGGCAGTCAGGAAAGCCCATACTGCTTTGCACGCTGTCTTGGACAACTTCCAGACAGAAAATGCTGAGAAAATCAAAAACAAGCGCAATGCAGTGCTCGTCGTAGATGGTAAGGCGGTGGTTGCCAGCCTGAAGAATAAAGCAATGACCTTCAATGAATTCTGGGAGGAGGCGGACGTAGCTGTAATTGATGACGCCTACCGACGCGCAGCCCGAATCTTTACCCCGGATGTTTCACGAACCTATGTCGAATATCTGGCCGATAAGGTCGCTGATCGAGAAGAGGATGCAGAGGAGTATCTGGAAGCAATCATGGAAGCTCGTGTGACCGTTGCTGGCATGGGGCTGGTGATGGAGGTACAGGATTACTTCGATTGCGAGGCCGATAAACTGGCGAAGGAGTGGCTGACCAAGTACACACCGCAAATCAAGTCTTTGAAAGATGAGCGTAAAGAGGCCTATCGTCAAATCGTCGAAATGAGTACCGAACCGCAGGATATGGATCTGGTCAGGCCGGAGAACAAGTTTGAAATGACCAAGGTGCGTGAAGATGAGAAGGAAACTGACCTTCCGGTCTGGAAACACCATTTGTTGTGTGACGCAAGCGGGAACTATCCGGCTCAGTTAAACCAATGGGAAACCAAGGTTTTTGAGACTGAAAGCAAACTTGAAGGATTTGCTTTCTGGTATCGTAACCCACAGTACACAGGGCAGTCATCACTGGGAATTGCCTATGTTGAAGCCGAACAATACAAAATTGTTCGTCCTGACTTCCTATTTTTTGCCAATCAGGATGGCAAAATGGTTGTGGACTTAGTAGATCCACATGGCCTGCATCTAGCTGATGCTTTGCCCAAACTGAAAGGACTGGCGTTATATGCCGAACATCATCCTGATGCTTACAGACGAATCGAATCCGTCGCCGAAGTGAAAGGCAAATTACGGGTATTAGATTTGAAACGACAGGATGTGCAGGATGCTGTTGCTATCGCTGAAAATGCAGAGACGTTATTCAGTAGCGGACTTGCTGATGACTATCAGTAGCCTATAGAAAATTAAGAATATGGCCTTTTTATAAATAGAAAGGCCAGAGTTATAAGGAATATTTTTATATACTGATAAGCGGTTCCACTAGTTAACTTAAATAAGTAGGTAATGACTATGAACTTAGGCTTTTTTTTTGGTGCAGGAGCAGAAATTGGGTATGGTTTACCAAGTGGAGGCAAATTTGCCATTGATCTTTTTAGACAAGATCCAAGTCAGTATAAAACTGAGCTCCGCCAACAACTGCGATTAGTGGATTCACGCTCACCTTACGCCAATGATTGGCTACCTCAGGGGTATGCTGATAAAAGCATTTATGCTTTTGGACGTAACGAGTTTTCCAGTATTATTGAATCATCTATCGAATATAAACGTGAAGAAATAATTCGCCGTCTAAATCGTTTTGATCAAGAGTGTGATGATGCCCTATTAACTCTAGGAATTGATAAGGCCATATTAGAAAATTTATTTTCAGAGTTAACAGGACATGTCATTGGTGAGCGTCTGTATACACATGACATTCGTCTTAACGAGTTACTAGCCAGAGATGTTAGATTATTCGAGTCTGAATATTACTCTGCTATGTTGGACGTGGTACGAGAATCTGATAACAATGATGATTTAAAAAGGTACGTCATATCATTTTTACAATTATTGGTCGGTGCACACGGACAATCTCTTGTTCAACGCCTAAACCAAGAGTTATTTGAAGCTGCACCGGATGATTTACCCATCTTCGATGATATTACCGGTATGTTCCGTCTGGAGTTTAACCGCATTGGTTCGACAGCTTTGGAACTATTGCTGGAAGAAAATAGAAATTTCAATATTGATGAGGATGCAACAGCTCTTACACTTTTCTGTGCTATAGCCCAAAAAGTATTAGAGAATCTGTTCACTACAGTACTCGACTACCAGAAATTGATAGATGACCATTTCCGATATCTCTTCTCACCTTCCACAGAATGGGCTAAGTTTACTCGGATGGTTATTTTCCTCAAGATCGCACGCGATTATATTAGTGCCCAGGCACCATCTATCGAAGATCTTCCCGATCATGGCTATTATCATGACTTAGCTACATTTGATGGTGATCTAACAATTTCAGCCATTGGTACGGCTAATTATAACAGCCTTCTGGCAGAGGTTTTCCGTGGTATGAATATAGAATTACCACAAATTATTCACCTGAACGGCAGTGTACACGATTACTATAACCCTTATAAAAATGCGGTTATTACTTGTGAAAATCCAGATAACGTAGACCAAAGTCAGATTCATGTTCCATTCATGCTGACGCAAAGCGGTCTTAAGCCTTTAACATCAGTAACTATGTCAAGACGATACGTTAGTCTTTTTGATGCTTATGCTGAATCTGATGCTATTGTCGTTATAGGTTTTGGATTTAATAAAGATGATAGCCATATTAATGGACTTTTCCGTGAACTGGTTGAGAATAAAGGACGGAAATTAATTCTTATTTCGAGGCGTGTGGATGGAAGTGTGGAAGAACAGAAACGGCGGTTGCGAAACAAACTGCGTATTTCGCATGAGTTTAACCATTTACTAATAGTAATTCCAGTAGATGATCTCACAAGGTGTCAAGGTGACCGACTATGGTTAGAGCAAGTTGTTGATACTTTGAACGAGGGATAAAGCAGCTGGTGATGGTGCTATGACCATTATAGTATTCTATTAATACTCGCTAGCCCTTATCTCTCTGATAAGGGCCCTAATTAATGCTAGTTAATTATTACTACACCCAAACGATCTATAACCGTCATCAAAGTTCTTACTTTTCACTTTGGTGAGATAATCAATTCGATTCAGTAAATCGCTGGGATAAACATCATTAAGAATATCATCACGATTCAGGGTATATTTACCATTAGAAGGATACTGCACTAGGTGCTGTCCCTCTTCGGGAGTTATACTTAATGCGCTGCACCATGCCGAGGTAATCATAGTTCTTAACGTATCTTCATCAAGATTGAAATCCCCTAAGTGGTAGTAAGCATCCTTGTTCAGAAACAAAAATACGTGAAAATGACGCTTACCATTCTGGGTAAATTCCCTCACCCACGCATAGCGGAGCGTATTCGGGTGTACCCGTTTACCTTCTTTACGCTTACGCTGTTCATCTGCTACCAGTTTGGCTTTCAAGGAATTAGTAAATCTTGATATAGATCCTGAATCTGTATTAGCGTTACAGGAAATGGTATCACCATTGTCCAGAATAACCGGATCATGGAGATCAACTCGTATTGCCAGTGTACGACTATGTTCTTTAACAGATTTTTTAATAACATCGATAATCCTTTCTTTGTATGATTTAACATGACTGCCATACTCGCTATTGTAGATATTCATAATAAGTTATCCCTCGATAGATAACAGTCATCGCATTACTGGCTATGGCCTATTAGTGTGCATATATACAGATGCTGTTAACAATATAATAACTATCCGACACTAAATTTCAGACAAATAGTAGCCACAGCCTACGATGACTGATTAAAAATTACTCTTTAATTAGTTGCAATGAAGAGCGGTTAATAAACAGTTATTACGTCCTATCTTTGGTCTATTCGTTATATAAGAATATCGACAGGTTGTATGAAAATGGTTTTCCCTCTTTTCTCCGCCCGTATTTTGTTTTGCGAATAAAGTGTACTGAGAAGTTCATTCGCTTTGCTCCGGTTCCTGAACCGATTCGGACCATATTGCAAGATGGTTGTCTTCCTGATATACGGCACCACACATCGGTAGCAATAATCTTTTATCCACGAATAAAGTTCATCTGCTTCTGAACTGACCAACAGCAACGTCTGGGGTTTAGAGAAAATTCTCACATACTCATCCACATACCAGGCACTTATCTCTACTGCGGCTTCTACGGCAGTAAGTGATATCTCCCCTTCATCACCATTAAATTTATGCAGCAGAGCGGCAATCCTTGCCATATTTTCCGCCATTTTAGAGGCATAATCCTTAAAACCAGACAGGAAGCCAATCAACCCCATTTCTGACTCGACTTTGTTATAAAATTCGAGCCAGCGTTTTTCAGCTTCGGGAGAGAAATGCAGGCACTGACGCTCATTTTCATCATTTTTGGCAATGCTCTCGTTAACGATCTCCATCACTCGTTTATGAAATACCGGCAGATGCTCGCTTGAGACAACCGGGCTGGTAATTTGTCTGTAACCCTGTGTTGAACCAGGCTGGCACATCAAACATCGCGCGAAGAATCCGATCCCTTTCGCTGTATCGCCTTTACGTTCCAGATACCCTTTTTTGAACACTTCAGGCTGAACCATCAACGCCAGTGTCATTCTGGCATCTTTGATTAATTTGTCTGGCTCGCTTTTTCTTTCCACGGAAAACATTGCGCCATCCCACATTTTGTTGATGAAAGGCAATTCATTCAGCGCATAGCCGTTAAAAATGGTGCCAGCTTCATCAGACATAAGCCCGATGGACCGCCAGCGCCCACTGAGATAGTCTTTTATCGCCGCTGGGGTTGCATCGCTGAATATCTGCCTAAACCTGACCGGTGCTTTCGGGGACGCCGCCAGCAGCGCTTTCAGCCGTTCATTCGTTGTAGAGTGATCTTTGTTACGGCGAATATCTGACTTCAGTTTTGACATCAGGGCTTTCTTTTCAACATTAAAAGCCGTTTCCTCATTCCGCCAGATGATCAGATCTTGGGTATATTTTTCAACCCATTCATCTTCCATCTGATACAATGGCTTCATCAGCAGTTTGTCCACCGTACTTTTGCGTTCACCAGATTCCGCCAGTGTCAGTAAAAAAAGCGATACCGGGCTGCGCAGATTATTCAGTCGGCACACATCAATCTTGTTCTGGCAGGCAAGAGAAATAACTCCCAGTACTGATGCGGCAATCAAAGCCTGGGGGGCCTGTGTATGCTGCTCTACTTCATATACCGCATTTCTGATGATCTGTGGGAACACATGTACAGGGAAAGGACGACCACACAGCATAGATACCTCTCATTCAGTTAACGTTTAAAACGATTTTACTCATATTGCTATTCCGCTATTAATGGCAGAAATAGCAGGATAAACTTGGATCATCCAAAAAAATAAATGCAAAAAACACCTGATGTTAACGCTCACTGATCCAATAGAGCAGGTCACTTAACAGCCACCCGCAGGATTTCAGACCAATAGACTTACGCAGTGGAAACTTGCCAACCTGTTCCAGTTTCCACGCTGTAGAGCGGGAAATAGAGGTAATATATTGCCGTTCTTTCTCACGAACTAATCGGTCACAGGTTTCACCATAATCTCGTAAGACTTTGATACGTTGTTCATTAGTTAACTTAAATAGCATCATTTGAGTTTCCTTGTTGATAGCGTGAAATTATCATGCTTGAGCCAGGACACATGCACAACACTCGCGATTCTCATTAAGGAACAGGGAATTCAAAGTTAAATAAAATACATTAATATCAACTGGTTACGCGATGTGCGGACTTTCCCTTATTAAGGGAGGTTATGATATGGCAGAGGAAAACGTGTACTCAGAAAGAAAATATTACAGAAGAGATATTTGAAGGATTCATGCTGGAGAAGAGTTGAATAGTGATTACAGAAACGGCTCTCCATAAAGTTAAATTTTCGTATTATCTGAGAATTACAAGCGTATTAAGAAGTAACTCTCAGATTAAAACAGGCTACTATTTAGCGTCCATTTTTTTGAATTCTGTACACCAGGCCTCAACAGTCTTTAACTCGAAAGAGTAATCAATTTTATATAGCGATACGAGGGAATCTAATTTTTTAAGTAAATCTTTTGCAACAAACTTATCAAGTTGATAATGTTCTTTGCTGAGAAGATAAATTGCATTTACTGCTGGAGGTCTTATTTTTGTTTCACCACGATTAACTTTTGATTTTTTTTCATCATTTGATAATTCTTTTTTCAGTTCATTATTTTCACCTCTGAGCATTTCAAGATCTTTGAGAAAATTTTCTTTATCCGCAAGAAAACCTTCCGCATCTTTACGATAGTTTTTTATATCATCTAAAAGATCGTTATTTTTTCTTCTTAAATCATTATTTATTCTAAGAAGTTCCTCAAAATTCTCTCTTGTAAAATCAGGATTTTCAACCATTTTCAACCCTTATAAAATCAATAAATAGTTTACAACTGCAATAAATTAAGATAAGTCATTACTGCGTACATTCAAGAAGTAACATATCGATTAGATTAAATCTGCACAATTGCGAATTAGCTCACAAATCCCTTTGCACACCCGGATGAGAACTTTACTGGACTGACCTACCCTCTCACACCTAAAATCCTGGCAGCAACTATAAGGAAATTTTTCATGAGCAAACATACATCATCTCTAGTGAGCAAAGCAAAAATCTACCGCGCCGTTGCCAGCTCGACCGCGATAGAAACCGGTGCTTCTGTACAAAAAATTGAGCAACAACTTGAACGTAACCAAGCGCAGGCAAAAGCCGTCGGTCTCGCCCGTTAATCTGGCAACATATCGCCCACCAGTTGCATCGTAAAGCAGTAGTTCCCTGACACACCTGCCAGCATGTATTGCCTCGAAGTAAAAGACCTTGAGTTCATCCCATAAGCTGTAATCCAGCAAATCTTTCCCCACCAGAACTGACAATACATCGCAAATTAACTGTAACAAGCATCCATCATCTTCCATGAACGGACGGTCCAAAATAAACGCCACACTGCATTCAACCAGATAGCTAGCCTCTGACAAGCCAGAGATTTCAGTTCACCAAAACGAGAGAGAAACGGCTTCTCATAGCCAGTAGTTGACGATTTCATGCACTCACATGTTCAAAAAATAGCGCCGCTGACGGATGACTTTCACAACCAACTGCTCGTTAGCAGCAGAACGCAACAAGCAGCGCTGACTGTGCACTGACTGCGGTGTTACATTTTCCGAAATTTTTTTACTAAAGTGACCAAGCCACAGGCCGATAACACCTAAAGTTATATTTCACATGATTATCAATATGATAATTTTTCAGGGACAACACAGCCCTGGTTTAACGGAACTTAAACATCTCTCTATGAATGACGATCTTAGGTCAACGCACAGTAACAATTCAGCACCGTTTAGACAGCCGTTATCTCCACAAGATGACGACGAAAATGAATCGCCACGGGTTTAACAGACACCTCAGAGTCATTTAAGATGGCTTAAAGAGAGGTGCCCATGAGCGGTAAGCGTTATCCCGAAGAGTTTAAAATTGAAGCAGTCAAACAGGTTGTTGATCGCGGTTATTCTGTTGCCAGCGTTGCAACACGTCTCGATATCACCACCCACAGCCTTTACGCCTGGATAAAGAAGTACGGTTCAGATTCTTCCACTAATAAAGAAGAGTCAGATGCTCAGGCCGAGATCCGCCGTCTCCAGAAAGAGCTGAAGCGGGTTACCGACGAACGGGACATATTAAAAAAAGCCGCGGCGTACTTCGCAAAGCTGTCCGACTGAGGTACGCCTTTATCCGTGACAACACCTGTTGCTGGCCTGTTCGCCTGCTCTGTCGGGTGCTGGATGTTCATCCCAGTGGTTTTTACGCCTGGCTTCAGCAGCCGCATTCACAACGCCATCAGGCAGACCTGAGGCTGACAGGGCAGATTAA
>PQKR01000018.1 GCA_002918705.1 Escherichia sp. ESNIH1 | reverse complement strand
ATTAAATTTAAGTTTGATGCTCTTAGAATTAAACTTCGTAATGAATTACGTGTTCACTCTTTGAGACTTGGTATTCATTTAGCGTCTTGCGACGTTTAAGAATCCATGTCTTCGAGTGCCCACACAGATTGTCTGATAAATTGTTAAAGAGCAGTTGCGACGCGCTTCAGCGCTCTGTCGCGAGGTGGCGTATATTACGCTTTCCTCTCTCAGAGTCAACCCTTAATTTCAGGATTTTTTCTCTTCAACCAACCCGGCTCACCGTGTGAAGTGATTCACATCCGCCGTGTCGATGGAGGCGCATTATAGGGAGTTCTCGAGCGCCCGCAATAGTTAAATTGCAGAAAAATGACTGACTGCTGTATTCCACAGCAAAACGCGGCCTTATACCTTTTTACACACAGAGTTATCCACACAGCCACGAAAAGATGAAAATTTACGAGCGATGCGCAAACGTTTTCGTTAAAATGCCCCTGCTTATTAAAGGCGGCCCCTTGTGGGGCGTTAGCTGAGTTTTTAGAGAAAAATTCAGCTAACGCTCTCTGTAATGTTCAAATCCCGGGGATTTATACCATGCAACAACGTCCAGTCCGCCGCGCTCTGCTCAGTGTTTCTGATAAGGCCGGTATCGTCGAATTCGCTCAGGCTCTCTCCCAGCGCGGCGTGGAGCTGCTCTCCACCGGCGGTACTGCCCGTCTGCTGGCAGATAAAGGCCTGCCGGTCACCGAAGTCTCCGATTACACGGGCTTCCCGGAAATGATGGATGGACGAGTAAAGACCCTGCACCCGAAAGTGCACGGCGGTATCCTTGGCCGTCGCGGCCAGGATGATGGGATTATGGCCCAGCATGGCATCGACCCTATCGATATGGTGGTGGTAAACCTCTATCCCTTTGCCGCGACCGTAGCTCGCGAAGGCTGCTCGCTGGAAGACGCCGTAGAGAATATCGATATCGGCGGCCCTACTATGGTGCGCTCCGCTGCTAAGAACCATAAAGACGTCGCGATTGTGGTAAAGAGCAGTGACTACGATGCCATTATTAAAGAGATGGATGCTCATGAAGGTTCTCTCACCCTTGAGACCCGTTTTGACCTCGCAATTAAAGCCTTCGAGCACACCGCCGCTTATGACAGCATGATTGCTAACTACTTCGGTAGCCTGGTTCCGGCGTACCACGGTGAAACTAAAGAGCCCGCAGGCCGCTTCCCGCGCACCCTGAATCTGAACTTTATTAAGAAGCAGGATATGCGCTACGGCGAAAACAGCCACCAGCAGGCTGCCTTCTATATAGAAGAAGGCGTTAAAGAGGCCTCCGTAGCAACGGCTACCCAGGTGCAGGGCAAAGCGCTCTCCTATAACAATATCGCCGACACCGACGCGGCGCTGGAGTGCGTGAAAGAGTTTAACGAGCCGGCCTGTGTGATCGTCAAGCATGCGAACCCGTGCGGCGTGGCGGTAGGTGACTCCATTCTCAGCGCGTACGATCGCGCCTATAAAACCGATCCGACCTCGGCTTTCGGCGGCATTATTGCCTTTAACCGCGAGCTGGATGCCGATACCGCTCAGGCGATCATCTCCCGCCAGTTTGTTGAGGTGATCATTGCCCCCTCCGCGACGGAAGAGGCATTAAAGATTACCGCTGCCAAACAGAACGTCCGCGTCCTGACCTGCGGTAAGTGGGCCGAGCGTGTAGCGGGCCTCGATTTCAAACGCGTTAACGGCGGTCTGCTGGTTCAGGATCGCGATCTCGGCATGGTTACCAACAAAGAGCTGCGCGTGGTGAGCAAGCGCCTGCCGACCGAAGAGGAGATGCGCGATGCCCTCTTCTGCTGGAAAGTGGCCAAGTTTGTTAAATCTAACGCCATTGTTTATGCCAAAGATAAGATGACTATCGGCATCGGCGCAGGCCAGATGAGCCGCGTCTACTCCGCGAAAATTGCCGGTATCAAAGCCGGTGATGAAGGACTGGAAGTGAAAGGTTCCGCGATGGCCTCCGACGCCTTCTTCCCGTTCCGGGACGGTATTGATGCCGCAGCAGCCGTGGGCGTGACCTGCGTGATCCAGCCGGGCGGCTCTATCCGCGATGATGAAGTCGTTGCCGCCGCCGACGAGCACGGCATTGCGATGATCTTCACCGACATGCGTCACTTCCGCCATTAATTCACGGAGCAGAGAATGAAAGTATTAGTTATTGGTAACGGCGGACGCGAACATGCTCTGGCGTGGAAAGCAGCCCAGTCCCCGCTGGTAAGCACCGTTTTTGTTGCGCCTGGCAACGCTGGTACAGCGCTGGAACCCACTCTGCAGAACGTCGCCATTAGCGCGACGGATATCCCTGCCCTGGTGAGCTTCGCCGAGAACGAGAAGATCGATCTGACTATCGTTGGTCCGGAAGCGCCGCTGGTGATTGGCGTGGTGGATGCATTCCAGGCGGCAGGGCTGAAAATCTTTGGCCCAACGCAGGGTGCCGCCCAGCTTGAAGGCTCTAAAGCCTTCACCAAAGATTTCCTGGCTCGCCACAACATTCCCACCGCGGAGTATGAGAACTTTACCGAGGTTGAGCCCGCGCTGGCTTACCTGCGTAAGAAAGGCGCGCCGATCGTCATTAAAGCCGACGGTCTGGCCGCCGGTAAAGGCGTTATTGTGGCGATGACGCTGGAAGAGGCAGAAGCTGCGGTACACGATATGCTGGCAGGCAACGCCTTTGGCAACGCCGGGCACCGTATCGTTATCGAAGAGTTCCTCGACGGTGAAGAGGCGAGCTTTATTGTGATGGTCGACGGCGAGCACGTTCTGCCGATGGCCACCAGTCAGGATCATAAGCGCGTCGGCAACGGTGATACCGGGCCGAACACCGGCGGCATGGGGGCTTACTCTCCTGCGCCGGTGGTGACCAGTGAGGTGCACCAGCGCACTATGGATCGCGTGATCTGGCCAACCGTGAAAGGCATGGCGGCGGAAGGCAATACCTACGTTGGTTTCCTCTATGCCGGGCTGATGATCGATAAGCAGGGTAATCCGAAGGTTATCGAGTTCAACTGCCGCTTTGGCGATCCGGAAACGCAACCGATTATGCTGCGCATGAAGTCTGACCTGGTGGAGCTGTGTCTGGCCGCCTGCGAAGGCAAGCTCGATGAGAAAACCTCAGAGTGGGACGATCGCGCCTCTCTCGGCGTGGTGATCGCCGCAGGTGGCTACCCGGGCAACTACCGCACCGGCGATGTGATCCACGGCCTGCCGCTGGAGAGCGTTGGCGGTAAGGTATTCCATGCCGGTACCACGCTCGCTGACGATGACCAGGTGCTTACCAGTGGCGGACGGGTGCTCTGTGCCACCGCCCTGGGTAACACCGTCGCCGAAGCGCAGAAGAACGCCTATACGTTAATGGCAGATATTCACTGGGATGGCAGCTTCAGCCGCCAGGATATTGGCTATCGCGCTATTGCGCGGGAAGAGCAGCAGTAAACTCTACAGGGCGGCCAGGCGCTTGCGCTTATCCGCCCTGTCTCAGCCCCTTCAGAAACTCTTCGCCTGCGGTTGCCAGGTACAAAAATCTTCGTTTGCCACCAGCAGTAGCTGCGTCCCTTCCGGCGCCTCCAGCCACGCAAGGCTGACGTCCGCTGAGGAGTGCTGCTGACGACGCTGAATATGGCTCAGCGCCTGCGGTTCGAAATCGGGCTTAATGGTTTGGCCTTCACAGGTGGTTACCGAGCCGTCGCGGTGCCAGCGTCCCTGACGCAGCATGACGTGGCCCTGGCGTAGGGCATCGCTAGTCTGGCGGATCTGGTTGGCACGATAGCGGTAGAGAGCGATCTGGTCACTGGAGAGCTGCTGCTTCTGACCGTTGACCTCTCGCTGCATAAAGCTGAGTTCGCCGCGCTCGTCAAAGCGGGCACGAATATGTTCCGGCGGCGTGCCGTAGACATTGAGTTCGATCAGCGCCAACCGATCGCCCTGCCAGCGGTATTCGCTGATAGAGGTATCCCCGCTGCGCCACGGACTAAACGCTGTAAGGAGATGAACGGCGTCGCCGTCGTCCTTACGCCATATGCGCACCGCGCCGTGGTCGCCCGCGTAGCCGCTGGCGGTAAAAGGCGGCAGCGAATCATTGTGGCTGCAGGCGGTCAGCAACAGCAGGCCAGCCAGCGTCAGCGTGCGACGCCAGACAGACAAAAGGGGCGTAAACGCCCCCTCATCAAAACTTTTCGCTGTCACGCGGTCTTATTTAACTGCGTCTTTCAGAGCTTTGCCAGAAACAAATGCCGGCACGTTAGCTGCGGCGATTTTGATTTCGTTACCGGTCTGCGGGTTGCGGCCAGTACGCTCAGCGCGGTGGTTCACTTTGAAGGTTCCGAAACCAACCAGTTGTACAGCATCGCCTTCTTTCAGAGACTCAGTAATAGCAGCCAGGGTGGATTCCAGGGCAGCTTTCGCCTGTACTTTAGACAGGTCAGCTTTGTCTGCAATTACATCAATCAGTTGAGTCTTGTTCATAAGTTATCCTTACAATGTGTTTATCGCTTGCTAAGCATCGAGTGCGACGAAAATGCCAGAAAAGCACTCTCCTGCATACACGCACCGATAGCCACTTTTTTTCGCCCTCCAAATGTAGACCAGACGGGGGGCCAATGGGAAGCCTTCCAGAGAGACAAAACAGGCGTTAAATCACGTTTTGTTGTCTCATTGCTGCAAAAGTATACCGATATTGCTCTCACCCGCCTCGCGTAAGTCCGCGCGTAGCCCTTTAATCAGCTTAATATCGCGTTCTTCGCAGTCAGCCAAAAGTCGGAATATTTCCCACTGAATATCCCACTCCTGCTCTACGGCCGGGTTCGCTTTCAGCTCCTCATCGGTCATTTCGCGGCCTGCATGGGTCATCTCCAGCATCGCGACCGTGGTGATCGAGGTCTTGCTCACCTCAATGGTGTGCTCAAGGGTCTCACCGCTCAGGCGCGAGTGCAGCAGCTCGCTTAAAGCAACGCAGGCGTCGATGGCCGGATAGACGCCGTAGAGATCGTAATCCTCTGCCGCCGGGATCGCCTCTTCTAGCTTCTCCAGCTGGCTGTCGAAATTCACCTTCGCGTCTTTCACCGTCAGCGTCTCCCAAATCAGGTCAACAATGCGGCGATAAAGCTGCGCGTCACCGAAGCCGGTCTGCTGGCAGAACATGGCGTAGTTCGGATACATGCGCTCGCACAGGCAGGCCATAAAGGTGACGTGCTGCCAGCTCTCCAGCCTCTCCAGGCGCAGGTGAATAGGGTTTTGTAACATGGTGAACTCTCGCTATCGGAAATTAGCCGCAGTGTACCTGAATCAGGGCTGAATTTCCTGCCATCGCACAAATGCCGGACGCCGCGACGCCACGGCATCGGCCCAGCGGGTCGGCTCCGGCAGACGGTAGCCTTGTGTACAACGCTGAACCCACGCCAGTGCGCTGTCCACGCTTACCCGATGGCCGGTGGCGACAAACAGCGGATTGCAGCGCGCCTTGCTGCGCCATACCCAGGCAAGCTGCTCGCCTTTGTCCATCAGCGGCGCGAGCGCGCCTGGCTCAGGCGAGAGCGGCTCAAACTTGCCGCACAGTCGTTTCTTCGCCACGCCGATAGTCGGCACGTCCACCAGCAGGCCAAAGTGGCTGGCGACGCCGAGACGGCGCGGATGCGAGATACCGTGTCCGTCAACGAACAGCAGATCGGGTTTTTGCGACAGCATATCCCACGCCGCCATCAGCGCGGGATATTCACGGAAGGAGAGAAAGCCGGGAATATAGGGCATGGTGGTGGCAATCCGCGCCACCTGGTACTCCACCAGCTCCAGCGACGGGTACTTCAGCAGTACCATCGCCGCTCGGGTCACTTCGCCACCCTGCTCAAAGCCGACGTCCGCGCCGCCGATAAATGCCGGGGGATCGTTGATAAAGCGATCCTCGCGGATCACCGATGAGGCAAGTTCGATTTGCTGAGCGCGTAGCGACGCGAGATCCATATATGCTCCTTAGCGGTGATATTGCTCCGAAATACGATGCACCGCGTCTACAAATGCGCCCGCATGTTCAGGCGGCACATCCTGATGAATACCGTGACCGAGGTTAAAGACGTGGCCTTCGCCCTGGCCGAAACCAGAAAGTATAGTCGCTACTTCCTCTTCAATGCGGGCCGGGGGTGCATAGAGCATTGATGGGTCCATATTGCCTTGCAGGGCGACCTTATGCCCTACGCGACGACGCGCATCGGCAATATCGATGGTCCAGTCGAGGCCCAGCGCGTCACAGCCGGTCTCCGCCATTGCTTCCAGCCACTGTCCACCACCTTTGGTAAACAGGGTGACCGGCACGCGGCGGCCCTCATTCTCCCGCAGCAGGCCGTCAACAATCTTATGCATGTAGTAGAGCGAGAACTGCTGGTAGTCGCGCCCGGTCAGCACCCCGCCCCAGGTGTCGAAAATCATCACCGACTGCGCACCGGCTTTAATCTGCGCGTTGAGATAGAGCGTGACGCTTTTCGCCAGCTTCTCCAGCAGCATGTGCAGGGTTTGCGGCTCGGCATACATCATCTTCTTGATCACGGTGAAGGCCTTGCTGCTGCCGCCCTCGACCATGTAGGTCGCCAGCGTCCACGGGCTACCGGAGAAGCCAATCAGCGGCACGTCACCCTTCAGCTCACGGCGGATGGTGCGCACGGCATTCATCACGTAGCCCAGCTCCTGCTCTGGATCGGGGATCGGCAGCCGCTCAACGTCGGCTTTACTGGTAATCGGCAGGCTAAAGCGCGGGCCCTCCCCGGCTTCAAAGTAGAGTCCCAGCCCCATCGCATCAGGGATAGTCAGGATATCTGAGAACAGAATGGCGGCATCAAGGGGATAGCGACGCAGCGGCTGCAGGGTGACCTCGCAGGCCAGCTCGGCGTTTTTGCACAGCGACATAAAATCGCCCGCCTGGGCGCGCGTGGCTTTGTACTCCGGCAGATAGCGCCCGGCCTGTCTCATCATCCATACCGGCGTGATATCTACGGGCTGGCGCAGCAGCGCGCGCAGGTAACGATCGTTTTTCAGTTCGGTCATTTTGCAGTTCCTCAATGCGTCAGACCGTTATTGTAACACGCCGCCCTCTGCTTCACTCATACTCTGCCCGCCCCTCATACTCTGCACGGCATAGTGCTACCGTATCCTCAATGAGCCGACGCGCTACCGTGCCCGGCGGTGGCAGCAGTGGCAGCTGGTCATAGCGATACCAGCCCGCGTCCAGCAGTTCGTTAGGGTCGATGGTGATATCGCCGCTGTCATACTCGGCCATAAAAGCGGTCATCAGGGATTGCGGGAACGGCCACGGTTGGGAGGTAACGTAGCGCAGGTTTTTCACCCGGATGGCGCTCTCCTCCATCACCTCGCGGGCAACGGTCTGCTCAAGGGTCTCACCTATCTCGACAAAACCCGCAAGCACGGTATAGATGCCGTTGCGATGGCGGGTGTGCTGGGCCAATAAAATGTGGTCGTCACGGCGGATCGCGACGATGATGCAGGGGGCAATCTGCGGGTAGTAGCGCTCGCGACAGCCGCCGCACAGCATCGCCCATTCGGTTTTGCTCGGATGCATGGTATGGCCGCAATAGCCGCAGAACTTATGCGAACGATAGAACTCCGCCAGCTGTACGCCGCGTCCGGCAAGCTGGAATAGACCGACGTCCTGGTCCATCAGCTGGCGTACCGAGCCCATATCCTGGCGCCGGGGCTGACGAACCAGCCACACCGATTCCCCTTGCCACTCGCCGATAATTAACCCGCGCTGGCCCACAAGATCAAAATTTACTGCCTCGCCGTGTGGTAATTCTCCAGCGGGCAACCATAATTTTTGTTCATGGCTGACGATCCACCAGCCCTGATCGGTTAATTCGATGACACGTTCCATAATCTGTTGCACTACCTTAGCGACACTGGCATGTTGGTTACATCATTTTTACATATTTTGGGTGAACACTTTTTTTATCTTAAACCACGGAGTTAATCATGCTAAACCACCTGGAAAGCCTGACGGCGCGCGTAGGCGGAAGTAATAAACTAGTCGATCACTGGCTACAGGTGCGCAAGCATTTGCTGGTGTCGTATTACAACCTGGTGGGCATTAAGCCGGGCAAGGAGTCCTTTACAGAGCTGGATGAGAAGGCCCTGGACGACTTTTGCCACAATCTGGTCGATTACCTTTCCGCTGGACACTTCAGTATTTATGAACAAATTATCAGCGAAATGGAAGGGACCAGCCCACTTTTAGCCGCCACGCAAATTTATCCGCAGCTGGAAGCCAATACCCAGCAGATCATGAGCTACTACGACTCAAATCTTGAGAACGCCATCGACGACGATAACTGCCTGGAGTTCCAGGAAGCGCTTTCCGGCATTGGCGAAGCGCTGGCCGCACGCTTTACGCTGGAGGATCAGCTGATCGTACTGGCGTTCGATTTCAACCTGGCAGAGAGCGCTAACGACGACAGCAACATCGCTCGCCCTGCTTGAGTTCTTAAGCATTAACGCGTAGTTTAATTTACCTGCCCCCTGCAACACGGGGGTTTTTCTTGTCGGAGTGCCGAGTGCGCAAGCACCGGCTGAGACCGTTAATTCGGGATCCGCGGAACCTGATCAGGTTAGAACCTGCGAAGGGAACAAGAGTCAATCTGCTGGCGTGTGCCTCTCCGGGCTGCACGCATCTCTTGCTTCATCCGTCGTTCTGACAAGCCACGTCCTTAACTTTTTATGGAATGAGCTATGTCTGAGTCTACAACCAAACCTACCCGCCGCGAACAGCGCGCCGCCGCCCAGCGCTTTATCAACACGCTGGAGGGCACCACCTTCCCTAACTCAACGCGTATCTATATTCAGGGCTCCCGGGACGACATCCGCGTGCCGATGCGTGAGATCCAGCTTAGCCCGACGCTTATCGGCGGCAGCAAAGCAGAGCCCCAGTTTGAAGAGAACGAGGCGATCCCGGTGTACGACACCTCTGGCCCCTATGGCGATCCTGAGGTTGCGATCGACGTAGAGAAAGGGATCGCGAAGATCCGATCCGCGTGGATCGCTGGCCGTACCGGGAAGTGCGTCACTCAGCTGCACTACGCCCGCCAGGGGATCGTGACGCCGGAGATGGAGTTTATCGCCCTGCGTGAAAACATGGGCCGGGAGCGCATTCGTGGCGAGGTGCTGCGTCGTCAGCATCCGGGGGAAGGCTTTGGTGCACGCCTGCCGGAGAATATCACCCCGGAGTTTGTCCGTGACGAAGTGGCCGCCGGGCGCGCCATTATTCCTGCCAACATCAACCACCCCGAATCTGAGCCGATGATTATCGGTCGCAACTTCCTGGTGAAGGTCAACGCTAACATCGGCAACTCGGCGGTGACCTCATCCATTGAAGAGGAGGTAGAGAAGCTGGTGTGGGCCACCCGCTGGGGTGCAGACACGGTGATGGACCTCTCCACCGGCCGCAATATCCATGAGACGCGGGAGTGGATCCTGCGCAACAGCCCGGTCCCGATCGGCACCGTCCCGATCTACCAGGCGCTGGAGAAGGTCAACGGCATCGCCGAGAATCTCTCCTGGGAAACCTTCCGCGAGACCCTGCTGGAGCAGGCCGAACAGGGGGTGGACTACTTCACCATCCACGCTGGGGTGCTGCTGCGCTACGTGCCGATGACCGCGAACCGCCTCACCGGCATCGTATCCCGCGGCGGCTCGATCATGGCCAAGTGGTGCCTCTCTCACCATCAGGAGAACTTCCTCTATCAGCACTTCCGCGAGATTTGCGAAATCTGCGCCGCCTACGACGTCTCCCTGTCGCTGGGTGACGGCCTGCGCCCCGGCTCGATTCAGGATGCCAACGATGAGGCGCAGTTTGCCGAGCTGCATACCCTGGGCGAGCTGACCAAAATCGCCTGGGAGTACGATGTGCAGGTGATGATTGAAGGTCCGGGCCACGTGCCGATGCAGATGATCCGTCGCAACATGACCGAAGAGCTGGAGCACTGCCATGAAGCGCCGTTCTATACCCTCGGGCCGTTGACCACCGACATCGCGCCGGGCTATGACCACTTCACCTCCGGCATTGGCGCGGCGATGATCGGTTGGTTTGGCTGCGCCATGCTCTGCTATGTGACGCCTAAAGAACATCTTGGCCTGCCGAACAAGGAAGATGTGAAGCAGGGACTGATTACCTACAAGATTGCCGCCCACGCCGCCGACCTTGCTAAAGGCCACCCTGGGGCGCAGATCCGCGATAACGCCATGTCAAAAGCGCGTTTTGAGTTCCGCTGGGAGGATCAGTTTAACCTCGCCCTCGACCCCTTCACCGCCCGCGCCTACCACGATGAGACCCTGCCCCAGGAGTCGGGCAAGGTAGCCCACTTCTGCTCTATGTGCGGACCTAAGTTCTGCTCAATGAAGATCAGCCAGGAGGTGCGTGACTATGCCGCAGCCCAGGCGATTGAGGTCGGCATGAACGATATGTCGAACGACTTCCGCGCCCGCGGCGGCGAAATCTATCTCAAGAAGGAGGAGGCCTGATGTATCAGCCCGACTTCCCACCGGTGCCCTTCCGCCTGGGCCTCTATCCGGTTGTCGACAGCGTGATGTGGATTGAGCGCCTGCTGGAGGCGGGCGTGCGTACCCTCCAGCTGCGGATCAAAGATAAGCAGGACCATGAAGTTGAAGCCGACGTCGCGGCGGCCATTGCGCTGGGCAAGCGCTACGCTGCCCGGCTGTTTATTAACGACTACTGGCGGCTAGCCATTAAACATGACGCTTACGGCGTGCATCTGGGGCAGGAGGATCTGGAGACAACGGACCTTAGCGCGATCCGCACTGCGGGTCTGCGCCTGGGTGTCTCCACCCATGATGATATGGAAATTGACGTTGCGCTGGCCGCCCGCCCCTCCTACATCGCCCTCGGGCATGTCTTCCCGACCCAGACCAAGCAGATGCCCTCCGCGCCGCAGGGCCTGGCGCAGCTGGCCCGCCACGTTGCCCGGCTGCAGAATTACCCAACGGTCGCCATCGGCGGCATCAGCCTCGCGCGGGCGCCGCAGGTGCTGGCAACCGGCGTTGGCAGCATTGCCGTGGTAAGCGCCATCACCCAGGCAGCGGACTGGCGCAGCGCCACCCGGCAGCTTATCGATCTCGCGGGGGTGGGCGATGAATGACAGCGACTTTATGCGCTACAGCCGGCAGATCCTGCTGGAGGATATCGCCATCGACGGTCAGCGAAGGCTGCTCGCCAGCCGGGTGCTGATTATCGGCCTTGGCGGCTTAGGATCCCCCGCCGCGCTCTATCTGGCGGCGGCTGGCGTCGGGACGCTGGTGCTTGCCGACGATGACGCGGTGCATCTGAGCAACCTGCAGCGGCAGATTATGTTTACCAGCAACGATATCAATCAGCCCAAAACCGACGCGGCCCGCCAGCGTTTACAGCAGCTCAATCCACACGTTGAGCTGATTACCCTGAAGACGCGTCTGGAGGGCGAGGCGCTCCGCCAGCAGGTGGTCCAGGCCGACGCGGTGCTCGACTGCACCGATAACATGGCGACGCGCCAGGCGATTAACGCCGCCTGCGTGGCGCTGAATACGCCGCTGATCACCGCCAGCGCCGTAGGGTTCGGTGGCCAGCTGATGGTGCTCACTCCCCCGTGGGCGCACGGCTGCTATCGCTGTCTATGGTCCGACGACGAAGAGCCGCAGCGCAACTGCCGCACGGCGGGCGTTATTGGACCGGTGGTGGGGATGATGGGCACGCTGCAGGCGCTGGAGGCGTTAAAGCTGCTCAGCGGCATGCAGGTGGCGGAAGGCGAGCTGCGGCTGTTCGACGGGCGCAAGCACCACTGGCGCACGCTTGGGCTCCAGCGGGCGGCAGGCTGCCCGGTTTGTGGAGGGCGAGATGCGCATCCTCTTCAATGACGAGCCCATGCAGTGTGCAGAGGCGCTAACCCTGCACGGGCTGCTGGAGCAGCTTAACCAGCTCAAGCCGGGAACGGCGCTGGCGCTCAACCAGCAGGTTATACCCCGCGATCGCTGGGATCATCATCAACTGCGGGACGGCGATCGGATCCTGCTCTTTCAGGTTATCGCCGGAGGCTGACATGTTACGTATTGCAGATAAAACGTTTGAATCACACCTGTTTACCGGAACGGGCAAGTTTGCCTCATCGCAGCTGATGACCGACGCCATTCGCGCCTCGGGCAGCCAGCTGGTGACCCTGGCGATGAAGCGCGTCGACCTGCGCCAGCGTAACGATGCGATCCTCGCCCCGCTGCTGGAGGCAGGCGTTACGCTGCTGCCGAACACCTCCGGCGCGAAAACGGCCGAAGAGGCGGTATTTGCCGCCCGGCTAGCGCGCGAGGCGCTGGGCACCCACTGGCTGAAGCTGGAGATCCACCCCGATGCACGCTGGCTGCTGCCCGATCCGGTTGAGACCCTGAAAGCAGCAGAGATGCTGGTTAAAGAGGGCTTCGTGGTGCTGCCCTACTGCAGTGCCGATCCGGTGCTGTGCCGACGGCTGGAGGAGGCAGGCTGCGCCGCCGTGATGCCGCTCGGCTCACCGATCGGCTCCAACCAGGGCCTGGCCACCCGTGCCATGCTGGAGATTATCATCGCCCAGGCGAGCGTGCCGGTGGTAGTCGACGCCGGGATCGGCACTCCCAGCCATGCGGCTGAGGCGCTGGAGATGGGGGCCAGCGCGGTGCTGGTGAATACCGCGATTGCCGTTGCCAGGGATCCGGTGGCGATGGCCCGCGCGTTTAAGCTGGCCGTTGAAGCCGGAATGCTGGCACGTCAGGCGGGGCCGGGCGCGGTGAACAGCCTTGCCAGCGCCACCAGCCCGCTAACCGGCTTTCTGGAGGCCAGCCTATGAAGACCTTTAGTGACTACTGGCGACAGCTGGACTGGGAGGATATCCGGCTGCGCATCCACAGCAAGACTCGCGCCGATGTTGAACGGGCGCTGGCGGCCACCCACCTGACTCGTGATGACATGATGGCCCTGCTCTCCCCTGCCGCCAGCGACTATCTGGAGCCGCTGGCCCAGCGGTCACAGCGTCTCACCCGCCAGCGCTTTGGCAACGCCGTCGGCCTCTACGTCCCGCTCTATCTCTCTAACCTGTGTGCCAACGACTGCACCTACTGCGGCTTCTCCATGAGCAACCGCATCAAGCGCAAGACGCTGGACGAAGCGGAGATCCTGCGCGAGTGCGCGGCGATCCGCGAGATGGGTTTTGAGCATCTGCTGCTGGTGACCGGCGAGCATCAGACGAAGGTGGGAATGGACTACTTTCGCCGCCACTTCCCGACCATTCGCCGCCAGTTCGCCTCGCTGCAGATGGAGGTGCAGCCGCTGTCGCAGGCGGAGTATGCCGAGCTTAAAACGCTGGGGCTGGACGGAGTGATGGTCTACCAGGAGACCTATCATGAGGCGACCTACGCCCGCCATCATCTGAAGGGCAATAAGCAGGACTTCTTCTGGCGGCTGGAGACGCCGGACCGGCTTGGCCGGGCGGGTATCGACAGGATTGGCCTTGGCGCGCTGGTGGGCCTCTCCGACAGCTGGCGGGTGGATTGCTACATGGTGGCGGAGCATCTGCTCTGGCTCCAGCAGCACTACTGGCAGAGCCGCTACTCTATCTCTTTTCCGCGCCTGCGTCCGTGTGCCGGAGGAATTGAACCCGCCTCGCTAATGGATGAGCGTCAGCTGGTGCAGACCATCTGCGCCTTCCGCCTGCTGGCACCCGACGTGGAGCTTTCCCTCTCTACGCGGGAGTCGCCGTGGTTCCGCGATCGCGTTGTTCCGCTGGGCATCACCAGCGTCAGCGCCTTCTCGAAAACCCAGCCCGGCGGCTACGCCGACAATCACCCTGAGCTGGAGCAGTTTGCACCGCACGACGGCCGCCGCCCGGAGGAGGTTGCCAGCGCCCTGCTGCGCAACGGCCTGCAACCGGTGTGGAAAGACTGGGACAGCTACCTGGGACGAACGGATTTAAGGTGAGCGGATTTCGTTCGTAAGAATTGTTTGTGATACTCCACACACAATCAGGGTAAGGCGGTTGTTGAACCAGACGGTGGGATTAATGTTTATTTATCCCATCGTTGTCGAGGCTGGCTATGAAAAACATCGTCTTATGCTGTGCAGCGGGTATGTCCACCAGCATGTTGGTTCAACGCATGAAAGATGCGGCGCAGAAAAAAGGTGTCGAGGTCTCTATTAAGGCGGTTCCGGTTTCCGAGTTTAAGGAGAACCTCACCGAGGCGGATATCATCCTGCTTGGTCCGCAGGTGAAGTATGAGCAGGCGAAACTGCAGGCGCAGGCGGAGCCGCTAGGCAAGAAGGTCGCGGTGATCGATATGATGGACTACGGCATGATGAAGGGTGATGTCGTGCTCGATAAAGCCCTGAAGCTGCTGGAGTGAATCGTATGGAGGATCTCGAAACCACCATTATGGAGCTGCTGGTTAACGCCGGGGCGGCACGCAGCCAGGCGCTTACCGCATTGCAGCTGGCGCGCAAAGGCGACTTTGCGGGCGCAGAGCAGGCAATGGACGAGTCGCGCGAGTTCGTGAAGCACGCGCATAAAATCCAGACCGAGCTGATAGGCCTCGACGAAGGCGTCGGCAAGCTGCCGGTGAATCTGATCACCGTTCACTCCCAGGATCATCTGATGAATGCGATGGTGATCCAGGATCTGGCCGGGGATATGATCGAGCTATACCGACGGCTGCCGTTGACCCAGTAAACAGACATAAAAAAACCCGCCGAAGCGGGTTTTTTATTAGTGGAAAGCAGCGTTAGTCGTTGTCGGAACCGCCCAGGCCTGCGTTCAGCAGCTCTGCCAGGCTGGCAGAAGCGTCTTCAGCAGTAACCTGCGGTGCTGCCGGCAGTTCGCCAGCGGCGCGACGGCGCATACGATCCTGGTGGTACGCATAACCGGTACCGGCCGGGATCAGACGACCCACGATAACGTTCTCTTTCAGACCGCGCAGTTCGTCGCGTTTGCCCGCAACGGCTGCTTCGGTAAGCACACGCGTGGTCTCCTGGAACGATGCCGCGGAGATGAAGGACTCGGTTGCCAGAGACGCTTTGGTAATACCCAGCAGGTCGCGAGCATAGCTTGCCGCGATTTTGCCGTTCGCTTCCAGATCGCGGTTGGCGATCTTAACGCGAGAGTATTCAACCTGCTCGCCTTCCAGGAAGTCGGAGCTTCCCGCGTTAGCGATGGTTGCTTTACGCAGCATCTGACGCACGATAACTTCGATGTGCTTATCGTTGATCTTAACGCCCTGCAGACGGTAAACGTCCTGCACTTCGTTCACGATGTAACGGGTTACCGCATGAACGCCACGCAGACGCAGGATGTCGTGCGGTGCTTCCGGACCGTCGGAAACCACGTCACCACGCTCTACACGCTCGCCTTCAAACACGTTGAGCTGACGCCATTTCGGGATCATCTCTTCGTACGGATCGCTACCATCAACCGGGGTGATCACCAGACGGCGTTTACCTTTGGTCTCTTTACCGAAGGAGATAATACCGCTGATCTCAGCCAGGATTGCCGGCTCTTTCGGACGACGTGCTTCGAACAGGTCCGCAACGCGCGGCAGACCACCGGTGATATCCTTGGTACCGCTGGATTCCTGAGGAATACGCGCCAGGGCATCACCCGCACCGATCTGAATGCCATCTTCCAGCTGAACAATCGCTTTACCCGGCAGGAAGTACTGAGCCGGCATGTCGGTGCCCGGGATCAGAACGTCGTTACCGTTGGCATCAACGATTTTCAGAGCCGGACGCAGATCTTTACCACCCGCGGTACGTTCTGCAGAGTCCAGAACCACCAGCGAGGAGAGACCGGTCAGTTCGTCGGTCTGACGAGTGATCGTCTGGCCGTCGATCATATCGGTGAAGCGGATGAAACCAGCCACTTCGGTGATTACCGGCATGGTGTGCGGATCCCAGTTTGCTACGGTTTCACCGCCGGCAACCTGCTCGCCATCACCCTTGGCCATAACAGCACCGTAAGGCACTTTATAGCTCTCTTTGGTACGACCGAATTCGTCGATCAGCTTCAGCTCGGTGTTACGGGAGGTCACTACCAGTTTACCGGCAGAGTTCACAACCGACTTCGCGTTGCTGAGCTTGATGCTACCTTTGTTTTTCACCTGGATGCTGGATTCAGCAGCCGCACGCGATGCCGCACCACCGATGTGGAACGTACGCATGGTCAGCTGTGTACCCGGCTCACCGATGGACTGTGCTGCGATAACGCCGATAGCCTCACCTTTGTTGATGATGTGGCCACGCGCCAGGTCACGACCGTAGCAGTGGGCACACACACCAAAGTCGGTGTCACAGGATACAACGGAACGCACTTTCACAGAGTCAACGGAGTTCTCTTCCAGCAGGTCACACATCTGCTCATGCAGCAGCGTGTTGCGTGGAACCAGAATGTCCGCCGTGCCCGGCTTCAGGATATCTTCCGCAGTCACACGACCCAGAACGCGATCGCGCAGCGGCTCTTTAACGTCACCACCCTCGATAACCGGGGTCATGGTGATGCCTTCCAGCGTGCCACAGTCATCTTCGGTAACAACCAGATCCTGCGCGACGTCAACCAGACGACGGGTCAGATAACCGGAGTTTGCCGTTTTCAGTGCGGTATCCGCCAGACCTTTACGCGCACCGTGCGTGGAGATGAAGTACTGGAGTACGTTCAGACCTTCACGGAAGTTCGCGGTGATCGGCGTTTCGATGATGGAGCCATCCGGCTTCGCCATCAGACCACGCATACCCGCCAGCTGACGAATCTGTGCCGCAGAACCACGCGCACCGGAGTCGGCCATCATGTAGATGCTGTTGAAGGAGACCTGCTGCTCTTCCTGACCGTCACGGTTAATCACGGTTTCGGTTTGCAGGTTATCCATCATCGCTTTGGATACACGATCGTTCGCCGCAGCCCAGATATCGATAACTTTGTTGTAGCGTTCGCCAGCGGTTACCAGACCAGACTGGAACTGCTCCTGGATCTCAGCAACTTCAGCTTCCGCTTCGCTGATGATCTCGTATTTCTTCTCCGGGATGACCATGTCATCGATACCAACGGATGCACCTGAACGCGCTGCATAAGCAAAGCCGGTGTACATCGTCTGGTCCGCGAAGATAACGGTCGGTTTCAGGCCCAGAATGCGGTAACAGGTGTTCAGCATTTTGGAGATCGCTTTCTTACCCAGCGCCTGGTTGACGATGGAGAAAGGCAGACCTTTCGGTACGATCATCCACAGAATGGCACGGCCAACGGTCGTGTCTTTCAGGCTGGTTTTCGCAACGAACTCGCCGTTTTCATCTTTTTCGTATTCGGTGATACGCACTTTAACGCGCGCATGCAGAGAGGCCAGGCCAGCGCGATAGATACGCTCGGCTTCTTTCGGGCCAGTCAGCACCATGCCTTCGCCTTTGGCGTTAACACAGTCACGGGTCATGTAGTACAGACCCAGTACAACGTCCTGAGACGGAACGATGATAGGTTCGCCGTTCGCCGGAGACAGAATGTTGTTGGTAGACATCATCAGCGCACGCGCTTCCAGCTGGGCTTCCAGCGTCAGCGGTACGTGAACAGCCATCTGGTCACCATCGAAGTCGGCGTTGTATGCCGCACAAACCAGCGGGTGCAGCTGGATCGCTTTACCTTCGATCAGAACCGGTTCAAATGCCTGGATACCCAGACGGTGCAGGGTTGGTGCACGGTTCAGCAGTACCGGGTGTTCGCGGATCACTTCGTCCAGGATATCCCAAACGACAGCTTCTTCACGCTCAACCATCTTCTTAGCGGCTTTGATGGTGGTGGCCAGGCCACGCAGCTCCAGCTTGCCGTAGATGAACGGTTTGAACAGCTCCAGCGCCATTTTCTTCGGCAGGCCGCACTGATGCAGACGCAGGTATGGACCTACGGTGATTACAGAACGACCGGAGTAGTCAACGCGCTTACCGAGCAGGTTCTGACGGAAACGACCCTGCTTACCTTTGATCATATCGGCCAAAGATTTCAGCGGACGCTTGTTAGAGCCGGTGATGGCACGACCACGACGGCCGTTATCCAGCAGGGCATCTACCGCTTCCTGCAGCATACGTTTTTCGTTACGTACGATGATGTCAGGCGCAGCCAGGTCCAGCAGACGTTTCAGACGGTTGTTACGGTTGATCACGCGACGATACAGATCGTTCAGATCCGACGTTGCGAAACGACCGCCGTCCAGCGGTACCAGCGGACGCAGATCTGGCGGCAGAACCGGCAGAACGGTCAGGATCATCCACTCCGGCTTGTTGCCAGACTGGACGAACGCTTCCAGCAGCTTGATACGCTTGGTCAGCTTTTTACGTTTGGTTTCGGAGTTAGTCTCGTTCAGCTCTTCACGCAGCTGCTCGCACTCTTGCTCCAGATCCATGCTCTTCAGCAGGGCCTGGATAGCTTCCGCACCCATCTTCGCGTCGAACTCGTCACCGAACTCTTCCAGCGCGTCCAGATACTGCTCTTCAGTCAGGATCTGATGACGTTCCAGGTTGGTCATGCCGCCTTCGATAACCACGTAGGATTCGAAGTACAGCACGCGCTCGATATCACGCAGGGGCATATCCAGCAGCAGACCGATACGGGACGGCAGCGATTTCAGGAACCAAATGTGGGCAGTCGGAGACGCCAGCTCGATGTGGCCCATGCGCTCACGACGCACTTTAGTCTGGGTCACTTCAACGCCGCACTTCTCACAGATCACACCACGGTGTTTCAGGCGCTTGTACTTACCGCACAGGCACTCGTAATCTTTTACTGGCCCGAAAATACGCGCACAGAAAAGGCCGTCACGCTCAGGTTTGAACGTACGGTAGTTGATGGTTTCCGGCTTTTTAACTTCACCGAAAGACCATGAACGGATCATGTCTGGCGAAGCCAGAGCAATTTTGATCGCATCAAACTCTTCGGTTTTAGTCTGCGCTTTCAGAAACTTTAATAAATCTTTCACGGATTTGCTCCCGTCGGAGTTAGCACAATCTGGTGCCGGGTATTACCCCAGCACCAGTGACCTGTTTGAGCGAGAGTTACTCGTCTTCCAGTTCGATGTTGATACCCAGCGAACGAATCTCTTTCAACAGTACGTTGAAGGACTCAGGCATGCCCGGTTCCATCTGATGGTTGCCGTCCACGATGTTTTTATACATCTTGGTACGACCGTTCACGTCATCAGACTTAACGGTGAGCATCTCCTGCAGGGTGTATGCCGCGCCGTATGCTTCCAGCGCCCACACTTCCATCTCCCCGAAGCGCTGACCACCGAACTGCGCCTTACCACCCAGCGGCTGCTGAGTAACCAGGCTGTAAGAACCGGTAGAACGCGCATGCATCTTGTCATCAACCAGGTGGTTCAGTTTCAGCATGTACATATAGCCAACGGTAACCTGGCGCTCGAACTGCTCGCCGGTACGACCGTCGAACAGCGTGATCTGACCGGACGTCGGCAGGCCACCCAGCTGTAACAGCTCCTTGATTTCAGACTCTTTCGCACCGTCGAAGACCGGCGTGGCGATTGGCATACCTTTGCGCAGGTTTTCAGCCAGACGCAGAACCTCTTCATCGCTGAAGGTATTCAGGTCAACTTTCTGGCGAACGTCAGTGCCCAGATCGTACGCACGCTGGATGAACTCGCGCAGTTTCGCGACCTCTTCCTGCTGCTTCAGCATGGCGTTGATCTTCTCGCCGATACCTTTTGCAGCCATACCCAGGTGGGTTTCAAGGATCTGACCAATGTTCATACGAGACGGTACGCCCAGCGGGTTCAGTACGATGTCGACCGGCGTGCCGTTCTCATCGTAAGGCATATCTTCGATCGGGTTGATCTTGGAGATAACACCCTTGTTACCGTGACGACCCGCCATTTTATCACCCGGCTGGATCTGACGTTTAACGGCCAGATACACCTTAACAATCTTCAGCACGCCCGGTGCCAGATCGTCGCCCTGAGTGATTTTGCGGCGTTTCGCTTCGAGTTTCTTCTCGAACTCGTGTTTCAGTTCGTCATACTGCTCAGCCAGCTGTTCCAGCTGATTCTGTTTCTCTTCGTCGGTCAGGCCCAGCTCCAACCAGCGGTCGCGCGGCAGTTTGTCGAGCTTCTCAGCTTCAACGCCACCGGACACCAGCACGGCATGGATACGGCTGAACAGGCCAGCTTCGAGGATCTGCAGTTCTTCAGACAGGTCTTTCTTCGCCTGCTTCAGCTGCATCTCTTCGATTTCCAGCGCACGTTTGTCTTTCTCTACGCCATCGCGTGTAAAGACCTGAACGTCGATAACCGTACCGGAAACACCGTTTGGTACGCGCAGAGAAGAGTCCTTAACGTCAGACGCTTTCTCACCGAAGATCGCACGCAGCAGCTTCTCTTCTGGGGTCAGCTGGGTTTCACCTTTCGGCGTTACCTTACCAACCAGAATGTCGCCACCGGTCACTTCCGCACCGATGTAAACGATACCGGATTCATCCAGTTTAGAGAGCGCAGCTTCACCCACGTTCGGGATGTCAGCAGTGATCTCTTCCGGCCCCAGCTTGGTGTCACGGGACACACACGCCAGTTCCTGAATGTGGATCGTGGTGAAACGATCTTCCTGGACCACACGCTCGGAAACGAGGATGGAGTCTTCGAAGTTGTAACCGTTCCACGGCATGAACGCGACGCGCATGTTCTGACCCAGCGCCAGCTCACCGAGGTCGGTGGACGGGCCGTCTGCCAGCACGTCGCCACGTTCGATCGGCTCACCCAGAGAGACACACGGCATCTGGTTGATACAGGTGTTCTGGTTAGAACGGGTGTACTTGGTCAGGTTATAGATGTCGATACCCGCTTCGCCCGGGTACATCTCGTCTTCGTTAACTTTGATAACGATACGGGAGGCATCCACGTACTGAACGGTACCGCCACGTTTAGCAACCGCAGTTACACCGGAGTCAACGGCAACAGCACGTTCCATACCGGTACCTACCAGCGGCTTATCAGCGCGCAGGGTCGGAACCGCCTGACGTTGCATGTTCGCACCCATCAATGCACGGTTGGCGTCATCGTGTTCCAGGAACGGGATCAGGGACGCACCGACGGAAACCACCTGCTGGGTGGAAACGTCCATGTAGTCAACCTGGTCGTTGCTGAACAAGCTGGATTCACCTTTGCTACGGCAGGTAACGAGGTCATCAACAAAGCGACCATCGTCGTCCAGGTTGGTGTTCGCCTGGGCGATAACGTAGTTACCCTCTTCGATAGCAGAGAGGTAGTGAATCTCGTCGGTCACAACGCCGTCGGTAACTTTACGGTACGGCGTCTCAAGGAAGCCATATTCGTTAGTCTGTGCGTACACGGACAGGGAGTTGATCAGACCGATGTTCGGACCTTCAGGCGTTTCGATAGGACATACGCGACCGTAGTGGGTCGGGTGTACGTCTCGAACTTCAAAGCCTGCGCGCTCACGGGTCAGACCGCCCGGGCCAAGTGCAGAGATACGACGCTTGTGCGTGATCTCAGACAGCGGGTTGTTCTGGTCCATAAACTGAGACAGCTGGCTGGAGCCAAAGAACTCTTTCACTGCCGCAGAGATCGGCTTAGCGTTGATCATATCCTGAGGCATCAGGGTGTCGAGATCGCCCAGAGAGAGACGCTCTTTCACCGCACGCTCAACGCGTACCAGGCCAACGCGGAACTGGTTTTCCGCCATTTCGCCTACGGAACGGATACGACGGTTGCCGAGGTGGTCGATATCATCCACTTCGCCTTTACCGTTACGGATATCGATGAGCTTCTTCATCACTTCAATGATGTCGTCTTTGCTCAGGATACCGGAACCTTCGATCTCGTCGCGCAGCAGAGAACGGTTGAACTTCATACGGCCAACCGCAGAGAGATCGTAGCGGTCTTCGGAGAAGAACAGGTTCTCAAACAGGCTTTCCGCTGCTTCACGGGTCGGCGGCTCACCAGGGCGCATCATGCGGTAGATCTCTACCAGCGCGCTCAGGCGATCGGTGGTCGGGTCGACACGTACGGTTTCGGACATGTACGGACCGTGGTCCAGATCGTTGGTGAACAGCGTTTCGATACGTTTGTGGCCGGACTGGCTCAGTTTAGCCAGCAGGTCCAGAGACAGCTCCATGTTCGCCGGGCAGATCAGCTCGCCGGTGGAGGTATCAACGTAATCTTTTGCAGCCACTTTGCCCGCAATGTACTCAACCGGAACTTCGATGTGTTTGATCTCATCTTTTTCCAGCTGGCGAATGTGGCGCGCGGTAATGCGGCGGCCTTTTTCGACATACACTTTGCCGTCGGCTTCGATATCAAACGAGGCGGTTTCGCCACGCAGACGCTCCGGGACCAGCTCCATCTGCAGCTTGTTATCACGGATTTCGAAAGTAACTTTTTCAAAGAACAGGTCAAGGATCTGTTCAGTGGTGTAGTTCAGCGCGCGCAGAATGATGGTCGCAGGCAGTTTACGGCGACGGTCGATACGCACGAACAGGTTGTCTTTCGGGTCAAACTCGAAGTCCAGCCAGGAGCCGCGGTAAGGAATGATGCGCGCGTTATACAGCACTTTACCTGAAGAGTGCGTTTTACCTTTGTCGCTGTCAAAGAAGACACCAGGACTACGGTGAAGCTGAGACACGATGACGCGCTCAGTACCGTTAATAACAAAGGTACCGTTATCGGTCATGAGCGGAATTTCGCCCATGTAAACTTCTTGCTCTTTGATGTCTTTAACGGTGCCTTCCGGCGCTTCGCGCTCGTAGATCACCAGGCGCAGTTTTACACGCAGCGGTGCCGAGTAGGTCACGCCGCGGATCTGGCACTCTTTCACATCAAAGACAGGCTCGCCCAGACGGTAGCTGACGTACTGCAGCTCGGAGTTACCGCTGTAGCTTGTGATCGGGAATACGGAACGAAACGCCGCTTCCAGACCATACTGTCCTTCAGGATCTTGCTCGATAAACTTCTGGAACGAGTCAAGCTGGATAGAAAGGAGATAAGGAATGTCCAGCACTTGCGGACGTTTTCCAAAATCCTTACGAATACGTTTTTTCTCGGTATAGGAGTAAACCATTAGGGTTCCTCAGCTCGCTGACAAGTCGACCCATCTGCCCGACGACGGGGGCAGTTTGTGCAACACTATTTTGTTGACCGGAAAGTGGAGCACTTCCCGCAATGCCTGTTGCTATCACGCTTAAACCATTTCATCGCGATTTACACAGCGCGGGCGCGCTGTCGCAATATATTAAGTCGTCGATAGAAACAAGCATTGTGAAGGAAATCAGTAGCCAAACAGTGTGAAACGCTACTAACACCCTACAGCGCAAAAAGGCTGGTGACTAAAAAGTCACCAGCCATCAGCCTAATTTCTCAGGCTGCAACCGGAAGGGTTGGCTTATTTAACTTCAACTTCAGCGCCAGCTTCTTCCAGAGATTTTTTCAGAGCTTCGGCGTCATCTTTGCTGATGCCTTCTTTCAGAGCGGCAGGAGCAGATTCTACCAGGTCTTTAGCTTCTTTCAGACCCAGGCCAGTTGCGCCACGTACTGCTTTGATAACAGCAACTTTGTTAGCGCCAGCGGCTTTCAGAATTACGTCGAATTCAGTTTTCTCTTCAGCAGCTTCAGCCGGGCCTGCAGCAACAGCTACAGCAGCAGCAGCGGAAACACCGAATTTTTCTTCCATTGCAGAGATCAGCTCTACAACGTCCATTACGGACATAGCGGATACTGCTTCAATGATTTGATCTTTAGTGATAGACATTTAAATTGTTCCTGAATATCAGAATAAGTTTATACGTAAGCGAATGCTTGATAAAGATAACTGCGATTAAGCAGCTTCTTTCGCATCGCGTACAGCAGCCAGAGTGCGAACCAGTTTGCCTGCAGAGGCTTCTTTCATGGTTGCCATCAGGCGTGCAATTGCTTCTTCGTAGGTCGGCAGGGTTGCCAGGCGATCGATCTGCGATGCCGGGATCAACTCACCTTCAAAGGCTGCGGCTTTGACCTCAAATTTTGCATTCGCTTTCGCGAACTCTTTGAACAGACGAGCAGCAGCGCCCGGGTGTTCCATAGAGTATGCAATCAGGGTCGGACCAACGAACGCGTCTTTCAGGCACTCGAACTGAGTACCTTCAACAACACGGCGCAGCAGGGTGTTACGAACAACACGCATGTATACGCCGGCTTCGCGACCTGCTTTACGCAGTTCGGTCATTTTATCTACGGTAACGCCACGGGAATCCGCAACAACCGCAGACAGCGCGCCTTTGGCTACTTCGCTGACTTCAGCAACAATCGCTTGTTTGTCTTGAAGATTTAAAGCCATTAGCTTTGCTCCTGGATGTTTGCCAGAGCTCATGCTCTGGAACTCACTTCACTCCCCTCAAAGAGGGGAGCGTCTAAATACGGTGAGCAGAAACAAGCCAAAGATACTTAAAAAATGTCTTCAGGTTCTGTCACCGTCTACGCAGGGAATTAAGTCTCTTACGAGACACCTGCGGTCTTGGACGGAGGCCTGGATTAGGCCAGGCTCCAACCGAAAATCTTTCGTGGGCGAAGATTGTAGACAAATCCACCGCCCACGTAAAGGCGAATATTAGTTCGCCGCTGCGCTCAGACCAGCCTGGTCAACCGCAACACCTGCACCCATAGTGGTGGAGATGCTAACTTTCTTGATGTACACGCCTTTTGCCTGAGTCGGTTTTGCTTTTTTCAGCGCAACCAGCAGGGCTTCCAGGTTTTCTTTCAGTTTGTCAGCGTCAAAGTCCACTTTACCAATGGTGGTGTGGATGATGCCGTTTTTGTCGTTACGGTAACGAACCTGACCTGCTTTAGCGTTCTTAACCGCTTCAGCAACGTTAGGGGTTACAGTACCGACTTTCGGGTTCGGCATCAGGCCGCGCGGGCCCAGAACCTGGCCCAGCTGGCCAACAACGCGCATTGCATCCGGGGAAGCAATAACAACGTCAAAGTTCATTTCGCCTTTTTTGATCTGGTCAGCCAGATCTTCCATACCTACCAGCTCTGCGCCAGCAGCTTTAGCTGCTTCAGCGTTCGGGCCCTGAGTAAATACGGCTACGCGTACGGAACGACCGGTACCGTTAGGCAGTACGGTTGCACCACGAACGTTCTGGTCAGATTTACGAGCGTCGATGCCGAGGTTAACAGCAACGTCAACGCTTTCGTTGAATTTAGCGGTGGCCAGCTCTTTCAGCAGAGCAATGGCTTCGTTGATGTCGTACTGTTTGGTCGCATCAACTTTCTCACGGATCACACGCATGCGCTTGGTCAGTTTAGCCATTTCTTAACCCTCCACTACCAGGCCCATGGAACGTGCAGTACCTTCGATGGAGCGAGTCATCGCTTCAACGTCAGCACCAGTCATGTCCGCAGCTTTAGTCTGTGCAATTTCTTGCAGCTGAGCGCGAGTAATAGTACCCACTTTGTCTTTGTTCGGCTTGCCGGAACCAGACTTGATACCCGCCGCTTTCTTCAGCAGAACGGCTGCCGGAGGCGTTTTGGTAACGAAAGTGAAGGAACGGTCAGCGTAAACGGTAATAACAACCGGAATCGGCAGACCTTTCTCGATGGAATCCGTTTTGGCGTTAAACGCTTTACAGAATTCCATGATGTTAACACCCTGCTGACCCAGAGCCGGACCAACCGGTGGGCTCGGGTTTGCCATGCCAGCTGCAACCTGCAGCTTGACGTAGGCCTGGACTTTCTTAGCCATGTTTAAATCCTCAGTTTGGGTAATAGCGCTTCAACGAAGCTCCCCGTGATAAATAGTGTTTTACGGGTACATAACCCATAAAAACAAAAGGCGCGAAATTGTAGTCCAATCTCGCGCCTTGTGCAACGGATAAATCGTCGCTTTTTTGATCGCCTGGGTTATTAGGCTTTTTCGACCTGGCCGAAGTCCAGCTCCACCGGGGTCGCACGACCGAAGATAGAGACGGAAACCTTCAGGCGGGACTTCTCGTAGTCCACCTCTTCCACCACGCCGTTAAAGTCAGCAAACGGACCGTCGTTAACGCGGACCATTTCACCCGGCTCAAACAGGGTTTTCGGACGCGGCTTATCGCCAACCTGCTGCAGGCGGTTCATGATAGCGTCAACTTCTTTATCGCTGATCGGCGCCGGACGGTCAGAGGTACCGCCGATAAAGCCCATCACGCGCGGCACGCTGCGAACCAGGTGCCAGCTGGCGTCGTTCATGACCATCTGGACCAGAACGTAACCCGGGAAGAACTTGCGCTCGCTTTTGCGACGCTGGCCGCCACGGATCTCGACCACTTCTTCGGTCGGCACCATGACTTCGCCAAACAGCTCTTCCATATTGTGTAATTTGATATGCTCACGCAGCGACGTTGCTACGCGGCCTTCAAAACCGGAAAACGCCTGAACGACGTACCAGCGCTTTTTAGGGGCTTCAGACATCTCAGAACCTCAGGCCAGTGATAAAGGATACCAGGCGAACCAGAATACCATCCAGTCCCCACAGGATAAGTGACATAACAGCGGTCACTGCGGCCACAATCAGTGTAGTGTGCAACGTTTCCTGGCGAGTTGGCCAAATCACTTTACGGACTTCGGTTCTCGCTTCACGGGCAAAAGCAACGGTCGCTTTACCCTTTGTCGTCAACAGCGCGACACCACCCGCTGCAGCAATAAGAATTACTACTGCCAGCGCGCGTAACGGCAGCATCATGTCACGATAGAGGTAGTTGCCAACGATAGCTACGATCAGCAATACAGCAACGACAACCCACTTCATCGCTTCCAGGCCGCGCCCGCTCCCTTGAGCTTCGGTATTCGCACTCATAAACCAACCTGTCACAAGAATTCAGAAAAACATTTTGCCCCGCGGACGCGAGGCAAACCTAACCGAAATGTTCCGGCTCTTACGCCATCTACAGAGCCTGTCTCAGCAATGATTATGACAAAAAAAATCACTGATGAGCCAGGTTCTGGTTCGAAAGCGTGCAAAAAGGGCATCAAATGATGCCCTTTTCATGCGCATTGCGTCAAATGTTATCAGCGATTAGCCGAGAACTTTAGCAACAACGCCCGCGCCAACGGTACGGCCGCCTTCACGGATTGCGAAACGCAGACCGTCGTCCATCGCGATCGGGTGGATCAGGGTAACAACCATTTTGATGTTGTCGCC
>PQKR01000017.1 GCA_002918705.1 Escherichia sp. ESNIH1 | reverse complement strand
GCCGGGAAGAGTACTATCCCTTCGGCGGCACGGCGGTGTGGGCGGCGCGCAGCGAGGTGGAGGCCAGTTACAAGACCGTGCGCTACTCGGGCAAGGAGCGGGACGGCACCGGGCTGTACTACTACGGTCACCGCTACTACGCCCCGTGGCTGTGCCGCTGGGTGAGCGCCGACCCGGCAGGCGAGGTGGACGGGCTGAATTTGTTCCTAATGGTCGGGAATAACCCGTTAACGCTCAAAGATAGTACTGGCCTCTATACAAACCAAGAGTGGGCCAGTCATATGCTCGAAGTAATGAACTCGTTTAATCTAAGACCATTACCTGAAAATTTCACCGGTTTTTTTGGTTCTAATTTAATGGAGCGTTTTGCTGCGATGTTCCCAACCGTCGCCCAGTTTATGAATCCCTATCAGTTAAACCAGAATTGTTATTACTGCACGATAGCCGCGTTAGTGAATACAGATGTCAATGATATTGTTAACTATACGGAGATCATGCAACAGGACTCTGCCTCACTGGATGAAATCGAATTACTATTTAACCAGGCAAGCGTACACGTAAGTACGCAGAATTTTAATGAGAACATGGGGCTACATCAAAATCGCTGGCAGGCAACCTATGATTATTTGAATAGAGAATTAGCCAACAATGAAGCCGTAGGATTAGCGTATCGACGTCCAGCTAACGTTCAGCAGAACGTTTTCTCTCCGGGAGGAGGGCATGTCGTTGCAGTGACAAGAAGCAATGACGATATTTATGTTCTGGATTATCAGTCAGGTCAAATAAGCTTAATAGACAGAAACACGCCGCCGGAGAATCAGCCGCATGAAAGTTATCATGTTTTTCAGCGTGTTACGAGTGCAGCCGCAACAAACAGCTGGCAAGAAGTCTATGATTTTATAACAACCCAATTTCTGCGAGGTCGTTCTCGATCAGGATTAATAGGCCTGGAGATCAATGGTCAGATGGAAACGTCCAGATATGAAATGACAATGTCCGGAGAGTTAATTATCGAAATCGCTAATCAACCGCATCCCGTATCGCGAGACATTGTCTTGCAGAATGCGCTAGGAGCAAGCCATGAAATGATAAGGCTATGGCCTGCCGCAACCACAGACGCACGGTAAGCCAGAAACTGTCAGGAATTCAGGCGAAAAAAAACCCCGCTATAAAGCGGGGTTTCTAAATGTGGTCGGCGAGAGAGGATTACTCGCCACTCCGTGGCTCGCCCTGCGGGCCGTTGCTGAAGCAACGTTCTTTCGCTCCGCTCAAGTCGAACCTCCTGCCCCGGAGGTTCTCATCCTCTGGAAATTCAGGCGAAAAAAAACCCCGCTATAAAGCGGGGTTTCTAAATGTGGTCGGCGAGAGAGGATAACTCGCCACTCTGTGGCTCGCCCTGCGGGCCGTTGCTGAAGCAACGTTCTTTCGCTCCGCTCAAGTCGAACCTCCTGCCCCGGAGGTTCTCATCCTCTGTGAAATTTAGGCGAAAAAAAACCCCGCTATAAAGCGGGGTTTCTAAATGTGGTCGGCGAGAGAGGATTCGAACCTCCGACCCACTGGTCCCAAACCAGTTGCGCTACCAAGCTGCGCTACTCGCCGATGTACTGCTTTTTGAATTTTTAGTTCAATTCATTTTAAGTCGTGGTGCGAGGGGGGGGACTCGAACCCCCACATCCAAAGGACACTAACACCTGAAGCTAGCGCGTCTACCAATTCCGCCACCTTCGCATTTCACAACTTTAAATAATGGGGTGGCTAATGGGATTCGAACCCACGACAACTGGAATCACAATCCAGGGCTCTACCAACTGAGCTATAGCCACCACTGATAATTCTTTTACGCGGTCCTGTTCAATTTCACAGTCCACCGCAGCTCCAGCACCGGGTAAAATGGTGCGCCCGACAGGATTCGAACCTGAGACCTCTGCCTCCGGAGGGCAGCGCTCTATCCAGCTGAGCTACGGGCGCTTAGCGCCGTTGCGGGGGTGGATAATACGGACTTCCCCCCCCGCTGTCTAGTGCCTTTTTAAATAAAATGCGCGTTTGGTTATGCTTTGCGCGTTTTGTCTTTTATTTCTCCGTTTTTACCGTTTCAGCGTGCCGATTGAGGCGTAAAACCTTGTAGACCAGCGATACCGCAGCCAAAAAGATGATGCCGACAAACAGCGACATACGGGTATCATCATTAAAACCCATGCCGATTAATACGCAGATCAGAAACGCCATCGTTAAATAGTTCGCCCACGGGAAGAGAACCGAACGGAAGGGATGGCTGGCAATTTTAGCCTTGTGCGCTTCGCGGAAGCGCAGCTGGCTAATCAGAATCACAAACCACGGCACCATCCCCGGCAGCACGCTGGCGCTGTAGACGTAGACAAATACCCGCTGCGGGTTAGGAATGATGTAGTTGAGGCAGGAGCCGACCAGCAGGATAGCAATCGAGATGGCGACGCCCACCACCGGTACGCCGTGGCGCGATACTTTTGCCACCGCCGCAGGCAGCTGGCGGTTTTTGGCCAGTGCATAGAGCATGCGTCCGCAGCTGTACATTCCGCTGTTGCAGCCCGAGAGCGCGGCGGTGAGTACCACAAAGTTGATGATCCCTGCCGCTGCGGTAATGCCAATTTTGGCGAAGGTCAGCACAAACGGGCTGCCGTTGCTGCCGATCTCATTCCACGGGAAGATGGTGACGATAACGAAAATCGCCCCTACGTAGAAGATCAGAATACGCCACAGCACCTTGCCTACGGCGCTACGCAGCGTGACCTGCGGGTTTTTCGCCTCACCGGCGGTGATACCGATCAGTTCAACGCCCTGATACGAAGCGACAACGATACAGAGCGCGGTCAGGAAGCCCTTCCAACCGCCGGCAAAGAAACCGCCGTGCTCGGTCAGGTTGCCAAAGCCAATCGCCTGCCCGCCGTTGCCGAAGCCAAAGAAGATCACGCCAAGGCCGACGACAATCATCACTACAATGGTAGTGACCTTAATCATCGCAAACCAGAACTCAATCTCACCGTACAGGCGCACCGCAGCCAGGTTTGCCAATGCCACCAGCCCCACGGCAATTAGGGCCGGTATCCACTGCGCCATCTCCGGGAACCAGAACTGGACGTAGACGCCAATCGCGGTGATCTCTGAGATACCCACCGCCATCCACATAAACCAGTATGACCAGGCCGTGAGGTAGCCAAAGAACGGGCTCATATAGCGGTGGGCATAGACGGCGAACGACCCGGCTACCGGCTCAATGAAGAGCATTTCACCCATCGAGCGCATGATGAAGAAAACAAAAAGCCCGGCCACTATATAGGCCAGTAATACTGACGGCCCTGCCCATTTCAGGGTGCTTGCTGCCCCCATAAACAGGCCAACGCCTATTGTACCGCCCAGGGCGATAAGTTCGATATGTCGTGCTTCCAGCCCACGCTGAAGCTCCGGTTTACTCTCGGCCATAAATCCTCTGTCGTGTTTACTACTGTCCCGACGCTGCGGGTTATCGTTATGAGTGCAATCTCAGCTCATTGCGGCCGCGGATTAATGCAAATAGCACCGCCGTGCCGCGTTGAGTGAGCGAATGGTTTCTTAATTTCGCTGAAATGGCAAACGATGCATAAGAAAAATCAATAGAAAGCACAATAAAGCAGCAAACAGAAGCAGGTACAGCGCAGCAGAATCGCTGCGCCGTCACAGGATTAGAGCTGGCCGCGATAGTGCCAGGCGAGGTAGCGCAGCAGCCGCAGCTGGCGCGTGATGCGGCTAGGCTGTGACAGGAGGCGATAGAGCCACTCGAGGCCCATCCGCTGCCACACCTTCGGCGCACGTTTAACGTGGCCGGTAAAGACGTCATAGGTACCGCCGACGCCCATATAGAGCGCGTGAGGATAAACTTCCCGACAGTCGCGCATCAGCAGCTCCTGGCGCGGCGAGCCCATCGCCACGGTGACAATCTTTGCCCCGCTGTCACGAACGCGCTCAAACAGCGCCTGGCGCTGCTCGGGCTGGAAGTAGCCATCCTGGCCGCCGACAATATTCACCTGCCAGCGATCGCGCAGCAGCTGCTGCGTCTGAGCCAGTACGCCAGGCTTGCCGCCGATCAGGAAAACCGGCGTCCCCTCTTTCCCGGCGCGCTCCATCAGCGCTTCCCAGAGATCGGCCCCTGCCACCCGCTCAACTACCGCCTGCGGGTACTTTTTACGCATTGAGCGCACCACGCTGATGCCATCCGCATACTTAAACTCTGCCGCCTCGATCAGCGCCCTGACCTGGGCGTCATCCTCAAGGGTCAGCATCTTCTCGGCGTTAATCGCCACCAGCGTGCCCTGCTTAAGCGCGCCGTCGGCGAACAGGAAATCCAGCGCGTGGGCCATGTTACGCCAGCCAATCAGCTTCAGACCGCGCAGGGTATAGGTTGGCGCAGTAGTCGTGTCCGTCATGATGATATCCTTGTCAGGCTTGCGAGAGCGGTTGCGGTAATCGCCCGGCGCGTTTGTGGATCAGCCCCGCGCTATCGAACAGCCAGTAGAGCAGCTTCGCCATTAGCAGGCAGGCACCAAAGACCACGAGGAAGAAGACGACGCGAGAAACAAAGGCATCCAGCCCCTCGCGCGCCAGCACGATCATATTGAAGATGGCACCGAAACAGAAGCTGTGCAAAATTGCCGCCTTATAGCGGTTGCTCTCCCGGTTGCCCAGCTCATAAAGCCAGTCAAACCACTTAATGATCAGCCCCACCACGACCGCCCCCAGCGGAATGAACCAGACGCCGCCCATCACCACCAGCGAGCCGATCAGCGTCGGGGAGATCGCCAGCCCGGAGTGATTGTTCAGCACTTCCCAGGTAAAGTAGTTCGCCGTATTGAGCACGATGCTGGGCCTGTCCGGCCACAGCCAGGTGGGAATAAAGACATAGAAGTCGCGCACGATAGGCGCAAGCCCCTGGAAGTCGATCTTGTCGTAGTTTTGCAGCAGGAGAGAGAGGTTCTCCCACGGCGAGAAGGTGTCGCGGGTAAGATAGAGGAAGGTGTAAAACGCTTCGTCACCGCTCACCTGCAATCCGTAACGCTTCAGCGCCAGCCAGAACATCCCGACAATGCCCAGCACGCCTGCCGCCGCCAGCATCCACAGCGAGATCCAGCCGCGAATAATGCCGATAAACAGGAAAATAGCGAAGGCGATGATGATATTGGCCCGTGTGCCGCCCACAATCATGTAGGTCAGCAGGCCAAAGGCGACGGTGCTCACGAGGAAGAAGATCCAGCCCCGGCCATCATGACGCAGAAAATAGACCACCAGCATGGCAGGAATAAAGAAGTAGAAGAAGCGCTTAAGCGCCACGCCGGAGACTTCACTCGAGAAGATCTGGCTGTAGGAGTGCAGCCGGAACAGCAGAAAGCCGTTGTGCATAAAGAAGATGGTGACGCTCACTAAAGCGATAAGCATCAGCATTACCCACGCCAGATGCGTTTCCACCCGGTTCATGGTGAATAGCGGGCGACGTGGCGTAACCGCTGATGATGAGCGCAGGCGCGTTTTATAGGTAACGTAGTAGATGGCGTAGAAGCAGACCGCGGCCAGCAGAGACTGCATCATCACCTCAGGCGGCGCAACCCCGACGTTGAAGCGAAAGACCAGAATGCTGGTGAGCGGAAAGCCAAAGAAAAACGTCAGCAAAAACAGCAGCGAAAAGAAAACGTTAAAGTTAAAACGTACGCGGCGGAATTCAAACCAGGTCAGCGTGGCGATAAACAGCGATGCCAGTAGCCAGATGGCCAGCAGACCCGAGAACGCAAGCTGGCTCATTGCGCACCTCCTGCAGCAATACGTAACGCCTCGTACCAGGGCGCAAGGTAGTTAGGGCTAAAGAAGGTGATAGCGTTTTTATCCACTGCCGCCAGCTGCCGCTGGGCCTCACGCACCACCGTCTCATCGAGTCGGTCGCCGGTAAACAGCACCGGAATATGCTGTTCAACCATATCCTGCCAGAAGGGGTTCTCCCGGTTTAACACGCAGGGTACGCCTGCCTGGATCAGCAGACAGAGCGTGCCGATCCCCTGCTGACGAGCAAAGATAAAGTAGCCCAGATCGCACTGGCGCAGCAGCGCCAGGTAGTCGTCAAAGTCTAGCTTATCGGCAAGGATGCGCAGGTTCTCCGTGCTAAACAGCGCCAGACCCGCCTGGCGTACCTCGTCTATATACGCCTCGTTATTGGCCGGGTAGCCCATCGGTACGATGACGTTGACCGTATCACCGAACTGCCGATGAACCGCCTTCAGGGCGGCAATATGCTCGTTGCTGCGATCCCCGGAGTTACCGACCAGCACCGACAGCTTGCCCTCGCGCTGCCTCTCCTGCGCCATCGTGTTGAGCGAGGGATCCATGCGCGTCGGGAAGTAGAGCAGCTCGCCACGCACCTGCGGATGGCGGCGGGCAAAAAAGTGCAAATCGCCACGGGTAGCAAAGATACAGCCGACTCGCCGCTGGGCGAGACGCCGTAGCGGATAGAAAAGACGAAACTTCAGGCTTTGGGATACCTCGTAGAGATCGGCTCCCCAGGCATGCCAGTTAAACTGTTGAGGCTTGATGGCACCGCGCAGCAGGGCCAGCCACAGGTCGGTATTGAACTGGCCGTGAAAGAAGAAGCGCTGCCGGCGATCGGCTTTGGCAAGGGCAATCACCGCCTGCGCCAGCGCTTTCTTACTGCTAAAGAAGCGCAGCGTAAGCGCCGGGAACTGCATACGCCAGCTCTCGTCGCCGCCGCAGATCATAAACTCGCGGGCGTGCTCGCCCGTTGCCGCAAGGCTGTCGTTGAAAAAACGCAGCACGGTCAGGTTATGGTGTGGGATATCGGATCCCAGAACGTGAATCAGTGTAGTCATACCCTTTTACGCCAGAGTAGAAATACGCCACAACAGGTGGCGAAATAAACGATATAGGTGGCCATGTAGGCCTGTGCTGCGCCTAACGCGCCGTGCGCCGGAATGAGCCAGTGGGAAAAGGCCGTCAGCAGCGTAAACTGGCTCACTTCCGCCAGGATATAGAAGCTTAGCGAGGCGCGGGCAATGACCAGATAGCCGAAGACGTACGCGCCGACTTTGAGCACGTCGCCAATCAGCTGCCAGGCAAAGAGATCGCGCATGGCGATAAACTTCGCTGAGAACAGCAGCCAGATCGCAAAATCACGCAGCAGCCAGACGGTAAAGCTCGCCGCCGCCACCGCGGGCAGCACAAACCGCAGCGACTTAACGATCTCGCGGCTTACCGCCTGCTTCTCCGTCAGCCGCGACAGCGTAGGCAGCAGATAGACGCTGAACGAGGCGGTAATAAATTGCAGATAGGCATCGGAGATGCTGCTCACCCCCTGCCAGATCCCGACCTCATCCCAGCCGTAGTGTGCCGCCAGCAGGTTTCGCATCATCACGTAGGCGACAGGTAGCGTCACGGAGGTGATCAGCGCCATCAGGGTAAACTTCCCCAGCTGTCCGGCCAGCGCGCCGTTCCAGCGCGGCTTAAGGTAGCGTAGCGGAACGGTTTTACGACGGATAAACAGCAGCAGCGCCGGAACGACGACCAGCGCTGGAACCAGCGCCAGACCCAGCAGCGCCCCCTGGTAGCCCCCCAGCCGGTAGCAGGCGTAGTAGGCGATCACCCCGATAATGCTGCCGCTAATCAGCGACAGCGCGTTCCCGGCGGCGTCGCGGAAACCTTTCATTACCGCCAGCAGGAAGTTGGCCCACGCGATGCCCATCTGCACCAGCGCCACCAGACGTACCAACCCTTGAAAGTGGCTATGGCCGAACAGCCCCTGACTGATGGGTGCGGCAGCCAGCAGAAAAACGATAGCTAACAGCGTCGAGAACCCCAGCACCATTGCGGATGAGGTCCCCACCACGGTGCGCAGCTGCGTCGGATCGTCGTGATGCTGGGCGACAAATTTGGTGACGCCGTTAAAAATGCCAGCCCCCGCCAGCACCCCCAGCACCGTCACCAGCTGGCGGAAGTTACCTGCCTGCCCTACGCCCGAGGGGCCATAGGAGACGGCCAGCAGCTTAACGACCAGCAGTCCCGCGCCGATTTTGACCAGCGTGCTCGCCGCGGTCCACAGTGAAGCTTTTGCCAGCGACATCTTACTTGAAGTAGCTCAGCAGCGTATTGATCACCGTGCGCTGGTTAACAGGCGTGAGATTGTAGAACAGCGGCAGGCGAAGCAAGCGCTCGCTCTCTTTCGTGGTATGGATATCTTCGCTAAAGAATTCACCAAAGCGCTGCCCCGCCGGGCTGGAGTGCAGCGGAATGTAGTGGAACACCGCCAGGATCTCCGCCTCCTTGAGGAAAGCGATGAGCTTGCTGCGATCTTCATCGTCGCGCAGCTTGATATAAAACATGTGCGCGTTGTGTTGACACTCGGCCGGAATCGACGGTAGCTCAATACGCCCGGCACGCGCCAGCGGCGTCAGGGCGTCAAAATAGGTTTGCCACAGCGAAAGACGCTGCTGGTTGATACGATCCGCCGCCTCCAGCTGCGCCCACAGATAGGCCGCCTGCAGATCCGACATCAGGTAGCTGGAGCCAATATCGCGCCAGGTGTACTTATCAACCTGGCCGCGGAAGAACTGGCTGCGGTTGGTGCCCTTCTCGCGAATAATTTCAGCGCGTTCAACCAGCGCACGGTCGTTGATCAGCGTCGCGCCGCCTTCACCACCGGCGGTATAGTTTTTGGTCTCATGGAAGCTAAAGCAGCCGATATGACCGATGGTACCCAGCGCGCGCCCTTTGTAGGTCGACATCACCCCCTGCGCGGCATCCTCTACCACGTACAGGTTATGCTGCTTCGCGATAGCCATAATGGTATCCATCTCACAGGCCACACCCGCATAGTGGACCGGCACGATAGCGCGTGTGTTCTCGGTGATGGCTGCCTCGATAAGCCGTTCATCAATGTTCATGGTGTCCGGACGGACATCAACAAAGACAATCTTCGCCCCGCGCAGCACAAAGGCGTTGGCGGTAGAGACGAAGGTGTAGCTGGGCATGATCACTTCATCGCCGGGCTGGATATCCAGCAGCAGCGCCGCCATCTCCAGCGAGGCGGTACAGGAGGGGGTTAGCAGCACCTTGGCGCTGCCGAAACGCTGCTCCATCCACTGCTGGCAGCGGCGCGTGTAGCCGCCGTCGCCGCACAGCTTGCCGCTGCCCATCGCCGACTGCATGTAATCGAGTTCTGTACCCACAACCGGGGGCGCGTTAAAAGGGATCATAGTGTCACCTGTATAGCCAGTAGGCGGTGCTTTCCACGTTGGCACCGCTCTGAATGTAACGTTTAAGCGCCGCAGTATTTCCCATCTGGGTCGCGACACGCAGAATCGAAAGCTGACGCCGCTGCGCCCAAAGGAGCGCCGCCTGCATCAGGGCCTCCCCCGCACCGCGTCCGGCCAACAGGCCAATACGCGCCTCGCTGTCGTTTAGCTGACGCAGCGAAACAAAGGCGCGGATCTCGCCGCTGGCGGCGCGCAACACCAGGCACTCATGGTCGAATGCGCCGTTAACGGCGTTTTCAATCCACTGGGCATAGAAGCGTCCGCTGGCGTCCGCAGGATACCAGGGGGTACGAAACCGGCTCTGCGCGAAGGCGGTGGCGGCCAGCTGGCGCAGCGGGGCGATATCCGCCGCGGTCGCCACCTGCGCGCCGGGGTCGGTTATCGTTGTCGGCACGGCCAGGGCCAGATCCACCTCGCCCTCTACCAGCTGGAAACCCAGCCGCTGCAGCGCATCCAGCCGTGCGCTATCCGTCGCCGGGAGCTTGACCTGTACCCGTTGCCACGCGGCAAGCTGCGCCTCGCTCAGCGGCGCGGCACCGTCGTTCAGACGCACAATGGCGCTGGAGATGCCAAAAAACTGGTTCTCCCAGGTTAAGGCCTCAACCGTACCGCATACCGTCATATTGCCGCCTTAGCGCCAGACGCCTTTGGTATCAATAATGTATTGCTGGGTAACGTGCTCACCGGCAATGGCTTTGAACTCGCGATGATCGACCAGCATGACCAGTATATCTGCCTCTGCCAGCGCCGCCTCCAGGCTGACCAGTTGGCAGCTCTCCGCCAGCTTCTTCGGCAGCTGATGAATGTTAGGCTCTACCACCAGCGTTGCACCGCTGTGCCACTCGGCAATGCTGTGAGTAATCTCCATCGCCGGGCTTTCCCGCAGATCGTCGATATTGGGCTTAAAGGCGAGGCCAAAGCAGGCGATTTTGATTTCGCTGGCCCGCTTGTCGTTAGCCGTGAGGCAGTCTGCCACCGTCGCTTTAACTTGATTAAGCACCCAGTGCGGTTTGCTATCGTTAACTTCACGGGCGGTACGGATCAGCCGCGCCTGCTGCGGGTTCTGCGCCACGATAAACCACGGGTCGACCGCGATACAGTGGCCGCCTACGCCCGGTCCTGGCTGTAAGATATTGACGCGCGGGTGACGGTTGGCGAGACGGATCAGCTCCCAGACGTTGATGCCTTGATCGGCGCAGATCAGCGACAGCTCATTAGCAAACGCGATATTGACGTCACGGAAGCTGTTTTCGGTGAGCTTGCACATCTCAGCGGTGCGGGCGTTAGTAACCACACACTCGCCTTCAAGGAAGATCTTATACAGCTCGCTGGCACGGGCAGAGCACACCGGCGTCATGCCGCCAATGACCCTATCATTTTTGATCAGCTCAACCATCACCTGGCCCGGCAGCACGCGCTCAGGGCAGTAGGCAACGTTGATATCCGCCTGCTCGCCAGCCTGCTGAGGAAAGGTGAGATCCGGGCGCAGATCCGCCAGCCACTGGGCCATCTGCTCGGTTGCGCCTACTGGCGAGGTCGACTCGAGGATCACCAGCGCGCCTTTTTTCAGGACGGGGGCGAGTGATTTTGCTGCCGCCTCAACATAGGCCATATCCGGCTCGTGATCGCCTTTAAACGGCGTTGGTACGGCAATCAGGTAAGCATCCGCCTCGACCGGCGTGGTGCTGGCGTGCAGATAGCCGCCCTCTACCGCGGCTTTCACGACCCGATCCAGCTCGGGTTCAACGATATGAATCTGCCCGCGATTGATGGTATCCACCGCATGCTGATTGATATCAACGCCTACGACGCGCTTCTGCCGGGAGGCAAAGGCCGCTGCGGTAGGCAATCCAATGTAGCCCAGGCCAATAACAGAGATGGTTGTAAAGCTCATAGCGTTACCCGATTATTTTTAAGTGCGTGCAGAATACGTTCACAGGCTTGCCCATCACCGTAGGGGTTGTGCGCCCGGCTCATCGCCTGCCAGGCGTCATTATCTCGCAGCAGGCGCGTCACCTCTTCGACGATTCGCTGGCGATCGGTGCCCACCAGCCTTACCGTTCCGGCTTCGATGGCCTCCGGGCGCTCAGTGGTTTCGCGCATCACCAGCACCGGCTTGCCTAACGACGGCGCCTCTTCCTGAATACCGCCGGAATCCGTCAGGATCAGCCAGGCATGGGTCATCAGCCAGAGGAACGGCAGATAGTCCTGCGGCTCAATTAAGATAATGTTTTTAACGTGTCCAAGGATGCGGTTCACCGGCTCGCTGACGTTGGGGTTCAGGTGTACCGGATAGACGATCTGCACATCCTGATGTTTCGCCGCAATGTCGACCAGCGCATGACAGATCTGCTCAAACCCCTGGCCAAAGCTTTCCCGGCGGTGGCCGGTGACCAGCACCAGTTTTTTAGATTCGTCCAGGAATGGATATTGCGCCGCCAGTTCGCTGTGCAGGTTTTCATTATTCAATACCGTATCCCGCACCCAGAACAGCGCATCAATCACCGTATTACCAGTGACGAAGATCTGCTTATCCGGAATATTTTCGCGCAGCAGGTTCTGCCGGGCGTTCTGCGTCGGCGCAAAATGGTACATCGCCAGGTGGCCCGTCAGCGTGCGGTTAGCCTCTTCTGGCCAGGGCGAGGAGAGATCGCCCGTGCGCAGTCCGGCCTCGACGTGCCCAACGGGAATACGCTGGTAAAAGGCCGCCAGGCTGGCGGCAATCGTCGTTGTGGTATCACCGTGGACCAGCACAACGTCAGGCTTAAATGATTCCAGGATCGGCTTTAGCCCTTCGAGAATACGGCAGGTTATTTCCGTCAGTCCCTGCCCCGGCTGCATAATATCCAGGTCATAATCCGGAACAATGGAAAACAGGTTCAATACCTGGTCAAGCATCTCCCTGTGCTGCGCGGTCACGCAGACTTTGGCTTCAAAATAAGGGTCCTTTGCCAGCGCATGTACCAGAGGTGCCATCTTGATGGCTTCTGGTCGTGTGCCAAATACGGTCAGTACTTTCACAACGATTCTCTTCGATTAGATGATGAAGGCCCAGTGGCCTTCATATCAGGCAGCGCTTACAGTGAACGACGGCGCGTTAACGCAACACCAGCACCTATCAACGCCCCTACCATTCCCCACATAATCATCAGGAAGGCACGGCGCGGGCTATCGCGTTTTACCGGCTCTTCAGGCGTCCGCAAATAACGATATGTCTGAAAACGGGGATCGAGCGTGGGGCCTACGTTGAGGGTGTTCAGCATGGCTCGATTTTGATCATAGTCCAGATCGAACTCGGGCCCCACTGCCTGCAGGTTTTCCAGCCGCGCCTGCAGCATCGGACGCCCTAACAGGAACAGCTCTGAGTCGGGAAGCTCGTCTGGCGGGACTTCGGTCTCAGTGCGGGAGATATTGTGCTGCTCTGCCACTTTTAATGCCTGCACAACGCTGTGCGCCCGACGTTTGAAGATCGCGTTCGCGACCTCTTCCTGCCGTTTCACCTGGGCTTTCATCTGGATAGTGCGGGCCGCCCATGCGCCTTTCAGCTCATCGTTAAGATGGCTGGCCGCGCACTGGCTGGCAAAGGCGATATACTGACGCAGCAGGTTATTCGAGTCAGGCGCGGTTTCCGCCGTCAGCTTGACGCTGTCGCTGAGGTTACGCAGCGCGTCGGCGGGGGTGTACTGAATATTGTTAATCAGCTCATCCAGCAGCGCGGCGTCCGCCTTGCTGTTGCCCACCATCCGCTGCTTGTAGTAGTCGGTCTGCAACCAGAAGTCACGGCGCGTGTCCCATGATGCTAATTGCATAATGAACTCTTTATACGCTTCGTCCATGACCGAGGGCTGATCGACCGGTGCCAGGTTAGCTTTGACATCAAGATTGCGCAGAAACTGCTGCTGGGAGTAGAACCCGCCCAGCATGTTTACCGTTGGGCGATCGGTGATGGCCGTTGCGCCCCACTCCTGCCTGGCGAAGAAGGTGTAGGCCAGCGCGATAAGCGCGAAGGCCAACGCCACGCCGACAATCCAAAATTTCCCCGCCCATAAAGTACGAAACAAACCGCGAATATCCAGTTCATTTTCCATACTTCCTGTATGTTTTCCCGACAATGGTTGAGTCATCGCTATCCCAGAATTACTTGGTTAGAGTTGGTTTATGTCCACTATTGCGACGCATTTTACGTTTAACGCGTTTAATAAAGCGCGCCACTTTCCATGCACGTTTAATGCACCAGCCATACAGGAAGAAAGCTAGCACAAACAGTGCCAACATGACCCATTCAGGAATAAAATGCAGATATTCCGTCACGACGCCGACGGCTGCCAACAGGGCGGCGGCGAGGGTAATCAGTACGAAGGCCTGGCGGGAGGTGAACCCGGCACGCATGATGAGATGGTGAATATGCTGACGGTCAGGCGAGAAGGGGCTCATCCCTTTGCGCAGGCGACGGTACATGATAGCGACCATGTCCATCAGCGGAATAGCGATGATCCACAGCGCCGTTACCGGGCTAATCGGGTGTGTCTGGCCCTGGGTGGTTTCCAGTAGGATCCAGATCACGGTAAAGCCAATCAGCGTACTGCCCGCATCGCCCATAAAGACTTTATAGCGGCGACCGAGAATACCGAGGTTAAGCAGGATATAGGGGAGGATGGCGGCGATCATAGCAAAGCACCACATCGCCAGGCTCAGCTGACCGTCAAACCACAGAATGATGCCAATGGCGGCAAAGGAGACGCAGGAGAGCCCCCCCAGCAGGCCATCAATACCGTCAACCATATTAAAGGCGTTGATGGCGGCCCAGACGGCAAACAGCGTCAGGAAGAAGCCAAACGGCCCCAGGACCATCTCCCAGGTACCAAAAATGTAGCCAAGGCTGCTGAGATAGAGTTTACCCACAACCATCATCACAATAGCGATGATCGCCTGAACGGTGGCGCGTATTTTTACGCTGATATCAAAGCGGTCGTCCAGCGCTCCGATGAAAACCAGAACCCCAGCACACGTCAGGTAGAGAGCGGCATGTGGAATATAGTAGTCAGCAATAGCAAACGTGTAGCAGATCCCGGCATAGACAGAGATGCCGCCGACTAAGGGGATCAATCCCTGATGACGTTTACGAAAGTTTGGTTTATCGACCAATCCCACTTTTTTTGCCACCTTGCGGGCAAAAAAGAGAAAGATAAACGTGAGTAAAAAAATACTGAATAACTCAGTAACTGCAGTGAGTAAATTCACAATGCATGCTCTCAGCAAATGTTGATCCCGGAAGTATAACGACGATGCTCTCTCTCCAAAAGAGATAAAGCAGGTCACATGCGGGCTCTATTGTATATTTTTCATTCAATTAGAACATAATCAGCTTGAATGCTTTGCATTACCGTTGCCAGCCGTGGCCGACAGCGGATCCCCTGGCTATAGCCTATATTCCATAAATAAAAAACGCCACGTAAAAACGTGGCGTTTACAGGCTTTATTTAAGTTACGAGCGCTTCATCATATCGAAGAAGTCGTCGTTGGTTTTGGTCATTGCCAGCTTATTGATGAGGAACTCCATCGCATCAATCTCACCCATTGGGTGAATAATTTTGCGCAGGATCCACATTTTCTGCAGCTCTTCCTGAGTGGTGAGCAGCTCTTCTTTACGCGTACCGGAGCGGTTGTAGTCGATAGCCGGGAAGACGCGTTTCTCAGCGATTTTACGCGCGAGGTGCAGCTCCATGTTGCCGGTACCTTTAAACTCTTCGTAGATAACTTCATCCATTTTAGAGCCGGTATCAACCAGCGCGGTGGCGATAATGGTCAGGCTACCGCCCTCTTCCACGTTACGCGCAGCACCGAAGAAGCGTTTCGGACGATGCAGGGCGTTGGCATCCACACCCCCGGTCAGCACCTTGCCAGACGCAGGTACGACGGTGTTATAAGCACGCGCCAGACGGGTAATGGAGTCGAGCAGAATGATAACGTCTTTTTTATGCTCAACCAGACGCTTCGCTTTCTCGATAACCATCTCAGCAACCTGAACGTGGCGAGACGCTGGCTCATCAAAGGTGGATGCAACCACTTCGCCTTTGACCAGGCGCTGCATCTCGGTCACCTCTTCCGGACGTTCGTCGATCAGCAGCACCATCAGGACACAGTCCGGGTGGTTATAGGCAATGCTCTGGGCGATGTTCTGCAGCAGCATTGTCTTACCCGCTTTCGGCGGTGCAACGATCAGGCCACGCTGGCCACGGCCAATCGGCGATGCCAGGTCCAGAACACGGGCGGTTAAATCTTCTGTTGAACCGTTACCGCGCTCCATACGCAGACGCGAGTTGGCGTGCAGCGGGGTTAAGTTTTCAAACAGGATCTTATTGCGCGAGTTTTCCGGTTTGTCGTAGTTAACCTCATTAACCTTCAACAGCGCAAAGTAACGTTCACCCTCTTTCGGAGGACGAATCTTACCTGAAATGGTGTCACCAGTGCGGAGGTTGAAACGGCGGATTTGGCTAGGGGATACGTAGATGTCATCAGGACCGGCGAGGTAGGAGCTGTCTGCGGAGCGGAGGAAACCAAATCCGTCCTGCAATATCTCTAACACACCGTCGCCAAAGATATCTTCGCCACTCTTAGCATGCTGCTTCAGGATGGCAAAAATGATGTCCTGCTTGCGCATACGTGCCTGGTTTTCCAGACCCATATTTTCGCCGAGAGTAATCAGCTCAGAAACCGGCGTATTCTTTAATTCGGTAAGATTCATAGTGGTGTGGGTTCTTAAACTCGGGGTAAATCTCGAACTTAATTTGTGAATGGTATGGCAGGATCATCCATGCCTGTTAGCGGCCATCAACTCATGTCTGTTCGCTGTCTGCTTACAGGAAGAACACAGAACTGAAACGACAAGACGGATTGAGTGACAAGCCCGGAATCTATCCACTTCTCTCGCGGCGCTGTGCCTGGCGGGAAGCATCGGGTACAACCTGATTCAAACTGACAAATGGTTCAAACTGACAAGGTTCAAACGACAAAGATATGTTTATTTCGAAGTCAAAACTAACTTAGCACGACTAAAGCCGGGCGTCCAGCAATCCACTAAAATTAGAAGAGCCAGACGCCAGGCGGTGAGAGCCCTTACGCCAGGTTGGCGTCCAGGAACTCTTTCAGCTGCCCTTTAGAGAGCGCGCCTACCTTGGTTGCCGCCACTTCGCCGTTTTTGAACAGCAGCAGGGTCGGGATACCGCGAATGCCGTATTTCGGCGCGGTGCCAGGGTTCTGGTCGATGTTCAGCTTAGCCACGGTCAGTTTGCCCTGGTACTCGTCAGCGATCTCATCCAGAATCGGGGCGATCATTTTGCACGGACCGCACCACTCTGCCCAGAAATCAACAAGGGTCAGCCCTTCCGCTTTGAGTACGTCCGTGTCAAAACTGTCGTCGGTCAGGTGAATAATTTTATCGCTCATATTTACTCCACAGGATTATGTCTACCTTATTAAGGTCTGTAGCATAGCCTGGCTAAAGGTTGACGTTATTTCACCCCGTTTATTTGAACGGATGTGCTTTCGTAAAGCAATAGTAAACTGATATTCTACCACACTATGAGCAAAACACATTTAACAGAACAGAAGTTTTCCGACTTCGCCCTGCACCCGAAGGTGATTGAAGCCCTTGAAAATAAAGGCTTTCATAACTGCACCCCCATCCAGGCACTCGCCCTTCCGCTAACGCTGGCGGGTCGGGATGTAGCGGGACAGGCGCAAACCGGTACCGGCAAAACGATGGCGTTCCTGACGTCAACGTTTCATTATCTTCTCTCTCACCCGGCGATCGAAGACCGCAAGGTGAACCAACCGCGCGCGCTGATCATGGCTCCAACCCGTGAGCTGGCGGTGCAAATTCATGCCGATGCTGAGCCGCTGGCCCAGACCACCGGCCTGAAACTGGGCCTCGCCTACGGCGGCGACGGCTATGACAAACAGCTTAAGGTGCTGGAGAGCGGCGTTGATATTCTTATCGGCACCACCGGCCGCCTGATCGATTACGCAAAACAGAACCATATCAACCTGGGCGCAATCCAGGTCGTGGTACTGGACGAAGCCGATCGCATGTACGATCTCGGCTTTATTAAAGACATTCGCTGGCTGTTCCGTCGCATGCCTGCGGCAAACCAGCGCCTGAACATGCTCTTCTCTGCAACGCTCTCCTGGCGCGTTCGCGAGCTGGCGTTTGAGCAGATGAATAACGCCGAGTACGTGGAAGTTGAACCAGAACAGAAAACCGGCCACCGCATTAAAGAAGAGCTTTTCTATCCGTCCAACGAAGAGAAAATGCGTCTCCTGCAAACGCTGATCGAAGAGGAGTGGCCGGATCGCGCCATCGTCTTCGCGAACACCAAGCACCGTTGTGAAGATATCTGGGGCCACCTGGCTGCCGATGGACATCGCGTTGGGCTGCTGACCGGTGACGTTGCGCAGAAAAAACGCCTGCGTATTCTTGAAGAGTTTACCCGTGGCGATCTGGATATCCTGGTCGCAACCGACGTGGCTGCTCGCGGCCTGCATATTCCTGCCGTCACCCACGTCTTTAACTACGACCTGCCGGACGACTGCGAAGACTATGTTCACCGCATTGGCCGTACCGGCCGCGCGGGCGCAAGCGGACACTCTATCAGCCTTGCCTGTGAAGAGTATGCCCTGAACCTGCCAGCTATCGAGACCTATATCGATCACTCGATTCCGGTCAGTAAATATAATCCGGATGCGCTGCTTAGCGAGCTGCCGCCGCCGAAGCGCCTGCCTCGCACGCGCCCAGGCAATGGTCCGCGCCGCACGGGTGGTGGTGCACCACGTAACAGACGTCGTTCAGGTTAATACCCTATGCTCACCTCTAACTCGCTCTATGCCGCTATTGATTTAGGTTCGAATAGTTTTCATATGCTGGTTGTGCGCGAGGTGGCGGGAAGCATACAGACCTTAACCCGCATCAAACGTAAAGTGCGCCTGGCGGCGGGACTGGACCGGGATAACCGGCTCTCCCCGGATGCGATGGCGCGCGGCTGGCAATGCCTGCGCCTGTTTGCAGAACGGCTGCAGGATATTCCCCCCATGCAGATCCGGGTGGTCGCCACCGCAACCCTGCGTCTGGCCGTCAACGCCGAGCAGTTTATTGCCACCGCGCAGGAAATTTTAGGCACGCCTGTGCAGGTGATTAGCGGTGAAGACGAGGCGCGGCTGATCTATCAGGGCGTGGCCCACACCACCGGCGGTGACGATCGACGTCTGGTGGTGGATATCGGCGGTGCCAGCACCGAGCTGGTGACCGGTACAGGCGCGCAGGCTACCTCGCTCTTTAGCCTGTCGATGGGCTGTGTCACCTGGCTTGAGCGTTTCTTTACCGATCGCAATCTGGCCAAAGAAAATTTCGACGCGGCGGAAAAGGCGGCGCGGGAGGTTCTGCTGCCGGTGGCCGATGCGCTGCGTCGTCACGGCTGGAAAATCTGCGTTGGGGCATCCGGCACCGTTCAGGCATTGCAGGAGATCATGATGGCGCAGGGCATGGATGAGTGCATCACCCTTGCCAAACTGCAGCAGCTCAAGCAGCGCGCTATTCAGTGTGGGCGTCTGGAAGAGCTGGAGATCGAAGGCCTGACCCTGGAGCGAGCGCTGGTCTTCCCAAGCGGCCTGGCCATTCTGATCGCCATCTTTAGCGAGCTGGAGGTACAGGGCATGACCCTGGCCGGCGGCGCGCTGCGTGAAGGGCTGGTCTACGGCATGCTGCATCTGCCCGTCGATCACGATATTCGCAGCCGCACGCTGCGCAATCTTCAGCGCCGGTTTATGGTCGATTCCGGCCAGGCCCAGCGCGTAGCCCAGCTGGCCTCCCGCTTTGCGGAGCAGGTTCAGAGTGCATGGCAGCTGGAGCCGTTAAGCCGCGAGCTGCTGCTTAGCGCTTGCCATCTGCATGAGATTGGCCTGAGCGTCGATTTTAAGCACGCTTCCCAGCACGCCGCCTACCTGGTGCGTAATCTGGATCTGCCCGGCTTTACGCCTGCGCAGAAGAAGCTGCTGGCCACCCTTCTGCTCAACCAGACTAACCCGGTCGACCTCTCCTCGCTGCACCAGCAAAACGCCGTACCGCCGCGTACCGCGGAGCACCTCTGTCGTCTGCTGCGCCTGGCGATTATCTTTGCCAGCCGCCGTCGGGATGAGTTTTTACCCGATGTCGTCCTGGCCGCTAACGGCGAGGCGCTCACGCTCACGCTGCCTGAGAACTGGCTGGCGACGCACCCGCTAGGTGCTGAGATGCTCGGTCAGGAGTGTCAGTGGCAGAGCTACGTCCACTGGGTGTTGGCGGTCAATTAGTCTACTGTCAGGTAAAACGCCCGGTGGCGCTACGCTTACCGGGCCTACACACTATTTAGCTTTAGCTTTCGCCATCATTGCGCGAATATTCGCGATACTCGCCTGCCCTTTATGCATCCGCTCTTCTGCACTTACCACTTTGCGCTCCTGCTCCCAGATCAGATCGTCCTGCGGTAGCTCCAACAGGAAGCGGCTCGGCTCGGGGCGCACCAGCTCACCATACTGACGCCGCTCTTTGCATAGGGTAAAGTTCAGCTCTTTTTGCGCCCGAGTGATGCCGACGTAGGCCAGCCGACGCTCTTCGTCGATGTTATCCTCGTCGATGCTGCTCTGGTGGGGCAGCAGCCCCTCTTCCATACCGACCAGGAAAACGTAGGGAAACTCCAGCCCCTTGGAGGCGTGCAGGGTCATCAGCTGAACCTGATCGGACTCCTCATCGCTTTCGCCCCGCTCCATCATGTCGCGCAGGGTAAAGCGCGTCACCACCTGGGTAAGCGTCATCGGCTCGTCGATCTCTGACCCTTCCAGCATCTCGGTCATCCAGCTAAAGAGCGTGTTGACGTTTTTCATCCGCATCTCCGCCGCTTTAGGGCTGGGCGAGGTTTCAAACAGCCAGGATTCGTAGTCGATGCCGTGGATCAGATCGCGCACTGCAGCAATCGGCTCCCGTTCAGCGAGACGCTGTACTTCGCTTAGCCAGTGGGTAAAGCGGGTCAGCGACTCATATCCGCGCCCGCTCAGCGTCTGGGTGAGGCCCATGTCAAAGCTGGCGGCAAACAGCCCTTTGTTACGGGTATTGGCCCACTCCCCCAGCTTTTGCAGCGTCGCCGGCCCGATCTCACGCTTCGGCGTATTCACGATACGCAGGAAGGCGCTATCGTCGTCTGGATTGGTCAACACCCGCAGGTAGGCCAGCAGGTCCTTGATCTCCGGACGGGAGAAGAATGAGGTGCCGCCCGAAATACGGTACGGAATACGGTTCTGCATCAGGAACTTTTCAAACACTCGCGACTGATGGTTACCACGATAGAGAATGGCGTAATCTTTGTACTGGGTCTTATTGATAAAGTGGTGCGCAATCAGCTCGCCCGTCACGCGCTCAGCCTCATGATCTTCATGGTTGGCGCTGAGCACCTTCAGCTCCGGCCCGTAGCCCAGCTCTGAAAAGAGCTTTTTTTCAAAAACGTGTGGGTTATTGGCGATCAGAATGTTGGCCGCCTTCAGGATGCGCCCCGACGAGCGATAGTTCTGCTCGAGCTTAATCACCTGCAGCGCCGGGAAATCCTGGCTAAGCAGGACCAGGTTTTGCGGACGCGCTCCGCGCCAGGAGTAGATCGACTGGTCGTCATCGCCTACCACCGTAAAGCGCGCCCGCGCCCCCACCAGCAGCTTAACCAGCTCATACTGGCTGGTGTTGGTATCCTGATACTCATCCACCAGCAGATAGCGGATCTTGTTCTGCCAGCGCTCGCGCACCTCTTCGTTACGCTGGAGCAGCAGGGTCGGAAGCAGGATCAGGTCATCGAAGTCCAGCACGTTGCAGGCCTTCATATGGGCGTCATACAGGCTGTAGCAGTGGGCGAAGATACGATCCCGCTCGCCCTTTGCCTGCGCTGCCGCCTGCGCCGGGGTCATAAGATCGTTTTTCCAGTTAGAGATCGTCGAGATCAGCTGCTGAAGGATCGTCTTATCATCTTCGATCAGCCCCTCGGTGAGATCCTTAAGCAGCGCGACCTGATCGGTATCATCAAAGAGCGAAAAGTTAGATTTCATGCCCAGCGCGGCATACTCGCGCTTGATGATATCCAGCCCCAGGGTGTGGAAAGTGGAGATCATCAGGCCGCGCGCCTCTTTACGCCCCAGGGTCTGGCCTACACGCTCTTTCATCTCGCGTGCGGCTTTGTTGGTAAAGGTCACCGCCGCGATATGCCGGGCCTGGTAGCCGCAGCCGCGGATCAGATGCGCTATCTTGTTGGTAATGACGCGGGTTTTACCGGATCCAGCCCCTGCCAGTACCAGGCAGGGTCCGGTGACAAATTCGACGGCTTGCTGTTGCCCTGGATTTAGACGCATGGGATCACTCAATGAAAGTCGGGAGAGGAGAAAAAACGCGTGGTAGTATAGCCAGCCTAAACCACCCCACTCAAGGCACGATCATGGCAAAAACAGCGGCAGCAATGCATATCCTTGTTAAAGAAGAGAAACTGGCTCTGGATCTTCTGGAGCAGATCAAAAACGGCGGCGACTTCGAGAAGCTGGCGAAGAAGCACTCTACCTGCCCGTCAGGGAAAAAGGGCGGTCACCTGGGTGAATTCCGCCAGGGCCAGATGGTGCCAGCTTTCGATAAAGTGGTGTTCTCCTGCCCGGTGCTGGAGCCAACCGGCCCGCTGCACACCCAGTTCGGTTACCACATTATCAAAGTGCTGTACCGCAATTAATAAAAAAGCCCGGTGGCGCTAACGCTTACCGGGCCTACATGTTTGTCTGTGACTTTCCCCTATGGATTTTGGCTTGCAGGAAGGCGGCAAATGAGTACATCCCCAGGAGCATAGATAACTATGTGACTGGGGTGTACGAGTGAAGCCAACGCATCTGCGAGTCGAAAGACGACGGGGAAATTAGCCTGCGACGGCGATACGCTTCATATCGGTCATATAGCCGCGCAGTTTCTGGCCCACTTTCTCAATCTCGTGGCTGCGAATCGCTTCGTTCACGTCGCGCAGCTGGGCGTTGTCTACCGCCGAGCCCTCTACCGCTTTGCCCAGATCGCCCGCCTGCAGGGTGGTCATGAACTCCTTCAACAGCGGTACGCAGGCGTAGGAGAAGAGATAGTTGCCGTACTCTGCGGTATCGGAGATAACCACGTTCATCTCATACAGACGCTTACGCGCGATGGTGTTGGCGATCAGCGGCAGCTCGTGCAGTGACTCATAGTAGGCGGACTCTTCAATGATGCCGGAATCGACCATCGTTTCGAATGCCAGCTCAACGCCCGCTTTCACCATTGCGATCATCAGAACGCCTTTATCGAAGTACTCCTGCTCGCTGATTTTGCCGTCAAACTGCGGCGCGGTCTCAAACGCGGTTTTGCCGGTCTCTTCGCGCCAGGTGAGCAGGTTCTTATCGTCGTTGGCCCAGTCGGCCATCATGCCGGAGGAGAACTCACCGGAGATGATGTCATCCATATGCTTCTGGAACAGCGGAGCCATGATCTCTTTCAGCTGCTCGGAGAGCGCGTAGGCACGCAGCTTCGCCGGATTAGAGAGACGGTCCATCATCAGGGTGATGCCGCCCTGCTTCAGCGCTTCGGTGATGGTTTCCCAGCCGAACTGGATCAGTTTTTCGGCGTAGGCCGGGTCGGTACCCTCTTCCACCAGCTTGTCGAAGCAGAGCAGCGAGCCCGCCTGCAGCATACCGCAGAGGATAGTCTGCTCGCCCATCAGGTCAGATTTTACTTCTGCAACGAAGGAGGACTCCAGCACGCCCGCACGGTGACCGCCGGTGGCCGCGGCCCAGGCTTTGGCAATCGCCATGCCTTCGCCTTTCGGATCGTTCTCCGGGTGCACGGCGATCAGCGTCGGCACGCCGAAACCACGCTTGTACTCTTCACGCACTTCGGTACCCGGACATTTCGGGGCAACCATCACCACGGTGATATCTTTACGGATCTGCTCGCCTACTTCCACGATGTTGAAGCCGTGAGAGTAGCCCAGCGCCGCGCCGTCTTTCATCAGCGGCTGTACGGTGCGAACCACGTCAGAGTGCTGCTTGTCCGGCGTCAGGTTAACCACCAGGTCCGCCTGCGGGATCAGCTCTTCATAGGTGCCCACTTTAAAGCCGTTTTCGGTAGCTTTACGCCATGATGCGCGCTTCTCAGCAATTGCCTCTTTACGCAGCGCGTAGGAGATATCCAGACCGGAGTCACGCATGTTCAGGCCCTGGTTCAGACCCTGTGCGCCACAGCCGACGATAACCACTTTTTTACCCTGCAGGTAGCTCGCGCCGTCGGCGAACTCATCGCGTCCCATAAAGCGACATTTACCCAGCTGGGCCAGCTGCTGGCGCAGGTTCAGTGTATTAAAGTAGTTAGCCATGATGATACCTCGTGATGGTGTGTCGTGCTTATTGTTCGGTTCGCGTTCTCGCGAGAATGAATCCACTATATGACAGGAAATGCGTTGCTGAAATTGATATATTCACAATATGACATTGCACTTTCTGCAACGTAAACACAGAGGCTCTGCATATGGATCTGCGCGATCTAAAAATCTTTCTCCACCTGGCGGAGAGCCGTCACTTCGGCCGCAGCGCGCGGGCGATGCACGTCAGCCCATCGACGCTGTCGCGTCAGATCCAGCGGCTGGAGGAAGATCTCGGTCAACCGCTGTTTGTGCGTGACAACCGCACCGTCACTCTGACCGAGGCGGGTGATGAGCTGCGTACCTTCGCCCAGCAGACCCTGCTCCAGTACCAGCAGCTGCGCCATACCATTGACCAGAAAGGTCCCTCGCTCTCCGGCGAGCTCAGGCTGTTCTGCTCGGTGACGGCGGCCTACAGCCATCTGCCGCCGATCCTTGACCGGTTCCGCGCCGAACACCCCTCCGTCGAGATCAAGCTCACCACCGGCGACGCCGCCGATGCGGTAGAGCGCGTGGTGACCGGCGAAGCGGATCTGGCCATTGCCGGCAAGCCGGAGATGCTGCCCGGTGCGGTAGCTTTTTCGACGCTGGAGAATCTGGCGGTGGTGCTGATCGCCCCGGCGCTGCCCTGCCCGGTACGTAGCCAGGTTTCGGTACCGGAGCCTGACTGGTCGACGGTGCCCTTTATCATGGCCGACCAGGGGCCAGTACGAAAACGTATTGAGCTGTGGTTCCGGCGGCAGAAGATCAGCAATCCGTCGATCTACGCCACCGTTGGCGGCCATGAGGCAATGGTCTCGATGGTAGCCCTTGGCTGCGGCGTGGCGCTGATCCCAGAGGTAGTGCTGGAAAACAGCCCCGAGCCGGTGCGCAACCGCGTGATGATTTTAGAGCGCAGCGATGAGAAGACGCCGTTCGAGCTTGGCGTCTGCGCACAAAAAAAGCGGCTGCATGAGCCGCTGATTAGCGCGTTCTGGGAGATCCTGCCGAACCCTTAGCCCGCAAGGAAGAAGCGGAACGCCGGATTATTGCTCTCGTTATGGCAGTAGTAGCCCAGCTCGCTCAGGCGGGTTTCGAAATCTGGCTCGTGCTCGCCCAGCTCAAAGGCGGCCAGCACGCGGCCATAGTCTGTACCGTGGCTGCGGTAGTGGAACAGCGAGATATTCCAGTGAGTGCCCAGGGTGTGCAGGAACTTCAGCAGCGCGCCGGGAGACTCCGGAAACTCAAAGCTATAGAGACGCTCCTTAAGCGGCTTCGACGGACGACCGCCTACCATGTAGCGCACGTGCAGCTTGGCCATCTCATCGTCGGAGAGATCGACCACGCTGTAGCCGCCCTCGTTCAGCAGAGCAAGGATCTCCTTGCGCTCCTCCAGCCCGCGGCTCAGGCGCACGCCGACAAAGATGCAGGCATCATGGGCATCGGCAAAGCGGTAGTTGAATTCGGTGACCGAGCGACCGCCCAGCAGCTGGCAGAACTTCAGGAAGCTCCCCTTCTCTTCGGGAATCGTCACCGCCAGCAGCGCTTCACGCTGTTCACCTAGCTCGCAGCGTTCAGAGACGTAGCGCAGGCCGTGGAAGTTGACGTTCGCGCCGGAGAGCACGTGTGCCAGCCGTTCGCCGCGAATGTTGTGCTGGGCAATGTATTTCTTCATGCCCGCCAGGGCCAGCGCGCCGGAAGGTTCCGCCACCGCCCGCACATCCTCGAACAGATCCTTCATGGCGGCGCAGATCGCGTCGCTGTCGACGGTGATGATATCGTCGAGATACTCCCGGCAGACGCGGAAGGTCTCGTCGCCGATGCGCTTAACCGCCACCCCTTCGGCAAATAGCCCAACCCGGGGCAGATCCACCGGCTGCCCGGCGTCCAGCGCCGCTTTCAGACAGGCTGAATCCTCCGCTTCCACCGCAATCACCTTGATCTGCGGCATCAGCTGTTTAATCAGCACCGCCACGCCCGCCGCCAGGCCGCCGCCGCCCACCGGCACAAAGACGCGATCGATATGGGCGTCCTGCTGGAGCAGCTCCAGCGCCAGCGTACCCTGTCCGGCAATGACCATCGGGTGATCGAACGGCGGCACCCAGGTGAAGCCTTGCTGCTGGGCCAGCTCGATAGCCTTCGCCTTTGCCTCGTCAAAGTTAGCCCCGTAGAGCAGCACTTCGCCGCCAAAGTTGCGTACCGCATCGACTTTAATATCGGCGGTGGCGACCGGCATTACGATCAGCGCCTTTAGCCCGAGACGTGCCGCTGAGAACGCCACCCCCTGAGCGTGGTTACCCGCCGAGGCGGTGATCACCCCCCGCGCCTTCTGCTCTTCGGTGAGCCCGGCCATCATGGCATAGGCACCACGCAGCTTGAAGCTGTGTACCGGCTGGCGGTCTTCGCGCTTCACCAGAATGACGTTATCCAGGCGTGACGAGAGCTTCTCCATCTTTTGCAGCGGCGTTACCTGCACCGCTTCATAGACCGGCGCGCGCAGCACTGCCCGCAGGTACTCCGCCCCCTCGGGGGCGGCGGACAAGGGTTGGGATTCGGCCACGATTAGCCCCCCAGTTTGGATTTATCGCGTACCGCGCCTTTGTCTGCGCTGGTCGCAAGGCTGGCATAGGCGCGCAGCGCGAAGGAGACCTGGCGCTCACGCGCTTTTGGCGTCCACGCTGCCGCACCGCGTGCGTCCTGCGCTTCCCGGCGTGCGGCCAGCTCCTGGTCGCTCACCTGCAGCTGAATACCGCGGTTTGGAATATCGATGGCAATCATATCGCCATCTTCAATCAGCGCGATGTTACCGCCGCTGGCCGCTTCCGGAGAGACGTGGCCAATAGAGAGGCCAGAGGTACCGCCGGAGAAACGCCCGTCGGTGACCAGTGCGCAGGCCTTACCGAGGCCCATTGATTTCAGGAAGGTGGTTGGGTAGAGCATCTCCTGCATCCCCGGCCCGCCTTTCGGCCCTTCGTAGCGAATGACCACGACGTCGCCCGCCACAACTTTCCCGCCGAGAATGGCCTCTACCGCATCATCCTGGCTTTCGTATACTTTCGCCGGACCGGTAAATTTCAGAATGCTGTCGTCTACGCCAGCGGTTTTAACGATGCAGCCGTTTTCGGCAAAGTTACCGTACAGCACCGCCAGACCACCGTCTTTGCTGTAGGCGTGTTCCAGCGAGCGGATACAGCCTTCAGCACGATCGTCATCCAGGCTATCCCAGCGGCAATCCTGCGAGAACGCCTGGGTCGTACGAATGCCCGCCGGACCGGCGCGGAACATCTTTTTCACCGCCTCGTCCTGGGTCAGCATCACATCGTACTGCTCCAGCGTCTGCGGCAGCGTCAGACCCAGCACGTTTTTCACGTTGCGGTTCATCAGACCGGCGCGATCCAGCTCGCCCAGAATACCCAGAACGCCACCCGCACGGTGCACGTCTTCCATATGGTACTTCTGAGTACTTGGCGCGACCTTACAGAGCTGCGGAACCTTGCGCGAGAGCTGGTCGATATCACTCATAGTGAAGTCGATCTCGGCTTCCTGTGCCGCCGCCAGCAGGTGCAGAACGGTATTGGTAGAGCCGCCCATAGCGATATCCAGCGTCATGGCGTTTTCGAATGCGGCTTTGCTGGCGATGTTACGCGGCAGCGCGCTCTCATCATCCTGCTCGTAATAACGCTTGGTGAGCTCAACAATACGTGACCCGGCATTGAGGAACAGCTGCTTACGATCGGCGTGGGTCGCCAGCAGCGAGCCGTTGCCCGGCTGCGACAGGCCCAGCGCTTCGGTCAGGCAGTTCATGGAGTTGGCGGTGAACATACCGGAGCAGGAGCCGCAGGTCGGACAGGCGGAACGTTCTACCTGCTCGCTCTGCTCGTCGGACACTTTCGGATCCGCGCCCTGAATCATGGCGTCGACCAGGTCGAGTTTAATGATCTTGTCAGAGAGCTTGGTTTTCCCGGCTTCCATCGGGCCGCCGGAGACAAAAATAACCGGAATGTTCAGCCGCAATGAGGCCATCAGCATCCCCGGGGTGATCTTATCGCAGTTGGAGATACAGACCATCGCATCCGCACAGTGGGCGTTGACCATGTACTCTACCGAGTCGGCGATCAGCTCGCGAGATGGCAGTGAATAGAGCATGCCCCCGTGGCCCATCGCGATACCGTCATCGACCGCAATGGTATTGAACTCTTTCGCCACGCCGCCTGCAGCTTCAATTTGCTCGGCAACCAGCTTGCCCAGGTCGCGCAGATGCACGTGGCCCGGCACAAACTGAGTAAATGAGTTCACCACGGCGATAATCGGCTTGCCGAAGTCGGCGTCGGTCATCCCGGTTGCGCGCCACAGCGCGCGGGCACCTGCCATGTTACGGCCGTGGGTGGTGGTAGCGGAACGGTACTTAGGCATGCTCTTTTTACTCCCATCTCTTTTCCCTTCATTCTTCACGCCACAGGTGCGTTGGCTGCCTCGCTCACCCCAGTCACTTACTACAGTAAGCTCCTGGGGATTCTCTGCGTTGCCGCCTTCCTGCGACGCGAATTATTTTGGGAAAATATTATTTGTTATGTTACTGGTTAACCTGATCCAACCAGCCGTACTTATCTTCTGTTTCGCCGGTGAACAGGCCGAAGAACGCTTGCTGGATGCGCTTGGTGACCGGGCCACAGCGGCCTTCGCCAACCTGGATACCATCTACGCTGCGCACCGGGGTGATCTCGGCAGCGGTACCTGACATGAAGACTTCATCGGCCAGGTAGAGAGATTCGCGGGAGAGCACCTGCTCGCGTACTTCGATACCCAGATCTTTCGCCAGCTTGATGATGGCGTCGCGGGTGATGCCCGGCAGCGCGGAAGAGGTAAACGGCGGGGTGAACAGAATGCCGTCTTTCACTTCAAACAGGTTTTCACCGGCGCCTTCGGAGATGTAGCCGTTAACGTCCAGCGCAATCCCTTCCTGATAGCCGTGGCGGCGCGCTTCGCTACCCACCAGCAGGGAGGAGAGGTAGTTACCGCCTGCTTTCGCCGCGGTCGGGATGGTGTTTGGCGCAACGCGGTTCCAGGAGGAGACCATTGCGTCGATACCCTGATCCAGCGCTTCCGCGCCCAGGTAGGCACCCCACGGGAAGGCGGCGATGATCACATCGGTACCGTAACCGTCCGGCGGGTTCACGCCCATACCAACATCACCCACGAAGACCAGCGGGCGAATATAGGCGCTGGTCAGGTTATTTTTGCGGATCACCGCGCGGCAGGCTTCCATCAGTTCATCAACGCTTTGTGAAACCGGGAAACGATAGATTTTTGCTGAATCACGCAGACGCTGCATGTGTTCGCGATGGCGGAACACCACTGGCCCTTTGTGCGAGTCGTAGCAGCGGATACCTTCAAATACGGAGGTACCGTAGTGCAACGCATGGGACATTACGTGTACTTTCGCTTCGCCCCACGGAACCATCTCGCCATTGAACCAAATGTAGTCAGCTTTCTTCGTCGTCATTTTTCTTCCTTTTGCGCTCAGGCGCGGATTTGTTGTGTTGGGGTTGAACGTTGTTGGATCTCGACGCGCGCTACGTCGACCAGTTTGCTCAACTGGCTAAACAGTAATTCGACAGAGCGCGGGCTGGCAACGGTCAATTCAATATTTATGCTCTGCGCATCGGTGGCTGTTTCCATATTCATGGCGCAAATCTGAAAGCCACGGTGGCGAACCACGCGTAAAACACGCTCTAACGTTTCTGGATTGAAGCGGGCCTGAACGGCGACCTGATGTTGCATCATGATAATTTCTCCAGCATTTGTGCGTTGCTTGCACCGGGTGGTACCAGGGGCCAGACGTTCTCAAGCTCATCGATTGAGACATGAAGCAGGTAAGGCCCTTCGCTTGCGAGCATGGCGTCAAGTGCCGCTTCAACCTGGTCTTTACGGGTGATGTGCTGGCCAGGAATGCCGAAGGCGCGGGCCAGCATGAGGAAATCGGGGTTATCAGTCAGGGTGGTTTCGCTATAGCGCTCCTGGAAGAAGAGCTGCTGCCACTGGCGAACCATGCCTAAGCGTTGGTTATCCAGCAGGACGATCTTCAGCGGCAGCTGCTTTCGCTTCACGGTGCCCAGCTCCTGCACGTTCATCATGAAGGAGCCGTCACCGGAGATACAGATTACGGTATCGTCCGGGCGTGCTACCTGGGCACCGACGGCAGCGGGCAGGCCAAAGCCCATCGTGCCTAAACCGCTGGAGGTAATAAAGTTTTCCGGGCGGCTGTAGGTCATATGCTGCGCGGACCACATCTGATGCTGGCCCACGTCGGTAGTCACTACGCTCTCCTGAGGCTTGCGGTCAGAGAGCTGTTTTAACAGCAGCGGCGCGTAGATCGCCTCGCCTGGATGATCGTAGCGCCATTCATATTCACGGCGCATCTCTGCCGCGTGCTGGCGCCATGCATCGATCGCTAACGGCTGCTGAAAAGCGGGCAGTAACCCATTGAGATCGCCCTGCAGCGCCACGTGCGCCTGCCGCAGCTTGTTCATCTCTGCCGGGTCAATATCCATATGGATCACGCTGGCGTGTGGCGCAAAGGTGTTCAGCTTGCCGGTCACCCGATCGTCGAAGCGCGCGCCCACGGCGATAAGCAGGTCGCACTCCTGCACCGCCAGGTTGGCAGCTTTGGTGCCGTGCATCCCCAGCATGCCTAAGTAGTACGGGTAATCCGCCTCTACGGCCCCCAGCCCTTTCAGCGTACAGGTAGCCGGGATCTGCGTCGCGGCGATAAATTCACGCAGCGCCGGGACGGCCTGCGCCATGCCTACGCCGCCGCCGATGTACAGCATCGGCTTCTGCGCCTGGGCCAGCATCTGGCGGGCTTGCGCAACATCGGCATGCGGGAAGGTATCATCGTCTTCAACGGTAGAGAAATGCGGCTCCAGCTCACCTACGGCAACCTGAATATCTTTCGGGATATCGATCAACACCGGTCCAGGACGGCCTGAGTTTGCCACCTGGAACGCTTCCGCCATCACGCGCGGCAGCTCCTCCAGCGACTGCACCAGAAAGCTATGCTTGGTGCAGGCCAGCGACAAACCGAGGACGTCCACTTCCTGAAACGCGTCGGTGCCAATAAACGGCGAGGCGACCTGGCCGGTGATGGCAACAACGGGAACGGAATCGAGCAGCGCATCGGCAAGGCCGGTGATCAGGTTGGTCGCACCGGGACCAGAGGTAGCGATACAGACCCCGGTTTTGCCGGTAGAGCGGGCATAGCCAATAGCCGCCATCGCCGCACCCTGCTCATGGCGACACAGCAGATGTTCCACGCCACCGTCATACAATGCATCGTAAACCGGCATAATTGCGCCGCCAGGGTAACCGAAAACCGTTTCGACTCCCTGCGCCCGCAATGCATGTACTACCCATTGTGCCCCATTCATAGTTAGTTCCCCGTCGTAAATCGTGAGAAACAGAATTTTGTGCTACAGACCATTCTTTGCTCCTCGTTGTTGTTTTAAGGTCATAAAAAAACCCCCGGACCTTTCGGTGCGGGGGTCTTAGTTCGTTAAGGCTTGTTTTTTAAGCCTTTCCTCGTCCAAGTGCAGCCCCGCACGGTGGGATAATAATCACCACCACGCTAATCACGACCAGGCTAATCACTCGTAGAAGGGCTGTCATTTTCTGTACTTTCTGGCTTCTTGTTCGAAGGAATACCTAAAGAGTTATCACAGTTTTTGCTAACGACACAAGATTTTTTTATAAGTTTTTTATTGGAGTGATCGCAGGTATTCATAAAACGTATTGTTTTTTATAAGAAAAAGATTAAGTGAAAATAATTCACCTGCGAACGATTTTTTTATGAATGCGCGCCTGCTTCCAGCATTCGGCATGTGTTGCATCACGAGTGAAAATAGTGCCGAACCCAGGCTGCAAAAATGCCGATGCGTAGCTGTCGGTGACAAACCCCAGCGGCATAATCTCGCCATCAGAGGAGGAGCTATGTCACTGTCGGTTATCTATACCCGTGCGGCGTTAGGCGTCACCGCACCGCTCATTACGGTTGAGGTGCATATCAGCGCCGGGCTTCCTGGCCTTACCATCGTTGGTCTCCCGGAAACGACGGTCAAGGAGGCGCGCGATCGTGTGCGCAGCGCCATTATCAACAGCGGCTATACGTTTCCGGCAAAGAAGATCACGATTAACCTTGCGCCAGCGGATCTGCCTAAGGAGGGGGGACGTTATGATTTACCTATCGCTATTGCGCTTCTGGCGGCCTCTGAGCAGCTCACTGCATCCCACTTAAGTCACTACGAGTTTGTCGGTGAACTCGCGCTTACAGGCGCGCTGCGTGGCGTTCCCGGCACGATCCCCAGCGCTCAGGAGGCCATGCGCGCAGGCAGGCAAATTATCGTTGCTGCCGATAACGAAGCTGAAGTCGGACTTATTGAGGCCTCCCGGTGCCTGATTGCGGTCCATCTTCAGGAGGTGTGTGCCTATCTTGAAGGAAAGCATCAGCTTCAGGAGGCCGCTCCCGATACAGACACGATCCCCGTAGCGGAAAACGATCTCAGCGACGTGATTGGTCAGGAGCAGGGTAAACGGGCGCTAGAGATCACTGCTGCAGGCGGGCATAACCTGCTACTGATCGGCCCACCAGGCACGGGTAAGACCATGCTGGCCAGCCGCCTGAATAGCCTATTACCGCCTTTGACTAACCGTGAGGCGCTGGAGAGCGCGGCAATTATCAGCCTGACGAATGCCGCCATGCTAAAAAAGCAGTGGCGGCGCAGGCCCTTCCGTTCGCCTCATCACAGCGCTTCCCTAACCGCTATGGTAGGCGGCGGGTCAATTCCCGGCCCGGGCGAAATTTCACTGGCGCATAATGGCATCCTGTTTCTGGATGAGTTGCCAGAGTTCGAGCGGCGTGTTCTGGATGCTCTGCGCGAACCTATTGAGTCCGGACAGATTCATATTTCACGAACCCGGGCCAAGGTGACCTATCCCGCCCGCTTTCAGCTGATAGCGGCGATGAACCCCAGCCCTACCGGCCACTATCAGGGGAACCATAACCGTGCGACGCCAGAGCAGACGCTGCGCTATCTGAGCAAACTTTCGGGACCATTTCTTGATCGCTTTGATCTCTCTCTGGAGATCCCCCTTCCCCCACCGGGGTTGCTGCGCCATGCGGATAGCCGCAGCGAACAGGGAGAGGCGGTACGCGCCCGCGTGCTTGCTGCACAAGAGATTCAGTATCGACGCCAGCACATGCTTAACGCCCGGCTTGAAAGCGCTGCTATACACGAATACTGTCAGCTGGTGCCAGAGGATGCCGACTGGCTTGAAGAGACGCTTGCACAGCTTGGGCTATCGATACGCGCCTGGCAGCGCCTGCTTAAGGTGGCACGCACCATTGCCGATCTGGAAGAGAGTAAGACGATACGCAGGGCGCATCTACAGGAGGCGCTGGGCTATCGCGCTGTTGACCGACTGCTCATCCATCTACAGAAAATGATGGGATAAAAAAAGGGGCCGTAGCCCCTGGGTTTTTAATCGTCGGATTCGGTGTAATCTTCCGCGCCTTCCATCTGCGGCTTACCGCCGGAGAGGGTATGGAAGCGTTTCGGACGCTTGATGCGCGTCATGTACTTACTCCAGACGCGTTCCGCTTCAGTGACGGGCTCGCGCTGGCCACGGCAGACGGCGACAAACAGCTCTTCTTCTTCTGTCACCGGCTCACGCTTGCCGAGATCGAGTTCGTTGAAAGCATAACCGTGCCGCTCCAGCAGCTGCGCCTCTTTAATGGTGAAATCACCATGACGAGAGAACCCGCGCGGGTAGTATTTGTTGTCGAAAAAACGATTAGTCGTCGTAAAGCTTTCCGCCATCCTACACACTCCTAATTCTTTGGCCGAGCTATTTATGGCGCGGAGTATTAGTTACGCTTGACAGAGTGTAAAACAAAACATTTAAATCATAACGACAAATAATTTTGTGGAGAAAGCTGTGGATACGGAATTGCTAAAAACTTTCCTGGAAGTAAGCAGGACTCGTCACTTTGGACGCGCTGCCGAAGCGCTCTATCTGACACAATCAGCGGTCAGTTTTCGTATTCGCCAGCTTGAGAATCAGCTTGGGGTAAACCTTTTCACCCGCCATCGCAACAATATTCGTCTTACGGTAGCGGGTGAGAAACTCCTGCCCTATGCAGAGACGCTAATGAATACCTGGCAGGCAGCCCGTAAAGAGGTGGCCCATAGCTCGCAGCACAATGAGTTCTCTATTGGCGCAAGCGCATCGCTGTGGGAGTGCATGCTGAACGGCTGGCTAGGTCGGCTCTATCAGACACATAAAAGCTTACAATTTGAAGCGCGTATCGCACAGCGACAATCACTGGTAAAACAGCTGCATGAGCGGCAGCTGGATCTGCTGATTACGACTGAAGCCCCCAAAATGGATGAGTTCAGTAGTCAGCTGCTGGGACACTTTGCCCTTGCGCTCTACTGTACCGTTCCGTCGCGCCTGAAATCGGCCCTGAACTACCTGCGCCTCGAGTGGGGTCCTGATTTTCAGCAGCATGAGTCTGGCCTGATAGCCAGTGACGAGATCCCTCTGCTAACGACCAGCTCCGCTGAAATTGCCCGCCAACAGCTAGGATCGTTGGAGGGTTGCACCTGGCTACCGGTCTCATGGGCCAGGGAAAAGCCCGATCTGCATATGGTGGCAGATACGCTGACGCTCTCACGCCCGCTTTACGCTATCTGGCTACAGAACAGCGATAAACAGAGCCAGATTAAAGATCTTTTGAAAACTAGCGTGATGGAATAATTCAAGGATACGGTGCAGGGACGCAGCGTAGAGTTAAGTGTGGCGAGGTAAGAGAGTGAAAGAGAGGAGATCGTAAATTGCAGGCAAAAAAAATCCTTTGCCTAAGCAAAGGATCCTAATATGGCAGGGGCGGAGAGACTCGAACTCGCGACACCCGGTTTTGGAGACCGGTGCTCTACCAACTGAGCTACGCCCCTAAAATTTCTTACTATTAAGCCTGCTATAGATGAGCAGGCTTAATTTTATAATAAGTGGCGGAACGGACGGGACTCGAACCCGCGACCCCCTGCGTGACAGGCAGGTATTCTAACCGACTGAACTACCGCTCCACCGAATTTCTTTGTCACTACCCGGATATTTTATCCCGGTTAACTGCAATTTGATGCCTGGCAGTTCCCTACTCTCGCATGGGGAGACCCCACACTACCATCGGCGCTACGGCGTTTCACTTCTGAGTTCGGCATGGGGTCAGGTGGGACCACCGCGCTAGTGCCGCCAGGCAAAT
>PQKR01000016.1 GCA_002918705.1 Escherichia sp. ESNIH1 | reverse complement strand
GGGTAATGACTCCAACTTATTGATAGTGTTTTATGTTCAGATAATGCCCGATGACTTTGTCATGCAGCTCCACCGATTTTGAGAACGACAGCGACTTCCGTCCCAGCCGTGCCAGGTGCTGCCTCAGATTCAGGTTATGCCGCTCAATTCGCTGCGTATATCGCTTGCTGATTACGTGCAGCTTTCCCTTCAGGCGGGATTCATACAGCGGCCAGCCATCCGTCATCCATATCGCCACGTCAAAGGGTGACAGCAGGCTCATAAGACGCCCCAGCGTCGCCATAGTGCGTTCACCGAATACGTGCGCAACAACCGTCTTCCGGAGCCTGTCATACGCGTAAAACAGCCAGCGCTGGCGCGATTTAGCCCCGACATAGCCCCACTGTTCGTCCATTTCCGCGCAGACGATGACGTCACTGCCCGGCTGTATGCGCGAGGTTACCGACTGCGGCCTGAGTTTTTTAAGTGACGTAAAATCGTGTTGAGGCCAACGCCCATAATGCGGGCGGTTGCCCGGCATCCAACGCCATTCATGGCCATATCAATGATTTTCTGGTGCGTACCGGGTTGAGAAGCGGTGTAAGTGAACTGCAGTTGCCATGTTTTACGGCAGTGAGAGCAGAGATAGCGCTGATGTCCGGCGGTGCTTTTGCCGTTACGCACCACCCCGTCAGTAGCTGAACAGGAGGGACAGCTGATAGAAACAGAAGCCACTGGAGCACCTCAAAAACACCATCATACACTAAATCAGTAAGTTGGCAGCATCACCGGAACGATAATGGAGAGTATCCACAGCAGGAGAACAGAGCGCTCTCCTGCTGTGTCAGCAAATTCAGCCCGGCTGCTGTGCCGGTTCCAGGTGTGCATTTCGTCCGGCAGCCATTCCTGTGCAGGCACCAGCGACCGCGATTGCTGCGGTCATCAGTAATGGCAATGTCCAGCCTCCGGACAACTCCTGTACTTTGCCCAGCAACAGCGGACCCATCGCCGCCATCAGATAACCGACGCTCTGCGCCATGCCTGACAGCGCGGCGGCGTCACCGGCATTTTTGGTACGTAGCCCGATGAAGGTCAGGCCCAGCATCATACTGGCACCCGAGCCGAAGCCGAGAAGAGCAGCCCACAGCATCGCCAGATTTGGCAGGTATAGGATGCCGATAAAGGACGCAGCGGTTAACAGGCTGACGCCGGCAGCGGCTGCTTTCTGATCGTTGAGGCGACGCAGCGTGGCCGCCAGAATCAGGCCGGGAATAGCTGTGGTCAGCTGAAGAATGCCGTGTACTTCACCGGCCTGGGCTGAGGAGAGTCCACTGTCCGTTAGAATGGCGGGTAGCCAGCCGACAGCAACATAAAACGGCATCGCATTCAGGCCCATAAACAAGGTGACCTGCCATGCCAGAGGCGAGCGCCAGACCGCGACGGTCGCCGCTTTTTTCTCACCCTCTCCTGGCAACTGATGCTTCATCTTTAACTGGGGCAACCATAAAAGCAACGCAAGCAGCGGTGCAATAACCAGCATGGCTAACGCGATGTTCCAGCCCCAGCTCTGCGTCAGAGGAATGACAATGGCTGAACCAATAGCACCAGCCGCGCCCATGGTGATGGAATATGCCCCCGTCACGGAAGCCACGTTGCCAGAAAAGTCACGTTTGATAAGGCCAGGCAGCAGGACATTGCCGAGGGCAATCCCGATACCTATCAATATGGTTCCGCCATAAAGCGCCCAGACACTGCCTGCGGAGCGAAGCAGGATGCCCGCTGAAATCACGGCCAAGGCACCAAAAAGGGTGCGTTCAAGACCGTACTTGTGTGAGATGGATGCGCTCAGCGGTGAAAAGGCGGCAAAGGCCAGCAAAGGCAGCGAGTTAAGCAACCCAACGGCAGTAATACTTAGCCCAAAATCATGGCGAATAGACTCTAAAACGGGTGCGATAGCGGTAAAAGGAACACGCAGGTTGATAGCTATAAAAAGGATGCCGGTCACAAGTATGATTGAAGACCACTTGTTCGTAGTGTGGGACATAAATTTTGCTTTTTCTGGTAAAAAGAAAGACTTTAAAGGACTCATGAGTTACAGAATATAGATAATCTGACAACATATAACTAAATCATGCCAGTTAATAAAAAACCGGTGACCTCACCGGATGAGTTTAATGCCGATGCTTTCAGTCAGGCTGCTATCGCGCTGCATGTATCATCGTCAGGCGAGTATGCAGGTCAGAGTCCGCACTCTCACCGTAAGGGACAACTTATTATCTCTTTGCGCGGTGCAGTGAGCTGTGAGGTTGAGGATGCGCTGTGGCTTGTTCCACCGGGACATGCTGTCTGGGTTCCGGGTAAAATTCCCCACAGTTGCCGGGTCACGAAGAATGCAGATACCTGCTTTTTGTTCATCGAACCCGGCGCGGCAGCGATGCCGGAAATCTGCTGTACCCTGGCGATGACTTCTCTGGTCCGCGAGCTTGTTCTGTATCTGGCAGAGCAGGGACAGGCTTATTCTCCTGACAGTAAAACTGCCAGGCTCGCAGCGGTGCTGCTGGAGCATATTCCGGATGTGCCGGTTGAAGCGCTCCATCTTCCCGTATCCGATCATCCTAAAATCCGGAATATGGCGGAGGCACTTTTTAATGAGCCTGATGATCGGCGAACGTTAAAGCAGTGGGCTGCACATCTGGTCACCAGCGAACGATCGCTGGCCAGGCTGATAAAAGAGGCGACAGGAATGAGCTTTGGTCGCTGGCGTCAGCAACTGCATTTGATGATTGCCCTGAGCCATCTGGCTGAAGGTCAGTCCGTGCAGCGTGTAGCCGGAACGCTGGGATATGATTCGGTCAGCGCGTTTATTACGATGTTCAGAAAAGCGCTGGGTAAATCACCGACGCAATATTTTTCGTCTCTAAACTAATGCAAAACAACACAAACCGAATTTTTATAAAGAACGTCAACGTCCGCTGTTCGCTCATTGCTGCCTGTCATTCCTGCTTAAAAAACAGGCTTAACGTAGGATATTTTCCGTTTTCCAAGCGGCCCCCAGATAGCATCACGCTCAATCCGAGGCGGGAAAAACAAGACGCATAGATTAATCAGGACCGATAACTTTGTTGACGATCCTAAGAAGACCATGAGTTTTTTTAAATTATAGTTACAACATACATAAGAATAGAGTTACATCCCTTGCAACCTGAAATACCCTCACAAATATGAATCAGAGAGCCCATCTCAACCAATAATCGAATTCCGTGCACAGCGGCAACAACTGAGCCCAGACTAACCCTGAATAGCGCCGCCGCCCCGGGCGAAGCCCGGGAGTAGTGTCGCTTTTAATGATGGATGTTGTAACTAGGTTATGAGCCGCTGTAAATAGTGCACCGGTAAGTATAGGAATACACGCTCGTAAGCGCCTCAATCGGCGCTAACTCGGAGATACGCCCCGGCAGCGGCTTCGCCTTGTCGGGACCACTCCGGCCGCGTAATTCAGCGTCTGAATAGCTTTAAGTGGATTAACGCTTTATAGGGCAAGGGTGGGGACAGGTGATCCCTTCTGCTCCTTTACCGGCTTCACCGGGCTACGGTGCCACCGAACGGAATAAATCCAGTTTAGGCTAGCGGCCGCGCCTCTATGCCGGTTCAAGGTATCTAAACCTCGACAGGTTTGATGGCGCCTTCAGAAGAACTCATTAGCAGGGGAAATATCGCGACTCATTGGTTTACCGATAATTCTAAAAAAAACCGAATTCATCGAATTCACTAATCTGAATTCATCCGCCAGTTCATCCGGGAACGGCTCTGGCAAGCAGTGCCCGCAGTCATACATGACCGACCTGATAACGTCTGGCCTTCTTCGCTCAGTAACGTTTTGTGTCCAGGACGTCAGTCTTCACAGCTGTCAAATCAACGCTATTTCATAAGGCGGCTCACGTTTTTATGTCATGAGCCGCGCTTTTCCGGCTGGAACGTTCCACCCACTCGGTCACTGTGATTTAATATGCTAAACCGGTTTAATTAAGTTTAGCTTTGGAGGGTTTTAGCATGAATGCAAAAGTTTGGGTTCTGGGCGACGCGGTGGTGGACCTGCTGCCGGAGAGCGAAGGGCGCCTGCTGCAGTGCCCTGGAGGCGCGCCGGCTAACGTGGCGGTAGGGGTTGCCCGCCTTGGCGGCAACAGCGGATTTATCGGCCGCGTCGGCGGTGACCCGTTTGGCCGCTACATGCGTCATACCCTGCAACAGGAGCAGGTCGACGTCAGCCATATGTATCTCGACGATCAGCACCGCACGTCCACTGTGGTCGTCGACCTTGACGACCAGGGGGAACGCACCTTTACCTTTATGGTACGCCCCAGCGCGGACCTGTTCCTGGTTGAAGAAGACCTGCCACAGTTTGCCGCCGGACAGTGGTTGCACGTCTGCTCCATCGCGCTCAGCGCCGAGCCCAGCCGTAGCACTACCTTCGCGGCGATGGAGAGCATCAGGTCTGCCGGCGGTCGGGTCAGCTTTGACCCTAATATTCGTCCCGATCTCTGGCAGGATCAGGCTTTGCTGCTAGCCTGCCTCGATCGCGCTTTGCACATGGCCAACGTGGTAAAGCTATCGGAAGAGGAGCTGGTCTTCATCAGCAGCAGTAATGATTTAGCATACGGAATCGCCAGCGTAACGGAGCGCTATCAGCCAGAATTGCTACTGGTGACCCGGGGCAAAGCGGGGGTGCTTGCCGCGTTTCAGCAGAAGTTTACCCATTTCAACGCCCGGCCTGTGGCCAGCGTGGACACCACCGGCGCGGGAGACGCATTTGTCGCCGGACTGCTCGCCAGCCTTGCGGCTAACGGGATGCCAACGGACATGACCGCACTGGAACCGACACTCACGCTTGCACAGACCTGCGGCGCCCTGGCCACCACAGCCAAAGGTGCGATGACCGCCTTGCCCTATCAGCGCGATCTCAACCGTCAGTTTTAATCCTTAAAGCCGCTTTGCGCGGCTCACTTTGTTGCATGCATCACATTTATTAAACCGGTTTAGCATATTTGTTTTAAGAAAAACAAAGGTCGGGCTTAACATAGCGCCTAAACCGGTTTAGCAAAAATTATAATTTTCCATTTTTACTTTTGGGATGCCAACAGCATGTACAGAAAAAGCACACTTGCGATGCTTATCGCTTTGCTAACCAGCGCTGCCTCAGCCCATGCGCAAACGGATATAAGCACCATTGAAGCCCGACTCAACGCGCTGGAAAAACGCCTGCAGGAGGCAGAAAACAGGGCGCAAACGGCGGAAAACCGCGCCGGGGCGGCGGAGAAAAAAGTTCAGCAACTCACCGCGCAGCAGCAAAAAAACCAGAACTCGACTCAGGAAGTGGCTCAGCGTACCGCCAGACTTGAGAAAAAAGCCGATGACAAAAGCGGATTTGAGTTTCACGGTTACGCCCGCTCCGGCGTGATAATGAATGATTCCGGCGCCAGCACCAAATCCGGAGCCTACATAACGCCGGCAGGTGAAACCGGCGGAGCTATCGGCCGTCTGGGAAACCAGGCCGATACCTATGTTGAAATGAATCTTGAACATAAGCAGACCCTGGATAATGGGGCCACGACCCGCTTTAAGGTGATGGTCGCCGACGGGCAAACCTCTTATAACGACTGGACTGCAAGCACCAGCGATCTGAACGTTCGTCAGGCCTTTGTCGAATTGGGTAACCTGCCGACGTTCGCTGGGCCATTTAAGGGCTCCACCCTGTGGGCCGGGAAACGTTTCGACCGCGACAATTTCGATATTCACTGGATTGACTCTGATGTCGTGTTCCTCGCCGGTACCGGTGGTGGTATCTATGACGTGAAGTGGAACGACGGCCTGCGGAGTAATTTCTCCCTGTACGGGCGTAACTTCGGCGACATTGATGATTCCAGCAACAGCGTGCAGAACTATATCCTCACCATGAATCACTTCGCAGGTCCGCTGCAGATGATGGTCAGCGGTCTGCGGGCGAAGGATAACGACGAGCGTAAAGATAGCAACGGCAATCTGGTAAAAGGCGATGCGGCAAACACCGGCGTGCATGCGCTGCTCGGCCTGCATAACGACAGTTTCTACGGCCTGCGCGACGGTAGCAGTAAAACCGCTCTGCTTTATGGTCATGGTCTGGGCGCAGAGGTTAAAGGTATCGGATCTGATGGCGCACTTCGTCCGGGAGCCGACACATGGCGCATTGCCAGTTACGGCACCACGCCGCTCAGCGAAAACTGGTCTGTTGCCCCGGCAATGCTGGCGCAACGCAGTAAAGACCGCTATGCCGATGGCGACAGCTATCAGTGGGCAACATTCAACCTGCGTCTGATTCAGGCAATCAATCAGAATTTCGCTCTCGCCTACGAAGGCAGCTACCAGTACATGGATCTTAAACCCGAAGGTTATAACGATCGTCAGGCGGTGAACGGTAGCTTCTACAAGCTCACCTTCGCCCCGACATTTAAGGTCGGCAGTATCGGTGATTTCTTCAGTCGCCCGGAGATTCGTTTCTATACCTCCTGGATGGACTGGAGCAAAAAACTGAATAATTACGCCAGCGATGACGCCCTGGGCAGTGACGGTTTTAACTCGGGCGGCGAATGGTCTTTCGGTGTGCAGATGGAAACCTGGTTCTGACGGCTTACGCCTGATGACAGGAATAGCCGGGGGTCAGAGCATCTTTGTCACCCCGGGCTCAGCTAAGACGCAGAAAAAGCGCTCCCGTGAACGCGGGACGACAACATAAAAATGTTTAAGCCTTAAGAGGGTACTATGGATTTTGAACAGATTTCCTGCTCGCTGCTTCCGCTTCTTGGAGGCAAAGAAAATATCGCCAGCGCCGCGCACTGCGCCACGCGCCTGCGCCTGGTGCTGGTCGATGATTCGCTGGCCGACCAGCAGGCCATCGGCAAAGTTGAAGGGGTGAAGGGCTGTTTTCGTAATGCCGGACAGATGCAGATTATTTTCGGCACCGGGGTGGTAAATAAGGTCTACGCTGCCTTTACTCAGGCGGCGGGTATTAGCGAATCCAGCAAATCGGAAGCCGCCGACATCGCGGCAAAAAAGCTCAATCCGTTCCAGCGCATCGCCCGCCTGCTATCAAACATCTTCGTGCCGATAATCCCTGCCATCGTCGCCTCTGGTCTGCTGATGGGCCTGCTGGGAATGGTCAAAACATACGGCTGGGTTGACCCGGGCAACGCCATCTACATCATGCTGGATATGTGCAGCTCGGCGGCATTTATCATTCTGCCGATTCTGATTGGCTTTACCGCCGCCCGCGAATTCGGCGGTAATCCTTATCTCGGCGCGACGCTTGGCGGCATTCTGACTCATCCAGCGCTGACTAACGCCTGGGGCGTGGCCGCGGGTTTCCACACCATGAACTTTTTCGGCTTCGAAATTGCCATGATCGGCTATCAGGGTACGGTGTTCCCGGTACTGCTGGCAGTATGGTTTATGAGCATCGTTGAGAAGCAGTTGCGTCGCGCAATCCCCGATGCCCTGGATTTGATCCTGACGCCGTTCCTGACGGTGATTATATCCGGTTTTATAGCCCTGTTGATTATCGGCCCGGCCGGTCGCGCACTGGGCGACGGTATCTCGTTTGTCCTCAGCACCCTGATTAGCCACGCCGGCTGGCTCGCCGGGTTACTGTTTGGCGGTCTCTATTCAGTTATCGTCATTACCGGTATTCATCACAGCTTCCATGCGGTTGAAGCCGGGTTGCTGGGCAATCCCTCCATCGGCGTCAACTTCCTGCTGCCGATTTGGGCGATGGCCAACGTCGCTCAGGGCGGAGCCTGTCTGGCGGTGTGGTTCAAAACCAAAGATGCAAAAATTAAAGCCATTACTCTGCCCTCGGCGTTTTCCGCCATGCTGGGCATCACCGAGGCGGCGATTTTTGGTATTAACCTGCGCTTTGTGAAGCCATTTATTGCGGCGCTGATTGGTGGTGCGGCGGGCGGCGCATGGGTGGTATCTGTACACGTCTACATGACCGCGGTCGGCCTGACAGCGATCCCCGGCATGGCCATCGTGCAGGCCAGTTCGCTGTTGAACTACATTATCGGGATGGTTATCGCCTTTGGCGTCGCCTTTACGGTCTCCCTGGTTTTGAAATACAAAACGGACGCTGAATAATGTCTCTTCCATCACGACTGCCTGCGATTTTGCAGGCCGTAATACAGGGCCAGCCACGTGCGCTGGCCGATAGCCACTATCCGCGCTGGCACCTTGCGCCGGTCACCGGGCTGATGAACGACCCCAACGGCTTTGTCGAATTTGCCGGACGCTATCACTTGTTTTATCAGTGGAACCCGCTCGCCTGCGATCATACGTTTAAGTGCTGGGCGCACTGGAGCTCCCCCGATCTGCTGCACTGGCAGCATGAGCCCATTGCGCTGATGCCGGACGAAGAGTATGACCGTAACGGCTGCTACTCCGGCAGCGCGGTGGATAACAACGGTACGCTTACCCTGTGCTATACCGGCAACGTGAAGTTTGCCGACGGAGGGCGAACCGCCTGGCAATGCCTGGCAAGGGAAAGCGCCGACGGCACCTTCCGCAAAATCGGCCCGGTCCTGCCGCTGCCGGAGGGCTACACCGGCCACGTGCGCGACCCAAAAGTCTGGCGACACGAAGACCTGTGGTACATGGTGCTGGGTGCGCAGGATCGGCAAAAGCGCGGCAAGGTGCTGCTGTTCAGCTCTGCGGATCTCCATCAGTGGACGAGTATGAGTGAAATCGCCGGCCACGGCATCAATGGCCTCGACGACGTCGGCTATATGTGGGAGTGTCCGGATCTTTTTCCTCTCGGCGACCAGCATATTCTAATCTGCTGTCCGCAGGGGATTGCCCGCGAGGAAAAGTGTTACCTGAACACCTACCCGGCAGTATGGATGGCGGGCGAGTTTGATTACGCTAGTGGCGCTTTCAGCCATGGCGAACTGCACGAACTGGACGCCGGCTTTGAGTTCTACGCCCCGCAAACCATGCTTACCAGTGATGGCCGTCGTCTGCTGGTCGGCTGGATGGGCGTGCCGGAGGGCGAAGAGATGCTTCAGCCGACCCTCATCAACGGCTGGATCCATCAGATGACCTGCCTGCGTGAGCTGGAGTTTATCAACGGTCAGCTCTATCAGCGTCCGCTACGGGAACTGAGCGCCCTGCGCGGTGAAGCGAACGGCTGGTCGGGGAACGCCCTGCCGCTGGCACCGATGGAAATCGATTTGCAAACCCGCGGGGACGATATGTTGAGCCTCGATTTTGGCGGCGTATTAACCCTTGAGTGCGATGCCAGCGGACTCCGCCTGGCCCGACGCAGTCTCGCCAGCGACGAGATGCATTATCGTTACTGGCGCGGAAACGTCCGCTCGCTGCGTGTTTTCATCGACCAGTCGAGCGTGGAGATTTTCATAAACGGCGGTGAAGGGGTGATGAGCAGCCGCTACTTCCCGGCCTGCTCCGGTCAGCTAACATTCTCCGGCATCACGCCGGACGCATTCTGCTACTGGCCGCTGCGAACTTGCATGGTAGAATAAGCGTTTTGCTTCAGGCTCATGGCGTCGTAATGAAAACCAAACGCGTAACCATTAAAGATATAGCCGAACAGGCTGGCGTCTCCAAAGCGACCGCCAGCTTGGTACTGAATGGTCGTGGCAAGGAGCTGCGCGTGGCGCAGGAAACGCGTGAGCGCGTACTGTCGATTGCCCGTAAGCATCACTATCAGCCAAGCATTCATGCCCGCTCGCTGCGCAACAACCGCAGCCACACCATCGGGCTGGTGGTGCCGGAGATCACCAACCACGGCTTTGCGGTCTTTGCCCATGAGCTGGAGATGCTGTGCCGCGAGGCGGGCGTCCAGCTGTTGATCTCTTGTACTGATGAAAACCCCGGTCAGGAGAGCGTGGTGGTCAATAATATGATTGCCCGCCAGGTCGACGGGATGATCGTCGCTTCCTGTATGCACAACGATGCCGACTATCTCAAACTCAGCCAACAGCTGCCAGTGGTGCTGTTTGACCGGTGCCCCAATGAAAGCGCGCTGCCGCTGGTAATGACCGATTCGATTACCCCAACGGCGGAACTGATTTCCCGCATCGCGCCTCAGCATAGCGATGAGTTCTGGTTTTTAGGCGGTCAGGCGCGTCTGTCGCCCTCCCGCGATCGTCTGACCGGGTTCACGCAGGGTTTGGCTCAGGCGGGTATTGCCCTGCGCCCGGAATGGGTGATCAACGGCAATTACCATCCCAGCTCCGGCTATGAGATGTTTGCCGCACTCTGCGCGCGCCTTGGGCGGCCGCCTAAGGCGCTATTCACCGCCGCCTGCGGGCTGCTCGAAGGGGTTCTGCGCTATATGAGCCAGCACCATTTACTCGACTCCGATATTCATCTGACGAGCTTTGACGATCACTATCTTTATGATTCGCTGTCGCTGCGTATCGACACTGTCCAGCAGGATAATCGCCAGCTGGCCTGGCACTGCTACGATCTGATAAGCCAGCTGATCGAGGGCGATACGCCCGAAACGCTACAACGCTACCTGCCCGCAACGCTGCAGTTTCGGCATCAGTAATAACTGAGTATTTTTGAATAGCGACGCTGGATGCCGATTGGTCTGAACGGCCCGGCGATCGCCGGGCATACCATTGGCGCCGGCATCGTGCTGGTAACGACCATATTAGGGCGTTTGAGCAGTTGCCTGGCCTCACGCAGGGAGACTGGATTAACTGACCGCTGACAAAATGCCTGACAATGACAGTCCGTTTTGTGCCAGAAGCGAACATAACATATAACTAAATGAGTCAGTCCTCAGAAAACTGGTTTACGTTACAAAGTATTTAGCGCTTACCATTAAGCATACGGTTGCTGCCATTGCCTGACATGTTCGATTAGGGCGCGTAGTTTTGGCGCTATATTCCGGCGTTGAGGAAAGTACAGATAAAAGCCAGGAAAATGGGGAAGAAAATCATCAAGCATTGAAACAAGTTGACCATTTTCAATATACGGCCTGAATGTTTCCTCAGGGGCAAATGTTATACCTCCACCGGCAAGAGCCAGCCTCAGCATGAGACGCAGGTCATTAGTTGTTATTCGCGGTTCTACCGCCACGTCGAAAGCTCTCCCGTTCTCCTCAAATTCCCAGCGATAAGGAGCAACATCCGGGGAAGGACGCCAGCCGATACACTGATGATGTACAAGCTCACGCGGATGAAGAGGGGCGCTACAAGCAGTGAGATAGGATGGGGACGCAACCACCATTTCACGTTGCTTTTCTGTAAGCGGGACGGCAATCATATCCTTCTCGATCACATCTCCGAGCCTTACGCCAGCATCATAACCAGCGGCCACAATATCAAATTCCTCATCTATCACGACAATATCGATCGTCACGGCTGGATTAGCAGCCGCAAACGAGGCGATCAGCGGACCTGAAAGAAACTCTTCAGCTATGGAGGTCACCGCGATCCTCAGAAGTCCACGTGGCGTGCTGTCGGATGCAATATCTTCGAACGCAGCGTCAATGCTGGATAAAGATAATGACAGGGATGTACGCAGTCGTTCTCCCGCTTCAGTCAGGTTTACTGAACGTGTTGTCCGCATTACCAGCATTGTGCCGAAAGTATCCTCAAGCCGCCGTATTCCCTGACTAACCGCCGAGCGCGTAACCCCCAGCCGGGCTGCGGCTATGGTGAAATTACGCTCTTCAGCAACCGCGATAAAAACAGGTAAAAGATTGAGATCAATTTTCATTGTTTAATTCTGCTAATCACTGAGTCCAGTAAAAGCAGGATACTGGAACTAATCATAAAGGTCTATCATCTCTCTGAACTCAACTGAAGGAGCACATCATGGATAAAGTTATATTAATTACCGGCGCGTCAAGTGGCATTGGGGAAGGCATTGCCAGAGAGCTTGGAAAAGCAGGTGCGAGAGTGCTATTAGGGGCGCGCAGACTGGATCGTATCGAAGCCATTGCAGCAGAAATCCGCAGCGCCGGCGGTATGGCTGAAGCGCGTGAGCTGGATGTCACAAACAGACTGTCCATGGCTCATTTCGTGCAGTCAGCGCTTGATAACTGGGGGCGTGTTGACGTTCTGATTAACAATGCGGGCATCATGCCACTTTCACCGCTTGCGGCCGGCAAACAGGATGAATGGGAACGTACGATTGACGTTAACATCAAGGGCGTGCTGTGGGGAATTGGGGCTGTGCTTCCAGTGATGGAAGCTCAGGGTTCTGGCCAGATAATTAACCTTTGACGACGGTTTATCCGGTCTTCATGACCGTCCCCGCACACCCCGTCATTCCCCGAACCGTTCATCAGACGACATCGCTGACCTGTTGCGCATGGCCCATTCCCGTCACGAACGCTGGGGGCCCGCAAGATCAAACGCTGGCTGGAAGACCACCCGGCTTTCCCTATGCCTGATGCACTGCCCCGATGAACGGCGTGAGACCGTGCAGCAGCAGCTGGTCGGGGTGTTTGAACGCTACGGCCTGCCGGACCGGATGACCATGGACAACGGCGAACCCTGGGGCGACACCACCGGCACCTGGACGGCGCTCGAGCTGTGGCTGATGCGCCTGGGGATCCGGGTGAGCCACTCAAGGCCTTATCACCCGCAGACCCAGGGCAAGCTGGAGCGTTTTCACCACCGCCTGAAGGCAGAAGTCCTGCAGGGTAAGTGGTTCGCGGACAGCAGCGAGCTGCAGCGCGCCTTCGACCACTGGCGGACAGCCTATAACCTCGAACAGCCCCATGAGGGGCTGGATATGACGGTTCCGGCCTCGCGCTACCAGCCATCCGCGCGGTAGTACAACAGCCACACAACGCCATCGGAATACGACGGGGGTGTGATGGTCAGGAAGGTGGATATCAGCGGGAAGCTGAGCGTGAAGGGTGTCAGTCTGAGCGCAGGCAAGGCGTTCAGGGGCGAGCAGGTAGGGCTGAGGGAGACACAGGAGGACGGTTATTACGAAGTGTGGTGGTACAACACGAAAGTGTGGGTGATCGACCTGAAGAAAAAGTCGATCACCATGGGTAAAGGATGTTAAAAAGTGTTCACCATGTCCCCGGACCGTACACCGATGAGGATAAGGGGTAGGTGCTATGGCCTGGTTACAGTTTAAGCATAGCACCGGTTTCGAAGCGGGTATAAAAAAGCCTGTCCGGACGGATGGGCTCAAAACGCACTTCCCAGGTTCTGAAACAGGTGCCGGGTGCCTCCCGGTGGCTCGTTACCGGTTATACGAGCCGCAAGCATATTTACATACATCAACCGGATTGTCCCGCCGCACAGGGGGATCCACCACAGTTAAATCTAGTCAGGCTCAAAGCGAAACGCCAGTTCCCGTGTCTGTCAAAGAGGTGGCGACAGCGGACCCTGTAATACCTCAGCCTCACCGTCATCGCAGATATCGAAACCCCGCGTCAGATACCATATCCCCCTGACGATCCGCCCCGTTTGCAGGTCTTCCGTTTCGCCATCGGTGTAGTAAGCTACCTGAACCCTGCCGTTGTGCCGTATCCAGTAGAAACCTTCTTGCATAAGTCCTGCCTTATCTGAATGCTGATAGCCACATAACACATCCTTAATAATATAGGGTATTTTCTGATGAAAGCGGGGAGCAGGATCACACCGCGTGATACCGGCCGGAAGTTGCAACTGGCGTACGTGGAGCGGCAACAACAGGCCCCACTGCCAGTCAGGCCATGAACCGGTGTTGTCATGGCGGTTCACCCGGTCCGGGTTGTATGGAGCATAAGCGGAGGACAGTGGGGTTTCCCGGCACGCACTGGATCCTTGCAAGAACACGCCATATCATCCCGGGCTTACCGGTGTAGTGCTGTCCGGACAGCGCAGGAGAGAGCCCGTAATACATGGCTGCTGTTATAACCCCTTTATCAGAACAGTCAGATAACCGTGACTGACGCAGGATAAAAGGTACCTGGCGTTACTGTTGTGATTGAGGTGCCGGTAATAAATTGACCGGATTTCATTATGTTTGCCCTCTGACAAAAGGTTCTGCAGTTCCGCGTGCCGTGCCGCATGGTAAGCCACCCACCGGACATGCCCGGACAGGTTATGTTCACGATCGACGCGGGATTCTATCTGGCTCATGACAGCTGTCAGTTCGTTATCAGATGCAGCAGAGATAAGCGCTCCCGCAGCCCCATGATGCGCCAGCAGTTTCAGGCAACTGCTCCGCAGAAAACTGACTTCCTTCAGTTGGCCCGGAACGCCATTATCATAAAGGCGTAAGCCCTCATGCCAGACACACCATGCAACGTGCTTATAAAGTGACTGCATATCCACAGACATAGGGCCTCCGGTTGCGCCTATCAAAAGCAATATATAAGCCATCCAGCCGGGAAAATCCGTACTACGTAAGCCTGAAAAAGCCCCGAGGCGCCCGGTGATATCAGGCAAAATATTATCTTCCGCTTATTTTGGGTAAAGACATCTTCCTGTATTTATGAACATTTACAGAGAAAGCGTTATATATCCTATATGGAAGCGGAGCCTGAGGTGAAAATTTGTGACTCAGGGAGTCATTTTCTGTATGACTGTACGTTATCCTGTCAAAGTAATTTTGATATAATATATATTATTTAGGGCTGTAACTATTAAAAACCATACTGATATTTAGTCTTACGTCCGGATAAAACAGGAGAAAAATATGCTCTCCATACTTGTGTTTATCGGGGACAATGCGCCGCGACGTTTAGAGATAACCGAATTCAGATCACGTATAAGCTATTTGTGCCCTGACAATGTGGCACGGGAAATACCCGTAAAAGTGATATTCGGCACTTTTTTAGATTGTAAAGGTCACGCCGTGATGGTGGCTGCCGACAGGCTGGTCCCACGCGATGAAATAGCCAGGGCGCACAGGCGTTTCATCACTTGGCCGGATTTAACGAAGCAGGTTGATCAGGGTCCGACATGGACCGGGGCACACCCTCAGAATAAGGCATTTCGCAAGGCAGCTCTGAAAGAGTCCTGCTCATAAAAGTCGACGATGAGGGCCACTTTTTTGCGGGCGGATACGGCCATATCGGGTTGCCCTGGCTCACGCGACGCACGCAAAGTAATCAGCAAGTGACCTCTCCGAAATTACCCAGAAAGAAGGCTGATGCCGATAAAACAGACTGAAACCAGGCGTTATTCAGTTGAGTGCATATCCAGCATAGGATAGATTCTTACGTAGCGTTTCTGGCGTGCATTTTCGGGTGGTTTGTTACTGTTTTTAACGAGGACATGTCAGAAACGCGCTGAGCGCGTCTGAGCGTTGCATCGAACAGTTGAACTCACAGCACAGAGCAGCCAGCAACAACGCTTTCTGACTGCTATGAGCGAGGCGCGGAAGTCTGTGACAATGTCTGCACCTCACTTTATAGCAGACCGTCCAGCTGTGAACGCAGGATCATTATTGCCCTGCCTTTACCCTGTGTATGGTTTGCCGGGTGGTATTAAATTCACGCAATGGCGCTGATACTGATCCCGGAGTTAACCCGGGCAGGTTACTGGCCGGCTGAATATGCCGACAGAAATCAGGCCGTTACCCGGCAATGGCTGACGGGAAGTGATGCGTACTGGAAATGGCACACGGCTTACAATCGACATTCGGTGGCAGAAACGGCAATGTACCGTGTCAAACAGCTGTTTGGCGGGCATCTTACGTTTCGGGATTATGATGCGCAGGCTGGAGAGGCTATGGCCATGATCCGTGCCTTAAACAAAATGACGTGTGCAGGCATGCCAGAAAGTGTACAGATTGCCTGAGGAAGTCAGCCACGAGGAGCGCTTTTATCTAAATCCGATTTATTCAACAAAGCCCCGCGCATGCCGTCAGGGGGAGGTTCTGGAGCTGTCGCTCTGCGATGTCGGGGTAGTGCACGACATTGATACGCTGGCGGATCTGGCGGCGGCGGAGCAAATCCTGGCACAAGCCTGAACAGCGATTATCATTATAGGTATCGTAGAAGCGATTCAGCTTATTCTTAAGGTCATTAGGCATCACTCCTTTTCTTTTGTTAGAATCGGGCTGTGACAAAATTCATCCATCCAGGGCGAAATGAACACACAATGGAATAAATGAGCTTATGAGTGAGAATGAAACCCCAATAAAAAAGTCTGAAAACCATATTAACAAGCCGGTGTTTTTCACCTCGGCGTTGTTAATATTTCTTCTTGTCGCCTTTGCCGCGGCTTTCCCCGATCTGGCCGATAAAAACTTCAAACTTCTGCAGAATCAAATCTTCACCAACGCCAGCTGGTTTTACATTCTGGCCGTAGCGCTGATCCTCCTGAGCGTGACGTTCCTCGGGCTGTCGCGCTACGGCGATATTAAACTTGGGCCCGACCACGCCCAACCTGATTTCAGCTATCACTCCTGGTTCGCAATGCTGTTTTCCGCCGGGATGGGGATCGGCCTAATGTTCTTCGGGGTGGCAGAACCGGTGATGCATTACCTCTCTCCGCCGGTTGGTACCCCGGAAACGGTCGAAGCCGCCAAGCAGGCCATGCGCCTGACCTTCTTCCACTGGGGACTCCATGCATGGGCGATTTACGCGATAGTGGCGTTGATACTGGCCTTCTTTAGCTATCGTCACGGCTTGCCACTGACTCTGCGTTCGGCGCTGTATCCGATTATCGGGGATCGCATTTACGGACCGATTGGCCATGCGGTCGATATCTTTGCGGTTATCGGCACCGTGTTTGGCGTGGCCACCTCCCTCGGTTATGGCGTGCTGCAGGTTAACGCCGGGCTTAATCATCTCTTCGGCGTGCCAATTAGTGAAACGGTGCAGGTGATCCTGATCGTGGTCATCACTGGCCTGGCAACGATTTCGGTGGTGTCGGGACTGGATAAGGGCATTCGTATTCTGTCCGAGATCAACCTGAGCCTGGCGCTGCTGCTGCTGGTGCTGGTGCTGTTGCTGGGACCTACGGTTCTGCTGTTGAAATCGTTCGTTGAGAACACTGGCGGTTATCTGTCCGAAATGGTCAGTAAAACCTTTAATTTGTATGCCTACGAGCCTAAATCGAGCAACTGGCTAGGTGGCTGGACGCTGCTGTACTGGGGCTGGTGGCTCTCCTGGTCGCCGTTTGTCGGCATGTTTATCGCCCGCGTCTCGCGCGGCAGAACCATCCGCGAATTTGTGACCGGCGTGCTCTTCGTCCCGGCGGGTTTCACCCTGTTATGGATGACCGTCTTCGGAAACAGCGCGATTTATCTGATCATGCAGAAAGGGGCGACGGACCTCGCCAATACCGTCCAGCAGGATGTGGCCCTGGCGCTGTTTAATTTCCTTGAGCACTTCCCGTTCTCAAGCATTTTGTCGTTCATCGCCATGGCGATGGTCATCGTATTTTTTGTCACCTCGGCAGATTCCGGAGCGATGGTGGTGGATACCCTGGCCTCCGGGGGCTCCAGCAATACGCCCGTCTGGCAGCGTATTTTCTGGGCTGCACTGATGGGGCTGGTCGCCATTGCGTTGCTGATTGCGGGCGGCCTTAGCGCCTTGCAGACGGTGACCATTGCCAGCGCCCTGCCGTTCTCGGTGATTTTGTTGATATCGATATACGGATTGCTGAAAGCATTGCGACGGGACATCACCAAGCGCGACAGCCAGAATATGACCACCATTGCACCTACCGCTGCGCGTAATCCTATTCCGTGGCAGCGCAGACTGCGCAATATCGCCCATCTGCCAAAACGTTCGTTGGTTAAACGTTTTATGGATGATGTCATTCAGCCTGCCATGACAATGGTTCAGGATGAGTTGAACAAACAGAGCACCGTAAGCCATATCAACAACAGTGGCGAAGACCGTATTCGCTTCGAAGTGGATTTAGGCAATGAGCTTAACTTCATCTACGAAGTCAGACTCCGCGGTTATGTTGCTCCTACCTTTGCGATCTCCGGGCTGGATAATGAGGAGCAGCAGGCAGAACAGCATAAATACTATCGGGCTGAAATCTACCTGAAAGAAGGCGGTCAGGATTACGATGTGATGGGCTGGAATCAGGAACAGATTATCAACGATATTCTCGACCAGTATGAAAAGCATCTTCACTTCTTACATTTGGTTCGCTAATACAAAAACACCGCCTTTCGGCGGTGTTTTTCTTTATTCTGCCGGGATCTCCTCCAGGCGGGTATATAGGGGGCCGCTTGGAAAACGGAAAACATCCTACATTAAGCCTGTTTTTTAAGCAGGCATGACAGGCAGCTTTGAGCTGGATTTCAACTGATGGACGCAACACACTTACTGAACCGTTCTGCGAGTGATTCACTCCCAAGCGGTGCCGTAATGCCCATTTCTCATGAGAATGCATATAGGTAGACATTAATAACCGTTGCGTTAGCTTTCCCCATAACCACTTGGCAACTGTTAAAACCAATCCCGAGGGGGGAGAAATAGACATGCATAAACCCTAAAGTTATTATATATTTTTCTATATATATCAATAATTTCCTGGAACTTAAACACTCATCTTTAATGATGCTTTAGATCGTTGCCAGTAGGTAAAAAACGTCACAGCCAGGGATGGCGAAGGCATCAAGGTTGATCCTGTCGACTAAATCATTTGACAAGATTGAGCCTATCGCGGGCATCTCGAAGACGCTGTTCTCCGCGACGATCGTACTGTTGGGTGGTCGTAACGCTGGCGTGACCCATCGCATCTTTAACCGTAATTAAGTCCTCACCGTTATCCAGCATGGCAGTTGCGAAGGTCCTGCGCAGGTCATGTGGCGAGCACTTACCGATCCCGGCCTGCCCCTGACGCACCTGCAGGATATGGTACACCGCCTGGTCGGTGAGCCGGTTCAGTGTCACATCCCCGAAGCGGCGGATCCGCGTGAACAGCGGCCCCGGGGTTTCGCCCCGGACCTCATCGATCCAGATCTGCAGCCGCTGCCAGGCCCCGGCCGGGACGTAGGCCAGACGCTCCTTGTTCCCCTTCCCCAGCACCCGTAGCGCCCGATTGTGCGTGACAACGTCACGTAAATCTAGGCCCACGGCCTCGGACCGCCGCAGGCCACATCCCAGGATAACCGCCAGCATCGCCGCGTCCCTCGGCCCGAGGCAGCTGCGATCGGCCTCACACACGGCAAACAACGCGCGGATCTCCTCCGGCGGCAGGGCCCGACCGCTTGGCAGCCGGCTGCCACGCAGGTTCGGTACCGCCCGGATGTGCTGGAAGCTCTCAACGTCCATCAGGCGGAGCATCCAGGCTTCCTTCGCTACGCCCTTAAGAGCCGACAGATAGGTGTTAATAGTTGCCATCCCCCGGCCAGTATCGCGCAGTAACTCGGTGATTACCATAACGTGATACCGGCGAATGCTGCCCCAGTTGCAGGTGTCAGCGCTACCGGCACCAAGCATTTTGGCGACAATCCCGAGGAACGAAGCCATGGTCTGCCGGCTACGTTGGGAATTAAGGGACAATAGGTAAGCCCGGGCCGGATTTACCGGAACGTTATTGCCGGACAGCGCCGGCAGAAATGTCTCATCCAGCGGGATCGCTGCTGCCAGAAGATTACGTTCCTGTTCGTCATCAGGCATCAGGCTCATGTCAGGCTCCGGTCCGGCCGGAAAACGTCCGGCGCGCTGTGCGAAAACTCAGGGGAAATGGTCCCGTGAAGCGTACCGCAGAAAGACTACTTTTTCAAAGGTACATTTTAATAAGTAGAAAAAACAGGTGGTCTTACGGATATAAATGCTGCCAACAGCCCTGAAGAAACTCGTCGCCTGACAGTGTTAACTCTTTTCGGAAAAACGGGTAATGACTCCAACTTATTGATAGTGTTTTATGTTCAGATAATGCCCGAAGACTTTGTCATGCAGCTCCACCGATTTTGAGAACGACAGCGACTTCCGTCCCAGCCGTGCCAGGTGCTGCCTCAGATTCAGGTTATGCCGCTCAATTCGCTGCGTATATCGCTTGCTGATTACGTGCAGCTTTCCCTTCAGGCGGGATTCATACAGCGGCCAGCCATCCGTCATCCATATCACCACGTCAAAGGGTGACAGCAGGCTCATAAGACGCCCCAGCGTCGCCATAGTGCGTTCACCGAATACGTGCGCAACAACCGTCTTCCGGAGCCTGTCATACGCGTAAAACAGCCAGCGCTGGCGCGATTTAGCCCCGACATAGCCCCACTGTTCGTCCATTTCCGCGCAGACGATGACGTCACTGCCCGGCTGTATGCGCGAGGTTACCGACTGCGGCCTGAGTTTTTTAAGTGACGTAAAATCGTGTTGAGGCCAACGCCCATAATGCGGGCGGTTGCCCGGCATCCAACGCCATTCATGGCCATATCAATGATTTTCTGGTGCGTACCGGGTTGAGAAGCGGTGTAAGTGAACTGCAGTTGCCATGTTTTACGGCAGTGAGAGCAGAGATAGCGCTGATGTCCGGCGGTGCTTTTGCCGTTACGCACCACCCCGTCAGTAGCTGAACAGGAGGGACAGCTGATAGAAACAGAAGCCACTGGAGCACCTCAAAAACACCATCATACACTAAATCAGTAAGTTGGCAGCATCACCCAAAAGTTGTATAATCTGATTTGTTGTGCTGTATTATATTACTAATACAGGCAAATACATCATCAAGCCTGTACATAATATTAAAATCCTTTAACGCATCATTTCTCATAAGAAAAGTGGATTTCGACAATGCGAAATAAGCTATCACCTTTAATTCCTGCTAACGTCTAAACATCAAAGACGCTCAAAAATTTGATCATGGCAGAACATGGCAATTCTGCCAATTAGGAAGCTCTATTAAATTACAGAATGCTCTTTAAATTAGCTTCATCAATCCACGTTCGAAATTCTTCCAGAAGATTATCATAAAGGTCTTCATCGCTGACACTGGCGAAATTATCCATGGCAAAGAAGTGCGTATTATCGATTTTGCGATCAGTAAAATCATCAAGGTTTTTCAGGATGCCATAATTCGAACCACCAAGGCCCACAAATTTCCAGAAGATTGGGTAATTTGCGGATCGACGAATAGCATCTTTTATCGCTTTTGTTTTACTGATTCCACCATCAGTGATAAACACGACATAAACAGGCAATTTGCTGTCACGGTAGTAATCAACAATCTCTTCGAGGACCGGAGGCTCATTATTCACACCGCCGAGGCCCGGCAATAATTCCCACCTTGAACGTTTGCCACTACCCTGAATGGTTTCGACATAATTATCGAGATTACTCAGCGTGACATTCTGGTATTTCCGGTGCTTTTCAGCAAAGCCCCAAAGATCCATTTCACCATCATCATCAAACTGAACGGCAAGAACAGCGATGCGATCCAGTACAGACTGCACATGCCCTCTTGAAAACTCTCCGCTCATTGAGCCAGATGCATCGAGCACGAACGCTACGCTCGCCTGGAGCGTATTAAGCTTGTGTTTGGTCAGGCTGACGGTCGCTTTTTTCGCAAGGCTGACCAGACGTGGGGCTTGTTTCTCCAGCTTTTTCTCCAGACTGATTACCGGAGCTGCTGTATGTTGTGGAGCCGGTGATGGTGCCGGTGCCGGGGCTGGAGATGACACGTCTACACCGTAGCTGACGGCAAGCGGCTCAAGCCCGCCATTGAATCCCTGGCCAAGGGCCCGGAGCTTCCAGTTGCCGTTATGGCGATAGACCTCCGCCACGATAATGGCTTTCTCGCTGCGCCCTGCTGTTTCCGGTTCGAAGGATGCGATGCCGGGTGCCTGCAGGCTCAGCTGCTGCAGGCCGGTCATGGTATCGCTGCCGTCGATGACCAGAGTTAAGGCAATTTTCTGAACAGCCGATGAAACGCGGTTAAGTTCAATATGCACGCTTGATTGCTGTGTCCCGGGAGTCAGTTTAACGGCGCCCTCCGGTGAACTCAGATTATTAAAAAAGATGAAATCGTTATCACCGCTCACCTTACCCTGTGCGTTGAGCATAAAAACGCAGGTATCGGGTTCGCCGCGAAAACCCGGGCGCACCGGATATCGCAGGTTGAGCGTGATAGAGGATGAAGTTAGAGAGATATTCTGACCTGACTGTAATTGCATGGCTTCTGTTCCTTGTTTAGTAACCGTAGTCTCTGCCACCCTTTACGCGGGTTCTGGCCTGCAGCGCTGAAAGGCATTCGTCACGCTTTTGCTTACTCGAAAAATAAAATAGTCGTGAACCAAAATCTCCATGAATGAAGAACTTCACACCTTTTTCACGGGTTACGCTGGTGATCCTGCTGATAGAGATAATATCCTGCTCTGAGATGCGGTGCAAAAATCTCAGTCGTACAATGTCGCTTAAAGATTGATTACCACTGTCTGCCGGAAAAATCATTGTACCGTCGTTATCATTGAAAATGACGCCCATATAATCAATCGCGATGTATTCAGCCGCCTTTTTTAATGGCCAGAACATTGCAATCGGGAAAGCAATTAACAATGTGAGCATGACATATGGTAGAGCTTCGGGGTAAATATATGCAGTTATGTAATATGTGAACAAGAAAAGACAGAGAGCTATTAAAGCAACCAACAAAACAACCGCAGCAAAGTTTGTGAATATCAGCTTTACATCGTAAACGCGCTGGAGGTTAGGCATCGCATTGTACTTTCGTTTAAGCTTACGATACCGATTAGCTGTAAAAATTAGAAATGGAAGAAATAGTAAACATGCAGCTACGATGAAAAACAGTATGAACATTTCACCACTGCCTTCATTTTTTTTCTTTGCCATGTGCTGACACCTATAAAAAAACCCGGTGACAGCACCGGGGTTGAGTATGTAATTATTATTAGATATTAACACCGTGCTGGGAAGCCAGTGCCGATAATCCACCGGCAAAACCCTGGCCTACGGCTTTAAATTTCCATTCGGCGCCATGGCGGTACAGTTCGCCAAAGATCATAGCGGTTTCGGTGGATGCGTCTTCAGACAGATCGAAGCGTGCGATCTCCGCGGCGTTGTCATTGTTATAGACACGCATGAAGCTGTTGCTCACCATGCCGAAGTTTTGCTTACGGACTTCAGCGTCATAGATGGTCACGGCGAACACCAGTTTTTTGATGTCAGCTGACACTTTGGTCAGATCAATTTTGACCGACTCATCATCGCCATCACCTTCACCAGTACGGTTGTCGCCCTGGTGTTCCACGGCGCCGTCAGGGCTGGTTTTGTTGTTGAAGAAAATGAAGTGCTGATCAGAAAGCACTTTACCGTCATCACCTACCGCGAACACAGACGCATCCAGGTCGAATGGCTGGCCGTCAGTGACACGCGCATCCCATCCCAGACCAACCATCGCTACGTTCATGGTTGGTGCTTCTTTAGTAAGGGATACGTTACCGCCTTTAACGAGAGAAACTGCCATTGTTAAGCTCCTGCTATTAATTAGGGTTTGGGCTGAATGAACAGCCCGGGGACAGAAAAGCGACTTTTATCAGGACGCGTTAATGCCGTACTGGGCACACACGGAAGACAGACCACCGGCATAACCCTGGCCGACCGCACGGAACTTCCATTCGGTATTGTGACGATACAGTTCGCCAAACAGCATGGCGGTTTCTGTGGAGGCATCTTCAGTCAGATCGTAACGAGCGACTTCAGTCTGGTTATCGTCGTTCACCAGGCGGATAAACGCGCCGGACACCTGGCCAAAGCTCTGACGACGGGCCTGTGCATCATGGATGGTCACCACGAACACAATTTTGTCCACGTCGGCCGGGATAGTATCCAGTTTGATTTTCAGGGATTCATCATCGCCATCGCCTTCACCGGTACGGTTATCACCGGTATGGGTAACAGAGCCGTCAGCTGACTTCAGGTTGTTATAGAAAATGAAATCTGCATCGTTTCGCACTTTGCCGTTCGCATTCAGCAGGAATGCGGACGCATCCAGGTCGAAGTCCTGCCCGTCAGTAGAACGTGCATCCCAGCCCAGACCAACCAGAACATTTTTCATGGTTGGAGCGGCTTTGCTCAGGGATACGTTACCGCCTTTCGAAAGAGAAACACTCATAGTTCAGCCTCATGCATTAGTTATGGAATTAGTGAAATTCTCAGGAGATTAGCTCTCCTTTCCCTCTGTTTCTGGTTTGCCCGGGAACATGACGCTTGCAATGATCCCGACGGCCAGGACACCCAGCACGACGTACAGGCTGGTGGTGGCCGCAATATTATACCCGTGGTGCCAGATATGGTCTGTTGCGTTCAGCCCCAGTTTGGCTGCGATGAAGAACAGCAACACGATCACCGCTTTTTCCAGATGCACCAGATACTGCTTCAGGGCTTCGAGTACGAAATACAGGGTACGAAGGCCCAGGATAGCAAACATCATGGCACTGTAGACAATCAGTGGCTCACGGCTGACGGCAATGATGGCCGGTACCGAGTCAAACGCAAACATGACATCGGAGAGCTCCACTACTGCCACACAGAGCATCAGCGGCGTGGCATAGCGCCATGCTTTCTTACCGCGACCGATGGTCACATCTTTGTTTTCAGGTTTTGCCAGCTCGGCATCCACTTCTTTCTGAGACAGAAGGAAAGCGTGACCCTGCAGTTTTGGCCAGATCGGGAAGAAGCGTTTAACCATCCGGTATGCAAGATGCTGCGAATAGTCTTCGACTTCCTCTTCATCACCGCCACTTCTGAGCATCATGACAGCCGTCCAGGCGACAATGAGGGCGAATACCACTTCAACATACGGCCCCAGGCTCAGCAGGCCAGCACCGATGGCCACAAAAATGCCCCTGAAGACGATGGCGCCAATAATGCCCCAGTAGAGCACACGGTGACGGAAACGATCCGGTACCGAGAACCAGGAGAAAATGGCCATCATCACGAACAGGTTGTCGACAGAAAGCACCTTTTCTAGTGCATAGCCGGTGACGAACAGGCTCGCGACTTCAGCACCGTGATGGATGTACAGGAACCCGGCAAATGCCATCGCGACAATGACCCAGAAAACGGACCACAGCGCGGCACTTTTCAGTGAAATTGGCTTGTCATGACGGTGCATGAACAGGTCAATGAAAATGGCACCGAGTGACAGCGCAATAAACACTGTGACTGTCTCAACCGGAAAACCAATATGTGTCGAAACCATAATTTACCTTTAAAGGATGTAACTCAGAGGCCGAATTCAGCCGGATCAAAGCCGAGCGCGACTGCGATTTCACGTGCGGCTGCTTTCTCATCCTGGTCAAAGTTGCCGTCGCTTTTACCAACAGCAATACCCACGCGTAATGCCAGTTGTGCGGCTTCAGGCTGATCTTTCAGCGCCAGGATGTACTTCATGGTTTCACCTTTACCAATCTCGACATCGAAATCGAAACTTGAAACCAGTTTGTTGAAGAACTCGATAACTTCATTGGTATCGAAAATCTTCAGTTCTTCGGAAGCACGCAGAAAACCCATCATTTTCTGTTTTTCTTCCGAGCTTACGCCGTCACTGGCGGCAGCAATACGGGCGCAGACAGCGACTGTACCCTGCATGAACTTCTTATTTTTGAAACGGCCGACCTGACGGGTCAGTTCGTCGCGCCCTGAATTGAGCGCACCTTTTACTTTGTCGAAAAAACTCATGGTTAAATCCTTTGATGTGACGTTATTTGGAACCGGCGCTCCAGCGAAAGCCCCAGTTAAAGGCCTTGTCCATTTCAGACTGACCTTTAAAATACTGGTTGATTCGCTCCACCCTGATGGCGCCATTTTCGTTGACAAGACGGGCAATCGCACACAAGGTGCGACGGTTATCACCCTCTGTCAGCCGGGTTTCAATAGGCGGCTGATCCGGAACATGGATTGTGACGATCCCATCCGTTTTATCCCAGCTGGCCGCACCTTCGTAAATGAAGGCATAGATCAGGACCTCACGAACGTGCTTCCATTCGCGGCCGTTGATGTGCAGCCATTCACCTGAAGCATTGTCGCCAGTACGATCATCGCCCTGCAGCTGAACGTAAGGTTCGTCATGATAATCACCGAAGGCATTACCCAGCGCCTGTATTACCGATTTGTAACCGTCTTCCAGCTCTACAAAGGCACCCAGATCCAGATCAATCCCTTTGGAACCAAACATGCCCCTTAGTCCTGAGCTACCGCTTGCGCGATTCCAGTTGAGATTGATACGGATCTCCCCGAAGTTATCGCGTTTGGCAAGGCTGATTGCTGGTTTCTCTTTTGTCAGGGAAACCTTGCTCAGGTTTACTTTATTTGCAGCTGGCGCAGGTGCTGGTGGCGTAACGGTAGACGGCGCCGTTGTCGGTGCTGGTGCTGGTGCTGGTGAGTCTGCGATATCAACACCAAAGTGTTCCGCCAGCGGCTTTAGTCCGCCATTGAAACCCTGAGCAACAAAGCGGAATTTCCAGTCATTATTACGACGATAGAATTCACCCAGAATGAGCGCAGCTTCCTGACGGCCCGTTAAATCCACGACGCCGCTAACCAGACGGGTTGCACCCTGCTCTACGTCAATAGACAGATTGCGAAGACCAGCAACGGTCTGCCCACCGTCACAGGTAACGGTAAAGGCAATTTTCTGGACATCGGTCTTCAGCCGGTTAAGCGCGACAGTAAATGTTGAATACTGCCCCTCACTCACCAGGCTGACAGTGCCATCATCGTTGCGCAGCTGGCCGTAGAAGACCATATCCGCATCACCCTGCACTTTTCCGTCTGCATAAAGACGAAACGCTGAGGCGTCAACCGGTCCACCTGAGGTGATCCGAACCCGGAGCTCCTGTGATGGTACGGGGGCATTGCCCCCCGGCGTCAGGTTCATTAGCGGACCACCGTCGAAACGATATCGGCATGCATATCGGCAATCGTACGACCGCGGCATGCGTGGCCATGAGCCGTGAAATCCCAGTTGCCATTATTACGACGCAGGGACGCAATAACGATGCCGGTGTGCGCGCCCTGCTCTGTCAGCTGATAACGGGCCAGTTCTTTGTTGGCCTGGTCAACTACACGGCAGAATGCATTATCAACATCGTTGAACGACTGACCACGGAAGCTGTTCACGGTGAAGGCCAGGTACTCGACATTTGCAGGCAGCTTGCTCAGATAGACATTGATCACTTCATCATCACCATCGCCTTCACCCGTCAGGTTGTCGCCGCTGTGAACAACAGCCGTACATTTGGATTTCAGCTGCTGGAACCAGACGGTGTCGATTTTGTTTCCGGCGCTGTCCATCAGGACACATCCGGCATCCAGATCGATAGAGCCACTGCCGCCAAACAACCCGCCCAGCAGCCCCTTTTTCTTGATTGGATCCCAGCCAAGGCCAAACTGAAGCTGGCTGAGTGCCGAAGATTGTTTAGTGAGTGAAACCGTCTGATTCTTGCTTAATGAAACCATATTTATTTCCTTAAATGGTGATGAGAAAGTTAACCCAGAGATAACGTTTATCCACTAACGTAAAAAATCATATCATGATGAAGTTGTGAGGCAAGAGCAAATTTTTAGGGTTTTTTGAACCAGGGCTGTATTTTCGCTACATTGCTACGTGTTTATTCCTTTCAAATAACTGAAATATAAGTGTAAAAATCCCCAGCCTGATCACAGTCACAGCGTTGAAAATACCCGCATTTAACAATCATATTATGATTGACATCATCTAAAGAGATTCTTAGACTCTCATAACCGCCTTAACAGCTTGAATTTATCAGGTAATAAATTAAAAATGAAAAACAAAATTTGGCTTATGGAAGGACTTTCATCACAGCGTGATATTATTCAGGGAATGAAGTCTTTCGCTAAAATTAATAACTTTAATATTATTGTTTATGCCTCTCATCGTCATGAACGTAATGAATTACTTGCCGTTGCTGACCACGCGCTAATCGAGCCCTCTGACCCGGAAAGTCGCCTTGCTTTCATTCTCGACACTATCGGGAAACATGGGATTAATGCTGTTCATACGGGACGAAATTGTCAGTGGTTCGAACAACATCGGGCTGCAATCGAAGCGTCGGGCGCTACGCTCACCACTGGCGCGACGGCTTCTGACTGGCTGAAGCTTGCCGACGATAAAGTTACTTTCGCTGACTTTATGCAGCAATGTGGACTGCCGGTCGTCCCTTCTGTACGTATCAACTCGATTTCGGCGCTGCAGGACCATCTCGCTAATCCTCCTTTTGCGGATACTCCGCTTTGTGTCAAACCCGTCACGGGTATTTATGGCATGGGATTCTGGCGTTTCGATGACGAGGCCTCCTCCATGGCGGTATTCAACAACCCGGACAACCGGATCGTGAACCCCGGCCAGTATATTGCAGCGCTGAGCGCCGCTAAGTCGTTTACCCCCCTTGTTTTGATGCCGTATCTGCCTGGACCCGAATATTCTGTCGATATTCTGGCGCACAAGGGTGAAGTCCTTGCTGCGGTGGGACGTCGCAAAGAAGGTGCGCTTCAGTATCTTGTCAACTGCGGCGAAGCATACGAGCTGGCCTGTAACTGTGCCCGGGCTATGAACGCGGACGGCCTCATCAATGTGCAGACGCGTAATGACCACAACGGCAGGCCAGTGCTGCTTGAAACGAACATGCGTCCGTCAGGTGGGATTGGATACACGTTGCGCAGCGGCGTAAATCTGCCGGGGTTGTTTGCCTTCCACCAGCTGGGCCTGATGTCGAAAAATGAAGTGATGGATAACGAGATGGTTTCCTTCAAGCCTGCAACGGTGCGATCCATTACCGATGTCATCGTCTATCCAACTGACCTCACCAACCGTCTTAATTAAGGCTCACTATGTCACTGTTGAACGAAGACACTGTTTATCGACGTGCATTGTCGTGCGGAACGATTCAGGTTACACGCGCCCGGGGCGAGATGTCCCTTAACGATCTTTTTGATATTGCTGAACGTCGTAACCCGAAACGTGCTTTTCTCTTTGTCAGCAAAGTGCTGGGCAGGCATATTCCGGTTCCCCCTTCGACAATGCGTCAGGCATATCAGCGTCTGGCCCGCCAGTTTCCGGCGTCTGTTCCCGGACCTGTGCTGTTTATCGGGATGGCCGAGACTGCGGTAGGTCTCGGGGCTGGCGTGTTTGATGAACTTCGCCACCAGTACGCGGATTCCGTTTACCTGACCTCAACGCGCCATCCTCAGGACGGTGAACTGCTGTGTGAATTTAAGGAAGAGCACAGCCATGCGACAGATCATCTGATCTACCTGCCCGCTGATGTGGAAATGCGCCGCAGAGTGACCGAAGCGCGAACCCTGGTTCTGATTGATGATGAAGCCACAACCGGTAACACCTTCATCAATCTCCTTGCGGCATTGCGCAATACTGGCCGGTTGCCACAGCTGGAGCAGGTTGTGGCTGTCACACTCACCGACTGGAGTGGTGATGCGCTGGAAACGCGTTGTCCTTTGCCGGTGCGCACGCTGTCATTGGTCAGTGGTGCATGGCAGTGGGAACCCCTCCCGGACGCGCCCGTCCCGGTGATGCCAGCGGTGAATGTGACTTCCCGCGGTAACTTCCCCATCACCGGCAAACAGTCCTGGGGCCGACTGGGGATGACGGCGCCCGCTAATGACCTGGGGCGCAATATCACCACCTCACCGGGAGAACGTGTGCTGGTGCTGGGCACAGGTGAATTTGTGTGGGAACCGTTCCTGCTTGCTGAGCGTCTGGCCGCGGCCGGTGCGGATGCGTTTTACAGTTCCACTACCCGATCACCGATAGCCACAGGCTTCGCTATTCAGTCGGCCATTGCCTTCACGGATAACTACGGTCTTGGCATTCCCAACTTTTTATACAACGTTGCGCACCAGCGGTTTGATCGCGTTCTGCTTTGCACCGAGACGCCAGCGGCCAGCGTGGACAGTCACCTGATGAAGACGCTGGCCGGAGTAGCCGCCAGTGTGGAGATTATTAGCTATGAATAAACCCGTTGTCCTGAGTGACCTTGATGACACCCTCTTCCAGACCCGACGCAAAATGGTGGATGAGCTCGCGCTGGAGCCCTTTAAAACCGGAGCGCTGGACAGAAGTTTAGCGCCACGCAGCTTCATGACTGAAGAGCAGTCCATGCTGGTGGACTGGTTACTGGAGCAGGCTGAACTTATTCCGGTGACGGCCCGCGGCACTGAAGAAATCAGCCGCGTGCAGATCCCCTTCCGCTCTTGGGCGATTACAACCCATGGCGCCGTTATTCTGAACCCACAGGGTCAGCCTGACGAGGACTGGAAAGCGCACATGTTGCAGAGCCTGGCGCAGTACGAAGAGAGGCTTATCTCCATGCAACGTGCCATCACAGAGATGATGGAAGCCAGAGGCATTAATGCCTGGGCGCGACTCAACTATGAATATGACGGCACGCCCGTCTATCTGGTGATGAAGCACCGCGACAGCACACGGCTTGATGAGCTGTATGCCATTGCAGACGAGATTGAAGCGGTATTCCCGGTCGCGGACTTCTATATCCACCGTAACAGCAACAATGTTGCCTGGCTTCCTCACCCCGTGGAAAAAGGTCTGGCCGTCACCTGGTTGCTGAACAAATTACGTGCCGAGCGCGGTGTATTCCCGGTGATTGGGCTCGGTGACAGCCTTAGCGATCACCGCTTTATGAAGCTCTGCAGCTGGTACGGGATCCCGCGTCAAAGCCAGTTCGCTGAAGCCGTCTCGATGAAAATTTTTGGAGAACAGTAAGATGCAGCCACTCATTCCTTTTTCGGGCTCTTACGACGCCAGTGATGTCCAGTTCCTGCTCAAACCCATTGACATGGAAATGACGCCGGTTGACCAAAAAGAGGCGCTGATCCAGTCCGGCAAAAAGCATTATTCTGACATGCTGAGCCAGGAGCCTGCCCCTACCTCCTGGCATCTGGATTTATTCTCACGCGCACTGGATCGTGGCGCGGCCCGACTGGCACGCGAGGTAACACAACTTGCCCGCGAACTGGCCAACCGCTTTAGTGATGAACCCATTATTCTGGCAAGTCTCGTCCGGGCCGGTGTGCCGCTGGGCGTGATGCTGCATCAGGCGCTGCGGGACATGGGAAAAACATCCTTCCACTACGGGATCAGCATCATTCGTGATCGCGGCATCGATACCGCTGCCCTGGATATCATTGAATCCCGTCATGGCACACAGGGCATTGTGTTCGTTGATGGCTGGACCGGTAAAGGCGCGATCACGGGTCAACTGGTTCGCTCACTGGAAGGACGCAGCGGTTATCCGGAACACCCCCGCCTTGTGGTGCTCGCTGACCCGTGTGGCTGCGCCTGGCTGGCGGCAGGCGATGATGACTGGCTGATCCCGTTCGGGATTATGGGGGCGCCGGTATCAGGCCTTATTTCACGCTCTGTATGGACTACTGAAGGGTTACACGGCTGCGTCGTGTGCGAACATCTGAATGAGTACGAATGCAGCCGCTCGCTGGTCGGGACGGTTGCAGCTTATCGCGAAAAACTCGATCCCGCGGCTTTACCCGGTCTCGACTGGAATATGGCAGCGAATACCGGCCTGTGGCAGAAGAGTCGTGATGTGATCACCCTCCTTGCTGACAGGTATGCGGTCGACAGCATCAACCGGATTAAACCGGGTATCGCTGAAGCAACCCGCGCCGTATTACGCCGGGTACCCGATCATGTGTTTGTACGCTCAGTCAGCGATCCGGATGTCGAGTTACTGGTAGGCCTGGCTCGCGATAAAGGGATCATCGTTACCGAAATGGGTGATGCACTTGGCCAGTACCGGGCCGTGACCATTATTAAAAAGGTGCTCTGATGAAAAATCGCCTCTCGCCCTGGAATCTTGGCGCCACGCTGTACATGCCCGCAACCCGTTACGATATTGAAGGGGCTATCCTGGACGGCAAGATCCCGGGACTTCGCTCGCTGGTCATTTGTCTGGAGGACGCGGTCAGCGAAACAGATATCCCGCGGGCGCTGGAAAATCTGAGACAGCTGCTGCAGCGCCTGAGTCAGGAAAAATTACGCGCCGGTAACCAGGACTGGCCGCTGGTGTTTATTCGTCCGCGACATACGGAAATGGGGCAATGGCTGGTTCAGAATGTCGACCTGAGCGCCGTTGACGGTTTTGTACTTCCAAAATTCACTCTGGCCTCGTTGCCGGAATGGTGGGCGGCAATGGCAGACACGCACCTTTGTCTTATGCCGACCCTTGAAACCGACGATGTGTTTGATGTCGTCCGGATGCGTGAACTTGCGGAAAAGCTACTTTCTCATCCATGCCTTGAGCGGATCATTGCCCTGCGTATCGGCGGGAATGACCTGATGAATGTGGTCTCGCTGAGACGGCCGCGGAATCTGACCCTTTACGACGGACCTATGGGCTACGTGATTAAAATGCTGGTGTCAGTATTCGGTCCGCGTGATTTTGCGCTGACGGCGCCGGTCTGTGAGCACATTGACGATCATGACATTATGGCGCGTGAGCTGGCGCTTGATATGGCGCATGGGCTGGTGGGTAAAACGGCCATCCACCCCGCTCAGATTGATGTTATCGAAAACGCACTGAAGGTGTCAGCTGGGGAACATTCGGATGCGCTCCGGATCCTCAACTCCACTCAGGCTGTATTCAAATCGCAGGGCGCGATGTGCGAACCGGCAACGCATCGCCGCTGGGCAGCAAGCATCCTGGAACGAGCACGGATATATGGCATGATCCCGGAACAAAGCGCAGAGGCTATCAGACTTATGCCACTGTCACAGAAAAACTGAGGATGTCGTAATGGGATTTCGATTTCGTAAAACGATCAACATCATTCCCGGCGTACGGCTGAACTTAAGTAACGGCGCACCGAGTCTCAGCGTAGGACCGCGGGGGGCGTCCGTATCCATTGGTAGCCGGGGCACTTATGCCAACCTGGGTTTGCCGGGTACCGGGCTGAGTTATCGCACCAGACTGGATAACTCAGCCCGCTCACGTACTGCCCGCAGCGCACAACCCGATCCTTCTCTGCGGCTGGAGCTCGAACAGGAAGTGGACGCACTGATGTCTGTTGTGAGCAGTATTGCCAATATCCATGAGCTGACTCCGGATCCCCGCCGGGGCATCAGCTGGTCCGAACTGGAAACAGAGTATCTGGCCAGTCGACAGAAACCCTGGCTGGTACCGGCGCCGGTACGTCCGGCGAAACCCGAGTTAATGCCCTTACCGGAGCAACCGGATGAGAGCACAGGTGCAGGATTTTTTGGCAAATGGTTTGAATCCGATGCGGCACGTGCAGAGCGACTTGAGGAGCTCAGGAATCAGTGGCAGCAGACGCTGGCTGATACGGAACGAGAAAATACGCTCCGCCAGCATCGCTATCAGCAGCAGCGCACCGCCTGGGCTGAACAGTATGCCAACTGGCAATTCGAGGCTAAGGAGCATGAAAGCAGGCTGATCGCATCGCAGGCTGAAGCCCGCGACCAGTTTGCGATGGACAGCGCCTTCTTTGAGTCCCGACTGGGTGAGGTTCTGGCGCAAACTGAGTGGCCGCGGGAAACTCTGGTGACGTTCGAAGTCAAACCTGAACAGTCCACGGTCTGGCTCGATGTCGATCTGCCTGAGATAGAAGACATGCCTGATAAATCTTACGGTGTGAATGCCCGCGGTACAGAAATCACCGAAAAGGCCATGACGCAAAAAGTACAGCGAGAAAATTACGCACGCCATGTTCATGGGTGCCTGTTGCGCCTGGCCGGTATTGCCCTGCATACACTACCCTTTGACTACGTGGTGGTCTCAGGTTTTACCCAGCGCATCAGTAAACGGACCGGGTATCTTGAAGACGAATACATCCTGTCATGCAAATTCAGCAGAGCACAGATGGCATCGATTAATTTTGCCGGGATAGAGCATGTGGATCCGGTGGAAGCGCTGGGAGACTATCCGGTTATCAGAAAGATGAGCACGACATTTATCTTTCAGGCAATTGAACCACTTTTTTTTGACGCAGGCTTTAACTAACGATGCAACTCAATACGCGACAGGTCCGCATTTTCACTCTGGCTAATTTACTGGGCACCGGGAAACCGGTTCCTGCCGCCGATATCATCACCAGCCTGGAATGTTCAGAGCCAACCCTGACACGGGCCCTTAAAGCACTCAGGGAAGACTATTCAGCAGAAATAAAGTACAGCAAGGCCAGTCACTCTTACCAGATGATCACGCCGGGTAACCTTGATAAAAAAACGCTGCGACGGATGAGTGATGATCTGGCAAAGAATGCCGAACTGAAAAGCACAGAGTCAGGTGGCCGCGTCATTCTGGATAAAGATAAAAAAACAGCGGTCTCTTTATCGCTGCGTATGAAAATACTGCGGAAGATAGACAGGCTTGCGGATATGGAAGGTCTCTCAAGAAGCGAGGCCGTGGAAAAAATAACGGAACGTGTGATTGACGAGCTTTTAAAGGAAAGCCGTGAAAATGAGAAGATTCGCAAAAATGAATCCGCTTAACACAAAGTAACCGACAGAGAGCATAAAATATGCGCACCCGGTAAACCACTACTACTGCAATGGTAAGTAAAACTTTAACCGGGTGCGTTTATTTATCTACGATCAAAATTGCCCTGTCTCAGCATTATGCTCGCCATAGCCACCATCAGCGAATACCTTACATTAAAGCTGAACTCAGTTTATCTTCATATAAGGGTTAACCTTACCCCTGACCCACGCTTATCAAAACACTCTCAAGTAGTCAGGGTTGATGCTTTTTAAACCAGGCGTGTTGTATGAGTTGCCCTAAGGATTTTGTAACTAATTTTGAATTTCCAACTTTTCCTTATCATAAATATGCCGGGTAAATTCCTGCCTGTCTTTCATCTTTAAGTATCGTTTCCATCTATCAGGTATGGATTACATGCGACTGTTACTACTCGTATAACAAGCCTCAATATCTCAGAAGCTCTTCAAGCGCAGTTCATTCATTTTAAGTAACATAAAGAAGTGAAGCCGTTCGACATTGTTCATTAATTCAGTCGGCTTTCTGTTGATTTTATTTTTTAATGTTTCATAATCAACTGAGATTATGATTACTACTCTCTGGAGCTAAAATGTCTGAAGAACTGAAAACACTAAATAACATCCGTTCACTGCGAGCTCAGGCGCGTGAGTTGCCTCTCGAAACTCTGGAAGACATTCTGGAGAAGTTTAATGTCATCGTTTCGGAACGTCGTGATGAAGAAGAAGCAAAACGTAACGAGATTTCGGAACGTACAGAGAAGCTGAATAAGTTGCGCCAGTTGATGCTGGATGATGGTATTGACCCGTCAGAGTTGCTTGAATACTCCACCGGCCAGACAAAACCTAAAAAAGAGCGTGCAGCACGTCCGGCCAAATACCAGTACACCGATGAAAACGGTGAAACTAAAACATGGACTGGCCAGGGCCGTACACCAAAAGTTCTGGCTGAACACGCTGCCAACGGCGGCAATATTGATGACTTCTTAATTAAATAATAAAAAAGGCAGGGAATTAATCTCCCTGCCTTTTCTCGCCCTTTTGTACATACTACTATCTGAATCGCCACGGATAATCTAGACACTTCCGAGCCGTTGATAATACTGGTTTTCATATTCTGTCGGTGACATCTGATCGCTGGAACCATGCCGACGCTTACTGTTATAAAACATTTCGATGTAATCAAAAATATCACTGCGGGCTTCTTCCCGCGTTC
>PQKR01000015.1 GCA_002918705.1 Escherichia sp. ESNIH1 | reverse complement strand
ATCATCAGTGCCGCTCAATGTGGCAGTTACTGAAAAAGGTCCGCCATTTTATGGAAACCGCCAGCCCATTCCCCGGAGGAAAACATGGTCAGGCAAAAGTGTAGCGGTATTAGGCGCAGCTATTTAGAGAGCTCGACACACTGTCATTTATCTTTGCAGTCATTGCGCCGACTATCGCAGTGCGCCCCAGATTTATCCAATACGCTGCGCGTATAGTTTCCATAGCGCCGAAGCTCTTCACGTCGTGATTCAGTTCCACTCATACCGGGCTGCCAGCTGCGCGATGTTCCGTATCTCGACCGTTGCCGTGGAGCCGGATACTGTCGCGATCACGACTTCGCGCTCCAAGACAAATCCGTCGATCGGCCGAGTGACGAGGCCTTGCACGGTCGGCGATCGTTCCGGAAGAATGCATATGGCGTGGCCGTCAGCGACGACCCGTTGCACCCAGTCCTCGCGATCTGATCGAAAGCGAGGTCGCATGAGCAAGTCCCGTCGCGCGAAGTGATCGAGGATCCGATCGCGAAACTCGCATTTCAGGCGATCGACGAAAGGAAACTCGAGCAGGTCTTCGCCGCGCACGATCTCGTTGGCAGCCAAGGGATGGTTTGCAGAACAGCCGAGCACGAAGCGCTCCCGAAATAGAGGATGCACATCCAGCTTGCGTTCCGGTCTTGTTTCACGCGGCATGATGCACGCGTGGTATTTTCCTGAAAGCACCTCCGATGTGTCCTCGTTCGACTGGAGCGAGTGCAGCTTGATTTCGATGGATGGCATCTCCGCCAATGCGCTCTCGAAGAATGCCGTAAATTCCTTTGGTCCGACGGTGGGCGCGACGGCGACATCCAGCACGCGGTGCCCCCCCATCGCCCAGTGCTCCGAGTGATTGCGAACGCTCTTCATCGCGACCACCATGCGCCGGAATTCTGCCTCGACGTCATGGCCAAGGCCAGTCAGGCGGCTGTTCTTCCCGTCGCGATAGATCAGCGGCCCGCCAAGCTCATCTTCCAAGCGGCGGATCGCGCGGGTCAGACTTGGCTGTGACACACCGCTCAAGCGAGCGGCCGCTGTGAAATTCAGCGTCTCGGCCAAGTTGATGAAATAGCTGACTTGATTGAGTTCCATAGTCCTTTGGCCCACGCGCCTGACTGATACCTCTTCCGTGAGACCGCCTTTGGAAAGCAGGTCGCAGAAGTATGCTTGGCGCATATAATCATGGTATAGGGGCTTGTCTATATGCGCCAGACATATAAATGATAGCCTGAGATGACGATTACCGGTTGGCGGTGCGCTCCGCTCAGCTCCGTCGAAGGTTCTGAGAGCGCAACCGCCAAGCCGCGTGCTGGAGGTTTGATGGACATGGCAGGAAGATCATTTACGTTTGTCAGTGGGGCTGGCTCTCCGCTGTCCGGGCACCTCGAACCGCCGGAAGGGACGCCGCGGGGCTGGGCGATCTTCGCCCACTGCTTCACGTGCGGGAAAGACAGTCGCGCCGCTGTTCACATCTCGCGCGCGCTGTCGCGTGCGGGCATCGGGGTCTTGAGGTTCGATTTCGCCGGGACCGGGATCGGCGGTGGGACGGGAGAACCTGTGAACTTCGCGTCGGACGTCGAGGACCTTCGGGCCGCCGCAAATGCGATGGCGGCGGCGGGCATGTCACCGTCCCTCCTCGTCGGGCACAGCCTGGGTGGCACCGCTGCGATCGTAGCCGCCGCCGACATGCCTGATATTGCGGCGGTAGCGACGATTGGTGCGCCGGCCGACCTTCAGCATATCTTGCGCCTCTTCGGACCGAATGATCTGGACACCATCGCGAGCGAGGGCGAGGCCTCGGTGGAGATTGCCGGTAGGCCCTTCCTCATTCGCCGAGGGTTCCTTGAGGCGGTTGAGGGGATCGACGTCGAGAAGGCCATTGCCTCCCTGCGACGGCCGGTGCTGGTCATGCACTCTCCGCTGGATCAGGTGGTCGGCATCGACCACGCGTCGCGCATCTTCGTCGCGTCCAGGCACCCTAAAAGCTTCATCTCGCTCGACAACGCGGATCACCTTCTCACCGACGTCGCGGACGCGAACTACGCCGCGGCCATGGTGGCGGTTTGGGCGAGCCGCTTTCTCCCACCACTCAGCGCGGATCTTCCGCAGGTCGAGGTTGCGGAGGGCGTCGTCTCCACCGAAACTCTTGCAGGGACGTTCCAGCTCAAGGTCCGCAGCGGCGAGCACACTCTGTTCGCCGACGAGCCAGCATCGGTCGGTGGCCTCGGGACCGGACTATCTCCCTACGAACTCGTATCTGCCGGCCTCGCAGCCTGCACGGTGATGACGATGCGTCTCTATGCGAACCGCAAGGGCTTTCCGCTCGAACGGGCGAGCACGACCGTGCAGCACGAGAAGGTGCCGGACATGATGCCACCCGACCGGTTCACCCGCACCATTGTCCTCGATGGGCCGCTGAGTGATGATCAGCGCGCTCGGATCCTCGCGATCGCTGATCGGTGTCCCGTCGATCTGAGTCTCATCCGGGGTTCGGACGTGCAGACCGAGCTCTTGAGCGCCAGTCAGGCTGCGGATCCCGCGAGGCTGGCTTGACCGTGGCGCACACGGAGGAGGGCGAACGGACTGTGAGCCAATCGCCTACCGGCAATAGGGCGGCCGCGACAGAGCGAGCAATTCTCGCAGGCGGCTGCTTCTGGGGCATGGAGGATTTGCTGCGCCGAGCCAGGGGAGTCATTTCGACGCGTGTCGGTTACACAGGCGGAGAAATGCCTGATCCGACCTACGCGAGACATTACGGCCATGCGGAAGCAGTGGAAGTGACCTTCGACCCTTCCGTTCTCGCCTATCGCTCGCTCTTGGAACTCTTCTTCCAGATACATGACCCCACGACCTACGAGCAACAAGGCAGCGATGTCGGTCCGAGCTATCGATCGGCGATTTTCTACACCACCGAAGTGCAGAAGGAAGTCGCCCTCACAACCATCGCGGAAATCGAGGCATCAGGAAGCTGGCCAGGCCCGGTCGTGTCGGAGATCAACCCAGAAGAACCCTTTTGGGAGGCGGAGCCAGAGCACCAAGAATACCTGGTGCGCTATCCTGGGGGCTATAGCTGCCACTTCGTGCGCCCGACCTGGCGGTTGGACCGCTCAGACGAACGCCCAGCTGTAATACTTGACAGAAAGAGTTGATGATGACCGAAACCGTGACTAATCAGGCCGCCTGGCAGAAAGCGCCGGGGCAGCCACTGAGGATCGGTGTCACCGCTCTGCCGCATCTGGCGGCGAACGAGATATTGATCCGCAACGCGGCCATCGCGATCAACCCACTCGACTGGATTCTGCAGGACGTCGCGCTTTTGCCATGGCTCGACTATCCCGCGATTCTCGGCAGCGACGTCTCCGGTGAGGTCGCGGCGGTCGGTGGCGCGGTCGAGCGGTTCAAGGTCGGCGATCGAGTCATCGGACAGGCGGTCGGGACAACCGTAAATCAACCTGCGCAGGGTGCGTTCCAGCACCACACGATCGTGCTGGACCACATGGCGGCGCCGATCCCCAACAACATTGCCTTCGCTGATGCGGCAGTCCTCCCGCTTGGCCTTGGCACCGCCGCAAGCGGGCTCTACGGACGGACACAGTTGGCTCTCGCGCCACCGTTACACTCGCCGACCGCGCGTCCAGAGGTCGTTCTGGTCTGGGGTGGATCGTCGAGCGTTGGCTGCAACGCCATCCAGCTCGCGGTGGCGTCGGGCTACAGGTGCGTCGCCACCGCTTCGGCGCGCAACGTCGGCCTGTTGAAGGAGCTGGGTGCAAGCGAGGTTCTTGACCACTCGAGTCCAGCCATCGTGGAAGACGTGATTGAGGCAATGCGCGGGCGCAGTCTCGCTGGAACGCTTCACGCGACCGGTCACATGAAAGACTGTTTTGCCGTAGTTGCGAGATGCGAGGGCTCGCGCCGGGTGGCAGCGACGCTGGCCCCGCCCGACGAGCGTTCATTTGGAGTCGAGGCGACGCACATCTCCGGGACGAGCCTCAAGGATGACGAGGTTGGTCCAATGATCTACCGCGAATTCCTGCCGCAGGCTCTCGCGGCGCGCACGTTCGTCCCCGCCCCTCCGGCGAAGATCGTGGGCCAGGGCCTTGAAATGCTCCAGGCTGCCTTGGAAGCCCTGAAGGCGGGTGTATCCGCAGCGAAAATCGTCGTTACCCTGCCTTGAGTGACCAGCCAGGCGGTTTTTCGCGTTCGCAGTCTGAGGTGGCCCGCACTTTGCCGATTGGGAAGCTCTACCGGGAAAACGCGTTTGGGACGCGCGCTGCGCTCCTGCCGGAGCATGCGTTCCCGAAACCTGTTCCCGACTGCTTTTCCCCGAAACTACCTATCGGACATAGAGAAATGGGAATGCAGCGAGTGGTTTGAACGGCCGCTTCCGAAACCGCGTTCCGATCAATTGAGCGGCTAAAAGTGGGGCGATCACCGACATATTAGAATGAGACCGCCATGCCCGATCGGCCGGCTTGACGCGTAGCCAAAAGAATGCGGCTGATGGTAGGCTCGCTGACATTATGAAGCCCCGCCATCTGAGCAGCGTTGAGCTGCCGCAATTGCGAGTCTCCTACGCGTCGTCGTTCTTCTCGCGGTCCACACCTCGCTCATGCAATTCGGCATCGACGGGGCAGTTCGTGCAGCCCTCGTAGCAGCACAAGCGGCAGATGCGGTATGACTGCTCGAGGTTTTCCAAGCGATTTCGGAGAACGCGTTCAGCGATGTCCGATAAGGTTTTCAGTTCGTCTGGATTAAGGATCGATAGCCCTTCGGCAATCACTTGATCGCGCGAGGCCAGGACCTCGTCGCTCGCGACCTTGCCAGTTGGAGTAAGATAGAGGGATCGCGCGCGCCCGTCTGTCGAATGCTCCCTACGCTCGATCAATCCCTCGCTTACCAATCTATCCACCAGGCGAACAGTTCCAGCATGTGAAAGGCCCACCCCGATCGCAAGCATACGGATCGAGAGCCCGGGCTTGTGCGCGAGCAACGCCAGCGCTGAGGCGGCGGGTCCAGCTTCCGGCGCCCGCGATGAACTAGCGCGAACGATGTCGTCGCTGATCATGAGTGCGAACGCCCCGAAAATGTTTCGATCTCGAGGTCCATCCATTGCCACATCTATATGTGCGCGGAGCATAGACAGCAAGCCATACCGTGGTCCTCTTCCTCCGCGCGGCTTGTGGAAAATGTCCTGTTTTAGAAGGGTTTCGGAGGATTTCGACTGATCGAGCGCGCCGAAAAAAACGGGTCCGGCTCGTTAAGGCCGCGGAACCGTTGATACCTGGCGGCTATAGGGCAAGCCTTTTCGCTCGGAATCGCCGTAGGTCGCGCCCGAGAATCACTCCGCGTCAGCGCTGTCATCCAGGCCGCGCAGGTGCAGATCAGCGAGACCTAGCTTGCCCCCGGCGTCGCACTTCCATCGTGTCACCGCGCGCGATCACGATTGTATCAATCCCATTGAGGAACAGTCCGTGCTCCACGACGTCGGGGATTGCGGCGAAACGGGCGAAGACCGCGTCGCCATGCAGCTGAGCGCCTCCGGGCTCGATATCGCGACGGAGCATCCATGCCCCGCGGAGGTTCTGCAGGATTTGCACGCCCGCCGTCACGAGAGGACCACAGTCACGAGAGCACAAGCGCCCCTCTGTGGCGGACCGAAGCACGCAGCAGCACGAGGGACGCCGCTAGCAGAACTGCGTCCTTCAGTAGAAACTGCCCTGGTGCAGCCGAAATCGCAGGAAAGCCGCCGGCAGTCTGCTCCGCGACACCTGGAGTGGTGATGAAAAAGGTCAGCGTGATCAGATAGGTCGCTGCTGACATTAGTGCGCCTAGCGCAGAGAAGAGTGGACGAAATGCACCAAGGATCAGAACGAGACCGGTCGATAACTCGATAACGCCGATGAAATAGCTTTGCCCCTGCGTCCCGAACATGCCGAGCCAATTCATGATCGGGCTGTGTTCGATAAACGGGGCGATACCATAGGCCTCGTACGCTGTGAACTTCATCGCGCCGAACCACAGAAATACGATCACGAGAGCCCATCTAAGCAGGCCAAGATCCCTCCGACCGTGCTCGGGGACAAGAAATTCATAACGGTCGAAAATGCTCATCTAAAATTCCTCAACAGTGGTCCCGTGGGAACGTCACGAACGTCGTCTACGTGCTTCGGGCAGGCGTTGCAGTATATGCGCGACGCATATACCATATACTAATAAGCGAGATATGTCGAGCGGCTGGCTCGCGCTTCGCTGCCTCACGAAGCCATCCTCATCGGCGATGCCTTTACCCAGCAAACGCGCGACCTTTGCGGGATTTTGACTTGATGGGGCTGGCGCTCCGGGTGGGCCTATAGCCCGTTGGCAAACGTCCAGCCTGTACGGATGGACGCGGCCCTGGACGAGATAACCATGCCCACCGAAATCGTAGCAGCGATCGGCGAAGGCGCGCTCGCTTATCGAGAGAGCGGCATTCTCTCACTGGCAGATGGCAGAGTATTCTCCGCGTGCCGGCAGTATCGCTATCGCTTGAGCGAGGACAGTGTTGTCGTCGAGTTCGCAGACGGACCTCATATCGGGACGCAGTTCCTCAGCTTGAGTTTCTCGCGGACGGATACCGGGTTGGAAGCGAGTGGCGTCTATGCCTGCGGAGACGACACCTACCATGCAACCTACAGGATTCTGGGGCCGGCGGCCTTTGAAGTGGTCATCATGGTCCAAGGGCCTGCAAAGGCATACGAGCTAGTCAGCCGATATTCCCGGTCGGGATAAATGCTCATGTCAGGAGGGCAAGTCCTCTGTTGCCCTTATCATGGCCGTGAAAGGCAGCGCCGGAATAACTTACCACGCGCTGCAAATCCGAAGACGATTGTCGTCGTCATCAGAAGGTAGGCGACTATCCCACCAGGTGAAAGAGTCGGAACCGCTGCGAGGATCAACCCATCATTCCCGCCGGGTATGAGCGCGATGCCGATACCCATCAATGTGCCGCCGACGACAGATCGCAGAATGCCATTGGCTGTCGGCAGTTGGAGACGCAGATTGCCTTGGCGAAAGGAGGCGGTTAGGGCGCCTGCGATCGAAGAGATCACCGCAGTGAGCGCGACCTCGCCGGCCGGGGACATTCTGAGAGGAAGGGCGCGTTGAATCACGTCTGCGAAGGTCCAGGCCGGCGAGAGTGCATATAGAAGTCCGCCAGTGATACCGAGTCCAATCATCGAAGCGCCGAACGACCAACCCGGCTTTGTTCGCAGAACGCTCTTCGTGGAAACGAAAACGAGTGCCAGCACGAGCACAACTAGGAAGGCTAGGAGAGTAACGAGGCCTGTTGCGCTCGGTTTGGAGATTAAGCTTGGCCATGTTGAATCGTAGCCGAACCTGCCATGGTCGGCAGCCAAGATACCAATCGTTAATCCCAAGGGTAGAGCTAGAAGTCGCATCTCCCCATCCCCAAGCCGCGCCAGCGATCCGAGCAGGCATGTGTCATTAATGAGTGCGCCGAGGCCGAAGGCGATGGCGCCGATGAGCAGGAGGAAATTGATGCTGGTCGAGGGTGCGAGTGTTGCGCCCAGTGTTCCCGTCCAGACTATCGGGACCGCAACCAGGCCTGCCGCTGCCGACGCTGCGAGAAATCCGACGAACATTTTCGGCGGCTGTCTTCTGTGTAACTCATGAGCGGCCACCACTAAACAGGTTCCGCCTTGGTTCGCCGCATATCCGAACCCGAAGGCAAGTACGCATAGAAGAAGTTCGAGCGCAAACGATCCCATTATTTCAAGCCTGCCTGATCATATCGTCAGCCTTCTGATGCGACGTTCCAGCGTGGCGAGCGCCCCGGCTTAGCTTTACCACGGGAAGGCGCGATCCTGCTGTAGCCGCACAGATGGCAAAGGCTGACCGAGCCATCTTTGTCGAAGCCGTTTGCCACAAGGAGCCGCTCCGACAGCATGCCTAGAATGTCGAGGTCATTGGGCGACAGGGGCGAAATACATTCGGAGATCACCTGCTCCCGTGCCTTGAGCAAGGCGTCCGTTATCTTCTTCCCCGAATTGGTGAGGTGAATGAAGCGCGCCCGCCTGTCGGTGATTTGTCTTCGTCGTTCCACCAACTGTTCGCGCTCGAGCCTATCGATCAATCGCACCGTCCCGGCATGAGAAAGCCCGATCGAGGTAGCCAAAACGCTGATCGGCAGTCCGGGCTCCATGCTGAGTAACACCATCACGGCGGTCCCCGGGCCGCTTGGTGAAAACGAGGCCGAGACACTGGCGATGCTGTCTGCAACGGCCAACGCGAGTGCACCTAAATGGTACTTGGCGACCTCAGGCTCCATACCGCAAGAATATATGCTTCGCGCATAGACTTCAAGCGTGTGAAAATGTATGACCGCCGCATGCATCTATGACAGATTCGGACATGGTCATGCTCATTGAGGGGCTCAGCTCGGATTCCACATCTGAGATCAACGGACGTGCTCGTTCCCCAGGCGCTAGCGGGGGTGGGCTCGATGAAAGTGGACGTGCATGGGTGCCGCTCACCGGGCGCAGGCGGTTCGCCGATGAGACCGCCGGTATGATCGGACGGGTCTCATGCCCGACCTGACTCTTGATCTCCGATACCTGAAGTACGCCGTTCAGGTCGCCGAGGCCGGCAGCTTCCGCCGAGCGGCGGAGCGCCTATCGATATCGCAATCCACCGTCAGCCGACGTGTGCAGCTGTTTGAGCGCCAACTTGGCTTTTCTCTCTTCAAGCGTACGCGAGCGGGGGCAGGGCTGACTCCAGAAGGTGAGCGCTTCCTTCAACAAGCGGTGGTGGGAGCGCGCTACCTTCGTAACGCCGCAACGGAGATCCGCTCCGCGCGGAAACTCAAGACCGGGCTCGTGAGGTTTGGAATGCTTGAAGCGTTCCCGGCGTGCCCGATCATCAACATTCTCTCGGCATTCAGAAATAGACATCCGACGATCGAGGTAAAGCTTGAGGAAGGCACTTCAGAAGAAAACACTTTGGGGGTGAAGCGCGGATTACTGGACGCAGCAATCAGCCTGAGTGCGAGCAAGAGCCCTCAGTTCCAAGTTCGACGTCTCTGCGAACCAGATCTGTTCGTGGCATTGTCCCCGCTTCACGAGTTGGCAGCACGGCCACAGCTGTCGTGGGAGGACGTTTGTGACGAAGTCTTCCTCGTTCGCTCGGATGGCGCTGGGCGTGAGCTCGCTGGCATACTCCGGCGCATGGTGGGCGCCGGAGACGGAGCGGTTCAACTCTCGATCCAACAAGTCAGCCGAGAAACCCTGCTGACGATGGTCGAACAGGGCTTCGGCTTGACCATCACCAGCGTGATCTACCGGCCGGATATCGCGTTGATCCCGCTCCCATCGGCGCGGGCGCCGACGGCCGCTATAATTTCTTCCAGTGACAACGACAACCCGACTCTGCCGCTGCTGCTGAAGTGTTTCGACACCCCCTCTAGAGCGGGGACCACGGATTAATCGGCGCTCCCCGGCGTCAACGTTCGCCTGGCTTTGGCGAAGCCACGGTCTGTCGCGATGAACCGTTGTAACATCGGGACGATTAACCGAGCTGGGTCAACAGCGGACTGACCTTGCTCTCGGCCCAATAGGTGGGCGTAGTCAACAAGGTCCTGGTGGAGAGCTGCAGGTAGCTCGACCTGTACCTTAAGCGGCTTGTCGTCCGCGATGGGGCCTAGCTTAAGCTTCGACATCATCACCCTCCATATGGCTCCAGTACCAAGTCTCGCGTCACGAGAACGCGCACGGGAAATCCGGGCCGAATAGTGATCGTGGGCGCGACGTTGAGCTGACGCCTCACAATCTGCTGCCCTGCGTCGTTGATGGTGTCCTGCCCACCGTTCCGGATCGCCTGAACGAGCTGATCGTCGTTGTCGACCGCGAGTTCGGCGCCGACGCTCAGCAGTGTCGACAATCCCGCAGCCTTGGCCAGATCCCACCAATGGTAATCGACGCCATCCTGCAGCCCGGCGAACCCTTCAGCGTCAGCACCAGGCTGGCGCTCGAGAACGATCGAGCGCCCGTTCGGGAAGACGAGCCGAGTCCAGACGAGCAGGACTCGGCTCTGGCCGAACTGCACGTTGTTGTCGTACTGCCCGACCACACGAGTGCCTTGCGGCACAAGCAAGATACGGCCGGTTGGGCTGTCGTAGATGTTTTCGGTGACCTGCGCGGTGATCTGGCCGGGTAGATCGGATCGGATGCCGGTGATCAGCGCCGCGGATATCACTGCTCCCGCCTGAAGGACGTTCGGCGATACTGGCGCAGCGACGCGATCGGGCGCAACCGTCCTGCGATCGGCCGCGGCGTTCAGAAACGCGTTCTGCCGGTCCTGCGCCGAGGGCGTGGCGGGCGGCGGAGCGAGGCCAATGCTCGCCAAATCCGGCACCGGCGCGAGCGCTGGGGCAGCTCCCGCAGCAGCGGGTGTGCCCCGGCTTTCCGATCCGGAGAAGAGACGGCTGGTGCGCGCGGTCTCGATTTCCTGAAGGCGGCGCTGCTCTTCCGGGCTGATGCCGGGATTGGGCGTGGCCGTCCCGGGTGTGGGCACCGGCTGTCCGCGATCCTGGGTACTAAGGATCGGCCGGCCGAGGTCACCGGGAAGAGGGGGACCGAGCTGTGGCACGCCACTGTAATCTCGCGGCAGGCCGGCCAGTCCGTCAGCGGTCGAGCGGTTCTCGGTCGAATAGAGTTCGTCGTTCGGCCGACCGGCGTCGCGGGTCTGAAGCGCGTAGATCAGCGCACCTCCGAGCCCGACGCTGGCGACAAGACCGAGGCCGGCGAGAACCTTCCGCGACAACCGGGTGACGCGGGGCGGTTCGGCCCGCAGCCGCATCGGCGCAGGCCCGACCGGCTCGCCGGTCAGGGGCTGCGCATCGTCGTCCGGCACTTCCTCAATCCGGGGCGGGTTCTCGCTCACGAGGTCGGCCTCCCGTCTGTGCGGACGATCCTGACGCGCTTCTGCTCGCGGCCGGAGCCGAAGCGAAGTTCGGCAGCCGCGAACAGACGATCAACGATCATGTGGTGGCCGCGAACGCGATAGTTCACGAGCTCAGAGGTGTTGCCCTCGGGGCCGACGACGAAGAGTGGCGGCATCTCGCCCTGACCGATGCCGCGCGGAAACTCGATAAAGACCTGGCGTCCGTCGTCGAAGGCGCGCAGCGGCCGCCACGGCGCACGGTCGCCCTCGATCGCATAGCGGAAGTTGACGTTCGCGAGATCGACGCCGCTCGCCACCGGCTGGGCCGCCTGCGCCTCGGCGTTCTGACGGCGCAGCGCAATGAGCTGGTCTTGCGGATACTGCCATGAGACCGACGCCATATAGGTGCGCTCTGTCGAGCGCAGCTCCATGTGATAGGTGCGCATGTTGGTGTTGATGACGAGGTTTGTCATCAGGTCGGCGCGGGTGGGCTTTACTAGGATGTGGATCTGGCGCGTTGCCCCCGATCCGCTCTCGGTGTCGCCGATGATCCAGCGCACTGTGTCGCCGGCGGCCACCGGGCCTGCGCCGACAAGCTGCTCCCCGGGTTGGAGCGCGATGTCGGTGATCTGCCCGACGGCGGTATAGACTTGATAAAGCGCCCCTTGAGTCCACGGGTAGACCTGCATCGAGTTAATGAAGCCGTCGCGCACCGGCTGGACTCGTGCCGCCTCGTTTGCCTGGTTGACGCGAGCGGTCGGATTAGAAGGCTCCGGGGCACGCCGCGTCTCCTCCACACGCTGCAATTGGCCAGGCAGCGGCAGCGGCCGGGGCAGCTCGACCACGGTGACCGGCGCGGGTGGATCGACGGTCTGCACCGCCGGAGCCGCATTGTCGTAGGAAATCTCCGGCGGCGGATTGGTGGTCGCGCAGCCCGCGAGCGCGGTCGCCGCTAGCAGAACGACCGGGAATGCGGCTCTACGGAGAGCCGGGAGTACGTGTGTGTGTGAAGCCGGGTTTCCGGCTTTACGGAAATACGGCTTCATTGCCCAAGCTCCCGTGACCAGTTGGGGTCGTCTCAGAATTCGGAAAATAAAGCACGCTAAGGCGTAGTCACCCCGTGACTCCCCCGCGCCGATGCAGCGAGCTTCGTTCCGTCTTGCAGTGACGCAATCAGCGGGCAGGAAACGTTCCCTTTCCGCGCATGGCAGGCGCACACCAGTTCAGACAGCACGGCCTCCATGCGTGCCAAGTCGGCCATCTTCTCGCGCACATCCTTGAGCTTGTGCTCGGCCAGGCCGCTGGCTTCCTCGCAATGGGTGCCATCCTCCAGCCGCAGTAGCTCGGCGATTTCGTCCAGGCTAAAGCCCAGCCGCTGGGCCGATTTCACGAACCGCACTCGTGTTACATCCGCCTCGCCATAGCGGCGAATGCTGCCATAGGGCTTGTCTGGCTCCGGCAGCAGGCCCTTGCGCTGGTAGAACCGGATGGTCTCCACATTGACCCCGGCCGCCTTGGCAAAAACGCCAATGGTCAGATTCTCAAAATTAATTTGCATATCGCTTGACTCCGTACATAACTACGGAAGTAAGCTTAAGCTATCCAAACCAAATTTGAAAGGACAAGCGTATGTCTGAACCACAAAAGTCTGAACCACAAAAGTCTGAACCACAAAAGTCTGAACCACAAAAGTCTGAACCACAAAACGGGCGCGGCGCGCTCTTCGCCGGTGGGCTGGCCGCCATTCTTGCGTCGGCCTGCTGCCTGGGGCCGCTGGTTTTGATCGCCTTGGGGTTCAGCGGGGCATGGATCGGCAACCTGACGGTGCTGGAACCCTATCGCCCGATCTTCATCGGCGCAGCGCTGGTCGCGCTGTTTTTCGCCTGGCGGCGCATCTACCGCCCGGCGCAAGCCTGCAAACCGGGTGAGGTCTGCGCGATTCCCCAAGTGCGAGCTACTTACAAGCTCATTTTCTGGATCGTGGCCGCGCTGGTCCTGGTCTCGCTCGGATTTCCCTACGTCATGCCATTTTTCTATTAATCACAGGAGTTCATCATGAAAAAACTGTTTGCCGCCCTCGCCCTCGCTGCCGTTGTTGCCCCCGTGTGGGCCGCCACCCAGACCGTCACGCTGTCCGTGCCTGGCATGACCTGCGCCTCTTGCCCGATCACTGTCAAGCACGCGCTTTCCAAGGTTGAGGGCGTGAGCAAGACCGACGTAAGTTTCGACAAGCGCCAGGCCGTCGTCACCTTCGACGATGCCAAGACCAACGTCCAGAAGTTGACCAAGGCGACCGAGGACGCGGGCTATCCGTCCAGCCTCAAACGCTGATCCGTTAACCGAACTCGGGAGCGACACATGGGACTCATCACGCGCATCGCTGGCAAAACCGGCGCGCTCGGCAGCGTCGTTTCCGCGATGGGCTGCGCCGCCTGTTTTCCTGCCATCGCCAGCTTTGGCGCGGCCATCGGACTGGGCTTCTTGAGCCAGTACGAGGGGCTATTCATTGGCATCCTGCTGCCGATGTTCGCCGGCATCGCGTTACTCGCCAATGCTATCGCTTGGCTCAATCATCGACAGTGGCGACGCACGGCGCTCGGCACGATAGGCCCGATCTTGGTGCTGGCAGCGGTGTTTTTAATGCGGGCTTACGGCTGGCAGAGCGGTGGACTGCTCTATGTCGGCCTGGCCTTGATGGTTGGGGTGTCGGTCTGGGATTTCATCTCGCCAGCACATCGCCGCTGCGGGCCGGACAGCTGTGAATTGCCAGAACAACGTGGCTGACGGCAACAGCCGTAGCCACCACAGAAAAGGAAAAATACATGACCACCCTGAAAATCACCGGGATGACCTGCGACTCGTGCGCGGCTCACGTCAAGGAAGCCTTGGAGAAAGTGCCCGGCGTGCAATCGGCGCTGGTGTCCTATCCGAAGGGCACAGCGCAACTCGCCATTGAGGCGGGCACGTCATCGGATGCGCTGACTACCGCCGTGGCCGGACTGGGCTACGAGGCAACGCTTGCCGATGCGCCACCGACGGACAACCGCGCCGGCCTGCTCGACAAGATGCGCGGCTGGATAGGGGCCGCTGATAAGCCCAGTGGCAACGAACGCCCGTTGCAGGTCGTCGTCATTGGTAGCGGTGGAGCCGCGATGGCGGCAGCACTGAAGGCCGTCGAGCAAGGCGCGCAGGTCACGCTGATTGAGCGCGGCACCATCGGCGGCACCTGCGTCAACGTCGGTTGTGTGCCGTCCAAGATCATGATCCGCGCCGCCCACATCGCCCATCTGCGCCGGGAAAGCCCATTCGACGGCGGCATGCCACCCACACCGCCGACGATCTTGCGCGAGCGGCTGCTGGCCCAGCAGCAGGCCCGTGTCGAAGAACTCCGTCATGCCAAGTACGAAGGCATCCTGGACGGCAATTCAGCCATCACCGTTCTGCACGGTGAAGCGCGTTTCAAGGACGACCAGAGCCTTATCGTTAGTTTGAACGAGGGTGGCGAGCGCGTCGTGATGTTCGACCGCTGCCTGGTCGCCACGGGTGCCAGCCCGGCGGTCCCGCCGATTCCGGGCTTGAAAGAGTCACCCTACTGGACTTCCACCGAGGCCCTGGCGAGCGACACCATTCCCGAACGCCTTGCCGTAATCGGCTCGTCGGTGGTGGCGCTGGAGCTGGCGCAAGCCTTTGCCCGGCTGGGCAGCAAGGTCACGGCCCTGGCGCGCAATACCTTGTTCTTCCGTGAAGACCCGGCCATCGGCGAGGCGGTGACAGCCGCTTTCCGTGCCGAGGGCATCGAGGTGCTGGAGCACACGCAAGCCAGCCAGGTCGCCCATATGGACGGTGAATTCGTGCTGACCACCACGCACGGTGAATTGCGCGCCGACAAGCTGCTGGTCGCCACCGGCCGGACACCGAACACGCGCAGCCTGGCATTGGAAGCGGCGGGGGTAGCCGTCAATGCGCAGGGGGCCATCGTCATCGACAAGGGCATGCGCACCAGTAGCCCGAACATCTACGCGGCCGGCGACTGCACCGACCAGCCGCAGTTCGTCTATGTGGCGGCAGCGGCCGGCACTCGTGCGGCGATCAACATGACTGGCGGCGATGCGGCCCTGGACCTGACCGCAATGCCGGCCGTGGTGTTCACCGACCCGCAGGTCGCCACCGTGGGCTACAGCGAGGCGGAAGCACATCACGACGGGATCGAGACCGACAGTCGCCTGCTAACACTGGATAACGTGCCGCGTGCGCTTGCCAACTTCGACACACGCGGCTTCATCAAGCTGGTCATCGAGGAAGGTAGCGGACGGCTCATCGGCGTGCAAGCGGTGGCCCCGGAAGCGGGTGAACTGATCCAGACGGCGGTGCTCGCCATTCGCAACCGTATGACCGTGCAGGAACTGGCCGACCAATTGTTCCCCTACCTGACCATGGTCGAAGGGCTGAAGCTCGCGGCGCAGACCTTCAGCAAGGACGTGAAGCAGCTTTCGTGCTGCGCCGGATGAGGAAAAGGAGGTGTTCAATGAGCGCCTACACAGTGTCCCGGCTGGCCCTTGATGCCGGGGTGAGCGTGCATATCGTGCGCGACTACCTGCTGCGCGGATTGCTACGGCCGGTCGCGTACACCACGGGCGGCTACGGCTTGTTCGATGACACCGCGTTGCAACGGCTGCGCTTTGTACGGGCTGCCTTCGAAGCGGGTATCGGCCTGGACGCACTGGCGCGGCTGTGCCGGGCGCTGGATGCTGCGGACGGTGACGGTGCGTCTGCGCAGCTTGCCGTGTTGCGGCAACTCGTCGAGCGTCGGCGCGAGGCCCTGGCCAGCCTCGAAATGCAACTGGCCGCCATGCCAACCGAACCGGCACAGCACGCGGAGAGTCTGCCATGAACAGCCCAGAGCACTTGCCGTCTGAGACGCACAAACCGATCACCGGCTACTTGTGGGGCGCGCTGGCCGTGCTCACCTGTCCCTGCCATTTGCCGATTCTCGCCATTGTGCTAGCCGGCACGACGGCCGGCGCGTTCATCGGGGAGCACTGGGGTATTGCAGCCCTCACGCTGACCGGCTTGTTTGTCCTGTCTGTGACGCGGCTGCTGCGGGCCTTCAAGGGAAGATCATGACCGCTTCCCAGCCAGCCGAGAGTGGGCAGCTTTGAGCTTCGCTACCAATCTGGAGGAGTACCACCATGAACGCAAACGCCCCGAACACTGCCAGTTGCACCACCTGCTGCGTATGCTGCAAAGAAATTCCGCTCGATGCCGCCTTCACCCCGGAAGGCGCGGAATACGTCGAACATTTCTGCGGGCTGGATTGCTATGAACGCTTCCAGGCACGCGCCAAGGCCGCGACAGAATCTGACATTGCGCCTGTCCCTGGCGGTTCGCAGCCGTCAGATTGAGGCATACCCTAACCTGATGTCAGATGCTTGGTGTCATTTTCAGAAGACGACTGCACCAATTGACGGGGCGTAACGCCAGGTGTGCAGTCGGCTCCTGACCACGCAATATCAGAAGTCATCTGCACCAATCTCGACTATGCTCAATACTCGTGTGCACCAAAGCGAGGTGTGAGCATGGCGTCAGACACATTACCAATTGCCGAGCAGGGCGTGGCCACCCTGCCCGATGCGGCATGGGCACAGGCCCGGCACCGGACCGAAATCATCGGGCCGCTGGCAGCGCTTGAAGTGGTTGGGCATGAAGCCGCCGATGCCGCTGCTCAAGCGCTGGGCCTATCCAGGCGGCAGGTGTATGTCCTGATCCGGCGTGCCCGGCAAGGTGCTGGGTTTGTGACGGACCTGGTTCCCGGCCAGTCCGGCGGCGGAAAAGGCAAGGGACGCTTGCCGGAATCAGTTGAGCGCATCATCCGCGAGTTGCTGCAAAAGCGCTTCCTGACCAAGCAGAAGCGTAGCCTGGCGGCGTTCCACCGCGAGGTCGCGCAGGCTTGCAAAGCGCAAAAGCTACGGGTGCCGGCGCGCAACACTTTGGCCCTGCGGATCGCCGGCCTCGACCCGCTCAAGGCCACTCGCCGCCGGGAAGGTCAGGATGCGTCCCGCAGCCTGCAAGGTGTCGGTGGTGAGCCTCCCGCCGTGACCGCGCCACTGGAACAAGTGCAGATTGATCACACGGTCATCGACCTGATCGTGGTGGACGAGCGCGACCGGCAACCGATTGGCCGTCCGTATCTGACCATCGCCATCGACGTGTTTACCCGCTGCGTGCTCGGCATGGTCGTCACGCTGGAAGCGCCGTCATCTGTTTCGGTCGGCCTGTGCCTTGTGCATGTCGCCTGCGACAAGCGTCCCTGGCTGGAGGGTCTGAATATAGAAATGGATTGGCCGATGAGCGGCAAGCCCAGGCTGCTCTACTTGGACAACGCGGCCGAGTTCAAGAGCGAGGCGCTGCGCCGTGGCTGCGAGCAGCACGGCATCCGGTTGGACTATCGTCCGCCAGGGCAGCCGCACTACGGCGGCATCGTGGAACGGATCATCGGTACGGCGATGCAGATGATCCACGATGAATTGCCAGGGACGACCTTCTCCAACCCTGACCAGCGCGGGGACTACGATTCCGAAAACAAGGCCGCCCTGACATTGCGTGAGCTGGAGCGCTGGCTCACGTTGGCGGTGGGCACCTATCACGGCTCTGTGCACAACGGCCTGCTTCAGCCGCCGGCGGCGCGCTGGTCAGAAGCCGTGGCGCGTGTCGGTGTACCGGCTGTCGTCACCCGCGCCTTGGCTTTTTTGGTCGATTTCCTGCCCATCATTCGCCGTACTCTGACTCGCACCGGCTTTGTCATCGACCACATTCACTACTACGCCGATGCGCTCAAACCGTGGATCGCACGACGCGACCGCTTGCCCGCTTTCCTGATCCGGCGCGACCCGCGTGACATCAGCCGTATCTGGGTGCTGGAACCGGAGGGGCAGCATTACCTGGAAATCCCCTACCGTACCTTGTCGCACCCGGCTGTCACCCTCTGGGAACAACGGCAGGCGCTGACGAAATTGCGGCAGCAGGGACGCGAACAGGTGGATGAGTCGGCGCTGTTCCGCATGATCGGGCAGATGCGCGAGATCGTGACCACCGCACAGAAGGCCACGCGCAAGGCGCGGCGCGACGCGGATCGACGCCAGCACCTCAAGGCATCGCCTCCGCCGGACAAGCCGATTCCGCCGAAAACGGACGTTGCTGATCCGCAGGCAGACAACCTGCCTCCGGCCAAACCGTTCGACCAGATCGAGGAGTGGTAGCCGTGGACGAATATCCCATCATCGACTTGTCACACCTGCTGCCAGCGGCACAGGGGCTGGCTCGGCTGCCGGCGGACGAGCGCATCCAGCGCCTTCGCGCCGACCGCTGGATCGGCTACCCGCGCGCGGTCGAGGCGCTGAACCGGCTGGAAACCCTGTATGCGTGGCCAAACAAGCAACGCATGCCCAACCTGCTGCTGGTTGGCCCGACCAACAACGGCAAGTCGATGATCATCGAGAAATTCCGGCGCACGCATCCGGCCAGCTCCGACGCGGACCAGGAACACATGCCGGTGCTGGTCGTGCAGATGCCGTCCGAACCGTCGGTGATCCGCTTCTACGTCGCGCTACTTGCCGCGATGGGGGCACCATTGCGCCCGCGCCCACGGCTGCCGGAAATGGAGCAACTGGCGCTGGCACTGCTGCGCAAGGTCGGCGTGCGCATGCTGGTGATCGACGAGCTGCACAACGTCTTGGCCGGCAACAGCGTCAACCGGCGGGAATTTCTCAACCTGCTGCGCTTCCTCGGCAATGAGCTGCGCATCCCATTGGTCGGGGTCGGCACGCGCGACGCCTACCTGGCCATCCGCTCGGATGACCAATTGGAAAACCGCTTCGAGCCCATGATGCTGCCGGTGTGGGAGGCCAACGACGATTGCTGCTCACTGCTGGCCAGCTTCGCCGCTTCGCTTCCATTGCGGCGACCCTCGTCGATTGCCACGCTGGACATGGCCCGCTACCTGCTCACACGCAGCGAGGGCACCATCGGCGAACTGGCGCACTTGCTGATGGCGGCGGCCCTCGTCGCCGTGGAGAGCGGCGAGGAAGCGATCAACCACCGCACGCTCAGCATGGCCGATTACACCGGCCCAAGCGAGCGGCGTCGGCAATTCGAGCGGGAACTGATGTGAAGCCAGCGCCACGCTGGCCACTGCATCCGGCACCCAGGGAAGCCGAAGCCCTGTCTTCGTGGCTCAACCGCGTGGCCCTTTGCTATCACATGGAAGTGTCCGAGCTGCTGGAGCACGATCTTGGTCACGGCCAGGTTGATGACCTGGACACCGCGCCACCACTGGCGCTGCTGGCGATGCTCTCCCAGCGGAGCGGTATCGAGCTGGATCGGCTGCGCTGCATGAGTTTCGCCGGCTGGGTGCCTTGGCTACTGGACAGCCTTGATGATCAGATTCCAGCCGCATTGGAAACCTATGCGTTCCAGCTCTCGGTACTGCTGCCGAGACTCCGCCGTAAGACGCGATCCATCACGAGCTGGCGTGCCTGGCTGCCCACCCAACCGATACACCGCGCCTGTCCGCTCTGCCTGAACGATCCGGAGAACCAAGCCGTACTGCTCGCGTGGAAGCTGCCCCTGATGCTGAGCTGCCCACTGCATGGCTGCTGGCTGGAATCCTATTGGGGCGTGCCAGGGCGGTTTCTCGGCTGGGAGAACGCCGACGCCGAACCGCGCACTGCCAGCGACGCGATTGCGGCGATGGACCAGCGTACCTGGCAGGCACTGACGACCGGCCACGTGGAGTTGCCGCGCCGACGCATCCACGCCGGATTGTGGTTTAGGCTGCTACGCACGCTGCTCGATGAGCTGAACACCCCGCTTTCGACGTGCGGCACCTACGCGGGGTATCTCCGCCAAATCTGGGAATGCTGCGGGCATCCGCTGCGTGCTGGGCAAAGTCTGTGGCGACCGTATGAAACCCTGAACCCGGCAGTACGGTTGCAGATGCTGGAGGCGGCGGCAACGGCAATCAGCTTGATTGAGGTGAGGGATATAAGCCCGCCAGGCGAGCACGCAAAGCTATTCTGGTCCGAGCCCCAAACCGGGTTCACCAGTGGCCTGCCGGCGAAAGCGCCGAAGCCCGAACCCGTCGATCACTGGCAGCGTGCAATCCAGGCCATTGATGAGGCCATCATTGAAGCACGACACAACCCCGAGACGGCACGCTCGCTGTTCGCGTTGGCTTCCTATGGTCGGCGCGACCCCGCTTCCTTGGAACAGTTGCGCGCCACCTTCGCGAAGGAAGGCATCCCCCCGGAATTTCTGTCACATTATGAGCCTAGCCTACCCTTTGCATGCCTTAGACAGAATGACGGGTTAAGTGACAAATTTTGACGTGCAGAGCTTCCCGATGCAAACTGTCACATAATCGAACGTATATGTGACAGGTACAAGATGCTGATTGGCTACATGCGAGTATCGAAGGCGGATGGCTCCCAGGCGACGGACTTGCAGCGCGATGCGCTGGTCGCGGCCGGTGTTGATCCGGCGCATCTCTATGAAGACCAAGCGTCCGGAAAACGCGAGGATCGTCCCGGTCTGGCGAGCTGTCTGAAGGCACTACGGCCAGGCGACACGTTGGTCGTTTGGAAACTGGATCGGCTCGGGCGCGACCTGCGCCATCTGATCAATACCGTCCATGACCTGACCGGACGCGGCATCGGCCTCAAGGTGCTGACCGGGCACGGCGCGGCCATTGACACCACGACCGCCGCCGGCAAGCTGGTCTTCGGTATCTTCGCCGCGCTGGCCGAGTTCGAGCGCGAGTTGATCGCCGAGCGCACCGTGGCGGGCCTGGCCTCAGCACGGGCACGCGGCCGGAAAGGCGGCCGGCCGTTCAAGATGACCGCCGCCAAGCTGCGGCTGGCGATGGCGGCAATGGGGCAGTCAGAGACCAAGGTCGGCGACCTGTGCCAGGAACTTGGCATCACGCGGCAGACCCTGTATCGGCATATTTCACCCAAGGGCGAGCTACGTCCAGATGGCGAGAAGCTACTCAGCCGAATTTGATGCCGACATGAGGCGACGTAGCGAAAGCGTGGTTTGTCTCAATTTGACGGCGGCGAACCGCAAGCGTTCGGTTCGCCGCTCGTTTCGGTCGCAGTGCTGGCCCGCGCCTGGAAACGTTGATAACACTCCAGCCCGCAGAAGTGCTCGACGTACTCCGCGCCTTCCGGTGTGAAGGCGGCATCGAGCGGAATTTCCTTGCAGCACACGCAGCAACTGGTGGCGGTCGGATCATTTGCATTCATGGTGGCACCCCTCCATTGACTGACGAAGACGGCGAATGCCGCCGCCGGCATCGGCTTTGCGAACAGAAAGCCTTGCCCGCGCTCGAACGCTTGGGCCCTCCGCCGTAGTCCATCCATCCGGCCGGGAAGCGCTCATGATCTTTCCCTGAATGCCCGCAACGCCCGCGCCAGTGACAGAAGAAACAGGCCGGTCAAACCGAGCGCCGTGATGACCCAATACTCGACAAGGAATGCACCGGCGGTTGTGCCGGCCAGCACGGCAGCGAGGATGGACAGGTGGCAGGGGCAAGTCAGCACGGCCAGCGTGCCCCACAGGTAGCCGGTGAACGGTTTGTGCGTCTCGGCCGGCATGCGCTCGGGGCTGTTCATGGCAAACTCTCCGCATGCTGTGCCGGCGCGGTCGGCATGGCGGCCAACTGCACTTCCAGATTGGCCAACGCTTCGCGCCGGCGTTCGACGAACTGACGCAGCACAGCAAGCTGCGCGGCAGTTTCATCGCAGTTCGCCGCATCCAGCGCCCGGCACAGCCGCGCCAATGCGCCGAGGCCGATGCCCGCCTCGAAGGCGGCCCGCACGAAGCACAGTCGCTGCAAGGCGGCGTCATCGAACAGGCCGTAGCCACCCGTGGTGCAGGCGACTGGCCGCAGCAATCCGCGCAGCAGGTAGTCGCGCACGATATGCACGCTCACCCCGGCATCAAGGGCCAGCCGGGACACCGTGTAGGCGTTCATCGAACACCTCCTTTTGGTCGGTTCACGGCAATGCATATACCGTTTCGCCGAGTTCAATCCGCGCGCTGCGAATCCGATGCCGGTGCCGTAGAACATTGGGTCGATATCCGATCACGGTGTCCTAGATGACATGGTCTGCAACAGATGTCGATTAAACTCCTGGCCCAAGCCGAAAGCCTCGTGGACACTGACGATCGCCAATCCTTCCAATCCTTGATGCTTGGAGGCCCAGTCTTCCGCCGTCGGGACAGATGCAAAGAAATGTACATGGCAACAGAAGGACTGACGAACGTCGGCTGCTTCCTGCGGCAATACCAAGGACACCGCCATGCCGGCAGGTTCGACAGCCTGTATCTCGCTGGGTGAAACCGTGAATGAAACGGGTGCTCCGGTTGCAGCGCAATGCGATGAGACGCGAGCTGTACGGCCGATCAGCGCCGGAAATATCAAGGTGTCCAGCGCGCACCAGGCATACAGACGGCGGTCGTCAATTTCAACGACATACGAAGTCTCGCGCAAGGTGAGGCCGTAGCCGATGATGTTCCCATCTTTGTCATATTCGGTACTGGTGGCCTGTTCGAGTACGGCGGCCACTCGCTCAGCGGGCCAGTCGAGAATCCCGGCAAGTGTCGTTCGTGAAACCGGACGCCCCTTGGCGAGTTCCCGCAGTAGCGGGACCAAGAGATCCGCAGTACCATTGGTACGATTGACCGAAGTGAGAAGTTCTAAAATATATGGGGCGTGCTTCATGGTTCCATCTCCTTTCATCCTGCGCAGCAGGACAATTGTTTGACATCCTGAATTGGATAGCGTAACCTTACTTCCGTACTCATGTACGGAGTCAAGCGGTATGGAAAATAATTTGGAGAACCTGACCATTGGCGTTTTTGCCAAGGCAGCCGGCGTCAACGTGGAGACCATCCGGTTCTATCAGCGCAAGGGCTTGTTGCCCGAGCCGGACAAGCCCTATGGCAGCATTCGCCGCTATGGCGCGGCGGACGTGACACGGGTGCGATTCGTGAAATCGGCCCAGCGGTTGGGCTTCAGCCTGGATGAAATCGCCGAGTTGCTGCGGCTCGACGATGGCACCCACTGCGAGGAGGCCAGCAGCCTGGCCGAGCACAAGCTCCAAGACGTGCGCGAGAAGATGGCCGATTTGGCGCGCATGGAGGCTGTGCTGTCTGACCTGGTGTGCGCCTGCCATTCGCGGCAGGGGAATGTTTCGTGTCCGCTGATTGCGTCGTTGCAAGGTGGAACGAGCTTGGCAGGGGCTTCCACAGCTTAGCGTGCTTTATTTTCCGTTTTCTGAGGTGCCCCCTACCAGCAACGCACCGCCGAAGACCGGCAGCAGGAGCGCGAGCAATTCCAGATGGTTAACCGGGGCCTGAAAGACCAGATTCAAGACCTGCAAAACCGGCTCATCCAAGCCGAGTCAAGAGCGTCCGAGCTGATAGACACTAATGCGCAATTACAACGACAAACGCATGAGCTCGAACAGGCCAATGCGATGCACAAAAGCACCTTGGATAGGCAAGTGGCCGATATCCAGAACTTGGAGCATCAACTTAACGACGCCTCGGCAAAAAACCGGGAGCGGAAGCATGAAAGCAAACAATTGGCGGATAATATTGCCGCACTCGCAAGCCAGAAAGCAGATGCCGATAAGCAGGTGGCCGTACTATCCCAAGCATTAGAGGTCACCAAAACGGATCTGAAAGCCTCTCAGAATAGAGCGGAAGTTCTGTCCGATGAGAACAAGTTGATTCTTCAGGAAAAAGCGGTGATTCAGGGGCAGTTTAAGCAGCTTCAGGAGTCACTGTCGCGATAAAGGCTTTAGTCAAACATTCATCGAAAAAGCTATATTAATCAATATATTATATACGAAGTGGCTAATTCCAACGCTTTTACCGGCCGGACCTCAAGTAGCTGCACCGGCCGCCATTTCATTCAAAGAGGCCTCGACGACAGTCAAAACTGTTCGACGCACGTCGATCTTCCATCGCACGCGCTCGACGCATCGGTCCAGGCTTTCGCTATCGTCTGCGTCCAATGCTTTGCAAAGTCGCGCCAGTTCGTCGAGCCCAATTCCGGACTCGAAGGCTGCGCGGAGAAACCGCAGCCTTCCGAGTGTTTTGTCATCGAAAATGTTCTAGCCACTTTCGGTTCGCCGAGCAGGGTGCAACAAGCCGCGTATCATGTAGTCGCGCACGACATGCACGCTGACGCAAGCATCATCAGCCAGCTTCGATATCGAGTACGCATTCATACTGGGCTTTCCTCGCAGTCCTCTAGCAGCTTAAGCGCGACATCATGACCAAGGTCGAACGCACTCTCGACAGGCACGACCTCAATCCCTTGGTGGGTCGAAGCCCACGAATTTGCAATAGACGGAGACGCAAAGAAATGCACATGACAGCAAAACGAACAACGAATGTCGGGCGAAGTATCCGGAGTTCGCAGTGAAACCATTGCTTCTGCCGGTTCGACATGAAGCACTGCTTCTGGTGCAACGGTGAGAGTGATCGGCCTACCGGTGGCGGCGCAGCGGGAAGTGACACGGGCAATCTTGCCGGTCAAGGCGGGAAACATCAAGGTGTCCAGCGCACACCATGTGTACAAATGACGGCCATCCACCTCAAAAACGTGAGAGGTTTCACGTAGTGTCAGCCCCAGTCCAATGATATTGGCCTCGTCGTCATATTCCGTACCAGGTGCCTGCTCAAGTACCGTTGCAACTCTCGCTCCAGACCATCCGAGTGCGCCGGCGAGCTTTTCGCGTGATACAGGTCCCCCCATCGCTAGCTGTCGGAGCAGCGCGACAAAGAGCGTTGCGAACTCTTTAGGATGATTGCCAGATGAAAGGCTTTCGGCAATCTTTTTGGAATAAATAGTCTTGTCCATTTTCCACCTGTTATATCGGGCAGCGATCAACCGGGATAAACCTTACTCGGCGGTTACGTCCTGCGCTTAACAAAGACGAATTACTTTGTGCCTTGCCGGCGTTGCCATTCCTCGGCCAGCAGCTGGGCTTGCTGTAACTGTTCGGGCTTCATTTGAGCTGCATAGTCTGCAACGACTTTTGCTGCTGTCGGTTCTCCCGACGCTGCGGCCAGACTCATCCACTGGTATGCCTGCACCTGGTCGGGCGCGATGTCGGTAAGACCCTTTGCAAACAGCTGGGCCAGCCTGACTTGAGCCTGCGTGTGTCCCTGCTCGGCAGCGAGGCGGTACCACTTGAAAGCCTCTGCATCGTTGGCAGGAGCCGCACGCCCATTCTTATACATACCGTCGACTTCACTTCCGTAGAGGCGCCCGAGGTTGAACTGTGCATCGGCTTCACCCTGCTCGGCCGCCCTGCGGAACCACTGGATCGATGCCGCGTGGTTTTGCTTTACGCCCATACCGCATTTGTACGCAAGACCCATGATGTTCTGAGCCATGGCATCGCCAGCCCTGGCCTTCTTTTCCCAATCACTGACGGTCTCTGGCGACAATGTTTCAATCGCGGCGCCGAGCTTAGAAAAATCATAAGCCGCCAACGCTTGGTTTGGCATGCCTAACGTTGCGGTACTTGCCAGTACGATCGTCAAGCACGCGCGTACACGGCGTAATTTAAGTCTGATGTCACAAAACATAAAAACTCCTCTGTCCCTGTTTTGGTGCCCAAGGTTTAGCCGGCACAGCACGATAGCTGTGTCACATCCTTCGAAAAAGTCTGTGCCACCAGTTTGAGACCTTCAACCATGGTGAGGTAAGGGAAAAGCTGGTTAGCCAGATCCTGGACGGTCATGCGGGCCCGGATGGCAATCGCGGCAGTCTGGATGATTTCGCCTGCTTCCGGTGTCACAGCCTGGACTCCGAGAATGCGTCCGGACCCTGCCTCAGCAACAAGCTTGATAAAGCCGCGGGTATCGAAGTTGGCGAGTGCACGCGGCACATTGTCGAGCGTGAGCGTACGGCTTTCGGTTTGCAGACCAATGCGCTGGGCCTCTGCTTCACTGTAGCCTACCGTGGCAACTTGCGGATCGGTGAACACGACTGCCGGCATGGCGTCGAGATCGAGCTTTACGTCGCCGCCGGTCATATTAATGCCAGCCCGGGTACCAGCCGCGGCTGCAACGTAGACGTACTGAGGCTGGTCAGTGCAGTCGCCAGCTGCGTAAATGTTCGAAGCACTCGTGCGCATGCCTTGATCGATCAGGATGCGATGTTGCGAGTCAAACGTCACACCTGCGCGCTCGAGATTCAGGCTTGCGGTATTTGGCGTGCGGCCGGTGGCAACAAGCAATTGATCCACCTTTAACTCGCCCTGCGCGGTCGTCAGGATGAATTGGCGGTCGCAATAGGTCACGGCACTCGCCTGCGTCTGTGTCAGCACCGTGATGCCTTCCGCACGGAAAGCTGCAGTCACGGCCTCGCCAATGGCAGGGTCGTCACTGGCAAACAAGGTGCGCCGGGCCAGGACCGTCACCTCGCTGCCCAAGCGCGCAAACGCTTGTGCCAGTTCCAGTGCTACGACCGAGGCGCCAATTACTGCCAGCCGTTTAGGAATGGCTTCGCTAACCAGGGCTTCGGTGGACGTCCAATATGGCGTTCCTGCAAGACCAGGCAACGGCGGGATGGCAGCGCTTGCACCAGTGGCAATGAGACAGCGATCGAAGGCCACTTCGCGAGTGTCACCTTCTGCCGCTTCCACGATAAGCGTTTGGCCATCCTTGAATCGGGCGCTGCCTCGCACCAGATTGATCGACGGATTGCTTTCGAGGATGCTTTCATATTTAGCATGACGCAGCTCGTCCACACGGGCCTGCTGTTGCGCCAGCAGACGGTCACGCAGGACAACTGGGGGCGTTGCCGACAGTCCCACGTCAAAAGGACTTTCGCGTCGCAGATGAGCGATATGCGCTGCCCGAATCATGATCTTAGAAGGGACGCAGCCCACGTTGACGCAGGTGCCGCCGATAGTTCCCCGCTCGATCAGGGTGACACGGGCACCGTTTTCAGCTGCCTTCAGCGCTGCTGCCACAGCGGCGCCGCCAGTACCGATGATCGCCACATGCAGCTGACCTGCCGGTTTCTCCACCGCGCGCTCGCCGCTCAGCCACTGGGCGGCTTTGCCAAGGAGTCCTGGCTGTTCAACACTGCGCTCTTTGCTTTCAAATTCGTCTGTAGGCGTAGCACCGTAACCAAGGGCGCCCACTGCTGCTACGAGCGCGGACACGTCAAGCCTATTGCCTGTGACTTGCGCCTTGTTCGATGGATAATCGACAGCCGCTCGCGTTACGCCGGGGACCGCCAGCAGCGCGTCCTCAACGTGCCTTGTACAACTTGGGCAAGTCATTCCCGCCACGCTCAAACCAACTTCGTTTAACTCTTGCATTCCGCTCTCTCTTTTATCCGTTGTGCCCAAGCCAACTAGTACGACGCCTCGGTCACTGAATCGGTTGTGCGCTTCAGGGAACAGGCTCCGTGGGTCGTTTACAGGCTGCTCACGCGATGACGACCGGCAGAATCGCCTGAGCGGCATCTCTGCCGTGGTTCTAGCGATGCTGCCGTTATTTGTTGCCTTACTTCTTCAGCTCAGATGGGTAGCCTACATCCGTCGTCGCCTTGCTAAGCGCCTGGACGTTGGTCTTCGCATCGTCAAACGTTACGACGGCAAGCTTGGTTGAGAAGTCGACCTCGGTCTTGCTAACACCGTCGACCTTGCTCAAGGCCTTTTTAATGGTGATAGGACAAGTCGCGCAGGTCATGCCAGGAACGGCCAAGGTGACCGTCTGCGTGGCGGCCCACACCGGGGCAACAGCGGCGGCGAGGGCAAGGGAGGCAAACAGTTTCTTCATGATGAACTCCTGGTTAATAGAAAAATGGAACGACATAGGGAAATCCAAGCGCGACCAGGACCAGCACGGCCACGATCCAGAAAATCAGCTTGTAGGTGGCGCGCACCTGCGGAATCGCGCAGACCTCACCTGGCTTGCATGCCTGCACGGGCCGGTAAATCCGCTTCCAGGCGAAGAACAGCGCCACTAGCGCCGCGCCGATGAACAACGGTCGATAGGGTTCCAGCACCGTCAGGTTGCCGATCCAAGCACCGGAGAAGCCCAGGGCGACCAGTACTAGCGGCCCCAGGCAGCAGGTCGATGCAAGAATGGCGGCCAGCCCGCCGGCGAAGAGCGCACCGCGCCCGTTTTGTGGTTCAGACATACGTTGGCCCTTTTGAATTTGGATTGGATAGCGTAACCTTACTTCCGTACTCATGTACGGAGTCAAGCGATATGGAAAATAATTTGGAAAACCTGACCATTGGCGTTTTTGCCAAGGCGGCCGGGGTCAACGTGGAGACAATCCGCTTCTATCAGCGCAAGGGCCTGTTGCCGGAACCGGACAAGCCTTACGGCAGCATCCGCCGCTATGGGGAGGCGGACGTGGTTCGGGTGAAATTCGTGAAATCGGCACAGCGGCTGGGGTTCAGTCTGGACGAGATTGCCGAGCTGTTGCGGCTCGACGATGGCACCCACTGCGAGGAGGCCAGCAGCCTGGCCGAACACAAGCTCAAGGACGTGCGCGAGAAGATGGCCGACTTGGCGCGCATGGAAACCGTGCTGTCTGAACTCGTGTGCGCCTGCCATTCGCGGCAGGGGAATGTTTCGTGTCCGCTGATTGCGTCGTTGCAAGGTGGAACGAGCTTGGCAGGGGCTTCCACAGCTTAGCGTGCTTTATTTTCCGTTTTCTGAGACGACCACAGATCAGAAAAGACTGTGCAGCCGACTCTTGATATTCCGTGCAGTCACCTTCTGAAAATGACAAGCACGTCAGAATAGAGTTGTAGTTTGTATTTATTGACACAAGCCGCCAAGGGTAATGGATTTCATCCTGACACTTTTACCTTTGGAGGCACCTTGCAAGGTCAACGCATTGGCTATATCCGCGTCAGCAGCTTCGACCAGAACCCTGATCGGCAACTGGAGCAAATCGAAGTCGGTAAGGTATTCACCGATAAGGCTTCCGGCAAGGACACGCAACGTCCCGAACTTGAAAGGCTGCTGGCCTTTGTGCGCGAGGGCGACACCGTGGTGGTGCACAGCATGGACAGGTTGGCACGCAATCTCGATGACCTGCGCCGCATCGTTCAGGGGCTGACACAACGGGGCGTGCGGATGGAGTTTGTCAAAGAAGGGCTGGCGTTCACCGGCGATGACTCACCGATGGCCAATTTGATGCTGTCGGTCATGGGGGCTTTTGCGGAGTTCGAGCGCGCACTGATCCGCGAACGCCAGCGCGAGGGAATCGTGCTGGCCAAGCAGCGCGGTGCCTACCGGGGACGAAAGAAATCGCTGAACAGCGAACAAATTGCCAAGTTGAAACAGCGAGTCGCGGCAGGCGATCAAAAAACCTTGGTGGCCCGTGACTTCGGCATCAGTCGCGAAACCTTGTACCAGTACCTGCGGGAAGACTGATCATGCCGCGCCGCTCAATCCTGTCCGCCACCGAGCGCGAAAGCCTGCTGGCACTACCAGATGCCAAAGACGAACTGATACGGCACTACACGTTCAACGAAACCGACCTATCGGTGATCCGCCAGCGTCGCGGCGCTGCGAATCGATTGGGCTTCGCCGTGCAGCTTTGCTACTTGCGATTCCCTGGCATCTTCTTGGGCATCGATGAGCCTCCGTTTCCGCCCCTGTTGCGCATGGTGGCCGCACAACTCAAGGTGCCGGTGGAAAGTTGGAACGATTACGGCCAGCGCGAGCAGACGCGGCGGGAGCACTTGGTCGAGCTGCAAACGGTGTTCGGGTTCAAGCCCTTCACCATGAGTCACTACCGGCAGCCGTGCATACATTGACCGAGCTGGCCTTGCAGACCGATAAAGGGATTGTGCTGGCCAGCACCCTTGTCGAAAACCTGCGGCGGCAGAGCATCATCCTGCCCGCCATGAATGCCATCGAGCGCGCGAGCGCCGAGGCCATCACCCGTGCCAACCGGCGTATTTACGCGGCGTTGACCGATTCTTTGTTATCGCTCCACCGTCAGCGCCTGGACGAACTTCTCAAGCGCAAGGACGGCAGCAAATTGACGTGGCTGGCATGGCTGCGCCAGTCGCCCGTCAAGCCGAACTCTCGGCATATGCTTGAACACATCGAGCGCCTCAAGGCTTGGCAGGCGCTTGACCTTCCCGCAGGCATCGAGCGACAAGTTCACCAGAACCGCCTGCTCAAGATCGCCCGTGAGGGTGGGCAGATGACGCCTGCCGATCTGGCAAAGTTCGAGATGCAACGACGCTATGCCACTCTGGTTTCGCTGGCCATTGAAGGTATGGCCACCGTCACCGACGAAATCATCGACCTGCACGACCGCATCATTGGCAAACTATTCAACGCCGCCAAGAACAAGCATCAGCAGCAGTTTCAGGCTTCCGGCAAAGCCCGCTGTGTCGGTGTAGTGCTCCTCGATCCGCAAGTCCGACTCGTGGTACAGCAGGCCATCGAGCACATAGGTTGAATCACGCACGCCGACGTTGACTACCTTGGTGCTGAAGGGCGCGTACTGGTCGGAGATATGGGTATAAAACGTCCGGCCTGGACTGCTTCCATACTTCGGGTTGATATGCCCGGTGCTCTCCGCTTTGCTGCCGGTTCTGAAATTTTGGCCATCCGACGATGACGTGGTGCCATCGCCCCAGTTTCCGGCAAAGGATTGCCGGAACTGCGCGTTGACCAGTTCGGCCAGCGCCGTTGAGTACGTTTCATCCCGGATGTGCCAGGCTTGCAGCCACGACAGCTTGGCGTAAGTCGTGCCTGGGCAGGACTCGGCCATCTTGGTTAGCCCGAGATTGATGCCATCAGCCAGGATCGTCGTCAGCAGCAAGGTTTTGTCCTTGGCCGTGTCGCCGGTCTTCAGATGCGTGAAATGCCGGGTGAAGCCTGTCCACTCATCAACTTCCATCAGCAGTTCGGTAATCTTGACGTGTGGCAGCAGCATCGCCGACTGGTCGATTAGGGCTTGTGCGGTCTCCGGCACCGCCGCGTCCAGCGGCGTGATCTTCAGGCCGGACTCGGTAATGATGGCATCCGGCAGATCATTGGCCGCCGCCATGCGGTTGACGGTGGCAAGCTGCTGTTCCAGCAATGCCAGTCGGTCGTGCAAATACTGATCGCAATCGGTGGCCACTGCCAGCGACAATTCGTTGGCCAGCTTCAGAGTAGCGAACTTCTCGGCCGGCACCAGGTACTCATCAAAGTCCTTGAACTGGCGCGAACCCTGCACCCAGACATCGCCTGATCGCAGCGCGTTCTTTAGCTCTGACAGGGCGCACAGCTCGTAGTAGCGCCGGTCAATGCCATCGTCCGTGAGCACCAGTTTCGCCCAGCGTGGCTTGATGAATGCGGTCGGCGCGTCGGCGGGCACCTTGCGGGCGTTGTCGCTGTTCATGCCGCGAAGCACCTCGATGGCATCGAGTACGCCCTTGGCGGCTGGTGCCGCCCGTAACTTAAGTACGTCCAGGAACTGCGGCGCGTAGCGGCGCAACGTGGCGTAGCTTTCACCGATGCGATGCAGAAAGTCGAAGCTCTCCGGCTGCGCGAGCTTTTGCGCCTCCGTGACGCTGGCGGCGAAGGTATCCCACGGCATTACGGCCTCGATGGCGGCGAACGGATCGCCGCCGCTCTGTTTGGCTTCCAGCAAGGCTTGGCCGATGCGGCCATACATCCGCACCTTGTCATTGATCGCCTTACCGATCATGTCTTCGGCCTGATGCACCTACTGGGCTTCCGATTCGCGCCACGTATCCGAGACCTGGGCGACACCAAGCTATTCATCCCAAAGGGCGATGCCGCCTATGACGCGCTCAAGCCGATGATTAGCAGCGACCGGCTGAACATCAAGCAGATACGCGCCCATTGGGATGAAATCTTGCGGTTCGCCACTTCGATCAAGCAGGGTACGGTGACGGCCTCGCTGATGTTGCGCAAGCTCGGCAGCTATCCGCGTCAGAACGGACTGGCCGTTGCACTGCGCGAGCTGGGGCGCATTGAGCGCACGTTGTTCATACTGGATTGGCTGCAAAGCGTGGAGCTGCGCCGCCGCGTGCAGGCCGGACTCAACAAAGGCGAGGCGCGCAACGCGCTGGCCAGGGCGGTGTTCTTCAACCGACTGGGCGAAATCCGCGACCGCAGTTTTGAGCAACAACGCTACCGGGCCAGCGGCCTCAATCTGGTAACGGCGGCCATCGTGCTTTGGAACACGGCCTATCTGGAACGGGCAACCAATGCTTTGAACGGGCACGGCAAACCGGTAGACGAGACGCTGTTTCAATACCTGTCACCGCTGGGGTGGGAACACATCAATCTGACCGGCGATTACCTCTGGCGCAGCAGCACCAAGGTCGGCGCAGGCAAGTTCAGACCGTTGCGACCACTGCCACCGGCTTAACGTGCTTTATTTTCCGTTTTCTGAGACGATCCCTTATGAGCCTGCTGTCACCCTTTGACGTGGTGATATGGATGACGGATGGCTGGCCGCTGTATGAATCCCGCCTGAAGGGAAAGCTGCACGTAATCAGCAAGCGATATACGCAGCGAATTGAGCGGCATAACCTGAATCTGAGGCAGCACCTGGCACGGCTGGGACGGAAGTCGCTGTCGCTCTCAAAATCGGTGGAGCTGCATGACAAAGTCATCGGGCATTATCTGAACATAAAACACTATCAATAAGTTGGAGTCATTACCCTTTTTTCAACTTCTGATGGAAGCGAGTGATTGAACTCATACATTAATGTTTTCCCACGAAGTCTTTTTTCAGGTAAGCCTTCGCACATATCGGTAAATAGCTTGCCTGCTTTTATTTTTTCTGTCATCGACATGTTCATTTTTAACATTCCGTCCTGATAAGTTGGTCGGATAAGGCGCTCGCGCCGTATCCGACATTAATTTCTTAAGCGACTTCATTCACCTGGCGACGCAGCAGGGAAAGTGGGCCGGGGCCGCTAAGCGTGAACACGGAAATTAAGGTGAAGCCCAGCGCCACCAGACCCAGCACCAGGTAAGCGCCCTGGAAACCGATGCTTTCATACATATTGCCCGCCAGAATAGACATAAAAATCATCGCCAGTTGCTTAAAGAAGCAGAAACAGACCAGATAAATCGTCGCTGAAAAACGCACTTCAAACTGGCTGGTAATATATTTAAAGCAGCCCACCAGCAGGAACGGTACTTCAAACATATGCAGCGTTTTCAGAATAACCACTTCCAGTGCTGAGGTAGCGAACGATGAGCCAATAATACGTACTGACATAATAGTGCCTGCCAGCAGCAGGGCGTTTTTCCCACCGATGCGATTAATGATCAGCGGCGCAAAGAACATAATCGAGGCGTTAAGTAATTCGCCCATTGTCGTTACGTAGCCAAATACCCGCGTACCCTGTTCACCGTTGGCAAAAAAAGAAGTAAAGAAATTAGCAAACTGTTGGTCAAAAACATCGTAGGTGCAGGAGACGCCAATAACATACAGTGACAAAAACCACAGTTTTGGCTGTCTGAACAGTTCCAGCGCCAGCTTAAGGCTAAATGCCGAATGGTTGGCACCTACCGCATTGGCAACCGTGGCGGAAGAGGGCGCATCTGTTTTGGCGAAAAAGAGCAAAACGGCGAGGATGAATGCACAGCCAGAACCCAGCCAGAAAACAAACTGATTATTGATGGTAAACATGATGCCGACAATCGAGGCACACATCGCCCAGCCAACACAGCCAAACATCCGCGCGCGACCAAATTCGAAATTACTACGACGGCTGACTTTCTCGATAAATGCCTCTACTGCTGGCGCACCGGCGTTAAAACAAAAGCCAAGATAAATACCACCAACAATCGCTCCTACTAAAATGTTGTATTGTAACAGTGGCCCGAAGATAAAAATAAAGAACGGCGCAAACATCACTAACATGCCGGTAATAATCCACAGCAGGTATTTTCGCAGTCCGAGTTTGTCAGAAATCAGACCAAACAGCGGTTGGAATAATATCGAGAACAGAGAAATAGCGGCAAAAATAATACCCGTATCACTTTTGCTGATATGGTTGATGTCATGTAGCCAAATCGGGAAAAACGGGAAGTAGGCTCCCATGATAAAAAAGTAAAAGAAAAAGAATAAACCGAACATCCAAAAGTTTGTGTTTTTTAAATAGTACATAATGGATTTCCTTACGCAAAATACGGGCAGACATGGTCTGCCTGGTTATTATTATTTTTGACACCAGACCAACTGGTAATGGTAGCGACCGGCGCTCAGCTGGAATTCCACCGACACTGACGGGCTCCAGGAGTCGTCGCCACCAATTCCCATATGGAAACCGTCGATATTCAGCCATGTGCCTTCTTCCGCGTGCAGCAGATGGCGATGACTGGTTTCCATCAGTTGTTGTTGGCTGTAGTGGCTGATGTTGAACTGGAAGTCGCCGCGCCACTGGTGTGGGCCATAACTCAATTCGCGCGTCCCGCAGCGCAGACCGTTTTCGCTCGGGAAAACGTACGGAGTATACATGTCTGACAATGGCAAGTCCCAGCGGTCAAAACAGGCCGCAGTAAGACGGTCGGGATAATTTTCTTGCGGTCCTAATCCGAGCCAGTTTACTCGCTCTGCGACCTGCGCCAGCTGGCAGGTCAGGCCAATCCGCGCCGGATGCGGCGTATCGCTTGCCACTTCAGCATCAACGGTAATCGCCATTTGACCACTACCATCAATCCGGTAAGTTTTCCGGCTGATAAATAAGGTTTTCCCCTGATGCTGCCACGCGTGGGCGGTCGTAATCAGCACCGCGTCGGCAAGTGTATCTGCCGTGCACTGCAACAACGCTGCTTCGGCCTGGTAATGGCCCGCCGCCTTCCAGCGTTCGACCCAGGCGTTAGGGTCAATGCGGGTCGTTTCACTTACGCCAATGTCATTATCCAGCGGTGCACGGGTGAATTGATCGCGCAGCGGCGTCAGCAGTTGTTTTTCATCGCCGATCCACATTTGTGAAAGAAGACCTGACAACCGGTTAAATTGCCAACGCTTATTACCAAGTTCGATGCAAAAATCCGTTTCGCTGGTGGTCAGTTGCGGGATGGCGTGGGGCGCGGAGGGTTGTGTCACGCTGAGGTTTTCCGCCAGACGCCATTGCTGCCAGGCGCTGATGTGCCCGGCTGCTGACCATGTGGTCGCGTTCGGTTGCACTACGTGAACCGTTAGCCAGAGTTGCCCGGTGCTCTCCGGCTGCGGTAGTTCAGGCAGTTCAATCAACTGTTTTCCTTGTGGAGCGACATCCAGAGGCACTTCACCGCTTGTCAGCAGCTTGCCATCCAGCGCCACCATCCAGCGCAGGAGCTCGTTATCGCTATGACGGAACAGGTATTCGCTGGTCACTTCGATGGTTTGCCCGGATAAACGGAACTGGAAAAACTGCTGCTGGTGTTTTGCTTCTGTCAGCGCTGGATGCGGCGTGCGGTCTGCAAAGACCAGACCGTTCATGCAGAACTGGCGATCGTTCGGCGTATCGCCAAAATCACCGCCGTAAGCCGACCACGGGTTGCCGTTTTCATCATATTTAATCAGCGATTGATCGACCCAGTCCCAGACGAAGCCGCCCTGTAAACGGGGGTATTGACGAAACGCCTGCCAGTATTTAGCGAAGCCACCAAGACTGTTACCCATTGCGTGGGCATATTCGCAAAGGATCAGCGGACGCAGTTCTCCAGGCAGCGAAAGCCATTTTTTGATGGACCATTTCGGCACAGCCGGGAAGGGCTGGTCTTCATCCACACGCGCGTACATCGGGCAAATAATATCGGTTGCGGAGGTGTCGGCTCCGCCGCCTTCATACTGTACCGGGCGGGAAGGATCGACAGATTTAATCCAGCGATAGAGCGCATCGTGATTAGCACCGTGGCCTGATTCATTCCCCAGCGACCAGATGATCACACTCGGGTGATTACGATCGCGCTGCACCATTCGCGTTACGCGTTCGCTCATCGCGGGTAGCCAGAGCGGATCATCGGTCAGACGATTCATTGGCACCATGCCGTGGGTTTCAATATTGGCTTCATCCACCACGTACAGGCCGTAGCGGTCGCACAACGTGTACCACAGCGGATGATTCGGATAATGCGAACAGCGCACGGCGTTAAAGTTGTTCTGCTTCATCAGCAGGATATCCTGCACCATCGTCTGCTCATCCATGACCTGACCATGCAGAGGATGATGCTCGTGACGGTTAACACCGCGAATCAACAACGGCTTGCCGTTCAGCAGCAGCAGGCCATTTTCAATCCGCACCTCGCGGAAACCGACATCGCAGGCTTCTGCTTCAATCAGCATGCCGTCGGCGGTGTGCAGTTCAATCACCGCACGGTAGAGATTCGGGATTTCGGCGCTCCACAGCGCCGGTTTTTCGACGTTCAGACGTAGCGTGACGCGATTGGCATAACCGCCACGCTCATCGATAATTTCACCGCCGAAAGGCGCGGTGCCGCTGGCGACCTGTGTTTCACCCTGCCACAAAGAAACCGTCACCCTCAGCTCATCGCGCAGCACGCCGTACATCTGAACTTTTGCCTCCAGTACAGCGCGGCTGAAATCATCATTAAAGTGAGTAACAACATGGAAATCGCTGATTTGTGTGGTCGGTTTGTGCAGCAACGAGACGTCACGGAAAATGCCGCTCATCCGCCACATATCCTGATCTTCCAGATAATTGCCGTTACTCCAGCGCAGCACCATCACCGCGAGGCGGTTTTCTCCGGCGTGTAAAAATGCGCTCAGGTCAAATTCAGACGGCAAACGACTGTCCTGTCCGTAACCGACCCAGCGCCCGTTGCACCACAAATGAAACGCCGAGTTAACACCATCAAAAATAATTCGCGTCTGGCCTTCCTGTAGCCAGCTTTCATCAATATTAAATGTGAGCGAGTAACAACCCGTCGGATTCTCCGTGGGAACATACGGCGGATTGACCGCAATGGGATAGGTCACGTTGGTGTAGATAGGCGCATCGTAACCGTGCATCTGCCAGTTTGAGGGGACGATGACAGTATCGGCGTCAGGAAGATCGCGCTCCAGCCAGCTTTCTGGTACCGCTTCTGGTGCCGGGAACCAGGCAAAGCGCCATTCACCATTCAGGCTGCGCGACTCTTGGGAAGGGCGATCGGTGCGAGCCTCTTCGCTATTACGCCAGCTGGCGAAAGGGGGATGTGCCGCAAGGCGATTAAGTTGGGTAACGCCAGGGTTTTCCCAGTCACGACGTTGTAATACGACGGCCAGTGAATCCGTAATCATTGTCATAGTTGTATCCTGTGTGAATTGTTATCCGCTCACATTTTCGCATAACATACGAGCCGGACACATAGAGTGTAAAGCCTGGGGTGCCTAATGAGTGAGCTGACTCACATTAATTGCGTTGCGCTCACTGCCCGCTTTCAAGTCGGGAAACTTGTCGTGCCAGCTGCATTAAGGAATCTGCCAACGTGCGGGGAGAGGTGGTTTGCGTATTGGGCGGTAGGGTGGTTTTTCTTTTCACCAGTGAGACGGGCAACAGCTGATTGCTCTTCACCGCCTGGCCCTGAGAGAGTTTCAGCAAGCGGTCCACGCTAGTTTTCCCCAGCAGGCGAAAATCCTGTTTGATGGTGGTTAACGGCGGGATATAACACGAGCTGTCTTCGGTATCGTCGTATCCCACTACCGAGATATCCGCACCAACGCGCAGCCCGGACTCGGTAATAGCGCGCATTGCGCCCAGCGCCATCTGATCGTTGGCAACCAGCATCGCAGTGGGAACGATGCCCTCATTCAGCATTTGCATAGTTTGTTGAAAACCGGACATGGCACTCCAGTCGCCTTCCCGTTCCGCTATCGGATGAATTTGATTGCGTGTGAGATATTTATGCCAGTCCGCCAGACGCAGACGCGCCGAGACAGAACTTAATGGACCGGCTAACAACGCGATTTGCTGGTGACCCAATGCGATCAGATGCTCCACACCCAGTCGCGTACCGTCTTCATGGGAAAAAATAATACTGTTGATGGGAGTCTGGTCAGAGACATCAAGAAATAGGGCCGGAACATTAGCGCAGGCAGCTTCCACAGCAATGGCATCCTCGTCATCCAGCGGATAGTTAATGATCAGACCACTGACGCGTTGCGCGAGAAGGTTATGTACCGCCGCTTTACAGGCTTCGACGCTGCTTCGTTCTACCATCGACACCACCACGCTGGCACCCAGTTGATCGGCGCGAGATTTAATCGCCGCGACAATTTGCGACGGCGCGTGCAGGGCCAGACTGGAGGTAGCAACGCCAATCAGCAACGACTGTTTGCCCGCCAGTTGTTGTGCCACGCGGTTGGGAATGTAGTTCAGCTGCGCCATCGCCGCTTCCACCTTTTCCCGCGTTTTCGCAGAGACGTGGCTGGCCTGGTTCATCACGCGGGAAACGGTCTGATAAGAGACACCGGCATACTCTGCGACATCGTATAGCGTTACTGGTTTCACATTTACCACCCTGAATTGACTCTCTTCGGGTGCTATCATGCCATACCACGAAATGTTTTGCGCCATTCGGAGGGGGCACGCCGAAGTGAGATTCAAAATGCCGACGTCAGTTTACAGGTGGGTAATGATACCAACGTGTTGATTTCGTATTTTCACTGACACCAGGATCATCCTGATGTTACAAGGATTGAATGACCACTACAAAAGCACTTCGCCGGGCTCATGAGGACATGGAAAATAAAAATGTGAACGGGAAAATTGTTTTTTCAGGGTTCTGATGAACAGGCCTGTCAGAGTAAAAAAAGATTCGGGTTCAGCACAATGCTGAATTCTGTCTGGCTATAGAGTAAGAATCGTACCGGAATTGAGCATTTACCCTCAGTACCTGCGGATGAAAAAGCAGTCTGCCCTGACATACTGAACAATCCCTTCTCATAAGATGCCTCTCTTTTGCTGTTTAAAGAGCTGAGCAGTCCGGGCGGAGACTGACCTCGTTCCGCTTTCCAAGCGACCCCCTTGTTGAAAGTGCGACAAAAGAGATAGGGCGAATGACTATACTTCGCTCATAGCTGCCCGTCATGCCAGCTCAAAAAATAGGCTTAACGTAGGATATTTTCCGTTTTCCAAGCGGCCCCCTTTTACCCCCTGCACAGTGCAAACACGACCAAAGGGTTTATTGAAGGAGTTGGGATCGTGGCCGTTGCCCGGACGGAGGCCGAGGCCATTCGCCTAATCCTGCCCCGTCCGGAAAACCATCCCGCCGCAAAAAGAAGTCAAGAGGAGAGCCGTGGAAAGCGATCGCCACCTTCCTGGCGGCTGGCCAACCGCCAGGAAGCGCACAACCTGATGACAGAATATGACATGGACCGCCGCGGGCGTGAAAAAAGTCTGTGGGAGGAAGCACTGGAAGTTATCAAAACCACAACCATGGCAGAACTTACCTTACGCTATATCACGCTCAACAAACCTGAGACTGATGAAACAGCCGCACCGGAAGCGATGATACCTACAGATGCAATTCTGCGTAATATTAGCCTTCCGGAGATAGCGGCCAGGACATCGCTCAAACAACAATTATTCGAACCCAGCAGGGCTCCGCCTCAGTTAAGTGGCCGAATCTTTCTCGTTGATAAAAAAAGGCCGCTTGCGCGGCCTTTTTTCTTTAATTATCTTATGCCTGCTTCTGCCTTGCCTTCGGTGTTATTCGGTCTGCCTGTTCTGGCGACCCGGGAAGTGTAATGATATCCTGCTCATCTGCGTATAAATGGCGGATTTAACAATAAGAATGGCTAAAGCTCTCAATGGATTACCAACCTTTAAAGATTTGGACCTGAAAGACCTCAGGAACCTTGAAGCTGAAGAACGTCGTGATCAACCAGAAGAGATCGTCGCAGGGAGTACAGCTGAAGAAGCCCTGGCGTTCCTGGAAGCACATATGGGTTTCAGCTCGCCAGAAATGTCTGCAGTTATTAAGGCAACGCATATAGGAAACATGTGTATTGTACGCGATAAGCTTGCCCACATTGTGGAGAAGCGCGTAGACGCACGTGAACGTTACGTAAAGCTGGCACTCGACACACTTGAGCATCCCTACGAGATATGGGAAACAATGTATGACGATGAAATGGTGCGTTATATCTTTATCGGCACATACAAGCAGAGGCAGCAAATGCTGGTAGTTGTTGCACCCTGGGATGGAAAGGTTCTCTGGAACTTTATGCACACAGAAGCAAAGGGGCTGAACAAACACCGCAGAGGGAAGTTGCTGTATTGCAGATAACAAAAAGCCGCAATGATGAACACTGCGGCTAATAATGTTGTCTTTTTATATTAAACACCTTCAGACTAAAGGTGCTGAGGTCTCACCCAGGCACAGAAGTTAGGGCTTCTATGGGGTTCATCCACCAACTATTGCACCCTAATGCAGTTGGCTTCCCGCTCAAAAATAATATTACGCTAATATAAGTTAGTGTCAACCATGATGAATGGCTTGCGTAAAGAGGTTTAGTGCGCCTGCTCATGCTAACGCGGAGAAGGTGGCTTCCAGTCGTTACGTGGCTCATGTGAGATGTATGCCGGTGTATTCTGCTCCGCCTCTGCGTTACGGAAAAACGCTTCGCACTGCTCACGCATTCTGTCCACATCCGGTCGGCTGATACGGACCTGATCCTCTTCTCCCGCACGGTACACATTATACCAGCCCACCATCTCAGCAAGCGCCTGGTTAAACTGTATGTCATTCCCTTCCGGAGCAAAGCCCATCTTCGGGTCCCTGGCGAAAAGCACAGGGGATACCCGGTTTAGCTCACGCTGAAGGGACGCAAAATCACTGCCGTTTCTGAACACCACCCGATCGCCGTAATCGGTACAGACGTGCTGCCCGGTATCAGTATCGCTGAACCGGATGCTGCCGTTTTTCTGTAAGGCAGGCTTAAGGCCTGGCATATTGTAGTACAGCGGTGCGCTTCCCGGTTCGCAAAGCACCACGCAACGCTGGTTGGACGTCGACTGCGTATTATCATGACGACGATCCCGGTAATCCCATCCCCTCAGCTGCGATATCGCAGCCCTGTCACCTTTCAGCGCTTCCACTTCAACCCACTGCCGGTAAGACGGCGGATACCATTTCCCCTGCCCGATAAGCTCCAGTCGTTCCGCTTTCACACTCTCTTTCAGCGCAATGAGTGCCTGCATGCGCTGCAGCTCCGCAATGTGATAATGCAGCTTCCGCACGAGAGGATCGCGTTGCTGTGCGCGGATACGTGCCTTACGCATCCTGCACTCGTCATGTATCGCCTGCCAGCGTTCCCGGTTGTGTAAGTCCGGACGCTGCCAGTTCGCGCGCCAGGCTGAATAGCGGGCCTTCAGATCGTCGCGCGCTGCAGCGCGTGCTTCGCGACGCTGACGACGCAGTTCAGGATCACGTTTCATGCCCGGGATATCGCGGTCGCTGACGGCAAGCTCAGGGTTATAACGGCTCACCGGCGCAACGCGTTCAAAAATATCTGACGGCACACGAACAAACGCACCGGCATGCGGCTCTGCACGTACAAGCGTCAGATCAGGATGGACATGGCTTGCTTTAACCGGCGTCTGGTCGTGGTTATATGCGTCCATAACCACCAGGCCCTGCTTCTCACGCATCAACAGTAATCCCTGACGCGCCAGCAGTTCATGACCGCGCTCCCAGGTGAAATTCCCGCTGCTGATAAGCGCCTCTAAATCCTGACGGCAGTGTGATACCGCATAGCTCCACAGGCTTTCTTTGTCGGAGAAAATCTCACGTTTAAGCGCGCCCTGCGGACCCGAACCGGTGCGCAGTTTTGCCCATTCCCGATCGCTGACCGGGCGGGCTTTCAGTCCTCCGCCGGCAAAACGTTCCGCCGGAGGGACCTGGCGGAAAATGTCATGAGGAACAGGCTGCCACCCACCTTCATAGCTGTTCATGACCGCTTTCGTCAGGGCTGGCCAGACACGTTCAGCGCGTACGGGCGTACGCGTCTGATCGTAACCGTCACAGATAACAAGGCAGTCATGCTGCTCTTTCAGGTACAGACCGGAATGTGCCAGAAGCGTATGAACAGCCTGCATGGTGCGTTGCGCCGGGTCCTGATAAAGTGCGATAAGTGGCGCGCGCAGACGGGAGACAGCGTACTCATTCAGCGTCTCCGTTTCGGTCATGCGTCCAGGGCGGGACAGCATGGTAACGGTACGGCGAACTGTCGCTCAAGATGATTCGGGATAGCAACGTGCTCATGACCGCCACGCTTATACCGGTGAGTCGGCTGCTGGCAACTGACCAGCCCCAGCTCTTTCATGAGTCTGCCAGCAAGCCAG
>PQKR01000014.1 GCA_002918705.1 Escherichia sp. ESNIH1 | reverse complement strand
TAAACTTCGTAATGAATTACGTGTTCACTCTTTGAGACTTGGTATTCATTTAGCGTCTTGCGACGTTAAGAATCCATGTCTTCGAGTGCCCACACAGATTGTCTGATAAATTGTTAAAGAGCAGTGCCGCTGTTTTCGCTGCGGCGCGGGGTGTGCATATTACGCTTTCCCGCTTCAGAGTCAAGCGTTTATTTTCGCTTTTCTCTGGCAGAACTTCCGGAGAAGTCCCGCTGACCCGGCGGCTTGCTTGCCGTTGTTCCGTGTCAGTGGTGGCGCATTATAGGGAGTTATTTCAGACTGACAAGTATAAAATTAAAAAAAGTTATCGATAGCCTAAATTTTAGGCGAAACGGTGATTCAAAGCACAGTTCTGCCTGGTTTATAAACAAAAACGAGCCCCGCAGGGCTCGTTTTATGCTTTTTACTCTCGACAATGCGTTACTGCACGGCGGCAATGCGGTCGTCTTTCACCACCAGCTGTACCGTTTTTCCTGGAATCAGCTCGCCGGAGAGGATCTGCTGCGCCAGCGGGTTCTCGATCTGTTGCTGGATAGCGCGTTTTAGCGGACGCGCCCCGTATACCGGATCGTAACCGTTCGCACTCAGCAGCTTCAGTGCCTCATCAGACATCTGCACCTCATACCCGCGCTCTTCCAGACGCTTATAAAGGCGCTGCAGCTGGATCTGGGCAATTGAGGCGATATGTTTCTCACCCAGCGGATGGAATACGACCACCTCATCGATACGGTTGATGAACTCCGGACGGAAGCTATGGCTTACTACACCCATCACCATCTCTTTCATATGGCCGTAGTCCAGCTCACCGAAGCGCTCCTGAATCAGATCGGAACCCAGGTTCGAGGTCATAATCACCACGGTATTACGGAAGTCCACCGTGCGCCCCTGCCCGTCCGTCAGGCGTCCGTCATCCAGCACCTGTAAAAGAATGTTGAATACGTCCGGGTGCGCTTTCTCTACCTCATCCAGCAGAATGACAGAATAGGGACGACGACGTACCGCCTCGGTCAGATAGCCACCCTCTTCATAGCCGACGTATCCCGGAGGCGCACCCACCAGCCGTGACACCGAGTGTTTCTCCATAAACTCGGACATATCGATACGCACCATCGCATCGTCGCTGTCGAACATAAAGTTAGCCAGCGTTTTGCACAGCTCGGTCTTCCCTACCCCGGTTGGCCCAAGGAACAGGAAGGAGCCAATCGGACGGTTTGGATCGGAGAGACCTGCCCGGCTGCGGCGAATGGCGTTCGATACCGCTTCGACGGCCTCGTCCTGGCCAATCACGCGGCTATGCAGCTGCTGCTCCATACGCAGCAGTTTTTCGCGCTCGCCTTCCATCATGCGGGCCACCGGAATACCGGTCCAGCGCGCCAGGACTTCAGCAATCTCGGTATCGGTAACTTTGTTACGCAGCAGGCGCATGGTTTTGCCTTCCGACTGCGTTGCCTGCTCAAGCTGTTTCTCCAGCTCGGGGATCTTCCCGTACTGCAGCTCGGACATGCGGGCCAGGTCGCCAACGCGGCGGGCCTGCTCAATGGCAATCTTCGCCTGCTCCAGCTCGGCCTTAATGGTCTGCGTTCCCGAGAGCGAGGCTTTCTCCGCCTTCCACTCCTCTTCCAGCGCAGAGTACTGGCGCTCTTTATCAGCCAGTTCGCCGTTGAGCATATCCAGACGCTTGATGCTGGCGTCATCGGACTCTTTCATCAGTGCCTGCTGCTCCAGCTTGAGCTGGATAATGCGCCGGTCCAGACGGTCCAGCTCTTCCGGCTTGGAGTCGATCTGCATACGGATGCTGGATGCGGCCTCATCGATTAGGTCGATGGCTTTATCCGGCAGCTGGCGGTCGGCAATGTAGCGGTGGGACAGCGTCGCCGCCGCCACGATGGCCGGGTCGGTGATCTGCACATGGTGATGCAGCTCATAGCGCTCTTTCAGCCCGCGCAGGATAGCGATGGTATCTTCAACCGACGGCTCGGCAACGAACACTTTCTGGAAGCGTCGCTCCAGCGCGGCATCTTTCTCAATATACTGACGGTACTCGTCCAGCGTGGTTGCGCCGACGCAGTGCAGTTCGCCGCGGGCAAGCGCCGGCTTCAGCATGTTCCCGGCATCCATTGCGCCATCGGCCTTGCCTGCGCCTACCATCGTGTGCAGCTCGTCGATAAACAGGATGACGTTGCCCTCCTGCTTCGCCAGATCGTTAAGCACACCTTTTAAGCGCTCTTCGAACTCACCACGATATTTCGCCCCGGCCACCAGCGCGCCCATATCCAGCGCCAGCACCCGGCGACCTTTCAGCCCTTCCGGCACTTCGCCGTTAACAATCCGCTGTGCCAGTCCTTCCACGATGGCGGTTTTACCTACGCCCGGCTCCCCGATCAGCACCGGGTTATTTTTGGTACGACGTTGCAGAACCTGAATAGTACGGCGGATCTCTTCGTCGCGGCCAATGACCGGATCGAGCTTGCCCTGCTCGGCACGCTCGGTAAGATCGACGGTAAATTTCTTCAAGGCCTGACGCTGGTCTTCGGCCCCCTGATCGTTCACGCCTTCTCCTCCGCGCATCTGTTCAATTGCCTGGGTCACATTGGCGGTATTCGCTCCCGCTGCTTTCAGCAGATCGGCGAGCGTACCGCGCGACTCCAGCGCCGCCAGAACAAACAGCTCTGACGAAATAAAGTTATCGTTACGTTTCTGCGCCAGCTTGTCGCAGAGGTTGAGCACCCGCATCAGATCCTGTGACGGCTGAACGTCGCCGCCGGTACCCTCTACCTGCGGCAGGCGGCTGAGCGCCTGGTCAATGGCGGTGCGGAGCTGGCCTGCGTTGACACCGGCAGAGGTGAGTAACGGACGTACCGATCCCCCCTCCTGTGTCAGCAAGGCGCTCATAAGATGAAGTGGTTCGATATATTGATGGTCTTGCCCCAGCGCGAGTGACTGAGCGTCGGCAAGAGCAAGCTGGAATTTATTAGTAAGACGATCCAGACGCATAACTCCTCCCATAATACAGGTCAAATTTGCTACTGGAGATTAAATGAGGTCATCCCTCAATTATTCAAGGTTAATGATCTAAATTATGTACAAAGAATGTTACACGTACTGGATCGTCTTGATTCTTTAGGTTATATCAGCCAAATGAAACTTGCCAGACGCCCGGTGGTTTTGTCGCGGCGATAAGAGAAGAATTCACTTTGCTCGCTGAAGGTGCACCGGTCGCCACCGTAGACGGCGTCTACGCCGACGCGGGCCAGCCGCTGACGGGCAAGCTGATAGATATTGGCAAAATATTTTTCGCCTGCCGCACGAAATGCCGCTGAAGCGTTCGAATCTTCAGCAATAAACGCGTCACGTACTTCCGGGCCAACTTCAAAGGCGTCAGGACCAATGGCCGGCCCAAGCCAGGCGATGATGTTTTCTGGCTTATCCGCAAAGCAGGCTACCGTCTCCTCCAGCACGCCCGCGCACAGACCGCGCCAGCCCGCATGCGCGGCAGCGACTTCGGTTCCCGCACGGTTACAGAACAGCACCGGCAGACAGTCGGCGGTCATCACGGCGCACACCGTGCCGGGGGTATTACTGTATGAGGCATCTGCCCGCTTAGAGGCATACGGTTCGCCGGAGAGCGGTAGCACCGTTTTGCCGTGCACCTGCTCGAGCCAGACGGGCTTTGAGGGCAAACCGCCTGCGGCAAACAGCCGACGACGGTTCTCTTCGACATGCTCAGGGTTGTCGCCGCAGTGTGCGCCCAGGTTCAGGGAGTCCCAGGGGGCGAGGCTCACGCCGCCGTTGCGGGTCGAACTACAGGCCGCGACGCCTTCAGGCAGCGGCCACTGCGGAACAATCAGCGATGTCATAGCCAGTCAACGTCCTCTTTATGGGTTTCGAAATCGGCGCGCATGGCGTCGATCAGATCGATCATATCCTGTGGGATTGGCGCATGCCACTCCATCTCGATACCGGTAATGGGGTGATAGAGACGCAGCATAGTGGCGTGCAGCGCCTGGCGATCGAACTGACGCAGGGCAGTAATAAATTCATCAGACGCCCCCTTCGGCGGACGCGGACGGCCACCGTAGAGCTGATCGCCCACCAGCGGATGGGTAATGTGCGCCATGTGAACACGGATCTGGTGCGTACGGCCTGTCTCAAGGCGCAGGCGCAGACGCGTGTGCACACGGAAGTGCTCCATAATGCGGTAGTGGGTCACCGCAGGCTTGCCCATCGGATGCACCGACATATGGGTACGCTTGGTGGGGTGGCGGCTGATCGGCTCTTCCACCGTACCGCCCGCCGTCATATGGCCAATGGCAACGGCCTCATACTCACGGGTGATTTCGCGCAGCTGCAGGGACTCTACCAAACGGGTCTGAGCCGGAACGGTTTTGGCGACCACCATCAGGCCGGTAGTGTCTTTATCCAGACGGTGCACAATACCCGCGCGCGGCACGTCAGCGATCGGCGGATAGTAGTGCAGCAGCGCATTCAGCACGGTGCCGTCAGGGTTACCTGCGCCCGGATGCACCACGAAGTCGCGCGGCTTGTTGATCACGAGAATATCGTCATCTTCATAGACGATGTTGAGCGGGATAGCCTGCGGCTCAAAGCGCGCCTCTTCTTCGATCTCGGCATTGATGGCGACGCGCTCGCCCCCCAATACTTTCTCTTTGGGTTTGTCGCAGATTTTGCCGTTGACCTGCACGCGCTGGTCAAGGATCCACTCTTTTATGCGCGAACGTGAATAATCCGGGAACATTTCGGCCAATGCCTGATCTAAGCGTTGACCGAGTTGATTTTCGGACACCGTTGCGGTGAGTTGTACTAGTTGTGCCATAGACAGCTTCTTCGTTAACCTTGGGTTTTTACGGCTTCGCCGTTTAATATAGTGTGCTATTGTAGCTGGTCTTAATCGGGAGCAGGAACAGAGAATCCTCCCGCATAAACATTTTGAGGAAAGTCAAAACGTCATGACGCGCATGAAATATCTGGTGGCAGCCGCCACGTTGAGCCTGGCTTTGGTGGGTTGCTCCGGTTCAAAGGAAGAGGTGCCTGATAATCCGCCTAATGAGATCTACGCGACTGCCCAGCAAAAGTTGCAGGACGGTAACTGGAAACAGGCAATAACGCAACTGGAAGCGCTGGATAACCGTTATCCGTTTGGACCCTACTCCCAGCAGGTTCAGCTGGATCTGATCTACGCCTATTACAAGAATGCCGATCTGCCGCTGGCCCAGGCCGCGATCGATCGCTTCATCCGTCTGAACCCGACTCACCCGAACATCGATTACGTGATGTATATGCGCGGCCTGACCGACATGGCGCTGGACGACAGTGCATTACAGGGTTTCTTCGGCGTCGATCGTAGCGACCGCGATCCGCAGCACGCCCGCGATGCGTTTAATGACTTCTCGAAGCTGGTACGCGGCTATCCGAACAGCCAGTACGTCACCGATGCGACCAAGCGCCTGGTCTTCCTGAAAGATCGTCTGGCGAAGTATGAGTACTCCGTGGCGGAGTACTACACCGAACGCGGCGCGTGGGTGGCAGTGGTGAACCGTGTAGAAGGCATGCTGCGCGACTACCCTGATACGCAGGCGACGCGTAACGCCCTGCCGCTGATGGAAAACGCCTATCGCCAGATGCAGATGAACGCTCAGGCGGAGAAAGTCGCGAAGATCATCGCCGCCAACAGCAGCAGTACCTGATTACTCAGAAACACCAACGGCAGCTCTCGGGCTGCCGTTTTTTTATGCGGTTTCGGCTGCCTCTAAAGAAGTAGAGCCGCTACGCAACCTATCAACTATGACTCCCCTTCCCCTATCCAGCAAGTTAAATCTCGCCTCTTCCTGTCCTGCCTCACAAAATGTCGTCATTGACAAAAAGTGACAAAAATACGTGATCTTAATCACACTTTTTGACCTTAAGAACGGTATGCTGAGATCACCTGGACGGAAAGACAAGAGGTAACATCTATGACAGTGAACATTACCAGTAAACAAATGGAAATTACTCCGGCAATTCGCCAGCATGTCGCAGACCGTCTCGCCAAGCTAGAAAAGTGGCAAACCCATCTGATTAACCCCCATATCATCCTCTCGAAGGAGCCGCAGGGTTTCGTTGCTGATGCAACCATTAATACCCCTAACGGACAGCTGGTCGCCAGCGGCCGACACGATGATATGTACACCGCTATCAACGATTTGATTAACAAGCTGGAACGGCAGCTCAATAAAGTGCAGCACAAAGGTGAAGCCCGGCGTGCCACCACCTCGGTGAAAGATGCCAGCTTCGTTGAAGATGAAGAGTAGTCCTTTACATTGAGTGTCTCATCCACGCGCCTTCGGGCGCGTTTTTTATTGACAGGGTGAAAACAGTACGGTTACTTTAACTTGCAGACACGCACAGGAATCTCCCATGAAACAGACGCCGTTTTTCTTCGCACGCTTTTTTACCTTCCCCTGAACGGGAGGCGTTTCGTCGTATGAGAATGAGTGCGAAGACGAACAGCAAGGCCTCCCAAACCGGGGGGCCTTTTTTATGGCTGATACACACATAACGATAATGACTAAGGCAACACTATGACACCGGAAAACCCGCTGCTGGATCTGCGTAAAAAGATAAGCGCCCTGGATGAGCAACTGCTGGCGCTGCTGGCCGAGCGACGCCAGCTTGCCGTTGAGGTGGGCCGGGCTAAGCTGACCTCCCACCGTCCAGTGCGCGATATCGATCGCGAGCGCGATCTGCTGGAGCACCTGATCCAGCTGGGCAAAACGCACCATCTTGATGCGCACTACATTACCCGCCTGTTCCAGCTGATTATTGAAGATTCCGTTCTGACCCAGCAGGCCCTGCTTCAGCAGCATCTTAATAAAACCAACCCGCACTCGGCGCGGATCGCCTTTCTCGGCCCCAAAGGCTCCTATTCGCACCTGGCCGCACGTCAGTACGCGGCGCGCCACTTCGAACAGTTTATTGAGAGCGGCTGCGCCAAGTTCCACGATATTTTTCAACAGGTAGAGACCGGTCAGGCCGACTATGCCGTCGTGCCGCTGGAGAACACCAGCTCCGGGGCGATCAACGACGTCTACGATCTGCTCCAGCACACCAGCCTGGCGATTGTCGGGGAGATGACCGTGCCCATCGATCACTGCGTGCTGGTTTCGGGCACCACCGATCTGAGCAAAATTGAAACGGTCTACAGCCACCCGCAGCCCTTCCAGCAGTGCAGCCAGTTTTTGAACCGCTATCCGCAGTGGAAAATTGAGTATACCGAGAGCACCTCGGCGGCGATGGAGAAAGTGGCCCAGGCGAAGTCGCCTCATGTGGCGGCGCTGGGCAGCGAAGCGGGCGGCGCGCTGTACGGCCTGCAGGTACTGGAGCGCAACCTGGCAAACCAGACGCAAAACATCACCCGTTTTATTGTCCTGGCGCGTAAACCGATTAACGTTTCCGATCAGGTGCCAGCCAAAACGACGCTGCTGATGGCCACGGGCCAACAGGCCGGGGCGCTGGTTGAGGCGCTGCTGGTGCTGCGTAACCACAACCTGATTATGACCAAGCTGGAGTCACGGCCCATTCACGGCAACCCGTGGGAAGAGATGTTCTATCTGGATATCCAGGCTAACCTGGAATCTGCATCCATGCAGAAAGCCCTGCGTGAGCTAGGCGAGATCACCCGCTCGCTAAAAGTGCTGGGCTGCTATCCTGGCGAGAACGTTGTCCCGGTCGATCCGGCTTAACGCTCAATAAAGGGGGATCTCTTCACGCCTGCTACGCTCACCGGCAGGGTGAAGATGGCCCCGGAGAGCGGGTACTTCGCCAGCTCGTCCTGCTTCATATTCTCCCGGGTGGTGGTGATAAACAGCGTCTTCATATCCTCACCGCCAAAGCAGACCATCGTTGGACAGCGCACCGGCAGACGATACTCTTCCAGCTGTTCGCCCTCGGGGGAGAAACGCGCGATGCGCCAGCCGTCATACAGCGCGCTCCAGTAGCAGCCCTCAACGTCCGTCGCCGCGCCATCCGGCTGCCCCTCTGCTTTTTTAAAGGTGCGGAACACCTCGCGCTTGCCGGGCTCGCCCTGCTCATCCAGCGGCGTGCGGTAGATCACCTCCTGCGGCGTATCGGAGGTATACATCCACTTCCCATCCGGGCTAAACGCTAATCCGTTGGCCCCAAGAATATCGCACTGGATCACCTTCGGGGTCAGATCGTTATCGACCCGCACCAGCAGCGCGCCGTTGTAATCCTGCGGCGCCCAGAAAGTGCCAGCGTAAAAACGACCAGCATGATCGGTCCCACCGTCGTTGAAACGCGCCAGCTCCGGGTTAGAGGGGTTATCACACACTTTATGCGTCAGCAGGCCACGCTTGTCCGCCAGCCAGATGGCACTCCGCATCGCAACGATGAAACCGCCCTTCTCGCGCAGGGCAAAGCAGCCCACCTCTTCCGGAAACCGCAGGACGGTATGCTCAGCGGACGCCAGATGATAGCGATGGATCTCCCCCTCCAGAATATCGGCCCAGTACAGCGCCTGTTCCGATTCGCTCCAGACAGGACATTCCGGCAGTTGGCCGGTGTAATCAAACAGCAGTTGCGGCTCAGCCATAGAGACTCCCATACAGTAAAAAGGCCAGCGGGTAACCCACTGGCCTTAAAGTATATACAGCTTTTAACCTATTGACGGTTGTCGTTTGCCTGACGCAGCAGCACCCGACTTTCGCTCTGGAAGCGCTGGGCGTAGTCGCCAAACCAGTGCTCAACCTTGCGGAAGCTATCGATAAACGCCTGCTTGTTGCCCTGCTCCAGCAGCTCAATCGCTTCGCCAAAGCGCTGGTAGTAGCGCTTGATCAGCGCCAGGTTGCTCTCCGAGGCCATAATGATGTCGGCATAGAGCTGTGGATCCTGGGCAAACAGCCGCCCAACCATCGCCAGCTCCAGACGGTAGATGGGCGAGGAGAGCGCCAGCAGCTGCTCCAGCTGCACGTTCTCTTCCGCCAGATGCAGCCCGTAGGCAAAGGTCGCGAAGTGGCGCAGGGCCTGAATAAACGCCATGTTCTGGTCGTGCTCGACGGCGCTGATACGGTGCAGACGGGCGCCCCAGACCTGAATCTGCTCCAACAGCCACTGGTAGGCTTCCGGCTTGCGTCCATCGCAGTAGACCACCACCTGCTTCGCCAGGCTGCCGCTGTCCGGGCCGAACATCGGATGCAGTCCTAATACGGGCCCCTTGTGCACGCTGAGCATGGCCTGCAGCGGCCCGCTTTTCACCGAGGCCAGATCGACAAGAATGCAATCCTCCGGCAGCGGCGGCAGCGAAGCAATCACCTGCTCGGTGACATGGATAGGCACGCTGACGATCACCATTCCGGCGTCAGCGACGATATTGCCCGCCTGCGCCCAGTCATCCTTCTCCAGGATACGCACCTGGTAACCGGAGAGGGTTAGCATCTTCTCAAACAGCCGTCCCATCTGACCGCCGCCGCCTACAATCACTACCGGACGCAGGGTCGGACAGAGGGTTTTGAATCCTTTATCATTTTCGCTGGAGTAGGACTCGCGCATCACACGCCTGAGCACATCCTCAATCAGATCCGGCGGCACGCCAAGCGACTCGGCCTCCTGACGGCGGGAAGCCAGCATGGCGGCCTCACGCTCGGGCACGTAAATCGGTAGGCCATATTTACTCTTAACCTCGCCGACCTCGGCCACCAGATCCAGACGCTTCGCCAGCAGAGCCAGCAGCGCCTTATCTACTTCATCAATTTGATCGCGCAGGGCGGTCAATTCAGCAACCATAACAACCTCTTAAGCCAGACGTGCTGCCAGATGCCCACGCAGATGTTGATTAATCTCACGCAGCAGCGCGTCGGTCGTCTCCCAGCTGATGCAGGCATCGGTCACGGAGACGCCATGTTTCATATCGCCGCGCGGCTGCTCCGACGACTGATTACCTTCATGAATATTACTTTCGATCATCAGGCCAATGATCGACCGGTTACCATCTTTAATTTGCGCCACGACGGATTCAGCGACCGCAGGCTGGCGGCGGTAATCTTTATTGGAGTTACCGTGGCTGCAGTCTACCATCAGAGCCGGCTTCAGGCCCGCCTGGGTCATCTCTTTCTCACACTGGGCCACGTCTGCCGGGCTGTAGTTCGGCGCTTTGCCGCCGCGCAGGATCACGTGTCCGTCCGGGTTGCCCTGGGTTTGCAACAGGCACACCTGACCGGCCTGGTTGATGCCGACAAAACGGTGCGGCATCGCCGCCGCACGCATGGCGTTGATCGCCGTCGCCAGGCTGCCGTCGGTACCGTTCTTAAAGCCAACCGGCATCGAGAGGCCGGAGGCCATTTCACGGTGGGTCTGGGACTCGGTAGTGCGTGCCCCGATAGCCGACCAGCTAAAGAGATCGCCCAGGTATTGCGGGCTGTTGGGATCCAGCGCTTCGGTCGCCAGCGGCAGGCCCATGCTGACCAGCTCCACCAGCAGGCTACGGGCAATTTTCAGCCCGGTTTCGACATCAAACGAACCATCCATATGCGGATCGTTAATCAACCCTTTCCAGCCGACGGTGGTGCGGGGTTTTTCAAAATAGACGCGCATGACCAGGTAGAGGCTATCGCTGACCTCCTCGGCAAGGGCTTTAAAGCGGTGAGCGTACTCAATGGCCGCCTGCGGATCGTGAATAGAGCAAGGCCCGCATACCACCAGCAGACGCGGATCGCGCCCGGCAATAATGTCGGAGATGGTCTGGCGGGATTGCGAGATCTGCGCCTCCTGCTCCGCCGTCAGTGGAAATTCCGCCTTCAGGCGTTCCGGAGTAATTAAAATCTGCTCGTCGGCGATATGGACATTATTCAGCGCGTCTTTTTGCATGATGGCGATCCTGGTCATTTGTGGCGATAGTTCGTTGCGATAGTGTTCTCAGCAGAGAGTAACCTAACACTATCATAAACGGTAAAGATTTCAATCCATATTCCGTACATTATTGTTTACAATAACCCCTAAAACGCAATTTATTTGCGCTTTACATGTAAATAAAAATGTACATAACGCAACCTAACGGCAACCAGGCTACGCTTAAATAAAAGAAAAAGGAGCACGACGATGAAACCTGGAATGTACGCACTTTTAGCCATTCTGCTGTCTGGCTGTTCGGTTGAACCTTACACACACGCTCCCACCTGGACCGGTACCGACTGGTACAGCGCTGGTAAAGACGACGCTCTCTCTGGCGCGGTAGTCAAAGAGAACAGCGTTCTGGCTGCGTTACATAACGATGCCGACGTTAATCGAAGCCGTTATCTGGAAGGCTACAAGGCAGGTCTGAAAAGGATCTGCCACGACGATTTTCTCTATGCCTGGGGCCGCGCAGGTAAAATCTACCCTGCCGGCTGCGATACCCAGGAGAGTGCCAAACAGCTGCGTAGTGCCTGGCAAGCGGGAATGAACGAAGGAACCCGCGACGCCATCCTCAATTAATTGCTGGAATATTATTCAATCTGTGAATAAGTCGCGATCAGCCCTGGGCTACCCAAGGTAATATAACCACGATCGTACCAGGGTCTATGCAGGTAAACGCTGTTTTTTCTGCTACGTGTAATTACCAGCCGTCGTTGCGGGGAAATAATGATGAATACGGATCTTTCACGCCCAACCTTTAAGCGAACCCTACGCCGAATCAATATTATTAACGTGATTATTACGATGACGCTGGTCTGGTTTCTCATCTCCGTCACGTCGGTACTGACGTTAAAGCAGTATGCCCTACGCAACTTAGAGCTGACGGGCGCGACCATGAGCCGCAATCTGGAATTTGCCCTCGCCCGCCATGATGCCGCCGCCGCAGCCGATACGCTCTCTACGCTCGGTCAGCGGGGTCTCTACAGCGCAGCAGAGGTGTGGGATGCGAAACAGCATGTTGTGGCTGGCTGGTCCTCGATGCCGGAGAGTAGCTATGACAAAGCCAGCGATCTGATCCGCCAGGCGTTGCTTCCCCAAGCGGTTACACAGCCGATCATGCACAACGGTACGCAGATTGGCGAGCTGCATCTGACTGCCCAGGCCGGCCTGATTGGCCACTTTATCCTGCTCTCCCTCGGCGTACTGACCGGCTCTATCCTGTTTGCCTCCGCCGTGGCGCTCGCTATCAGCCGCTACCTGCATAACGGCGTGTTCAACGCCCTGCAAAATATCACCGACGTGGTGCATGACGTCCGGACCTACCGCAACTTCTCCCGCCGTGTCGCCGACGAGCGTATTGACGAGTTTCATCGCTTTGGTCAGGACTTCAACAGCCTGCTGGATGAGATGGAGGAGTGGCAGCTGAGTTTACAGGCGCGCAATGCTCTGCTCTTACGTACCGCACTGCACGATCCGCTGACCGGGCTGGCTAACCGTGCTGCGTTTCGCAATGCCATTACCACTCTGATGAAGGATGAAATCGCCCAGAGCCGCTCGGCGCTGCTGTTTCTGGACGGGGACAATTTTAAATACATCAACGATACGTGGGGACACGCCGTCGGCGATGGCGTCCTGATTGAGGTGGCGAAAAGGTTAACCTTCTTTGGCGGTAAGCAGCATATGGCCTACCGCCTCGGCGGGGATGAGTTTGCCATGATCCTGACCGGGGTGCACACCGAGCATGAGGTTAAGCGTCTCTCAAACACGCTGGCCCAGCAGTTCTATCACCCTTTCGATCTGCATAACGGCTCTACCACCATGATGACACTCAGCATTGGCTATGCGCTGGCATGGGAACACGCCAGCGCCGAGAGCCTGCTGGAGCTGGCGGATAAGAACATGTACAAGGTCAAGCAGCGCCACTCAAAGACGCCCTGACTCCTGTTCCGCCTGCAATTGGGCTGCGCTGGCCCGTCGCCAGCGCAGAATATCGATAGCGATAAACAGCAGCAGGCTGATGCCCAGCACCGGCAGCGCCAGACCAATCAGCACGGCGATGACCAGGGTGAGTAGCCGGCCTCCCCTGCCCAGCGCTAGCCAGCTCTGCGCCAGAGTCTGTACGGGGCTGATCCCCCCCTGCACCGGACGGCGGATCCACCATAGCCGGTAGCCCACCACGATGCTGACGCACAGCGCGCCGCCAAACAGGATCAGCGCCAGCTGGTTGGGTAGACCAAACAGCACGCCCATATGGAAATCGACGCCCCAGCGGGTTAGCTTTGCCATCAGTGGGAAATCTGCAAAGCGCGTCTGGTCGATCGTCGTCATAGTATGGCCATCAATCGCCACGGCATCGACCTGCGTCGGCCAGGCCCGGTCTATTTCTGTTACCGTCCATGCCTGGTCCGCACTGCGCGGCGGGCGGATCTCAAGACGAGACGCATTGATGCCAGCCTGACGGGCAACCTGCACTACTTCATCATACTGGACGCTGTCGGTGTCGCCCTCCTCCATTGGCATCGTCATCCCCTCATGGTGCTCGTGATGGGCATGATGCTCCGCATGCGGATCGGCAGGCTGGGCAGGCCCGTGCAGCTGAGTATTCACCTGTGGCGTCATCCAGCCCAGCGCCGCACGCATTTTATCGACGTTACCGCCCGCCCACTGGGACCATGTCAGGCCGGTCGCGGAGAAGAGCAGCATGCCCGCCAGCAGCACCCAGCCCAGGCTCACATGCAGGCGACGGCTGTTTTGCACCCGGTTGTTGATCCGCCGTTTCGGCCGGGTAAACCACCATAGCGCAATCCCGCCGAGGGCAGCGATCCACATCCACGATGCCGCCAGCTCGCTATAGAGCCGCCCGGCATCGCCGAGCAGCAGAGAGCGATGCAGGTAATCGATGGTCTGACGCAGAGGCAGAATGCCGCTGGTGCCGTAGACGGTCATATCGCCTTTTACCGCCAGGGTCACGGGATCGATAAAGATAGCCCGGTTCTCGGAGACGCCGAGTTGCGGATCGGCAAACATCACCCGCGTGGTCTCCCCATCGATGAGCCCAGGACGGACAGCGTGCAGACGCAGCGTTCCCCCGGTCACCCGCTCGGCTACCGCCACCTGCTCAGCCAGCGGCTGTCGCTCGCCGGTTATGGTGCCATAGAGCGCATCGTGATAGAGCGCACTCTCCAGCTGCGGGGTGGCCACATAGAGCGTCCCGCTGAGGGCGGCGATAAAGATAAACGGGCCCACAAAGAGACCGATATAGAAATGGAGGCGTCGCAGCAGGTTTACCCATGCCGCGCGCGAAGTGCAGGTCGTCATACTTTTCCTTTCTAAGGCAAAAAGTTATTGATTGAGTTTTTTAAAGGGAAAAAGCAGACAGGCGCGGCGGCGCGCGGGTATCGGGGCAGAGCCAGGGAGAGAAGTGCCAGTGGCGCACGGTGGGCCGTGGCGGTGTGATGCGTACACGGAACAGAAAGCCACAGAGCAGAACGATAAGCGCAAGGATAACCCCTGGCACATGGGCCAGCAGCACGCAGTAGCCGCACGCCTCGGCATGGTCGACCGGCATGCTTTGCGACGCGGGCTGATGCTCGGGCATCGCGTAATGGTCAAGCATGACGTGATGCTCTGGCATCATCGACATCTCGTGATGCATGCCAGGCATGGCGCTCATGGGATCTTTTTGCAGCGCGACGGAGATCAGCGGCGCAACCACGATCAGCAGGATCGCAAACAGCGCGGTCAATGCCGCTGCGCGTTTCCATGTTGAGTGATGCATCAGGTTAGCCACTAGCCCTCCGGTCGAGAGCGAACATTGTAAAGGATTTAGCACGCCGGGGTTAACAGATCGCGCGCACAGGCATAAAAAAAGGGGCCAGCCCACAGGCCAGCCCCTTTTTATCAGGATGTCGCGAAAGCGAACCTTAGTTCAGACGCCTTTTATTTACCCTATTGATAAATAACATAATGTTTTATTTTACAGTAAGTTAAGTGTATCACTGGTGCAATCAAGTGCCATCGCAAACATGCTTAGTGGGCACTAAATGGACATCATGGACGCAGGATCAGCTATAGGGTTAAGTGAGGCGGCTTCCTCAAGATGATTGGGGGCAAAATGCGCATATTTCATCGTTTCCCGGATGTTGGCGTGTCCCAGAATCTTTTGCAGGACAAGGATGTTGCCGCCGTTCATCATAAAATGGGAGCTAAAAGTATGCCTTAAGACATGCGTTTTCTGTCCCTCGGTCAGTTCGATATTTGTCAAAGCCAGCATCTTTTTAAATTCTTGGTAGCATGGCTTGAACATTCTGCCCTGTCGGGGAGAAAGCTCATCGTATAGCCACTTCGGGATCGGAACGGCCCTGTTCTTGCCACTTTTTGTTTTAGTGAAAGTGAGTATGTAAGGTGATAGCTGAGAGCGAATCAGCCGTTGCGCTTCCCCCCATCTTGCACCTGTCGCCAGGCAAACTTTTACGATCGTAGTCAGGTCTTTTTTTCCGTACTTTTCGCAAGCGTTAAACAGCTCGACAATTTGGGGCTGAGTCAGCCACGACATCTCTTTGTCAGCTTCTTTAAAGACCCTGATCCCATCTAAGGGGTTGGGGAGACTCCATTCACCCAACCGTTTAAGCTCGTTAAAAACCGCCATCAAATATTGTTGTTCCCGGTTCACTGTGATGGGCTTCACCGCCCAATCTGCAGGGTCCTTATGGAAACCATTATCGATCTCGCCACGCAGGCGGCGATCGCGATAGTGCGCCCAATCTTTAGCGGTCAGTTGAGAAGCGATAGGATTGCCCAGGCCATTACATACAATGTGCAGCTTAGCTAGCCGTGTTTTACTGGCAATCAATGCTTGGCCATGAAGGTTATGCCACAGCTCTATTATCTCACTTAAGCGTCTGCGGTCCTCTTTTTCACCCATCCAGGGCTTACTCTGAGCCTCATCACGGTAATACTGCTCGTATGAAACAGCCTCGCCTTTTGTGGCGAATTTTTTTCTGATGCGGCGGCTGTCCTTTCCGTCAACTCGGAAATCGGCAAGCCATTCTCCAGAAGGAAGTTTCTTTGCTGTCATATCGCGTTATCTCTAAAAATAATCAAAATAACATCAGGGGTATTTCTTCATTCGTTCCTTGAAAAAATCATTTGCATTGATTCCTTCAGCGTGCCCGTATTCATCACAAGCCTTTGCATCAATATCAAACACATATCCTTGCATTTGCCAATGATTAAGAACCCTGATACTTTTCAATGTATCTTCCGGCCATTTAGAATCATCACTGAACCGGGAAGAGCAAACACTTTCAGCTGCGGTTAGGGCCATAAGGTCGCCTACATCCTCATCTTGGTAAGTGATGGTTAAAATCTGACCATCTAATTTTATCTTTTCTATTCTTAGGCCTGACAAAGCATCAAGGATAGGCTGTGGGATTTGCTTAGAAAAAGATGAAAATGAAGTAAGCAATAAAAAACTTAAAGAGAAAGCCTTCGCTAGGTTAATAAGCATCAACATTCCTTTTAAACATTTTTTCCAATTGAAAATATAACCTGCCCAATGCATACAACGTCATCGGTATTGCATGCGAAGCTTGCACCTGAGTTAATTAATTTGACTTGGATTTTATTTGAGGGAATGCGGATAACATCATACACATCATGAATACCATCAATACTAAGCATCCAACGTCCATTAGAGACATCGCGCTTATTTTCATCAATGAGCCAATCGAATGTTTGGCTTTTGATGTAGGCAGGCTTAATTGTTTGCTTAGGTATGAAATCCTTGTCTACTGCCCGCACACCATTTTCTTCTAACTTCCCGGACGACAAAGTGAAGCACGGGATGGCAACAGTAGAACCGGCAGTTTCGACTACCTCAAATTTATTGCCTTTACCAGTCGCTAACCATCTTAACGAAACGCCAGTATCTAATGCGCACGCAACCACTACGTCGCCGGGAAAATGATTGCGACGAACCCAGGTGCTCATGGTCCCTGAAGAAAGCCCCAGCAACTCACCCAGCTGCTTTTGCATTGTGAAACCGTATGCAAGCATAAGCCTTTGCAGCAGAGCCTGTCCGCCACTCTTTAAAATCTCGTTATAGATGGACTGCTCTCCAGTGAATTTTGCAATTCCAGCCCCCTCCCGACTCGCATTTGCAAGTTCACCACTCAAAAGCCAGTCAACATCCTTACCTGTCGAATTGGCGCATTCGTACACATATCTAAAAGGAATGTTATCTCTGGAGAGCCAGTTACTCATTGTAGAGACTGGAATTTTCGTTAGATTCGACAACTCAGCGTTACTGGTTACGCCATAGGCCAGCTTCATTCGGTTGAGTATTTCCTTCGGGGTTCCCTTCTCATGTCCCATTTATTTTCACCCTTCCCGCTCTTTTGGGGTTGACATTGCCCACATGAGCAATTAATCTTGCCCATGAATCAACAAATGCACGCCAATGCATCAAAACAACAACTAACCGGAGATAATCACCCATGACTCCACAAATTGCAATCCCGTCAGGCCCCGATCTGATGACGTACGAAGAGTTTGCAGTACAGTACGGCTACAGCATCCGCACCGTAAAACAAATGGTTGAGGATGGTGATCTCATTCTCATGCCTCGTAAAAAGTCGGGCGGTGCAGCTCGTATCAATATGGTCGCGTTCCGTGCGCGTCTCCTGGCCCAAGGCCTTAACTGCCGCTACGTTGCCGCTTAAGCAACTTGATTATGCAAGTTGAAAGGGATTTACAGCATGTTAGATTTTCGCATTTCGTCACATACACACTTTGATGATGCTTGCAGAAAGTTCGCGGCAACTCACAGCGTTAAAGAGCTAGCTGTTAAGGCGGGTATCAAGCCGCATACGCTTTATAACAAGCTCAATCCGGAGCAACCGCACCAGTTAACGCCCCGCGAGATATGGGCGCTGACTGATCTGACTGAGGACTCAACTCTTGTTGATGGGTTTTTAGCTCAGATCCATTGTTTGCCGTGTGTACCGGTGAACGAACTGGCACCAGAGAAAATGCAAACCTATGTCTTGCGCGCAATGGGCGAACTCGGCGAACTGGCAACCGGAGCGATATCAACGGAACGCCTGACGCAAGCCCGTAAGCACGGAATGATCGAGTGTGTTAATTCTGGCATCAGAATGCTGACGTTAACGGCCATTGCACTGCAAGCCCGCGTTCAGGGCAACCCGGCAGTCGCCAGCGCTGTAGATACTGTCAGCGGTATCGGCGCAACATTCGGCCTGATGTGAGGTGAGCATGAAACATGAACCCTCATTCGCATCGCTGCTTGTTCGTCAAAGTCCGTCCATGAGCTACGGCCACGGCTGGATCATGGGAAGCGACCGTAAGCGCTGGAACCCCAGCCGCGATCAGTCGGCATTATTAAGTGAACTGCGCACTGTGCGCCCCGCGTCGTTTAAGCGCCGGGTTAAAGCTTTTTTGAGGTTGATATGATTAATAACATGTCCGCACCAATCAATGCAGGTGCGACGCCGTTTAATAATGCTGGTTGTGCTGATGCGCAGCCGGTGAAGATGTCCGGCGAGGAGTGTTTCGCCCGCTTTCATCAGAAACTAAAAGCAACGCAGAACGGTGCACTGCGTAATTTCAACAAGCTGGATGACAATTTTAAATTCGTTGTCATGACGCTGGCGAACCGCAACGAGCCAGGCGCGTTTAAAAGTGATGAGGTCGGCAGGCCGTTTGAATATTTCGACCAGCCCCGCCGGTTGTTGCTGATTAAGGCGATGAACGAAATAGCGCGCTGGGGCGAAATTCTACCCCGTCGTTTCTCACTGCATGAAAGCGTACTACCTGAGTAATTAACCCCGACCGAAATTAATGGCGTAAACCCGCCGGGCATTCTTTTGCCCAAATTCTGGAGAAATGAATATGCGAAATACCGAAACCCGCAAGTTTAAAGCTGACAACGATGCGCTGACCGTATTGCTGACAGCCGCAAAAAACGAGGAGCGTAAAGACCGCGCCCTGGCCGTTTCAATCCGTCTTGAATCGCTGGCTATCCACATCACCCAGCAGGGGCTGAACGGCAAAGAAGCCGCCGAGCTGCTGCGCCGTGAAGCGGCCCGCTTTGAAAACGAATCTCAGGAGCTGCACTAATGGGCTGCTTCATGGATAACGTGCAGCAGCGCGAACAGGAAGACCGTGATCGCCTAATTCAGAAAGCGCGCAGCTATCCGGCCGCGCCTTCTGCGTTCTTCTGCCAGGCATGCGGAGGCGATATCCCCGCCGAGCGCCGGGCTGTTATTCCGGGCGTGCAGTGCTGCGTCACCTGTCAGGAAATCGCCGAGCTGAAAGGCAAGCACTACAAGGGGGCTGTATGAGCACAATCCTGAAATGGGCGGGCAATAAAACCGCCGTTATGCCGCACCTGAAAAAGTACCTGCCTGCTGGCCCGCGACTGGTTGAACCGTTCGCGGGTTCCTGCGCTGTAATGATGGAAACTGATTATCCCAGCTATCTCGTTGCGGATATCAACCCTGACCTGATTAACATGTATCAGCAGATTAAGGATGATGTGCTCGGCTTTATTCATCTCATTGAGCGCCTGTATGCGGAGTTCAATACCGAAAGCGGCTATTACAAATGCCGTCAGTATTTTAATACTGGTGCACTTAGCCTTATGGATAAAGCGGCATATTTTCTTTATCTGAATCGCCATTGTTACCGTGGGCTGTGTCGTTATAACCGTGCCGGGCATTTCAATGTGCCATACGGTAATTACAAAGAGCCGTACCTCCCGATTTCTGAAATCCGCGCCTTTGCTGAAAAGGCCCGGCGCGCAATGTTCATTTGTGCCGGTTACGAAGACACCCTGGCGCAGCTGCTGCCCGGCGATGTGGTTTACTGCGATCCGCCGTATGACGGTACATTTGCCGGTTACCACACCGCAGGTTTTGGCGAGGATGACCAGTATCGGCTGGCCTCAATTCTGGAGCGCCGGTCATCAGAAGGTCATCCGGTTGTTGCCTCCAACAGCGACACGCTTCTGATCGGCTCGCTGTACCGTAATTTCACCCTTCACAAAATTACAACCGCCCGCAGTGTTGGCGTGGCCGCCGGTAAGAGTAAGCGTGCCGCTGAGGTTATCGCTGTTTCTAAGCCGGTAGTTTGGATGGGCGTCGATTATGCGGCAGGGTGCGACAGAACGGTCATTCATGAGGTGCGGGCGTGAGTGATGTTGTCCTGCCTTATGTATGGAACGCACCACGCGAGGCCATTGCCAGCCCGTACCTGACACACGCAGAACAGCACCGCCGCGATCAGCAGATTGCGGCGTTGCTGCGTGCGCGGCATGAGCTGGAGTTACAGCCGGACTGCGTACGTTACGACGTGCGCCGCCGGGCTGATGAGCTGGAGCGCCACCACGGTTTAGCGCGGGCCAATGCCTTTCTGGTGAATTTTACCCGGAAGGCATTGCCACGCCTTGAACTGGTTAAGAATAAATACAGCATCACCGGGATCGAGACAGACGTTTCCGGCGCTGCGTTCGGCGGGCACTTTGACGCCGCTGATGTGCGCTTTATGGCGTCCCGACTGGTAAACATGACGGCCCGCTACAACCGCCTGCCGGATATGTCAAAAGCCGATATTGATTTGCTCGCCGGTGATATTTCTAACTTCATAATTTCCGAGCTGGGAACTGTCGAAGTGGAAGCTGGCAGCGACCTGAAAATTATGCACGCCTCTTACCACTGCGCCGCCCGCATCACCCGGCATTTTAGAAACACGCCGCCGCGCTGGGAGCGCATCACTACCAAATTTGTATCGGCTGAAATTGTGGGGCCGGCTACCCTGCGCATGGCCTCAGAAAAATGGTGGAAAAACCGCCTTCGGCGCGTTGCATCAGACTGGCGGGAGCATCTGCAAATCGCCATGGGTAATGTCAGCAAAACCCGCACAGCATACGCGAGCAAGGTTTGCGTAATGGAATGGCGTGAGCAGCGGAAACGCACCCGTGAATTTCTCAAAGGAATGGATCTTGAAGACGAACAAGGCAACCGTATTAGCCTGATTGAGAAATACGACGGCAGCGTCGCTAATCCGTCTATTCGACGCGGCGAGCTGATGAACCGTATTGATGGTTTTGAAAAAATCAGTAATCAGCTGGGCTATGTTGGGGAGTTCTACACCCTCACAGCTCCGTCAAAATTCCACGCTACAACCCGTGCTGGATACCGTAACACGAAATGGAATGGTTCCAGCCCGGCAGACACGCAAAGTTACCTGACAGGACTGTGGGCTAAAATCCGCGCCAAACTTCACCGTGATGGAATCCGCGTATTCGGGATCCGTGTGGCCGAACCTCATCACGATGCTACGCCGCACTGGCACATGCTGATGTTTATGTTGCCAGAGGATGTGGCACGCGTGCGCGCAATCATCAGTAAGTACGCCTGCAAGGAAGACAGGCAGGAGCTGAAAAGCGACAAAGCCCGTAAAGCCCGTTTTCACGCAGAAGCTATCGACCCTAATAAGGGGCGCGCTACTGGTTATATCGCAAAATACATATCTAAAAATATCGATGGCTTTGCGCTGGATGGTGAGCGCGACGATGAAAGCGGCGAAATGCTCAAAGACTCTGCCCCCGCAGTTTCAGCCTGGGCCGCCCGCTGGCACATCCGGCAATTCCAGTTTGTAGGCGGCGCGCCGGTTACGGTTTATCGCGAGCTGCGAAAGATGGCCGACACCGAAACGGCTCACGGCCTCAGTATTGAATTTGCACTGGTGCATGACGCAGCACATGAAGGTGATTGGGCTGGTTACGTTAACGCCCAGGGCGGCCCGTTCGTGCGCCGTGACGATCTGCAAGTGCGCACATGGTACGAGAGCAGCGATTCGGTCAATGACTACGGTGAGGAAATAGTGCGTGTGAAAGGTATTTACGACACCGAAGTTGGCGACGGCTCGCCAATTATAACCCGCGTTGTGCAGTGGAAAATTGTGCCGAAGCGGGCCGTTGACCTGGCCGTTGACGTTAAGGGCGCTCCTGCGCCCTCTCGGAGTTCTGTCAATAACTGTACGGGGGATCCGGTGCCGGATCCCGGTATCGATCTCACCAAACCATTAAACCGACGCGAGCGCAGACAGTTAGCGGAGCGTTTGAGGAAGAAAAAACCGACTACCGCGCAGAAATTCGACCACGTTACAGAGCAGAACGCGGCGGCCATAGCCAGGGCAACTGCCGAAATGCACCTTTTAACCGGCGAAACACTCAGTCGGGGAGAGGCGCTGTCTTTAATTTCCGGCGCGGCACTGTTTATTGGTGGCCGCTGGCGTAGAGGTTCGGCAAGTGGTGACGTTTATGCTGCTAATACGCCAGCCTCAGCCAGGGCATCCAGCATCATGAACAGGGTACGCCAGCTCGAAAAAACCGCAAAATAACGCTGCTAATTTACAAGTGATCGCGGTTAGCCATTGTTGCGCTTAACAATTTCCCTCAGACATATCCGATTGAAAGATAAAAAACATTTCACATCCCACAGTTTTTTATATACTGTGAATATATACAGTATAGTTGTGAGGGGGGATTATGATTCTGGAAGATTCAAGCCGTGCGCATAAGTGGGCCTGCGTGCAGTTCATTGCGGAAGTATCGTTGTTGGCAAATTGCAAACCGTCCGATCTAAAGCTGGCGCTGAGCCTCATCGCCGATTTAGCTCATCAAGAAAATGAAGAAACGGAAAGCAATATTTTTTACGAGGCCGAATAAGGTAAGCCCATGAACACCAAAACTTTAGTTTTAGTTTTCATGGGGTTGAACAACGAGCAAAGCGAGGCGTTAGATATGGGATTTCCTAGCCCGGCACAGGATTACGTAGAGACGGTCCTCAGTCCAAACAGCTTATGCGGCATCACAGCTAACAGTCGTATTATCGAAACATCATCAGGTTATGCGGTGATTAACCCCGCACTAAAATGCCCGCCGGGTGCCGACGTTCTGATCCAGGCATTTGGGCGCACACATTTTGCGAAGGTCGCGGGTCACGCCTTTATCACTGCGGACGGCGAAGCGCTGGAAGGCGAAGCCCTGGACGATGTGGTGGTTTTAGGCAGGGTTACGCACCTCATCAACCGCACCATTAGCGATGATAATTGCCCTGTGATCTGAATATTTTGCCATTGCCGCGCCGTTCACGCGGTTGTGCATGTCTATAGCGCATGAAAATGAAGGATCGTTAGAGGATCGTTTGCGCCCCGGCCCGCCAGTTCTGGCGGGCTTTCTGATATCTCATGCACCTGCATGAAAACTATTACACAAAGCGCGCAGGCGTGGCGGGGCTACGAGCGCACGGTTTGTGGAATAAAGGCAATTCTGGCTAAAAAAAAGCCAGAGTAGAACGAAGTGGTGGTTAAAGTGTCAACCAAGATGTAAACTATCTTTAGTTGAATGAGATCAATAGATATGACAATTAGGAGGGCGACATGAGTGACAGCAAGCGTATGTCCAATGCACCCGTATATTATGTGCTAGCGCAGATTAAGTTTACGCCTGTGAAGGCGATGAAAAAGTATGTCGATGACATACAAGATGCGTTACGTTTGCAGGGCTATCCTCTTTTTGAAAGCAGGGAGTCTACGCAACTCAAGTTCGAGTTTAACACGCCAAGCGAACCGGCTCTGCCTGCTTTTGAAACGGCTCAACAGTGGTATATGTCAGACTTGAATAGAACATCAGGATTTGTTTTAGGAAACGATTTTATTACGTTTCATACTACAGATTATGAGACGCATCAGCCTTTCATTAAAGAGCTAATGAAAGGGCTGGCAGTCGTTTTGGAACATCCAAAACCTGCCTTGATAACGCGATTAGGCCTTCGATACTTAGATGCTGTTTTACCTGAAAATGGTGAAACAATTGAGCAGTATCTTTGTGAAGGATTGCATGGGATTGATCTGGAGCTGTTACCACTTCAATCCGTTAATGAGATGGTTTTTCAAACTAACGTTGGCCCTATCATTAATAATGGTTTTTTGGTGACTCGTTTACATAAGATGCATGGGCAGTTAGGGTTTCCACCTGACATGGTGCCAATCGGCGTTGATATGATTGAACGTTTCAAAACGGAGCAAGTTCTCTGGCATGGCATTATAGACACTGATCATTATGTAGAAGGAAGTTTGCCTCCTGCTGTTGATATAGTTGAAGAGCATTTTACTTCCCTGCATAGTAGAGTGAAGGGAACTTTCAATAAAATGATTTCTTCATATGCCATTGATAAGTGGGCATAACGCCGAGGAGGTGTGATATGCGTCCATCCATGACTGGTAGTTACTATGAGACACCCGGTTTCTCTCCATCAATTGCTGGAGCTTTTATCGTCGCGTCTTCTTTATTTCTGAGTAGCACCGGTTCGAATTATTCGGTTAAAGATGTAAACCAGTGGCGAGCTTACGTTCAACCAAAGGTTCAGTTTGGATTGTCAAAATCTGAAACGAATGAAGATCTAGAAAGCGAGGTTGTAGATATCAGAACGATATCTGACCACCTCAACAATGTTAGGAATACTCTTGCTCCGTCAATGTCAGAACTTGCAAAAGATTTAGGCATTACAAGGCAGGCGCTTTACAAATGGTTATCAGGTGAAAGCCAGCCTGATGACATGCAAAAGGCGAGCTATATTGTCGAATTAAGCCGATTGGCTGATCGCTTCAATGAAGCTGGTATAGAAAATGCGAAGCTCATGTCGAAGATGAAGGCTTTTGATGGTATGTCTATCATCGATTTAATCAAGCGAGGTGATGACTGGCAGCAATCAGTTAATCTCTTGATTGAGGAAGCACGTAGTTTAAAAGAGGCTGGCGCAAAAGCTAATCTTACAGGTAGCAAAGGCTTAGCAACAGATGGATGGATGTCTTCAGTTTCCATCCCAGGTTCAGGGACAAGGGAGTAAATAGTCGTTTATGATTGACTCTGGTACAACATGGCGCCAAGGCCAGGTTCTTAAGCATGAGGATGCTGTTTCTTTAGGTATACTTACCGAAGAGCAAACCGGCGTTAAAGTTGTCGTGATCAGTCATGACTGCGATTTGCAAAGCTCATCTGAGCCTAAAGTTGAGTTCATTGTTGGCCCCCTTACTACGGGGGCTGGCAATTATGCTCGAGCTAAACATCCACGGATTTTGCATTTGCACTTTGAGCGGGCACTTGATGCTAATCAAACTGCGATTGAACTTAAGCATGACCGTAAGCTTCAGATTGATAAAGAGTATTTTACGTGCACGGAGTGCGATCTAGCCTTTGTAATATCTTCAGAAGAAAAACAAGGTCTAAAGCAATGGCTCGCAGCACGTTATGGGCGCCCCGCCTTTCCTGATGTGTTTGAAAGCAGGCTTAGAGCATTCGATGCAAAAAAATTCAGGTTCGAAAAAGAATTAGCAAAAATCATCAGTAGACACTCTGATAATTTGATAGGTGTTTTCTTTGATTTAGGTGAAGATCGCTTTAACGATTTAGAAGAAGGCGTTCCTTACGAACTTAACATCCATTTGGTTTATGACGCCATAGGTGGCGGGCCGGATGCGAGAGAAGAAGCTGAGCAAGCAGCATTAGAAATACAAGCCTTGTTTACAACGTATCACGGTGATCCGGCTGAAAGCGAACTCATTGCGCTGATGGCCTGTAACGCAGTACCAGATATAGAATTTAGTCTGTATGCATTAAGAAGGATGGATCAATGGCGTGTTGAATACATAAGCTTGCAGGGCGATGATGTCGGCGAATACATCAACCCTGCAATTTGATGATGCTAAAATGTACTGAGCTTTCAGTTCTGAACTCTCAGTACACCCATATTAACTTGCATCAAGATCATAAGTTTCGAAGCTTATCACTTCGTCTTCTATCCAATCGTTCAGTTCTTCCATGCGCTTTTGCAATGGCAGCAGCTCGTTACGAACAAAGACGCGGGCGGCCTTCTCCACATCACCAAACCCGCCGGTGTTAGTCGGGATGATGCCCATCAGCTGCGGCGGCACGCGATGGGCGGCCAGCATGTCATCACGGCTCACATTCTTGATGTTCAGAAACTCATCCTTTGCCGCAACCTCTGACAGAGGGATGATCTGAATGCCGTCTTTCTTCCCGTTCGGGCTGTACATAAACAGGTTGCGGAAGTTGCCCGGCCCTTTCGATTTTTTCAGCGCCTCGCGGATGTTATCCACGTCCTGCTGGTTAGCTGCGGGATCTGACATGTACATGATAAAGCCCGCGTGGCTTCCGTTCAGGTAATACTTCCGGCGGAACATGGTCGCGGACTCGTTCAGCAGCGTGGACGGAATGGCGGACAGATAATCCGGCAGGCCGTAAATCTCCTGGTTCAGGTCGGCTTCCATCAGGTGAAAGACCCGGCCCGGTGCAAACTCATAGGGCTGTTTCTGGTAGCCGTACTGCACGAACCAGTAATGATCCGGGTCAATGCCGCGCCGGGTGAATTTGGCAAGCGAAGCCTCAAGCGTCAGCGTGTCGCCTAGCCGGTTAACCCGCTTCTCAAGGTAGGCGTTGCCGAATACCAGAAAGTCCTGGACGAAACGGCCAAATGCCTGTTTGGACAGCAGGCGGTGCGGCTTAAAGGTGCTGACCAGAATGTTACGCTTCACCTGTATTGCGCTGCTGTGATGGACCGCTGCGCGGTACGTGCGCGCCAGCCCGTCCAGGCTGATGGGTGGCTCATACCACCTGTCTACCTGAACACATTCCAGATAGTCCAGTAGTTCGCGGCGATCGAGCACCGGTACGGGGTCACCGAAGGAAAACGCCTCGGCATGTGCGCCGCCGGGTTGTTCGGTCATGGTCTGCGCGGCAGACTGGCGGCGCAGCTCCTGCGCGCGGGGCTTACGTTTACCCATCAGTAAATCTCCACAATAGTGCTGTTATTCGCCGTTGCGCCTTCCAGCGGTTCGTTAAAGAGTGCGTGCATGGTTGCCCAGGCCAGGTCTGCATGGCTGGCTTCCTCGCTGCGGCTGGCCTCATACGTTGGCCGGTTTCCGCTGGCCGTGGTGCTTTTGCGGATCGCCATGAATGACTGGGCTACGTCGGTCATGCCCGCGTCAAACTCCAGGCGGCGGCTTGCGATGATGTCGTAGGCTTTGAGCACCAGGGCATTCTTGACGTTGGGGTTATAGACAAACTCGCGGACACCGGGATAGAACGCCTTCACGTTCTCATAGACGCCGTGGCCCACGCCGGTCGAGTCGATGCCGATATAGGTAACGTTAAACTGCAGGGTAAGCTGCCGGATGGCTTCTGCCTGGGCGCGAAAGTCCATCCCGCGCCACTGGTAGCGCTGCAGGATGCGAAACTTACCGCCTGGTACCAGAGGGGGCGCGATCACCACGCACCCGGCGCTGTCGCCGTTCTGCGTGCCTTTAGCCGGGTCATAGCCGACCCATACCGGGCGCTGCCCGAACGGATTAAGCATAAGCGGCTCAAAGTCGTCCCACACTTCCCAGCTGTCCACCATGCAGCCCTGCATCAGTGCGAGGTTAAACACGGACGCCAGATCGTCCATAAACACGCACATCAGCAGGTTCTGGTAATCTTCCGGGCTGTAGCGCTGGCGCAGCTGCTCCAGGTCAAACAGGTCGCAGCCACCGCGCACCGCATCTTCCACGGTGATGATCTGGCGATACTGGCCGTCAGCACAAAGTGCGCCGCGTGCAAGATGGCTGTGGGAGAGGTCAATCTCTATCCTGTCATGCTTTGACCGGCCCTTGTTAAACTGAGCGCCGGACCAGAACGGATAGGCGCTGTGCGTCAGGCTGGACGGCGTGGAGAAGTAGGTTTCACGCCATTTTTTATGCAGCGCCATACCGGACGCCACTTTCTGCAGCTCCTGGAATTTTGGTATCCAGAAATATTCGTCCAGGTAGAGGTTTCCGTGATAGCTCTGCGCGGTCCGGGCGTTGGTGCCGAGGAAATACAGCGTCGCCCCGTTCGGCAGCACCATCGGATCGCCGCGCAGCTCCACGTCAACCTCTTTTGCAAACTCAACAATGTACTGCTTGAAAACGTGAGCCTGGGCTTTACTCGCTGAGAGGAAAATCTGATTGCGGCCGGTGATAAGTGCATCAATCAGTGCCTCACGGGCAAAAAAGAACGTCGCCCCGATCTGGCGTGATTTCAGCAGGTTCCTGACGGCGTATTTATTCCCGGCCTCCCACCACTGGCGCTGGTAGTCGAACATGGTGGAGTGGAAAATTTCTTCCAGCTTCTCGATCTGGTTATCGCTGAAAACGTTTTTCTCTGGCGGTCTGCGCGGGCCTTTGTTGCGGTTGGCTACCTTCGGATTGAGGTCGGCTTCGTTGCCGCCATCGTTAAATTTACCGATCCGGGCGTGGCGTTCTGCCTGACGGGCCAGCAGGTCAATTTCCTTAAAATCTCGCCCCTCCTTTGCGGGCTTCATGATGAGCTGGCAATAGCGCGCCGCCGTGGTCAGCTGCATCTGATCCAGAGGACCGATCTCGCTCCACTTGTCGCGTTTTTTCCAGCTGTGAACGGTTGCGGGTTTCTCTCCCAGCATTTCAGCAATGCGGGCGATGCGTATACCGCTGAAATACAGAAACATCGCCTGTTTTCGCGGGTCGAGGTCCGGGTTTATCGTCGTCATGTTCATGGCGCCAGACTACGGCCCCGCGTTCACCTGCGCCGCTTCGCCCTGTTGTGCCATTTTTCCCACAATGGCCGCGCGTTGTTTCTCCCTACCCTGAAACGCAAACATAAAGCCTCTCGACACGTCCAGAACAACCGGAGCCGGACAGATGGCAAAAAAATCAAAGCGTTTTCGTATTGGGGTGGAAGGTGCCACCACTGACGGGCGCACCATTGATCGCGTATGGCTGACCCAGATGGCGGCGAATTACAGCCAGCAGGTCTACACCGCTGTAGTCAATATGGAGCACATCAAGGGCTATACGCCTGACAGTGCCTTCCGCCGTTTCGGCATCGTTGAAGCGCTGGAAGCGGAGGAAATCAGTGAAGGCCCGCTTAAAGGCAAGATGGCGTTATACGCCTGGATTGTCCCGACCGACGAGCTGGTTTCCATGACCGCGCAGATGCAGAAACTCTTCACCTCAATGGAGGTAAACCCGAAATTTTCCGACACCGGGGAGGCCTATCTGGTCGGCCTGGCTGTCACTGACGATCCGGCCAGTCTGGGCACGGAGATGCTGCAGTTCAGCGCCAGCGCTGCGGTTAATCCGCTGGCACGCCGCAAACAGGCGGACGGCAACCTATTCACCGCTGCCGAAGAAACCCTCTTTGAATTTGAAGACCTGCCGGAAGAAAAGCCGGGTTTGTTCGCCAGCATCAAGGCGCTGCTTTCCCGTAAATCCGCTGACGACGACGCCCGTTTTTCTGATGTGCATCAGGCCGTTGAAGAGGTCGCGGGGGCGCACCAGGCACTGTCTGAATCGGTGGCAGAGGTCGGCCAGCGCGTCGGCAATCTGAAAGACGATTTTTCACAGCGCCTCGATGCCATGCAGCAACAGCTGTCCACGGCAGAAACGGAGCTTTCTACCCTGCGCGAGAAGTTAAGCGAGGAAGACAGCCGCAGCGATCGCCGCCCGTTCTCTTCCGGCGGTAACGGCAGCTCAGACCAACTCACAACCTGCTGACGGAGCATAAAACCTGATGAAAACGAAAACCCGCTTTGCCTTTAACGCTTACCTGCAGCAGCTGGCGACGCTTAACAAAATTGACGTTAAAGATATTGGCTCTAAGTACACCGCTGAAGCATCGGTCGCGCAGACGCTGGAAACAAAAATCCAGGAGTCGTCCGCGTTCCTGACGCGAATTAATGTTGTGCCGGTTGATGAGCAGTCCGGCGAACGTCTGGGGCTGGGTATCGGCGCGACGGTAGCCGGAACCACGGATACCACCAAAAAAGAGCGCGAGCCGACCGATCCAACCTATATCGACGGCGAAGGCTACAAGTGCACCCAGACCAACTTTGACACCGCGCTGGGTTATGAAAAGCTGGACCTGTGGGCGAAATTCCAGGACTTCCAGATCCGCATCCGTGACGCGATTATCAAGCGCCAGGCGCTGGACCGCATCATGATCGGCTTTAACGGTGAGCGCCGGGAAAAGACCTCCGATCGCCTGACCTATCCACTCTTGCAGGACGTGAATATCGGCTGGCTGGAGAAAATCCGCCGTGAAGCACCGGTGCGCGTACTGAGCCGGATTGTGGGCAGCGATGGCACCGTTATTTCTCAGACGGTGCGTATTGGCAAGGGCGGCGATTTTAAAAACCTCGACGCACTGGTTATGGGCGCAGTCAGCGAGAAAATCGAGCCGTGGTACCAGGACGATACTGAGCTGGTTGTTATCTGTGGCCGTTCGCTGATGGCCGATAAATATTTCCCTATCGTCAACCGTGACCAGCCGAACAGCGAGGCGCTGGCCGCCGATCTGATCATCAGCCAGAAGCGTATCGGCGGCCTGCCCGCTGTGCAGGCTCCTTTCTTCCCGGCTAACGCCATCCTGATCACCCGTCTGGATAACCTGTCGATTTACTGGCAGGACGGCACCCGCCGCCGCGCGGTTATCGACAATCCGAAGCGCGATCGCATCGAAAACTTCGAATCTGTCAACGAGGCGTACGTGATTGAGGACTACGACTGCGTGGCGCTGATTGAAAACATCGAGGTTCTGGAAGCCGAAGACGCCCCGGCGCAGCAGGCTGCAGCAGCCGATATGTCAGATGAACAGCTGGCGCGCATCGTGGCAATGGCGGCGACCGTCGTGCAGAGCATGAACGCATCGGCAGCACCGCAGGCCGCTGATAATCCGGCAGGCGGCGGGGCGTAACCATGAACCCATTCCGCGCACATACGCAGTTTGTCCAGGCACAGGAGGCCGCCCGTCCGGGCGGCAGTGCCGCCGGAACTAGCGGCTATGAAAAAATGCTCATGCAGCTCGGTGAGCATATGCGCCGCCTGAAAACGGTGCAGGGAACGGAGCGCAAGATTGCCCTGAAACGTGAGTTTCTGCCCGTCTATGACGCATGGGTTGCTGGGGTGCTGGCAGCAGATTCTGCACGCCAGGACGATGTGGCGATGTTCGTTCTTATCTGGCGTATCGATACCGGTAATTACACCGGTGCGATGGAAATTGCCCGTCACGCCCTGCGGCATGGCTGGGTACTGCCGCAGCGATTCAACCGCACCACGGCTACTGCCATTGCAGAAGAGTTTGCCGACGCCGCTATGCGGGCGTTTGCAGGTGGTGAAACGTTCAGCGCTGCTCTGCTGACGCAGGCGCTGGAGCTGGTTGAGCCGCACGACATGCCGGATCAGTCGCGCGCCCGGATTTACAAGGCGATGGGGTTTGCCCTGCGTGACAACGATCAGGGCGTCGCAGCGCTGAACCACCTCAAGCGTGCTTTGCAGCTGGATATGAACTGTGGCGTAAAAACAGAAATCAAGCAGCTGGAAACCCGGCTGAGAAAAGCCGTCAACAGCGGCTAACCGAACGTGCCCACGCGCGGGGCGGCACGGGGTGGCGACAGGCTATACGCCGCATCAAAACCCCGTCCACCGCCCACCCATCAGGGAGTAGTGAATGAACATGAAATTTGTTTCACCGGAGCCGGTGAAGGAAAGCGCGCAGGACATTATCGAAAACACCCACTTTTGGCCCGATCTCGATCTGGCTCAGTACCGCCGGGCGATGCGCCAGGACGGAACGGTGACAACGGAGCGGCTGAGGTTGCTTGCGCTGACCGCCGTTTCTGAGGTGAACGCGGAGCTGTACGGTTATCGCAGCAAGCAGATGGCGCTGGGCTATGCCTTTCTGTCAGCTGTTCCTGCGGAAAGAATCGATGGTGAAAGCGAGCGTGTGCAGCTGTACCGCCGCGCTGTCTGGTGCTGGACAAAGGCGCTGACAGTGGAGAGCTACCGGGATTTTGACAGCACCGCAGAGGGGAACAAAAAAGCGGATGAGGTTGAGGTCCCGCTGGGTGATTTGTGGCGCGATGCACGCTGGGCGATCGCCCGCCTGCAGGACCTGCCACACATGACGGTGGAGCTGATCTGATGAAAGTCCGGGCGCAGCAGTATGACACGGTAGACGCGATTTGCTGGCGTCACTACGGGCGTACGCTGGGTATGACAGAAGCGGTGCTGGCCGCCAATCCGGGGCTGGCCGCTGTTGGCCCCGTTCTGCCGCACGGTTTAGAGGTGGAGCTGCCTGAACTGGTCAGCAGCCCCACGGCCCAGACCGTGCAGCTCTGGGAGTGAAATATGACTATCGAACGGGTAACAGCGGCCATGACCTACTGGATAGCGGTTTTCCTCGCCTGGCTGGGTAACTGGGATATCCAGGACGTGGGAACCGTGTTCGGAATGGTGCTGGGTACGGCGGCGCTGGGGATCACATGGTACTACCGGCGCAAGGCGTTTCAGTTGCTTGAGGCCGGGAAAATCAGCCGGGAGGCTTATGAGCGCGTCAATCGTTAAGCGTTGCCTGATTGGTGTGGTACTGGCGATCGCTGCCACGCTGCCACAGTTTGATCTGCTGAAAACCTCCCCGCAGGGGCTGCAGCTGATTGCAGATTATGAGGGCTGTCGCCTGACGCCGTACCAGTGCGACGCCGGGGTATGGACTAACGGGATCGGGCATACCGCCGGAGTGGTGCCAGGTAAAACCATCAACGAGCACCAGGCGGCCAGCAACCTGATAGGTGATGTGCTCAACGTTGAGCGCAGACTGGCGGCATGCGTGCCGGTAGCCATGCCGCAGCAGGTTTATGACAGCCTGGTCAGCCTGGCGTTTAACGTCGGCACGGGCGCGGTGTGTAAATCAACAATGGCGGCGTTCATCAAACGCGGTCAATGGCTGCAGGCGTGCAACCAGCTTCCACGCTGGGTATACGTCAACGGGGAAAAAAACAAAGGGCTGGAAAACCGCCGCGCGCGGGAACTGGCATGGTGCGTAAAAGGGGTGACACTGTGAAAAATAAACTGATTGCATGGGGAATTGATGTTCTGTTTCTGGGGGCGCTGGCATGGGGAATTTTTCACCCGGAAAGCGTGGTAATGAGTGCGGCGGCCTGCTTCGTTTACTTGCTGTCGTTTGCCTCCGTCGGTCTGCTGATGCTTGGCCTTTTCGGCTACATCGTTTATGCGTTCTGTGAGCGGGGTGTGGTCAAACCCGGCAGCGAAGCAATGCCGCCGATCATCTGCAGGATGTTCGGGCTGGGTAAGCCGTCGTCGGGCTGGAAAACGGTCAGATGGGTTATCAGTTTCGTGTTTATTGTCGCGTCCCTGCTTCATTCCGGCTGGTTTGTCACCGCGGTCGTTTACATGCTTAGCGTGGTGCTGGTCCGCTGTATGCGCTGGATGCTGGCTGAGCTGCTGAAAGACTGGCGTGCAGGTGCGCAATCATGCCCCGCAGCGTAACGATCGTCGGTGTGTTGTTGCTGGCCCTGACATTGTGGCTGGGCTGGCAATTACGTGAGGCCCGGCGGGATATCAGCGACAGGGATCGCGATATAACCGGGCTTAATGCAAGCCTGGACCGCGCCCGCAGCCAGCTGGCTGCGGTTGACCTGATGGCCAGGGCAAACGACAGCTTTCAGCTGGCCTATCAGCAGGAACAGGACGCAATCACCCTCGCTGCAGTGGCGCGGGCTGAACAGATTAAGAGGCTGACCAATGAAAACCCTGAAATCAAGCGCTGGGCTGACACTCCTTTGCCTGCTGATGTTATCCGGCTGCAACAGCGCCCGGCAATTACCGGAGCGGCCGGTTATCGCGCTTTCCTGTCCGAAGGTGACGCGCTGCCAGCTGCCAGCGAGCGGGCCGACCACTAACGGCGAATTGCTGGCCGCAAAAGAGGCGGCGGAAACGGGCTGGGCGCAGTGTGCGGCCAGGGTGGACATGATTGTTGACTGTCAGGAATACCATGAACAAACCCTCATCCCTGCGATCGGCGCTGAATAGCGTCCCCTACCTCAACGAAAACCCGGACGCGCTGCATCTGTTCGTGGACAACGGAAAGGTTGTCAGCACAGGCGTGCCGGGGCTGGGCTGGGAATACCAGTACACCCTGAATATGGTCATTACTGATTTCAGTGGCGATCAGAATCTGCTGATGGCGGTGGTGCTGCAGTGGCTGACGGAAAACCAGCCGGACGCCCTGCAGAACCCGGAGCTGCGCGAAAGGCTGTTTCGCTTTGAGGTGGAAATACTGAAAAACGATCTGGCCGATATCAGCATTTATCTGGCGCTGACGGAGCGTGTGCTGGTTACGGTCCGTGATGGCGTGGCAACGGTTGAGGCGGTGGCGGAGCCGGACGGCCCGGACAGCCACGATGAACACTGGTTAGCACATTATGGCTGAACTGAAAAAGCTGGATGACTGGCTGGAGACACTGATTAGCCAGCTGGGAACGGCGCAGCGGCGAAAGCTGATGCGTGATGTGGCCGTGCAGCTGCGGCAGCAACAGCAACAGAATATTAAGCTGCAGCGCAACCCGGATGGCAGCGCCTACGAACCCCGGAAAGCGAAAGGCCGGGCGAAGTCGGGCCGGATCCGTCGGCAGATGTTCAGCAAACTACGAACCGCCCGCTACCTCAAAACCCGGACCACAAACGACGCTGCAGAGGTGGAATTTGAAGGCCGGGTGCAGCGGATTGCCCGCGTCCATCACTACGGCCTGCGCGATCGTGTCAGGAAGTACGGGCCGGAAGTCACCTATGCCCGCCGTGAACTGCTCGGCATAACCGACGCATCCGAAGAGATAGTACGCGATCTCATCATGGAACATCTGTCCCGCTGACCGCGCATTGTCTGGCGCACCGCACAACGCCCGAGACTCATCACCCGGCGGCAAAAATGGAAAACTGACCCCATGAAAAATCCCGAATTTAACCTTGCTGAGCTGTACCGCCTGCTGTTGAACCTGATCAGGACCGGGGTAGTGATCGAGGTGGACGCTGAAAACTGGCAGTGCCGCGTGCAGACCGGCGAACTCCAGACGACGTGGCTTAACTGGCTGACGATGCGCGCTGGCCGGTCCAGAACATGGTGGCGGCCGTCCGTGGGTGAGCAGGTTGTTTTGCTGTCCATCGGCGGCGATCTCACCACGGCATTTGTGTTACCGGCGATTTACTCAAACGACAACCCGCCGCCCTCGGTATCTGAGGATGCACAGGTAACGACGTTCCCGGACGGCGGCTGGATTGAGTACGAGCCGGAAAGCGGGCGCTACCTGCTAAAGGCCGGGGCAAAGATTGTTTTAGAGGCACCGGAAAGCATCCAGGCGAAAACAGGTGAGTTTGTCATTGAGGCGGACCGGACACGAATTAACAGTGCTGTCGTGATCAATGGTGATGTCACGCAGTCAGGCGGGGCGATGAGTTCAAACAGTGTTGTGGTGCACAGCCACCAACATACTGGCGTGCAGAGTGGCGGCAGCTTAACGGGAGGGCCTGCTTAATGATGTATCTGGGTATGAATGCGCAGACAGGCGGCGCGCTGACTGATATCGATCATATTCGCCAGTCCGTTCGCGATATCCTTGTGACGCCGGTTGGTTCCCGCCTTGCGCGCCGGGAATATGGTTCGCTGATGGCTGACCTGATTGACGAAGGGCAAAACGAGGTGACAAAGCTGCGCGTAATGGCGGCAACGTACAGCGCCCTTAGCCGCTGGGAGCCGCGTATCAGGCTGACGGGCATCACTACTGAAACGAGCATGGACGGCAAAATGGTTGTTAACCTGACGGGCTACCGTGCAGATAACGTCCCTCTCAGCCTCTCGGTAGACGTGGGGGCAGTCGTATGAGTTCTGTCGATCTGTCCCAGCTTCCCGCCCCGGAAATTGTCGATGTACCGGATTTTGAAACCCTGCTGGCCGTGCGCAAGGCTGCTTTTGTCGCACTTTATCCGTCTGAGGAACAGGAAGCCGCGCGGCGCACGCTGTCGCTGGAGTCCGATCCGGTGGTGAAGCTGCTGCAGGAAAACACTTACCGGGAAATCCTGTTACGCCAGCGCATCAACGAGGCCGCCCAGGCTGTCATGGTGGCCTATGCGCTCAGCAGCGATCTGGATCAGCTGGCAGCTAACTATGGCGTCGGGCGTCTGGTCGTCACGCCTGCAGATGAAAACGCCGTGCCGCCGGTTGCGGCGGTGATGGAAACCGACGACGAGTTAAGGCTGCGTGTACCTCAGGCATTTGAGGGCCTGTCTGTGGCCGGACCTACAGCGGCTTATGAGTTTCATGCGCGCAGCGCAGACGGGCGGGTTGCTGATGTGTCGGCAACCAGCCCCGCCCCTGCAACGGTGGTTATCACTGTGCTGAGCCGCGACGGGAACGGCGCTGCACCTGCCGATCTGCTGGCCGTCGTGGATGCGGCGCTGAATGATGAAAGTATTCGACCCGTGGCGGACCGCGTGACGGTGCAGAGTGCGGCGATCGTGCCCTATGAGATAGACGCCACGCTGTATTTTTACCCCGGGCCGGAAGCGGAGCCAATTCTTGCGGCCGCACGCGCGCGGCTTGAAAAGTACATCGCCAGCCAGACCCGGCTTGGGCGTGATATCCGGCGCAGCGCTATCTTTGCTGCCCTGCACGTTGAAGGTGTGCAGCGCGTGGAGCTGACCAGCCCGGCGCAGGATGTGGTGCTGGATAAAACCCAGGCCGCATGGTGTGAAAGCTGGTCTGTGCTGAAAGGTGGTACGGATGAATAACCTGTTACCGCCGGGATCGTCCGCGCTTGAGCGCCGACTTGCTGAGGCGTGCAGCGATATTTCCGGGCTGGATGTGCTGCTGCGTGACCTGTGGAATCCTGACACCTGCCCGGTTAAGTTTTTGCCCTATCTGGCCTGGGCGTTCTCCGTTGACCGCTGGGACGAGGGCTGGGCGGAAGATGTGAAACGGCAGGTGGTCAGGGATGCGTTTTTTATCCATCAGCATAAAGGGACCATCAGCGCGGTTCGCCGGGCTGTGCAGCCGTTTGGCTTTCTTATCCGCGTTATCGAGTGGTGGAAAACCGGAGACGCGCCGGGGACGTTCCGGCTTGATGTGGGCGTACAGGAACAGGGCATAACGGAAGAAACCTATGCGGAGCTGGAGCGTGTCATAAGCGACGCCAAACCCTGCAGCCGTCACATGCTGGGAATGAGTATCAACCTGCAGGTTAGCGGAACGATTCACGCGGGTGCGGGCTGTTATACCGGGGACGTTCTGACGGTGTACCCGTACACACCAGAAATTATTGAAGTGGGCGGCGCGATCATTACTGGCGGCGCGGTCCATATTATCGACACACTGAGGGTATGAAATGGCGCAAAAATATTTTGCCTACCTGACCACGCGCGGAGAAGCGAAGCTGGCGCAGGCTACGGCGCTGGGTATCCAGCTTAAACTGACGCAGCTGGGGGTTGGGGATGGCGGCGGCACGCTGCCCACGCCGTCACCCTCACAGACCAGGCTTATCAACGAAAAACGGCGCGCCGGGCTTAATTCGCTGACTGTGGATGCGCAAAATCCGGGGCAACTGATTGCTGAGCAAATCATTCCGGAAAACGAGGGCGGTTGGTGGATCCGTGAAATCGGGCTGTACGACGATACTGATGAGCTGATTGCTGTCGCTAACTGCGCGGAAACGTATAAGCCTCTGTTAGTGGAAGGTTCCGGCCGGACCCAGGCAATCCGAATGGTACTGGCAGTCAGCAGTACCAGTGCAGTAACGCTAAAAATCGATCCGTCGGTCATTCTGGCAACCCGTAAATATGTCGATGACAATTTTGTTAACCGAATCACCGTACGAGGCGGTAAGGCCGGGCAGGTTCTGGCTAAGCGTAGCGACGCAGATGAGGATTTTTACTGGCTGGATCCTGTGCTCAAGCGAGGCAGCCTGGAAAACGTTGATTTGAATACCCTGGGCGGCCCGGAAAGTGAGGGGGTCTGGTATCAGGCATTTGACGGAGGTGCCAGGCCAGAGTTGAATTATCCAGTTCAAACAGCTGGTGTTTTAACCTGCACCTACTCGGCATATCTCGGCTGTCAGCAGCGTTATGAGACGTTTGTAGGTGATTTATATCTTCGCGGACGGATTGGTGACTGGGACGTGAAAAATCCCCGGTGGACACCGTGGATAAAGCAGGCCCGCGCTGACAGTCTCGGTAGCGTAGCTAAAGAAAATATCGTGCCTCTGAGCAAGGGCGGGACGGGAGCAACTACGGCTGCTGATGCCAGAAAAAAACTGGAGCTTGGTGCCGTAGCTACTGAAGATGTCGCGCCTCTGAGTAAGGGCGGGACGGGAGCTACTACAGCTGGCGATGCCAGAAAAAAACTGGAGCTTGGTGCCGTAGCCATTGAAGATATTGTGCCTCTGAGCAAGGGCGGAACGGGGGCTACTACAGCTGGCGATGCCAGAAAAAAACTGGATCTTGGTCGTGTTGAGCAGCGGGATAGCGAAACGATAATTTATGCCGGGGACGATCATGCAGCGTACTTTGCTATCAGGATTGATGGCCGGTGGGGTATATATGACCCGGCGCAGGGGTTTATTCCCCTGGGAGTGCAGCAGGGTGGGACGGGGGCCAGGGATGCTGATGAGGCCAGAGAAAATCTTGAACTCGGACGTATTGAACAACGTGCCGGTGAAACGGTGATATTCAGCGACGATAATAAAAATAAATTTATGACGGCGCGTTCAGATAATTCATGGGGTTATTACAATTCCGACCTGAACCGGTTTATTGCATTGCCCATACAGTCAGGCGGTACGGGCGCAAATGATGCACCAACGGCAAGGGATAAGCTAGGCCTGGGTAACGCAGCCGTGGGGCAGGTTCGGACAGGCTTAGTGTCAGGAGCAGGAGATAAGTTATTCTCAACGCCCTTCTCCAACCAATGCACAGCCATCGCGTTCGGCGTAATGATTGGTCAAAAATGGATTTTCTCTCCATACGTCACGTACCTCACCAAGGCAGGATTTGGTTTTGATGGTCGGTGCTGGAGCGGAGTAGCAGGAACTGAGTCACAGCCTTTTGGTGAAAGCGTCTATTACATTGCATGGGGTAGCTGATATGGCTGATTATCAATACAGCGCGAAGAACAACGCATTTTTCCGTACTGCCGAGCTGGGCAATTATGAGGGTGCGGGCTGGGACTTATCGGATCTCGTTGATGTTAACGACGAGATGTTTGCAGAGTTCACGCAGGACCGTAACGTTGATGGTCTGATGCGCACTGCCGGTGACGACGGGCTGCCGCAGTGGTCACCGCTGCCCCCGCCAACACCGGAACAAATTCTCGCGAATGCGGAGCAAGAAAAGCAGCGGAGAATTGGCTCTGTTAATGCCTATATCAATAACCAGCAGTGGCCGTCTAAGCTGGCGTTGGGCCGTATGAAGGTCGAAGAAAAGACTCAGTTCAACTTGTGGCTTGATTACCTGGATGCGCTGGAGGCGGTTGATGCGACAACCGCCCCGGATATCGAGTGGCCGGAAAAGCCAGAATAAAACCAACCCCGCGCTGCGGGGTTTTTTCTGCCCTGATACCGGCACGCACGGTTAATTATGACCGTGCCGGCCATCAACTGCAGCACTGTCAGAAGTGACCATGCTCGATACATTTGCCCCGCACCTTCCTTCCTCCTGTTGTGCCAAATACCATACAACCCCCACCGCCTGACCTGACGCCCGCGAGCCTGCAACATGGTCCTGACCCACTCTCTGGAGAAATTTTTATGGCTCAGGATTCATATCACCACGGCGTCCGCGTGCAGGAGATTAACGAAGGCACGCGCACGATCAGTACCGTCAGCACGGCTATCGTCGGGATGGTCTGTACAGCTGACGATGCCGACGCCGTCACGTTCCCGCTGAATAAGCCCGTTCTGCTGACTGACGTTCTGACGGCCAGCGGCAAGGCTGGCGAAAGTGGCACGCTGGCGCGCGCACTGGACGCTATCGGCGACCAGGCAAAGCCGGTAACGGTTGTTGTCCGCGTCCCCCAGGGCGAAACAGAAGCGGAAACCACCTCTAATATTATCGGCGGCGTAACCGCAGAGGGCCGCCGCACCGGCATGAAAGCCCTGCTGGCTGCACAAAGCCAGCTTGGGGTTAAGCCCCGCATTCTCGGCGTGCCGGGCCATGACACTAAAGCAGTTGCTACGGAGCTGCTGAGCGTGGCGCAGTCCCTGCGCGGCTTTGCCTACCTCACTGCATACGGCTGCAAAACCATCGAAGAGGCGATTGCCTATCGTGCCAATTTCAGCCAGCGCGAGGGAATGCTGATCTGGCCTGATTTTGTCAACTGGGACACCACCACGAACGCAGAGACAACGGCATACGCCACCGCCCGCGCCCTCGGCCTGCGCGCCAAAATCGACAACGATACGGGCTGGCACAAATCCCTGTCTAACGTTGGCGTAAATGGCGTGACGGGTATTTCTGCGGACGTGTTCTGGGATCTGCAGGACCCGGCAACCGATGCGGGCCTGCTGAACCAGAACGATATCACTACGCTGATCCGCCGTGATGGTTTCCGCTTCTGGGGTTCCCGCTGCCTGAGCGACGATCCGCTGTTCGCGTTTGAGAACTACACCCGCACCGCCCAGGTGCTGATGGACACAATGGCAGAGGGCCAGATGTGGGCGGTTGACGGAACGCTGACGCCATCTCTTGCCCGCGACATTATCGAGAGCATTCGCGCGAAGCTGCGCAGTCTGGTAACTCAGGGCTATTTGCTGGGCGCGGATTGCTGGCTTGATGATTCGGTGAACGATAAAGACACCCTCAAGGCCGGGAAACTCACGATTGACTATGACTACACCCCGGTTCCGCCGCTGGAAAACCTGATGCTGCGCCAGCGTATCACTGACCAGTATCTGATCGACTTTTCCGGCCAGGTTAAAAGCTAAGGAGCAATAACGATGGCACTGCCTCGCAAACTGAAATACCTGAACCTGTTTAACGACGGGAACAACTACATGGGCCTGGTGGAGTCCCTGACCATGCCGAAATTCACGCAGAAGTTTGAAAAATACCGTGGCGGCGGTATGCCGGGCGCGGTGGATATCAACATGGGCCTGGACGATGGCGCGCTGGATACTGAGTTTGAGATCGGCGGCACTGAGGCCCTGCTCTTTAAGCAGATGAAAGCGGTAGCCGTGGACGGTGTGCAGCTGCGCTTTGCGGAGTCCATCCAGCGCGATGATACCGGCGAAGTGCAGGCGGTGGAGCTGGTCGTGCGCGGACGCCACAAAGAGCTGGATTCCGGCACGCATAAGCAGGGCGACAGCAGCACCACCAAAGTGTCCAGCACCAACAGCTACGCAAAGCTGACCATCAACGGCGAGGTCCTCTATGAAGTGGACCTGGTGAACATGGTGCACATCGTGGACGGCGTGGATCTGATGGAAGCGCACCGCGCCGCCATCGGTCTGTAATTTATGGCGCGGGTAGCCGCGCCTTCTCTCTTCACTCTTTTTTAACGCGGACTCATCATGAAAAACGAAAAAAACGAACTGCCGGAAAACGCTCAGCCTGAAATCAAAAACGAAGCCACCGTAACGCTGGATGCGCCGGTTGTGCGCGGCAAGTCGGAAATTACAGAAATCGTTGTGCGTAAACCTAACTCCGGGGCGCTGCGTGGCGCACGTCTCCAGGCGCTGATGGATATGGATGTGGATTCGATGATGCTGGTACTCCCCCGCGTCACCACCCCGGCACTGACCCGCGCAGAAGTGATGATGCTGGAGCCGGGCGACCTGCTGCAGCTGTCGCTGGAGCTGGTCAGTTTTTTGTTGCCGAAGTCGGCGATGTCAGCTTTCCCGCAGAGCTGATCGTAGAGGACCTGGTGGCGGATATCGCCACCGTGTTTCACTGGCCGCCCTCCGCCACGGCTGACATGACGCTGACGGAGCTTCTGGAGTGGCGGCACAAAGCCATTTTGAGAAGCGGAGCCTCCGATGAGTGATCGCAACCTGCGCCTGCAGGTAGTTTTAAACGCGGTAGACAAGCTCACCCGACCTTTTAAACAGGCGCGCGCCAGCACCCAGGAGCTGGCCGCCGCCGTCAAAAAATCCCGCGACGCCCTCAAACAGATTAACCAGGCCAGCTCTCAGCTGGACGGTTACCGTAAGCTGCAGGCAGAAAGCCAGAAGCTGGGAGACCGGCTGAATTATGCCCGCAATCGCAGCAGGATGTTGAGCGACGAGCTGGGCAAGATGGGTCCGCCGACCGTTCAGCAGGTCGTGGCACTTGATCGCCAGCGGCTGGCAGTGCAGCGGCTTGAGGAGCGACACGGCAGGCTGCAGCAAAAGGCCGCGCAGGTCCGCGCAGAACTGTACCGGGTCGGAATATCCGCTAATGACGGGGCCAGCGCCACGACACGCATCGCCCGCGAAACCGAAAGATATAACCGCCAGCTGGCTGATCAGGAAGCCCGGCTGCGGCGCGTGGGTGAGCAGCAGCGGAAGATGAACGCCGCCCGCGAGCAGTACAGCAAAACACTTGAAATGCGCGACAAGGTAGCGGGCGCAGGCGTGGCAATGACCGCCGCCGGGGTGGGTATGGGTGCGCCGGTCGTGGCGGCTGTTAAAAACTATGCAAGCCTGGAAGATGCCATGAAAGGCGTGGCTAAGCAGGTTAACGGGCTGAGGGATGATAACGGCAACCGCACCGCACAATTTTACGAGCTGCAGGCCGCCATCAAAACGGCCAGCGAGCAGCTGCCGCTCCAGAACGGGGCCGTAGATTATGCCGCCCTGGTTGAAGGCGGCGCACGCATGGGGGTGGGTGAAAACGCGAAGACGTGGACGGAGCTGAAAAAAGAGCTGCTTGATTTTGCCTCTGTGTCTGCAAAAGCGGCAACCGCGTTTGAGCTGCCCGCCGATCAGCTGGCTGAGGATTTAGGGAAAATAGCCGGGCTGTACAAAGTCCCGACCAGCGAGATTGAGCGCCTGGGTGATGTGATCAACTACCTGGACGATAACGCCAAATCAAAAGGTGCGGACATTATCAACGTCATGCAGCGTATGGGGGGCGTGGCTGACAAGCTCGACTTCCGCAAAGCTGCAGCGCTGGGTTCCACGTTTCTGACCCTGGGTGCAGCGCCGGAAGTTGCCGCGAGCGCATCCAATGCAATGGTGCGTGAGCTGTCAATTGCCAGTATGCAGAGCAACCGTTTTATGGACGGCATGGATGCGCTGAAACTGAAACCCGCGCAGCTTGAAAAAGACATGGCGAGAGACAGCATGGGGACCATAACCCGCGTGCTGGAAATGGTTAACCGGCTGCCGAAAGACAGGCAAATGAACGTCCTGACGCAGCTGTTTGGCAAGGAATTTGGGGATGATGCCGGGAAGCTGGCAAACAATATGGGGGAGCTGTACCGCCAGTTAGGGCTGGTTAAAGGCGCAGCATCAACCGGGTCAATGCAGAAAGAATCCGATATTAATAAAGATTCACTTTCTGCGCAGTGGATGCTGGTTAAAGCCGGAACGGCAAACGTCATGAGCGGCCTGGGCGAAACCCTCCGTGGGCCGCTGATGGAAATCATGGGTTACATCAAACAGGTTACGGGCGGCATTCGCCGCTGGGTTGAGGCAAACCCGGAACTGGCAGGCAGAATGATGAAGGTAGCCGCGGTTGTTACCGCAGTGACTGTCGCGCTGGGCACGCTGGCGATCGCGCTTGCTGCCGTGCTGGGACCGCTGGCCCTGCTTCGCTTCGGTGCCAGCATGTTATCAACGCGGGGACTGGCCCGACTAAGCCCTTTGCTGGGAGGGCTGGGCAAAGTCTTCACCTCGCTGGGGCCGGGGCTGAATATATCGGGTGCAGGATTCCAGAAGCTGTTCGGGCTGTTTTCAGGTGGAGAGGCGGGAGAGGCTGTTAGCTGGCTCGACAAAATCCGTAATGCTCTCGGCTCTTTCGGCGGTGATGATGAGGATAAAGGTTTACTTGATGCCTTCACAGACGGTGCTATGGGGAAAATCAAGGAGCACGCGCAGCAGGCGGGCGAAGCCCTGGTTGCATCGGTCCGTAACCCAATGGTGGCTATCCGCGCACTCGGTACGCAGCTGCGCGGGATGGCCGCGCTGGCTTTCGCACCGTTAATGGCATCTGTTCGTGGTGCTGGCGGCGTACTGCGTTGGCTGGTTATGTCCCCGCTGGCGCTGCTGCGAACCGGGTTAATGTTTATTTCCGGGGCGCTGACCGTACTGTTAAGCCCGATCGGGCTGGTTGTGGCCGCGCTGGCCGGGGTGGCCCTGGTTGTCTGGAAATACTGGGAGCCGATTAAGGCGTTTCTGGGCGGTGTGGTTGAAGGCTTTAAGGCGGCATCTGCCCCGATCGCTGCCGCTTTTGAACCGCTGCAGCCAGTGTTCCAGTGGATAGGCGATAAGGTGCAGGCGCTGTGGGGATGGTTCACTGATCTGCTAACACCGGTGAAATCAACCTCACAGGAGCTGCAGAGTGCAGCGGGAATGGGACGGCAGTTTGGTGAAGCGCTGGCTGACGGTCTGAATATGGTTATGCATCCGCTGGAGACGCTGAAATCCGGCGTTTCATGGTTGCTGGAGAAGCTGGGGATCGTCACCAAAGAGGCGGCAAAAGCGAAGCTGCCTGAGCAGGTTGCCCGGCAGCAGCCAGCCACGGTAAGCGGCGACGGTCGGGTTACTTTACCGAACGGTGGATCACCATATGCAGGTTATGGGTTGGGATTTGCAGGCTTCCATGATAATGGTGGCGTGATCCCGCGTGGCCAGTGGGGCGTGGTGGGTGAAAACGGCCCAGAAATCGTAAACGGCCCCGCCAATATAACCAGCCGCCGCCGTACTGCTGCACTGGCTGCTGCAGCTGCATTTGCTTTTAGCGGCGTTTCACAGCCAACTGCTGCAGCCACGCCGAAACCGTTGCATCCGTTCAGCCTGCCAGCGGTGGAATACCGGGAGGAGATGCCGCGCCGCGCGTCTGCAGCTGTAGTTACTCAGCCCGTCAGTATTCACGCGCCAATCAGTATCTACGCCCAGCCAGGGCAAGACCCTCACGACCTAGCCCGCGAGGTGGCCCGGCCGCTTGATGCACGTG
>PQKR01000013.1 GCA_002918705.1 Escherichia sp. ESNIH1 | reverse complement strand
ATTAAACTTCGTAATGAATTACGTGTTCACTCTTTGAGACTTGGTATTCATTTAGCGTCTTGCGACGTTAAGAATCCATGTCTTCGAGTGCCCACACAGATTGTCTGATAAATTGTTAAAGAGCAGTTGCGACGCGCTTCAGCGCTCTGTCGCGAGGTGGCGTATATTACGCTTTCCTCATTCAGAGTCAAGCGTTTATTTTCGCTTTTCTCTGGCAGAACTTCCGGAGAAGTTCCGCTGACCGGCCGGCTTATTCGCCGTTGTTCCGTGTCAGTGGAGGCGCATTATAGGGAGTTATTCGGGGCTGACAAGTCTTAAATGCAAAAAACTTTTCAAGCGCTCAATTTGCAGACTTTATGCCTGCTTTGCCACCGATTTGCTGGTTAATTGTGCGATTTCGCGCGCAAATTCGCTTACGCGTGACCAGTCGGTGTAGACCACCTCTTTACGCGTATCTGTTTCTCCCCCGGTCATCTTCATAATCAGGCGGATCATGATCCGGTCGTACCATGTATAACGTGGGTAGCGCAGGGCACCGGCAAACACCGCGCAGCGATCCGGCTGCCACGGCGAGTTCATTAAAAACTTACGCGTATAGCTATTGGTTTGCGGTGAACTCTTCTCTGGTTTGCGCGCCACAAGATTTACAGCGTAAAAAGCGCTGGGCAGCGCATTAAGGTGCTGCAGATGCTTTTTCACAAAACGGTCCACGGCAGGATGAAAGTGACCGTAGCGAATTGAGGCGCCGATAACGACGCGGTCATACGCCTCCCAGGCAATAGATTCAGTACGGTTAAGGTTAACCACATCGGAATAGACGCCCAGTTCGTTCAGCTCGGAGGCGATACTGGAGGCAATCTCACGGGTTTGCCCATCGCGGGTGGAGAATAGAATCAACGTTTTCATAGCGTGTTCCCTTATTCGCGCCAGAACGTTGGGGTAAAGAGCACCAGCAACGTAAAGACTTCAAGACGACCAAAAAGCATATTAGCGATGAGGATCCACTTCGCCACCGGATTCATACTGGCAAAGTTATCCGCCACGACCCCAAGACCCGGCCCAAGGTTGTTCAGCGTAGCGACCACGGAGGCAAAGGCGGAGAAGTCATCTACGCCCGTAGCGATAATCGCCAGCATACTCACGATAAAGACCAGTGCATAAGCAGAGAAGAACCCCCACACCGCCTCAAGGATACGCTCCGGCAGCGCGCGGTTACCCAGCTTGATGCTGTACACCGCGTTAGGGTGCACCAGCCGTTTCAGCTCGCGGTTACCCTGTTTAAACAGCAGCAGGATACGAATGACCTTCAGCCCCCCGCCGGTTGACCCCGCCATGCCGCCGATAAACGCCGAGCAGAGCAGGAGCACCGGCAGGAACAGCGGCCAGCGCGCAATGCTGTCGGTAGTAAAGCCGGCGGTCGTTGCCATCGACACCACCTGGAAGAACGCCTGGTTTAGCGTAGTCACCGCTGAGTTATAGACATCGTGGAACCAGAGTACCAGGGTGCAGATCACCACCAGCGTCAGCTGCACGCCGATGAACATCCTGAACTCGGGATCGCGCCAGTAGACCTTCAGGTTCCGCCCGCTCAGCAGGGAGAAGTGCAGGCCATAGTTACAGCCGGAGATCAGCAGGAAGATAGCAATAATGGTGTTAATCGTTGGGCTATCAAAATAGCCAACGCTGGCATCATGGGTGGAGAATCCACCGATGGCGATGGTCGCAAAGCTGTGGCCAATGGCATCAAACGCCGGCATACCCGCGAACCAGAGCGCCAGCGCGCAGGCTACGGTCAGCAGCACATAGATAAGCCACAGCGTCTTTGCCGTCTCGGCAATACGCGGGCGCATCTTGTTATCCTTCAGCGGGCCAGGCATCTCTGCACGATAGAGCTGCATCCCCCCGACGCCAAGGATAGGAAGAATAGCCACGGCCAGCACAATGATCCCCATCCCGCCAAACCACTGCAGCATCTGACGATAGAAGAGAATACCGTGCGGTAAGGTATCCAGCCCCACCAGCGTGGTTGCCCCCGTGGTCGTCAGGCCGGAAAAAGATTCAAAGAAAGCATCGGTCACCGTCAGGTTGGGACGTTCGGAGAAGATAAACGGTAAGGCCCCCACGCTGCCCAGCACCGTCCAGAACAGCACCACGATCAGAAACCCTTCCCGCGCCTTAAGTTCGCCCTTCTCCCGGCGGTTGGGCCACCACAGCAGGGAACCGATCGCCAGCGCCACAAAGAAGGTCTGGGTGAATGCACGCCCAGCGCCGTCCCGGTAAATCAGCGCAACCAGTCCGGGCAAGATCATCGTTCCGGAAAACAGTATCACCAGCAGTCCAACGATTCGGGTAATGGCGCGAAAATGCATCTCTGCCGCTTCCTTAGGTATCCAGATAAATGAGGTGGGGATTATTCTTTAATGGCTGATAATTGCAATGAACCACGACTAAAATCTGCCAGCCGGGCAGAAAACTCGTCCAGCCTGGCGCGGGGAAGCGCCACCCGTAGCTGCACGACCGCCTGATAGTCGCTGGTAACAATCTTCCCTTCGAACTGCCCCAGTAGCGCTTCTACGCCAGCGAGCTGGGCATAATCACAACACAAAGTATATTCGGTCAGCGGTAATTTGCGGATAGTGGTGAGCTGATTAAGCGCACGCTGTACGCCGCCGCCGTAGGCCTTGACCAGCCCCCCGGTGCCTAACAGGATCCCGCCATAGTAGCGCACCACTACGGCGGTGATCTCACCGACGCCGCTGCCCATCAGCTGAGCCAGCATCGGTTTGCCCGCCGTGCCTGCCGGTTCACCATCGTCGGAAAAGCCCAGCTGCTGCGAGTCATCAGGCGGCCCGGCTACCCATGCGACGCAATGGTGCCGCGCCTCCGGATGTTCTGCCCGCACGGCGCTGACGAAGGCTTTCGCCGCCTCTACGCCGTCGGTATGGGCCAGCAGCGTAATAAAACGGCTCTTTTTGATCTCCTCAACGAAGGTCACCGGCGCAGCCGGTATCAGCCAGCTCTCCATCAGGCCAGCTTCAGATCTCGGGTCATGTTCTCTACGCCGTTCTCGTGGATCACCACGTTGTCTTCGATACGGATCCCGCCGAACGGCTTCAGTGCTTCAATTTTCTGCCAATTGAAGTGCTTGCTAAATTCGCCTTCACGCCACGCGCTCAGCAGCGAGTCGATGAAGTAGATACCCGGCTCAATGGTCAGCACCATCCGCGGCTGTATGACACGGGTGCAGCGCAGGTAGGGATATTTCGCCGGGGCGGCCAGATGCGTACCGGTATCATCCTGCATAAAGCCAGCAACGTCATGAACCTGGAGGCCCAGCGGATGGCCGATACCGTGCGGCATGAAGGGGCCGGTGAGATTGTTCTCTACCATCGCCTCTTCGCTGATGTCGGTCACAATCTGATGGCGACGGAGCAGCTTCGCAATGCGCTGATGGAACTGCAGGTGATACTCGATATAGCTCACCCCCGCTTTCATGGTGCCGATCAGCGCCAGCTGCTCCTCGTTGACGTCCTTGATCAGCTGCGCAAAATCGTTGTCGCCGTTGGCGGCCCACGTCCGGGTCAGATCCGCGGCGTAGCCGTTATATTCGGCGCCGGCATCCAGCAGGAAGCTACGCATCTCAGCGGGCACGTGGTGATCCAGCCTGGTGTAGTGCAGCACGGAGGCGTGCTCATTAAGCGCCACGATATTGCTGTAGGGCACGTCGGTATCGCGGTGGCCGGTGGCGGTCAGGTAGGCCACGTTGATGTCAAACTCGCTCATACCGGAGAGAAACGCCTCGTGCGCCGCGCGGTGTCCCATCACCGCCGTCTTCTGCGCCTCCCGCATACAGGCCAGCTCATAGTCGGTCTTATAGGCGCGGTAGTAGTGCAGATAGTCAATCACCCCTTTCGGGTTGATGTTCTCAGCTTTGATCTCCAGCTGCAGCGCACGCTCTGCCACCGGGCCGATGTAGGCGATATTGCCCCGCGCCGCAGGCAGCTGGCTGGCGATACCGTCCGCTTTTGGCAGGGCAATGATCTCGATCTCTTCAGTCCAGAACGAGGTCGGTAGCGGCTCGACGTTGTGCCAGTAATCCACCGGCAGGTAGAACCACAGCTTTGGCTTGTTAACCCCATCCACCAGCAACCAGCAGTTGGGAACCTGGGTAACGGGCACCCAGGCTTTAAACTGCGGGTTGACCTTAAAGGGATATGGATGGTCATCAAGGAAGATGTTGAACAGCTCGCCGGAGTGAATCAGCAGTGCGTCGAGCTTAAAGCGGGCCAGTACGTCCCGGGCACGTTCCTGTAGGGTAACGATATGATCTTTATAAAGCGCAGCCAGTGAGTCCATGATTTTCCCTTCTGGTTTAGACGTCAATTCTCGGCATCTTAACATACCCGGTAACGCCTGCGTGTTTTCCGTTAAGCGTGATCGCCTCAGCAACTTTTTAAACTCTCATTTGCATTTTATTAACATAATAACCACACTCCGTCTCATCTGGTAAGACCAGTAACCCTGCTGGATTCAGGAGACTGACATGCTCTACAAAGGCGATACCCTGTACCTCGACTGGCTGGAAAATGGCATTGCTGAACTGGTGTTCGCGGCCCCCGGCTCGGTCAACAAGCTCGATACGGCGACGGTGGCGAGTCTCGGCCAGGCGCTGGACGTGCTGGAAAAAAGCCCCGACCTCACCGGGCTGCTGCTGCGCTCCGACAAAGCCGCCTTTATTGTCGGCGCGGACATCACCGAATTCCTCTCTCTGTTCCAGGTTCCCGAGGAGCAGCTTAGCCAGTGGCTGCACTTCGCTAACAGCGTGTTTAACCGCCTGGAAGATCTGCCTGTTCCGACGATCTCTGCCGTTAACGGCTATGCGCTGGGCGGCGGCTGCGAGTGTGTGCTGGCCACTGACTATCGCCTGGCGACGCCGGACCTGCGCATTGGCCTGCCGGAAACCAAGCTGGGGATTATGCCGGGCTTTGGCGGTTCGGTACGCATGCCGCGTCTGCTCGGCGCTGACAGCGCGCTGGAGATCATTGCCGCCGGGAAAGATGTCGGTGCCGAGCAGGCGCTGAAAATTGGCCTGGTCGATGGCATCGTGACGGCGGAGAAACTGCGCGACGGCGCGCTGGCCGTTCTGCGTCAGGCGATCGATGGCGATCTGGACTGGCGCGCCAAACGCCAGCCGAAGCTGGAGCCGCTGAAGCTGAGCAAGATTGAAGCCGCCATGAGCTTTACCATCGCCAAAGGCATGGTGATGCAGACCGCAGGCAAGCACTACCCCGCCCCGCTGACGGCGGTGAAAACCATTGAGGCGGCGGCCAGGTTTGGCCGTGATGAGGCCCTGGCGCTTGAGAACCAGAGCTTTGTGCCGCTAACCCATACCAACGAAGCCCGCGCGCTGGTGGGCATCTTCCTGAACGATCAGTATGTCAAAGGCCAGGCGAAAAAGCTGACCCAGAACGTCGAGACCCCGAAGCAGGCCGCCGTGCTGGGCGCAGGCATTATGGGCGGCGGTATCGCGTACCAGTCCGCATGGAAAGGCGTGCCGGTATTGATGAAAGATATCAACGACAAATCCCTGACGCTGGGCATCAGCGAGGCCAGCAAGCTGCTCAATAAGCAACTTGAGCGCGGCAAGATTGACGGTTTGAAGCTGGCGGGGGTGATTGCCACTATCCATCCAACCCTCGACTACACCGGCTTTGATCGCGTCGACGTAGTGGTGGAAGCGGTAGTTGAGAATCCGAAGGTGAAAAAAGCGGTGCTGGCAGAGACCGAACAGAAGGTGCGTCCGGATACGGTGCTGGCCTCTAACACCTCTACCATTCCTATCAGCGAGCTGGCCAGCGCTCTGCAACGCCCGGAGAACTTCTGCGGCATGCACTTCTTTAACCCGGTACACCGTATGCCACTGGTAGAGGTGATCCGCGGCGAAAAAACCTCGGAAGAGACCCTCGCCAAAGTGGTCGCCTGGGCCAGCAAAATGGGCAAAACGCCTATCGTCGTTAACGACTGCCCCGGCTTCTTCGTCAACCGCGTCCTGTTTCCCTACTTTGCCGCCTTCAGCCAGCTCCTGCGCGACGGGGCAGACTTCCGTCGTGTGGATAAGGTGATGGAGAAGCAGTTTGGCTGGCCGATGGGCCCGGCCTATCTGCTGGACGTGGTAGGCATCGATACGGCGCATCACGCCCAGGCGGTGATGGCTGCTGGCTTCCCGGAGCGGATGCAGAAGGATTACCGCGACGCCATCGACGTACTGTTTGACGCGGGCCGCTTTGGGCAGAAAAACGGCCAGGGCTTCTGGCGTTATAAAGAGGACAGCAAAGGCAAGCCGAAGAAAGAGGAGGATGGTGCCGTTGACGGTCTGTTTGCCGAAGTCAGCCAGCCGAAACGCGACTTCTCTGACGAGGAGATTATCGCCCGCATGATGATCCCGATGGTCAACGAAGTGGTGCGCTGTCTGGAGGAGGGCATTATCGACAGCCCGGCGGAAGCCGATATGGCGCTGGTGTACGGCCTCGGCTTCCCGCCGTTCCACGGCGGCGCGTTCCGCTGGCTCGACACCCAGGGCAGCGCCAGCTATCTCGATCGGGCGCAGCAGTTTGCCGCCCTTGGCCCGCTCTACGCCGTGCCGGACGGCCTGCGTGAGAAAGCGCGCCATAACGAACCCTATTACCCTCCCGTTGCGCCAGCCCGCCCGGCAGGCGTTCTGAAATCGGCTTAAGGAGTCACAATGGAACAGGTAGTCATTGTCGATGCAATTCGTACCCCGATGGGCCGTTCAAAGGGCGGCGCGTTCCGTAACGTGCGTGCGGAGGATCTCTCCGCGCATTTGATGCGTAGCCTGCTGGCACGTAACCCGACGCTGGAAGCCGCGGCGCTGGACGATATCTACTGGGGCTGCGTGCAGCAGACCCTGGAGCAGGGGTTTAACATTGCCCGTAACGCCGCCTTGCTGGCTGAGATCCCTCACTCTGTTCCGGCGGTAACCGTTAACCGCCTGTGCGGCTCGTCAATGCAGGCCCTGCACGATGCGGCACGCATGATCATGACCGGCGACGCGCAGGCGTGCCTGGTAGGCGGCGTAGAGCACATGGGTCACGTGCCGATGAGTCATGGCGTGGATTTTCATCCTGGCCTCAGCCGTAACGTCGCTAAAGCGGCGGGCATGATGGGCTTAACCGCCGAGATGCTGGCGCGCATGCACGGCATCAGCCGTGAGATGCAGGACCAGTTTGCCGCCCGCTCCCACGCCCGCGCATGGGCGGCGACCCAGAGCGGCGCGTTCAAGAATGAAATTGTCCCCACCGGCGGTCACGACGCCGACGGCGTGCCGAAAATGTTTAGCTACGACGAGGTGATCCGCCCGGAAACCAGCGTTGAAGGTCTCTCCGCCCTGCGGCCAGCGTTCGATCCGGCTAACGGCACGGTGACAGCGGGTACCTCCTCTGCCCTCTCCGACGGCGCAGCGGCGATGCTGGTGATGAGCGAACGTCGCGCCCGTGAGCTGGGCCTGACCCCACGCGCCCGTGTGCGTTCAATGGCGGTCGTGGGCTGCGATCCCTCTATCATGGGCTACGGTCCGGTTCCGGCCTCGCAGCTGGCGTTGAAAAAAGCCGGGCTGGCGGTCAGCGACATCGATCTGTTTGAGATGAACGAAGCCTTTGCGGCGCAGATCCTGCCGTGCATTAAGAACCTGGGGCTGATGGAGCAGATTGATGAGAAGATCAACCTCAACGGCGGCGCGATCGCGCTGGGTCATCCGCTCGGCTGCTCCGGGGCGCGGATTAGCACCACGCTGCTGAACCTGATGGAGCGTAAAGACGCGCAGTTTGGCCTGGCGACGATGTGTATTGGTCTGGGTCAGGGGATTGCGACGGTGTTTGAGCGAGTTTAACGCTGTTATGCAGGCCCGGCGGAAAGAGACCGTCGGGCCAGTAACGTCAGCGCTTAGATAAAGGCGAAAGCGTCGCCGAAGAGGCGATCTTCCCGCGCACTGCGTTCGTTGCAGAAGAGATCCCGGGCAATTTTTGCCATCTCGAAACGTCCAGCAATATAGATGTCATGTTCGGCCAGCGTGCCGAAATCCTGCAGTACCGCCGTCAATACCGTGCCGCTACGGCCCTGCCACGTCTCTTCCGGCTGCTCGACGACCGGCACCACTTTCAGATTGGGGTGGTTAACCGCCAGGGCTTGCAGTTCAGAGAGATCGTACAGGTGTTTCTCTTCGCGTCCACCCCAGTAGATGGTGATATCCCGTGCCGGGTTACGCGCCAGCGCGGTCAGCAGAATAGAGCGCACGTAGGAGAAGCCCGTCCCGCCCGCAATCAGGATCAGCGGACGCTCTTCGTCATCGCGCAGCCAGGCATCGCCGTGCGGAATATCGATAAGGATTTCGCGCTCTTTCAGGATCCGGTCCATGACCGCCATCGCATAGAGGTTCAGCTCGGAAGCACCAATGTGCAGCTCAATGAACGCCTGCTCATCCGGCGTGGACGCCATAGAGAACGGGCGCTTATCACGCTCGTCCATCACCACCATCAAATATTGCCCAGCGCGAAATGAAAACGCCGCGTCTGGTACAAGACGAACACGGTATACGGTATCGGTGATAGCTTCTACCGAGGTCACTTTACAGCTTAAGGTTGTCATGCGCTCCCTCTGTCGGGTCGTTTTATTACGAATAAAAGGCAAAACGGCGGCGCATTAGCTGCCTTTACCGTCACTCATTATGGCAAGTTCATCCCAGATAGCATCGATTCGCGCGGTAACGGCAGGATCCTTTTTAATCGGACGCCCCCATTCACGCTGGGTTTCACCGGGCCACTTGTTGGTAGCATCCAGCCCCATTTTTGAGCCCAGACCGGAAACCGGCGAGGCAAAATCCAGGTAGTCTATCGGCGTATTCTCTACCAGCACGGTATCCCTTGCCGGATCCATACGGGTAGTGATCGCCCAGATGACGTCGTTCCAGTCACGCGCGTTCACGTCATCATCACAAACAATAACAAATTTGGTGTACATAAACTGCCGAAGGAATGACCAGACGCCCATCATCACGCGCTTGGCATGACCAGCATACTGCTTTTTGATGGTTACCACTGCAAGGCGGTATGAACACCCTTCCGGGGGAAGATAGAAATCGACAATCTCCGGAAACTGCTTTTGCAGGATCGGTACAAAGACCTCGTTCAGCGCTACGCCGAGCACGGCCGGCTCATCTGGCGGGCGGCCGGTGTAGGTTGAGTGGTAGATAGCATCTTCGCGCTGGGTAATATGCGTCACCGTAAAGACGGGGAAGCTATCTATCTCATTATAGTAGCCCGTGTGGTCACCATACGGACCTTCCGGGGCCATCTCACCCGGCTCAATGTAGCCCTCCAGCACGATCTCCGCGCTGGCAGGGACTTCCAGATCGTTTGAGATGCACTTAACCACCTCGGTTTTCGTACCGCGCAGCAGCCCGGCAAAGGCATACTCAGAGAGCGTATCCGGCACCGGCGTCACCGCGCCTAAAATCGTCGCAGGATCGGCTCCCAGCGCCACGGCAACCGGGAAGCGTTCGCCGGGATGCGCCGCGCACCACTCCTGATAATCCAGCGCGCCGCCGCGATGCGACAGCCAGCGCATGATCAGTTTGTTCTTGCCAATAAGCTGCTGGCGATAGATGCCGAGGTTCTGCCGCTCTTTATGCGGGCCGCGGGTAACGGTAAGCCCCCAGGTGATCAGCGGGGCGGCATCTTCTGGCCAGCACTGCATGATCGGGATAGTGGTTAAATCCACCGCCTCGCCCTGGACGACCTTCTGCTGGCATGGCGCGCCGCGCAGGCGTTTGGTGGGCATATTGAGTACCTGCTTAAACTGCGGCAGCTTATCAAAGAGATCGCGGAAGCCTTTTGGCGGCTCCGGCTCTTTCAGGAAGGCCAGCAGCTTACCCACCTCGCGCAGGGCCGTTACATCCTCCTGCCCCATTCCCAGCGCCACGCGCTTCGGCGTGCCAAAGAGGTTGCAGAGCACCGGCATAGCGTAGCCCGTTGGGTTTTCAAACAGCAGGGCGGGTCCACCGGCGCGCAGCGTACGGTCGGCAATCTCTGTTATTTCCAGATGAGGATCAACAGGCAGCGTAATGCGTTTGAGTTCGCCCTGCTGTTCCAGCAGCGCCATAAAATCACGTAGGTCGTGGTATTTCATGCAGTTAATCATGGCCTCGGAGTCAGCCTTCCATTATACGGTGAACATCAGCGTGATGCTGTAATTTTGTTAAATAAGGGTGAATCGTTACGTCAACGTGTGGCAAGGATTTCTATAATCAACTTAGCCATCATTATCGGGTTTTGATATGCTTGCGCACGATTAGCCAAAACAGAGTGATTATGCAAGCCTGGTATTTACTGTACTGCAAGCGGGGCCAGCTGGAACGCGCCCAGCAACATCTTGAACGCCAGGCGGTAAACTGCCTGACGCCGATGATCACGCTTGAAAAAATAGTGCGCGGCAAACGCACCGCGGTCAGCGAGCCGCTGTTTCCCAACTATCTGTTTATCGAATTCGATCCGGAAGTGATCCACACTACCACGATTAACGCCACCCGCGGCGTCAGCCACTTTGTCCGCTTCGGTGCCAGCCCGGCAACCGTGCCTGCGCCGGTTATCGCCCAGCTGGCGCATTACCACCCCGAAGGCGTGACCGACCCCCAGACGCCCTATCCGGGCGATAGCGTAGTGATTACCGAGGGGGCATTTGAGGGGCTAAAAGCGATTTTCACCGAGCCTGACGGTGAAGCACGATCTATGCTGCTGTTGAACCTGCTCAATCAGCAGGTGGTGCAGAGCGTCAAAAACACCGACTTCCGCAAGGCTTAAAAGACGATACCAAACAGTCGCTTGACGTTTTGATCCGTCACCTCTGAAAGCCAGTCTGCCTCCTCCCCACGTAGCTGCGCAACGCGTTGCAGGATATGCCCCAGCAAGGCGGGTTCGTTGCGGCGTGATGCCGGCTTGGGCTTGATATCGCGAGGCAGGAGATAAGGCGCATCGGTTTCAATCAGCAGGCGTTCAGCCGGGATAAGCGGGACAATTTCACTGAGTTCCTGCCCGCGTCGCTCGTCGCAGACCCAGCCGGTTATCCCCAGGTAGAGTCCACGCGCCAGGCAGTCGCGTGCCTCACGCGCCGAACCGGTAAAGCAGTGCAGCACCGCGCCGGGAATGTTATCCAGCCACGGATCGAGCAGGGCTAAAAAGCGCTCGTGAGCGTCGCGGCAGTGCAGAAACACCGGCAGGGAGAGCTCAGCGGCAATAGCCAGCTGGGCGCTGAACGCCGCCTCCTGCGCCTGCGGAGTAGAGAAGTTACGGTTAAAATCCAGGCCACACTCGCCAATCGCGACGACCTGCGGCAGGCTGGCCAGCTGACGAATAGCCTCTGCCGTCTCCGGCTGCCACTGACTGCTGTCATGCGGGTGGACGCCCGCCGTGGACCAGCAGCCCGCGTACTGCGCCGCCAGCGCCTGCGCCTGCTGGCTCTCATGCAGATTGGTCCCGGTGAGCAACATGCCGTTAACGCCTGCGGCGGCAGCCCGGGCGACAACCTGCTCGCGATCGCCAGCAAACTGTGAGCTCGTCAGGTTTACGCCAATATCAAACATCGTCTTCGCTTTCTTCGCCTTCGTCCTGACGGAAGCGGCGCTTGCCAACATAAAAACGCGAGAAGAAGACGCCAACTTCAAACAGGCAGTACATCGGGATCGCCAGCAGCGTCTGGGAGAAGACGTCCGGCGGCGTCAGCAGCATACCGACAACAAAGGCCCCGACCAACACATAGGGCCGCTTACGACGCAGATCATCCGGCGTCGTCACGCCCATCCAGCAGAGCAGGACAATCGCCACCGGCACTTCAAAAGAGACACCAAAGGCCATAAACAGGGCCATAACGAAGTCGAGGTAGCTGGCGATATCCGTCGAGACCTGTACGCCCACCGGCGCGGTATGGGTCAAAAAGCCAAACGCCAGCGGGAAGACCACAAAGTAGGCGAAGGCCATGCCGATATAGAACAGCAGCGAGCTGGAGACCAGCAGCGGCACAACCAGACGCCGCTCGTGCTTATAGAGCGCAGGGGCAACAAAGGCCCAAACCTGGTAAAGAATAACCGGCGCAGAGAGGATCAGCGACACCATGAAGGTCAGCTTTACCGGAGTAAAGAAGGGCGATGCCACGTCGGTGGCAATCATCGTCGCGCCCTGGGGCATCTGCTTGATCAGCGGCGCAGAGACCAGCTGGTAGATATCGTTAGCGAAATAGACCAGCACCACGAAAATAGCCAGCACCGCAATAATGCAGTTTAGCAGGCGTTTTCGCAGCTCGATCAGGTGCGTAATCAGCGGTTGGGTATCTTCTACAGCCATGTTTACGGTTTATCACTTGTCGATGAAGGTGAATGTGCGGCAGAGGCAGCGGGCTGGACGGGCTTGCTGTCGGCGGGCGTCTCCGTTGCCGGTGCCTGCGCTGGCGCGCTGGCCTGGTGCTCCGCAACGGCAGGCGTGACACCCTGGTGCTGCTCCTCGTTTCCTTTCACAATCGGGTTATGAATGGTGTGCGCTACGTCGCTTGCGCGCTCAGGATCGTTCGCGCTGTAGGAGCGTTTCATTGACTCCGCCGCATGGCGCAGCTCGTCCATAGACTCTTTCAGCTCCGGCGTCAGATGATCCATACTCGCTTTTTCGACCTTCTTCAGGCTGTCCTGAAGCTCCTGAATCTTCAGCTCCTGCGCCAGCTCATTCTGTACGGTGCTTGCCAGCGAGCGCAGGGCACGCACCCACCCGGCCACCGTTTTAACCGCTACCGGTAAACGCTGCGGCCCCAGCACAATGAGGCCGATTACGAATACCAGCAGCAGTTCGCCAAAACCAATATCGAACACGAATTACACCTGCTCTTTATCGCGACGCTTTTCTTCGTCTGTTTTCACATCATCTTGCTTTTCAGCAAGGGTTTTTGTCGAAAAATCAGCATCCTCCGCCGATTTTTTCTCATGCTTGTCGTCATCGCCCATCGCTTTTTTAAAGCCTTTGATCGACGCGCCGAGATCGGAACCGATAGAGCCTAGCTTTTTCGTACCAAACAGCAGCACAACGATGACGGCAATAATAAGTAACTGCCAAATACTGATACCACCCATACACAATCCTCAAGGATAGATGCTGAAATTAGCGGGCCGCGCACAGCATACTCGGCCCATTAAGCGTGCGGCTACAGCACGCGGGTTTTTCGCCAGCCAATAAGCCAGGCAACCAGTCCACCGGCAATCAGCCAGGCTGAGGCCGTTTGCCACTCCGGCCGGTTGATCAAAAAGAGCGTTCCGCTCAGGATCAACGTTGCCCCGATGCCAAACAGATAGCGGGACTGCCCCTGACGCACGTTATTAACACGCATCTCGCGGGTGAGCAGATCCACATTATGCTGCAGCTGCTTATGCTGCCGCAGGTTGTGGTAGATCAGCTCGGGCAGCTCGGGCATTTTCTCAATCCACAAAGGTCCCTTCTCTTTCAGGGAACGGACCAGCGCCGGGAAGCCTACCTGATCTTTGATCCACGTTTCGAGGAAAGGTTTCGCTGTTTTCCACAAATCGAGCTGCGGATAGAGCTGACGCCCAACACCCTCGATATAGAGCAGCGTTTTTTGCAGCAGCACCAGCTGCGGCTGCACTTCCATATTGAACCGTCGCGCCGTATTGAACAGGTTCAGCAGCACATGACCAAAGGAGATCTCCGCCAGCGGCTTCTCAAAAATCGGCTCACAAACGGTACGGATCGCAAACTCAAACTCTTCAACGTTGGTATCCGGCGGTACCCAGCCTGAATCAACGTGCAGCTCGGCAACCCGACGATAGTCGCGGTTGAAGAACGCAATAAAGTTCTCCGCCAGGTAACGCTTATCCTCTTTGTTCAGCGAGCCGACGATGCCGCAGTCGATCCCGATATACTGCGGATCCTCTGGATGCTCATAGCTGACAAAGATATTGCCCGGATGCATATCCCCGTGGAAAAAGCTGTCGCGAAACACCTGGGTAAAGAACACCTGTACCCCACGCTCGGCCAGCAGTTTCAAATCGGTATTGTTCTTCTCCAGCGCAGCGACATCGTTCACTGGAATACCATATATGCGTTCCATGACAAGCATATTTTGGCTGCAGTAATCGGAGTACACTTCCGGCACGTAGAGCATCGCGCTGTTTTCAAAGTTACGCCGCAGCTGGATGGCGTTGGCCGCTTCACGCAGCAGATCCAGCTCGTCGATCAGCGTCTTTTCATACTCCTTTACCACTTCCAGCGGACGCAGGCGACGCCCGTCCGGCAGCAGGCGCGGAACCCAGCGCGCAAGGCGATAGATCAGGCTCATATCGGCTTTGATTACCGGCAGAATATCCGGCCGGATCACCTTGATCACCACTTCCTTGCCGTTCTCTTTCAGCCGGGCAGTGTGGACCTGGGCGATAGAGGCCGATGCCAGCGGCGTAATGTCAAAATCATCAAACCACGTCTCTACCGGAATATCACCCATCGCCTTTTCAATCTGGCGCTTGGCCAGCTTGCCGTCAAAGGGAGCAACGCGATCCTGCAGCATCGCAAGCTGGTCGGCAATCACGGGCGGAAAGAGATCGCGACGGGTAGAGAGCATCTGCCCGAATTTGATCCATACCGGCCCTAGCTCCTGCAGCGCCAGGCGTAGGCGATGACCTAACTCTTTGTCTTTATGACGGTTTGGCATCCAGAACAGCGTGCGACGCCAGAGCCGAATCGGCAGGGTAAGACGCATTCGTGGGATGAGCTCATCAAGCCCGTAACTCAAAAAAGTTTGAATGATGAAGTACAGGCGTCGAATTTCACCTGGCGTCATTTGCCCTCCAGTTTTTCCAGCCGTTTGGTTAACGCATCAACCGATCGCGCGACGGCGGCGGCCTCTTCGGCAAACCAGGCAACTTCAAGTCCACCGGGCGCCAGCCGCCACTCTTCCGTTATGGCTTCGCCCACGTACTGCTGCTGACGCTGCAGGCCGTGCTGAAAGCGCTTTGCACCGCCGCGCAGAACTTTCGCGATGCCTTCGGCGGCGATATCGCCGGTGTAAGGGGCAAGTAGCTCCGCAAAATCGAACTCTGCGAGATCGAAAAGCGCGCTAAGGTTTTGTACAACCTGAATATCACCCTGCACTTCCAGCTCGCCGCTGCGTATAAGCGTAGTCAGCTGCTGGCGATCGCGCAGCTTCGGTAACAACCGGGCCTGAGTGATAACGGTGCAGTCCGCCTCGCCCTCCCAGGCGCTCAGCACGTCGACCTGGCGCTCGCTAAAGGCCAGAATAAGCGGCGTAGAGAACTCCTTGAGGACAATACGCAGTACCTTACCCTGCAGGCGCTGGCGGGCGGGTTTTAATGCCCTTTCGCGATATAAAAATGTATTGAGAACACCTTCGATTCCAGCGCTCACTAAAGGCGTAAAGGGCATTTACTCACTCCTGTCAGAACTTATATCCACGGTGCAGCGCGACGATACCCGCCGTCAGGTTAAAGTACTCTGCGTTTTCAAAACCGGCGTCCTGCATCATCGCCTTCAGCGTCTCCTGATCGGGATGCATACGGATGGACTCCGCCAGATAGCGGTAGCTTTCACCATCCTTCGCCACCAGCTCGCCGATGCGCGGCAGAACGTGGAAGGAGTAAGCGTCATAGGCCTTGCTCAGCGGTTCGATAATCGGTTTAGAGAACTCAAGGATCAACAGGCGTCCGCCTGGCTTGAGCACGCGGAACATAGAGCGCAGCGCTTTCTCTTTATCGGTGACGTTGCGCAGACCGAAGGAGATCGTAATGCAGTCGAAGGTGTTGTCCGGGAACGGCAGCGCTTCGGCGTTAGCCTGCACGTATTCAACGTTACCCACCACGCCAAGGTTGCGCAGCTTTTCGCGCCCCACTTTCAGCATGGAGTCATTGATATCGGCCAGCACGACCTGCCCAGTTTCACCCACCAGACGGGAGAACTTCGCCGTCAGGTCACCGGTTCCGCCTGCAAGGTCGAGAACCTTCTGCCCACGGCGCACGCCGCTGCAGTCAATCGTGAAACGTTTCCACAAACGATGGATGCCCATCGACATCAGATCGTTCATGACATCATATTTTGCGGCCACGGAGTGAAATACGTGCGCCACCATGTCCGCCTTCTGCGTTTTGGCGACAGTCTGATAACCAAAATGCGTCGTTTCTTGTGAATCTTCCGCCATCTCAGTGCCTGCTATTCAAGAAATTGTTCGTGAAGTGTAACAGATTGGGCGCGATTGCCCTACGTTTCAACCCTCCTGTCCGGCGCGCAGGCGGAACTCCTCATCCTGCGCCACGGCCTGGTCAGCTAAATCTGGATTGATCTCGCGTTTGATCTCAACCCCCAGGCCGCGAAACGCCTCGGCCTGGGCGAGCAGGTTCCCCCGCCCGGAAGTGAGTTTTTTCATCGCCTGCCGGTAGTTATCCTGCGCTTTCTCCAGGCTCTGCCCCACCGACGACATATCGTCAACAAACAGGCGCATCTTGTCGTAGAGGCGGCTGGCGCGCTCGGCGATCTGCTGCGCGTTGCGGCTCTGGTGCTCGTAGCGCCAGAGGTTAGCAATAGTGCGCAGAGCCACCAGCAGCGTGGTCGGACTGACCAGCATGATGTTGTTTTTTAACGCCTCGGTGATCAGCTCCGGCTGCCGATCAAGAGCCACTAAAAAGGCCGGCTCGACGGGAATAAACATCAGCACATAGTCAAGGGAGCGCAGGCCCGGTAGCTGCTGGTAATCTTTCCGCCCCAGCAGACGGATATGGCTGCGCACCGAGGCGATGTGCTCCTGCAGGGCGCTCTCGCGAGTGTACTCATCGTCGGCGTTGAAGTAGCGCTCGTAGGCCACCAGCGTCATTTTGGCGTCGATGACCACGTCTTTGCCCTGGGGTAGCCGGACGATGACGTCGGGCTGCATTCTGGCGCGGGCTTCGGTTTCAATGCTGACCTGGGTTTCATACTCATAGCCCGCTCGCAGGCCGGATGCCTCCAGCACGCGGGCCAGCACCACCTCGCCCCAGTTGCCCTGCGCCTTATTGTCACCCTTCAGGGCACGGGTCAGGTTGATCGCCTCCTGCGCCATCTGGGCATTAAGCTGCTGTAGGTTACGGATCTCGTGGGCGAGCGTGTGGCGCTCCTGGGCCTCTTTGCCAAAGCTGTCCTGCACCTGGCGGCGGAAACCATCCAGCTGTTCCCGTAGAGGAGAGAGAAGCCCGTGAAGGCTCTGCCGGTTCTGCTCCTCAACGCGGCGGTTGCTCTGTTCGAAGATGCGGTTAGCGAGGTTCTCAAACTGCTCGCTCAGGCGCTGCTCGCTGTTGATCATCTGGCGAATTTTATCTTCCGCATGCAGCTGGGTGGACTCCAGTCGGGTGGTGACCTCGCGCAGATCGGCCTCCAGCGAAGTGTTGATCTCCCGCAGGCTGCGCAGTTCGTTATTCAGCAGTTCGCACTCGTCGCGCCAGTGCTGATTCTGTACCAGCCGCTGCCGCGCCGCGCTCAGTTCGATATCCAGCTCGCGCCGCTCTTCGGTAAGATCGGCCCGCAGACGATCGGCATGGGATTTGGTCGCCAGCCAGCCTATCAGCAAGCCGGCTATCGCCGCTGCCGCGCTGAGTAAAATTGAGATATCCACCCTGCCTCCTGCATAAACCACTTACCGATGCAAAATAAGAGTGTGCTGGATAGGTGTCCAGTTGGGAAGGATTTTCCTGCGAGGTAATACGCAAAACGGGCAGGCCGAGGGGTTCGACCTGCCGGAGAGGAGCGTTAAGCCAGACGGCGCGCCGCTTCCACCACGATTTTAATCGCGTGGCTTTCGGTCTGCTTCATGGTCTCCGCGTTCGGGATCTCTTGCTGGGTACGGTTGACGATCACGCCCGCTACCATGCCAGCACGCAGACCCTGGCTGGAGCACATGGTCAGCAGCGTGGCGGACTCCATCTCGTAGTTCATCACACCCATTGACTGCCACTCTTCCATAGAGCCTTTATAGCGGCTGACGACGCGGCCGGAGAAGGTGTCGTAACGCTCCTGGCCCGGATAGAAGGTGTCAGACGAGGCGGTCACGCCGATGTGGGTTGTTGCGCCCACCTCTTTAGCAGCCTCGACCAGCGCAGTGGTACAGGTAAAATCAGCTACCGCCGGATACTCCATCGGGGCAAAGTGCAGGCTGGCCCCGTCGAGACGCACGGATGCGGTGGTTACCAGCACGTCGCCAACGTTGATGTGCGGCTGGATTGCGCCAGTGGTGCCCACGCGCAGGAAAGTGCGGATGCCCAGCTGCGCCAGCTCTTCAACGGCGATAGAGGTCGACGGGCCGCCAATCCCGGTGGAGCAGACAATCACCGCTTTGCCATCTACTTCGGCGCGCCAGGAGGTAAATTCGCGATGCGATGCCAGCTTAACCGGCTTATCCATCAGCGCGGCGATCTTTTCCACTCGCTCCGGATCGCCAGGGACGATTGCCAGCGTGGCTCCCTGCAGATCGTTTTTGGTCAGGCCGAGGTGAAAAACATCAGACTTGGACATGGGTGACTCCTTTGTGGGTCGATCATCAACAGAAGTAAAACGGTACTCTACAGAAGACCATCGCTTTTTTTCGTGACATCAATCACTCTGAAGAAAACTGTTTACATCAATTTTTCATCAAAAGGTGATTTATATCACACTATAATACTCTCCTTCCCCCGTTCGTCTTAAAGATAGTCTCTTCCGCACAGGATGATTTTGCCGTACTGGCTATAGTTAGCTGATGCGCTAAAAAAGGGTACGGAGATTGCCATGACAACAGAAAAACAGCCCGGCTTTGCACCTGCAGCTTCACCTCACGCCTCCACCGCAGTTCACACCTCTGAAGAGTCTATTTTGACCGGTGAGACGTCGATTCCCACTCAGGGTGATAACATGCCCGCCTGGCATGCCCGGCCCCAGGCTGCCGACGGTCCGCTACCGGTGGTCATTGTGGTTCAGGAGATTTTCGGCGTGCACGAGCACATTCGTGATATCTGCCGCCGACTGGCGCAGGAGGGCTACCTGGCTATCGCGCCTGAACTCTACTTCCGCCAGGGCGATCCTAACGACTACAGCGACATTTCCACGCTGTTTAAAGAGCTGGTTTCAAAGGTGCCAGATGCTCAGGTACTGGCCGATCTTGACCACGTCGCCAACTGGGCAGCGCGCAACGGCGGCGATGCGCACCGACTGCTGCTCACCGGCTTTTGCTGGGGCGGGCGTATCGCCTGGCTTTATGCCGCACATAATCCACAGCTGAAGGCGGCGGTGGCATGGTACGGCAAGCTGGTGGGTGACAAAACCCTCAACTCCCCGAAGCATCCGGTGGATATCGCCACCGACCTTAACGCGCCGGTTCTCGGCCTCTATGGCGCTCAGGACGGCGGCATTCCCCTCAATACCGTGGAGACCATGCGCCACGCCCTGCGCGCCGCCAACGCCGAAGCGGAAATCGTGGTCTATCCCGATGCCGGACACGCGTTTAACGCCGACTATCGTCCAAGCTATCACGAGGAGTCAGCGAAAGATGGCTGGCAGCGCATGCTGGCCTGGTTTGCCAGGTACGGCGAAAAGCGAAGCTAACTTACGGTGCCGGGCGGCTTAAAAATCGCCCGGCGCGCACTGCAGACAGGTCAGCCCTTCCGCTCGCCAGAAATCAACTACCGCCTGGCGATCGTCGATCACCAGCCAGGGCGCGTAGCCGTCCGCTTTTATCTGCTGCAGCAGCGTTTTTTTCACGACCTCATCCGGAAGCGTATCCTCCCCGTCCGGCCGGAGATAGAGCGCATCGAAAGGAATGCAGTGCCGCTCCAGCCACTCCTGGGTATGGCGCTGGAAGCTGGCAGGTCGCCCGCTACAGATCACAATCTTCTGCTGCTGAGCGCTCAGCAGCCCTACCAGACGGCTGATGGCCACGCTCGGCAGCGCCTCCGCCATATGGGCAAAAAAGGGCTGCCACTGCTTTTCCGGGCCTAAGACCCACTCGCGTACCGCCTCGGCGTCAAATTCGGCCAGGGTACCGTCGATATCTACGATCACACACTGTTCAGTCAGCATTCATCTTCTCCAGCGGAATAATTTTCCAGTCGTCAGGGGTAGCGCCAGGCAGGATCCAGAGCGGAGCCACGTTGCCGACCCGCTCGCCGTGGGGGGTGCCGGTCGCCAGCAGGCGGATCACGCGGAACACCCCGGAGTGCGCCACCACCAGCGGCGTGTCGTACTGCGCCAGCAGCGTGTTCAACGCCTCGGTTACGCGTATACAGAAAGGCCGCCAGGCTTCGCCGTTCGGCGGGGTCTCCTCGTAGGGCGTCTGCTCGCTAAGGGGTCGGCACTCGAGATCGCCCCAGTCCCGCTCGCGCAGATCGGCAACCGGGGTCAGCGGCACACCGGGTAGCGCCAGCTCTGCGGTACGCCGGGCGCGCTGCTGCGGGCTGACGGCAACGATGCTCCAGGCGTGGTTTAACAGCAGCGGCGAGGCGTCGCGCGCCTGCTGCTCGCCCGTCGCCGTGAGCGGTACTTCAGTACGTCCGCCAATCAGACGATCGCGGTTAAGCGGCGTCTCACCGTGGCGAACAAAGACAAAAGGCTTATGTAGCAGCGTCATGCTTCTATCCTGAAACGGGGCTGGGTAAGGATGACGCAGCCCAGCATCTGCTGCCAGTGCGCGGCGTCATCAACAGGGGTAAACAGCGGCACCAGCTGGCGACAGCCCAGCATCGCCACCAGCTCTTGTAAGCAGCGACGCGTGGGGTGAACGTTCCAGCGGCAGAAATCGACCTCGCCTCGCCGATGCTGCTCGCGGGCACGGTGATTCATATGGCCGGTAAACAGGGTACGGTGGCGAAAATCAGCGTGCCGCCGCAGTTCGCCCGCCATACCGTGCAATCCGTCCGGGTCGGCCGCCAGAATAACCGGCGCGTCAGCGGTAAACGATGGCAGGTCACGTACCCGCTGCCGCAGCTCATGTTCCACGCCGGGGATCAGGCTGCCGTCGTTGTGCTCTGCCATGAGCATCAGCATCTCCCGGCAGGCGTCATCCATCACCACATCTTTAATACCGCGACGCGCCAACAGCAGAGCCATCTCTACTGCCCGCCCTGAAGGTGGAACCGGACAGAGCACCGGCAGCTGCATGTGCGGCCACAGAGCCTCAAGCTGCTGGCGCTGTGGCGTGTCGTACAGGCCATACGAGGCGTCCATCAGCGCTATCGCCGCAGGCGGGGGCGGATCGAAATGAAACAGCGCCGACTCCAGGCTGACATCGCCGCTGTAGAACAGGCCCCCCGCCACATCGAGGTGGAACCAGATCCCACCCCAGGCATGGCCGCTGCTGCCGGTGGTCACCGTCAATTCGCCGAGGGAGAACTGACCACGCACCGGTATCGGGTGAACGTTCGATCCCGGCGGCAGTGCGCGGGCCGTTACGGCGCTACAGTAGATAGGCACCGAGGCGGGCAGCCGTGCCAGCCCGGCGATATGATCGATGTGATCGTGACTGAGCAGCACGGCATCCAGCCGATCCGGCACCGGCCAGTCGTCCGCCCCCGGCTCTAGCGAGCCCCCGGCGTCCAGCAGAATGCGCTGCGTGGGGGTAGTCACCAGAATCGCGGCGGGCGTTTTGTCATGCAGCCCGCTGATAATCTCAATCGCCGTCACGCCGCCTCCAGCCGCCAGCCCTGATGCAGGCGCACGGCGGTGATCTGCTGCTCACGCAGCGGCAGGTGATGGAAGGCCGTGAGCGGTTGACCATCGGCCAGACGCAGCGCCAGCAGGTAGCGCTCCCCCTGATAGATACAGTTTTCGATGGTGGCAGCCAGGCCGCCCTCGCCTATTTCAACGTGCTCGGGACGCACCAGCACCGGGTGGCGCACGCCATCGCTCACGCTCAGTCCATGATGAAGCTGCGCGCCATCCAGCTGACGGCTTTGCGCCGCGCTCGCCAGATTCAGCACGCTGCCCTTGCCAATAAAGCCCGCAACCCAGGCGCTGTACGGCTGCTGATAGAGTTCCTGCGGTGTACCCCACTGCATTAGCGCGCCCCGGTGCATCACGGCAATATGGCTGGCCAGCGCCATCGCCTCCGCCTGGTCGTGAGTGACGTAGACAAAGGTTGCCCCGGTGCGGCGATGAAATTCGCGGAAGGTCTGCTCCATTGTGGCCCGCAGATGACGGTCAAGATTGGCCAGCGGCTCGTCAAGCAGCACCACCTGTGGCTCGGAGACCAGGCAGCGCGCCAGCGCCACGCGTTGACGCTGCCCGCCGCTCAGCGCCTGTGGCGAGCGCTCGGCGTACGCCGCCAGCTCCACCACCTCAAGGGCAGCCATAACCTGCTTATGCCGCGCCGCGCCGTTCACTTTTTTTAGCTTGAGCGGATAGCCCACGTTCTCTGCCACCGTCATATGCGGCCAGAGCGCGTAGGATTGAAACACCATCCCCATGTTTCGCGCCTCCGGCGGCAGATGGGTAGCCGCGTCGGCCAGCAGTCGGTTGCCCAGCGTCAGGCGGCCGCTGGAGAGCCGCTCCAGCCCGGCCAGAATACGCAGCGTGGTGGTTTTCCCGCAGCCGCTAGGCCCGAGCAGCGCCGTAAACGCGCCTTCGGGAATGGTCAGGTTAAGATCGTGCACCACGGTCTGGTCGCCGAACGTTTTACTCAGGCTCTCCAGTTTCAGTTCTGCCACGGGATCACTCCTTTGGGTAGATAGCGGCCAAGACCGCTCAGCATCAGCATTACCAGCGCCACCAGCGCCACAACCATCACCGAGATGGCAGAGGCCAGTACCTTATCGCCGCTCTCATCGAGGTTGAAAATCACCACGCCGAGGGTCTCCTTGCCCGCGCTCCACAGCAGCGCCGAGACGGTCAGCTCATTCACTGCCGTCAGAAACACCAGCAGCGCACCGGCGAAGGCCGCCGGGGCCAGCAGCGGCAGGACGATATGCCGCAGCCGCTGGGAGAAGTTAGCGCCGGCCAGGCTGGCAGCCTCCTCCATCGCCGGATCGAGCTGCAGCATGCTGTTATGCAGCGGCTTCAGGCAGACGGTGAGAAAGCGCGCCAGGTAGGCGAAGAAGATGATCAGCAGCGTGCCGCTCAGGCTGATGCCGATGATGGGCAGCGGACGAGCGAACAGCAGGATGCAGGCGATAGCCAGCACGACCCCCGGCAGGGTATAGGGAATGTCGATGGCGCTGTGCAGCCAGCGCAGCGGACGCGCGGGAAAACGCACCAGCAGCCACGCCAGCGGCAGGCTCAGCAGCATCAACACCAGCGCAGCAGAGACCGACAGCAGCAGGCTGTTGCTCAGCGCGCGCCAGGTGGCGCTGCCGCTCTCCAGCATCGCCTGGTAAGCGTTAAAGGTCAGGGTCTGGGCCGTCAGCGGCACGCCGAGGGTTGGTACCAGCGAGGTCGCCACCAGCGCCAGCAGCGGGGCCAGCAAAATAGCGACCAGCACCACCCCCAGCAGCAGCTCGGTAGCGAGACGCCATCTGCCAAGCTGGAAGTCGAGCGCCCGCCCGGCCATGCCGATCAGCGGCAACGCGTGTCGGCGCTGGAGATAGCCCTGCAGGGAGACAATGCCGATCGCCAGCACGCCCATCAGCACCGACAGCGCCGCCACGTCGCTGAGCATCGACGGCCCGAAACTCGACAGCGACTGGTAGATCTGAATCGGCAGCACAAAGTAGGAGATGGGTATGCCCAGCATCGCCGGAATACCAAAGTTGCCCAGCGCGGAGACGAAGGCTATCGCCGCCCCGGCCCACAGCGCGGTGCGGCACAGCGGCAACACAATGTCGATCAACACCCGCCACAGCGAAGCGCCATTCAGCCGCGCCGCCTCGATCTGCTCTTTCGGCAGGCACTGAAGCTGGGTGCGCAGGGCCAGAAAGACCAGCGGCGCGTGCTGGATCCCCAGCAGCAGAGCGATGCCCTCGGGAGAGTAGAGCGGATTAGCGCTGCCGAACGACGGCGCAATCCCGAGGCTGTTAAGCAGGATGCTGCTCGGCCCGAAAAGCTGGAGCCAGCTCAGGGCTGTCACCTGGGGTGGGATCATCATCGGCAGCATAAACAGGAATACCCAGACCTGCTTGAGGCGGATATTGGTCAGCGCGAGCCAGAAGGCAAACAGCCCGCCCAGCAGCAGCGAGAGCAGCGTACCCAGGCCGCTGGTATAGAGGCTGTTATAGAGCGCGGTCCAGGTCGTCGGGTTGCTGAGCACTCGCCACAGGCTGCTGCTGCTCCCCTGCTGCCAGTCAAGCAGCGCCGAGACCAGCAGCCGCAGGCTCGGCAGCAGACTCAGCAGCGCCACCAGGCCGAGCAGCAGCCAGAGCAGCCCCTTCGGCGGACCGCTGCTGGCGGGTTGACGGAGGGTCATGGTGGTCATCGGTTAGCGGTTTCCAAACAGATCGGCGAAGCGTTTTTTATTGGCGTCAGTATCCGCCAGCGCCTTCGCCGGGTCATACGGCATCAGCTTGATGCTCTCCCGCGCCGGGAAGCCTTCCGGCGCCGGAAGGCTCGCATCGGCTGGCAGATAGCCCTGCTTCAGCACCAGGCGCTGACCCGCATCCGACAGCACAAAGTCGATAAAGGCTTTAGCCCCGTCCGGGTTTTTCGCCTTCTTCAGCATCGCCACCGGCTCGGTTACGATGCTGACGCCCTCTTTCGGGAACACGAACTCAATCGGTGCGCCTTTGGCTTTTTCGCGGATGGCCATGTAGTCCACCAGCACGCCGTAGCCTTTGCTGCCGGAGGTGATGGCATTCATCACCGCGCCGTTTCCGCTCTGGGGCATCGCGCCGTTAGCCTTTAGCTTTTCATACCAGGTAAAGCCGAGCTGCGGATCGTTCATCAGCGTCGCCATATGGATCTGCGCCGCCCCGGAGTAGAGCGGGCTGGGCAGCGTGGTCATGTTCTTGAGTTCAGGCTTAAGCAGATCCTGCCAGGCGCCAGGCTTCACCGGCGCGCGGGTATTGTAGGCAATGCCGGTGGTAATTAGCTTGGTGCCATAGTAGTAGCCCTGCGGATCGTACAGCTGAGCATCGTAGCGGCTGGCCTCAGGGGATTTATAGGCTGCGAGCAGATCCTGCTTTTTCAGAGACTCCATCGTGACGCTATCGGCGATCAGCAGCACGTCCGGCGCAGCACCGCCTGCCGCCAGCTCGGCCTGCAGGCGCGCCGTTAGCTTGGTGGTTCCGTCACGGATCCACTTGACCTCAATGTCCGGGTGCGCCTTTTCGAAGGCGGTGACGGTCATCTGGGCATCTTCGTTCGGCTGGCTGGTATAGAGCGTCAGCGTGGAGGCGGCGAAAGCCGGCGTGCTTAACGCGGTTACGATAACGGCTGCCAGCGCGGTGTGCTTCATCATGGTCTCTTCCCTCTGTTTTCGTTGTGATGATTAAAACAGGGAAATCTGACAAAAATATGACCAGCTTTTTTCGTAGTAATAATTTCACATTCCTGCGCTAGCATGATGAAAAAGGGTGCTAACAGGAGCGAAGAATGACCCCCGAGTCCCGCCGCACGGCGATTGTCGAGCTGGTGACGGCGCATGGCGAAAGCAGCATTGAGCAGCTGGCGCAGCACTTTGGCGTCTCGCTGCAAACCGTGCGTAGCGATCTGCGCATGCTTACCTCCGGCGGACTGCTGCTGCGACGTCACGGCATAGTTGCCCCTTTCGCCCGCGAAAATATCGGCTATCAGCAGCGGGAGATCGTCAATATTGCAGGCAAGCGCTGGATCGGTGAGCGCACGGCGGCGCTACTGAGCGACTACCAGAGCTGCTTCCTCGGTACCGGCACCACCGTTGAGATGGTGGCCCGGGCGCTGCCGGAAGCGAGTCGGCTGGCGGTATTCACCAATAATCTGCACGCCGCCGAAGCGTTGAGCCGTCTTGCCGCCTGCGAACTGACGGTGGCGGGCGGGCGCGTCCGCAAGCGCGATCTGGATGTGATCGGCAGCGATGCCCAGACCTTTTTCAGCCGCTATCGGGTTGATACGGGCGTGGTATCAGTCGGTGGGATTGGCGAGGCGGGCGAACTGTATGACTATAACGATGATGAAGTGGCCGCGCGGCAGGCGCTGGTCGCCAGCGCTGCGGTGAGCGTACTGGTGGTAGACAGCACCAAGTTTGGCCGGACTGCAATCTGCCAGAATGGCAGCGTAGGGGATTTTGATTACGTGATCAGCGACCGGTCGCCGACGTCACAGCAGCATAGGGTCATTAAGCAGATGGGGACCCGATGGCTAAGCCAGGATTACGCTTAACCCTCGCAATGCCCGGTAGAGCTGACGCTTACCGGGCCTACGATCCTCACGCCTGACGCAGGTTTTGCGCCGCTTTCACCATGTTCGCCAGCGCCGCGCGGGTCTCCGGCCAGCCGCGGGTTTTCAGGCCGCAGTCCGGGTTAACCCACAGACGTTCGGCCGGAATGCGATCCGCCGCCTTCTTCAGCAGGGTCTCGATCGACTCTACGTCCGGCACGTTTGGCGAGTGGATATCATAAACCCCCGGCCCAATCTCATTCGGGTATTCAAAGGCTTCAAACGACTCCAGCAGCTCCATATCCGAGCGCGAGGTTTCAATGGTGATCACGTCCGCATCCAGCGCAGCAATCGAATCCATGATGTCGTTGAATTCGCAGTAGCACATGTGGGTATGGATCTGCGTCTCGTCCTTCGCTACTGCGGCGTTAAGTCGGAAGGCTTCCACGCCCCACGCCAGGTAGGCCTCCCAGTCGCTGCGCCTTAGCGGCAGACCTTCCCGCAGGGCTGGCTCATCAATCTGGATGATGCCGATGCCTGCCGCCTCCAGGTCCGCCACTTCGTCCCGCAGGGCCAGCGCGATCTGCTTAGCGATGGTTTCCCGGCTGACGTCCTCGCGCGGGAAGGACCAGCAGAGAATGGTCACCGGCCCGGTGAGCATCCCTTTTACCGGTTTGTCAGTGAGGGACTGGGCATATTTCGCCCACTCCACGGTGATCGCTTCCGGACGGCTAACGTCGCCGATCACCACCGGCGGCTTCACGCAGCGGGAGCCGTAGCTCTGCACCCAGCCGTTCTGGGTAAAGACAAAGCCGTCCAGGTGCTCGCCGAAATACTCCACCATGTCGTTACGCTCGGCTTCACCGTGCACCAGCACGTCGAGGCCCAGGCGCTCCTGCTCGGCTATTGCCTGCTTGATATGTTCGGCGATGCCGGTGCGGTAGCTACCCGCGTCTAATCGTCCCTGTTTGAACTCCAGGCGTAGGCCGCGGATCTCAGTGGTCTGCGGAAACGAGCCGATGGTGGTTGTCGGCCAGGCGGGCAGGTTGAAACGCGCCCGCTGAGCCGCTGCACGCTCCGCGTAGGGACGCGCGCGCTGGCTATCTCTGGCGGTAATCGCCGCCAGCCGCTGGGCCACCGCCGTGTTATGCACCCGGGTCGAATCGCGGCGCGCCTGGATCGGGGCGCCCCACTCAACCAGAGGCGCAGTGTCGCCGCTGTTCAGGGCATCGCGCAGCAGGGCCAGCTCATGGCATTTTTGCAGGGCAAAGGCAAACCAGCTCTTCACCTCGGCATCCAGTCGAGTTTCGACGCTCAGATCGATGGGGCTATGCAGCAGCGAGCAGGAGGAGGCGACCCACAGATCGCGCTGGCCGACGATATCTTTAATCTGGGCATATTTCTCGGTGAGATCGGCCCGCCAGACGTTACGGCCGTTTACCAGTCCGGCAGAGAGCTGCCAGTCGGCTGGCAGACGGCGGTGCAGCTCGGCTACGTCATCCTTGCCATGCACCAGGTCAACATGCAGGCCCTGCACCGGCAGCGCAGCAATGGTATCGAGATTCGGCGTCACGCCTTCGAAATAGGTGGTCAGCAGCAGCTTCACCTGCCCTGCCAGCGCCTGATAGGCGGGCTTAAAGGCGTTCAGCCACGGCTGGGGCAGCTCCAGCACCAGCGCGGGCTCGTCAATCTGGACCCACTCAACGCCGCGTTTAGCCAGCTCGGACAAAACCTGCTGGTAGACCGGTAGAATGTCGTTCAGCAGGCTCAGGCGATCAAACTGCTCGCCCTTTACCTTGCCCAGCCACAGGTACGTTACTGGCCCCAGCAGGACGGGCTTCACTCTATGGCCCAGGGCCAGCGCCTCGTCTACCTCATCCAGCAGCTGGGTCCAGGTCAGCGTGAACCGCTGGCCTTTGGTGAACTCGGGCACCATGTAGTGGTAGTTGGTGTTAAACCATTTGGTCATCTCCGCCGCCGCCGCCGGTTCACCGGTAGGCGCCCGGCCGCGGCCAATGCGGAACAGGGTGTCGATATCGACCGATCCATCGCTGTTCTGATGACGAGCCGGTACGTTGCCAAGCAGCAGGCTGGTGGTCAGAACATGGTCGTACCAGGCGAAATCGCCCACCGGCAGCAGGTCAATGCCCGCCTGCTTCTGTTGCTCCCAGTGGCGGGCGCGCAACTCGCGGCCTACCGCCAGTAGCGCTTCTTGCGTGATGTTACCCGCCCAGTAGCTCTCTAATGCTTTTTTCAACTCGCGACGCAGACCAACGCGAGGAAAACCGAGGGTGTGATTCAGTACAGTCATGGTATGCCCCTTGTGAATTTTAGGATTTTGGACGTCCAGATGTTTACACATCTATATTCGACAGGTACTGTATCTTCCTCAAGCGCAAAATGTTCATGGCGAAGTGAAGGACTTTCATGATCGAAATTAAACACCTGAAAACGCTCCAGGCGTTACGGAACAGCGGATCGCTGGCGGCGGCGGCGGCCACGCTGCATCAGACGCAGTCGGCCCTCTCTCACCAGTTCAGCGATCTCGAACAGCGCCTTGGCTTCCGTCTTTTTGTGCGTAAAAGTCAGCCGCTGCGCTTTACGCCGCAGGGTGAGATCCTGTTACAGCTGGCCAATCAGGTGCTGCCGCAGATTAGCCGTGCGCTGCAGGAGTGTAGCGAGCCGCAGCAAACTACCCTGCGGATCGCCATTGAGTGCCACAGCTGTATTCAGTGGCTCACTCCCGCGCTGGAGAATTTCCGTAACAAATGGCCGCAGGTAGAGATGGATTTCAAATCCGGCGTGACCTTCGATCCCCAGCCAGCCCTGCAGCAGAGCGAGCTGGACGTGGTGCTGACCTCAGACATTTTGCCGCGCAGCGGGCTGCACTATTCACCGATGTTTGATTTTGAAGTGCGCCTGGTGCTGGCCCCGGATCATCCCCTCGCCACACGGGCGCGCATTACCCCGGAGGATATCGCCGCTGAGACGCTGCTGATCTATCCGGTCCAGCGCAGTCGGCTGGATATCTGGCGTCACTTCCTGCAGCCGGCGGGCATTAACCCAATGGTGAAGAGCGTGGATAACACGCTGCTACTGATCCAGATGGTCGCGGCCCGGATGGGTATCGCGGCACTGCCGCACTGGGTGGTGGAGAGCTTTGAGCGCCAGGGCCTGATCGTGACCAAGACCCTGGGGGAAGGACTGTGGAGTCGGCTGTACGCGGCGGTGCGCGATGGCGAGCAGCGTCAGCCGGTAACGGAGGCGTTTATTCGCTCAGCGCGGAACCATGCGTGCGACCACCTTCCTTTTGTGCGGAGCGCGGAGCGACCCAGCGGCGATGCACCCACAGGGACGCCACTATCACACTCCCCCCGAGGATAAAGCTCGGCCAGTGGGGCTGCTCCTGCCAGATGGCAAGGTTAACCAGCAGCCCTGCCGGAACGTGCATGTTATTCATGATGCCGAGCGTACCGGCATCCACCTGAGTTGCGCCGTAGTTCCACATGAAGTAGCCAATTCCTGACGCCACCACGCCGAGAAATACCAGAATGCTCCACTGCAGGTTCGTCTCCGGCAGCTTCTGGGCATTGCCCAACGCAAACCAGGCCTCCACCGCTACCAGGAACGCGCCCAGGTAGAACCAGGCGAAGGCGTTGTGCTGCGGCATCGGGCGGGTCTCCATCAGGCGCTTGTAGCCCACCATGCCAATGGCGAAGCTGATGTTAGAGAGCTGCACCAGCAGCAGTCCGGTCCAGAAGTGGTTAGTGACCTGATCGTAACGAATGATCCCCGCGCCAATCACCGCCAGCAGCGCGCTCAGCGCATAGCCCCAGCGCAGCCGCCGTCGGCTCATCAGATCGTAAATCAGGGTGATATAGAGCGGCGTCAGAACGGTAAACAGCAGCAGCTCGGAGACCGTCAGGTAGAGATAGGCGCGGAAGCTGAGCATATACATGATGCCCAGCTGCATGGCCCCCACCAGCATATAGAGGCCGATGGTTTTCAGCCCGTGGCCGCGGGTGCGTAAAAACGGCAGGAACACCAGCGCCGCCAGCCCGACGCGCATCAGCACGGAGAAGTAGCTGTCGATATGTCCGGCAAGATATTCGCCATAGAGGCTAAAGGAGAAGGCCCACAGAACGGTGGTGATAATCAGTAACGCCACAATAGGTGTCTCGTTGGTTAATGAGCACCCATTGTAGCGGAGTTACGGGTTGACAGCTGATTAATCGTTAATCAATCAAGAAACAGCTTACGCAGATAGTGCGGCACGGCGTTCTCACCGTTAGTGCCAATCACTTCCAGCTCTGGATAGCGATCTTTCAGGCGCTGGTGCGCGTTGGCCATGATGCAGCCTTTACCCGCCATAGAGAGCATCTCGGCATCGTTCATGCCATCGCCAAAGGCGATGCACTCCTTCAGGCTGTGGCCCATCGCGGTTGCCACGGCCTCAAGGGCGTGGCCTTTCGACACGCCGCCCGCCATCACTTCCAGACAGGTCAGCGTGGAGAAGCTGACGTTGACGCGATCGCCCCAGCGGGCGTTGATCGCCTGCTCCAGAGGCAGCAGCGGCTCGTGGGTATCGCAGGTGAAGAACACTTTGCTGATCCCCTCTGGATCAAGCAGGCCTGGCTCAAAGAGGGCGTACTGGAAGACGGCCTCTTTGAAAAAGCGCATCTCATCAGGACGGTGGCGGTTGATAAACCACTCGTCGTCACGGTAGACGTTAGTATCGATGTGCGGATCGTGATGCATCACGCCAAACAGATCCTCAGCGATTTCGCGATCCAGATTATGCGTAAAGACCAGGTTGCCATCGGTATCGTGCACCCGCGCCCCGTTAGAGGTGATCATATAGGCTTTGATACCTAACTTATCGCGGATCTGTCCTACGTCGACATGGTGACGGCCAGTGGCAAAAACGAAGTTGACGCCGCGCGCGGTCAGCAGCTTTAACGTCTCTTTGGCGTAGGGGGAGAGTGAGTGGTCGGGTGAGAGGAGCGTGCCATCTAAATCAGACGCAACAACCTGATACATAATAGAATTTAACCTCTGGTCAGGCGGCGAGCCGCCGGATTAGTTATGCCTGTCGAAAAAATCAACGATGGCGTTAAGCGCGACTGAGCGCATGGCGTCCTTTTCAAAAAGGATCTCATGGTACGCACCTTTAATGACCAGCGGCTTGACTCCTTCACAGGGGTGGCCCGCTGCGGCGCGAATTTCACAGAAACGGTCGTGCATTCGGTTATCGACGACGCGCTCCTCTTCTGCCTGGAGCAGGAGCATCGGTGTTGTATCCTGCGCCGCGCCCGCCAACACCTTTTCACCGGCGAGAATGCCCTCTCGCACCCAGTGATTGGTCGGCCCGCCGACGCGAAGCTGCGGATCGTCAGCATAGCAGCGCAGGTTTCGCCGGTAGCGTACCCGGCTATGGGTAAGCACGTTAATGCTAAACGGCAGCGCATGCCAGCGTCCCGTACCTAGCGCATAGCTCTCCCGGAACGGCTGATAGCCTTCGGCCCAGTTCAGGATATGGCGTACCATCCACTCAGGCAGACGGATAACAATACCAAACATTGGCGCGCAGAGCGCAATCGCATCGCAACGCTGCGGCTGACGTTGCAGCAGCAGCGTAGCAATCGCGCCGCCCATCGAGTGGGCCAGAATATAGCGTTTACGCCACGGTCCCGGCACGACCTCCTGCTGCCAGAAGGCCTGCAGATCGTCAACGTAGTCATCAAAATTATCGACATGGCCGCGGTGTCTGTCGGGCAAGATCCGTCCGGAGCGCCCCTGCCCGCGATGGTCAATGATCAGCACGTCAAAACCGAGATGAAACAGATCGTAGGCAAGCTCGGCATATTTAACATAGCTTTCAATACGTCCTGGGCAGACGACGATCACCCGATCGTGCTCGGCGGCATGAAAGCGCACAAAACGCACCGGAATATCGCCAACGCCAGTGAATTCAGCCTCTTCACGCTGCCGCCAGAAATCGGTCAAGGGTCCGTGCGTGAAAGCCGCAAAGGCATTTTCTCTTGTTTCCCACCCCTTTTTCTGCCGAAACATTGGGTTTCCGCCCCCGGTCGTCTGTAAAATTGTTTTTTTATGACTCGTGATACAACACGTTAACAATAGCGTATTGTTGCATAAAATATATCGTTCAGGGAGTTTCGCATGACCTTTGAGTGGTGGTTTGCCTATCTTCTTACCTCAATCATCCTTAGCCTTTCGCCAGGCTCCGGCGCGATTAATACCATGACCACCGCCATCAGCCACGGCTACCGGGGCGCAGCGGCGTCGATTAGCGGTCTGCAGACCGGCTTGGCCATTCATATCGTACTGGTGGGCGTTGGTCTCGGCACGCTCTTCTCCCGCTCGCTGCTGGCCTTTGAAGTGTTGAAGTGGGCGGGCGCGGCCTATCTGGTCTGGTTGGGCATTCAGCAGTGGCGAGCCGCCGGTGCGCTGGATCTCAATACCCTCGCCCAAACCCAGTCTCGCGGGCGTCTGTTTAAACGCGCCGTTTTTGTGAACCTCACCAACCCCAAAAGCATCGTGTTTCTCGCCGCGCTGTTTCCGCAGTTTATCAATCCGGATCAGCCTCAGGTGATGCAGTATCTGGTGCTTGGCGTTACCACCATTGTGGTGGATATCATCGTGATGATTGGCTATGCCACTCTTGCAACGCGTATCGCAGCGTGGATCAAAGGGCCGAGGCAGATGAAGGCGTTGAACCGGGTATTTGGCTCACTGTTTATGCTGGTCGGTGCGCTGCTGGCCTCGGCAAGGCACGCCTGATAAATTCAGGGGCCTGCTCGCAGCGTTAGGGTAATAAGCTGCACGTTCGAGCTGCCCCCTGCAGCGCTGCCCACAAGTAGAGAAGTTTCCTTTTTTCTACGCTGTTGGCCCAGCGCGACCACTGCCAGAATGCCGCCTGACTCTCTCATTCAAGGATGATGAACGATGGCGGAGACAGCCACACCGCATGATGCCGTATTTAAAACCTTTCTTTCTCGTGTAGAAACCGCGCGGGATTTTATTGAGATTCATCTCCCTCCCCGCAGCTTTTGGACAAGCTCACAGTTTTGTTGATGCTTGAGCAGATGAGCAGACAACAAATAACTACGTTGATAAACTACATCGCGCAAGCAGGGGAAGCCCAGGACATTCAGACCCTGTTATTTGGACTGGCACAGCGCGTGCCGTAGCATGGAGAAACATTGATGACATTTGCAGAGAAATTACGCAATGAAGGCATGCAAGAAGGGAAACGCGTTGCCATACAAGAAATTGCAGAAACAATGCTCAGGTTGGGCCTCGATTCTGAGGCAATAATGAAGATCACCGGCCTGTCAAAAGACGAACTGCAGCAGCTCCCACACTGAAACTTGACCCGCCCGGTTAAACCCGGACGGGCAGATTCTTAACGCGAGATAATCAGGTGCAGGCCAAAGGCGGTGAAGAGCGCGCCGGCCACGCCGTCGATCCACTTTGCCATACGCTGATAGCCGCGGCGCATCGCTGGCAGAGCAAACAGGCTCGCCACCAGGGTAAACCAGGCAAAAGTCTCCAGCGCAATCAGCACGAAAATCCCCCAGCGCGCCGTTTCACCAACGCTGTCACCTACAAACAGTGAGAAGACCGAGCCGAAGTAGATAATCGCTTTCGGATTCGCCAGGTTAGTCAGCAGCCCCTTCACAAAGCTACGCCCGCCGGTTGCCAGCTCCACCTGCGGCGCAGGTGCGTTAATGGCCTCTTTCTTCAGCGCCCCACGCAGCATCTGGTAGCCCATCCAGCAGAGATAGAGCCCACCGCCGACCATAATAATGGTGTGCAGCCAGGCCATTTTTTCAAGGATCAGATTAAGGCCAAGCAGCGCCACGCCTGCCCAGATCATGACGCCGAGGGTGATCCCCAGCACGCCCATCATCGCCTCTTTGCGCGATCGGCTAACGGCGGTTTGCGAGACAAAGAAGAAGTCCGGGCCGGGGCTCATCAGCGCCACCAGATGCACCAGCGCCACGGTCAGAAATAGCGTTAACATAGATTACTCGTGGGGAAAGATTGATCAGGCTACTATCCTGGCACCTTTTAGCTCCGCTGACTACTCATCGTCACCGTCAACGTGCTCGCGAATGAGGGTCATAAACGGCTTGCCAAAGCGCTCGAGCTTGCGCATCCCGACACCGTTCACGCTGAGCATCTCGCTGGCGGTGATCGGCATCTGCTCGGCCATCTCGATCAGCGTGGCATCGTTGAACACCACGTAGGGTGGAATATTCTCTTCATCAGCAATCGCCTTACGCAGCTTGCGCAGTTTGGCAAACAGCTTGCGGTCGTAGTTGCCGCCGAAGACTTTCGGGTTTGCCCGCGCCTTCACGACCACGACGCGCGGCACGGCCAGCTGGAGCGGCACCTCGCCACGCAGGAAGGGGCGTGCGGCCTCGGTAAGCTGTAACGCCGAGTGCTGGGCGATATTCTGCGTCACCACGCCAAGGTGGATAAGCTGGCGGATCACGCTGACCCAGTGCTCTGTGGTTTGGTCACGGCCTTCGCCATAGATCTTGAGCTTGTCATGGCCCATGTCGCGAATACGCTGGTTATTCGCCCCGCGTAGTACCTCAACCACGTAGCCCATACCAAAGCGCTGGCCGACGCGGTAGATAGCGGAGAGCGCTTTCTGGGCGTCCACCAGGCCGTCGTAGCGGCGCGGCGGATCGAGGCAGATGTCGCAGTTGCCGCACGGCTTCTGACGCCCTTCGCCAAAGTAGTTCAGCAGCACCAGGCGGCGGCAGGTCTGCGCTTCGGCAAACGCCCCCATCGCGTTGAGCTTGTGGCGCTCAATATCCTGCAGCTGGCCAGGCGGCTTCTCCTCCAGGCATTTACGCAGCCAGCCCATATCCGCCGGATCGTAAAACAGCATTGCCTCGGCAGGCAGGCCATCACGTCCGGCGCGGCCGGTCTCCTGGTAATAGGACTCAATGTTGCGCGGGATATCAAAGTGCACCACAAAGCGCACGTTGGGTTTGTTGATACCCATCCCGAACGCTACGGTAGCTACCACGATCTGCAGATCGTCGCGCTGAAACTTCTCCTGCACGTCGGCGCGAATGCTGTTGTCCAATCCGGCGTGATAGGCCCCGGCGCTAAAGCCACGGGCCTGCAGGCGCGCGGCGGTATCTTCAACCTTAGCGCGACTGTTGCAGTAGATGATGCCGGATTTGCCCCGTTGCTCCTGGACGTAGCGCAGAAGCTGATCGAGCGGCTTAAACTTCTCCAGCAGGGTATAGCGAATGTTGGGACGGTCGAAGCTGCTGACCTGGATCAGCGGATCGCGCAGGCCAAGCAGATGCACTATATCGCTGCGGGTGGTGTCATCCGCCGTTGCGGTCAGCGCCATAAAGGGCACAGCGGGGAAGCGGGCGCGCAGTTGGCCGAGCGCGGCGTACTCGGGGCGGAAATCGTGCCCCCACTGTGAAATACAGTGCGCCTCGTCAACCGCCACCAGGCGTAGATCCCAATGCGCGAGATGCTCAAGGAAGTTATCCAGCATCAGGCGTTCCGGCGCGATGTAAAGCAGTCGGATCTGGCCGCTGCGGCAGCCTGCCATAATGCCCTGCTGCTCCTCCCGGCTCTGGGTGGAGTTCAGACAGGCGGCGGCCACGCCGTTAGCGAGGAGCTGGTCGACCTGATCTTTCATCAGCGAAATCAGCGGCGATACCACCACCGTCAAACCGCTTTGTACCAGCGCCGGAATTTGATAGCAGAGGGATTTCCCGCCGCCGGTCGGCATCACCACCAGACAGTCGCGCCCAGCGAGCACGGTCTCAATGATGGTCTGCTGGCCCGGGCGGAACTGCTGGTAGCCGAAGGTTTCTCGCAAAACCTGCCCTGCCCCCGACTCCAGATTCAATACTTCCGCCTGCGCCACGTTAACCCCATCTGCCTTCAAAAAATGACTCTGCCTTAAAAAAGATCGTTAAGCATAACGCCCACGCCTACGCGTGTCTGGTTAAAGTTGTAATCAATTAATGATTCACCGTAACCGCTGTAAACCTGGGTATACAAGCGTACGTGCTTCGTGACCGGATAGCTCAGACCCAGCTCGGCGCCGCCGTAGCCGGTATTCCAGTTGTACTGCCCTTTAGCACTCAGAATGGCCTCGCCCAGCTGGTAGCCGATCTTGAGCTGGTAGTAGCCCATATACTTGGTGATATCTGGGTTATCGTCGGTGTCGCCCACCACGAACCAGGGTTTAACCTCCACCAGCCAGTTAGCATTCTGCGCCATCAGGCGGCTATAGATTCGGTTCCAGCTGCGGGAGGTGGGATCGGAGCGACCGTTAGAGTCGTGATTATACCCGAACTCGACGTCGCGCAGCGTCCAGCCTGCCAGTTCATAATCGGTAGCGAAGCCGAGGAATAGCTGCGGCTCGTAATTGGTTTCACGAAACGGCGAAGACTCACCGCTGTTAGAGAGCTGCCACCAGGACTTTTGCGTATAGGACGCGCCCAGCACCGAGTTCGGCCCTATGATACCGCGCCAGAACGGGAATGCCAGGCTGAGCTGGAATTTTACCTCATCTTTGCGAGCATTATCGGACCAGTTGTAGGTGCTGATCGCCTCTTTGTTAAGATCGCTGGTCACCGTATAGAGCAGATAGTTGGATTCATACGGATAGAGCGTAAAGGGGTTGTCGTGCTCCTGTAACATATTCGCGATGATGCTGCCGCGTACGGCGGGTGCATCGTGTACAGCTTTAACCGTGGCTTCCTGCGCTAATGCTGTAAAAGGCAGTGCGATGGCTGACAAAAACCAGGGCAGATACGTCCGCATCGGTTTTGCTCTCCTGACCAAAATTGTTGATATGGGTAATATTCAGACACCTATTTTACATATTTCTATAAACGCTGCGCAGCTATCGTTTCTGAAAGTGGAAAACAACAATTAAGAAGCATAAAATCAACAACTCATTAACTACCGGACGCATAAAATAATGTCAGCCGTTCTTACCGCCGAGGAAGCTTTACAGCTGGTGGGCGAAATTTTTGTTTATCACATGCCCTTTAACCGCGCGCTGGGGCTGGAGCTGGAGCGCTATGAAAAATCGTTTGCTCAGCTTAGCTTTAACAATCAGCCAATGATGGTGGGCAACTGGGCACAAAGCATCCTTCACGGTGGGGTGATTGCCTCTGCGCTGGACGTCGCGGCAGGACTGGTCTGCGTTGGCAGCACCCTCACCCGCCATGACACCATTGCTGAAGAGGAGCTGCGCACGCGCCTCGCAAAGATGGGGACTATCGATTTGCGCGTCGACTACCTGCGTCCGGGTCGCGGCAATCGCTTTACCGCCACCAGCAGCCTGTTGCGGGCGGGGAATAAAGTTGCCGTGGCTCGCGTCGAGTTGCATAACGAAGAGCAGCTCTATATTGCCAGCGCCACCGCCACCTACATGGTAGGTTGAGGTGGCAAAATCGGGTAACATGCTGTTACTTTTTTGCTAACGGATTTGGATGTTCCGATGGATGCTAAGCAGACGCGGCAGGGCGTACTACTCGCTCTTGCCGCTTATTTTATTTGGGGTATCGCACCGGCGTACTTCAAGCTGATCGACTACGTTCCCGCCAATGAGATCCTGACCCACCGGGTTATCTGGTCATTCTTTTTTATGGTGATACTGATTAGCGTTAGCCGCCAGTGGTCACGGCTGAAAATCCTGCTGCAGACACCGAAGAAAATTGTGCTGCTGGCCCTCTCGGCGGTTTTGATCGGCGGTAACTGGCTGCTGTTTATCTGGGCGGTGAACAATCACCATATGCTGGAGGCCAGCCTCGGCTACTTTATCAACCCGCTGGTGAATATCGTGCTGGGCATGATCTTTCTTGGCGAACGCTTCCGACGCATGCAGTGGCTGGCGGTGATCCTTGCCGCCTGCGGCGTGCTGGTGCAGCTCTGGACCTTTGGCTCGCTGCCAATCATCGCCCTGGCGCTGGCGTTCAGCTTTGCCTTCTATGGCCTGGTACGCAAAAAAATCGCCGTTGATGCTCAGATGGGCATGCTAATAGAGACCCTGTGGCTGCTGCCGGTCGCCGCCGTCTGGCTGTTTGGCATCGCTGACAGCCCTACCAGCCATATGGGCAGTAACCCATGGTCGCTCAACGTGCTGCTGATGGCGGCGGGCGTGGTGACCACAATTCCACTGCTCTGCTTTACCGGTGCAGCTACCCGTCTACGCCTCTCGACGCTGGGCTTTTTCCAGTATATCGGCCCGACGCTAATGTTCTTGCTGGCGGTCACCTTCTACGGTGAAGTGCCGGGGATGGATAAGATGGTGACCTTTGCCTTTATCTGGGTGGCATTGGCGATTTTCGTGATGGACGCTATCTATACCCAGCGCCGGATGCGGAAGATGTAATGACGCCAGGTGGTGCAAAACCACCTGGCCTGGAACGATTACAGCCAGTTTTTGCGTTTAAAGTAGAGATAGGGCGCCAGGCCAGCGAGCATCATAAAGACGATCGCGCCTGGGTAGCCAAAGCTCCAGTGCAGCTCCGGCATAAACTCAAAGTTCATGCCGTAGCTGGAGGCCACCAGCGTCGGCGGCAGGAACACCACCGAAACCACCGAGAAGATCTTGATGATGCGGTTCTGCTCGATGTTGATAAAGCCCATCGCTGCCTGCATCAGGAAGTTTACCTTCTGGAACAGGGACTCGTTATGCGGCAGCAGGGATTCGATATCGCGCAGGATCTCGCGGGCCTGCTCCAGCTGGCTGCCCGGCAGGCGTGCTTTACGCACCAGGAAATTCAGGGCGCGCTGGGTATCCATCAGGCACAGACGTACCTTCCAACCGATATCCTCCTGCTCGGCGAGTGCAGAGAGCGCTTCGTCGTACTCATCGCCCTGCTGGCCTTCCATAATCACGCGGCTCAGCTTCTCCAGATCGCTGTAGATATTCTCAATCTCGTCCGCCAGCTGTTCGATTTTGGTTTCAAAGAGATCGAGCAGCAGCTCGTAGGCGTTGCCGTCAACCATCGACTGGCTGCGGGCGCGCATCCGGTAGAGGCGAAATGCGGGCAGCTCACGCTCGCGCAGGGTAAAGAGGCGGCCGTCGCGAATGGTGAACGCCACCGTTGAGTTACCGGCGTGATCCTCTGCATCTTCAAAGAAGAAGAAAGAGTGAATATGCAGCCCGTCCTCATCCTCAAAGAAACGCGCAGAGGCTTCGATATCCTCCAGTTCAGGACGCGTTGCCAGGCTCTGACCGAGGTCCGTCTGCACACGGTGACGTTCATCGTCATCCGGCTCGACCAGATCTACCCACACCGCATCGATCAGGGTAGGTGTCTCTTCAACTTCGAGACGGGTGAGACGGTTATTTTCCAGTTGAAATGCGCTCAACATGACCGGGACTCCCAATACAAAAATTATCGGACAGTTCGGTGGGCACACAGAAACAAATTGGGTTTCAGACCATTAAACAGCCTGACTCAGCGCGACGGGAATAATTGTCGCTGACAACCACTAAGGCCATCAGCGCGAGGAGATAGCCTTAGGAGTTGTTCCTGGATGACAGGGAATTGAGCCAGTATCTACTGGGTGTGTCCAAGGCGAATGTCCTCTTAGCGTGATCGTGCGCGCATGTTACGCCAGCTAAAATATGGCGTCAACACGCAACGGAACGCTGAAGAGCAATAATTGGCCTTCAGCGTTTAAGGGTAGCAGAGTGTTACAAAATAGTGATATTTTTCTGAAAGTTACACTTCTTCAAGGCGGGCGTAAGCGGCTACCAGCCATTTGATCCCCTGGCCCTGGAAGGCCACCTGCAGACGGCTGTGCTCGCCGCTGCCCTCGAGATTAACGATGGTGCCTTCGCCAAATTTCGGATGGCGCACGCGCTGGCCAAGCTTATAGCCGGAGTCGTTCTGCGCCACCGGGGTGCCCATGCGCTGATGGTTCACCGGGCGGCTAATGCTGGCACGCAGGCGCACCTCTTCCACGCAGTTTTCCGGCAGCTCGCCGATAAAGCGTGAGGGACGATGGTAGACCTCTTTGCCATACAGACGGCGGGTTTCGGCATAGGTCAGCGTGAGCTTCTGCATGGCGCGGGTTACGCCCACGTAGGCCAGACGGCGCTCCTCCTCCAGCCTGCCGCCCTCATCCAGCGACATCTGGCTGGGGAACATCCCCTCTTCCATGCCGACGATAAAGACCTGAGGGAACTCCAGGCCCTTCGCCGAGTGCAGGGTCATCAGCTGCACCGCATCCTGCCAGGTATCGGCCTGCCCCTCGCCCGCTTCCAGCGCCGCGTGGGAGAGAAACGCCTGCAGCGGCATCAGATCTTCGTCTTCGTCGTTATAGCTAAACTGGCGCGTTGCCGTCACCAGCTCCTCTAAGTTTTCGATACGTGCCTGGCCCTTTTCGCCCTTCTCCTGCTCGTACATCATCCACAGGCCGGAATCTTTGATCACCCGGTCGGTCTGCACGTGCAGCGGCATGTCGGCGGTCTCCTGGGCCAGGGCGTCGATAAGCTCGAGAAAACGCTGGAGCGCATTGGCGGCGCGTCCGGCCAGGGCCCGCTCCTGCAACAGCTCCCGGCTGGCCTGCCACAGTGTCAGCTGACGATCGCGTGACGCCTGGCGCACCACGTCGAGGGTGCGATCGCCAATGCCGCGCGTCGGCGTATTCACCACGCGCTCAAAGGCGGCATCGTCGTTACGATTGGCAATCAGGCGCAGATAGGAGAGGGAGTCTTTGATCTCCTGGCGTTCGAAGAAGCGCATGCCGCCATAGATACGGTACGGCATCCCCACCTGGAGCAGCGCCTCTTCCAGCACGCGCGACTGGGCGTTGCTGCGGTAGAGGATCGCACACTGCTCCAGCGCGCCGCCGCTCTCCTGCCAGGTCTTGATTCGATTCACCACGAAGCGCGCTTCGTCGAGCTCGTTGAACGCGCAGTAGAGCGAAATCAGCTCACCGTCGAGGCCTTCGGTCCAGAGCTTTTTCCCGAGGCGACCGTTGTTGTTCTCAATCAGGGCGTTAGCCGCGCTGAGAATGTTGCTGGTCGAGCGGTAGTTCTGCTCCAGGCGGATGGTCTCTGCGCCGGGGAAGTCGTTAAGGAAGCGCTGGATGTTCTCTACCTGCGCGCCGCGCCAGCCGTAAATAGACTGGTCGTCGTCGCCTACGATCATCACCTTGCCGGTGTCACCCGCCAGCAGGCGGATCCAGGCGTACTGAATGTTGTTGGTGTCCTGGAACTCATCCACCAGGATGTTAGTAAAGCGCTCGCGGTAGTGGTTGAGAATATGCGGCTTGTTGAGCCACAGCTCGTGGGCGCGCAGCAGCAGCTCGGCGAAGTCCACCAGTCCGGCGCGATCGCACGCCTCCTGGTAGGCCTGATAGACCTTCTGCCAGGTCTGCTCAACCGGGTTACCAAAGCTCTGAATATGGTGCGGGCGGATGCCTTCGTCTTTCTGGCCGTTGATGTACCACATCGCCTGGCGCGGCGGCCACTGCTTCTCGTCAAGGTTCATGGCCTTGATCAGACGGCGCAGCAGGCGCAGCTGATCCTCGCTGTCGAGGATCTGAAAATCCTGCGGCAGATTGGCGTCCAGATGATGAGCGCGCAGCAGGCGGTGCGCCAGCCCGTGGAAGGTGCCGACCCACATGCCGCCCTGGGTGGTGCCCATCAGCTGGCCGATACGGTGGCGCATCTCTGCCGCCGCTTTGTTGGTAAAGGTCACCGCCATAATCGAGTACGGCGAGCAGTTCTCTACGCTCAGCAGCCAGGCGATACGGTGAACCAGCACGCGCGTCTTACCGCTGCCTGCGCCCGCCAGCACCAGCATATTGCTGCGCGATGCGGCCACGGCGTCACGCTGTTTGTCATTAAGGCTGTCGAGCAGGTAAGAAACGTCCATTGGCACCGCCGGGAGAGAGGGGCCGTACAGACCCCTGTTAATATATACAGATTATCTGGTGATTATATCAGCGAGGTCAGAGATGCCAACCGAGAAATTTCAACGTGGGGTAATAAGCGACTGTCGGTCGCGGTCAGCAGGCTGACGCCTTCCGGTTTGATCCAGCAGGCCTGCATCCCGCAGCGGATCGCCCCCGCCACGTCGGTGGTGAGGTCATCGCCAACGTGCAGGATCTCTCCCAGCGGCAGGTCGAGCTTCTCTGCCGCCCGATGGTACATATCCTGATGCGGCTTTGAACGCCCGTCCGGGCCAGCACGCAGGACAAATTCAAAGTAGTCGCCGAGACCAAACCGTTCCGGCTGCGCATTGCCGTTGGTGATGGCCACCAGCGGCCACTTTTTGGCTAGCGCTGCCAGCGTATCGTGCGTGGCCTGTGGGACGTCGATCCGGCTGCGCCAGAGAGCAAAGTTTGCCATCGCCGCCGTAGCCCCCTCCTCTGCCTCTTCCGCGCTCAGGCCGGCATCCAGCATGGCGCGCTCCACTGCTCGCCGCCGCCACTCCGTGACGTCATGATAAATATCCGGCTCGCTGTCGCGCAGCGCCTGGCGCAAACGGTGGAAGTCGGTATTCTGCAGGTGGCTAAGAGAGGGATGATAGTTCTGCACGAAAGTCAGCGACTCGTGCTCGGTCCGCAGGATCACCTCACGGTTATCGTACAGGGTGTCATCAAGGTCAAAGGTCAGCGCGGAGATCTGACCCAGTGGACGATAAAAACGCATTATTTCCCCCGTTTGGCGCGTGGATGCGCCGCGTCGTACACCGAGGCAAGGTGTTGAAAATCAAGATGGGTATAGATCTGCGTGGTGGACAGGTTCGCGTGGCCCAGTAGCTCCTGCACGCCGCGCAGGTCGCCGCTCGACTCCAGCATGTGGGTAGCAAAGGAGTGACGCAGCTTATGCGGATGCACGTGGCTGTTCAGCCCCTGCTTGATGCCCCACTCGGCAAACCGCTTCTGCACGTTGCGCGCCGAAATACGCTTGCCGAGCTTGGACAGAAACAGCGCCTCTTCATCCGTACCAAACAGCCCGCGCAGATCCAGCCAGTGTTCTACCCAGATCACCGCGTTGCGCCCTATCGGCAGACGGCGCTCCTTGCTGCCTTTCCCCAGTACCCACACCTCGCCGGTGTCGAGATCGAGATGGCGGATGTCGAGGTTCACCAGCTCCGACAGACGCAGGCCCGCACCGTACATCACCTCCAGCATCGCCCGGTCGCGCACCGCCAGCGGATCGTTAAGATCGATATCCAGCAGACGGTTAACGTCGTCAACGTCGATATTTTTCGGCAGGTGTCGCGGCGCTTTCGGGGCAGAGATCCCCTTCGCCGGGTTGGCTATCAGCTCGCCCTGGCTTACCAGCCAGTCAAAAAAGCTGCGCAGGGCCGAAAGCCGCAGCGCCAGGCTTGCTGGCCCCAGCCCCTGACGTCGGCTCTTGACCGCAAAGCTGCGTACCACGGCGGCATCGCACTGCGGCCAGCTTTTGATATTGCTTTCATCCGCCAGCGTAATAATGGCCGCAAGCTGACGCTCATAGTTTAGCAGGGTGATCGGGCTCAGCTGCCGCTCAACGCTCAGGTAGCGCAGAAAACGGGTTACCAGCGGCTGCAGCGGCGAGTCGATCATATGCGTTCAATCCAGCGCGCCAGCAGCTCCGGCAGCATGGCCGCCACCTCTTGCAGCAGCTGGGTGCCCTGATCCGGGTGATAGTGGGTCACATCGCGGCTGCTGAAGATGATCACGCCGAGATCGCCATCGTGGCCCATCATGGAGAGCGCCACGGAGCCGATAGCGCGAGCCTCAGGCAGCAGAAGCAGCAGCTCAGGCCCGTTAAGCGGCCCCAGATAGTGATTCTCCTGACCCAGGCGCTGAATACGCAGCGGCTCAAAGGCCTGGCGGCTTAGCGCCAGATGGGTAAAGTCAGAGGGCGCACCGATGCGCCAGCGATCGGAAAACAGACGGATGCTGGCCCCTGCCAGACCCATCTCTTTTGCCCAGCGCTGGAAACGCACCAGCAGATCTTCAAGACTGCTGGCCGAGGCCATCTGTCCCTGCAGGCGCAGCAGGCAGGAGAAGAGATCTTCATTACTGCTCGCCTGCTCCATCAGCAGAGTCATGTTCTCTTCCAGCACGTTGATATGGTTACGCGCGCGCACCATCTGCCACTCAACCAGCGATACCGCGCCGCGCACCGGGTGCGGAACCTCGATCATCTGCACCGCCTGCGCGTTGCGGATAAAAAACTCAGGATTACGCAGCAGATAATCGACGACCTCGCGATCGGTAAGTTCGGCCAGGGCCGCCTGCTGCTCTTCCTCAATGTGCTTCATAGATGAATAAATCCGTCGTAGACGTGTGTTGCCGGGCCGGTCATAAACAGCGGCTGGCCCGGACCCTTCCAGGCAATATCAAGACGGCCGCCTGGAAGCTCCACGCGTACCTCTTCTGCCAGTAAACCTTGCTGGATCCCAACCGCGACCGCTGCACATGCGCCGCTGCCGCAGGCCTGGGTCTCGCCCGCGCCGCGTTCAAAGACGCGCAGGCGAATATGTTCGCGCTTAACGACCTGCATAAAACCGATATTGGCGCGCTCCGGGAAGCGCTCATGGCTCTCCAGTACGGGACCCAGCGTTTCAACCGGGGCGGTGTCGACACTCTCCACCTGAATCACGCAGTGCGGATTCCCCATCGAAACGACGCCGCACAGAATGGTCTGTTCGGCTGCGCGCATGATATAGGTTTTTTCCGCTTTGTTCGCGCGAAACGGAACGGCGGCGGGATCAAAGTTCGGCTCGCCCATATTAACCCGTACCAGCTCATCTTCCGTGACGCTTAGCACCATCCGCCCGTTGGCGGTGCTGACGCGAATATCGCGCTTGTTGGTCAGCCCCTTCAGCCGCACAAAGCGGGCGAAGCAGCGTGCGCCGTTGCCGCACTGGGACACCTCACTGCCGTCGGCGTTGTAGATCCGGTAGTGAAAGTCGAGATCCGGATCGTAAGGCGGCTCGACGATCAGCAGCTGATCGAAGCCAACGCCCAGATGGCGATCCGCCAGCCGACGGATCAGTTCGGGTGAAAAAAAGACATTCTGCGTTACCGCGTCGACGACCATAAAGTCGTTGCCAAGGCCATGCATTTTAGAGAACTGCATCATTGACTCCATTGCACAGGGACAGAATGTTACCGTCAGTAAATGACCTGAGTCGGGCCGTCACCGGTACCACGATCGTTACGCGTTGGCGTGGTCGTCTGGGCCGGGTTCTCCACTTTCTTCGTTGGCGGCGGAGCAGATTTGTCAGCTGGCGGGAAATAGAGAGGTCCCTTCAAACCGCAGCCCGTCAGGCTAAACAGGGTCAGAAGTACCGCCAGCGAACGAAAAACGTTTTTCATTATGGTTGCCTGTAAGTTCATGCTTTATGGTTTCTATCATCGCAGGAGAGGGCGCAAAAGCAAGAGTTTGCACGCCGCCTGCAATGGGAATTATTTCGCGTTATACTGCCGCCATCACGATCAGAAGGAAAAAAAATGAACGACTCTGAATTCCACCGCCTTGCCGATGGCCTGTGGCAAAGCATTGAAGAGCGCCTGGACAACTGGGACGGCGACAGCGATATCGACTGCGAGATCAACGGCGGCGTGCTGACCCTGACCTTTGAAAACGGCAGTAAAATTATCATTAACCGTCAGGAGCCGCTACACCAGGTCTGGCTAGCCACCAAGCAGGGCGGCTACCACTTCGATCTGAAAGGCGACGCGTGGATCTGCGATCGCACCGGCGACAATTTTTGGGATCTGCTGGAGCAGGCGGCAACGCAGCAGGCCGGGGAGCCGGTGAGCTTCCGTTAACTACGGTTTTGCGCCCTCGTAGGCCCGGTAAGCGCAGCACCACCGGGCATTCCTGAGGAAAACTCTCTTCAGGAGAAATAGTGCTGCAGCAGCGGCGCGTCGTTGTTTGGACTGGCCGGCGGCACCACACCAATCGCCTGGTTGCGGAACGGGATCACCTGCGCGCGTCCGTCCACTTTCACAATCTGGTAGAACTGCGGCAGATTGAAGTTGATAAAGCTGGAGCCGTAGGTAAAGCGATCGTGGGATGAGGAGTAGAAGCGGCTTACGTCGCGCACCAGCTCCTCTTTACTGCCCTCGCAGTGGTGATACACCTCTGCCCGGTTGCTCTCGTCCAGAATGTAGATGTTAAAGCCCGTCTCGTCGCCCGCCTCTTCAAAGAAGAACTGAATAATTCCTTCACTGGCAAAACCGTCGACCACCGGCGGCAGCTTGACCTGGTTGGTCTCTACCTGCACCGACAGGCCGTGCAGCTTGTTGTGGGAGATCGCCCCGTAGAACTCAATGGCATTCTCCAGCTTCTGTACCGATACGTTCAGGCGCTCAAAGAAGAGACCCCACGTCTGCCCGGCGACGCGCAGCGCTTTAAAGCGTCCAGTCTCCTGGCGGGTGCTGGAGAGGCGCAGCTCGATGCACTCCGACACCAGCTGCTGCACGCGGGTACGAATCAACCCGCGCAGGTGCTGGCTATAGCAGAATACCTCCACGCTATCCGGCGGCGCGGCGTCCTGATGCATCTTGCCAAGAATGGTCTTCAGCGCCTCGATCATCGCCTGCTCGCCGTTAAAGTGCAGCGTACGCACCTCGTTCCACGAGTTGCGATAGAGCAGATCGACGCTGCCCACCAGACAGTTTTGCTGCTCGCCGAAGCTGAACACGTCCAGCTTGCGGAAGTCAAAATGGACCACCTGATTACGGAACGCCGCCGTCGGGTCGTACTCCAGATTAACAATAATCGCCAGATGGCGAATTTCACACGGACTGTAGAGCGCTTTCGGCGTCGGCGCAGGCAGGCGCAGCGGGAAGTGGTGCGACACGTCAGCGACCATCTCCTGCAGCTTCGCCAAATCGACGATGCCGTTGCCCTTAATAAACAGATGCGTGCGTGACGTCAGCAGGCCGTTAAACCACGCCCACGCCACCAGCTTGTTCAGATAGCGGTTATACTCCAGCGGCTGCTGGCTGATAATCGAATCCATGCTCGGCGCGCGGTTATAGAGATACCAGCCAGAGCGGTTGGCCCGGCCCGGCGGCACATGAATAAAGGTCAGATTCGGCTCGGAGAGATCCGGCGAAATCTGCGGATTGACCAGCGTCACTTTCCCCGGCAGCGCTTCAAAAGCGGCATACAGCTTACGGGTTAGCACGCCGATATCCTGCGGGCTGGCGGAGACGCTAAGGTTGTTACGGCGGGCGAAGCGGATCAGGTTACGATAGCTCTGCATCATGGCATCAAGCAGTTCGTTATGCGCTTCACGTACCTGGCCGATTTTCCAGTTGGCGCGATTATCCAGCATGGCGAGACGCGCTTCGTCCCAGCCCCACTCCTTCACCAGCGAACTCACCACTTCGCGTCGCCAGCCAACGCAGGCGCGCTCGCGGCTCAGCTTTTCACACACTTTTAAGTAGAAACATCGACGCACGAGGTCCAGACGCGTGTGGTCTTCGATCGCCGTCAGATAGTGGGTGACCCGTTCCAGCATCATGCAATAGTGATCGAGACCAAAGGAGACGATCTCCCCGTCGTGCAGCCGCTGTTTAATATCTTTTGCCAGCAGACGCGTGTTCGGGTACTCCCAGGAGTAGGCCTCCAGCAGCAGCGTTTTCAACACGGCTTTATAAGGAGAGTCGATACTTTTATAGAGCTGCCACAGGCTGGCACCGAAGTACTCCTCCGCCGACAGCGAGCTTAACCCGCCCAGATCCAGCCACTCGTTTGGCGTCAGCACGCCCTGGGCGTACAGCGACATCACGTAGTCGTCGTAGTTGGCCTCTTCATCGCCCGGGACCATATTCCAGAGAATACGCTTCCCGGCCAGACGTACGGCAGTGCGGTAGAACTCATCGAGCAGTAAGATGTGTTGGGTAGAGCCGCAGTCTTCTCCACCGAGGCTACCGCTTTCGTTATGACGGAAGCGGTTCTCGTCGATCAGGAAGAAGCTCACCTCTACGCCGAGCGAAGCAGCCCAGCTCTCCAGCAGGCTACATTTACGCTGTAGCAGCTGACGCTCATCGCTGTCGAGCCACGACTGATGGCACACCCAGATATCGAGATCGGAAGAGCTACTTTGCCCGACCGACGAGGTGCTGCCCATCGTATAGAGTCCGGTGATCGGCAGTTCACCCTTGGGCGACTCCTGTACCGGCAGCCCACGGCTCAGCTCCAGCTCGTTAAGGTAGCGGAGCTGGTTTTCATCGGGCGTGTAGAGGCAGATGCCGCGGGGAACATCACCTTCAAGGTAACCCGGCATCAGCGGATGATGATAATGCAATAATGTAGGCAGCAGACTGTATACCTGCTGGAAAGCAGGCCCCATAGCGGCCAGCGCGCGATCGACACGCAGTTGGTTTATGGCATCCAGTCTCTGTTTCAGAGTCTCAATATAGAGGTACAAGACGTATCGCCTGATGTTTTAAACCTTTCCGTAGCGCCACGCTGACAGAAACGTCGGCAATCGCGGTCCGGTTCAGATTTTTAGTATTACAAAGATACCCGTCACCCTTTCTCGTCCTTATGATTTTGTGAGTACAGACGAAAAAATGGTCTAAAACGTGATCAATTTAACACCTTGCCGATTGACCGTAAAGAAAGATGCGCTACATACAAGTGTAGCACCGTTCGTTACGTGTAAATCCCAGAATACGGCCTCTTAGCACTCTTGCGCAATCACCCGTGAAAACTGACACCCTAAGACAACAGTGTTAGGATGGTCGATGGACGATAATGACGGTAACAAGCATGCCTGACAATATTTTAAGAATCGCCACACGCCAAAGCCCCCTTGCGCTCTGGCAGGCACACTATGTTCAGCAGCGCCTGATGGCCTGCCATCCGGGCCTTAACGTTGAGCTGGTGCCAATGGTCACCCGCGGCGATGTGATCCTCGATACCCCCCTCGCGAAAGTCGGCGGCAAAGGGCTTTTTGTTAAAGAGCTGGAGCTGGCCCTGCTTGAGAACCGCGCCGATCTGGCCGTCCACTCGATGAAAGATGTGCCGGTTGAGTTCCCAAAAGGGCTGGGGCTGGTCACCATCTGCGAGCGTGAAGATCCTCGCGATGCCTTCGTCTCTAACCATTATGAGAGCCTGGACGCTCTGCCTGCAGGCAGCGTAGTTGGCACGTCAAGTTTACGCCGCCAGTGTCAATTAGCCGAACGCCGCCCGGATCTGGAGATCCGCTCGCTGCGCGGCAACGTCGGCACACGGCTGGGTAAACTCGATAACGGCGATTACGATGCCATCATTCTTGCCGTTGCTGGGCTAAAACGTCTCGATCTCGAGTCACGCATTCGCGTGGCGCTGCCGCCGGAACTCTCTCTGCCTGCCGTGGGCCAGGGTGCGGTAGGCATTGAGTGCCGTCTTGACGATAAACGCACCCGGACGCTGCTTGCCCCGCTCAACCATGACGATACCGCCCTGCGCGTTAAAGCCGAGCGGGCAATGAACACGCGGTTAGAGGGCGGCTGCCAGGTGCCTATTGGCAGCTATGCTGAACTGGTTGCCGGTGAAATCTGGCTGCGGGCGCTGGTCGGCGCACCGGATGGCTCGGTGATGGTTCGTGGTGAGCGCCGGGGTAAACCGGAAGAGGCGGAGCAGCTGGGCGTATCGCTCGCTGAAGAGCTGCTGGCTAACGGCGCGCGTGAGATCCTGGCAGAGGTCTATAACGGAGAGGCGCCTGCATGAGTATCCTGGTCACCCGCCCCTCTCCCGCCGGTGAGGAATTAGTGAGCCGTCTGCGCGCACTGGGCAAGGTGGCCTGGAGCTTTCCGCTGATCGAATTTACCCCAGGCCGGGAGCTGGCTACCCTGCCTGAGCGCCTTGCCGCATTTTCTGCTAACGACCTTATCTTTGTGCTGTCGCAGCATGCCGTGGCATTTGCCCACGCGCATCTCCAGCATCACGGCCTGCACTGGCCGGTTGCCCCCCGCTATTTCGCTATCGGACGGACTACCGCCCTGGCGCTGCATACCGTAAGCGGCATCAATGTACGCTATCCGGTGGATCGGGAAATTAGCGAAGTGTTGCTACAATTACCTGAATTACAAAATATTGCAGGTAAGCGTGCAATGCTGTTACGTGGCAACGGCGGGCGCGAGCTGCTAGGCGAAACGCTGGCGGCACGCGGCGCTGACGTCACATTTTGTGAATGTTATCAACGTAGTGCGAAGTTTTATGACGGCGCGGAAGAGGCAATGCGCTGGCAGACTCGCGGGGTCACAACGATTGTGGTGACCAGCGGCGAGATGCTCCAGCAGCTTTTCTCTCTGATTCCAGCCTGGTATCGTGAAAACTGGTTACTTCGCTGCCGTCTGTTGGTGGTAAGCGAACGTCTGGCGCACCTCGCCCGGGATCTGGGCTGGCAGGATATTCAGGTCGCTGATAACGCTGACAACGATGCGCTGCTGCGCGCATTACAATAACTCTCATAATGGGAAGCCATAATGACGGAACAACAACACTCCTCTGCCGTGGTTGAAGAGACCAGGGAGGCCGTGGATACCACGCCACAGCCAGAAAAAGCTGAGAAGAAGGATCGCGCCATTAAGACCAGTCTTGCGCTGAGCGCGATTGCCATCGCCATTGCGCTGGCCGCTGGCGTGGGGCTTTATGGCTGGGTGAAACAGCAGACCTCAACGCAGTCAGCCACCAGCGATGCGCTGGTAAGCCAAATTACTGCGCTGCAAAAGGCGCAGGAGACACAGAAAACGCAGTTTGAAGGCATTATCAAGCAGCAGAGCGATGCCCTGGCCGCCGCAGAGCGCCAGCAGGCCGAGCAGAATAAGCAGCTTGATGAGCTATCGCAGAAGGTGGCGACCATCTCCGGAACCGACGCCAAAACCTGGCTGCTGGCCCAGGCCGATTTCCTGGTGAAGCTGGCCGGGCGTAAGCTGTGGAGCGATGGCGACGTCACTACCGCTGCCGCGCTGCTGAAAAGCGCCGATGCAAGCCTGGCCGATATGAACGATCCAAGCCTGATTGCTGCCCGCCGCGCCATCACCGACGACGTCGCCAGCCTCTCCGGCGTGGCGCAGGTGGATTACGACGGCATCATCCTCAAGGTTAACCAACTCTCTAACCAGATCGATAATCTGCGTCTGGCGGATAACAACGATGACGATGCGCCGATGGATAACGATAGCGGCGAGCTCTCCAGCTCGCTGAGCGAATGGCGGGTAAACCTGCAAAAGAGCTGGCACAACTTTATGGACAGCTTTATTACCGTTCGCCGTCGCGATGAAACTGCGGTTCCCCTGCTCGCCCCGAACCAGGATATTTACCTGCGGGAGAACATCCGTTCACGCCTGCTGGTTGCCGCCCAGGCCGTGCCGCGTCATCAGGAAGAGACCTACAAACAGGCGTTGGATAATGTTTCCAGCTGGGTACGTGCTTACTACGATACCGATGACGCCAGCACCAAAGCGTTCCTCGAAGAGGTCGATAAGCTCAGCCAGCAGAACATTACTATGGCGCTGCCGGATGCTCTGCAAAGCCAGCCAATTCTGGAGAAGCTGATGCAGACGCGCGTGCGTAATCTGCTGGCCCAGCCTGCGGCGGCGGCCAATGACGCAGCGCCAGCGGCACCGTCAGCGCCGACGGCGAATGAAGCTGCGCCGCAGCAGGGGGAATAATCATGCTAAAAGTATTGCTCCTCTTTGCACTGCTGCTCGCCGGTATCGTTATCGGACCTATGGTAGCCGGACACCAGGGCTATGTGCTGATCCAGACCGATAACTACAATATTGAAACCAGCGTGACGGGACTGGTGATCATCCTGATCCTCGCTATGGTGGTTCTGTTTGCCGTTGAGTGGCTGCTGCGCCGTATTTTCCATACCGGCGCGCGCACCCGCGGCTGGTTCACCGGCCGCAAACGCCGCCGCGCCCGCAAGCAGACCGAGCAGGCGTTGCTCAAGCTGGCCGAGGGCGACTATCAGCAGGTTGAAAAGCTGATGGCGAAAAACGCCGATCATGCCGAACAGCCGATGGTGAACTACCTGCTGGCCGCTGAAGCAGCCCAGCAGCGTGGTGACGAAGCCCGGGCTAATCAGCATCTGCAGCGTGCCTCCGAACTGGCCGAGCACGATCCTATTCCGGTAGAGATCACTCGCGTGCGTCTGCAGCTGGCGCGTAACGAAAATCACGCCGCGCGCCACGGCGTCGATAATCTGCTGGAGATTACGCCGCGCCATCCGGAGGTGCTGCGTCTGGCTGAGCAGGCCTATACCCGTACCGGGGCATGGAATTCTCTGCTGGACTGTATCCCTTCAATGGCGAAAGCGGGCGTCGGTGATGAAGCACACCACGAAGCGCTGGCCCAGCGGGCATGGATTGGCATGATGGATCAGGCCCGGGCCGAAGGGGGCAGCAGCGGCTTGAAAACCTGGTGGAAGCACCAGAGCCGCAAAACCCGCCATCAGGTTGCGCTCCAGGCGGCTATGGCCGAGCATCTGATTGAGTGTGACGATCATGATACCGCGCAGGAGATCCTTCTCGACGGATTGAAGCGTCAGTATGACGATCGGCTGGTGCTGCTGATCCCGCGTCTGAAGACCAACAACCCAGAGCAGGTAGAGAAGGCGCTGCGCCAGCAGATTAAGACTCAGGGCGATCGCCCGCTGCTGTGGAGCACGCTTGGCCAGTCGCTGATGAAGCACGGAGAGTGGCGGGAGGCGAGCCTGGCGTTCCGCGCCGCGCTGAAGCAGCGTCCGGATCCGTTTGATTATGCCTGGCTGGCCGATACCCTTGACCGCCTACAGCAACCGGAAGAAGCGGCCGCCATGCGTCGCGACGGCCTGATGCATACTCTGCAGAACAATCCCCCGCAGTAAACCCGCCATAAAAAAACGCCCGCTCTGAAACCAGAGCGGGCATTAAACAGGTCTGCGTGACAACAAATTGGTGCTTCACTCAACGTTGTGTCCATGGTGTTTGATGAGGCCGGAGCGACATCTGTCTGTGGACGATAAGCACCATTAAACGGCTCTGCGTCATTCCTGAGTATATGAGGCCTTGCGGCGAGCATAAGAGATGGAATGAGCATCTACAGGTATATTATTGCACAAGGCGTGCCACTTTTTCACTCTTAAAACTAGCAGGCTGTATTCATTTAGGAATTATGGAAGGTGTCACGAAATTGCCCTGAAATGCAGTGAGAAGTGCGAAGGAAGCAGCAAAAGTGTCGCCTTATAGCGACGAAGATAACGTAAAAATAATAAGCCATTTTAAAACAAAAGATTTCGTGTCGTTGATTGGCGACATATACACCAGCTTCTGTCTTTTTTAGATCTCCCCTGCTCTATTTTGCTCTCTTCGCTACGTTAATGTCCTCTACGCTCTGGTTAATAGTGCCTTATGTTTTCTCCTCTAAAAATAGAAAGGGTAAAACCACATGAGCGATCCCACTCTTGCCACCGGCACGCCGGTGGTCAGCGTACACGATAACCGGGGACTGGCCGTGCGCGTCCTCAACTGGAACCGTGAGCAGGACAGCGATCCGCTGCGCCTGCTGGTCACCCATTCGCAGATGGATGAGGCCAGCCGGGTGGTGTCACTCCGTGACCCGCGCCTGTTTGCCGCCTGGTCTGCTAACGACACGACGCCAGCAAATCTGCGGAGCACACCCTCACTGACAGGTCAGGTTTTGCACCGTGAAAGCAGCGACAGTGGGGATCTGGTGACACTGTTTGACGCGGCAGGCCGTCCGGTGTGGCGCCGGGACGGACGCGGCACGGTGCAGACCGTGGCGTACGATGCGCTGGGCCGCCCTTCATACGGCAGCGAGCAGCTGAGCGGGAGCGGTGACATCCGGGTCAGCTGGCGCAGCGGGTACGGCGACGCCGG
>PQKR01000012.1 GCA_002918705.1 Escherichia sp. ESNIH1 | reverse complement strand
TTGCCTGGCGGCACTAGCGCGGTGGTCCCACCTGACCCCATGCCGAACTCAGAAGTGAAACGCCGTAGCGCCGATGGTAGTGTGGGGTCTCCCCATGCGAGAGTAGGGAACTGCCAGGCATCAAACAAAGCAGAAGGCCATCCGTCAGGATGGCCTTTTTGCGTTGCGGCAGACCCACGCCCGGTGGCGCTGCGCTTACCGGGCCTACAAACGCTACCTATCCTGCCTTAATGACTCTGTCGCTTTAACCACAGCTCTATAAAATCAGCTATCCCAGCCACATCATTCAAATCCAGCACCGGAACGGCAGCGTCGATCGCGACATCACTGGCAATCGCAATCACATTGTCATCGATCTCCAGCTCTTCCAGCCGATGCCCGGTATCTGCCCGAAACAGCAGAATTTTCGCCACCGGCTCATGCTTGAAGCCCTCTACCAGCACCAGATCTAATTTCGTGTGATCCATTCTGCTGGCCAGAAACGTTAAGTCTAACGGCGCCTCATCCGGCGTCTCGGTCATCAGGGCCCACCGCTGCTGGCTGGCGACGAGGGTTTGCGCCGCACCCGCCTTGCGTAACTCATAGCTATCCTTGCCGGGCTTATCGACATCCATATTATGATGCGTATGCTTAATCAGGCCGGGACGGATGCCCCGTTCACAGAGAGCGGGGATCAGCTGCTTAAGCAGCGTGGTTTTCCCTGTACCACTCCATGCGGCTATCGCGAGGATCGGCTTCATTTTTTCTCCTGCCTGCCGGTGAGATCGTCCGGCGTATTGATATTAATAAACGCCGACCCGCAATCACTAAAGTCCACGGCATGGCCTCCCGCCTGGCGCATAAACACCATTACCCGCCGCTCGCCGGATGCCAGATAAGTCGTAAGCTGTGGTATCACCTGACGATGAACCAGTGCAACGGTGGGATGATCGCGCTCACCGTCGGACACCCATACTACCGGCGCATCCCTACGTTCAGAAGCCAACCGCGATGCCAAATCGGACGGTATGCCTGGGGTATCGCACGGACAAAACAGGAACCAGTCGGCAGCGGTCTGTTGCATAACGGCCAGCATACCGGCTAACGGACCGGGGAAGTTATCCAGCGTATCTTCAATGACCATCAGACCGCTTGCCCTATAGCGATCAAGGTTGCGGTTAGCGCTTAATACAACATGGTCTACCTGCGTAGCCAGCCTGCTTGCAACATGCTGCCAAAGCGGAATGCCGTTGAGCAGCAATAATCCTTTGTCTTCCCCACCCATACGCGACGCTCTGCCGCCAGCCAGTACGACACCCGTAATGTCTAGTCCACTCTTCACCAATATCGCCTCTTTTATTGTGGGTTTGACCCTGCTAACGTGTCTCTCTCAAGAGTAAGGAGCACTGGCCATGAAATGTAAACGTCTGAACGAAGTTATTGAACTCCTCCAGCCCGCCTGGCAAAAGGAGCCCGAGCTTAACCTGATGCAATTTTTGCAAAAACTGGCGCAGGAGTCAGGCTATGATGGTGAGTTAACCGATCTTTCTGACGACATCCTGATCTATCACCTTAAAATGCGCGACGCAGCAAAGGATGCTGTTATTCCTGGTATTCAGAAAGATTACGAAGAAGATTTCAAAACAGCCCTGCTGCGCGCCCGGGGCGTAATTAAAGAGTAAAAGGTTGTAAGTGGTGCAACGGAAAACGCTACGAAATGATATCCTGAACTATTCGTAGTATTTTCCGGATGATGGGATGAACGACAACGCTTTTACTTTCCAGACGCTACACCCGGATACCATCATGGATGCGCTGTTTGAACAGGGGATCCGGGTGGATTCCGGCCTTACCCCGCTCAACAGCTACGAAAACCGTGTCTATCAATTTCAGGATGAAGATCGCCGCCGTTACGTGGTGAAATTCTATCGTCCGCAGCGCTGGTCGGCAGCGCAAATCAGCGAAGAGCACCAGTTCGCCCATGAGCTGATGAACGATGAGGTTCCGGTTGCGGCCCCGCTTGAATTTAACGGCCAGACGCTGCTGACCCATCAGGGATACTGCTACGCCATATTCCCCAGCCTCGGCGGTCGTCAGTTCGAAGCCGATAATCTGGATCAGATGGAGTGGGTTGCGCGCTATCTTGGCCGCCTGCATCAAACCGGGCGTAAAAAAGTCTTCACCCACCGCCCCTCTATTGACGTCGATGAGTACCTGATTGAGCCTCGTAAACTCTTCGAACAGTCGGCGCTTATTCCCTCTGGTCTGAAAGCAGCGTTTCTTAACGCCACGGATTCCCTTATCGAGGCGGTAATGGCGCAATGGCATACGCGTTTCGATCTGCTGCGCCTTCATGGCGATTGTCATGCCGGGAACATTCTCTGGCGTGACGGGCCACTGTTTGTCGATCTCGACGATGCGCGTAACGGCCCTGCGGTTCAGGATCTGTGGATGCTGCTCAACGGCGACAAAGCCGAGCGGCGTATGCAGCTTGAGACGATTATTGAGGCCTATGAAGAGTTTAGCGAGTTCAATACTAATGAAATCGCGCTCATCGAACCTTTACGCGCCATGCGTATGGTCTATTATCTGGCATGGCTGATCCGCCGCTGGGACGATCCCGCATTCCCCAAAAATTTCCCGTGGCTTACCGGGGAAGACTATTGGCACAGGCAAACTCTGACTTTTATTGAGCAGGTTAAGGTTCTGCAAGAACCGCCTCTGCAACTTACGCCGATGTATTAATTTGACACTTTCAGGAGAGTATTAACCATGAAGAAAATTTGGCTGGCGCTGGCAGGTCTCATTCTGGCATTTAGCGCGTCTGCGGCTCAGTTTACCGAAGGAAAACAGTACATCGCCCTTGATAAACCGGCGGTGGGAGAGCCGCAGGTGCTGGAGTTCTTCTCCTTCTACTGCCCGCACTGCTACGATTTTGAACGTGTATGGCACGTTTCTGATACGGTGAAACAGCAGCTGCCGGAAGGCACTAAAATGACGAAATACCACGTCGAGTTTCTGGGTCCCTTGGGTAAAGATCTGACTCAGGCCTGGGCTGTCGCGATGGCGCTGGGTGTAGAAGATAAGATCACCGCTCCGATGTTTGAAGCGGTGCAGAAAACCCAGACCGTCACCTCCGTAGCCGATATCCGTAAGGTATTTGTTGATGCGGGTATTAAAGGCGAAGACTACGATGCCGCGTGGAACAGCTTTGTGGTGAAATCTCTGGTTGCCCAGCAGGAGAAAGCGGCTGCCGATCTGCAGCTGCAGGGCGTTCCAGCCATGTTTGTCAACGGCAAGTATCAGATTAACCCGCAGGGGATGGATACCAGCAGCATGGACGTTTTCGTCCAGCAGTATGCTGCAACGGTAAAATATCTGGTTGGCCAGAAGTAATCATAAAGCCGGTCAATGACCGGCTTTTTTACCCTTTCTGTAGTACGACATATTGATGTTGTTCAAAAACAGCCCGCAGGACGAATTAAGGTTAACTGACGGCTCGCCATACCAATCAAACGCATGGGCAAAAGCTTATATCCACATGGAGTAAACTGCCGCTTAACGGACATAAGGATCGCGATCCTTTTTATATCTCTATAATATTAAAAGAAAAATAAACAACCCCGCCAATTTTACATGGTCTATTATTTCTTCAGCAAAAAAGCATGCACAAAGTTATCCACAGGATAATAATGCGAACGATCGCGACGATCCGGAAATCTTTTCCACGAATTACCGCGAAAAACTCAAGTTTTCGTCCGGTATGTGGCATCCTTTAACCATAAATTATTAAACAGGCACGGATAACATGGTTCAGATCCCAGAAAACCCGCTAATCCTCGTTGATGGCTCGTCATACCTCTATCGCGCTTATCACGCGTTCCCACCGCTGACCAATAGCGCGGGAGAGCCAACCGGCGCAATGTATGGGGTGCTGAACATGCTCAGAAGCTTGATCCTGCAGTATCAGCCTACGCATGCCGCGGTGGTGTTCGATGCTAAAGGGAAGACCTTCCGTGACGAACTGTTTGAGCACTATAAATCCCACCGTCCGCCAATGCCTGATGACCTGCGCTCGCAGATAGAGCCGCTGCATGCGATGGTCAAAGCGATGGGCCTGCCGCTGATGGCCATTTCCGGCGTTGAGGCGGATGATGTTATCGGTACGCTAGCCCTCGAGGCCGAAAAAATGGGACGCCCGGTACTCATCAGCACCGGTGATAAAGATATGGCTCAGCTGGTCACGCCGAACGTGACGCTGATTAACACCATGACCAACACCATTCTCGGCCCGGAGGAGGTGATCGCAAAATATGGCGTGCCGCCTGAGCTGATCATCGATTTTCTTGCCCTGATGGGTGACTCCTCCGATAACATCCCCGGCGTGCCTGGCGTGGGTGAAAAAACGGCGCAGGCGCTGCTACAGGGGCTGGGCGGTCTGGAAACGCTGCTTAATGAGTCCGATAAAATTGCCAGCCTCAGCTTCCGCGGCGCAAAAACGATGGCGGCGAAGCTGGAGCAGAATAAAGAGGTTGCCCGTCTCTCCTATCAGCTGGCGACCATCAAGACCGACGTTGAGCTGGATCTCACCTGTGAACAGCTGACGGTACAGCAGCCTGCTGCAGATGAGCTGCTGAGCCTGTTTAAACGATACGAATTCAAACGCTGGACGGCGGATGTTGAAGCGGGGACATGGCTGCAGGGTAAAGGGGCAAAACCGGCCGCGAAGCCACAGGCCGCCCCGGTCGTTGAAGTTGAAGATGATGAGCCAGCCACGCCGCTCTCCGCAGAGCACTATGTCACCGTCCTTGATGAGCCGACGCTGAACGAGTGGATTGCGCGGCTGAAAAAGGCGCCGGTGTTTGCCTTCGATACCGAAACGGATAGCCTGGACAATGTCAGCGCCCAGCTGGTGGGGCTATCGTTTGCTACGGAGCCGGGCCTGGCGGCCTACGTGCCGGTTGCCCACGACTACCTGGATGCGCCAGAGCAGCTCTCCCGCGAGCGGGTTCTGGAGCTGTTAAAGCCGATTCTGGAAGATGAAAAAGCGTTGAAGGTGGGGCAGAACCTGAAATTCGATCGCGGCATTTTACAGAACTACGGCATTGAGCTGCGCGGCATCGCTTTTGACACCATGCTCGAGTCTTATATTCTCGACAGCGTTGCCGGACGTCATGATATGGACAGCCTCTCCGATCGCTGGCTGAAGCACCAGACCGTGACCTTTGAGCAGATCGCTGGCAAAGGTAAAAACCAGCTGACCTTTAACCAGATTGCACTGGAAGAGGCCGGGCACTATGCGGCGGAAGACGCTGACGTCACCCTGCAGCTGCATCTTAAGATGTGGCCAAAGCTGGAGAAGCATGCGGGCCCGCTGAATATTTTCCAGAACATTGAGATGCCGCTGGTGCCGGTGCTCTCTCGCATCGAGCGTAACGGAGTGAAGATCGATCCGGCGGTACTGCACAAGCACTCCGGTGAGATCACCCTGCGTCTGGCCGAGCTGGAGAAAAAGGCCCATGAGATCGCTGGCGAAGCGTTTAACCTCTCTTCAACCAAACAGCTGCAGGTTATCCTGTTTGAAAAGCAGGGCATTAAGCCGCTGAAGAAGACGCCGGGCGGCGCACCGTCAACCTCTGAAGAGGTACTGGAAGAGCTGGCGCTGGACTATCCGCTGCCGAAGGTCATTCTGGAGCATCGCGGGCTGTCAAAGCTGAAATCGACCTATACCGATAAGCTGCCGCTGATGATCAACCCTAAAACCGGGCGCGTTCACACCTCCTACCACCAGGCGGTCACCGCAACAGGACGGCTCTCCTCCACCGATCCGAACCTGCAGAATATCCCCGTGCGTAACGAGGAGGGACGACGCATCCGCCAGGCGTTTATCGCCCCGGAGGATTACGTCATTGTCTCTGCGGACTACTCGCAGATCGAGCTACGCATTATGGCGCACCTGTCGCGCGATAAAGGCCTGCTCTCCGCCTTTGCCGAGGGTCAGGATATCCACCGCGCCACGGCGGCTGAGGTATTTGGCATGCCGCTAGAGAGCGTATCGAACGATCAGCGCCGCAGCGCGAAGGCGATCAACTTTGGTCTGATCTACGGCATGAGCGCTTATGGTCTGTCGCGCCAGCTAAACATCCCACGCAAAGAGTCGCAGCGTTACATGGATCTCTACTTTGAGCGCTATCCAGGCGTGCGTGAGTATATGGAGCGCACCCGTGCCCAGGCGAAAGAGCAGGGCTACGTTGAAACGTTAGAGGGACGTCGCCTCTATCTGCCGGACATCAAATCCAGCAATGCTGCGCGCCGCGCTGGCGCTGAGCGTGCTGCGATTAACGCCCCGATGCAGGGCACGGCGGCAGATATCATCAAGCGGGCAATGATCGCCGTGGATGCCTGGCTACAGGCGGAGCAGCCGCGCGTGCGTATGATTATGCAGGTTCACGATGAACTGGTGTTTGAAGTGCATAAAGACGATGTGGAGCAGGTTTCCCAGAAGATCCATGAGCTGATGGAGAACAGCACCCAGCTGGATGTTCCGTTGCTGGTGGAGGTGGGCAGTGGTGAAAACTGGGATCTCGCGCACTAAGCTCTGGGGCAATGACGCGGTTTTATGTAAGTAAGCAACATAAGATAGAGCTTTTTGTGATGATCATTAGAATTACCTATGTAAAGAATGAAAAAAAATTACAAAAAGCGTTTGTAACTGTCTAAAAAAAGAGTAGAGTTAAAGGCGTAGGGTACAGAGGTAAGATGTTCTATCTTTCAGACCTTTTACTTCACGTAATCGGATTTGGCTGAATATTTAGCCGCCCCAGTCAGTAATGACTGGGGCGTTTTTTATTGGCTTACGCTTCGGCGTCCGCTTCCGTTACCGGCGTTAAATCGCTAAACCAGCTATCCAGCTTCGCCCGCAGCTTGTCCACGCCCAGCTTCTTCAGGGATGAAAACGCTTCAACCTGAACGTCACCGTTAAAGGCCAGAACCGCTTCACGCACCATATTCAACTGTGACTTCCGCGCACCGCTCGCCAGCTTATCGGCCTTGGTCAGCAGCACCAGTACCTGAATATTGCTCTCAACGGCCCACTGGATCATCTGCTGATCGAGATCCTTGAGCGGATGGCGAATGTCCATCAGGATCACCACGCCCTGCAGACACTGACGCTTCTCCAGATATTCGCCCAGCGCGCGCTGCCATTTGATCTTCATCTCTTCCGGCACTTCGGCGTAGCCGTAGCCGGGCAGGTCAACAAGACGCTTGCCGTCTGCCACTTCAAACAGGTTGATCAGCTGGGTACGGCCCGGCGTCTTGGAGGTGCGTGCCAGGCTCTTCTGATGAGTCAGGGTGTTCAGGGCGCTCGATTTACCCGCGTTGGAACGGCCGGCAAAGGCCACTTCTATTCCGGTATCGGCAGGTAAGTGGCGAATATCAGGCGCACTGGTGACAAAGTGCGTCTGTTGATAATTCAAATTAGTCAAAGCGGTCGTCTCCATAAGTAAAGCTTTGGGGGATTATACCTGAACGCAGGAAAAAGGCGGCTTTTCTCGCCATCCCTCTTTGACTGCCGCGCTGGCTATAGACCCTGTAAGATATTGACGACTCTACGCTTGCGATATTTCAGAGTAATTGCAGGTTTCAGAAAGGGTGAATTCCTTTTAAATCAAATAGTTGATTGATTAGAATTTTCCGAATTTAGCCTTTTATGCCTTTTTGCGTCTTGTCACTTTTTTTGAACAAGGTAAAGTATCTGGCAAAGGCGAGGAGCGCCGGGGATTGTGACTTAAGGAAAAGGGGTCAGGAGCGCCAGGAGGCGAAGACGCTGGATAGCCAGGATGGCAAACGTCAGGAGACGTGTTACACAGGGAAATGGACCGCAACAGGGAACGTTCATGCTAAGGGATAAACAGGGTCGGTTGTAAGCAAACACGGAATAGTTAACCCGCTGAGGGTGGGTGGTCAAGAAAAAAGGCGACAGTTTACTCTGTCGCCTTTTTTCTTTGCTTGCTTTCTGCTAGATTCCGCCGCAATTCTATACTGAATAAAACGGCTTAAAGACCAACTATGATGAATAAACCCGCATCGTCTCCGCGTGGCAAAGGCCCCGCAAAAGCGCGCCGCAAAACGCGCGATGAAATCAATCAGGAAGCTCGCGACCGTAAGCGTGAGAAAAAGCATCGTGGCAACGCGGCAGGCAGCCGTGCTACCGGCAACGATAGCGCATCCGGCTCTCGTGGCCAGAAGCAGCAGAAAGATCCCCGTATCGGCAGTAAAACCCCCGTACCGTTGGGCGTAACAGCTACTCCGGTCACGCGTCAGCAAAAACCTAAGAGCGAGAAACCTATGCTTTCACCGCAGGCTGAACTGGATATGCTGGAAACTGATGAGCGCCTGGATGCGCTGCTGGAACGTCTGGAGGATGGCGACACCCTGAGCGCAGAAGATCAGGCGTGGGTTGACGCTAAACTGGACCGCATTGACGCGCTGATGCAGCAGCTCGGTCTCTCCTATGACGATGAAGAAGACGAAGAAGAGGAAGAGGAGAAAGAGGATATGATGCGCCTGCTCAAAGGCGGCAACTAATCCCTGGACAACTCGCTTTACAGCATGGGCTTGCTCGTCCTGCTTATAACCCTTCCGGTTATGTGTTATCTGGCGTGGTTATTCGTTAAACTACGACGGTTGTCGCAGCGACAGAAATGGCTGCGCAACCGGCTTGCACTTCGTCATGGAGGCAGGCCAGGCCGTCGTCGTCGTCAGCGGCGCTACCCGAAGGAGTGAGCATGTCTTCGCAGTTAATCGACTGGGATCTGGCCCTGATCCAGAAATATAACTATTCCGGGCCGCGTTATACCTCATACCCGACCGCCCTTGAGTTCGCCGATACCTTTGGCGAAGCGGATTTTCAGCAGGCCGTTGCTCGCTATCCTGAGCGTGCGCTGTCGCTCTACGTGCATATTCCGTTCTGTCACCGGCTGTGCTACTTCTGCGGCTGCAATAAGATCGTCACCCGCCAGCAACATAAGGCAGACCAGTATCTCGACGCGCTTGAGCAGGAAATTATCCACCGCGCGCCGCTGTTTGCCGGTCGCCGGGTCAGCGAGCTGCACTGGGGCGGCGGGACGCCTACCTACCTGAACAAAGCGCAAATTAGTCGCCTGATGGGGCTGCTGCGCCACCACTTCAATTTTAACGCCGATGCCGAAATCTCTATTGAGGTTGACCCGCGTGAGATCGAGCTGAACGTGCTCGACCATCTGCGCGCCGAGGGCTTTAACCGCCTGAGCATGGGCGTGCAGGACTTCAACAAAGAGGTGCAGCGGCTGGTCAACCGGGAGCAGGATGAAGCGTTTATCTTTGCGCTGTTACGGCATGCGCGAGAGATTGGCTTCACCTCTACCAATATCGATCTGATCTACGGCCTGCCGAAGCAGACGCCGGAGAGCTTCGCCTTTACCCTGAAACGTGTCGGAGAGCTAAACCCCGATAGGCTGAGCGTATTCAACTATGCGCACCTGCCGACGCTCTTCGCCGCGCAGCGGAAGATTAAGGATGCCGATCTGCCCTCGGCGCAGCAGAAGCTGGATATCCTGCAGCAGACGATTACCTCGCTCACCGAGGAGGGCTATCAGTTCATCGGTATGGATCACTTTGCACGCCCGGATGACGAGCTGGCCGTGGCCCAGCGCGAAGGGGTACTGCACCGTAACTTTCAGGGTTATACCACCCAGGGCGATAGTGACCTGCTGGGCATGGGCGTTTCAGCCATCAGCATGATTGGCGACTGCTACGCGCAGAACCAGAAAGAGCTGAAGCACTACTATCAGCAGGTAGATGAGACCGGTAATGCACTGTGGCGGGGGATTGCCCTGACAAGAGATGACTGCATCCGCCGGGACGTCATCAAATCGCTGATCTGCAATTTCCGCCTGGATTTTAGTGCGGTAGAAAAAGAGTGGGATCTCGATTTCGCCGACTACTTTGCGGAAGATTTAAACCTGCTCGCGCCGTTGGCGAAGGACGGGCTGGTGGCGGTGGATGCGCACGGCATTCAGGTGACGGCGAAAGGCCGACTGCTGATCCGCAATATCTGCATGTGCTTTGATGCCTATCTGCGCCAGAAGGCGCGACTGCAGCAGTTCTCTCGTGTGATTTAACAGATCAGGATCTGTATGCCCGGTAGGCATCGCGCCACCGGGCGTTTTATCTGCTACTCCATCCCTAACTCTTTAAGCTTGCGCGTCAGGGTATTACGTCCCCAACCGAGCAATCTTGCGGCTTCCTGCTTATGTCCCTGGGTATGACGCAGGGCGGTGGTGAGCAGAGTACGCTCCATCTCCGGTTGCGCCTCAGAGAGCAGGTTTTGATGACCGGAACGCAGAGCGCGGTCCGCCCACTGCGCCAGCAGCGTGGCCCAGTTATCCGGCAGCGTCTGAGTCGGGCTGTCGGGTATCGTGGTTTCAAACAGCTCGCTGGGGAGATCCTGGATCAGCACCTCCTGACCCGCGGCCATCACCGTCAGCCAGCGGCAGGTGTTCTCTAGCTGACGGACGTTGCCTGGCCAGGCGACGCGGGTCAACGCCGCCTCGGTCTCCGGATGCAGCTGCTTGGCTTCTACGCCCAGCTCGCGGGCGGCCACCTGTAAAAAATGACGCGCCAGGCGGGGGATATCTTCCCGGCGCTCACGCAGAGGCGGGAGATGCACGCGGATCACGTTTAGACGATGGAAGAGATCCTCCCGGAACTTACCCTCCTGCACCCGCAGCTCAAGGTTCTGGTGGGTGGCGGCAATGATGCGCACGTCTACTTTCACCGGGGCATAGCCGCCGACGCGGTAAAACTGTCCGTCCGCCAGCACGCGTAGCAGGCGCGTCTGTACGTCCAGCGGCATATCGCCAATCTCGTCCAGGAACAGCGTGCCGCCGTCGGCCTGCTCAAAACGCCCCTGTCGGACGGTATTTGCGCCGGTAAACGCCCCCTTCTCATGACCAAACAGCTCGGACTCAATAAGATCCTTTGGAATAGCAGCCATGTTGAGGGCGATAAAGGGCGCTTTAACGCGCGGGCTATGGCGATGCAGCGCATGGGCCACCAGCTCTTTACCGGTCCCGGATTCGCCGTTGATCAGCACGCTAATCGAGGAGCGGGAGAGGCGGCCAATGATGCGAAACACGTCCTGCATCGCGGGCGCTTCGCCGATGATATCCGCCGTCGGGCCAAAAACCTGCACGTTGCGCGGCTGCTGCTGCTCCTGGTAGTGGCTGATGGCGCGTTCAACCAGCGCCACCGCCTCGTCGATATCGAACGGTTTAGGCAGGTAGTCAAAGGCTCCCTGCTGGTAGGCGCTAACGGCCGCGTCGAGATCGGAGTGCGCAGTCATAATGATGACCGGGAGCATGGGGTGACGCTGTTTGATCTGCTTCAGCAGCGCCAGACCGTCCATGCCCGGCATGCGAATATCCGACAGCAGCACGTCCGGGGTTTTGGTGGTCAGCGCGTCGAGCACCTCGTTACCACTTTCAAATGTTGTACAACTCAAGCCAGCCCCGGTCAGAGCGCGTTCAAGCACCCATCGAATGGAGCTATCGTCATCAACAATCCACGCTATCCCTCGTTGCATCATCGTCACCTTTATTTTTTAATTGGCAGGTAAACCGAAAACTCGGTATGACCCGGCCAACTGGTAAATTCAATTTTGCCGGAGTGTTGATCAATCAAACTGCGGGCAATTGACAGCCCAAGCCCGGTCCCACCTTCGCGCCCGCTCACCATCGGATAAAATAGCGTGTCCTGCAGGTGTGACGGGATGCCCGGCCCGTTGTCCTCAACGTCAATACGTGCCGCCAGACGATAGCGCGTGCCGTGCAGCGTGAGCTGGAAGGCCGTGCGGGTGCGCAGCGTAATTTCGCCGCCCTCTGGCCCCAGCGCCTGCAGGGCGTTGCGCACGATATTCAGCAGAACCTGCTCAATCTGATCGGGATCGTGCGGTAGCTCCGGCAGGCTGGGATCATAATCACGCACCAGGGTGACGTTCTCCGGCAGCTCCATCGAGACCAGCTTCACCACGCGCTCGGCGACTTTATGAATGCTCTCGGTCACATGCATACCCGGATGCTGCGGCCCCAGCAGGCGATCCACCAGGTTACGCAGCCGGTCTGCCTGCTCAATAATGACTTTGGTGTACTCGGTTAGCGCCGGATCGGGCAGCGCTTTGCTCAGCAGCTGCGCTGCACCGCGCAGGCCACCCAGCGGGTTTTTAATCTCATGGGCGAGGCCGCGGACCAGATCGCGTGCGGCGACCTGCTGGGCCTGCTGAAGCTGCTCCTGGCTCAGGCGGCGCTGGTTATCCATCGGTGCCATCTCCAGCAGGATCAGCCCCTCAGGCAGCCTCTGTGCCGTCACGGAGAGAATGTGCGAGCGGGCATCGATCACCAGGGTGACTTCGTTATCCGTGAACCCTTGTCCGGCCTCCAGGCTCTCCTGCATCAGGGCGACGTTCAAGGAGAAGTAGCTCAGCAGCTCCGGCAGGGGTGTACCAAACAGCTTGCGTGAGCTTTGTGCCAGCAGCTGCTGAGCGGCGGGGTTCGCGTAGTGAATCGCCAGCTCGTCATCAACCAGTAGAATGCTGTTGATTAAAGAGTTGAGGATCTGCCCAGCATCGGGCAGCGTGCCAGTTGCCATTAAGCAGTCTCCTGAAATGAGTTGCACTGTTTTAGTGCATTATAGCTTTTTATGGTTAAAAAGCGCGTAATATCAGGTTGTTGGCGGAGAAAAAAGCCCATCAGGGATGGGCTAAAGTTTCCACGGCAACTAAAATTCTCGGCGTCTTTTTTGCTCCAGCAGGGCCGGAGCAAAAATTGGCTGAGCATTACTCAATAAAAATTAAACGCTGTAGTAGAGTTCGAACTCAACCGGGTGCGGCGTCATGCGAACGCGGTCGTTCTCTTCAATACGCAGGGCGATGTAGGCATCGATCGCGTCGTTAGTGAATACGCCGCCTGCGGTCAGGAACTCGCGGTCTGCATCAAGCGCCTGCAGGGCCTCTTCCAGGGAGCCAGCAACCTGCGGTACTTCTTTCGCCTCTTCCGGCGGCAGGTCGTACAGGTTTTTGTCCATTGCTTCGCCCGGGTGGATCTTGTTCTTGATACCGTCAAGGCCAGCCATCAGCAGGGCAGCGAAGCACAGGTACGGGTTAGCAGCCGGGTCCGGGAAGCGCACTTCGATACGACGCGCTTTCGGCGAGGTCACTACCGGAATACGGATAGAGGCAGAGCGGTTACGGGCAGAGTAGGCCAGCATAACCGGTGCTTCGTAACCCGGGACCAGACGCTTGTAGGAGTTGGTGGTCGGGTTCGCCAGGGCGTTGATGGCTTTTGCGTGTTTGATTACGCCGCCAATGTAGTACAGGGCTTCTTCAGACAGGCCAGCATATTTGTCGCCAGAGAACAGGTTGGTACCGTTCTTAGACAGAGACATGTGGCAGTGCATGCCGGAGCCGTTATCGCCGAACATCGGTTTTGGCATAAAGGTCGCGGTTTTGCCGAAGCGGTGCGCAACGTTGTGCACGACATATTTGTAGATCTGAATTTCGTCCGCTTTTTTGGTCATGGTGTTGAAGCGGGTCGCCACTTCGTTCTGACCTGCGGTTGCCACTTCGTGGTGGTGTGCTTCAACCACCAGGCCCATCTCTTCCATTACCAGACACATGGTAGAGCGGATGTCCTGAGAGGAGTCAACCGGCGGAACCGGGAAGTAACCGCCTTTCACTGCCGGACGGTGACCTTTGTTACCACCTTCGTATTTGGTGGAGGTGTTCCATGCGCCTTCGATATCGTCGATAGCCACGTGGGAACCGGAGATGTTGGCACCAAAGCGAACGTCGTCGAACAGGAAGAACTCTGGCTCTGGCCCGAACAGAACGGTGTCTGCGATGCCGGTGGAGCGCAGGTACTCTTCAGCGCGTTTAGCGATGGAGCGCGGGTCGCGATCGTAGCCCTGCAGCGTGCCTGGCTCAAGGATATCGCAACGGATAATCAGGGTAGACTCTTCGAAGAACGGGTCAATAACAGCGGTAGAGGCGTCCGGCATCAGTACCATGTCGGATTCGTTGATGCCTTTCCAGCCACCAATCGAAGAACCATCAAACATTTTGCCTTCTTCAAAGAAGTCAGCATTAACCTGATGAGCTGGGATAGTGACATGCTGCTCTTTACCTTTGGTATCAGTGAAGCGCAGATCGATAAACTTCACTTCATGTTCGTTCAGCATCGTCAAAACGTGTTCAGCGGACATACTTAACTCTCCCGGAATTTTTGGTCGTCGTGGTAACGAGGTTCTACACTTTATAAGTGGCACAATCGCCTTGCATAAGATAAAGCGAAATCTGTGCCAACTTTTAAAACACCCCCAAAAGGCGCTATCATGCACGTCATAGTGCAAAAGGGCTGCACCATAATGGATATCTTGCATCAATATAGTGCATCTGCGCGATTGTAGTGCACTATATTGGTGCAATTTACATTAAGGCGGCTCTCTACCGCTCCGTGAAACCGATCACAAAGCCCTACTTTCTATATTGTTTGTAAAGGTTCTTTGTGATCCTGTTCTGTACTGCGATTAATACGTGTACAATAACGCGCTATTTCTAATGCCTGAGGCAAAGTTGTGATCGAAAATTTGCGTAACATCGCCATCATTGCGCACGTTGACCACGGTAAAACGACCCTGGTTGACAAGCTGCTGCAGCAATCCGGTACCTTCAGCGAACGTGCTGAGACGACCGAACGCGTGATGGACTCCAACGATTTGGAGAAAGAGCGTGGGATTACCATCCTCGCGAAAAACACCGCTATTAAATGGAATGACTACCGTATCAACATCGTTGATACCCCGGGTCACGCCGACTTCGGTGGTGAAGTTGAACGTGTCATGTCCATGGTAGACTCCGTACTGCTGGTGGTCGATGCTATGGACGGCCCGATGCCGCAGACCCGCTTTGTAACGAAAAAAGCGTTTGCGCATGGCCTGAAGCCAATTGTCGTTATCAACAAGGTTGACCGTCCGGGCGCGCGTCCTGACTGGGTTGTCGATCAGGTCTTCGATCTGTTCGTTAACCTCGACGCCACCGACGAGCAGCTGGACTTCCCGATTATCTACGCATCGGCCCTGCAGGGTATCGCGGGTAACGACCACACTGACATGGCGGAAGATATGACCCCGCTGTATCAGGCGATCGTTGACCACGTCCCGGCGCCGAACGTTGACCTTGACGGTCCGTTCCAGATGCAGATCTCCCAGCTGGACTACAACAACTACGTTGGCGTTATCGGCATCGGCCGCATCAAGCGCGGTAAGGTGAAGCCGAACCAGCAGATCACCCTGATCGACAGCGAAGGTAAAACGCGCAACGGTAAAGTGGGTAAAGTACTGACCCACCTCGGTCTGGAGCGTATTGAGTCCACCGAAGCTGAAGCAGGCGATATCATCGCGATCACCGGTCTGGGCGAGCTGAACATCTCCGACACCCTTTGCGATCCGCAAAACGTCGAAGCGCTGCCGGCACTCTCTGTTGATGAGCCGACCGTAACCATGTTCTTCAACGTCAACACCTCACCGTTCTGCGGTAAAGAAGGTAAGTTTGTGACTTCGCGTCAGATCCTTGACCGTCTGAACAAAGAGCTGGTGCACAACGTGGCGCTGCGTGTAGAAGAGACTGAAGATGCGGACGCATTCCGCGTATCCGGCCGTGGCGAGCTACACCTCTCTGTACTGATCGAAAACATGCGTCGTGAAGGCTTCGAACTGGCTGTGTCCCGTCCGAAAGTTATCAACCGTATGATCGATGGCCGTATGCAAGAGCCGTTCGAGAACGTGACGCTGGATATCGAAGAGCAGCATCAGGGCGCGGTTATGCAGGCGATGGGCGAGCGTAAGGGCGATGTCAAAGACATGATCCCTGACGGTAAAGGCCGTATTCGTCTGGACTACCTGATCCCGGCACGTGGCCTGATCGGCTTCCGTACCGAGTTCATGACCATGACCTCCGGTACCGGTCTGCTGTACTCCACCTTCAGCCACTACGACGACGTGCGTCCGGGCGAAATCGGCCAGCGTAACAACGGCGTGCTGATCTCCAACGGCCAGGGTAAAGCAGTCGCATTCGCGCTGTTCAGCCTGCAGGATCGCGGTAAGCTCTTCCTGGGTCACGGTGCTGAAGTGTATGAAGGCCAGATCATCGGTATTCACAGCCGTTCTAACGACCTGACCGTAAACTGCCTGACCGGTAAGAAACTGACCAACATGCGTGCGTCGGGTACTGACGAAGCAACGGTTCTGGTTCCACCGATCAAAATGTCTCTGGAGCAGGCGCTTGAGTTCATCGATGACGACGAACTGGTAGAAGTCACCCCGACCTCTGTCCGTATCCGTAAACGTCACCTGACCGAGAACGACCGTAAACGTGCGATGCGCGGTCCTCGCGACGCGTAATCTGGTTTTCGCATGATGATAAAAGCCGCTGATATTCAGCGGCTTTTTTTATGCTTTTCGCTACACCCCTCCAGCCTGAATCTGTGGCAGGGTAGCTATTCACCATCTGGATTTCCCGCTACAGTTAACTCTCCACGGCAAGCAAGGAGAGAAAAATGCTCTATATCTTTGATTTAGGTAACGTGATTGTTGATATCGACTTTAATCGCGTGCTGGGCGCATGGAGCGATCTCAGCCGGGTTCCGCTGGCAACGCTAAAGCAGAGCTTTACGATGGGCGAGGCGTTTCATCGCCACGAGCGGGGCGAACTGTCGGACGAAGATTTTGCGGAAGCGCTGTGTCAGGAGATGTCACTGCCGCTGAGCTATGAGCAGTTCTCTCACGGCTGGCAGGCGGTATTTGTCGGCCTGCGCCCGGAGGTGATCGCTATCATGCACAAGCTGCGTACGCAGGGACATCGCGTAGTGGTGCTCTCCAATACCAACCGCCTGCATACCACCTTCTGGCCGGAACAATACCCGGAGATTCGCGCCGCAGCAGATAAGATCTACCTCTCGCAGGAGATGGGAATGCGTAAGCCCGAGGCGCGTATCTACCAGGCGCTGTTACAGGAAGAGGGTTTCTCGGCCGAGGATGCGGTCTTTTTTGACGATAACGCCGATAATATTGAGGGGGCGAACCAGCTGGGGATTACCTCTATCCTTGTTACCGATAAAGCTACCGTACCGACCTATTTTGCGAAGCAGTTATGTTAAAAACCGTTCATCATAAAGCCAGCCACCATACCCGCCCGCTGCGGGCGTGGCTCCGGCTGCTTTGGCAGCGCATCGACGAAGATAATATGACGACGCTGGCGGGGAATCTCGCCTACGTCTCGCTGCTCTCATTAGTGCCGCTGGTGGCGGTGATCTTTGCGCTTTTTGCTGCCTTTCCGATGTTTAACGACGTCAGTATGCAGCTGCGGCACTTTGTTTTTGCCAATTTCCTGCCGTCGACCGGCGATATTATCCAGCGCTACATTGAGCAGTTTGTTGCCAACTCCAGCAAAATGACGGCAGTAGGGGCGTGCGGCCTGATCGTCACAGCGCTACTGCTGATGTATGCCATTGATAGCGCGCTGAATACCATCTGGCGCAGCAAGCGGGCGCGGCCAAAGGTCTACTCGTTTGCGGTCTACTGGATGATCCTTACTCTGGGGCCGCTGCTGGCGGGGGCAAGCCTGGCCATTAGCTCCTATCTGCTCTCGCTGCGCTGGGCGACCGATTTGAATAGCGTGATCGATCATATCCTGCGTGTCTTTCCGCTGATCCTCTCGTGGCTCTCGTTCTGGTTGCTCTATAGCATCGTGCCGACGACACGCGTCCCCAACCGTGATGCCGTCGTCGGCGCACTGGTGGCGGCGCTGCTTTTTGAGCTGGGAAAAAAGGCGTTCGCGCTCTATATCACCATGTTTCCCTCCTACCAGCTCATCTACGGCGTGCTGGCGGTGGTGCCGATCCTCTTTGTCTGGGTCTACTGGACCTGGTGTATCGTCTTGCTTGGCGCTGAAATAACTGTCACTCTCGGAGAGTACCGCAAACTCAAATTAGCCGCAGAGCAAGAGACATTAGACCAACCATGATTGCATTAATTCAGCGTGTTTCCCGTGCCAGCGTAACCGTGGAAGGTAACGTGACGGGTGAAATTGGCCCAGGACTTTTGGTGCTGTTAGGTGTCGAAAAAGAGGACGATGAGCAAAAAGCGAATCGTCTTTGCGAACGGGTATTAGGCTACCGTATCTTCAGCGATGCTGACGGCAAGATGAACCTCAACGTTCAGCAGGCCGGCGGCAGCGTGCTGGTGGTATCGCAGTTTACGCTGGCGGCGGATACCGAGCGCGGCATGCGTCCGAGTTTCTCTCGGGGTGCTGCGCCGGATCGCGCCGAAGCGCTGTATGACTATTTTGTCGAGCGCTGCCGCCAGCAGGAGATCGTTACGCAAACCGGGCAGTTCGCTGCCGATATGCAGGTTTCGCTAGTCAACGACGGTCCGGTTACCTTCTGGCTGCAAGTATGAGCCAGCAGCTAGCCTGGCCCCAGGTCACAAGAGAGAGTGCTGCTATGTATCATCTTCGCGTACCGCAAACCGAAGCAGAGTTAGAGCGCTACTACGCGTTTCGTTGGGAAATGCTGCGTAAGCCCCTCCATCAGCCGCGCGGCTCCGAGCGCGATGCCTGGGATGCGATGGCGCATCATCAGATGGTACTGGATGAAGAGGGCCAGCTGGTTGCCGTCGGGCGGCTCTATATCAACGCTGATAACGAAGGCTCGATTCGCTTTATGGCCGTGCACCCCGAGGTGCAGGATAAAGGGCTGGGTACGCTGATGGCGATGACCCTGGAGTCGGTCGCGCGTCAGGAGGGGGTTAAGCGGGTCACCTGTAGCGCTCGTGAGGATGCCGTAGAGTTTTTTGCCAAGCTTGGGTTTGTCAACGAGGGCGAGATCACCGCGCCGCAAACCACGCCGCTGCGCCACTTTCTAATGATGAAGCCTATCGCCACGCTGGACGATATTCTCCATCGCGGCGACTGGTGCGGGCAGCTACAGCAGGCCTGGTATCAGCATATTCCGCTCAGTGAAAAGATGGGCGTGCGTATCCAGCAGTATACCGGGCAGAAATTTATCACCACCATGCCGGAGACAGGCAACCAGAATCCGCACCATACGCTGTTTGCCGGCAGCCTCTTCTCGCTTGCCACGCTCACCGGCTGGGGGCTGATCTGGCTGATGCTGCGGGAGCGCCACCTCGGCGGCACCATTATTCTCGCTGACGCCCATATCCGCTATAGCCATCCCATCACCGGCCGGCCCAGCGCGATTGCCGACCTGGGCTCCCTCAGCGGCGATCTTGACCGCCTGGCGCGCGGCCGCAAAGCCCGCGTCCAGCTGCAGGTTGAGCTGTTCGGCAACGACGTCGCCGGGGCTATCTTTGAAGGTATCTTTATCGTGCTGCCAGCGAAACCCTTCGGTTCATACGAAGAGGGCGGCAACGAGGAGGAGTAGCGGGAAGGGGAAGGTCAACTGTAGGCTGGGCAAGGCGAAGCCGCCGCCCGGCGTTATCAAAAAAGCCCGGTGGCGCTAACGCTTACCGGGCCTACTAAACCTACAAGATTTGCCTGCGAAGGGAATTACTCCCCTTCACCCGGGAACAGGAACGGGTTGATAGAGCTGCGGGCGAAGCCCTCCTGCTCCATGCGGGCATCCAGCACCAGCGACGCCAGGTCATCGGCCACCGGCTCCACGTTCGGGTCTTTTTCCTGATACAAAATCTTCAGGTAGGTACCGCAGTCACCGCAGCTCTCTGCTTTGACCGAAGCCTGTTCGTTGTCCAGCGACCAGTAGTGCAGATCGCGGGTTTGCTCGCAGTTGCTGCACTTCACGCGCACCACGTGCCACTCGGTTTCACACAGGTTGCAGTGCAGATAGCGCAGCCCCTGAGAGGTACCAATCTGCACGATGCTGGAGACCGGCATTGAGCCGCAGACCGGACAGAACTGACGCTGCTCACCGTACTCGGCGCGGGCCTTACCCGGGATCAGGCTGGCCATCTGCGCCCAGTAGAGCGACAGTGCCGCCCAGATGAACGGCGATTTATCGCTGCTCACCGCCGCGAAGTTGCTGGCGAACAGGGCGCTCGCCATCTCTTCCAGCTCCTGCGTCGAGGCTTTCTCCAGATTCTCAATCACCGCCAGCGCCTGGCCGCTCATCTCTGGTTTCAGCTCGGCAATCAGAGAGTGCAGCAGCTTATGCCAGTGGGTGTCGCGTGGCAGGACGTGAATATCCAGCGGCGGCTTGCCCTGTTCGGCAGCCTCTTTGATGCGTGCGGTCAAATCCATCGTTAATGGATGATCGTACAGCACCACCTCCTGGGCATGGGCCACCAGCGCGGCGAAGCGCAGATAGTCACCCAGCGGGTTGCTCTCAGCAAGCGTGCGCAGGCGTTCTGCCCGACGGTTGTAGAGATTTTTCAGCCTGGGAAACAGTAACGGCGGAATGGCTTCCGCCGCACGTTTCTCGCCTTTCTCCAACGCATCTTGCGGGATTATGCGAATACTCATTCAGCCTCTTTTTCCGATTTGCTCCGGACTTCACGATACCAGCGCGGGTGATGTCGCTCCGCCCAGGTTTTCGTTACCCATCCTTCTACCATGGCGGTAATCGTGCCTTTTACCCAGAGGGCGGCGTAGATATGCACCATAATAACCACAATTAGCCCGACTGCGGCAAATGAATGCAGCATGATTGCCAGGCGGATGGTTGGGATGGAGAAGTAAGGCGCGAGCCACGGACGCCACATGATAATTCCGCTGACCAGCAGCAGCACCAGCAGAATAATCGCTGCCCAGAAGACACACTTCTGACCAAAGTTATAGCGCCCGGTGTCACCGACCTCTTCGTTGACGATGATTTTCTGGATGTTTTTCGCCCAGAAGATATCGTCCCGGTTGATCAGGTTGTGGTGCCAGTAGCGGAAAAACATGATGATAAACGAGGCAAACATCACCATCCCAACGAAGGGGTGGAGGATCCGCGCCAGCTGCGGCGTGCCGAGGATATTCATCAACCAGTTAAAGGAGGGGAAGAAAAACCCCAGCCCGCTCACCGACGCCAGCACGAAGCAGAAGGCAGTGACCCAGTGGTTGATGCGTTCCGGCGCGGTGTAGCGCACGATGGTGTCACGTTTTCTCATTTGCGCACCTCATCATCTTTTTTGTCGTGAAGGTTGTCTTCATCATCGTCAGCGCGGTTTGGACCGACGCCCACGTAGTGGAAGACGCTGGCGGCAAAGGTCGCCGCAAAGCCGACGGCGGCGAGCGGTTTCCAGATACCTTTCCAGAACTTCACGGTGGCGCTGATTTCCGGGTTTTCCGGCAGGCCGTGATAGAGATTCGGCTTGTCGGCGTGGTGCAGCACGTACATCACGTGCGTACCGCCAACGCCTGCCGGATCGTACAGGCCTGCGTTATCGTAACCACGGGTTTTCAGCTCCGCGACGCGATCGCCCGCCAGCGCTTTCATATCCTCTTTGGAACCAAAGTGGATAGCGCCGGTTGGACAGGTCTTCACGCAGGCTGGCTCCTGGCCGACGGTCACGCGATCCACGCACAGGGTGCATTTGTAGACGCGGTTATCTTCCGGGTTCAGGCGCGGTACGTCGAACGGACAGCCCGCGATGCAGTAGCCGCAGCCGATGCACTGCTCAGACTGGAAGTCGACGATGCCGTTAGCGTACTGAATGATCGCCCCTTCAGACGGGCAGGCCTTCAGACAGCCAGGATCGGCACAGTGCATGCAGCCATCCTTACGGATCAGCCACTCCAGTTTGTCGTTCTGCTCGACTTCCGAGAAGCGCATCACCGTCCAGGATTTGGCTGTCAGATCCGCCGGGTTATCATAGACCCCGACGTTATGACCCACTTCGTCACGGAGGTCGTTCCACTCTGAGCAGGCCACCTGACAGGCTTTACAGCCGATGCAGGTGGTCACGTCGATAAGCTTCGCTACTTCGAGCTGGTGATCCCGCGCCTGAGGCGCGGGGGTAAAGCTGTTAGTCGCGGAACGACGAATAATGTCTTGCGATTGATAAGCCATAGGTCGTCTCCGTTACACCTTTTCCACGTTCACGAGGAACGCCTTAAACTCCGGCGTCTGCGTGTTCGCATCACCAACAACCGGCGTCAGCGTATTGGCAATAAAGCCCTTCTTCGCCACGCCTTCATAACCCCAGTGGATAGGTATCCCGATGGTATCGACTTCCTGGCCGTGCACGTTCAGGGTGCGAATACGCTTGGTCACCACCGCTTTGGCCTTGATATAGCCGCGGTTGGAGGAGACTTTCACCGTATCGCCCTGGACGATGCCCAGCTTGCCCGCCAGCTTCTCGCCAATCTCCACAAACTGCTCCGGCTGCGCAATCGAGTTCAACAGCGCGTGCTTGGTCCAGTAGTGGAAGTGCTCGGTCAGGCGGTAAGTGGTCCCTACGTACGGGAACTTATCCGCTTTACCCATCGCGTCCATATCGTCTTTGAACACGCGGGCGGCCGGGTTAGAGATCACTTTCGGATGCAGCGGGTTGGTACCCAGCGGCGTCTCAAACGGCTCGTAGTGCTCCGGGAACGGCCCTTCCGCCATCTTATCGATGGCGAACAGACGTCCGACGCCCTCCTGCAGCATGATAAACGGCCCAACGTTGCTGCCCGGAGGCGCGGTGTTGTAGTCCGGAATATCCGCGCCCACCCATTTACCATTGGCATAGGAGAGCAGCTGACGTTTCGGATCCCACGGTTTACCCTGCGGATCTGCCGAGGCGCGGTTATAGAGAATGCGGCGGTTCAACGGCCACGACCATGCCCAGCCGAGGGTATTCCCCAGCCCTGACGGATCGGCGTTGTCACGGCGCGCCATCTGGTTACCGTCCGGCGTCCAGCTACCGGCAAAGATCCAGCAGCCGCTCGAGGTGGTACCGTCGTCACGCAGATGAGCAAAGGAGGAGAGCTGATCGCCCTTCTTCGCCAGCACCTTGCCGCTTACCGGGTCGATGATATCTTCCAGCGCTTTGCCGTTGCTCTCCATCGCCACTTCCTGCGGGGAAGGGTTCTCTGGCGTGGTGTAGTTCCAGGACATGTTCAGAACCTGTTCCGGGTTCGCTCCGCCCTCTGCCGCATACATCTTACGCAGGCGCAGGAAGATACCCGCCAGGATCTCACCGTCGTTCAGCGCTTCGCCCGGGGCGTCCTGACCCTTCCAGTGCCACTGCAGCCAGCGGCCAGAGTTGACGATGGAGCCGTCCTCTTCCGCGAAGCAGGTTGAGGGCAGACGGAACACTTCGGTCTGGATTTTCGAGGAATCAACGTCGTTCTGCTCGCCGTGGTTCTGCCAGAAGGTCGAGGTCTCGGTATTGAGCGGATCGATGGTGACCAGGAACTTCAGCTTCGACAGCGACGAGACAACCTTGTTTTTGTTCGGGAACGATGCCACCGGGTTAAAGCCCTGGCAGATGTAGCCCGTCACCTCGTTTTTCGCCATCATGTCGAAATACTGCAGGACGTCGTAGCCTTTATCCCACTTCGGCAGCCAGTCAAAGCCCCAGCTGTTCTCTGCCGTTGCCTTATCGCCGTAGAAGGCTTTCATCATCGAGACGAAGAATTTCGGGTAGTTGCCCCAGTAGTTAACCTGGCCTTCCAGCAGCGGCTTGGTGGTATTGCCGGCAAGATAGGTCTCCAGATCGTTCTGCTTATCGTTCGGCAGCGTCATGTAGCCCGGCAGGCTCTGCGTCAGCAGGCCCAGATCGGTCAGACCCTGAATGTTGGAGTGGCCGCGCAGGGCGTTAACGCCGCCGCCTGCCATCCCCATATTACCGAGCAGCAGCTGGATCATCGCCATTGTACGAATGTTCTGCGCGCCTACCGAGTGCTGCGTCCAGCCGAGCGCGTAGAGGAACGACGCGGTCTTATCATGGGCGCTGGTTTCGGCGATGTACTCGCAGACCTTCAGGAAGTCGGCTTTTGGCGTACCGCAGATGTTTTCTACAACCTCAGGCGTATAGCGAGCCAGATGCTTTTTCAGCAGGTTCCATACGCAGCGAGGATGCGTCAACGTCATGTCACGTTTTGCAAAGCCGTTTTCATCCAGCTCATAGTTCCAGCTGGCTTTGTCATATTTGCGCTTATCCGGGTCATAGCCGGTAAACAGACCGTCATCAAAGCCGAAATCTTCCCGCACGATCAGGCTGGCGTTGGTATAGGCTTCGGTATATTCACGGTTATATTTTTCGTTGTTCAACAGGTACAGCATGACGCCTGACAGGAAAGCGATGTCAGTACCGGAGCGAATAGGCGCATAGAAATCCGCGACCGAGGCGGTTCGCGTAAAGCGCGGATCGACGACAATCAGCTTCGCGCCATTGTGAATTTTGGCTTCCATCGCCCAGCGGAAACCCACCGGATGCGCTTCTGCCGCATTCCCACCCATCACCACGATGAGGTTGGCGTTCTTCATGTCGACCCAGTGGTTGGTCATCGCACCGCGACCAAATGTTGGAGCAAGACTTGCTACCGTTGGTCCGTGTCAGACACGCGCCTGGTTGTCGACGGCTAACATGCCGAGTGCGCGGGTAAATTTCTGGGATAAATAGCCGGTTTCATTGCTGGCCGCGGAGGCGCACAGCATACCGGTAGAGAGCCAGCGGTTAACGGTCACGCCCTGCTCATTCTGCGCGATATAGTTTGCGTCGCGGTCCTCTTTCATCAGTTTGGCGATGCGATCGAACGCCTCATCCCAACTGATACGCTGCCACTTATCAGAACCTGGCGCGCGGTATTCCGGATATTTCAGACGGCTTTCGGAGTGGATAAAGTCCACCAGACCGGCCCCTTTTGGACACAGCGCACCGCGGTTCACCGGGTGATCCGGATCCCCTTCAATATGGAAGATGGATGATTTGGCATTTTTTGCACCGTCGCCAAGGCTATACATTAATAGCCCGCAGCCAACGGAGCAGTACGTACAGGTGTTACGTGTTTCGCGGGTGCGCAGCAGCTTATACTGCCGTGTTTCCGCCAGCGCGACGCTGGGTGCAAAGCCCAGTGCGGCTGCCGTTGTACCTGCCATACCGCCAGCACAGATCTTAAAGAACTGTCTTCTGCTGACCTGCATGGGGTCGCTCCTTACTTTTTTTATTTTATCGACATTGTCTCGAATGGTGATCTCGAGTCTTAACGCTTTGCGGGCATGGCCGTAAAGGTTCAGAATAGGATGGTCCTCCTCGCTCTGGAGGAATTGCCGCCAGAATACCACAATGTCGCCAGGCCTGTTCCCATTCAGTTAACAAAAAGTGAACAATAAAATGCTCTCTACTCCTAAAAAGTCGACCGATATCACGGGGTGTCGCCAGGCGATGCTCTGGAAACGTGATGATCTACAGCATCCTCAGCCGGATAGCCTGGCGGAAGAGGTGCCCGTCGCGCTGGTCTATAACGGGATTTCACACGTGGTGATGATGGCCTCGCCGAAGGATCTCAGCGAGTTCGCCATTGGGTTTTCTCTTTCAGAAGGCATTATCGACGCCCCGACAGAGATCTACGGGATGGACGTTGTGCCCTCCTGTAATGGCCTGGAGGTGCAGATTGAGCTCTCCAGCCGCCGCTTTATGGGACTGAAAGAGCGCCGTCGGGCGCTGGCGGGACGTACCGGCTGTGGCGTCTGTGGCGTGGAGCAGCTTAACGATATTGGCAAGCCGGTCACCCCGCTGCCTTTTACCCAGACGTTTGATCTGACAAACCTGGACCGGGCGCTGCGCCAGCTGAGCAGCGTGCAGCCGGTCGGCCAGCTCACCGGCTGCACCCATGCCGCAGCGTGGATCGCGTCCGATGGCGAACTGATCGGCGGGCACGAGGACGTTGGCAGACACGTGGCGCTGGATAAGCTGTTGGGCCATCGCGCCCGGGAAGGCGCAGACTGGCAGCAGGGCGCGGCGCTGGTCTCCAGCCGGGCAAGCTATGAGATGGTACAGAAGTCGGCCATGTGTGGCGTGGAAATTCTGTTTGCGGTATCGGCGGCAACGACGCTGGCGGTCGAGGTTGCCGAGCGCTGCAACCTGACGCTGGTGGGCTTTTGCAAGCCCGGCAGGGCGACGATCTATACCCATCCCCAACGTTTGGTGGGTGCATAAATTTTATTCAAAAATTTTGAATGTACTCAGCAAATCCCTTTACTTTTAGTTGGTGATTAATAGGTCTACTATTTATCACATCAAGGCGACACGCCTTATACAAACAACTTAATTAAAGGGTAACCATCATGAAAAACATCAAAACTTTTGTTGCTGTTATCGCTCTTGCCGCTTCCTTCGGTTCTTTTGCTGCCCAGTCAGTCTCTGCAACTGACACCACGCTCTCCGGTGCGGAAGCAAAAATCGCCGCTCAGGCCGAGCAGGCTGGTGCCTCATCTTACAAAATTACCCAGGCTTACTCAGGTAACTATGTACACATGACCGCTGAGCTGACTAAATAACATCTCCATTGTCGAAAGAGCGCCTACGGGCGCTTTTTTTATGCCACGCCTGCCAACCGCAGCAGCGCAGTCACTACCGCCGCTGCCACGATCACCACAATTAACGGCATCTTGCGCCAGGCCAGGAATAGGGCAAAGGCGACGCCGATCACCCGCGCCATACCGGCAAAATGATCCCCTTCGTAAAAGGTGGTGGCCAGCGCTACGGAAAACAGCAGCACGGTGGCCGCATCGGAAAGCAGTGCCTGCGAACGCTCAGAAAGAGCCAGTCGGCTACCGAGTTTGGCGCCGCCGAGGCGCATTAAATAAGTTCCTGCGGACAACAGGACGATGCCGAGAATAAATACCGTCATGTTTTCCACTATTTTTTCCTTGCGGCCAGGCCGAGCAGAGAGAGCAGGACCGGTAAACCCACCGGTGCAAAAGGAACGGCGGCCAGTGACAGCACCGCGCCGCTGCAGGCGCGGATAAGCGTGGTGCGATTTTTAAAAGCCGGTACCACTAACGCCAGCAAAATAGCCGGAAAGACCGCATCCAGACCGATGGTCTCCGGATCGGGCAGCAGTTTACCTACGATGGCACCAAGCAGCGCGCCGAGCGGCCAGATAATCGCTACCCCCAGGCCGCACAGCCAGTAGGCCGCTTTACGCTGTTCAGGCGTCTTTTGCGACAGGCCAAACACCACGCTTTCGTCATTCATAATGTGGCAGCCGAGCAGGCTGGCGCCGCGCTTGCCGACCAGCTCGCGCACCGTCACGCCAAACGGCACATGACGGGCGTTAACCAATAGCCCAGCGGCCGCCGCCGCCAGCGGATTACCGCCGCTGGCAACAATACCGATAAACATAAACTCCGAGGCGCCCGCCAGCACGGTGATAGAGAGCACAAAGGGAACCCAGATCGGGAAGCCATACGCCATTGCCAGCGAGCCATAGGACATCCCGACAATACCCACTGCCAGGCAGACCAGAACGATCGCCTTTATCGTGTCGCCTTTCAGGCAAGAGAGATGATGTTTCATACTGTTTTAGCCGTATTGGTTTAGCCATATCGAACGAATATCCATTATAATGAACGCATCAAGATCGTTTTACAAGATGAACGATTCGTTCGATTTATAGAGCAAGGGCCGTTATATGACGCAGCCAATTAGCGTGATCGCTAAAAGTTTAGTGCGAGAACGCCTGCGAACCGGACTTTCACTGGCGGAAATTGCCCGCCGGGCCGGGATCGCTAAATCCACGCTCTCTCAGCTAGAGTCTGGCAACGGCAACCCGAGCCTGGAGACGCTCTGGTCGCTGTGCGTTGCGCTGGATATTCCTTTCGCCCGTCTGCTGGAGCCGCAGCAGCCCGCTACGCAGGTGATCCGCCGGGGAGAGGGAACAAAGGTCATTGCTGGCCAGGCGAATTATGAAGCAATTTTACTGGCCGCCTGTCCACCAGGGGCGCGGCGTGATATCTATCTACTGCTGACCCAGCCGGGTGCAGACCGCATCTCCCAGCCTCATCCGCCGGGATCGGTGGAGCACATCATTGTGACCCAGGGTCGGGCGCTCGTGGGGCTGACCGATGCGCCGGAAGAGCTGGGGGAGGGGGATTACATCTGCTATCCCGCCGATCGGCCGCATATCTTTAAAGCGCTTGAGCCGGATACGCATGCGCTTCTGGTTGCGGAACAAAATTAAACAGTAAGACACGGAAAAACATGTCGCTTAAAGCCATTGCCAAAGAACTGGGGCTGTCCGTTACCACCGTTAGCCGTGCGCTCAACGGGTATGATGATGTCTCCAATGAGACGCGCGCCCGGGTTGAAGCGGAAGCACAGCGCCGTGGCTATCGTCCAAATACCTTTGCCCGCCGTCTGAAGATGGGCAAAATCGACGCCGTTGGGCTGGTTTTCCCGGTGCATCCCGTTCCGCTCAATAACAGCGTATTTATGGAGATGGTGGGCGAGATTAGCCACGAGCTTGCGCGACATGAGATTGATTTGCTGCTCATTGCCGACGACGATCTGGCCGATAAGCACAGCTATATGCGCATGGTGCAAAGCCGCCGCGTGGATGCGCTGATCGTTGCCCATACGCTCGATCGCGATCCGCGTCTTGAACAGCTTCAGGCCATCGGTTTCCCTTTCCTGGCGCTGGGCCGCAGCCAGTTGCCGCAGCCGTATGCATGGTTTGACTTCGACAACTACGCCGGGATGTATCACGCCACACGCTGGCTGATTGATAAGGGCCATCAGCGTATTGCCCTGCTGGGCGAAAGTAATTCCCAGGCTTTTATCACTCAGCGCCGCCAGGGCTACCTTGATGCTTTGGCCGAGGCGAGGCTGTCCAGCGAATGGCTGCGCACCATGCCGCCTTCACGGCGCGCAGGCTATACCACCACTCAGGAGCTGCTCTCGCTGGCCTCACCGCCTACGGCCATCCTGACCGACTGCAACACCCACGGCGATGGGGTGGCGATGGCGCTGTCCCAGCTTGGCCGATTAACCGGTGATAACGCCGTTTCGCTGGTGGTGTACGACGGTCTGCCGCAGGACAGCATCGTGGATGTCGACGTGGCGGCGGTGATCCAGGCTACCCGTCAGGGGGTGGGCAAACAGATCGCCGAGATGGTGCTGCGGTTAATTAACGGCGAGGATATCGCCAGGCTTCAGGTGCTGTGGCAGCCAGGCTTTTCTGCTGGACAAACGGCATAAATCTCCCGAAATTCTAAACCGGATCACAAAACCGAAACGTTTTGGTTTGTATCCGAAACGTTTCGGATCAACACTCAAGACATCCCGACGACAGGAGATGTCTGATGCAAGATTCGATTTTACGATTGGAAAGCAAAACGGTAGACGTGGTGCTAAAAACCCACCCATTTGCCGAAATTCTTTACTGGGGCCCGCATCTTAACCACTTTTCACTGCAGGATGCAGAGAGTTTGTCGCGTCCGGTCGCCAACGGCAGGCTGGATGTGGACTCACCGGTAACCCTGATGGCCGAGCTGGGCCACGGTCTGTTTGGGACGCCGGGGATTGAAGGCCATCGTGAGGGCATGGATAGCTCACCGCTCTTCAAAACCGTTGGTGTTACACAGCAGGGGCAAACCTTGACGGTGACCGCTGAAGATACGCATGCCGGTCTGCGTCTGACTAGCGAACTTGCTCTCGACGATAGCGGCGTGCTGGTGGTGCATCACGGTTTAACCAACCTTCGCGCGCAGCCGTGGCAGGTCGACCGTCTTGCCGTCACGCTGCCGATTGCCGAGCGCGCCGGAGAGGTAATGGCCTTTCACGGGCGCTGGATCCGCGAATTCCAGCCGCATCGTGTGAAGCTCGAGCACGACAGCTTCGTGATCGAAAACCGCCGCGGTCGCACCTCCCATGAACACTTCCCGGCGCTGATTAGCGGCACTCAGGCATTCAGCGAGATGCACGGCGACGTATGGGGCGTACATCTTGGCTGGAGCGGCAACCATCGTCTGCGGGCCGAAGCCAAAACCGATGGCCGCCGCTATCTGCAGGCCGAAGCGCTCTACCTGCCGGGAGAGATGGCCATCGCCCAGGGGGAAACCCTGTGGACACCGCGTCTGTATGCCAGCTATTCCGCAAACGGGCTGAACGGCATGAGCCAGCAGTTCCACCGCTACCTGCGGGACAACGTTATCCGCTTCCCGGAAAATAAGCCGCGTCCGGTTCACCTCAATACCTGGGAAGGGATCTATTTCAACCACGATCCGCACTACATTATGCAGATGGCGGACGAAGCGGCAGCCCTGGGCGTGGAGCGATTTATTATCGACGACGGCTGGTTTAAAGGGCGCAACGACGACCACGCTGCGTTAGGAGACTGGTATCTTGACGAGGAAAAGTACCCCAACGGCCTGATGCCGGTAATTAACCACGTTAAAAACCTTGGCATGGAGTTCGGTATCTGGGTGGAGCCGGAGATGATCAACCCGGACTCCGATCTCTACCGGGCGCACCCGGACTGGGTGCTGGCGATGCCGGGATACGCACAGCCAACGGGCCGCCATCAGTACGTCCTTAACCTGAATATTGCAGAAGCGTTCGAGTATCTGCTTGAACGCATGAGCTGGCTGTTGGGCGAGCATCCGGTGGACTACGTGAAGTGGGACATGAACCGGGAGCTGGTGCAGCCTGGACACAACGGCAAGGCCGCCGCCGATGCGCAGACGCGTCAGTTCTACCGACTGCTCGATCTCCTTGGCGAACGTTTCCCGCATATTGAGTTTGAATCCTGCTCCTCGGGCGGAGGACGCATTGACTATGAGGTGCTGACCCGCAGCCATCGCTTCTGGGCATCTGACAACAACGACGCGCTGGAGCGCAATACTATTCAGCGCGGGATGAGCTACTTCTTCCCGCCGGAGGTGATGGGCGCGCATATCGGTCATCATAAATGTCACGCCACCTTCCGTCAGCACAGCATTGCGTTCCGTGGTCTTACCGCGCTGTTCGGCCATATGGGGCTGGAGCTGGATCCGCTCAGCGTCGACGAGCAGGAGCGTGAAGGCTACCGGCATTACGCCGCGCTGCATAAACAGTGGCGCGAGGTGATCCACACCGGTACCCAATGGCGTGTGGATATGCCGGATGCCACCACCCTTGCGCAGGGGATCGTGAGCCAGGATCGAGGCCAGGGCTTATTTATCGTCAGCCAGCTGGCGATGCCGGATTATACCCTGATGATGCCACTGCGCATGCCGGGACTGGAGGCGGGCGCGCAGTACCGTATCACGCTGCTCGATCATCCCAATATTCGCTTAACCGGCGAGGGTGGACACACCATGCGCAAGCTGCCTGCGTGGATGGAAGCCCCGCAGACGGTAAGCGGCGAGTGGTTAATGCAGGCGGGAATTGCACTGCCGATTCTGGATCCGGAAAGCGCCATCCTGATTGGTGTAGAACGGGTGTAATCGTGATGGGCCGGCTTCCCGGCCCACAGCTGAGGATAATAATAATGAGCACAACGGCCTGTACCCACAAAGACAACCCTAACTTCTGGATCTTCGGACTGTTTTTCTTTTTCTACTTCTTCATTATGGCCACCTGCTTTCCGTTCCTGCCGATCTGGCTGTCGGATGTCATCGGCCTGAATAAAACCCATACCGGGATCGTCTTCTCCTGCATCTCGCTCTCCGCCATCGCCTTTCAGCCCGTGCTGGGCGTGATTTCGGACAAGCTGGGGCTAAAAAAACACATGCTGTGGATCATCTCGGTGCTGCTGTTTTTATTCGCACCGTTTTTCCTCTACGTTTTCGCCCCGCTGTTGAAAACCAGCATTTGGCTGGGGGCATTAAGCGGCGGTCTGTATATCGGCTTTGTTTTCTCAGCGGGCTCGGGGGCCATCGAAGCTTATGTTGAGCGCGTAAGCCGCAACAGCTATTTCGAATATGGCAAGGCACGTATGTTTGGCTGCCTGGGCTGGGGACTCTGCGCCTCTACGGGCGGGATCCTGTTCGGTATCGACCCGTCATATGTGTTCTGGATGGGCTCGGCGGCGGCGCTGCTGCTGATGCTGCTGCTGATTATCGCCAAACCAAAACCCAACCAGACGGCAGAGGTGATGAACGCGCTCGGGGCCAACCAGCCGCAAATCACGGCGAAAACGGTATTTAACCTCTTCCGCCAGCGCAAAATGTGGCTGTTTATTCTCTACGTGGTGGGCGTTGCCTGCGTCTATGACGTGTTCGACCAGCAGTTTGCCACCTTCTTCAAATCCTTCTTCGTCACGCCACAGGCAGGTACCCGCGCCTTCGGCTTTGCCACCACGGCCGGAGAGATCTGCAACGCCATCATCATGTTCTGCTCGCCGTGGATCATTAACCGCATCGGCGCAAAAAATACGCTGCTGATTGCCGGGCTGATTATGGCGACGCGCATTATCGGCTCGTCGTTCGCCACCACGGTGGTAGAGGTGGTGGCCCTGAAGATGCTGCATGCGCTGGAGGTGCCGTTCCTGCTGGTGGGGGCCTTTAAGTACATTACCGGCGTATTTGATACCCGTCTGTCTGCCACCATCTACCTGATTGGCTTCCAGTTTGCTAAGCAGTCGGCGGCGATATTCCTCTCTGCCTTTGCCGGGAATATGTATGACCGGATCGGCTTCCAGGATACCTACCTGATGCTGGGCTGCTTTGTGCTGGCGATTACGGTGGTATCGGCGTTTACGCTCAGCGGCAGGCAGCAGGGCGTTACGCCGGGCAACACGGTGAAAGTAAATTAAGGTGATAACGCTGCCGTCCCGGCGGCAGCGTACAATCTATCACTCCAGGTAGAACACCTCTTGTAGCTCGGCGCTGACCGGGCTGTTATCTGCGTTGGCGGGCATCACGTCGCGCATATGCTGCCACCAGCGCTGGCAGACGTCAGTATTGGCGACCGCGTTCCAGCGCTCCTCAGACTCAATCTCCACGGTGGCAAACAGCAGGTTACGCGCCTTATCGAGATAGATAGCGTAATGATGCGCACCGTGATCCTTCAGCACCGCCTCCAGCTCGGGCCAGATAGGATTGTGGCGACGCTCGTACTCCTCGTGCGCATTAGCGTTGACCTGCATGACAAACGCTTTACGGATCATAATGCCTCCAGATAGAGCTCACGCACCTCGTCGCGGCTGGCCGTGCGCGGGTTACAGGGCGCGCACGGATCGGCCAGCGCCTTATCCAGCCAGCCTTCGATATCCTCTTTCGTTACACCAAGCTGGCTAAAACCGGAGGGAATACCTACGCGGGTGCTGAGGGCGCGAATAGCGTTAATGGCTTCCATGCTGGCGGCCTCGTTGCTCATGCCGCGAGTATCGACCCCCATCGCCTGGGCGATACGGGCAAAGCGCGCCACCGCATTCGGACGATTAAAATTCTCGATAATCGGCAGCAGGATAGCGTTGCAGACGCCGTGAGGCAGGTTATGCGTCGCTCCCGGCTGATGCGCCAGAGCGTGTACCAGGCCCAGCCCGGCGCTGTTAAAGGCCACCCCCGCCAGATACTGGCCGAAGGCCATCTGCTCCCGAGCTTCGATGTTTTGTCCATCGTCGACCGCCTTCGGCAGCCAGAGGTTGATCAGGCGAATCGCCTCCAGCGCATTGGCGTCCGTTAGCGGATGCGCGCCGACGGAGACAAACGCCTCTATCGCATGGGTCAGAGCATCCATGCCGGTGGCAGCGGTGACCGAGGCCGGGATCGCCAGCATTACGCTGGCATCGTCTACGGCGATATCTGGAATAATGTTTGAGTCGATAATCACCTCTTTCACCTGACGTGCCGAGTCGATGATCACTGCGTTGCTGGTCATCTCCGCCGCCGTACCGGCAGTGGTATTGATGGCGACCAGCGGCACGCCGGCGTTAACCACTTTACCGACGCCGGAGTAGGCAGTTGAGGGGCCTGGGTTGGCCGTGAGGATTTTTATGGCCTTCGCGGTATCGATCGGACTGCCGCCGCCGAAGGCGATGATGTAATCGCACTGCGCCGATTGATAGGCCGCGTAGCCCTCCTGCACCAGCGCCTCGGTGGGGTTGGGGAAGACGCTATCAAACAGATGATATGGCATCCGGTGCACATTCAGGGCGGTAAACAGGCTATCGAGTAGGCCCAGCTTAACCAGCTGGCTGTCGGTGACAACCAGCGCTTTTCCCCACTGCTTGTTTGCTACCAGATTAACCATATCGCCAATTGCACCTGCGCCATGCAGGCTGATTTTAGGCAGTGCCAACATAAAGCTCATGATAGATCTCCGTTAATTACTGTGATTTTTTATATTCGTCTTCGCTGCAAAATCCGGCGGGTGATGATCGGCAGGGAGATAACCACAATCAGCATCGCGCCGATGATGATCGACATGACGATGCCCGGGACGTTGAGCAGGCTCAGGCCAAAGGTCACCAGTCCCATCAGGAAGGCGGCGATAATCACACCCACCATGCTGCCGGAGCCGCCGAGAATATTAACCCCGCCCAACACCGCCATCGTCACCACCGCCAGCTCCCAGCCGGTAGCGATAGTGGGGCGGGTGCTGCCGAGGCGCGAGGTGAGCAGCACCGAGGCCAGCCCGGCCATCAGCCCTACCAGGGCAAAGAGCAGCAGATTGTGACGCTTGACGTTGATACCGGAGTACCATGCCCCGGTCGGGTTATTACCAATGGCGTAGGTGCGGCGGCCAAAGTTAGTGCGGTGCAGCACGAACGCGAAGATGCCCGCCAGCACGATAAAGAGCGCAAACTCAAACGACAGCGCCCCCCAGACGTAGCCCTGGCCGAACCAGGCAAAGCTCTCGGGATAGTCATTTAACGCCTTATCACCAAGCAGAATGTAGGTGATGCCGCGATAGAGGCTCATGGTGCCGATGGTGATGACGATAGAGGAGAGATTAAACCGCGTCACCAGCAGGCCGTTGAATAGCCCGCACAGCAGTCCCACGCCTAATCCCGCCATCACCAGCAGTGGCGTATCCACCCCTGCCTGAGCGCAAAAGCCCATCACGGTGGAGCTAAGGGCAATGGTAGAGGCCACCGACAGGTCAATCTCTCGAGCGATAATCAGCATCGCCATCGGCAGCACGATGATCGCCTTCTCGGTGAAGTTGAAGGTGGCGTCAGAGAGGTTCCAGATATTGAGAAAGTAGGGTGACGCGAAGGCGTTAATTAAAAACACCAGCAGCGTGACGGCGAGTAAGAAACCCTCCCAGCACAGGAGCCGTTTCAGCAGCGGCAGCGTTGCAGGCGTGCCGCCCACCCCATCAGTGGTTAACATTTTGCTCATGGTTTCACCGCCTGTTTCTGTCGGGCCAGCGCCGCATCGCGCAGGATCAGCCGACCTTTACGTTTATTGCCGCGCTCGTTAAGCAGAACCGCTATTACAATCACCGTGCCGGAGATAGCCATCTGCCAGAAGGGCGAGATGCCGATCACCGGCAGCGCGTTGTTGATCACGCCGAGGAACAGGGCGCCAAACAGGCAGCCGAGCACGCGGCCCGTGCCGCCCATCGTGCTGACCCCGCCGATCACGCAGGCGGCCACCACCTGCAGTTCAAAGCCGTTGGCGACGTCGACATAGGCAACGGCGAAGCGGGAGATCCACAGGTAGCCGCAGAAACCGGCCAGCGCCCCGGAGAGGCAGAAGCTGACGAACTGCATTTTTCCGGCGTTGATACCGGTGTAGTAGGCCGCCGTGGCGTTGCCGCCAGCGGTATAGAGCGCCCGCCCGGTGCGGCTGTAGCGCAGGAAGTAGCCCACCACCAGCAGCGCAGCGATGGCACACCAGCTCAGCAGCGGCAGCCCCAGCACGCTGGCGCGCGGCAGGGCAAGGAAATCGCCACTCATCTGGTGGGAGTTGATCCAGCCCCCGTCGGAGAGCAGAAAGATTATGCCGCGATAGATGCTCATAGTGCCCAGCGTCACCACAATCGCCGGGATCCCCATCTTCCACACCAGCAGGCCGTTGATCATGCCCATCACCAGCCCAAGGCCGGTCGCCAGGATCAGCAGCGCCCAGACCGGAATGTCAGGATGGTGGAAGTTGAGCAGGGCGACGATCATGCCGGTCAGCGCCAGGTTGGCGGCCATCGACAGGTCAATGCCTTTGGTCAGCAGTACCATCATCTGGCCGAGGGCGAGAATAATCAGGATCGCCGTATCGTTAAACATCTCCGCCAGGTTGCCGGGCGCGATAAACGACGGCACGCGGCTGCCGATAGCCAGCACCATCAGGACAATCACCGCGGCCAGCAGCGCCTCGCGGTTTTTAAGCAGTTGTTGCCACATTATGCTGCCTCCTGTTTCGCACCGCTGGCGGCGCTAACGATGGTCTCTGCCGTAGCTTCACCCGCCGCGTATTCAGCAACCATCCGCCCCTCGTGCATCACCACAATCCGGTCGGCCATGCCCATCACCTCCGGCAGCTCTGAGGAGACCATGATCACCGCCAGCCCCTGGCCCACCAGCTCGGACATAAACTGGTGTACCGCCGCCTTCGAGCCGATATCGATGCCTTTGGTCGGCTCATCGAGGATGATGACGTCCGGGTGCGTGGCGAGCCATTTGCCAATTACCACCTTCTGCTGGTTACCGCCGGAAAGCGTCTCTACCGGCTGTTTCCAGCTGAACGCTTTAACCTGAAGCCGTCTGGCATATTCGTCGGCGAGTTGCCACTCGCGGTCGTCGTGCAGCACGCCGTTTGGATTGAGCCTGCTGAGCTGCGGCAGGCTGATGTTCTGGGCGATGGGCAGGGCAATGATCGCTCCCTGCTTCTGCCGCTCCTCCGGCACGCAGACGATACCGGCCCGAATAGCGTCTGCAGGCTGGTGAAACTGCACCGTCTTGCCGTTAAGCACAATCTCGCCGGAGGAGGGGCGCGATACGCCGGAGAGCGCCTGCATCAGCTCGGTACGGCCTGCGCCGACCAGCCCGTAAAAGCCGAGGATCTCACCCTTGCGCAGGGTAAAGCTGATGTGGGCAAACTCGGTGGGATGGCAGAGATCTTTCACCTCCAGCACCGTTTCGCCAGGATCGCAGGCGATCTTGGGATAGGTCTGGGTAATAGCGCGGCCTACCATCATCGCCACCATTCGCTCTTCGCTGATCTCGCTCATCGCCCCGGAGCCAACGTACACCCCGTCGCGTAGGATGGTGTAGTGATCCGCCAGCTCAAAAATCTCGTCGAACTTGTGGGAGATAAACAGGATCGCTTTGCCCTCCTGCTTCAGGCGCTCAACGATCTGGTAGAACTCCAGAATCTCATGCTGGGAGAGCGCGGCGGTGGGTTCGTCGAGGATCACGACCTGCGCATCAAAGGAGAGGGCACGCGCAATGGCGACCATGTGGCGCTGGGCGATGCTCAGCGTTTTCAGGGTCGCGTGGGGATCGATCTGCACCTCAAGGCGGGCCAGGATATCCCGTGCCTTCTGGTGCATGGCGGGCCAGTCGAGCTTTTTCAAAAAGCCTGTATATAGATACTGGCCGACAAAAATGTTCTCCGTCACCGACAGCTCATCAAACAGCACGGTCTCCTGGTGGATCGCCGTGATGCCCACCCGATGGGCGGATTCTGGCGTCGGAAGCTGAATGGGGATCGCCTTATAGAGGATTTCGCCCTCTTCAGGCTGATAGATGCCGGTCATCACCTTAACCAGCGTGGATTTGCCTGCGCCGTTTTCACCAATCAGCGCGGTGACTTTGCCAGGCCAGAGGTCAAGCTGTACGTTCTCAAGGGCGCGCACGCCGGGGAACACCTTGGTGATCCCCTTGAGCTGAAGCAGTGGTGTCATGATAGTTCTCCATCACGGGGGACTTTGTATGCCGGATGGCGCTACGCTTATCCGGCGTACAAATCACATCAGAAAATTTTGGAAAACTTATCAATATTGCTGGCATCGTAGACGAACGGTTCGGACATTGCGCCGCTGCCGTCAGCATCCAGCTTCACCTTGCCAAGCTTGCCCATATTGGCTTCGGTTTTGGTGGCCGTGCCTTTGACCAGATCGTCAGCCAGGTAGGTCGCGGCATAGCCCAGATCGATCGGGTTCCAGATAGCAAAGCTCTTGGTTGCGCCGGACTTCACCGCGCCCGCCATCTCCGACGGCAGGCCTAATCCGGTCACGTACACCTTGCCAATCTTGCCCTGATCTTTCACCGCCTGGGCAGCGGCCACGATGCCCACCGAGGAGGGAGAGACGATCACCTTCAGGTCCGGATAGGTCTTCAGCAGGCCGACCGCTTCGCGGTAGCTCTTATCGGAGAGGTCATCGCCGTAGGCCACCGTCACCAGGTTAACGGAGGGGTACTTCGGCAGCACCTTTTTCATCTCTTCAATCCAGATGTTCTGGTTGGTCGAAGTTGGGGTCGCGCTAAGGATCGCCACGTCGCCCTTCTCCACGTTCAACGCCTTCAACGCCTCGGCGGCGAGCTTAACGTTAGTTTCACCAATCAGAGCGTTATTTGATGGGTTGAGATGGATCTGGCGACCCGCTTTCGCCACGCCGGAGTCCCACGACACCACTTTGATGCCGCGCTGCATCGCTTTTTTCAACACCGGCACGACCGCATCCGGATCGTTTGCCGAGATGGCGATCGCATCCACACCCTGGGCGATCAAACCGTTCAGCACTTCGATCTGCGCCTCCGCCGTGGTGGTGGTCGGGCCGGTATAAATGACTTTCACATCTCCTAACTCTTTGGCCGCCTCCTGGGCACCGACGTTTGCTGCCTCAAAAAAACCATTGCCGAGGGATTTTGCGACCAGGGCAATTTTGACTTCTGCTAGTGCGGAACCGGACAACGCCAGAGCGGCAACGGTGAGGATCAAGCTTGTCTTTATTCTCATTGCTTTTACTCCACTGATATTGAGTTAGTTGTGTAGGGCTTGCAGGTGTGGCTTCGCCCCGTCTCAGTGAGCGGGGCGCGATGTTCTTATTTATAAAGCTCGAGTGCGCTGGCCATCGGCGTCACGCCAAAGCGTTTGCCGAGGGCAATCAACTCCTCCTGAGTGATGGTCTGCTTCATGCCGCCCATCGAGTAGACCTTCACCAATACTTCGGCAGACTTCTCGGCGGTGTCGATCAGGCCAAAGGCTTCGTCCAGCGTTGGACCGCTGCCAAAGACGCCGTGGAACGGCCACAGCACCAGCGAGTGCCGGGACATCTGCGCTGCGGTGGCCTGGCCAATTTCATCGGTGCCCGGGACCATCCAAGGCAGAATGCCAACGCCGTCAGGAAACACAACCAGACATTCGGTACTGCCTTCCCACAGTTTGCGGGTGATCACATCCGTATCGTTTTCCAACACATAGGTGAGGGCGATCAGGTTGGTGGCATGGCAGTGCATAATCACACGGTCTTTGCCGTCGGTGGCCTTGATGCGCTCGCAGTGGGAGAGGAAGTGCGCCGGCAGTTCGGAGGTGGGAACGGCTTCGTCGGTCAACCCCCAGAGAATGTGGTAGCCCGCGCCGTCGCTGTCGACTTTAACAATCCCTAAGTTAGCGACCGGGTCGAGCTGCACATTACGGAAAAACTTGCCGGAGCCGGTAACGATAAACGGCGTATTAGCCAGCAGCGGCATCGGCTGGCTCAGGGTGATATAGCGCGGGCTGGCGTGGAATTCAGCTTCAAAGGGGGCGATATCTCCGTCGTCCAGGCGCAGGGTCAGGTTACCGCCGTTGCGCTCGTCCCAGCCCTTCAGCCAGGCGTCAGAGGTCGCTTTGATCATCCCCTGGACGAACCATGAATCTTGTATGTTCTGCATAGTCTCTGTGTTCCTTAAAAATGCCGGGTGGCGCTGCGCTTACCCGGCCTACTCTCATCTGTAACCCCGGCAAACGGAGCGCTTATTTACGGTTGCTTAAAATCTCTTTCTCATAGGCGCGGACGCTGTCCAGCCACTGGCTCCCCGCCGGGGTATCGTGGCGCTGGCAGTACATCTCCCAGACCGCCTGCCACGGCAGCGATTTTTGCTCCTCCAGCAGCGCCAGACGGGCGGTATAGTCGCCCTCGGCTTCCAGAGCGCGCAGCTGAGCGGTCGGCTCCAGCAGGGCACGCAGCAGGGCTTTTTTCATGTTACGGGTGCCAATCACCCATGCGGCGATGCGGTTGATCGACGCATCAAAGAAGTCGAGGCCAATGTGTACCCGGTCAAAGAGATCGTGGCGGACGATTTCGCTGGCGATGGCCTGAGTTTCGTCATCCAGCAGCACTACGTGATCGCTGTCCCAGCGCACCGGGCGGCTAACGTGCAGCAGCAGGCGCGGGATATAGAGCATGGCGGCGGAGATCTTGTCGGAGATCACCTCCGTCGGATGGAAGTGGCCTGCATCCAGGCAGAGCGCGGTCTGCCGGCTAGTGGCATAGCCCATGTAAAACTCGTTCGAGCCGACGGTGTAGCTCTCCGCACCGATGCCAAACAGCTTGCTCTCTACGGCATCGATGTGATGATCCAGGCTCAGCTTTTCGCTCAGGGCCTCATCCAGCGCGGCGAGCAGGCGCTGGCGCGGCGCAAGGCGGTCAACGGTGACATCTTTCATGCCGTCCGGAACCCAGATGTTCATCACCGACGGCGTGCCCAGCTGCTCGCCAAAGTACGCCGAGACGCGACGGCAGGCTTTAACGTGGTCGATCCAGAACTGGCGGATCTCGTCGTTGGCGTGGGAGAGGGTAAAGCCATCGGCGCTCAGCGGGTGCGAGAAGCAGGAGGGGTTGAAGTCCAGGCCCAGCTTCTGCGCTTTTGCCCACGCCACCCAGTTTGTAAAGTGCTCGGGCCTGATGGCGTTACGCTCCACCGGCGTCTCTGACTCAAGGTAGATGGCATGCAGGTTCAGGCGTTTTGGTCCGGGGATCAGGCTCAGAGCCTGCTCCAGATCCGCCCGCAGCTCCTCGGCGCTGCGCGCTTTGCCCGGGTAGTTGCCGGTGGCCTGGATCCCGCCGGTCAAGCCGCCCTGCGGGTTCTCAAACCCGGCCACGTCGTCGCCCTGCCAGCAGTGCATGGAGACCGGCAGGCGATCGAGCTGGCGCAGCGCCTCCTCAACGTCAACGCCTACCGCGGCAAACCGTTGCTTAGCCAGTTCCCAGGCTTGTTCAATTGGAGTGGTCATGCGCAAAGCTCCTTTCTCTGTTGTTTGGTTTGAAACTGCGCAGCGTGGCGGGCAATTTCACTGTCAGGTTGTGGAATAAAGGTGGTCAGGTGGTAATTGGCCGTTACGACCTGACGGAAAGCGTCAACGTTGTTCAGCTCGTCCAGCGCCATCAGCTGAATACCGATATTGCCCAGCGTCGAAGCTTCGACGGGGCCAGCGACGACGGTGACGCCGCAGGCGTCGGCGCAGAGCTGGTTGAGGAGTCGGTTCTGGCAGCCGCCGCCAACGATATGCAGCTGGCGGAACGGTCTGCCGCGCAGCGCTGCCAGCTCGCCGAGCACGTCGGCATAGAGCAGGGCAAGACTGTCGAAGATGCAGCGCGCCAGCTCGGCGGGACCTTCTGGCTCCGGCTGGCCGGATCCACGGCAGGCGGCGCGGATCTCGTCGCTCATGTTTTGCGGGTTGATAAAACGCTCGTCGTTGGGGTTAATCAGGATCCGGCAGGCGGTTAGCTGCTCGGTATCAGCAATCAGGGCAGGCAAGTCGGTCACGTTCTGCTCTTTCAGCACCCGCTGCAGCAGCCACAGGCCCATGATGTTTTTCAGCACCCGGTAGCGCCCTTCGGCACCGCCCTCGTTGGTGATATTGGCCGCCAGCGCCGCCTCGTTGGTATAGGGGGTTTGGCTCTCAAAACCCATCAGGGACCAGGTGCCAGAGGAGAGGTAGGCGCTGTCCGCATCGCTCAGCGGCGAGGCGATCACCGCGCTGGCGGTATCATGGCTGGCGACGGCTATGACCGGGATCGCTGTTCCCTGCAGGCTTAGCCAGTGGCCAATCACCCTGCCCGGCTGGGTTGGTGTGCCAAACCAGGCTTTGTCAGCACCGGTCCAGGCCAGCAGCTCCTCATCCCAGTCATCGCTATTGATATTCACCAGCTGGGTGGTGGTGGCGTTGGTGTACTCCCAGTTCATCTTGCCCGTCAGGCGAAAGCTGAAGTAGTCGGGGATCAGCAGGGCATGCGCCACCTGCGCTGCCTGCTCTGGCAGCTGCTCGACAAAGGCACGCAGCTGGTAGAGCGTATTGAACGGCAGAAACTGAATGCCGCTGCGTTGGTAGATCGTCTCTCTGCCGAGCTGTGCCTGAGCGCTGGCCATCACGCCGTGCGTGCGCCCGTCGCGGTATGACACCGGCAGACCGACGCGCTGGCCGTGCTTATCAAGCAGCACATAGTCCACGCCCCAGGTATCAATGCCGATGCTGTCGATCTGAATGCCCTGCGCGCTGACCTTGTTTAGCCCAAGGCGGATCTCACTCTCCAGGCTGTCGATATCCCAGGTAGCAAAGCCGTCCACGTTTTGCAGGCAGTTGACGAAGCGGTGAATTTCACGCAGCGACAGGGCGCGCTGTTCACTGTCGTAACGCGCCAGCATTACGCGTCCACTGGATGCGCCGAGATCGACTGCGACACAATGGCGAAAGGTCATAGTGGAGTCCTTCTGAGAGTCAATGGCGACAGTCTACGAACCCCCTTAACGGCGCACCTTCTTGCTATGGACAGACAAAATTAGGCGCTGGCAAGAAAGCAAAGATGAACGTGATAGTGTTCACAATTTCCAGTAATAGCGCCTCTCACAGCGGATGTGACGCCAGCCGCATTTCCGGATCTTTCACACCGTTTCTTGAAAAAGCGACCGGGTTTGCGCGCTTTGACGTCAAAAATTCAAGGTGGGATTGTCAGCCCTTCATTACTCTTTTTGGCATGTTCTCCAGTTCAGGAAGCCATCATGACCGTACTACACAGCGTGGATTTTTTTCCTTCAGGTAAAACGCCTGTGGCTATCGAGCCGCGCCTTCCCCAGTCGGCGTTTCCTGAACATCACCATGATTTTCATGAGATTGTTATCGTTGAGCATGGATCGGGCATTCACGTCTTTAACGGCCAGCCCTACTCCATCAGCGGGGGGAGCGTCTGCTTTATCCGCGACCATGACAGGCACCTTTACGAGCACACGGATAATCTCTACCTGACCAACGTGCTCTACCGCTCGCCAGAGGCGTTCCAGTTCCTGGCAGGCCTGAACCAGCTGCTGCCTCAGGAGCAGGACGGACACTACCCCTCTCACTGGCGAGTTAACCAGGGAGCGCTACAGCAGGTGCGGCAGATTGTCAGCCAGATGGAGCAGAGCGGCGAGGAGGAGGGAACTGCCGCTCTTGCCAGCCGGGAGATCCTGTTTATGCAGCTGCTGGTGCTGCTGCGTAAGAGCAGCCTTGAAGAGGGCGCCGTTAACAACGATGCCCGCCTGAACCAGATGATGGCGTGGCTGGAAGATCACTTTGCGGATGAGGTCTGCTGGGAGTCTCTTGCCGACCGTTTCGCTCTCTCACTGCGTACGCTGCACCGTCAGCTGAAGCAGCACACGGGAATGACCCCGCAGCGCTACTTGAATCGCCTGCGCCTGATTAAAGCCCGCCACCTGCTGCGCCACAGCGATGAGAGCGTTACTGACATTGCGTTTCGCTGCGGTTTCGGCGACAGCAATCACTTTTCGACCCTTTTTCGCCGGGAGTTTAGCTGGTCACCGCGGGATATTCGCCAGGGGCGGGACACGCCGCTGCAATAGCCGTAAACGAGAAGGCAGTCACCGTTTTCTTGCTAAAAAACAGCTAAATATAGAAGGTTGAAGGCGGTTGAGGTGACGCTGTGGCAGGCCAGTTAATTTTGCGGAGAGAGGATTTTTTTGCCAGGCCTGGGCAGGCGGTCGCGGTGGCCGATCGCTATCCGCAAAACGTCTTTGCTGAACACGCCCACGAGTTTAACGAGCTGGTGCTGGTCTGGCGCGGCAACGGCCTGCATATTCTTAACGATCGTCCCTACCGCATTACCCGGGGCGATCTCTTCTATATCCGTGCCGAGGATCGTCACGCCTACGCCTCAGTAAACGATCTGGTTCTGCAAAATATTATCTACTGCCCGGAGCGGCTGACGCTCAACCTTGACTGGGCCGCGCATATTCCCGGCCTGGACGGCGGGGAGCCGATACCTTACTGGCGCATCGGCAGCAGCGGCATGGCCCAGGCGCGGCAGGTGATTAGCCAGCTGGAGCATGAGAGCGCCAAAGCGGATCCGCTTTCCGATCCGCTGGCGGAGACCCTGTTTGCCCAGCTCATATTAACCCTGAAGCGCCATCGCTACGCCACCGATAATCTTTCGGCGACCCGCAGCGAAGCGTTGCTGGATAAGCTTATTACTGCCCTGGCCAGCAGCCTTAACCGTGCCTTTTTGCTTGAACAATTTTGTGAGCAAAATCAGTGTAGTGAGCGTACACTACGTCAGCAGTTTCGTACCCAGACCGGCATGACAATCAATAACTACCTGCGCCAGCTGCGCATCTGTCATGCCCAGTATCTGCTGCAGCACAGCGAGCTGATGATCGGTGAAATTGCCACACGCTGTGGTTTTGAAGACAGCAACTATTTTTCCGTGGTTTTTACCCGTGAAACCGGCGTGGCGCCTAGCCAGTGGCGGCACCGTAGCAGATCACTCCCGGGCACATAACAAAAGGTTATAACCATATAAAAACTACGGCATTGATAAACATTTTCAACACTACTTAATTAACTATAATGAACCAACTGCTTACGCGGCGTTAACAGTATCGCCGCCCGACAATTAATGGAGATGATTATGAGTTACACACTGCCATCACTGCCGTACGCTTATGATGCACTGGAACCACACTTCGATAAGCAGACGATGGAAATCCATCACACTAAACATCACCAGACCTACGTTAACAACGCTAACGCTGCGCTGGAAAGCCTGCCGGAGCTGGCTAACCTGCCGGTAGAAGAGCTGATCGCAAAACTGGATCAGGTTCCGGCTGACAAGAAAACCGTACTGCGTAACAACGCGGGCGGCCACGCCAACCACAGCCTGTTCTGGAAAGGCCTGAAAACCGGCACTACCCTGCAGGGTGAACTGAAATCCGCTATCGAGCGCGACTTCGGCTCCGTTGAGAAATTCAAAGAAGAGTTCGAGAAAGCAGCGGCAACCCGCTTCGGCTCTGGCTGGGCATGGCTGGTACTGAAAGGCGACAAACTGGCCGTTGTCTCTACTGCAAACCAGGATAGCCCGCTGATGGGTGAAGCTATTTCTGGCGCATCCGGCTTCCCGATCCTGGGCCTGGACGTGTGGGAACATGCTTACTACCTGAAATACCAGAACAAACGCCCGGACTACATCAAGGCATTCTGGGAAGTGGTGAACTGGGACGAAGCTGCTGCCCGTTTCGCTGCTAAAAAATAAGGTTGCATTGCTACCGGTGAAAAGCGAGTCTAATGACTCGCTTTTTTTGTCTCTGGATAAGGCGCGGTGATGCACCATCAGGTTAACGTTTTTACCGGAAAAGTAAGAAATTACGAGGGCAGTCGGCCAAGCGCCATTGCCAAAGTGCAGGTTGACGGCGAGCTGGCGTTAACTGAGCGTGGGCTTGCGGGAGATGAGCAGGCCGAGAAGAAGATCCACGGCGGGCCGGATCGTGCTTTGTGCCACTACCCACGCGAGCACTATCGCGAGTGGGCAAGCGCATTTCCTGAACAGGCGGAACGCTTTGTTGCGCCGGCGTTTGGCGAGAACCTCTCTACCGAGGGGCTAACTGAGCAAAACGTCTACATTGGGGATATCTTTCACTGGGGTGAGGCGCTGATTCAGGTGACCCAACCGCGTTCGCCCTGCTTCAAGGTTAACTACCATTTTGCCATTCATGATCTCTCTTCCCTGATGCAAGAGAGCGGGCGCACGGGCTGGCTCTACCGGGTGATTGCCCCGGGCAACGTCTCCGGCGATGCCCCCTTTGAGCTGGTTTCCCGCTGTAGCGACGTGAGCGTCTATGAGGCAGCCGCTATCGCCTGGCATCTGCCGTTTGACGACGAGCAGTACCACCGTCTGCTCTCTGCCGCTGGCCTCTCGGTGAGCTGGGCGAGAACCATGCAGAAACGACGCCTGAGCGGCAAAATTGAGAGCTTTGCGCCCAGACTGTGGGGCAGGAAACCGTAGGCCGGGGTCGCCCGGCCTGGATATTACGAACGCTTATGCAGCGGCAGCCAGATCGTGAGGCGTAAGCCGCCCAGCGGGCTGTCGTCGGCCTTCACCCAGCCGCGGTGCTGCTGAATCGCCGTCTCAACAATCGCCAGCCCCAGCCCGGTACCGCCGGATTCACGATCGCGCGCCTCGTCGGTACGATAGAACGGGCGGAAAATCTGCTCGCGATCCTCCGCACTGACGCCCGGCCCATCGTCATCGACGTTAACCGTCACGCCCTCTTTATCCACCGCAAAGCTCACCTCAATCCTGGTATGCGAATAGCGCAGGGCGTTACGCACGATATTTTCCAGGGCGCTCTCCATTGCGCTCGGGTTACCGTAAAGCGGCCACGGCCCCGGCGGGAAGTTAACGGTAAGGGATTTCCCCATCTGCTCGGCTTCAAAGGCGGCGTTATCCAGCACGTCTTTCCACAGATGATTAGCCTTAACGGTCTCGCTCAATAGCGCATTTTTCTGCTGGTTGCGCGACATGACCAGCAGATCGTTGATCATGCTGTCGAGGCGCTGCGCTTCGGTCTCAATGCGGGCCAGCTCCTTGCTCTCGCCGCTGCGGCGGCGCAGCAGGGCGGTGCCCAGCTGTAAACGCGTTAGCGGGGTGCGCAGCTCGTGAGAGATGTCAGAGAGCAGGCGCTGCTGGGTTGTCATCATCCGCTCAAGGGCGGTTACCATCTGGTTAAAGCTGGCCCCGGCGGCAAGAAACTCCTGCGGCCCGGATTCCAGCTCCGGATGCTGGCGCAGGTTACCTTGCGCGACCTCGTCCGCCGCGTTTTTCAGCTTGCGCGCCGGTTTTGCCAGGCTCCATGCCAGCCAGAGCAGCAGCGGAGAGCTGATCAGCATGGTAACAATCAGCAGCAGGAGCGGTCGGTCAAACAGCAGGTTGATAAAATCGGACTGGGAACTGCTCGCCGGACGGATGAGGTAGAGCTGGTAGTTATCTTCCCCGTCGCGGATGGAAAACGGCCCTACCAGCTCTACCCGTCCATATTTTTTCTTCTGCGGATGATCAGAGTTATCCGCCTGGCCAATAAAGTTACGAATGATCTGCATTTCACTGCGTTCAGCGCCGATCACCCGGCCTTCACTGGTCACCAGCAGCAGGCGCTGCCCCGGCGGTGCCCACTTATCAATTGCGCGAAACAGCCGCCGCCACCACATCAAATCGTTTGGTGGATCGAGGGCCAGCTCCGCCTCAACGTGCTGCTCTATCATGACGCCCTGACGCTGCTCGCTATCCAGCAGCTCCGTCATTTGCCGGGAGTCCAGCTTAGGCACCATTAATACCAGCATGAGCACCAGTGCCAGCGTTAGCCAAAAAATAGCAAAGATGCGTGCCGTCAAACTTCCTATCATGAAGCTGCAACCATCAGATAGCCGCGTCCGCGCAGCGTTTTAAACCACGGATGGCCATCTTTACGCTCCGGCAGCTTACGACGCAGGTTAGAGATATGCATATCGATCGCGCGATCGAACGGCGTCAGGCGTTTCCCCAGGACCTCCTGGCTAAGATGCTCTCTGGAGACGACCTGGCCCAGGTGCTGCGCCAGCAGATAGAGCAGGGTGAACTCGGTACCGGTAAGCTCCAGCGACTGGCCATCAAAGCTGGCCTCCTGGCGGCCCGGGTTGAGGCTCAGGGCGTCCACTTCCAGCGTTGGTGAGCCGTTATCGCTGTTCTGCTGCTGCTCGCTCCAGTGCGAACGCCGCAGGATAGCGCGGATACGGGCCACCAGCTCGCGATCGTTAAAGGGTTTAGGCAGATAGTCGTCCGCGCCCAGCTCAAGGCCGAGAACGCGATCCAGTTCGCTGCCGCGCGCCGTCAGCATAATGACGGGGGTCTGGTGTGTCTGGCGTAGCTCTTTAAGGGTGTCGATACCATTCTTCTTTGGCATCATTACGTCGAGCAAAAGCAGATCGATGCTGTCGTCCAGGAGGTCGAGCGCCTGCTCCCCGTCATGGGCAACCTGCACATTGAAGCCTTCCATGTCGAGCAGCTCCTTTAAAAGGGAAGTAAGCTCTCGGTCATCGTCAACTAACAAAATTTTATTCATTATTTAAATACCTCCGAGGCAGAAATTACGTCATCAAGGCGCGCTAATCCATGACTTTACGTTGTTTTACACCCCCTGACGCTAGTTTGCAGCCTGAATCGTAGACTGAGTTCAGTTGATTGGCGACACAAACGATTTTGGGAGCAAGTGATGCGCATTGTTACCGCTGCCGTCATGGCCTCAACGCTGGCGTTAAGTACGGTTGGCCACGCAGCTGAAGTCGTAACAGGCGATAACTGGCATACGTCGGAAGAACTTGCACCGCGTAATACCCAGAGTCATATGTTTGACGGCATCAGTTTAACCGAGCATCAACGCCAGCAACTGCGTGATTTGATGCAACAGGCAAGGCATAAGCTGCCCCCTGTTAATGTTAGCGAAATCGAGACTATGCACGACCTCGTGACCGCAGAAAAATTTGATGAAAACGCCGTACGCGCTCAGGCAGAAAAGATGGCGCAGGAGCAGGTTGCCCGTCAGGTCGAAATGGCCCGGGTTCGCAACCAGATGTACCACCTGCTTACGCCCGAGCAACAGGCGGTTTTACATGACAAGCACCAACAGCGGATCGCTCAGCTGCGCGACGTTGCAAAAATGCAGCAGGACTCTCCGCTAACGTTATCGAGTAGCAGTACCGGTAGTAAGTAGTAACCAGTAACAACCCTGTTTTCCTTGCCATAGACACCATCCCTGTCTTCCCCCTCATGATGAGGGGGTTTTTTTTGCCCTTAATCTCCTTGCCGCGAGCAAAACACCCCCGTTTTTTGTCACATTGCCTGATTTATCATCCGTTATACTACCCCTGTGTCCGGACAGGAGTGCGTATGAATCAAATGTATGGGCAGCTGGTGAGCCGGGCAGCCATTGCCGCGACGGTAATGGCCTCGTTGCTGCTGGTGATCAAAATTTTTGCGTGGTGGTACACCGGGTCGGTGAGCGTGCTGGCGGCGCTGGTGGATTCGCTGGTGGATATCGCCGCCTCGCTGACCAACCTGCTGGTGGTGCGCTACTCCCTCCAGCCAGCGGATGATGAGCACACCTTCGGGCATGGCAAGGCCGAGTCGTTGGCAGCGCTGGCGCAGAGCATGTTTATCTCCGGCTCGGCGCTGTTTCTCTTTTTAACCGGTATTCAGCACCTTGCCCGTCCGGAACCGATGAATGCGCCGCAGATTGGCATCATCGTAACTCTGGTCGCGCTGGTGTGTACTGTGATCCTCGTCACTTTTCAGCGCTGGGTAGTGCGAAAAACGCAAAGCCAGGCCGTGCGCGCCGATATGCTTCATTATCAGTCTGATGTTATGATGAATAGCGCTATTCTCGTCGCGCTGGGCCTGTCCTGGTATGGCTGGCACCGGGCGGATGCCCTCTTTGCACTGGGGATCGGCGCTTATATCCTCTATAGCGCGCTACGCATGGGGTATGAAGCGGTCCAGTCGCTGCTGGATCGCGCCCTGCCCGATGAGGAGCGGCAGGAAATAATTGCTATCGTTACCCGCTGGCCTGGGGTCAGCGGGGCGCACGATCTTCGCACGCGGCAGTCAGGGCCGACCCGCTTTATTCAGATTCATTTGGAAATGGACGACAACCTCCCGCTTGTTCAGGCGCATCTGGTGGCCGAGCAGGTTGAAGAGGCCATATTGCGCCGTTTCCCGGGTTCTGATGTGATAATCCATCAGGATCCTTGTTCCGTTGTACCCCAGGGCGCGGTGTCTGGCATAGAAGCCAGGTAACAAGGTGTAAAAAGGTGAGTCAGGCCAGCATTTTGTGTATAAATTACCGCCATTTGGTCTGACCTGAATCAATTCAGCCAGGAGAGATTGATATACTATGCGCAGCATAGCTATTCACTCCCCAGGGCGTCGCTTCGGGCAAGAATTTATTTTGCATTCCTAAGTTCAGAGGTAGTCATGATTAAGAAAATCGGTGTGTTGACAAGTGGCGGTGATGCGCCTGGCATGAACGCTGCAATTCGTGGCGTAGTCCGGGCAGCATTAACTGAAGGTCTGGAAGTTTGCGGCATTTACGACGGCTATCTGGGCCTGTATGAAGACCGTATGGTGCAGCTCGACCGCTACAGCGTCTCTGACATGATCAACCGTGGCGGCACGTTCCTTGGCTCTGCTCGCTTCCCGGAGTTCCGTGAAGAGCACATCCGCGCCGTGGCTATCGAAAACATGAAAAAACGCGGCATCGACGCGCTGGTGGTCATCGGCGGCGACGGCTCCTATATGGGGGCGAAACGCCTGACCGAAATGGGCTTCCCCTGCATCGGCCTGCCGGGCACTATCGATAACGACGTTGCCGGTACCGACTACACCATCGGCTACTTCACCGCGCTGCATACGGTGGTTGAAGCGATTGACCGCCTGCGTGACACCTCCTCTTCCCACCAGCGTATCTCTATCGTTGAAGTGATGGGCCGTTACTGTGGCGATCTGACCCTGGCGGCGGCTATCGCCGGTGGCTGCGAGTTTATCGTCCTGCCGGAAGTCGAGTTTAATCGTGAAGATCTGGTGAGCGAAATCAAGGCTGGCATCGCGAAGGGTAAAAAGCACGCTATCGTCGCCATTACCGAGCACATCTGTGATATCGACGAGCTGGCGAAGTACATCGAGTCCGAGACTAAACGCGAAACCCGTGCCACCGTTCTCGGCCATATCCAGCGCGGCGGCTCTCCGGTTCCTTACGACCGTATTCTGGCTTCCCGTATGGGTGCCTACGCCATTGAACTGCTGCTGCAGGGCCACGGCGGCCGCTGCGTCGGTATTCAGAACGAGAAGATGGTGCACCACGACATCATCGACGCTATCGAAAATATGAAGCGTCCGTTCAAAGGCGACTGGCTGGACTGCGCTAAAAAGCTTTACTAGCAGCCATTTCCGCCGGGTGGCGGCTGCGCCTCACCCGGCCTACAGCTCTACTTACATAGGCCCGGTAAGCGTAGCGCCACCGGGTTTTTTTCGCCCAACCCTATCTTTATTCCCCTTGGTTATAGCCAATCTTTTTTTATTCTTTAATCATTGATTCGCTTTCTGGCACGCTGAGTCCATCACAACACAACTCAACATATAAGAGAGTGAGCGATGAACAAATGGGGTGTAGGGTTAACGTTGCTGCTGGCCTCCGGCAGCGTTCTGGCAAAGGACATTCAGCTTTTAAACGTCTCATACGATCCAACGCGTGAGCTGTACGAGCAGTATAACAAGGCATTCAGCGCGCACTGGAAGCAGGAAACCGGTGATAACGTGACGATCCGCCAGTCGCACGGCGGCTCTGGCAAACAGGCTACCTCCGTTATTAACGGCATCGAAGCCGATGTGGTGACCCTGGCGCTAGCCTATGACGTTGACGCCATCGCCGAGCGTGGACGCATCGATAAAAACTGGATCAAACGCCTGCCGGATAACTCCGCACCCTATACCTCCACCATCGTTTTCCTGGTGCGTAAAGGTAACCCGAAACAGATCCACGACTGGAACGATCTGATTAAGCCGGGCGTGTCGGTGATCACGCCGAACCCGAAAAGCTCCGGCGGCGCACGCTGGAACTACCTGGCGGCGTGGGGCTACGCTCTGCACCACAACAACAATGACCAGGCTAAAGCGCAGGAGTTTGTGAAAGCGCTGTTCAAGAACGTGGAAGTGCTCGACTCCGGCGCACGTGGTGCGACCAATACCTTCGTCGAGCGCGGCATTGGCGACGTGCTGATCGCCTGGGAGAACGAGGCGCTGCTGGCGACTAACGAGCTGGGCAAAGACAAGTTTGAAATTGTCACCCCGAGCGAATCTATTCTCGCCGAGCCGACCGTCTCTGTGGTCGACAAAGTCGTTGAGAAGAAAGAGACCAAAGCCGTGGCTGACGCTTATCTGAAGTATCTCTACTCGCCGGAAGGGCAGGAGATTGCAGCGAAAAACTTCTATCGTCCGCGTAACCCGGACGTAGCGAAGAAATATGACAGCGAGTTCCCGAAACTCAAGTTATTCACCATTGATGAAGAGTTTGGTGGCTGGACAAAAGCCCAGAAAGAGCACTTCTCCAACGGTGGTACCTTCGACCAAATCAGCAAGCGTTAAGCGTAACGGCCCTGCGGGGCCGTTTTTTTGCCCCACCATTAATGGCGTTTACTGAACCCTCCTGTCGCCGTAGACTCGGTGAAAAAATAGCAGGAGACAGGCATGTCACTCTGGTTAACGCACCCTCTGTTCCTTCCCTCACTGATTATCGGCATCACTATCGTCCTTTGGGCCGCCTCTCTGCTGCCGGAGTTCATTACCGCGCTGCTCTTCTTTGCCGCCGCTATGGTGGCCAAAATCGCCCCGGCGGACGTTATCTTCGGCGGCTTTGCCTCGTCGGCGTTCTGGCTGGTCTTTAGCGGCTTTGTGCTGGGCGTGGCGATCCGCAAAACCGGGCTGGCGGACCGGGCGGCAAGGGCCATCTCGGCGAAGCTGACCGATTCGTGGCTATTAATGGTGGGCAGCGTGGTGCTGCTGAGCTATGCGCTGGCCTTTGTCATGCCGTCGAACATGGGACGCATCGCCCTGCTGATGCCCATCGTTGCCGCGATGGCGGCGCGAGCCGGGATCCACGAAGGGACGCGGGCATGGTTTGGCCTGGCATTGGCGGTGGGCTTTGGCACTTTCCAGCTCTCCGCGACGATCCTGCCCGCTAACGTGCCGAACCTGGTGATGAGCGGCGCGGCGGAAGGGGCATTTGGTATTCATCTCAACTATGTTCCCTATCTGCTGCTGCACACGCCGGTGTTGGGCATCCTGAAAGGGCTCATTCTGATTGCGCTTATCTGCTGGCTCTTTCCCGGTAAGCCGCATGCGGCGCGGGATCTTGAACCCGCTACGCCGATGAGCCGGGACGAGAAGCGGCTCGCCTGGATGCTGGCGGTGGTGCTTATTCTGTGGGTAACGGAGAGCTGGCACGGGATTGGCCCGGCATGGACCGGTCTGGCGGCGGCCTGCGTCACGCTGCTGCCGCGCATCGGCTTTATTAACGGCGAGGAGTTCGCCACCGGGGTCAATATTCGCACCTGTATCTACGTGGCGGGGATTTTAGGCCTGGCGATCACGGTAACGCAGACCGGCATTGGCCGCGCCGTCGGTGACGCGCTGATGCATATTATGCCGCTGGATCCACAAAATCCGTTTACCAGCTTTGCCGCCCTGACCGGCATTACCACCGCGCTTAACTTTATCATGACCGCCAACGGCGTCCCGGCGCTCTATACCAGCCTGGCGCAAAGCTTCTCTGACGCCACCGGTTTCCCGCTGCTGTCGACGATTATGATTCAGGTACTGGGGTACTCGACGCCGCTGCTGCCGTATCAGGCCTCGCCGATTGTGGTGGCGATGGCGCTAGGCAAGGTGCCTGCCCGGGCGGGGATGCTGCTCTGTCTGGCGCTGGCGGTGGCAACGTATCTGGTGCTGCTGCCGCTGGACTATCTGTGGTATCAGCTGCTGGGACAGCTGTAAAAAAGCCCGGTGGCGCTAGCGCTTACCGGGCCTACACGAACATTTGCAATGCGGTAACGACGATTACGCCTGCTTAGCCGCTTCCGCTGCCTTCACAATCACTGCGAACGCGTCAGCTTTCAGGGAGGCACCGCCAACCAGCGCGCCGTCGATATCCGGCTGGGTGAACAGTTCAGCTGCGTTAGAGGCGTTAACCGAGCCGCCGTACTGGATGATCACTTGCTCAGCCACTTTCGCGTCAGCTTTCGCAATGTGGTCACGAATAAATTTATGCACCGCCTGGGCCTGCGCCGGGGTAGCGGATTTGCCGGTACCGATAGCCCATACCGGTTCGTAGGCAATCACGACGCCTTCGAACGCTGCTGCGCCCTGGGTTTTCAGCACGGCGTCGATCTGACGGGCGCACACCTCTTCGGTTTTACCCGCTTCGTTCTCTTCTTCAGTTTCACCGATGCACAGAACGGGGATCAGACCCTGCTCTTTCAGCACGGCGAATTTTTTCGCGATCAGCTCGTCAGACTCAGCATGGTAGGTGCGACGCTCAGAGTGACCGATAATGATGTACTGTGCGCCAACGTCTTTCAGCATCTCAGCGGACGTTTCACCGGTGAAGGCGCCGGAGAGGTTCACGTCGACGTTCTGCGCGCCGAGGATGATATGGCTGCCCGCTGCGGCCTGTTTCGCCAGGTCCAGATACATTGCCGGCGGCGCGATTGCTACGCCGCAGCCGGTAACGCCAGCCAGCTCTTTACGCAGGTTAGCAACCAGCTCGTTTACCATGTGGCGGCTGCCGTTCAGTTTCCAGTTACCCATCACTAAAGGATGTCGCATTTTTATTCTCCACGCTTTGTCAGCGAATCAAGGAATATGGCTGCCGTTTGCAGGCAGCATGGTTGTCAAACAGTATAGAGATTCATCCCTGCAAAGGCTTTGCTTTTTATCATTTATTGTTACCTTCAGCACTATCAGATAGCGTCAGCTTAATCGGTTCAACAGCGAAGGTCAGCCCTTTTTCACCGTTATCTGCTGCAACATAGCGCAGCGCGCCCTCTGTCTCAGCATACCAGGCTTTCCCTTTGCCTTTGTTCAGCAGTTTCTGCACCTTTTGCAGGCTATTGGCTTTGGTTAGCTGCGGTGAAAAGGCGCGTAATACCGCCGCCATATACTCCAGCGCTTTGGCTTTCGCCGCTTTCTGCTCCGGTCCCTGGACTGGCAACCAGGTGATCTGCATCGACTTGATCTTCAGCGTCCCGCGCTCAAGGGCCGTTGAGGCATAGAGCGACTCGTTGATTTTGCTGGCAGCCCGCGTCAGGTTGGCGCGGTCGTTGCGTGATTCAATGGCGCGAAACTCGTTGAGCGTCAGGGTGGGGTTATCGGCGTTAAATTTCTCCCGGAACTGACTAATAGATTGATCGAAGGTTGGCGCACCCGCCAGCAGATAGGGGGCCGTGGCTGCCAGGGGAACCTCTACCGCCAGCGCGGGCAGGCAACACGCCAGCCAGGCCAGTAATACGCTCCATCTTTTCATGATCTCTCCCTCTGTTTAGCTATCCCGATTAAAACGATAACCGTCTGGCTTGTCAAAAGCTGACCCGACTAAGGTAAACTACGCAGCACTACGATTATAAGGAACCTTACATGACCATACAGCAGTGGTTATTCTCATTTAAAGGGCGTATTGGACGCCGTGACTTCTGGATCTGGGTAGCGCTCTGGGCGTTGTCGATGGTGGCACTCTTTTCGCTGGCGGGAAGCGGGCTGGTGGATCTGCAGCTGGCGGCCTTTGCGCTGGTCAGCCTGCTCTGGCCTACGACCTGTGTGGTGGTAAAACGGCTGCACGATCGCGGTAAATCAGGCTACTGGGCCTTGCTGCTGGTGCTGGCGTGGATGCTGCTGGCCGGGCGTTGGGATGTGCTAGGCGGCGTCTGGACGTGGGCGGTGGGGCGCTTTATCCCGACGCTGATCATGGTCATGCTGCTGGTGGACCTCGGCGCGTTTCTCGGCACGCCGGGCGAAAACAAATTTGGTAAAGCGACGCTGGACGTGAAGTTCCGTTAGTGACCAGATCCGTTAATTACCAATAGTGCTCAGCGGTCATATGGCCCGGACGGCGGCGCAGGTGTTTGGCCATCTGCCGGGTCTCTTTCAGCAGCTGCTGAGTATCCCGCACCATCTGCGGATTGCCACACAGCATCACATGGCTATCTTCCGGGCGCATTGTCAGCCCGACGGCGCGCTCTAGCTCCCCGCTCTCAATCAACGCCGGTACGCGACCGTGTAGCGAGCCGGCTACCGTTTCGCGGCTGACGACCGTCTGAATACGCAGTTTACCCTCGTAGCGCTTTTGCAGTTCCAGCATCAGCGGTAGATAGCTGAGATCTTCGGCATAGCGCGCGGCATGGACCAGCACCAGGTTTTTAAAGCGCTCCAGATCCTTCCCTTCCTGCAGAATCGACAGATAGGGGCCGATGGCCGTCCCGGTTGCCAGCATCCACAGGGTTTCACACTCGGGGATCTCCTCCAGCACAAAGAACCCGGCGGCCTCGCTCACGATCAGCACCTCATCGCCCGGCTTCAGCGCCGCAAGGCGCGGACTGAGCTTGCCGTCCGGGACGGTGACCAGGTAAAACTCCAGATTCGGATCGCTGGGGGCGTTAACGTAGGAGTAGGCGCGCTGCACGCGCTCGCCGTCAATCTCCAGACCCAGCTTGGCAAACTGGCCCGCCTTGAAGGGGTGGATGGGAGCATGAACGGTGAGACTAAAGAGCGCGTCGGTCCAGAATTCAACCTTCGTAACTTTTCCTGTAACCCAATCCGCCATGATCGTCTCCTGTTCTGTATAACCTTATCTTCGTCGCTTAAGACGAACTTTTCCAGCCCGAGCGGGCCGGAAAGCTCGATTGATCAAATGACCTCAAAGAATGTGGCGCTGTACGTCCGTATCTTTGCGATCGAGGTAGTGAATGGACTGGATCCGGCGGATAGTGCGGGATTTACCGCGGATCAGCAGGGTTTCGGTGGTGGCCATATTGCCCTTGCGGGTAATGCCGTCGAGCAGATCGCCCTTGGTGATGCCGGTAGCGGAAAAAATCACGTTATCGTTGCGCGCCATGTCGTCCAGCTGCAGCACGCTGCCTGCGTCAATCCCCATCTCTTTACAGCGTGCCAGCTCCTGCTCGCCGATGCGGCGGTTCTCTTCGCTGTCGCCCTTCACGTGATGGCGTGCCAGCAGGCGGCCCTGCATGTCACCGTCCAGCGCGCGAATGGCGGCGGCGGAGACCACCCCCTCCGGTGCGCCGCCGATACCGTAGAGCACGTCCACTTCGCTGTCAGGCATGCAGGTCAGAATGGAGGCCGCCACGTCGCCGTCCGGAATGGCAAATACGCGCACGCCGAGCTGCTGCATCTGGGCGATGACCGCATCGTGGCGCGGTTTCGCCAGGATCGTTACGGTCAGCTCGTCGAGCGGCTTGCCAAGCACGGCCGCCACGTTACGCAGGTTCTCCTCCAGGGGCAGGTCAAGATTGATAGCGCCTTTGGCGCCAGGGCCGACAATCAGCTTCTCCATATACATATCCGGCGCGTTCAGGAAGCTGCCCTTGTCGCCCACGGCCAGCACCGCCAGCGCGTTGGCCTGGCCCATCGCCGTCATGCGGGTGCCTTCAATAGGATCAACGGCAATATCCACCGCGTCGCCCTGGCCGGTACCGACGCGCTCGCCGATATAGAGCATCGGGGCTTCGTCGATCTCACCCTCGCCAATCACGATGGTCCCGTCAATATTGACCTGATTGAGCACAATGCGCATGGCGTTAACCGCCGCGCCGTCGGCAACGTTTTTATCGCCCCGGCCCAGCCATTTATAACCGGCCAGCGCGGCCGCTTCCGTCACGCGGGAAAATTCAATCGCAAGCTCTCGTTTCATTGCACACTCGTCATTAAAGAACGTCATTAAAGAAATTGTGCAAAGTTTAACACAGAGCGAGGAGGGTAAGGCCCCCTCTCCGGACGGAGAGGAGGCGGGGTGGTCATTACTCGTCGTGCTCTTCCCACGCCATCGCGCGCTTCACGGCTCTTTTCCAGCCGCTGTAGCGGTAGTTACGCTCGGTGGTTTCGATACCCGGACGGAACTCGCGCTCGATCACCGCTTTCTCCTGCAGCTCGTCGAGGTTCTGCCAGAAGCCCACCGCCAGGCCTGCCAGGTAAGCTGCGCCCAGCGCCGTGACTTCGCGCACTTCCGGACGCTCGACGCGGGTGCCGAGAATATCTGACTGGAACTGCATCAGGAAGTTGTTGGCGACCGCGCCGCCGTCCACGCGCAGGGCGTGCAGGCGAATGCCGGAGTCGGCCTGCATCGCTTCAAGTACGTCGCGGGTCTGATAGGCAATGGACTCCAGCGTTGCACGGATGATGTGGTTCGCGTTGACGCCACGGGTCAGACCGAAAATTGCGCCACGGGCATAGGGATCCCAGTAGGGTGCGCCGAGGCCGGTAAATGCAGGCACCACGTACACACCGTTGGTATCTTTCACCTTGGTAGCAAAGTATTCCGAGTCGAACGAGTCGCTGATCAGCTTCATCTCGTCGCGCAGCCACTGAATAGATGCGCCGGCCATAAAGACCGCGCCCTCCAGGGCGTAGTTCACCTCGCCACGCGGGCCGCAGGCGATGGTGGTCAGCAGGCCGTGCTCGGAGGCCACCGCCTTCTCGCCGGTATTCATCAGCATAAAGCAGCCGGTGCCATACGTGTTCTTCGCCATCCCCTCTTTCACGCAGAGCTGGCCGAAGAGCGCTGCCTGCTGGTCCCCGGCGATCCCGGCGATAGGGATACGCGTGCCGCCCTTGCCGCCGATGTTGGTCTGGCCGTAGACCTCGGAGGATTTACGTACCTCTGGCAGCATGGCGCGCGGAATATCCAGCACCTCCAGCATCTTCTCATCCCACTCGAGGGTGTGGATGTTAAACAGCATGGTACGGGAGGCGTTGGTGTAGTCGGTGACGTGGACGCGTCCCTGGGTCATCTTCCAGATCAGCCAGCTGTCGACGGTGCCGAACAGCAGCTCGCCGCGCTTAGCGCGCTCACGAGAGCCGTCAACGTGGTCGAGGATCCACTTCACCTTGGTGCCGGAGAAGTAGGGGTCGATCACCAGTCCCGTGGTGGCGCGGACGTAATCCTCCAGGCCGTCGCGCTTCAGATGCTCGCAGATATCGGCGGTACGGCGGCACTGCCAGACGATGGCGTTGTGAATGGGCTTACCGGTCTCTTTATCCCAGATCACCACGGTTTCACGCTGGTTGGTAATACCGATAGCGGCAATCTGATCGGAGCTGATGTCAGCTTTCGCCAGCACCTCTACCAGCGTTGAGCTTTGGCTGGCCCAGATCTCCATCGGATCGTGCTCAACCCAGCCTGGCTTAGGATAAATTTGTTCGAATTCGCGCTGTGAAACGCTGATGATATTGGCGTCGTGATCCATTACCACGGCGCGAGAGCTGGTGGTACCCTGGTCCAGCGCAACGATATATTTTTTCTCAGTCATCATTTTTTCCCGTAGTCACATTACAGCGACGCTTTGTGTTGTGCGGCAGTGGTAGCTGGCTCTTTCACTTCTTCCTCGCGGATATCACAGGGCAGGTGGCGGCCAATCAGCTTACGATAACCAAACGCGCCGAGCGCTGCACCTGCTACCGGCCCGAACAGCGGGACCAGGAAGTAGGGGATATCTTTGCCACCGGTAAAGGCGACGTTGCCCCAGCCTGCAAGCCAGGCGAAGGTTTTTGGCCCGATATCACGCGCCGGGTTCATCGCAAAGCCAGTCAGCGGTCCCATAGAGGCACCAATCACCGCGATCAGCAGGCCAATCAGCAGCGGAGCCAGCGGGCCGCGTGGAATACCGTTGCCGTCATCGCCAAGCGCCATGATCACGCCCATGAGGATAGCGGTAATCACCATTTCAACCGCGAAGGCCTGCACAAAATTGATGTGCGGATTCGGATAGGTTGAAAATATTCCGGCGAGGTCCAGACTCTCGACGCTGCCGCGAACCATGTGGTGGGTCTGTTCAAAATCGTAAAACAGGTTGTAGTAGAGGCCGTAGACCAGCGCGGCGGCACAAAACGCGCCTGCAAACTGCGAGGCGATAAACGGCGCGACTTTGCGCCCGTCGAAGCAGGCGAACAGCCATAGCGCGATGGTTACCGCCGGGTTGAGATGCGCACCGGAGACACCGGCGGTCAGGTAGATGGCCATCGCTACCCCCAGACCCCAGATGATACTGATCTCCCACTGGCCGAAGGAGGCGCCAGCCACTTTTAGCGCTGCAACACAGCCAACCCCGAAGAATATCAACAACCCGGTACCGAGGAACTCGGCGATGCACTGGCCTTTTAAGGTCGATGTTTGACTCATAATCGGATCCTAAAGTGTGTGTAATGGTTATTGTTAGCATGGCGAGCAGAGACAACCATGATGTCTGTAGACATTGTGTTAATTTATCGTTAACGAACAAAAACGAGAAATATCGAAATCAAAATGTGTGTACTGTGTCAACAAAATGAGCGTTTTCGCGCCATAGAGCACATATTTTTCGTAAGGGATAACTGCGCGCTGAATCATTTCATTAACGAATCGATTAACAAATCATGGGAAGGAAAGCGGTGTAAACCAGGCGAAGGATGAAAAGTGTTGCAAACCGCAAACTACGCGCCCTGGCGCTGGACAGGGGCGACGGGGCTTCATACAATCGGGGCTATGTTGTGCGCGTTTATATTAAAGCGTCGCCTTGCAATTCAGGAGAGGTATGACCATGTCATTAGAAGTGTTTGAGAAACTGGAAGCAAAAGTACAGCAGGCGATTGACACCATCACGTTACTGCAGATGGAAATCGAAGAGCTGAAAGAGAAAAACAACGGCCTGTCGCAGGAAGTGCAGAATGCGCACCACCACCGCGAAGAGCTGGAGCGTGAAAATCATCAGCTGCGCGAACAGCAGAACGGCTGGCAGGATCGCCTTCAGGCGCTGTTAGGCAGAATGGAAGAAGTATAATTGCTTTCGAAACGCCCGGCGGCGCATTGCTTGCCGGGCCTACAGAGTAAGTAGGCCGGGTAAGCGAAGCGCCACCCGGCTTTTTATTACTCGATGTCGAGGGGATCTTCGGAGAGGATAATGCCGGTGTTATCGGCATAGAGATGATCGCCGGAGAAGAAGGTGACGCCGCCAAAATTCACGCGGATATCGCTTTCGCCAATGCCTTCACCTGCGGCCCCCACTGGGATCGCGGCAATCGCCTGGATACCAATGTCCAGCTCTTCAAGATCGTCTACCTGGCGCACCGCGCCGTAGACCACCAGGCCTTCCCATTCGTTCTGGGCGGCAAGGCGTGCCAGTTCAGCATCGATCAGTGCGCGACGAACGGAACCGCCGCCGTCAATCAGCAGAACGCGACCACGGCCATTCTGTTCGAGCAGATCGTAAAGCAACCCGTTATCCTCGAAACATTTCACCGTGATGATTTGTCCGCCAAACGACGACCGCCCACCAAAGTTGGAAAACAGCGGTTCCACGACGTTGACATCTTCCTGGTAGATGTCACAAAGCTCGGAAGTATCGTATTTCATAGGATTTACGTTTAGTTGCTGCGAGAACTCTCAGTATATCGCGCATAATGCATTGTTGGCAAAATCATCAATTGTTAATTGATATTTGTCAGTTAAAGCAGCGTTTTGCTGAGCACAATACCTATCACAAACAGCAAGTTAGTCAGCAGTGCCCCCTTAACGGTGCGCTCGAGCATAGGCGGCATCGCGGCAGGGTCGCGCTCGCGTAGCACATAGCGCGCCTGGCGCACCAGCAGCGGCGCAGCAAGAATGAACAGCCAGCCCCACGGACTGTGTAGCGAGAGCAGGTTGAACACACCGAAGCAGAGCAGCGCCCCCAGCAGCAGGCAGGCGTGATAGCGGCGGGCGTTCAGCGGCCCCAGGCGCACCACCAGCGTGTTTTTACCGTTGGCACGATCGCTGTCGATATCACGCAGGTTATTGACGTTAAGCACCGCCGTCGCCAGCAGGCCGCAGGCGGTGGCCGGTAAGAACATCGCCGGGATCAGGGTATGCGCCTGGAGATAGCCGCTGCCCATCACGCTGAGCCAGCCAAAGAAGAGCAGTACCGAGATATCCCCCAGCCCAAGATAGCCATACGGGCGGCGGCCAATGGTGTAGGTAATTGCGGCGATGATTGACAGCCCGCCCAGCACTAGGAAGCCGATAAAATCCGCTACCGTCTGATACGCCACCAGAACCAGCGTCAGGCCAGAGAGGCAGCTGAGCGCGACGGTAACCAGCAGGGCACGTTTCATCTGTGCCAGACTGATAGCCCCTTTCTGCATCCCCCGCAGCGGCCCGATACGATCCGGCTTGTCGCTGCCCTTTACCGCGTCGCCGTAGTCGTTAGCCAGATTCGAGAGGATCTGCAGCAGCCCGGCGGTGATGAGCGCCAGCACCGCCACCCGCAGATCAAAGTGGCCCTGCCACCAGGCGAGCGCAGTGCCCACCACAATCGCGGCAAACGCAAGGGGAAGGGTCTTCGGTCGCAGGCTTTCCAGCCAGGCCTGGGTACGCGTCAGGGTATATTCAGTCATAGGATCCAGCCAATAAAAATGGGGCTATATAGCCCCATTAACAGTAATGAAAACGTGCTGAGCGCGATTATAAGATAAAACGGCTCAAATCTTCATCTGCTACCAGCTCATCCAGGTGTTTGCTCACATAAGCGGCGTCGATGGTGACCGATTCGCCGTTCAGATCGCTGGCGTCGTAGGAGATATCCTCCATCAGACGCTCGAGAACGGTATGCAGACGGCGGGCACCGATGTTTTCAGTGGTCTCGTTCACCTGCCATGCGGCCTGAGCAATGCGCTTGATACCGTCATCGGTAAAGTCGATGTTGACGCCCTCGGTAGCCATCAGCGCTTTGTACTGCACGGTGACGGAGGCATTTGGCTCGGTCAGGATGCGCTCAAAGTCCTCGGTGGTCAGCGCCTGCAGCTCAACGCGGATGGGCAGACGACCCTGCAGCTCAGGGATCAGATCCGACGGCTTCGCCACCTGGAATGCACCGGAGGCGATAAACAGGATGTGGTCGGTTTTCACCATACCGTGCTTGGTGGAGACGGTGCAGCCCTCTACCAGCGGCAGCAGGTCGCGCTGTACGCCTTCACGCGAGACGTCCGGACCGGAGGATTCACCGCGCTTACAGATTTTATCGATCTCATCGATAAACACGATACCGTGCTGTTCAACGGCGTCGATGGCGTCCTGCTTCAGCTCTTCCGGGTTCACCAGCTTGGCCGCTTCCTCTTCGATCAGCAGCTTCATGGCGTCTTTGATCTTAATCTTGCGCGGCTTCTGCTTCTGGCCGCCCAGATTCTGAAACATTGACTGCAGCTGGCTGGTCATCTCTTCCATGCCCGGAGGTGCCATGATCTCCACGCCCATCGGCGCGGCGGCGAGGTTAATCTCTACCTCTTTATCATCCAGCTGGCCTTCACGCAGTTTCTTGCGGAACGCCTGACGGGCGGCGGACGGCTCCTGAGACTGTTCAGCCTGGCCCCAGTTATCTTTCGCCGGCGGGATCAGCACGTCGAGAATGCGCTCTTCCGCCATCTCTTCTGCACGGTAGCGGTTCTTCTCGATCGACTGCATACGCACCATTTTCACGGCGGCATCGGTCAGATCGCGGATAATCGAGTCGACTTCTTTACCGACATAGCCGACTTCGGTGAATTTGGTCGCTTCCACCTTGATGAAGGGCGCGTTGGCCAGCTTCGCCAGGCGGCGGGCGATCTCGGTTTTACCGACGCCGGTTGGACCGATCATCAGAATGTTTTTCGGCGTCACTTCATGGCGCAGCTCTTCGTCGAGCTGCATACGGCGCCAGCGGTTACGCAGGGCAATGGCAACAGAGCGCTTGGCATTGTCCTGACCGATAATATGTTTGTTCAGTTCGCTGACAATTTCGCGTGGGGTCATTTCAGACATGGGAGATCCTTACGCTTTAGAGTTTAATTCTTCGATGGTGTGGTTATGGTTGGTATAGATGCAGATATCACCTGCAATATCCAACGCCTTCACCGCAATGTCGCGCGCGTTCATGTCGGTGTTTTCTAACAGGGCGCGGGCGGCGGCCTGGGCGTACGGGCCGCCAGAGCCGATAGCAATCAGGTCGTTTTCCGGCTGCACAACGTCGCCGTTACCGGTGATAATCAGCGAGGCATTTTCATCCGCCACCGCCAGCAGCGCTTCGAGCTTGCGCAGTATACGATCGGTACGCCAGTCTTTTGCCAGCTCAACGGCGGCTTTGACCAGATGGCCCTGGTGCATCTCCAGCTTGCGCTCAAACAGTTCAAACAGCGTGAAGGCGTCTGCAGTACCGCCTGCAAAACCAGCGATCACTTTGTCGTTATACAGACGACGCACTTTTTTTACGTTGCCTTTCATTACGGTATTGCCCAGCGTGGCCTGGCCATCACCGGCAATCACTACCTGACCGTTACGGCGAACACTTACAATTGTTGTCACGAGCAGACCCCTTTGTTGCAATCAGATGAGTCGCCCCGCACGGTGTACGGGGCAGAATGCAATTATAGATGGGGGGGATTTTGGGGGTTTCAACCCCCGGAGGCGAGACGAATGCAGTTTGCGTGGCCAGCCAGCTTCAGGCGGTTGATGGTGCCATCAACGTTATCTTTGCCTTTGACCGGGCCAATGACGACGCGATTCCAGCCGTTATTAGTGGTGATGCGTGAATCAAAGCCTTCGAATGCCAGCTGGGCGCGTACGGTCTCCGCCTGCTCTGCGCCTTTAAACGAACCGCACTGAACCATCCAGCGGCGCTCATCTTTTTTCTCAGCGGCAGGCTTCGCCACTTCTGGCTCACGCGTGACCGGGGCAGCCTGCTGCGTTTTCGGCGCGGCCGCGGTGGTGTGCGCCGGCGTTTGCAGCAGATCCTGATACGGCTGGCTATTTGCTGCTGGCTTCGGCTGCTGCGTCTGGCGTGGCGCCTGCGCGCTCTGCACCGTGCGGGTCTGCGGCTGCTCCGTCAGACGCGGCTGGGTTTTCGGCGCGTTGGCCCACTGCTGCTGCTGGGTTTGTTGCTGTTGCAGCTGCTGCACCTGACGCTGACGCTGCAAGGTCTGCTGGCGCTGGGCCGGCGTCTGCTCGTTCCACGGCACTTCGTTAAGCTGGGTAGGCTGCTGACGCATATCGGCCTGCATCTGCTCTAACAGCTGCCGCTGTTCGTTGGTCAGCTGATCCGGATTCATCACCTCACCGCCCGCCGAGGGTTCTGTTGGCGCACGTACGCCAGGCTGACGGCTCTCCAGCTCTTTGATATAACGCCAGCGCTCTTCCGGCTTCGGCGGCAGCCCGTTGCCCGTGACCTTCTGGCTCTGCAGGGTCTCGGACTCCTCTTTTTTGTGATGGGTAATAAAGTACAGGCCACCGAGAAAGGCCACCAGCACGGCGGCTGCAATCGCCACCATAGCAGGCGAGACAGCAGGCGTATTACGTTGCTTCTTCCTTGAGGTGCTCGTTTTTCGCCGCGAAGGAGCCGATTGGCTGCGGCGTACATAATCTCGTTGGGCCACTATCGTTTCGCTGTATTCATTCGTTTATTGGTCCGTCATGTTACTTAAGCGACGGGGCTTTGACCAGACGCGGAAGTCTGAAAGCAGGCGCTGTTACGTAAGCGCCTGTGTCGATCCGCGCACGATCAATTCGCACTCCAGCAGGCGCGATCCGCTGCTCACCACCTGGCCATGTAGCTGATCCAACAGCAATAGCATCGCCTCGCGGCCAATCTCAAAGCGCGGCTGGGCGACCGTTGTTAGCGGCGGATCGCAGAATTGGGCGAGCGAAATATTATCGAAACCAATAATAGACAGATCCTGAGGAATTTTCAGTCCCTGCCGTTTCGCGCAGGAGAGCGCGCCGAGGGCCATGACGTCGCTGTGGCAGAATACGGCCGTAGGCGGCTTCGGTAGCGCCAGCAGCTGCTCCATCGCACTGCTTCCCGCCTCGTAGGTGAAGTTGCCCCGGGCAATATAGTGCGGATCGACGGTGATGCCGGACCGGCGCAGCGCCTGGACGTAGCCCTGCAGACGGTAGTGGCACAGCGGCATCTCCTCTGGCCCGGCAATGCAGCCAATTCGCTGGTGTCCCTGCTCCAGCAGATAGTTAACGGCGTTAAAAGCCGCCGTCAGGTTATCGATGTGCACCGTAGGCAGCTCCAGCTCCGGCGCGAACTCGTTGGCCATCACCATTGGCGGCAGGTTACGCTGCTCCTCAATGCTGGCGTCAAACGGTAGACGCGAGCCGAGCAGCAGCATGCCATCAATCTGCTTGGTGATGATCAGGTCAATGAAGGTCTTCTCCTGCTGATTCTGGTGGGCACAGTCGCCAATCAGCACCAGATAGCCCTGCTCGGCGGCGGTCACTTCAATACCGCGAATGATTTCGCTGAAAAAGGGATCGCAAATGTCCGGCACGATGACCAGCAGCGTGCGCGATTCGTTGCGCTTAATGTTGCGACCCATCGCCTGCGGCAAATAGCCTACCTCAAGCGCCGCCTGCTCAACGCGGTTACGGGTCGCCTGTGAGACTTTATCCGGGTTCATCAATGCCCGGGACACGGTTGCCGTAGAAACTTTTGCTTTCTGGGCAACATCTTTCATGGTCGCCGCAGCAACCTCTTTCTTAACCTTCAACTCTTTCTCCTCGCATGCCTGCCGCAAGCGCAGGCGCATCCCTTATGTGCGACATTACCCACATTTTTAGCAGATCGTTAATCAGTTCGGTTACAGTATTTTCAGGAAAATTGTGATGAAGGTTGAATTTTTCGATCCGACTCGCATCCCTGGCCTCGCTAACCCTCAATAGGATCCACGTCCAGAACCCACTTCACCTTACGCGCCTCCGGCAGCGTATTGATCAGCGCCAGTGCGCCGCTGACAATATGCTGCAGACGAATACGCGAGGGGTGCTGAAGCAGCAGCTGCCAGCGGTAGCGGCCGCCGCGCTTTGGGGCGAGGGCGGGGACCGGGCCGAGCAGCCAGAGGTGGCTATCCACCAGCGGGCTGGCCTGAAGTAAATTACGCAGCTGCTGCAAAAAGAGCGGGGCCTGCTGGTTGTTATGATCCTCAGCGCGGATGATGACGTGACTGGTCCACGGCGGTAGCTGGAGCGTCTGCCGCTCCGCCAGCGCCTCCTCGGCAAAGGCGTCGTAGCCTTTATAGAGCAGCGTTTGCAGAAGCGGGTGCTCGGGGTGGTGAGTCTGTAAAATCACCTCGCCCTGCTTGCCCGCCCGTCCGGCACGGCCGGAGACCTGTGTATAGAGCTGGGCGAACCGCTCGGCGGCGCGGAAATCAGCCGAGAAAAGCGCTCCGTCGACGTCGAGCAGCGCCACCAGGGTGACGTCCGGGAAGTGGTGCCCCTTCGCCAGCATCTGCGTGCCGATCAAAATACGCGCGCCGCCGCGATGCACCTCTGCCAGGTGCTGCTCCAGCGCCCCTTTACGGCTGGTGGTGTCGCGATCGATGCGCGAGATCGCCACGCCGGGGAAGAGGGGGGTGAGCGCCTGCTCAAGCTGCTCCGTACCCAGCCCCACCGGGACCATATGCGTGGAGCCGCAGGCAGGGCACTGGCGCGGCACCGGACGCTGGCTGTCGCAGTGGTGGCAGCGCAGCTGGTGCTGGGCCTGGTGCAGAGTGTAGTAGTGATCGCAGCGCGGGCACTCGGCGATCCAGCCGCAGTCGTGGCACAGCAGCGCCGGGGCAAAGCCGCGACGGTTAAGAAACAGGATCACCTGGTTATTGGCCTGCAGGTGCTGGCGCATCCGGCTGATTAATGCCGGAGAGAGACCTGCCTGCAGCTGCTGGCCCTTAAGATCGAGCACATGCTGGTTGGCCGGTCGCGCGTTGCCTGCCCGGCGAGTGAGGCGCAGCAGGCGATACTTCTTCTGCCGCACGTTGTGCAGGGTCTCCAGCGCGGGCGTGGCCGAGCCGAGGATAATCGGGATCTGCTCGCTGTGGGCGCGGTAGACCGCCAGATCGCGAGCGTGGTAACGCCACCCCTCCTGCTGTTTATAGGAGCTGTCGTGTTCCTCGTCGATGACAATGACGCCGAGGTTTTTAAACGGGGTGAACAGCGACGAGCGGGTGCCAATCACAATCGCCGCCTCGCCGTTTTTGGCCTTCAGCCAGCTGCTCAGACGCTCGCTGTCGTTCAGTCCCGAGTGCAACACCTCTACCGGGGCGTTAAACCGCTCCCGGAATCGGGCAATGGTTTGTGGCGTCAGGCCGATCTCCGGGACCATCACGAGCGCCTGCTTGCCCTGAGCCAGGATATTCTCCAGCACGCTCAGGTAGACCTCAGTCTTTCCGGAGCCGGTCACGCCCGCCAGCAGCCAGGCGGAGAAGGTGTTGGCTTCGCTGTGGATCGCCCCTACGGCCGTCGCCTGCTCGGTGTTGAGCCGCAGACGCTCGCCGCTGACGGCATAGCCTTCGCGCCAGTCACGGGGGGCGGGCGCTTCGCTGTTTAGCTCGCACAGGCCTTTACTGCGCAGCGCCTGTAGCGCCGCATCGTTAAATTCGAGCTCGGCTACCTGGTGCCGCCAGATCTTTCCCTGACGCAGGGCGGAGAGCGCCTGCTGCTGCTTTGGCGAGCGCTTCAGGCTGTTGATATCCACCGCCTGGCCCTGTTCGGTTGCAAACCAGTACCAGAGCGGCGCAGCGCTGGCGGGCTTCCCCTGGCGCAGCAGTACGGGCAGGGCGTGAAACAATACATCGCCCAGCGGATGGTGGTAATACTCCGCCGCCCACAGCAGCAGCCGCCAGACCGAGGGCGAGAAGACCGGCTCGCTGTCCAGCACCTCTACTACGCTCTTTAGCTCAGCCAGAGGCAGCTCGCTGCTGTCACTCACCGAGACCACGATGCCCACCCGCTGCTGCTTGCCGAACGGCACGCGCACGCGGCAACCCGCACGGGCAGACAGATCGGCGGGCAGCAGATAGTCAAAGGTGCGGGGCAGCGGAACGGGCAGGGCAACGTGAGCAACGGGCATTTTTTTATCCATGCACTTGAAACTGGCGGGATAGTATACACATTGTGAGAGAGCAGATGCGGATCTGTTTGCATACGGCGGTTAATTTCTGTATGATTCGCCGCCTTTGGTGTTGCATTCCGCCGCCAAAGCTTAATCAATCATCTCGCGTGGTGTCCGGCGTTAGGGCTGGAAGAGCGACGCGGCCTTAACTGAGGTTTCTTCCATGAAAAAAGGTATTCACCCGAATTACGTTGAAATTACTGCAAACTGCTCTTGCGGTAATGTGATCAAAACCCGCTCTACCGTGGGTCACGATCTGAACCTGGACGTGTGCGCCAAATGCCACCCGTTCTACACTGGCAAGCAGCGTGACGTTGCTACCGGTGGCCGTGTTGACCGCTTCAACAAGCGCTTCAGCATCCCAGGCAGCAAGTAATCATTCGCTGCTTAGAAAAAACCGCCTTCGGGCGGTTTTTTTGTGCCTGAATTTTTGTAGGCCGGGTAAGGCGTCAGCCGCCACCCGGCATAGCAGGCCATCATGCAAAAAGGGGCCGAAGCCCCTTTTCTGTCAGTATTCCCATGTGTCCGGGTCGATGCCCAGCTCGCGCATGATAATCTTTGCCTCTTCAGGGATTTCATCGCTGCGCTCTTTGCGCAGGTCTTCATCGTTTGGCAGAGGCTGACCGGTGAACGCGTGCAGGAACGCTTCGCACAGCAGCTCGCTGTTCGTGGCGTGACGCAGGTTGTTGACCTGACGACGGGTGCGTTCATCGGTGAGGATCTTTAACACCTTCAGAGGAATGGAAACCGTAATTTTTTTTACTTGCTCACTCTTCTTACCGTGCTCAGCGTAGGGGCTGATATATTCGCCGCTCCATTCAGCCATGAGATACCTTAATCCTCTTTCTCATTAATAAATGGCCAAAACCCGACTAAACGCAGGGACAGGGCCGTAATCTCGCGTAGTTTACCGTAGAGACGCCACCGTGACACGGAGTATTGGCTCCGCAGATGTGCGCTAATGCAGATAATTTTAACGGCTATTCCCGGTTTGCTCAATCTATACGCAGAGAAGTTTAGATGTCCAGATGTATTGACGTCTATTGTCACAATGCTATTCTGTGGCCTGATTTTTCATCCATTAAGCCAGGAAGCCTTCACATGACGCGTAAACAGGCCACCATTGCAGTGCGTAGCGGATTGAACGATGACGAGCAGTACGGCTGCGTTGTCCCGCCGATTCATCTCTCCAGCACCTATAATTTCACCGATTTCAACGAGCCGCGTGCGCATGACTACTCCCGCCGTGGCAACCCGACGCGCGATGTCGTTCAGCGTGCGCTGGCGGAGCTGGAAGGCGGGGCGGGTGCGGTGCTGACCAATACCGGCATGTCCGCTATCCACCTGGTGACGACGGTCTATCTGAAGCCTGGCGATCTGCTGGTGGCTCCGCACGACTGCTACGGTGGCAGCTACCGTCTGTTTGACAGCCTGGCGAAGCGCGGCTGCTATCGTGTTCTCTTTGTCGATCAAAACGATGAGCAGGCGCTGAAGGCAGCGCTGGCTGAGCAACCGAAGCTGGTGCTGATCGAAAGTCCAAGTAATCCATTGTTGCGCGTCGTGGATATTGCGAAAATCTGTCAGCTGGCTCGCGAAGCCGGTGCGGTAAGCGTGGTGGATAACACCTTCCTCAGCCCGGCGCTGCAAAACCCGCTGGCGCTGGGGGCGGATCTGGTGCTGCACTCCTGTACCAAGTACCTCAACGGTCACTCCGACGTCGTCGCGGGCGTGGTGATTGCCAAAGAGGAGGCCACCGTCACCGAACTGGCATGGTGGGCGAATAATATTGGCGTAACCGGTAGCGCGTTTGATAGCTACCTGCTGCTGCGCGGCCTGCGTACGCTGTCGCCGCGCATGGAAGTGGCCCAGCGTAACGCTCAGGCTATCGTTGCGTTCCTGAAGACGCAGCCGCTGGTGAAGAAGCTCTATCACCCGTCGCTGCCGGAAAACCAGGGCCATGAGATTGCCGCCCGCCAGCAGAAAGGCTTCGGCGCGATGCTGAGCTTCGAGCTGGACGGCGATGAGCAGACGCTGCGTCGTTTCTTAAGCGGCCTGTCGCTGTTTACGCTGGCGGAGTCGCTGGGCGGCGTTGAGAGCCTGATCTCCCACGCGGCGACCATGACACACGCAGGCATGGCCGCAGAAGCACGCGCCGCTGCCGGCATCTCCGAGACGCTGCTACGCATCTCGACCGGTATTGAAGATGGTGAAGATTTAATTGCCGATTTGGAAAATGCATTCCGGATCGCAGCGAAGGGGTAAACATGAGTGTGATTGCGCAGGCAGGGGCGAAGGGTCGTCAACTGCATAAATTTGGTGGGAGTAGTCTGGCGGATGTGAAGTGTTACCTGCGTGTCGCCGGTATCATGGCGGAGTATTCACAGCCTGGCGATATGATGGTCGTCTCGGCCGCCGGCAGCACCACCAACCAGTTGATCAGCTGGCTGAAGCTCAGCCAGTCCGACAGGCTCTCTGCGCATCAGGTTCAACAGGCGCTGCGTCGCTATCAGTCCGAGCTTATCAGTGGATTATTACCCCCTGAGACAGCTGATGGGTTAATCAGCGAATTTATTCACGACCTGGAGCGTCTTGCTAGCCTGCTCGACAGCGGTATTACCGACGCGGTCTACGCCGAGGTGGTCGGCCACGGCGAGATCTGGTCTGCACGCCTGATGTCCGCCGTGCTTAATCTGCAGGGGCTAAACGCCGCCTGGCTGGATGCGCGGGAATTTTTACGCGCCGAGCGCTCTGCCCAGCCGCAGGTTAACGAAGGCCTCTCTTATCCGCTGCTGCAACAGCTGATGGTGCAGCACCCGGGTAAACGGCTGGTGGTGACCGGCTTTATCTGCCGCAACGATGCGGGTGAGACCGTACTGCTGGGCCGTAACGGCTCCGACTACTCGGCAACGCAGATTGGCGCGCTGGGGGGCGTCTCCCGCGTGACTATCTGGAGCGATGTGGCCGGGGTCTACAGTGCTGACCCGCGTAAGGTAAAAGATGCCTGCCTGCTGCCGCTGCTGCGTCTGGACGAAGCTAGCGAACTGGCGCGCCTGGCCGCCCCGGTGCTCCATGCCCGCACGCTCCAGCCGGTCTCCGGCAGCGATATCGATCTTCAGCTGCGCTGCAGCTACAACCCGGAACAGGGCTCTACGCGTATTGAGCGCGTGCTGGCTTCCGGGACGGGCGCGCGCATCGTTACCAGCCACGATGACGTCTGCCTGATTGAGTTCCAGGTCCCGCCGAGCCAGGATTTTAAGCTGGCGCATAAAGAGATCGACCTGATCCTCAAGCGCGCCCAGCTGCGTCCGCTGGCGGTAGGCGTGCATACCGATCGCAACCTGCTCCAGCTCTGCTACACCTCAGAGGTCGTCGACAGCGCCCTTAAGCTGCTTGATGAAGCCGGGCTGCCGGGCGAGCTGCGCCTGCGTCAGGGGCTAGCGCTGGTGGCGCTGGTTGGCGCGGGCGTGTGCCGTAATCCACTTCATAGCCATCGCTTCTGGCAGCAGCTGAAGGGCCAGCCGGTAGAGTTTATCTGGCAGTCTGACGACAGCATTAGCCTGGTGGCGGTGCTGCGCGTGGGCCCCACCGAAAGTCTGATCCAGGGCCTGCACCAGTCGTTGTTCCGCGCCGAGAAGCGCATTGGCCTGGTGCTGTTCGGCAAAGGCAATATCGGTTCGCGCTGGCTGGAGCTGTTTGCCCGCGAGCAGAGCGCGCTTTCGGCCCGCACCGGCTTTGAATTTGTCCTGGCAGGGGTCGTGGACAGCCGCCGCAGCCTGCTGAGCTATGACGGGCTGGACGCCAGCCGCGCGCTGGCTTTCTTCAATGACGACGCGGTGGAGCATGAAGAGGACTCCCTGTTCCTGTGGATGCGGGCGCATCCCTATGACGATCTGGTGGTGCTGGACGTCACCGCCAGCGAGCAGCTGGCCGATCAGTACCTCGACTTTGCCAGCCACGGTTTTCACGTTATCAGCGCCAACAAGCTGGCTGGCGCGAGCACCAGCGACAAGTATCGCCAGATCCACGACGCCTTCGAAAAAACGGGCCGTCGCTGGCTCTACAACGCCACCGTGGGCGCGGGCCTGCCGGTGAACCACACCGTGCGCGATCTCATCGACAGCGGTGACTCAATTCTCTCTATCAGCGGCATCTTCTCTGGCACGTTATCGTGGCTGTTCCTGCAGTTTGACGGTACCGTGCCCTTTACTGACCTGGTCGATCAGGCCTGGCAGCAGGGGCTGACCGAGCCGGATCCGCGCGTGGATCTCGCCGGTAAGGACGTCATGCGCAAGTTGGTGATCCTGGCCCGTGAGGCGGGATATGACATCGAGCCGGATCAGGTGCGCGTTGAGTCGCTGGTGCCCGCCGGATGCGAAGAGGGATCGGTGGATCACTTCTTTGAAAACGGCGACGTGCTGAATGAGCAGATGGTGCAGCGTCTGGAAGCGGCGCGCGAGATGGGCCTGGTGCTGCGCTACGTGGCACGTTTTGACGCCAACGGCAAAGCGCGCGTGGGCGTAGAGGCGGTGCGTCCCGAGCATCCGCTGGCGGCCCTGCTGCCGTGCGATAACGTCTTCGCCATCGAGAGCCGCTGGTACCGCGATAACCCGCTGGTGATCCGTGGCCCAGGCGCAGGGCGCGACGTCACCGCAGGCGCTATTCAGTCGGACATCAACCGCCTGGCGCAGCTGCTGTAATTTATATTTATCCCCCTCTCTGCCAGGAGAGGGGCCTTCTGCCTTCGGCATGAACTTTTTTCATCTTCCCTGAACATTCCTCACCAATAACCGCGATATTTCTGTTGACGTTATCCGGCTTTTACGTCATTTTGGCATCTGGACGTCTAAACGTATAGAAGTTCACACAACAACAACCCAGATATGCGATTGATGAGGTAAGGTATGAGCTTTTTTCACGCCAACCAGCGGGAAGCCCTGAATCAGAGCCTGGCAGAAGTGCAGGGACAGATTAACGTATCCTTTGAGTTTTTCCCGCCGCGCACCAGTGAAATGGAACAGACCCTCTGGCACTCCATCGATCGCTTAAGCAGCCTGAAGCCGAAGTTTGTCTCAGTGACCTACGGCGCGAACTCCGGCGAGCGTGACCGCACGCACAGCATCATCAAGGGCATTAAAGATCGTACCGGCCTTGAGGCCGTGCCGCATCTGACCTGTATCGACGCCACCCGCAACGAACTGCGCGCTATTGCCCAGGATTACTGGAACAACGGTATTCGCCATATTGTGGCCCTGCGCGGCGATCTGCCGCCAAACGGCGGTAAACCAGAGATGTACGCCGCCGATCTGGTTGCGCTGTTAAAAGAGGTCGCTGATTTTGATATCTCCGTGGCCGCCTATCCAGAAGTGCATCCAGAGGCCAAAAGCGCCCAGGCAGATCTGCTCAACCTGAAGCGCAAAGTCGACGCCGGTGCGAGTCGGGCCATCACCCAGTTCTTTTTTGACGTTGAGAGCTATCTGCGTTTTCGCGACCGCTGCGCAGCTACCGGCATTGACGTCGAGATCATTCCAGGCATTTTGCCGGTCTCTAACTTCAAGCAGGCGAAGAAGTTTGCCGACATGACCAACGTGCGTATTCCGGCCTGGATGTCGCAGATGTTTAACGGCCTCGATGACGATGCCGAAACCCGCAAGCTGGTAGGGGCAAGCATCGCGATGGATATGGTGAAGATCCTGAGTCGCGAAGGGGTAAAAGATTTCCACTTCTATACCCTGAACCGCGCTGAAATGAGCTACGCTATCTGCCACACGTTGGGCGTACGTCCCGCGCTGTAAAAAAACCGCTTCGGCGGTTTTTTATTGTCCAATTGATTCGGGTGATGAATGCCATTGTCAGGACCCATATCTGCCACTTAATTACTAATAAAAACAGACGGATTTAACTATCAAATCTGTGGATGAATTCAACTATCTCTCATTAAGAGTGGTGTATATCGTAGCGGTAACATCATATTGGGAGCAGATAGATGAGTGCATCAGACGATATCCATAACACACTTTCCACAGGCAAATGTCCGTTTCACCAGGGCGGTGCCGACCGCAGCGCCGGCGCAGGAACAACCAGCCGCGACTGGTGGCCGAAACAGCTCCGCGTCGACCTGCTGAACCAGCACTCAAACCGCTCTAATCCGCTGGGCGACGATTTTGACTACCGCAATGAATTCAGCAAACTCGACTACTCTGCGCTGAAAGGCGATCTCAAAGCGCTGCTGACCGATTCACAGCCGTGGTGGCCTGCCGACTGGGGCAGCTACGTTGGCCTCTTTATTCGTATGGCATGGCACAGCGCCGGGACCTACCGCTCTATCGACGGTCGCGGCGGCGCGGGCCGGGGCCAGCAGCGTTTTGCCCCCCTTAACTCCTGGCCAGATAACGTCAGTCTCGACAAGGCGCGTCGTCTGCTGTGGCCGATCAAACAGAAATACGGCCAGAAAATCTCCTGGGCCGATCTCTTTATTCTCGCCGGTAACGTGGCGCTGGAGAACTCCGGCTTCCGCACCTTTGGTTTCGGTGCCGGGCGTGAAGACGTTTGGGAGCCGGATCTGGACGTTAACTGGGGCGATGAAAAAACCTGGCTGAAGCATCGCCACCCTGAATCACTGGCGAAAGCGCCCTTGGGCGCAACCGAGATGGGCCTGATCTACGTGAACCCGGAAGGTCCGGACCATAGCGGCGAGCCGATCTCTGCTGCTGCCGCCATTCGCGCTACCTTCGGCAATATGGGTATGAATGACGAAGAGACCGTGGCGCTGATTGCAGGCGGCCATACGCTGGGTAAAACCCACGGTGCGGCGGCGGCCACGCATGTCGATGTCGATCCCGAGGCTGCGCCTATTGAAGCGCAGGGCCTGGGCTGGAGCAGCAGCTACGGCAGCGGCAGCGGGGCGGATGCCATCACCTCCGGGCTGGAAGTAGTCTGGACGCAGACCCCGACCCAGTGGAGCAACTATTTCTTTGAGAACCTGTTCAAATACGAGTGGGTGCAGACCCGCAGCCCTGCCGGTGCGATCCAGTTCGAAGCGGTTGATGCTCCGGAAATTATCCCCGATCCTTTCGATCCGGCGAAAAAGCGTAAGCCCACCATGCTGGTGACCGATCTGACGCTGCGTTTTGATCCTGAGTTCGAGAAGATCTCCCGTCGCTTCCTGAACGATCCGCAGGCCTTCAACGAAGCCTTTGCCCGAGCCTGGTTCAAGCTGACGCACCGTGATATGGGGCCAAAAGCGCGCTACATCGGACCGGAAGTGCCGAAAGAAGATCTGATCTGGCAGGACCCGCTGCCGCAGGCGATCTTTAATCCTTCTCAGGAGGACATTGCCAGCCTGAAGGGCGAGATTGCCGCCTCTGGACTCTCGGTAAGCGAACTGGTGTCGGTGGCATGGGCCTCTGCCTCTACCTTCCGCGGTGGCGATAAGCGCGGCGGCGCGAACGGGGCGCGTTTAGCGCTGGCTCCGCAACGTGATTGGGACGTTAACGCGACGGCGACTCGCGCCCTGCCGGTTCTGGAGACCATTCAGCGCACGGCAAACAAGGCGTCGCTGGCGGATATTATCGTTCTGGCCGGGGTTGTTGGCGTTGAGCTGGCGGCAAAAGAGGCGGGCGTGGCTATCGAAGTACCGTTTGCCCCGGGTCGCGTGGATGCCCGTCAGGATCAGACCGACATCGAGATGTTCGAACTGATGAAGCCGATTGCCGACGGTTTCCGTAACTATCGCACGGCGCTCGACACCTCGACCACGGAGTCGCTGCTGATCGATAAAGCGCAGCAGCTAACGCTGACCGCGCCGGAAATGACGGCGCTGGTAGGTGGCCTGCGCGTGTTGGGGGCTAATTTTGATGGCAGCCAGCACGGCGTCTTTACCCAGCGTGTGGGCGTACTCAGCAATGACTTCTTCGTGAATCTGCTGGATATGCGCACCGAGTGGAAGGCGACCGATGATAGCTCTGAGCTGTTTGCGGGACGGGATCGCCTGAGTGGCGAGGTGAAATATACCGCCACCCGTGCCGATCTGGTGTTTGGTTCTAACTCTATCCTGCGTGCGCTGGCGGAAGTCTACGCCAGCAATGACGGCCACGAGAGGTTTGTGAAAGCCTTCGTCGACGCCTGGGTGAAGGTGATGAATCTCGACCGCTTCGATCTGCGCTAAACGCTAAATATGAAAATCCCCGCTTGTGCGGGGATTTTTTTAGTGTGTAGGCCGGGTAAGCGCAGCGCCACCCGGCAGATCTGCTCTATTTAATGCGTTACATCTAACGGCAGCGCATCGTAGTCGTGCAGAGCGTTTTTCTTGTACGGGTTACCAATCCAGCGCGTGGCCTGTACAAACTGCGGGCTGGTGATTGACCGTGTCGGGTCAAAGCCATCGTAGCGCAGCCCTGCCAAATCGGACCAGGTGTGGATCAGCTGCGAGCTGCTGTACTTGCGGTCGACGTCGGCGGTGAGGTCGCGCGGGTGCGCCTCCTGCCATGACGGCGAGGTCCAGAGAATAAACGGGATAGTGTACATATGCCGCGTCGGGGCCTCTTCATTACGTCCCTGCATGTTATGCGGCGGCGTATCGTAGACCTCTTCTCCATGATCGGAGAAGTAGAGCAGGAAGCCGTTAGGATCGGTGGCTTTGTAGTCATTGATCAGGCTGGCCAGCACATGGTCATTGAAGCGGTTAGCATTGTCGTAGTCGTTATACGATGCCAGCTGCTCTGGGCTTAACCCTGCCGGGGCGCCCTCGGTTTTACCATCAAAGACGCTCCACTGTTCCGGATAGCGGTACTCATATTTGATATGCGTGCCCAGCAGATGCACGATGATGAACTTCTTCGGTGCAGGATCGGCCAGCACCTCTTTAAACGGCTCCAGCACGTTGGTGTCGTACTCGCGTGCGCTCTGGGTGCGCTGCTGGTTCATATAGAACTGCTTGTCTGTCTGCTGCGAGAACACCGTCAGCATGGTGTTGCGTTCGGTCATGGTCTGCTGGTTAGTGATCCAGAACGTCTTGTACCCGGCCTGCTTCATCAGGTTCATCAGCGACGGTTTTGTCAGGTAGAGATCCGGGTTTTTCTCGTCGGCAAAGGTCAGCGCCTGCTGCAGGATCTCAATGGTATAGGGGCGCGAGGTGACCACGTGGTTGAAGACCGTCAGGTTCTTGTCGGTTTTGTGCATCTTGTCCAGCTCCGGCGTGGTTTCACGCGGGTAGCCGTAGAGGCTCATATGGTTACGCTGCGTTGATTCACCAATCACCAGCACCAGCGTACGCGGCGCATTGCCGGAGCTATCCTGCAGGTTCGCCAGCGGCGGCAGGGCATTGTTGCTGTTTAATAGTTTCGTCAGGCTCGCCAACTGGTGGCGATACTCAACGTAGCCCGCCACAAACTGCCACGGCGCGGCAGGTTCAAGACGGCCTGAGAGGCTGATCAGCGCGCGTTTGACGCTCTTCTTCTGAACCAGCACCTTATGTGCGACTGGATTAATAATCAGCCCGTAGAGGATGGCAAAGCAGACCAGCCAGCGCCACGGCGTGGGGACCGTGACCGGACGCAGGCGCGTCCACAGGACGATCGCCACCGCCGTATAGCCCAGCGCCACCAGCACCAGCTTCAGGCTGAAGTACTGGCTCAGGAATTCGCTGGCCTCGCTGGTGTTGGACTCAAACATGACGTACAGAACGCTCTGGGAGAACTCCTGGCCGTAAATAACGTAATAGCCCAGCGCGGCGAGCGAGGGAAGCCACAGGATCACGCCGATGATGGCTGCCGACGTGCGGATCTGTCGGGGAAAGAGCAGCAGCGGAATAAGCCACAGGGAACTAAACAGCAGAGAGTCCCGCAGGCCCACGGAGCCGCTGTAGCCGGTAATAATAATGGCGACCTGCAGAACGGAAGAGAAGTAACAGACGTAGAGCAAGGCCCACAGTAAGGCCTTCCAGCTAAAAGCGGCATTCGCCGAAGAGGATGTAGAGAGCATAACAAAAACGTGCCTTATCAAAGTCGCTGGAGTAGCGCGCAAAGATTAAGCAGCGTTGCTTAAGTTAACCTTAACGAGGCGAGGGATAAGGCAAATAACCGCTTCCCCCACCGGATAGCGGGGGAAGCAGAGGAGGGCAGATTAACCGGTGTTACGCATACCGGCCGCGACGCCGGCGATGGTGACCATCAGCGCCTGCTCAACGCGAGGATCCGGCTCTCGCCCCTCCTCTTCCGCCTGGCGCGAGCGATGCAGCAGCTCGGCCTGCAGTACGTTGAGCGGATCGGTGTAGATGTTACGCAGCTGGATGGACTCGGCGATCCACGGCAGATCGGCCATCAGATGCGAGTCGTTGGCGATAGCCAGCACGGCTTTGATGTCATCTTCCAGCAGCTGGCGTAGTTCGCTGCCCAGCGGCCACAGCGCCTGTTTCACCAGGCGGCGGTCGTAGTAATCTGCCAGCCAGAGGTCGGCTTTGGCAAAGACCATCTCCAGCATGCCCAGACGGGTGGAGAAGAACGGCCAGTCGCGGCACATGGTTTCCAGATCGCTCTGTTTACCCTCTTTCATCACCTTTTGCAGTGCCGCACCCGCGCCTAACCAGGCCGGCAGCATCAGACGGTTCTGCGTCCAGGCAAAGATCCACGGAATCGCGCGCAGGGACTCTACGCCGCCGGTGGCACGACGTTTTGCCGGCCGCGATCCGAGCGGCAGCTTGCCCAGCTCCTGCTCGGGCGTAGCGGAGCGGAAGTAGGGGACGAAATCTTCATTTTCACGTACGTAGCCGCGATACATCTCGCAGGAGATATCTGACAGCTCGTCCATGATATGACGCCACTCCTCTTTTGGCTCCGGCGGCGGCAGCAGGTTAGCTTCCAGAATGGCGCTGGTGTAGAGCGACAGGCTGCTGACGGTAATTTCCGGCAGGCCGTACTTGAAGCGAATCATCTCACCCTGCTCGGTGACGCGCAGACCGCCTTTCAGGCTACCCGGCGGCTGGGAGAGCAGCGCCGCATGGGCCGGAGCGCCGCCGCGACCGATGGAGCCGCCGCGACCGTGGAACAGCGTCAGTTCAATGCCCGCTTTTTCACAGGTCTTGATTAGCGCATCCTGCGCCTGGTACTGCGCCCAGGAGGCCGCCATTACGCCCGCGTCTTTCGCCGAGTCGGAATAGCCGATCATGACCATCTGCTTGCCCTGAATAAAGCCGCGATACCAGTCGATATTCAGTAGCTGGGTCATCACGTCATTGGCGTTGTTCAGGTCATCAAGGGTTTCGAACAGCGGCGCGACTGGCAGGGCAAAAGTGATCCCGGCCTCTTTCAGCAGCAGGTGCACGGCCAGCACGTCGGACGGGGTTTTCGCCATCGAGATGACGTAGGCGGCAACGGAGCCTTGCGGCGCATCAACGATCGCTTTACAGGTGTTGAGTACTTCACGGGTTTCGTTGCTTGGTTCCCAGCTACGCGGCAGCAGGGGACGCTTAGAGTTCAGTTCGCGGATCAGGAACGCCTGTTTGTCGGCTTCCGACCAGCTTTCATAGTCGCCAATACCGAGATAGCGTGTCAGCTCGCCCAGCGCTTCGGTGTGGCGGGTGCTCTCCTGGCGGACGTCGATACGCACCAGCGGCACGCCAAAACATTTCACGCGGCGCAGGGTATCCAGCAGTTCGCCGTTAGCGATAATGCCCATGCCGCAGGCCTGAAGTGATTTATAGCAGGCGTAGAGCGGCTCCCATAGCTGCTCGTTCTGGCTAATCAGGCCAGCCGGCTTCGGCAGACGCTGGCCCTTCAGGCGCGCTTCCAGCCAGGCCTGCGTCGCCATCAGCTGGCCGCGCAGCCCCTTCAGCAGGTAGCGGTACGGTTCGCTTGCCCCGGCTTCGCCAACCAGCTCGCTCAGCTCATCGGTACACTCCACCATCGACAGCTCGGAGATGAGCACCTGAATATCCTTCAGGAACAGATCGGTCGCTTTCCAGCGGCTCAGCAGCAGAACGTGGCGGGTGATCTCTGCGGTAACGTTCGGGTTGCCGTCGCGGTCGCCGCCCATCCAGGAGGTGAAGCGCACCGGAACGAAATCCACCGGCAGCTTATAGCCAAGGTTTTCGTCGAGCTGCTCGTTCAGCTCACGCAGGTAGTTCGGCACCCCTTCCCACAGGCTGTTTTCCACCACCGCAAAGCCCCACTTGGCCTCGTCAACCGGGCTGGGACGGTGCTTGCGGATCTCGTCAGTATGCCAGGACTGGGCAATCAGCTGGCGCAGACGGCGCATCAGCTGGTTGCGTTCATAATCAGCAATCTCTTTATTATCTAACTGTTTGAGGCAGTTGTTGACCTCTACCATCTTGTGGATCAGGGTCCGGCGGGTGATCTCTGTCGGATGGGCGGTGAGGACTAGCTCCAGCGACAGCGACTCCACCGCTTTTTTAATAATGCCTTCATTGAGATCGGGCTGATCCTTCAGCTTTCTAAGGGTGCGGGCGATCACTTCCGGGTTGCTGGCCGCTTCGCCCTGCGGCGAAATGCTGTGGTACTGCTCGGCGGTATTGGCCAGGTTCAGAAACTGGCTAAAGGCGCGGGCGACCGGCAGCAGCTCGTCATTCGACAGATTTTGCAGCGTGGTGAGCAGCTCCTGGCGGTTGGCTTCGTTGCCCGCGCGTGAGGATTTAGACAGCTTACGGATCGTTTCGACGCGATCGAGAATGTTCTCTCCCAGCGCCTCTTTGATGGTCTCTCCCAGCAGCTTGCCGAGCATACTGACATTACTACGCAAAGCGGAATATTGTTCGTTCATGTTAACCCAGACACCCCATCTCAATTATAAATGTCCTGTATCTGAAATCTGCCGGACATTTTTCTCAGTTGTCCTTTATAAAGCCACGTAAAAACCCGTGCGTCAATTGCGGCGAAATCGGTTCAGCAAACGAATAAATGTGCGTAATTTACGAAATTTAATTCGCTTTAAAGAAGATAAGTAGAACTTATGTTAACGACGACGTTTTACCCTCTCCCGTAGAAGAGGGTAGCGCATTTAGTGCCAGCAAAAGTGGTGCACGACCTGGGTAATTAGCTCCCGGGTGGGCTTGATAAAGCGCGTCTCCAGGTACTCATCCGGCTGGTGGGCCTGGTTGATTGAGCCGGGGCCGAGCACCAGAGTTGGGCAGAGCGTCTGGATAAACGGCGCTTCAGTGCAGTAGTTCACCACATCGGTCTTGGTGCCGAGCAGCTTTTCCACCACCTGAACCAGCTGGTGATCCGGCGGGCATTCATAGCCTGGGATTGGCGGATGCAGCTCGGCGACGTTCAGACGTCCCGGCCAGCGCTCGCTCACCGGGGCCAGCGCGTCGTTTACCAGGCCGTTGAGATCGTTCAGCGTCATGCCCGGCAGGGGACGAATGTCCATGTGCAGCTCGCAGCAGGCGCAGATGCGGTTTGAGGCATCGCCGCCGTGCAGGCTTCCGAGGTTCAGCGTCGGATAAGGTACGGTAAAGGCGTCAAAGTGATAGCGCGCTTTCAGAGAATCACGCAGCTGCATCAGGCGGCCAATGGCGTCGTGCATTAGCTCGATGGCGTTAACGCCGCGCGCCGGATCGCTGGAGTGGCCCGACTGGCCCAGCACCCGTACCGCCGTAGAGATATGGCCTTTGTGAGCACGGATCGGCTGCAGCGAGGTCGGCTCGCCAATGATCGCGCAGTCCGGACGAATGGCGGCGTTCTCAGAGAAGTAGCGCGCCCCCGCCATGCTGGTCTCTTCATCGGCGGTTGCCAGAATGTAGAGCGGCTTTTTCAGCTTGGTCACGTCCACGTCACGCAGCGCATCAAGAATAAAGGCGAAAAAGCCCTTCATGTCCGCCGTGCCGAGGCCGTAGAGCTTGTTATCGTGCTCGGTCAGGGTAAAGGGATCGCGGGTCCAGCGACCATCGTCGAAGGGCACCGTATCGGTATGCCCGGCCAGCAGCAGGCCGCCTGCGCCTTCGCCAATGCTGGCCAGCATGTTGAATTTGTTGCGCGTGTCGGGTACCGGCTGGATCTCTACGTTAAACCCGAGGTCGCCAAACCACCCGCCAAGCAGATTGATTAAAGACGCATTGCTCTGATCCAGCGATTCTTCCGTCGCGCTGATAGACGGCGTGGCTATCAGGGCGCGGTAGATCTCGATAAATGGCGGTAAATTCATTTTCATTGTTGACACACCTTAGGTCGTGATAGTATCAATATTCATGCAGTAAATGTGAATAAAAATACATTAACGTTGAGCATAAAGGAACCCGATGTTGAATACGCTGATTGTAGGCGCTAGCGGTTATGCGGGCGCAGAGCTTGTAAGCTACGTGAATCGCCATCCTCATATGACCATAACCGCTTTGACCGTGTCAGCGCAAAGCAATGATGCAGGAAAATTAATCTCCGATCTGCACCCGCAGCTGAAAGGCATTGTCGACCTGCCTCTGCAGCCAATGTCCGATATCAGCGAGTTTGTTGCGGGTGTTGACGTGGTATTCCTGGCGACCGCTCACGAGGTGAGTCACGACCTGGCCCCGCAGTTTTTAGCGGCAGGCTGTGTGGTGTTTGACCTCTCCGGCGCGTTCCGCGTTAACGATGCTGCGTTCTATGAAAAATTCTACGGCTTCACTCACCAGCACCCGCAGCTGCTTGAGCAGGCGGTGTACGGCCTGGCGGAGTGGAGCGCTGACAAACTGAAAGAGGCGCAGCTGGTGGCGGTACCGGGCTGCTACCCGACGGCGGCGCAGCTGTCGCTGAAGCCACTGATCGACGCCGGGCTGCTGGATCTTAACCAGTGGCCGGTGATCAACGCCACCAGCGGCGTCAGCGGTGCCGGGCGCAAGGCGGCGATCTCAAACAGCTTCTGTGAAGTGAGCCTGCAGCCGTACGGCATCTTTAACCATCGCCATCATCCGGAAATTACGACTCATCTCGGTACGGATGTGATTTTTACCCCGCATCTGGGCAGCTTCCCGCGTGGGATCCTCGAAACCATTACCTGTCGCCTGAAGCCGGGCGTGACCAAAGAGCAGGTTGCGGGCACGTTCCTGCAGGCGTATGCCGATAAGCCGCTGGTACGCCTCTATGACAAAGGCGTTCCAGCGCTGAAAAACGTGGTCGGGCTACCGTTTTGTGACATCGGCTTTGCCGTGCAGGATGCGCATCTGATTATCGTCGCCGCAGAGGATAACCTACTCAAAGGCGCTGCCGCCCAGGCAATGCAGTGTGCAAATATTCGTTTCGGCTATCCTGAAACGCAGTCTCTTATTTAAGGTGTGATGATGAATCCATTAATTATCAAACTCGGTGGTGTACTGCTGGATAGCGAAGAGGCGCTGGCCCGTCTGTTTACCGCCCTGGTTAACTATCGTGAGTCGCATCAGCGTCCGCTGGTGATCGTTCACGGCGGCGGCTGCGTGGTCGATGAGCTGATGAAGCAGCTTAACCTGCCGGTGACCAAGAAAAATGGCCTGCGCGTCACGCCTGCCGACCAGATCGACATTATTACCGGCGCGCTGGCGGGCACCGCTAACAAAACGCTGCTGGCCTGGGCGAAGAAGCATAAGATTGCTTCGGTGGGCCTGTTCCTCGGCGACGGCGATAGCGTGAAGGTCACCCAGCTTGATGACGATCTGGGTCACGTGGGCCAGGCGCAGCCCGGTTCGCCTACGCTGATTAACACGCTGCTGGAAGGCGGCTTCCTGCCGGTCATCAGCTCTATCGGCGTGACCGACGATGGCCTGCTGATGAACGTCAACGCCGACCAGGCAGCGACGGCGCTGGCGGCAACGCTCGGCGCGGATCTGATCCTGCTCTCCGACGTGAGCGGCATTCTGGACGGTAAGGGCCAGCGCATCGCTGAGATGACGGCGGCGAAAGCCGAGCAGCTGATCGCCCAGGGCATTATTACCGACGGCATGATCGTCAAGGTCAACGCCGCGCTGGACGCCGCCCGCACGCTGGGCCGCCCGGTGGATATCGCCTCCTGGCGTCACGCGGAGCAGCTTCCGGCGCTGTTCAACGGCACGCCGATTGGCACGCGTATTTTAGCGTAAACTTTTATTGAATGACCGTAGGCCGGGTAAGCGCAGCGCCACCCGGCGGAACTAACGTATAAAGGAACGATGTTATGGCACTTTGGGGTGGGCGTTTTACACAGGCAGCGGATCAGCGGTTCAAACAGTTCAACGACTCTTTGCGCTTCGACTACCGCCTGGCCGAGCAGGATATTGTCGGCTCTGTGGCCTGGTCCAAAGCGCTGGTAACGGTGGGCGTGCTGACCGCCGATGAGCAAGTACAGCTAGAAGAGGCGCTGAACAACCTGCTGGAAGAGGTGCGCCTTAACCCAGAGCAGATCCTTGAGAGCGACGCCGAAGACATCCATAGCTGGGTGGAAGGCAAGCTGATCGACAAAGTTGGCCCGCTGGGTAAAAAACTGCACACCGGCCGCAGCCGTAACGACCAGGTGGCGACCGATCTGAAACTGTGGTGTAAAGACACCGTGGCCGAGCTGCTGGCGGCAAACCGTCAGCTGCAGGGCGCGCTGGTCGAGACCGCACAGGCTAACCAGGATGCGGTGATGCCGGGCTATACCCACCTGCAGCGTGCGCAGCCGGTGACTTTTGCTCACTGGTGCCTGGCCTACGTTGAGATGTTAGCCCGTGACGAAAGCCGTCTGCAGGATGCCCTGAAGCGTCTGGACGTTAGCCCGCTGGGATGCGGCGCGCTGGCCGGAACGGCCTATGAGATCGACCGCGAGCAGCTGGCGGGCTGGCTGGGCTTTGCCAGCGCGACCCGCAACAGCCTCGATACCGTATCCGACCGCGACCACGTGCTGGAGCTGCTCTCTGACGCCTCTATCGGCATGGTACATCTGTCGCGCTTTGCCGAAGATCTTATCTTCTTCAACACCGGTGAAGCAGGCTTTGTTGAGCTCTCCGACCGTGTCACCTCCGGCTCCTCGCTGATGCCGCAGAAGAAAAACCCGGATGCGCTGGAGCTGATCCGGGGTAAATGCGGTCGCGTGCAGGGTGCCCTGACCGGCATGATGATGACCCTGAAAGGGCTGCCGCTGGCCTACAACAAAGATATGCAGGAAGACAAAGAGGGGCTGTTTGATGCCCTCGACACCTGGCTGGACTGCCTGCACATGGCCGCGCTGGTGCTGGACGGCATTCAGGTGAAACGTCCGCGCTGTCAGGAAGTGGCGCAGCAGGGCTACGCTAACGCCACCGAGCTGGCGGACTATCTGGTGGCGAAGGGCGTACCGTTCCGTGAAGCGCACCATATTGTGGGTGAAGCCGTTGTAGAAGCCATCGCCCAGGGTAAACCGCTGGAGGATCTGGCCCTGGCCGATCTGCAAAAATTCAGCAGCGTGATTGGCGACGACGTCTATCCGATCCTCTCCCTGCAATCCTGTCTGGATAAGCGTGCGGCGAAAGGCGGCGTATCGCCAACGCAGGTCGCCCGGGCCATTAACGACGCCAGAACGCGCCTGATTTAATCACGCTGTAGCCAGCGACGCCGGGCCTGGACCCGGCTTTTTTTTATACAAAAAATGGCCTGTGGAGCCAGAGAGTGCTTGATAGGGATAATCATTGATTGCTATTCTATCTATCGCCATGAACTATCGTGGCGTCGGAGGATGAATAATGAATATTCGTGATCTTGAATACCTGGTAGCGTTAGCCGAACACCGTCATTTCCGCCGGGCGGCCGACTCTTGCCACGTTAGCCAGCCCACGCTCAGCGGGCAGATCCGCAAGCTGGAAGATGAGCTGGGCGTGATGCTGCTGGAGCGCACCAGCCGCAAGGTGCTGTTTACCCAGGCTGGCCTGCTGCTGGTGGATCAGGCGCGCACGGTGCTGCGCGAGGTCAAAGTGCTCAAGGAGATGGCAAGCCAGCAGGGGGAGACCATGTCTGGACCGCTGCATATTGGCCTGATCCCGACCGTTGGACCCTACCTGCTGCCGCAGATTATTCCGCTGCTGCACCAAACTTTCCCTAAGCTAGAGATGTACCTGCATGAAGCGCAGACTCAACAGCTGCTGGCTCAGCTGGACAGCGGCAAGCTGGACTGTGCCATTCTGGCGCTGGTGAAAGAGAGCGAAGCCTTTATTGAAGTTCCGCTGTTTGATGAGCCGATGATGCTGGCGATCTATGAGGATCACCCGTGGGCGAACCGCGACCGCGTCCCGATGGCCGATCTGGCGGGTGAAAAGCTGCTGATGCTGGAGGATGGCCACTGCCTGCGCGATCAGGCGATGGGCTTCTGCTTTGAGGCAGGCGCTGACGAAGATACCCACTTCCGTGCCACCAGCCTTGAAACGCTGCGTAACATGGTAGCTGCCGGCAGCGGCATTACCCTGCTGCCTGCGCTGGCTGTGCCCTCGGAACGCAAGCGCGACGGGGTTATCTACCTGCCGTGCATCAAGCCGGAGCCGAAGCGCACCATCGGTCTGGTCTACCGTCCGGGATCGCCGCTGCGCAGCCGCTATGAGCAGCTGGCTGAGGCCATCCGTACTACAATGGATGGCCATTTCGACAGAGCGTTAAAAGAGGCGGTTTAAGCCATTTAGTGCCGCTACCCGATAGGCTTCCGCCATAGTCGGGTAGTTAAAGGTGGTGTTAACGAAGTACTCGATGGTGTTACCGCCGCCTTTCTGCTCCATAATCGCCTGGCCGATGTGAATAATTTCAGCCGCGCGCTCGCCAAAGCAGTGGATCCCCAAAATCTCTTTCGTCTCTCGGTGGAACAGAATCTTCAGCGTACCGACGCTCATCCCGACAATCTGCGCCCGCGCCAGGTGCTTAAACTGCGCCCGACCCACTTCGTAGGGCACCTTCATTGCCGTCAGCTGCTGCTCTGTTTTACCAACCGAGCTGATCTCCGGAATGGTGTAGATCCCGGTGGGGATATCTTCCACCAGATGCGCCGTTGCTTCGCCTTTAACCATCGCCTGAGCTGCAATGCGTCCCTGATCGTAGGCGGCAGAGGCCAGGCTTGGGTAGCCGATGACATCGCCCACGGCGTAGATATGCGGCTGTGCGGTCTGGTACATGCTGTTGACCTTCAACAGCCCGCGACCATCGGCCTCCAGGCCAACGTTGGCCAGCTGCAGGCTATCGGTGTTGCCGGTGCGTCCGTTGGCGTAGAGCAGGCAGTCGGCCTTAAGCTTTTTGCCTGATTTCAGGTGCATAATCACCCCGTCGTCCGTGCCCTCAATCTGCTCGTACTCTTCGTTGTGGCGTATCACCACGCCGTTATTCCAGAAGTGGTAGGAGAGCGAGTCCGACATCTCCTGGTCAAGAAACGCCAGCAGACGATCGCGGGTGTTGATCAGATCGACTTTGACATCCATTCCTCGAAAGATCGACGCATACTCACAGCCAATCACCCCGGCACCGTAGATGATCACATGGCGTGGCTCATGCTGCATGCTGAGGATTGAGTCGCTGTCATAGACGCGAGGATGGGCAAAATCGACATCTGCCGGATGGTAGGGACGAGAGCCGCAGGCGATAACAAACTTCTCCGCTGTCAGCGTCTCTACCGTACCGTCATGGCACTCCAGCGCCAGCGTATGCGCATCAACAAAGTGGGCGTCGCCCTGTAGAATTTCACAGCGGTTACGCTCATAAAATCCCTGGCGCATTCGCGTCTGCTGATTGATCACGCTGTCGGCATGGTTAAGGATGTCGGCAAAGGAGGAACGGAGAAGGCGGGAGTGGTCACTGTACAGAGGGTTTTGATTAAATTCGATAATACGGCTGACCGCGTGGCGAAGCGCCTTCGAAGGGATGGTGCCCCAGTGGGTGCATCCGCCGCCCACGTTATGGTATCGCTCAAGAACGGCGACTCTGGCACCTTGTTTTACCAGCCCCATAGCAGCGCCTTCGCCACCGGGACCGGAACCTATCACTATTGCATCGTAATCGTAAGTGTGTGGCATGGTAGGGCTTACCTGTTCTTATACATAAAAACAACATAATAGTAACATCGTTAAGGGGATAACCCAATTATCGCTCTGTTTTTTTGCCGTACTATTTTTTTATTCTGCTTTCGCCCGTAGTGACGTCATTAAAGGTGCAACAGCATGTAAACAATCATTCACAAAGCCAGGCAAACCGATTAGCTTATCTCTGGTATAGTGCCAGCAGGCCTTTGGAAGGATTCAGACATCGTGATGGGCGTTAGAGCGCAACAAAAAGAACGAACCCGGCGTTCGCTGGTGGAAGCGGCATTTAGTCAGCTAAGCGCTGAGCGTAGTTTTGCCAGCCTGAGTCTGCGCGAAGTGGCGCGCGAGGCGGGCATTGCCCCAACGTCATTCTATCGCCATTTCCGCGATGTGGATGAGCTTGGCCTGACGATGGTCGACGAGAGCGGCCTGATGCTGCGCCAGCTGATGCGCCAGGCGCGCCAGCGTATTGCCAAAGGCGGTAGCGTGATCCGCACCTCCGTCTCCACCTTTATGGAGTTTATCGGCAATAACCCCAACGCGTTTCGTCTGCTGCTGCGCGAACGTTCAGGCACCTCCAGCGCTTTTCGCGCCGCCGTTGCCCGTGAGATCCAGCACTTTATCGCGGAACTCGCCGACTATCTGGAAATCGAAAGCCATATGCCGCGGGCGTTCACCGAGGCCCAGGCCGAAGCGATGGTCACTATTGTATTCAGCGCTGGCGCAGAAGCGCTGGACGTGGGTCCGGAGCAGCGCCGCCAGCTGGAAGAGCGCCTGGTGCTGCAATTGAGGATGATTTCGAAGGGCGCGTACTACTGGTATCGCCGTGAGCAGGAAAGAATGTCGCATCAACCCGATGAGTGAAGGACGAGTAATGAAACAGTCAGGTCAAGATAAAGGTACGTTGCTGCTGGCGCTGATCGCTGGCTTATCGATTAACGGTACGTTTACGGCGATTTTCAGCTCAATCGTGCCGTTTTCGCTGTTCCCGGTTATCTCTCTGGTGCTGGCGGTCTACTGCCTGCATCAGCGCTATCAAAATCGCACCATGCCGCTGGGGCTGCCAGCGCTGGCCGCCGCCTGCTTTATTTTAGGCGTGCTGCTCTACAGTGCGGTGGTACGGGCCGAGTATCCGGCCATTGGCTCTAACTTTGTTCCTGCCGTGCTGTCGGTAGTGCTGGTATTCTGGATTGGCTACCGCCTGCGTAACCGCAAGCATGAGCTGACGGAATAGATAAGCACGTAGGCCGGATAAGCGTAGCGCCATCCGGCGTTTTCGGCGGGTGGCAGGGTTATTTTCTGGTCAGCAGCACCCCGCACTCCATATGGTGCGTGTAGGGGAACTGATCGAACAGCGCCAGGCGTTCCACCTGATGCGTCTGGCTGAAGGTCTCCAGGTTCTGGCACAGCGTCTCCGGGTTGCAGGAGATGTACAGAATACGCGGATAGGCCTGCACCATTTTCTCTGTTTCGCTATCCAGCCCGCTGCGCGGCGGATCGACAAAAATCGTCTCGCAGCGATAGCCCTTCAGGTTGACACCCTGCAGGCGATTAAACTCACGTACCCCGTTCATCGCCTGGGTAAACTCCTCTGCCGCCATGCGGATAATCTGCACGTTATCGATCTGGTTGGCCGCGATGTTGTACTGCGCCGCCGCCACCGACGGCTTGGCGATTTCGGTCGCCAGCACACGGTCGAAGTTGCGCGCCAGCGCCAGGGAGAAGTTGCCGTTGCCACAGTAAAGCTCCAGCAGGTCACCGGTTGAATCGGTGGTCACGTCCAGCGCCCACTCCAGCATCTGGATGTTCATCGCTGCGTTAGGCTGGGTAAAGCTGTTCTCGACCTGACGGTAGATCATCTCCCGGCCCGCCACCGGCAGGCGCTCATCAACATAATCTTGATCCAGCATGACCTTGGTTTTGGTCGCCCGGCCAATGATATGCACGTTTAAACCCTGTTCGCGCAGCGCATCACGCAGCGCCTGCGCCTCGGCCTGCCACGCCTCGTCCAGCTTTTTATGGTACAGCAGCGTCACGATGGCCTGACCGCTAAGGGTGCTCAGGTAATCGATCTGGAACAGCTTGAAGCGCAGGACATTATTACCCCGTACGCTGTCCATTATTGCAGCCATTAACTGGTTGATCAGCGCGCTGGCGGCTGGGAAACTATCCACGCGGATCCGACTTTTGGTCTGCTGATCGAAGATGATGTGGTACAGATCATCTCCGTCGTGCCAGATACGAAACTCGGCCCGCATCCGGTAATGACTAACAGGAGAACGAAACACCTCCGGCGCAGGCGCGGAAAATGGCGTCATCATCTTTTGCAGACGGACCACTTTTTCGTCCAGCTGAGCGTCGTACTGTTCTATCGGAAGGTGTTCGGGGGTCATGATGCGTCCTGAGTGAAAATAGATTACGCGGGGATTGTAGGGATTGTGCGCGTATTGTCCAGCCCCGACGTTTTGCGTTTTCTTATCTTAGCAGTCTGGACATCTATAACTACCTACAGGTAGCATCCACGCTCCGGTCCTGTGAGTTAAAAGGGAATCCAGTGAAAATCTGGGGCTGACGCGCAGCGGTAAGGAGAGTTGGAGTGATAGCGAAAGCAGACACTGCTGCAAGGCGGGAAGTCATCACTCCGGAAAATCTCCAAGCCCGAAGACCTGCCGGTATACGTCGCACTTGGCTCATATCATCGCGTGCTATTGATGGGGCCTGCGGCATCCTTCTTATATTGTGGATGCTTTTACAATGATAAAAAAAGCTTCGCTGATGACGGCGCTCTCCGTCACGGCATTTTCCGGCTGGGCGCAGGACAGCAATCCGGACACGTTGGTCATCACCGCAAACCGTTTTCAGCAACCGGTAAAAACGGTACTGGCGCCGGTCAGCATTGTTACCCGCCAGGATATCGATCGCTGGCAGTCAACCTCCTTAACCGATGTGATGCGTCGTCTGCCTGGGGTAGATATCTCACAGAGCGGCGGTATGGGGCAGACCTCCTCTCTCTTCATTCGCGGTACTAACTCCAGCCACGTGCTGATTCTGGTCGATGGCGTGCGTCTCAACCAGGCCGGCGTTAGCGGCTCGTCCGATCTCAGCCAGTTCCCGCTGGCGCTGGTGCAGCGTATTGAGTACATCCGTGGCCCGCGTTCAGCAGTGTACGGCTCCGACGCTATCGGTGGGGTGGTGAATATCATCACTACACGCGAGAAAAACGGCACGACGCTGTCGGCTGGCATCGGGTCGAAAGGCTACCAGAACTACGAAGCCAGCACGCAGCAGGATCTGAGCGACAGCACCCGCGTGACGCTGGCAGGTGACTACACCTATACCAAAGGCTTTGATATCGGCGCGGAAGGAAACACCGGCGGCCTGGCGCAGCCCGATCGCGACGGGTTTATGAGTAAAACGCTGTATGGCGCGCTGGAGCATAGCTTCTCTGAAGAGTGGAGCGGCTTCGTGCGCGGCTACGGCTATGACAACCGCACCGACTACGATGGCAGTGCTTACACGCCAGGCGTGCTGGTAGATACACGTCAGCTCTACAGCCAGACCTGGGACGCAGGGCTGCGCTTTAACAGCGATATCTTCCGCTCTCAGTTGCTGACCAGCTATGGCCACAGTAAGGATTTCAACTACGATCCGCACCTCGGCCGCTACGACTCCAGCGCCACGCTGGATGAGATCAAACAGTACAACGTACAGTGGGCAAATACCGTTGATGTCGGCCAGGGCAACATTGGCGCAGGTATCGACTGGCAGAAGCAGAGCACCGAACCGGGAACCAACTATGTCGAAGAGGGCTATGACCAGCGCAACACTGGCGTCTATCTGACCGGACTGCAGCAGCTGGGTGACTTTACGCTGGAAGGCGCGGTGCGTAGTGATGATAACTCGCAGTTTGGCCGTCACGGCACCTGGCAGAGCAGTGCGGGCTGGGAGTTTATTGAGGGCTATCGCTTCATCGCCTCCTACGGCACGGCGTATAAAGCACCTAACCTCGGCCAGCTCTATGGCTTCTATGGTAATGACGATCTCAACCCGGAAGAGAGCAAGCAGTGGGAAGGGGCCTTTGAAGGCCTGACGGCGGGCGTGAACTGGCGCGTCTCTGGCTACCGTAACGACGTAGATAACCTGATTGACTATGACGATCAGGCGATGAAGTACTATAACGTAGGCAAGGCACGTATCAAAGGCGTGGAAGCAACGGCATCCTTCGATACCGGCCCGCTGGGACACAGCCTGAGCTACGACTACGTCGATTCGCGTAATGCGCTTACTGACGAGCCGCTGGCACGCCGTGCGAAGCAGCAGGTGAAGTATCAGCTCGACTGGCAGGTCTACGATCTGGACTGGAGCGTAACCTATCACTATCTGGGCACGCGCTACGATACGGACTACACCACCTATCAGACGGTGAAGATGGGCGGCGTCAGTTTATGGGATGCAGCTGTGTCGTATCCAATCACCTCACAGTTCACCGTTCGTGGTAAAATAGCTAACCTGTTCGATAAAGATTACGAGACAGTTTATGGCTACCATACTGCAGGACGAGAATACACCGTCTCTGGCAGCTACACCTTCTGATCCAAGGCCCACCGTGCTGGTGTTTGACTCCGGCGTCGGCGGGCTATCCGTCTATGATGAGATCCGGCATCTCCTGCCGGACCTCCATTATATCTATGCGTTTGATAACGTTGCTTTCCCCTACGGGGAGAAATCAGAGGCGTTTATCGTTGAGCGCGTGGTAGAGATTGTTACCGCCGTTCAGGCGCGCTATCCGCTCTCACTGGCGGTGATTGCCTGTAATACTGCCAGCACCGTCTCGCTTCCTGCCCTGCGCGAGAAGTTCGGCTTCCCGGTGGTGGGCGTAGTGCCCGCCATTAAGCCTGCGGCACGCCTCACCGCCAACCGCGTCGTTGGCCTGTTGGCAACCCGCGGTACGGTAAAGCGTCCTTATACGCACGAGCTTATTCAGCGTTTTGCTAATGAGTGCCATTTTGAACTGCTGGGCTCGTCTGAGCTGGTAGAGATAGCTGAGGCGAAGCTGCATGGTGAACCGGTCTCCCTCGACAGGCTGCGCCGTATTCTTCGCCCGTGGTTACGGATGGCGGAGCCGCCGGATACCGTTGTGCTTGGCTGCACCCATTTTCCGCTTCTTCATGAGGAGCTGCTGCAGGTGTTGCCGGAAGGAACCCGACTGGTGGATTCCGGGGCAGCAATTGCCCGCCGAACGGCATGGCTTCTTGAGCACGACGCGCCCGATGCGAAATCTTCCGATGAAAATATCGCATATTGCATGGACGTGACGCCGGAGACTGTACAGTTACTGCCCGTTTTACAGCGATACGGCTTTAAATCGCTCGAAAAACTGGCAATGGACAGCGGGTTTGCACAAAAAAGAGACGCTTGAAAGATTTTTTAAAATTAGGGGTTGTCAGCCCGGAATAACTCCCTATAATGCGCCACCACTGACACGGAACAACGGCGAATAAGCCGGCCGGTCAGCGAGGCGCCTCCGGGCACTTCGGCAGAGAAAAGCGAAAATAAACGCTTGACTCTGAATGAGGAAAGCGTAATATACGCCACCTCGCGACAGAGCGCTGAAGCGCGTCGCAACTGCTCTTTAACAATTTATCAGACAATCTGTGTGGGCACTCGAAGACATGGATTCTTAACGTCGCAAGACGCTAAATGAATACCAAGTCTCAAAGAGTGAACACGTAATTCATTACGAAGTTTAAT
>PQKR01000011.1 GCA_002918705.1 Escherichia sp. ESNIH1 | reverse complement strand
GGATAACCCGCCCCGCCCTCCCCTGCACTATACTGTGTCCGGTTTTTTGATTGAGGTAGTAATGAACGACTATAAAATGACGCCGGGCGAGCTACGCGCCACCTGGGGTTTAGGGACAGTATTCTCGCTGCGTATGCTCGGCATGTTTATGGTCCTGCCCGTTCTGACCACCTATGGCATGGCGCTACAGGGGGCCAGCGAAGCGCTGATCGGCTTTGCTATTGGCATCTATGGCCTGGCGCAGGCGGTATTCCAGATCCCTTTCGGCCTGCTGTCGGATCGCATTGGCCGTAAGCCGCTGATCGTCGGCGGGCTGGTGATTTTTGTCATTGGCAGCGTGATTGCCGCCCTCTCAGATTCGATCTGGGGCATTATTCTTGGCCGCGCCCTGCAGGGCTCCGGCGCCATTGCCGCCGCGGTCATGGCCCTGCTCTCTGACTTAACCCGCGAGCAGAACCGCACCAAGGCGATGGCCTTTATCGGCGTTAGCTTCGGCATTACCTTTGCCATTGCGATGGTGCTAGGCCCCATCGTTACCCATCGGCTGGGGCTGCACGCCCTGTTCTGGATGATTGCTGGCCTGGCGACGGCGGGCATTATTCTGACGCTGTGGGTTGTGCCGGACAGTAAAAATCACGTGCTGAATCGTGAGTCGGGGATGGTTAAAGGCTGCTTTAGTAAAGTGATTGCCAGCCCGCCGCTGCTGAAGCTCAACTTCGGCATCATGTGCCTGCATATCCTGCTGATGTCCACCTTTGTTGCTCTGCCAGGCCAGATGGAGGCCGCAGGCTTCCCGGCGGCGGAACACTGGAAAATCTATCTGGTGACGATGCTTATCTCTTTTGTCAGCGTGGTGCCGTTTATTATCTACGCCGAAGTGAAGCGCCATATGAAGCGGGTATTTATCTTCTGCGTCATCGTCCTGCTGATTGCTGAGATTGTGCTCTGGGGCGCCGGGCCGCACTTCTGGGAGCTGGTGGCAGGCGTCCAGCTCTTTTTCCTGGCCTTCAACCTGATGGAGGCCCTCCTCCCCTCGCTGATCAGCAAAGAGGCACCCGCAGGCTATAAAGGCACGGCGATGGGGATCTACTCCACCAGCCAGTTTATCGGCGTCGCCATTGGCGGCTCGCTGGGGGGCTGGGTTGACGGCCTGTTCGACTCCCAGACGGTCTTCCTGGCAGGCGCGCTGCTCGCCACCGTATGGCTGCTGGTCGCCAGCACCATGCAGGAGCCGCCCTACGTCAGCAGCCTGCGCGTGGAGATCCCGGATGATGTGGTGATTACCGATACGCTTAAGCAGCAGCTGGAGAGCAAAGCGGGCGTCAGCGAGGTGCTGATCGTCCCGGAAGAGCGCAGCGCCTACGTGAAAATCGACAGCAAAATAACGAATCGTTTTGAGGTTGAGCAGGCGCTCAGAGCGTAAAAAAAGCCCGGCGGCGCTCTGCTTGCCGGGCCTACAAAGATAAAAAAATGCCCGGATAACCGGGCATTTTTATTAATCGCGGAAGTTTTTGAACTGGAACGGCTGTCCCAGATCGCCACCGCGCACCAGCGCCATCACCGACTGCAGATCGTCGCGGGATTTACCGGTGACGCGGATCTCCTCCCCCTGAATCTGCGCCTGCACTTTCAGCTTGCTGTCTTTGATAAGCTTAACAATCTTTTTCTGCACCGCGCTCTCAATCCCCTGCTTCAGCTTGGCTTCCACAAACCAGGTTTTACCGCTGTGCACAAACTCTTCCGGCACATCAAGCGAGGTTCCTTCAATGCCGCGCTTCAGCAGCTTGGCGCGCAGGATATCCAGCAGCTGATTGACCTGAAAGTCAGATTCGCTCAGTACCTTGATGGTCTTATTGGCATCGTTCAGCTCAAACGATGCCTCTACGCCACGAAAATCGAAACGTGACTCAACTTCACGGCTGGCGTTGTCTACGCCGTTACGTACTTCCTGAAGGTCAACTTCAGAAACAATATCGAAAGATGGCATCTTTTCTTCTCCTTTCACTTTTGTTGCGATGCATAATACCCGCAACAGGACATAACGAGAAGCTTAGCCGACGGCGCTATACTTAACGCATCGCCACCTGGCGCTGTTGCAGGTGAGGAGGAACAATGAAAATAACCGTGCTTGGATGCGGAGCATTAGGGCAACTGTGGCTTGCCGCGCTGTGTAAGCGTGGCCATGAGGTGCAGGGTTGGCTGCGGGTGCCCCAGCCCTACTGCAGCGTCAACGTGATTGCCGAAGACGGCAGCGTGTTCAACGAATCCCTGACGGCGAACGATCCCGATTTTTTGGCCCAGAGCGATCTGCTGCTGGTCACGCTTAAGGCGTGGCAGGTCTCCGATGCGGTAAAAAGCCTGGCCTCTCTGTTGCCCGCTACCACGCCGATACTGCTCATTCATAACGGCATGGGCACGGTGGAGGAGTTAAAAGCGATCCCCCACCCGCTGCTGATGGGCATTACTACCCACGCCGCCCGCCGGGACGGCAATATTATTATTCACGTTGCCAGCGGTACGACCCATATCGGCCCCGCCCGGCAGCAGGACGGCGACTACAGCTACCTGGCGGACTCCTTGCAGGAGGTCTTACCGGACGTGGCCTGGCATAACACCATCCGCCCGCAACTGTGGCGTAAGCTGGCGGTTAACTGTGTGATTAACCCGCTCACCGCCCTATGGAACTGCCCAAACGGCGAACTGCTGGCGCATCCGGAGCTGACCGAGGCCATCTGTAATGAGGTGGCGGCAGTCATGGAGCGCGAAGGTCACCACACCTCGGCGGATGACCTGCTCTATTACGTTAATCAGGTGATTAATAATACAGCGGAAAATATCTCATCCATGCTGCAGGACGTCCGTGCCCAGCGCCGTACCGAAGCGGATTACATCACCGGTTATCTGCTCCGCCGCGCTCGCGCCCACGGTATCGCAGTGCCGGAAAATACCCGGCTCTATGAACAGATTAAACGTAAGGAGAGTGAGTATGAGCGCATCGGCACTGATATGCCTCGCCCCTGGTAGCGAAGAGACTGAAGCGGTCACCACCATCGACCTGCTGGTCCGCGGCGGCATTAAGGTCACCACCGCCAGCGTGGCCAGCGACGGCAATCTAACCGTGACCTGCTCCCGCGGCGTCAAGCTGCTGGCTGACGCCCCGCTGGTAGAGGTTGCCGACGGCGACTATGACGTGATTGTTCTGCCCGGCGGCGTTAAGGGTGCGGAGTGCTTTCGTGATAGTCCCCTGCTGGTCGAGACGGTAAAGCAGTTCCACCGTTCGGGGCGGATCGTGGCGGCCATCTGCGCGGCGGCAGGGATCGTGCTGGTCCCGCACGCTATCTTCCCTATCGGCAATATGACCGGTTTTCCGGCGCTGAAGGATCGTATCCCCGAAGAGCAGTGGCAGGATAAGCGCGTGGTCTGGGATCCCCGGGTGAATCTGCTTACCAGCCAGGGTCCGGGAACATCAATCGATTTTGCGCTAAAGATTATCGACCTCTTGGTCGGGCGCGAGAAGGCGCATGAGGTAGCGTCCCAGCTGGTAATGGCGGCGGGGATCTATAACTTTTACGAAGCGTAGGAAATAAAACGCCGGGTGGCAGCTTCGCCTGACCCGGCCTACATCATGCACTATGTAGGCCCGGCAAGCCTGCGCCGCCGGGCGTTCTCTTATGGGCGATAAACCTTGACGTTGGTGAAGCCCTGCTCATGCAGGTAGAGCGCCTGCAGACGGCTCATCACCCCACGCTCGCACCACAGCAGCCAGGTTTTGCTCTGATCGAGATCGCCAAATTTGCTGCTCAGCTTGTAGAACGGCAGCGTCACTACGTCGACGCCCTCCACCGCCAGCGGTTTGCTCTCCTGATCGTCCGGAGAGCGGATATCCAGCACGACATCGTTCGGCCCAAAGCCGGTCACGGTCTCTACCTCAACCACTTCCTGCTCGGTCTGCTGAGCGATCTCGCGGATGTCGACGTTGGTCGCCTCTTCCACCACCCGATCAAGGATCGCAAAATCGAAGTTCTGCTCTTCGGCTTCGATCTTGGCCTTCACCGCTTTTACCGTCGGGCTTTTAGAGATCACCCCGCAGTACTCCGGCATGGTGCGGGAGAAGTCTTCCGTGCCGATCGCCCGCGCCACGTCGATAATGTGCTCTTTATCGTGGGAGATCAGCGGGCGCAGGATCAGCGTATCGGAGACGTTGTCGATCAGGCGCAGGTTGGTCAGGGTCTGGCTGGAGACCTGGCCCAGCGCTTCACCGGTAACCAGGGCCTGCACGCCGTAGCGCTCGGCGACCTTCGAGGCCGCACGCACCATCATGCGCTTCAGCACGACACCCATCTGGCCGTCGTCTACTTTTTCCAGGATCTCGCCGACGACCGGCTCAAAGTTAATCGCCACAAAGCGTACGCGGTGCGAGCTGCCGAAGCGGTTCCACAGGTAGTGGGCTACCTGACGCACGCCAATCTCATGTGCTGCGCCACCGAGATTAAAGAAGCAGTAGTGTACGCGGCAGCCACGGCGCATCAGCATATAACTGGAGACGCTGGAGTCAAAGCCACCGGAGATTAGCGACAGGACATCCTCCTGAGTACCGATAGGGAAACCGCCGATGCCTTCAGAACGGCCCGTTACCAGCAGCAGGCGATCGTCTTCAATCTCCAGATGGACCGTGAAATCCGGGTGGGTCAATTTTACGCGGGCGCTCTCAATATGCTGATTCAGGCCGCCACCGACGTAGCGTTCTACCTCAATAGAGCTAAAATCATGTTTACCGCGACGTTTCACGCGCACGCAGAAGGTTTTACCCTCCAGCTGCTCGCGATACTGCGCCAGCGCCTTCTCGAAAATGTCGTGCAGAGAGGTATAAGGGACATCTTCTACCTCCAGAATATGGTGGATACCCGGAATACGGGTCAGCGCATCGCGGATAGCAGGACGCAGGGTCTCGTCTTTCGTGCGAACTTCCACGTGGTCCCAGTGACGAACAACTTTAATCTCTTCGTCATGGTACTTCAGAACGTTACGAATGTTTCCGGTTAAAATTTTAATAAAGCGCAAACGCACGGATTGGCTTTTGATGGTGATTTCCGGGAACAATTTAATGATAAACTTCATGGCGGCAAAGGTTCTTTGGCAAGTCGCATAGTGGACTTGTGGGGGATTAATACAGCAGCCCCTAACCGCGGCTGCATCCAGGCGCGCAAGTATACCACCATCGCGGTCGACCTTGCACACCACATGACCATTGCGCGTTATTTAATACGCGGCACGACTTCGCTACCATAGCGCAGATGAATAAAACGAGAGTCAGACATCCTTATGGCAAAGAAAAACGACGCACCGGCCAGCTTTGAAACGGCACTTACCGAGCTGGAACAGATAGTGACCCGCCTTGAGAGCGGCGATCTGCCTCTTGAAGAGGCACTGAGCGAATTCGAACGCGGCGTGCAGCTGGCACGCCAGGGACAGACGAAGTTACAGCAGGCAGAACAGCGCGTGCAGATCCTGCTCTCAGAACAGGACGAGGCCCCGCTCACTCCCTTTACCCCGGACGCCGAGTAATATGGATTTTACAGCGCAATTAGAGACCTGCGTCGAACAGGCCAATGCCGCACTGCGACGTTTCATCGCCCCCCTGCCCTTTCAGAACACTCCTCTGGTTGAGGCCATGAACTATGGCGCACTATTAGGCGGCAAACGCCTGCGACCGTTTCTGGTCTATGCGACAGGCAGCATGTTTGGCGTCAGCGCACACACGCTGGATGCGCCCGCCGCCGCCGTGGAGTGCATTCATGCCTACTCCCTGATCCATGACGATCTGCCGGCAATGGACAATGACGATCTGCGTCGGGGTCAGCCGACCTGCCATATTAAATACGGTGAGGCGAGCGCCATTCTGGCTGGCGATGCCCTGCAGACGCTGGCATTCTCTATCCTTGCCGATGCGCCGATGCCGGAAGTTACCGATCGCGATCGTCTGGCGATGGTGGCCGAGCTGGCGCAGGCCAGCGGCGTTGCAGGCATGTGCGGCGGACAGGCGCTGGATATGGAAGCCGAAGGCAAACAGGTTCAGCTTGCCGAGCTGGAGCGTATCCACCGGCATAAAACCGGGGCGCTGATCCGCGCGGCGGTGCGCATGGGCGCATTAAGCGCAGGCGAGAGAGGACGTAAGGTGCTGCCCATTCTCGATCGCTACGCCGAATCTATCGGTCTGGCATTCCAGGTACAGGATGACATTCTGGATGTGGTGGGTGATACTGCAACTCTCGGCAAACGTCAGGGGGCCGATCAGCAGCTTGGTAAAAGCACCTATCCTGCCCTGCTGGGCCTTGAGCAAGCCCGCACGAAAGCCCGTGACCTGATTGACGACGCCCGCAGCGCGTTAGCGCAGCTGGCCGCCTACTCTCTGGACACCTCGACCCTGGAAGCGCTGGCCGACTTTATAATTCAGCGTGATAAATAAACAACAATGAGTCTCTGATGAGTTTTGATACTGCCAAATACCCGACCCTGGCGCTGGTTAACGCCACTCAGGATCTGCGCCTGCTGCCCAAAGAGAGCCTGCCAAAGCTTTGCGACGAGCTGCGCCGCTATCTTCTCGACAGCGTGAGCCGCTCCAGCGGCCACTTCGCCTCCGGGCTTGGCACGGTTGAGCTGACCGTGGCGCTGCACTATGTCTACAATACGCCGTTCGATCAGCTTATCTGGGACGTCGGCCATCAGGCTTATCCACACAAAATCCTGACCGGCCGCCGGGATCGCATCGATACCATCCGGCAGAAAGGCGGCCTGCACCCCTTCCCGTGGCGCGGCGAGAGCGAATATGACGTGCTGAGCGTCGGCCACTCGTCGACCTCAATCAGCGCCGGAATCGGCATTGCAGTGGCGGCGGAGAAAGAGGGCAAACAGCGCCGTACCGTCTGCGTAATTGGCGACGGGGCGATCACCGCTGGCATGGCTTTCGAGGCGATGAACCACGCCGGTGATATCAGGCCGGATATGCTGGTGATCCTCAACGACAACGAGATGTCGATTTCCGAAAACGTCGGCGCGCTCAACAACCACCTGGCGCAGCTGCTTTCGGGTAAGCTCTACTCGACCCTGCGCGAGGGCGGAAAGCGGGTCTTCTCCAATGTGCCGCCGATCAAAGAGCTACTGAAGCGCACCGAAGAGCATATTAAGGGCATGGTCGTGCCTGGCACCCTGTTTGAAGAGCTGGGCTTTAACTACATCGGACCTGTCGACGGTCATGACGTACTGGGCCTGGTTACCACGCTGAAGAACATGCGCGACCTGAAGGGTCCGCAGTTCCTGCACATTATGACCAAAAAAGGGCGCGGCTACGAGCCAGCCGAAAAAGATCCGATCACCTTCCACGCCGTACCGAAATTCGATCCGGCCAAAGGTACGCTGCCAAAAAGCAGCGGCGGCATGCCCTCCTACTCAAAAATCTTTGGCGACTGGCTGTGCGAGACGGCGGCGAAGGACAACAAGCTGATGGCCGTGACGCCCGCGATGCGCGAAGGTTCCGGCATGGTAGAGTTCTCCCGCAAGTATCCGCAGCAGTACTTTGACGTGGCGATTGCCGAGCAGCACGCGGTGACCTTTGCCGCCGGGCTGGCGATCGGCGGCTATAAGCCGGTGGTGGCGATCTACTCTACCTTCCTGCAACGCGCTTACGATCAGGTGATCCATGACGTCGCGATCCAGAAGCTGCCGGTGCTGTTTGCTATTGACCGGGCGGGGATTGTCGGCGCGGATGGGCAGACACATCAGGGGGCATTTGATATCTCCTTCCTGCGCTGCGTGCCGGAGATGGTGATCATGACCCCAAGCGATGAGAACGAGTGTCGTCAGATGCTCTACACCGGCTATCACTACAGCGAAGGCCCGAGCGCCGTACGCTATCCGCGCGGTAACGCCGTGGGCGTGACGCTTGAGCCGCTGGCCGCGCTGCCTATCGGAAAAGGCGTGGTGAAACGCCAGGGTGAAGCGATCGCGATCCTCAACTTCGGCACCCTGCTGCCGGAGGCGGAACAAGCGGCCGAGACGCTGAACGCCACGCTGGTGGATATGCGTTTTGTGAAGCCTCTCGACGAGGCGCTGATCCTTGAGCTGGCTGCGACCCATGCGTCGCTGGTCACTCTGGAAGAGAACGCTATTATCGGCGGCGCGGGCAGCGGCGTGAACGAGGTGCTGATGGCTAACCGCAAACCGGTTCCGGTTCTCAACCTCGGCCTGCCGGACTACTTTATTCCGCAGGGCACGCAGGAGGAGGCGCGCATCGAGCTGGGTCTCGACGCCGCCGGTATCACCGCAAAAATTCAGACCTGGCTGGCCTGAGCCTCCGGTTCCGCTCCTGCTATGCTTAAGGGTACTCGTACCCTTATGCAGGAGTGGAACCATGCAATACAATACGTTAGGAACAACGGATCTTAAGGTTTCCCGTCTTTGTCTTGGCTGTATGACCTTTGGCGAACCGGACCGGGGCAATCATGCCTGGACCCTGCCAGAAGAGAGCAGCCGTCTCATCATCAAGCACGCCCTTGAGGGCGGCATCAACTTTTTCGACACCGCAAACAGCTACTCCGACGGCAGCAGCGAAGAGATTGTGGGCCGGGCGCTGAAGGATTTCGCCCGCCGCGAAGAGGTCGTCGTCGCCACCAAGGTCTATCACCAGGTGGGCGATCTGCCGGAAGGGCTTTCCCGCCCGCAGATCCTGCGCTCGATTGACGACAGCCTGCGCCGCCTCGGCATGGAGTATGTTGACCTGCTACAGATCCACCGCTGGGACTATAATACCCCGATCGAAGAGACGCTGGAGGCGCTGGATGAGGTAGTGAAGGCCGGTAAGGCGCGCTACATCGGCGCATCATCTATGCACGCCTCGCAGTTCGCTCAGGCGCTGGCGCTTCAGGATCAAAACGGCTGGGCGCGCTTCGTGACCATGCAGAACCATTACAATCTCATCTACCGTGAGGAAGAGCGCGAGATGCTGCCGCTCTGCTACCGGGAAGGCGTCGCGGTGATCCCGTGGAGTCCGCTGGCGCGCGGTCGTCTGACCCGCCCGTGGGGGGAAACCACCGCTCGCTCGGTGTCGGATGAATTTGGTAAAACGCTCTATAACGAAAGCGACGCCGGGGACGCGCAGATTGCCGAGCGGCTGGCGGGGATCGCGGAAGAGACCGGCGCGACCCGGGCGCAGGTAGCCATTGCCTGGCTGCTGAGCAAGCCCGGCGTTGCCGCACCGATTATCGGCGCATCGCGGGAAGAGCAGCTTGAAGACCTGATCCAGGCGGTAGAGTTAACCCTGACGCCAGAGCAGATTGCCGAGCTGGAGACGCCCTACAAGCAGCATCCGGTTGTCGGATTCAAATAGGTTCGGTTGATCTGGAACACCCAGGCCGGATAAGGCGTTACCGCCGCCATCCGGCATTTTACGAGGCTAAAGGATACCAATGGGCCAGTGATGGCCAAGGACGTAAAGGATCCCCGCCGCCACGATCCCGGCGACAATATCATCGACGATGATACCCATCCCACCGTGTACGTTGCGGTCAAACCAGCGGATCGGCCAGGGTTTCCACATATCAAAGATGCGGAACAGCACAAACCCGGCGGCCACCCACTGCCAGTCGTTGGTGGGGAGCGCCATCAGGGTGATCCACATCCCAATAAACTCATCCCAGACAATGCTGCCGTGATCGTGTACGCCCATATCTTTTGCCGTCTGGTGACACAGGTAGACGCCAATACAGATAGAGAGCATGACAACCATCGAGTAGAGCTGCCACGGCAGGAAGGTCATCAGATACCAGAACGGGATCGCCGCCAGGGAGCCCATCGTTCCTGGCACCACCGGGCTCAGGCCACTGCCAAACCCGGTGGCCAACAGGTGCCACGGATTGCGCAAATTCAGGCGGCTTTTAGCGATATCTTTAGTGCGCGGCAAAATGGTCATATCCTTTCCAGTCAAAAGTCACTGCCCTGCCCTCGCGGGTAAAGCTGATGCCGTCAACATCGGCGCTCATCTGCCCGATGCAGGTATAGGGAGTGCCCAGCTGACCAATCGCCACCTCCAGCGCACCGCGGTTAAGCTCGGGCACGGTGAAGCAGAGTTCGTAATCTTCGCCGCCGCCCAGTGCCCAGCGCAGGGCCTGATCCGGATCCACATGGCGACGCAGCGCGTCCGAGTACGGCAGCGCATCAACGTCGATAATCGCTCCACACTCGCTGGCCTGCAAAATGTGCCCCAGGTCGGAGATCAGCCCGTCGGAGAGATCGATAGCTGAGTTAGCCAGATCGCGCAGCGCCTGGCCATGTAAAATACGCGGCGTCGGGCGCAGATGGCGTTTGATCAGCCAGTCGGCGTCTTTGGGATCGTCTACCTGCAAACGATCCTGAAGGATCGCCAGCCCGGCGGCGCTGTCGCCCGGCGTGCCGGTGACGTAGATCCAATCTCCCGGTTTCGCGCCAGAGCGTTTCAGCGCCCGGCCCACGGGAACGTAGCCGTGAATACCCAGCGTCATAGAGAGCGGCCCACGGGTCGTGTCGCCACCGATCAGCTGCATATCGTAGTAGCTAAGCTGTTCAAACAGGCTGTCGCTAAACGCTTTCAGCCAGGGTTCGTCGACCTCTGGCAGGGTCAGCGCCAGGGTCAGCCACGCCGGGTCAGCCCCCATCGCCGCCAGATCGCTTAGGTTTACCGCCAGCGCTTTATAAGCCAGGTCGGCAGGATCGATATCCGGGAGAAAATGAATGCCCGATACCAGCGTATCGGTACTGATTGCCAGCGTCTGTTTTTCCGGAACGTTCAGCAGCGCGCAGTCATCGCCGATGCCGGTTTCGACATCCAGACGCGCACGTCTGACACGGTTAAAGTAACGGGCAATAAGGGAGAATTCGCCGCATGCCATACGCTATGCCTCAGCAGAAGAAAAAAGTAAGGCCGGGGCGAAGCGGCAACTGCGCTCCGCCGTACCGGCCTTGAGATTACTTTTTGTGGGGGCGGATCGCGGGTGCGGCTTTATCCAGCACGCCATTCACAAACTTGTGGCTGTCCTCTGCGCCAAACGTCTTCGCCAGCTCAATGGCTTCGTTGATGGCAACCTTGTACGGCACGTCATCACGTTTGGAGAGTTCGAACAGCGCGATACGCAGTACCGCTTTCTCAACCTGGCCCAGCTCTTCAAGCAGGCGGGACAGATAAGGCTTCATCAGGCCGTCGAGATATGCGCTGTTAGTCGCCACCCCGGACAGCAGCTCGCGGAAGTAAGCGATGTCTACGTCTTTGACATCCTGTTCCGCCAGGAACTGGTATTCAACATCGGCGATGTCGTTCTGGGACAACTGCCAGGAGTAAAGCGCCTGAACGGCACACTCACGGGCGCGGCGACGAGCAGCAGGTTTCACGGAATTCCCCTTACAAAAATCAGCCTTGGATGGCTTTCAATACATTAATCATTTCAAGCGCGGTCAGTGCTGCTTCAGCACCCTTGTTACCCGCTTTCGTGCCAGCGCGTTCGATGGCTTGTTCAATACTTTCAGTGGTGAGCACACCAAAGGCTACCGGAATGGCGCTCTCCTGGGCAACGTGCGCCAGGCCGTTGCTTGCGCCGCCCGCCACGTATTCGAAGTGTGCCGTACCGCCACGGATCACCGTGCCGAGCGCAATAATCGCATCGTATTTACCGGCTTTTGCCAGCGCGCCCGCCGCCAGAGGCAGCTCATAAGCACCTGGAACCCAAACAACGGTGATGTTTTCATCTTTAACCTGGCCGATACGCTTCAGGGCGTCGATAGCGCCTTCCAGCAGGCTGTCGTTGATGAAGTTGTTGAAACGCGCAATGGTGATGGCGACGCGAGCGTCCGGGGCAGCAACAGTAGCTTCAATAATGTTCATAAACTTACCTTAGGGTTCTCATATAGCCCCCGCAGGGGGGCGGATTTTATCATACTATTTTACGCACTGCTTCCCTTTTACGAGCGCACTACGCGGGGATCAGATGCAGGCACAGATCCGGGCCTACCTGACGTATTTCAGTGAATTTTAGCGCCGGTGCGGCCGCCAGGCTCTCAAGCCCAGGCAGAACGCAAAGGCCACGCGCCTCGCTGCCTAACAGCTTCGGCGCCAGATAGACAATCAGCTCGTCCACCAGCCCGGCCTGCAGCAGCGCGCCGGCCATCTGCGCGCCCGCCTCTACCCAGATGCTGTTGATCTGCTCGCGTCCCAGCAGCATCATCAGCGAAACCAGATCGAGATGGCCGTTATGCTCTGGAACCAAAATAGAGCGTACCCCGTCCGGCCACTGGCGCTCGTCGGCACGGGTGCGGGCAAACCAGGTTTCCCCTGGCTGCTGAACAAGACGGTGCGTCGGCGTCACGCGATTCTGGCTGTCGACCACGATGCGCACCGGCTGGCGCACATCCGCCTGAGAGTAGCGCGCCTGGGTATCGGCACCTAATTCATCCCAGCGTACGGTCAGAGCCGGATCGTCCGCCAGCACCGTGGCGCTGCTGGTTAATATCGCGTGGCTCTGGGCGCGCAGGCGCTGAACGTCCCGGCGCGCCTCGGGCGAGGTGATCCACTGGCTTTCGCCGTTGGCCATCGCCGTGCGTCCGTCCAGCGACGCGCCAAGCTTAAGCTGGATCCAGGGAAAACCGGTACGCATGCGCTTGAGAAAGCCGCGGTTAAGCCGCTCCGCCTCGCTCATCATCAGGCCGTGGCTGACCTCGATCCCCTCCTGAGAGAGACGATATAGCCCCCGGCCCGCGACCTGCGGGTTGGGATCCTGCATCGCTGCGACGACGCGGGCAACGCCAGCGTTAATTAATGCTTCACAGCAGGGTGGCGTCCGGCCATGATGGCTGCACGGCTCCAGCGTCACATAGGCGGTGGCTCCCCGGGCGCGATCTCCCGCCATGCGCAGGGCATGCACCTCCGCATGCGGCTCCCCGGCGCGGAAGTGAAACCCCTCCCCGACGATTTCGCCATTTTTTACAATAACACAGCCCACATTGGGATTAGGATGGGTGGTATAACGTCCGCGCTGCGCCAGCTTCAGCGCACGAGCCATGTAGAGCTCGTCCTGCTTGTTGTCCTGCTTGTCGTCCAGCATGGGCCTAGTCCTGTAAGCGGGCGATCTCTTCGCCAAATTCGCGGATATCTTCAAAGCTGCGGTAGACGGAGGCAAAGCGGATATAGGCCACTTTATCGAGCTTCTTAAGCTGCTCCATGACCAGGTTGCCAATCATCTTGCTGGGGATCTCACGTTCACCGGTGGCCCGCAGCTGAGATTTAATATGGTTGAGGGCCATTTCAACGTCATCGGCGCTGACCGGGCGTTTTTCCAGTGCCTTAAGCATGCCGCTGCGTAATTTGTCTTCGTTAAACGGTTCACGGACCTCGTTGCTCTTCACCACGCGCGGCATCACCAGCTCCGCCACTTCGAAGGTCGTGAAGCGCTCGTTGCACACCAGACACTGGCGACGACGGCGAACGGAGGAGCCTTCGCCCACCAGGCGAGAGTCAATTACTTTGGTATCCACGGCGAAACAGAATGGGCAATGCATACGGCGTCCTGAAGATAATATTAACTGAAATCTATTTTAACCCGATATGCCGCGACAACAAAGGCATCAGCACTTTTGGGATAAAGGATCGATGTCAAGCGCGGCGGAACGATCTACCCTTACAGGCAATAACACGTTTAAGGAAACCGCTACCATGACAAGCCGTTATCTGAAGCTCGCCCTGCTGGGGAGCCTGTTTACCCTTAGCGCCTGCGCCCAGCAGAGCGAGGTTCGCCAGCTGCACCAGAGCGTGAGCACGCTCAACAAAGAGATGAGCAAGCTCAACCAGGAGACGGTGAAGATCACCCAGCAGAACAGCCTGAACGCCAAATCTGAGAGCGGTGTCTATCTGCTGCCCGGCGCCAATACCCCGGCGCGGCTGAACAGTCAGCTCGGCATGCTGCGCATGTCAATGAAAGATATTGCTCCCAACGCCGGCGGAACGCGCCTGACGCTGCTCATTCAGGGTGAGTCGAATACGCCGCTGCCCGCCTTTAGCGGCACGGTTGAGTGGGGGCAAATTCAGGGTACCACGGAGAACCCGCAGGAAGTTAACGTCCAGAACCAGCTGATTAGCGCCCCAGCCAGCACGCTTGCGCCGAGCGACGTCAGCGTTCCGCTGCAGCTCAACGGCATCACCCCCGAACAGCTTGGTTTTATCCGCATTCACGATATTCAGCCAGCCAATATGCAATAAGGTCACACTCGGTTACTTTCTGTAAGGGCGCAGCGCCGCCCTTCGCCTAATCTTCCTCTTTTAACTTTCCCCTCTTCAAACCTCAAATATTGGCAATGCCGCAGATTGCCAGTACAATCGCCCCGTTTTATCTACGCAAACGTGAACGCAATCGATTACGTATATGATGGATCTGTGAAACAACACATATTTTTGTGAGCAAGGAAACTTATAATAGGCCCGCAGAAAGTCGAAACATTTTGAAAAGCATCAACAGCATTCTTTCGATCCCGTCAGGGACTTCAATCAGTGGCATAAATATGAAAAAAACTTTACTCGTCGCCGGTGCGGCACTTGCGCTCTCCTCCATCTTCGCCGTGAATGCGGCCGAAACCAGCAACAGCGAGTTCGTCTCCGACTGGTGGCATCAGAGCGTTAACGTGGTAGGCAGCTACCACACCCGTTTCGGGCCGACTATTCGTAACGATACCTACCTGGAGTACGAAGCGTTCGCCAAAAAGGATTGGTTTGACTTCTATGGCTACATGGATGCGCCGGTCTTCTTCGGTGGCAACAGCACCGCGCAGGGTATCTGGAACCACGGCTCCCCGCTGTTTATGGAGATTGAACCTCGCTTCTCTATCGACAAGCTGACCGGCACCAGCCTGGCGTTTGGTCCGTTCAAAGAGTGGTATTTCGCGAATAACTACATCTACGACATGGGCCGCAACAAAGCGGGCCGTCAGAGCACCTGGTACATGGGTCTGGGTACAGACATCGATACCGGCCTGCCGATGAGCCTCTCCCTGAACGTCTATGCTAAGTACCAGTGGCAGAACTACGAAGCCGCGAACGAGAACGAGTGGGATGGCTACCGCTTCAAGGTGAAATACTTTGTGCCGATTACCCAGCTGTGGGGCGGCCAGCTGAGCTATATCGGCTTCACTAACTTTGACTGGGGTTCCGAGCTGGGCGACAAAGATTTCCGCGATCTGAACGGCATGCAGGCGCGTACCAACGACTCTATCGCCTCCAGCCACATTCTGGCTCTGAACTACGATCACTGGCACTACTCGGTGGTCGCGCGTTACTGGCACAACGGCGGCCAGTGGAATGACGATGCCAGCCTGAACTTCGGCAGCGGCAACTTCAACGTCCGCTCTACCGGCTGGGGTGGTTACCTGGTGGCAGGTTACAACTTCTAAGCTTGCGGGGCCTACAAAAGCACGAAACGTAGGCCGGATAAGCGCAGCGCCACCCGGCGTCAGACATAAAAAAAGCCAGCGTAATTGCTGGCTTTTTTATTAGCGAAGAGCCGGTTACGGCAGGATTGACGGCTGATCCGCCCCCTCTTTCTCCACCTTCTGCTGCAGCAGATGCTCACGTCTCATCCCGAGCTTCAGCGCCAGCGCCGAGGCCACGTAGATAGACGATGCTGTACCGATGGAAACACCGATCAGCATGGTCAGCGAGAAGCCCTGCAGCATTGCGCCACCGAAGAGGTAGAGCATCAGGATAACCACTAAGGTGGTGCCTGAGGTGATCAAGGTACGGTGCAGCGTCTGGGTCAGCGACACGTTAAAGATCTCGTAAGGCGTCCCGCGACGAATTTTGCGGAAGTTCTCACGAATACGGTCGGAAACCACGATGCTGTCGTTAAGCGAGTAGCCGATAACGGACATCAGCGATGCCACGATGGTCAGGTCGATCTCGATATGGAACAGCGACAGCACACCCATCGTGATGATCACGTCGTGCGCCAGCGCGATAACCACCCCTGCCGCCAGACGCCACTCGAAGCGGAAGCCGACGTAAACCAGGATAGAGATCAGCGCTACCAGCAGCGCCATCGCACCGTTCTGTGCCAGATCGGCACCGACGCTTGGCCCCACGAACTCGATGCGTTTTACCGCCGCGTTCTGGCTGGTGGCCTCGTTAATCACGCTCACCACTTTGCTGCCCAGCGCCTGGCCACCGGTTGCCCCTTCGGCAGGCGGCATACGCACCATGATGTCACGGCTGCTGCCAAAGTTCTGCAGCAGCGGATCCTCAAAACCGGCTTTCTGCAGCGCGTCACGCATCATGTCCATATCGGCCGGTTTTTCCAGCGAGATTTCAATGACCGTACCGCCGGTGAAGTCGAGACCCCAGTTAAAGCCGCGCACGCCGATAATGATAATCGACAGGATCAGCAGAAACCCGGAGATGCCGAAAGCCCAGTAATCCCAGCGCATAAAGTCATAGACTTTACGCCCGTGGTTCAATTGTTCAACAGTATATTCCTGTGCCACAACGCACTCCTCAGATAGACAGCTTGTTGATGCGTTTGCCGCCGTACAACAGGTTTACGATGGCACGCGTACCGACGATGGCGGTAAACATTGACGTCGCCACACCGATACCGGTAGTAATCGCAAAGCCTTTAATTGCCCCGGTGCCTACGGCATACAGGATGATGACCTTGATAAGCGTCGTGACGTTGGCGTCAAAGATGGAGCTAAACGCGCCTTTGTAACCTTCGTCGATTGCCTGCTGTACCGAGCGGCCGTTGCTCAACTCTTCTTTGATACGTTCGTTAATCAGGACGTTCGCATCCACCGCTACCGCAAGGGTTAAGACGATCCCCGCAATGCCCGGCATGGTCAGGGTGGCCCCCGGCAGCAGAGACATCACGCCAACGATCAGCACCAGGTTAGCGATGAGCGCCGAGGTCGCGATCAGGCCGAACTTCTTATAGAAGAAGACCATGAAGATGATGGAGGCAGCGAGGCCCGCCAGGCAGGCTTCCAGACCCTGCTGAATGTTCTGCATCCCAAGGGTTGGGCCGATGGTACGCTCTTCAACAATCTGGATCGGGGCAATCAGCGCGCCCGCACGCAGCAGCAGCGAGAGCTGACGCGCTTCGTTCGGGTTGTTGATGCCGGTAATACGGAAGCTGTTGCCAAGGCGAGACTGGATGTTGGCGATGTTAATCACCTCTTCCTGTTTCACCAGCACGGCGCGGCCGTTGGCATCTTTCTTACCGCTGTCTTTGTACTCCACGAACAGGGTCGCCATCGGCTTGCCGATGTTGTCCTTGGTGAAGTTAGACATGATGTTACCACCGGCGCTGTCGAGCGAGATGTTAACCTGCGGCTGGTTGTACTCATCCTGGCTGGAGGTGGAGTCGGTGATGTGATCCCCGGTCAGAATAACGCGTTTGTACAGCACAACCGGCTGCCCTTCGCGCATCTGCTTCACTTCCGAGTCGCCCGGCACGCGGCCTGAGGCGGCAGCAGAGCTGTCGACGTTGGTGTTGACCAGACGGAACTCAAGCGTTGCGGTCGCGCCCAGAATCTCTTTCGCGCGTGCGGTGTCCTGAATACCCGGCAGCTCGACGACGATACGGTCAGCGCCCTGGCGCTGCACCAGCGGCTCAGCGACGCCCAGCTGGTTAACACGGTTGCGCAGAATGTTGATGTTCTGCTGCACCGCGTACTCGCGGGCTTCGCTCAGACGCGCATCGGTCATCACCGCACGCAGCGCGTTGTCGCCCTGGGTGTTGATAACCAGATCGCGGTGGCGCGGGGTCAGATAAGAGATGGCGCTGTCACGTGCCGCGCTGTCGCGGAACACGATGCTCATGCCGTAGTTATCTTCTTTACGCACGTTAGTGTAGGCAATGCCCTTCTCGCGCAGATCGCTGCGCAGGCTGTCCATGTTCTGCTCCTGGAGCTTGCACAGCGCGGTGTCCATATCCACTTCCATCAGGAAGTGCACGCCGCCACGCAGGTCGAGGCCGAGCTTCATCGGCTCCGCTTTCAGCATGGAGAGCCAGCGCGGGGTAGCCGGAGCAAGGTTCAGCGCCACAACGTACTTATCGCCCAATACGCTCATCATCGCCTCGCGGGCGCGCAGCTGCGTATCGGTGGAGTCAAAGCGGGCAAGGATAGCGCCCTCTTCCAGTGCCACAGACTTAGCGGTGATTTTTTGTTCTTGTAAAGTGTTCTGGACCTGGATCAGCGTTTGCTCACTGGCGGCGACGCCGCGCGCGCCAGTGATTTGAACAGCCGGATCCTCACCATAGAGGTTGGGAAGTGCGTAAAGCAGGCCGACGACAATGACGACGACCAGCATAATGTACTTCCACAAAGGATAACGGTTTAACACGGCAGTTCCCTTTGGGAAAACAGTAAATTACAGCGCCTTCATGGTGCCTTTCGGCAGAACGGCAGCTACGAAGTCACGTTTGATAACCACTTCAGTGGTGTCGTTCAGCGCGATAGCAATGTAGCCAGTTTCCGCTACTTTGGTTACGCGGCCAACCAGACCACCGTTAGTCAGCACTTCATCACCCTTGGCGATGGAGTCCATCAGCTTCTTGTGCTCTTTAGTGCGTTTCTGCTGCGGACGGAGGATCATGAAGTAGAAGATCAGACCGAACACCACCAGCATCAGGATCAGAGACATCGGGCTACTCTGGCCAGCTGCACCTACCGGTGCATCTGCTGCTACAGCATCAGAAATAAAAAAGCTCATTTAAATTCCCTCATTATTAAATTAATCAACGTTCAAAGGTGGAACCGGTCGTCCCTGACGTTGGTAGAAATCGGTCACGAAGCTCTCTAATTTACCCTCTTCGATAGCCTTACGTAAACCAGCCATTAAGCGCTGATAGTGACGCAGGTTATGAATAGTATTGAGGCGCGCGCCCAATATTTCGTTGCAACGATCCAGATGATGCAAGTAAGCACGTGAATAATTGCGACACGTATAGCAATCACACTCCGGATCCAGCGGCGATGTGTCGCTTTTGTGCTTCGCATTACGGATTTTTACGACGCCTTCAGTCACGAACAGATGACCGTTACGCGCGTTACGCGTTGGCATAACGCAGTCGAACATATCGATGCCGCGACGCACGCCCTCGACCAGATCTTCCGGTTTCCCTACGCCCATCAGGTAACGTGGTTTATCCGCCGGGATCTGCGGGCAGACATGCTCCAAAATGCGGTGCATATCTTCCTTCGGCTCACCGACAGCCAAACCGCCGACAGCGTAGCCATCAAAGCCAATCTCTACCAGACCCTTGACTGAGATATCGCGTAAATCTTCGTAAACGCTGCCCTGAATAATCCCGAACAGCGCGTTTTTGTTGCCCAGCGAGTCGAAACGATCGCGGCTGCGCTGCGCCCAGCGCAGGGACATCTCCATTGAGCGCTTGGCGTAGTCCCAGTCGGCGGGGTACGGCGTACACTCATCGAAGATCATCACGATGTCGGATCCGAGATCGTACTGGATCTCCATTGATTTTTCCGGATCGAGGAAGATCGGATCGCCGTTGATCGGGTTCCGGAAGTGCACCCCCGCTTCGGTGATTTTACGGATATCGCCGAGGCTGAAGACCTGGAAGCCGCCGGAGTCGGTAAGAATCGGCCCTTTCCACTGCATAAAGTCGTGCAGATCGCCGTGCAGCTTCATGATCTCCTGGCCAGGACGCAGCCAGAGGTGGAAGGTGTTACCGAGGATGATCTGCGCGCCGGTGGCTTCCACCTCTTCCGGGGTCATCCCTTTTACCGTCCCGTAGGTGCCCACGGGCATAAAAGCAGGCGTTTCCACTACGCCACGATCGAACACCAGGCGGCCGCGACGCGCGCGACCGTCGGTGGTATCAAGTTCAAATTTCACTTAACTCTCCAGCATCAGAAAAACAGTCTGACGTTTAAACCGGTGTCGCGGACTTATTCCCCGACACGCTCATGAATAGCGGAAGGATTGTACGTGATAAACATCGCATCGCCGTAGCTAAAAAAGCGATATTTCTCTTCTACGGCAGCATGATAGGCGTTCATGGTGTGCTGATACCCCGCAAATGCCGATACCAGCATAATCAGCGTCGACTCCGGCAGGTGGAAGTTGGTCACCAGCGCGTCGATCACCTTGTACTGGTAGCCCGGGTAGATAAAGATCTGCGTATCGCCAAAGAAGGGTTCGATGAGATCGCTCTTCGCCGCCTGGGCCGCGCTCTCCAGCGATCGTACAGAGGTGGTGCCTACCGCTATCACCCGGTTACCGCGCGCTTTTGCGGCCAGCACGGCGTCAACCACCTCCTGCGGCACCTCGGCATACTCGGAGTGCATGATGTGGTCTTCAATGCTGTCGACGCGTACCGGCTGGAAGGTACCTGCCCCCACGTGGAGGGTGACAAAGGCCTGCTCAATGCCCTTCTCGCGCAGCGCAGCGAGCAGCGGCTCGTCAAAGTGCAGGCCCGCCGTTGGCGCGGCAACCGCACCCGGCTTTTCACTGTAAACGGTTTGGTACAGCTCGCGGTCTGCGTCCTCGTCCGGACGGTCGATATAGGGCGGCAGCGGCATATGGCCGATGGCGTTGAGGATATCCAGCACCGGGCGCGCATCATTAAACTCCACCTCAAACAGCGCATCGTAACGCGCCACCATCGTGGCCTGGATGCTCTCATCGTCGCCCAGCAACAGCTCCGCACCCGGCTTCGGCGCCTTAGAGGCGCGAATATGTGCCAGAATACGTTTATCATCGAGCATACGTTCGACCAGTACTTCAATCTTGCCGCCGCTGGCTTTACGGCCAAACAGGCGTGCCGGGATGACGCGGGTATTGTTAAACACCAGCAGATCGCCCGGGTTGAGCTTATCGAGCAGATCGGTGAAAGTACCATGCGTCAGCGCCCCCGTCGGCCCGTCAAGCGACAGCAAACGACAGCTGCTACGCTCAGGCTGCGGATAGTGGGCAATCAGGGATTCAGGTAGTTCAAAGGAAAAATCGGCAACACGCATGACGCTAACTCAAGACATAATTAAGAGGCGGGTAGTCTAGTGCCGGGGCGTGCTCCCTGCAACCGTTACCCGCCTGTGGATAAAGAATAGACGATGAATTTTCTTGCTCATTTACATTTGGCGCATCTTGCCCAAAGCTCGCTCTCTGGTAATTTGCTCGCCGATTTTGTGCGCGGCAACCCGGACGGCACCTACCCTGACGAGGTCGTAGAGGGTATTCGTATGCACCGGCGCGTGGATGCCCTGACCGACGCTTTGCCGGAGGTGCGTGAGGCCAAAGCCTGGTTCCGCCCGGAGACCCGCCGCGTCGCGCCCATTACGCTGGACGTGATGTGGGATCACTTCCTCTCGCGCCACTGGGCGCAGATCTCTCCTGACCAGCCGCTGCCTGCGTTTGTCCGTTACGCCCGCGCCCAGGTGGTCACCATTCTGCCGGAATCGCCGCCGCCGTTCGTCAACCTCAATAACTATCTGTGGTCGGAAAACTGGCTGGAGCGCTACCGCGAGATGGCGTTTATTCAGCAGGTGCTGAACGGCATGGCTAACCGCCGTCCCCGCCTCGACGCCCTGCGCGACTCCTGGCACGATCTTGACGCCCACTACCCGGCGCTGGAGACGCTGTTCTGGCAGTTCTATCCGCGCATGATGGATCAGGCGCAAAATAAGCAGCTTTAAGCATTGCGTTCTCTTTTCGCCCTCCTATACTGGCCGCGTTGCGCTAAATAACCTCATTATTAAAAGGAGATTTAATATGGTTCTGGTCACGCGTCCGGCCCCGGACTTTACCGCCGCAGCGGTCTTAGGCAGCGGTGAGATCGTTGAGAAGTTTAACTTCAAGCAGCACACCGCAGGCAAAGCCACGGTTCTCTTCTTCTGGCCGATGGACTTCACCTTCGTCTGCCCATCAGAGCTGATCGCCTTCGATAAACGCTACGAAGAGTTTCAGCAGCGCGGCGTCGAAGTGGTCGGCGTCTCGTTTGACTCTGAGTTTGTCCACAACGCCTGGCGTAATACCCCGGTGGAGAAAGGCGGCATCGGGCCGGTGAAGTATGCGATGGTGGCGGATATCAAACGCGAAGTGCAGAAAGCCTACGGCATTGAGCATCCGGACGAGGGCGTCGCCCTGCGCGGCTCCTTCCTGATCGACAAAGCGGGCATCGTGCGCCATCAGGTGGTGAACGATCTGCCTTTGGGGCGTAACGTCGACGAAATGCTGCGCATGGTTGATGCGCTGCAGTTCCACGAAGAGCATGGCGAAGTGTGTCCGGCCCAGTGGGAAAAAGGTAAAGAGGGCATGAACGCCTCTCCGGACGGCGTCGCGAAGTTCCTCAGCGAACATCTGACAAACCTGTAGTTTTTAACGCCGGGCGGCGCTGCGTTTGCCCGGCCTACGTCATGCACGGTGTGGTTTGTAGGCCCGGTAAGCGTAGCGCCACCGGGCGTTATCATGCTGACGCGATCGTGCCGGGCGGCACTGCGTTTGCCCGGCCTACGCAGGCACGTTGCAAGGTGTAGGCCCGGTAAGCGTAGCGCCACCGGGCGTTATCATGCTGACGCGATCGTGCCGGGCGGCACTACGTTTGCCCGGCCTACGCAGGCACGTTGCAAGGTGTAGGCCCGGTAAGCGTAGCGCCACCGGGCGTTGACACCTTAATTTCCCAGCCAGACCGAGGCAGAGACCGCCGGCAGGTGCAGGGTATCCGCCATAATCTCCCCCTTCCCCTCTTTGATCTGCCACTGCTTCACCTCCATCAGCGGCGAGGCGGCCAGCGTGACGTCAGCTGCCGCTCCCCGGTTGATCGCTACCAGCAGCCGCTGCTGCTGATAGACCCGCATAAAGACAAAAATGTCCCCTTCGGCGTGGATCACCTGACAGCCGCCGTAGCGCAGCGCTTTAGTTTTATGCCTGAGTTTTGCCATGCGCTGATAGAGCGCCTGCAGGGTGAGATCCTGGCGTTCTTTATCCCACGGGAAGGTCTTGCGGCAGAAGGGATCGTTGTTGCCGTCCAACCCCACCTCATCGCCGTAGTAGATACAGGGTACGCCCGGCCAGGTAAAGAGCCAGACGACGCCCAACGGCATGCGATCCACCTCTTTGCCCAGCAGGGAGATAAAGCGGGCGGTGTCGTGGCTGTCGAGTTGGTTAAACATGCGCAGCTGCTGCTGGTGCGACAGGCCGGCGCGGTAGTTGTTCATCCACGCGGCGCAGGTCTGCGCATCGATATGCTGCGGATCGTAGGAGATATCTGTGTTAGCCAGAAAACCCCACACCGGCACGGTAAAGCCCCGGTAGTTCATGGCGGCGTCTTCGGCATCGGCCTGCAGCCACTGGCGGGCGTCGCCAAAGTGCTCTCCGACAATATAGGCCTCTGGATTTGTCTCCTTCGCCGCCTGGCTGATGCCGGTGACGTGCAGGAGATTGTTGCGCGCCCCGCCCGCCTCTCCCAGCATATGCACCACGTCCAGCCGCCAGCCGTCCATGCTCCACGGCGCCTTCAGCCAGTGGCGCACAATGCTGTCCTCGCCCCGGTAGATCTCTTCCACCAGAGAGGGATCCTGATAGTCCAGCTTCGGCAGGCTCGGATAGCCCAGCCAGTCCAGCGCCCGCCCCTCCTCGGAGAAGCTATACCACGACCGCCAGGGCGACGCAGGGTTATGGCACGCCCCGGTGGTGCCGCGATTGTGGCGGTCAAACCAGGCGTGGGAGTCGCCGCTGTGGTTGAAGACGCCGTCCAGCAGCAGACGGAAACCCTCCCAGCGGGTGTTCTCCCGCAGACGCAGCAGCGCGCCATCGCCGCCAAACTGCGGATCGACGTGGCGATAGTCTTCGGTATCGTACTTATGCACGCTCGGGGCGGTAAAGACCGGATTCAGGTAGAGCGCGGTGACGCCCAGCTTTTTCAGGTACGGCAGCTTTTCGCTGATGCCGTCGAGATCCCCACCGTAGAAGGTCGAGCCGCCAGCGTGGGCGGTAACCGGATCGTCCCAGCTGCGCAGCTCAATATTCTGCCCGGCGGCGTGATGATAGTAGAGGTTGTCCTGGCTGGCCTCGCGCGGCAGGCTGCGGGCAAAGCGGTCGATGAAAATCTGATAGAAGACCTGCTCGGCCACCCACTGCGGCCCGCTATCCGGTGCGTCGACGGCGAACTGCTCCAGCCGGGCAGGCGGAAAGCGGCTAAAGCCCTGCGGGGTAAACCAGATCTGCCGGTCATCCCATAGCAGCTTAAAGCTGTAGCGGCGACGCGGCTGCCCGTTGGTTAAGTCGATCTCTGCCCGCCAGGCCGTGACGCCAGGCTTTGGCGCACTGCGCAGCGGATGCATGCGGATCGAGGTCTCTTCGTTATCATGCTCTGCCCGCAGGGTTACCCGCAGCGGCAGCGCGTCTCCGGTCAGCCACAGGACAACCTGCAGCTTATCTTTGTTCTGTTTTACAAACGGTGCGACCGGAAGATGCCAGGCATTCAGCATAACTGCTCTCCTTTAGGTTAACCCTGCCAGAGAACAGTATGCGATGTGCGGTGGTTTACGCCACTGCTTTTCGACGTTTAAACATCCAGCCCACCAGCAGCAGGGCAATCCATGCAAAGCCGACGTAGAGCGAGATGCGGGTCTCGGGGTGGTAGCCAATCAGGGCGATGATAAAGGCGAGGAACAGCACGCCGACAACCGTTGTCGGCACCCCACCCGGCACCTTGAATTTCAGCGCCTTGACCTCGTCCGGCGACAGACGACGACGGAACGCGATCTGCGACAGCAGGATCATAATCCATACCCAGACCGTGGCGAAGGTGGCCAGGGAGGCGATCACCAGGAAGATATTCTCCGGCATGATGTAGTTCAGCCAGGCGGCAAACAGCAGCGCCACGGTCATCACCAGCACCGTCACCCACGGGATGCCCCGGCGAGAGGTTTTAGCGAACATCTGCGGGGCGCTGCCCTGCTCCGCCATGCCGTGCAGCATACGCCCGACGCCAAACACGTCGCTGTTGATTGCCGAGAGCGAGGCGGTCAGCACCACAAAGTTAAGGATGCTGGCGGCAAAGGTGATCCCGAGATGCTGGAAGGTCAGCACGAACGGGCTGCCCTGGGTCCCCACCTGGTTCCACGGGTAGATCGACATGATGACAAACAGGGTGCCCACATAGAACACCAGAATACGCAGCGGGACAGAGTTGATGGCGCGCGGAATCGACTTCTCCGGCTCCTTGGCTTCACCGGCGGTGATGCCGATGATCTCAATGCCGCCGTAGGCAAACATCACCATCTGCAGGGCCATCACCGTGCCGAGCCAGCCGTTGCTGAAGAAGCCACCGTTGCTCCACAGGTTGTGGATGCCGGTAGGCTGCCCGCCGTTGCCGATGCCCCAGATAATGATGCCGAAACCGGCGGCAATCATGATGATGATGGTAGCGACTTTGAAAAACGAGAACCAGAACTCCAGCTCGCCGAAGACCCGGACGCTCATCAGGTTGACGGCGCAAATGATCATCACCACGCTCAGAACCCAGATCCAGTGCGGTACCGTCGGGAACCAGACGCCCATATAGATCCCGAAGGCGGTGACGTCGGCGATGGCGACGATCAGAATTTCAAAGCAGTAGGTCCAGCCGGTGATATAGCCCGCCAGCGGCCCGAGGTTCTCCTGGGCGTAGCGCGAAAACGAGCTGGCCGATGGGTTATGCACCGACATCTCGCCCAGGGCGCGCATAATAATGTAGGCCGCCGCGCCGCCAATAATATAGGCCAGCAGCACGCTGGGACCTGCCATCTTGATCGCGTCCGCCGAGCCATAAAACAGCCCGGTACCAATCGCCGAGCCTAGCGCCATAAAGCGGATGTGCCGGGTGCTTAATCCCCGCTTTAGCTTGTTCGTACTTTCCATCGTTTCCACTGCCGTTTAAAAATAAAAAAACCACGGGATTGTAAGCCCCGTGGTTAAAGACGCAACCGTAGATTAATGTGCGTTGGAAGTTACCTGACGTCCCGCCACGCGATCCCAGCAGATTGCCAGCACCGCCATCACTACGGTCGGCATCAACCATGCCAGACCCTGCTCCGCCAGCGGCAGACGCGTCGTCCAGGCCGGTAAGATACCGCCAAACGCCGACGCCTTGATACCGTCCAGCACGCCAAACACCAGGCTAACAAACATGGCTGGCGCAATCACGCGGGATGAATTATGCCACCAGTTGCGGGTAAAGCTTAATACAACCAGTGCGATACAGGGCGGATAGATCGCCGTCAGCACCGGAATAGAGAGCTGGATAAGATGGCTCAGGCCGAGGTTCGAGACCACCATTGAGAAGCCACCAAGGATAAACACCAGCGTGCGGTAAGAGAGCGGCACGTACTGGGCGAAGAACTCAGCGCAGGCGCAGGTCAGGCCCACGGCGGTCACCAGGCACGCCAGGAAGATCAGTACCGCCAGCATCATACTGCCTGCGCCACCAAAGGTGTGCTGAACATAGGCGTGCAGGATAGCCGCGCCGTTGGCCGACTGATCGACCAGCGAAGCGCTGTCGGAGCCGAGGCGGAACAGGGCCAGATAGAGCAGGGTCAGGCCTACGCCTGCCATCACGCCAGCCAGCACGGTGTAACGGGTCAGCAGGCGCGCATCGCTCACGCCGCGAGAGCGGGCCGCGTTGACGATCACAATACCAAACACCATTGCGCCCAGGGTATCCATCGTCAGGTAGCCGTTCACGAAACCGTTGGAGAACGAGGCGTGCTCGTAGGCATCCATCGCGTGGCTGATCGGGCCAGCCGGCCAGACGATAGCGGCAACCGAGAGCACCACCAGCGCGACGATCTTCATCGGCGCCAGGAAATTACCCACCGTATCCAGCAGCTTGCCGGGATAGAGGGAGACCAGAATAACGATGGCAAAGTAGACCAGGCTGTAGATAAACAGCGGCATCGCGCCGTCACCGGTCAGCGGGGCGATGCCCACTTCGAACGACACGGTAGCGGTACGCGGGGTCGCAAACAGCGGACCTACGGCCAGGTAGCAGACGGTAGCCAGCAGCACGCCGGCCACTTTGCCGATTGGCGCGCTGAGGCTATCCACACCGCCACCCACTTTCGCCAGGGCGATAACCGTTAGCACCGGCAGACCAACCGCGGTGATCAGGAAACCAAAGGCCGCCGTCCAGACGTGTTCACCCGCCTGTAAGCCGACCATTGGCGGAAAAATGATGTTACCCGCGCCGACGAACAGCGCGAATGTCATAAAGCCCAGAGCAACGATGTCTCGTGGTTTTAAACGATGGGTCATATGTATTAACTGCCTGTGGATGTGGTGTTGAACGTGTTGACTTTTTCGCCAGTCCCTACGGGACAATACAGCGGTAATATCATTAGATTCCAGCGGGATATGCTTCCCACCCGGCGTGGCGAAGAATAGTTTTTCGATTTACCACGCAAATCCAGCCTGTCTGTCATCGACAGGGGCGCAATTTAAACGCTTATAACGTTTAAAGGCAAGATGGGATCGCAAAACCAGATGGTTATCGTAGACCAGCGTGAATAACCAGCATAAAACGCTAATTATAAGAAAAACACATGGCTAAACATGCGAACAAAAAAGCAGCAACCGCAGAAAAGCAGGCGCTGTGCTGAATGGTGCAAAGCTAACAGGCCGCATTTTGCGGCCTGTGGAAAGTTATACTGACAGCAACAGCGCTACTCACTGGATTTGGCAATGAGCCTTTCTGGCAGCGTGAAGCTAAATCGGGTGCCTTTACCCGGCTCGCTGGTGATTTCCAGACGGCTGTCGTGGTGGTTGACCGCATGCTTAACGATCGCCAGCCCTAACCCGCTGCCGCCCGTCTGGCGGGATCGTGCCTTATCGACGCGGTAGAAACGCTCGGTGAGGCGTGGAATATGCTCGGCGGAGATGCCCGGCCCGTTATCCTCAACGCTGAACTCTACGCCGCTCGCGACCCGCTGCCAGCTGACGATAATATGCGTTGCGGGGGGGGTATGGTTTACCGCGTTATAGACCAGGTTAGAGATAGCACTGCGCATCTGCTCATCGCTGCCCAGCACCTTCAGGGAATTATCGACATGAAACTCAATGGTCTGCCGCTGCTGGCTCAGGGTCTGCGCTTCACGCTCAACAACCCGCAGCATCATCGGCACATCAATGACCTCATTCGGGGTATGAATCGGCGAGGCCTCAATTTTTGACAGGGTGAGCAGCTGTTTTACCAGGCCCTCCATGCGGGATGTCTGCTCACGCATCGTGTGCAGCGCCTTTTCCCGCGTCGCCCCGGCCAGGGTTTGCTCCTGCATCATCTCCAGGTAGCCCTGCAGTACCGTCAGCGGCGTACGCAGCTCATGGCTGACGTTGGCAAAGAAGTTGCGTCGTGCCCCCTCCAGCTGGTGCATCTGGGTCACGTCGCGAGCGACCATCAGCAGCTGTTGCTCGCTGTAGGGCATGACGCGGATCTCCAGGTGACGGCCGTTGTTCAGCACGAGGTTGAGCGGTTTTGCGAAGGCCTGCTGCTTGAGGTACTGGGTGAACTCGGGGTAGCGCAGCAGGTTAAGGATATTTTGGCCGTTATCGTCCGGCCAGCGCAGCCCCAGCAGCTGCTGAGCAAGGCCGTTACACCAGAAGATCACCCCCTCTTCGGTGGTGAGCACCACCGCATCCGGCAGCGACTCTGCCCCGCTGCGAAAGCGTTTGATCAGGCTGCCCAGCTCGCGGCGGCGCTTTTTATTACGCAGCTGCATCTGGTGCAGACCGTAGAGCAGGGGCTCCCAGCTGCCGTGCCCGGGAGGCGGCGTCATGCTGCGGTCAACCCACAGCCACCAGGAGAGCTGAAGCAGATTCCAGAAGTGCCAGATCAGTAATCCGGTAACCGAGGCCAGCAGAAACCACGGCAGATAGCCAAACATTGCGCCAAGCACCAGCGCCGGGATACAGCTTAAAAACAGCTCTAAGACCAGCCTTTTCCATGACAGCCGTTCCAGCACGCGTCACACTCCAGTCAATGATTAGAAACGAGTCGAAAAACGGTAACCCGTGCCGCGAACGGTCTGCACCATACGATCGTGGCCGCTCAGCTCCAGCGCTTTACGCAGGCGACGAATATGCACGTCCACCGTGCGGTCCTCAACGTAGACGTTGGTCCCCCAGACATGGTTCAGCAGCTGCTCGCGGCTGTAGACGCGCTCCGGATGGGTCATAAAGAAGTGCAGGAGCTTAAACTCCGTCGGCCCCATGTCGAGCGGGTTCTCGCCGGTCATGACCCGGTGAGAGGTGGGATCAAGGCTCAGGCCCTGCATCTCAATCACCTCTTCTACCGCCATCGGCGAAATACGGCGCATCACGGCTTTAATACGCGCCACCAGCTCCTTCGGCGAGAAGGGTTTGGTGATGTAATCGTCCGCGCCGGTCTCCAGACCGCGGACGCGATCTTCCTCTTCGCCGCGCGCGGTGAGCATCATAACAGGAATGTCCCGGGTCATGTTTTCACGTTTCAGGTGCTTGATAAACTGAATCCCCGAGCCGCCGGGCAGCATCCAGTCGAGCAGGATGAGATCGGGCCACGGCTCGTTGAGCTGATTCACCGCACTGTCATAATCTTCCGCTTCAACAGGCTGAAAGCCGTTTTGCTCGAGTACGAAGCAGACCATCTCCCGAATGGGGGCCTCATCCTCTACGACCAGAATACGTCTCGCCATGATTTGCCCTATATAGTTGTAATCAATATGTTGCGTCGCATTATGCGTCAGATTTATGACAGATTTATGAAAAGCGTGAAGGCAGTATGAACCTGAAAGCGTGCAGATGACACCCGGAAGACGATCGTCGCTTTCCCGCTGTGCCTAAACGTTTATAATCCGCCTTACGCTTTTTTGCCACGGAATAGATATGCGCATCCTTCACACCTCGGACTGGCACCTCGGCCAAAACTTTTACAGCAAGAGCCGGGCCGCTGAGCATGCCGCCTTTCTTGACTGGCTGCTGGAGACAGCGCAGGCCCAGCAGGTCGATGCGATTATCGTTGCTGGCGATATCTTTGATACCGGTGCGCCCCCCAGCTATGCTCGCGAGCTCTACTACCGCTTTGTGGTTCAACTCCAGCAGACCGGCTGTCACCTGGTGGTACTGGCAGGCAACCACGATTCGGTCGCTACCCTGAACGAATCGCGGGAGATCCTGGCCTTTCTGCATACCACCGTGGTAGCGGCAGCGGGCTGTGCGCCGTTCATGCTTAACCATCGCGACGGCACGCCGGGCGCGGTTTTCTGCCCGGTGCCGTTTTTACGTCCGCGCGACATCGTTACCAGCCAGGCGGGGCTCTCCGGCAGCGAGAAGCAGCAGCATCTGCTGGCGGCGATCACCGACTACTACCATCAGCAGTACCGGCAGGCCTGCGCCCTGCGCGGCGAGGCGACGCTGCCGATTATCGCCAGCGGCCACCTGACCACCGTCGGCGCCAGCAAAAGCGACGCGGTGCGCGACATCTACATTGGTACCCTGGACGCCTTCCCGGCGCAAAATTTTCCGCCGGTGGACTACATCGCCCTCGGGCACATCCACCGTCCGCAGGTGATTGGCGGTCAGGATCATATCCGCTACTGCGGATCGCCCATTGCCCTTAGCTTCGACGAAACCGGCAAGGCGAAAAGCGTTAATCTGGTGACCTTCACCGACGGCAGGCTGGCGGACATTACGCCCCTCACCGTGCCGGTCACCCAGCAGCTGGCGGTGATCAAAGGCGATCTTGCCGCCATTGGCCAGCAGCTTGCGCAGTGGCGCGAGACTCCCGCATCGCCGCCGGTATGGCTCGATATCGAAATCACCACCGACGACTGGCTGACGGACATGCAGCGCCGTATTCAGGCGATGACCGAGGATCTGCCGGTCGAGGTGCTGCTGGTACGCCGCAGCCGTGAGCAGCGTCAGCGAATGATGGCGGGCGAGCTGCGGGAAACCCTCAGCGAGCTGCGCGTGGAGGAGGTATTCGAGCGCCGACTGGCGCTTGAGGAGCCGGACGAGGCGCAGGGCCAGCGGGTCCGCACCCTCTTTAGCGCCACCGTCGACGAGCTGACCCAGGAGCAAGACGCATGAAAATTCTTACCCTGCGCCTGAAGAACATCAACTCCCTGAAGGGGGAGTGGAAGATCGACTTTACCGCCGAGCCGTTTGCCAGCAACGGCCTGTTTGCCATTACCGGGCCTACCGGCGCGGGAAAAACCACCCTGTTGGATGCCATCTGCCTGGCGCTCTACCACGAGACGCCGCGCCTGAGCAACGTGTCGCAGTCGCAGAACGACCTGATGACCCGCGACACCGCCGAGTGCCTGGCGGAGGTGGAGTTTGAGGTAAAAGGCGTAGCCTACCGCGCCTTCTGGAGTCAGAACCGCGCCCGCAGCCAGGCCGGGGGTAATCTTCAGGTCCCTCGCGTCGAGCTGGCGCTCTGCGCCGACGGCAAAATTCTCGCCGACAAGGTGAAAGACAAGCTGGAGCTGACCGCCACCCTCACCGGGCTGGACTACGGCCGCTTCACCCGCTCGATGCTGCTCTCCCAGGGGCAGTTTGCCGCCTTCCTGAACGCCAAACCGAAAGAGCGAGCCGAGCTGCTGGAGGAGCTGACCGGCACCGAGATCTACGGTCAGATCTCGGCGAGGGTATTTGAAAAACACAAGGCGGCGCGCAGCGAGCTGGAGCAGCGTCAGGCCCAGGCCGAAGGCATTCAGCTGTTGAGCGCCGAGCAGGCCCAGACGCTGAATGAAAGTTTGCAGGTGCTTACTGACCAGGAGCAGACGCTGGTCGCTACCCAGCAGCGCGAACAGGCCCTGCTTCACTGGCTGACGCGCGGCGAGGAACTCAATGCCGAAGCCGTTCGGGCGCAGACGACGCTGACGACCGCCCAGCAGGCGCTGGAGAGCGCTCGCCCGCAGCTGGCGGCGCTGGAACAGGCCCGCCCCGCCCAGCAGCTGCGGCCGGTGTGGCAGAGTTTACAGGAGCAGATCCGCACTCACGGCCAGACCCAGCGTCAGGCAGAAGAAGTGAATACTCGCTTACAGCAGCTGCTAGGCAAGCGCAGCCGCATTCGCGCTACCGCCGACGCGCAGATAAGCACGCTACGGCAGGAGCAGAACACGCTGGCCGACTGGTTAGTTGCTCACGACAGCTGGCGGCTGTGGCAGAGCGAGCTGACCGGCTGGCGAGCCAACTTTGCTCGGCAGGCCGAGGAGAGAAAGCATGCCCTGGCGCTCAGCACACGCCGGGAGAAGCTGCAGCAGCAGCTGACACTCCTCAATGCGCCAGCGCTGGATCTAAGCGCCGAGGCGTTGCAGCAGGCAATAGCCGATCTTGCTCAACAGCGCCCGCTGCGCCAGCGCCTGAACGTGCTGCATGCCAGCTTTGCCCCTCTTCAGCAGCGTATCAAGCAGCTGCAAAAAACGCTCGCCGAGAGCGGCGCGGAGCAGGCAGCGCTCAGCCAGATCCTGACCCAGCGGCGCCAGGCGTATAAAGAGAAGAACGCGCTGCTGACCGAGGTGAAGACGATTTGCGCCCTGGAGGAGCGTATTAAAAGTCTGGAAGCCGAGCGTGAGCGCCTGCGGGCCGGCGAGCCCTGCCCGCTCTGCGGCTCGACCGCCCATCCGGCAGTCGCGGCGTACCAGGCGATTACCGTCGATGCCAATCAGGCGCGGCGCGATGCTCTGGAGCGCGAGGTCAAGCAGCTGGCGGAGAGCGGCGCAGCCCTGCGGGGCCAGCTGGAAGCGCTGGTGAAGCAAAGTGAAAAGGATCGCCTTGCCGCCGAAGCCGAAGCGCAGAACGATTTGGCGCTACGCCAGCAGTGGCGCGAGCTGTGTACCGCGCTCGGTATCACGCTGACGCCCGAGGATGACGTCAGCGGCTGGCTACAGGCTGAGGAGACCCGCGAGCAGCAGCTTTACCGGTTCAGCCAGCGACTGGCGCTGGAGGAGCAGCTCAACGAGCTTCAGCAGCAGGCGGCGCACGCCCAGAAGACCATCGACTCCCGCCGCCAGGCGTGGGCGGAGAGTCTGGCCCAGCTCGGTCTGACGCCGCCCGCAGAAGAGGAAGAGGCGACCTGGTTTACCGCCCGGGAGGAGGAGTCCCGCCGCTGGCAGCAGAACCAAACCCACGCCGCCACGCTACAGGAGCGTATAGCCCAGATCCAGCCGCTGCTGGAGACGCTTCCTGCCGATGAACCGGCTGAGGGAGCGCCCGTCAGCCTCGACGGCTGGCAGCAGGTGCATCACGACTGCGTCTCTCTCCACGGCCAGGCTCAAACGCTCCAGCAGCAGCTGGCTCTGGAGGCCGGGCGCGTAGCGCAGCAGCAGGCGCAGTTTGACGCCGAGCTGGCCCAGAGCCCCTTCCCTGACCAGCAGGCATTTCTCGCCGCTCTACTTGAAGATGGCGAACGCCAGCGTCTTGAGCAGCTCCAGCAGTCGCTGGAGAGCCAGCTACAGCAGAGCCTGGCCCTGTTGACCCAGGCCCAGACGGCGCTGGCGACGCATCAGGCCCAGCCCCCTGCCGGGCTGAGCGAAGAGGCCAGCGTTGAGCAGACGCGCGACGTGCTAAATGCGCTGGCGCAGCAGCTGCGCGAGAACACCACCCGGCAGGGGGAGATCCGCCAGCAGCTCCGGCAGGATGCCGAAAGCCGTCAGCGCCAGCAGGCGCTGCTGCAGGAGATCGAGGAGGCCACCCGCCAGCTGGCGGACTGGAGCTACCTGAACGGGCTGATTGGCTCCAAAGAGGGGGATAAGTTCCGCAAATTCGCCCAGGGGCTGACGCTGGATAACCTGGTTTGGCTGGCGAACAATCAGCTCACTCGTCTGCACGGTCGCTATCTGCTGAAACGTAAAGCGAGCGAAGCGCTGGAGCTGGAGGTGGTCGATACCTGGCAGGCGGACGCGGTACGCGATACGCGCACGCTTTCCGGCGGGGAGAGCTTCCTTGTTAGCCTGGCGCTGGCGCTGGCGCTCTCGGATCTGGTGAGCCATAAAACCCGTATCGATTCGCTGTTCCTTGACGAGGGGTTCGGCACGCTGGACAGCGAGACGCTGGATACCGCCCTCGACGCCCTCGACGCGCTCAACGCCAGCGGCAAGACCATCGGCGTCATCAGCCACGTCGAGGCGATGAAGGAGCGGATCCCGGTGCAGATCAAGGTCAGGAAGATCAATGGCCTGGGCTACAGCAAGCTCGACGGCAAATTTGCTGTGTCGTGAATATGCCGGGTGGCGCTACGCTTACCCGGCCTACGAAACATGCACTCGTCTGGGAAATTACTCCTCCAGCGGCCAGAGCCACGCCGCGCCGCGCACGCCGCTGGAGTCGCCGTGCACCGCCTTGCGGATCGGCGTTTCACACTCGCCGCCAAACACCCAGTTCTTGATCAGCTGCGGCACGGTTTTATAGAGCCTGTCGACGTTGCTCATGCCGCCGCCGAGAACGATCACGTCTGGATCGAGGATATTCACCACGTGCGCCAGCGACTTTGCCAGCCGCAGTTCGTAACGGCTCAGCGCCAGCTCGGCAACGGCATCCTGCTCGTCCACCAGGCGAATAATTTCGTTGCCTTTCAGCGGCTGACCGCTCAGGCGGTGAAAATCTCTGGCAAAACCGGTCCCGGAGATAAAGGTCTCAATGCACCCCTGCTTGCCGCAGTAGCACGGCACCTCTTCCCGGTAGCGCAGCTCGTCTTCGTCCATCCACGGCAGCGGATTGTGTCCCCACTCTCCCGCCGTGCCGTTACCGCCGGAGTGAGCGTGACCATTAAAGGCGATACCCGCGCCGCAGCCGGTGCCGATAATTACCGCAAAAACGGTCTGCGCCCCGGCGGCCGCGCCGTCGATAGCCTCTGAAACCGCCAGGCAGTTGGCGTCGTTAGCCAGACGCACTTCCCGGCCCAGCCGGTTGCTCAGGTCTTTATCAAACGGCTGGCCGTTCAGCCAGGTAGAGTTGGCATTTTTCACTACCCCCGTGTAGGGGGAGAGAGAGCCAGGGATCCCCATTCCTACCGTGCCCCGCTGGCCGGTCTCTTTCTCTGCCATGTCGACCAGCGTGGCGATAGTCTCGATGGTCTGCTGATAGTCGTCGCGCGGGGTAGGCAGACGGTGGCGGAATAGCTGTTCCCCGCTGTCGCCGAGCGCAATAACTTCTGTTTTCGTGCCGCCCAAATCAATACCTATACGCACAGCGATCTCCTTATTTTTAGCAATATCAAGAGAGTAGAACCCCACCGGGGGATTAGCAATGCAAGCGGCAAGACAATTCGCTATCATGCCCGCTGATTTAACGACAAGGCTGTGGAAAATATCATGCTGTGGTTCAAAAATTTAATGGTTTACCGTCTCAGCCGCGATATTGCGCTGCGTGCAGAGGAGATGGAAAAACAGTTATCCGCGCTCTCATTTACCCCTTGCGGTAGCCAGGATATGGCAAAAACCGGTTGGGTTCCGCCGATGGGTTCACACAGTGATGCTTTGACCCACACCAACAACGGCCAAATCATCATTTGCGCCCGTAAAGAAGAGAAGATCCTGCCGTCATCGGTCGTCAAACAGACGCTGGAAGCCAAAATTGCCAAGCTGGAGGCCGATCAGGGCCGCAAGCTGAAGAAGACCGAAAAAGATTCGCTGAAGGATGAGGTGCTCCACTCTCTGCTGCCGCGCGCTTTTAGCCGCTTCAGCCAGACCATGATGTGGATCGATACCGTTAATGGCCTGATCATGGTCGACTGCGCCAGCGCCAAAAAAGCGGAAGATACACTGGCCCTGCTGCGTAAGAGCCTCGGTTCGCTGCCGGTCGTGCCGCTGACGCTGGAGAATCCTATCGAACTGACCCTGACCGAGTGGGTACGCAGCGGCAGCGCGGCGCAGGGCTTCCAGATCCAGGACGAGGCCGAACTGAAAGCGATCCTCGAAGATGGCGGCGTGATCCGCTGTAAAAAGCAGGATCTGGTGAGCGATGAAATCGCGGTGCACATTGAAGCGGGTAAGCTGGTGACTAAACTGGCGCTCGACTGGCAGCAGCGTATTCAGTTTGTGATGTGCGACGACGGCTCGATCAAGCGGCTGAAGTTTGCCGACGAGCTGCGGGACCAGAATGAGGATATCGATCGGGATGATTTCGCCCAGCGTTTTGACGCGGACTTTATTCTGATGACCGGCGAGCTAGCGGCGCTGGTGCAGAATCTGGTGGAAGGCCTCGGCGGCGAAGCGCAGCGCTAAGACACAGGCACTGTCCCCTCTTTGCAGGGGACAGGCAAAATGCATTACAGGTAGCGGCAGAGATACGCGCTGGCTTCAGCCACCTGCAGATGAAATTCGCTGTGGCCCGGCACGTTGAACACCTCGCCGGCAGAGTAGGTTTTCCACTCGGTATCGCCAGGCAGCAATACGTTTAGCGCCCCGCTCACCACGGTCATCTCTTCCGGCTGGGCCGTACCAAACGTGTACTCACCCTCGGCCATTACGCCTACGCTGGCGCGGCCGGTGCTGCTGCTGGTAAAACCAATGGATTTCACTTTACCGGAAAAGTATTCGTTACTCTGAAGCATGGGTGGCCCTTATAAATAAGTGTATGGAAAATCACTATAGGGGCCAGCCTTCCTCTCTGTCACGTAAAATTTCTGTCACACAAAATGGCTATAACAGGAGTTCAGACGCCAGACGGGCAACCAGCACGTTAGAGAGCAGCACCGGCACATTCAACGCTTTTTGCAGCAGGTCGCGGTGTTTCTGGTGGTAGCCGAGACAATCCAGCATCAGTACGTCAGCGCCTTTTGCGAGCAAGGCTTCTCCGGCAGCGATAAGATCGGTGTCGCTGCCCTGCAGAGAGCTGGCGACTTCATAGTAGGGCGCATTTTCTAACAGCTGCCACTTCTCCCTCTGCCCCTCGATAAGTCCGGCCAAAGGAACAATGACGCCCACCTGGTGTCCATCAACAATAGAAGAGACCAGCGGGGGAATGATCCTCTCAGGCTCCAGCAGAATGGCGTGGCGAGCTGACAGCCCGGTAAAGCGCTCGGTGCTCATGAGTAAAATGACGTCGTAGTTTTGCTTGTCGATAACACTAATGACGGCCTGCAAATCGCGCTCTATTTTCGTACGTGACACCTGCGCCACTTCACCATTGTTTAGCAGCGCATGAACTGGCCTCTCCCCCGGCTCGATGGCGTAATCCTCATACACATCCTGAGGATCCATCTTCCCCAGCAAACTAATTTGGGTAATCTGCTGCGCGTCGATGTGCTCGGTCAGGAGCGGCATCACGGCATCGACAGGCACCACACCCACGGTGAGGATAGCCAGGGTTGCACTCATCTTTGTTCCGCCTTTCTTAACATCGTTTTCGATTCTTATAATTGTGCTACTGACCTATGCTCTCATAACATTTCTGTAACGTTCAACCTCCCGCCTCTTCAGTGCTGTCTGAATTTTTGAAGCGGGAGAGAAAAACTACGTTTTATCAGGATCCTCATAGCGCCGTTTAGCATCCAGCGCCTCCTGCTCGGTCTCGTGCTCGCTAATCAGCGAATCGGGTTCGGGATGGTCAGCACGCAGTTGATACCAGGTTACCGTCTCCTGCTGGCCTCCTTTCTCAACGGTAACAATACGGGCTTCACGCGGGTAAGGCGGTCTTGTAGGCATAGCGCTTCCTTTTTTATTGGTAGAGCTATGAGTATAGCCAAAGGCCGCAATCTGCAATTAGCTCGCTCGCGCTAGCAGCAGCGCCGCCTGAATATCGGCCACGACCTTCTCCGGCGACTGCGCGGCATTCACAATATGGTGCGCCGCCTCGCGATAGAGCGCATCGCGCTGGGCCAGCACCTCGCTAACCTCCTCGCTGATTGGCTTGCCGGTAAGCGTCGGGCGCTGCGCCTCTTCAGGGAATGCTTCCAGCCGCTCTGCCAGTACCGCTACCGGAGCGCAGAGATAGATAACGACACCCGTCTCGCGCATAAAGCGGCGGTTAACCTCGCTGAGAATAATCCCGCCACCGGTAGCGATCACCGTCGCAGGCGCCGAGACGGCCTGCAACGTCGCCGTTTCACGGGCGCGAAAACCGGGCCAGCCCTCTTTTTCAACGATCGCCGCGATGGTCATCTGCGCCTGCTCCTGCAGCGCATGGTCGGTGTCGATAAGCTGACAGTCTCGCACGCGAGCTAGCTCAACACCGATGGTGGATTTTCCACAACCGCGAGCGCCAATTAAAAAGATGGGTAACGTCATGACCAGGTGTTCTCCCTTGAACCGCGATCGGCGGAACACGAATAGTTGAAGCGCCATACTATTACACTAGTACGAAAAAGTCGTAAATAAAACGTTACGAATTTATGATGACACTGCGATGAATGGCCTGTTTCAGAGTGTAAAGATAAAATGGCATCTGTCGCGCCACCTTACTTTAAAGGGCGTCCCGTTGACAAGTCCTGCCGTGCCCGCGCCAGCAGCCATTTGTCCAGTTCGGCAGCAAAATGCTGACGGTCACGCTTGGAGAGGCTGTCCGGCCCACCGGTCTGCACCCCGCTGGCGCGCATCGTATCCATAAAATCGCGCATCGTCAGCTTTTCGCGAATGGTGGCTTCGCTATAGCGCTCTCCGCGTGGGTTAAGCGCCGCCGCCCCCTTCCCTAATACTTCTGCCGCGAGCGGAATATCGGCGGTGATCACCAGATCGCCGGGATTACACAGGCGCACAATTTCATTATCCGCCACGTCAAAGCCCGCCGGCACCCGCAGGGAGCGGATGAATTTTGAAGGGGGTACGCGCAGGGTCTGGTTCGCCACCAGCGTCAGCGGCGTCTGCGTACGCTCAGCCGCACGAAACAGGATCTCTTTAATTACATTTGGACACGCATCCGCATCCACCCAAATTGCCATAGCTGCTCCTGAATAGTTTATGGTCACTATGATAAGCTATAACTCCCCCATTAATCACACATTCAGGGAAAAGACGATGGAGAAGAAGATCGGGTTTATCGGCTGCGGCAATATGGGTAAGGCCATTCTGGGCGGGATGATTGCCAGCGGCCAGGTGCAGCCAGAGCAGGTTTGGGTCTATACCCCGACGCCGGAGAAGGTCGCTGCCCTTAGCAACCAGTATGGCATCAACCCGGCGCAGAGCGCGCAGGAGGTGGCACAGATCGCAGATATCGTCTTCGGTGCGGTAAAGCCCAACGTGATGATTAAGACCCTAAGCGAGATCACCTCCAGCCTGAATAAAGAGACCCTGGTGGTGTCGATTGCCGCGGGCGTTACCCTCGATCAGCTGGCGCGCGCCCTCGGCCACGATCGTAAAATCGTACGCACTATGCCTAATACCCCGGCGCTAGTGAATGCAGGCATGACCTCCGTCACCGCGAACGCGCTGGTAACCCCGGAAGACGTGGCCGACGTGCTGGCCATTTTCCGCAGCTTTGGCGAAGCGGAAGTGGTGGCCGAATCGATGATCCACCCGGTAGTGGGCGTCAGCGGCTCCGCCCCGGCCTATGTGTTCATGTTTATCGAGGCGATGGCCGACGCTGCCGTGCTGGGCGGGATGCCGCGCGCGCAGGCCTACAAGTTTGCCGCTCAGGCGGTGATGGGATCGGCAAAGATGGTGCTGGAGACCGGCAAGCATCCTGGCGAGCTGAAGGATATGGTCTGCTCACCGGGCGGCACCACTATTGAAGCGGTGCGGGTACTGGAGGAGCGTGGATTCCGCGCCGCGGTGATTGAGGCCATGACCAAGTGCATGGAGAAATCCGAGGCGTTAAGCAAGCTTTGACGGGTGCGGTTGTAGGCCCGGTAAGCGTAGCGCCACCGGGCATGGCTCTGCTGACGCTGCAACGCCGGGCGGCACTGCGTTTGCCCGGCCTACGTTGGGCACGGTGCGGTTTGAAGGCGTCGCCCTCAGGCCGCCACCTCCGTGCGGCCACGGCCGCCTTTTTTCGCTTTATAGAGCGCCATATCGGCGGCCTTGAGCCAGGCGCGATAGTTCTCCATGCCGGGAGTGAGCGGCGCAAGGCCGACGCTGATCTGCAGCGTCAGGTGCGGAGCGCAGGGTAGCCGGATCTCCGCCAGGGTATCGTGGACCCGGCTCATCGCTGCAAGCGCGCTGTCGACTGGCGTACCGCTCATGATCACCGCAAACTCGTCACCGCCGAAACGCCCGATGATATCGCTTCCGCGCAGGGTGAGCTGTAGATGGCGGCTAATGGCGATAATCGCCTCATCGCCCACGTCATGGCCGTAGGTATCGTTGATGGTCTTAAAGTAGTCGACATCGATTAGCAGCAGCGTCGCCATCCGCTGGTTGCGACGACAGCTCTCAAACTCGTTACGTAACAAAATCTCCCAGTGCCGCCGATTATAGACGCCGGTCATGCCGTCGCGGGTACTCATGATCCGCAGGCGCTGCTTCTGTCTGGCGAGCCGGGTGAACGTACGAAAGCTCACCCAGGCAAACAGCGGCGGATAGAGCAGAATAAACGGCAGGCAGAGCCACCACTCCAGCGGCGCGCTGGTAAAGGTTATCGCCGTGCCGGTAAGCTGAAGCATCACCAGGCTTGCGCCCAGCAGCAGGACGATGCCGATGCCGAACAGCCGCGGCCCGCCCATGCCCATCAGCATCAGGCTGACCATCATCACCAGCACCGCCGACGGCATGATGTTCATTCCTATCACGCCGATCCAGATCCCCGCCAGGATCGCATCAACCTTGAGGTTATTGATTTCGGCGGCGTGGGGATCGCTTGAGCGGCTCGCCAGCTGCCAGGCAAGATGCGGCCAGACAAAAGACCAGCTTAAGAGGAATAGCCACCAGCCTCCGGCTACGGGCTGAGTGGTCATTGCGCCACCTAAGGGAAAAAAGAGGCAGCCAAGGCCAAAAATACGCGGCAATCGGAGTCGCCGGGCAAAAAGCTGGCCAGACAGGAAGTGCTCGTCCTGACTGGGGGTCTCGACCCATTCCTTGTTAACAGCGGTTTTAGAATAAAGATTGTTATCATTCATCATTATTGGGAATATTCTGAAACATTTCCCAAAATTATAGAGAGGCGCGGCGGGGAGAAAGTATGATATTTCGGGTGAGAGGAAGATCACACTCACCCGATAGGGCTAAGCTTACCGGGAGCGAGGATGGTGCAGGAGCTTATTAAGGTACTGCTGCAACAGCTCGGTGTCCTGACGCGGTACCTGCGAGTCCGGACCAGCCGCCTCCAGCGCACCTTCGATACTTTGAATCAATGCCAGCTGCTCCGGCTGTGCCATATGACGCAGCAGAGCGGTAACCACAATCTCCAGCGCTTCAACCTGCGCCACAAGCTCTTTAGACTCTTCTTCCTTTTCCGCCAGCTTAACCAGCAGCTCTGCAATCAGGTTTTTCATCGCGTACCATCCTCATACACAACTCTTTAAGATTTTCAGCCAAATTTAGCATGGCACATTACACAAAAGTAACATTTTAACTACTATTTTTGCGTTGCGCCTGCGGCAGTGCGGCGAGTCTGCCTGAGTACGATGGCCAGCTGCCAGATATTGATCAGCACGACTACGGCAGTAGCAATAAATACCCAGCGGAAGCCAGCCATTGCAGAGATGCTCGCCCCCATCAACGGCCCGGCGACGTTGCCCATATACATAAACGACTGGTTATAGCCAAAGATGCGGCCGGTGACCTGATCGCTGGAGTATTTCAGCAGCAGCGTCTGCACCGCAGGCAGCATCGCCCCGTCAGCAAAGCCTAACAGGAAGCGTAAGATACCGAGCTGGAGCGGCGTGGTCACGAACGACATGGCAAAAAAGAGCGCTACCGCGCAGATTAGCGTCGCCATCAGGATCCGCGCCGTGCCGATCCGATCGCCGAGCTTGCCGAGGCGCGGGGCCGATATCAGCGCCGAGACGCCCGGCACGGCGGCGATCATGCCGCTGAGAAAGGCAATATTGCTACTGTCAGGAGACAGCGACTGGACAAACAGCGCCAGAATCGGCCCTACCGAGCCGTTACAGAGCTGGATCACCATCGTGGTCACAAACAGGCTTAAAATGAGTTTGGGATAGGGCAGGCTGGCAAATACTGCTTTGCCGGTCAGGCGCTGCGCCTTGCTGACTTTAGGCCGCACGCCCTCTTTAATCAGAAACAGGGTCACCAGAAAGCTTACCATCAGCAGGGTGGCAGTGATAAAAAACACCGCCCGCAAGCCGACGTGATCGGCGAGAAAGCCCCCCAGCAGCGGGCCGCCGATGACGCCGCTGATCTGCGCTGTAGAGAGCGTGCTCAGCGCCCAGCCGCTGCGCTCGCGCGGAACCTGGGAAGCCACCAGCGCCATTGCGTTGGGAATATAGCCGGAGGTTAACCCCATGATGGCCCGCAGAAACAGCAGCTGCCAGACGTTAGTGGCAAAGGCCTGCAGGAGAATGGCGATCGCCATCCCCAGCGAGGCGCGGAGCAGCATCAGCTTGCGCCCCTTGCGGTCGGCAAGGCTTCCCCACATCGGCGAGACGATGGCCGAGACCAGAAATGTCACGCTAAAGGTTAGCCCGGACCAGATCGACAGCGCCTCGTGCGAGGTCACGCCCATCTCGGCAATATAGAGCGGCAAGAACGGCAAAATCTGGCTGATCGCAAGACCGGTAAAGAAGCAGCCAAACCATACCGAAATAAGATTAACCTTCCAGGATTCCATAAACATCTGCAATTATTCAGGTTTTAACAGCAGGGTCCAGCATAGCATAACTGTACATTATGCTTAGCGGCACTTAACGGCATAATCCATACCCACGCATTCCGAGGTGAAAGTGGTTGGCGTGAGCGGCGTTATACTCCGGGCCTAAGCCGTTGCCATAGTAGCCGCAGCTGGCGCTGAGCATCGCCCGTAGCCAGGGTTGGGTTTTGTCCTGCTTCCAGCCGCGCATAACCGTCACCTGCTGCCCATTCGCCAGGCGGAAGCCGCTGATATCCAGCGCGTCGGCAGTGGCATGCTCGCTCAGCCGGGCGTTGGCGCGATGGTAAATGTTGCGGCAGGCGTAGCTGCCAAGGTGATCGATACGCACCAGCTCGCTGGACATATAGCGTTCGGCCAGCGGCCGGGCCTGCTGCTGCACGAATAGCGCTGAGCTGAGCGCCAGCGGACAGGAGGCGAGAAAGCTGCTGCTGAGCTTAACCGGGCCGAAATCCCGTACCCGGACGGTATGGGTCAGCGGACAGCTACCTGTACTGTCGGCGACGGGCTGAGAAGCAATGAGCTTCTTTTGATTAGCCTCCACCAGCAGGGCGTCACACTGCTCAGGGGTAAGCCGCTTAAGCTTAAACTGGGTAATGCGGCCCGGCGGATCGTCGAGGCGCAGCGGTACAAACGGATTATAGTACGAGGGCAAATGACGATAGCCCACCACCCCTGCCCCCACGATAAGCATAAAAACGATGGCTCCAGTGCCTCTCACGCGCTCCCCCTTTTATCACCTAAAAACATTATGGCAGAAGCGCGCGAATCAGGCGTTTTGCCGTGGTAAGGTATCTTTTTTCCAGGCGATAAGAGTGGATAGGGTGATGGCAAAAATGCGGGTAGGGATCGTTTTTGGTGGCAAATCAGCGGAGCATGAAGTCTCGCTTCAGTCGGCAAAAAATATCGTCGACGCAATTGATAAGAGCCGTTTCGAGGTAGTGCTGCTGGGGATTGATAAGCAGGGTCAATGGCACGTCAACGACGAGGCTAACTATTTACAGAACGCCAGCGATCCGGCCCGTATTGCGCTGAATCCCTCCGCTATCAGCGTGGCGCATATTCCGGGCAGAGAGACGGCGCAGCTTATCAATGCCGAAAGCGGCGCGGCCCTGCCAGCGGTGGACGTGATCTTCCCTATCGTTCACGGCACGCTGGGTGAAGATGGCTCCCTGCAGGGAATGCTGCGGATGGCGAATCTGCCGTTTGTGGGATCCGGCGTGCTCGGCTCGGCGGCCTGCATGGATAAAGACGTCACCAAGCGCCTGCTGCGCGATGCCGGGCTGAAGATTGCCCCCTTTATCACCCTCACCCGTGCTAACCGTCAGCGATACGCTTTTGCCGACGTGCAGGCACAGCTGGGTCTGCCGCTGTTTGTCAAGCCGGCTAACCAGGGCTCGTCGGTGGGCGTTAGCAAAGTCACCAGCGAGGCGCAGTACCATGCCGCCGTCGACCTCGCTTTTACGTTCGACCATAAGGTTGTGGTGGAGACCGGTATTAAGGGGCGGGAGATCGAGTGTGCCGTGCTGGGGAACGATAATCCCCAGGCCAGCACCTGCGGTGAGATCGTGCTTAACAGCGAGTTCTACGCCTACGACACCAAGTATATTGATGACAACGGCGCCAGGGTGGTGATCCCGGCGGCGATCGATCCGGCGGTGAATGAGGCCATTCGCCAGACCGCCATCGCTGCCTACGAGACGCTGGGGTGTGCCGGCATGGCGCGGGTTGATGTCTTCCTGACCGAGGATAACGATATTATTATCAATGAGATCAACACGCTGCCCGGCTTTACCAATATCAGCATGTATCCCAAGCTGTGGCAGGCCAGCGGCCTGGGCTATACCGATCTGATCAGCCGCCTGATCGATCTGGCATTAGCGCGCCATCAGGCCGATAGCGCCCTGAAGAGTACGATGGCTTAATCCTGCGACTCCGCCGCTGTCTCCTCCTCGGGACGGCGGCGAATAATCAACCCTGCCAGCCAGAAACCGATCGCCCAGGTGACCAGGCCGACCGCGTAGCTTTGCCAGCCCTTCGCCTCAAACCCCAGCAGCCCAACCACGCCGTTAAGAATAAAGATCAGCCCGATAGCAAAGGCGTAGTAGTGCCAGTCACGGCGAATTTTGGCAGGCAGTTTCATAGCAGCTCCGGTAGAGAAAAACAGCATCGGTGCATATTACCGATGGCAAGCCCATGACGCATGCGGAAATTCCGAAATCGTTAATAAAACGCAACAAAAGTCATGATTTTGTGACTGGAGATGTAAAACCATAAACCGGGCAAATAATAATGCGTAAATTGTCACCAATCTGATATTGACAATCCTTCTGACCTGTCAAAATCAACCTGAATTACTGGTGCATTGCCAGCTCAATAACGCGTATCGGAGGTCACTATGGCAGAATTTATGATGTCGAAGCCCTTTGCCAACGAGAAGAGACGAGACGCCTCCACGCCGGGCAATATCGCCTATGCGGTCTTCGTACTGCTCTGCTTCTGGGCAGGTGCGCAGCTGCTGAACGCGCTGATCCACGCCCCGGGTGTGTTTGAGAATCTGATGCAGATGCAGGAGAGCAATCGACCCCGCATCGATATGGGACTCGGCGTGGGTACGATTTTTGGTCTGGTTCCGTTTCTTGTTGGCAGCGCCGTGCTCGGCGTAATCGCCCTGCTGCTGCGCTGGCGTCACTACTAGCGTGACGCCGTACTAATTTGTTGCCATACAGCGCGCCCGACGGTCATCCACGCGCTTCGCAAACCAGGCGGTTGTCAGGTTGCGGGTGATCTTCGGGCTCTCAAGCTGAATCCCCGGCAACAGCGCTCTCGGTAGCGTCTTCCCGCTCTTCTTCTCCGCCAGACGATAGACCCCTTTGTAGAGTTCGGTCTGCTCAAATTGCTGGCGATCCCCCTGCTCCAGCTGGTCACGGATCTCGGCGTCGCTGAGGCCCAGCTTCGATCCCAACTTGCGCACTGCCCGTTCGGTACTGCCCGCTTCACGGCTGCCGTAGAGGATCACATCCCCGTCCAGCGCCAGCTTCACGCCGCTTGCCTTGCTAACCGCGCTCTGGAAAGCGGCATTGCGGCTGGCGTACCAGCCGGCGTTAAAGTCGGCGAAGCGGTAGAGCGGCTCGCTATAGCTGGCCGGGTAGTTAAGCAGGTGATACGTCCCGAACCAGAGACCGCCGCGCCGGGAGAAGACCTCCTGACGCACGGTTCCCGCCATCTTCCACGGATAGCCCCGGGTATGCTGCTCGGCAAAGGCGATGCTGACCTGCATCGGCCCGCCGGTGTGCACCGGATTAAGTGAGCCAAATAGCGTCTGCCCCAACGGAACGATATTAATCAGGTCGTCGAAGATCGCGCTAAGCTGCTTCTCGGTCTTTACGCTATCGAGCCGTTCGGCGTAGCTTTTGCCGTTGGGCGAAGGCACCTTCAGCGCGGTGCGCACAACAAAAGAGGGAATATGCAGCCGCCCGGCGCGCTTTTCGATCTCTTGCCAGGCGATTTTGTTTAACCCCGGTACGGCAGGATCGGCCTGATAGTTCGACTCCTGCTGCGCTACCGCCAGCACCGAGCAGACGTTCTCCCGCGTCGGCGCGAGGGACTGACTTTTAAAGGTCGTGGCAAGATCCTCTGCCCAGGCGTCACGATCCTTTACGCTGGCGGGGATCTTTTGCCGCACCAGCTTCGCCACGTCTACCGCCTTCTCGCCCTCTTTGAGCGGCGGCGGTTGCGAGGTGCTACAGCCGACAAGGATCGCTCCCGCCAGCAGGGTTAAACTGCGTGATGCTTGCATAGCCGCTCCGGTCATTAGCTGAGTGAGGTTGATGCCTGTACCACATCCTCACCGTCAAGTTCACGCTCAAAAGTACGTAAACGCTTATAGATAGACATCAGTTCCACCAGCGTGGTCCAGGAGTTGATCAGGTACTGGAACGAGCCGCGCACCTGGTCGAAAACGTTGGTGATCTGGGTCATCAGGCCGAGCGTAATCGTACCGGCAACCATCGATGGAAACAGCAGGAACAGGCCGAAAACGTTGTCGATTTGCAGATAGAAAATGCGCGCAATATTGAAGTACATGTAGTGGAAGTAGAGGCGGAAGTAGTTCCGCCGCACCGCGCTAAACAGCTCGCGCACGGTAGGCGGCGAGGCGCGCTCAGGATCGTCCTCGCCATACACCAGCTCTTTACGGTAGGCCGCCTCCACGCGCTGGTTTTTAAATTCCAGCCCCGGCAGCTTGATCCCCACCACCGCCAGCAGGCCGGTACCCACCAACGACCAGAGGATAGCGGCGATCACCAGCCCATAGGGAACGTGGCCGACAATCGGCAGCTCCGGCACGTGCGGCGACAGGGCCACGAGGATCGGCAGAAACGCGATCAGCTTCATTATCGCGTTAAGCAGGCTGACGCCCATATCCTCCAGCGTTGAGGAGAAACGCATGGTGTCCTCCTGCACACGCTGGGCTGCGCCCTCAATATGACGCAGGCGGTGCCAGTTGGCCATGTAGTATTCGTTCATCGCCGTACGCCAGCGGAAAACGTAGTGGCTGACAAAGAAGTTATTCAGCACCGCCACCAGCACCGCGATCATCGCAATGCCAAGGAACACGCCTGTTTCGCGGTAGAACTGGCCGATAGTTACCTTATGCGGCGCGCTGAGGGCCTGCTGGATGAGATCGTAAAACGGTGCATACCAGGCGTTGATCGCCACGCTCACCTCAACCATAAACCAGGTGACAAAGATAATCAGCGCGGTGCCGAGAATCGACCAGCGCTGCCAGCGGTGCGGTGCCCAGGTAAACCAGAACAGAGCAAAGGCGCCAACGCACAGGGCGTAGTAAGCGTAAAAGATCAGGTAGCTGCCGGACCAGAAGCGCGATGCGCCTATCGGGATCGCTTTAGAGGCCCCTGAGATACGCGTTAACCAATCCCCACCGCCCGCCTGCCAGAAGATGACGGCTAACAGCGACCACAGGATCGCCGAGAGTAAAAACGGCCCCGGCTTGGGAAAAAAAGATTTAAACATGAAACTCTCCTGCGACGGCTCACTCTTATTGTGTTGTTAATTTGCTATGCGTATGAAAATACCGAAGCCAGTGAGATTACCACAAGCGCTCAGTGTCAAAAGAAGACATTGTGTTGCAAGAAAAAAGCGTCTGTTTACCCAGCGTTACGCTTGACTGCAAAATAAAGCGCTTTTTCGGGCTTTGCATCGCGCCGGTAAGTAGTATAAATACGCAATATCTCTTTAACTCTTTTGATGGATGCTGTCGTTGAAACGTTGCCTGCTTTTGTCCACTCTGTTGTGCGCCCTGACCTTTTCATCAGCGAATGCGGCACAGACCTCCCCCGATCCTGAATTTGCGTCCGATATTGTCGATCGCTACGCCAACCATATCTTCTATGGCAGCGGCGCGACCGGCATGGCGATGGTGGCGATCGACGGCAATCAGCGCGTGTTTCGCAGCTTCGGTGAAACGCGTCCGGGCAACAACGTGCGCCCGCAGCTCGACTCGCTGATCCGCATTGCCTCCATCTCTAAGCTGATGACCAGCGAGATGCTGGTGAAGCTGCTCGACCAGGGCGTGGTCAAGCTTAACGATCCGCTCAGCAAGTATGCCCCTCCCGGCGCACGGGTGCCGAGCTGGCAAGGGACGCCAATTACCCTGGTAAACCTGGCGACCCATACCAGCGCCCTGCCTCGCGAGCAGCCCGGCGGCGCGGCGCACCGCTCGGTCTTTACCTGGCCAACCCGCGAACAGCGCTGGAACTGGCTCTCTACCGCGACGCTGAAAACGGCCCCCGGCTCGCAGGCCTCCTATTCAAATCTCGCTTTCGACCTGCTGGCCGATGCGTTAGCCAACGCCGCCGGTAAGCCCTACCCGCAGCTGTTTGACGAGCAGATCGCGCGTCCGCTGGGGATGAAGGACACTACCTTTACCCCTTCTCCGGATCAGTGCCGGCGCCTGATGGTGGCGGAGAAAGGGGCCAGCCCCTGCGATAACACCCTGGCGGCAGTTGGCAGCGGCGGCGTCTACTCCACGCCGGGAGATATGATGCGCTGGATGCAGCAGTTCCTCTCATCGGACTTCTACGCCCGCAGCAACCAGGCCGACCGGATGCAGACCCTTATCTACCAGCGCAGCCAGCTGACACGCGTGGTAGGCATGGACGTGCCGGGTAAAGCCGACGCGCTGGGGCTAGGCTGGGTCTATATGTCGCCGAAAGAGGGCCGGCCGGGGATCATTCAAAAAACCGGCGGCGGCGGCGGATTTATTACCTATATGGCGATGATCCCGAAGAGCAACGTCGGCGTTTTCGTGGTGGTGACCCGCTCTCCTCTGACCCGCTTTAAAAATATGAGCGATGGGGTTAACGACCTCGTCAGCGAGCTGAGCGGCAACCAACCGCAGATCGTCCCGGCCTCCTGATCCTCTCCCTGCTCCGGGGTGATTAACGCCTGTTTTGGCGAAACACCCCGGAGTTGATTGGGTTATAATACTCCTCTGATTCACCAACCTCAGGCATACCATGACCGATTTAATTACCCGCCCGCGCCGCCTGCGCAAGTCTCCCGCACTGCGCGCCATGTTTGAAGAGACAACGCTGAGCCTCAATGACTTTGTGTTGCCTATCTTTGTTGAAGAAGAGCTGGACGACTATAAAGCCATCGAAGCCATGCCAGGCGTGGTGCGCATTCCGGAGAAGTATCTCGCTCGCGAGATTGAGCGCTTCGCCAACGCGGGCATTCGCTCGGTCATGACGTTTGGTATTTCGCACCACACCGACGCCACCGGCAGCGATGCCTGGAAAGAGGATGGCCTGGTGGCACGCATGTCGCGGATCTGTAAAGACGCGGTGCCGGAGATGGTGGTCATGTCCGACACCTGTTTCTGCGAGTACACCTCTCACGGCCACTGCGGCGTGCTGTGCGATCACGGCGTCGATAACGATGCAACCCTGCTCAACCTGGGCAAGCAGGCAGTGGTTGCCGCCGCCGCCGGGGCCGATTTCATCGCTCCGTCCGCCGCAATGGACGGCCAGGTACAGGCTATCCGTCAGGCGCTGGACGCCGCGGGCTTTACCGACACGGCGATCATGTCCTACTCCACCAAGTTCGCCTCCTCCTTCTACGGCCCGTTCCGTGAAGCGGCCGGGACGGCGCTGAAGGGCGATCGTAAAACCTACCAGATGAACCCGATGAACCGCCGGGAAGCGATCCGCGAGTCGCTGCTCGACGAAGCGCAGGGCGCAGACTGCCTGATGGTTAAACCCGCTGGCGCGTACCTCGACATCCTGCGTGATATCCGCGAGCGTACCGAGCTGCCTCTCGGCGCGTATCAGGTCAGCGGTGAGTATGCGATGATCAAGTTTGCTGCTCAGGCCGGGGCTATCGACGAGGACAAAGTGATCCTTGAGAGCCTGGGTGCGATCAAACGCGCCGGTGCGGATCTGATCTTCAGCTACTTCGCGCTGGATCTGGCCGAACGGAAAATCCTGCGTTAAACCGCCGTGCCCGGTGGCGCTCTGCGTGCCGGGCATGTAAAATATTTATACCTCGCAATCAAATATTAAAGGGCGCTACGAGGCAGTTTTCCTTTCGGTCCATGCGTCAGTATATTGAACATTCCCGTCTACATATTTCCATGTAATTTTGTCATATAACATAGAGACTGCTTCCATATGGTTTAATTGTGAGTTCCCCGATAACTTGGTATTTGGTACGCCCGGATTTACGCCCGTGATTTTGACTCCTTCCATTAAAATCATAAAATAACAGACTTCTTGACCGGCATCATTAATATGATAGAAGCGTATTTCAGCATTTTTTAATGTCTGTCCAGTGGAAACTGCTCTATATAAATATGGACTAGAACTATCAAATTCCTTTTCAAACATTATTGGTGAATGTAAACGTGTACCAGTAACTCTGCCATTAGCATTATCCACCGGAAGATTAATACCGTGACTGAATCCAATTAGCTCTATACTGCCCTCACGGTCTTTCACATCAACGGATCCTTTTATGTCTGCACCACCATCATCCTTAAGCCATAGATACGGGGGGATTGGCATTTAATAACTCCTTATAAACTTGATCAAGTTGATAACTAAAATATAAATTATGCCGGTAATAAAAATAACAGTTATGAATGATATATAAAAATAGACGTCATATATTGTTTCTGCATTCACGTCTGCATAAATGTAACTTGAAATTTTCTCAGCAAAATCATAGTTAATCCAAATCTCCGGATTACCTAAAGAGCGGGCAACAGCGATTGAAAGTAATATAAAAAAAACCGTTTTCAATAACCTTCGCATCCAGATTTTAAGTTTAAGAGCAACCGTTGCTGATTCCATCTGCCAGCACCTCAATAAATCCACGAGCTTTCAGCATCTTCATACAGGGAACCTGAATAGGCTGAGTTCGTATTAATGCATTTCTTATTAAAGCGTAATCAGAGTTATGAGCAATAGTTATACAACCCTCTGAAAGATGCCCGGGATGGAGTCTAAAAAGGCCACGATGGACATTGTTTATCCATGTGCCATCATCAATACCCCAGTCGTCTTTATAGAGTGCAAACCACTCATCGCGCCCAAACGTCGCACCGTACCAGGCCCGGTTCCATGTATCTTGCACATCTGCTTTTAATCCTGAAAAAAAACCGCCGGAACCACGCTCCACGATCCAGTATTTGCCAGTAGGTAATGGGCCATTCTTGAGGACGCTACTACAAGCACCTCTATTACGATAAATTCCATTCCCTGAAAAAGCTAAGAATGTACCGACACCGTAGAGAGTAAAAGGTGCATAATCGGCATTGGTTAACACTAACTTTCCGTAAAGCGCCATAGTATCCTTATTATATGCAATGTTATCTTTAGATATCCTATAATCAAATGGCGGTTAAAAAAGGGACAATAAGTGCTAATCCATAAGAAAAGTTAACCGTTTTAAAAAGCGCTGCCTCTCTAAAGTTCACCTCTCTGTCACATAAACGCCATCTCGTCCTTCTACTGTCTGCCTAAGACGGATGGAGGAGCCACCATGTTTAGTCTCGACAGCGTTCTTGATGACCTCTGGCCACAGGCCAAACCCGCCCCCTGGCAACGCAATCTGCTTAAGCGTCTGCTCTACGAAGAGGAATTTCAGCAGTTCGCCGCCCGCCATCGCCACCTGAAGGGACTGGATATGGTCGAGCAGATCCTTGAGCATCTTCACATCCGCAGCACCCTCTCCGCCCACGACCTTGAGCAGATCCCCGAGCATGGCCCCCTCATCATTGTCGCCAACCATCCTACCGGTACCCTTGATGGTCTCGCCCTGCTTCATGCCGTTTCCCGTGTGCGGCGAGATGTCAAGGTCGTCACCAACCGGATGCTGAGCCATCTTGAGCCGCTCAGCTCGCTGTTTATTCCCGTGGATAACCTGGGCGGACGCACGCGCAAATCCTCGCTGCTGCAGATGGAAACGCAGCTGCAGCAGGGCGGCGTGCTGATCTTCTTTCCCGCGGGCGAGGTGTCGCGTCTGACCTACCACGGCGTTCGCGACAGCGCATGGCATAGCGGCTTTGTGAAGCTGGCAGCGAAGTTTCGTACCCCGTTGCTGCCGGTATTTATCCGCGCCCATAATAGTCCGCTCTTCTACGTCAGCACGCTGATCTCTTCTACCCTGCCGATGCTGCTCCTGATGCAGCAGATGTTTCGCCGCCAGGACAGCAGCCTGCCCATCACCCTCGGCCAGCGTATCCCCTGGGAGAGCCTGCATAACCCACACGCCCACGTTCGCGACACGGCGGAACGGTGTCGCCAGCACGTAATCCGTCTGGGAAAAGGTCTGCCGGGACTGTTTAAAACCGAGTGCGCCATCGCCCGACCGGAGCCGCGGCTACTCCTGAAACGCGCCCTGGCGCAGGCGGAGTGTCTGGGCCAGACATCAGACGGTAAAACTATCTACCTCTGGCAGCGCAACGGCCAGGAGGATGTCCCGGTGCTGCGCGAGCTAGGCCGCCTGCGAGAGATCGCCTTTCGCGCCGTGGGCGAAGGTAGCGGCCAGCGGCGTGATATCGACCGCTATGATGATGACTATCTACACCTGATCCTGTGGGATGAGGCCGATCTGGAGATTGTCGGCGCGTATCGTTTTATGCCCACGGCACAGCAGAAAGTGGGCGGGCTGTATAGCTACAGCCTGTTCCACTATGGCGATAAAATGGATGATATTTTGCAGCAGGGTATCGAGCTGGGGCGCAGCTTTATTCAGCCGCGCTACTGGGGACGTCGCGGACTGGACTATCTCTGGCTAGGGATTGGGGCCTACCTGGCACGCTATCCTCAGTATCGCTATCTCTTCGGCCCGGTGTCGATCTCCGGCGGCCTGCCCCCGACGGCGCGGGATCTGCTGGTGGCCTTCTACCGCCTCTGGTTCCCGCCGGTGCATCCGCTGGCGACCTCTCGCCGCCCCTGGCCTGCCTCGCTCCCGGAGGTGCTGGCCCAGTTTACCGGCGAGGATTACACGGAGGACCTGATCCGCCTGAAGTCGCTGCTCGGCAACCTGGGCTGCGGTATTCCCCCGCTCTACAAGCAGTATTCGGAACTGTGTACGCCGGGCGGCGTCCAGTTTATCGACTTCGGTAGCGATCCGGACTTCAACCACTGCGTGGACGGTCTGGTGCTGGTGGATCTTACCCATCTGAAAAGCCAGCGCTATGCGCGCTACATCGGCACGCATCTGACAGGTGTTTAATGCCCGGCGGCGCTACGCTTGCACGGGCCTACAACCCGCACCGTACTCAACGTAGCCGTTTTTTTCACCACGCCGGGGCAGGCTGCACCACTGCCCCGCGCATAGCGGTGCACTGTTTCTAACGTGCTTTTTTCATACCATTGAAATAGCTGGGGTTAATTTTCTGGCATTGCCTTTGCAGGCTCCCGTTTAACTGTGTAACGGCGAGGCAGCAAATGATGACGACACCTACAACCACACTGAAAAGAACGCTCGGCAGCTTCCGTCTCTGGGGGATTGCCGTTGGGCTGGTGATCTCCGGCGAGTATTTTGGCTGGAGCTACGGCTGGTCGCAGGCGGGAACGATGGGCTTTCTCGTCGTTGCCCTGGCCATCGCGGCAATGTACTGCGCGTTTATCTTTAGCTTTACTGAACTAACGACCGCCATTCCTCACGCGGGCGGCCCCTTTGCCTATGCCTATCGCGCCTTCGGGCCGACCGGCGGGTTTATTGCCGGGTTTGCCACCCTGATCGAGTTTGTCTTTGCCCCACCAGCGATTGCGATGGCCATCGGGGCCTACCTGAACGTGCAGTTTCCGGCGCTGGATGCTAAATGGATCGCCTGCGCCGCGTACGTCATCTTTATGACCCTGAACATACTCGGCGTTGGCATTGCGGCTACCTTCGAGCTGATCGTCACCCTGCTGGCAATCTTCGAACTGCTGGTATTTATGGGCGTCGTCGCGCCGGGCTTCTCCTGGAGCAACTTCACCGCCCACGGCTGGGCAGGCGCAGAGAGCTTTAGCGGCCTCGCCCTCTCCGGCATGTTTGCCGCCATTCCCTTCGCTATCTGGTTTTTCCTTGCCATTGAAGGGGCCTCTATGGCGGCAGAGGAGGCAAAGGATCCCCAGCGCACCATTCCACGCGCGCTGGGCGGCGGCATTGTGACCCTTACCGTGCTGGCGGTTGGGGTAATGATCTTTGCCGGCGGCGTTGGCGACTGGCGTAACCTCGCCAATATCAACGATCCGCTGCCGCAGGCGATGAAGGTTATCGTCGGTAACAACAGCGGCTGGCTGCATATGCTGGTCTGGCTGGGGCTGTTTGGCCTGGTGGCCTCGTTCCACGGTATCATTATGGGCTACTCACGCCAGATCTACTCTTTGGCGCGGGCGGGCTATCTGCCAGCCAGCCTGGCGACGTTGAACCGTAAAACCCGGACGCCGCACCTGGCGATTCTGGCAGGGGGCGTGGTGGGCATTGCGGCTATCTTCTCGGACTCGGTCATTACCATCAGCGGTATGCCGCTCACCGCCTGCATCGTGACGATGTCGGTGTTCGGCGCTATTGTTATGTATATCACCTCGATGGCCGCGCTGTTCAAGCTGCGTCGCAGCGAGCCGAACCTTATTCGCCCCTTTAAAGCGCCGCTGTTCCCCTATGCGCCGGCGTTTGCGCTGGGTATGGCGGTGCTCTGTCTGGTGGCGATGGTTTGGTTTAACCCGCTACTGGCGCTGATCTTCGCGGCGATGATGCTTGGCGGCTACCTGTGGTTCCGCAGCACCGCCACCGCCCGCGAGCGTGCAGGGCTGGATCCGCAGCTGCGCGCCCTCTCCTGAGGAGGCGACATGTATAAAACCGTTCTGGCGCACCGAACCTACCACTTCGCCAGCCTGAAAACGCTGCTGGCAAAAGCCTCCCCGGCCCGCTCCGGGGATGTGCTGGCGGGTATCTGCGCCGACTCTGCCGAAGAGCGTATGGCGGCCAAAATGGCGCTGGCCGAGGTGCCGCTGCGCGAGATCCTGGCGAACCCGCTTATCCCTTACGAAGCGGATGAGGTGACGCGGCTAATTATCGATACCCACGACCGCGACGCGTTCTCCACCATCAGCCACCTGACGGTGGGGGATTTTCGCGACTGGCTGCTGGATGATGCCACCGATCCCCTTACCCTGCGCCGCGTCGCCCGTGCCATTACCCCCGAGATGGCCGCTGCGGTTAGCAAGCTGATGCGCAATCAGGATCTGATCCTCGCCGCCAGCCGGTGCCGGGTCGTTACCCATTTTCGCAATACGATTGGCCTGCCGGGCCACCTAAGCGTGCGCCTGCAGCCCAACCACCCCACTGACGATCTGAAAGGCATCGCGGCCAGCATGCTCGACGGTCTACTCTACGGCGCAGGCGACGCGGTGGTCGGTATTAACCCCGCCAGCGACAGCCTGCCGGTGTTGGAGCGGCTGAACCATATGATGGATGACATCATCAGCCGTTTTGCTATCCCTACCCAGTCCTGCGTACTGACGCACGTCACCAACACCCTTGCGCTGATAGAGCGCGGCGCCCCCGTCGATCTGGTGTTCCAGTCGGTGGCGGGTACCGAGGCAGCAAACAGCGGCTTCGGTATTAATCTGGCGTTGCTGGCGGAGGCCCGCGAGGCCGCCCTGAGCCTGGGCCGAGGCACGCTGGGCAATAACGTGATGTACTTTGAGACCGGCCAGGGCAGCTGCCTCTCTGCCAACGCCCATCACGGCGTCGACCAGCAAACCTGTGAGGCGCGGGCCTACGCCGTCGCTCGTCACTTCGATCCGCTGCTGGTCAATACGGTGGTGGGATTTATCGGTCCGGAGTATCTCTATGACGGCAAACAGATTATCCGCGCCGGGCTGGAGGATCACTTCTGCGGCAAGCTGATGGGGCTACCGATTGGCTGCGACGTCTGCTACACCAATCATGCGGAGGCGGATCAGGATGATATGGATACGCTGCTGACGCTGCTGTGTAACGCCGGGCTGACCTTTCTGATTGGCGTTCCGGGCGCGGATGACATCATGCTTAACTACCAGAGCACCTCATTTCACGATGCGCTTTATGCCCGGCGTCTGTTAGGGCTGAAGCATGCCCCGGAGTTTGGCGAGTGGCTGACGAAAATGCAGATTATCGATAGCGCAGGCCAGCTGCGGCTCACGGGGGCTAACCATCCGCTGCTGAGCGTGCTGCCGCCAGAGAGGGTAAACGTATGAATTATCCTGACGCCTGGTCTTTGCTACGCGAGTTTACCGACGCCCGTATCGCCCTCGGGCGTAGCGGCGCAAGCCTACCAACCCGAGAGGTGCTCAGCTTCGGTCTGGCCCACGCCCAGGCTCGCGATGCGGTCCACCAGCCCTTTGACAGCGAGCCGCTGGTGCAGCAGCTTACGGCTCTGGGCCTGGATACCCTAAACGCTCACAGCGCCGCGGCGGATCGTCATATCTATCTCAACCGCCCGGATCTTGGGCGCAGGCTGAGCGACGAGAGCCGCGCCGCGCTTCAGGCCAGCCGGGTACCTGCTCACGATCTGCTGCTGGTGATTGGCGACGGACTCTCTTCCCATGCGGTGCATCGTCAGGCGGTGGCACTGATTACCGCCCTGCTGCCCTATCTGCAGACGCTGGGGCTGACCACCGGGCCGGTGGTGCTGGCGCACCAGTCGCGGGTGGCGCTGGGGGATGAAATTGGCGAGACGTTGAAGAGTAAGGCGGTAGCGATGCTAATCGGTGAGCGTCCAGGACTGTCGTCACCGGACAGCCTCGGGGTCTATCTGACCTGGCAGCCGGAACGGGCGCGTCGGGATTCCGAGCGCAACTGCATCTCCAATATCCGCCCGGAGGGGCTGAGCCACGAGGCCGCCGCGTTTAAGCTCGCGTGGCTGCTGGAGCAGGCTTTTTTACGCCGCCTGACCGGTGTCAAACTGAAAGATGAGAGCGATAACCCGGCGCTGCACGAGCGGGTGAGGCCTCGCCTCGCCGGGTAAATGCCCTTGTTGACGCTATACTTTTTCCTGCTTTACCGGCCAGCAGACTGGCGCGACGCCGTTAAGAGCCGGTTTGGCAAACAGATAGCCCTGGAAATGCTTGATGCCCGCCGCCTCCAGCCAGCACCACTCCTCTACCTTCTCAACCCCTTCGGCCACGACGCTGATCTCCAGCTCGGCGCAGCACTTGACGATAGCGTTAACGATCGCCTGTTTGGGGCCGTGCAGATGGATATCGGTCACGATGCTACGGTCGATCTTTAGCTCTCCCGGCTGGAACTTGGTAAGCAGCGACAGCCCGGCAAAGCCAGCGCCAAAGTCATCGATTGCCAGCCCGATGCCCGCCGAGCGCAGCTGCATAATCGCCGTCGTAAATTCGTCATAGCCGGAGATCACCTCGTCTTCCGTCACTTCGACAATCACCTGCTCGGGCACCAGCCCGTGACGAGTGATCTGCGCCAGCAGGATATCCACCGCGCCGGGAATGTTAACCAGCGACATTGGCAGCAGGTTAATGGAGAGCTTGTGGCTGCCAATGCCGATCTGTTTCGCCAACGCAAACGCCCACTCCTTGGACAGGAGATCGGCCTCGTGAATTTTATCCGGCGGGATGGAGGCAAAGTAGTCCTGAGGTGAACCACCGTTTGGGCTACGGATGAGCGCTTCAAAGGAGCTGATCTGCCCGCGCAACGGCTCGACGATAGGCTGAATAGCGAACTGGCAGGGCTGATCGGGGAACAGGAACGGCAGGGTTTGCGCTAGTGGGGGTTCAACGGGCACAAATGCCCAGCGGTCGGGCTCGCTTCGCCCGGGATACTGCTCCCGCCAGCTGCCGCGTAGAAATGATTTGATAAATTTATAGACCCGCCCGTCGCAGGCAAGATTGAACTTCAGTGCGCCAGCAATAATGACCGAACGCAGCACCGATCGTGGACTGTCATAACGGAGATCAAACAGCGACATGCCAAGATCTTCAAAATGCCGCTTTGGGGCGTAGTCACGCATCAGCTCAACTACGCTATCGTGTCGCGGGTCGCGATTGATTGTGGCATACAGGTTGTTCACATGCGCTAACGGACCTTCAAGCACCTGAAGAAAATGGGTTCCGTCGAAAAGTAAAATACCGGAGATTTGCAGCTCTGCGTTGCGGCTCTGCGCTATGCACACCAGCTCGCCTAACTTTGACGCATCAAAGTCGGGGCTCAGGCGGCTCCGGTAAATCAGGGTTGAAATCATATGTTCAGATCCTTTACGACAGGTGACGTAATCAGTATACCTTGCGGTGAAGGCTTTACGCCTTTCTCTGTGCCCGCTGACAGCACGCTTCTCTTAGAAAAATCAGCATTCTTCACGCCAGGCGTCCAGCCTGACATTTTGCTGCAATACTTAAGAAGATTTGTTCCATTCATGATGCACAGAAGGAATAGCCAACAATGACAACAGAGCAACAATTTTGCCAGCAATTCATGGAAAAACCGTTGGATTTTCTGGCAAATGAACTGGGTGATCTCTTAACGAGCAAAAAATTACGCCTGACCACGGCGGAGTCATGCACCGGGGGCCTACTCGGCTCCACCCTGTGCGCAGCAAAAGACACTCCTTCTTTTTTCGGCAGCGGATTTATAACCTTTACGGATGAAGCGAAGATGACGCTGTTAAATGTGAACCCGGAGACACTTGCTAAACATACCGCGGTCAGTAAAGCCACGGTGGAGGAGATGGTAGCAGGCGCGGTCAGAGTATCAGGTGAGGATGTTGGCATCGCCGTTAGCGGCTACGGCGGCCCGGACGGCGGCGAAGACGGCACGCCAGCCGGTTCCGTCTGGTTCGGCTGGGCGCTGCCGGGGAATAAGGTTGATTCAGCACTTCAGCATTTTGAGGGCGACTGCACCGAAGTTCTGGCGCAGGCGGTAAAATATGCCATTGTCGCGCTGCTCTTCAAGCTGGGCTACTCGTCCGATGGCCGCGCTGAACAGTAAACATCGGCACGTGCTTTACGCCCGCTGCATCGCTGCTGCCGCCACAACCCCGTTACGCCCTCGCCGTTTGGCAGCATAGAGTGCGGTATCGGCCTGGTTGATCACGCCGCTGGCGATAATATGCAGCGGTCGGTCTTCGGTGACCATGCTGCACTCGCTCAGCGTCGCTATCCCGATGCTGATGGTGAGATAGCCGGTTGGGCTGGCAGCAAGAGGGATGCGCAGCGCGTTGATGCTCTGACGCATCCTCTCCGCCATTGCCAATGCCCCTGCGCTATCGGTGCGCGGCAGGATCACTAAAAACTCCTCGCCCCCGTAGCGGCTGACGTTGTCTTCTGACTGACGGCGGGCCCCCACCAGCGCCTCGGCCACCCTACGCAGACACTGATCTCCGGCCTGGTGACCGTAGGTATCGTTATAGCGCTTGAAATAGTCGATATCGGCCAGGCACACCGAGAGCGGAAACTGCTCGTCCAGCGCGTTGGTGATTGCATTCGAGAGGCATTCATCCATATAGCGGCGGTTAAACAGGCCAGTGAGATGGTCATGTTGGGCATGCTGCTGCAGGATCGCATTGGCGCTGGCGAGCTTCTGCTCCGCACGGCGGCGCTCGGTGATATCTACCCAGGTGACTGACAGTCCCACGACGTTACCGGACGCATCATGCACCGGCACGGAGTGGGTATCGTAGCAGCGTTTTCGCCAGACGATCTCCCGACTGGGGATATCCGCTCCGGTGTCGGCAAGGGCAAAAGCGGCCAGGACCTGATGCCAGCAGCCGGGCATCAGGTCGGCAATGTGGCTTTCAGGGGCATCTGAAAGGGTATCATCCATCAGCTGCGCCATCGCCTTGTTGGACATCACCAGCCGCCCCTGCCGGTCAATCATGCAGAGCGCGACGGGTGTGGTGTCATAGATGGTTTCCAACTGCATGACGCGCTCACCCAACGTTGAGATATTGCGATCGATGCCCCGGTAGCCGCGCAGTTCGCCCTCATCATCAAACAGCGGAACGCCGCTGGTTTCGAGCACCACAATTCGCCCATCAGCGCGGCGGTTACGGTTAACTAATCCAGAGAAGGGAATACGCTTAGCCACGATTTCGGAAAAAGCGCGGCCAACGCGCTCGGCTTCGGCGGGTGGCATAAAGTCAAAGGGGGTGCAACCAATCACCTCTTCCGGCGAAACACCCAGCAGGCTGGTCACCACTTTAGAGGACCAGGTATAGCGCCCCTGGGCATCAACTTCCCACACCCAGTCAGAATTATTATCAAGGAGATCAATTAGATGCTGCGTATCGACACTGCTGGAATCAGATGGCTTTTTATCATCATTCATGATTAATACTAACGTTGCCCCCGCTAAAAGGGATCGGGTTACTTAACATTGGGCCTGCCTTTAGCCGAGGACGGTCATTTTCAGCAATGACAATAATGCTAATGAATGAAATACTCAATTTCTGCGCGTTATTATAAGCCACGTCCCACAATATATTCACGTGACAAATACATGGCGATAAAAGAAGCGCTGCCGGGTATGGCCTGAGCCACTCAGCAAGAGAGAAACAGAAGGGAAAGAAGAAGAGCGGGCAGGAACAGCATCGCCAGCATTACGCTGGCGACTCATTTACTGAATGTATCTTGATGGATCAGGGCTGGGGTATTAAGCCGCTGCCGCGCCTTTTGGCTGTGTGGCGATATGTCCGGCCCACAGGCCCGCCACCCACTTCACCCCTTTAGCGGTAAAACGCGCCTGGGAGAAGGTGTGCTGGTTTTCACCCACGCCAGAGCGCATGGTGAAGTAGCCCGCCTGCTGGTGATGCAGCTGCGGGGTCAGCGTGCCGTTAACGCGGTACATAATGTTGCGCTCCAGCAGGAACTGACGGAACTCCGGCTCTTTCACCTTCAGCATCTTGCAGAGCTGACGAAAACCCAGCGAGTCCTGTACCTCAACGAAGCGGTCAAAAAACTCAGCCTTTGGGACAGAGAGGGCCAGCTGCTGTTCGGCTCTCTGGCGCTGCTCATACTGTTCGGCCCATGCGCGGGCCGCCGCTGCCGGGTTGGTAAAATCGGGCAGCGCAGTTTTGTTTTCGCGCTCCTGCCAGCGATCGAGTACGGCAGCGGTAAAGCCAGGCGACAGACGCGCCACGGCCAGCAGAGAGTCACGCTTATTCAGCAGAAACTCTTGATAGCTCTCACCATCCCGCTCAAACATTGCCACCCTTACCGGCTCAGATAAACGCTGCGCCGTTTCGAGGCTTTTAACAATACGTTTTACTTCACCGTGGGTTATGCCTGTCAACGCAGCGATTTCACGGCTACTCATCGTTGCCGATTGATCCAGAGAATTAAAGCTTTCAAATGGAATCATCATAGGCTTCACCACTCACTTACTGTAGCACCCGACTGGGTTGTGTAATTATTATACTAATCCCTGTTCAAATATCCAGTAGTTTTTTTGAGCGATTTTAGTTAAGTTTCATTTTCCCGCGGGCGAAGATGTTTCACGAAGGTAACCCATCCGCAACTACCAGATTAGGGGGTATTTTTCGCTTACGTTATCAATGGTTTAAGATTATTCCCCCTTTCATCCTCTGCTAAAAAAACCAACAATTTTGCCACCTTAATGGATGGCAAATGGAACAGAAAAGTGAAAAAAATAATTCTGGGGATGGTAATCGCAGCTAGTACGATCAGCGGCGCAGCAATGGCAGAGAGCAACACGCTCTCCCTCGGCTACGCGCAGAGCGACGTGGAAGGCTTTAAGGATATTCGTGGCGTTAACCTGCAATACCGCTATGAACTGGACTCTCCTCTCAGCGTGCTCGGCTCTTTCACTTACATGAGCGGTGATGACGATCAGGATTACTACGTGGCCTCCGATGCGGTGCATAACAGCATTGACGTGAAATATTACTCCCTGATGGTCGGCCCGGCATACCGCATTAACGAGTATGTTTCCCTCTACGCGCTGGGCGGCGTTGCCCATACCAAAGCCGACGGTGATACCACCTGGGTAAACGCAGGCGATTACTACGTCGGGCATGACAGCATCTCTGAGAAATCGACCGATTTTGCCTGGGGCGCAGGCGTGCAGTTTAACCCGACCGAGCAGCTGGCGATTAACGTTGGCTATGAAGGCACTAACGTCGATATCGCTGGCAGCCGCTCTATCAACGGCTTTAACGTCGGCGTCGGCTACCGCTTCTAATCCCGCATCCGCCGGGTGTGCTTCACCTACCCGGCGTCACGTTCATAACCCGTGGTCTACACTAAATTTATTGCCCCCGACCGACATACGGACAGGCGGTATAAAAATAATAACGGGTGAACAAAAATGAAAAAGATTGCAATCATCGGCGCAGGGCCGACGGGTATCTATACCTTTTTTTCCCTGCTTAAAAACAGCAAACCGCTTTCCATTTCTATCTATGAGCAGTCCAGCGAGGCTGGCGTAGGGATGCCCTACAGCAGCGAAGAGAACTCCAGAATGATGCTGGCCAATATTGCCAGCATTGAGATCCCGCCCATCTTTTTGACCTATATAGACTGGCTGCGCAACCAGAGCGAAGCGCATCTGGCCCGCTACGGCGTGCAGGCATCGTCCCTGCATGTCCGCCAGTTTCTACCGCGTATTCTGCTCGGGGAATACTTCCGCGCTCAGTTTCTGGCGCTGGTGGTACAGGCGAAACAGTTGGGCTTTGAGATAGAAGTGCATGAGTCCTGTCAGGTAACTGATATTGAGGCCACGCCGGAGGGCGTCCGGCTGTGGACGAAGGATACACTGGCTGCGGAGCAGTTTGATCTTGCCGTCGTTGCCACCGGGCACGTTTGGCCAGAGGAGAGCAGTGCGACCCGCACCTATTTCCCTAGCCCCTGGTCAGGGCTGATGGAGGCTCACATCCCAGCGTGTAGAGTAGGGATTATGGGCACCTCCCTGAGCGGCATCGACGCGGCGATGGCCGTGGCTATTCAACATGGCACCTTCTTTGAGACCGAGGATAAACGCCTGCACTTCAATCTTGAAGAGGACAGTAAAGCATTACAGATGGTACTTATGTCCCGGTCGGGTATTCTCCCCGAAGCGGATTTCTATTGTCCTATTCCCTACGAGCCACTAACCGTAGTGACGGAGCGCGCGATTGAGAGTGAGATCGCTGCCGGGCCGCAGGGCCTGCTCGATCGCGTTTTCGCGCTAATGGCCAAAGAGCTAACGCTGGCAGATCCGCGCTGGAGCGAGCAGATTGCTCTCAGCACGCTGGATGCCGACAGCTTTTTTGCGGCCTGGTTTGCCGATCGCAAGAAACAGGATCCCTTCCGCTGGGCGGAAGCTAATCTGAATGAGGTGGAACGCAACAAGCGCGACAGGCGTACGGTGCCGTGGCGCTATACCATCCTGCGCCTGCACGAAGCCATCCAGCCTATCGTTCCCTGGCTTGATGAGCAGGACAGCGTGCGGTTCGAGGCCGGACTCGCCCGGATCTTTATTGATAACTATGCGGCCGTGCCCTCGCAGTCGATTCGCCGGCTGCTGGCTCTGCGCGAGGCGGGCATCCTCAGCGTGCTCGCCCTTGGCCCGAACTATGAAATGGAGATCGGCGAGAAGCAGACGACAATTTTCGCCGAGGGCGAGCGGTACCGGTACGATGTCTTTATCGATGCACGCGGACAAAAGCCGCTGAAGACGGAAGATCTGCCTTTTCCGACGCTGCGCAAGCAGCTTGCCGCCAGCGGGGAAGAGATACCTACGGTTGGGGATGACTACACGCTTCAGGAACCCGCCAGCGTTCGTGGACGTATTGCCTTTGGCGCATTGCCCTATCTGATGCATGACCAGCCCTTTGTCCAGGGCATTACCGCCTGCGCGGAGATTGGCGCGGCCATCGCCAGGGCGGTAGCACAACCAGCAACACGGACGCGGGGTCGGCTGCGAATGCTGGACATGTAGCTATTGATTCATATTGGTTAAATATAAAAGAGCAGAGGAACCCTCCCCTCTGCTCCCTTTTACACTCTTTTACTGACCCGCACTCTCTTCTACTGGCGCTCTCTTTTTGGCTGTAAAGTTATAGATCACCATCAGCGCAAAGATGCCAGTGATAGTCAGGGTAATGGTTCCCTTATCCATAAACTGCGCCATATTGCCGAGAACGATCCCTACTACGCCGAAATCGGTATCGGAGAAGGTGGTATTGGTGAGGCCAATCGCACCCAGCACCGGTAGCAGCGCAACAGGCAGGAAGGTAATTAAGATCCCGTGGGCAAAGGCCCCGCAGATGGCCCCCCGTTTACCGCCAGTCGCATTACCAAACACGCCCGCAGTCGCACCGCAGAAGAAGTGCGGCACCACGCCTGGCAGGATCAGGACCCAGTGAAGCTGGCCGAGGATAAACAGCCCTACCAGGCCGCCTACGAAGCTGGAGATAAACCCAACCAGCACCGCGTTTGGCGCGTAAGGGAATACAATCGGACAGTCGAGAGCAGGTACGGCGTTCGGTACCAGCTTCTCAGAGAAGCCGGTAAAGGCCGGAACAATCTCTGCAAGGATCAAGCGCACGCCCTGCAGGATAATAAATACGCCTGCTGCAAAGGTAATCGCCTGGATAAAGGAGTAGACCAGATAGTTTTGCCCACCGCTGAAGTTAGCCTCAACGTACTCTTTACCCGCTGATACTGACAGGATGAGGTAGATAACCATCATCGTCAGCGAGATAGAGATGGTGCTGTCGCGCAAAAAACTGAGGTTTTTCGGCATGTTCATCTCTTCGGTGGATTTAGAGCCTTTACCCACCAGGGTACCAATCCAGCCCGAGAGCACATAGCCGATGGTGCCCGTATGCGCTAAAGCGACCTGGTCACCGCCGACGATCTTGCGCATATAGGGCTGAGCCAGCGCAGGGAATGCGGCCATCAGCATACCCAGCGCTAACGACCCGGTATAGATAAGCTGAACACCTTCGAAACCGGCTACCGAGAGAATAATGGCTACCATGCAGGCCATGTAGAACGTGACGTGCCCTGACAGATAGATATATTTCAGTCGGGTAAACCTGGCGACGACAATATTTGCCACCATACCGAATGCCATAATCAGCGTGGTCGGTGCACCGTACTTGGCGAGAGCAATGGAGACCATCGCTTCGTTGTTAGGGATGATCCCCTGAACGTCAAACGCCTGCTTAAAAATATCGCCCAGCGGTGTAAGGGAGCTGACCAGAACAGAAGCCCCGCCAGCCAGAACTAAAAAGCCGAGAATGGTTTTTACGGTTCCCTTAATCACATCCGGGAAAGGCTTTTTTTGTGCCACAAGCCCGAAGAGCGCCACCAGTCCAACAAGGATGGAGGGCACCTTCAGCACGTCGACGACAAACTGCAAAAGGTGTTGAATAAACATATTAACCTCTACGGAAAGATGTTCATCTCGGTTTACGCGTTATTTTTCTCAAAATACTCGCGTATTTTTTGCTCGATCTCTTTCAGATCGATGATGTTATTGATGATAATAATTTTGTTCTCAGGCAGGTTGGCGCTATAGGCGATGTCTTTCGCCATGACAAACACGTCAGCCACGTCGGGCGTAACAGAACCCAGGTCAGAGTGTTCGACATCCGCCACAATATTAAGATTTTTCAGCACTTTTTTGATGTTCATTTCCATCATGAAGCTGCTGCCCAGACCTGAACCACACACCGCCATCATTTTCATAACTCACCTCATTAATCGTTGATTACTGTTCGTCTACTGAGCGATACCGCTATCGGTCAGTAAAATTGCATTCAGTTCTTCTTTGCTACGCACGTTGAAGAGTTTTTCCATTTCGTCTTCATCAGAAAGCAGTTCAGCCAGCTGCGAGATCATCTCTATATGGCTATTACTGTCCGGGGCGGAGAACATAAACAGGGTGTCTACCGGGTCGTTCTCATCCGCATCAAAAACCACGGCTTCGGCCAGCTTTACCACCGATAAGCCCAGCGCCTTTGCCCCCTCTTCCGGACGTGCATGCGGCATGGCAATTCGCGGCGCGATGACGAAGTAAGGCCCAATCTCCTCTTTCTGCCGGATAATGGCCTCGATATAGCGTTGTGAAATGGCCACCTCATTGAGCAGCGGAAGCCCGGCAATTTGAATGGCCTCTTTCCAGTCCGTAACTTTGTCAACGTACTGAACTTTTTCGTTATTTAACCACTTTGCCAGCTGCGACATGTTTATCTCCCTGATTAAAAAACGCATTTATCTGTTTCAGGCTACTGTCTACGTATAGACATCTTTAAGATGTATAGTCATCTAGATAGTGGACCGGGATCTGGACAGATACAATATGCGACGGTCAATTTGCGCTGAACACGCTGAATTTGGATGCAAATTCGTTAAGCCGATCACATCTCTATATCGCTCAAGTGGTGCTTAGCGAAGAATATCAGGCATACATGTATAGACAGGCTCAGGGGAGCGACTCTTTCACTCGTATCAGGAAGAAAATCGATGGTCGATGGCATTACAGAGAAGCAGAGAGAGGTAGTCGATTACATCCTAAAGAAAATTAAGGATGACGGCCTGCTGCCCGGCGATAAGCTGGATACTGAAATTGCTATTGCCAAAAATATCGGCATTACCCGCGCCACCGTTCGCGAAGCCACGCGTATTTTAATAGAACAGCAGAGAATTTACCGGGTTAAAGGCTCTGGTCTTTTTGTGGGGTCAATTGGCGTAAGCAATCACTCCGGACGGTTTCACGCCCTCTCCCCCTTTGATTATCAGGCACAGAAGCACGGTTATAAGGGCGTACGGAAAGTTATCTCCGCCAGCATTATTCGCGTCCCCTCTCATGATATGGCCCAGGCGCTACGTATCAAGAACAGCGACAAGGTATATAAAATCTTACGTTTGATGTGCTTCGATGATATTCCCGTGGCGCTGGAGCATAGCCATCTGCCGGTGAGCCTGTTTAACAGCATGGAGTTCAGCAAGCTGGAGATCTCGAAATTCTCCTATATCGAGCAGATCACCGGTAAGAAAATCCAGCGCAGGGATCAGAACCTGGCGGCGATTAATTTGACCGACGCGGATATACTGGCTTTGTTGAAACTAAAGGAAAATGATGCGGTTATTGAGCTTACGGAGACGGTGTTTCTTGATGATGGGACGCCCTGCGAGGTGAATATCGCGATAATTAATACAAGGATATTTCCGCTTAGGCAGGATTCACGGCGGCCTTGATTGTCACGAAGGGTGAGTTGCAGACCTAAAGGTAATGCACGGCTACGATCTCTACAGGACACAAAAACAGCCAAAGCCTGTATCCAGGTAGAACTACTCCGACCGGGATACCCAGGCCAATTAACTTTTTACTGAATATTTCAGTTCTGCCACCCGATTATTTTATTACCTTCCCATTGTTATCAACAAAAAACTCGTGAACATATTTTTTATCATTTAACCCATAATTAACTACATAAGTGTGGTTACTTTTCCATTTAACGTCTATACAATTATCAGGATAAGAGGCGTTCAACTTATTATAACCTGAACTAGCCATCGTTTGTATTTTACCATTTTCACTCTTATCAACAGTATAATAATTCAGCGCATCCTTATCACCCACACTAAAACAAAGATGATCGCCATTGATAAATGTAGCTCGTGGATGAGGCGCTGGATTCCCGCCTGGGCAACCGGCAAGAAGGAAAATTACAGGTAGTATGATTAACTTCTTCATATTGGAAACCCTTTCATTGCATTTCTGTATTTTTGAAGTAATAAATAATCAGACTCTTGAGGATTGTAATTCCGTAGCGCAGGAAGATACATGTATTTCTAAAGCCATAGGCTTGCAATAACCAATAATCGCTAACTAAAGAGACTTGTTGTTCTAAAGTGTAATTAACTTTTGACGTGCCATAAATAGTTTGTAATCCGGATGAGCTTTAAGATGTCCATGCTCAGGTTGCTGTGCATGGCAGGCAATACAAAGAACGGCCAAGTTTGCGCTTCTGTTGTCATTCTTCAGACCATTGCGATGATGGACATGAAGAAATCGGGAATCATCCTGGCTGAAAAACTTCTCGCAGGATTCACACTGGTGCCCACGCTTTTGCCTGATGCTTTTCGAAAGCTCAGCCCAGTTTTTAGGGTAGTCGTTAAGTGGCGCGGTTACTGAGGTATGTAAGGGTTTTGTGGCGATTAGATCACGAGGGTATTCTTTGAAAAAGTCAGTTAATGAAAAATTTACTACCCTGCCCCAACGTTCACCACTAGTCATGCTTTGTACGCTAAACCCATGCCAGTGAATTCTGTCCAGACAGCTCTGGCAAACATCTAATTTTACGGTCTGGTTTTGTTTATCACTACCGATGATGTTGACCTGGAACTCCCCCGTATCTCTGTTTGCGACAACATACCGACCAAACCTGGAATTTCTTCGCATTTTTTCAAGAACCTGACAATTAGCCAAATGGTATTTTGGCATCCTTACTTCTCCTGCAATGGAGGAAATATCCCGGATATGAAGCAGCACGCGTTTATTATTGCAAATTAATGTTCCATCATTGAGGACATTTACATCATCGAGATTGATTTCGATACCACCTGAAAGCAGTTTGTCAGCAAAAGAGCTATCTGACTGCATGGGTCGCAATGAAAAATTGGCCGTTAGCGGTGCATTCATCTTCTGTCGCAACGTATCCAATGAAGACCAGCTGAGAAAGTCAGGCAACTTAAAACTCATTTTTTAGATAATTCCCCTGCAATCAGATCCATTTTCTCAGTGGCATTAGTGACAATACGGAACTCCACACGCTGGTTTGCCGCTTGTGATGATTCATGAGAAAGAGGATGAGAGGATGACAGTCCATTAGCAGTTACATGCTGAACCAACCATTTTTCTTCACCCTGCACGTTTGGTAAGGACATAAGATATTCGAGTGTGCTGCGAGTTCTTGCCTGAGACAGCTCCATGTTTCTGAAATAAGCCTCCTTTTCATCTCCAGCTCCACTCCAGAAGGCGCTGGTATGTCCTTCTATACGTATTTCCTTTACTGCGCTTCTGTATTTCTCTGATGTCAACAAAGTGATATAACGGGGAAAAAACTCGCGGAGTACTTCTCTGAAACGTGGACGTAATTCCGACGAGCCTGTGGCGAAAAGAACCGAAGGATCGTTAAAGCGGATAGTCATATCTCCCAGAATTTCGGCGTTCCATTGCTTCAGGTCTTTCGCAAATTCTTTCTGCAGGGCTAACTGCATATCGCGCTTCGTGACTTCATACTCTTTAACAACAAGTGTTGTCGTCTGCTCTACGCGAAGCATAAATGCGGCTGTCAGCAGCATAAACACCATCATTAAGCCCGTCATCAAGTCTGCGAGGGGTATCCAGTAAGATTGGTTACTCTGTTCTAAATTCATATTTACCTCAAGTCGCTGAAGCGATCCGCACAACTTCTCTCAAGCGCTCAGTGAGAGGGGTGTAATCAGCAACAAATTTCTCGGAAAGAGAAGCAAGCTGTTGGCCCAAAGTTTCGAGACTTTTTGTCAGCTCTTCCTGCAGCCCAGTATCTAGCGCGACAACACTCTGATGGATCTTCTCCATAGACTGGGCTAGTCCAGAACTGACTTCAGACTGCGACTGGCTAAGTGTCTCAGTCAAAAATCGTTTAATTTCTGAAGAGAAAGATTGTGCCTCAGTGCCAAAGTCCATGACAATATCACTGACGTTGTCCTGCAGTTTTGTTACGCCCAAAGCCATTGATTGGGTCATTTCATCGATTTTGCGTGAGAATTGAGGAGTGACTTCTTTCATCTGAGACAAAACTTCACTCATGGAACGCTGAGAGTGATCTATGTCTTGATGCTGCTGAACCAAATGCTCAAGCGTTGTTTCAAGCGCATTTGCGATTTGCGCGAAACTTGATGCCTGTCCGATAAATGATGCAAGGCCGAGAGAGGCCTCCCTGAGATCGTCGGCTGAAGATTTTTGAACAGCCTGCAACTTGTCGAGTTCGTCCTTATACTGCTGTTGCCAAATGATAAGCTTTTCCACGCTTGCGTTCAGATGTTTGAAATTCTCTCCGAACTGTTCATTTATTTGCGCATTAAAATCTTTAATTACGTCTTTCAGGGCATCAACAAGTGCTTTAGATCCATCCTCTGTCATTTTCTGAGAAAATGTATCAAAGGCGCTACGTAAGGCGCGTAATTCGTCCGCCTGATCCTGACGCATTAATTTGAGCTGTGTCAGAAGGCTACTGTCTTCGTTACCGGCAAGACTCTGCTGAAGCGCCTGAGTGGCCGCAACTACATCATCTAGGCTGGCCGCTTTAGGCGTGCCAGACGTCTGCGGAATGGGTTTATTCTGGAAATAGTGTCTGGCTCTGATTACCAGCGAACCGAAAACACCACTTAACGAGGCAAGGAATGCGGTTTTCACCCCTTCAAGCAAATGTGGAACGCTTTCTGCTACGTTAGTTGAATCAAAATGCAGCAGCGAAGTTGCAATTCCTGCGAAACAACCAAGGATACCAACGGTAGTGAGTACTTCGGGACCATGAACAACAGCAAATCTGTCGAAGCGTATAAACGCGAAAAATATTGCCAAGGCCAGATTAATTAATACGAAGCCATTGGTGATGGGATCTGATGTAATAGTGCTGAATGTTACAGACGCTGCAGCGTATGACATGCAGGGCATTAGTAGCAACAGAAGCAGAAGTCTTTTCTTCATTATCGTGATCAAAGGAACTGAGCTCTAAATGTAAGCGCCTGACATTGCATACAGGCCATAAAATAGAGTGCATGATACACCCTGTTTTTTATAGGGTCTATGTTATCGTGGAATCTATTATATTGACGGTATGAATGAATGTAATGAAACCTGAATGTGCAGGTAAAGATAGCGGTTAGGGCAACGCCTATTATCGCAATGATGGAACGAAGACGGCAGCAGTCAGGAAAATGCGCACAGAAAGCAACAAGGCATGGAAGGGAGCGTTTAAGCGTGCAGGCATAAGCAACTTCCGATTCGATGACCTCCGGCACACCTGGTCGAGCTGGCTGGTTCAGTCAGGCGTTTCGTTACTTGCACTCAAAGAAATGGGCGGTTGGGAAACTCTGGAAATGGTACAGCGATAGGCTCACCTTTCTGCAGGTCATTTGAATGAGCACGCAAGCAAAATTAACACGATTTTGAACCGCAATGTCACAAATATGGCACAAGAGGAGAACGTGATTTACATCAACAGCAGGTAACTATCTGATGTGATTGGTGCCGATAATAGGAGTCGAACCTACGACCTTCGCATTACGAATGCGCTGCTCTACCAACTGAGCTATATCGGCTTATCCGGGCGCGTCACGAGCGTGACTACGGTATGCAAGGTTAAGAAAAAGCGTCCGCCTCGTCAACTCCCCTCGCGTTTAGTTGTTGTTTTTTACAGCACGATCTCGCTAATTCAGCACAAAAAGCATGGTCATCACCGTATCCCCTCCTCTGCTGGTTGTGTCTCCCCTCACATCAAGCAACATTTTTTTAACATTAGACCGTCCCGTCTACTTTTTCTTTCAAAATCAGCTATCTTGATTGTTACCCGACCGCACTCAAGCCCCGCCAAAACAGGCCGATGATAAGATAGACCAGATACCAGATGGACTGGATAGAGTGGATAAACTAATGCAAAAATTCGCAGTCACCGATGACCTGTCCAGCCCTGACCTGGAGCATAAAAGTACCACAACCTTTATCAAACGTGCTCTGCTGCTGATGGTCTCGCTCCTGACCGCGCTGTTTGTTATCGCCATTGTCGCGCTGCTGATCATCGTGCGGAATATTAATCAGGATGCCGACAGGCAGAGCGCGATGCTGCTAGATAAGGCGATCCATAACCGGGTAGAGACGCTTACCACGCACATCAAAGATTACGCCTGGTGGGGTGAGGCCTACAGCCATCTGCACCCTAACGTAGATACCGACTGGGCCTATACCCGCCAGAATATGGGCGCGACGCTCTGGCGTGATTTTACCTACGAAGGGGTGTTTGTGCTGGATGGTAGCGGCCAGACCCGGTATAGCGTCATCAATGGCCAACTGGTTACCCGATCGCTCACTGAATGGCTGGGAGAGAACCCGATCCCAAAACTGCTTCAGGCGATCGATAAACCGGACGCGATGCCGGTAGCCAATACGGTAGTGATGCAGGCCGGGCATCCGGCGCTGGTAGCGGCCGCACGCATCACCACCGGCGACGACTCACGGATCGCCTCCCTCCCCGGCCCGGCCTCTACTCTGGTGTTTGTCGACGTGCTGGATGACAAAAAGCTGGTCGCGCTGGGTGAAGAGTACGGCATTACGCAGGCGCGCGTGCAGCGAAAGGATGCCCCGACGCTGGCAGGACGCCGCGGGATAGCGACGCTGCCCATTGATGGCCATCAGATAACCTTCGAGTGGAAAAGTGAAGATCCGGGGCGGGAGCTCATGCACTACATCCTGCCGCTGCTGATCCTGCTGGCGCTTTCTACCGGCGCTCTCAGTGTGGTTCTGAGTCGCAACGTGCTCAAAAAAGCGCGTATGTATGATGAAAATACCTTTCTGCTGGCCCAGAGTCGCCACGCCCTTACCGCCAGCGAGCGCCGCTTTCGCGACGTGGCTGAAGCCACCACGGACTGGATCTGGGAGACGGATACTGACCTGCATTTTACCTGGCTCTCCGATCGTTTTCCGGGCATTACCGGGCACAGTATCTCGGCCTGGCTGGGACGTCCAGTAACGGCATTTATGGAGGCGGATAACCAGTCGCTGGCGGAGTGGATCACGCTGCCCGGCCAGACAGGCCATCGTCGACTGCTGCACTGCCGCTACCTTTCGGCGATGGGCCACCAGCGTTACTGCCATATCGCCATTAAACCCGTCGTTACGCCGGAAGGGATCGTCGGCTACCGGGGCACCGCGACAGATGTCACTCTCGAGGTAGAGGCGCAGGCGCGGGTAGAGTATCTCTCCCGGCACGATGAGCTGACCGGGCTGCCTAACCGGGTCCGCATGCGCGAGTTCCTTGAGGGCAAGCTGCGGGCGCAGCCTACGCCGGCGCATCCGCTGGCGATGATGAGCCTCGATCTGGATAAGTTTAAGCCGGTAAATGACCTGTTTGGCCACGGCGCAGGCGATGCCGTTCTGCACGAGGTGTCGACAAGGCTGCGGAGCTGCGTACGTGACTACGATCTGGTGGCGCGCCAGGGTGGGGATGAATTTATCCTGATCATCTCTGACATCCAGGACCGCAGTGATATCGAACTTCTCTGCAATCGGATCATCAGCGAGCTGGCACGTCCCTTTATGATCGGCGGCAATGAGATATTTATCGGTGCCAGCATCGGTATCGCGATGGCTCCGCAGGATGCGGTAGATGCAGGAGAGCTGCTGCGCTTCTCAGATATCGCGCTCTACAAGGCCAAAAACGCCGGGCGCAACAGATGGATGTTTTATACCCCTGAGATGGCCGAGCAGGTGGTGCAGCGGCGCGAAATGGAAAATAGCCTGCGCGACGCCCTTAAAAAGCAGCAGTTCCGCCTGGTTTATCAGCCGCGCTACGGCCACAACTCCTCGCGTATTATCGCCGTAGAGGCGCTGATCCGCTGGGATCATCCGGAGCTCGGCCTGCTGATGCCGGATCAGTTTATCTCCCTGGCAGAGGAGACCGGTCTGATTTTCCCCCTCAGCGACTGGGTACTGAAAACGGCCTGTCACGACGCGCAGCAATCCCTGCACGGCCTCTCCGTCTCGGTGAATATCTCTGCCGTGGAGTTCCAGTCATGGGGTCTGATCGATCGCGTCAGGGATGCGCTCCAGGCATCGCAGCTCGACCCGGCCAGGCTGGAGATCGAAATTACCGAAAACGCCACGCTGTGGAACCCTGAAAATAGCCTTGAACTGATGCTGGCGCTGAAAAAGCTGGGGGTGAAACTGCTGATGGACGACTTTGGTACCGGCTACTCGTCCCTAAGCTATCTGCGCAACTTCCCGTTTGATGGTATTAAGCTCGATAAATCCTTTATCTCCGATATGCCAGAGAGCGACAGCGCCAATACCATCGTTAAAAATATCATCGGCCTGGGGAAAGCCTTCTCGTTAAGCATTACGGCAGAGGGGGTTGAAACCGAGGGGCAGCTGCAGAAGTTGATGATGATGGAGTGCGATGAAACCCAGGGCTACCTGATCGGCAAGCCGCTCAGCCTGACGGCACTCAAGGAGCAGATGGCCGCGCTGGACTCGGCGGCGCAGGAGCGAACAGGCCAGCAGAGCCAGGGATAGCGCGGGCGACGGCGTGCGTCGCCCGAAGACAATCAGGCACGACAATCAGGCACGAATGGTATCGTCGCCGAAGCCAACCCACTTGTAGGTGGTCAGCGCTTCAAGGCCCATCGGACCGCGGGCGTGCAGTTTTTGCGTGCTCACGGCCACTTCTGCACCCAGGCCAAACTGTCCGCCGTCGGTGAAGCGCGTGGAGGCGTTCACGTAGACCGCAGACGAATCCACCTCGTTCACAAAGCGGTTGGCATTGCTGAGGGTACGAGTAAGGATCGCATCCGAGTGCTGGGTGCCGTGCTGGCGAATATGCTCGATGGCCTCATCGAGCGAGGCCACCAGCTTGACGTTAAGATCGAGAGATAAAAACTCATCGTCGTACTGCTCCGGCTTCACCGCTTCGACGTGCGCCGGGCCACCTTGCAGCGTTTTCAGTGCCGCCGCGTCGGCGTGCAGCGTAACGCCACTCTGCGCCATCAGGGTGCTCAGCGCAGGCAGGAAACGTTCAGCAATCTGCTGGTTCACCAGCAGCGTCTCTACGGTGTTGCAGGTGCTCGGGCGCTGGGTCTTGGCGTTGACGATAATCTTCAGCGCGGGTTCAATCTCGGCGGTGTCATCCACGTAGATATGGCATACGCCGATACCGCCGGTGATCACCGGAATAGTCGACTGCTCGCGGCACAGCTTGTGCAGCCCTGCTCCACCGCGCGGGATCAGCATGTCGATGTACTTATCCATGCGCAGCATCTCGTTGACCAGCGCCCGGTCCGGGCTCTCAATCGCCTGGATAGCACCTGCCGGCAGGCCGCACTCCTCCAGCGCCTGCTGGATCACCTTCACCGTGGCGGCGTTGGTGCGCCACGTCTCTTTGCCGCCGCGCAGGATCGCCGCGTTGCCGGTCTTCAGGCAGAGGGAGGCGACGTCAACGGTGACGTTAGGCCGCGCTTCGTAGATCACGCCGATCACGCCGAGAGGAACCCGGCGGCGTTCGATGCGCAGGCCGCTGTCGAGCAGCCCGCCGTCGATAATCTGGCCGACCGGATCCGCCAGCTTGCAGACCTGACGCACGTCGTCGGCGATGCTCTTCAGGCGCTCCGGGTTGAGCGCCAGGCGGTCAAGCATCGCTTCGCTCAGGCCGTTACGCCGGGCTTCAAGCACATCCTGATCGTTGGCCTGGATAATGTCATGCGCCTGGGCTTCCAGGTAGTCGGCGATCTTCTCCAGAACGCGGTTTTTTTCTCGGCTGGAGAGCTGCGCCAGCTTATACGAAGCTGCTTTCGCAGCGATGCCCATCTGTTCAAGCATACGTCTGCTCCTTAACGGGTGATCATGTCGTCGCGATGGACGGCAACCGGGCCATACTCGTAGCCGAGAATGGTGTCGATCTGTTGTGAGTGCTGGCCGGCGATGCGTCGCAGCGCGTCGCTGTTGTAGCGGGAGACGCCGTGAGCGATGTCCCGTCCTTCCAGGTTACGGATACGGATCACTTCACCACGGGAGAAGTTGCCTGTCACGCTTTTGATCCCTTTTGGAAGTAACGAGCTGCCTTTTTCGAGGATCGCCATCGTTGCCCCTTCGTCTACGGTCAGCTCACCGGCTGGCGGGGCACCGAAGATCCAGCGCTTGCGGCTCTCCAGCGGCGAGGTCTGGGCGTGGAAGCGCGTCCCTACCGGCACGCCGTTCAGCGCGTCGCCGATGACCCCTGGCCTGCTGCCTGCGGCGATAATGGTCTCGATACCCGCCCGGCAGGCGACATCAGCGGCCTGTAGTTTCGTGCCCATGCCGCCGGTACCGAGGCCGGATACGCTGTCGCCGGCGATGGCACGCAGCGCATCATCAATGCCGTGAACATCGGCGATCAGCTCGGCATCCGGGTTATTGCGCGGATCGGCGGTGTAGAGGCCCTGCTGGTCGGTGAGCAGCAGCAGCTTATCCGCTCCGCCGAGGATGGCGGCCAGCGCAGAGAGGTTATCGTTATCGCCGACTTTAATCTCGGCGGTAGCGACGGCGTCGTTCTCATTGATCACCGGCACGATGCTGTTATCCAGCAGCGCGCGCAGGGTATCGCGGGCGTTGAGGAAGCGCTCCCGGTCTTCCATATCGGCACGCGTTAGCAGCATCTGGCCGACGTGGATACCGTAGATGGAAAAGAGCTGCTCCCAGAGCTGGATCAGTCGACTCTGTCCTACCGCCGCCAGCAGCTGCTTGGAGGCGATAGTGGCGGGCAGCTCAGGGTAGCCCAAATGCTCGCGTCCGGCGGCAATCGCTCCGGAGGTGACAATAACAATACGATGCCCTGCGGCATGGAGCTGCGCGCACTGGCGTACCAGTTCCACAATATGGGCGCGGTTCAGGCGGCGCGATCCGCCCGTTAACACGCTGGTGCCGAGTTTTACCACCAGCGTCTGGGTGTCACTCATGATTCTCTGCCGTTTTACGAATAAGGAAATGTGATGTCAGTCTGACGTTGTAACAGGAGTGAAGCCGCTTGCCAATAACCTTGGTCAAAAGGGTGAGAGATCGCTGCGCGGATCGGCAAGCCTAGCGGCAGATTTTTACAGTTTTATTGCAGAAATAAATAAACACGGATTTTTAAAATTATTCCGAGATTGTCATAAATCTTTCATTTCCGAACGTTAAAACCCTCTCTGTTTTCAGCAGGTATAAGCCTGGCGAATATTAGAGCGTCTTTTGTTTAAATCGGGAATCAAAATGAAAAAGAGTACTCTGGCATTAGTGGTAATGGGTCTGGCTGCTTCCGCATCGGTACAGTCCGCAGAAGTTTTTAATAAAAATGGCAACAAGCTGGACGTTTACGGCAAAGTGAAAGCCATGCACTACTTCAGCGATGACAACAGCAACGACGGCGATAAAACATACGTTCGTTTCGGCTTTAAAGGCGAAACACAAATTAACGATCAGATTACGGGCTTCGGTCGCTGGGAAGCGGAGTTTGCCGGTAACAACGATGAAAGCACCTCCGGGCAGAAAACCCGTCTGGCCTTTGCCGGAGTGAAAATTAAAGATTTTGGTTCACTGGACTACGGTCGTAACCTGGGCGTGCTGTATGACGTGGCCGCCTACACCGATATGTTCCCTGAGTTCGGCGGCGACGGCCTGGCCCGTACCGACAACTTTATGACCAAACGCACCAGCGGCGTGGCGACCTACCGTAATACCGACTTCTTCGGCGTGGTAGACGGTCTGGATCTGACCCTGCAGTACCAGGGCAAAAATGAAAACGGCCGCAGCAGCGTGGTGAAACAGAACGGTGACGGCTTCGGTACCTCTCTGGCCTATGACTTTGGCGGCAGTGACTTCTCTATCGTTGGCGCCTACGCTAACTCTGACCGCACCGACGCGCAGAACCGGATGGCTCTGGGTCGTGGCGCGAATGCGGAAGCCTGGGCTGCTGGCGCGAAATATGACGCCAACAACGTCTACGCGGCGGCCTTCTACGGTGTCTCTTACAACATGACCCCGATCTCCTCCTCTGCTGGCTTTGCCAACAAGGCGGATAACTTCGAAGCCGTGCTCCAGTACCAGTTCGACTTCGGTCTGCGTCCATCCGTGGGCTACGTCCTGACCAAAGGCAAAGATATTGAGGGCTTCGGCGATGAAGATCTGGTCAACTATATCGACGTAGGCGCAACCTACTATTTCAACAAAAACATGTCCGCCTTTGTTGATTATAAAATCAACCAGATTGACGACGATAACCGCCTGGTTACCACCAACGACGATGTGGTTGCCCTTGGCGTAACCTACCAGTTCTAATTCTGCCTAATAAAAAGGCCCTTCATGTCGGTGAAGGGCCTTTTTTATTTATGGCGTCCGATTAATCAGGCGCTGAGTTTGACCGGCTCATTTTTAAAGTCGTCGGCAGGCTCCAGCTTTAATTCCAGCGACGCCAGCAGCTCGCGTGCGCGCTCGTGGAAAGTCCGCAGCGTCTGCTCAAGACGATCGGTGACTTCCGCATCTTTAATAGCAACCGGCTCCCAGTGGCCCTCTTTATTAAACAGGCCAAACTGGTAGGTATAGGTGAAGCGTTGCTCCTGGGCTTCCATTATCATCCACCAACCCCAAAACTCACGCTTCTCAGGGGCAGGTTTTACGTTGACGCATACGGCAAGGCAGTCAAAAAAGAAACGGTTCCCTTCACACTGCTCCTCGCGGATGTAAGGGCCAAGCGCCATAAACTTCTTGATCAGTCTGCTTTTCGGGTGTCCACTCGGTAACGTCATTGCGATCTCCTTTTGTGATGCAACTGTTTTACCAAATCAATGGAATTAAGTAACGCATTAACGCAATCTATACTTCATCCAGGCAGTAATTTCCTGCAGTGACTTATCAAAATTGCGGTAAACCGGCTTAAAGGGGATCTCCAGCAGCTTGCCGTCAGCAGAAGAGGAGGCAATGAGCCGGGACTCCTCTTCCGGGCTAAAGGGATCGTTTTTCCAGAAGCCGGAGAGCATCGGCGTTGGACAGCGGCGTCCCAGCAGCCCCTGCGTTTTTAACGAATAGCGGTTCAGCTCCACGCGCAGCGCCTCGTCCGAGGCGTCATGCATCCCAAGACAGCTGGCCAGCACGTCGAGATACATCTCCGGCACGCCGCTTAGGCGCTGAGAGTCGGTTAACAACGAGTGCACCACCGGCCCGAGGCAGGCCACCGCTTTCAGGCGCGGTGATTCAAGGTAGGCCAGCCGTACGGCAACGTTCGCCCCAAAGCGGAAACCAAAGGCAGCTACCCGGGTGTGATCGATCCACGGAATGTCCGGCAGCGCTTTCAGCACGTGCTGGTGCAGCATGCTGGAGTCCTGGGTTAGCTTCCACTTCGACGAGAATCCAATCGACGGCATATCAAGGGTCAACATCGCGATGCCGTTCGGCGCAAAGTAGCGCTCAAACAGGTTGTAGTAGTCGCTCTGAAGACTATCAAGACCGCCGCACACCAGCACCGTCGGGAAGGGGCCGTCGCCTTTCGGCATGTGTAAAAAGCCCACCAGCGGCGAACCGCCGGGAATAGCGAACTCCAGCTCGCGCAGCTTGCCGGGCAGACGACGAGCGGCCTCTTCATAGGCACGATTGGCCAGGGCCTGCGCCTGCTCGGCCAGGTCGTCGCCTTTTAAATGCGGATAAGCCGCAATGCTGTAGAGGTTAGAGGCGTGAAGCCACTGGCGGCCGCTGAGGGCATCATCCTGGGTCTGGCTGGCCTTCTGCTGCCACTTCATCGCCTGGGTAGCCCACTCGTAGATCCAGTTGCCGCCGCGATAGCCCACCACCGTGTCATAGAGATCGCTGTCGGTACGCTCGGCCTGGCTCATAACGATGCGCGCCTGCACGTCGAGAATTTCACGCGGATCGACCCCGCGCCAGACCCATAGCAGGCGGTTGATCAAGCGGTACCAGTGCGGAACGCTGGCTCCGTCCAGCGCCGAGTCCATAGCCGGAGGGTTGCCCCGCTGAAAACGGCGCACCAGCGTCGAGGTTTCGGGATGTTTGAATCGGGGTTTGAACAGGGTTTCGCTGAGGTTAGCCTGGGACATTGCGCGCAGCCTCCATGATTACGTCACTTCATCTATTGTAACCTGCCGGGCGCTAAATAACAGAACGCCCGGCATAACCGGGCGTAAAGTTTAGAAAAAAGCGGCTTAGCGGCCAGAGATTGGCGGTACGAAGACCACACCCATATCCCACGGCTGCTCAATCCAGGTATCCTGCGGGATATCGATCACGTAGTCATCAACCAGCGGGCGGCCAGCCGGCTTGGCGAAAACGGTTACGAAGTGGGCTTTTGGGTACATCTCACGGATAGCGACTGCGGTACCGCCGGTATCGACCAGATCGTCGATGACGATAAAGCCTTCACCGTCGCCTTCGGCACGTTTCAGCACTTTCAGCTCGCGCTGGTTGTCGTGGTCATAGCTGGAGATGCAAACGGTATCTACATGGCGAATACCCAGCTCACGGGCCAGCAGGGCTGCAGGAACTAAACCACCACGGCTAACGGCAATGATGCCTTTCCACTGTTCTGACGGCAGCAGGCGCGCGGCCAGCTTGCGGGCGTGAATTTGCAACATGTCCCAGGTGACGACGTATTTTTCGCTCATGTGAAGTGTCCCAGCCTATTGTAAAGCGGCTTAAATGTGTTCAGGGGAAAATGGGTTGCGCGAGATTATAGAGATCTGACGCACTAAAAACCAGTGTTACGCGGCCCGCCCTGCGCTTTTTACATGTGTCACACTCAGACAGGCAATAAAGTGGTATTCTCCCTCTATCTCACCCGCAACGCGCGTGATGCTCTGTTATCGCTAATCCTGTGCCCTGCCCCTCTGTCTTGCAGGCCATTGACATGGAGAATCATTATGTCTGAACTGTCTCAACTATCCCCCCAACCGCTGTGGGATATTTTTGCTAAGATCTGCTCTATTCCGCACCCCTCCTACCATGAAGAACAGCTTGCTGAACACGTTATGGGCTGGGCGAAAGAGAAAGGCTTTCACGCCGAGCGCGACCAGGTCGGCAACATCCTGATCCGTAAGCCTGCCACCGCCGGTATGGAAAACCGCAAGCCGGTGGTGCTACAGGCGCACCTGGATATGGTGCCGCAGAAAAACCACGACACCGTGCACGATTTCACCGTTGACCCGATTCAGCCTTACGTTGACGGCGAGTGGGTAAAAGCCCGTGGCACGACCCTGGGCGCAGATAACGGTATCGGCATGGCCTCTGCGCTGGCGGTGCTGGCAGACGACACCGTGGCCCACGGCCCGCTGGAAGTGCTGCTAACCATGACCGAAGAGGCCGGCATGGACGGCGCGTTTGGTCTGCAGGCTGGCTGGTTACAGGCGGATATCCTGATCAACACCGACTCTGAAGAAGAGGGTGAGATCTACATGGGCTGCGCCGGTGGCATCGACTTTATCTCTACCCTGGCCCTCTCCCGCGAAGCGGTTCCCGCTGGCTTTGAGACGTTCCGCCTGACGCTGAAGGGCCTGAAAGGTGGCCACTCCGGCGGTGATATCCATCTCGGTCTTGGCAACGCCAACAAGCTGCTGGCTCGTTTCCTCGCCGATCATGCTGCCGAGCTGGATCTGCGCCTGCTGGACTTCAACGGCGGCACGCTGCGTAACGCCATTCCGCGTGAAGCTTTCGCCACCGTGGCCGTTGCCGCAGATAAAGCTGAACAGCTGAAGGCGCTGGCGGATGCGTACCAGGCTATCCTGACCAACGAGCTGGCAATTAAAGAGAAGAACCTGACCGTACAGCTGGAGAGCGTTGCCTCTGATAAAGCTGCGCTGACCACCGCTTCCCGCGACGCGTTCGTTCAGCTGCTGAACGCCACGCCGAACGGCGTGATCCGCAACTCTGACGTGGCGAAAGGCGTGGTGGAAACCTCCCTGAACGTGGGCGTAGTGACCATGCAGGATGAGAGCGCAGAGATCATCTGCCTGATCCGCTCCCTGATCGACAGCGGTAAAGAGTATGTGGTCAGCATGCTGGAGTCGTTAGGCAAGCTGGCAGGCGCGCAGACCTCGGCAAAAGGCAGCTATCCAGGCTGGCAGCCGGATGCGAAATCCCCGGTAATGCAGCTGGTACGTGAAACCTATCAGCGCCTGTTCGACAAAACGCCGAACATCCAGGTGATCCACGCCGGTCTCGAGTGCGGCCTGTTTAAAAAGCCGTACCCGGATATGGATATGGTCTCTATCGGGCCAACCATCACCGGTCCGCACTCCCCGGATGAGCAGGTACACATCGAAAGCGTGGGCCAGTACTGGACCCTGCTGACCGAACTGCTGAAGGCGATCCCCGCGAAGTAACGAGCAAACGCCGGGTGGCGCTACGCTTACCCGGCCTACGGTTCAACAATGTAGGCCCGGTAAGGCGAAGCCGCCACCGGGCTTTTTTACAGGCCTAAAACCAGCTGCCGCTCAAGCTGCGGATCGAGCAGCGTCACATGCAGTCCCACCAGCCGCACCCCGCGCTCTCCCCGCCGCTCTTCCCACACGTTGCGGGCAGTGGCGATCAGATCCTCTTTATTCAGCTGCGGCCAGACATGCTCCTGGGTGGTTTGCTGAAAATCGTTAAACTTAAGCTTCACTCCCTGGCGGGCGATCAGCAGATCCGGCTTAACGGCGGTCAGCCGCCGCTCCAGCTCCGGATAGAGGCGCTCGATGATCGCCACACACGCTTCCCACTCGTGGATGTCCTCTGCCAGCGTACGCTCTACGCCCACCGACTTGCGCAGCCGCTCGCCGGTGATCTCCCGCTCGTCGATCCCCTGACTGCGCTCCCAGAGCACGCGGCCAAACTTACCGAAGCGCTTGAGGAGCATGGCGAGGTCGCTCTTCTGCACATCCTCGCAGGTACGCAGGCCGAGCGTCTCCAGCTTTGCGGCCGAGACTTTACCGACGCCCGGAATTTTTGACAGCGGTAGCGTCTTCAAAAAGGCAGGCACCTCGTCTGGGGTAATGACGTACTGCCCGTTGGGCTTGTTCAGGTCGGAGGCGATCTTGGCCAGAAACTTGACCGGCGCAACGCCCGCCGAGGCGGTAAGCTGCAGCTCGTTAAAGATGCTCTGGCGGATCTCCTGGGCCATCAGGGTAGCCGAGCCGTGGCAGTGCACGCTGTCGGTCACATCGAGAAAGGCTTCATCCAGCGAGAGCGGTTCAATGCGCGACGTGTAGCGGGAGAAGATCGCCTGAATATGGCGCGAGGCCTCTTTATAGGCGTCAAAGCGCCCCGGCAGCAGGGTGAGATGGGGGCAGAGCTTGAGCGCCATTCCGGTAGGCATGGCGCTGCGTACGCCAAACTTGCGCGCCGGGTAGTTGGCGGTGCTGATCACCCCCCGCCGCTCGCGGCTGCCACCGATGGCGATAGGGATATCTCGCAGGGCGGGATTGTCGCGCATCTCAACCGCTGCGAAAAAGCAGTCCATATCAACATGTATTATTTTTCGCATCTGCTTATTTTGCCTGGGAAGTCTCTGCCCTCACTGGATAAGTATACAGCTTTTGCAGATAAAATGAGAAGCTCCGCGTATGCACAAGCTTAGCCAACGGTCTTGAATAGCGGTATGATGGGGTCTGAGCAAAACAATTTGTAAACTCCGCCTGGCGGGCTTGCGAAAAAATACGGGGGTGATAATGTGAGCGCTCCTAATACAGATTAGTCTGATTTCGGATCTCTTTTGCCGTCCTGGCAATGTGGTAACCGCTTTATCAAGGAACAAGTAGTATGCGCATAATCGCATTATTCATTGCGATGCTTACAATACCGTGCGTCTCGTTTGCCGGCCTGCTCAGCAGCAACAGCTCAACAACGCCCGTTAGTAAAGAATATAAGCAGCAGTTAATGGGTTCCCCGGTCTATATCCAGATCTTCAAGGAAGAGCGCACGCTTGAGCTGTACGTCAAGATGGGCGAGCAGTACCAGCTGATGGATAGCTATAAGATCTGTAACTACTCCGGTGGCCTCGGTCCGAAACAGCGCCAGGGCGATTTCAAAAGCCCGGAAGGGTTCTATAGCATTCAGCGCAGCCAGCTTAAGCCTGACAGCCGGTTCTATAAGGCGATCAACATCGGTTTTCCTAATGCCTACGATCGCTCGCACGGCTATGAAGGAAAATACCTGATGATCCACGGGGCGTGCGTCTCAGTGGGCTGCTACGCCATGACCGACTCTGGTATTGATGAGATCTTCCAGTTCGTCACAGGTGCCCTGGTCTTTGGTCAACCGAGCGTGCAGGTAAGCATCTATCCGTTCCGTATGACCGATGCCAATATGGCGCGCCATAAGTATTCGCTCTACGCGGACTTCTGGAAGCAGCTGAAGCCGGGCTATGACTACTTCAATACCCTCCACCAGCCGCCGGTCGTTTCGGTGGTGGACGGTCGTTACGTAGTGAGCAAGCCGCTTAACAGCAGCGGCGCGATCCAGCCTCAGCTGGCGTCAAACTACACGCTCTCCGAGACAAAATAGCACCCACTCCCCTGGCATGATTTTATGCCAGGTTTCATTGCCGGTTAGCGGCTGGGTAGCAATCACAGAGACCACGTCATTCGGCGTGGTCTCTTTTTGGAAGTCGATCTCCACATCCTGATCCAGCAGCTTGGCCACGCCAAACGGCGCGCGGCGAGTGATCCAAAACAGATTGGTCGAGCAGAACGCCATGACGTAGCGTCCGTCTGACAGCAGCATATTGAATACGCCCTTCTCACGCAGCTCCCCTGCCAGCGTCGCGATGTACTTAAATACCGCCGCCATATTACCTGGCGTGCGCGGATAGCGCGCGGTGAGCTTATGCAGCAGCCAGCAAAACGCTTTCTCGCTGTCGGTTTCACCCACCGGACGGAAGTTACCGGTCTCCAGCGACTTATAGCCCGTCAGCTGGCCGTTATGGGCGTAGGTCCAGTTGCGACCCCATAGCTCGCGGGTAAAGGGGTGGGTATTCTCCAGCGACACCTCTCCCCGGTTAGCCTGCCGAATATGGGCCACCACCGAACACGATTTGATCGGGTAGTCCTGAACCAGTTTCGCTATCGGAGAGTTGTAGCTGGGCTGTGGATCTTTGAACGTGCGACAGCCTTTGCCTTCATAAAAGGTAATGCCCCAGCCGTCTTTGTGCGGCCCGGTTCCCCCACCGCGCTGAACCAGCCCGGTAAAACTAAAGCAAATATCGGTAGGCACATTGGCGCTCATCCCGAGCAGTTCGCACATACAACACCTCCACAGCTCATCGGGGGCCGGGCCCCCGTACGACGTCTTAAGCCTTCACCATCTCTTTTTCAATCAGTTGAATCAAGATGTGGATCACTTTGATATGAATTTCCTGAATGCGGTCGGCGTAGCCAAAGTGCGGAACGCGGATCTCAATGTCGGCGCTGCCGGCCATTTTGCCGCCGTCTTTGCCGGTCAGGGTAATCACCTTCATGCCTTTGGCGCGCGCAGCGTCGATCGCTTTGATCACGTTGCCAGAGTTACCAGAGGTAGAGATGCCCAGCAGCACGTCACCCTCGCGGCCTACTGCTTCTACATAGCGGGAGAAGATGTAGTCGTAGCCAAAATCGTTACCGACGCAGGAGATGTGGCTGACGTCAGAGATAGCGATAGCCGGGTAGCCCGGACGATTCTCGCGGTAGCGACCGGTCAGCTCTTCCGCAAAGTGCATCGCATCACAGTGTGAACCGCCGTTGCCGCAGGAGAGCACTTTACCACCGGCTTTGAAGCTGTCGGCCAGCAGCACCGCGGCGCGCTGGATAGCGTGAATATTGGCGTCATCCTGCAGAAAGTTAGCCAGCGTCTCCGCCGCTTCATTCAGTTCGTTACGAATCAGATCCTGGTACATAAGATGTCCTTCAGAATAGATAAATTTTACCTGCGCAGTTTACCGGATAGCACCACACGCGAGAAGCTAAAGCCATACTTATCACCGGGCGTTTTAGGTATCCGTGCCCTCATCACCTTCAACAATGTGAACCAGGTTGTAATTACTTTGTAAACACATTGCTAAATATAGTGGCATCCACTACAACAATATCATCTAAAGTGGTCAGACCTCCTACAAGCCAGGGAGCAATTGTTTATGATGATTTTGAGTCTTATCGCAACAGTCGTACTGATTGGCGCGCTGTTCTACCACCGCGTCAGCCTGTTTTTAAGTAGCCTGATTTTACTGGCCTGGACCGCCGCGCTTGGCGTTTCCGGCCTGTGGTCCATCTGGGTGCTGGTGCCGCTCGCTATTATCCTGGTGCCGTTCAATTTGCCCGCGATGCGTAAATCGATGATCTCCGCCCCGGTGTTTCGCGGCTTCCGCAAGGTGATGCCGCCGATGTCGCGCACCGAGAAAGAGGCCATTGACGCCGGGACGACCTGGTGGGAAGGCGATCTGTTCCGCGGCAATCCAGACTGGAAAAAGCTGCATAACTATCCGCAGCCGCGCCTGACTGCCGAAGAGCAGGCGTTTATTGACGGGCCGGTGGAAGAGGCCTGCCGCATGGCGAATGATTTCCAGATCACCCATGAGATGGCCGACCTGCCTCCTGAACTGTGGGCGTACCTGAAAGAGCACCGCTTCTTTGCGATGATCATCAAAAAAGAGTACGGCGGCCTTGAGTTCTCCGCCTATGCCCAGTCCCGCGTACTGCAGAAGCTCTCCGGCGTCTCCGGTATTCTGGCTATCACCGTCGGGGTGCCTAACTCCTTAGGCCCGGGCGAACTGCTGCAACACTACGGTACCGAAGAGCAGAAAAATCACTATCTGCCGCGTCTTGCCCGTGGGGACGAGATCCCCTGCTTTGCCCTGACCAGCCCGGAAGCGGGTTCCGATGCCGGTGCTATCCCGGACACCGGCGTGGTGTGTATGGGCGAGTGGCAGGGCGAGCAGGTGCTCGGTATGCGCCTGACCTGGAACAAACGCTATATTACGCTGGCGCCCATCGCTACCGTGCTGGGCCTCGCGTTTAAACTCTCCGACCCGGAAAAACTGCTGGGCGGCGACGAAGAGCTGGGCATTACCTGTGCATTGATCCCCACCAGCACCCCCGGCGTGGAGATTGGCCGTCGCCACTTCCCGCTTAACGTTCCATTCCAGAACGGACCGACCCGCGGTCAGGATATCTTTGTGCCGATTGACTACATCATCGGTGGACCAAAAATGGCCGGTCAGGGCTGGCGGATGCTGGTGGAGTGCCTGTCGGTAGGCCGCGGCATTACCCTGCCATCCAACTCTACCGGTGGCCTGAAGTCTGCGGCGATGGGTATCGGCGCCTACGCGCATATTCGTCGCCAGTTCCGCATCGCCATCGGCAAGATGGAGGGGATCGAAGAGCCGCTGGCGCGCATTGCCGGTAACGCCTACGTGATGGATGCCGCTGCGTCGCTGATCACCTACGCTATTGTGCTCGGTGAAAAACCGGCGGTGCTCTCCGCTATCGTCAAATATCACTGCACCCACCGCGGGCAGCAGTCGATTATTGATGCTATGGATATCGCCGGCGGGAAAGGCATTATGCTCGGCGAGAGTAACTTCCTTGCTCGCGTCTACCAGGGCGCGCCAATCGCGATTACCGTGGAAGGGGCCAACATCCTTACCCGCAGTATGATGATCTTCGGCCAGGGGGCAATCCGCTGCCATCCTTATGTACTGGATGAGATGGCGGCTGCCCAGAGCAACGATCTTAACGCCTTCGATAAGCTGCTGTTTAAGCACATCGGCCACGTGGGCAGCAATACGGTACGCAGCTTCTGGCTTGGCCTGACTCGCGGCCTGACCAGCAGCACGCCAACCGGGGATGCGACCCGCCGCTACTATCAGCACCTTAACCGTCTGAGCGCTAACCTGGCGATGCTGTCGGATGTCTCAATGGCGGTGCTGGGCGGTAGCCTGAAACGTCGCGAGCGTATCTCAGCGCGTCTGGGGGATATTCTGAGCCAGATCTTCCTCGCCAGCGCGACGCTGAAACGGTACGACGATGAAGGCCGCCATGAAGCCGATCTGCCGCTGGTTCACTGGGGCGTGCAGGATGCGATCTATAAAGCAGAGCAGGCGATGGACGATCTGCTGGCGAACTTCCCGAACCGTGGCGTTGCCGCCCTGCTCCGCGCGACCATCTTCCCTACCGGGCGTCACTACCTTGCCCCGTCGGACAAGCTGGACCATGCTGTGGCGAAGATCCTGCAAACGCCGTGTGCCACCCGCTCCCGCATTGGCCGCGGTCAGTACCTGACGGCCAGCGAGCATAACCCGGTCGGCCTGCTGGAAGACGCCCTGCTGGACGTGATGGCTGCAGATCCGATCCACCAGCGCATCTGTAAAGAGCTCGGTAAGAACCTGCCGTTCACCCGTCTCGACGCGTTGGCCAACGACGCGCTGGCTAAGGGGATTATCGACTATGACGAAGCGCGGATCCTGACCAAAGCTGAAGAGAGCCGCCTGCGCAGTATCAACGTGGATGATTTCGAGGCAGACGCGCTGGCTACTCAGCCGGTTAAGCCCCTGCTTCCCCTGCTGCCGGAAAAAGTGCGTAAAATCGAAGCCGCGTAACGTTATCTGTGCCGCAACCGACCCTGCCTCCGGGCGGGGTTTTTTATTGCCACACATTCGCGTTTTGCCGTGGTAGAGTGTTCGGACGCTACAAAAATGGGGAGACTCATCGTGCCTGGTTTTAAAATTACGCTGTTGCAACAGCCGCTGGTGTGGATGGATGGTCCCGCTAACCTGCGGCACTTCGATCGCCAACTGGAAACGATTATCGGGCGCGACGTTATCGTTCTGCCGGAGATGTTTACGACGGGTTTTGCTATGCAGGCCGCGCAGCAGTCGCTGCCGCAGAGTGAGGTGATTGCATGGATGCAGGCCAAAGCGCAGCAGACGAATGCCCTGGTTGCCGGTAGCGCAGCGCTACAGAGCGAACGCGGGCCGGTAAACCGCTTCCTGCTGGTTGAGCCGGAGGGCAAGGTGCATAGCTATGATAAGCGTCACCTGTTTCGCATGGCCGACGAACATCACCACTATGAGGCCGGTACCGAGCGCGTGGTCTTTGAGTGGCGCGGCTGGCGCATTCTCCCCCTGGTCTGCTATGACCTGCGCTTCCCGGTCTGGTCGCGCAACCGCAACGACTACGACCTGGCCCTGTACGTGGCTAACTGGCCTGCGCCGCGCTCGCTGCACTGGCAGGCCCTGCTGGTAGCGCGCGCCATTGAGAATCAGGCCTACGTTGCGGGCTGTAACCGTGTCGGTACCGACGGCAACGGACACCACTACCGCGGCGACAGCCGGATCGTCAGCCCGCAGGGTGAGATCCTCGCGACCGCCGAGCCGCATCAGGCCACACGCATTGATGCCGAGCTGTCGCTGGCCGCGCTGAAAGATTATCGTGAAAAGTTCCCGGCCTGGCAGGATGCTGATGCCTTTACGTTGGATTAGCCTTAATACATAACGGGGGCGCAGCTGCCCGTTTGAAGGGCAAAAACGACGAAGGCCTGAATCATTGCTGACTCAGGCCTTCTGAATAGTGGCGGAACGGACGGGACTCGAACCCGCGACCCCCTGCGTGACAGGCAGGTATTCTAACCGACTGAACTACCGCTCCGCGTTGTGTTCCCTTGGGAACGAGGCGAATATTACGTATTGCCTCGCACGCCGTCAATGCTTTTTCACTGCTTTTGAAGCGTTTGCTGCAAAAATCGCCCGCGCGCTGTTTTTATCGACAAAACAAGGCGTTTCAGGCCCGCCACAGGCAGGATCCACCCTTCTTCTGTACCAGATCGAGACGCGATTCATGGGCCATCACCTCTTCATCGCTGGCTAATACCACACGTAGTGCATTTGCCCGGCGAGCAACGCGCTGAATAGTCGCTTCGCCCTGTGCCTGCTGGTTTTCACCCTCAACGGAGAACGCCATTGACGTCTGCCCGCCCGTCATCATTAAGAAGACGTCGGCAAGGATCTGGGCATCGAGCAGTGCCCCGTGCAGCGTTCGCTTGCTGTTATCTATCTCATAGCGTGAGCAGAGGGCATCCAGGCTGTTGCGCTTGCCGGGGAACATCTTCCTTGCCATCGCCAGGCTATCGGTCACCTTACAGAAGGTGTCCGTTTTAGGAATGCCCCGGTTCAGCTTGCTGAACTCATAGTCCATAAAGCCGATATCAAACGATGCGTTATGGATCACCAGCTCAGCGCCACGAATATAGTCGATAAACTCATCGGCAACGTCGCTAAACAGCGGCTTATCCAGCAAAAACTCATCTGCAATCCCGTGCACGCCAAAGGCTTCCGGATCCACCAGCCGATCCGGCTTGAGGTAGACGTGGAAGTTATTGCCGGTCAGGCGACGGTTAATCACCTCCACCGCGCCGATTTCAATAATCTTATGTCCTTCATAGTGGGCACCGATCTGGTTCATACCGGTGGTTTCTGTATCAAGGACGATCTGTCGTGTAATTGCAGTGCTCATAGCGGTCATTTATGTCAGACTTGTCGTTTTACGTCGATTTCAACTACAGGAAGTCTACCAGAGATGCTCAAACAGGTAGAAATTTTCACCGATGGATCTTGCTTAGGTAACCCAGGGCCTGGCGGCTACGGTGCTATTTTACGCTATCGCCAGCATGAAAGAACCTTCAGCGAAGGGTATCGCCTTACGACCAACAACCGCATGGAGCTCATGGCGGCTATCGTCTCTCTTGAGGCGCTGAAAGAGCACTGCGAAGTGGTGTTAAGCACCGATAGCCAGTACGTCCGCCAGGGGATCACCCAGTGGATCCACAACTGGAAAAAGCGCGGCTGGAAAACGGCCGATAAGAAACCGGTAAAGAATGTCGATCTCTGGAAGCGGCTGGATGCGGCACTCAGCCAGCACCAGATCCGCTGGGAGTGGGTTAAAGGCCACGCGGGCCATCCGGAAAACGAACGCTGCGACGAACTGGCCCGCAACGCAGCCATGAACCCTACCCAGGAAGATGTGGGCTATCAGCCAGAGAGCTAATTAGGGTTTACGATACTGCCGCGTTGCGCCAACCGCCTGGGGCACGCGCGCTTTCGCTTTACTCTGCTTCATTGGGTTGAGCGTCAGAGGGATGGTTCGCTTACGGGCAACAATAAGCTGCATACAGCCCAGCGCGGGCAGATGGGTAGTGAGCACCTTTCCGCCCTGTCGGGTCCACGGCAGCACCTGAAAACCGCTATGGTGCACCACCTCGAAGTTGAGCAGCGACAGCCAGTCGAGCTGGCGCATCATCGTAAACATCCGGCTGCGGTAGACCGCTGACTGACGCTTGATGGGCAGCGCCTTGCGGAGCCCCAGCAGGCTGACAGGATTAAACCCGCTCAGTATCAACCAGCCATCATCAATCAACACGCGATCGGCCTCATTTAACAGACGGTGCGGATCCGGGCACCAGCTCAGCGTATGGGCCAGCAGGCAGGCGTCGACGGATTTATTCTCAAAAGGAAGATGCAGCGGATCGGCTCTGACCTGTGCAGGCTCGCCCTGCAGCGAGACGTTAACCTGATGCGAGATAGCGCAGCTTTCGGCATTGATTTCCGCGCTGAGATTGCCAATCTTAAGCAGGTGAAATCCATAGATCTTTGCGAACCAGGGCTTAAGCTGCTGCTCCAGCGCCTCGCGGTAGTATTCGCCACGGGAAAACTCAGCCCAGTGGGCGGGTGCTGAGAACGTTCGAGGTGTCCTTGCCGGTTTCATCACAACCTTCCGCTACGCTTTGAGAGGTATTATATGAATCTTAACAGTATTCCCGCATTTCAGGATAACTACATCTGGGTGTTAAGCAATGACGAAGGTCACTGTGTGATTGTCGATCCGGGCGAAGCGGCTCCGGTGCTGAGTGCTATCGAAGATAACCAGTGGCAACCGCAGGCGATCCTGCTTACCCACCACCATCACGATCACGTTGGCGGAGTGAAAGAACTCCGTCAGCGGTTCCCGGACGTAGTGGTATATGGGCCGGAAGAGACACAAGATAAAGGGGCAACGAAATGCGTAGTTGAGGGGGATAAGCTCATTCTTTTGGGCTACGAATTTTCTGTTTTTGCCACGCCGGGTCATACGCTGGGTCATGTTTCTTACTACACAATTCCTTACCTTTTTTGCGGCGACACGCTGTTTTCAGGCGGTTGCGGCCGACTGTTCGAAGGAACAGCAGATCAGATGTATCAATCTTTTCAGAAAATTAACGCCCTTCCCGGCGAAACGGTTATATGTTGCGCACATGAATATACATTAGCAAATATGAAGTTTGCCCAACATATTCTGCCTGGTGATGCGTCTATTGAGGATTATCTTAATAAAGTGAAGCAGTTACGCACAAAAAATCAAACAACGCTACCCGTAACGCTGGAAAATGAGCGGCGTATTAATGTTTTTTTACGTACTGAAGATCCTGATTTAATTAGAGTTATAGATAAAGAAACAAAATTGCAACAGCCTAATACGCGTTTTGCATGGTTGAGGTCAAAGAAAGACACATTCTGAAATTTCATACTTGTCATCTGGATCCTTCGCCGTTATGATTGCTCGTCTTTTAAGCAACTATTGACTCACACACATGAAGGCACAAGCGATCTTACTCGCCTCTGTCCTGCTTGTGGGTTGCCAGGCGTCTAACCACGACGGCAACGTACAACAGCACGCACAGAGCCTTTCTGCAGCTAGTCAAGGGGAAGCAGGGAAGTTTACAAGTCAGGCGCGGTGGATGGACGATGGAACATCCCTCGCGCAGGATCAGGACTTGTGGGCTTTCATTGGCGACGAGCTAAAGATGGGAATTCCGGAAAACGACCGGATTCGCGAACAGAAACAGAAGTATTTAAGCAACAAGAGCTATCTCCACGATGTAACTTTACGGGCAGAGCCGTATATGTACTGGATAGCAGGGCAAGTTAAGAAACGTAACATGCCTATGGAACTGGTACTACTACCCATAGTGGAGAGCGCTTTTAACCCGCACGCGACGTCTGGCGCCAATGCCGCAGGCATTTGGCAGATCATTCCGAGTACGGGGCGCAACTACGGTTTGAAACAGACTCGCACTTACGATGCGCGTCGTGACGTTGTGGCATCTACCACCGCCGCACTCGACATGATGCAGCGTCTTAACCGCATGTTTGACGGCGACTGGCTGTTGACAGTGGCTGCCTATAACAGCGGCGAAGGGCGTGTCATGAAGGCAATGAAAGCGAATAAATCGCGCGGGAAACCTACCGATTTCTGGTCGCTCTCACTGCCTCAGGAAACGAAAATTTACGTGCCAAAAATGCTGGCCTTGAGCGATATTCTCAAGAACAGCAAGCGCTACGGTGTCCGTCTGCCTACGCCTGACGATAGCCGCGCGCTGGCTCGCGTCCGGCTGAACAGTCCGGTTGGCATGAGCCAGCTGGCGGATATGGCTGGCATGCCGGTCAGCAAGCTGAAGACCTTTAACGCTGGCGTTAAGGGCTCGACGCTGGGCTCCGGTGGACCGCAGTATGTGATGGTGCCGCAGAAGCATGCTGAGCAGCTGCGTGAATCCCTGGCCTCGGGTGAAATCGCTGCCGTACAGCCAACGCTGATGGCGGATAACACCCCGCTGACCAGCCGCAGCTATAAGGTACGTTCAGGTGATACGCTGTCCGGTATTGCTTCACGTCTCGGCGTGAGCGCTAAGGATCTCCAGCAATGGAATAGCCTGCGCGGTTCAACCCTGAAAGTGGGCCAGAGCCTGACCATTGGCGCAGGCAGCAGCGCGCAGCGTCTTGCCAGCAACAGCGATAGCGTTAAGTATCGCGTGCGTAAAGGCGATTCGCTCTCCAGTATTGCGAAAGATTACGGCGTAAATATTAAGGATGTTATGCGCTGGAATGACGATACGGATAACCTGCAGCCGGGCGATCAGCTCACGCTGTTTGTGAAGAATAACGCCACGCCAGACTCCTGATCATCGAACCGTTTCATATAAAAAAGCACCGTTTCCCCCGGTGCTTTTTTTATTGCTGTTTGCGTGAATTAGCGTTTTTTCGCCTCAATAAATACCGTATCGCTGGTAAATGAACCGTCATCCTGCAGCTCAAAGTAGGCTTTTACCGCCTGTGGTGCGCTGTCCTGATAGAGACGGATCGCTTTGCTCAGCGCATCTGGCGTACGCATACGCGCGATCCAGGAGGAGAACTCCAGCACCAGACGATCGGTAACCAAATCACAGGTCGTCAGCCCTACCTCGTTAATCTGTGCCAGCCACTGGCCGCTAGAGTAGTTGCGCACGTGAGAGGTATCGCGCAGGGCTTCAACTGTCTGCAACCAGATATCACGTACTGGCTCGCCCGGCGACATCACATCCATCAGGAATACCGTTCCGCCAGGCTTCAGAACGCGCTTAACTTCGCGCAGGGCCTGGCCGAGATCCTGCCAGTGGTGTGCTGAATAGCGGCTAATCACCACATCAAAGGTCTCATCAGCGAAGGGTAAACGCTCCGCATAACCCTGCTGGGTGCTGATATTCGTTAAGCCTTTCTCTTTTGCCGCTGCGGCTACCACTCCCAGCATATCGCTGGAGAGATCGTACGCCGTCACCTGCCCTACCGCAGCAGCGGCGGTAAAGCTGGCATGTCCTCCGCCACAGCCGACGTCTAACACCTGAGCCTGTGGGAAGCGCTGGAGACGATCGCGCAGCCGCTCTAAATCGCGGCCCGCGGCATGCACGGCGCTGGTTAAATAGGCGCTCGCCTGGGAGCCAAACTGATCTTCAACGTTATCATGATGGGATTTTGCTGCCATTGTGCTGTCCTTTTAGGTTAAGTGAAAAAGAGGGCAGCACCCGTTTAGGCCTGCCCTACGGCAGACCTGACGCACCACTATTTATCAGGTTTGCCGGGACTGAATTCAACGAGTAGCGGATTGTGATCGGAGGCGCGAGTGACCAGCACTGAAGCTTCGTTCACGTTCAGACCACGATAGAAGATAAAATCGAGCGGACGACCAAACGCCCGGCGGCGATTGTCATCTGTAAAGCGTACCTGACGCAGCGACATCTCCCGGGAGAAGCGATAAAGCGCGTTCATGCGCGGACGGCTCCAGGCATTAAAATCACCGGCCATGATCACCGGGCCATTATGCTGGGCAATCTGATCCCCGATAGGCAGCAGCTGCTTGCTGTAGACATCAACCCCCAGGCTGAAGTTAACCGCATGGACGTTGACGACCATCAGCAGCCGTCCGTCAGGCAGAGGATAGACCGTCACCAGGGCGGACTTCGCCAGCCGCAGGATCGGCTCACGTTCGCGCAGCGGGCAGCAGTAGACCGGATGGGCAGATGCCAGCGTCATGACGCCTGAGGGGTGCTGAGGCAGCACAAAGGCCGGCACCTGATCCGCCGCCAGATAGTTTGTGGTAGCAAAGCGGATCAGCTCAGGCGTGGTTTGTGCCTCCTGCAGCAGCACGAGGTGGGCATCTTTACCAAAGTTCTGCAGTACCGACTGCCACTCTGCACGCTGCTGTTTGAAAATGTTCCACACCAGGACGCGAATATTCTCTTCTTCGCTCAGCGGTGCGCCTGGGGGCGATGCCTGGCCAATGCTCGCGAATGACCCGGGCGGCAGGATCCGCTCGGCGGGCTGTCCCGCGATGTAGCGCATGGCATGGGTATGTTTTCGCACTTTCGGCTTCTTACCTCTGTAACCTGTTTACCCTGGATACCAGGGCCACTCCTTCTGTTATAGGGATTTTAGCGCACACTTTCAACGCTGCATGTAAAAACAGATGTTTTGCTAAGGAAGTGACACTCAATACAGGCGCGTGGTTAAATAACAAAAATCGTTAAAATGCGGATAAAATTTTGCTACAGGTGCAAAAATGAAGGCAACATCAGAAGAGCTGGCTATATTTGTCGCCGTGGTAGAGAGCGGAAGCTTTAGCCGTGCCGCAGAGCAGCTTGGGCAGGCCAATTCGGCTATCAGCCGGGCGGTAAAAAAGCTGGAGACCAAGCTGGGCGTGAGCTTGCTTAACCGCACCACGCGCCATCTAAGCCTGACCGAAGAGGGTGAGCGCTATTTCCGTCGCGTGCAGCTTATTCTGCAGGAGATGGCGGCGGCAGAAAACGAGGTGATGGAGCATCAGCAAACGCCACGCGGCCTGCTGCGTATCGATGCTGCCACGCCGGTTGTGCTGCATTTTCTCATGCCGATGATTAAGCCGTTTCGTGAGCGTTATCCGGAGGTGACCCTCTCGCTGGTCTCATCGGAGACCTTTATTAACCTCATCGAGCGTAAAGTAGACGTTGCTATTCGCGTCGGCACGCTAACGGACTCCAGCCTGCGCGCCCGACCGCTGTTTAAAAGCTCCCGCAGGATGATCGCCTCCCCTGCCTACTTGGCTAAATACGGTACGCCGCATAGCGTGGACGATCTCAAACATCACACCTGCCTGGGCTTTACCGAGCCTGTTTCCCTGAATACCTGGCCGATCGCCTGTGAAGATGGGCAACTGTATGAAATTAACAGCGACATTACCTCTAACAGCGGCGAAACGCTGAAGTATCTCTGTCTCTCAGGGAACGGTATTGCCTGTCTGTCTGACTATATGACGGATAAGGAGATTGCCAGCGGTGAGCTGGTTGAAGTACTGGCGGATAAGCGCCTTCCGGTTGAGATGCCGTTCAGCGCGGTTTACTACAGCGACAGAGCCGTCAGCACGCGTATCCGTGCCTTCGTCGATTTTCTTAGCGAATATGTGAAACAGCGTCAGCAGCCATAGAGGTACATACAAACCCTACTGCACACAGCCTGGCTGACGAGAACTATTTAAAATCAAAGATCCAATTAATTACATAGCCCAAATACATTGCGTAAAAAGGGAAAGGTGACGGTCAAGAAAAAGATAATATAGCCAAACGTCTGGATATAAATTCATCAAGCAGTTATCCGGACAACGACATTGTCATTTATATTATGAATAGAAAATCTCTATAAACCGCTATCTTAAAAAACATAATGGACAAGCGACAATGGCGTTATTGCAATCGTTATCTACCGACCCAACACTATGTAAGGATAGACCATGAGCAATATAACGTTATATACAGAGGCTAATTTTCAAGGCGACAGTGTTTCCTTGCCTGCGCACCAGTTCGTTTTATTTTTTGATGGTACGTCATGGCTTTTTCGTTCAGCGAAACTAAACAGCAATAAATTACTCATTGAGACCTACTTCAAAACGTTTGATCCAACAGGCAGTGAAGAAAACTATTTTAATGAAGACATAGCCGATTTTGCAGCTATCATTGAGGATACAATAAACGTAGGTTCGGTTAGTGCTATAGGTCTCCTACACAGCGATGTCATCGTAAGTATGCAGGCATCGGTGAATTTAGATGGATACGGAACGCAATGTACTTCTGTACAAGCAGAGTTAAAGCCTACATATAATAGCTGCTATTCTCGTTATACGCCCGAACCTATCCCAGGAACATTAGCAATTATGAATGCTGACGCCCTGGATACAGTAACTATAGCGCTTGCTATCTTTGCGCAACCGATCCGAATTGCCGACAAGCGATCGATAGTCGATTATCAAACAGATGCAGAGATCAAGCTTACTTATGATAAAGATAAAAGAGAGATTACTGTTTTAGAACTGGATAAGTTCGTTACTCATTCTATTGAAAAAATTGATGATATGCACTTTATGGTGCGTTTTGAATTTATGCCTGTCAACACCACTTATGTTCGTTATTATAAAGACGAAGAGTACCGTGGTGAAATAGATATTCAAGTTGTAAATAGTTCTGCTGAACTTCGCAACGAGGAAGGTACTTTTATTTATAAGTCAGCAGCATTAATTAGCGACCAGTCATATCCTTTCTACTGGGCACAAACCTCTTACATTGAAGGGGGAGCCGGATATGACTTTAATTCGTATAAAAGCCATGTTTTTACAGACAATGAGCCTTATTTAGAAGCTGTCTTTGATGAAACAACCTCCAACGTCGTTAGGTCAGTTGTGAGCAATTTTGTCATTCCCGTATTTGTACGTCTTACTAATACAATGGCGCCAAATAGTTGGCAAGGGTTTGTCATTGAGAGTAGTTTTACAACAGGCATGTTGGTAGTACCACAAATACCTCTCCCAGTAAATTATTACACTTTCTGCTCTAATAATCCCACTTATACTCAACCGAGTCTGCTGTGTGTTGTTGGTCATTCAGATGATTACAATGATATTAGTGCCTGTACGCTACGCTATGGCTCACTGGACTCAGAAGGTGAATTTGTTACCTGGAATGGGGAGGTTACCTTGAATATAGACTATGCATCCACAGATACACTGACATTATCGCTGAACAGCGATGCACCTGCTGACTGGAGTATTGACGCTATTACACGTGGAGAGGACGGCTGGTATGTCGATCTGAGCGGCTCCGTAGAATCAACACTATAACTACCTTTAAGGAATTATACAGTAAGAAAGTCGAATTTTAGGCAAAGAAAAGGACCATGTTAATAAATAACATGGTCCTAAATAAGTGGCGGAACGGACGGGACTCGAACCCGCGACCCCCTGCGTGACAGGCAGGTATTCTAACCGACTGAACTACCGCTCCACCGAATTTTTCTACAACCACCGGTTTGATGCCCCGGTTTACTGCTTAATTTGATGCCTGGCAGTTCCCTACTCTCGCATGGGGAGACCCCACACTACCATCGGCGCTACGGCGTTTCACTTCTGAGTTCGGCATGGGGTCAGGTGGGACCACCGCGCTAGTGCCGCCAGGCAAAT
>PQKR01000010.1 GCA_002918705.1 Escherichia sp. ESNIH1 | reverse complement strand
ATCCCGTGATGCGCAAAGCGCGGAATATAGTACATCAATGAGTTATTGATTTAATAAATAAAAAAGGGCGCCGTAGCACCCTTTTTGTAACATCTTTTTTAAATTACCAGACGTAGGTCAACAGGTTATGCGAGTCCGGGACCATAAAATCCACGGACATCATCACCGAAAGGGAGGTGATCGCGACGATGGAGAACACGAACAGCTTACGTGCCCATACGCGATCGTCTTCGACCTTATAACCCTTCAGCGCCATACCCAGCCACCAGACGCTAACCGCAGCCGCCACCACCAGATATTTGTATCCAGCGTAGCCGCCCAGGGAGAGCATCAGGGTCGCCACGGCAAAGGCGATGATATAGAGCGTAATGTGGTTTTTTGCGACCGAGATCCCTTTCACCACCGGCAGTACCGGGATGTTCGCCGCCTGATAATCCTTAAAGCGGAAAATCGCGATGGCGTAGGAGTGCGGCATCTGCCACAGGCTAAAGATAGCCAGCAGGATCAGCGCACCGCTGTCGAAATCACCGGTTACCGCGCAGTAGCCAATCACCGGCGGCGCAGCGCCGGAGAGAGAGCCAATCAGCGTGCCGTAGACGGAGTGGCGTTTCATATACAGGCTGTAGACGCCCACATACACCACGAACCCCATCACCCCTAGCCAGCAGGCCAGCGGGTTAGCACCAAACCACAGCAGCATAAAGCCAGCAATACCCAACAAGGTGGCGTACACCAGCGAAATTTTCGGGGAAATCAGGCCTTTGACCAGCACCCGGTTCTTCGTACGCTCCATTTTACGGTCAATGTCACGGTCGATGTAGTTGTTAAATACACAACCCGATGCCACCACCAGCGACACACCGATCAACGTATAGGCGAAGAGGGGGTAGTCAATGCTGCCCTTGGAGGCCAGCAGGAACCCCCCGATCACGGAGATCAGGTTGCCGAAAATGATGCCTGGTTTCGTTACTTGCAGGTATTGCTTAAACATCATACTCGCCGCTCTTAGTGAACCATCATGTTGTAATTCAGGTTCCACATAATCCAGATTGAGCCTACCACCAGAATGGCGATGATCAGCACGGTAAAGACAAAGGCCACCAGGTTCCAACGCTCTTCAGAAGAGGTGTTCATGTGCAGGAAGCACACCAGGTGAACCAGAATCTGTACTACCGCCGTCACCAGCACGACGCCAAGAATGGTGCCGTGCGAGGCGGAGCCGTTCATCACCATCCAGAACGGAATGGCCGTCAGGATGATCGACAGGATAAATCCTGTCATGTAGGTTTTTACGCTGCCGTGAGCGGCGCCGCTATGATCGGTAGAATGACTCATTACATCGCCCCCATCAGGTAAACTACAGAGAACACACAGATCCAGACCACGTCCAGGAAGTGCCAGAACATGCTCAGGCACATCAGACGGGTGCGGTTAGTGCTGGTCAGCCCGCGACGGGTAACCTGGAACATCAGGATCGCCATCCACACCAGACCAGAGGTCACGTGCAGACCGTGGGTCCCTACCAGCGCAAAGAAGCCTGACAGGAAGCCGCTGCGATCCGGACCGAAGCCCTCAGCAATCAGGTGATGGAACTCATAGAGCTCCATCCCGATAAAGCCCGCACCGAACAAGAAGGTCAGCGCCAGCCAGGAGATCACCTGGCTTTGACGACCGTTGTTCATGGCGATAATCGCCATGCCGTAGGTGATGGAGCTGAAGAGCAGCAGGGCAGTTTCAACCAGCACAAACGGCAGTTCGAAAATATCCTTCCCGCTCGGACCACCTGCAGTGCCGTTCACCAGAACGGCATAGGTAGCAAACAGACATGCAAAGAGAATGCAGTCGCTCATCAGGTAGATCCAGAAGCCGAACACTTTGTTCGACCCTGTATCGTGATGCTCATGCTCGTGGGCATGAGCGTTAGCGTGAGTTAGAGTCTCAGTTGACATTTTTCAGTCCTGCCTTGCTAATTTCGTCGAAGTGCTGGTTTTCCAGTTTTTCAACGGTGGCAACCGGTACGTAGTAATCCACGTCCTCATCGAAGCTTTTCACAATCCAGGTCACGATCATGCCGGCAAAGCCGAGGATCGCCATCCACCAGATATGCCAGATCATGGCAAAGCCGAAGATAAGGCTGAAAGCAGAGATAATCACACCCGCGCCGCTGTTTTTCGGCATATGAATCTCTTCATAGTGCGTAGGCTGAATGTACGCTTCGCCTTTGTCTTTCATTTCCCAGAATGCATCACGCTCATGAATGTGCGGCACGACGGCAAAGTTATAGAACGGCGGCGGAGAAGAGGTTGACCACTCCAGCGTACGCGCACCCCACGGATCACCCGTCAGATCGCGGTTCTGGTCACGATCGCGCACGGAGGTGTAGATCTGCATGATGATAGAGAAGATACCGAGCGCAATCAGCAGCGCACCGATTTCGGCCACAATCATCAGCGGCTGGAACATCGGATCGATGTTCTGGCTTACACGACGGGTCATACCCATGAAGCCCATAGCGTACAGCGGCATAAAGGTCACGAAGAAGCCGATGATCCAGAACCAGAAGGCGCGTTTGCCCCAGGTCTCGTTCATGGTGTAACCAAAGGCTTTCGGCCACCAGTAGGTCAGGCCCGCGAAGCAACCGAACACTACACCACCGATGATAACGTTATGGAAGTGCGCAATCAGGAACAGGCTGTTATGCAGAACAAAGTCCGCGCCCGGCACCGCCAGCAGTACCCCGGTCATCCCACCGATAGAGAAGGTGATGATGAAGCCGATGCTCCACAGCATCGCAGAGTGGAACACGATACGGCCCTGGTACATGGTAAACAGCCAGTTGAAGATCTTCACCCCGGTCGGGATGGCGATAATCATAGTGGTGATACCGAAGAAGGCGTTAACGTTCGCGCCGCTGCCCATAGTAAAGAAGTGGTGCAGCCATACGATAAACGACAGAACGGTAATCGCGATGGTAGCCCATACCAGGGAGGTGTAGCCAAACAGACGCTTTTTAGAGAACGTTGCAACAACTTCTGAGAACACGCCGAACACTGGCAGAACAAGAATGTACACTTCCGGATGGCCCCAGGCCCAAATCAGGTTGATGTACATCATCATGTTGCCGCCCATATCGTTGGTAAAGAAATGGGTGCCCAGATAACGGTCAAGCGTCAGCAGTGCGATGGTTACCGTCAGGATAGGGAACGAGACGATAATCAGCACGTTAGTACAGAGTGACGCCCAGGTAAATACCGGCATTTTGAACATGGTCATGCCAGGGGCACGCATGCGCAGAATGGTCACAAAGAAGTTAATACCGGTCAGGGTTGTACCAATACCGGAGAGCTGGAGACTCCAGATCCAGTAGTCAACGCCCACGCCGGGACTGTACTCAATGCCCGAGAGCGGTGGATAAGCCACCCAGCCGGTCTGAGCAAATTCGCCCACGCCCAGCGAGATGTTAACCAGCACCACGCCGACAACGGTGAACCAGAAGCTCAGGTTGTTCAGGAAGGGGAAGGCAACGTCACGGGCGCCGATTTGCAGCGGCACGACTAGGTTCATCAGGCCTACCACGAACGGCATCGCTACGAAGAAGATCATGATAACGCCGTGGGCGGTAAAGATCTGGTCGTAGTGGTGCGGCGGTAGGAACCCGGCTTCGCCCGACGAGACGAGCAGCTGCTGGGTACGCATCATGATGGCGTCAGCAAAGCCACGCACCAGCATCACGATAGCAACGAGGATATACATAATCCCCAGGCGTTTGTGGTCCACGGAGGTGAGCCACTCGTTCCACAGATATGACCACTTACCGAAGTAAGTGATTGCTGCAACTAACGCCAGTCCCCCGACGAGAATTGCTGCCACCGTAACCATGATAATCGGCTCATGGTACGGCACTGCATCCAGTGTAAGTTTTCCGAACATCGTATTATTCCTCGGCCCCTTAGTGAGAGGTTTCCGCGTGATTCATGTTCATGCCTTCCATGCCTTCATGCGAGTTCTGTTCGCCTTCAGCCTGAGTCACGTCCATGCTCTTCCCAGGTCCCATAAATTTGTTGATAACATCAACAAACAGATTGGGTTTAACACTGGAGAAGTATTCGACTTTATTGTATTCGCTTGGTTTTGCCAGCAGGTTGTACGCGTCCATGTCATTCATGACTTTTGACGACTGCTTCGCTTTCGCCACCCACTGGTCGAAGGTCGCGGCATCCGGCGTTGCGATTGCTTTGAACTTCATGCCGGAGAAACCAGCACCACTGTAGTTAGCAGAAATACCATCGTAGGTACCAGCTTCGTTGGCGATAAGGTGCAGCTTGGTCTGCATCCCGGCCATCGCGTAGATCTGGCTACCCAGTCGCGGAATAAAGAAGGAGTTCATCACCGAGTTCGAGGTGATTTTGAATTCCACAGGCGTATTTGCCGGGAACGCAATCTCATTGACCGTTGCGATGCCCTGCTCCGGGTAAATAAAGAACCACTTCCAGTCCATTGCAATGACTTCGATGGTGACCGGCTTCGCATCGTGATCCAGCGGACGGCCTGGTTCGAGCGAGTGCGTGGTTTTCCATGTCAGTACCGCAAGGAAAATGATGATAAGGATGGGAATCGTCCAAACCACAGCTTCAACTTTGTTCGAGTGCGACCAGTTGGGGCTGTATTTGGCTTCCTTGTTCGTCGCCCGGTACTTCCAGGCAAAACCGATAGCCATCACGATAGCGGGGATCACGACAATCAACATCAGCCCAAGAGCCGTCAGTATCAATGAACGCTGTTCCAGTCCGATCTGTCCTTTGGGATCGAGAAGTGCAGAATCACAGCCGCTCAGTAACGCCGCGCCTGTGATTAATGACAACATTCCCAAAATTTTATTGTATTTCCTGAGTCTCATTTAACGACCTCAATTCCACGGGGGTCTGGTGGCGTTTAAAGTGTGCGGGCATTTTACGGGAAGGTTACATTACTGTAAACATGCATGGCGCGCTGTCAGTAGGGTGTTACTGGGTTCTGCCGCGTATGTCACACAGAAGGCAACAATCTGTAAAATCTCACAATCGCCGCGTTCGGCCCCAAGGTTATAACCAAAACCGGGCCTAATACTTATAGACCAGGTGAAATGGTATAACCAATCCATTTTGTGAACATTTAGTTAACATTAATTCAGCAATTATCAAACATTGCGCGAAGCTTAATTTGATAACCATGCTGAATCATTAAAGCGTAGTCGTAAATGTATACCGCACAAAATAATTAAACAAAAAGAGAGATGAAGCCAGAATTAAACAAATATATCCTGAAATTAAATCCTTTAATTATTTTCCGCGATTATTACCTGCAGTAACTAAAAGGTTATTTTTGCTGCGCGGTTTGGCGCAGAGAGAGGTAGTCCAGCAGCCCACCGTAAAGGATACCGCCCACGGCCAGCAGCGCGCCGCTCTCTAACAGCAGTACGGCAAAATGCCATGTGGTCAGGCCGAGGGCGTTTAGCGTAATGACGCCCAGCCAGGCCGCCAGCAGCAGGCAGCCTGCGGCCAGCATGCGTAGCGCCAGCCGGTAGGCGCCAGCGTAGCGGCTGCGGGGAAGAAAGCCGTCGGTACGCTGGGTATAGGCCAGCGTCTCTTTACATACCAGCAGCAGGATCAGCCCTGGCACCGCGGCGATGACGGAGAAGAGATAAAACGTGGGCCAGCCCCAGCTCTCGACAAACCAGCCGGCGATGGGACCAACGTAGACCCGCCCGATGGCAGACAGCGCAGAGAGCAAGGCGAACTGAGTGGCGGAAAACGATTTGTTGCACAGGGTCATCAGCAGGGCAACGAACGCTGCCGTCCCCATCCCACCGCACAGGTTCTCAAAGAAAACCGCCGCCGCCATACTGTAGAGATGCTTATCCGTTACCGACAGCAGCCAGTAGCCCGCGTTAGAGGCTCCCTGCAGGATGCCAAAAATCAACAGGGCACGGAAGAGCGACAGGCGCTGCATCAGCACGCCACCGTATAGCGCCCCAAGGATGGTCGCAATCAGTCCCAGCGTCTTATTCACCACGCCGACGTCGCCTGCGTCAAAGCCCACGCCGCGGATCAAAAAGGTGGTGGTCAGGCTCATGGCGAAAGCGTCGCCGAGCTTATAAAGGACGATAAGCAGCAGGATCAGCCAGGCGTTGTTGCGCCCAAAGAAGTCACGCAGCGGCGCGACCACGGCCTGCTCCAGCGATTTCGGTACCGGCACGGCATCGTCCGGCTCGGGGGCGAGAAGGGTAGCAATAATGCACGGCAGCATCAGCGCCGCCATCAGCCAGTACATTCCCTGCCAGCCCAGCCAGCGGTCCGCCAGCCACAGCGCCAGCCCACCGGAGACCAGCATGCCGAGGCGGTAACCCAGTACGCTGATGGCCGCCCCGGCGCCACGCTCTTCGGCGGGCAGCACGTCCGTCTTCCAGGCATCGAAAACAATATCCTGCGAGGCAGAGCAGAAGGCGATGATAACCGCCAGCCCGGCCATCCAGCGCAGCTGCGTAGTCGGCTCAAGGAAGCCCATTCCCGCAATGGCGACCAGCAGCAGGATCTGGGTGGTCAGCAGCCAGCCGCGACGACGGCCAAAGAGCGGCGGCGTATAGCGGTCCATCAGCGGCGACCATAAAAACTTAAAGACGTAGGCCTGGCCGACCAGCGAAAAGAAGCCAATGGTCTTCAGGTCGATGTTTTCGACCGTCATCCACGCCTGAAGCGTACCGGAAGTGAGGGCGAGGGGCAGGCCAGAGGCAAAACCCAGGATCAGCAGAATGGCTGATTTAGGCTGCTGGAAAATACGTAGATAGCGGCTGGACATAGGAGACGGGCTGACCCGGCGCAAACCGGGTCAGCAGGCAGAATTAACGCGCGTTCTGCTTGATGAAGTCGTGGATGCTGGTGTCCTGAGACATATCAGCGATGGTATCGGTCAGGACGCTGTTAACGCTGTCGGCGATGTTTTTATTCGACGCCTGCAGTGCACCTTCAACCGAGTAGTTCGCACGGTAGTTTTTGGTCATCTTGTTACCGTTCGGGGCGGTAGCGATGATAGCGATATCGGCTTTGGTGGCAATGTTGTAGCGCACGTTACCCTGGGAGACATCAGCATAGAGCTGGTTAACGATGATCTGCAGATTCACCGCGCCGTTCGGGCCAATCATGTAGCCGCGAGCGGTCATCTGTTTCTCGAGCACTTCCTGCAGCAGGAAACGCAGGTCGCGGGAGGCGGTCAGGGTCACCAGCTGGTTATCGCGGGTCACTTTCGCCAGCGCCTGATCCTGACGCTGATCGGCACCGTTAATGCTGACGGTGACGCCCATCAGGCTGGGATCCTGCTGCGGCAGGGTAATTTTTGGTGAGACATCAATGGTAGTAGGGGGCGTAGCACAGCCAGCCAGCATAAAGAGAGCGACCAGCGGGAAAAGCACTTTTTTTAACATATAAGAGATCTCTGTGAATCTTAAGCTTATAAAGGGGTAATTCGCGCCATCATAACATTGCCAACGGCCGGGGCAACCCGGCAATGCATGTAAATTCATCGTCTTGTGCATTTTGTGCTCACAAATCGACTTTAGCCGCCTGTAAAAGAGGCCTGAATGAGAATTTTCACGGTGGGTTCATGCCTTTGAATGATAAAACGAGACGAACGCTAAATATTTGTTGTTTTCTTGTTATGGAAGCGGTAAAAGCGGCTAATATTTAAAGGGATGGGTTACATCTGAACGCTGTCTGAGGAGTCTTTTCATGATGATACGCGAACAAATAGAATCAAAATTAAGGGCAACGTTTGAACCCGCGTTCCTCGAAGTTGTTGATGAGAGCTACCGTCACAATGTTCCGGCCGGTTCTGAAAGCCATTTTAAGGTGGTGCTGGTAAGCGATCGCTTCGCAGGCGAACGTTTCCTTAACCGCCATCGCATGATCTACAGTACGCTAACGTCTGAACTTGCTACGACGGTACACGCGCTGGCCCTGCATACCTATACCCTGAAAGAGTGGGAAGGGCTGCAGGATACCCTCTTCGCGTCGCCGCCCTGTCGAGGTGCAGGCACCATTGCATAATAAATGAGGTTTGCAACAGCGAGAACTTTTCCAGTATGTTGCGTACAGAATATGTGAAAACGGCCTGCGGGCCGTTTTGTTTTGTCTGAGTTTTGTTCGATAAGGCCAAAACTCAGACAAAAATTAGCCGTGAATTGTGAAAAAGGCCGCAGCAGCGTGCAATAACCGTTCTCGACTCACAAAAGTGATGCCGCTATAATGCTGCGTCCTATTTTTTGAACGCCTTCGGGATGATTCTGGTGACAGGGAATGTGTATCTGATTCAAGAGAGCATCCCGGTTCTACGCAGCCACCTGACGTGGCCTGCGGATAGAGTTGACCGAGCACTCTGATTTTTTGAGGTAACAAGATGCAAGTTTCAGTTGAGACCACTCAGGGCCTTGGCCGCCGTGTAACGATCACTATCGCTGCTGACAGCATCGAGACCGCTGTAAAAAGCGAGCTGGTCAACGTAGCGAAAAAAGTTCGCATTGACGGCTTCCGTAAAGGCAAAGTACCGATGACCGTTGTTGCTCAGCGTTATGGCGCATCCGTACGCCAGGACGTGCTGGGTGAACTGATGAGCCGCAACTTCATTGATGCGATCATTCAGGAAAAAATCAATCCGGCCGGCGCACCGACCTATGTACCGGGCGAATACAAACTGGGTGAAGACTTCACCTACTCCGTGGATTTCGAAGTTTACCCACAGGTTGAACTGACCGGTCTGGAAGGCATCGAAGTTGAAAAACCGATCGTTGAAGTGACCGATGCTGACGTTGACGGCATGCTGGACACCCTGCGCAAGCAGCAGGCGACCTGGAAAGACAAAGACGGCGCGGCTGATGCAGAAGATCGCGTGACCGTAGACTTCACCGGTTCCGTTGACGGCGAAGAGTTCGAAGGCGGCAAAGCCACTGACTTCGTGCTGGCTATGGGCCAGGGTCGTATGATCCCAGGCTTCGAAGACGGCATCAAAGGCCACAAAGCGGGTGAAGAGTTCACCATCGACGTGACCTTCCCGGAAGAGTACCACGCTGAGAACCTGAAAGGTAAAGCAGCCAAGTTCGTCATCAACCTGAAAAAAGTTGAAGAGCGCGAGCTGCCGGAGCTGACCGAAGAGTTCATCAAACGTTTTGGCGTTGAAGATGGTTCCATCGACGGCCTGCGTGCTGAAGTACGTAAAAACATGGATCGCGAGCTGAAAGGCGCGGTGCGTAACCGTGTTAAAACCCAGGCGATCGACGGTCTGGTAAAAGCGAACGAAATCGACGTGCCGGCTGCCCTGATCGACAGCGAAATCGACGTGCTGCGCCGCCAGGCTGCACAGCGCTTCGGCGGCAACGAGAAGCAGGCCCTTGAGCTGCCGCGTGAGCTGTTCGAAGAGCAGGCGAAACGCCGCGTTGTTGTTGGTCTGCTGCTGGGCGAAGTGATCCGTACCCACGAGCTGAAAGCGGACGAAGCACGCGTGAACGAGCTGATCGAAGAGATGGCTTCTGCTTACGAAGATCCGAAAGAAGTGGTTGAGTTCTACAGCAAGAACAAAGAGCTGATGGACAACATGCGCAACGTTGCGCTGGAAGAGCAGGCTGTAGAAGCCGTTCTGGCGAAAGCGAAAGTGACTGAAAAAGCCACTTCCTTCAACGAGCTGATGAACCAGCAAGCGTAAGTCACGTTTCCCGCCTTTATGCGGAAACGAAAGCCCGTCACCTGCTGGTGGCGGGTTTTTTTTTTAACAATCCGCAGCGATCGGAAGAGTGCTAAAAGCACGTTTCAGTGTTAGCGTTACGCCAAAAGATTGTTATGCTTGAATTAAGATGATGCCATCCCCATAACAGGGAGACTATCAAGAGTAACGCTTGCTGCAGATCCGTCCAAGGTGGTCGTAGTCAGACCAGTCAGAGTCAAGTAGAATCGGGACAGCAGGTTTATTAATATTTATCCAGGAGACGGACATGTCATACAGCGGCGAACGAGATAACTTTGCACCCCATATGGCCCTGGTGCCAATGGTTATTGAGCAGACTTCACGCGGTGAGCGCTCATTCGATATCTACTCTCGTCTTCTTAAAGAGCGCGTCATTTTCATGACTGGCCAGGTCGAAGACCATATGGCAAACCTGATCGTGGCGCAGATGCTGTTTCTGGAAGCAGAAAACCCGGAAAAAGATATTTACCTGTATATTAACTCCCCGGGCGGGGTGATTACCGCCGGGATGTCTATCTATGACACCATGCAGTTTATCAAGCCTGACGTGAGCACCATCTGTATGGGTCAGGCGGCGTCAATGGGCGCATTCCTGCTGACCGCAGGCGCTAAAGGCAAACGCTTCTGTCTGCCAAACTCACGCGTGATGATCCACCAGCCGCTGGGTGGCTATCAGGGCCAGGCAACGGATATCGAGATCCATGCGCGTGAAATTTTGAAAGTGAAGGGGCGCATGAATGAACTTATGGCACACCACACGGGTCAATCATTAGAGCAGATTGAGCGCGATACCGAGCGTGACCGCTTCCTCTCCGCTGCCGAAGCGGTAGAGTACGGGCTGGTTGACTCAATCTTGACCCATCGTAATTAATGCCCAGGCCGGACGAGTACCGCTATAATCATTGAGAGCGGCACGACGCTGTATCGCGTCTTGCGCCTGGAGTGGCATTTGCGTCGTCGTGTGCGGCACAAAAAACAGAAAAGAGGTTTTGACTCATGACAGATAAACGCAAAGATGGTTCGGGCAAACTGTTGTACTGCTCTTTTTGCGGCAAAAGCCAGCATGAAGTGCGTAAGCTGATTGCCGGGCCGTCCGTGTATATCTGCGACGAGTGTGTCGATCTGTGTAACGACATCATTCGCGAAGAGATTAAAGAAGTTGCACCGCATCGTGAACGTAGTGCGCTGCCGACGCCGCATGAAATCCGCCATCACCTGGACGACTATGTTATCGGCCAGGAGCAGGCCAAGAAAGTGCTGGCCGTCGCGGTTTACAACCACTACAAACGTCTGCGTAACGGTGACAGCAGCAACGGCGTTGAGCTAGGTAAAAGTAACATCCTGCTGATCGGGCCGACCGGCTCCGGTAAAACGCTGCTGGCAGAAACGCTGGCACGCCTGCTCGATGTGCCGTTTACTATGGCTGATGCTACCACGCTGACCGAAGCAGGCTACGTGGGCGAGGATGTGGAAAACATCATCCAGAAACTGCTGCAGAAGTGCGACTATGACGTACAGAAAGCGCAGCGCGGCATCGTCTATATTGACGAAATCGATAAAATTTCCCGCAAGTCCGATAACCCGTCGATTACCCGTGACGTCTCGGGTGAAGGCGTTCAGCAGGCGCTGCTGAAGCTGATCGAAGGGACCGTGGCTGCCGTACCGCCGCAGGGTGGACGTAAGCATCCGCAGCAGGAGTTTTTGCAGGTTGATACCTCAAAAATCCTCTTTATCTGCGGCGGGGCCTTTGCTGGCCTGGATAAGGTGATCTCCCATCGCGTGGAGACCGGCTCCGGTATTGGCTTTGGCGCAACGGTGAAAGGCAAGTCCGAGAAGGCGAAAGAGGGCGAACTGCTGGCGCAGGTGGAACCCGAAGATCTGATCAAGTTCGGTCTGATCCCTGAGTTCATTGGCCGTCTGCCGGTGGTCGCGACGCTCAACGAGCTGAGCGAAGAAGCGCTGATTCAGATCCTGAAAGAGCCGAAAAACGCCCTGACCAAGCAGTATCAGGCGCTGTTTAATCTGGAAGGCGTGGATCTTGAGTTCCGCGACGAAGCGCTGGACGCCATTGCGAAGAAAGCGAACGCCCGTAAAACCGGCGCGCGTGGCCTGCGTTCCATCGTAGAAGCGGCCCTGCTGGATACCATGTACGATCTGCCTTCAATGGAAGATGTGGAAAAAGTGGTGATTGACGAAGCGGTTATCGCGGGTCAAACCAAACCCCTGCTGATTTATGGTAAACCGGAAGCGCAGCAGGCTTCTGGCGAATAATTAACCTATCCATACAAGCGGTTAACCAAAAAGGGGGGATTTTATCTCCCCTTTTATTTTTCCGTACTCCCGACGTTGAATGTAAGGGAAACATCCCCATATACTGATTTACATGTTAACGGTCGCATGACGCACAGGCCTGCGGCCGGGTTACCAGGCGGACATTAAACTTAAGAGAGAGCTCTATGACTTCTGAGCGTTCTGAACGCATTGAAATCCCCGTATTGCCGTTGCGCGATGTGGTGGTTTATCCGCACATGGTCATCCCCTTATTCGTAGGGCGGGAAAAATCGATTCGTTGTCTCGAAGCGGCCATGGACCAGGATAAAAAAATCATGCTGGTGGCGCAGAAAGAGGCGTCCACGGATGAGCCGGGTGTTAACGATCTGTTCACCGTCGGAACCGTGGCCTCTATTCTGCAGATGCTGAAGCTGCCGGACGGTACGGTTAAAGTACTGGTCGAAGGCCTGCAGCGTGCGCGCATCAGCACCCTGTCTGATGACGGCGACTTCTTCTCTGCAAAAGCCGAGTATCTGGAATCGCCCGCCATTGACGAGCGTGAGCAGGAGGTGCTGGTTCGCACCGCCATCGGCCAGTTTGAAGGCTACATCAAGCTCAACAAAAAAATTCCACCGGAAGTGCTGACCTCGCTCAATAGCATTGACGATCCAGCACGTCTGGCTGACACCATCGGCGCCCATATGCCGCTGAAGCTGGCGGATAAGCAGTCCGTGCTTGAGATGTCCGACGTAAATGAACGTCTGGAGTATCTGATGGCGATGATGGAGTCGGAGATCGACCTGTTACAGGTTGAGAAGCGCATCCGTAATCGCGTCAAGAAGCAGATGGAGAAATCCCAGCGCGAGTACTATCTGAATGAGCAGATGAAAGCCATCCAGAAAGAGCTGGGCGAGATGGACGATGCGCCGGACGAAAACGAAGCGCTGAAGCGTAAGATCGACGCGGCAAAAATGCCGAAAGAGGCAAAAGAGAAAGCCGAAGCCGAGCTGCAAAAGCTGAAGATGATGTCTCCGATGTCAGCAGAAGCGACCGTGGTGCGTGGCTACATCGAGTGGATGATCCAGGTGCCGTGGAACGCCCGCAGCAAGGTCAAGAAAGATCTGCGTCAGGCGCAGGAGATTCTGGATACCGATCACTACGGTCTGGAACGTGTTAAAGATCGCATCCTTGAGTACCTTGCGGTTCAGAGCCGGGTTAACAAGCTGAAGGGGCCGATCCTCTGCCTGGTGGGACCGCCGGGGGTAGGTAAAACCTCTCTGGGGCAGTCCATTGCCAAAGCCACCGGACGTAAATACATCCGTATGGCGCTGGGCGGCGTGCGTGACGAAGCGGAGATCCGCGGTCACCGGCGGACCTATATCGGCTCCATGCCGGGCAAACTGATCCAGAAGATGGCAAAAGTAGGGGTGAAAAACCCGCTGTTCCTGCTGGATGAGATCGACAAGATGTCCTCGGATATGCGCGGCGATCCGGCTTCAGCCCTGCTGGAAGTGCTCGATCCCGAGCAGAACGTCGCCTTCAGCGATCACTACCTTGAGGTCGACTACGATCTCAGCGACGTGATGTTCGTTGCGACCTCAAACTCGATGAACATTCCTGCGCCGCTGCTGGACCGTATGGAAGTGATCCGTCTGTCGGGCTATACCGAAGATGAGAAGCTGAACATTGCCAAACGCCACCTGCTGCCGAAGCAGATTGAGCGTAACGCGCTGAAAAACGGTGAGATTACGGTTGACGATAGCGCCATTGTCGGCATTATTCGCTACTATACCCGTGAAGCGGGCGTGCGTAGCCTGGAGCGTGAAATCTCCAAACTGTGTCGTAAAGCGGTGAAACAGCTGCTGCTCGATCCGTCGCTGAAGCAGATCACCATCAACGGTGACAACCTCAACGAGTATCTGGGCGTTCAGCGCTTCGACTACGGTCGTGCGGATGATGAAAACCGCGTGGGTCAGGTGACCGGCCTGGCGTGGACGGAAGTGGGCGGCGATCTGCTGACCATCGAAACCGCCTGCGTGCCGGGTAAAGGCAAGCTGACCTACACCGGCTCGCTGGGTGAGGTGATGCAGGAGTCCATCCAGGCAGCGCTAACCGTGGTACGCGCGCGCGCAGAGAAGCTGGGCATTAACGGCGACTTCTACGAAAAACGCGATATTCACGTTCACGTTCCGGAAGGGGCGACGCCGAAAGATGGCCCGAGCGCCGGTATTGCGATGTGTACGGCGCTGGTCTCCTGTCTGACCGGCAACCCGGTGCGCGCCGATGTGGCGATGACCGGTGAGATCACCCTGCGCGGTCAGGTGCTGCCGATTGGCGGCCTGAAAGAGAAGCTGCTGGCAGCGCACCGTGGTGGGATTAAAACCGTGCTGATCCCGTACGAGAACAAGCGTGACCTCGAAGAGATCCCGGAGAACGTGATTGCCGACCTCGACATTCACCCGGTGAAACGCATTGAGGAAGTGCTGACCCTGGCCCTGCAAAACGAGCCTTCAGGCATGCAGGTCGTTAGCGCAAAATAGTGACCTCGCGCAAAGAGCGTCGATAAAAACAAGGCTGGCAGCGCATTTCGGGCTTGCCAGCCTTTTTTTGTATAGCTAATTTAGATGGCTGGTTTGCTGTATCATCAACAACGGGTGTTGTAAGGGCATGACAGGCCTGATATAACTGCTGCGCGGTCGCACTTCGATGGATTAAGGTGCGATATAAATTATAAAGAGAGGAAGAGAAGAGTGAATAAATCTCAACTGATAGACAAAATTGCTGCAGGGGCTGATATCTCTAAAGCTGCGGCTGGACGTGCGTTAGATGCTTTAATTGCTTCTGTTACTGAATCTCTGCAAGCCGGGGACGAAGTTGCGCTGGTAGGTTTTGGTACTTTTGCTGTTAAAGAGCGTGCTGCCCGTACTGGTCGCAACCCGCAAACCGGCAAAGAGATCACCATCGCTGCCGCTAAAGTTCCGGGTTTCCGCGCAGGTAAAGCGCTGAAAGACGCGGTAAACTGATAGCGATCCCTCTCAGGATTGTGACAAAGTACAAGGGCGCATCACCAGATGTGCCTTTTTTATTTGCGATGCCGGAATTAATCGGGTCTGCGGGCTGACAACGGCCCCGGTTTCTTGTCACAATACGGCTTTACGCGCAGCGGCTCAGGATTAACGGCGCTGCGTGAGACAGACAGTCACCTACAGCGGAGTGTTGTTACACCATGATGGACAATTTACGCGCGGCGGCCAACCACGTCGTGCTCAAGATCATTCTGGGTTTGATTATCGTGTCATTCATTCTGACTGGCGTGGGTAACTACCTGATTGGCGGTAACAATAATTATGCCGCAAAAGTTAATGGCCAGGAGATTGGCCGCAGCCAGTTCGAAAATGCCGTGGCGGCGGAACGTAACCGCATGCAGCAGCAGCTGGGCGAGCAGTTCTCCGAGCTGGCCGGCAACGAAGCCTACATGAAGAGCATGCGCCAGCAGGTGCTGAGCCGTCTGATTGATGAAGCGCTGCTGGACCAATATGCCCACCATCTGGGCCTCGGCATCAGCGACGAACAGGTAAAGAGAGCGATCTTCTCTACTCAGGCTTTCCAGAACAACGGCAAATTTGACAACGCGCGCTATAACGCGCTGGTCAATCAGATGGGGATGACCGCCGATCAGTATGCTCAGGCCCTGCGTAACCAGCTCACCTCCCAGCAGCTGATCAACGCCGTTGCCGGTACCGACTTTATGCTGAAAGGTGAAACCGACGAGCTGGCCGCGCTGGTCGCGCAGCAGCGTCTGGTGCGTACCGCAACCATCGACGTTAACGCTCTGGCCCAGCAGCAGACCGCCTCCGATCAGGAGATCGCCAGCTACTACGAGCAGAACAAAAACAGCTTTATCGCGCCGGAGCAGTTCCGCGTTAGCTACATCAAGCTGGATGCTGCCAGCATGCAGCAGAATGCCAGCGATGAAGAGATCCAGGCCTACTACGATCAGCACCAGGATCAGTTCACTCAGCCGCAGCGTAATCGTTACAGCGTGATCCAGACTAAAACCGAAGACGAAGCGAAAGCGGTGCTGGATCAGTTAAGCAAAGGTGCTGATTTCGCCACCCTGGCGAAAGAGAAATCCGCAGACATTATCTCTGCCCGTAACGGCGGCGACATGGGCTGGCTGGAAGACGCTACCACCCCGGAGGAGCTGAAAAAGGCCGGTCTGAAAGAGAAAGGCCAGCTCTCCGGCGTGATTAAATCCTCCGTTGGCTTCCTGGTGGCGCGCCTTGACGACGTTCAGCCTGCCCAGGTCAAGCCGTTTAACGACGTGCGTGACGAGCTGGCGGCGAAGGTGAAGCAGGAGAAAGGTCTTGATGCTTACTATGCTCTGCAGCAGAAAGTGAGCGATGCCGCGAGCAACGACAACGAGTCGCTGGCGGGCGCTGAGCAGGCGGCTGGCGTGAAAGCGGTTGAGACCGGCTGGTTTGGTCGCGATAACCTGCCGCAGGAGCTTAACTTCAAACCGGTTGCTGACGCTATCTTCGGCGGCGCGCTGGTGGGTGAAAACGGTACGCCGGGCAACAACTCCGACATCATCACGGTCGATGGCGATCGGGCGTTCGTGCTGCGCGTGAGCGAGCATAAAGCCGAAGCCGTGAAGCCGCTGGAAGAAGTAAAAGCCCAGGTCAGCGATATTGTTAAGCACAACAAAGCTGAGCAGCAGGCGAAGCTGAATGCCGATAAGCTGCTGGCTGAGCTGAAAGCAGGCAAAGGCGACGAGGCACTGAAAGCCGCGGGCCTGAGCTTTGGCGAGCCTAAGACGCTGTCGCGTACCGGCCAGGATCCGCTGAGCCAGGCGGCCTTTACGCTGGCTCTGCCGGCGAAGGATAAGCCGGTTTACGGTGTTGCCAACGATATGCAGGGCAACGTAGTGCTGCTGGCGCTGGACGAAGTGAAAGCGGGCACCATGCCTGATGCGCAGAAAAAGGCGATGGTTCAGGGGATCACCCAGAACAACGCCCAGATCTCTTTCGAAGCGCTGATGAGCAACCTGCGTAAAGAAGCGAAAATCAAAACGGGCGACATCGTCGATCCGCAGCAGTAATTCCTCAGGGCGTCTCGCAGACTTTTGCAACGCTCTGCAACAATCAAAGGCCGCTTTCGCGGCCTTTTCCATTTCTGCAATCTGCCGTTTGTCTCATGTTCCCGCGCTGTTTATCGTGCAGGGGCTGTCAACACACAAGGAGAAAGCAGCATGAAACGTGGAGTCAAAATAGCGGTGATGACCCTGGCACTGACCTGTGCCGCCCTGAGCCAGCGAGCGCTTGCCGCTGACGCACCGGTAAAATCCCCTCAGGCACAGACGGTACAGGGTAAATCCACCGCCGCTGCGCCTGCGGCTAAAGCGAAAACGCCCCAGGCGGCGAAGGGCGATGAGGAGCCGACCCGGGTAAGCATCAACGTGGCGTCGGCGGAGGAGCTGGCTCAGGCGATGAACGGCGTAGGGCTGAAGAAAGCGCAGGCGATTGTCAGCTACCGCGACGAGTATGGGCCATTTAAGACGCTGGACGATCTGCAGCAGGTGCCGGGGATGGGCGCTTCGTTGGTGGAGCGTAACCAGGATCGTTTAACCCTGTAATTTTTGCTTGCGTCGTAGCCATTTTTTGCCATGCTAAAGAGGTCATACCAGTTATGACCTCCGATCCTACATCACATAAGAAAAAAGGCTATTGCGCTATGCAGACTCAGATTAAAGTTCGCGGTTACCATATCGACGTGTACCAGCATGTAAACAATGCCCGCTACCTGGAGTTTCTGGAGGAGGCGCGTTGGGAGGGGCTGGAGAGCAGCGAAGGTTTTCAGTGGATGACGGCCAACCACATCGCGTTTATCGTGGTTAATATCAACATCAACTATCGCCGTCCGGCGGTACTGGGGGATCTGCTAACCATCACCAGCAGCATACAGCAGCTTAACGGCAAAAGCGGCGTGCTGAGTCAGGTGGTGACGCTGACGCCAGAGGGAGAGGGGGTGGCCGATGCGCTGATCACCTTCGTCTGCATCGATCTGCGCACAAAAAAATCGCTGGCGCTGGAAGGGGAGCTACGGGAGAAGCTGGAGATGATGATGGAGTAAGCTCTCACGCCCGGTGGCGCTACGCTTACCGGGCCTATAAACCGCACTGTGCCACCGTAGGCCGGGTAAGGCGAAGCCGCCACCCGGCGTTAATCAAGCTTACTGCAACCCTGTTTTCCGCTTCATTGCCGCCATCACCGCAGGCTTCTCAGCCAGGTAGTGATTGAGGCCGTTGGCGCGCAGGTTACAGGCGGCGCACTGGCCGCAGCCGTCGCCCTTGATCCCGTTGTAGCAGGTCAGGGTCTCCTCGCGCACTAGCTCCAGCTTCTGCCAGTAGTCGGCCAGCGCCCAGGTTTCCGCCTTATCGAGCCACATAAGCGGCGTCTCGAAGCGAATATCTTTTGCCATGCCAAGGCTCACCGCATGGTTCAGCGCCTTCACAAACTCGTCGCGGCAGTCCGGGTAGCCGGAGAAGTCGGTCTCGCAGACGCCGGTGATCACCGCTTCGGCCTGTACCTGATAGGCGTAGATAGCCGCAAGGGTCAAAAACAGAATGTTGCGGCCCGGCACGAAGGTGTTGGGGATACCGCTGGCGTCCGGCTCGTAGTCCGGCACCGGGATGCTGTCGCGCGTCAGGCTGCTGACCGCCAGCTCGTTAAGCAGGGTGACGTCCAGCACCTTATGCGCCCGCGCGCCCAGCTTCAGCGCCAGCTCGCGCGCAACGTCAATCTCGGCGCGGTGACGCTGGCCGTAATCGAAGGTGACGCAGTGGACTTCATCATAGTGATGCAGAGCCTGTACCAGACAGGTGGTGGAGTCCTGGCCTCCGCTAAAGACGACAACGGCACGTTTCATAGATTTTCCTGACAGTTTCACTAGCAATAAAGCCGCTATGGTAGCGCCTGGCGGCGGGTACGACCAGTATCCATTTGCTATTGCAGCAGACGGGCGATCTCTGCGGCCCAGGGCGCGGTATCGCCTATAGTGGCCTTGACCCACTCCGGGTTGTAGTAGGTGTCGAGATAGCGCTCGCCGCTGTCGCACAGCAGGGTAACAATCGATCCGGTACGCCCCTCGTCACGCATTCGGGCGGCAAGCTGCAACGCGCCCCACATGTTTGTGCCGGTGGAGGCCCCAACTTTGCGTCCCAGCTGGGTCTCCAGCCAGTGGGCGGTAGCGACGCTGGCGGCATCCGGGACGCGGATCATCTCGTCTACCACATCCGGAATGAACGACGGCTCCACGCGGGGGCGGCCAATGCCCTCGATTTTACTGCCGACCGGGCTGCGAAGGCCTGCATCCCGCTGCTGCCAGTAGTCAAGGAAGACGGAGTTTTGCGGATCGACTACCGTGAGCCGGGTGTCGTGTCCCTGATAACGAATATAGCGTCCGATGGTTGCCGAGGTGCCGCCGGTTCCGGCGCTCATCACGATATGGGCAGGGATCGGGTGCGGTTCATGGCGCATCTGGCGATAGATACTGTCGGCGATATTGTTGTTGCCACGCCAGTCGGTGGCGCGCTCGGCGTAGGTAAACTGATCCATATAGTGACCGCGGAGCTCCTGCGCCAGCGTCTCTGAAGCCGCGTAGATCTCGCAGGCGCTCTCAACGAAGTGACAGCGGCCGCCGTAAAAGGCGATCTGCTCGATTTTACGCCTGGCGGTGCAGGCGGGCATCACTGCAATAAAGGGCAGCCCCAGCAGCCGGGCAAACCAGGCCTCCGACACCGCCGTCGAGCCGGAGGAGGCCTCGATAATTGGCGTGCCTTCGCGGATCCAGCCGTTGCACAGCCCGTAGAGGAACAGCGAGCGTGCCAGGCGATGCTTCAGACTGCCGGTCGGGTGCGTGCTCTCATCTTTCAGGTAGATAAAGATCCCCGGAAAGGCGGGCAGGGGAAGGCGAATCAGATGTGTATCCGCCGAGCGCTGAGCATCGGTATTAATTTCACTGATGGCGTAGTTGATCCAGGCGTTATTCATCCGGGGCGATCCTGTTTGTCAATTTGTGCCTAGCTTAACGGAATGTGCTTAAAAAATTGTTGCCATTCTGCCTTTGAAATAGAATCAGGAGAGAAAATATTTCTCCTGGAGGCCGCTAATGCTAGATAAAATTGATAAAAAGCTGCTTACTCTGCTGCAACGAGACAGTACTCTCTCTTTGCAGGCGTTAGCCGATGCCGTTAATCTGACGACTACCCCCTGCTGGAAACGGCTCAAGCGGCTGGAGGATGAAGGGATCCTGCTGGCGCGCGTGGCGCTGCTGGATGCCGAAAAGCTGGGCCTCGGCCTGACGGCCTTTATGCTCATCAAAACCCAGCAGCACTGCAGCGAGTGGTATCATCAGTTTGTCAGCGTCGTCACCGCCATGCCGGAGGTGCTGGGCTTCTGGCGCATGGCCGGTGAATATGACTACTTAATGCGCGTTCAGGTCGCCGATATGAAGCGCTACGACGATTTTTACAAACGTCTGGTCAATAGCGTGCCAGGCTTGTCCGATGTGACATCGAGTTTTGCGATGGAACAGATAAAATATACGACAGAGTTACCCATTGAATAACGCTTCTGGCCCCGGCGTCAGGGGCCGAATTAAGACCTTCAGGATATAACCGCGTGCGATTATTTGCTCAACTAGGCTGGTACTTTCGCCGGGAGTGGCGACGCTATCTCGGTGCCGTAGCCCTGCTCATCATCATTGCTCTTCTGCAGCTGATCCCACCGAAAGTCGTGGGATACGTGGTCGACGGCGTAACCCAGGGCCGCTATCGTCCGCAGGATGTGATGATGTGGGTCGGCTTGCTGGTGCTGGTGGCGGTGGTCATTTACCTGCTGCGCTACGTCTGGCGCGTGCTGCTGTTTGGCGCGTCTTACCAGTTAGCCGTCGAGCTGCGGGAAGACTTCTACCGCCAGCTCAGCCGTCAGCATCCGGAGTTTTACCTGCGCCATCGCACCGGTGATTTGATGGCCCGGGCCACTAACGACGTCGATCGCGTGGTCTTTGCCGCAGGCGAGGGGGTACTGACCCTGGTGGATTCGCTGGTGATGGGCTGCGTGGTGCTGATCGTCATGTCGACCCAGATCAGCTGGCAGCTTACCCTGCTGGCGCTGCTGCCGATGCCGATTATGGCGCTGGTGATCAAACGCTACGGCGATCAGCTGCATAATCGATTCAAGCTGGCGCAGGCGGCGTTCTCATCTCTTAACGACCGTACCCAGGAGAGCCTGACCAGCATCCGTATGATCAAAGCCTTTGGCCTGGAGGATCGTCAGTCGGGGCTGTTTGCCGAAGACGCTGCCGATACCGGCAGGAAAAATATGAAGGTTGCGCGGGTTGATGCCCGTTTCGATCCAACAATCTATATCGCCATCGGCATGGCAAACCTGCTGGCCATCGGCGGCGGTAGCTGGATGGTGGTTAACGGCAGCCTGACGCTGGGCGAACTCACCAGCTTTACCATGTACCTGGGGCTGATGATCTGGCCGATGCTGGCCCTCGCCTGGATGTTTAATATCGTCGAGCGCGGTAGCGCCGCCTACAGCCGCATCCGTGACATGCTGGCGGAAGCGCCGGTGGTGGATGACGGCAGCGAGCCGCTGCCGGAAGGGCGCGGTAACCTGAACGTGGCGATCCGCGAGTTTCGTTATCCGCAGGCGCCGCACCCGACGCTGGAGAACGTCAGCTTTACGCTGACGCCGGGACAGATGCTGGGCATCTGCGGGCCCACCGGGGCGGGGAAGAGCACGCTGCTGTCGCTGATCCAGCGCCACTTTGACGTTACCCAGGGGGAGATCCGCTTTCACGATCGCCCTCTGCCAAACCTGAGGCTGGACGCCTGGCGCGGGCGGCTGGCGGTGGTCAATCAGACGCCGTTCCTCTTCTCGGACACCGTAGGCAATAATATCGCCCTCGGCCACCCCGGCGCGACCCAGCAGGAGATTGAGCACGTCGCGCGATTAGCCAGCGTCCATGAGGATATCCTGCGCCTGCCGCAGGGGTACGATACCGAGGTGGGCGAGCGCGGAGTCATGCTCTCCGGCGGGCAGAAGCAGCGTATTTCCATTGCCCGGGCGCTGCTGCTCAACGCCGAGATCCTGATCCTTGACGATGCTCTGTCGGCGGTGGATGGCCGCACCGAGCATCAGATCCTGCATAACCTGCGCCAGTGGGGCGAAGGGCGGACGGTAATTATTAGCGCACACCGGCTCTCGGCGCTCGCCGAAGCGAGCGAGATCCTGGTGATGCAGCATGGGCACATTGTTCAGCGTGGGCAGCACGAAACCTTAGCCCATCAGCCGGGCTGGTATCGCGATATGCACCGCTACCAGCAGCTGGAAGCCGCGCTGGATGACGAAGAGAAGGAGAGTGCTGATGCGTAGTTTTGGACAGCTTTGGCCGACGCTAAAACGCCTGTTAGCCTACGGTAAACCGTGGAAAAAGCCGCTCACCAGAGCGGTGGTCATGCTGTGGGTAGCGGCGGCGGCTGAGGTCGCCGGCCCGGCGCTGATCAGCTATTTTATCGATAATATGGTGGCAAAAAGCTATCTGCCGCTTGGCCTGCTGGTGGGGCTGGCGGTGGCCTACATTGGACTACAGCTCCTGGCCGCCGGGCTGCACTACGCCCAGTCGCTGCTGTTTAACGAGGCTGCCGTCGGCGTGGTACAGCAGCTGCGTACCGATGTGATGGACGCCGCGCTGCGCCAGCCGCTGAACGCCTTTGACACCCAGCCGGTAGGGCAGCTTATCTCCCGCGTCACCAACGATACCGAAGTGATCCGCGATCTCTATGTGATGGTGGTCTCCACGGTGCTGCGCAGCGCGGCGCTGGTGGGCGCGATGCTGGTGGCGATGTTCAGCCTCGACTGGCGCATGGCGCTGGTGGCGCTGGCTATCTTCCCGGCGGTGCTGTGTGTGATGGCGCTCTACCAGCGCTACAGCACGCCCATCGTGCGTCGCGTCCGCACCTACCTGGCGGATATCAACGACGGCTTTAACGAAGTGATCAACGGTATGAACGTGATCCAGCAGTTTCGTCAGCAGGCGCGCTTTGGCGAGCGGATGGGCGAGGCCAGCCGCTCCCACTACTCCGCGCGGATGCAAACTCTGCGGCTCGACGGCTTTCTGCTGCGCCCGCTGCTGAGCCTTTTCTCGGCGCTGGTGCTTTGCGGTCTGCTAATGCTCTTTGGCTTTACCTCGGTGGGGACCATTGAGGTGGGTGTGCTTTACGCCTTTATCAGCTATCTGGGCCGTCTTAACGAACCCTTGATTGAACTGACCACTCAGCAGTCCATGCTGCAGCAGGCGGTGGTTGCAGGGGAACGCGTATTTGAGCTGATGGACCGGCCGCGCCAGACCTACGGCGACGACGAGCGTCCGTTGGCCAGCGGCGCTATCGACATTGAGAACCTCTCATTCGCCTACCGCGACGACAACCTTGTGCTCCAGGATATCGACCTCGCCGTGCCGCCGCGCAGCTTTATTGCGCTGGTGGGCCACACCGGCAGCGGCAAGAGCACCCTCGCAAGCCTGCTGATGGGCTACTATCCGCTGACGAAAGGGGAGATCCGCCTTGACGGTCGGCCGCTCTCAACCCTCAGTCACGGCGTGCTGCGCCAGGGTGTGGCGATGGTCCAGCAGGATCCAGTGGTGCTGGCGGACTCCTTCTTTGCCAACGTCACCCTGGGGCGGGATATCAGTGAAGCCCAGGTCTGGGAGGCGCTGGAGACCGTTCAGCTGGCAGAGCTGGCCCGGGGAATGTCCGACGGTATCTATACCAGCCTGGGAGAGCAGGGGAATAACCTGTCGGTGGGGCAGAAGCAGCTGCTGGCGCTGGCCCGTGTGCTGGTGGCCACCCCGCAGATCCTGATCCTTGACGAGGCTACCGCCAATATTGACTCCGGCACCGAGCAGGCCATTCAGCAGGCGTTAGCGGCGGTACGTCAGCATACAACGCTTGTGGTGATTGCCCACCGCCTCTCTACTATCGTCGAGGCCGACACCATTCTGGTTCTGCATCGCGGCCAGGCGGTCGAACGCGGCAATCATCAGGAGTTGCTGGCCGCCGAAGGGCGCTACTGGCAGATGTATCAGCTGCAGCTGGCGGGCGAAGAGCTCGCCGCCAGCGCGCAAGAAGAGTCGCTAATCGCCTGATGCACCATAATCAGGCAAACTACTGACAGGATCGCCTGTTGGTGCAACAACCTTGCGCACCATGCACTGGCATGGTGCGTTTTTACTTCCCAGGAACAATCTGAATCCCCGTCACACTTTTCTACGAAACGCTCCTACCCGTTCTGACGCCTTAAGCCGCTGAATTTTTCCTTTTTTTCGATTTTGGCATAGCGATTGCAATATTCACTGCGTGTTAGCTGCGGCCATTACCGATTTTCGACTGAGGGGGATTTATGAAGCTGGTTACCGTGGTCATTAAGCCATTTAAACTTGAGGACGTCCGTGAAGCGCTGTCGTCTATTGGTATTCAGGGCCTGACCGTTACCGAAGTGAAAGGCTTTGGCCGTCAGAAGGGCCATGCTGAACTCTACCGCGGGGCAGAATACAGCGTTAACTTCCTGCCAAAGGTGAAGATTGACGTGGCCATTGCTGACGATCAGCTTGATGAAGTGATTGATGTTATTAGCAAAGCGGCCTACACCGGAAAAATTGGCGACGGCAAAATTTTCGTTGCCGAACTGCAACGCGTTATCCGCATTCGTACCGGCGAAGCCGACGAAGCGGCACTGTAACGTCAGACACACAGTGATTGGGATGGGAAAAATGAATAAATTAACCTTAAAAACGGCGATGGCCGCACTGGCAACGTTACCGGGTCTGGCGATGGCGGCTCCGGCCGTGGCCGACAAAGCCGATAACGCCTTTATGATGATCTGCACCGCGCTGGTGCTGTTTATGACCATTCCAGGGATCGCGCTGTTCTATGGCGGCCTGATCCGTGGCAAAAACGTTCTCTCAATGCTGACCCAGGTCACCGTAACTTTTGCGCTGGTATGCGTGCTGTGGGTGGTCTACGGCTACTCGCTGGCGTTCGGCACGGGCAACAATTTCTTCGGTGATTTCAACTGGGCGATGCTGAAAAACATCGAGCTGACCGCCGTGATGGGCAGCTTCTACCAGTATATTCACGTTGCGTTCCAGGGGTCGTTCGCCTGCATTACCGTCGGCCTGATCGTCGGTGCGCTGGCCGAGCGTATCCGCTTCTCCGCGGTGCTGATCTTCGTGGTGGTGTGGATGACGCTCTCCTACGTTCCGATTGCGCACATGGTCTGGGGCGGCGGCCTGCTGGCTTCCCACGGCGCGCTGGACTTTGCTGGCGGCACGGTGGTTCACATCAACGCCGCGATTGCGGGCCTGGTGGGTGCTTACCTGATTGGCAAACGCGTTGGCTTCGGCAAAGAAGCATTTAAACCGCACAACCTGCCGATGGTCTTTATGGGTACGGCGATCCTCTATGTTGGCTGGTTTGGCTTCAACGCTGGCTCAGCCAGTGCCGCCAACGAAATCGCTGCGCTGGCGTTCGTTAACACCGTTGTTGCTACCGCAGGCGCTATTCTTGCCTGGGTATTCGGCGAGTGGGCAACGCGCGGTAAGCCGTCGCTGCTGGGCGCATGTTCCGGTGCGATTGCGGGCCTGGTTGCCGTGACGCCAGCCTGCGGCTACATCGGTGTCGGCGGCTCGCTGATTGTCGGTATCGTGGCAGGCCTGGCCGGCCTGTGGGGCGTGACTATGCTGAAACGCTGGCTGCGCGTTGACGACCCGTGCGATGTGTTCGGTGTGCATGGCGTCTGCGGTATCGTAGGCTGTATCCTGACCGGCGTGTTTGCTTCTTCCTCTCTGGGCGGCGTCGGCTACGCGGAAGGCGTGACGATGGGGCATCAGGTGCTGGTCCAGCTGGAAAGTATCGCTATCACTATCGTCTGGTCGGGCGTCGTTGCCTTCATCGGTTACAAGCTGGCGGACATGATTGTCGGTCTGCGCGTACCGGAAGAGCAGGAGCGCGAAGGCCTGGATGTGAACAGCCACGGCGAGAACGCTTACAACGCGTAGTCTGGTTTAAATCTCTGGAAAACCTCCCGCCTGCGGGAGGTTTTTTTGTTTATTCGTTGCGGTTGCGCATCACCCCTTCCTGCACGCTGGACGCCACCAGCACGCCATCCTGGGTATAGAACTCGCCGCGTACAAACCCGCGCGCGCTGGAGGCGGAGGTGCTCTCCACGCTATAGAGCAGCCACTCGTTCATATCGAACGGACGGTGGAACCACATCGAGTGATCGATAGTGGCAACCTGCATGCCTCGCTCGAGGAAACCGACGCCGTGCGGCTGGAGCGCCACCGGCAGGAAGTTAAAGTCAGAGGCATAGCCCAGCAGATACTGATGCGTGCGGAAATCCGCTGGCATTGTGCCGTTGGCGCGGATCCACACCTGACGGGTCGGCTCAGCCACGTGCCCCTTCATCGGGTTATGGAACTCAACCGGGCGGATCTCCAGCGGCTTCTCGCAGAGAAACTTCTCTTTTACCTGCGGCGGCAGGAGGTGCGCCAGCGAGCGGGCAATGTCCGTCTCCGACGGCAGATTATCCGGAGCAGGGGCGGCAGGCATCGTTTTCTGATGCTCATAGCCCGGCTCAGGCGCCTGGAACGACGCCGTCATATAGAAAATGGGCTTACCGTTCTGAATGGCGGCGACCCGGCGGGCGCTAAAGCTATTGCCGTCGCGCAGCACCTCAACGTCATAGATAATCGGCTTCTGGCTATCGCCGGGGCGTAAAAAATAGCTATGGAAAGAGTGAACGAGACGATCTTCCGGGACGGTCTCTTTTGCGGCATAGAGCGCCTGACCAACAACCTGGCCGCCAAAGACCTGACGCAGGCCCAAATCCTCGCTTTGACCGCGAAACAGACCCTCTTCAATTTTTTCCAGATTAAGCAACGTCAGCAGATTATTCAGCGCTTGACTCATAGGTGTCCTCAATAAAATAAAAGCGACCGGGGCGGATACAGGCAGAGTATAACTCAGAAATGCAAGTGGTCCGATGGGTGCAAAAATCTGAATACACGGCTGTTTCCAGGCAAAAATCAGTGATGTGTGCCACACTTACTGGCGTTCGATATGATTTAAGTATTAACCACTAATTCTGGCGGGCGTCATACCTGCTGGTGCATTGAAGATAAGGAGAACTCAATGAAACTCGTGCACATGTTAAGTGGTTTAGCGGTTGCCGTTTCTCTGGCTGCCTGTGCCGATAAAAGCGCAGATATCCAGACGCCCGCACCAAACCCAAATACCTCCATCGCCTCAACGCAGTCTGTGATTAAACAGCCTAACGTCTCCGGTACCATCTGGATCCGTCAGAAGGTGGCTCTGCCGCCGGATGCCGTATTGACCGTTACCCTGGCCGACGCCTCACAGGCCGACGTGCCGTCTAAGGTCATCGCCCAGCGTGCCGTTCGTACCGAAGGTAAACAGGCCCCGTTCAGCTATGAACTACCGTTTGACCCGGCGCTGGTGCAGCCAGACGCGCGTATTCTCTTAAGCGCAGCGATCACGGTTGATAACAAACTGGTGTTTATTACTGATGGCATCAAACCCGCGGTTAATCAGGGCGGTACCCGCATTGACCTGACCCTGGTGCCGGTACAGCAGACGGCGCTGCCGATGCAGCAGAGCGGTGGGGCAGCTACCACCGTACCGTCTACCTCGCCAACGCAGGTTAACCCCTCTTCGGCGACCCCTGCACCGACGCAGCTGTAACGCTTAAAGCGCGTCTCGGGAAAACAGTACCGGTCAGTTAACGCTGACCGGTATTTTTTTGCCTGCTGACTATGCCGGGCGGCGCTAACGCTTGCCCAGCCTACCAAATCCAGCGATACCGCGTTAAATCTATCTGTCCGCTGCCTGATACCTGAACGCCGTCGGCGAGCAGGGCCTGGCGCTGGCGCTGCAGGTCCGGTCCGGTGAGGGAGATCTGCCCCTGACGATTCACCACCCGATGCCAGGGCAGCGTGCTGCCCTCCGGCAGACGTCTGAGGACGCCGCCCACCTGGCGTGCCGCACGGGGTGAACCTGCCAGCCGCGCCACCTCGCCGTAGGTCGTGACCGAGCCGGGCGGGATAGCGGCGACGATTTGCCATACCCGCTGGGGGAAAGAGTCGTTGTCAGCCATAGCGGTTTCCTGAAGAGTATCCCACCAGCATAATCAGCGCGTGCGAGCCTGTGAAGAGGCGGCTGCGCAATAAACCAGCATCCGGCAGGCCGCGGCTTGCAATTGCCGGGCCGTACAGTGATAATGCGTCCGCGCGTTAGTTAACAACGCTCTCAATGGGGGCCCTGTTGGTTCTCCCGCAACGCTACTCTGTTTACCAGGTCAGATCCGGAAGGAAGCAGCCAGAGCAGATGACGTGTGTGCCGGGATGTAGCTGGCAGGGCCCCCACCCATTTCTGCCTTTCGATATGTCACTCGCTTCTCTACCCATTACTTTAGTTAAAGCGCTTTTATCCCTGCCTAAAATCACGCCTCTGTCGTATTGCCTGACATCTATTTGTCATTAAACTGAAATCGTATTGTCATTTTTATGTCATATATTCCTGCCACAGTATTATTACAGTAATGTGATCGACAGCGTTCCAGTAAAACTATTTCTGGATCAACGGATAAAGCTAGTGTATTAATTACTCGTCTCATTTATACCGAAAGGGATACTCATGGTCAGCGCAGTGTTAAACGTAAAAATTGACGAAGCAGTAAAAGAGAAACTTCGCCAGTATGCAGAGGCGAATAATGAGAACTTAAGCACGGCAACTGAAAAGCTCCTCGTGCTGGCCTTTGAGTCTCATGGCGATGCCGTCTCAGAGGAAGACATCGACAGTCAGCATACGGAAGAAGAGAACGCATCGGCACTGAGTGTTAAAGAGATCAAAGCGTTACGCAAACTGCTGAAGAAGAAAAAATGAAACCGCTACAGTCAACCGCCAGCAACTATGCTGAAGCCTGCGAGCAGCTGCGCTCCGGCTACGTAAAACAGGTTCGTCTGAATTGGAACGTCGGAACCGATGAGTTTTTTCGTATTGCATCAGAGTGGTGTGATGCAGGCGCAAAAATAAAAAAACAGGGCGAGCGTTTTATTATTGCGCTGAAAGGTTTTCCTATTCCTCGGCAGTAACCATATTGCGATCGGTAAACCGATCGCTGTCACATTAAATATATTTCCGGTGCCGTATAATCGGCGGCTGGTTAATTAATGAAGACCATATTGGCTGTAAGGCGATGAATGCCTCCTGCAGGATCCCTTCCGGCTGGGTAAACGGCATCCGGATATAGCGTTCAAACGCCCCTGCCAGACCAAAGCGCGTTCCTGCCCCCAAATGAATGCCCCTGCTCTCCGCACCGGTAGCAAATCGCGTTGCCAGCGCGTCCGGCAGCTCCACCCAGAAAGAGAGGCCCCCCTGCGGAAGCTGCGTCTGCCACTGCGGAAAAAACGTCTCTATCAAACGCAAGCAGTGGTCCCGGCGTGCAGCAAGCATCCGTCGGCGGGCGGGCAAAAAGGTTTCCCCATTTTCAATTAGCCAGCGGGCAGCAAGCTGCTCAAGCACTGGGGTACCCAGGTCGATGGTGTCGCGCATCTGCACCAGCGAGGCGACGGTACGGGCCGGGGCGCGGATCCAGCCCAGCCGTAGCCCACCCCAGAAGCTTTTCGCAGCAGATCCCAGTGAAATTACCGACGCATCCGGGCTGAAAGCAGCCAGCGGGGGAGGGGGCGGCGCGTCGTACCAGAGGTCGCTCATGGTTTCATCCACTACCAGCGTGGTGCGCGTGCGGGCGGCAATCTCCGCTACGGTTTGCCGGGTTGCGGCGTCCATGCAGCGGCCGGTGGGATTATGAAAGTCTGGCATCAGGTAGGCGAGCCTCGGCGAGGTCTGACCGATTGTTGCCGCCAGCCCGTCGCTATCCCAGCCCTGCTGCGGCAGTGCGACGCCAACCGGGCGGCAGGATGCGCCCTCAATCGCTGCTATCGCCAGCGGATAGGTTGGGTGATCCACCACTACCCGATCGCCAGGCCCGGTCAGCAGACGCAGGATCAGCGCAAACCCGCTGAGCGCGCCGTTAACAATCATAATTTCATCAGGACGGGTTGGCAGGCCACGTGCGTCGTAGCGGGCGGCGATCGCTTCGCGTAACGCCAGCAGCCCCTGCTGATCGTAGCCGGTGGAGGCAAAGTGCTGCGGCATGGCGAGCAGCGCCTGCTGATAAGCCTGATGGATCTCGGGGCTGGCCCCCAGCGAAGCGGTAGAGAGATCCAGGGCACTGCCTGCATTTGTGCGGGTAGGCACCGTACGGCTGCTTTCGGGCAGCATCACAACGGAGCCGCTGCCGTGGCGGCTGAAGAGAAACCCCTCGTCCCGCAGCTGCGCCAGCGCGCCGGCCACGGTGGTGCGGCTGATACCGAGGGCGGCAGCCAGCTCGCGCTCGCCCGGCAGGCGGGTCTCCAGCGCCAGCCGACCGTCGAGGATCAGCATCCGCAGCGCCTGGGTGAGCTGCTGCCAGAGCGGCGTGCGTGACGGGGTATGTTGCCACTGGCCCAGCAGGCGTACCAGCGACTGGCTTCCAAATCGACGTGATGACATAGGCAGTCCACTTTTTCAAAACTGGTCATTAATGATAATGCCAGTAAGAGAGAAGATGTCACTCTCTTTGATTGAATGAGGTGAACTATGCTGCGGCGACTTCTGCAACTCTATATCGGCCTGACGTTCTACGGCGTCTCTACCGCCATGTTTGTTCGGGCGGATCTGGGAGCCGATCCGTGGAACGTGTTTCATCTCGGCGTGGCACAGCTCCTTTCGCTCAATATTGGCCTCGTGATGATCGCCGTGGGCGCACTGGTGCTGCTGCTGTGGATCCCTCTGCGCCAGCGTCCGGGACTGGGCACCATCAGTAACGTTGTGGTGATTGGGCTGGCGGCGGACGCTGCGCTGGCGCTGATGCCCCCCCTAACGTCGCTGCTTGCTCGGAGCCTGCTGCTGGCTGCTGCCGTGGTAGTCAACGCGCTGGCAACCGGGATGTATATCGGCGCCGGGTTTGGCGCGGGTCCACGCGATGGCCTGATGACCGGCATCAACGCCCGCACAGGCTGGTCGGTGCGCGGCGTGCGTACCGCCATTGAGGTGAGCGTCCTGCTGCTGGGCTGCGCGATGGGCGGCACCTTTGGCGTAGGGACCGTACTTTACGCGCTGGCGATTGGCCCGCTGATCCAGCTCTGTCTGCCGTGGTTTCGCCAGCCGTCCCGTATTGCGCCGGTCACTCAGCCGCAGGAGAGCACGCTGTAAATCCGCGAAGCGCTCACAGCAACGGTAAGCGGTTTGGGTTACACTGGCGGCACGCCAGCTGCCAGGGTAACACCATGAAATCCATTACGCTTTATGATGTCGCCCGTTACGCGGGCGTCTCCTACCAAACCGTCTCCCGCGTCATTAATCAGGCGGAGCATGTCTCAGCGCGTACCCGCGAGAAAGTGCTCTTTGCCATGCGCGAGCTGAACTACGTTCCCAACCGGGGGGCGCAGCAGCTGGCGGGCAAGCGTAGCCGTACTCTTGGGCTACTCACCAGCGATCTGGCTCTCCATGCACCGTCCCAGATCGCCTCGGCGGTGAAAAACCGCGCCGCGCAGGCCGGGGCGGGAACAATCATCGCCATGCCCGAGCAGGCGACCCAGGCGGCCTGCCTGCTGGCGTTACAGGAGCTGCTGGCTCAGCGGGTCACCGGGCTGCTGATCAACCTGCCGCTGGAGGATGACCAGGCCGAAGAGCTGGCGGCGCTGGCGCACCCGACGCCAACGCTGTTTCTCGACGTCAGCCCGACGGCGAAGGTCAATAGCCTGGTCTTTGATGCCGCAGAAGGGGCAAGGCTGGGGGCGGAGCACCTGTTGACGCTTGGCCATCGCCGCATTGCCCTGCTCGGCGGACCACCGAGCTCGGTGTCGGCGAGGGCGCGTCTTGCAGGCTGGCTGGCGACGCTGACACACGCCAACGTCACTCCGGCGGCCAGCGTACACGGCGACTGGAGCGCGGCCTCGGGCTACGAACAAGCGCAGCGGCTGCTGGACTCACCGCCGCTGCCCGAGGCCATTCTGGTGGCGAACGATCAGATGGCGCTCGGCGTGCTGCGCGCCTGTGCGGAAAGGGGCCTCGCCGTACCCGGACAGATCTCGGTTGTGGGCTATGACGATACCGCCGACAGCGCGTGGTATACGCCGCCGCTGACGACGATACGTCAGGCCTTTAAGGAGGCGGGGCAGCGCAGCGTGGACTGGCTGCTTCAGCCTCCCGCTGACGATGCGCTAAGCCAGACGCTGCTGCCGGTGACGCTGGTTATTCGCAGCTCGGCCTGAAAACCCCTTCGCTTTTGTGATCGACCCCGCTTCTGGCGATGGCGATCCTTTACCTTTTTCCCTCGCACGGGCATCGTACAGAAAATTGTGAGCGCTTCGCAAAAATCATGAGGTCGACATGTCCGCTGCTACACTGAACACCCTGCTTGCCCGCCGCGACTGGGAAAATCCGGTTGTCACCCACTGGAACCGCCTGCCAATGCACGTTCCCCTGCGCAGCTGGCGTGATGTCGCCGGGGCGGTCCAGGAGAACGATTCTCCCGCATGGCGGCTGCTCAACGGCGAGTGGCAGTTTAGCTTCTACACCGCCCCGGAGGCGGTGCCGGCGTCGTGGATAGAAGAGGACAGCGCAAGCGCCGTTGCTATGCCGGTGCCCTCCAACTGGCAGATGCAGGGTTTTGATACCCCGATCTACACCAACGTTACCTACCCGATCCCGGTTACGCCGCCCTTTGTACCGATGGAGAACCCCACCGGCTGCTACTCGCTGACGTTTAATGTGGATGCGGCGTGGCTGGCGAGCGGCCAGACGCGAATTATCTTTGAAGGGGTCAACTCGGCCTTCTATCTCTGGTGCAACGGAGAGTGGATTGGCTACTCGCAGGATAGTCGTCTGCCTGCGGAGTTCGACCTCAGCGCGGTGCTGCGGCCCGGTGCTAACCGGCTGGCGGTGATGGTGCTGCGCTGGTGCGACGGCAGCTATCTGGAAGATCAGGATATGTGGCGCATGAGCGGTATCTTCCGCGACGTGGTACTGCTGCATAAACCCGCAACGCATATCAGCAACTTCCAGGTCGAGACCGCGCTCAATGCAGATTTTAACCATGCCCGGATAAGCACCACCGTACAGCTTGCCGGTGAGTTTGCCGACTGCCGGGTGGCCGTTGCTCTGTGGCGCGGCGAAGAGCAGATCGCCTGTGCGGAGCAGCGTCCCGGCAGCGCGATTGTGGACGAGCGCGGCGCATGGGCAGAGCGGCTGAGTGTCGATCTCTCTGTTGATAAGCCCGATCTCTGGAGCGCCGAGACGCCGCATCTCTATCGGCTGACCGTCGCACTCCTGGATGCGCAGGGCAGAGTGCTGGAGGCCGAAGCCTGCGACGTCGGCGTGCGTAAGGTGGAGATTAGCCACGGCCAGCTGAAGGTCAACGGTAAGGCGCTGCTGATCCGCGGGGTTAACCGTCATGAGCACCACCCGGAGAGCGGCCAGGCGGTAGATGAGGCCACCATGCGCCGGGATATCGAGCTGATGAAACAGCATAACTTTAACGCCGTACGCTGCTCCCACTACCCGAACCATCCTCTCTGGTACCGGCTGTGCGATCGCTACGGCCTGTACGTGGTCGATGAAGCCAATATTGAGACCCACGGCATGGTGCCGATGAGCCGTCTTGCGGACGATCCGCAGTGGCTACCGGCGATGAGCGAGCGCGTCACCCGCATGGTACAGCGCGACCGTAACCATCCCTCCATCATTATCTGGTCGCTGGGGAACGAGTCCGGCCACGGCGCGAGCCATGACGCGCTCTACCGCTGGGTGAAGTCCAGCGATCCCACCCGCCCGGTGCAGTACGAGGGCGGCGGGGCGAACACGGCGGCGACCGATATTGTCTGCCCGATGTATGCCCGCGTGGATATGGACCAGCCTTTCCCTGCCGTGCCGAAGTGGTCGATTAAGAAGTGGATTGCCCTGCCGGATGAGACGCGCCCGCTGATCCTCTGCGAATATGCCCATGCGATGGGCAACAGCTTCGGCGGCTTTGCCAAATACTGGCAGGCGTTTCGCGAAAACCCTCGTCTGCAGGGCGGCTTTGTCTGGGACTGGGTCGACCAGGCGTTGACGAAGCGTGATGAAAACGGTAACGCCTTCTGGGCCTACGGCGGCGATTTTGGCGATACCCCGAACGATCGCCAGTTCTGCATGAACGGGCTGGTCTTCCCTGATCGCACCCCGCATCCAGCTCTCTATGAGGCCCAGCGCGCGCAGCAGTTTTTCCAGTTCCGCCTGCTTAGCACCGCGCCGCTGGTGGTTGAGATCCACAGCGAATATCTCTTCCGCGAAGCGGATAACGAGGTGCTGCGCTGGCAGATTGCCCGCGACGGCGAGGTGCTGGCCGAAGGCGAGCAGCGGCTAACGATCCAGCCCCAGGGCGTGCAGCGTCTGGAGATTGAGGCCCCGGCGCTGTCAGCCGTACCGGGGGAGGTGTGGCTTAATGTCGAGGTTTACCAGACGCGGGCTACCGCATGGTCGCCGGATAACCACCGCTGCGCGTGGGATCAGTGGCGGCTGCCTGCGCCGCTGGCGATAACCCCGCAGCAGAAGGCGGGGCCAGGCGCAACGCTGGCAATCAGCGACGAGGCATTTAGCGTTAGCTGGCAGGATCGGCGTTGGCACTTCTCGCGCCTCAGCGGCGATCTGGAGCAGTGGTGGTGCGGTGAGACGCCGACGCTGCTGACGCCGGTTCGGGATCAGTTCACCCGCGCACCGCTTGATAACGATATCGGCATTAGCGAGGTGACGCGTATCGATCCCAACGCATGGGTTGAACGCTGGAAGGCAGCGGGCATGTACGCTATGACGCCACGTCTGCTGCACTGCGCGGCGCAGGAGCTCATCGGTGAGGTGCTCATCACTACCCGACACGCCTGGGAGCATGAGGATAAGGTGCTGTTTATCAGCGATAAGCGCTGGCGTATCGACAGCCACGGCGTGCTGCACGGCGAGGTTGAGGTGCAGATCGCTACTGACGCGCCGCCGCCTGCAAGGGTAGGCCTCTGCTGCCAGCTGGCTGCGGTGGAGGAGTCTGTCAGCTGGCTGGGGCTGGGGCCGCATGAGAACTATCCAGACCGCAGATTGTCAGCAAGCCAGGGGCGCTGGACGCTGCCGCTGAGCGCGCTGCATACGCCCTATATCTTCCCCAGCGATAATGGCCTGCGCTGCGATACAGGTCTGCTGGAGTATGGCGCGCATCGGCTTAGCGGGCGTTTTCATTTCTCCCTGAGCCGCTACGGCCAGCGTCAGCTCCATGAAACGACCCATCATCATCTGCTGCGCGAGGAGGAGGGCTGCTGGCTTAACCTCGACGCGTTTCATATGGGCGTAGGCGGCGACGACTCGTGGAGTCCGAGCGTATTGCCGGAGTTTATTCTGGCTGAGGAGCGGGTGCGCTACGCCTTCAGCTGGCATCAGGCGTAACCTTACCGGGCCGGAGGTTCTCTTCGGCCCATGCCATAAACGCCTCCTTCGGCAGCGCCTTGCTGTAGAACCAGCCCTGGGCGAACTGCACCCCGTGATTGCGTAGCCACTCCAGTTGGCCTTCGGTTTCGACACCCTCTGCGACCATCGCCAGCCCTAGCTCTTTTGCCATCTCGATAATGTGCGGCGTGACGATTTTATACTCCAGTGCGTCAACGAAGGATTTGTCGATCTTCAGGATATCGGCCTCCAGATTTTGCAGATAGCTCAGGCTGGAATACCCTGTCCCGAAGTCGTCAATATAGATGGCATGCCCGGCGCGGCGCAGGTCGGCAATGGCTGGCGAGCTGACGTTAGGATCGGCAAAGCCGCGCTCGGTGATCTCAAGGGCAATCTGTGAGGCGCTGAGCTGCCAGCGGGTCAGCAGCGTGCTGAGCTGGATATGTAGACTTTTCGACACCAGATCGCCGGGATCGAGATGTGCTGCTCCGGGTGACGCTGTAGCCACGCTCCCAGATCGTTAAATACTGTCTCAACGATCAGCGTGGTGAGCTGCGGCATCAGGCCAGACTGCTCTGCCAGCGGAATAAAGATATCGGGTGAGACATAGCGGCCATCGTGCTGCGGCCAGCGGGCTAGCGCCTCGGCGCCGACCACTTTTCCGCTGCCCAAGGCAACAATCGGCTGATAATAGACTTCGATTTCGCGAGCGTGAATGGCGTCCAGCATACGGTAGTGAGGTGACTGTAGGCGGCGCAGCACGTTCAGCAAGAGAAACAGGGTCCCCAGGCTCATGAGCAGGCCCAGCGGGAGCCAAATCAGCAGCTGTTGATGGAGTCTTTTTTTCAGCGGGCCGAGGGGAGCGCCAGCGATAAGGGCTAACCCCATCTCAGGAAAGCGTTGCACATCGTACAGTACCCCCGCCTGTTGAAAACGGGTGGCTGAGGAGTGCTGTGCCAGCTGCCAGATGGCGGGATTGAATGCGCCGTTGCTGGCAATCAAGCGGTTCGTCGCCATGCTAACCAGGGCGATATCAACAGGCCATTCGCCAAAGGGAAGCACGTCAATAAACGACTGGGGATCGATCATAACAATGTGGCTATCGCTGCCCAGCGCAGCCATAACCCGCTTGAGGCCGATATCGTTCTGGGTGGTAAGCCAGGCCCGGTAGCCATCCGGGGTAAGCCGCTCTGCCGCAGGTAACAGGGCGTTGTCGCTACTGTTTTCCAGCGAGGAGCAGCGGGGCTTCAGGTGATCAACGTAAATTGTCTCCTGCACATAGTAATAAGAGAAGGCGACTCTGCGCATTGCCAGCAGATGTGCGGGGCTACAGGGCGTGCCGGTAAAGGTATCGATCTCATTAAGCGCGCGTTTGGCTTGCTGGATCACCTTCTGGGTATGCATCATGACCCGTGTGGAGTAAGCATCCAGCTCCTTTGTGAAGGTCTCCTGCGCATGGCGACGCGCAAGCCAGATACTTAATCCAACCGGGATCAGCATAACCAGGATCAGCACGCCAGTAACAATACTCACCAGTCTTCGATTGGTCAGCATGAAACGTTCCTTTTTTGGTTGAGAGCAATGAAAACTGTAAGCAGGTATCAGGAGTGGAGAGGCTACCGTGTGCTGCAATTTTCAGCTTTTTCACACCAAAATACTTTGATTTAAAGAACGTTTCACCCAAAAAATCGATACTGGACTAGCGGCGGTGGGCCAGGCGGCGAACCAGCCGATCGCCGGTCATCTGCACCCCCTGAACCAGCGCCACTAAAATGACTACCGTGCCCACCATCACCTGATCATTAAAGCGCTGGTAGCCGTAGCGAATAGCGAGATCCCCCAGCCCGCCGCCGCCTATGACGCCAGCCATTGACGAAAAGCCAATCAGCATCACTACGGTGAGGGTGATCCCCGCCAGCAGGGTCGGTAGCGCCTCCGGCAGCAGCGCTTTAGCGATAACGTGCCAGACGCTGCCCCCCATCGACAGAATGGCTTCGATGCGGCCAGAGTCGACTTCATCCAGCGCGTTCTCCGTCAGTCGGGCGAAGAAGGGGAACGCGCCGATGGTAATGGGCACCACTGCGGCGGTGCTGCCCAGCGTGGTGCCGATCAGCAGTCGGGTAAAGGGGATCAACGCTATCAGCAGTACGATAAACGGCAGCGAGCGGCCAAGGTTGATAATGGCCCCCAGCACGGCGTTGGTTTTAGGCATCGGCAGCAGGCCGTTTGCCCGCGAGATATAGAGTAAAACGCCGATAGGCAGGCCAATCAGCACGGTGAAAAAGGCGGCCAGCGCCACCATGTAGACGGTCTCCAGCGTACCGTTTAGCAGCATCGGCCACAGTTCGTCCCAGTTCATGCTACGCATAGCGGCCTCCCGTTAAAGCCATGTCGTTCCAGGAAGAGGCGCTCCGCCTGGGGATCGGGCAGCAGCGCCTGGCGCAGGCGCGACCACGGCGTGGCCAGCAGATCGGCAATCTTTCCGCTCTCTATCAGCTCCCCGTTTTCCAGCAGCGCCGCATGATCGCAGAGGCTTTTCACCACCTCCAGCTGGTGAGTGATCAGCACAATTGTCAGACCCAGCTGACGATTAATGTCTGCCAGCAGGCTGAGCACCGACTGCGTCGTCTCGGGATCCAGCGCGCTGGTGGCTTCATCGCAGAGCAGCACCTGCGGGCGCGCCGCCAGCGCCCGGGCGATACCGACGCGCTGCTTCTGCCCGCCGGAGAGCTGAGAGGGGAAGGCCTGCGCCTTGTCGCTCAGCCCCACCAGGTGCAATAGCTCCTCGACCCGCGTTCGGCGCTGCGCTTTGGCCACGCCAGCGATCTCCAGCGGTACGGCTACGTTGTCCGCTACGCTGCGGGCATGCAGCAGATTGAAGTGCTGAAAAATCATGCCGGTTTGCAGACGGTGCGCCCGCAGCGCGGCTTTGTCGAAACCGGTAATATCGCGCCCGTTGACCAGGATGCGGCCCCGTGTAGGCCGCTCCAGCAGGTTCAGGCAGCGGATCAGCGTGCTTTTACCTGCGCCGCTGCGCCCGAGAATGCCGTAGATGGCACCTTCGGGAACGGTTAACGAGATGTCGTTCAGCGCCGGTCGGCCTGCTCCGGCATAGGTTTTACTCAGCCCTTCAATCGTAATCATGACTGTGGCGCGACCGGAATAACCGAGCCGTTGTAGTTTTTACGGATAAACTCGGCCACCTGCGGCGAGGTCAGATCCTTCGCCAGCTCCTTGATGCGCGGATCGTTGGCCAGCGCCGGGTTGGTTACCAGAATATTGGCGTAGGGATTGTGCTCGGCGCTCTCCAGCCCCAGCGCATCCTTAGCCGGTGTCAGGCCAGCCTCCAGCGCGTAGTTGCCGTTGATCACCGCCAGATCGACGTCGTCCAGCGAGCGTGGGATCTGTGGGGACTCGATCTCGAGAATTTTAATGTGCTTCGGATTCTCAGCGATGTCCTTCGGCGTGGCGAGGGTGGTAGCCGGATCGGTAAACTTCGCGTTGAGCTTAATCAGCCCCTGGCTTTGCAGCAGGAAGAGCGAGCGGCTCAGGTTGGTGGTATTGTTCGGAACCGCCACCGTGGCGTTGTCAGGGATCGATTTGAGATCTTTATACTTGCGGGAGTAGATACCCAACGGCTCAATATGCACCGTTGCCGCCACGGCAAAGGTTTTGCCCAGCGCCTTCTCCTGATCTTTTAGATACGGAACGTGCTGAAAATAGTTGGCATCGACGTCGCCGTTAGCCAGCAGCTCGTTGGCGTTGACGCCGCTGGTCAGCTCTACCACCTTAATATCCAGCTTTGGATCAAACGTTTTGATGTAGTTAAGGATTTCCGCGTGCGGCACGGCGTCGGCCGCGATGCGCAATGCTTGTGCGTGGGCGGAGCCCCAGGCCAGAGAGAGAGAGAGTGCCAGACCGGCCAGTTTAATTGCTGCAGGTTTCATGATTTTTATCCTTTATCGTTATGTCAGTGGGTTTAATCAGGCAATCAGCTGTTCACTGCGCTCGCGCAGTACATCGCGGTAGTAACGCTCGGCCACGTCCGGATGGGAGCGCAACCGTCCTTTCAGGTAGTTCCAGCCCACGTCACGCAGCAGCGGATTTTGCGGATCGCTCTCGGGTCCCTGTGCCTCCTGCGCCAGCTGCGCGGGCAGGGCATAGACCGGCACCACCGCGTCCAGCTGCGCGCCGAGGAAGAAGGCGATCGACAGCCGCTCCTGACCGGCTGGGGGGGAGACGACGCGGTGAACCGTGGCACGCAGATAGCCATTGGTGGCCAGCTCCAGCAGCTCACCGATATTTACCACGAAGCTCCCGGCCAGCGGGGCGGCATCCAGCCAGCGGCCCGGTGCAACCTCTACCTGTAAACCTCTCTGCTCATCCTGCAGCAGGAAGCTGAGGAAACCCGAATCCTTGTGCGCCCCGACGCCCTGCTGACTCTCCGTTGCCGGCTGGCCGGGATAGCGGATCAGCTTGATATGCTCGTTTGGCTTATCGCCATACAGTCCATCAAAGGCGTCTGCAGGCAGATCCAGCGCCTGGGCGAACGCGCGCAGCAGGTTGAGGGCCATGCTGGTCATCGCTCTCTGCCAGGCGAGGAGGGCAGGCTTCAGCGTCGGCTGCGCCTCAGGCCACAGGTTTGGTCCCTGTAAACGCCGCCAGCGCGGATCGTCCCCGGCCACGTTCAGGGCCGGACGCTCAGCGCCAATATCAAACTGCTCTCGCCAGTCCGGCTGGCCGCGCGTCAGCTCAGAGGCCGCCCGGTTATAGCCGCGAAAATGGGGGGAGTGGATCATCGCCACCTGCTGCTTCTCAGTGTCGGAGAGCGCAAAGAAGCGGCGAGCCTCCTGCTGGACGGCGCGCTGCAGCTCATCGTCTACGCCGTGATTCACCAGATAGAAGAAGCCGATATCCCGCGCGGCATGGCGCAGCTGCTCCAGAAAGGCGGGACGATGGACAGGGTCGGAAAAGTGCGACAGGTCAAGAATGGGCAGGCGGGTAGCGGTCATGGCTGGCTCCTCATAGTGGCTTTCTGGCAGAGTGCCTTAAAGCCATATATTCAACCAATAACCTTCTTTTCTAATTTATGACCGGGCTGGATCACGTGCTTTTGCGAAAAAAGCATAAGGCAGATGAGGTGGGGAGGCGGACGTGCGGCGGACCAAAATGATAAGAGCCCTGACTTGAGAAGCCAGGGCTCTTAGGGTACTACTGATATTGCGTTTAACATTAAGGAACTTAACTACATGATACTACTTATGATACTGCTTTAAATGTACACGTTTAAGGTTTTTCACCTCGGTACTCAAGTACACACCCTTCGCGATATCAACTCTTTGATGCGTGGCCTTACTGCCATTGCGATTTAAAACGTGACGTTTTAACTCACAACCCATACAACATTAAAACAGAGCCTTACATCATCGCGATTTCGTTCACACCCTGCGATTGTAGATACTGACTACGTGGCCTTAAAGCGTCATCGGGTAGGCTTGCAACTGATTTACGCTACGCCGACTCTCCCATACAACAATACTTCGTGGCCTTTATCGCATTCATTAAGTACATCTTACTGCCTAACAGCATTCTCACTAAGCAACGCTGTTACCTTAAATCTAATACTTTTTTTGGCCTTGTCAACTGACTCAGGAAGCAACCTGCGGCTGGGCGTGCGGCCCGGTTTTGGGCTTGGTCAGGGAGTAGATGTCATAGAACGAAAGCTCGCCTTTTTTCTGTACCATCTGCTGCAGCTGGCTCTTCTGCGCCGCTTCTACCTGAGGCGACTGCATGATGGCATCGATCAGCTCTGGCGGCACCATGCGCGTGTTGTACCACTCGCCGTTATAGCAGACGCGGAAGTCGAGCACGTCGATATCCTCATAGCGGTAGCGCGGATAGACATCGAAAAAGAAGAAGCCGTTCAGCAGGGCAAACAGCACCACCAGTAGCCAGACGGAGCCCGCCAGCGTTTCAGACTGGAGCATCACCGCCAGGGTAGCAAACCAGCCAACGTACATGCCGATAAACAGCCAGGGATGGTTGCGGATAAAGCTAATGCTAAAGCGTGGCCGGTTGTCACGCTTCTCGCGAATATTTAGCTCATTGATAGTTTGGGTAAGCAGTCGCTCTATTTCTGTCATTTTTTACCTTTGGGGATCGGACAAAACGCAGGTGAAACAGCCTATTTTACGATCCGCACTGATAAGAAAAAAGTAACAGCCTGGCGACAAAAAAGCATAACAGTTATGCCGAGGCCGACGGCAGCTTTTTAATAATCCGCGCGGGATTCCCTGCGACCACCACGTCGTCAGGAATATCGCGGATTACCACGCTTCCGGAGCCAATAACGACGTTGTTGCCAATGGTCACGCCCGGGTTTATCACGGCTCGGCCACCGATCCAGACGTTATTGCCAATGGTCACGGGTGCGCCAAACTCTAACCCGCTGTTGCGTTCGGTGGCATCAAGCGGATGGGTAGCAGTATAGATATGCACACCCGGGGCGAACATGCAGTTATCGCCAATATGGATTGGACAGACGTCCAGCATTACGCAGTCAAAATTGGCGTAAAAATCGTTGCCGAGGAAAATGTTGTAGCCATAGTCGCAGCGGAAGCTCGGCTCGATATAGGCATTGCCGCTGTTACCGAGCAGCTCGGCAAGCAGGCCGCGCCGTTCGCTCTTTTCAGCAGGGCCGGAGTGGTTATACCGATGCAGCAGCTCCCTGGCACGCAGGCGATCTGCCCGTAATGTTTCATCGCCAGATCGGTAGAGTTGCCCGGCAATCATTTTCTGCTTTTCTGTACTCATGGCTATCTCGCTGTTAAACGTAACAGGAACATCCTGGAGGGAGATAGCCTGAAAGAGTATCGCGTTGAGTTAAGTATGTGATTGAGATCACATTAGTTTTGAGACAAAAACCCGTCGCTGAAACCTACCAAAACACATCTGATCAAGGCAGCAAGAAATCGTTATGACACCGTGCGCTGACTAGCGAACAAACTTCCACACGGAGGAGGGGATTTTGTCGTAAAGTTTATTCATTGTCAGTTCAGCCAGACGATGATCGGCAGCGGAATAAAAAACCGTCAGCTCATTGTCAGACAGTTCGTATTTATTTTTCTCAATGACTCTCTCAAGCGTGTCAATTGTCTGACAGCGCCGTAGGCGCATCAAATAATCTACTTTGGTTAATGGTTTATCAGACATAAATTCACCTATGTATTTGTAATAGTTTTAACAGGACAGACTAACAGGGTTAGCCTTGCTCACATTAACGAAACAGCGAAACAGGCGATTGCCGGATTTGCGCCATTTCTGCAAGTCTTCTGTGCTAATGCCATAGCTGCTGAACAGCATAAATGTATCGTCCAGGTATTCGTCAATCTGGGCGATCAGTTTATTATCTTCATTATACTTAATTTTATAATTAAGTGCGAAGGTCGCAATATGCTCAATCAGCTCGTTTAACTGCAAATTGATTGCCGACGTGGGGTCGTTAACCCAGCCATGATGACTCTCTTCAAGGTTAGACAGGCAATCATGGTACAACGTTTCGCAAAGAAATTTCAGTTGCGCGACATCATGCCTTTTTGGCGAGTATTCGTCCATAACGTATCCCCTTCTAAGTGGCTTTTTTTTCACATGGAACACCGTTTCGGGATGGATACCTCCTTGAGGTCGGCGTGTAAGCTGCTCTCGCGCCTCAATTTAACTATAAGTCACTCTGAAAAAGATTTCCTGGAGCGATTACGAAAAATTACAATTATCATCTTTTGCTTTCGTTTTTCTCTCGGTCAAAGGGGTGAGCCATACCTGTCTGAATGTAATTTACTAAGAATATTCTTACGCCAGGATGTCTTTGCTATTAATTAAGAATATCTTCACATCTTAAGATAATCCCTTATGCCTTAAGAATTATGCGACTTATATTTGTTACAGAAAATAACGCAATAGACAATAAGCCGTCATGATGATTTTCAGACAAATAATGAAAAAGGCCGCTTGCGCGGCCTTTTCTTCACTACTCTCTACAAGTCAGAGTGATTAGTGATGCTCAACCGGATGGCTGTGCTCGACATCCTCAGATTTGCGGCTAAAGCGGCGGCGAACCACCACGAAGAACACCGGCACAAAGAAGACGGCTAGCACGGTTGCGGTAACCATCCCGCCCATAACGCCGGTACCTACTGCGTTCTGCGCGCCGGAGCCTGCGCCGGTGCTGATAACCAGCGGCATAACGCCGAGGATAAAGGCCAGCGAGGTCATCAGGATAGGACGCAGACGCATACGAACCGCCTCTAACGTCGCTTCGATCAGCCCCTTGCCCTCTTTCTCCATCAGGTCCTTGGCGAACTCAACGATCAGTATCGCGTTCTTCGCCGACAGGCCAATGGTAGTGAGCAGGCCCACCTGGAAGTAAACGTCGTTACCCAGCCCGCGGAACGTCGCCGCCAGCAGAGCACCGATAACCCCCAGTGGAACAACCAGCATAACCGAGAACGGAATGGACCAGCTCTCATACAACGCCGCCAGACAGAGGAAGACCACGATCAATGAGATGGCGTACAGGGCAGGGGCCTGGTTACCAGAGAGACGTTCCTGGTAGGACATGCCCGTCCAGTCGTAGCCTACGCCTGCAGGCAGCGTGCCCGCCAGCTGCTCCATCATATCCATCGCTTCACCGGTACTCTTGCCCGGACCGGCTTCACCAAGGATCTCCATCGACGGCAGACCGTTATAGCGCTCCAGACGCGGAGAACCATACTCCCAGTGCGACGAGGAGAACGCCGAGAACGGCACCATCTGACCATCGCTGCCGCGCACGTACCAGTTATTGATATCGCTTGGCAGCATACGGTACTTGGCCTGTGACATCACGTAGACCTTCTTCACGCGACCACGGTCGATGAAGTCGTTTACGTAGCTACCACCCCAGGCCGTACCCAGCGTGGTATTAATATCACTAATGGATACACCCAGCGCCTGCGCTTTCTCCTGATCGATATCGATCTTGAACTGCGGCGTATCTTCCAGGCCGTTAGGACGGACACCCACCAGCAGATCAGGGTGCTTGGCCACTTCGCCGAGCAGCTGGTTACGCGCCTGCATCAGCTTGTCATGGCCGAGGTTACCCTGGTCAATCAGCTGGAAGTCGAAGCCGGTTGCCGTACCCAGCTCAACGATTGCCGGCAGGTTAAAGGCGAAGACCATCGCATCTTTAATCTGAGAGAAGCGTGCGCTGGCGCGGCCCGTAATGGCTGGAACCTTGTTCTCTTCCCCCGCACGCTCTTCCCAATTTTTCAGGGAGACGAAGGCGATACCGGTGTTCTGGCCACGACCCGAGAAGCCGAAGCCGTTAACGCTAAATACAGAGTTAACGTTGGCTTTTTCTTCGTTCAGGTAGTAATCAGTGACCTCATCAAGCACCTTCTGCGTACGCTCCTGCGTTGCCCCTGCAGGTAGCTGAGCCATAGTTAAGAAGACGCCCTGGTCTTCATCTGGCAGGAATGAGCTTGGCAGACGGACAAACAGGAACGCCATGCCCGCCACGATGACGATATAGAGCAGCAGATAACGACCGGTGCTGCGCAGAATATTGCCTACGCTGTCGGTGTAGTGGTGCGTGCTCTTATCGAACATGCGGTTAAACCAGCCGAAGAAGCCTTTTTTGCCTTCGCCGTGGTCGCCTTTAGCGATCGGCTTCAGCATGGTGGCACAGAGGGCCGGCGTCAGGATCAGCGCCACAATCACCGACAGCACCATCGCCGAAACGATAGTAATCGAGAACTGGCGATAGATCGCACCGGTAGAGCCGCCGAAGAAGGCCATCGGGATAAATACCGCCGACAGGACCAGGGCAATACCGACCAGCGCGCCCTGAATCTGCCCCATCGATTTCCGCGTGGCCTCTTTGGGAGAGAGCCCCTCTTCAGCCATAACACGTTCGACGTTCTCTACCACCACGATGGCGTCATCCACCAACAGGCCGATTGCCAGCACCATACCAAACATGGTGAGGGTGTTTATCGAGAAGCCAAAGGCGGCAAGAATGGCGAAGGTACCCAGCAGTACTACCGGAACGGCAATCGTTGGGATCAGCGTTGCGCGGAAGTTTTGCAGGAACAGGTACATGACCAGGAACACCAGCACGATCGCTTCGACCAGCGTTTTCACCACTTCGTTAATAGAGATCTTAACGAACGGGGTGGTGTCATACGGATAGACTACCTTCAGGCCCGCCGGGAAGGTCGGTTTCAGGGACTCAATGGTCGCGCGTACGGCATTGGCGGTATCCAGCGCATTCGCGCCGGTCGCCAGTTTGATCCCCAGACCAGACGCGGGCTGACCGTTGTACTTGGCGATAACGTCATAGTTCTCACCGCCCAGCTCAATCTCTGCCACATCACGCAGGCGAACCTGGGAGCCATCGGTGTTTACCTTCAGCAGGATCTTACCAAACTCTTCCGTCGAGGTGAGTCGGGTCTGAGCGATAATCGAGGCGTTCAGCTGCTGGCCTTTCACCGGCGGCGTGCCGCCGAGCTGGCCTGCTGCTACCTGGGCGTTCTGCGCTTTAATGGCGTTGATAACATCGACCGGCGTGAGCTGGAAGTTGTTCAGCTTGTTCGGATCCATCCAGATACGCATCGCATACTGGGCACCAAACAGCTGTACGTCACCGACGCCCGCGGTACGGCTAACCGGATCTTTCACCGTTGCGCCCACGTAGTCAGCGATATCTTCCTGAGTCATTGAGCCATCGGTGTTGATCATCCCCAGCACCATCAGGAAGCTGCTGGATGACTTCTCAACGCTGACGCCCTGCTGCTGTACTTCCTGCGGCAGCAGCGGCATGGCCAGCTGCAGTTTGTTCTGCACCTGAACCTGCGCGATGTCCGCATCGGTACCGGAGTTAAAGGTCAGCGTGATCTGCACCGAGCCGGACGAGTCGCTGGTAGAGGACATGTAAAGCAGGCCATCGATACCGTTCATGTTCTGTTCGATAACCTGCGTCACGGTATCCTGCACCGTTTTCGCATCTGCGCCAGGGTAGGTTGCTGAGACCGTCACTGCGGGTGGCGCAATCGAAGGATATTGCGCCACCGGCAAGTTGAGGATCGATAGCGCCCCCGCCAGCATGATAATGATCGCGATAACCCATGCAAATATGGGGCGATCGATAAAAAACTTAGACATGTCTTAACGGCTCCTGTTTAAGTTAAGACTTCGTTTGTTCTGACTGGGCGCCAGCTGCAGCTTGCTCTTTCTTGTCAGAAGCCTGATCGGGATTTACTTCCTGTACTTTGACCTGCGCGCCCGGCCGCACTTTCTGCAGACCGGTGATGATGACGCGATCGCCATCTTTCAGACCGCCGGTAACCAGCCACTTATCGCCGATCGCCTGCGAGGTCTGTACCTGACGGACTTCAACCTTATCGCCTTCGCCTACGACCATTGCGGAAGCCTCACCGCGCGGCGTACGGGTGATACCCTGCTGAGGAACCAGCAGCGCGTTCGGGTTCAGGCCCTCTTCCAGACGGGCGCGAACGAACATACCCGGCAGCAGCGTCTGATCCGGGTTAGGAACGATAGCGCGCAGGGTGATGGAGCCAGTGGTTTGATCCACGGTGACATCAGAGAACTCCAGCGTACCGGTCTGTGGGAAGGTTGCGCCGTCGTTGGTGAGCAGCTCAACTTTTGCTTTGCCGTTCTCCTGCTTGAGGGTCCCTTTCTCCAGCTCCTGCTTCAGGCGCAGGTAATCATTGCTGGACTGGGTGACATCCACATAGATCGGATCGAGCTGCTGCACGGTTGCCAGGGCAGTGGTCTGGCCGGTCTGCACCAGCGCGCCTTCGGTTACCGACGACTTACCAATACGCCCGCTGATCGGGGAGGTGACCTTGGTATAGGCCAGGTTAATACGGGCGGTTTCGACGGCGGCTTTAGCGGCTACGACCGAGGCGTTAGCCTGCTGCGCTTCCGCCTGGGCGTTATCAAAATCCTGCTGACTGATATATTTCGTGCCAATCAGGCTCTGGTAGCGTTTGAGGGTTACCTGGGCAATATTTGCCGCGGCCTGGGCGCGCGCTAAATCGCCTTTTGCGCTCTCATAGGAGGCCTGGTAAGTGGCTGGATCGATTTGATAAAGCGAGACACCCGCTTCAACGTCGCTGCCCTCGGTGAAGTTACGTTTCAAAATGATGCCGCTAACCTGGGGTCTGACTTCAGCCACGCGATAGGCGCTGGTGCGGCCCGGCAGTTCGGTGGTCATCTGCAGAGGTGCGGATTTGAGTGTCACAATCCCAACTTCAGGCGCTTGCTGCGCTCCTTGTTGAGCCGGTTTATCATCACATCCTGTTAGCGCTAAGCTGCCCGAAAGCATCAGAACGGCCGCCAGAGGGGTAAGTCCTCTGTTTTTGTTCATAGGTAAACCTCGAGTGTCCGATTTCAAATTGATCAGTGGATCAAACGCCCACAAACCCATTGCTGCGTTTATATTATCGTCATGCTATGGTACATACATTCATAAATGTATGTAAATCTGACTCCCATAAAATCACCAACATATGGCACGAAAAACCAAACAACAGGCCCTTGAGACGCGTCAGCATATTTTAGACGTCGCGATGCGGCTCTTTTCAGCGCATGGCGTCTCCAAAACGTCTCTGGCAGACATTGCGCAGGCGGCGGGGGTAACGCGTGGCGCAATTTATTGGCACTTCAAAAATAAATCAGATTTATTCGGTGAAATTTGGGAGCTGTCAGAGTCCAGTATTGGCGATCTCGAGCTTGAGTATCAGGCAAAATTCCCTGATGATCCACTCTCGGTTTTGCGCGAAATACTGGTCTATATCCTTGAAGCAACGGTTATCGAAGAGCGTCGCCGCTTAATGATGGAAATCATTTTCCACAAGTGTGAGTTTGTCGGCGAAATGGCCATAGTGCAACAGGCACAGCGTAATTTATGCCTCGAAAGTTACGATCGTATTGAACAGACCCTCAGCCACTGCATTAAGGCAAAAATGTTGCCTGCGAATCTGCTCACCCGTCGGGCGGCCATTTTGATGCGCAGCTATATCTCCGGCATTATGGAAAATTGGCTCTTTTCACCACAAACGTTTGATCTTAAAAAAGAAGCACGTGACTACGTCGCTATCCTCCTGGAGATGTTCCAGCTCTGCCCAACCATGCGGGCAAAGCCTGACGCACTCCGTGCCTGATTTTTATTCATAAGTCCAGGAAATATCCTGGAGGCTATGCGCATTGCTATGTTGTCCCAGACGGGCGTGATATTCTCTGCGCGTGGTCAGTCCCGGCCCGCTTTCCTGTAAAGAAACCATTCATCTAAAAATTATGCTGCACTCCATACGCTCGCAAAATCCGCTATCCGCTTTTGCCTTAGTGCTGGTGTTTGTCGCAGGCCTGTTTTCGACGGCTTCGCATGCCCGCGCCAGTACCGATCTGCCCGCTCGCGCAGAGGTGCAAAGCCAGCTTGATGCGCTAAATAAGCAAAAAGATCACACCCCGCAGGATAAGCTCGTCATTGACGATCTGACGCAAACCCTGGATACCCTCGACAAGCTCGAACGGGTCAAGCAGGAGTCAGCCCAGCTTCGTCAGAAGGTTGCCCAGGCGCCGGATAAAATGCGCGAAGCTACGGACGGGCTCAATGCGCTGAGCGATAAAGACAACGATGACGAAACGCGCAAAACCCTGGCGACGCTCTCGCTGCGTCAGCTAGAGTCGCGGGTCTCACAGCTGCTGGACGATCTCCAGACTGCGCAGAACGATCTGGCTACCTACAACAGCCAGCTGGTGGCGCTGCAAACTCAGCCGGAACGGGTGCAGAACGCTATGTACACGGCCTCGCAGCAGCTTCAGCAGATACGTAACAGCCTGAACGGCACCGGGGCGGGGGAGGGCGCGCTGCGTCCGACTCAGCAGACGCTGTTGCTGGCCCAGCAGGCACTACTGAATGCCGAGATAGATCAGCAGCGTAAAAGCCTTGAGGGCAATACCACCCTGCAGGATACCCTGCAAAAACAGCGCGACTATGTGACGGCCAACAGCAACCGTCTGGAGCATCAGCTCCAGCTCCTGCAGGAGGCGGTCAACAACAAGCGCCTGACGCTGACGGAAAAAACCGCCCAGGAGGCCGTCACGCCGGATGAGACCGCGCGTATCCAGGCTAATCCGCTGGTGAAACAGGAGCTGGATCTCAACCACCAGCTCAGCCAGCGGCTGATCGACGCCACGGAAAAAGGCAACGCGCTGGTTCAGCAGAATATCAAAGTTAAGAACTGGCTCGATCGCGCCCTGCAGTCCGAGCGCAATATCAAAGAGCAGATCTCGGTACTCAAGGGGAGCCTGCTGCTGTCGCGCATCCTTTACCAACAGCAGCAGACGCTGCCCTCCGCCGATGAGCTGGAGGATATGACCAACCGCATCGCCGATCTGCGTCTTGAGCAGTTTGAGATTAACCAGCAGCGCGATGCCCTGTTCCAGAGCGACGCCTTCGTCGGCAAGCTGGAGGAGGAGCATAAGAGCGAGGTGAACGACGAGGTGCATGACGCGCTGCTGCAGGTCGTCGATATGCGCCGTGAGCTGCTCGACCAGCTCAATAAACAGCTTGGCAACCAGCTGATGATGGCGATTAACCTGCAGGTTAACCAGCAGCAGTTGATGAGCGTCTCTACCAGCTTACAAGAGGTGCTGACCCAGCAGATTTTCTGGGTAAACAGCAACAAGCCGATGGACTGGGAGTGGATTAAAGCCTTCCCGCAGGCGGTCAAAGAGCAGTTCCGCACGACGAAGATCACCGTTAACTGGGAGAAAGCCTGGCCTGCGGTGGCCATTGCGTTTCTGGCCGGGCTGCCGCTGCTGCTGATCGCGGGCCTGATCCGCTGGCGTCTGGGCTGGCTGAAACGGTACCAGGCCAGATTGGCGGATGAGGTGGGGCAACTGCGTAACGATAGCCAGGGGCATACGCCGAAGGCGATCCTCATCGACCTGATCCGCGCTCTGCCGGTCTGCCTGCTGATCCTGGCTGCGGGTCTGATCCTGCTCACCATGCAGCTTAACATTAGCGAGCTGCTGTGGGCGTTCAGTAAAAAGCTGGCGCTCTTCTGGCTGGTATTCGGCCTGTGCTGGAAGGTACTGGAGAAAGACGGCGTCGCGGTGACTCACTTCTCGATGCCGCCGCAGCTCACCAGCCACTGGCGTCGACAGATTGTCCGCCTCAGCCTGGCGCTGCTGCCGCTGCACTTCTGGTCGGTGGTCTCCGAGCTGTCGCCGCTGCATCTTATGGACGACGTCACCGGGCAGATTGTGATCTTCCTGAACCTGATGGTGATTAGTGCGCTGGTGTGGCCGATGTGCCGCGACAGCTGGCGCGATAAGGAGTCCCATGCCCTGCGGCTGCTGACCGTGACCGTTCTCTCCATCGTGCCGCTGGCGCTGATGGTCCTGACCGCCACCGGCTACTTCTACACCACGCTGCGCCTCTCCGGTCGCTGGATTGAGACCGTCTACCTGGTGATTATCTGGAACCTGCTCTACCAGACAGTCCTGCGCGGCCTGAGCGTGGCGGCGCGGCGTATCGCCTACCGTCGTGCGCTGGCCCGTCGGCAGAACCTGGTGAAGGAGGGGGCAGAGGGTGCAGAGCCGCAGGAGGAGCCGACCATCGCCCTTGAGCAGGTCAACCAGCAGACGCTGCGTATTACTATGCTGGTGATGGTGGCGCTGTTTGGTGTGGTGTTCTGGGCCATCTGGTCCGATCTAATTACCGTATTCGCCTATCTCGACAGCATTACGCTCTGGCACTACAACGGCATGGAGGCGGGCGCCAGCGTAGTGAAAAGCGTCACGATGGGCAGCCTGCTGTTTGCGCTCATCGCGGCGACGGTAGCCTGGGCGCTGATCCGCAACCTGCCGGGGCTGCTGGAGGTGCTGGTGCTCTCGCGCCTGAAGATGCGCCAGGGGGCTTCCTACGCCATTACCACCATTCTCAACTATGTGATTATCGCCGCCGGGGCGATGACGGTATTCGGTTCGCTGGGCGTATCGTGGGACAAGCTGCAGTGGCTGGCGGCCGCGCTGTCGGTTGGTCTCGGTTTTGGCCTACAGGAGATTTTCGGTAACTTCGTCGCCGGTATTATCATCCTGTTTGAGCGCCCGGTACGCATCGGCGATACGGTGACCATCGGCACCTTCTCCGGTACGGTTAACAAGATCCGCATTCGTGCCACGACCATTACCGACTTTGACCGTAAAGAGGTGATCATCCCAAATAAGGCCTTTGTGACCGAGCGGCTGATCAACTGGTCGCTCTCCGATACCATTACCCGCGTGGTGGTGCGTCTTGGGGTAGCCTACGGCTCCGATCTGGATAAGGTAAAAGCGGTACTGTTGAAGGCGGCGATGGATCATCCGAAGGTCATGCACGATCCGGAACCGGCGGTCTTCTTTACGACCTTTGGCCCGAGCACGCTGGATCACGAGCTGCGCCTCTACGTGCGTGAGCTGCGGGATCGCAGCTACACCGTGGATGAGCTGAACCGCACTATCGATCGGCTGTGCCGCGAGAATGGCATCGACATTGCGTTCAATCAGCTGGAAGTGCATCTGCGCAATGCCAAAGGTGAGGAGCTGACCGAGGTAAAACGCGACCTGAACGACGACAATAGCGCGCCTGCTATCGCCTGACAGGGTTTAAGAGCGCGTATCCTGCAGCGGGACTTTTTTCTCAAAGTCCCGCTTTACTATCTCCAGCGCCTTCAGCACCGTCTCCGGCGCAATAGCGTGCTCCTCTAGCAGCATAATCAGATCTACCGCCAGCTTGACCTCTTCCGGCGCATTTTCCAGCGACATATTCACTCCTGTTTATTCACTAGCGGGTTAACCGGGCCAGTACGTTCTCAATCCGCGATAGCGCATTACGACAGCGTGCCAGCCTCCCTTCAAGCGCCACGACCTCACGCTGTAGATTTTGCTGCTCTTCAAAACCGGTGGCTCTGGCGAGCAGCAGCTCGCGCGCCCGTTTCATCTCCTGCAGGCGACGCTCGTACTGCTGATGCTGTAGCCGCTTGCGCTGCCACTTAGTCACCCCCGGCGAGGCGCTGTCCCACTCCCGTAGTGACCAGGTGGCCGTTTCCCGGGTAATAGCCGCAAGCTGTGACGAGAGGTGTTCTGCCAGCCAGGCCACCTGCGGCAGCCGTCCGGCCTCCACCGCGTGGCGCAGCGCGGCCAGATTGTGGTCAGCCTCATCCAGGCAGGCGCGCATTAATGTGCTGCGGGTCTGAAACAGGTGGCGATCAAAGCGTGCGCTGACCGTAGCGTGGTGCGCCAGCGGCGCGGCGCGCTCGCGCAGGGAGGCGAGCTGTTTCTCCAGTGAATCTAAAAGCCAAGCCGTTTTCAACAATCTCTCCCCTATTATTCATCGGGCCTATGCTACATTAGCCAAAAAGCCCGATAACGATCCTATTATGCAACGTACTCTGTTAATTATCATCGGCTGGCTGGCGGTTGCGCTCGGCACGCTCGGCGTGGTGCTGCCGGTACTGCCCACAACCCCCTTTATTCTGTTAGCCGCCTGGTGCTTTGCCCGCTCCTCGCCGCGGTTTCACGCCTGGCTGCTCTATCGCTCCTGGTTTGGCGGCTACCTTCGTCACTGGCAGCAGTACCGTGCGATGCCTCCCGGCGCTAAGCCCCGGGCCATCGCGGTTATCCTGGTGACGTTCGCGATTTCACTCTGGTTGGTTAAGCTGATGTGGGTACGTTTTCTGCTGCTGGCCATCCTCGCCTGCCTGCTGATATTTATGTGGCGCATCCCGGTGGTGGCTGAAAAGCAACAAAAGCAGTGAAGCGCACTCAAGCTTATTGCATTTGTCCCGTTCTGCCAGTACATTCGACCGTTTTCGAGCACGGGCACGTTTGGTTAAATGTTAAACAATAGTTACATTAACCCGCAAGGCGTGCAGTGAGTATGACCGTTTCTAGCAGGCAAAAATCCATGACAGCAACTGCGCAGCAGCTTGAGTATTTAAAAGACAGCATTAAAAGCATTCAGGACTATCCGAAACCGGGGATCCTGTTCCGGGATGTCACCAGTTTGCTGGAAGATCCGAAAGCGTATGCTCTTAGCATTGAACTGCTGGTCGCGCGTTTCAAAGACGCAGGCATTACCAAAGTAGTGGGTACTGAAGCCCGTGGCTTCCTGTTTGGCGCACCGGTAGCCCTGGCGCTGGGCGTTGGCTTTGTGCCGGTGCGTAAGCCGCGTAAGCTGCCGCGCGAAACCATCGCCGAGAGCTATGAGCTGGAGTACGGCACCGACCAGCTAGAGATCCACGTTGATGCCATCAAGCCGGGTGATAAAGTGCTGGTGGTAGACGATCTGCTGGCCACCGGCGGCACCATCGAAGCCACCGTTAAGCTGATCCGCCGCCTGGGGGGGGAAGTGACTGACGCTGCCTTTATTATCAATCTGTTTGATATCGGCGGCGAAGAGCGTCTCGCGAAGCAGGGTATCACCTGTTACAGCCTGGTCCCGTTCCCGGGCCACTGATCGCCATCCGTCAGTACACAGTCTCGCTGTTAGGGCGAGGCTGTGGTAGCATTGCCCCTCGTATATCCACCTTCCAGCGTTCCAGAGCCTGCCCATGAGTTATCAGGTCTTAGCCCGTAAGTGGCGACCACAAACTTTTGCTGACGTCGTCGGTCAGGAGCATGTGCTGACTGCACTGGCGAACGGCTTATCGTTAGGACGCATTCACCATGCGTATCTCTTTTCCGGCACCCGCGGCGTCGGAAAGACCTCTATTGCCCGTTTGCTGGCGAAGGGGCTGAACTGCGAGACCGGCATCACTGCGACGCCGTGCGGCGTGTGCGACAACTGCCGCGAAATCGAGCAGGGGCGCTTTGTCGATCTGATTGAGATTGACGCCGCCTCGCGTACCAAGGTTGAAGATACCCGCGACCTGCTGGATAACGTCCAGTACGCGCCGGCCCGTGGCCGCTTCAAAGTCTACCTGATAGACGAAGTGCATATGCTGTCGCGCCACAGCTTTAACGCCCTGCTGAAGACCCTTGAAGAGCCACCGGCGCACGTTAAGTTCCTGCTGGCGACTACCGATCCGCAGAAGCTGCCGGTGACGATCCTCTCCCGCTGCCTGCAGTTTCATCTCAAGGCGCTGGACGTGGATCAAATCCGCCAGCAGCTTGAGCATATTCTCGACGAAGAGAAGATCCACCACGAGCCGCGCGCCCTGCAGCTGCTGGCCCGCGCCGCCGACGGCAGCCTGCGCGACGCCCTCAGCCTGACCGATCAGGCGATTGCCAGCGGCGACGGGCAGCTCACTGCCCAGGCGGTGAGCCAGATGCTCGGCACGCTGGATGACGACCAGGCGCTGTCGCTGATTGAGGCGCTGGTGGAGGCCAACGGCGAACGCGTCATGTCGCTGGTCAACGAAGCGGCCGCCCGCGGCGTGGAGTGGGAGGCGCTGCTGGTTGAGATGCAGACCCTGCTGCACCGCATCGCGATGGTACAGCTTTCGCCCTCCGCGCTTGGCAGCGATATGGCCGCTATTGAGCAGCGCCTGCGCGAGCTGGCGCGCACCGTGCCGCCGGGCGACGTCCAGCTCTACTACCAGACGATGCTGATTGGCCGCAAAGAGCTGCCGTTTGCGCCGGACAGGCGGATGGGCATCGAGATGACGCTGCTGCGAGCGCTGGCGTTCCATCCGCGTCTGCCGCTGCCGGAGCCGAGCGTGCCGGCCCAGGACTTCTCTCCCGTGGCGCCTACGGCAGTGCTGACGCCGGAGCAGGTACCGCCATCGCCCCCCGCTGCGCCGCCGCGTAGCGATGCGCCGCTGTCGGACACCACCAGCCAGGTGCTGGCCGCCCGCAGTCAGCTGCAGCGTGCCCAGGGAGCGACCAAAGCAAAAAAGAGTGAACCGGCAGCGGCAATCCGCACGCGGCCGGTAAATAACGCTGCGCTTGAGCGGCTGGCATCGGTCACCGAACGCATCCAGACGCGCCCGCCCGCCGCCGTCCAGGAGCAAGCGCCGGTAAAGAAAGAGGCCTACCGCTGGAAGACCACCCTGGTCACCGAAGAGGTGAAGGAAGTGGTCGCCACGCCGAAGGCGCTGAAAAAAGCCCTTGAGCATGAGCGCACGCCGGAGCTGGCGCAAAAGCTGGCCGAAGAGGCTATAGCCCGCGATCCGTGGGCGGCAGAGGTGAGTCGGCTCAGCCTGCCTAAACTGGTTGAACAGGTGGCGCTTAACGCATGGAAAGAGCAGGAGGGGAGCCGTATCTGCCTGCACCTGCGCACCACCCAGCGGCACCTTAATTCGGCTGGGACGCTAAAAGTTTTAGGTGAGGCACTTAACACGCTGCACGGTTCGGCGGTTGAAGTGTCTATCATTGAAGATGATAATCCCGCGATGCGCACTCCGCTGGAGTGGCGTCAGGCGATTTACGAAGAGATGCTTGCGCAGGCGCGCGAGTCGATTATTGCGGATAGCAACATCCAGACCCTGCAACGCTTTTTCGATGCGGATCTGGACGAAGAGAGCATTCGCCCTATTTGATCGTAAGTTTGACTTACGGTTGTCATTTTTAACGTGAATGAAGAGAGAAGCCTATGTTTGGTGGTAAAGGCGGTCTGGGTAACCTGATGAAACAGGCCCAGCAGATGCAAGAAAAGATGCAGCAGATGCAGGAAGAGATTGCGAAGCTGGAAGTGACCGGTGAATCCGGTGCCGGTCTGGTGAAGGTCACCATCAACGGCGCGCACAACTGCCGTCGCGTGGAGATCGACCCAAGCCTGCTGGAAGACGACAAAGATATGCTGGAAGATCTCGTTGCAGCGGCCTTCAACGATGCGGCGCGCCGTATCGAAGAGACTCAGAAAGAGAAGATGGCAGGCGTCTCCTCCGGTATGCAGCTGCCGCCGGGCTTTAAGATGCCGTTCTGATGCAGACCAGTCCGCTGCTGACGCAGCTTATGGAAGCCCTGCGCTGCCTGCCGGGCGTTGGCCCAAAATCGGCGCAGCGCATGGCCTTTACGCTTCTGCAGCGCGATCGCAGCGGCGGGATGCGCCTTGCCCAGGCCCTGACGCGGGCGATGTCGGAGATTGGCCACTGTGCCGACTGCCGTACCTTCACCGAGCAGGAGGTGTGTAACATCTGCTCGAACCCGCGTCGCCAGGAGAACGGTCAGATCTGCGTGGTAGAGAGTCCCGCGGACATCTACGCCATTGAGCAGACCGGGCAGTTCTCTGGCCGCTACTTCGTGCTGATGGGGCACCTGTCGCCGCTCGATGGTATCGGCCCGAACGATATCGGCCTCGATCGGCTGGAGCAGCGCCTGGAGCGTGAGAAGTTGAAAGAGGTTATCCTCGCCACCAACCCCACGGTGGAAGGGGAGGCGACCGCCAACTATATCGCCGAGCTGTGCGGTCAGTATGGCGTAGAGGCCAGCCGCATCGCCCACGGTGTGCCGGTGGGCGGCGAGCTGGAGATGGTCGATGGCACTACGCTCTCCCACTCGCTGGCCGGACGCCATAAGATCCGCATTTCGTGAAAAAAACGGGGGCATTTTTTCTGCCCCCGCTTGAAATCCTGTAGTCCTGGCCCCATTTTCCCCTCAACACCAAATGGCATTGTTGAGGTATTTTTTCGATGAAAGGACAAGAAACACGCGGCTTCCAGTCAGAAGTAAAACAGCTTCTGCATCTGATGATCCATTCTCTCTACTCCAACAAAGAGATTTTCCTGCGTGAGCTTATCTCTAACGCCTCGGATGCGGCAGACAAGCTGCGTTTCCGTGCGTTGTCAAAACCCGAGCTGTACGAGGGTGACGGTGAGCTACGCGTGCGCGTCTCCTTTGATAAAGAGAAGCGTACCCTGACCATTGCCGACAACGGTATTGGTATGAATCGTGACGAGGTCATTGACCATCTGGGTACCATTGCTAAATCCGGTACCAAAGCCTTTCTCCAGTCGATGGGCTCCGACCAGGCAAAAGATAGCCAGCTGATCGGCCAGTTCGGCGTCGGCTTCTACTCGGCGTTTATTGTTGCCGATAAGGTCACCGTGCGCACCCGTGCGGCGGGCGACAGCGCAGAGAACGGCGTGTTCTGGGAATCCGCAGGCGAGGGCGACTACACCGTTGCTGATATCACCAAAGAGGATCGCGGGACCGAAATTATCCTGCACCTGCGCGAAGGCGAAGATGACTTCCTCAACGACTGGCGCGTGCGCTCGATCATCAGCAAATACTCCGACCATATCGCGCTGCCGGTAGAGATCGAGAAGCACGACGAGCAGGATGGCGAAACCGTCATCAGCTGGGAGAAGATCAACAAAGCCCAGGCGCTCTGGACGCGCAGCAAGTCCGAAATCAGCGACGACGAATATAAAGAGTTCTACAAGCATATCGCCCACGACTTCACCGATCCGCTGGCCTGGAGCCACAATCGCGTAGAGGGTAAGCAGGAGTATACCAGCCTGCTCTACATCCCGGCCCAGGCGCCGTGGGATATGTGGAACCGCGACCACAAGCACGGCCTGAAGCTCTACGTTCAGCGCGTCTTCATCATGGACGAGGCCGAGCAGTTCATGCCGAACTACCTGCGTTTTGTACGTGGCCTGATTGATTCCAACGATCTGCCGCTGAACGTCTCCCGTGAAATTCTGCAGGACAGCTCCGTCACTCGCAACCTGCGTAGCGCCCTGACCAAACGTGCGCTGCAGATGCTTGAGAAGCTGGCAAAAGATGATGCCGAGAAGTACCAGGGCTTCTGGAAACAGTTCGGCCTGGTGCTGAAAGAGGGTCCGGCGGAAGATAGCGCGAACCTGGAGGCGATTGCCAAACTGCTGCGCTTTGCCTCGACCCATACCGACTCTGCCGAGCAGACGGTAGCGCTGGCGGACTATGTCTCGCGCATGAAAGAGGGCCAGGAGAAGATCTACTACATCACCGCCGACAGCTACGCCGCTGCGAAGAGCAGCCCGCACCTTGAGCTGCTGCGTAAGAAAGGCATCGAAGTGCTGCTGCTCTCCGATCGCATCGACGAGTGGATGATGAGCTATCTCACCGAGTTCGACGGCAAGTCCTTCCAGTCGGTGGCAAAAGCCGATGAGTCGCTGGAGAAGCTGAACGACGAGGTAGACGAGAGCGCGAAAGAGGCCGAGAAGGCCCTGGAGCCGTTCGTTGAGCGCGTGAAAACCCTGCTGGGTGACCGCGTGAAAGAGGTGCGATTTACCCACCGCCTGACCGATACGCCGGCGATTGTCACCACCGACAACGACGAGATGAGCACCCAGATGGCGAAGCTGTTTGCCGCTGCGGGCCAGGCCGTGCCAGACGTGAAGTACATCTTCGAACTTAATCCAGACCACGTTCTGGTGAAGCGCACCGCCGATATTCAGGACGAAGCGCAGTTCAACGCGTGGATCGAACTGCTGCTGGATCAGGCCCTGTTTGCCGAGCGCGGCACGCTGGAAGATCCTAACCAGTTTATCCGCCGCATGAACCAGCTGCTGGTTTCTTAACCTCTCTTCGCACCGTTCCCTCTTACCCCCTGGTAGGAGGGAACGATTCAGCTGCTCAACTTCCCGCCGAACCCGCCTGCATAAGCCTCGCTTCCTTGTGGTGATACTGACTTTAGTGGTATGGTTTTCGCTTCAAACAACGTTGTATACCTGTCATCACTTATCTGGGTATAAAAATTCAAAACGTAGAGGAATTACGCAATGCGTATCATTTTGCTCGGCGCTCCGGGCGCAGGTAAAGGCACTCAGGCTCAGTTCATCATGGAGAAATACGGTATTCCGCAGATCTCCACCGGTGACATGCTGCGCGCCGCGGTTAAATCCGGCAGCGAGCTGGGCAAACAAGCTAAAGACATCATGGATGCTGGCAAGCTGGTGACTGACGAGCTGGTTATCGCGCTGGTAAAAGAGCGTATCGCCCAAGAAGATTGCCGTAACGGCTTCCTGCTGGACGGTTTCCCGCGCACGATCCCTCAGGCTGACGCAATGAAGGAAGCCGGTATCAACGTTGATTACGTGCTGGAGTTCGATGTGCCGGACGATCTGATCGTCGATCGCATCGTGGGCCGTCGCGTGCACGCCGCCTCTGGCCGCGTCTACCACATCAAGTACAATCCGCCGAAGGTGGAAGGTAAAGACGACGTGACCGGCGAAGCGCTGAGCACCCGTAAAGACGATCAGGAAGAGACCGTGCGTAAGCGCCTGGTGGAGTACCATCAGCTGACTGCGCCGCTGATCGGCTACTATCAGAAAGAAGCTGAAGCTGGCAACACCAAATACGCGAAGGTTGATGGCACCCAGGCCGTCAGCGCCGTTCGCGCCGAGCTGGAAACCATTCTTGGTTAAGGTCTCTCGGTTAAGGCCTCTCAGCTAAGCCTGCTCTCCCCGGTGCCTGCGCCGGGGATGTTCATCTTCCCTCTCTCCCCAAGCTTTTCCCTTTCGCAGCAATGGGTTTCGTTTACGCCCGTTTCAGTTACAATTCTCACAGATACATTTCTCAGACTTAAATGAAGACGAGGCACGAATGAGTCAGGCTAAAACCGGCATCCTGCTGGCGAATCTGGGCACCCCCGATGCCCCCACACCCGCAGCGGTAAAACGCTATCTCCGCCAGTTTTTAAGCGATCGGCGCGTAGTGGATACCCCGCGTCTGCTGTGGTGGCCACTGCTGCGCGGCGTGATCCTGCCGATTCGTTCTCCGCGTGTGGCCAAGCTCTATCACTCCGTGTGGATGGAGGAGGGATCGCCGCTGATGGTCTACAGCCGCCGCCAGCAGCGGGCGCTGGCGGCCAGGCTGGCTGATGTGCCGGTGGCACTGGGGATGAGCTACGGCTCGCCCTCGCTGGAGAGCGCGGTAGATGAGCTGATCTCCCAGGACGTAGAGCACATTGTGGTTCTGCCGCTCTACCCGCAGTACTCCTGCTCGACCGTGGCTGCCGTCTGGGACGAGCTGGGACGCATTCTGCAACGTAAGCGCAGCATTCCCGGTATCTCATTGATCCGTGACTATGCCGACAACCCGTCGTACATCGACGCGCTGGCGAACAGCGTGCGCGCCTCCTTTGCCCGTCACGGCGAGCCGGACCTGCTCCTGCTCTCCTATCACGGCATTCCCCAGCGCTATGCGGAAGAGGGTGACGTCTATCCCCAGCGCTGCCGCGACACCACCCGCGAGCTGGTCTCCGCCCTCGGCGTGCCGCCGGAGAAGGTAATGATGACCTTCCAGTCACGCTTTGGTCGCGAGCCGTGGCTGACGCCTTACACCGACGAGACGCTGAAGATGCTCGGCGAGAAGGGCGTGAAGCACATTCAGGTGATCTGTCCGGGCTTTTCCGCCGACTGCCTGGAGACCCTGGAGGAGATCGCGGTCCAGAACCGGGAATTTTTCCTTGAAGCGGGCGGCGAGAAATATGAATATATTCCTGCGCTTAATGATTCCGCCGATCATATCGACATGATGCTGGACCTGACGGCCCCCTACCGCTAATCGCGCCCGGTGCCGGGAGTGTGCTACCATTCCCGGCCCAATTGGTTATTCATAATAAACGCGAATGAAATTTCCCGGTAAACGCAAATCCAAACACTATTTCCCCGTTAACGCCCGCGATCCGCTGTTGCAGCAGATCCAGCCGGAGAGCGATGCCAGCGCCTCATGGGTGGTCGGCATCGATCAGACGCTGGTGGATATTGAAGCGAAGGTGGACGATGCGTTTATCGAGCGCTATGCCCTGAGCGCCGGGCACTCGCTAATTATCAGCGACGAGGCCGCCGATGCGCTCTACAAAGAGCTGGTCCGCGATAACCTTATCACCCATCAGTTTGCCGGCGGCACCATCGGCAACACCATGCACAACTACTCCGTTCTGGCAGATGACCGCTCGGTGCTGCTGGGCGTCATGTGCAGCAACGTAGAGATCGGCAGCTACGCCTACCGCTACCTCTGTAACACCTCCAGCCGTACCGATCTTAACTATCTGCAGGGCGTTGATGGCCCGATTGGCCGCTGCTTTACGCTGATCGGCGAGGCGGGTGAGCGCACCTTCGCTATAAGCCCTGGCTATATGAACCAGCTGCGTCCGGAGAGCATTCCCGAGGCGGTCATTGCCGGGGCCTCCGCGCTGGTGCTCTCCTCCTATCTGGTACGCTGCAAGCTGGGCGAGCCGATGCGCGAGGCGACCATGAAGGCGGTAGAGTACGCCAAAAAGCACAATGTGCCGGTAGTGCTAACCCTCGGTACCAAATATGTGATTGCCGATAACCCGGCGTGGTGGCGCGACTTCCTCAAAGAGAACGTCTCTATCCTGGCGATGAACGAGGAGGAGGCCGAGGCGCTGACCGGGCTGAGCGATCCGCTGCTGGCCTGCGATAAGGCGCTGGACTGGGTTGACCTGGTGCTCTGTACCGCCGGTCCGGTGGGGCTGTACATGGCAGGCTTTACCGAGGAGTCGGCGAAGCGTAAAACCCAGCATCCGCTGCTGCCGGGAGCCATCGCCGAGTTTAACCAGTATGAGTTTAGCCGGGCGATGCGTCATCAGGATTGCCAGCAGCCGCTGCGCATCTTCTCCCACATTGCGCCGTACATGGGCGGGCCGGAGAAGATCATGAACACCAACGGCGCGGGCGATGGTGCGCTGGCCGCACTGCTGCATGATATTACGGCCAATAATTTCCACCGCACTAACGTGCCCAACTCCAGCAAGCATAACTACACCTGGCTGACCTACTCGTCGCTGGCTCAGGTGTGTAAATATGCTAACCGCGTCAGCTACCAGGTACTGAACCAGCACTCGCCGCGCCTGACGCGCGGCCTGCCGGAGCGGGAAGATAGCCTGGAAGAGGCCTACTGGGAGCGTTAATCGTTAATTACTAGCCCGCCAGCGGCGGGCTAAAATTCAGCAATACCATCCGCACGTCCTATTTTGAGCCAACGTAAAGAAATGAAAAAAACCCGATAAATAAAATGGGATTATGCCAGAATAGGGACCTGTTTAACTACCGAGGACAATTTTTCATCCACACTGAGGAAAAGCAACAACGTGGATAAGTTGTAAAATTATGAACAAGATGTTCGCACCCGCAATGATTATTCGCTCCTGTCTTTACCCACTATCCCACTGTTCGATCTGCGACCAGCACTGGCGCTCTGCGCTATAGTTCCGCTCTCTCCTTTACTCACAATTTCATTTAACTCTGCCAGCACGCTTATTTTTGCGTGGCGGATACCTATTTCTCATTAGGAGAGAGATTATGCGCTATTGGATCTTATTAGTTCTGGCTATCGCGGCTGAAATAACCGGCACGCTGTCGATGAAATGGGCCAGCGTCAATGATGACAAGGCGGGTTTCATTTTTATGCTGGCGATGATCGCGCTGTCGTATATTTTTTTATCATTTGCCGTAAAACGGATCGCTCTGGGCGTCGCCTATGCCCTCTGGGAAGGCCTTGGTATTCTGTTTATTACTCTGTTCAGCGTAATGCTGTTCGATGAAACCCTATCGGCGATGAAAATTGCGGGCTTACTCACTCTGGTCACAGGCGTGGCGCTGATCAAATCTGGCACGATAGCGCGTAAGGAGCAGCAGCATGACTACGTTTAATGCAGTGCATATTGCCTGGTTATTCCTCGCTATTGGTCTGGAGATTGTTGCCAATATTTTCCTTAAATATTCCAACGGCTTTCGTCGGCCGATACATGGCGTGCTATCTCTTGTCGCCGTGCTGGCGGCATTTAGTGCCCTGTCCCAGGCGGTAAAAGGTATCGATCTGTCATTAGCCTATGCGCTGTGGGGTAGCTTTGGCCTGATCGCCACCGTTGCTGCAGGTTGGGTGCTGTTTGGTCAGCGTCTGAACAGAACTGGCTGGCTGGGCGTGGCCCTGCTGACAACAGGCGTGGTGCTTATCAAGCTTGCGTGAGGAAAATGACCAGGCTTGCAGCACGATCATGAAGGTTCTTCATGTTGAATGAAATTAAATCACTTTTACTCACGCAGTGACTCAGGCATAAAGTGATCATGTTATTAACACTTGATCATACAGATTACGATGAATAAAGCGATTACATTTAACGTGAAGAGCCTCTGCTTCGACGAGAATTATAATCCCTCGCAGAGCACGCGTATCACCACCAACTTTGCTAATTTAGCGAGAGGTGAGAAACGTCAGCAGAACTTGCGCAATGCCTTAACGATGATTGACAATCGGTTCAATTCGCTGGCGCATTGGGATAACCCTAAAGGCGATCGCTACGCGGTTGAGCTGGAAATCATCTCCGTCGAGATGAATATTGCTGCCGAAGGCAAGAGCGATGCGTTTCCAGTGATTGAGGTGTTGAAAACCAATATTGTCGATCGTAAAACTAACGAGCGCATTGAGGGTATTGTTGGCAATAACTTCTCCTCTTACGTTCGGGACTATGACTTTAGCGTATTGTTGTCAGAGTATAATAAAAACCAACCTCAATTTGGCACGCCGGATAACTTTGGCAATCTGCACGGCAACATATTTAAGCGTTTCGTTGCCTCAGACAGCTATAAAGAGAAGTTCAGCAAAGCCCCTGTAATCTGTCTGAGTGTATCTAGTAAAAATGTCTATCACCGGACGGGTAATCAGCATCCCGTATTGGGTATCGAATATCAGCAGGATAACGCGTCCCTGACGGATCGCTATTTTGCGAAAATGGGACTGCGGGTGCGCTATTTCATGCCGCAGGGTAGCGTTGCACCGCTGGCATTCTATTTTGCTGGCGATCTACTGCGCGACTACAGCGATCTTGAACTTATTAGCACCATCAGCACGATGGAGACATTCCAGAAGATCTACCGGCCTGAAATTTACAATGCTAATTCTGCCGCAGGAAAAATCTATCAGCCCAGCCTCAATTACCAGGACTATTCGTTAACGCAAATTGTTTATGATCGAGAAGAACGCAGCAGGTTGGCTATTGAGCAGGGAAGGTTTACCGAAGAACATTTTATCAAACCTTATCAAACCCTTCTTGAACAATGGTCTGCTCATTCCGTTCTTTGATTAACTAAAAAAATAAGGTCACCTGCTATGAAAAAATTATTACCGACGTCCACCGCGGGCAGCTTACCCAAACCGGCCTGGCTTGCACAACCTGAGACCCTGTGGTCGCCCTGGAAATTGCAGGGTGATGAGCTGATTGAGGGCAAACAGGATGCGCTACGGTTGGGGCTGCAAGAGCAAGAGCAGGCGGGGATTGATATCGTCAGCGACGGCGAGCAAACCCGACAGCACTTTGTCACAACGTTTATTGAGCACCTAAGCGGCGTTGATTTTGAGAAACGTGAGATCGTTAAAATTCGCGACCGCTATGACGCCAGCGTACCGTCCGTCGTGGGGGAGGTGAGTCGTCAAAAGCCGGTGTTCGTTGAGGATGCCAAATTCTTACGTCAGCAAACCGATCGGCCAATCAAATGGGCCTTACCGGGGCCGATGACGATGATCGACACCCTCTACGATGGTCACTATAAGAGCCGCGAAAAGCTGGCCTGGGAATTTGCCAAAATTCTTAATCAGGAAGCGAAAGAGCTGGAGGCTGCCGGGGTCGATATTATTCAGTTTGATGAGCCCGCGTTTAACGTCTTTTTTGATGAGGTAAACGACTGGGGGATTGCGACGTTAGAAAGAGCGATTGAAGGGCTGCAGTGTGAAACGGCCGTGCATATCTGCTATGGCTACGGTATCAAAGCCAATACCGACTGGAAAAAGACGCTGGGGTCCGAGTGGCGTCAATATGAAGAGATCTTCCCCAAGCTGCAAAAATCTAACATCGATATTATCTCTCTGGAGTGTCAACACTCTCACGTGCCAATGGAGCTTATTGAGCTTATTCGCGGCAAAAAAGTGATGCTTGGGGCCATTGATGTGGCAACCAACGCCATTGAGACACCGGAAGAGGTTGCCGATACGCTGCGCAAAGCGCTGCAGTTTGTCGATGCCGACAAGCTCTATCCCTGCACCAACTGCGGCATGACCCCGCTGTCACGCCGGGTGGCCAGAGGCAAGCTCAATGCGCTAAGCGCTGGGGCTGAGATTGTTCGCAGAGAGCTGCTGGGTAAATAACGTCGCCGCTACGTGAAGATGCCCTGGTCAGAGCGACCAGGGTTAAAATAGTGTCCTGTTCGTGACCAGCATCAGCGCCTCGCGCAAAATCCTCTGCTGCACCTCGCCAGACGCCAGCTTCATTCTTACAACCAGTACCAGCTGGATCTCTTTGAATGTCAGTCTCTTACCCGACTTCAACAACTCTGTTGATATTGCGCCGATAGCTTCTTCCGGGCTGGCATATACTGGCTGCAAAACAATCGCTGAGTCGCTGTGAGCCGCTTCGACAACGATGTGAGAAATAGTTGTACCCTCGACGTTTTCAGAGGTTATTTTATTCATGATGTGCCTTTACTGCATTGGCAAGCGGGCCATTCGTCCTCGAATAGGGCTGCTCAAATTTGATATCTGTGGGGCCAATGCCGTGATAAATCCTTGCGAACTATCGCACACAAGCGCTATCGAGCGCGCCGCATTAGACGAGATGGAAACATGTGGGAGCTGCTTAATCAGCTCATTGGAGATGAGGTGCACCCCGCATCGATTCGAGGGCAGCAAACCTGCTAGAGGATGTGGCCTGGACGATCACCAGACATCACCATCTTAACACCTTTGCTGGCTGGCCGTGAACTCTTTACATTTTGTTTAAAATCTATGCTATCGATGCAGAGTGAACATCGATCTGATGCACCGCCGCTATAGTTTTACTAAACAACAGGTGGGGAAAAGCTATGTTTGAGGGATTCACGCACACAACAGTATGCGTTTCAGAAGCAGAGCTGAACGTACGCTACGGCGGAAGCGGGCCTCCTGTTTTGCTGTTGCACGGACATCCTCGAACCCACGCAACCTGGTCAAAAGTGGCGCCCGCACTTGCCAAATCATTTACCGTGGTATGTCCTGATTTGCGTGGTTTTGGTCGCTCATCTAAACCTGCCGACCAGCCCAATCATGCTGGCTCTTCTAAAAGGGCGAAGGCAAAAGATTGTATTGAATTGATGAGTCAGCTGGGTTTCGACCAGTTCGCTGTGGTTGGACACGACAGAGGAAGTTACACCGCCTACCGGGCTGCCCTTGACTACCCACAGCGGATCACCCATCTCGCCGTACTGGATTGCATCCCAATACTTGAAGCACTCAACCGCTGTAACGAGAAATTTGCCAGACAGTGGTATCACTGGTTCTTCTTTGCGCAACCAGAAAAACCCGAGCGCGCAATTCTGGCCGATCCGGACAAATGGTATGGGGGACAGCCGGAAACAATGGGCGATGAAGAGTATATTGAATTCAGGCGAGCCATACACGATCCGCAAACGGTACATGGGATGATCGAAGACTACCGGGCTGGTTTATCAATAGATAAAGCGCATGAGCTTCAGGACCGCCAGCTAGGACGGAGGATTAGGTGTCCGACTCTCTGCTTATGGTCGAAATATGACGATCTGGAAGATATATATGGCGACATAGTCGGTATCTGGAGAGGCTGGGCACCGGATGTCCGCGGCAAAGCGATAGGCAGCGGCCACCATATGGCTGAAGAGGCGCCAGAAGAGGTGACAGCTGAACTCCAGCAGTTCCTGTGGTTGAGCACATCAACCGGCAGGTTGGATCAGATAGATAGAACCGATTAATTATATTAGCGCCTGCATAGCCATCTGCAGGCGCTAATAGAGTATGCTGGTTATTTTAAGGTCGCTTTCAATACAGGTGCTTTGTCGTTCAGCGCATCGACCTGATAACGGTAAATTGCGACATCTTCCCGAATTAATGTGGTATTGATCGTAACCGCGTCTGGGTTATAGCCGTTAATCATTAAATATGCGGTGCCCTCGGCACTAAACACATTATCCGGAATGTTAGAGAGGATGCTGGACATGCTTCTGGCCTCATCTTCATTCGCTGGCGTGATATTGCACTGAATAGCGCTTTTCTCAAGCATGACTTTCACATTTTGACGAGTGCTGTAGATCTCTTTTGGACCATACTTGAGCGAATCACCGCAGCCAGTAACATCGATCGGAAAGTTTTTCTTGGCAAAATCATACGCTTCAGGTTTGCGAATTCCAAGATAGGCACCCGTAACGATCTCTTTTTTTACCGCTTCCTGTCGATTATTAAGGCGGGACAGCATCTTACTGACTTTGATAAATTTAATATCTTTAAATGATGCTAGTTTCTCGTTTGCCTGTGCTAATTCTTCTTGCTTCATATCATTGCGTTTAAACGGATCATTTTCAGCATTCCAACGATCGCTGAGTAGACCTAATTTCTCATCATCCGTAACGTTACGCCCGGAGTTTGCTAAAAAAATAAGCATCAGCTGATCGTTTGTCACAGGTTTGAAATCGCTATCAGCAGCTGCCTTAGCGGCCATAACTTGCTTTTCTAACTCTGCTTTTTGAGCTTCTTCAGCCGCTTTTTTCTCTTCTTGCTGGCGAGCTTGCTCCGCTTTTTCTTTTTCTTGCGTTTGCCGCCACTGTTTCTGTTCGTCCGTCTCGTCGATCTTAATAACCTTCAGCTTTGATAAATCAAGTCCACTGCGTACCGAGTCCGCATCAAGCTCTATTTTATTGTCAGCGTTTTTAAACAGCTCGTAATGCACTGGGCCCGTCATCGCTTTACCCGACTCATATACATCGGTAATTGTTAAATTTGCGGTACACTGCGCTGCCGTTTTCGTGGCTTTTTCGTCGTCCTGTGCGAAGTCCTTAAGCGAAATTCTTAGGTGTTTCTGCAATTGCGCGTTGCTTTCCCCAATACCACTCTCTAAGGCGATGGCGGCGAGCAGTCTGTTATTAAGATCGTTCTGGACTGATGTATCACCGCAATCGATATCGTTTTTATTGCAGCCTGAGAGTGCCATTGTTGCAGCACACAGTAACGCTAGCTTAAATTTCATTATCCCTTTCCTTAAATTCTGCCCATGAATGAACAGAAACATTTTATATATGGCGCGATTAAATGCAGAAGCAAATTAAAAAAATTTTCCCGACTATACGCTATGATAAAATTATAATCATTGTATTATTTGTATTAACTATGAGAAATGGTAGGTAAATGCCAGCTCCACCGATTATAATGGCAGCGGTGATGGCAAGGATTTATTATGCCGATGCCGTGAGGCCTCTTTTCTGTATATCGCACACAGGCACTATCCTGCTTCCACTGCTTCGTTTCGTGATGTGGTTAATCCTAACCAGATGAGAAAAGCACAGACGCTGACGGCTGCGCCAGCCAGGCAGACTGTCTGCCATCCAAAGCGAGCGTAAAGCTGAGTGGCAACAATCGCCCCTATTGCACTGCCTATTGAGTAAAAACACATATACACGCCAACCAGCCGGCTTGCGGCCTCTGGTCTGGCCGCGATGAGGGTGCTCTGGCTTATTACGTGAACGGTTTGCACGGCAAAGTCCAGCATGATGATACCGACAACGAGCCACACCAGTGATGTTTCGGTATGAGCGATGGGAAGCCATGAGAACGTTAGCAACGCAAGAGCTAGCCCGGTCGCGCGTTCTCCCCAGCCCCGATCCGCCCATGAACCTGCTTTCGCTGCCGCCAGCGCGCCGGCAATACCTGCCAAACCAAACATGCCTATCTGAGTATGTGATAGCGACAGGCTACTGAGCGGCATGACTACGGTGGTCCACAACATGCTGAAGGCTGTAAAAATAAGAAGTGCAAAAACACCCCCTTTTCGCAGTGGCGGTTCAGTGATAAACAGGCGAAAAGCTGATGCAAGTAGAGAGAAATAGGTGGGCTGTCGTGCCTGGGGTAGAGTAGCGGGCACGCCTTTCGCTACGATGCAGGCGATGAGCAACATCAAAAAGGCAGCGGTAAGGTAAACGGCCCGCCAGCCAGCAATATCGGCGATGCTGCCAGAGATAAAGCGGGCCAGCAGGATCCCCAAAACGATGCCGCTTGTCACCGTGCCTACAACCTTTCCACGTCGCTGGGGCGCCGCCAATATTGCGGCCCAGGCAACCACAAGTTGCACCACAACCGCCATCAAACCAATAAAAAGCATTGCGCACAGCAGAGTGACAAAATTGGGTGATAACCCTGCCACGATCAAAGCCAGCATTGAAAGTAATAGCAGCGTGACGACCAGCGTTTTTCGGTTAACGCGATCGCCCAGTGGAACGAGGAAAATCAACCCGCTGGCATAACCAACCTGAGTTGCAGTAACCACGCTGCCGATCATACCAGCAGGAACCTTTAGGCTGAGGGAGATGGATTCAAGCAACGGCTGGGCTGAATAGACATTCGCCACCGCCAGCCCACAGGTCAGGGAGAATAAAAATGTTATCCAGGGTTTGAGCGCCGGGGCATCAACAGCCGGTGCCGCCAGCGCAGCATCAGAATTCAACTCTGCCTTACAGGTCATTTCATCCTCGCAATCTGGTTTCTTTTTAAAACCTCATGCGGGTAGAAATAGCATCGGTGGTTTTTTTTTGCAACCGCTTTAAGCCGCCCTTATACTGGCATCTGTTAACAGGCAAGCTGAGAGAACAGAGATGGCAAAACAGGAATCCCTTCGAACCAGCGAATGTCCGGTCGCCAGAACGTTAGAGTCGATTGGGGAACGCTGGTGTCTGATGATCATCAGGGAAGCATTTGACGACGTACGCAGGTTCAGCGAGTTTCAAAAGAACCTGGGACTTGCCAAAAATATTCTCGCGTCCCGCCTGAAACAGCTGGTTGATCTTGGCGTGTTCGAGATCTGCCCGGCCTCAGACGGCAGCGCATACAGGGAGTATGTTCTTACCGAAAAGGGACGCTCTATTTTTCCTATTGTGGTGGCGATGCGGCAGTGGGGGGAACGCTATATGTTTGACGAAGGTGAGGCGCACTCTCTCTTGCTGGATAACGCCAATGGACAGCCCATTCAGCCGCTGGAAGTGTATTCATCCGAAGGGAAAAAACTGCAGCCAGCCGACTGCCATCGTCAGCGCGTGATAGCAGGCGGTAAGATCCCTGAGGCGTTTTAAAGGGACTGAACCGAAGCTTATCACGCAGGTAACGGGTGGCGTTGCCATCGCCATTGCTTAGGCGATCTCTGCCCTGGCTGCGCATCTAAGAGCGTTTCACAAACACGTTATTTCAATGTAAATGCTTCTCGTTTCGCTTTCTTTATCTGGCTTCTTCAACCAGGCTTTTTACTCCAGAAGATGTCTACATCCAGAGGAGAAAGTCATGTTTCATCACTCATCCAAAATGCAGTTCCCCGTACGCGTAGAAAAACCAGACCCGGAATTTGCCATGCTGCTCCAACAGGCGATTGGTGGCGTGGAGGGAGAGATCCGCGTGGCAATGCAATACTTCTTCCAGGCAATGGGCGCCCGGGGCGATGCGCGAATTAGGGATCTGCTCATTTCAACCGCCACAGAAGAACTGGGCCATATTGAAATGCTAGGGTATGCCGTTGCCCTGAACCTTGAAGGCGCACCGCTCTCCTATCAGGAGGCGTCAGCCAAAGATCCGGTGGTTAACGCTATTCTGGGGGGCATGAACCCACGTCATATTCTCTCTTCCGGGCTGGCCGCGCTGCCGGTCAATGCTAACGGCGTACCCTTTGATATGAGCCACGTCTATGCATCCGGTAACGCTGCAGCCGACATGATATCGAACGTTGCCGCAGAGGCAACCGGCCGCGTGCTGGCCACCCGTCTGTACAATCTTACTGAAGATAGGGGAATGAAAGATTTTCTTTCGTTCCTTATTGCTCGCGATACCATGCACCAGCAGCAGTGGATGGCAGTCATTGAAGATATGGGGGGACTCAGTGCGTCGCTGCCTATTCCCAACAGCTTCCCTCAGGAAAATGAGGCACATGAGCACGCGTATTACTGCCTGAATACCTCTCTCGATAAACCACTGCCGAAAGGGCGCTGGAGCGAAGGCCCGGCTTATGATGGACGCGGACAGTTTACGGCAAAAGAGCAGCCGGACATTTTAGGTGAAGAGCCTGTTCTGGGTGCTGCCCGTCCCGGATCCGGTGCGCAGAAAGAGCAGATCGACGGCACGGTCCCACCGGTGAGTGGCACGTTCTAGATGCTACTCCTGCAAAAAAACGCCCCGGCGGTGCATGACCTACCGGGGCGACGGCTTATCCCGCGATCGCCTTTTCTACCGGGCGCTTCTCACTCAGCGCTGCGATATCCTTTGGGCTAGTCCGGCAGCATCCGCCAATGAGTCTCGCGCCGGCCTCTAACCACTGCGGCAAATATCCCACCAAGGATGCGCATGAGTCGCCGTGCGCATGCCACTCTTTCGTGGTCGCGTCGTAGGTTTCACCGGAGTTAGGATAGACAACCAGCGGTAGCGCAGTCAGGCTATGCAGATGTTTTAGCGCTGCGGTCGTTTTCTCCAGCGCAATACAGTTAATCCCCAGCGCAACGATCTGCGAGTAGTTTGCCAGCGTCTCCACGACCTGAGCGAGAGGCGTGCCGTCACTCAAGTGGCTCTCGTCACGTAAGGTAAATGAGAACCACGCCTGCGCCTGCGGATAATCCAACAGCAGGTCTGCCAGTGCCTCTATCTCTGCAAACGAGGGAAGGGTTTCACAGGCCAGCAAATCTGCGCCTGCATTAAGCAACGCTTCAATCCGCGGACGATGAAACGCCTGAAACTCTTCGGCGCTACGCACGTAGTCACCGCGATACTCAGAGCCATCGGCCAGATACGCACCGTAAGGCCCGACAGAGCCAGCCACAAGCAGCGAACCCACGCTGGTGTTTTCTGCATGGTAAATTTCACGCGCCTCCTGCGCCAGCGCCACGCTGTGCGCAATAAGCGATCTCGATTGCGACTCGGTCAGCCCGCGAGCCGCGAAGCCAGCAGGCGTGGCCTGGTAACTGGCGGTAATCGCTACCTGTGCGCCCGCGCGGAAGTAATCCAGATGCACATTCTGAATGAGCTGTGGATTTTCCATGAGTACTTTGGCGGACCAGAGATTATCGGCAAGGTTGCATCCGCGCGCTTCCAGCTCGGTGGCCAGAGCGCCATCGAGGACAATAAAGGCGTGGCTTTTAAGCAGCGCGGTAAGGGGATTAATCTGCGGCATAGTCAGCCTCCGTCGAGTTTGTTTTATGAGTGAGAAAATAGGTGCCATAGCAAAAGGCAACAAAAGGCAGACCACAGTAAAGCGCAATGCGCTGATCCGGGTCGAACGCAAGGCCGACGCAGGCCAGCAGACACAGCACGAATCCCAGCACGGGCACCAGCGGATACCAGGGTGCCCTGTATTTGAGATCGTGCAGCGGCTTACCCGCCTGCAGATGCCGACGACGAAAGATAAAGTGTGCCGCGCAGATACTGAGCCATACGGCCACGACGGCAAAACCAGAGATGGCGCTGAGGGCAACGAATACGGTGTCAGGTGCGATCACGCTGGAGAGCAGCGCCAGCAGGCCACCCAGCATAGAGACAGTCAGCGCGACCAGCGGCACGCCATTCTTATTGACGCGGGCAAAACAGCCCGGCAAGGTTTTTTCATTAGACAGCGACCACAGCATGCGGCCCGATGCATAGAGTCCGGAATTCGCCGCTGAGAGAATAGCGGTAAGGATGACGAAGTTAAAAATATCCGCCGCATAGGGAATACCCATTTTTTCAAAGACCAGCACAAATGGGCTCTTCTCGACGCCGGCCACCTGCATCGGAATAAGCGCCGCCAGAACAAAAACGGTCCCGATAAAAAAGATGATCAGCCGGGCGATAGTGGCGCGGATTGCTACTGGAATGGCGTGGTGTGGATTTTCCGTTTCGCCTGCCGCGATACCGATAAGCTCAGTACCAGAGAAGGCAAAATTAACCGCGACCATCGTCATCAGAATGGGCAAGCCGCCGTGTGGGAACCAGCCCCCACTGGTGAGGTTGGTCATCCCCGGTGCAGGTGAGCCATCCTCCATAGGGATAAAACCGAAAATCGCCCCGCAGCCTAAGATAATGAAAACGATAATGGTCGCGACTTTTATAAGTGAAAACCAGAACTCACCTTCGGCAAAAAAGCGCGTTGAAATTGCGTTAAGGGAAAAAATCACTATGCAAAACAGGGCACTCCATATCCAGACGGGAATATGCGGGAACCAGTACTGCATACAGAACCCGGCGGCGGTAAAACTTGACCCCAACGCGACTGTCCAGGTGAGCCAGTAGAGCCATGCCACGGTATATCCTGTTGCCGGGCCAATATAGCGCGCCGCGTAGACATGAAAAGCACCGGTTACCGGCATCGCCACGGAAAGCTCGCCAAGACACTGCATCACCAGCCAGACAACCAGCGCCCCAATCAGATAAGCCAGCAGCGTTCCCGCTGCGCCTGTCGTAGAGATGATGTATCCCGTATTAAAAAATAACCCTGTGCCAATTACGCCACCCAATGAAAGCATAATCAAATGGCGGGTTTTCATGGTGCGCTTAAGCTGCCCGTTCTCTTGCTGCGTGTGCATATCACCTTCTAAACGTATGGATGTCTAAATGTCCGTTTGAAGGGTCTTTATATCCTGATTGTTAACAAAATGCCAGCAGCAGTGCATGACCCGCCGGGGCGACGGTTTATCCAGTGACCGCCTCTTCCACCGGGCGCTTCTCAATCAGCGTCAGCATGGTGTTGGCTATCTCACGTTCACCCATCACCACCTGATTCGCGCCACGCTCGGTGATGTAGTCTACCTCGTCGTCATAGTGCGCCCGGGCGATAATCTCAATGTTCGGGCACTTCTGCCGGGCGGTCGCCACCACTTCACCGGCCTCGTAGCCGTTAGGAATGGTCAGCAGCAGCCAGCGGGCGCAGTCGAGGTGCGCCAGGTTCATGATCTCTTCGTTGGCCGCGTTGCCCAGCACCGCACGAATACCGCGCTCGCGGAGCTCATCCACCCGGGTACGTGAGGTTTCGATCACCACCAGCGGAATGCCCTGCGCCATCAGCTTCTCACCCAGCAGGCTGCCTACGCGGCCAAAACCCACCAGCAGGGCGTGGTTGCAGATATCCACCGGGATCTGCTTCTCCTCTTCGGTCGCCTCTTCCAGCGTCTGTTCCTCGAGGGTTTCGGTCTTGTCGAGGTACTTCTCCAGCAGGGTAAAGAGGATCGGGTTGAGCATAATCGAGAGGATCGCGCCCGCAAGAACCAGGTTCTGCCCGGTCTGCGGCAGGAGATCCAGCGCCATACCGAGGCCCGCCAGGATAAAGGCAAACTCACCAATCTGTGCCAGGCTGGCGGCAATGGTTAACGCCGTACGCGGCGAATGGCCAAACATGCGCACCAGGAAGAAGGCAGCAATAGATTTACCAAAGATAATGATCGCCAGCGTTCCGGCAACGGCCAGCGGCTCATCGATCAGGATTTTCGGATCGAACAGCATCCCAACGGAGACAAAGAAGAGGACCGCAAAGGCGTCGCGCAGGGGCAGGGTATCGTGCGCGGCGCGATGGCTCAATTCGGACTCGTTCAGCACCATACCGGCAAAGAAGGCACCGAGAGCAAAGGAGACATCAAACAGCTCGACCGCACCAAAAGCGATGCCCAGCGCCAGAGCCAGCACCGAGAGGGTAAACAGCTCCCGCGAACCGGTGGCCGCGCTGCGGGCCATGATCCAGGGGACGAGACGGCGACCGACCAGCATCATGATGGCGATAAAGGCCACCACCTTGCCGATGGTGATGCCCATATCCAGCGACAGCGTCGCCAGTCCAACGTTGCCCTTTTCAATCATGCCGGCGACGGCGGGCAGCAGGACCAGCGTTAACACCATGACCAGATCTTCTACAATCAGCCAGCCAATAGCAATCTGCCCGCGCTGGCTGTCAATAAGCTGCCGCTCCTCAAGCGCGCGCAGCAGCACCACGGTACTGGCAGTGGAGAGACAGAGGCCAAAGACCAGACCGGTCATCAGTGACCAGTCCATCATGGCGGAGAGCGCCATACCCAGCAGCGTCGCAACAGCAATCTGTGCGATAGCGCCGGGAATGGCGATGGACTTTACCGCCATCAAATCCTTCAGTGAAAAGTGGAGACCTACGCCAAACATCAGCAGGATCACTCCCAGCTCCGCCAGCTCGGGAGCCAGCTTGGTGTCGGCCACGAAGCCGGGAGTAAAAGGACCGGAGAGCACGCCCGCTAACAGGTAACCCACCAGGGGAGAAATACGCAGCTTATTGGCAATCATGCCGAGGATAAAGGCGAGCACAAGGCCGCCCACAATGGTGGTGATAAGCGGTGTGGCGTGATGCATTCCGTCTCCTTTCGCGGTAGTGGATCCATTTCTGGCTAAAAAACCAGAAGCCCGAGTTACAGTCTATGACAATTTTAATCATTATGTTGATGAATAATTGTTGAATGTTGGAGAAAAGCACGCTCTGGAACAAAAAAAGCGGTTGAGAGGGGATTAGCGCAGTGAATGTCTTATAAGTGTTATGGCATGGGCTATGGAGGCGGCCAAAGTTTGCCTTTGGCCGCTCTGGAATCAGGCTTTATGACGATTATCGGGCAGGAATATAGTTAACATCCCTAAAAGCGGCAGAAAAGCACAGATTTTATAGACTACGAATATATTAGTATGGTCGGCAACCAGCCCCAGCACGGCTGCGCCAAGCCCGCCCATGCCAAACGCGAAGCCGAAAAAGAGGCCTGAAACCATGCCAATACGCCCCGGCAGCAGCTCCTGGGCATAGACCAGAATGGCGGAAAAGGCCGAGGCCAGAATAAAACCAATGATCGCGGTCAAAACCCCGGTCCAGTAGAGAGAAGCATAAGGTAAAATTAGCGTAAAGGGAGCAACGCCGAGGATAGAGCCCCAAATAACATATTTACGCCCGATCTTATCCCCAACCGGCCCGCCAATCACGGTACCTGCCGCAACGGCCAGCAGAAACGCAAACAGATGAAACTGAGCGTTTTGTACCGATAAATGGAATTTTTCCATTAAATAAAATGTGTAATAGCTGCTAATACTCGCCATATAGAAATATTTCGAGAAAATTAGCATTAGCAGAATACTCACTGCCAGGATCACTTTGTTTCGCGGCAGCGGGCTGCGCTCGGGAACGGCTTTGCGTCCTTTATTGACCCGATGCTGGGCGGCGTACCAGCGGCTAACCTGCGCCAGCACCACAATAGCCAGCAGCGCGGCCAGCACAAACCAGCCCACGTTTCCTTTGCCATACGGGGCGATGATCAGCGCCGCCAGCAGCGGCCCGAGAGCGCTACCGAAGTTGCCACCCACCTGGAAGATAGACTGAGCCAGGCCATGACGACCGCCGGAAGCCATGCGTGCCACACGGGAGGACTCCGGGTGGAACACAGAGGAGCCGGTTCCCACCAGCGCGGCCGCCAGCAGCACCATGTGGAAGCTGCCTGCTAGCGCTAATAGCACCAGGCCGCAGAGGGTAAAGCACATGCCGATGGGCAGCGACCACGGCATTGGATGCTTATCCGTATAGTAGCCCACTACCGGCTGGAACACGGAGGAGGCCAGCTGGAAGGTAAGCGTGATCATGCCGATCTGCACAAAGCTCAGCGAGAAGTCGGCCTGCAGCAGGGGATAGAGCGCGAGGATCAGCGACTGCAGCATGTCGTTAAGCAGATGCGAGAGGCTGATCGCCCCCAGAATGCCAAATGCCGTGCGCCCCTGCGCCGGCGACGCGTTAGCGCCCGAAAGCGCGTCGGCGGGTTGATTGATTGCCATAAAATGTCACTTTTTGTCTTTAATTGGAGTGCAGGAGTTCTTAATGTTTCCTGATTATTAGCAGCCTAAGATACCCGTGACGACTCTTTGAGGGAAGTCGCAGACATAAAATCCTATTTGTTTATTCTCTGTCCCCGCGCTACTTTTGCGTGTGTTATGTCATCAGGGAGAGAGAAATGAAGATGTTAAAGCAGGGCGTTGCGCTGGCGCTTCTCGCCGCGTGGGGGCTCACCAGCCTGCCTGCCCAGGCCTACGAAAAAGATAAAACCTATAAAATTACCATCCTGCATACCAACGATCACCACGGCCACTTCTGGCGCAGCGACGACCGGGAGTACGGTCTGGCGGCGCAGAAGACGCTGGTGGATAACGTTCGCAAAGAGGTAGCAGCCGAAGGAGGCAGCGTGCTGGTGCTCTCCGGCGGCGATATCAACACCGGCGTGCCGGAGTCCGATCTGCTGGACGCCGAGCCGGACTTCCGCGGCATGAACCTGATCGGCTATGACGCGATGGCGGTAGGCAACCACGAATTTGATAATCCGATGGCGGTGCTGCGCCAGCAGGAGAAGTGGGCTAAGTTTCCCTTCCTGTCGGCCAATATCTACCAGAAGAGCACCGGCGAGCGCCTCTTTAAACCCTGGGCTATCTTCAAGCGTCAGGATCTGAAAATCGGCGTGATCGGCCTGACGACCGACGATACCGCCAAAATTGGTAATCCGGAGTTCTTCACCGACATTGAGTTCCGCAAGCCCGCCGACGAGGCGAAGCTAGTCATTCAGGAGCTGAATAACCTCGACGAAAAAGAGCGCCCGGACTTCCTGATCGCCACCACCCATATGGGCCACTACGACAACGGCGAGCACGGCTCCAACGCGCCGGGCGATGTCGAAATGGCACGCAGCCTGCCTGCGGGGTCGCTGGCGATGATCGTGGGCGGTCACTCGCAGGATCCGGTCTGCATGGCCTCGGAGAATAAAAAACAGGTGAATTACGTGCCGGGCACCCCCTGTGCGCCGGATCGGCAGAACGGTATCTGGATCGTGCAGGCTCACGAGTGGGGTAAGTACGTTGGCCGCGCTGACTTTGAGTTCCGTAACGGCGAGATGAAGCTGGTGCACTATCAGCTGATCCCTGTCAACCTGAAGAAAAAGATTGTCTACGACAATGGGGAGAGCGAGCGTGTGCTCTATGCGCCGGAAATTCCAGAAAACGCCCAGATGCTCTCTCTGTTGACGCCGTTCCAGAACAAGGGTAAAGCCCAGCTGGCGGTGAAAATTGGTTCGGTCAATGCGCCTCTTGAGGGCGATCGTAGTAAGGTGCGCTTTGTTCAGACCAATCTCGGACATCTGATCCTCGCCGCCCAGATGGCGCATACCGGGGCTAACTTTGCGGTGATGAGCGGAGGCGGGATCCGCGACAGTATCCCTGCGGGGGATATTACCTACAAAAACGTGCTGAAGGTGCAGCCGTTCGGCAACGTCGTGGTCTATGCCGACATGACCGGGAAAGAGGTGGTGGACTACCTGACCGCCGTGGCACAGATGAAGCCTAACTCCGGGGCCTATCCGCAGTTTAGCCACGTCAGCTTTACGATGGCGAACGGCAAGCTTAACGATCTGAAGATCGGCGGCGAACCGGTGGATCCCGCTAAAACCTACCGTATGGCGACGCTCAGCTTTAACGCCACTGGCGGTGATGGCTACCCGCGTCTCGACGATAAGCCGGGCTACGTTAATACCGGCTTTATCGATGCCGAGGTGCTGAAGCAGTACATCCAGCAGAATTCACCGCTGGATGCCGCAACCCTTGAGCCGCAGGGCGAGGTGAGCTGGCAGTAACACTGTGCTCTCTGTAGGCCTGATAAGGTGTTTGTAAGCTGTTGAACGCCGGATGGCGACGCTAACGCGTCTTATCCGGCCTACGGGTTCGGGCAGGCTATTTAATCCCGGCGGGCGATATCGGCGAATTTTGCGTCCAGCATCTTCGCCAGGTCGCCTGCTGCCAGTTCAATATCCAGCCCGCGTCTGCCGCCGGAGATGTAGATCGTCGCGAATGCCTGAGCGGGAGCGTCGATCAGCGTTGGCAGGCGCTTTTTTTGCCCCAGCGGGCTGATACCGCCCACCAGATAGCCAGTGGTGCGCTGGGCAACAGCCGGGTCGGCCATATCAACCTTCTTCGCCCCCAGCGCCTTCGCCACCTTTTTCAGATCCAGCTGGCCCGCCACCGGCGTCACCGCAACCGCCAGCTGCTTCATATCACCGTTTACCGCCACCAGCAGCGTTTTATAAACCTGGTCGGCGTTCAGGCCAAGCTTACGAACCACCTCGTCACCAAAGTTCGTTTCATTGGGATCGTGATCGTAGCTGTGCAGCTGAAAAGGGATCTTATTCTTTTCGAGTAACTTTACGGCGGGGGTCATAAAAATCCTTCTTACCACGGATGATCGAGCTATCAGCATACGCCTGACGACGTTCGCAAAAATAGTACCATCTTGCCGTTTAGGCGTTAATTTTCTGCCGCAGCAGCGTCGGTAAATTTCCTTCGCCGTAGAGATGCAGCGCCCCGGCTGCGACGACATAGTGGCCCGGCGGCAGCGCCATCAGTCGCTTGCACCAGGCCTGGTTGCGCTGATGCATTAGCACATCGTAGAGCGGCTGGCTAAAGGTAGAGGGGAGGGACTGTGACGCCTCGGCAGGCGGGCTATTAAGCCACCAGCTCAGCATCACCTGCAGCAGGCGGGCGTTGGTGTGCCAGTGGGTGAGGGTATCCAGCAGCAGCGCTTTCCCATCCTCCGGCAGCTGACAGAGCAGGTTAACCTGATCCGCCGTGCCCTCCAGCTCAATCACCCGCATCTGCCTGTCGTGAGCGGCCTTGAGCATCTGGTAGTCAATACCGTAGTCGGGGCGCAGGCCCAGTCGCTGGGCCTGCGTTGCCTGCAATACCAGGGCGATTTTCCACGCCGGCTGCGGGTCAAAGGTCTCCAGCGGCAGAGAGAGCTCGTTTAGCACCCGGGATAACTCGGCAAGCTGGGCAGGATCCAGCCGCTCGGCCAGCGGCGGGCGGGGAGGAAGCTCAGAGAAGGGTGAACCACTCACGGAGACGTCGGCCTCAACGATCAGGGCATCGGCCTGCTTGAGCTTGCGCAGCAGCCCCTCCGGCAGGGGAGACATGTCGCGAGTCCCCATATGAATACTGCCGACCAGGTGCAGATAGCGCCCGCCTGGCAAGGTGACGTCCAGCGCGGGCCACGAATAGGTGCGGCTGTACAGCGCGCCCAACAGCATTTTTAAACGGCTAAACAGACCCATAGGCCCTCCCGGCTGAAAGGCCCATGCTAGCGCGAGCCGGGAGAAGGTGTAAATAGCTACTCTTTAGGCGTAAAACGCAGCAGACGGTTGGCGTTGCTTACCACCGTAATGGACGAGAGCGCCATCGCCGCACCCGCTACCACCGGGTTTAGCAGCGTTCCGGTCAGCGGCCAGAGGATCCCGGCGGCAATCGGAATGCCCAGCGAGTTGTAGATAAACGCCCCCACCAGGTTCTGCTTCATGTTGCGCAGCGTGGCGCGGGAGAGGGCCAGCGCATCGGCGACGCCCATCAGGCTGTGGCGCATCAGGGTAATAGCGGCGGTTTCAATCGCCACGTCGCTGCCGCCGCCCATCGCAATACCCACTTCAGCCTGGGCCAGCGCTGGCGCGTCGTTAATGCCATCCCCCACCATAGCGACCTGGCGGCCCTGGCGCTGCAGATCCTGAATCGCAGCGGCTTTGCCATCGGGCAGCACCCCGGCAATCACCTCGTCGATTCCTGCCTCTTTGGCGATGGCGTTGGCGGTCACGGCGTTATCGCCGGTGAGCATCACCAGCCGGTAGCCAGCCTGATGCAGGCGTTGCAGCGCCGCCACGCTATCCTCACGCAGCGGATCGCGAATGGCAAACAGCGCGGCCGCCTTGCCATCTACCGCCAGCAGCACCGGTGTCGCGCCCGTTGCCGCCTGAGCGGCGATGTCACTCTCCAGCGCGGCGGTATCAATACCCTGTTCATTCAGCAGGGCCTGGTTGCCCAGCAGCAGGCGTCGACCTTCGCTTTCACCACTCAGGCCTAGCCCGCGCAGGGTGCGAAAGTTAATCACCTCTGCCAGCGTTTCCGCTCCAGCCTTGTCGATAATCGCCCGGGCCAGCGGATGGCTCGAACCCTGCTCCAGCGCAGCGGCCAGGCGCAGCGCCTGCTCGCTAGTGAGATCGCTGTAGGTCGTGACTAAGGTTACCTGGGGACGCCCCTCGGTGAGGGTGCCGGTCTTATCAAATACCAGCGTATCGAGCTGGCTGGCCCGCTGCAGCGCATCGGCATCACGCACCAGCACGCCGAACTCGGCGGCACGGCCTACGCCGGAGATGATCGACATCGGCGTCGCCAGGCCCAGTGCGCAGGGACAAGCGATAATCAGCACCGTGGTGGCGATCACCAGGGTATAAACAATCTGCGGCGCAGGACCGAAAACGTACCAGATCGCGCCGCTAATCAGTGCGATGGCGACCACAACCGGCACGAAGACCGCGGAGATCCTGTCCGCCAGCTGGCCGATCTCCGGCTTGCTGCTCTGGGCCTGGCGTACCAGGCGAACGATCCGCGAGAGGGTGGTGTGGCTGCCGGTGCGGCTGGCACGAAACAGCACGCTGCCGTCAGAGACCACCGTTCCCGCATGGATCGTATCGTCACGCTGTTTCTGTTGCGGGACGGGTTCACCGGTCAGCATCGCTTCATCAAGCCAGGCTTCGCCCTGGATAATCTCTCCGTCCACCGGAACGCGATCGCCAGTCGTCAGGCGCAGCGTCATGCCCGGATGAACATCGGCAAGGGGCACGGTCTCCTCCCCGGCATCGGTCACCACCCTGGCGGTGGGTGGGGTGAGATCGAGCAGGCGCTCCAGCGCTTTCGAAGAGCGCTGGCGAGCGCGGGCTTCCAGCATATGGCCGAGGTTAATCAGGCCAATAATCATCGCGCTGGCCTCATAGTAGAGATGGCGCGCTTCCATCGGGAACCACGCTGGCCAGAGGTTAACGCTCATTGAGTAGAGCCAGGCGGCCCCGGTCCCCAGCGCCACCAGGGTATCCATCGTCGCGGTACGGTTCAGCAAGCTCTTCCACGCGCTGCGGTAGAAGTGGCCCCCGGCAAAGATCATCACCCCAAGGGTGATCAGACCGATAACCAGCCAGAGGCTGCGGTTGGCGTCGGTGACCATCATATTGTCACCCGCCATACCCCAGACCATCACCGGAATGCCCACCAGCAGGGCGACAATCGCCTGCCAGCGGAAGCGTTTCATGGTAGCAACGGCGGTCTCCTGCTGGCGTTCGCGGCGAGCGGCGTCATCATCAATCGCCTCCGCACCGTAGCCCGCTTTCTCCACCGCGCTCACTAACTCAACGGCGGAGGCACTGCCCATTACCAGCGCAGAGCGCTCCGCCAGATTGACCCGTGCCTGGGTTACGCCGGGTACCGCCTGCAAGGCGTTCTGTACCCGGGTAACGCAGCTGGCGCAGCTCATGCCACTCAACAACAGCTGCTGGCTGTCGTCGGTGTCATCCGCTGCCGGAAGCTCAGTTTCGGCCGCTGTCAGTGCTTCCGACGGAGGTGATGACTCTGCCAGCGGATCAGCCTTTGGGTGGCTAAGCGTCGCCCCGTACCCGGCCAGTTTAACGGTATCGATTAACGCATCCGCATCGGCGCTGCCTGTGACTTCCGCCCGGTCAATGGTCACCTCGGCACGCTCAACGTCGGGACGCTGCTCAAGGCTCTCTTTCACCCGTTTGACGCAGTGGCCGCAGGAGAGACCCTCCAGCGCCAGTTCAATTGTGTGGGACATCATCATACTCCTGTGATTTTAGGATTGACTGAGCCGGTGTTTTGGCTAACTGTACATAAGCTTAAACCTTCCATTAAGGGGAAGGTCAAGGGGGGACCATGAATATTAGCGACGTAGCAAAAAAGACAGGCTTAACCAGCAAGGCGATCCGCTTCTATGAGGAGAAGGGGCTGGTGACGCCGCCGCTGCGCAGCGAGAACGGCTATCGCAGCTACACGCAGCAGCATCTTGATGAGTTGACCCTGCTGCGCCAGGCGCGACAGGTGGGATTTAATCTGGAGGAGTGCGGCGAGCTGGTCACCCTGTTTAACGATCCGGCCCGGCACAGCGCCGACGTAAAGGCCTATACCCTACAAAAGGTAGCGGAGATCGAGCGCCATATCGTTGAGCTACAGGCGATGCGCGATCAGCTGCTGAATCTGGCGAACGCCTGTCCAGGCGATGACGGTGCCGACTGCCCGATTATCGATAATCTCTCTGGCTTCTGCCATCGCCATTCGGCAAAAGAGAGCTAGCGCGCTTTAATGCGCAGGGTGATCCCCTCAACCGCCACCACTTCCACTGGCGTCCCTGCGGGGAGATCGTCATCGGCGCTCACCGGCCAGGTGCTGTCGCCGACGCGCATATGGCCGCGGCCGTTGACCAGAGGGGTGTCGAGGGTAAAGCGTTTGCCCACCAGCTGCATGCCACGCTGGTTAAGCGCGGCGTCGGCAGGCTTCTGCTCGCGCACGCGACGGGCCAGCCAGCGCCACCATAGCCACGCCGCCAGCAGGGTGAGCAGGGCAAACAGCGCGCCCTGCCACTCCCAGCCGAACGGCAGTAGCCACACCAGCAGACCGGTCACCACTGCTGCCACGCCGCTCCACAGCAGATAGCCGTTACCGCCGAGCATCTCGGCTGCCAGCAGCAGGCCGCCGAGGCTAATCCAGAAGAGGTGCGGGTGCTGAAGCAGGCTGTCGATCATAGGCCTTTCCGTTCGCTGGCGCTCTCTTTCACCAGCTCGGCGATCCCGGCGATAGAGCCCATCAGGCTGCTGGCCTCCAGCGGCATCAGCACCACCTTACTGTTCGTTGATGAGCCGATATGCTGCAGCGCCTCGGTGTATTTTTGCGCGACGAAGTAGTTCACGGCCTGAATATCCCCGGCGGCAATCGCCTCGGAGACCATCTGGGTGGCGCGGGCCTCCGCCTCGGCTGAACGTTCACGGGCTTCGGCCTGTAAAAACGCCGACTGCCGCTCGCCCTCGGCCTTGAGGATCTTCGACTGCTTCTCCCCTTCGGCTTTGACGATCTGCGCCTGGCGGATCCCTTCCGCTTCCAGAATGTAGGCGCGTTTGGTTCGCTCGGCCTTCATCTGGGCGTTCATGGAGGCGATAAGTTCGGCAGGCGGCCGCACGTCGCGGATCTCAATGCGCGTCACCTTGATGCCCCAGGGATTGGTGGCTTCATCTACGATATGCAGCAGGCGCGTATTGATGTTATCGCGCTGGGAGAGCATCTCGTCCAGCTCCATTGAGCCGAGCACGGTACGGATGTTGGTCATCGTCAGGTTGATGATAGCCAGCTCGAGGTTGCTCACCTCGTAGGCCGCCTTCGGGGCATCGATCACCTGAATAAAGCAGACGGCATCGATGGTGACGTTGGCGTTATCCTTGGAGATCACCTCCTGGGAGGGAATATCCAGAACCTGCTCCATCATGTTGATTTTGCGGCCAATTCTGTCCATAAACGGCACAACCAGGCTCAGGCCCGGCTGTAACGTTTTGGTGTAACGCCCGAAGCGCTCGACGGTCCACTGGTAGCCCTGCGGCACAATCTTCACGCCTGCGCCAACGATCACCAGCGCGACGAAGATAAGTACCGGGATGACGATAAGCATTACACACTCTCCCTGCCGCGATCGCGGTTAATCAATAAAGCAGTGAATAGAGCTTGCGGCGATAGGATGAGGCCAGCGCGTCGCCGGTACCCAGCGCGGCGAGGATCTCCTGCAACATTTTACGCGCTTCGCCGTTAGCGGCGGAGAGATCCTTGCGCAGATGGCTAAACAGCAGCTCCAGCGCCTCTTCATTGCGCCCAACCTGATGCAGCTGCAGCGCCAGCTGCGTCGCCAGTTCGGCATTCTCCGGCGACTGCTCAACCTGCTGCTGCAGGAGCTGGATCTCCGGGGTGTCGGCGGCTTTTTTCAGCAGCTCGATCTGCGCCACCAGGCCCTGATAGCGGGTATCCTGATCCTGCAGCGGAATAGTTTTCAGCACCGCTTCGGCTTCGTCGGCGCGGTTAAGGACAATAAAGGTCTCCGCCAGCAGCAGACCAAACTCACCGTTCTGATTCGATAGCTGCCAGGCCTCTTTCGCCAGCGGCAGCGCCTCGGCATAGTTGCCCTCCTGAATCAGGGCCATCGCCTGCTGCGCTTTCAGCTCCTCGGGGCGGGGCAGCACTTTCTCCAGCAGAGCGCGGATCGCCTCTTCCGGCTGCGGCCCCTGGAAGCCGTCCACCGGCTGGCCGTTCTGGAACAGATAGACGGTAGGGATCGCCCGCAGGCCAAACTGCGAGGCCACCATCTGCTCGGCGTCGCAGTCCACCTTCGCCAGAATAAACTGCCCGCTATACTGGGCGGCCAGCGACTCCAGCACCGGGGTCAGCTGCTGGCAGTGCTGGCTGCGTTCGGACCAGAAGTAGAAGAGCACCGGCAGGTTGACCGACTGCTCTAGCGTCTGTTGGAGGTTCGCTTCGGTAATAGTGACAATATTCTGTACGGACATGGCTAATTCTCTGTTTTCACGTTTATCTTTACATGGGGTTGAGCGGCGTGGCCTTCAACTCATCCGCGCAAAATTTTATCCATCGCACGCCCCGGCAGCAGGCGTTTTAACCAGCAGACGGCGTGGGTGACCAGCGTCACCGGATAGCGCAGTTTCGGGCGCTTGCTCTCAAAAGCATGGCGCACTTTTGCCACTACCGCCTCCGGGCCGAGAGTAAACCGTGCGGCAATGCCAGGATTTTCCACCGGGTTATCCTGCTGGGTCTGGTTGACGTTTTTAGTAAAGCGCGTGCGGATAGGGCCTGGCTCGATCAGGCTCACCTGAATGCCGCTGTGGCGCAGCTCCATGCGCAGGGCGTCCGACCACGCCTCAAGGGCATATTTACTCGCCGCGTAGGCTCCGCGCCCCGCCGTGGAGATCAGCCCCATCACCGAGGAGGTCATCACAATCCGCCCCTCGCCGTAAGGGATCATCGCGGGCAGCAGGCGTATGGTCAGCTGGTGCGCGCCAAAGAAGTTGGCGGAGAACTGCTGCTCCATCTGTTCGCGGCTGATGGTGGCCAGCGGGCCGTAGACCCCGTAGCCCGCGTTGTTAAAGATGCCGTACAGGCGATTGCCGGTCCGCGCGATAATCTCATCGGCGGCGCGATCGACGCTCTCCGGTGAGTCCAAATCCAGCAGGATGCCGGTAAAACCCATCCCGTTCATGCGTGAGACGTCATCGGGCTTGCGGCAGGCGGCGAGGATATGAAAACCCTGGCGCTTTAGCTCTACCGCTGCTTCCAGACCGATTCCGCTGGAACACCCTGTTATTAAGACCGATTTTTGCATAACTTTACCCGTAGGCGTCCCCGATTATTTATGAGTCGTGGTTAACTATCATGGTTAACTAAGGGTGCGAGGCGCGTGGCCATCCAGTCGGCGATAAACGGCTGGGCATCCAGATTGGGGTGAATGCCATCCTCCTGCATCCACTGCGGCTTGAGGTAGACCTCCTCCATAAAGAAGGGGAGCAGCGGCACATCAAACTCTTTGGCCAGCGCAGGATAGATAGCGCTGAAGGTCTCTGTATAGCGACGACCATAGTTGGCTGGTAGACGGATCTGCATCAGCAGCGGCTGCGCGTTAGCGTCCTTGATGGTCTGCAAAATTTTACGCAGGGTCTGCTCGGTCTGTTGTGGCGCAAAGCCCCGCAGGCCGTCGTTGCCCCCAAGCTCCACCAGCACCCAGCGCGGCTGGTGCTGCTTCAGCAGCGCCGGCAGACGAGAAAGCCCCTGCTGCGAGGTATCGCCGCTTATACTGGCATTAACCACCGACGGCGTCTGCTGCCACTTAGCGTTAAGTAGCGCAGGCCAGGCCGAGTTAGCTGCCATGCGGTACCCGGCGCTCAGGCTGTCACCGAGAACCAACAGCGTGTCAGCGGCTGCGGCACGGAAGGTAAACAGAAGCATAAACAGGAAGGGCAAATGCCAGCGGAAAACATTGTTGAAGTTCATCATCTTAAGAAGTCCGTCGGTCAGGGGGAACATGAGCTTTCCATCCTTACCGGAGTTGAGCTGGTTGTCAAACCGGCGCAGACAATTGCCCTCATCGGTGAGTCGGGTTCCGGCAAGTCTACCCTGCTGGCGATCCTCGCCGGATTAGACGACGGCAGCAGCGGCGAGGTTAACCTGCTGGGCCAGCCTCTGCACAGTATGGATGAAGAGGCGCGGGCGGCGCTGCGGGCGCAAAACGTCGGCTTTGTCTTCCAGTCCTTTATGCTGATCCCCACCCTCAACGCGCTGGAGAACGTCGAGCTTCCGGCGCTGCTGCGCGGCGAGAACGGTCGCCAGAGCCGGGAGAATGCCAAAACGCTGCTGACCGATCTCGGCTTGGGCAAACGGCTGGATCATCTTCCTGCCCAGCTCTCCGGCGGCGAGCAGCAGCGGGTGGCGCTGGCCCGGGCCTTCAACGGCCGTCCCGGCGTGCTGTTTGCCGATGAGCCCACCGGCAACCTCGACCGGCAGACCGGGGATAAGATCGCCGATCTGCTCTTCTCCATGAACCAGCAGTATGGCACCACGCTGATCCTGGTCACGCACGATCCGCAGCTGGCGGCCCGCTGCGACCGTCGCCTGCGTCTGGTCAACGGCGCACTGCGGGAGGAAGCATGATTGCCCGCTGGTTCTGGCGCGAATGGCGTTCGCCGTCGCTGCTGATTGTCTGGCTGGCTCTCAGCCTGGCCGTGGCCTGCGTGCTGGCGCTGGGCAACATCAGCGATCGCATGGAGAAGGGGCTGAGTCAGCAGAGCCGTGACTTTATGGCGGGGGATCGGGCGCTGCGCAGCTCTCGTGAGATCCCGCCGGCGTGGCTGGAGGAGGCGCGCAAAAGAGGCCTGAAGGTGGGCGAGCAGCTTACCTTCTCTACCATGACCTTTGCCGGTGATACGCCGCAGCTGGCTAACGTCAAGGCCGTGGACGCTATCTACCCTATGTATGGTGAGCTGCAAACCAATCCGCCGGGCCTCAAGCCGCAGGCAGGGACGGTGCTGCTCGCCCCGCGTCTGATGGCGCTGCTGGAGCTAAAAACCGGCGACTATATCGACGTCGGCGACGCCCGGCTGCGTATTGCGGGCGAAGTCGTGCAGGAGCCGGACGCCGGGTTCAACCCCTTCCAGATGGCTCCGCGCCTGATGATGAACATGGCCGACGTGGCGGCGACCGACGCGGTCCAGCCTGGCAGCCGCGTCATGTGGCGCATTAAGTTTGGCGGCACGCCGCAGCAGCTCGAAGCGTATGAAAAATGGCTTCTGCCGCAGCTTAAGCCGGAGCAGCGCTGGTATGGCCTCGAGCAGGACGAAGGGGCGCTGGGGAAATCCCTCGAGCGTTCGCAGCAGTTCTTGCTGCTGTCGGCTCTGCTGACCCTGCTGCTGGCGATCGCCGCCGTGGCGGTGGCAATGAACCACTACTGCCGTAGCCGCTACGATCTGGTGGCGATCCTGAAAACGCTGGGGGCAGGGCGCGCCCAGCTGCAAAGGCTGATCGTCGGCCAGTGGCTGCTGGTGCTGGCGCTGGCGACGGTGACCGGGGGCGCTATCGGCCTGCTGTTTGAGCAGGTGCTGATGATCCTCCTCAAGCCGGTGCTGCCCGCTGCGCTGCCGCCTGCCAGCCTCTGGCCGTGGCTGTGGGCGACCGGAGCGATGTTAGTGATCTCCCTGCTGGTGGGGCTGCGGCCCTATCGTCTGCTGCTGGCGACTGCGCCGATCCGCGTTCTGCGTCGTGATGCGGTAGCGAACGTCTGGCCGCTGAAGCTCTATCTGCCGATTGTTGCCGCCGTTGCCGTAGCGCTGCTGGCCTGGCTGATGGGCGGCAGCATGCTGCTGTGGGCGGTGTTGGCGGGGGCGGTAGTGCTGGCTCTGCTCTGCGGGCTGCTCGGCTGGATGCTGCTCAACGTCCTCAAGCGGTTGACCCTGACGTCGCTGGCGCTGCGGCTGGCGGTAAACCGGCTGCTGCGTCAGCCCTGGTCGACCCTGAGCCAGCTCTCGGCGTTCTCGCTGTCGTTCATGCTGCTGGCGATGCTGCTGGTGCTGCGTGGCGATCTGCTCGATCGCTGGCAGCAGCAGCTTCCGGCGGAGAGCCCCAACTACTTCCTGATCAACATCGCTCCCGAGCAGGTGACGCCGCTGAAGACGTTTCTTGCCGAGCACCAGATCGTTCCGGAGGCGTTCTATCCCATCGTGCGGGCGCGTCTGACCCAGATTAACGGCCAGACCACCGAGGGGAATACGGATGAGGCGCTAAATCGAGAGCTAAACCTCACCTGGCAGGCCAACCAGCCGGATCACAATCCACTCACCGCGGGCAGCTGGCCGCCGAAAGCGGGGGAGGTGTCAATGGAGGAGGGGCTGGCGGAGCGGCTCAATATTCGTCTTGGCGATAGCGTCACCTTTATGGGCGATACCCAGGACTTCACTGCAAAAGTGACCAGCCTGCGTAAGGTGGACTGGGAGAGCCTGCGCCCGAACTTCTTCTTCATCTTCCCAACCGGTGCGCTGGATAACCAGCCCCAGAGCTGGCTGACCAGCTTCCGCTGGGAGAACGGCAACGGCATGCTGACCCAGCTTAACCGGGCGTTTCCTACCGTTAGCCTGCTGGATATCGGGGCGATCCTCAAGCAGGTCGGCCAGGTGCTGGGGCAGGTGAGCCGGGCGCTGGAGGTGATGGTGGTGCTGGTGACGCTCTGCGGCACTCTGCTGCTGCTGGCCCAGGTGCAGGTTGGCATGCGTCAGCGACATCAGGAGCTGGTGGTTTACCGCACGCTGGGAGCCGGCAAGCGCCTGCTGCGCACGACCCTGTGGTGCGAGTTCGCGCTGCTGGGCTTTGTCGCCGGGCTGGTGGCTGCCATCGGCGCGGAGACGGCGCTGGCGGTATTGCAGACGCGGGTGTTTGACTTCCCGTGGCAGCCTGACTGGCGGCTGTGGATCATACTACCGCTCTGCGGGGCGCTGCTGCTCTCGATCTGTGGCGGCTGGCTGGGTACCCGGTTACTGAAGGGCAAAGCGCTGTTCCGCCAGTTTGTTGGCTAGTTCTCTCCCCATTGTCCCCGGCGGCGCATGCGTTTGCCGGGGCATCACTATCTATATGAAATATTTTCAATTACCGCCGGGGCGGGTTTATGCCATCTTAACGCTCTGCGTTATGCATAAATTGTCAAAAAAGCGCGCTGCTTAGTCCGGCGCGTCATACAGCAAACACAATACACTTTGGGAGAATCTATGGGACGTCGTCTCAGCTTTCGTGCCAGCGTTGCTGCACTGCTTCTGGCCTGTGGCCTGCCGTTTGCCCACGCCAGCGATCCGCAAACCATCACCTTCGGCGTTGCGCCGGGCCCCTACGGCGATATGGTAAAACAGGCCATTGCCCCTTCGCTGAAAGAGAAGGGCTATAAGGTTGTAGTGCGCGAGTTTAGCGACTACGTGCAGCCGAATATGGCGCTCTCTAACGGCAGCATCGATGCTAACCTGTTCCAGCACTCGCTCTACCTGGAAAAGTTCGCCGCCGATAAGGGGCTGAAGCTGACTAAGCTTATTGTCGTCCCGACGGCGGGCATGGGTCTCTACTCCCATAAGGTCACCAGCGTCGATCAGCTGAAGAAGGGCGATATCGTTACCCTGTCCAACGATCCCACGAACCTGGCGCGCGGCCTGCGTTTTCTCCAGGCGATGCAGCTGATCACCATTAAAGAGAATATCGATCCGACTAAGGCCTCTGAGCGTGACATCGCCAGCAACCCGAAAGGTCTGGTGTTCAAACCCCTGGAAGCGGCGCAGCTGCCGCGTACGCTGGATAGCGCCAGCGCCGCGCTGGTGAACGGGAATTTTGCCATTGCCGCTGGCCTGAAGCTCTCCTCCGCGCTTAAGCAGGAGCAGCTGGACGAGAACCTGAAAAACGTCATCGCGGTACGTACCGAAGATGCTGACAAACCGTTCGCCAAAGATATCGTGGCCGCAGTACAGTCCCCGGCCTACCGGGCGGTGATTGACGATCCAAAGAACATCTTCAACGCGTTCCAGAAACCAGAGTGGATGCATGATTGAGATAAATAACGTCTGCGTCGATTTTCCCGCAGGCAAGGGGCCTACGACCCGGGCGGTGGACGATGTCAGCCTGCACATTACGGCAGGCGAGATTTTTGGCATCGTCGGCACCAGCGGCGCAGGGAAAAGTACCCTGCTGCGCACCCTCAACGCCCTCCAGCGTCCGAGCCAGGGTGAGGTTAAGATCAACGGCGTGGCGATCTCCACGCTGGAGGGCGTCACCCTACGCAAGGCACGCCAGCGCATCGGCATGATCTTCCAGCACTTTAACCTGATGCACACCCGCACCGTGGCGCAGAACGTCGCGTTCAGCCTGAAGGCAGCGGGCTGGGCCAGCGGTGAGATTGCCCCTCGGGTTAAAGAGATCCTGGATCTGGTGGGCCTCGCCGATAAAGCAGGCCGCTTTCCGGCGCAGCTGAGCGGCGGGCAGAAGCAGCGGGTGGGGATCGCTCGTGCGATTGCCAATCATCCTGACGTGCTGCTCTGCGACGAGCCAACCTCGGCGCTGGATCTGGAGACCTCCGCGACGATCCTCGCCCTGCTGAAAGAGATCAACGTCCGTCTGGGGATCACCATCGTGCTGATCACCCATGAGATGAACGTGATCAAATCGATCTGCGACCGGGTGGCGGTCATGTCCGCGGGTAAGGTGGTTGAGCTGGGCGAGGTGTTTGATATCTTCGCCCACCCGCAGCATCCATTTACCCAGCAGCTGGTTTCGCACACCTTGAATCTCACTCTGCCAGAACGGCTGCAGCAGGATCTGCCGGGGCAGCTGGTGAAAATTCTGTTTATCGGTGATTCAGCCGAGCAGCCGGTGCTCTCTGAGGTGGCGGTGATGTTTGGCGTGGCGGTCAATATTCTGCACGGCAAAATTGAGTATCTCGGCGAGCGGGCGCTGGGGATCCTGGTGGTGCGCTTAACCGCCGCCGATAATCCGGCCGCGGTCGAGGCCGCCGTCGACCATATCCGTCAGCGTACAGCCCAGGTGGAGGTGCTTCGTGGATGATTTACTGGCCGATCTGAGCCTTGCCTTTGGCGAAACCTTCCAGATGCTGAGCATCTCTACGGTGCTGGCTATCGTTGGCGGCCTGCCGCTCGGCTTTTTGATTTTTGTGACCGACCGGCATCTCTTCTGGCAGAACCGTGCGGTGTATCTCATCAGCTCCGTGCTGGTGAACATTATCCGCTCCGTACCTTTTGTGATCCTGCTGGTGCTGCTTCTGCCGCTCACCCAGTTCCTGCTCGGCAACACCATCGGGCCGATTGCGGCCTCGGTGCCGCTCTCGGTTGCCGCCATCGCCTTCTATGCCCGGCTGGTAGACAGCGCGTTGCGCGAGGTGGATAAGGGGATCATCGAGGCCGCTGAAGCTTTTGGTGCCAGTCCGCTGCGTATCATCTGCACCGTGCTGCTGCCGGAGGCCAGCGCGGGTCTGCTGCGCGGTCTGACTATCACCCTGGTCAGCCTGATCGGCTACTCGGCGATGGCAGGGATCGTCGGCGGCGGCGGGGTAGGGGATCTGGCGATCCGCTACGGCTACTACCGCTATGAGACGCAGGTCATGGTGGTCACCGTGGTGGCGCTGATTATTCTGGTACAGGTCGTGCAGATGCTGGGGGACTGGCTGGCCGCACGGGCCGACAAGCGAGGCCACCGCTGACTACCCGTTTTGCAGCCAGTCGTTGACCTCCTGCCACGAGCCGCGAAAGACAATCTTCGCGGCTTTCTTCTCTAACTGATAGCGGTACATCGGATCGTAATACTCCTTTAGCAACGGCACCAGCCAGCCATTGTGACCGCGGGTATCGCCGTGCTGCAGCTGGATCGCCAGAGCAGTATCAAGGTGCGCCCTGAGTTCGGCAAAACGCTGCAATCCCAGACGACGGCGGATGGCGAACAGCCCGTGATGCAGATACTCCGCATAGGCCAGCCAGCCTGCCTCCTCACCCTGTGCCGCAATAAACTCGCGCTGCATACGCACAAAATAGTCGTTATGCAGACGCGCCACGCGCAGGTCAAAAGGATCGTCCACCACCGCGATAGGCGACGCTACCATGCGATCGTACAGGCATCCCGGCAAATGGTTGCCGCCGATCGTCCGGCCTTCATCTTCCAGCACCAGGCGCGCCGCGTCGCGCTTAAGCAGTTCTACCGCCAGCGCATTTTCAAAGCTTGCCTGCGAACGCTGTGCCTGCAGCGTGCGGCCAAATGACGATCCACGGTGGCGAGCCAGATCTTCCAGATCGATGCCGTCAGGATGCTGGCGCACCAGATCGGTTTTACCGCTGCCGGTGCAGCCGCCGATCAGGATCAGCGGACGCTGGACGCGCTGCTCCGTCGCTATTATTGCCGCCTGACGCAGGGCCTTATAGCCGCCGTGAATTAACGGATAGTCAATGCCTGCCTCTCGCAGCCACTGTTGTGTGATATGCGAGCGCTGGCCACCACGGGCGCAACACAGATAGCCGTCGGGATGGCGCAGGCAGGCATTACGCCATGATTGAATGCGTTGTTCGCGCGTGATGCCTGACACCAGCTGATGTCCAAGCGTTAACGCGGCCTCAGGGCCCTGGCGTTTATAACAGGTGCCGACCGCCGCACGCTCTTCGTCGTTCATCAACGGGAGATTGATTGCCGACGGCATTGCACCCTGGGCAAATTCAACCGGGGCGCGTACATCCAGCAGGGGGGTATCAGCGGTGAGGATCGCGTAATAATCCATGCCTTCGCTCATAGGACTTCCTTCTGCATATCAAAGGGCGACGTTGTACATTAGATCGCGCTATTTTACGCGTCCATTGGTGCGATGGGGGCAAAAAAATGATAGGGGGAGAGGGACTACCGGGTTGCACTTGTGCATACCCGGTTTACATGACAAACAAGGCGGAAACGCTTAACCGAGCTTAGCGCACGCCCATGCGATACCGCTGGCATACTCAGGTGGTAATAGCGGCACGATCGCTTCCAGAGTCGCGCTCAGGCGATCGATATCGCTGTCGTTGAGGTTTAGATGTCCCACCTTGCGGCCGGCGCGCACCTCTTTATCGTACCAGTGCAGATGCACCAGCGGCAGCTTCAGCCAGTCGTAGTTCAGGTCGCTGCCGATTAGGTTGATCATCACCGACGGGGCGTTGACCACCGGATTCGGCAGCGGCAGGCCGGTGATGGCGCGCAGGTGCAGCTCAAACTGGCTGATCGACGCGCCGTTTTGCGTCCAGTGGCCGCTGTTGTGCACCCGTGGAGCCAGCTCGTTAATCAGCAGCCCGCCAGGGGTTACAAAACACTCCATCGCCATCACGCCGACGTAGCCCAACTCGCTCATGATTGCCCCCAGCATCGCTTCGGCCTGCGCCTGCTGCTCAGCGTCAGCCAGCGGGAAAGCCACGCTGGTGCGCAGAATGCCGTCCTGATGCAGGTTATGGGTCAGGGGATAGAACACGGTGCTGCCGTCATGCCCGCGCGCGCCCACCAGCGACACTTCACCGGAGAAGTTAATGCCCTGCTCGACGATACACTCCCCGTAACACTCTTCAGGCAGCGTATCGATCTCACTGGCGCGCAGACGCCACTGGCCGCGGCCGTCGTAGCCACCCACCCGGCGCTTAACGATCGCCAGCTCGCCAAGGGCATTAAACACCTCGGGCCACTCTTCGGCGCTCGACAGCAGCTGCCACGGCGCAGTCGCCAGAGAGAGACGGTCAAAGAGCTGCTTCTGGGTCAGACGGTCGGCAATAATGGGAAAAACGTCGCGGTTAACAAATGCCGGATGGCGTGCCAGCTCGCGGGTCAACGCCGTTTCCGGCCAGCGCTCGATCTCAGCGGTGATCACGCTCTGCGCAAAAGGCACAGCTTCCGGCTCGGCATCCAGCCCCACCGGCCAGACGGCGATGCCCAGCGGCTCACCGGCCTGGCGCAGCATCCGGCCCAGCTGGCCGTTGCCGAGGACGCATACCTGCTTCATGCCGCACCTCGCGGGTCCGGGTTATCCAGCACCTCGTCGGTCTGGGCGTTACGCCACTCCACCATACGCTGATGCAGGTCACGGTCGTGGGTAGCAAGGATCTGCGCTGCCAGTAATGCCGCGTTGGCGGCGCCGGCTTTACCAATCGCCAGCGTGCCCACTGGAATACCGCGCGGCATCTGAACGATGGAGTAGAGGCTGTCAACGCCGCTCAGCGCTGCGCTCTGTACCGGCACGCCCAGCACCGGCACCAGCGTTTTGGCGGCGATCATGCCCGGCAGATGCGCCGCGCCGCCTGCACCCGCAATAATCACCTGATAGCCATTCTGCTCTGCGCCTTCGGCGAAGCTAAACAGTTTATCCGGCGTGCGGTGGGCAGAAACGACTTCAACATGGTGGGGAACGTTCAGGATATCGAGGACTTCAGCGGCGAACTGCATGGTTGCCCAGTCGCTTTTGGACCCCATCACGATGGCGATACGTACCGGATTATTGCTCGAAGACATGCGTCTAAAAACTCCTGTGGGTGTGCGGCATAACGCGTAACAGGGCACAGAGAATAGCATGGAAATCCCGCAAGGAAAACGGTTGCGCGGCTAACCTTGCGGGCAAATTGTTAAGTTATTAAAACGGAAAAGCGATAAGTTCGACCTGCTGTGGGGAGACTTTTACCATTGAACCTTCGCTATGCCAGGCGCCCAGCACGCAGCGAAACGCCGGTTCGCCGTTGGCGGTCATCTCGTGCACGGCCGGGCGGTGGGTATGGCCGTGGATAAGCCACTGTACCTTATGGCGTTCCAGCGCATGGCTTACAGCCTGCGGGTTCACATCCATAATGGTGAGAGACTTACTGCTGTTGGCCGCTTTGCTGTCGGCGCGCATCTTCGCCGCCACCCTATGACGAATAAACAGCGGTAGGGCAAGAAACAGTTTTTGCAGCCAGGGCTGGTGAACCTTAGCGCGAAACGCCTGATAGCCCGCGTCGTCGGTGCAGAGGGTATCGCCATGCATAATCAGCACCCGGCGACCGTAGAGGTCGAGCACTACCTCTTCCGGCAGCAGCGTCATGCCGCTCTCACGAGCGAAGCGCTGGCCCAGCAGGAAGTCACGATTGCCGTGGATAAAGTAGCAGGGCACGCCGCTGTCGCTCAGCGCCTTCAGTGCGGCCGCGATCTGCTGATGCAGGGGATTGGGATCGTCGTCGCCAATCCAGGCTTCAAAGAGATCGCCAAGAATATAGAGGGCATCGGCGTCACGCGCCGTACCGGCCAGAAAACGCAGAAAACCGGCGGTGATCGCCGGTTCTTCTGTAGAGAGATGCAGATCTGCGATGAAAAGCGTCGCCACGATTACTCGCTGACGGTTACGTTTTCGATGATCACGTCTTCTTTAGGAACGTCCTGGTGCATGCCGCTGCGACCGGTAGAGACCGCTTTGATTTTGTCGACTACGTCCATGCCTTCAACCACTTCGGCGAATACGCAGTAGCCCCAGCCCTGCATGTTTTCACCGCTGAAGTTCAGGAAGTCGTTGTCTGCTACGTTAATAAAGAACTGGGCGGTTGCAGAGTGCGGAGCCTGAGTACGGGCCATCGCCAGCGTGCCACGGGTGTTTTTCAGGCCGTTGTTCGCTTCGTTTTTGATCGCGTCTTTGGTCGCTTTCTGATTCATGCCCGGCTCAAAACCGCCGCCCTGGATCATAAAGCCATTGATAACACGGTGGAAAATGGTGTTGTTGTAGAAACCTTCGCGGCAGTAGTCCAGGAAGTTCTTAACAGTTTCAGGCGCTTTGTCATCGAAAGTTTTGATTACGATATCGCCGTGATTAGTGTGGAAAGTAACCATTTTTGCATCCTGTTCCGGTAGTGTAGAGCATCGACCCAGCTGTGGGTCACGTATAGTCGCCTGTTATAGCATAACCGCAAGGTTCGATCACCTTGCAAAGGGTGCTGCTTCGGTTATCAATTATGGGTATCATACTGAGTTCATTCTCCACACACGTCTTAACGGAATCTTTGATGCTAAAAATTTTTAATACGCTGACGCGCCAAAAAGAGGAATTCAAACCTATTCATGCCGGGAAAGTGGGCATGTACGTGTGTGGTATCACCGTTTACGATCTCTGCCATATCGGCCACGGCCGCACCTTCGTCTCTTTTGACGTGGTGTCACGCTACCTGCGTTTCCTCGGTTATGAGCTGAAGTACGTGCGTAACATCACCGATATCGACGACAAGATCATCAAACGTGCTAATGAAAACGGCGAAAGCTTTGTTGCGCTGGTGGATCGCATGATTGGCGAGATGCACGCTGACTTTGACGCCCTGAACATCCTGCGTCCGGACAGCGAGCCGCGCGCCACCCACCATATTCACGAAATCATCGAGATCACCGAGCGCCTGATCGCGCGCGGCCATGCCTACGTGGCTGACAACGGTGACGTGATGTTCTCCGTGCCGACCGATCCCAACTACGGCAAGCTGTCGCGCCAGGATCTGGAGCAGCTGCAGGCCGGGGCGCGCGTCGAAGTCGCTGAGATCAAACGCAACCCGATGGATTTTGTGCTGTGGAAGATGTCCAAGCCGGGCGAGCCGAGCTGGCCGTCACCGTGGGGCGAAGGGCGTCCGGGCTGGCACATTGAGTGCTCGGCGATGAACTGCAAGCAGCTGGGCCACCATTTCGACATTCACGGCGGCGGATCGGACCTGATGTTCCCGCACCATGAAAACGAAATCGCCCAGTCTACCTGCGCCCATGACGGCGAGTACGTGAACTACTGGATGCACTCCGGCATGGTGATGGTTGACCGCGAGAAAATGTCCAAGTCGCTGGGCAACTTCTTTACCGTGCGCGACGTGCTGAAGTATTACGATGCGGAGACCATCCGTTACTTCCTGATGTCCGGTCACTACCGCAGCCAGCTTAACTATAGCGAAGAGAACCTCAAGCAGGCGCGCTCGGCGCTGGAGCGTCTCTACACCGCATTACGCGGTACCGACACATCTGTTGCGGCAGCGGGCGGCGAGGCCTTCGAAACGCGCTTTATCGAGGCGATGGACGACGACTTCAACACCCCGGAAGCCTACTCGGTGCTGTTTGATATGGCCCGCGACGTTAACCGTCTGAAGAGCGAAGACATGCAGGCGGCGAACGCGCTGGCATCTCATCTGCGCAAGCTGGCTGCCGTGCTCGGTCTGCTGGAGCAGGATCCGGAAGCCTTCCTGCAGAGCGGAGCCCAGGCGGATGATGGTGAGGTAGCGGAGATCGAAGCCCTGATCCAGCAGCGTCTGGACGCGCGTAAAGCTAAAGAGTGGGCAGCGGCGGATGCGGCGCGTGACCGTCTGAACGAGATGGGGATCGTGCTGGAAGATGGCCCGCAGGGAACCACCTGGCGTCGTAAGTAAGACGACGGGTTTTGTAGGCCGGGTAAGCGAAGCGCCACCCGGCATGACAGAGCCAACAGATCAACGCCCGGTGGCGCTGCGCTTACCGGGCCTACAGGGTCTGCAATCCCTCTATCTTAAGCCGACTCGCGCGTTACCAGCTGTCCCGAGAGGGTGATGCGCTGAGTCAGCAGATCCGGCTCTTTGATTTTGCGGATCATCAGCGACGCTGCCTGGCGTCCAGTCTCTTCGCTTGCCGACGATACGTAGGTAAACGAGGGCGACGTTAAGTTCACGTGCAGCATATCCTCGAAACCGACCAGCGCCACCTGCTGTGTCAGGAACACATCTTTTCCTACCGTACGACCTACCTGATGAATGCCGGAGAGCGAGCCGATCATTGCATCAGGCGAGTGGCAGAGCAGGGCGGTGATGGTGTTGTTCTTCTCCAGCAGCTGCCGGGTCGCGTGGCTCGCCGCGTGGGTCCCCTCCATGCAGGCCGGGGTAGACTCCTCCCGGGTCACCAGTCCGTACTGGGTCAGCGCGCTGCGAAACCCGGCCAGCCGCTGCTGGCGGATCAGGCTACTCTCCGTACCGCCGATGTAGGCGATGCTGCGGTGGCCGCGCTCGATCAGGTAGCGGGTGGCAAGGCTGGCGGCCTGGCGGTTATCGCGCATCACCAGGTTGCACTCCTCCTCCAGCAGCGATTGCGATACCACAACCAGCGGCAGGGGACAGGTGCGGATAAGCTTCGGCAGACGCGAGGTGGTGGCATCGGAGGCAAGATAGATCACGCCTGCTACGCCCTGCTGTTTAAACGAGAGCAGGCAGCGCTCAAGGCTGTCGCTATCGTTCAGAGGCTGGCTGAGAAAAACCATGTAGCCCTGCTTCTCCAGCTCCAGCACGGTGCTGGCCATCACCTTCACCGAAAAACTGTCGCTAAAGTCGCGCAGGATCAGGCCAATCAGGTTAGAGGTGTTGGCGCGGAGGTTCGCTGCCGCCACGTTGTGAACGTAGCCGAGCGTGTCGATCGCCTGCTGCACCTTTTCAATCGTGGCGGTCGATATTTTCCCTTTCTGGCGAAGCACCAGCGAAACGGTCGAGACAGAGACCCCCGCCAGCTTCGCGACATCAATAATGCTGACCTTCTTCAAATCCACTCCCTGAACTTAACGGCTATGCAGTCAACGATGAAAAGTCTCCTGTACGATACAGGAGACCTAATCACCTTAACAGCCTCAGGTTACTTGCCGATCATGCCCGACATGGTCTGGGCAATAAACTGCGCGCGTGCGCCGAAAATCACCTGGATGCCGTTATCGCCAACGAACACCACGCCACGCGCGCCGACACCGTTCAGGCCGTCTTTGTCCACCAGCTCGCTCTTCGCGACTTCAAGACGCAGGCGGGTGATGCACGAGCCTACCGAGCTGATATTGTTTGCACCGCCCAGCAGGGCAACGATTTCGGTCGCCAGCTCGTCATCGGTTTTATCGTTAACGTTAGCGGTCACTTCGGTGCGGCCCGGCGTCTTAACGTCGAAGCGGCGGATCACAAAGCGGAAGGTGAAGTAGTAGATCAGACCCATCGGGATGCCGACGATAATCGCGTTCAGGAAGTTGGTCTGGTAGCCGTTAAACGACGGCAGAATACCGAACGAGATGTAGTCGATCAGGCCCGCTGAGAAGGATTTCGCGATGTGCGCATGGAGCAGGTACATGCACATATACGACAGCCCGGCCATGATGGCGTTGAAGACGTAGAGCACCGGCGCAACGAAGATAAAGGTAAACTCAACCGGCTCGGTGATCCCGGTCAGGAAGCAGGTCAGCGCGGCAGAGAAGAGAATACCGGAGGCGATCTTTTTATTACGGGTATGCGCTTCATGATACATCGCCAGACAGGCGGCAGGCAGCGCAAACAGCATCAGTGGGAACTCGCCCTGCATAAACTTACCGGCATTCTGGTAGGTGTCGCTGCTGAACGACTTGACGCCATCTTCCAGCATTTTGAACCAGATAGTTTGGTCGCCGTGAATAACCTGGCCCGCCTGAGTGGTGTAGTCGCCAAACGAGTACCAGAACGACGGATACCAGATGTGGTGCAGGCCGAGCGGGATCAGCGCACGTTCTACCAGCCCAAAGATAAAGGTCGACGCGGCCTGGTTATCACCGTTCACCACGACCGAGAGCGCATCGATACCCGCCTGGATATGCTGCCAGACGTAGGGCAGCAGCAGGCCGAGCAGGAACGACAGAAATGCGGTAGCAATGGCGACAAAGCGTTTGCCGGAAAAGAAGCCGAGGAATTCCGGCAGCTGCATGGTATGGAAGCGGTTATAGCACCACGCGGCCAGGATGCCACAGATTAGGCCGCCAAAGACGCCCATCTGCAGCGTCGGGATACCGACCACCATAGCGTATTTACCGCCCTGGGAGGCCATCTCTGGAGTAATCGACAGCACCGTGCCGATGGTCATATTGGTAATAAATACCGAGACCGCCGCCGAGAGCGCGGCGATGCCGGATTCCGAGGCCAGCCCCACCGCAGAGCCGATGGCAAACAGCAGCGGCAGGTTATCAAAGATAACCCCACCGGCGTTCATCATCAGCGGCAGGTGAAACTTATCACCAAACGCCAGCAGCAGGCCGGCGGCAGGCAACAGTGAGATTGGCAGCATCAACGCACGGCCAATCATAGATAACTTCGATAGCGATTTTACGAACCCCGACAGCAGACTCATGCGGTTTTCCCCCGATTATAGAAACCCTGGTGATGGCGTTATTATTGTAATGACTTCGTTAAGTAGAACGTTTTAGTAGAACGTTTTACTTATCGTGATTTAAGCCATTGCGGGCCGCAACAGAAATCTGCTGGGAAGCCAGACGAATTTGTTATTCTTTGACGTGGATCGAGCAATGGCCCTTATGAATTAAGGGCCATTTAGGCGGGATTAATCAGTTACAGTGATACTTTGACCATCAAAGGTGACCGTTTGTCCTGCCACGATCTTGCAGCGTTTGCGGGTTTCCACTACGCCATCGACGCTGACCAGGCCATCGGCAATGAAATTTTTCGCCTGCGCGCCGCTTTCGCTCCAGCCTTCCAGCTTCAGCAGATCGCACAGCTCAACGTGCGGATGTTTACCTAATGAGAACGTTGCCATCTTATGCTTCCTCTACGTCGTGATACTCTTCGCACGCCTGCAACGTATTCTGAATCAGCGTTGCGACGGTCATCGGGCCTACGCCGCCCGGAACGGGGGTGATATAGGCGGCACGTGAGGCGGCGTCTTCGTACACCACGTCACCGACCACTTTGCCGCTTTCGAGGCGGTTGATGCCGACGTCAATAACGATCGCCCCCTCTTTGATCCACTCTCCAGGAATAAAGCCCGGCTTGCCCACGGCGACGATCAGCAGATCGGCGTTCTCTACGTGCTGGCGCAGGTTTTTGGTAAAGCGATGGGTGACGGTGGTGGTGCAGCCTGCCAGCAGCAGTTCCATGCTCATCGGGCGGCCCACGATGTTAGATGCGCCGATCACTACGGCATTCAGCCCGTAGGTGTCGATGTTGTAGCGCTCCAGCAGGGTAACGATCCCGCGCGGGGTGCAGGGGCGCAGGCGCGGCGCGCGCTGGCACAGGCGGCCCACGTTGTAGGGGTGGAAGCCATCAACGTCTTTGTCCGGCGCGATACGTTCCAGCACCTTCACGTTATCGATACCTGCCGGCAGCGGCAGCTGTACCAGAATGCCGTCAATCTCACGGTCGGCGTTGAGTGTGTCGATCAGGGTCAGCAGTTCAGCTTCGCTGGTGGTTTCCGGCAGATCGTACGAGCGGGAGATAAAGCCCACCTCTTCACACGCTTTGCGTTTGCTGCCAACGTAAATCTGCGATGCAGGGTTGCTGCCGACCAGCACAACGGCCAGCCCGGGGGCGCGTAATCCTGCCGCAACGCGGGCTTTCACTTTTTCCGCAACCTCAGAGCGCACCTGCTGCGCAATCGTTTTACCATCAATAATCTTTGCTACCATCAGAGAGAAGATTCCATCTGTAAATTGAAGTAGAGGGGATGGTGTATAGTGTGTCAGAAGCGCGCCGTGCTGTCAGTTAACGTTTGCATTATTCATGCGTGAGAGGGGCCTAAAGTGCGGCTCGATGCTCATTTCAACAGCATCTGACCGCAAAGCCATTGACTCACCGGGCGTTGACCGTATAATCCCAGGCGTTTCCACCGTTTAGGTGGAGCATCTCGCGCAATGCGCCCTTAGCTCAGCTGGATAGAGCAACGGCCTTCTAAGCCGTAGGTCACAGGTTCGAATCCTGTAGGGCGTGCCATTAGTATTCAAGCACTTAAGCTTACTTCAAGCCTGCCTGATTTCCTCCCTGTGTCACGTTTGTGTCATTGTTACCAAAAATCACGTCAATTTTCCGGGCATGCTCGCTCAGATGATTGGACGCAAGATAGGCTTACTTGTTTTCCAGGGAGTGACAATGTCTGACCAAACCTACTGGAACCGCATGGTTCCCGAACTGACCGTAACGGATTTCCCCGCCTCGCTGCACTTTTACGTCGAGATCCTTGGATTTTCTGTCATGATCAGACGTCACGATCCGGAGTTTGCCTACGTTTGTATAGGCGAGGCGCAGCTGATGCTTGAGCAGTACCACGATAGCGGTTGGAATACGGCTAAACTTGTCCGGCCGCTGGGACGGGGCGTAAATTTTCAAATTGAAGTAGATGATGTCGCGCCGATTGTCGCCCGCCTGCAGGCCAATGGCATCGCGCTATATCGTACCCTTCGCGATAACGCTTACAGCACAGGCGACACAGAGGCGTGTCAGCGGGAGTTTCTGGTGCAGGATCCTGACGGCTATCTTCTCCGTTTCAGCCAGTACATCGACTAGTCACCCATCTTCGCCAGCAGCGGCCCGGCGCACCCTTTCGGCGTTTCCATCGCCTGCTGCTTCTCTGTATCGCTAAGCTGCTCCCAGGCGTGAAGCATCTTCTTGCCTAGCGACGGAGAGAAGTGTGTTTTCTTCAACGCATAATCCGAATTGCCGCCTTCGATCATCTGCTCCATTTCGGTCAGTCCAGCCGCAGGAGAGCTGCTTTTTACGGTGCACAGTACCGAGGCGTACCAGGCCTTATCCTCATCGCTATAGTGCGGAACCAGCCACCAGGCCAGCAGTGCAACAAGGGCAATAAGCAGAATAACAGTGCGGGATTTAACCCTTTTCATATCAGTAACGACAGCCTTAAAAAATGTGCCGATAGTATAACGCCTTTGCTTAAACAGAAGGACTACGGTAATGCCTGCTACACTCGCATAAGGTTATCTTGTGGAGGACACATGAAATTAGGCTTCGCTTGTAAGTTTCTGGACCCGGATTTAAAGCAGCGTTTCCCCTTTAAAGCCACTACCCGTACGCGATTTTTAAGTCTGGAGAGCGAAGAGCGATCAAAGCTGATCTACATGCTGTCAGCGACCAACCTGACCAACCTCTATCTGCTTTTTCAGGAGCTGGCCCAGTTGCCGCCCGCGCTACGGATGATGCGCATCGGCAGCGATCTGCTGCCGCTCTATACCGTGCCCGAGGCCACGGCGCTGTATAAGGAGTTCTTGCCGGAGCTCTATCCGCTGTTCACCAAATGCGGTGATTTCGCGCGGGCTAACGATATCCGCCTCTCGTTTCACCCTGGGCAGTACTCGGTGCTCGCCTCGGACAATGTGCTGGTGGTGGAGCGAGCCCTGGAGGATGTGGAGTACCATGCTCTCTGCGCGACGCTGATGGGCTATGGCAAAACCTTCCAGGATTTCAAAATCAATATTCATATGAATGGTAAAGCGGGCTTTGCCGGGTTCAAAAGCGCTTTCGGCAGGCTTAGCCCGGAGGCCAGGCGGATGCTGACCGTCGAGAACGACGAGATATCCTGCTCGCTAGATGATGTCCTCCAGGCGCAAGCGCTCTGCCCGATCGTGGTGGATATTCACCATCACTGGGTGAAGGAGGGGGCGTTTATCCAGCCCAACGATCCGCGTATTGCGCAAGTTAAGGCCTCCTGGCGGGACGTCAGGCCGGTGATGCACTACTCCATTTCGCAGGAGGGAATTATCCCTGAGCAGGGCTTCCCGGATCAGGGCAGCCTTGGCGTGCCAAAAACCAAGCTCAGGGCGCACTCGGACTTCTTCTTCAACCCGACGCTCAACGATTGGGCGCTCTCGTTTGCGGATTTTGACATCATGTGCGAGGTGAAGATGAAAAACCTCGCCCGCGACCGGCTCTATAAGTATGCGCAGTCCAGGGCGGAGTAGTGTTATGCGGGGCGATTACTCCCCCTCCATCCCTTCGCCGCTTTCGCCTTTCTCCCAGGCCACCCGGCGATGGAACATTCTTTTCAGTGCACGGCCAACGGTGTTAAACCAGCCGGTCGGACGTGGGTCGGCGAGCATACTCAGGGCGCGAGCATAGTCGAGCACCAGCCCCGGCGTCCAGGCCATCGTCTCTGCGCGTTTGCGCAGCTGGAGGGCCACCCACAGCTCCGGCGTGGACATCAGCTTACCCATCGCCATCCAGAACCCGCGCGCCTGCCACAGCCGTCCGACCGATCCCTCCAGTGCAGCCTCCAGCGCCCGGGCCACGGTGCTGGAGCAGTTCCGATGCGTCAGATTGTAGGACTCATCCTGACGATAGCGCTCCCAAAACGCTGCCAGCCGCGCCTCGCTGTAGTTACGGATGCGCACCTTGCGTGTCGATGGGCACCACTGTACCGACTCCGTGGCATAGTCCGGCTGAAACTGTCCCGGCACGTCGTTTTCCGGTGTAGCACGTAGCGTACGGGCAAACGCATCTGGTGAGCGGTCGATCTGTACGGCGGGGTAGAGGCTGATATAGATGCCGCCGGGGGACTCCAGCGCGGCATGGCCGGTGGAGATGACGCCGTTGCGATCGACGGCGGCGATATAGCGGCTGATAACCGGGCGCGGAACGGCCTCGCTTGCGGCGGAGCCCACCGGGGTCCAGACATGAACGGTCAGGGCTTTTTCATCGTCGTCCGGCGGCCCTTCCCACTCCACCACGGCGGGAGGAGGCGTATCCGTCTCCGCCATAAACTCTTCGCCCTTCAGGCCAGGGTTAGCCGCGGCCCGTTTGACGCGATTCGCGAGGATAAACAGGTTCCAGCCGGCAAAGGCGAGCACCAGGCCCAGGCAGTAGGGAACGGTGCCGGCATAGTCAGAGGGCCAGGGCTGAAAGAAAAACAGGGCCAGCACGATCTCGACGATCCCGCCCCACAGCGCAGGCCGCCAGCGTTGATAGCGGACGACAACCGCAGAGGCGATCTGCAGCGCGCCATCAAACAGGAAGAGCAGGCCGAAGATCATCGACAGCAGAAAGTTACCATCGTGGTTCCCGGCGAGGATCAGTACCGCAGCAAGAGAGAAGGCTGCGCCCTTGACGTAGCGCAGAATACGCTGGCCGCCCATGCCGCTGTGGGCCACCATCAGCGTCGCGCCGCCTTCAAACAGCAGCAGCGAGGCAAAAAGCTCAATGGGGAAGAATAGCGCGCCGTCCAGCGCGTCGATAAACAGCACTACGCCTGCGGTGAGCGTTACCCAGCCGAAACGACGCAGGCCGCGCCAGTGCGATCGCAGAAAATCAATGCCAAGCAGGATCAGGGTTAGCCGCATCATAGGCGCGTATCCGCAATAGACTCTCCCTATTTATAACCTGGCCGCTGGCAGCGTGCGCAATGAATCGTCTATTTTACAATCATCGCTGGAGGGTACATCACGCTCCCGCCACTCGCTGCGGAAAGCGCTCCAGCAGCCAGTCGATAAACACGCGTAGCCGGTGCGTGACGTGACGGCTCTGCGGATAGACTACATGAAAAGGATAGGGCGCAGGCCGCCACGCTTTGAGGATCTCCACCAGCGTGCCGTTGCGCAGCGCCTCAGCCGTCGAATAGCTAAAGGTCTGAATAACGCCCAGCCCCGCCAGGCCTGCCGCCAGATGGGCATTACTCTCATTAACGCCGATACGATGATCGACCTTAATGTCCGTTTTCTCGCCGTTATGCTCGAAGCGAAAAGGGAAGGCTCTGCCGTTTTGTGGTGAGAGATAGCTTACCAGCCGGTGGCCGTTTTTTAGCTCCTCCGGGTAGGCGGGCGTGCCGAAGGCTTTAAGGTACTCCGGCGTCGCACAGGTGATGAGCGTTGCCGAGCCAATATGGCGGGCAATAAGGGACGAGCTCTCCAGCGGGCCGCCGCGGATCACGCAGTCGACGTTATCGCTGATCAGATCGACGGCGCGGTCGGATACCCCCAGATCGATGCGGATATCCGGATAGCGCGTCATAAACTCGGGAAGGATAGGGATGAGCACGTCGCGGGCGGTAGATCCACCGATATCGATGCGCAGCAGCCCGCGCGGCTTGCTGCGGGCTGCGCTAAAGGAGGTATCGATATCTTCCAGGTCGCGCAGGATGCGGGCGCTCTTTTCATAGTAGTCGCGCCCTTCGGGGGTGACCGTCACGCGCCGGGTAGTGCGCTGCAAAAGGCGCACGCCAAGGTGCGCCTCCAGCTCCTGAATCAGCTTGCTGACCGTAGCATTGGGCATCTCCAGCGAGTCTGCCGCCCGGGTGAAGTTACCTGCCTCTACTACCCGGGCAAAAGCCCGTATCGCTACCAGCTGATCCATTTATAATCCCCGTTTGTCATATTACGGCTGATTATATACGGTCCGTTGCTTCATCCTCATCCGCAATTAAGACAACCTTGCCGATATGCGTCCCCTCATCCAGTAACCGGTGAGCATCGGCCGCCTCCGCGAGCGGGAACGTTTTGTAGATTTGCGGTTTAAGCTTCCCGGCCTCAATCAGCGGCCAGACGTGGTCGTTAAGCTCTTCAATGATTTCAGCTTTAGCGGCGGGCGAGCGCGAGCGCAGGGTAGAGCCGATATGCATCAGCTGCTTGGTGAGCATCGGGAACAGGTTTAGCTCTTTAGCTGGGCCGGCGAGCACGCTAATCTGCACGATACGCCCGTGCATCGCCGCTGCCTCGTAGTTTCGCGCAACATAATCACCCGCGATGATATCAAGGATAATGTCTGCCCCATGCCCGTCGGTCACCTTTTTGGTCACCTCAACAAAATCCTCTTCTTTATAGAGCACGGCAACGTCCGTGCCGAGCTTCAGGCTGGCCTGACGGTGTTCGTCGGAACCCACGGTTGTGATGATCTTCGCTGCGCCAAAGGCTTTTGCCAGCATGGTCGCCGTGGTGCCAATGCCGGATGCGCCGCCGTGGATCAGGATAATATCACCGGCTTTAAACTGGCCGCGCTGGAACATGTTAAGCCAGACCGTCATAAAGGTTTCCGGCAGCGCCGCCGCTTCGACAAAGTTCAGTCCGGGCGGCAGGGGCAGGGTATTGCTCTCATGGGCAGTGCAGTACTCAGCGTAGCCGCCGCCGGTAATCAGGGCGGCAACCCGGTCTCCCGGCGCGAAACTTTGCACCTCAGCGCCAACGGCAACCACGACACCTGATACCTCCAGGCCTGGGATATCAGACGCCCCTGGCGGCGGCGCATACTGCCCCTTACGCTGCAACACGTCCGGACCGTTAACCCCTGCGGCAACGATGCGGATCAGCACTTCGTTCGCCTGCGGAGACGGCACCGGGCGCGTTGTCGCCTGCAGAACCTCCGGCCCGCCGGGCTGAGTAATGTCAATCGCGGTCATGGTGTCAGGAATGGTATAGGCTTGTTCGGACATCTTATTCTCCTGTGGTCTTTTACCTCATTATGGTTCAAGAACCACAGGTGAGTTTGTTATCGCTTGCTCTTAATCATAATCCACAACGACTTTGACCTTGCTTTGGACCTTGCCAGTAAACACTTTATTACCATAGCGGGCATAGCGGAGCTGTAAATTGAGCGGATAATCTATCGAATTCGATACGGCATTACCCCGGTTAGCAAGAGTAAATTTCTGGCTGGGCTGAAAAATAAGATCCTCACCATTATTCCTTAGCTTAAATCCAACTTCTCCCGCACTTCCCGGTTGTGTAGCTAAATCGTTTTCTAGTATACCGTTGTTGATGTTGCTGATAGGTTCAAAGTGGTAATAGATATTGCTGGTCGCCATGCTGGTTGTGGTGCTGCACTTCAACGTTGGCTGTATCGTCTTAGGCGTGTCGAAGGCGTTGCTATCAATTTCATGATAGCTGATATCCTTTGCTGAAACCTCCTGGTTTCCAAAAGCACAGGTAGTAGGAGTAAATTTGGCGACTACTCTAACTTTATTTATGTATTGGTGTGCGGAATTATTAAACCCAAGATAACAAATGTTATTAGAACAGGGGTAAGGCCTGATAATAATATAGTCATCAAGTGGAAATGGCTCATTGATGCTTTGGCTTTTTGCACTGGTTTCGTGTTCAATGCTTTGAACACTATATGTTAACTTGTAAGAAAATTGCGAGTTAAGTTGTTCGGCTTTATAGGTAGTGGTTCCTATTATAGGACCAGTATAAAAAGAGGATTGAGTAGGAGACTGCGACTCCAGAGAGACTTTCAACACCAGGCGGTGAACGCCATTTGTAATGGAATAATACTGGGCGCTACCATTGGCAGTTGATAGGCTAAAGGTGTTAGTTTGTGAAGTGCCCAAGAAACATTTAAAATCAGGAGTGTCACTTTTTAGATTGACTGTTTTGGTAATAGTCCCAGAATTTGTATCCAGATTAAGCTCAATAGGATCTGATGTTACTTCCCTTTGGTTAGTACTCCCAGTAATATAGCAATAAGCCTGAGCCTGAAAAACAGCAAATACCGTAATAAGTGCCAGTAAAATACGCATAGTCATTCCTTTTAGCGGCAAGTATAAACTTTGCTTTCGTCGATTGTTTTACCGAATGTGATGGTACAGAAGAGACTCTGCTGTTTATCCGTAGCGACATGCACAGACTGCGGCACGCTATCAGTACGAATAAATAGCTGGCTGCCCTGGGCGACTACGCCTACATTCTGGCCTGCATCGTCTTCTACTTCATAGCCAAAGGTCAGCGGAGAACCGTCCGGGCGTCTGGCTGTGAAAAGGTGCGGCTTACGACTGTCCGTATCAAACTTAGCCAGCACGACCGCGCCACGATAGGGCACAATACCTTTGCGATTGCCGTTTAACGCGACGTCACTTTCGGTATTGGAGGTATCCAGCAACAGGGTATTTTCACGGTAAGGGGTTAAGCTGCTATAGATCGCTTTACCTTGCTTACTGGTGGTATTGAATTTGTTGCCCTGTATTGCAGCGCCTTCCAGCCCCGGCGCATCAATAATGGCAAAGGTCTCGGTGAGGGAATGAGTTAAATTAACGCCACCGCTCCAGGCCACCACGCCGCCCTGAATGCTACCGCTGGCCTGGTTATAGTGATTAGACTGGCTATAGCTACCGTCAAGGGTAGCGAAGGGGGCGTGCCAGGCGAGGTTCGCGCCTGCGGCGGTTTCATGATCCTGCCGCTGGTGGCTCAGGTTCACGCCATAGTTAAACTGATCCCTTTCGCCCGCAATACCGTTAATATTGGTGTTATTCGACTGGTAGCCGTCATCATCAAAGGTAGTGCTGTTAGAGACGTACAGGTCGCGCCGTGGCGTGGCGATATCATCACCCCACGAGAAAGGAATCGAGAAGTAGATATTAAACCGTTTATCTTCCCGGTCATCCTCATCGTAGGACTGGCTGACGGAGAGGGTATAAGTAACGCGTGACCAGCTGTTCGAATAGCTTAGCTGGACATCGTTGCGGGTTCCGCCCCGCTGCCAGTAGTCGCGCCATAGGGCGCTGCCGGAGAGCGATCCCCAGCCTGTGGGCAGCGCCTGGTTAACGGCCAGCGAGAAGCTGTTTTTACGGCCAAAGTCGTTTTGGTAGTAGTCGGCAATGTCATACACATCGTCATCGTCACGATGGTAGCTATTTTTATTATTGGCCCAGACGTGATCGTTAAAGGTGCGGTAATCTTTCGAAGAGTAGCGCCATGCGGCCATTGATAGCTGGGTGCCGGTAGGCGACAGATATTTACTCCATGCAACCTGATAACTCTGGCCATCATAGGTCTTGCCATCGTCCTGGCTGCTGTGGGAACGAGTGACGTCCAGCGAGATTGCCCCTATGCGAGTATTCCAGCCGCTACCTACCAGGAAAGCATTATAGTCATCCGCCAGCATCGTACCGGTGTAGAGCGTTATCAGGTTATTGACGCCGTACTGCCAGCTTCCCTGCATAAAATCTGCCTGGTTGCTGGCTCCCTCAATATGGCTACGTCCAGCAGAAACGTCATATTTCACCACGCCTGGCTGCAGCATTTTCGGCACGCTGGAGAAGGGCACCAGGTAGTGCGTCGTCGTACCATCCGCCTCTTTCACCGTAACGTCCAGGTCGGCTCCGCCGCCCGCCAGCTGTAAGTCATCAATAGCAAACGGGCCGGGAGGAACTTCGCTCTGATAGACCACAAAGCCGTTCTGTTCCACGGTAACTAACGCATTGCTCTGGGCAATCCCGCGTACCACTGGCGTGAAGTTCTGCTTAGAATCAGGCAGCATCTGCATATCACGCCACAGCCGGACGCCGTTAAAGCGCACTGCGTCAAACAGTTCGCCGTCGGTATACATATCCCCGGCGCGGACGGTGCTCAGAATTTCAGGAATGCCACGCTCCAGATAGAGCGTATTGCTCTTCCACTTACCCTGGCTATCGTCGGTTTTGGTGTAGTTGGTGCTGGAGTGCAGCTGGAAACCCAATAAATTCAGGCCGCTGTTAAAATTGATATAGCTGCTCTTACTCGTGCCGTTCTGTTTGTAGTCGCTGTAGTACTGGCTGGCATAGTAGGAGGTGTAGAAGGCATTAATCCCACGATCCCAGGTTTCCGGCGGCATGTAGCCACGCTCGTGGGCGTTAACCCAGGCCTGAGGAACGGTGAGTTTGAGCGCAAGCTGGCTGAGATCATAATTAACGCTGCCACCCTGTACAGCGTCACTGAGTGCAATGCACTCTTCCGGCTTCAGGTTTTTAAACGCCTCGGTTTTAATACCTATCTGCTGTAGCTGAGAGAGAGGTAAGCAAGTTTTATCAGGATCATCAGCCACAACCAGACTGTAACGCCCGCGCCATTCATCATTGAGATAGATATCCAGATCGTATGCCCCGGGAAGGGGTTTATCGCCTTCAAGCGCCAGATCGGATGTTTTTGATCCTTTTATTCCCCCATGCAAAAAATGGGTGTCGAATGTTTCAGCTCGGGCAGAAGCAATATGCAAAAGCAAAGAGGAGATAATCCCCATCGTAATGAGGTTAAATTTATACATGGCGGCTTCCCTGACTATTAATTGCTTTTAATATTTTCTCGCAAGTAATTTCCGTAATCATCAATAAGCGTGACGGTATACTGATTAGCAGCTGGTGCTCCAGATAGGTTTACCCTGGCATGCGGTGCCAGTAACAGCGTCACGTTATTAATTTTTATCGTGCTCTTAATTTCAGTAATAGTTAGCCAGTTTGCAGAGGTATTTTCAATGGTCAGGCCATTGTTAGAGCGTGTGATATGCAATTTAGAAAATGTCTCTTTATTCACGCCCGGTAGGCTGGTTGGGCGATAAATGAGTTTGATCCTGTTTTGCAGAGCAAATTTTAGCTTATTTGTTTCAGAGCCGCTGTCAGAGTTGGGAGGGATATCCAGTACGTTAAGATAGTAGAGTGATTCCCGATCCTGGGGTAAATTTGCTTTCAGAAATTTAATCTTTAGCTGCTGTCCGGCATTGCCGTTGACCTTAACGACGGGGGGCGTCAGGAGAAAGGGGACCTGCAGCTTCTCCGGTGGTGTCTGCGTATCACCATCGTCAATCCACGCCTGCACTAACGCGCTGCGATCGCCTTGATTCATGAGCTGAACGGTGACCTCTTTCTGTGCAGCCGGGTAGATAACCCGCGTTCCGTAGATATAAACGCCACCCCATGCTGGCAATGCTGCTACGGCCAGCAGAGCGGCAAAAATCCTTTTCATAATCCTGTCTCCGCAAGAAAAACCCGGCAGAGGCTGCCGGGGATGGTAATCAGTCTGTTACAACGGTAAAGGTAACCGTTGAATCTACGGCACCTGCGGTTACATTATTGCCGGACGCACGGGCGTATTGAGCGAAAATATCAAAAGTGTATTCGCCATTGTCATTTTTTACGGAGGAAATGGGAGTAGTTCCGTCGCTGTTAATACGTGTGCCGTTGATAAAGATGGCATAGCCAACGCCCGTAGCTTGACCGGTTCCTCCCACAGTTTTAGTCACGCTCTTATCACCGGTGACAGCAAACTGATCGGGAAGGAATTTAAGAGTAGGTACTTCAGTTCCGGCTGCGCATTTCACTTTAAAAGATGTGCTGGTTTTATTCTGATAGCCTACATAGGCATCCCCTGCAGTAAGGCCAGTCATAGCATCGAGACCGATTTGATTCATAGGGATCTCTGCCGACTGGGCGCCATTTGCAAAATGGCAGGTTGTGCCTTTTATAAATCCATTAATAATCAATGTGCCCATGTCACTATCTGGTACAGTTTCAGCAAAAGCAGCAGGTGCAGCAAATGAGACAGCTAATACAGCGGCAGTAATAAGTGATTTTTTCATTTTATTTTCCTTAATGTATTGAGTCCTAAACCACGAGAGAGTTATTTCTGACAAGGAAACAATTGCACACAATATGAAATGCGGCAAATTAAAGGATACAATTTTTTGACATAAAGCAATTTATGTCACTTATTATATTTGGTGTGATTATATTATTGATGAGTTATTCATTCATATAATAAATAACTGTAATTAACCGAGAGTAAAAGAACGGGCTGTCCTGACACAACCCGTAGAGAATATTTTTTTATACGTCAATAATCAATCCCAGGCGCTTACGATCACTTTTCGATTTTCATCACCCGGCAGGGAGACGACCTGAGTGGAGACGCCGCGCTGTACGCCTGGCTGACCGTCAGTTTTAAGCGTGTTAACGGTAAACGCGGGAGGAGCAACCATACCCGAAATAGAGAGCGTAGCGGTATCTGAAGCCTGAGCATAAACCGCACAGCTCAGCATTGCCGAGGCGACCAAAGTAAGAGCTATTTTCATAAATGTGGAACCACATCAAAAGGCAGGGGATCCTAAGATAGGGCGTTTTTTATTCGGGGTCAATGTATGCTGAAAAGTGGTCAGATTTGTCACGGCCAGGCACTGCCTGGCCGTAAGAGAGGATTAAGATTCAGGCGGTAACCGTCCCTCCTCGATAAACTCATCGTCCAGCTCGTCGGCGTTGCCCTGATGATCTTTCCCGGAGAGCAGGTTCCAGCAGGCCAGGAACAGCGCGGCGATCAGCGGCCCAATCACAAAGCCGTTAATGCCGTAGATCTCCAGACCGCCCAGAGTAGAGATAAGCACCAGGTAATCGGGCATTTTGGTGTCCTTACCGACCAGTACCGGGCGCAGCAGGTTATCCACCAGCCCGACGATAATCACAAAGAAGCCGACAATAAAAAAGCCCTGCCAGATCTGACTGGTGGCAAAAAGGAAGATGGCCGCAGGCACCCAGATAATCGCTGAGCCCACCGCAGGCACCAGCGACAGGAAAGCCATCAATGCCCCCCACAGTACGCTACCATCGATACCAACAATCCAGAAGCCGATGCCGCCCAGTATGCCCTGCAGTACGCCAATCACGACGGTACCCTTGACGGTCGCACGGGAGACGGCGGCGAATTTCGCAAACAGGTGATGCTTGACATAGCGCGAGAGGGGCAATGACTCCAGTGCCTGGTTAACAATATAGGGCCCGTCCTTCAACAGGAAAAAGAGCAGGTAGAGCATAACGCCAAAGTTAATGGTAAAGCTGAAGGTGCTCTTGCTGATCAGGAACGCACTGCCAGCAAGGTACTGTCCGCTCTTTAATGCCACCTGCGACAGCTGCTGCTGGATCTGCGTAGCGTTGTTCAGATCGTGATCGGCCAGAAACTGTTGTGCCCAGCTGGGCAGGTGAGCCACCAGATCGGCAACCACCACCGGGAACTGAGTATTGTTGTCCTGCAGCTTGGTGTAAACCGTATTGGCCTCAAACGCCAGCGACGAGAGAATGATCGCCAGAGGAGTAAAAACGATAAGACAGATAATCAGCACCGTCAGCAGGGAAGCAATCCCGTTGCGCCCGGCGATCCTGTCCCGCAGTCGGTTTTTGAGCGGCTGAAATATCACCGCCAGAATCGCCGCCCATAAAATAGCCGAGTAGTAGGGTGTCATGATGTCGAAAAATGCCAGCGTGACGACCAGCAATATCAGGATGAAAAAGCCTTTTGTTAATCCCTTAAATCTCATATTTACTTCTCCGGTATATGATGCACTTCTCGAAATATAGAAGGTACTGAGGAGATTACCATTTTCAGCTGCGGGAAAAAGAAACTTGCGTCTGGCGCTGGCTGGCAAGGCTCATTTCTGGCGTCGGGTAACGGAAGTGGCTACGCTAAAATAACCCCCTTCTTTTGGAAGAGAGACTATGCCGGACATAACCGACTCAACCTCTGTTCTGCTACTTACGGCTAATGACTGGGTACCGAATAACCCGTATTTGCCTGTGCTTATTTATCGCCAGATTTTTATCCCTGACGAGAGTGCCGTTCAAACAGCGCAGCAGCTATTTGAAAAAAACGGCTGGCCTGCGCAGTGGGTTGATGGCATTTACCCTTACCATCACTACCACAGCAATGCTCATGAGGTGCTGGCCGTTACTCGCGGTGACGCTCTGCTTATGCTGGGTGGCCCGGAGGGGCAAGAGGTAACTGTGCGCGGCGGCGATATTATGCTGCTGCCTGCAGGAACGGGTCACTGCAATCTGCGCAGCAGTGACGATTTCACCGTAGTAGGGGGTTACCCGCCGGATCAGCAGTTTGATCTCTGTCGCGGGGCTCCCACTCAGCAAATGCTGGACGCGATTGCCAAGGCGCCGTTTCCACATTGCGATCCCGTTTATGGAAATGCAGGACCGCTTATTGACCATTGGATAAATGTTTAAGCAGCGCTAACATATTAGTAATGGCATATTTTGCCCTTTGAAAAATGTATTGCTATACCATCGCCTTTTTTTGCTTATAAAATCACAAAAATCATCTCTATGATTAATAAATAGCCCTTTACAAATGTAAATCTGTGTAATTATCGCTCATTCAGGCTCGATATATTCTGAAAATAATGTGGTTTACTGTTGGATACGCTATAAAAGGTAAGTGATATATAAGTTTTCATAACAAAGCATGATAGCCAGAGGCATGTATGTAGATAATCTATTTTAAAGTGGAATGCCTATTCCCGGAGCTTTTACCCTCTTCGACAGTTACTCTAAAAGAGGTAGTATTAACAAGAGAGAATGAAGTTATATCAACTTTTTCTAACTTAAAAATTAACAGCTTACCCTTTTATAGCTTCCATTTAGTCCCTGTGGGGTTCAGAAAAATTGAACATGCTATTAAGGGCGAGCCGGGTAAGCATTTACAGTTCTCCTCAGGTTATCTGCCCTCAGGTGAATACCGGGTTGAAACGCCTGCCGGTGAGAAAATGCTCGGTTATGATGCGCTTACGGGCCTTTGGCGGCTGGTTGATGAGAATGAGGAGGAGAGATACCTCACGACCAATGAGTTTATTTCACGAAGTTTTTCGATTATTCGACCTGTGAAATTAGTTTATCGTAATCGGCGGGATATTATTTGCTGAGCAGAACTCTTGCCTGTTTTAAAATATAATATATTTTGCCTGCGGGGTTATCCCGCGCGCAGGCTTTCATGTAATGACGAAATAGCGGCTGGTTTAATTACTTGGTGAAATAGTGACTCATGTAAAGCAACCTGGTTACGGCCGCGTTTTTTAGCTGTATATAGCGCGACATCGGCTGCGCTATAGAGGGCTTCAAAATCGCTGTAGCGCGTGCCAAGGCTAACCCCAAAGCTCGCCGTAACATATTGCTGGGGCAAACAGTCCAGCGGGGAGGCATTAAGCGACGCGTGAAGATAGCGCGCAATAATTACCGCCTCTTCCAGCCGGGCATAGGGTAATAAAATCGTGAACTCTTCGCCACCCACCCGGCCAATGGATGCCTGCGAGGGGAGGGCATGGCGTATACGCGAGACCAGAGAGCAGATGACTTTATCGCCTATTGGATGACCGTATTCATCGTTTATGCGTTTAAAGTGATCGATATCCAGCAGGATCAGCGCTACGTTACCCTGCGTGAGCGCGTGGTTAATGTGGTTAATGATCGCGCTGCGGTTATAAACGGCCGTAAGCGGATCGTGTGTCGCTTCATACTCAAGGCGGGCTGCCAGCTTTTGCAGCTCATCGTTCATGCGTGTTAATTCGCGCTCGGCCCGATCGCTGCGGGAGATCAGGCGATAAGACTGGCGGATGAGCCGCTGATAGTGCTTTGCCACCGTCCACAGCTTTTCACGACACTCTTCGGCAGGCAGCCGCGCATCGGCGGCGGCTACCCGGGCGTCTTCCAGGACGGCGTACTCCTCCTGAAAAAGCTCGTTAATATCTAGCATGCGTTAAGGTCCGGCGTTAAAAAGACGGCAAGCGCGGGAAAGTCAAGGCTGACTTCCTGGCCAAACTCTTCGGAGATATCGTCATCCGCATCGTAATACCAGTGCAGCTCGCAGGCTTTGCCCCGTTTCGCGAAGCCGTTGAGTGACTCGAAAAACTCAAACAGTAGCTTGGTGCTGGAGCTGTTGAAGTAGCTCAGGGCAACGTGCAGCTGCAGCGGAGCCGATTCGGCAGGGATCTCCTGCAGCCAGCTCTCTACGGCCTGCAACAGCGGGCGGAAGAAGGCGGCGGCATTTTCCGGGTAGGCTTCACCTTTTAGCACCAGACGATGCGCCGCAAAGTCAAAGTTCACTTCCGGTGTGGCAGAGGTTGCTGCAAGCACAATCGCGGTGGGCAGTGTGGTATCAGTCATGGCAAAAGGTGGCCTTTAGGTGAAAGGCGGACAGGGAGCTGGCCGCCAGAGGATGAATGCGGTACTCCAGCGGTTCGCTGGTATCTCGCGCCATAGTCAGCAGACCGATATTGGCCCCTTTGCTGGTCGCGGGCGCTTCACTGCGTAAGTTCTGTTTCCAGGCCTGCTTAATTTCCGCCTGGGTCATCGTGCGCAGCACGTCGAGGTTATTCTGCAGCAGAGAGGACTCTTCGAACCCCACCAGGTTAGCCGTTTCCAGATAGTAGTTGGCCCGATCGGTATGCAGGCAAAGCGAGCCGAAGCGCAGCTCCTCTTTATCTGTGCCAATGTAACGCTCGTCGCCGGAGTAGCGCACAATGTTTTGTCCCATCTCAATAAACACAGAGAAGAGCCGGCGGCGCAGCGGCAGGGAGGATTCGTGCTTATCCAGCCATGCCCGCACGACGTCACCCATCGCCACGATATGCTGCTGCGAAAAATAGCCGGTATAAAATAGCTCTACTGCACTCTGCCTCTGTAGCGTAATTAACGGCAGCAGAACCGCCTCTTTGACCTGCAGGTCATTAAATTTCATGTTATCTCTCACCAGCGAAAACCAAACCACGTCATGTCATCACGCGACGCTTCCTTATCTTGCCAGGCCTGGAGCCCTTCCAGCAGCGCACCAGAGAGGGCGCTCATTGGCAGAGATCGGTTCTGTAATAACAGAGACTGAATGCGTTTCTTACCAAACATAATGCTGCGCTCGCCGCCAATCTGATCCGTCACGCCATCGGTAACAACCATCATCTGGTCACCAATGCGCAACGGGCGCTGGAAGCGACGCCACTGCTGGTCCGCAGGCGTATCGGTATAGCCAAGGCCTTTTCTGTCGGACTCAAGCATGCTGACCTCTTCATCTTCTACGCCCAGCATAAAGGCGTGCATCCGTGCATTGGCCCAAATCAGCTGCGCGTTAACGCTGTCGGCATAAATGGCGATGGCATCGCAGCCATCATTAGACTGATTAAGGTCGGCGCTGGGATGCAGCTGGCTCAGGGTCTGCTTAATGTGGCGATTGACGATCGCCAGCAGGCGTTCAGGCTCATTCGCCGGGGCCAGAGTGAGCGCTTTTTCCAACGCCGAGGCAAAAATAAAGGTCATAAACGCGCCGGGAACGCCGTGGCCGGTGCAGTCGGCAATCACCACCAGCCAGCCGTTTTCGTCGCGCTGAAAAGCGTAGATGTCGCCGCCCACGCAGTCTCGCGGCTGCCAGTAGAGGCACCACTCATTGAGGCTCTCCTCTATGCCCTGCCGCGAGCGGCTCAGCATCGACTCCTGGATCACCCGCGCATACTCAATGCTCTGCATGATCTGGAAATGCTGCTTGGCCTGTAGATCGGAGACCGTTTTGATCAGGTCAATACCCAACCCGATACCTAAATAGTGTCCCTCATCGGTCAGGATAAAGCCTTCGGTCACCGCCTTATCGCCAGTTTCGATTACCCGCTCGGCGAGATACTCCAGCCCTGCGCTGGCTTCGACAATGAGCGGTGTTTTATCCATAAAGGCGATACAGCTTTTTTGATCGTAGAGCTCATGAAAGAAGGGACGACTCATCTGAGAGAGAAAAATGTGCCGGTTAATCATGCCGAGAGGACGGCTATTTTCCAGCACCGGCAGGCCGATTAGCGTTTTATGCTCGCTAAAGAGGGCCATGACCTGCTGATTATTGGATTCGGGAGTCACGTGCGGTACCGCGATGCGTAACATGCCTGCGTTTAACTGGCGCGAGGAGAGAGGTATTTCCATAATAACCGGCGTTTTCCCAGCAAGTAAGATTTATCCTAGAATAAATCCGTAATATGACGCTTTTATTTCAATCACTTGCCTGAGATTACAACGCTATTTTATCCAGCTTAAAGGCAAACTCTAGCCATAACGCACGCCCATTCGCAGGCAAAAAAAAGCCCGCGCAAGGCGGGCAGTAAATACTGGAAGCAATGTGAGCAATGTCGTACTGAATACCTGAGCTATTTACTCAACTACTCAGTGATGAGAAAGATAATCTTTATCATCTGAAGTTGCAACCCCATCTTTATTGGGGGCGTTACTATGACTTATTCACGGTGCCGCTGACGGGCAAAACTGGCTGACAGGCGATCCAGCAGGATAGCCATCAATACGACCACCAGGCCACTCTGTAGTCCCAGACCAATTTCAAGCTGCTGGATGCTGCTGAGGATGTCGTTACCGAGGCCGCCTGCGCCCACCATTGAAGCGATAATTACCATCGACATCGCCATCATAATGGTCTGGTTAACACCGGCCATAATGGACGGCTGTGCTGCCGGAAGCTGCACTTTCCACAGTAGCTGCCACGGCGTACAGCCGAAGGCGATACCGGCTTCAATGCGTGCGCTATTTACCTGGCGAATACCAAGGTCGGTCAAACGCACCACCGGCGGCATGGAGAAGAGAATGGTGGCAAAGATGCCCGGTGGACGTCCGAGGCCAAACAGGATGGTGGCCGGGATCAGATAGACAAACGCTGGCATGGTCTGCATAAAGTCGAGCAGGGTACGCACCACGCTGCCCACCCGCGCCCGCCTGGCGCTCCAGATCCCAAGCGGGATACCGATCAGCAGGCTGAAAAAGGTAGAGGAGAGGGTAAGGGCCAGGGTCACGGCAGCGTGATCGCTGTAGCCGCTGTAGATAATATAGAGGGTGGCAAGCAAGGCAAAGAGGGCAAAGCCTTTGCCGATACGCCACGCGCTCAATCCCACGGCCAGGATCACCAAACCCCACGGATTCAGCGCGCCAATCAGCTGCTCCAGCCCACCGGCAAAAGCATCCACCACCCGGGCAAAACCATCGAAAAAACCGCCCGCGTGGGCCAGCAGGGTATGTACCGCATCGTCAATCTGGCGGCTAAAGTCTAAGGGATAGCGCATGTTGCTCCTTACTGTGTCCAGACATCGGCATAGGTTTCCGCCAGCTGCCAGCGCGAAACGTCCACGCCGGAGAAGAAATGACGTACGTAGGCGGTAGCGGGGGCGTTGATCAGCGCCTCCGGCTTGCCAACCTGTACCAGCTCGCCTTTCTCCATAATCGCAATGCGTGTGCCCAGGCGCAGCGCCTCCTCCATATCGTGAGTCACAAATACGATGGTGCGCCGGGACTCCGCCTGCAACGTTAGCAACAGCGACTGCATCTCCCGGCGGATGATCGGATCCAGCGCGGAGAAGGCTTCATCCATTAGCAGCACGGTGGGGTTAACCACCAGCGCCCGGGCGAGCCCCACGCGCTGCTGCATCCCACCGGAGAGCTGATGGGGATAGCTGTCGGCAACATCACCCAGGCCAACCTTCTCCAGCATGGCGCGCGCCTGCTGATGGCGAAGCGGACGGGCAACGCCAGCTACCTCGAGGCCAAACGCCACGTTGTCCAGCACGCTGCGCTCTTCAAACAGGGCGAACGACTGGAAAACCATACCGATATGCTGGCGGCGTAGGGCAATCAGCTCTGCTGGTGGCAGAGCGGCCAGCGTCTGGCCCTGGAATATCACCTCGCCGGAGCTGGCCGGAATGAGATGATTAAGGGTACGCAGCAGAGTTGATTTGCCCGAGCCGGAGAGACCGACAATGACAAAGATCTCACCGGCAAAAATCTCTAAGTTAATATTGTTCAGCGCGTTAACGCCGGACGTTTGCGGACGACGGGAAAAAAAGTGCTTCCCGCCGCTGGGATAATAGTTCTTATTAATCGCTTTGAGCTGAAATAGTGGCTGTGACATAGTTTCATCTTAATATTTATAAGCTATATGACATTAACGTAATCCCCTGGCGGGCGAAAATCTATTTTGCTTTTTTGGATATACATAATAAGCATTAGCTTAGATAATTTCTGGCAAAGCTTTTTCCGTTAAATGAAAACTCCATGCCTCATCTAATAGCCAGGCTTTTACTTTTTCCTGTTGGGCAGTGGTGGGTTTGCCGCTGGCAGAAATAAGATAGTAACCGCGCTCGGTACGCAGCTGCGGCCCACACTGCACCAGCCGATTATCTGCCAGGAACGGCGCGATAAGCGGCTGCCAGCCGAGGGCGATCCCCTGACCCTCCAGTGCCGCCTGGATCACCAGCGAGTAAGCGTTAAAGGTGCGCGAGGCAGTGTGGCTCTGGCTGTAAACGTGGTGCTGGCGGAACCACTCCTCCCACGTCATCCAGCGCTGGGGCCGGGTCTCTGGTAGCTTTAGCAGCGGAAACGCCAGCAGGGATTCTGGCCGTTTATCCTCTTGAAGCTGCTGCTTAATTTTCTGGTTGCACACCGGAAAAACCGTCTCGGGAAAGAGCCGCTGGGTCTGGGTTCCCGCCCAGTTTCCGTGACCAAAATAGATGGCCAGATCGGCGTTGCTGTCACGAAAGCTATAGTCATTGGGCGAGGTAGCGATCTGCACCTCTACGCCGGGAATAAGCTGCTGAAGCCGCTCCATGCGCGGCAGCAGCCAGTAGCTGGCGAAGCCCATATCGGTATCGATACGCAGCACGCTACGCTGGTGTCGGGTACGCTCCAGCTGCTCGCTGATCTCGTTCAGGCTATTACGCACAATAAGATACAGGCTGTTACCTGCCTCGGTAAGCTGAACCCCCCGGTGACGCCGCTCAAATAGCGGAGCATTGACAACGTTTTCCAATGCCTGAATGCGCTGACTGACTGCCGGCTGGGAAAGTCCCAGCTCATGTCCGGCGGCGGTAAAATTACCTAAACGCGCCGCTGCTTCAAATACCACCAGCGCCTGGAGAGGCGGAAGCTGTAATTTTCCTGTCATTAGCCCACCTTATGTCACGATAATGAAATAACCCCTTCACAGGGATAAATAAGCGTGAGATAAACCTAACACGTTTTTCTTTTTTATTTTATTTTTGGACGCTTCATGCTTATGAATAAACCGAATATCGTTATTCTCATGGCCGATCAGTTAACGGCCAGCGCCCTCAGAGCCTATGGTAATAAGGTTAGTCTGACACCGAATATCGATAAATTAGCGCGCGAAGGGGTGGTGTTTGAATCTGCCTACTGTAATAGCCCGCTTTGCGCACCGTCGCGTGCGTCGCTGATGACCGGGCAGTTTATTTCGCGCAATTCGGTATTTGATAACGCAGCCGAATTCCATGCTGATTCGCCCACTTTTTGCCACTATCTGCGCGAGCAGGGTTATCGCACCTGGCTCTCCGGCAAGATGCACTTCTGCGGCCCGGATCAGCTCCACGGTTTCGATGAGCGCCTGACCACCGATATCTACCCGGCAGATTTTGGTTGGACGCCGGACTGGCACCATCCGGAGCGCCGCCTGGACTGGTTTCATAATATGAGTTCAGTGCTGGAAGCAGGGGAGTGCGTGCGCACTAACCAGCTCGACTTTGACGACGATGCGCTCTTCCAGGCGCGCCAGCGGCTCTACGATGCGGCGCGGCGGCCCGACGAGCAGCCGTTTATGCTGCTGCTCTCTCTGACGCATCCGCACGATCCTTTTGCCATCCCGAAGCGCTATCTCGATCGCTTTAACGAGACGGATATCGACATGCCAAAGACCCGCAAAGGGGAGGTGGAGGACGATGCCCACTCTGCCCGGCTGCGGGCCATGTACCAGCTTGAAGAGGGCTTAATTACTGACGATCACATCCGTCGCGCGCGCCACGCCTACTACGGCGCGATGGCCTACGTTGACGACTGCTTTGGCGAAGTGGTGCGCACCCTGGAGGAGACCGGGCTGGCGGAGAATACCGTGGTGATGGTCATCGCCGACCACGGGGAGATGCTCGGCGAGCGCGACCTCTGGTACAAGATGACCTTCTTTGAAAACGCCGTGCGCATTCCCTTTATTGTGCACAACCCTAAACGTTTCGCACCGCGCCGGGTAAGCCAGAGCGTCTCGCTGGTCGATGTGCTGCCTACCCTGGTGGAGCTGGCTTCCGGCGAAGATCGTAAATCGCAGGCGATTTCTCCTCTCGACGGCAGCAGCGTGGTGCCTCACCTGAAGGGCGAAGCGGGGCCTGACGACGCGGTGAGTGAATACCTTGCCGAGGGCGCGCTTGGCCCGATGCTGATGATCCGCCGTGGCAGTTGGAAATACATTCACTCTTTCAGCGAAGCGCCGCAGCTTTTCAATCTCGATGAGGATCCCTATGAGCGGGTCAACCTGGCGAGCCATGCGCGCTTCCAGGATCAGGCCCACTCTTTTGCCAGCGAGGTACGCTCCCGCTGGGATCTGGATGCGCTCCATCAGCAGGTGCTGGCCAGCCAGCAGAAACGACTCTTTCTGACCCGCATTGCCGGACGCGACGCCATTCCCAAGTGGGACTACCAGCCCTTCCTGGCGGCATCGGAGCGCTATATTCGTAACCATCAAACGCTGGATGAACAAGAGGCCTTTGCCCGCTATCCGCGTCCTTTTCACCAACCAGCAGGAAAATAATAATGAAGATGAAAACACTCACGCAATGCGTTCTGCTGGCTGCGGCTGGCTGGCTCCCTTTGAGCAGCATCGCCGCAGAAGAGGCGCGCTGTGACACTATTACCCAGTCCGATCCGGGCTGGACGGACATCGCGGCCACCAACGCGCTCTCTGGCGTGGTGCTGAACGCGCTGGGCTATCAGCAAAAGGTGCAGAATCTCTCGGTGGCGCTGGCCTACCAGGGGTTGAAAACCGGACAGGTAGACGTTTTCTTAGGCAACTGGATGCCCGCTCAGGAGCCGGTTATCAGCAAGTTTACCGCCGACGGCTCGGTCAAGGTGCTTGGCGCTAACCTGCCTGCGGCTCGCTTTACCCTCGCCGTGCCGGACTACGTGGCCGCTGCGGGCGTAAAAGACTTTGCCGATCTGCAAAAGTTCGCCGACAAGTTTAACCATAAAATTTACGGCATCGCCCCTGGCGCACCGGCTAACCAGAACCTGAAGAAGATGATCGACAAGCACGATTTTGCCCTTCAGGACTGGAATCTGGTGGAGTCGAGCGAGAGTGGGATGCTGGCGCAGGTGACGCGCGCGGTTGCGCGCAAGGAGTGGATCGTCTTCCTTGGCTGGGAGCCGCATGCCATGAACACCCGTTTTAAGCTGGCCTACCTGAGCGGTGGCGACGCTTACTTTGGCGCTAACTACGGCAGCGCGACGGTCAACACCGTTACGCGTAAGGATTTTGCTACCCAGTGCCCGAACGCCAACCGCTTCTTCAGCCAGCTGAAGTTTGACGTCCCGCTTGAGAACGCCGTCATCACCCGGGTGCTGGATGATAAGCAGAGCGCACAGGAAGCCGCCCGTGCCGAGCTGGCAAAACGCCCGGAACTGCTGGATAGCTGGCTTGCTGGCGTCACTACCCGCACCGGGGAACCGGCGAAGCCAGCGGTGTTGAAGGCGCTGGGGCTGTAAGCGATAACGGCAGCATTAAAATCCTGTTAAAAACCACGCAGCTTCTCTGAGGCGAAGCTGCGTGGTTTTTTATCAACTTTTCAAGGTAATTATTCTTGATCGCATACTCATAATGAGTATAGTTCTCATTCTCTTTAGCGTTTGGTTAGGCCACTTTTGGCCTGCGCGCTACCTTCCTGATGAATGACTTTGAACGGTTAAGGATGCTTCTGATGAAAATGAAAACCTCTGCCCTGGCTCTCTGCGTGGCAATGGTGCTGAGCGGCTGCAATACCACCCCGTCCGCCAGCGCAAAACCGGCCGCCGAGGCGCAAAAACCGCAGGCAGCGGCTGCTCAGCAGAGTAACGTCGTGAAGCGCGATCTGGCGGAAGGCGTCTATGAGCTGGCGTTAAGCCCGGCGGGCGATGCGCTGTACGTAGCGAGCGCGGAAGGGTTCAAAGACGTTCAGGGCGGGGTGGTCTATAAGCTCGATCCTAAAACCTTAAAAACGATCGGATCGACCCATACCGATCTGAAAAACTTCGGCATGGATATCGCCCCGGACGGTAAAACTGTTTACGTCACCAACTCGCTGGACGCGGGCATCAGCGCCATCAACACCGCCGACGGCAAGGTGCTGGCGCGGGCGATCTTCCCGGAGCGCAATAAAGAGGGCTTCCCGTACGGCGCACGCCAGGTGCTGCTGCATAACGGCCTGCTCTACATCGGCGCGGTAGCCGATCCGGCGCTGATCTGGGTGGTGGATGCGAAAACCATGAAGCTGAAAACCCGTATCAAAAACACCGGTAAATGGATGACCGGCCTGCACTACTCGGAGCAGACCCAGCGCATCTATGCTGCCAACGGCGGCGGTGAGATCCTGGTGATCAACCCGCGCAATAACCGGGTGGAAAAGCGCTGGAAGCCGCTGGGAGAAAAAGAGGCCCTGCTGCTTAACTTCGCGGAAGACAGCGCCACCGGCCGCCTGTTCGTGACCGATAACTCGAAGGCAAAAACCACCCTGGTGCTGGATATCCATACCGGCAAGGTGATCAAGCAGCTCGACGTCGGTGACTCCCTGTCGGTGAAATTTAACCCGAAACGTAACGAGATCTACATCAGCCAGCGTGAATCCGGCAAGCTGCTGAGCCTCGACGGCACTACCTACGCGGTGAAGCACGCCTGGGATCTGCCGCCGAACCCAAACAGCCTGCTGATCTCTGCGGACGGCCAGACCCTCTATGTCACCGTCAAGCAGGCCTTCAATAAAGATCACTCTACCAACGGTCCGGACAGCGTAGTCCGCATCGCCCTGAATCAGTAATTCAATCGGCCCGGCAACGGGCCATTTTTTTAACCCACGCTCTTATATGAGTTAATGATGCGAAACATAAAAAATAACGCTCTCACTTTGCGCAAGTCTTTGCTTGCGCTGGCTATCGGCGCGGTAGCCCATTCGGCGCAGGCAGCGGCCGCTGACACCAGTAATACCCATCAGGAAGATACCCTTGTAGTGCAGGCCACCCCGGCCAGCGATTTTACCCCCGGCGGCGATGTGCCGGTTCCCGCCTATCTGGACGGGCAGGTAGCTCACGGTGGCCGTCTGGGGATGCTCGGCGAGCAGAAAGCGATGGACGTTCCCTTTAACGTCATCGGCTACACTGCGAAAGCGGTAGAGGATCTGCAGGCTAAAACCATTGCCGACGTGGTGCGCAACGATGCAGGCGTCCAGCCGGTGCAGGGCTACGGCAACTCTGCCGAAACCTATCGTATTCGTGGCTTTAAGCTCGACGGCGACGACATGACCATGAGCGGCCTGCCGGGCGTGGTGCCGCGTCAGGTGGTGGATACCCAGATGATCGAGCGTGTCGAGATCTTTAAAGGGGCTAACGGTCTGCTGAACGGCGCGGCGGGCAGCGGCGTGGGTGGGATGATCAACCTTGAGCCCAAGCATGCGGAAGATATGCCAACGACCCGCGTGGGCGTCGACTACACCAGCCAGGCGATGGTCGGCGGATCGCTGGATCTGGGGCGTCGTTTTGGCGATAACAACCAGTTTGGCACGCGCATTAACCTGCTGCATCGTGAGGGCGAAGCTCCGCTGGATCACGATCGTCGCCGCACCACGCTGGCCTCGATCGGCCTCGACTACCGGGGCGATCGCCTGCGCACCTCTCTGGATGCGGGCTACCAGAAAAAGACCTTCCACGGCAGCGGCATGGGCGTCAATATTACTGGCGTAGATTTCATTCCCGACGTACCGGATCCCAGCACCAACTACAGCCAGAAGTGGAGCTATAACGACATCGACAACCAGTTTGGCGTGGCTCGTGCCGAGTATGATCTGACCGACGCCTGGACCGCCTACGCCGCCACGGGTGCGCAGCAGGCCCATGAAATTGGCACCTACAGCACGCCGAAGCTGATCAACGCCAACGGTGACGCCACGGCGAGCCGTCTGGATACCAACCGCTATATCGATGCCAACAGCGGTATGCTGGGCCTGCGCGGCAACGTTGATACCGGCTTTGTCTCACATAAAATCAACGTCGGCTATTCGGCGCTGATCAAGCGCGACAGAACCGCATGGCGGATGTCCTCCGCTGCTACCAACCCGCTCGTCAACATCTACCATCCGAGCGATGTGGCGATGCCAGCCAATACGAGCTTCGGCGGTAACTATGGCGATCCGCGTACCACCAGTCGGAACCGTACCCAGGGCTGGCTGCTGAGCGATACCCTGGGCGTGCTGGATGACAGCCTGCTCTTCACCGTGGGCGCGCGTAACCAGAAGGTGGTGGTGCGCAACTACAACAACGCCACCGGAGCAGAGGATGCCGGCTCGCGCTATGAAGAGAGCCGCTGGATGCCAACCTACGGCGTGGTCTATAAGCCGTGGGAAGCGCTGTCGCTCTACGCCAACCATACCGAAGCGCTGCAGCCGGGCGCCGTGGCTCCGAGAAGCGCCTCTAACTTCGGTCAGAGCACCGGTATTGCCCACTCGAAGCAGAATGAGGTCGGGGTGAAGATCGACTACGGTCGCATCGGCGGTACCCTGGCGCTGTTTGAGATCAAAAAGCCCTCTGCTATTCAGTACGGTACGGATGGCCCCTACAAGCTCGACGGTGAGCAGCGTAACCGCGGCGTGGAGCTGAACGTCTTTGGCGAGCCGGTGCTTGGCCTGCGCCTCAACGGCAGCGCCACCTGGGTTAACGCTGAGATGACCAAAACGCAGAACGGCCTCAACGACGGCAAGGACGCTATCGGTGTCCCAGGCGTCTTTATGGTGTTTGGTGCGGAGTACGACATCAAGCCGGTAGAGGGCCTGACGGCAACGGCGCGCGTGAACCACTCTGGCTCGCAGTATGCCAACGCTGCGAATACCAAAAAGCTGGATGACTACACCACGCTCGATCTGGGCGTCCGCTACCGGACCCGCCTGAATCAGGATGCTAACGAGATGGTGTGGCGCGTGGGCGTGGATAACGTGACCAACGAGAAGTACTGGTCCGGCGTTGAGGATCTCGGAACCTACATCTTCCGGGGCGATCCGCGTACCCTCAAGGTATCGATGAGCTACGACTTCTAGTCTTTTTAAATGCCGGGCGGCGCTGCGCTTGCCCGGCCTACGTTGGAAACGGTGTGGGTTTGTAGGCCCGCGTAAGCGAAGCGCCACCGGGCGTTACTCTGCTGATGTCGCGAGGGCTGGCGGCAACGCCAGCCTTTTCGTCTGCTTGCTACCGGTAACGCTAAGTGTTAAAAGATGCCCCTTTATTAAAATAGACAGGGGTAGGGCGTGAAAAACGCGTCAATCGCATCTGGCCAGCAACAGGCAGATGGCGCGTCGGGGAGTGGGCCGACGCTGCAACGGGGTTTGCAAAACCGTCATATTCAACTTATCGCGCTGGGTGGCGCTATTGGCACCGGGCTGTTTCTGGGCATCGGTCCGGCAATTCAGATGGCCGGGCCAGCGGTGCTGCTGGGCTACGGCATTGCCGGGATTATCGCTTTTCTGATTATGCGTCAGCTGGGTGAGATGGTGGTCGAGGAGCCGGTCTCCGGTTCGTTCTCCCACTTTGCCTGGAAATACTGGGGTCCCTTCGCAGGCTTCCTCTCCGGCTGGAACTACTGGGTGATGTTTGTGCTGGTGGGCATGGCGGAGCTGACCGCAGCGGGCATCTATATGCAGTACTGGCTGCCGGACGTGCCGACGTGGGTCTGGGCCGCTGTGTTCTTTATCGTCATTAATGCCGCTAACCTGGTCAACGTCCGCCTCTACGGCGAGATGGAGTTCTGGTTTGCGCTGATCAAAGTACTGGCGATTATCGCGATGATCGGCTTTGGCCTGTGGCTGCTCTTCTCTGGCCACGGCGGCGAGCGCGCCACCTTCGATAACCTCTGGCAGCACGGCGGCTTCCTCGCTACCGGCTGGCATGGGCTGATCATGTCCCTGGCGGTGATCATGTTCTCCTTCGGCGGCCTGGAGCTGATTGGCATTACCGCCGCTGAGGCGCGCGATCCGCAGAAGACCATCCCGAAAGCGGTCAATCAGGTGGTCTACCGTATCCTGATCTTCTACATCGGCTCGCTGGTGGTGCTGCTGGCGCTCTATCCGTGGGTGGATGTCAAAGCCGACAGCAGCCCGTTCGTGATGATTTTCCACGAGCTGGACAGCAACATCGTCGCCTCGGCGCTGAACTTTATTATCCTGGTGGCCTCACTCTCGGTCTTTAACAGCGGCGTCTACTCTAATAGCCGGATGCTATTTGGCCTCTCGGTACAGGGCAATGCTCCGGCGTTTTTAACCCGCGTTAATGCCCGCGGCGTGCCGGTTAACTCGCTGTTTCTCTCGGCGGCCATCACCTCGCTGGTGATCGTTATCAACTACCTGCTGCCGAAAGAGGCCTTTGGCCTGCTGATGGCGCTGGTGGTGGCGACGCTGCTGCTGAACTGGATCATGATCTGTCTTGCGCACCTGAAGTTCCGCGCGGCGATGCGTCGCCAGGGTCGGATTACGCAGTTTAAAGCGCTGCTCTATCCGGCAAGCAACTACATCTGCATCGCCTTTTTAGTGCTGATTCTGGGCCTGATGTGCACCATCGACGGCATGCGGATGTCCGCCATTCTGCTGCCGGTGTGGATCGCGTTCCTGTTTATCGCCTTCAAACTGCTGCGCCGCAAGGCTCGCTAATCCTCTGCCCGGCCTACAGGGTGCCCAGCTGCCTTTGTAGGCCGGGTAAGCGACAGCGCCACCCGGCGTTCTGCTATTGCCCGGCGGCGCTCCGCTTGCCGGGCCTACAGGGTGCCCAACTGCCTTTGTAGGCTGGGTAAGCGACAGCGCCACCTGGCGTTCTGCTATTGCCCGGCGGCGCTCTGCTTGCCGGGCCTACACAGTGCACGATTCTGCCTTTGTAGGCCGGGTAAGCGACAGCGCCACCCGGCATTCTGGATACTATTTATCGTGACCCCTCTCCCAGATCTCATCTAACCCGCAGGCAAACTGTTTTGTAATCGATTACTTTTCTATTAACCGCGTTTTGTAATCGATTACTTTTTACAAGTGAGGCGATAAAATGGTGTCAACAACCGAAAGTAGCGGAAAAGGGCAGGTACATCATCGCCTGCTCGTGCCAAGATTGTCCCTGATGATGTTCCTCCAGTTCTTTATCTGGGGGAGCTGGTCCGTCACGCTGGGCCTCGTCATGACCCAGCACAACATGGCCCTGCTGATTGGCGACGCCTTTTCAGCCGGGCCGATCGCCTCGATTCTCTCGCCTTTTGTGCTGGGAATGCTGGTGGATCGCTTCTTCGCCTCGCAGAAGGTGATGGCGGTGATGCACCTCGCCGGGGCGGCCATTCTCTGGTTTGTTCCTCAGGCGCTCATTGCCCAGAACGGCGCGCTGCTGATTGGCCTGCTCTTTGGCTATACGCTCTGCTATATGCCCACCCTGGCGCTCACCAACAACATCGCCTTCCATAGTCTGGCAAACGTCGATAAGACTTTCCCAGTGGTGCGCGTGTTTGGCACCATCGGCTGGATCGTGGCGGGGGTGTTTATCGGCGTTACCGGCATCGCGGCGAGCGTCAATATCTTTATGGTGGCGGCGGCCTGCTCGGTGCTGCTGGCGCTCTATAGCCTGACGCTGCCGCATACCCCTGCGCCCGCCAAAGGGCTGCCGGTGGCGGTACGCGATCTCTTCTGCGCCGATGCGTTTGCCCTGTTAAAAACGCGCCACTTCTTTGTCTTCTCCCTCTGCGCCATGCTCATCTCCGTGCCGCTCGGCACCTACTACGCCTACACCGCCTCGTACCTCGCTGACGCTGGGGTAGGGGACGTCAGCACCGCAATGTCCTTCGGCCAGATGTCTGAGATCGTCTTCATGCTGGTGATCCCGCTGCTGTTCCGCCGCCTCGGCGTGAAGTACATGCTGCTCATCGGTATGTTTGCCTGGTTCGTACGCTACGCCTTTTTCGCCCTCGGCGTGAGCGAGGAGACGCGCTTCCTGCTCTATCTCGGTATTTTGCTGCACGGGGTCTGCTATGACTTCTTCTTTGTCGTAGGCTTTATCTATACCGATCGCGTGGCCGGGGAAAAAGTGAAAGGCCAGGCGCAAAGTATGATCGTCATGTTTACCTACGGCATCGGGATGCTGCTCGGCTCGCAGATCTCCGGGGCACTCTATAACCGGCTGGTCGCCGGGCAGGCTGTACCCCAGGCGTGGGTCACCTTCTGGTGGATCCCGGCCGTTGCCGCTGCCGTCATCGCACTGGTTTTCCTTTTTACATTCAAATATGACGACAACGAGCGGGCTTAATTGTGGAGGGTAGTATGAAAACAGTTCAGGGACCGGGGATTTTTCTGTCGCAGTTTATCGGAGAAGAGGCACCCTTTAATACCCTGGAGGGATTGGCGGAGTGGGCAGCGCGGCTGGGCTACAAGGCGCTGCAAATTCCCTGCAACCATCGGCATATTTTCGACCTGGAGCTGGCCGCGCTGAGCCAGACCTACTGCGATGAGATCAACGGCACATTAGCAACTTACGGGCTGGTCATCAGCGAGCTGTCAACGCATCTTGAGGGCCAACTGGTGGCCGTGCATCCGGCTTATGATGCCGCCTTCGATAACTTTGCACCCGAGCATCTGCGGGGCAACCCCACCGCGCGCCAGGCATGGGCGGTGGAGAAATTGACCCAGGCCGCCGTGGCTTCACAAAGGCTGGGCCTGCGCACCCACGCTACCTTCTCCGGGGCGCTGGCGTGGCCCTGGTTCTACCCGTGGCCGCCGCACAATGCGCTGCTGCTCGATGAAGCCTTTGCCGAGCTGGCTCGCCGCTGGCGGCCCATCCTGGATCGTTTCGATCGCTACGGGGTCGATCTCTGCTTTGAGATCCATCCGGGCGAAGAGCTCCACGACGGCGTGACCTTCGAGCGCTTCCTTGCCGCGGTGGATAACCATCCCCGCTGCAACATTCTCTACGATCCCAGCCATCTTCTGCTCCAGCAGATAGATTATCTGGTCTTTATCGATATCTACCACTCCCGCATTAAAGCCTTCCACGTTAAGGATGCGGAGTTCCGTATAAACGGGCGCAGCGGTGTCTACGGCGGCTATCAGCCGTGGATCGATCGTGCCGGGCGTTTTCGCTCGCCGGGGGATGGGCAGATAGACTTCGGGGCGATCTTTAGCAAGCTGACGCAGTATGGCTACGACGGCTGGGCGGTACTGGAGTGGGAGTGCTGCCTGAAGCAGGGCGACGCCGGCGCACGAGAGGGCAGCGAATTTATCCGCCGCCACATTATCCCAGTGGCTGACCGGGCCTTTGATGATTTCGCGGCGGGCAGCAGCGACCGGGCCAGCGTGCGGGCCATGCTGGGATTAGGAGATGCGTTATGATCGGCGTAGGCATTGTTGGCAGCGGGTTTATTGGTCCGGCGCACATTGAAGCTTTGCGTCGTCTGGGGGATGTACAGGTGGTGGCCCTCTGCGATCGCTCTCTTGAATCAGCGCAGCAGAAGGCCGCCGCGCTCAACGTGCCCTTTGCCTTTGGTGACATCGACGCCCTGCTGGCCCATCCCGGTATTGATGTGGTGCATAACTGCACCCCTAATCATCTTCATGCCGACATTAACCGACGGATTTTACGCGCCGGTAAGCACGTTTTTTCGGAGAAGCCGCTCTGTATGACGCCGGAGGAGGCCACGGAGCTGGTAGCGCTGGCAGAGCAGATGGGCGTGGTGCACGGCGTCAGCTTTGTCTATCGCCAGTTTGCTATGGTTCAGCAGGCGGCAAGCCTGCAACGCCACGGCAGGCTCGGGCGGCTCTTCTCGGTCTACGGCAGCTACCTTCAGGACTGGATGCTGCTGGAGACAGACTACAACTGGCGGGTGGATGCCGCGCTGGGCGGCGCGTCGCGGGCGGTGGCCGATATCGGCTCGCACTGGTGCGATACGCTGCAGTTTGTCACCGGGCAAAGAATTGTCGAGGTGATGGCCGATCTGGCGATTGTCTGGCCGACCCGCAAAGCGCGGCTGGACGGCGGGGCGACCTTCAGCGCTGATGATGGCGAGGCGCAGTATGAGGATCGCCCGGTCACCACCGAGGATGGCGGCTCGGTGCTGGTGCGCTTCGCCGACGGCAGCAAAGGCTGCTTTAGCGTCTCGCAGGTGAGCGCGGGACGCAAAAACCGCCTCAGCTTTGAGATTAACGGCAGCCGCTGTTCGCTGGGCTGGGACCAGGAGATCCCCCAGCAACTGTGGATTGGCCATCGCCAGCGCCCCAACGAGATCCTCACCGACGATCCGGGGCTGATGACGCCCGACGTTGCTGGCAGCGCGCACTTTCCCGGCGGGCATATCGAGGGCTGGCCCGACGCCTTTAAGAACATGATGGCAAACTTCTACCAGGCGGTGCGGGCCGGAACGATGCCGGAGGCCAGCGCCTGTTCGTTTGCCTCTTTTTATGATGGCGCTGACGTGATGTTTATCGTTGATGCCATTATAAAAAGTCATCAGCAGCAGCGCTGGGCACGGGTGGCACGCTAGATCGCTGCCGGTTCGCCGGGCAGCGGTTTTATGGTAGCCTGCTGTAATAAGCGTTAACCGCAGGATGTGTCGTCGTTATGTCAATTCAAAAAATCGCCCGCCTGGCAGGAGTGTCAGTGGCGACGGTCTCCCGGGTCATCAACCACAGCGGGACCGTGAAGCCGCAAAACCGCGAGCGCGTGCTGGCGGCGATTGAAGAGAGCAACTACCAGCCTAACCTGCTGGCCCGCCAGCTTCGCACTGCCCGCAGCAATATGATCCTTGTGCTGGTGTCGAATATCGCTAACCCGTTCTGCGCCGAGGTGGTCAAAGGTATTGAAGAGGAGGCGGAGAAGAACGGCTATCGCATTCTGCTGTGCAATACCGGCTCGGACATGGCGCGCTCCCGATCGGCGCTGACCCTGCTATCAGGAAAAATTGTCGATGGCATTATCACTATGGACGCCTTCTCCAAGCTGCCGGAACTGACGACCATGATTGGCCAGGCTCCCTGGGTACAGTGCGCCGAGTATGCCGACGAGGGAAGCGTCTCCTGCGTCGGGATTAACGATATTGACGCCTCCCAGTACGTGATCCAGCATCTGATTAACCGCGGCCGCCAGCGTATTGCGCTGATTAACCACGATCTCAGCTATAAATACGCCCGTCTGCGTGAGCGGGGCTATAACAGCGTGCTGGAGGAGAACGGCCACGGCTGGAGAGCGGTGGAGTACGCCAGCGAGCTGAGCTTTGATGCAGGCAGAGCGGCGATGGAGACGCTGCTGCGGGCCGATGAGCGTCCGGATGCGGTGTTTGCCGTCTCCGATACCCTGGCGGCAGGCGCGCTGCTGGCGATAGCTCAGGCGGGCCTCACTATGCCGGACGACATCGCCGTGGTCGGCTTTGACGGCACGCCGCTGGCCGAGATGGTCTCGCCCCAGCTTAGCACCGTGGCGCAACCCTCCCTGCAGATTGGCCGTAAAGCCGTAGCGCTCCTGCTCAACAAAATCGACAATCCTGATACCCCGGCGGAGCGGGTGATGATGGACTGGCGCTTTATCGAACGCGCCAGCGCCTGAGATCACGACGTCGCGATGGCCGGACTGCGGTTCAGATGGTGGCGCAGGCCAATGGCAAGCGCCGCCAGCAGCAGCATCATTACCGCCTCAACGGCGAGGAAGCCGATCATCGCCTGAGGATAGCTGCCATGCTGGTGACGCATCAGCACTAACAGCAGCGAACCAAACACCGCAGGACCCAGACCCAGCGTCGCCTGCTGCAGGGTACTGAGCAGGGCGCTGCCCGCCCCGGCATCGTTAGCGGTGATATCACGCATTCCCACCCGATAGAAGCAGTTGACGATCAGCGCCTGGCCGTAGCCAATCAGCGCGGTGGACGGCACCAGCGCCAGGGCCGTGGTAGCCTGCCCATAGTAGTGGAAGGTCTGCATCAGCAGCAGCAGGCCGCCGATCTGTACCGCCAGGCCAGAGAGCAGGATCCGTCCCATGCTGTGCCGGGCAATCAGCTTCGGGGCATACATCGCCGAGAGAAAATAGGCCACGCCGAGGGCAATAAAGCTGTTCCCCGACTGCCAGGGCGCCATTCCCAGGCCGGACTGCATGGTCAGCGCCATGCAGAACATAAACCCGGACCATGCGCTAAAGAACAGCAGGGCGATCACCATGCCGAAGCGAATGCTGGCGAGCTGCAAAAGGCGCGGCGGCAGCAGCGGATGTTCACCACGCCGTTGCTTGCCCAGCGCGCTCGCCCGCATCCACACCAGCAGCGGAAGCGTCGCCAGCAGCATCAGCCGCATCGACCACGGCCAGTGCAGCTCTGGCCCCAGCGCCATCGGAAACAGCAGGCAGCAGAGGATCAGGGCGAGGATAAAGGTACCCTGCCAGTCGACAGGCGAGTGTTCATCTCGACGGGTCTCCGGCACGTAGCGACGGCTCAACACCAGCACCAGCAGGCCAATCGGCACGTTGATGAAAAAGGCGTTACGCCAGCCTAGCCCAGCGATATCTGCCGACACCAGCCAGCCGCCGCACATCTGCCCGACGATAAACGCGATACCACCGATGCCGCCGTAGAGGCTGATCGCCCGCGCGTGGGCCGTGCCTTTCAGGGTGACGTGCAGGGTCGCGAGGATCTGCGGAACAATCAGCGCCGCTCCCGCGCCCTGCAATGTGCGGGCTGCCAGCAGGGCGGTAATCGAGTTTGCCATGCCGCACAGCAGAGAGGCGACGCTAAACACCGCCACGCCCCACATAAACAGACGGCGGCGGCCATAGTTATCGCCCAGCTTGCTGCCCATCGCCAGGCAGACGGCAAAAGCCACGCCGTACAGGGCAACAATCAGCTCCAGCTGGGTGGCGCTGGCGTGCAGCGATGCGGTGATCGCGTCGAGGGCGACGTTGGTGATCGAGGTGTCGATCAGGGGCAGCATCTGACCGGTTAGCAGCAGGACCAGGCCCGCGCAGCCGGGTGAAACAGGTGACGTTTTCATGGTAGCTCCATTGCGTCATTCAGCGAATGGACGTAGCATCGCTGATTGAATAAACGGGTACCAGTTCCTGATTATACTGGTACTGACACTACCATGCTGAAGATGTGTAGGAGAGACCATGAGCCTGATGAGCCACAGCGAGCTGGATGCCGCGCAGATACGCCAGGACGATCGCCGTAAACAGCTGGGCGCTTTTCTGCGGGCGCGACGGGAGAGTCTGGATCCGCAGCGGCTGGGCCTTCCACGCAGCGGACGGCGGCGTACGCCGGGTCTGCGTCGGGAAGAGGTGGCGATGCTGGCGGACGTCGGCGTAACCTGGTATACCTGGCTTGAGCAGGGCAGGGAGGTTAATCCTTCGGCCGTGGTCATGCAGGCGGTGGCCGATGCGTTGCAGTGCAGCCCGCTGGAGACGCGGCATCTGTTTCTGCTGGCGGGCTTGCCGCCGGTGGAGTCAGCAAACATCTTGCCCTGCGAGGGGATCAGCCCCGGCACACGACGGATGCTGGACAGCCTGCTGCCGCAGCCGGCCAGCATTCAGAAACCCAATTTTGATATCGTGGCGTGGAACGACGCCTTCTGTCGGCTGATGGGCGTCGATTTTGCCACGCTGCCGGAAGACGATCGCAACTGTATCTACCTCTATCTGACCCATCCGGGCTGGCGTAGCCGCCTGGCAAACCGGGACGTGCTGCCCACCTTCGTCTCCTATTTCCGCGCGGCGATGGCGGAGCACCGGGGGGAAGCGGCGTGGGAGAACAAGCTGGCGCGCTTTTTCGCTGCCTCCGAGGAGTTTGAGGCGCTCTGGCATCAGCGCTATGAGGTGCGCGGCGTCGAGAACCAGATTAAAACCTTCCGTCATCCTGATTTAGGCGAATTCCAGCTTCAGCAGATGTACTGGTACTCCGCGCCGCGTAACGGTTCGCGTCTGCTGGTCTATCTACCGGTCGATGAAGCGGGCGAGCAGGTGCTGGCAAGGTTGTAACGTGACGTTTTTATTTATGCCGGGCGGCGCTGCGCTTGCCCAGCCTACAAAAAATACAAAACTGTAGGCCCGTGCAAGCGCAGCGCCGCCGGGTAGTAGGCTGAAATCTGATTAGATCTCAGTTACCACGGTCTCTTCTGGCAGGCGGGATTTTGGCAGCGCTTTGTTGAAATCTTCTACGCTGTGGTGGCCGACCGGGACGACCACCAGGCTGGTGAAGCCTCTCTCTTTCAGGCCAAATTCGGCGTCCAACACGTCGGCGTCAAAACCTTCGATCGGCACCGCATCAAGGCCCATCGCACCCACGCCCAGCAGGAAGTTACCGACGTTCAGGTAGACCTGACGCGCCATCCACTCATGATCATCCTGGCGATCCTTACGGTGCAGGTCGGCAAAGAAGGTGCGGCCCTTGTGGTTAGCGGCTTTGGCTTCTGGCGTGGCAAAGCGGCCGTCGGCATCTTCCTGATCCACGACCTTCTCCAGCCAGCTGTCGTCCATCGCGGTTTTCGCGCAGAACACCACGACGTGGGAGGCATCCAGCATTTTACGTTCGTTGAACGAGTAGCCGCCCGCTGCGGATTTTGCCACTCGCGCTTTGCCCTCTTCGCTGCTGGCAACGATAAAGTGCCACGGCTGAGAGTTGGTGCTCGACGGGCTATAGCGCAGCAGCATTTTGATCTTCTCCGCTTCGTCGGCAGTCAGTTTTTTGCTGGCGTCAAAAGCCTTGGTTGAGTAGCGCTGCAAGGCAATGGAAACGATATCCATAAATACTCCTGATAAATTTTTGGGATGAGTTGGGCTGCGCTGTAGCGTACAGATTCAGCGAAAAAAGAGTAAGTGAAAAACGTGCGCTTTAGCTGTCGCTGCTGTCTGCCAGGGCGCGCCACATCGCTTCGAAGCCGTGGGCTTTGAAATCGTCAGCCTTCTCAGGCTCGCGGCTGGCGAACTCGATGGTGGTTTCGGCAAGAGAGAGAAACAGCGCATCGCCAAAGGCGTGGAAGGCCTCGGTCAGGAAAATCGGCAGTACCGAGCGACGGCAAAGGGTATGGAGATCCGGGAAGAGCTCATCGACATTTTGCTGGGTGGCGCAGGTGATTTTCCCCGATACCGCCAGCTGGCGGATCGCACGGTGGCCGACGGGGTGCAGAATGCCCCAGTCGATATAGCTGTTCCAGATATAGCAGGTCAGCGCCTTGGCTTCGCTGACGGAGCGATCGAGGCCGTCGAGCATGGCGTGGCAAAGGTCGGTTTTCAGCGCGAGATACACCGCATTGAGCAGATCATCTTTAGTGGCGAAGTAGCGAAAAAGCGTGCCTTCCGCGACGCCCGCATTACGGGCTATCAGGGCGGTGGATGCGGTGATACCTGACTGGGCAAACGCCTCGGTTGCCGCTTCCAGTAACGCCTGTTTTTTATCTTCACTCTTCGGACGAGCCACTACACTTTACCTCACACGCTGTTAAACCCTGATTGAAACATGACATCTGCCGCTCCGCAACGGCCTGTGTCAAAGATCGAAAATCATCTTGACGACTTTCTGCCTCTTTCTATAATGAGTGCTTACTCACTCATAATCAAGCTTCCGCGCTTAAAGAGCAGAGAGGAACCACGTATGAACATTTCCGCTCAGGTTATCGATACGATTGTCGAGTGGATCGACGACAATTTGCACCAGCCGCTGCGTATAGAAGAGATTGCCCGGCACGCGGGCTACTCCAAATGGCATCTGCAGCGGCTGTTTATGCAATATAAAGGCGAGAGTTTGGGACGCTATATTCGCGAGCGCAAGCTGCGGCTGGCCGCCCAGGAGCTGCTGGATACCGATCAGAAGGTATTTGATATCTGCGTAAAGTATGGCTTTGATTCGCAGCAGACCTTTACGCGCATTTTTACCCGCACCTTTAACCAGCCGCCGGGGGCCTACCGCAAGGAGAACCACGGCCAGGCGCGGCATTAGATTTCTGTTGGCCCGGCAGGTCTGCGCCGCCGGGCGGAATGACATCTTACCAGACGTAGCTGACCGTAGCGGTGGCGGTACGTCCGATACCCCAGAAGCAGGCGCTGTCGCTGGCGCATGACGCCACGTATTTGGTATCCGCCACGTTATTAACGTTAAGCTGCACCGTAGCGCCTTTCAGGCTGCTGCTTGCCTCCCCCAGATCGTAACTCAGCATTGCATCGTAGAGATCCACTGCCGGAACTTTGAAGGTGTTACGCGCGTCGCCGTAGCTGGTGCCGATATAGCGCATGCCGACGCCTGCGGTGAGGCTTTTGAGCGGGCCGGAAGGCAGCGTATAGCTGGCAAAGGCCGAGGCCATATGGGTTGGGATCCGCGCCGGAGTTTTCCCCTGGGTGCCCGCCACGGTGGTACTGGCGGTCTCGGCATCGGTGTAGGTGTAAGAGCCAATCAGGTTCAGGCTATCAAACAGGGTAGAGTGGATCTCCGTCTCTACCCCCTTTGAGCGCACTTCACCTGCGTTTTCAAACCAGCCCAGCGAGCTGTTGTAGGTTGGGACATTGCTCTGTTTGAGATCGTAGACCGCCAGCGTCATCAGGGTGCTCTCCACCGGCTGATACTTCACGCCCACCTCGGTCTGCTTGCCGGTGGTGGGTTTGAACGGGGCCAGGCCCGGCGCGCGGTTAGTTTGCAGGTTTGGCTCAAACGAGGTGCTGTAGCTGATATAGGGTGAGAGGCCGAAATCAAAAGCGTAGAGCAGCCCGGTCCGCCACGTAAACTTATTATCGTTCTGCTGTACGGCACCAGCATCGGAGGTGAAGTCGCTGGTGCGCACCTCATCCCAGTCGTAGCGGCCGGAGAGCAGCAGCTCCCAGCTGTTCCAGCTCAGCTGATCCTGCAGATAGAGACCCATCTGGTCCAGATCCTGCTGCTCATCGGAGGCGGTGCTGAAGGTGCTTTCGTCAACGTTAATGCCGTAGACCGGATTTAGCCAATTCAGATTGTACTGCGCACCTGTACCGCGCTTCAGACTCTGATCGTCCCGGCTGGATTTGTAATCCAGGCCGCCCAGCAGGGTATGGTTCACCTCTGCGGTTGTAAACTGCGCTTCCAGCTGGTTATCGATGCCAAACTCGTCGGTCTGACGCTCCTCATGCTGCGCGCGGCGGGTCAGGAGGGTACTGTTCGGCGCGCTGGTGGCATAGACGAGGTAGCGGTACTTCTGCTTGATGGTGGCGTAGCGTGCATTCTGGCGGAAGGTAAAAATATCGTCGAACTGATGTTCAAACTCATAGCCCACCATCGTCTGCTCGCGCCACGACTGGTTATAGTTCGGATCGCTGACGTTGAAGTCCAGCGGAATGTGCTGGCCGTTGGCGCTCCGTACCGTACCGTAGGCGGGCAGGAAGTTGCGGTAGCCCGCGTCCGGATCCTTCTGGTAGCTGGTGAGCAGCGTAAAGCGCGTCTGATCGTTAGGGTACCAGGTCAAGGCCGGAGCGATAGCCACGCGCTCCTCTTTATAGTCCTCTACCTGGCTGTGCTGGGTGCGGGCGATCCCGTTCAGACGATAGAGCAGGCGGCCATCGTCGCTCAGCGTGCCGCCGAAGTCGAATGCTCCCTCCGCCAGCTCATCGTTGCCGGTGCGGAACTGGACGCGGTGGATCGCTTCGCTGGTGGGGCGCTTGCTGGTCATGCTGATCAGACCGCCAGGGTTGACCTGACCGAAGAGCACCGAGGCGGGGCCGCGTACCAGCTCGACGCGCTCCAGCAGCCAGGGATCGACGGTGCCGGTTTGCGACGAGGCGGTTGCCCCGAAGCTCAGGCCGTCGAGGAATTTCGGCACGTAGCTGAAGCCGCGCACGAATACCTCATCGTTACGGTTTGAGGAGCCACGATACTCGGTAAAGACCCCTGCCGAGTAGCGCAGCGCCTGAGATACAGAGGTAACGTCCAGGGCCTGCATCTGATCGCGGGTGATCACCGACACCGACTGCGGCGTCTTCACGAGCTCGGCTGAGGTTTTGGTTGCCGACAGCGTTTTGGTCGCCACGATACCTTTCAGCGGCGCGGTAGGATCCTCTGCCGCGCCCGTGGTGACGACCAGCGTCTCCTCGTTGGCCAGCGCAGGCGTCGCCGCCCCGGCAGCCGCCAAACTCAGTAACCACGTCTGCATTATCTTATTATTTTTAAGCATTTTTATCTCTTCCCTTGCCTGTTTGAGAGCCCTGCCAGCAGAGCAGGGGTGCTATCATTAACGCGCCGAATGATATTGCAAATTATTACCATTTGCATTAGCGTTATTGGCAAATTTTGGTAGGGAAACGCGAATAATGAAGATGGCGGTAGGCGGTTTATTGATAGGCCTGAGTGCATTACCCGCGCTGGCGGCGACCTGTCATGCGCCAGCGATGCAGGGTGAGCAACAGGGGAAATTCGATGCCAGCGGCGAGATCTGTTTTCAGCTGCCGCGTTTAGAGGAGAACTATGTGGCGGCCACCCTCTATGGCGTGACCGATGCCCGCCTGCTGGATGGTAATAACCGTCGCCTGCGCACGCTGCTGGAGGATGGCCCACCCGACGGCGAGCAGTCGCTGCTCTTCGCCCTGCCGGTGCAGAAGCCTTCGTCGCTGGTGCTGCACGGGGAGGAGGGGATGCGCTGGCGTTTTAGTTGGCAGATGCACGAGGCGACGCCGCTGCGCCGAACCCAGGTGCTGGAACCGGTCAGCCCGGCACTACAGCGGCTGGCGGCCCAGCTTGCTGCCGGAGGCTCCAGCGAGACCTTCTGGCAGGCGCGCCAGCTGGCAGGAACGCCGCTGATCGAGCCGGTGGACGCCAGCCACAAGCGCGTCACCTTCCTGTGGCGTGGGGCGCGCAGCAACGTCTTTATTCTCGGTTCACCAGGAGGCGATCACGATCCGCTCTTCCGGCTGGGCAACTCCGACGTCTGGTTCCGCAGCTACGTGGTGCCGAACGATACGGTGATGCAGTATAAGCTGGCACCGGACGTGCCTCAGCTTGCGGGGACCGCCGTGCCGCAGCGTCGCGCCATTCTGGTAAGCGCCCAGGCCGATCCCCTTAATCCACACTCCCTCAGCGAACCGCACAGCGATCGCTGGAAACGCGCTTCGCTGCTCGATCTTACCCCGGCCCGCTACTTCAGCAACGCAGCGATGGCCCAGCCGGTGCGCCACGGCACGCTGACCCGCCATCGGCTGCACAGCGAGCTGCTGAACAACAGCCGGGAGATAACCCTCTACCGGCCGCGCACGGCTCAGCCCGCACGCTGGACGCTGATCCTGTTTGATGGCAAAACCTGGCAGGGGGATTACCACACCGCCAGCGTGCTGGATGCGCTGATCGCTCGTCACGCGCTGCCGCCGGTTAACGTGGTGTTTGTTGACAGCCTCGATGCGGCGCGGCGCGGCAGGGAGCTGCCGCCTAATCCGGCCTTCGCCGACTTTATGGCTCACGAACTCGTGCCGTGGCTGCGCCAGCGCGGCGTGGCGCTAACGCGCAATAAAACGGTGGTCGGTGGGGCAAGCTACGGCGGGCTGGCCTCCTCCTGGGTGGCGCTGCGCTATCCGCGCCTGTTTGGCAACGTGCTGAGCCTCTCCGGCTCCTACTGGTGGTCGCCAAAAGGCGAAGCCCCCGGCTGGCTGACGCGTCAGTACCAGCAGTCGCCGCGCTACCCGGTGCGCTTCTGGGTAGAAGCCGGACGTTTTGAGACGCAAGGTAAAGGGGGCGGGATCTACCGCGACAGCCTGGAGTTTGCCCGAATGCTGAACGAGAAGGGTTACCGCGTCAGCTTTCATCCCTGGTCAAGCGGCCACGACTATGCCGCCTGGACCGAGGCGTTGGTCTATGGCCTGCGAGACTTAACGGGACGAGTGGTTCAGTGAAAACCAGCGCCGCCAGATAAAGCGCAGCACGTAGTACTCGATGGTCCCGAGCAGCAGGAACCAGGCGCAAAACAGCAGGGTATAGAGCTGGCTGGCATCAACCAGATGAAAGGTGGCGATGAGCTGCTGCGTCAGCGCGCCGCCTGGGGAGGGCACAGGCAGCAGCAGGCAGGAGAGGAAGGCCAGCAGTAAGATACCTGCGGCCGTCATCAGAGATTCAAACGGGTGCGTCATGGTGATGTTAATCGTCAGTTAAAACGATATTGTCAGCCATTTGCTATAGGGGCGCAACAGCAAGCGGCCTAATTGGCCGCCCAGATCTCTGCGTGTTTCTGCACCAGCCCAATCAGCGAGCCGCCGTCGGCAACGAAATCGCGCATCAGCTGGTCCTCACTTTTACCACGCCGTACAAACTGCGCCAGCGCCTCCAGGGCGCTGCTGCCGTTCAGCTTGTCGGCGTAGGGGGCAATTTTGTCCAGCAGGCGCTGAATATCCTCGCCGATGGTGATCTGTTCACCTGTATGCACGTCGGTCAGCACCCCGGCAAAGCCGTAGCGGCAGGCCTGGAAGCGGTTGAACTTGTAGAGCAGATAGTCCCGCTCCTGCATCTTGAACGGTCGCTCGGCCAGCAGCCAGTGGGAGATCGCCTGGATGAACCCGGCAATGTTCACCGCATGGCCGAGAGTCAGCGGAGTATCCATTACTCGCACCTCAACCGTACCAAAGTGCGGGCTGGGGCGAATATCCCAGTGCAGATCTTTGATGCTGTCAATCATGCTGGTGTAGCTCAGGCGGCGGAACAGACCCTCAAATTCCGACCAGTTGCTGACCCAAGGGGCGTGACCGTTATCCGGAAACGCGGAGAAGATATTGAGCCGCGACGAGGCGAAGCGGGTGTCGGTGCCCTGGATATAGGGCGAGGCCGCGCCAAGGGCAATAAAGTGGGGCACGAAGCGCGACAGGCCGTGCATCAGATAGATGGCATCATCACCGCTCGGGCAGCCCACGTGAACATGCTGGCCGAACACCGTCGCCTGCTGCACCAGATAGCCAAACATCTCCAGCGTGCGCGCATAGCGCTCATCATCGCACACCTCCTGACGCTGCCAGGTCTGGAACGGGTGCGTGCCGCCGCCGCAAATTTGCAGATGGTGTTCGCTGGCGGCGCGCAGGATGATCTGCTGCATGGCGGAGAACTGTCCGGCGGCCTGGTGGATATCCCCGCAGACGCCGGTGGCGATCTCCAGCATGCTTTCGGTGATGTCGTGCTTCACCTCGCCCCCTTTGACTTCGGCCTTGACGGCGTCAATCAGCGTGGAGGAGTCCTGGCTGAGGTCGTATCCCGGCGGGTTAACCACCTGCAGCTCCAGTTCGATACCCAGGGTAAAGGCGTCAGATCGATGAAAGTCGGGTAGGGACATAGGTAAACTCGCTGTAGTCTGTTTTTATTCAGTATAGAGCGAGTTTGGCCCCAACCGAGGCGGCAGCCGGGCAACAGGCTATTTATCAGACAATTACAGTTGATGCAGCTGTCTCTGTAGCACCTCGACGCCTGGCGCGATGGCATCCGGGTTGATGGCGTGAAAGCCCATGCGAAAGAAGTTCTCCGGTGGCGCGGCGTCAAGGAAATGGCGGGCGCCAGGCTCAATCAGCACCCCCGCGTGGGCCGCTCGCCACGTCAGCTGCTGAGTATTCACCGACGGCGGGGTTCGTAGCCAAAAGGCGTTGGCGTGCTCGCTTCCGGCTATCAGCGTGCACTCCGGCAGCGAGGTGCGTAGCGCGGCGGCCAGCGTCTCCCAACGACGGGCGGAGTCGTCGTGGTAGCGGCGCAGATGCGTTTCGTAGTAGCCCTGGGCGAGAAAGTGCGCCATCTGATACTGGATATTGGCCGGTGGATGGCGGTACATCAGACGCCTGAGGGCGCGGGCTTCGTCGATCAGATCCGGATCGGCCACCATAAACCCCAGCCGCAGCCCAGGGGAGAGCGCCTTCGACAGGCTGCTGACGTAGATCACCCGCCCGCTGCGATCGCTGGCCTTCAGCGCCGGCAGCGGGTTCTGCATAAAGTTACTCTCCGAGTCATAGTCGTCTTCAATAATCACCGCGTCGTGGCAGGCAGCGTGCGCCAGCAGCTGCGTGCGGCGGGCTTTGCTCATCGTCACCCCCGTCGGCACCTGATGGCCAGGCGTCACGTAGTAGTAATCACAGGGCGCGTCGCCGAGCACCAGCCCCTCTTCATCTACCGCATGCGGCACAATCGCGGTGTCGCTGAGTAAAAAAGTATTGATCGCTTCGCGAAAGCCGGGATTCTCTACCGCCACCCGCGTCTGGCGAGACATCAGCAGTCGGGTTAGTAGGTAGAGCGCATTTTGCGATCCGAGGGTAATCAGGATCTCATCCGGCGCCGCAACGATGCCGCGCTTGGGTAGTACGCGGGTGCGGATCTGCTCAATCAGCATCGGCACGTCCTGATCGATATGATCGACCACCCAGGCCGGGTCGCGTACGCCACCGTGCAGCCAGTTCGCCGCCGCACGCCACGTGGTGAGCGGGAAGCGGTGGGTGTCGGGCTGGCCGTAAATAAAGGGGTAGCGATAGTGCATCCAGCCGGCGGGTTTGAGGATCGACTCCTGCTGGCTGGGCTGCATTTTTAACCTTTCGCCCCAGCATGGTGCGTTTTTTATACATTCCGGTGCAGGTGACTCTGGCCCCCGCGTCGCTGTAGCGGGCTGTGGCGTATGGTAGTCCGGATGCAGATAGTAGCCGCTGCGCGGACGGCTGATCAGGTAGCCTTCGTTGACCAGCCCCTCGAAGACCAGCGCCGTGGTATTGCGAGAGACGTTGAGCTGCGCGGCTAATGCCCGGCAGGAGGGCAGCGGCGCATCAAGCGGAAAAATGCCGCTCAGAATGGCGTCGATCAGCGACTCACGCACCTGCTCCTGCAAACCACGCTTGCCGTCGAAATTAATATGCAGTAGGTGTCGAATCATCGTGCGCTCCTCCAGGCCCTTTAACGGAACCCAGCAAATTTTGTACCAGCTTATTTTGCGCTGACACGGACACTCGCCGGATCTGGCTCTATTCAGAATGCGCAAAGCCTCCCTATTGTAAAAACGCACCCCAAGCAACCGGGCGTAACGTTAATTCGGCACGGTTATTGCAGCGATCTCAACATCGCAGCGGCAACGGCCTGGCATATTATTTAAGGTGGAACGATGAAAAAATTTATCGGCAAACATTGTCTTGCAGCGATTCTGGTAATGGCATTTTCACACCATGCGATAGCCAGAGATTTACCGGAAATCGAGAAATCTGGAACATTTAAAGTCGCCACCGAAGATGACTACGCGCCGTTTAACTTTATGACCGACGGCAAGAGTGACGGCTTTAACAAAGATATGCTCGAGGAGCTAAAAAAATATGCCAAATTCAATATCGACCAGAGTATTTTGCCCTGGACCGGCCTGCTGGCCGCTGTCTCTACCGGACAATATGATATGGCCCTCACCGGGGCGGTCATTACCGATGAACGGTTAAACGTTTTTAATTTCACACCGCCCTGGGCCTCTGCCCAGCACTATTTCGTTAAGCGCGCAGGCGATGAGAGTTTAAATTCCATTAAAGATCTCAGCGGTAAAAAGGTAGGCGTGCAGGCCGGGAGCGCGCTGCTTGCCCGTCTGCCGGAGCTGAAGGCGATGCTGGAGAAAGAGGGCGGCAAGCTCGGTCCAGTGATGGAGTACCCCTCTTACCCGGAAGCCTACGCCGATTTGGCGAACAAACGCCTCGACTACGTAATCAACGTGGTGATCTCGGTTAACGACCTGGTGAAGGCCAGGCCGAAGGTGTTTGCTAAGGGGCTGGCGGTATCCGGCCCGGGCTATATGGCCTGGCCAATCCCGAAAAACTCGCCGGAGCTGCTGGCCTATATGACGAAGTTTACCAACCATTTGCGGGAGACCGGCAGGCTGAAAGCGCTGCAAATGAAGTGGTTTGGCGAAACCTATGACGATCTGCCCACCGAGCCGATCACCAGCGCCGCGCAGTTCCATAAGCTCGCCGGGTTATAAGCGCTTAAAAATAGAGAGGAGGGCAACATGGATTCAATGGCATGGCAGTTACTGATTGAAGGCGCATGGACGACCCTCTGGATCTCAGGCCTGGCGATCGTCTTTGGCGTGGTGATAGGCTTGCTCATCGCTTTTATCCGCATGATGAAGATCCCCGTCGTCGATCAGATTCTGGTGATCTACATCAGCCTGGCCCGTGCGACGCCGTTGGTGACGCTGGTGCTGTTTCTGTTCCTCTCTCTGCCGACGCTGGGCATCAACCTGAATAAAACCCTGGCGGCGATCGTTGCGCTGACCCTCAACACCTCAGCATTTAACGCTGAGATCTGGCGCAACGCCTTTCGCAACTTCCCCCGCGCCCAGCGGGAGGCCGCCGAGTCGGTGGGGATGCGGCGCTGGACCTACTTTCGCTACATCATGCTGCCGCAGATGTGGATTGAGAGCCTGCCCGCTCTGGTTAACGAAATGTCCTTTTTGATCAAAGGCAGCCCGGCGATTGCGGTTATTGGCGTCGTGGATCTCACTCGCGTCACCAACCGTATCTCATCGGTGACCTATGAGCCACTATCGCCAATTTTGGCGGCTGGTCTGCTCTACGTGGTGATTATCGGCCTGCTGCTAAAGTTGCAAAGTAGGGCGGAACGTAAAGCTAAGCGCCTGGCGCGTTAACAGCAGGAGGATCTATGGATCAGTGGAGTATCGTATGGTCGGCGCGGGAGAGCTTTTTTAACGGCCTGCTGGCGACGCTGGAGCTATTTATTATCGCCGCGGTTGTCGGCCTGACGATAGGTATTGTGCTCTGCTACGTTATGGAACATCAGAATCGGGTGGTCGATCGGCTTATTATTGGCTTCGTCAGCCTGATGCGGGCGATCCCTTTTTTAATCCTCGCCTATCTCCTCTATTATGGACTGCCGGAGCTGGGCATCAGCATGGAGGCCTGGAGCGCGGGAGTGCTGGCGCTGATTATTTATCATGGCGCCTACTTCTTTGAAATATTGCGTAGCCAGCGACGCATTTTCTCTCCCGGTTATATTGAGGCGGCGGTCTCTCAGGGATTCTCCCGCTATAAAATATACCGGCGTATTATACTGCCCAACCTGTTTTCATCCTCGCTGCCGCTGATAGGCAATCAGCTGATTATCTGCCTGAAGGATACGGCATTCCTGAGTATTATTACCGTGCAGGAAATTACCGCGGCGGCTAACGGTGTGCAGTCCACCTATTTTATTCCGTTTAATGCCTTTATTGTCGCGATTGGCCTCTACTGGGCCATCAGCATTCTGCTGGAGCTGCTGATTAAGCGACTGAGCGTCTACGGTGCCAGAAGAGGAATGACCCATGCATGAGACAACGGCGGTAAGCGTTAAAAATCTCTCCAAGCAGTTTGATAACGTGGAGGTGCTGCGGGACATCAACCTGACGGTGGAGAAGGGCACGGTGGTGAGTATCCTGGGCTCCTCCGGCTCCGGCAAGTCGACCCTGCTGCGCTGCATGAACTGGCTGGAGCAGCCGGACCGCGGCGAGGTACGCATCAGCGGCCAGCGCATCGGCGTGGACGAGCAGAGCGGCAAAGCGATGTCGCACCGGGAGCTGTCGCGCATTCGCGAGCGCGTCGGCATGGTATTCCAGAGCTTCAACCTCTGGCCGCACCTGACCGTGCAGCAGAACGTCACCGAGGCGCTGCTGCATGTGAAGGGGATGAAGCGCGACGAGGCCAATGAGATTGCCCGCCAGCAGTTGGAAAAGGTGGGCATGGGGCATAAGGCGGACGTTTACCCGATCACCCTCTCCGGAGGGCAGAAGCAGCGCGTAGCCATCGCCCGCTCGCTGGCGATGGCACCGGAGGTGATCCTGTTTGATGAGCCGACTTCAGCGCTCGATCCGGAGCTGGTTAACGAGGTGCTGGGAGTAATGAAATCCCTCGCTGCTGAAGGGTATACGATGGTGGTGGTTACCCATGAGATGGAGTTTGCCCGTCAGGTCTCAAATGAGGTGGTGTTTCTGGAGAAGGGGTTGCTGATCGAGAAGGCCCCGCCGGAGAAGTTCTTTACCGACCCGGACTCCGAGCGGGTACGCAAGTTTTTGCAGACCAGCCGTTGAGGTACTGTAGCCCCGGTAAGCGCAGCACCACCGGGGTGTCATCTCACCTCAATCCCGATCAATCGCAAACGGCTGCCAGGCCTGGCGCACCGGCATGACCTCGACGCGGTTAATATTTATGTGGTCCGGCAGGGTCGCGATAGAGAGCATCTGCTCGGCAATATCCTGCGCCGTGAGCGGCGTGGTGCCGCCGTAGAGCTTGTCCGAGGCGGCCTGGTCGCCTTTGGTACGCACCAGGGTAAACTCCGTTTCGGCAATCCCTGGCGCGAGATCGGTCACCCGCACGCCGGTGCCGAGCAGATCGCAGCGTAGGTTGTAGCTGAACTGCTTCACAAAGGCTTTCGTCGCCCCGTAGACGTGGCTACCGGGATAGGGCCACTGCCCGGCAATGGAGCCGATGTTAATTATGCTCGCTCCTGCGCCGTGAGCGATCAGCGTCGGCAGCAGGGCGTGGGTGACGTTAACCAGCCCGGTAACGTTAGTATCGATCATCGTCTGCCAGTCCTGCAGCTCGACGGCCTGAGCGGGCTGCGGAGCCAGCGCTAGCCCGGCGTTGTTAATCAGCGCGGTAATGTCCCGGAACGCGTCTGGCAAGTTCGCCACGGCCGCTTTCACCGCCGCGTTATCGCGCACGTCCAGCTCGATAATATGCACCGGCACGTGCGCCTCCAGCTCGGCTTTCAGCGCCTCCAGCCGGGCCATGCGCCGCCCGCTTAACACCACGCCCCAACCCGCGCGGGCAAAGACATGCGCTGCGGCTGCGCCAAAACCTGATGTTGCTCCGGTAATAAACGCCACTTTCGTTGCTGTTGTCATCTCGTTCTCCTGTTCAGTTCAGGAGACCACTATAGAAACAGCGGCCAGCCCGACACAGGGCCAGTTGCGCCTGCATTTTGTGACACCCTTGTCACAGATGGATAGCAGGACTGGCTCTATCTCTCACCCGTTCGCCCACCGCATGATGAATTCAACATTAACGGTATGAAAGGAGCAGGGCATGAAACTGGCACTTCAGAGCGAGATGGCGATAACGAATAGTGATGTACGTCAGCTGGACCGTTCATATGTATTTCACTCATGGTCAACTCAGGGCAACCTGAACCCGTTAACGATCGCCGGAGCGGAGGGGTGTGAGCTGTGGGACTATGACGGCAATAGCTGGCTCGACTTCAGCAGCCAGCTGGTCAACGTCAACATCGGCTATCAGCATCCCCGCGTGCTGGCGGCGATGAAGGCCCAGCTTGAGTCGCTGGTGACCATTGCCCCGGCCACCGCCAACCTGGCGCGTGGCGAAGCGGCAAAGCGTATCGTGGAGCTGGCACCGGAAGGGTTCAGCAAGGTGTTCTTTACCAACGCGGGGGCCGACGCCAACGAGAACGCTATCCGCATGGCCCGGCTCTATACCGGGCGAGATAAAATTTTCTCCGCCTACCGCTCGTACCACGGCAATACCGGCAGCGCCATCGCGGCCACCGGCGACTGGCGTCGCGTGCCGAACGAGTACTCCCGCGGCCACGTTCACTTCTTCAACCCCTACCTCTACCGCAGCGAGTTTAACGCCGCCACGGAAGAGGAGGAGTGCGAGCGTGCTCTGGCGCACCTGCGTCGGATGATCGAAGTAGAGGGCCCCAGCGCGATTGCCGCCATTCTGCTGGAGTCGATCCCCGGCACGGCGGGCATCCTGGTGCCGCCGAAGGGCTATATGCAGGGCGTACGCGCGCTGGCAGACGAGTTTGGCATCATTTTAATCCTTGATGAGGTTATGGCGGGCTTTGGCCGCACCGGGCGCTGGTTTGGCTTTGAACATGACGGCATCGTGCCGGACCTCATCACCTTCGCCAAGGGAGTGAATTCAGGCTACGTTCCGGCGGGCGGGGTGCTGATCTCTGAGCCCATCTCCCGCTACTTTGACGACCACTTCTTTGCCGGGGGGTTAACCTACTCCGGTCACCCGCTGGCGATGGCGGCGATTGTCGCCACCCTCGACGCCATGAAGGAGGAGAGGGTGGTGGAGAACGCGGCGGCAATGGGCGATGGCGTCCTGCAGCCAGGCCTGCTGGCGCTGGCGGAAAAGCACGCGCTCGTTGGCCACGTGCGCGGCCGGGGGCTGTTCCAGGCCATCGAGCTGGTGACCGATCGCCAGCGTAAAACGCCGGTGGCCGCCGCCGACATGGGCGCTATTAAGCAGGCGCTGATCGACAACGGGCTGCTGCCGTTTGTGGTAGAGAACCGCATTCACGTGGTGCCGCCGTGTACCATCAACGCGGCACAGATCCAGCAGGGGCTGGCGATTTTTGACCACGTGCTGGGGCAGTTTAGCGGACTGGTGAAGTAAGCCCTTAAGCGAGACCGGGCTGGGTATGCTCGCCCCGAGCCAGCGCGGCCCGGTCGTAAAATTGCTTTATCTCACCCTCGGCCATCAATGCCGCGCGATCCGACATATGGGCGATCACATCCGCATCATGGCTGACCAGCAGGTAGGTCATCTGATGGTCGCGCTTCAACCGGTTCAGTAGGTTCAGGATCTCGGCCTGGACGGACATATCCAGCGCTGAGGTGGGCTCATCCAGCAGCAGGATCTGTGGACGCAGCAGCAGCGCCCGGGCAATGGCTACGCGCTGGCGCTGGCCGCCGGAGAGCTGATGCGGGTAACGCTTTCCGGCAGCGGCGGAGAGACCAACCTGCTCCAGCGCTTCCGTAACCTGCTCCGCTATCTGCGTTTCACCGTGGATCTTCAGCGGCTCGCACAGTGTGCGCCATACCGTGTGGTTAGGGTGCAGCGAAGCGTAGGGATCCTGAAACACCATCTGCACGTTGCGCCGCAGCACCCCCTGATAGCGCCTGCCCGGCGTAATGGCGTTGCCAAGCAAACTGACGCTGCCTCGCCAGTCACGTTGCAGGCCCGCCAGCACGCGCAGAATCGTCGACTTGCCGCAGCCGGACTCGCCAATCAGGCTAAAGGTCTCTCCGGCCGACACGTTAAAGCTGGCGGCGGCAACGGCGGTTTTGCTGCCAAAGCTTACGCCCAGGTTACTGATATCAACGATGCTCATGCCGTACCTCCCTGATAAAATTGGCTCCGATCCAGCACTGGCAGCATCTGGCCCCAGGTCGCAGCGTTCGGGCGGCAGGTCCAGAGCGTACGGGTGTAGGGATGCGTCGCCTGCGGCAGCGCATGGGCTGGCATCTCATCCACCTTTTCCCCCTGATACATCACCAGTACCCGGTGGCAGTGCTGGGCTACCAGCGGCAGATCGTGGCTAATCAGCAGCATTGCCATGTTACGTTGCTCGCACTGGGTGACCAGCAGCTCCAGGATCTGGTTGCGCAGACGGGCGTCAAGCGCCGAGGTGGGTTCATCGGCAATCAGCACCCGGGGATTATTGATCAGGGCGATGGCGATCATTACCCGCTGCCCCATTCCGCCAGAGAGTTCGCCAGGGTAGCGGGTTAGCACCGTATCCTGTAGCCCCACGGCGGCAACCACGTCGCGGATACGCTCTGCGCGCTCCCTGCGCCCAACCCGCTGATGCAGAGTGAGCGCCTCTTCAAGCTGGGCGTAAATGCTTTTCACCGGGTTCAGAGCATAGCGCGGATCCTGCAAAATCATGGCGATGTCATTGCCGCGCAGCCGCTGCCAGCCCCGGCTGCTCAGGGTCAGCACGTCGTTACCTAGCACGTTCAGCTGTGCGGCGCTGACCACACCCGGCTTGCGCACCAGCCCCATCAAGGCCCGGGCGGTCATCGACTTGCCGGAGCCGGACTCGCCTACCAGCGCCAGACGCTCGTTGCCAAGCCGGAAGCTGAGATTGTTCACCACCCGGGCGCCGGGGTAGTCAATATTAAGTGCCTCGACGGCAATGGCGGTATCAGTCATGGTGTGGCTCCAGTACATCGCGCAGGCCGTCGCCCAGCAGGTTAAACGCCAGGCTGGCGAGAAGAATGATGCTGCCGGGAGCAGCGGCAATCCACCACTGGTCAAAAATGACCTGCATCCCGTCGGCGATCATGGCTCCCCACTCGGCCATCGGCGGCCTGGCCCCAAGGCCGAGAAAACCCAGCCCGGCGGCGGCCAGGATAATGCCCGCCAGATCCAGCGCCAGGCGCACAATCGCCGAAGGCAGACACAGAGGCAGGATATGACCCACCAGCAGCCGCCAGCCGCGAATGTCCATCATCTCCGCCGCGGCCAGATAGTCGCTGTGGCGCAGGCGCTGGATCTCGCTGCGCGCCTGACGGGCATAGGCGGGCCAGGTGGTGAGCGCCAACGCCAGCGCGCCGTTAACCAGCCCTGGCCCCAGCATGGCGACAAAAGCAAAAGCGAGGATCAGGCGCGGCATCGACATCACCACGTCGGTAAAACGCATCAGCACCCGCTCCAGCCAGCCGCCGTAGTAGCCGCTCAAAATGCCGATCAGCAGTCCGGCGGGCAGGGTGATAGCGGTGACCAGCGCCACCAGACCGAGCGCCGGACGGGTGCCGTAGATCAGCCGGGAGAGCAGGTCGCGGCCATAGCTGTCCGTGCCAAGCCAGTGGGCGCTACTCGGCGCCTGCAGACGGGCCGCGGCGTCCTGCCAGTTGGGATCGAGCGGAGCAAGCCAGGGGGCAAACAGCGCCACCAGCAGCAGCACTATGACGATCAGCAGTCCGCTGAAGGCGGCCGGAGAGCGGCGTAACCGCTGCAGAAAAAGAGAAGCCGGCATTTAGCGCACCCTCGGATCGGTCACGCGAACCAGCAGGTCGGTGAGGTTATTAATAGCCACAAAGCTCACGCCGATCAGCAGGGTACCGCCCATAATTGCCGTGGTGTCTCCCGCAAACAGTGCGGTGGTAAGATAGCGTCCAATTCCTGGCCAGGAGAAGACGGTCTCCGTCAGCACCGCCCCTTCCAGCATGCTGGTGTAGGCCAGCGCAATTACCGTCAGCAGCGTTCCACGAATGTTAGGCAGCACGTGGCGCAGCAGGATGGTCATCTCTCCCGCACCCTTCGCTCGCGCCAGCAAAATATACTCCTTGTTCATTTCGCTCAGGCAGGCGGAGCGGGTCAGGCGAGTGATACTGGCGAGAGAGTAATAGGCCAGCAGCAGCACCGGCAGCACCAGGTGGCTGATGGCGTTTCTGAACGCCTGCGGATCGCCTGAGAGCCAGGTGTCAATCAGTACAAAGCCGGTCTGCGGCGTCACGGTATACTGATAGATATCATCCAGCCTGCCTGGCCCGGCGCTCCACTGCAGCTTCGCATAGAACAGGGCCAACAGCAGCAAGCCGAGCCAGAAGATCGGCACCGAGTTCCCCAGCAGAGTAAAGGTGCGCACCAGCAGATCCCACGGCGTACCGGCATAGCGGGCGCACAGCACCCCGGCGATAACGCCCAGTAGCGCGCCGAGGATCAGCGCGAGGGTAGCCAGTTCCAGGGTAGCGGGAAACGCCGAGAGCAGATCCTGGAGAACCGGCTGGCCGGTGGCGCTGGCGATACCGAGATCGCCATGAGCCAGATTAACTACGTAGTGCCAAAACTGCACCGGCAGCGGCTGATCCAGCCCGAGCTGGTGGCGCACCTGATCGTAGGTTGACTGGCTGGCGTGATCCCCCACGATCTGCAGCACCCGGTCAACCGGCGACAGCGCCGAGAGGGCAAAGGTGACCAGCAGCAGGCCGAAGAGCGTGAGGGCGAGGGTAAAGAGTCCCTGAAATAGGGTAAGCAGAGGGCGCGATAAACGCCGCTCTGCGCTGTTTTGTAAAAACACAGACGTTAATACCTTGAAGGTTATTTGGTTACGCGGTCATACCAGACCATATCCGCATTCAGCCCCTGCTGATAGCCTTTTACGTTATCGCGCACCACAATCTGCGTTTTGCCCTGATCGACAAAGACATACGGGGAGTTATGCTGGAGGGTTTCCTGCATTTTCTTATAGAGATCCAGGCGCTTAGCGGCATCCGGTTCAGCCACCGCCGCCAGCGTCTGCTGGCTGAGTTCGGGGATCTTCCAGCCGTTAAGTCCGGCCACGGTGCTGGCTTTGCCGTCGTTATAGACAAAAGCGCTGGCGTTAGAGTGGGCGTCGAAATAGTCCGGGATCCACAGGCGGATCGCCGCCTGGTGCTGCTTAGCACGCACGCGAGCGTAAACCTGGCTGCCTGCCGCCGGCAGCAGATCCACTTTTACGCCACCCTGGGCAAAGCTGGCCTGCATCGACTGGGCAAGGGTGATAAACGGCGGTTTATTCTCCACGTCCAGCGTGAAGTGCGCATCCTTAATCCCGGCTTTCGCCAGAATAGCCTTCGCCTTCTCTGGATCGAACTTAAACGGGTTATCTTCCAGCGCGCCCGGCAGGCCGACCGGCAGGAAGCTCTGGTGGATAAAGTACTGGCCCTTCAGCAGATCGCGGGTAATGCCCTCGTAATCCACCAGCCAGCGGGCGGCTTCCCAGAAGGCTGGATTGTTCAGCAGTGGGTTAGCGCTGTTCCCGGCGTTGAATACCAGATAGTTCTGCTCGGCAGAGGGGATGCTCAGTACCTCAACGCCTTTTTGGCCCTGTAGGGCAGCGATCTGATCCGCTCCCAGATCGCGCGCTACGTCGGCGTCGCCCTGCTGGATCAGCAGGCGGCGGGAGGCCGGGTCCGGCACGTTTTTAATGATGATGTTTTTAAGCTTCGGCGCGCCGCCTGGTGAAGAGGGGTTGGCGTCGAGCACGATGGCCTGGTGCGGCTGGTAGACGCGCATCTTAAACGCGCCGCTGCCGGCGGAGTGTAGCTTCAGCCACGCGTTACCGAAGTCGTCGCCTTTCACGTTCGGGGTGACTAATTTTTCATCGACGATAGAGGCGATAGGCGTAGAGAGAATATTCAGCGCCACCGCCGGGCTGACGTCAGCCGTCCAGTGCAGCTCAAGGGTATGCTCATCGACTCTCTTCAGCAGACTATCGATATTGTCTGGCTGCCAGCCGAGCACGTTAAGAATAAACGCCGGTGATTTGTTCATCGTCACCGCGCGCTTATAGGAAAAGATGACATCTTCCGGGCGCAGCGGGTTGCCGGAGGCAAACTTGGCATCGTGCTTCAGCGTGACGGTGAGCGTTTTCGCAGCCGGATCGGCTTTCCAGCTCTCCGCCAGCACAGGATTAACTTTTTCAGGATTGTCGCGATCGGGCTGCACTAGCCGTTGATAGAGGCTGGGCACCGTCTGGATACTGGAGAGCTCATTCGCCTCGGCGGGATCGAGACTCACAATATCGTCCAGGCCCTGGGCCACGACGAGGGTATCCGGCGGTGTAGCGGCGTGACTGGTCGCAGACAGCGCGGCCAGCACCAGTAACGGCAGCAATTTCTTGGTCATCGGCAATCCCTGTAAAGTTATGTCATTAAAGGCGTTATCCCGCTACGTTAGGGGGGTTAGCGTTTTGCCGAAAGTCATAATTCAACTTAGCTTATGCGATAAACGCATAACGTATAGCCGCAGGTTAAAAGCCGCTTTTATTCGGGCCGAAAAATCAGCTGGCTTAACGTTGGCAGCCCGCCGTGCCCAGCGTCATCATGGCAGGATCAACGATCATTACGGTGAGGCTGTCTCTATCCAGCAGAACCGATTGCGCATTCTCCAGGGGCTTTATCGCCACACGCAGTCGATTATCCTGAGTAAAATTGAGGATCGGTAAAAGAGCGGGATCGGCATGTTGCAGTGCGGTCTCGTTCAACCACAGATACCCCTGCGCATCGGTAGTCGATTGTCTATTAATACAGGTCGCGACGAGCGTTGATAAAGAGAACTGATTGTCTTTACGGTGCAGCATAACCCGTGCGCCGTTTGCGTTGGGAAGCATATGCAAGGTATAGCTACGCTGGCTTGCCGTCGCTAAATCATAAAAAACTAAGTCTGTTCGCACAATGGCAGCCGATGCGGATGCCGAAAGGCAAATTATTGATAGTGTGAATATCAAATAGCAAAAAAGATCACTGACATGCTGGTATTTCATTTATAGTTTTCTCAGCTGCTTGATAAATAATAGAATTCAAATCTTGCATTCCAGACTGCCAGTTTAAAATACCCATCATTAATTGATATTGGTGATGGCAATTATCCTGGACGAGTAAGGTTATCGATAATTTTGCGACCGACTCACTGTAATAAAAAACGGCACTCATTTGTTGGCTCTGTAACTTTGCGTTAATAGATTGCAGGGCAGTGGGCATATGTTTCGCCAGCTGTGCGGCATGGCCGGGATCGCTGCCTGAATGCAGGTGATAGATCCTAATGCGTGAGTAATCTTTAATCGTTTCGTTTTTTAACGTTAACTCACTCCCCTCTGCTGAAAGGGAGACACGCCGGTTGTCCTGAGCAGGGTGCGTATAATACGTTATTAATAAATATATCAACATGATGATAGCAATAGATATACTGATAAATATTTTTGACGTGATAACAGGCCGCAGGCCCCTCATGGGCGGGGCATGAGGCAATCCTGGCGACGGCGCCTGGTTATCTTTCTCATCTACCGTTTCGGTTATCAACGGCTCGTTAGGGTACGTAATAAAATCTTTATTAAAAACATAGCCTTTTTTCGGCACCGTTTTTATGATTTCCTGCAACCGCCCGTCATCGCCCAGTGCTGCCCGTAAGGCATAGATAGCCGTCGGTAGGCTGTTATTACCCACTACCCGGTTTTTCCAAACCGCATTGATAAGAAAATTGCGGGATAATACCTCTCCAGGATGGTTTACCAGCGTCTCCAGCAGAATGTAATGAAATTCACCCAGGCGCTGAATTTCACCTGTTTCCGTATGAACAAGCGCATTCAGCGAGGGATCAAGCCGCCACTTATTGATAAGCATATGCATAGTATAGATTTTAAAGAAGAGAATTAAAAAGATTAGCAGCGCTTAAGATTTGCTGCGGTTGGTTATTTTTTATCATTTCCATAACAAAATTTACCAAGGTGCCCCCTGCTTCAATTATGCTAATAATACCAGCGTTTTATGAATAATTATTTTTTAAAAGACTAAAACGTGATCTGTATAAATACGATAAAAGAGGGCAATGTAGCGAAAGCGCAATAGTGGAGCAATCTAAGAATTTTCTTAAATTGTAAATTATCGTTTCTTCTATTCGCTGACAGGATAATAAAAAAGGGAAGGAGAGTGCGCCTCCCTTACAAAAGGAGGCGCATGATGCTGTACTGCTAATGATTAAAAGTGCGTATTGACACTCATATACCAGGTGCGGCCCGGCTCGTTATAGGTCGCTGCGCCTGCGCCGTACATATAGGACTTCGTCGTATCGTTACCGGTGGTCTGGGCGTTACCCGCGCGCCACTGGCGTTTATCAAAGACGTTATCCACGCCTGCCGTCAGACTGACGTTTTTGGTCGCATCCCAGGTGCCGCTCAGGCCAACGATGCTGTACGGGCTCACCTCATCGGTTTCGCTGCCTGTGGCGCGGTTGCCTTTGTAGTTATAGATCTTCGGCTGCTGCTTGCCGTACCAGGTGAAGGTGGACTGCACGGAGATGTCCTGGCGGATCTGCCAGCTCAGCGTCGAGTTCAGCGTATACTCCGGAATAATAGAGAGACGATCGCCGGTGGTTTTGTTCTTGCTCTGCAGCATATAGGTCAGGTTGTTGGTCCAGTTCACCGTATCGGTCACCGGCACGTTGAGCGTCCCTTCTAACCCTTCCACTACCGCCTTCGGCACGTTCTCCCACTGGTAAATATCCGTGGATGCCTTAGAGGCTTTGCCAATTGGCGCATAGCCCGCTTCAATCTTGTCGCGATAGTCGTTGCGGAACCAGGTCACGCCCGCCAGCCAGCCGTCGCGCTTGAACTCCAGCCCCACCTCTTTGTTGATGCTGGTTTCCGCTTTCAGATCGTCATTACCCATCAGGTAACAGGCACCGGCGCTGGCATAGCAGCCCTGGCCGCGGCTATAGAGGATGTAGTTCGGGTTAGTCTGGTAGAGGCTTGGCGCTTTATAGGCGCGAGCAATACCCATTTTCAGCGTAATGTCATCCGTTAGCCCCTGGGAGAGGTTCAGGGATGGGCTCCAGTTATCGCCAACTATGGTGTGATGGTCGAAGCGCAGGCCCGGCGTCAGCATGGTACTGTCGGTCAGCTCCATGTTGTTTTCCGCAAACAGAGAGAAGATCTCTGCCTGGGAGTAGGGGCTGCGGTTGGTGGGATCTACCCCGGCAATGGTGCCGCCTTCGGTCAGCGACTGGGTGTTGGAGGCCAGATCCTTCATGCGCTGCTGGTTCCACTCGGTGCCCAGCGTCAGGGTCTGGTTGACCAGCAGATCCAGCGGCAGGTTAACTTCGCTATGCAGCAGCACGTCGGCAAGATCGATATTCGAGAAGTTCTCGTCAGAGAAGATCCCTTCGGTACCGCCTGCCAGGCCTTCGTTATTACGCGTGTTGCGGGTGTGCTCGTACTGCGCATAGGTGTTGGTCGTGACGCCGTTATCCCAGCCGCCGTTCCAGGTCAGGGCGTAGTTCTGGCGATAGAGACGGTTGGTCTCTTTGCCGTAGTTCTTTTTCACCAGCGCGTTGGTGTTGGTGTTCTGGGTATCGCCCGCGTAGAGGTTGCCCTGACGGCTGTAGCCTGCCTCCAGCTCCAGCGAGTTCATGGGGGCAAAATCCCAGCGTAGCTGACCATTCACATCTTTATTGGTCACCCCTTCACGCCCGGCCGGCATGGTGCCCGCGTAGCTGCCGGTACGCTCAGATTCGTGGCCTTTGTTGATATCCCAGGCGTCGGCCTGGGTTTTCTCCAGGTTGCCGTAGAGGCGGAAGCTGAAATCGCCCCCCAGCGGGCCGGTCAGGTTGAAGTTGGTGCGCTTGGTTGAGCCTTCAGATTTGTGTTCCGGTGCGTTGAGGTAGGTGTCCCACGCGCCGTGCCACTCGCTGCTGGACTTCTTGGTGATGATATTGACCACGCCGCCCGCTGCACCGTTGCCATAGCGTGCCGCCGCCGGGCCACGGATCACTTCGATGCGCTCGATCATCTCAGGGGGTACCCAGCTGGTATCACCCCGTGTGTCGCGCTCGCCGCGCCAGCCCAGGCGCACCGAGTTGCGGCTGGTGACCGGCTTGCCGTCGATCAGGATCAGCGTGTTTTCCGGGCCCATACCGCGAATATCGATCTGACGGCTGTTGCCGCGCTGGCCGCTGGTAGAGTTACCGGTGAGGTTGACCCCCGGCATGGTACGAATAATTTCAGAGACGTCGCGAGCGGGCGGATTTTTACGGATCTCATCGGCGGTGATAGTAGAGACGCCAGGAGCCTGAAGATTCTGCTCGGCGGCGGTGACAACGATAGTGTCATCCCCGGCAGGCGTCTCCTCTGCATGAAGCGGTAGTGCAACCCCGTAAATGCCCAGATTGACCAATATGGCCAGGGACTTAATCTTGTTATTCATTATGTTACCTGTTTTATCGCCAGAAGACCGCCTACCTATCCTTGTACCCTGCACGCACGCGGCTCATGACCTGATTATGTGAAAGACGCGCTTCCCACAGCGCGCCAATACGCTATTGCAAATGCAAATAGTTATCAATAATATTATCGATAATTTTTCTTACATTTGAAAAAATGCCGCAATAAGTACGGGGTTAATTAGGGTGACGATGCGAGCAACGGGCAGCGATGCCTGGTGGGAGTCAAAACAGGGACCTGAATGGTTCCGGGACGGTGAGGACCGGTGTCAGGTTACCTTCTGGTGGCGCGATCCGGCCGGGTCGGAGGTGACCTCTTCTGTACAGCATGTATGGATCTACATCACCGGTGTGACCGATCATCACCAAAACGCCAGACCTCAATCCCTGAGCCGCGTCCCCGGTACCGACGTCTGGTTCTGGCAGACCTCGCTCAACGCCCGCTGGCGCGGCAGCTACTGCCTCATCCCCTCTGAAAATGCACAGGACTTTGCTGAATCGGCATTTACAGGCGAGGTGCCGGACCGTATGGCCCTGCGCGAAGGCTGGCGCAAATTGCTGGCCCACGCCGTTGCCGATCCGCTCAATCCGCTGTCGTGGCGAGGAGGGCGCGGTCATCCGGTCTCGGCCCTTGAGATGCCTGATGCACCAGAGCAGCCAGGCTGGCATGCCCCGCAGGACACCCCTTATACGCCCCCGGCCTGCATTTCCTGGCGCAGCCGCCGACTGGGCAACAAACGGCGGGTCTGGATCTACACCACCGGCGAGGAGAACGTTAGCGAACGCCCGCTGGCGGTGCTGCTGGACGGCCAGTTCTGGGCGCAGAGTATGCCCATCTGGCCCGCCCTTGCCGCGCTAACCCGGGAAGGCAAGCTACCGCCAGCGGTCTATCTGCTGATTGACTCGATTGATAACACCCAGCGTAGCCGCGAGCTGCCCTGTAACCCGCAGTTCTGGCAGGCGTTACAGGAAGAGCTGCTCCCCCAGGTCAAGGCTCAGGCCCCGTTCAGCGATGAGGCATCGCGCACGGTGGTGGCCGGGCAGAGCTTTGGCGGCCTGGCCTCGCTCTATGCCGGACTGAACTGGCCAGCGCGTTTCGGCTGTGTGCTAAGCCAGTCCGGCTCCTACTGGTGGCCGCATCGCGGCGCACAGCAGGATGGTGTGATTATCGAGCAGCTCAAAACCGGCACGCCGCAGCCGCTGAAACTACGCATCGTGCTGGAGGCGGGGACCCGTGAACCGCTCATTTTCCGCGTTAACCAGTCGCTCTACTCTCTTTTACAGCCGGCGACAGCGGCGCTCTTTTGGCGTCCCACCGACGGCGGACACGACGCGCTGTGCTGGCGCGGCGGGCTAACCGCAGGGCTGATGACGCTCTGGCAGCCGTGGGTTCAGGCCGCGTCGTAAAGCATTTTTCCACGACAGGAGTGTGGTATGGAGTTCAGTAATCCCTTCGACGATCCAGAGGGTCAGTTTTACATTCTGCAAAATGCGCAGCAGTGCTATAGCCTGTGGCCGCAGCAGTGCGCTCTGCCGCCGGGCTGGCACATCGTTGCCGACCCGCAGCCGCAGTCAGTGTGTCACGCCTGGCTGGCGGCGCAGTGGCAGAACCTCACCCCAGCGTATCATGCGCGTTAAGGAGCACCTCATGTCGAAACGTCTGCCGCTGGTTGCGGCCCAGACCGGGATCTGGATGGCGGAAACGCTCTCCACGTTGCCTAACGCCTGGAGCGTGGCGCACTATGTTGTCATCGAAGATAGCGAGCTGAATGAGGCGCTATTTGGCGAGGCGATTGTCACCGGTATGGGCCATGCCGATACCCTGCGCAGCCGCTTTGTTGAGGATAACGGAGAGGTGTTTCAGTGGATCGATGAAGCCATGCCGCTGATGCCGCCTGCGGTCCATGACCTGCGCGCCAGCGCCGATCCCCATGCCGCGGCAATGGCCGTGATGCAGGGTGATTTAGCCCAGAATCTGCGCGTCGACGGCGGTCAACCGCTGTTTCACCATGCGCTGCTCCGCCTTGGGGAGCGCCGCTGGTACTGGTATCAGCGCTATCACCACCTGCTGGTGGATGGCTTCAGCTTCCCGGCCATCACCCGCCATATTGCCGCTATCTACAGTGCGTGGCGACGCGGCGAACCGGCACCGGCATCGCCTTTTACCCCCTTCGTTGAGGTAGTGGAAGAGTATCAGCGCTATCGCGATAGCGAGGCCTATAGCCGGGACGCGGCCTGGTGGCGTGAGGTAAGCCAGAGCCTGCCGCCGCCGGTATCGCTCTCTACCAGCCCGCTGCCGGGACGCGCCTCTACCGCCGATATTTTGCGTCTAAAGCTGACTCTCGACGCCGAGGCGTTTTCTCGCCTTGTTGCACGGAACAGCCGTTGCCAGCCGCCGGATCTTGCTCTGGCGCTGGTCTCTCTCTGGCTCGCCCGTCTTTGCGGACGTAGGGACTACGCCGCCGGGTTTATCTTTATGCGCCGGATGGGATCCGCTGCGCTCTGCGCCACCGGCCCGGTGCTCAACGTCCTGCCTCTGGCGGTGAACGTTGATCCGGCAGAGAGCCTTGACGCGCTGGCACAAAAACTTGCTGCCCGGTTGAAAAAGATGCGCCGCCACCAGCGCTATGACGCCGAGCAGATCGTGCGCGATAGCGGGCAGGTAACAAGCGACCGCGCCCTGTTTGGTCCAGTATTCAACGTGAAAATGTTTGACTACCAGCTGAATATTGACGGGACGGCGGGAACCACCCATACCCTGGCCACCGGGCCGGTTAACGACCTGGAGATTGCGCTTATTCCTGACGACAAGGATGGCCTGGCGGTAGAGATCCTCGCCAACCGCCAGCGCTATGATGAGGCCACACTAACCGTTCATGCCGCCAGGCTGGACGCGCTGCTGCGCCAGTTTGCTGATAATCCGGCCCTGCGCTGCGGCGAGGCGGCGCTCATTCTGCCCGCGGAGCAGGAGAAGATTGCCCGTATCAACGACACCCGCATCAGCCTGCCGGCCACCACCCTCAGCGCCCTTGTCGCCGCTCAGAGTGAAAAAACGCCTGACGCTCCGGCGCTGGCGGATGCCCGCTGGCAGTTCAGCTACCGCGAGATGCGCGAGCAGGTCATCGCCCTGGCGCAGGTGTTACGCCAGCACGGCGTTCAACCTGGGGACAGCGTCGCCGTGGCGCTGCCGCGTTCAGTCTTTCTCACCCTGGCCCTGCACGCCATTGTCGAGGCAGGGGCCGCCTGGCTACCTCTGGATACCGGTTACCCGGATGACCGACTGCATATGATGCTGGAGGATGCCCAGCCGCGGCTGTTGATCACTGCTGAGGATCAGCGGGTGCGGTTCAGCGCGATCCCGCAGCTCGCCCACCTCTGCTATAGCGCGCCGCTGCCGGTGACGAACGCACCCGCGTTGGCGCTCTCAAAGCCAGAGCATACCGCCTATATCATCTTTACCTCCGGCTCGACGGGCCGTCCGAAAGGGGTAATGGTGGGGCAGACGGCCATCGTCAATCGTCTGCTGTGGATGCAGGCGAGCTATCCGCTGGGCACACAGGACGTGGTGGCGCAAAAGACGCCGTGCAGCTTTGACGTCTCGGTGTGGGAGTTTTTCTGGCCCTTTATTGCCGGAGCGAAGCTGGTGATGGCTGAGCCGGAGGCGCACCGCGATCCGCTGGCGCTTCAGGACTTTTTTGCCCGTTACGGGGTGACCACTACTCACTTTGTCCCCTCGATGCTGGCGGCGTTTGTCGCCTCTCTGACGCCGGAGAGGGCGCAGGCAAGCTGCCGGACGCTGCGTAACGTCTTTTGCAGCGGCGAAGCGCTGCCAACGGATCTCTGCCGCGAATGGGAAAGCGTAACCGGCGTGCCGCTGCATAACCTCTATGGCCCGACGGAAGCGGCGGTAGATGTCAGCGCGTATCCAGCTTATGGCGAGGCGTTGGCCGGGGTCAGCGGGCCCAGCGTGCCGATTGGCTATCCGGTCTGGAACACAGGCCTACGCATTCTGGATGGCATGATGCAGCCTCTGCCGCCGGGCGTGGCGGGTGATCCCTACCTG
>PQKR01000001.1 GCA_002918705.1 Escherichia sp. ESNIH1 | reverse complement strand
GTCTCCTGAAGGAACGTTAAAGACCATGACGTTGATAGGCCGGGTGTGTAAGCGCAGCGATGCGTTGAGCTAACCGGTACTAATGAACCGTGAGGCTTAACCTTACAACGCCGAAGATGTTTTGGCGTGATTTGAAAGACGACAAAATTGCCGGGAGCAATTTTGGACAGTGCGGAGCACTGGCCCCGAAGGGGTGAGCATCAGGACGATGCGAACAATTTTCAGCCTGATACCAGATTACAGTCTGCCGCCTGACGGCGTCAGACAGACAGAATTTGCCTGGCGGCACTAGCGCGGTGGTCCCACCTGACCCCATGCCGAACTCAGAAGTGAAACGCCGTAGCGCCGATGGTAGTGTGGGGTCTCCCCATGCGAGAGTAGGGAACTGCCAGGCATCAAACAGAAGAACAAGCCCTGTACGAAAGTGCAGGGCTTTTTCTTTTGCCTGTTGTCTGTCGGTGAGGGCTCTCCTGAGGAGGGACAAATCCGCCGGGAGCGGATTTGCACGTTGCGCAGCAACGGCCCGGAGGGCGGCGGGCAGGACGCCCGCCGTAGCTGCCAGGCATCAAATAAGAAAAACCCCGTACCGTAAGGTGCGGGGTTTTTTGCTTTGGTATTTTCTCCATTCCACTTGAAACTTTCTCACCTGGCACATGCAGGCTCGACATTTTGCTCATTCCTGGTTATTGTCAGCTATCTGGATGTCTAAACGTTTAAACGTATGCTGTGAGGTAATAAGGTTATGCCGATTCGGGTGCAGGACGAGCTGCCAGCCGTCAATTTCTTGCGAGATGAAAACGTCTTTGTTATGACGACATCACGTGCGACAGGTCAGGAGATACGCCCTCTGAAGGTGCTTATTCTCAACCTGATGCCCAAGAAGATCGAAACGGAAAACCAGTTCCTGCGATTGCTCTCTAACTCCCCGCTGCAGGTGGACGTTCGCCTGCTGCGTATCGACGCGCGTGAATCACGCAATACGCCTGCTGAGCATCTGAATAACTTCTACTGTAACTTCGATGAGATCAGCGAAGAGAACTTTGATGGCCTGATCGTTACCGGAGCCCCGCTGGGGCTAGTTGAGTTCAACGATGTCGCCTACTGGCCGCAGATCAAGCAGGTGCTTGAGTGGGCCAAAGATCATGTCACCTCTACCCTGTTTGTCTGTTGGGCGGTACAGGCTGCGCTTAATATCCTCTACGGTATTCCCAAGCAGACCCGCAAAGACAAGCTCTCCGGCGTATATGAACACTACATCACTCAGCAGCATGCACTGCTAACTCGGGGTTTTGACGACTCGTTCCTTGCCCCGCACTCGCGTTATGCCGACTTCCCGGCGGCGCTGATCCGCGACTATACCGATTTGGACATTCTTGCTGAATCGAGTGAGGGTGATGCTTACCTATTCGCCAGTAAAGATAAACGTATCGCCTTTGTTACCGGTCATCCTGAATATGATGCTGGTACCCTGGCAGGGGAGTATTTCCGCGATCTTGAAGCCGGTCTCGATCCGGTTGTGCCGTATAACTACTTCCCGAAGGACGATCCGCAGAACACGCCGCGTGCCACCTGGCGTAGTCACGGTAACCTACTGTTTACTAACTGGCTTAACTATTATGTCTACCAGATCACACCGTTCGATCTACGTCATATGAACCCCACGTTGGATTAAGCGTTTCAGCCAGCTAAAAAGCACCTTCGGGTGCTTTTTTTATTTCTGAAAATCACTTCACAGCTGCATATAACTTTAATTTCAGTGTTATCAAAGGATTGAATCTTTTTTAAATTGAAAATGGAAATTGTTTTTGATTTTGTTTTTTAATTGAGTAGGCTTAACGGAGCTGAACGAAAACTGAACACGATCTTTTGTTCAGGGTGGAAATCTATTCGGATCAATGACGAGGAGCCCGCTTATGGCGCAACAGGCAACGACTACCGATGAACTGACCTTTACCCAGCCGTATGGTGAGCAGGAGCAACATATTCTGATGCCAGAGGCCACCGCCTTTCTTACCGATTTGGTGACACGCTTTACCCCGGCGCGCAATAAGCTGCTTGCTGCGCGCATCCAGCAGCAGCAGACGATCGACAGCGGCACGTTGCCCGGGTTTATTTCGGAAACAGCTTCCATACGTGAAGGTGACTGGAGGATCCGCGGTATTCCGGCTGACCTGCAGGATCGTCGAGTGGAGATCACCGGTCCGGTCGAGCGTAAGATGGTAATCAATGCCCTGAATGCCAACGTCAAAGTCTTTATGGCGGATTTTGAAGACTCACTGGCCCCCAATTGGCAGAAAGTGATCGACGGGCAGATCAATCTGCGCGATGCGGTTAACGGCACCATCAGCTATACCAACGAAGCCGGGAAGATCTATCAGCTCAAGCCCAATCCCGCGGTGCTGGTCTGTCGAGTTCGCGGTCTGCACCTGCCGGAAAAGCATGTCACCTGGCGTGAGGAGCCCATTCCCGGCAGCCTGTTCGATTTTGCTCTCTACTTCTTCCACAACTATAAAACCCTGCTGGCCAAGGGCAGCGGCCCCTACTTCTACCTGCCGAAAACCCAGGCCTGGCAGGAGGCAGCCTGGTGGAGCGAGGTCTTTAGCTACACAGAGGATCGCTTCAACCTGCCGCGCGGCACCATTAAGGCGACTCTGCTGATTGAAACGCTGCCGGCGGTCTTCCAGATGGATGAGATCCTCTATGCGCTGAAGGATCACATCGTGGGCCTCAACTGCGGCCGCTGGGACTACATCTTTAGCTATATCAAAACGTTGAAAAATTATCCCGATCGCGTGCTGCCTGACCGGCAGGCGGTAACGATGGACAAGCCTTTTCTCAACGCCTACTCCCGTCTGCTGATTAAGACCTGTCACCGGCGCGGTGCGTTTGCGATGGGCGGCATGGCGGCGTTTATCCCCAGCAAAGAGAGCGAGCGCAATAGTTGGGTGCTGAATAAGGTACGGGCGGACAAAGAGCTGGAGGCGAAAAACGGCCACGACGGTACGTGGATTGCCCATCCCGGTCTGGGCGATACGGTGATGGCAATTTTCGATAACGCTCTTGGCGACAATAAAAATCAGCTCTCCGTTACCCGAGATGAGGACGCGCCCATTACTGCCGAAGAGCTGCTTGCGCCCTGCGACGGCGAACGCACGGAAGAGGGGATGCGGGCTAACATCCGCGTTGCGGTGCAGTACATCGAAGCGTGGATCTCCGGCAACGGCTGCGTGCCAATTTATGGCCTGATGGAGGATGCCGCAACGGCGGAGATCTCCCGCACCTCTATCTGGCAGTGGATCCACCATCAAAAGACACTCAGCAACGGTACGCCAGTGACCAAAGCGCTGTTTCGCCAGATGCTCGGCGAAGAGATGCAGGTGATCCAGCAGGAGCTGGGCGAGCATCGCTTCAGCCACGGTCGCTTTGCCGACGCCGCTCGTCTGATGGAGCAGATCACCACCTCTGACGAGCTGATCGACTTCCTGACCCTGCCGGGTTACCGCCTCTTAGCCTAATAAAAACAGTGGAGCACAGCCATGAAAACCCGTACCCAACAAACAGAAGCGTTACAGCAAGAGTGGCAAACCGCACGCTGGGAGGGCATTACCCGCCCGTACAGCGCGGAAGAGGTGGTAAAACTGCGCGGCTCGGTGAATCCAGAGTGCACGCTGGCGCAGCTTGGCGCGGCGAAAATGTGGCGCCTGCTGCATGGCGAGTCGAAAAAAGGCTACATCAACAGCCTCGGTGCGCTGACCGGCGGGCAGGCGCTGCAGCAGGCGAAGGCCGGGATTGAGGCCATTTATCTCTCTGGCTGGCAGGTGGCGGCGGATGCCAACCTGGCCTCCAGCATGTATCCGGATCAATCCCTCTATCCGGCTAACTCCGTTCCGGCAGTGGTGGATCGGATCAACAACACCTTCCGCCGGGCGGATCAGATCCAGTGGTCGGCGGGGATCGATCCACACGATCCGCGCTACGTGGACTACTTTCTGCCGATCGTGGCCGATGCCGAAGCGGGCTTTGGCGGCGTGCTGAATGCCTTTGAGCTGATGAAGTCGATGATCGAGGCGGGAGCGGCGGCGGTACACTTCGAGGATCAGCTGGCCTCGGTGAAAAAGTGCGGCCATATGGGCGGCAAGGTGCTGGTGCCTACGCAGGAAGCTATTCAGAAGCTGGTCGCGGCCAGGCTGGCGGCAGACGTGATGGGTGTGCCGACGCTGCTGATCGCCCGTACCGATGCCGACGCGGCGGATCTGATCACCTCCGACTGCGATGAGTATGACCGCGAATTTATTACCGGCGAACGCACCAGCGAAGGGTTCTACCGTACCCGGGCCGGGATAGAGCAGGCTATCAGCCGCGGGCTGGCCTACGCTCCCTATGCCGATCTGGTCTGGTGTGAAACCTCGACGCCGGATCTGGAGCAGGCCCGGCGCTTTGCCGAGGCCATCCATGCCCAATTCCCCGGCAAGCTGCTGGCCTATAACTGTTCGCCGTCGTTCAACTGGCAGAAGAACCTGGACGATAGCACCATTGCTAGCTTCCAGCAGCAACTCGCGGAGATGGGTTACAAGTATCAGTTCATCACCCTGGCGGGTATTCACAGCATGTGGTTCAACATGTTCGATCTCGCCCGCGCCTATGCACAGGGAGAGGGGATGAAACACTACGTCGAGAAGGTTCAGCAGCCGGAGTTTGCGGCGGCGAAGGAGGGCTACACCTTTGTCTCCCATCAGCAGGAGGTGGGAACCGGCTATTTCGATAAGGTAACGACGATTATTCAGGGCGGTACATCATCGGTTACCGCGCTGACCGGATCGACGGAAGAGCAGCAGTTCTGATAACGGAAACGCCCGGTGGCGCTGCGTCTACCGGGCCTACGCACGGATCCGATGAGGGGAACCTATGACGCGTGGCCGAGAGCTGTTAATTGCCCAAACTATCCTGCAGGGCTTTGATGCCCAGTACGGGCGCTTTCTGGAGATTACCGCCGGCGCGCAGCAGCGCTTTGAGCAGGCGGACTGGCACGCCGTTCAACAGGTGATGAAGAGCCGTATCCACCTCTACGACCATCACGTTGGGCTGGTGGTCGAGCAGCTGCGCTGTATCACCGAGGGCCGACGCCTCGACGCGGACTATTTGCTGCGGGTAAAAGCGCACTATACCCAGCTGCTGCCGGACTATCCGCGCTTCGAAATTGCCGAAAGCTTTTTCAACTCGGTCTACTGTCGGCTGTTCGATCACCGGGCCCTGGCGCCTGAGCGGCTATTTATTTTCAGCTCTCAGCCCGAGCGCCGCTTTCGCACCATTCCTCGCCCGCTGGCAAAAGATTTTTATCCCACCGGCGGTTGGGGAGCGCTGCTGAACAAACTGCTCACCGATCTCCCCCTGCGCCTGCCGTGGCAGGATCGCGCTCGCGACGTGGTCTATATCCTCACACAGCTGACAGAGAGCGTTGGCGAGGGGGCGCTGACGCAGGCGCGTTTACAGGTGGCAAACGAACTTTTCTACCGCAACAAAGCCGCCTGGCTGGTGGGCAAGCTTATCCTGCCCGACGGTACGGTCCCCTTTTTATTGCCAATCCACCGTAGCGAGGAGGGCGAGCTTTTTGTCGATGCCTGCCTGACCACCCACGACGAAGCCAGCATCGTCTTCGGCTTCGCCCGCTCCTACTTTATGGTTTATGCCCCGCTGCCTGCTGCGATGGTGGAGTGGCTGCGGGAGATCCTGCCGGGTAAAACCACGGCTGAGCTCTATATGGCGATTGGCTGCCAGAAGCATGCTAAAACCGAGAGCTACCGGGAGTATCTGCACTACATCGCCAGCAGCGACGAGCAGTTTATTGAAGCGCCAGGCATTCGCGGCATGGTGATGCTGGTCTTTACTCTGCCGGGCTTTGATCGCGTCTTCAAGGTGATCAAGGATCGCTTTGCCCCGCAGAAGGAGATGACCGCCGCTCACGTGCGCGCCTGCTATCAGCTGGTAAAAGAGCACGATCGTGTCGGGCGAATGGCTGATACCCAGGAGTTTGAAAACTTCGTGCTGGAGAAGCGGCAGATTGCACCTGCGCTGATGTCACTCCTGATGACGGAGGCGGCGGGAAAGATTACTGACCTGGGTAACAGCATCTCCATCAGCCATCTCTATATCGAACGGCGCATGGTACCGCTCAATATCTGGCTGGAGCGGGTCGACGGTCAGCCGCTGCGGGACGCTATCGAAGAGTACGGCAACGCCATTCGCCAGCTGGCCGCCGCGAATATTTTTCCCGGCGATATGCTGTTTAAAAACTTTGGCGTGACGCGTCACGGGCGGGTGGTGTTCTATGACTACGATGAGATCTGCTATATGACCGAGGTAAACTTCCGCGACGTTCCCGCGCCGCGCTACCCGGAGGATGAGCTGAGCGCCGAGCCGTGGTACAGCGTGTCGCCGGGAGATGTCTTTCCCGAGGAGTTTCGTCACTGGCTCTGCGCCGACCCCCGAGTCGGGCCGCTCTTTGAGGAGATGCATGCCGATCTATTTCGCGCCAGCTACTGGCGGGCGCTGCAAACGCGCATCAAGGAGGGCCACGTGGAGGATGTCTACGCCTACCGCAGGCGGCAACGCTTCAGCGTGCGGTTTAACGGCGTAACGCCCGGCGGCGCTGTGCTTGCCGGGCCTTTGTAGGCCGGGTAAGGCATAGCCGCCCCCCGGCGTTTACCTTATCGCATTCCACCATAGGCCAGCGTCACCTCTTTCGCTGCCCTGATCACTAACGCCCCCAGCTCGGTGACGCGATCGTCAGTAATACGTGAAATTGGCCCAGAGATAGAGATGGCCGCAAAAGGCTGTCGATGCTCGTCGTAGATACAGGCCGCCACGCAGCGCAGGCCCAGGGCGTGCTCTTCATCGTCAAAGGAGTAGCCGCGCTTGCGGGTCAGGGCCAGATCCTCTTTCAGGTGCAGAGGCGACACCAGCGTCGCGTGGGTGTAGGTGTGTAGCCCCTGGCGATGCAGCAGGCCGGTAACCTGATCCTCCTCCAGCTGTGCCAGGAAGGCTTTTCCCGCCCCGGAGGCGTGCATCGGCAGCTTGCCGCCGATAGGGGCAGACATGCGCATCAGCTGGGTACACTGCACCTGGTCAATAATGATGGCCTGATGATCGTTCTGGTCGAGCACCGCCAGGTTCACCGTCTCGCCGGAGTCCTCCATCAGCTTGCGCAGGATGGGGTGCACAATGGCCAGCAGGTTGCGACTCTGTAAGAAGCTGGCACCAATGACAAACGCATGTGCACCTATCGCCCAGTGGCCCAGCTCACCGACCTGGCGGACAAAGCCCAGCTGCTGCATGGTCGTCAGCAGGCGATGGGTGGTAGAGTTGGGCAGGCCAGCCTGCTGGGCCAGTTCGGTCAGCGCCACGCTACCCTGAGATTCAGCGATCCACTCCAGCAGCTTCAGGCCGCGCGTCAGAGATTGCACCTGGCCGGTCGCTGGCGGGGTGGCTGCGGCGGTAGCGGCGCGAGGTTTTTTACCGCGTTTCGCGGGTACGGAAGCCACCATAATCAACTCCTTTTCTGTATCGTGGAAATCATTTTCGTTTTATTTGATTATAATGCAACCTGTGACCAGACTGATCGGATGAGTTCAGGTGAACATCTCTCATGTTTCATGCTGCTCTCTTTTCCACCTGCTGGCTTTATGCCAGTATGTCCTGCTGGCCTTTCTGGCCTGGTTGAGCGTTGTCGGGAGCACGTGTGAGCAGCAAAGTTGATCAACTGCATCAGCAGTTAAAAGAGCGTATTTTGGTTCTGGATGGGGGCATGGGCACCATGATCCAGGGCTATCGTCTGAGTGAGCAAGATTTTCGCGGCGAGCGCTTCGCCGACTGGCCCTGCGATCTCAAAGGAAACAACGACCTGCTGGTGCTCAGCAAGCCGGAGGTGATCTCCGCGATCCACGACGCCTATTTTGCGGCGGGAGCGGATATCGTTGAGACCAACACCTTTAACTCGACGACCATAGCGATGGCGGACTACCAGATGGAGTCCCTGTCGGCAGAGATCAACCTTGCCGCCGCGAAGCTGGCCCGCGCCTGCGCCGACGAGTGGACCGCCCGTACGCCGGATAAGCCGCGCTACGTGGCCGGGGTCCTTGGCCCAACCAACCGCACCGCCTCGATCTCTCCAGACGTAAACGATCCGGCCTACCGTAACGTCACCTTTGACCAGCTGGTAGCAGCGTACCGGGAGTCGACCCGGGCGCTGGTGGAGGGCGGCAGCGACCTGATCCTGATCGAAACCATCTTTGATACGCTCAATGCCAAAGCGGCGATTTTTGCCGTAAAAGAGGAGTTCGAGGCGTTGGGCGTTGAGCTGCCGATCATGATCTCCGGCACCATTACCGACGCCTCCGGACGCACGCTCTCCGGCCAGACTACCGAAGCATTCTATAACTCACTCCGCCACGCCGACGCGCTGACCTTCGGGCTGAACTGCGCCCTGGGGCCGGATGAGCTGCGCCAGTACGTACAGGAGCTGTCGCGCATTGCCGAGTGCTACGTCACCGCACACCCGAACGCCGGGCTGCCCAACGCCTTTGGTGAGTACGATCTCGACGCCGGGCCGATGGCCGCACAGATCCGTGAGTGGGCTGAAGCGGGCTTCCTGAACATCGTGGGCGGCTGCTGCGGCACAACCCCAGAGCATATCGCCGCCATGAGCCGCGCCGTGGAAGGGCTGCCGCCGCGTCAGCTTCCCGACCTGCCGGTAGCCTGCCGTCTGGCGGGGCTGGAGCCGCTGAACATCGGCGATGACAGCCTGTTTGTTAACGTCGGCGAGCGTACCAACGTCACCGGCTCGGCAAAATTCAAGCGTCTGATCAAAGAAGAGAAGTACAGCGAGGCGCTGGACGTGGCGCGTCAGCAGGTAGAGAACGGCGCGCAGATCATCGACATCAACATGGACGAGGGGATGCTCGACGCCGAGGCGGCGATGGTCAAGTTCCTCAACCTGATTGCCGGCGAGCCGGACATCGCTCGCGTGCCGATCATGATCGACTCCTCTAAGTGGGAGGTCATCGAGAAGGGGCTGAAGTGCATCCAGGGCAAAGGCATCGTTAACTCCATCTCGATGAAGGAGGGCGTGGAGGCTTTTGTCCACCATGCGAAGCTGGTACGTCGCTACGGGGCCGCGATGGTGGTGATGGCCTTTGATGAGGTGGGCCAGGCCGACACGCGGGAGCGGAAAATTGAGATCTGCCGCCGGGCCTACAACATCCTCACCAACGATGTCGGTTTCCCACCGGAAGATATCATCTTCGACCCCAACATCTTTGCCGTGGCAACGGGTATTGAGGAGCACAACAACTACGCCCAGGACTTTATCGGCGCGTGTGAAGATATCAAACGCGAGCTGCCGCACGCCCTGATCTCCGGCGGCGTCTCCAACGTCTCGTTCTCGTTCCGTGGCAACGACCCGGTTCGTGAGGCGATCCACGCCGTCTTTCTCTACTATGCCATTCGCAACGGCATGGATATGGGGATCGTCAACGCTGGGCAGCTGGCCATCTATGACGATCTGCCCGCCGAGCTGCGCGACGCGGTAGAGGATGTGATCCTTAACCGTCGGGATGACAGTACCGAGCGGCTGCTGGATCTGGCCGAGAAATATAAAGGCAGCAAGAGCGACGATGGCGCGAATGCCCAACAGGCGGAGTGGCGTACCTGGGACGTCAAAAAGCGTCTCGAGTACTCGCTGGTTAAAGGCATCACCGAGTTTATTGAGCAAGATACCGAAGAGGCTCGCCAGCAGGCCGAACGGCCTATTCAGGTGATTGAAGGGCCGCTGATGGATGGCATGAACGTGGTGGGCGATCTCTTTGGCGAGGGGAAAATGTTCCTGCCGCAGGTGGTGAAATCCGCCCGCGTGATGAAACAGGCGGTGGCCTACCTCGAACCCTTTATCGAAGCCAGCAAAGAGAAGGGATCCAGCAACGGCAAGATGGTGATCGCCACCGTGAAGGGTGACGTGCATGACATCGGCAAAAACATCGTTGGCGTAGTGTTGCAGTGTAATAACTATGAGATTGTCGATCTGGGCGTGATGGTGCCGACGGATAAAATTCTGAAAACCGCTCGGGAAGTGAATGCTGACCTGATTGGCCTCTCCGGGCTGATCACCCCCTCGCTGGATGAGATGGTCAACGTGGCGAAAGAGATGCAGCGTCAGGGCTTTACCATTCCGCTGCTAATTGGCGGGGCGACCACCTCGAAAGCGCATACGGCGGTGAAGATCGAACAGAACTACAGCGGCCCAACGGTCTACGTGCAGAACGCCTCGCGCACCGTGGGCGTGGTGTCGTCGCTGCTGTCGGCGACCCAGCGGGACGACTTCGTGGCCCGCACCCGCAAAGAGTATGAGACCGTGCGTATCCAGCACGGACGCAAAAAGCCGCGTACGCCGCCGGTCACGCTGCAGGCGGCGCGGGAGAACGATCTCGCCTTCGACTGGGAGAGCTACACCCCGCCGGTAGCCCATCGCCTGGGCGTACAGGAGGTGACCGCCAGCATTGAGACGCTGCGCAACTACATCGACTGGACGCCGTTCTTTATGACGTGGTCGCTGGCGGGCAAATATCCGCGCATCCTGGAAGATGAGATTGTCGGTGAAGAGGCGAAGCGCCTGTTTAAAGATGCGAACGAGATGCTAGACCAGCTTAGCGCGGAAAAGCGTCTTAACCCGCGCGGCGTGGTAGGGCTGTTCCCGGCAAACCGCGTCGGCGATGACGTGGAGATCTACCGCGACCCTTCTCGCACCCAGGTGCTGACGGTGGCGCGTCATCTGCGCCAGCAGACCGAAAAGGTAGGCTTTGCCAACTACTGCCTGGCCGATTTCGTGGCGCCGAAGCTGAGCGGCAAAGAGGATTACATCGGCGCATTTGCCGTCACCGGCGGGCTGGAGGAGGATGCGCTGGCCGAGGCCTATGACGCTCAGCATGACGACTACAACAAGATCATGGTGAAGGCGATTGCCGATCGGCTGGCGGAGGCCTTTGCGGAGTACCTGCACGAGCGCGTGCGCAAGGTCTACTGGGGCTATGCGCCGAACGAGAACCTCAGCAACGAGGAGCTGATCCGCGAAAACTATCAGGGGATCCGCCCTGCGCCAGGCTACCCGGCCTGTCCGGAGCACACCGAGAAGGGCACCATTTGGGCGCTGCTGGACGTGGAGAAGCATACCGGCATGAAGCTGACCGAATCCTTCGCCATGTGGCCCGGCGCATCGGTCTCCGGCTGGTACTTCAGCCACCCGGACAGCAAGTACTTTGCCGTGGCGCAGATCCAGCGTGACCAGGTTGAAGACTACGCCCAGCGGAAAGGAATGAGCGTGAGTGAGGTTGAGCGCTGGCTGGCGCCGAATCTCGGCTACGACGCGGACTAGCACTAAAATTTAGATACAAAAAAAGCGCTTTCGCGCTTTTTTTGTGGTCAAACATCCTACTTGATTCAGACACCTGACCTCTCTTTACGTGTATGTTATGCCGGGTGATTCTCCACAGGGAAGCATACACGTGTTCATTACAAACAACTTTATCTATACGAGACAAAAATTGCAAGCGCAGGCGCTTAGGGAGCTGGCTCAGTTTATATCTGAACCCAGAATGAAGTCGTACAAGATCCTGACTTCCAACGACTCGATGAAAGCGAATCTTGGTGCCTATCTGTGGAATAAGCAGGTTAGCGCCGCGCTTTATCCCTTGATGCAATGCCTGGAAGTGACGCTCAGGAATGCTATCCACAGTGCGGCCAGCCAATATTTTGCAACCCCAGACTGGTTTGATCGCGTCACCAAGGTTGCAGGCGATGCGATGTTTATTTCTGATATGAAAAAGCATGCTGATAAGCGAGACAGATTCTATCGTAACGGTTTATCAGCAGGTCAGCGTAAAGGGAAGATAATTTGGACATCCCACCATGAAAATATGATAGCGGCTGCAAAGTTAAAATTAGAAAAGTGCAGCAAGCGACCAACGGCAGATGCAGTAGTCGCTGAGCTGACGTTTGGTTTTTGGTCAGGTATTTTTGAGCGCAACTATAATGATATACACTCCTCCTCGCGGCTTTGGCCCCATCTTGAGTCTGTTATCTTCCCAAACCTCAAGCCAGCAGAAAGGAAAGCGTCAACCGTCTTACGCCAGCTCAAAAATATCAAAGCGCTGCGGAATCGTATGGCACATTATGAACCGATCTGGAAACACGCCAGCGTTAATGATGCATTAACTGCAGTCACCTATCTAAATAGTAGTATTGATCACATTACTCATCTTATTCGTGGAATTAGCCATGAACGAGCCAACCTGCTTCAAGACTCGGGGATTGAACGTATTGCCAAAGATCTGTGTCAGAAAGAGAGGCTCGCATTTTATATATCAGCCTACTAAATAATAATCCAATCTTATGAGTTAATTACCCTTTCTTACAATAGACAGGATGCGCACTGTGTATCCTGTGCCTTTCTTACATTTAAAGACTTATACTGGAGAGATTAATACTCTTTCTGGTTGAGGTATCGCCAGGAGAGATGCGATTGAAGGAACTCTGGATGATATAAGGAGGATTTACATCCGTGCTAACGCTTTTACACCTGCTGTCCGCCGTTGCACTGCTAGTTTGGGGCACGCATATCGTACGTACGGGCGTGATGCGCGTTTTTGGCGCGCGTTTACGTACCGTGCTGGGCCGCAGCGTTGAGAAAAAACCGCTGGCCTTCTGCGCGGGCATTGGCGTCACCGCGCTGGTGCAGAGCAGCAATGCTACTACAATGCTGGTCACCTCTTTTGTGGCGCAGGATCTGGTGGCCCTGACCCCGGCGCTGGTGATTGTGCTGGGAGCTGACGTGGGTACCGCGCTGATGGCGCGGATCCTCACTTTCGATCTCTCCTGGCTCTCGCCGCTGCTGATTTTTATTGGCGTCATCTTCTTCCTCGGACGCAAGCAGTCCCGCGTAGGGCAGCTTGGTCGGGTCAGTATCGGCCTTGGGCTGATCCTGCTGGCGCTGGAGCTTATCGTACAGGCCGTAACGCCGATAACCCAGGCCAGCGGCGTGAAGGTTATTTTCGCCTCGCTGACCGGCGATATTATGCTGGATGCGCTGATTGGCGCGGTCTTCGCCATTATCAGCTACTCAAGCCTTGCCGCAGTCCTGCTGACCGCAACGCTGACCGCGGCGGGGATCATCTCGTTTCCGGTGGCGCTGTGCCTGGTGATCGGGGCAAACCTTGGCTCGGGTCTGCTGGCGGTGCTCAACAACAGCGCCAGCAGCGCCGCGGCGCGCCGCGTTGCAATGGGCAGCCTGCTGTTTAAGCTGGTGGGCAGTCTGCTGATCCTCCCCTTTGTGCATCCGCTGGCCGCGGTGCTGGACAGGCTGCCGCTGCCAGATGCGGAGCTGGTCATCTATTTCCACGTCTTCTACAACCTTATCCGTTGCCTGGTGATGGTGCCGTTTGCCGGACCAATGGCTCGCCTGTGCGAGCGGCTGATCCGCGACGAGCCTGAGCTGGACATGCGGCTGAAGCCGAAGCATCTCGATACCTCGGCGCTGGATACGCCTACGCTGGCGCTGGCTAACGCTGCCCGCGAATCGCTGCGCATGGGTGACGCAATGGAGCAGATGCTTGACGGCCTGAAGAAGATCATGCACGGCGAGCCGCGCGAGGAGAAAGAGCTGCGCAAAATTGCCGACGACATCAACGTGCTCTATACCGCCATCAAGCTCTATCTGGCGCGAATGCCCAAGGATGAGCTGGCCGACGAAGAGTCGCGGCGCTGGGCGGAGATCATTGAGATGTCCCTCAACCTTGAGCAGGCCTCAGACATCGTTGAGCGGATGGGCAGTGAGATTGCCGATAAGTCGCTGGCGGCCCGGCGCGCCTTCTCTGTAGAGGGCCTCAACGAGCTGGATAGCCTGCTGGAGCAGCTGCGCAGTAATCTCCAGCTGGCGATGTCGGTGTTCTTCTCCAGCGACGTGGCGGGTGCCCGCCGCCTGCGCCGTCGCAAGCACCGTTTTCGTATTCTCAACCGCCGTTACGCCCACGCCCACGTGGACCGCCTCCATCAGCAGAACGTGCAGAGCATTGAGACCAGCTCGCTGCATCTGGGGCTGCTGGGGGATATGAAGCGCCTCAACTCGCTCTTCTGTGCGGTGGCCTACAGCGTGCTGGAGCAGCCGGATGAGGATGAGGAGCGCGCGGAGTATTAATTGAGACGCCGGATGGCGCTGCGCTTATCCGGCCTACGTTGAGTGCCCATTTCCCTCTGGCACACAAAACGGCACCCAGGGTATATTTCGCCTTTACAGGAGAAACTATGCTGACACCACAATCCACCCGACTAAACAAATACATCAGCGAGAGCGGGATCTGCTCGCGTCGTGAAGCCGATCGCTACATTGAGCAGGGCAACGTCTTTATCAACGGTAAACGCGCCGGGATAGGAGACCAGGTTGTCGCCGGCGACGTGGTCAAGGTCAACGGCCAGCTTATTGAGCCTCGGGAAGAGGACGATCTGGTGTTTATCGCGCTGAACAAGCCGGTGGGGATTGTCAGTACCACGGAAGAGAGCGAGAGAGACAACATTGTCGATTTCGTTAACCACAGCAGCCGTATCTTTCCCATCGGCCGCCTGGATAAAGATTCGCAGGGGCTGATCTTCCTCACCAACCACGGCGATCTGGTAAACAAAATTCTGCGGGCCGGCAACGACCACGAGAAAGAGTATGTGGTCACGGTCAATAAGCCGATCACGGACGAGTTTATCCGCGGCATGGGCGCAGGCGTGCCGATCCTGGGCACCGTCACCAAGAAGTGTAAAGTCAAAAAAGAGGCACCCTTTGCCTTCCGCATTACGCTGGTTCAGGGCCTAAACCGGCAGATCCGCCGAATGTGCGAGCACTTTGGCTTTGAAGTGACCAAGCTGGAGCGTACGCGCATTATGAACGTCAGCCTGAGCGGTATCCCCGTGGGCGAGTGGCGTGATTTGACCGACGATGAGCTCATCGAGCTGTTCAAGCTTATCGAAAACTCCTCCTCAGAGGCGAAGCCGAAAGCGAAGGCGAAACCGAAGACGCCAGCGGTCAAAAGAGCCGTGGTGAAGGCGCCTCAGGCTGAAGAGAAGGGGCGGGGCAAGCCGGCCGGGAAACGTTTTACCCAGCCGGGACGTAAAAAGAAAGGGCGCTAATCAGCGCCTACCGCGGGTTGAGGTGTTAGCCGACCAGGAGAAAGTCGCCTCAGAGTCGGGTTTATACGCCTGCTCTTTTTTTAACTTGCGGGCTTTCTTGGCCTCGGTTTCTCGCTGCGCCATCAGCTTGTCGATGTACTCTTTCTTAACCTGATTGGTTTCCGCATTGGTCAGGGTACGGCCATGAGCGATACGGGCGCGATCCAGCAGAGTTTTCAGCTCACGCTGCTCGCTCTCCGTCATATCTTTTTGAGTCAGTCTGGGTGTAGCCATCGCTGAAGCCTCCTGTAGATGAGGCTTCAGTGTAAAGCATGCCTGACCCGGCGCGAAGTGAATTAACTCTCTTTTACCGCATCCCTACTTTTCTGCTCATCAAGCGGTTTTCCTGACCAGTAGCCCGCCAGCAGCGAGCCGGAGAGGTTGTGCCAAACCGAGAACAGCGCGCCGGGCAGGGCAGCCAGCGGTGAGAAGTAGATCTTACCCAGCGCGGCGGCGAGGCCTGAGTTCTGCATCCCCACCTCAATCGCCAGCGTCCGGCAGGTGGACTCATCAAAGCCAAACAGCTTCCCGCCCCAGTAGCCGCCCAGCAGGCCAATGGTGTTGTGCAGGATCACCGCAACGATCACCACGAAGCCAACGGAGGCGATGTGCGATGCAGAGCCTGCGACCACTGCGCTGATGATCGCCAGAATGCAGAGCATTGAAAAGGCCGGCAGATACGGCTCTACCGCCTTCACCAGACGCGGGAAGAGGTGATGAACAATCAGCCCCAGACCAATCGGGATCACCACGATTTGCAGAATGCTGAGCAGCATGCCCATCACATCCACCTGAATATGCGCATCCACGTAGAGGCGCGTTAGCAGCGGCGTCGCCACCACGCCCACCAGCGTAGAGACCGATGAGATGGTCACCGACAGCGCCACGTCCCCCTTGGCCAGGTAGATCATGACGTTGGAGGCCGTGCCGCTGGCGACGCTACCCACCAGCACCATCCCGGCGGAGAGATCCGGCGGCATCTTAAAGAGTATCGCCAGCAGCCAGGCGGCGAGGGGCATCACCAGATAGTGGAGGAAAATGCCCGCTGCGACGGGGGCAGGACGCGCCAGGACGCGCTTAAAATCTTCAATCTTTAGATGTACACCCATGCCAAACATAATCAGCATCAGCAGCGTGGTCACCCACGGGCCGATGCCGGTGAACGTCGTTGGGGTGGAGTAAGCGAGAACAGAGAGCAGCAGCGCCCACAGGGGGAACAGCCGCGTGATGGCGGTTAACATAATGAATTCCTTGCAGTATTGTCGTGTTGTTGTGTCATTTAGTTATAAAAAAGCCGGGTTCGAGCCCGGCTATAGGTATTTTTTATCGTGTGCTGGAATTTTATTCAAACAAATTATGATGCAGCGTCTGCACAACCTGCTCGGCTTCTGCGCCAGGCACCAGGAAGCAGAGGTTGTGGCTGGATGCGCCGTAGCAAATCATGCGGATGTTGAATGGATCGAGCACGCCAAACACCTCTTTGCCCACGCCGCAGGCTTTCGACAGATCGTTGCCAATCAGCGCGATCAGGGCGAGGTTCTCTTCGACTTCAACACGGCAGAGGGAGGAGAGCTCGGTCAGCAGCCCCTGGGTCAGCAGCGTGTCGCCCGTGGAGGTGGATCCGGTGGTGTCCAGCGTCAGGGCCACGCTCACTTCCGAGGTGGTGATCAGATCGACAGAGATATTGTGACGCGCCAGAATGCCAAACACTTCAGCAAGGAAGCCGCGAGAGTGCAGCATGTTCAGGCTGTGCAGGGTTAGCAGGGTCTGCTTCCGGCGCAGGGCCAGGGCACGGAACAGCGGCGGGTTCTGCGTCTCGTTGCAGACCAGGGTGCCGCCCGCTTGAGGATCCTTGCTGGAGCCAACAAATACCGGAATATCGCTGCGTACCGCAGGCAGCAGGGTGGCCGGATGCAGCACTTTCGCGCCGAAGGTCGCCATCTCAGCGGCCTCTTCAAAGGCAATCTCATCGATGCGTTTGGCGGCCGGCACAACGCGCGGATCGGTGGTGTAGATACCGGGAACGTCGGTCCAGATATCTACCCGGGAGGCGTGCAGCGCTTCACCAAGCAGGGCAGCGGTGTAGTCGCTGCCGCCACGGCCCAGGGTAGTGGTGCGTCCCTTCGGCTCGCTGCCGATAAAGCCTTGCGTAACCACTAAACCTTCGTCGAGGCGCGGTGCCAGCTGCTGGGCCGCCAGCTCCGCCAGCGCAGCAACGTCCGGCTCGGCGCGGCCAAAGCGATCGCTGGTGCGCATCACTTTACGCACGTCAAACCACTGCGCCTGCACGCTACGCTCGCGCAGCACCTCCACAAACAGCAGGGTCGACATCAGCTCACCGTGGCTCACCAGCTCATCGGTCAGCGCGGTAGAGGTGGCCAGGGAAGCGGCTTCCGCCAGGGTAGTAATATTTTCCAGCAGGCGTTCGATCTCCTCGCGGATGACGTCAGGGCGCGTCAGGCGCTCAAGGATATCGAACTGAATTTTGCGAATAGCGTCGAGCTTTACGAAGCGCTCGCTGGCCTCCAGCCCTTCGGCGAGTGCCACCAGCAGGTTGGTTACCCCCGCAGAGGCAGAGAGCACCACCAGGCGAACGCTGGCGTCGGAGAGCACCACGTCGGCGCTGCGGTTCATGGCATCGAAATCGGCGACGCTGGTCCCGCCAAATTTAGCAACAATAGGCTTAGTAACACCAAGCGGGGAAACTGCGTTGATCATAACAACCTCGTATCAGGTGCAAATAGTCAGCCCTGGAACAAGGAGAGAGCGAAAAACGGGGTAGGCGCAGAGCAATGAACCGCTACGATTACACCCAGAAGCGCTCCACCTTGCGAGACGCACGACTGCGAACGTCTCTGGTGACAGCCCAGGGGATTCAGCCCCTGTAGCCGATGGCAAGCGCGGCCAGACGCTCTACCACCTCGGCGTTGTTCCCCCTCCTGTGCTCTCTGCGGACTGGCTCCTCAAGCACATTACCCTGGACGACGCGCCTCTTCTGGCTATTCCCTATGGGAATACATACTTGGATAACATAAGTAATACTTTATAAATAAAGGTTTCCGGGGGGCGCTGTCAACGCTGCGGTTATGCGGATTTTTCATGTTCAGGGTTATCCCAGGAAAATAACTTATAGACGCTATACTTTGCCCTGTTCCGCTCTCATTAGCGCCTGGCAACGCCTTGCAGGCAAAAGCATAAAAACCGTCACAATTTTTGTCCGCAGGCGCTACAATCGACCGCAGTTAGGATCCTAAATCAGAAGAGTATTGCTATGAAAAACATCAACCCAACGCAGACTTCTGCCTGGCAGGCATTACAGAAACACTTCGATGAAATGAAAGAGGTCACCCTCGCCGAGCTGTTCGCCAGCGATAGCGACCGCTTCAGCAAATTCTCCGCGACCTTCAACGATCAGATGCTGGTGGACTTCTCTAAAAACCGCATCACCGAAGAGACGCTGGCAAAGCTGCTGGACTTAGCGAAAGAGACCGAGCTGGCCGACGCAATCAAATCCATGTTCTCCGGCGAGAAGATCAACCGCACCGAAGATCGTGCGGTACTGCACGTGGCGCTGCGTAACCGCAGCAATACGCCGATCATTGTCGATGGTAAAGACGTCATGCCGGAAGTGAACGCCGTGCTGGAGAAGATGAAAACCTTCTCTGAGGCCATCATCTCCGGTCAGTGGAAAGGCTATACCGGTAAACCGATCACTGACGTGGTGAACATCGGTATCGGCGGCTCCGACCTCGGCCCGTTCATGGTGACCGAGGCGCTGCGTCCGTATAAAAATCACCTGAATATGCACTTTGTCTCCAACGTCGACGGCACCCACATCGCCGAAGTGCTGAAGAAGGTTAACCCTGAATCTACGCTCTTCCTGGTGGCGTCCAAAACCTTCACCACCCAGGAGACCATGACCAACGCCCACAGCGCGCGCGACTGGTTCCTGAACACTGCCGGTGACCAGCAGCACGTGGCGAAGCATTTTGCTGCGCTCTCCACCAATGCAAAAGCGGTGGGCGAGTTTGGTATCGATACCGCCAACATGTTTGAGTTCTGGGACTGGGTAGGCGGCCGTTACTCCCTGTGGTCGGCGATTGGCCTGTCGATTATTCTCTCCGTGGGCTACGACAACTTTGTTGAGCTGCTCTCCGGCGCGCATGCGATGGATAAGCATTTCTCCACGACGCCAGCGGAGAAAAACCTGCCGGTGCTGCTGGCGCTGATTGGTATCTGGTACAACAACTTCTTCGGCGCAGAGACGGAAGCGATCCTGCCTTACGATCAGTATATGCACCGCTTCGCGGCCTATTTCCAGCAGGGCAACATGGAGTCCAACGGTAAGTACGTTGACCGTAACGGCAACGCCGTGGACTACCAGACCGGTCCAATCATCTGGGGTGAGCCAGGCACCAACGGCCAGCACGCCTTCTACCAGCTGATCCACCAGGGCACCAAGATGGTCCCATGCGACTTTATCGCCCCGGCCATCACCCATAATGCGCTGTCGGATCACCACCAGAAGCTGCTCTCTAACTTCTTCGCGCAGACCGAAGCGCTGGCATTCGGTAAATCCCGCGACGTGGTTGAGCAGGAGTATCGCGACCAGGGTAAAGATCCGGCCACGCTGGAGCATGTTGTGCCGTTCAAAGTGTTCGAAGGCAATCGCCCGACCAACTCTATCCTGCTGCGTGAAATTACCCCGTTTAGCCTTGGCGCACTGATTGCGCTCTATGAGCACAAGATCTTCACTCAGGGTGCGATCCTCAACATCTTCACCTTTGATCAGTGGGGCGTAGAGCTGGGTAAACAGCTGGCGAACCGTATTCTGCCGGAGCTGGGTGACGACAGCGATATCAGCAGCCATGATAGCTCGACCAACGGCTTAATTAACTGCTATAAATCCTGGCGTTAATATTACTTAAGTCATAATAAATATAAGTGCCGGCATAATGCCGGCATTTTTTATGGTTGTGAGTTTATTCTGAAAATCCGTAGAGATAGGTTATTGCTTCGCCAGACTTTTAGGAGTAAACGGATATTGCGGTTTTTGCTATTCATTTTAAGATTTTGATTTTTAAAGCCATATAATAATTTTATACTCAAACCTCCTCGCTATTTCCATTTATCCTAAAACCTGCTCTCTAATTTCTCCTGACGTCAATCCCCCGTATGGGTTGTGTATACTCGACTGCGCCTGACACCGTTCAGGCAAATATCCATTCATTCAATGAAGGGAAATTGATATGCATAAAGTCCTGTATGGCATTTTTGCCATCACCGCGCTTGCGGCGACGTCTGCTTATGCCGCTCCGGTAGAAGTAGGTGACGCAGCAGGGTCGGCGGCAACGTCGGTTTCGGCGGGAAGTTCCTCCGCGACCAGCGTTAGCACCGTCAGCTCAGCGGTAGGGGTCGCCCTGGCGGCGACCGGTGGCGGCGACGGCTCCAATACTGGAACCACGACCACCACAACGACCAGCACTCAGTAATCACCAGTGCTTTAACTCTAACCACACTTCGGTGTGGTTATTTTGCCCTCTGGAGAATTGTCGTGAAGCGACCGGGAATTATTCTGCTTTGTCTGCTGCTGCAGGCGTGCTCCGGCACGACTAAAGGGCTGGGCGGCGCGCTGTGGGACAGTCTATTTGGCACCCCCGGCGTGCATCTCACCGATGAAGATATTCAGGATATGCCCTACGCCAGCCAGTATATGCAGCTGAATGGCGGTCCTCAGCTCTTTGTCGTGCTCGCCTTCTCCGAAAATGGCCAGCAGAAGTGGGCGACTCAGGACCAGTCTATTCTGGTGACCCAGCATGGTCGCCTCGTCAAAACTCAGCTTCCCGGCGATAACCTGCTTGAGGTGAATAATGTGGCGGCGGATCCGCTGATCAAACCGAATCGCATTACCGACGGCGCAGGCTGGACGCGAACCCTGGGCTGGACCGAGCATGGCCAGGTGCGCTACGCCACGGCCCGCTCGCAGTTCCGCTGGGCCGGACAGGATACGGTCACGGTAGGCAGCGACGTCACCGTGGTACGCGTGCTGGAAGAGCACGTTGAGACCGAGCAAAAATCCTGGACCAACCGTTTCTGGATAGACAGCGACGGGCAGATCCGGCGCTCGCGGCAGTACCTTGGCGCGGACTGGTTCCCGGTAGAGACCACGCTCATCAAGGCGGCAAAACAATGAAGCTAACCCTAATCGCCTCGCTGCTGTTAAGTCTTGCTCCCGCGTTCGCTTTTGCGGCGGGCACCGTTAAGGTCTACACCCCAGAAAGCGCAGAACCTAAGACGCTGACCGATGCCGCGCACCTCATCGACTTAGTGGGTCAGCCCCGGCTGGCCAATAGCTGGTGGCCGGGCGCGGTCATTAGCGAGAAGCACTCTACTCAGCGCGAAACGCAGCGGCACCAGGCGCTGCTGGCGCGTCTGGCGGCCCTCGCTGGGGATGAAGAGGGGGACGATGCCGCCGCGGTTAACGCCCTCCGTCAACAGCTGCAGGGCATCAAGGTCACGGGACGCCAGCTGGTGGCGCTCGATCCGGATCGGGTGCGGGTTCAGCCCGGCGCCAATCCGCCGCTGGAGGGTGAGTACACCCTGTGGGTCGGCGCGCAGCCTTCTACTGTGACCGTGCTGGGACTGGTGAGCAGCCCAGGCAAAAAGCCGTTCACGCCGGGACGCGACGTGGCGGGATATCTCGACGAGATGGACCTCCTCAGCGGGGCCGATCGCAATACGGCATGGGTGATCTATCCCGACGGCCACACGCAGAGCGTGCCGGTGGCCTACTGGAACAAGCGCCATGTGGAGCCCATGCCGGGCAGTACGATTTTTGTTGGCTTTGCTGAAAGCGTCTGGATGAAAAGCCGGGACGGTATTAACGCCGATATTCTCACCTCCCTGACGCATCGGATACCGGATTAATGAAGAAAATTTCTCTGTATAGCCTGCTGGCGCTAAGCGTCAGCGCCGCCTGCCATGCGGAAACGTATCCGGCGCCGTCAGGTCCTACCCAGACCGATTTTGGCGGCGTGGGGCTGCTGCAAACGCCTACCGCCCGGATGGCGCGTGAGGGTGAGATCAGCCTTAACTATCGTGATAACGATCAGTACCGCTACTACTCCGGTTCGATTCAGCTCTTTCCCTGGCTGGAGACCACCCTGCGCTACACCGACGTACGTACCCGACAGTACAGCAGCGTGGAGGCCTTCTCCGGAAATCAAACCTACAAAGATAAAGCGTTCGATTTGAAGCTGCGCCTGTGGGAAGAGGGCTACTGGCTGCCGCAGGTCGCCGTGGGCGCGCGCGATATCGGCGGGACGGGACTGTTCGACGCCGAGTACCTCGTTGCCAGCAAGGCCTGGGGACCATTTGATTTTACCCTCGGACTGGGCTGGGGCTACCTCGGCACGGCGGGCAATATCAAAAACCCGCTCTGCTCCTATGATGAGAAGTACTGCTACCGCGATAACAGCTACCAGCAGGCTGGCTCCATTGACGGTAGCCAGATGTTCCACGGCCCGGCATCGCTGTTCGGCGGCGTAGAGTACCAGACGCCGTGGCAGCCGCTGCGCCTGAAGCTGGAGTATGAGGGCAATAACTATCAGCAGGATTTTGCTGGCCGTCTGCCGCAGCGAAGCAAGTTTAACGTCGGGGCGACCTACCGCGTGGCGGACTGGGCCGACGTCAACCTGAGCTACGAGCGCGGCAACACGGTGATGTTTGGCTTTACCCTGCACTCTAACTTCAACGACCTGCGCCCCTCTTACAACGACAACGCCCGCCCGCAGTATGAGCCGCAGCCGCAGGACGCCATTATGCAGCACGCGGTGGTGGCGAATCAGCTTACGCAGCTGAAGTACAATGCCGGGCTGGCGGATCCGAAGATCCAGGTGAAAGGCGATACGCTCTACGTTACCGGCGAGCAGGTGAAGTATCGTAATACCGAAGAGGGTATTGAGCGGGCGAATCGGATTATCGCTAACGATCTGCCGGAAGGGGTAAAAACTATCCGCGTGACCGAGAACCGTCTCAACCTGCCGCAGGTGACCACCGAAACCGACGTGGCGAGTCTGCAACGTCATCTGGCGGGGGAGCCGCTGGGGCATGAGACGACCCTGGTGCAGAAACGCATTGAGCCAGAGGTGCCAGAGCGCACCGAGCAGGGTTGGTATATGGAGAAGTCCCGCTTCGATTTCCATATCGATCCGGTACTGAACCAATCCGTGGGCGGCCCAGAAAGCTTCTACATGTATCAGCTTGGGGTGATGGCGACCGCCGATCTCTGGCTGACCGACCACCTGCTGACCACCGGCAGCCTGTTTGGTAACATTGCCAACAACTACGACAAGTTCAACTACACCGATCCACCGGACGACTCTCATCTACCTCGCGTGCGTACCCACGTGCGTGACTACGTAGCGAATGACTACTACGTCAACAATCTCCAGGCTAACTACTTCCAGTACCTTGGCAACGGCTTCTATGGTCAGGTGTACGGCGGCTATCTGGAGACGATGTACGGCGGGGCAGGGGCCGAGGTGCTCTGGCGACCGGTGGACAGCAACTGGGCCTTCGGGATTGATGCGAACTACGTCAAGCAGCGTGACTGGCGCAGCCCGAAAGAGATGATGAAGTTCACCGACTACAGCGCGAAAACGGGACACCTGACCGCCTACTGGACGCCTTCTTTTGCTCAGGACGTGCTGATTAAGGCCAGCGTCGGGCAGTATCTGGCGGGGGATAAGGGCGGCACGCTGGAGGTGTCGAAACACTTCGACAGCGGCGTGGTCGTAGGCACCTACGCCACGCTGACTAACGTATCGCCGGATGAGTACGGGGAGGGGGATTTCACCAAAGGCGTCTACGTATCGATTCCGCTGGATCTCTTTACCGCTGGCCCGACACGCAGCAGGGCGGCTATTGGCTGGACGCCGCTTACCCGCGACGGCGGTCAGCAGCTTGGGCGTAAGTTCCAGCTGTATGATATGACCAGTGACCGCAGCGTGAACTTCCGCTAATGCTGAGCCGGGCGGCGCAACGCTGCCCGGCTATACCATAAGTAAAGAATCTAGATCTAGATCACACTTCTGCGCTATACATAGAGCTCGCCACTGAGAATGAGGTGCCGTATGACATCGCTTATTCGTCCACGCGTTGAGTTCATCTCCACCATCCTGCAGACCGTGCTGAATCTTGGGCTGCTAAGCCTTGGCCTGATCCTGGTTGTCTTTCTCGGTAAAGAGACGGTGCACCTTGCGGACGTGCTCTTTGCGCCCGAGCAGACCAGCAAATATGAGCTGGTTGAGGGGCTGGTGGTCTACTTTCTCTACTTCGAATTTATCGCCTTGATTGTTAAGTATTTTCAGTCCGGTTTTCACTTCCCGCTGCGTTACTTTGTCTATATCGGGATCACCGCTATCGTGCGGCTGATCATTGTCGACCACAAGTCACCGATGGACGTGCTGATTTATTCCGGCGCGATCCTGCTGCTGGTGATCACCCTCTGGCTTTGCAACTCGAAACGACTGAAGCGGGAGTAAAAATGCCGGGCAGCGGGCACGGTGTGGTTTGTCGGCCCGGTAAGCGACGCGCCACCGGGCATTATTATGCTGATGCTGTAACGCCGGGCGGCACTGCGTTTGCCCGGCCTACGACGGGTGCTACGACGGGTGCGGTGCGGTTTGTAGGCCCGCGTAAGCGAAGCGCCACCGGGCATTATTGTGCTGATGGTGTAACGCCGGGCGGCGCTACGCTTGCCCGGCCTACGGCGGGTGCGGTGCGGTTTGTAGGCCCGGTAAGCGACGCGCCACCGGGCATTATTATGCTGATGCTGTAACGCCGGGCGGCGCTACGCTTGCCCGGCCTACGACGGGTGCGGTGCGGTTTGTAGGCCCGCGTAAGCGACGCGCCACCGGGCGTGACTGTGCTGATGCTGCAACGCCGGGTGGCGCTTCGCTTGCCCGGCCTACGACTCACCCATTTAACCTGGAATGGAATAAAAAAATGGCGCTCCTAAGAGCGCCAATAACAGTCACGAGTCAAAGTACAAATGGATAGATAAAGGTTGAGGATAACAGTGGCAAAACATGATGAAACCTAGCCTTTCACCCCACCTGCCGTCAGGCCGTTAACCAGCCAGCGCTGGGCCAGCAGGAAGACAAGGGTAATCGGAATAGCAGAGAGCACCGCCGCTGCGGCAAAATCGCCCCACAGGTAGTTCTGCGGGTTGAGATACTGCTGCATACCTACCGCCAGGGTGTAGCTATTGACGTCGCGCAGCAGCAGCGAGGCAACCGGCACCTCAGTAATGGCGGCGATAAACGACAGAATAAACACCACCGCCAGGATCGGCACCGAGAGGGGCAGCAGGACCAGACGGAACGCCTGCCACGGCGTCGCCCCATCCAGCGAAGCAGCTTCTTCCAGCGAATTATCGATGGTTTCAAAGTAGCCCTTAATCGTCCAGACATGCAGGGCGATACCACCCAGATAGGCGAAGATGACGCCACCGTGCGTGTTCAGACCGATAAAAGGCACGTACTGGCCAAGGCGGTCGAACAGGGCATAGAGCGCCACCAGAGAGAGCACCGCCGGGAACATCTGGAAAATCAGCATCCCTTTCAGCAGCGATGATTTACCAGTAAAGCGCATGCGGGCAAAGGCGTAGGCGCAGGTAGTGGAGAGCACCACGATGCCCACCGCCGTAATGCCAGCGATCTTAACCGAGTTCCACAGCCACAGCAGCACCGGGAAGGGCGGTGGAGTGACGCGCCCATCCGCATGTTCAACGCTGAAGCCCAGCGCCAGACGCCAGTGCTCCCAGGATATCTGGTCCGGGATCAGGCTGCCGGTCGCAAAGTTACCGGGGCGCAGCGAGATCGCAATGACCATCAGCAGCGGGAACATGATCGCCGCGATAAAAACCAGCAAGCCCAGATGCGTAAGGAAAAGGCGCAGCTTTTGAGATTTGGGTTGAACCATAGCCATTGTCTGTCTCTCCCTTAATCAAATTTCATGCGCGTGGCTTTCAAATTCACAATCGCCAAGACGCCAACCAGCAGGAAGATCAGCGTGGCAATCGCCGCAGCGAGGCCGAAGTCCTGGCCGCCGCCGCCTTCAAAGGCGATGCGGTAGGTATAGCTCACCAGCAGGTCGGTATAGCCCGCTGGTGTGGTGGTGCCCAGGCGATCCGGGCCGCCGTTGGTCAGGAGCTGGATCAGCACGAAGTTATTAAAGTTAAACGCAAAGCTGGCGATCATCAGCGGCGTTAGCGGCACGACCAGCAGCGGCAGGGTGATGCGGAAGAAGTTCTGCATCGGCCCCGCCCCATCCATTGCCGAGGCCTCATAGAGATCGTCAGGAATGGCTTTCAGCAGGCCCATGCAGAGGATCATCATGTAGGGGTAGCCGAGCCAGGTGTTAACGATGACCACCATCGCACGGGCAGTCGTGGGATCGCTAAACCAGGCGGGCTTGGCACCGAACAGCGCCCCCAGCATCATGTTGATTTCACCGAAGCTCTGGTTAAACAGCCCTTTGAAAATCAGGATCGAGATAAAAGACGGTACGGCATAGGGCAGGATCAGCAGCACCCGGTAGATAGCCTTGCCGCGCAGGGCTTCCCACTGCACAAGACACGCCAGCACCATGCCCACCGCCACGGTCAGCACCACCGTCAGCAGCGAGAAGACCACGGTCCAGACAAATATCGCCAGGAATGGCTTCTGAATGCCCTCGTCGGTGAAGACGCGCATAAAGTTATCCCAGCCGATGGTCACGGTATAGCCTGGGCTGAGGCGCTCGCTTTCCCAGCCGCCGTCGGCGTTAACGGCCTGATAGAAACCGACATCGTTATTGGGACGGTATTTAACGCCGCTCTGGTTGTTGGTCAGCGTGCCGTCGTCGGCAAGGGTATAGAGCGGGCGCGTGCCGGAGAACTGGCGCAGAGAGCTCATCACCACGTGGCTCTCATCCGGCAGCACGGCGGTAAGCTGCGTCAGCGCCTGGCGCTGCTGGGTAATCACGCGCAGGTTGGCGCGTTCGCCCGCGGGCAGGGCCGCCGCTTCTTTCAGGGTCAGCGTCTGCTCGCCACCGGGCGTAAACGGTTCCGAAACGTAGTGTTTGTCGCTCTCGCCGTCGGTCAGCACCAGCTGCCATTTATTCTCCGCCGGATAGAGGCCAAAGTTAAAGGTCTTACCCGCCTGATAGACGCGATCCATCAGCACGTCACGGACGCGCTCCTGGGCCAGCTGGTTGGTGCTGCTGTAGTTAGTGAAGGCGATAGCAATGGTGCAGATCAGCGGAAAGAGAACAAACAGGCCCATCCCGGCGAGACCGGGGTAGACATAGCGCCAGGCGTAGGCTTTACGATTGGCGAAAATATAGAGGCCAACCGAGCTTAAAATCAGCGTCGTGATGGCAAACAGGTACTCTCCCTGGGCGTACATCAAAACCACAAGATAGCCCACCAGCAGCCCCAGCAGGGCGATCGCCGACCACTTCAGCGCGTTGCTTTGCCACCAGGCACTCTTTTTAACGACATCCATGAGACACTTCCTCAACAACCGTGGAAAACATTGTCAGTTGTAGGGCGGGTAGCGAGGCGCCACCCGCCATTTTTATTACTTGGTAATACGTCCCTGCGCATCTTTCAGCGCAGCATCCACGGTCTGGCGACCGCTGGCAGCGTTGATCACCGCCGTACGCACCGCGTACCAGAAGGCAGCCATCTGCGGAACGTTCGGCATGATTTCACCCTTCTCGGCGTTGCTCATGGTGGCGGCAATGCGTGGATCCTTCGCTAAGGTCTCCTGGAAGGACTTCAGCGCCACGGCACCCAGCGGCTTATCTTTATTCACCGCGTCCAGGCCCTGGTCGGTCAGCAGGTAGTTTTCAATGAACTCCTTCGCCAGCTCTTTGTTCGGGCTGGCGGCGTTGATACCCGCGCTCAGCACGCCAACGAACGGTTTCGACGGCTTGCCTTTAAAGGTCGGCAGCAGCGTCACGCCGTAGTTCACCTTGCTCTTGTCGATGTTTGACCACGCCCACGGACCGTTGATGGTCATCGCGGTTTCGCCTTTATTGAAGGCCGCTTCGGCGATGGAGTAGTCGGTGTCCGCGTTCATGTGTTTGTTCTTGATCAGATCAACCAGGAAGCCCAGGCCCGCTTTGGCGCCCGCGTTGTCCACGCCCACGTCCTTCACGTCATACTTGCCGTCGGCAAATTTAAACGCGTAACCGCCATCCGCGGCGATCAGCGGCCAGGTGAAGTACGGCTCCTGCAGGTTGAACATCAGCGCGCTCTTGCCTTTCGCCTTCAGCTCTTTATCCAGCGCCGGGATCTCTTCCCAGGTTTTTGGCGGGTTTGGCACGAGGTCTTTGTTATAGATCAGCGACAGAGCTTCGACGGAGATCGGATAGGCGATCAGTTTGCCGTTGTAGCGCACCGCGTCCCAGGTGAAGGGGAAAAGCTTGTCCTGGAGGGCTTTGTCTGGGGTGATCTCCGCCAGCAGGCCTGACTGGGCGTAACCACCAAAACGGTCATGTGCCCAGAGGATAATGTCCGGGCCGTCACCGGTCGCCGCCACCTGCGGGTATTTCTCTTCCAGCTTATCCGGATGCTCAACGGTGACCTTAATCCCGGTATCCTTCTCGAATTTCTGGCCGACTTCCGCGAGGCCGTTATAGCCTTTGTCGCCGTTGATCCAGATCACCAGCTTGCCTTCTTCAATTTTGGCAAGGGCCGAGGCGGAAAACATCATCGTCGTCAGCGCGGAGAGCGCAAGGATGCGAGCGCCAGTTTTCATGTTCATAAATCCCGTCCTTTAGGTAGCGATAAATTGACGCCTCTCAGTCTCCCGGTTTGACAAGCGCTTCTCATCCTCCCCCGACCTACGCCCTGCCGCCGTGATGTGTGATCTTTGTTACATAAAACAGAGTTATGCGTACCGGCGCACACAAAAGCGCCGCGATTTTTGCTGGCGGCATCACGAAAATCGCCCGCAGCCCGCAGCCCCGGTGGCAGAGCCGGGCCGCTCATCCTCCCGTCTCCTCCCCCATAAAAAACCGGGGGGCGGAGGATTCGCCCGACTTATACATGACGCATAGTCACTGCAACTGAATGTTTCAGGGTTGTAACGAAGGAAGGGAGAAGGGCATGGCGAGCGTGCAGCTGAGGAATGTGACGAAGGCCTGGGGCGACGTGGTGGTGTCAAAAGAGATCAACCTCGACATCGAGGAGGGGGAGTTCGTGGTCTTTGTTGGACCGTCAGGCTGCGGAAAATCGACCCTGCTGCGCATGATTGCCGGGCTGGAAACCATCACCAGCGGTGACTTAATGATTGGCGACACGCGAATGAATGAGATCCCCCCTGCGGATCGCGGCGTCGGCATGGTGTTCCAGTCCTATGCGCTCTATCCCCATCTCTCGGTGGCAGAAAATATGTCGTTCGGCCTCAAGCTGGCCGGCGCAAAGAAAGACGTCATTAACCAGCGTGTCACCCAGGTTGCCGAGGTACTCCAGCTGGGCCATCTGCTGGATCGCAAGCCGAAAGCGCTTTCCGGTGGTCAGCGCCAGCGCGTAGCCATTGGCCGTACGCTGGTGGCGGAGCCGCGCGTGTTCCTGCTCGATGAGCCGCTCTCCAACCTTGATGCGGCGTTGCGCGTGCAGATGCGAATTGAGATCTCCCGCCTGCACAAGCGCCTCAAACGCACGATGATCTACGTCACCCACGATCAGGTCGAGGCGATGACCCTGGCGGACAAGATCGTGGTACTGGACGCCGGACGCGTGGCGCAGATTGGCAAGCCGCTGGAGCTTTATCACTACCCGGCAGACCGTTTCGTGGCGGGCTTTATCGGCTCGCCCAAGATGAACTTCCTGCCGGTAAAAGTGACCGCCACCGCCATTGAACAGGTGCAGGTGGAGCTGCCGAACCGCCAGCATATCTGGCTACCGGTGGACAGCGCCAACGTTCAGGTCGGCGCCAATATGTCTCTTGGGATCCGTCCCGAGCATCTGCTGCCCAGCGACATCGCCGATGTCACGCTGGAGGGGCAGGTACAGGTTGTTGAGCAGTTAGGTCACGAAACACAAATTCATATCCAGATCCCCGCCATCCGTCAAAACCTGGTTTACCGCCAGGGGGACGTGGTGTTGGTAGAAGAGGGTGCCACATTCGCTATCGGCTTGCCGCCGGAGCGCTGCCATCTGTTCCGTGAGGACGGCAGCGCCTGTCGGAGATTGCATCAGGAGCCTGGCGTTTAAGCATTCCCATTACAAAGAAAAGCAAGCAAAGCTTCAGGAGATAGAATGATGATTACTCTGCGCAAACTCCCTCTGGCCGTCGCCATAGCAGCAGGCGTGATGGCTGCCCAGGCGGGTGCTGTTGATTTCAAAGGCTACGCACGTTCCGGCATCGGCTGGACCGGCAGCGGCGGCCCGCAAGAGTGTTTCCAGGCAACCGGGGCCCAAAGTAAATACCGTCTTGGTAACGAATGTGAAACCTATGCTGAATTAAAACTGGGCCAGGAAGTGTGGAAAGAGGGCGATAAGAGCTTCTACTTCGACACTAACGTTGCCTACTCTGTTTCCCAGCAGAACGACTGGGAAGCCACCAGCCCGGCCTTCCGTGAAGCTAACGTCCAGGGTAAAAACCTGATCGAAGCGCTGCCAGGCTCCACCATCTGGGCAGGTAAACGCTTCTACCAGCGTCATGACGTCCACATGATCGACTTCTACTACTGGGATATCTCCGGCCCAGGCGCAGGTATCGAAAACATCGATCTCGGCTTCGGTAAACTCTCTCTGGCGGGTACCCGTTCGTCTGAGTCCGGCGGCTCCTCAACCTTCGCCGACCGCGATCCGATTACCGGTGAGCGTACCTACGACAATATCGTACCGAACGACGTCTTTGACGTGCGTTTAGCCGGTCTGGAAGTGAACCCGGGCGGCACCCTGGAGTTTGGCGTTGACTACGGTCACACCAACCTGCCGGATGACTACTACCTGCAGCCAAACGCCAGTAAAGATGGCTGGCTGTTCACCGGTGAGCACGTGCAGACCATCGGCACCGGCTTCAACAAATTTGTTGTCCAGTACGCTACCGACTCGATGACCTCGAACGGTAAAGGCATCCCGCAGGGCGCTCAGCTTAACAACGACGGCCACCTGCTGCGCTTCATCGACCACGGCTCCATCTCTATGGGCGACCGCTGGGACATGATGTACGTCGGTATGTACCAGGATATCGATCTGGACAACGGCAACGGCACCCGCTGGTGGACCGTGGGCGTGCGTCCGATGTTCAAATGGACGCCGATCATGAGCACCCTGCTGGAAGTTGGCTATGACAACGTGAAGTCCCAGCGTACCGACTCTACCAACGACCAGGTCAAAGTGACCCTGGCCCAGCAGTGGCAGGCAGGCGACAGCATCTGGTCCCGTCCGGCGCTGCGCGTATTCGCAACCTACGCCAAGTGGGATGAGTCCTTCGGCTTCGCTAACAATGGCAGCGACAGAACGGCTGGTCTGACTCCGGGTTACGCTTACCAGGATACCTCCGCACGCACCTTCAGCCGCGGCGATGATGACGAGTGGACCTTCGGTGCCCAGATGGAAATCTGGTGGTAAGACAGTATTGATGTCATGCAGTACCAAGGAGGGGCTTCGGCCCCTCTTAACTCAGTAAAGATTCATCTCTGACGCGGCGCGCTATTGCCTGGCTACCGTCCCGTCATCTCTACAGAGGTCACCATAATGAAAATGAAAAAAACGCTTCTCGCGCTCTGCCTCGGTGCAGGGCTGCTCGCCTGCGTACCCGCAGTAAGCTTCGCTGACGTGAATCTGGTTCCGCAGGATACCTCAAGCGCGCCAGCCATCCCGGCAGGCTCACTCCAGCAGCTGACCTGGACGCCGGTTGCCAATTCACAAACCCAGACCACGAACCTGGCGACGGCAGGCCAGACCCTGAACGTGCCCGGAATTACCGGTAAAGTGGCCGCCTACAGCGTGCCAGCCAACATCGGTGAGTTGACCATTACCCTGACCAGCGTGGCGGATAAGCAAAGATCGATCTTTGCGCCTAACGTGCTGGTACTGGATCAAAACCTGACCCCCGCCGCGTGGTTCCCCAGCAGCTACTTCACCTATCAGGAGCCGGGTGTGATGACCGCCGACCGTCTGGAGGGGATCATCAAGCTGACGCCGGCACTGGGCCAGCAAAAAATCTATCTGCTGGTCTTCACCACGCCAGAAGATCTGCAGCGCACCACCACCATGATCAACCCGGCGAAAGCCTACGCCAAAGGCGTGGGTAATGCGGTACCGGATATTCCGGATCCGCAGGCGCGCCATACGCCGGACGGTACGGTGAAGCTCAAAGTCAGCACCAACTCCGCCTCCAGCATTCTGGTCGGCCCGATCTTTGGTTCTTCTGGCCATGCCGCCGTAACCGTCGGCAATACCGCCGCTCCAGCCACCGCCTACAGCGCCCCGGCGGCCTCGCCTGCGCCGGCAGCAGCGCCTGCTCAAGCCCCGGCTCCGGCCCCGGCAGCGAAGCGTGAGCCGGTATTGAACGATACGGAAAATTACTTTAATCAGGGCATTAAACAGGCCGTTGCCAGCGGCAATATTGATAAAGCACTGAAGCTATTGAATGAGGCTGAAAGCCTGGGCTCCACGTCTGCCCGCGCTACGTTTATCAGCAGTGTAAAAGGCAAGGGGTGATCGTCTCCCCACAATGCTGATTTTGTCCGTTTGGTGCACCTTCACCGGTGCACCCTTTTTCCCGATCTGCCTGTTCTGCGATACACTGTTGCTACGTTATGTACCGGAGAGTAAGGCATGCCACACCCTGCGCTAACGCAACTGCGCGCGCTGCGCTATTTTGACGCAATCCCCGCACTCGAACCACACCTGCTTGACTGGCTGCTGCTGGAAGACTCAATGACCAAACGTTTTGAGCAGCAGGGTTGCCAGGTGAGTGTTACGCTCATAAGAGAGGCGTTTGTCACCGCCGATGAGGTACCGGAAGAGCGCCCGCTCTTGCCCGAGGCATCACGCTACTGGCTGCGGGAGATCCTGCTCTGTGCCGATGGCGAGCCGTGGCTTGCCGGGCGCACGGTGGTGCCGGAGTCGACCCTGTCCGGTCCGGAGCTGGCGCTGCAGCGGCTCGGCAATACGCCGCTGGGGCGCTATCTCTTTACCTCATCAACCCTGACCCGTGATTTTATTGAAATAGGCCGTCACGCCGATCTCTGGGGACGCCGCTCCCGGCTGCGCCTCGGCGGCAAGCCGCTGCTGCTGACGGAGCTGTTTTTGCCTGCATCGCCGCTGTATCGAGAGGAGTAGAAATGGAGTGGAGTCTTACCCAGGGTAAGCTGCTGGCTTATCACCGCTTAATGCGCACGGACAAGCCAATTGGCGCGCTGCTGTTGCTGTGGCCCACCCTGTGGGCGCTATGGGTGGCGACGCCGGGCGTGCCGCCGCTGGGGATCCTCGTGGTATTTATCGCCGGGGTCTGGCTGATGCGCGCCGCAGGCTGCGTGGTAAACGACTATGCCGATCGTAAATTCGACGGCCACGTGAAGCGCACCGCTAACCGGCCGCTGCCGAGCGGCGCGGTGAGCGAAAAAGAGGCGCGTAATCTGTTTATCGTGCTGGTGCTGCTCGCCTTTGTGCTGGTGCTAACCCTTAACCTGATGACCATTCTGCTGTCGGTGGCGGCGCTGGCGCTGGCCTGGACCTATCCCTTTATGAAGCGCTACACCCACCTGCCGCAGGTGGTGCTGGGGGCCGCCTTTGGCTGGTCGATTCCAATGGCTTTTGCCGCGGTCAGCGAGTCGGTTCCCCTGAGCTGCTGGCTGATGTTCCTCGCCAACATCCTCTGGGCGGTGGCCTACGATACGCTCTATGCAATGGTGGATCGGGACGACGACGTTAAGATCGGCATTAAATCGACGGCTATTCTCTTTGGTCGGCACGATAAGCTGATCGTTGGCATTCTGCAGGTGCTGGTGCTGGTGCTGATGGCGGCGGTGGGCTGGCTGAACGGCCTGGGCTGGCCTTTCTATGCCTCGATTGCGGTGGCAGGGGCACTGTTTGTCTGGCAACAGAAGATGATTGTGCATCGCGATCGCGACGCCTGTTTCAAAGCCTTCCTGAACAATAACTACGTTGGCCTGGCGCTGTTTGTTGGGCTGGCGGTAAGTTACCTTCCCTAAAAAGCGGCCATAAAAAAAGCCCGGGATCGTTCCGGGCTTTTTATTCAAAGGCTGGCTAACCCAGCGATTACGCTTTTTGCATCATCAGCGCGCGCAGGGCGGCAAAATCAGCAGGCAGGCTGTGGGAGAGCAGCGGCAGCTCGGCACGCTCCGCCAGCGCGGCAGGCAGATCCAGCGTATCGCCCAGGATTGCCTCAACGCTCTCTTTGAATTTCGCCGGATGTGCGGTGCCGAGGAACAGCCCGTACTCGCCCGGGTGCAGCTGGTCGCGTAGGGCGCGATAGGCCACCGCCGCGTGCGGCTCGGAGAGATACCCCTTATCTTTCAGCTCAAGCATGGTGGCTTTGGTTACCTCATCGTCGATGGCAGCATAGCCCAGCTCGTTCAGACGCCAGATCTTACGGCGGAACAGCTCCTCCACGCGCGGCCAGTTGTTCGGCTGGCTAACGTCCATCGCGTTGGAGAGCGTCGCCTGGGTCGCATTCGGGCTCCACTCGCCAGCATGCAGGAAGCGCGGCACGGTGTCGTTGGCGTTGGTGGCTGCGATGAAGCGCTTCACCGGCAGGCCCAGCGATTTTGCCAGCAGACCGGCGGTGAGATCGCCGAAGTTTCCGCTTGGTACAGAGATCACCAACTGGTTGCGTGCTTCCTGCGGCAGCTGCGCCACCGCCTCGAAGTAGTAGCAGATCTGCGCCAGCAGGCGGCTGATGTTGATTGAGTTTGCCGAGTTCAGCCCCAGCTTCTGTTTCAGCTCTTCATCATCAAAGGCTTGCTTGACCAGCGCCTGGCAGGCGTCAAAGTCGCCGTCGATGGCCACCGTCTCAATGTTGCCGCCCAGGGTACAGAAGAGCTTCTCCTGCAGCGGGCTGATTTTGCCCTGCGGGTAGAGGATCACCACGCGCACGTTTTTCAGGCCATAGAAGGCGTGCGCTACGGCTGCGCCGGTATCGCCGGAGGTCGCGGTCAGAATAGTCACCGGCTTGTCGCCGCTGATGTGGGTCAGCATCTGCGCCATAAAGCGGCCGCCAAAATCTTTGAACGCCAGCGTCGGGCCGTGGAACAGCTCCAGGCAGCCGATATCTTCCTCAACCTTGCTTACCGGGGCAGGGAAGGTAAAGGCGGTCCGCACGCGCTCCTCCAGCAGCTCCTGGGGGATCTCATCCCCAATGAAGGCAGCGAGGATCTTTGCGCTACGGCTGACGAAATCCTGCTCCAGCATCTCGTCGATTTCGGTCAGGTTAAACTCGGGCAGATCGTGAGGGAAGAAGAGTCCCTGCTGTTTACCCAGCCCCTGCGTTACCGCCTGGGCAAAGGAGACCTGCTCGTTATGATCTTTAAGATTGTAGAGTTTCATTAATTATCCCAGTACGCGTGCGCCCGCTGTATCCAGCCGGCAAATATGAACAAAGCCTTCCTGATTCTGCAGATAGTGTTTACCCAGCCAGTCTGCTACGCGCTGCGCGGTGTCCGGCTTGTCACAGAGCGCGAACAGCGTCGGCCCCGACCCGGAGATACCGCTCGCCAGCGCGCCAATCTCTGCCACCGCCTGCCGTGCCTCTTTAAAGCCCGGCAGCAGGCGGGCGCGGTACGGCTCGGCAATGACATCTTTCATCAGCTTCGCGGCCAGCTGCGGCTGCCGTGAGTAGCAGGCGTGAATAAACCCGGCCAGATGCCGCCCGTGGGCGATGCAGTCCTGACGGCGATACTGCGCGGGTAAAATCGCCCGCGCCTCTGCCGTGGAGACTTTGATCCCCGGGTAGGCCAGCACCCACAGCCACTCATCAAAGCCTGGCACCTGCTGGCTGATAATGCCGTTCTCTTCGATCATCAGCTGCATGCCGCCGAGGAAGCAGGGGGCAACGTTATCGTAATGAATGCTGCCGGAGATACGGCCCTCCAGCTCGCCCATCAGCGCCAGCAGGCGCGTATCGTTAAGCGGTTTGCCACAGTGCTCGTTCATCGCCATCAGCGCGGCGACCACCGAGCAGGCGCTGGAGCCGAGTCCCGAGCCAATCGGCATATTTTTTTCCAGCGTCATGGTGACTGGAATCGTTTTACCCAGCTCCTGGCAGAAACGCTCCCAGCACTGATAGACAATATTTTCCCGCGGCTCCGGAGGCAGCTTATCCGCAAAGCGCCCGAGATTATGCAGGCTAAAACGGTCTGCGGCTTCTACCGTGACGACATCGCCCAGCAGTGAATCATCAACCGGCGTTACCGCCGCCCCGAGTACATCGAAGCCAACGCTCATATTGGCGCTGGAGGCCGGGGCATACACTTTCACCATGTTAAACTCCTAACTTCCATGAGAGGGTGCGCAGCAGATCGGCAAAAACGCCTGCTGCCGTCACATCGTTGCCCGCACCGTAACCACGCAGTACCAGCGGCAGCGGTTGATAGTAGTGGCTGTAGAACGCCAGCGCGTTCTCACCGTTTTTCACTTTATAGAGCGGATCGTTGCCGTCTACCTCGGCGATTTTCACCCGGCAGACGCCATCCTCTTCGATATTACCGACATAGCGCAGCACTTTACCTTCATCACGCGCTTTCGCCACCCGCGCGGCAAAGGCATCGTCAAGCTGCGGCAGACGCGCCATAAAGCCGGTGACATCGCCGCTGTCGTCAAAGCCTGCCGGCAGAACCGGCTCGATAACAATATCCGTGAGCTCCAGTTCGCGGCCCGTTTCGCGAGCGAGGATCAGCAGCTTACGCGCCACGTCCATGCCGGAGAGATCGTCTCGCGGATCCGGCTCGGTATAGCCCATATCCCGTGCGATGCCGGTTGCTTGTGAAAGGCTCATGCCTTCGTCCAGCTTACCGAAAATAAAGGATAATGACCCGGAAAGGATACCGGAAAAGCGCTGAAGCTCATCGCCAGCGTTCAGCAGGTTTTGCAGGTTTTCAATCACCGGCAGCCCCGCCCCGACGTTGGTGTCGTAGAGGAACTTGCGGCGCGATCCGGCGGCAGCGTGGCGCAGCTGGTGGTAGTAGTCCATCGACGAGGTATTGGCTTTCTTGTTTGGGGTGACCACGTGGAAACCTTCGCGCAGGAAGTCGGCATACTGATCGGCCACCGCCTGGTTGGAGGTACAGTCAACGATAACCGGATTGAGCAGATGATACTCTTTGACCAGGCGGATCAGCCTGCCCAGGTTGAACGGCTCTTTCGCCTCTGCCAGCTCCGCCTGCCAGTTCTCGAGGTTCAGGCCGTGCACGTTGGTCAACAGCGCCTTTGAGTTCGCGACGCCGCAAACCCGTAGATCGATATGCTTCCCTTTCAGCCAGCTCTGCTGACGCTTGAGCTGATCCAGAAGCGCGCCGCCGACGCCGCCGACGCCAATCACGAATACCTCAATCACCTGGTCGGTATTGAACAGCATCTGGTGGGTGACGCGTACGCCTGTGGTGGCATCGTCGTTGCTGACCACCACCGAAATTGAGCGCTCCGAGGAGCCCTGGGCAATTGCCACGATGTTGATATTCGCGCGGGCCAGCGCGGCGAAAAATTTAGCCGAGATACCGCGCAGGGTGCGCATGCCATCGCCGACGACGGAGATAATCGCCAGCCGCTCCATGACCGCCAGCGGCTCCAGCAGCCCCTCTTTCAGTTCAAGGTAGAACTCATCCCCCAGCGCCCGGCGCGCACGGCCGCAGTCGGCCTGCGGCACGCAGAAGCTGATGCTGTATTCAGACGAGGATTGCGTAATCAACACCACCGAGATCCCGGCGCGTGACATGGCGGCAAATACCCGCGCCGCCATCCCGACCATCCCTTTCATACCGGGGCCGGAGACGCTGAACATCGCCATGTTATTGAGATTAGAAATACCCTTAACCGGCAAGCCGTCATCGTCGGACGTGGCACCAATCAGCGTACCGGGCGCTTGCGGGTTACCGGTATTTTTAATCAGGCAAGGGATCTGGAACTGGGCGATAGGGGTAATGGTGCGTGGGTGCAGCACCTTCGCGCCAAAGTAGGAGAGCTCCATCGCCTCCTGGTAAGACATTGACTTCAGCAGCCGGGCATCGGGTACCTGACGCGGATCGCAGGTGTAGACGCCGTCAACGTCGGTCCAGATTTCACAGCAGTCGGCGCGCAGGCAGGCGGCCAGCACGGCGGCAGAGTAGTCGGAGCCGTTACGCCCCAATACCACCAGCTCACCTTTCTCATTACCTGCGGTGAAGCCCGCCATCAGGATCATATGGTCGGCAGGGATCTGGCTGGCGGCGATGCGGCGGGTAGATTCCGCAATATCAACGGTGGATTCGAGGTAGTGGCCTACGGCGAGCAGTTTTTCCACCGGGTCGATAACCGAGACCTTATGACCTCGGGCCTCCAGCAGTCCGGCCATAATCGCAATGGAGAGCTTCTCCCCGCGACAGATGATGGCGGCGTTGATGCTGTCCGGACACTGGCCCAGCAGGGCGATCCCATGCAGAACGTGTTTGATTTGCGCGAACTCTTGCTCAACCTGCTGCTTCAGCCGGGCAAGGGGGAAACCGGGCTGAACCTCGGCCAGGCCTGCAAGCAGGTCGGCAAAAATATGCTCTGCGTCGCTGATGTTGGGTACGGCATCCTGGCCACCGATGGTCTTCTCAATCATCGCCACCAGATGGTTGGTAATTTTGGCCGGGGCAGACAGCACGGTTGCAACCTGCCCCTGCCTGGCATTGCTCTCCAGAATTTCGGCAACACGCAGAAAACGTTCTGCATTTGCCACTGACGTACCGCCGAACTTCAACACTCGCATGGTATTACCCCTTGATTTTTGCTCGAAAAAAAAGCCCGCACTGTTCAGGTGCGGGCTTTTTTCTGTGTTTCCTGTACGCGTCAGCCCGCACCGTTACCTGTGGTAATGGTGGTGGTGGTAATAATTGTCAGCGTGCTGATGCGATTCATGGACGTTGTGTGCTCTGTTATTTTATCTGTCTGTCTTGTATAGCTATACGGTTAAAGTATATCCCTGCTCGAGTCAATGAATTTTTACTTTTTACCCTTTTCATCGTCTGCGCAGGTCGCGCTGCGCTTACCGCATTTCGCTCCGCACTCTCACCGTATGGAAAAACGATATCAGCATCATTTACCATAATAAAAAGCAATGGCAGGGTTTTACTCTGTCAGTTTTTTTTCGATATCGTGCAGCAATCGGTGCAGCATCGCCGTATCGCGCTGCTCAAACAGGCCCAGCCGCTGATCCAGCCAGTCAGCCAGTTTGACGTCATCCGCAACCCCCAGCGTCCCCAGCAGCGAGCGCGCCCGCAGACGCAACGCCTTAAGCTGATCCTCTGTGTCGGTCACTACCGGCTCGTTGCCCTGTTGCATTAACGACGCTAACTGATAGCAGTAGACCATTACCGCCTGGCCAAGATTTAGCGACGGGTAGTCGGCGGCCATTGGCACGCCGGTAAGAATATCGGCAAGGGCCAGCTCTTCGTTGGTTAAGCCTGAATCTTCCCGTCCAAACACCAGCGCGGCGCGTTTCATCCACTGGCTCTTTTCGTGCAGGAGCGGCACCAGTTCAGCTGGCGTGGCGTAGTAGTGAAACTTCGCCCGGCTGCGGGCGGTGGTGGCGACCGTAAAATCGATATCCGCCAGAGCATCGGCGAGCGTCGGGAAAACCGTTGCGTTATCAATAATATCACCTGAGCCGTGGGCAACCCAGCGCGCGCCATCCTGCCGGTGGGCCTCGCTGTCAACAATACGCAGATCGCTAAAGCCCATCGTCTTCATGGCCCGGGCCGCCGCGCCGACGTTTTCAGGCCTGGCGGGGGAAACTAATACTATTGATACACGCATGGGATACTCTCTGGTTTGCCCGGTGGCGGGGTAAAAAGGCAATGAATGTCAGGTTATTACGCAGCAAAAATTTACAAAAACGTAACAGAAATCACTGAATTTGCATCAGGTAAAGCTTAAAAATTACTACACTGTTTACTGGGTTTATTAGCTGCCAGTATGTTAACAGAAGAGGATTATCCCTCTGTTTCCTCATGATAATCTGCAGGAGGAGGGCGATCCGTTAGTGGATTCAGAAAATTTATTAATTATCGTTTGTAACTACCTGTTTATTGAAAAGATGTTATAAACGCTAGTAAGAAGATGCGATGATTTCATCAAACTGTTAACGTGCTACAATTGAACTTGATATATGTCAACGAACCGTAGTTTTATTGGGTGTCCGGAACGTCTTAACCTGTTATGTTGCTGTTAAAATGGGTAGGATGACAACCGTTTTTGACACTGTCGGGTCCAAAGGGAGCGTGTGCCCACGACCAAGCTAATGATGTTGTTGACGTTGATGGAAAGTGCATCAAGAACGCCATTACGTACTTTAGTCATGTTACGCCGTTCATGTTAATTTGCGACATGCATCAGGCAGGTCAGGGACTTTTGTACTTCCTGTTTCGATTTAGTTGGCAATTTAGGTAGCAAACATGCAGACCCCGCACATTCTTATTGTTGAAGACGAGTTGGTAACACGCAACACGTTGAAGAGCATTTTCGAAGCAGAAGGATACGATGTCTTTGAAGCGACTGATGGCGCTGAAATGCATCAGATTCTTTCTGATAACGATATCAACTTGGTGATCATGGATATCAACCTGCCGGGCAAAAATGGCCTGCTGCTGGCGCGTGAACTGCGTGAACAGGCAGACGTGGCCCTGATGTTCCTGACAGGCCGTGATAATGAAGTCGATAAGATCCTCGGCCTCGAGATTGGCGCGGATGATTACATCACCAAACCGTTTAACCCACGCGAGCTGACTATCCGCGCGCGCAACCTCCTTTCTCGTACCATGAACCTTGGTACGGTGAGTGAAGAGCGTCGCAGCGTCGACAGCTATAAATTCAACGGCTGGGAGCTGGATATCAACAGCCGCTCGCTGGTCAGCCCAAACGGCGAGCAGTACAAGCTGCCGCGTAGCGAGTTTCGCGCCATGCTCCACTTCTGCGAAAACCCGGGCAAGATCCAGAGCCGCGCCGATCTGCTGAAGAAGATGACCGGCCGCGAGCTGAAGCCGCACGATCGTACCGTTGACGTGACCATCCGTCGCATTCGTAAACACTTCGAATCGACGCCGGATACGCCGGAGATCATTGCCACTATTCATGGCGAAGGCTACCGCTTCTGCGGCGATCTGCAGGAGTAAGGCGTGGTGTAACTGTAATGCCGGGCGGCACTGCGTTTGCCCGGCCTACGGTCACAAATTAATGCCACGGCATAATCGGCACGGCGCTGAGCGCATTCTTCGGCGAGCCTTCGACTACCTTATCGGAGTAGGCGAGGTAGGCTAGCGTGTTGCGCTTCGCGTCGTAAAAACGCACAACCTGCAGCTTTTTAAAGACGAGCGAGGTGCGTTTCTGGAACACTACGTCGCCCTGGGCTTTACCGCTCTTCACCTTATCGCTCAGTTCGATCGGCCCTACCTGCTGACAAGAGATAGCCGCGTCAGAGGTATCTTCCGCCAGCCCTAATCCGCCCTTAATACCCCCCGTTTTCGCTCGGCTGATATAGCATGTCACATTTTTAACATCGGGATCGTCAAAGGCTTCCACCACGATTTTATGATCCGGTCCGAATACCTTAAAGACCGTATCTACCGATCCAATCTCTTCCGCTTGCGCGGCCTGGCCAACGAGGCCCAGCGCGAAGATTACTGCTAAGCACTTGTATTTCATATTGTTACCATATTTGAATATTACGTTGTGTTACTATTTCGGGCTTAAAAATAAATACTTATAATTCAGCTAATTAAAATTTTTTTCAGCGAGGTGGGCTAAAAGCGCACGCTTACTCAAAAAAAACACTGAATGCTAAAATAGCAGGGAATGGTATTATTCGCACAACCCTGCTATTGGGTACGACTGTTTTAAGGATGAGGACACTGTATGGATCAGGCTGGGATTATTCGCGATCTACTCGACTGGCTGGAGGATCATCTCGATCAACCGCTGGCCTTGAATAACGTGGCGATCAAAGCAGGTTATTCCAAGTGGCATCTACAAAGAATGTTTAAGGACGTCACCGGCCTGGCCATTGGGGCATACATTCGTGCACGGCGACTCTCTAAATCTGCCGTGGCGCTGCGCCTGACTGCCCGTCCGATCCTCGACATTGCGCTGCAGTATCGATTCGACTCCCAGCAGACTTTTACCCGCGCCTTTAAGAAACAGTTTGGCCTGACGCCCGCGCTCTATCGCCGCTCACCTGACTGGAGCGCGTCGGGCATTCGTCCGCCGCTGCGTCTGGGTGAATTTACCCTGCCCAAACATGAATTTGTTACCCTGCCCGAAACGCCGCTGATGGGTATCACCCAGAGCTACAGCTGCTCACTCGAGGAGATCTCCGCCTTCCGGCATGAGATGCGGATCCAGTTCTGGCGCGAGTTTTTAGGCAATTCGCCTACGCTCCCAGCGGAACTGTACGGTCTGCATGAGCCGCGTCCTAGCCTGGAGAAAGATGACGAGCAGGAGGTGCTCTATACCACCGCCGTTACCCCGGAGATGGCCAACGGCCACCTGCAGGGCGCCTTTCCGCTGGTGTTACAGAGCGGGGAGTATGTGATGTTTACCTATGAAGGGCCGGGTACTGAACTACAGCAGTTTATCTTAACGATCTACGGCACCTGTATGCCGATGCTCAACCTGACCCGGCGCAAGGGGCTGGATATCGAACGCTTCTTCCCACGTGACGAAGCCAGGAACCAGACGCGGCCGATGCATATCCGCTGCGAATATCTGATCCCTGTCCGGCGTTAACGCTGGAGTTCGTCCAGCGCAGGCGCGTCCAGATGCGAAACGTCTCCTGCCGTCTCCACTACCCAGCCTGAGGCCAGCCACGGGCTCTGCTGGTAATCAATGCGCGAGATAGAGCAGTTGCGCAGGCGCAGACGACGCTCCGCCCAGGCTGGCAGGCCAAGGATAGTGCTCACCAGACAGCCCAGCGCCATACCGTGGCTAACCAGCAGCGGACGGCTGCCTTCCGGCAGTTCAAGGCAGGTCGCCAGCGCCGCATGCATACGATCGCTGAGTTCCTGCATTGATTCTCCGTCAGGAATACGGCCATCCGATGTGCCGTTGACCAGCTGGCGACGCCACTGCTCCTCCTCCTCGGTCAGCGACTCGATAGGGCGCTTCTCCAGCACGCCCATATCCAGCTCGCGCAGGCGGGCATCCAGGGTGATCTCACACCCGCAGAGATCGGCAATGATCTCCGCCGTGCGCTGCGTGCGACCGAGATCGCTGGCGATAACATGGGTGATCCCCAGCGCTTTTGCGCGTTCAGCCACCTGCTTTGCCTGCTGCTCCCCTTTGGCCGTCAGCGGACTGTCTGACTGGCCCTGAATACGGCGTTCGGCGTTCCACTGCGTTTCTCCGTGGCGAACAAGGTATACCTGTAACATGCTTTTTATCCGTTATACTGCGATGACAATTTTTTTATCTGAGTTGTTTAGATTATGCACCATGTTGTCTCAGCTACCACCAATCCCGCCAAAATTAAGGCGATTCTGCACGCCTTTAGCGAGATTTTCGGCGAAGGATCCTGCCATATCGAGTCCGTGGCCGTCGAGAGCGGCGTCCCGGAACAGCCGCTTGGCAGCGCAGAAACGCGGGCTGGCGCACGTAATCGCGTGGTGAATGCGCGTCAGGCGCGTCCGGACGCGGACTATTGGGTCGCCATCGAGGCGGGGATAGATGAAGACAGTACCTTTAGCTGGGTGGTCATTGAGAGCCGGGAGCAGCGCGGCGAAGCGCGGTCCGCGACCCTGCCGCTGCCAGCGGCGATACTGAGCCGGGTGCGCGCCGGGGAGGCGCTTGGACCGGTGATGTCAGAGGTCACCGGCATCGATGAGATTGGGCGGAAAGAGGGGGCGATCGGCGTCTTCACTCACGGCGTGCTGACGCGCAGCAGCGTTTACCACCAGGCGGTGATCCTGGCCCTCAGCCCGTTTCACCATGCGGCGTACCGCTAATCCTTCAGCAGCGCCTTCTCCAGCCACAGGCGTAGCTCCGGCGGGGCGGCCTTCAGGCTATTAGAGCCGCGGGTAATAGTGGCGATGCCGGTACCCAGCTCGTTTTTAAGCTCCCGCTGGCTCATCTCACCCCGGAGAAGCTCTTCAATGATGCGTACCCGCGTACCCAGCGCTTCGCGCTCGTCGGGGGTAAGCATCAGGTTAAGCAGCGGCAGGTGCAGATCCTGGTCGTAGGCGTGCTGGAGCAGCTCGACGAAGCGCAACCACTCCTGATGACGCTGTTCGGCTACTTCTGCTGAATAAGGTGATTGCTGGGTCATGTTAGGCTGCCATACTCGTTGACGAGTACAACAGCATAACACAAACCGCCGGATCAGTAACGGCGGCCCCACTCCGTGGCGGTCAGCAGGGTGGGTTTCCCGCCAAGGAAATAGCGGTAGTAGGCATCATAGGCCAGCACGTTTTTCACGTAGCCCCGCGTCTCCGAAAAGGGAATACTCTCTACAAACGCCACCGCGTCGATGCGTCCGGCGCTGTTGCCAAGCCAGGTCCGCACCCGTCCCGGGCCGGCGTTATAGGCCGCCGATGCAAAGATGCGGTTGTTGCCAAACTGGTTATAGACGTACTGCAGGTAGCTGGTACCAATATCAATATTGGTTTGCGGATCCAGCAGCTGGGAAGGATCGCTGTAGCCCGGAATATTGAACATCTGCACCGTATGCGTTGCCGTTCCCGGCATGACCTGCATCAGACCGCTCGCGCCTACCGGCGAGCGCACCTTCGGATTCCAGGCGCTCTCCTGGCGGGCAATGGCCATCGCGTAACTCTGGGGAATATCTTTGCCGCTGGTATAGCGTTCAAAGAGATCGCGCCAGGCCAGCGGGAAGCGCTCCTGCAGCTGATCCCACAGCTTGCCGGCAATGGTCGCCTGCACGCTCAGATCCCACCACTGACGATCGTAGGCGTAGCGCGCCAGCTGCGCCTGCTCCTGTGGCGTCCGGCTAGCCACCAGGTTCGCCCACTCGCCGCGCGCGGTATTGTCGAGACCCCAGTACATGAGCTCACGCACCCGTGCCATCTCCGCACCCTGTACCAGCTGCGGATCCGGCTCGCCCGACGCTTTGTCAATTTTCAGCTGATACTCTTCGCCGAGGCGCTGCGCGGCGACCATCGGATAGAAGCCGCGCTTCTGCATCAGATCGTGCAGGATGGTATTGGCTTCCTCCTCGCGCCCGCGCTCCAGCAGCAGATCCGCCTGCCAGTAGCGCCACTCATCTTTCTCCTTGGCATCCATCGGCAGGCGGGCCAGCCAGGTATTAAGACCCCGGCGATCGCCTGAACCTAATGCCAGCCGTACCCGGCGCTCCACCAGCGACGTTGACTGGGAGCGCATGATGGCGTCATCGCGCCAGCGCGCCTGCTCCTCGGTGATATCGTTGCCCATCAGCCGCCAGGCGACGATATCCCGCAGCGCCTGAGTCTGATTTTCATTGAGCTGCTGCGCTGAGGCCAGCGACGGGATCATCAGGCGCGCGTTTTCCACATCCTGACGGGCGACGCTCTCAAACGCCTCCTGCGCCATCTGTCGGGTAAAGTCAGTCGCGCCGGTGGTGCGGGCGAAGTTCAGCACGCTGTTGGGATCGTTTGCCAGGTCGATAATGGCGCTGGAGATGGTTTCATATTCGCTGGGCATCTGATTTGCCAGCAAGATAACCAGACGGGTATTGCCCGCTTTCATCGCCAGCCGGATGCGTTCAAGGAAGGCCAGCGGATCCTGAGTGCCGGAAGCACGCCAGGCACCAAACAGACGATCGCAGGCGTTGGGCTGGCTTTTACCGGTCAACCAGAGCGTTTTTGCCCCCTCCCAGGCCGCCTCGGGCTGGGCGGTGTTCCATTTTGCGTAGTAGTAGTTGCACTGCGCTTCGGTGGTTGCGGGCTTGTCCGGGCTAAAGGCCAACAGACCGCGCCAGTCCTCCCGGCGAGCCAGTTCGTTGACAAAACGCGACTTCAGGTTGCGGACGAGCGGTAGCGTCGGGTTGGCCTGCACGAAGTTGGTCACCGTAATGGCCGGCTGGTTGGTCAGATCGTCAGCGATCTGGCGGTACTCCAGATAAGGGTAGAGAGGATAGTCTTTCAGCTGTGGCATCAGCTGCGCCACGACGTCCATCTGCTTGTTGTCCCACGCCTGCTTGATTTGTGCATAGCGGTTTCGCTGCTCATCCAACGCGTCAGCGCGTGCCAGGCCGCTTACCGTCAGCATGCAGCAGCCGATGGCCAGCAGTCGCCAGGCGACAGGTTTAGCATTCACAGGCACTTTCTCCTTAGAAATAAATTTGTTGGCGCATAACCCATTCATGCTAACCAGGCATGACTTAATCCGCCACGCGCTGAACACTTTTTTACTTTTGGCCTGATTTAACACTCGTGATGCAGCTGGCTGGGATTGGAACACAAAAACGGCTACACTCCGCACTTGAGTACCATTCACATACGATAAAAGAGGCGAAGTCCAACGTGGCTCAATTCGTTTATACCATGCATCGTGTCGGCAAAGTGGTTCCGCCGAAACGTCATATTCTGAAAAATATCTCGCTGAGCTTCTTCCCGGGCGCAAAAATTGGCGTTCTCGGTCTCAACGGTGCGGGTAAGTCCACCCTGTTGCGCATTATGGCCGGCATCGATACCGACATCGAAGGTGAAGCCCGCCCGCAGCCCGGTCTGAAAATCGGCTACCTGCCGCAGGAGCCGAAGCTGAACCCAGAGCACACCGTGCGTGAGTCCATTGAAGAAGCCGTGGCCGAGGTGGTTAACGCTCTGAAAGGTCTCGACGAGGTATACGCTAAGTACGCAGAGCCGGACGCTGACTTCGATAAGCTCGCGGCCCAGCAGGGCAAGTTTGAAGAGATCATCCAGGCTCACGACGGCCACAACCTGAACGTGCAGCTGGAGCGCGCCGCTGATGCCCTGCGCCTGCCGGACTGGGATGCAAAAGTCGCCAACCTCTCCGGGGGTGAACGCCGCCGTGTGGCGCTGTGCCGCCTGCTGCTGGAAAAACCGGACATGCTGCTGCTCGACGAACCGACTAACCACCTGGACGCCGAGTCCGTGGCCTGGCTGGAACGCTTCCTGCACGACTTCGAAGGTACCGTCGTGGCCATTACCCACGACCGTTACTTCCTCGATAACGTAGCCGGCTGGATCCTTGAGCTTGACCGTGGCGAAGGCATTCCGTGGGAGGGTAACTACTCCTCCTGGCTGGAGCAGAAAGACCAGCGTCTGGCTCAGGAAGCCTCTCAGGAAGCGGCCCGCCGTAAATCCATTGAGAAAGAGCTGGAGTGGGTGCGTCAGGGTGCCAAAGGCCGTCAGTCTAAGGGCAAAGCCCGTCTGGCCCGCTTTGAAGAGCTGAACAACACCGAATACCAGAAGCGTAACGAAACCAACGAACTGTTTATTCCGCCTGGCGCACGTCTGGGGGATAAAGTTGTTGAGGTGAGCAACCTGCGTAAATCCTACGGCGACCGCGTGCTCATCGACGATCTGAGCTTCTCGGTACCGAAAGGGGCGATTGTCGGTATCATCGGCCCGAACGGCGCGGGTAAATCTACCCTGTTCCGTATGATGTCCGGTCAGGAACAGCCTGACAGCGGCACCATCACCCTGGGTGAAACCGTGAAGCTGGCCTCCGTGGATCAGTTCCGTGACGCGATGGATAACAGCAAAACCGTGTGGGAAGAGGTTTCCGGCGGGCTGGATATCATGAAGATTGGCAACACCGAGATGCCAAGCCGCGCCTACGTGGGCCGCTTTAACTTCAAAGGTGTCGATCAGGGCAAACGCGTAGGCGAACTGTCCGGTGGTGAGCGTGGTCGTCTGCACCTGGCCAAGCTGCTGCAGGTTGGCGGTAACGTGCTGCTGCTCGATGAACCGACCAACGACCTGGATATCGAAACCCTGCGCGCGCTGGAAAACGCCATGCTGGAGTTCCCGGGCTGCGCGATGGTGATCTCGCACGACCGTTGGTTCCTCGACCGTATCGCGACCCACATTCTGGACTACCAGGACGAGGGTAAAGTGGAGTTCTTCGAAGGTAACTTCACCGAGTACGAAGAGTATAAGAAACGCACCCTCGGCGCAGATGCGCTGGAGCCGAAGCGTATCAAGTACAAACGTATTTCTAAGTAAGCACCTGAATGCCGGGTGGCGCTTGCGCTTACCCGGCCTACGGTTTCGCACGGTTTGTAGGCCGGGTAAGGCGAAGCCGCCACCCGCCAATGCGAGCGTCAACTGCGAGCGGCTTTATCCCTGCTCGCCCATCATCTCTTTCACCAGCTCCACGCAGCGCAGGAATCGCCCGTCATAGTCTGACTCTTCGACGTGGATAAAATCGATATGGTTATCGCTCAGCATGGAGACCAGCATGGTCTGGAAGGTTTTGCGATCCACCGAGCTGCCAAGGCTGCGCAGACCGTCAGCGACCCACGGCGTATTATTCTCCAGCAGGATCACCAGGTCGAAGCGGTACTCATCGATCATTGCCTGCACGAACGGATGCTCGCGCCCCTCATACTTTTTACAGAAGGCCTGAGTGGTCACGAAATCGGTATCGATAAAGGCCACCTTATTGGCGTACTTCACTGCAAAGTCGATGTACTGCGCCTGGCCGAGGGCAATCTTGTCATAGTCGGAGTACTGCAGCGCCATCTCATCGCCGCCGAGATGGGAGAAGACGTAATCGCGCCCGTACTCCCATGCGCTGGTGGTATTGAAGATGTTAGCCAGCTTATTTACCAGCGTCGATTTGCCGCTCGACTCGCCGCCGAGGATCGCCACCGTACGGACGAAGAAGGGCTTCACCTCGGTGGGAATGTACTCCCAGTAGCGGAACGGGTTAGCGCGGATCTGCCCGCCGCTGATGTTCATAAAGGTGCGTTTCGGATCGATCAGCACCGTCTCAATCTCGAGGTGCTTCTCATAGGCCTGGGCATCGGCCTCTTCAGAGGTGTAGATCCAGTTGGGCTGGATCCCTTTCTCATCCATAAAAGCTTTGATCCCTTTACTCCACACGTCCCAGCCGTGCGGGTAAGGCTCCATTCCCTCTTCGTTAAAGGCATGGATACGAATATTTTTTTGGTATTTAAAGGTCTGTAACAGCCAGCGTAGGCGATCGGGCACCGTGGGCTGCTGCGACATGGCGCTCTCTTCAAACAGGGCGCGGTCGCGCGTCTCGTCATAGCCCATGATGACATGCAGCTCATCTACCTGGCTGCAGGCGCGCTGCAGCAGGTAGATATGCCCGGTGTGCAGCGGGTAAAACTTGCCAAACACCACGCCGATGTTTTTCTGCTGCCGGGGAAACTCCAGCCCGAGGAAGCGGTGCAGGGCCTCCAGCTTCTGCGCGCTGGGGCTTTTGATCTTGGCGTTAAGCAGCTGGCTCAGGTAGCCCTTGGTCATGCCGCTCGCCTCCGCCACCTGCTGTAGCGTGCAGCCCTTCTGGCGGATGGCGGTTTTCAGATAGTCAAATGACGACATAAATTACGGTGCCTCCTGCAAAATCGTAGTGGTAATTATAAGTCGTCAAAGACGCTTAGCGCATCGGCAAGTTTTTTCACGCCAAACACCTGCATCCCGGCCGGTGGTTTTTTCGGTACGTTAGCGGCAGGGACGATAGCCCGGCGGAAACCGTGTTTCGCCGCCTCGGAGATACGCTCCTGGCCGCTGGGTACCGGACGGATCTCGCCGGCCAGCCCAACCTCGCCAAACACCACCAGATCGTCCGGCAGTGGGCGGTCGCGCAGGCTGGAGACCATCGCCAGCAGCAGCGCCAGGTCGGCGCTGGTCTCGGTGACTTTTACCCCGCCGACAACGTTTACAAAGACATCCTGATCCGCCATCTGCAATCCGCCGTGGCGATGCAGCACCGCCAGCAGGATCGCGAGGCGGTTCTGCTCCAGACCCACCGCCACGCGGCGCGGGTTGGCCATCATCGACTGATCCACCAGCGCCTGGATCTCCACCAGCAGGGGGCGCGTGCCCTCCCAGACTACCATCACCGAGCTGCCGGAGGTGACTTCGTCGCCCCGGCTGAGGAAGATAGCCGACGGGTTGCTGACCTCGCGCAGGCCCTGCTCGGTCATCGCAAAGACGCCCAGCTCGTTCACCGCGCCGAAGCGGTTTTTATGGCTGCGCAGGGTGCGGAAACGCGAGTCGGCGTCGCCGTCCAGCAGTACCGAACAGTCGATGCAGTGCTCCAGCACCTTCGGCCCGGCCAGCGAGCCATCTTTGGTGACGTGTCCCACCATCACGATGGCGACGCCGCGCGTCTTGGCGAAGCGCGTCAGGTAGGCTGCCGTCTCACGCACCTGAGCCACGCTGCCCGGCGACGACTGGATATCCGCCATGTGCATCACCTGGATCGAGTCGATGACCATCAGCTTCGGCAGCTCTTCATCCGCAATCATGCAGATCTGCTCGATGCTGGTCTCGGAGAGCATGTTCAGGTTAGCGGTCGGCAACCCCAGGCGATGGGCGCGCATCGCCACCTGCTGGAGTGACTCCTCCCCGGTGACGTACAGCGTCTTCATGTTTTCGGAGAGCTTGCACAGGGTTTGCAGCAGCAGCGTCGACTTGCCTGCCCCTGGGTTACCGCCGATCAGGATTGCGCTGCCCGGCACGACGCCGCCGCCCAGCACGCGGTCAAACTCTTTAAAGCCGGTAGAGAAGCGCGGCAGCTCTTCCAGACTGATCTCCGATAGCTTTTGCACCTTCGACACGCCTGCGTTACCGGCATAGCCGCTCAGCCGCTCGTTGCGCGCAACCGTCGGGGACGCCGCAACGCGCACCTCGGTGATGGTGTTCCAGGCATGACAGGCGCTGCACTGCCCCTGCCAGCGCGGATAATCCGCACCGCATTCATTACAGACAAATGCGCGTTTTGGAGCTTTCGCCACGTTGACCTCGTTAGTTCTGGTTCAGGCTGCCCGACAGGATACAGAAAACGCCCATCAGGTCAGCGTGACGGATAGTGACTTCCGTCTTCTCATTTACTTTGGGTTTCGCGTGATAGGCGATCCCCAGCCCCGCCGATTTGATCATCGGCAGATCGTTAGCACCGTCGCCGATCGCCACAGTCTGTGCCAGCGGAATATCGTACTCCTGGGCCAGGCGCAGCAGCGTGGCCGCCTTGTACTGGGCATCCACAATGTCACCCACCACGTGGCCGGTCAGCTTGCCGTCGACAATCTCCAGCTCGTTCGCCACGGCGGCGGTCAGGTGCAGCCTGTCGCGCAGGTAGTCGGCAAAGAAGGTGAAGCCGCCAGAGGCGATAGCCACCTTCCAGCCTAAGGTCTCTAACTTCAGCACCAGCTGGGTCAGGCCCGGCATCAGCGGCAGGCCGTCGCGCACCTGGTGCAGAATGGTGGCATCCGCCCCCTTGAGTGTGCCGACGCGGCTGCGCAGGCTGGCGGTAAAGTCCAGCTCGCCGCGCATCGCCCGCTCGGTCACCTCGGCAACCATCTCACCGGTGCCCGCCAGCCTGGCGATCTCATCGATACACTCGATCTGGATGGCGGTAGAGTCCATGTCCATCACCAGCAGGCCCGGCGTGCGCAGATGCGGGATCTTACCCAGCGGCGCAACGTCCAGACCGGCATCGTGTGCCAGACGCGTTGCCCGCGGCGTCAGCGAGCCGGCCAGGCGGATCACCTGATAATCCTCGACGCACCAGGCCGCGACGATCACCATCGCCGCGCCAAGCGAGCGCTGATACGCCGTCAGGCGCTGTTTATCCAGACTGCGGCCATAGAGCAGCCAGCCGCTGCGACCCGCGTGATAATCGAGCGGCATCACCTCGTCGCCGCTTAAAGAGAGCGGCAGCCCAGGCCACTGAGAGACGGCTTCGGGCAGGTCGCGCCAGGTTAAACTGTTAGACATTAAAGCTCCTGTAAAAACACGTGCGGCCAAACGCATCCGGGTAAAAATAACGCATGAGGCTACCTTGTAATCATCGCTTCTGGCAACATGCTAACCTCAAATTTTCATCAGGTAAGAATATGGCCCGCGCAAAACTGAGATTCCGGCTGCATCGCGCCGTAATAGTGCTCATCTGTCTCGCCCTTTTGGTGGCGCTAATGCAGGGGGCATCGTGGTTCAGCCAGAGCCACCAGCGGGCGCGTAACCCCCAGTTTGAAGAGCTGGCCCGTACCCTGGCGCACCAGGTGACCCTGAACCTCACGCCGCTGATGCGTAGCGAAACGCCGGATGAAAAGCCGATTAGCGCGCTCCTGCGCCAGCTCACTGAAGGGAGCCGTATTCTTGACGCAGGCGTCTACGATGAGCAGGGCGATTTGATTGCGCGTTCAGGGGAGAGCGTCGACGTCCGCGACCGGCTGGCGCTGGACGGAAAAAAAGCCGGCGGCTACTTCAACCAGCAGATTGTTGAACCCATACAGGGGAAAAATGGCCCGCTCGGCTACCTGCGTCTGACTCTCGACACCCATACCCTACCGACCGAAGCGAAACAGGTCGATAATACCACAAATATCCTCCGCCTGATGCTGCTCCTGTCGCTGGCAATCGGCGTGGTGCTGACCCGCACGCTGCTGCAGGGCAAGCGTACCCGCTGGCAGCAGTCGCCTTTCCTGCTCACCGCCAGCCGCTCGGTGCCGGAGGAGGGGGAGAGCGAGAAGCGCGAGCCGTAGGCCGGGTAGGCATACGCGCCGCTTTGTCGTTACTATGGGGGCAATTAAAGAAAAGGAAAGCTGCCATGTCCACATTACGTCTGCTTATCTCTGATTCATACGATCCCTGGTTTAACCTGGCGGTAGAGGAGTCAATTTTCCGTCAGATGCCTGCCACCCAGCGCGTGCTCTTTCTGTGGCGCAACGCCGATACGGTGGTGATTGGCCGGGCGCAAAATCCGTGGAAAGAGTGCAATACCCGGCGCATGGAGGAGGATAACGTCCGCCTTGCCCGACGCAGCAGCGGCGGCGGCGCGGTATTTCACGATCTCGGCAACACCTGCTTTACCTTTATGGCCGGCAAGCCGGAGTATGACAAAACTATCTCTACCCACATTGTGCTTAACGCCCTCAACGCGCTGGGCGTAGCGGCAGAAGCCTCGGGGCGTAACGACCTGGTGGTCAAAACGCCGGAGGGCGATCGCAAAGTCTCCGGCTCCGCCTATCGTGAAACGCCGGACCGCGGCTTCCACCACGGCACGCTGCTGCTCAATGCCGATCTAAGTCGACTGGCGAACTACCTTAACCCTGACCAAAAGAAGCTCCAGGCCAAGGGCATTACCTCGGTACGGGGACGGGTGGCAAACCTGGTCGATCTGCTGCCGGGCATCACGCACGAAGCGATCTGCGCGGCGGTCACCGAGGCCTTTTTTGCCCACTACGGCGAGCGCGTCGCGGCGGAGGTTATCTCTCCGGACAAGACGCCGGATCTGCCAAACTTTGCCGATACCTTTGCCCGTCAGAGCAGCTGGGAGTGGAACTTTGGTCAGGCACCCTCGTTCAGCCATCTGCTGGATGAGCGCTTCACCTGGGGCGGCGTTGAGCTGCACTTCGACGTCGAGCGAGGACACATCACGCGCGCGCAGATCTTTACCGACAGCCTGAACCCGGCGCCGCTGGAGGCGCTGGCGGCGCGTCTGCAGGGCTGCGCTTATCGTGCGGATAGTCTGCAGCAGGCGTGCGATGCGCTGCTAGGGGATTTTCCGGAGCAGGAGAGGGAGTTACGGGAGCTGTCCGCGTGGATAGCGCAGGCGGTCAGATAATAGAGAGGCCCGGTACACTTGCGTTACCGGGCATCACCTTTACGCTTCTGCCTGGGTTGCGCTCTCGATAGTCAACCGCACGTCAGGCGTCACCAGATCCGCCAGCAGGAGATAGACCTGCATGGTTTTTGCCGGATCGGCATCACCCGTATCGCTGATGTAACCCTCGTCGCGCAGGGTGAGCACCAGGGTACTGAACACGGCCTTATCGAAGAACTCTGGGGCGTTGATCCCGTGCAGCACCGACAGGCGCTGAGCCAGGGTACGGCTCTCTTTCTCCAGCGTGCCACGGTTGATGGCCGGGTTGGCGCTCAGCAGCCAGAAAGTGATGGCGTAGCGCTGCAGGGTCTCGCGCGCGCCAGCCGCCAGCAGCTGCAGGGTACGGGAGCGCTGCGGGTTGAGATACAGGCGGTCGTCTTTATCCACCAGCAGGCCCTGACGCACCAGCTCGGCGATCAACGCGTTGAGCACCTCTGGCAGCTCGCTGTTATCCCAGCGCAGGAACAGCTCTGCTTTAAGCATCGGATAGAGCACATCAACGTGGCGCAGCAGCTCTTCGCGAGAGATCTGGCGATGCTGGGTTACGATAGCCGCCATCAGGGAGGGCAGCACCAGCATATGCGCGATGTTGTTGCGGTAGTAAGTCATCAGCACCGCCTGCTCGCGCGGCAGAATGATGATGTCGCCAATGGTATCTTTCTCTACTTCGAACTTATTCATCTGCAGCGCGTGGGCAATCAGCTCGCTGGCGCTGGCCGCCGGGGCGGTGGCGTCAGGCGAGTAGGGCACGTTGCGCAGCAGATCGAGGTAGCAGTCCAGCTGCTCGGTCAGCTGCTCGCGGGTTAGCGAGCGCTGGCGCGAGGCCAGCAGCGCGGTACAGCAGAGGTTCATAGCGTTAGCCGCGCCCGCGTTGTTAATACGCACCATCAGATCGGCGGCGATGGTGTTGACGGTCGGCGTCAGCCATGCCGGGCGTACCGCCTCAATCGGATCGATCGACTCGCGCCACTCGGGCACGTGCTGATTGAGGTAGTTCATCAGCGGCAGCGGCTCGCCGAAGTTAACGTAGCCCTGGCCGAGGTTGCGCAGCTTGCTCAGGCCGCGCAGCATCTGAAAGACGTTCTCTTTCTCTTTGGTTGCGCCGCGCAGCTCTTTTGCATAGGTGCCCACCTCCATCACGTGCTCGTAGCCGATATAGATCGGTACCAGGGTGATAGGGCGGGTGCCGCCGCGCAGCATGGCCTGCAGGGTCATCGACAGGGTGCCGGTTTTCGGATCCAGCAGACGGCCCGTACGTGAGCGTCCACCCTCGACAAAGTACTCTACGGAGTAGCCGCGGCTGAACAGCTCGCCCAGGTACTCACGGAACACCGTCGAATAGAGCTTGTTGCCCTTAAAGGTACGGCGAATAAAGAACGCCCCGAGGCGGCGGAAAACCGGTCCGGCAGGCCAGAAGTTGAGGTTAATCCCGGCGGCGATATGCGGCGGTACCAGCCCCTGGTGATAGAGCACATAGGAGAGCAGCATGTAGTCCATGTGGCTACGGTGGCAGGGCACGTAGACAATCTCATGACCGTCGTGCGCCAGCTGGCGGACCCGCTCGGCGTTATGCACGTTGATGCCCTGATAGAGCCGGTTCCAGGTAAAGCCAAGGATACGATCGCTCAGGCGGATCATCTCATAGGAGAAATTGGCCGCAATCTCCTCCATCAGTGCGATGGCGTTCTGCTGGGCTTTCTCGTGGGAGATCTTTTTGCTGCGCGCTTCGTCTTCTACCGCGCGGGCAATGGCTTTTGAGGCCAACAGCTTGTTAAAGAGATCCTGGCGCGCCGGCAGGCGCGGACCCACGGCGGCAAGCCGCTGGCGGGCAAAGTGCATGCGCGCTACGCGGGCCAGCTTTTGGGCGATAATTTTGTCTGTGCCATGCTCGGTGGCCATCCGGCGCAGGGAGACCGGCGGGGAGAAGCGCACAAAGCTATCGCGACCGAGCCAGGAGACGGCAAAGAACTTCTGGATGCCGTTCAGCATGCGCAGCGGCGGATTCACTTCGCCTTTTTCGCGCCCCGGTGAGCGGCCAAACATCACCGATACCGGCACCATCTGCACGTCCAGATCCGGGTGGTTACGGTGGAGATCCAGATAATCATGGAACAGCTTAACGGACTCTTCTTTCGGCGTGTACCAGCTAAAGACACGCGGCCCGCTGTGAATAAAGATATAGCGAGGCAGCAGCGCGCCGTCGATCTCCAGCGGTTCAAGCGGGTCGGGCAGCTCGTGCGCCAGGCATTGGGCACGCAGCGTCAGCAAGTCTGCCTTCGAGTTATAAGGCAAAACGTACATAATAGGGCGTGAGGTATCGAGTCCAGGTTCCTGGGCAGGTTCTGCCGGGATCGACTTGCTTTTTACCAGCACGCTTAATGGTAAATTCAGTAATTTGTAGTAAATTCGTGGCCAGCCGGACATAAACAATGTGAAGCCTCTGGTTAATAATGCCATTGCGCCGCAAGAATATCAGAAAGCGCGCAGAATATCTTTTGTACCTCGGTACGCTCGCATAGACATTGACGATAATTACGTAAAAAGGTTCTTTTGATGGCCAATAATACCACTGGTTTAACCCGAATCATTAAAGCCGCAGGGTACTCATGGAAGGGCGTTCGCGCTGCCTGGCTGAACGAAGCCGCTTTCCGCCAGGAGTCCGTCGCGGTGATCCTTGCCGTTGTCATTGCCTGCTGGCTCGACGTAGACGCCATTACCCGCGTGCTGCTCATTGGGTCCGTTGTGCTGGTAATGATAGTGGAGATCCTGAACAGCGCGATCGAGGCGGTTGTTGACCGGATCGGGACTGATTTCCATGAGCTTTCCGGCCGGGCCAAAGATATGGGCTCGGCGGCGGTGCTGATGTCTATTCTGCTCGCGCTGGCCACCTGGGGCATTCTGCTCTGGCCACATTACCGCTAAGGCGCGCAAAATCGGCCTTGCGCGGCGGTTTTGCTCAAAATTTGGTTTCAAAAACGGTTTTTGCTGTATATACTCACAGCATAACTGTATATACACCCAGGGGGCGGGATGAAAGCGTTAACAGCCAGGCAGCAAGAGGTGTTTGATCTCATTCGCGATCACATCAGCCAGACCGGCATGCCGCCGACGCGTGCTGAAATTGCGCAGCGTTTGGGATTCCGTTCCCCAAACGCGGCAGAAGAACACCTGAAAGCGCTGGCGCGCAAAGGCGTCATTGAGATTGTTTCCGGCGCATCGCGCGGGATCCGTCTGCTGCAGGAAGAGGAAGATGGCCTGCCGCTGATTGGCCGGGTCGCTGCCGGTGAGCCGCTGCTGGCACAGCAGCATATCGAGGGCCACTACCAGGTCGATCCGTCACTGTTTAAGCCCAGCGCCGATTTCCTGCTGCGCGTTAGCGGGATGTCGATGAAAGACATTGGCATCATGGATGGCGATCTGCTGGCAGTACATAAAACGCAGGAAGCGCGTAACGGCCAGGTGATTGTGGCGCGTATTGATGACGAAGTGACGGTAAAGCGGCTGAAAAAGCAGGGCAATACCGTGCAGCTGCTGCCTGAAAACAGTGACTTCGATCCCATCGTTGTTGACCTTCGTCAGCAGAACTTCAGTATTGAAGGTCTGGCGGTCGGCGTCATTCGCAACGGCGAGTGGCTCTGATAGCATATAAGTGCTTGTGGCAGTTAACCTTCTGCTGTCACAGCGCTTAATGTTTTTCCTCCTCTCTCTTTCTCACCTCCTTTAGCCTTGCCTTCTTGCCTTGCCTTCCTGTTGTTTGTTCGCGCCTGAATGGTTAAATATTCCGAATAATCCCCAGCTTAGAAAATCCTTAGCTACAATTATTATCACGTTCAGCAGATAAAGAACGTAACGAAGGACCAACGAATATTGCTATTCAACACCGAACGATGATGAGGATACCATTATGAATAAAGACGAAGTCGGCGGTAACTGGAAACAGTTCAAAGGTAAAGCGAAAGAGCAATGGGGTAAATTAACGGACGATGACATGACCGTTATTGAAGGTAAACGCGACCAGCTGGTCGGTAAAATTCAGGAACGTTATGGCTACCAAAAAGACCAGGCTGAGAAAGAGGTGGTCGACTGGGAAACCCGTAACGAGTATCGCTGGTAATCACCCTGGATTAACAGTTTGACTACCCTGCCCGACGGTACAAGGACGTACCGACTCTTCCCACTACTTTTTAACCTAACGCGGTTTCTTCTTCACTAAAATGCTGTGATCGTGCTGACATTGGCCCTGATGACGGCAGGCTTCCACTTCTGAACACGCTGCACACAACCCGTGCGCCTCAATGACATTATGACGCAGCGCAAAGCCCATCCTGGCCGCCAGCGCGTGCATAATATCTTCCACGCCTTCAGCCGCCTCCTCTTTTACCACGCCGCAGCGATCGCAGATGAACATCGCAGACGTATGGGTAGGCTGATCGAGGAAGTGACACAGCACGTAGCTGTTGGTTGACTCGACCTTGTGCACAAAACCCTGCTCCAGCAGGAAGTCGAGAGCGCGGTAAACCGTCGGCGGCTTGGCCTGCGGCTCTGAGACGCGCAGGAGATCGAGCAGATCGTAGGCGCTGATTGCACCCTGCTGGAGGCTCATCAGGCGCAAAACCTCAAGGCGCTGCGGGGTCAGGCGCACGTTGCGCTGCGCGCACAGCGTTTCAGCATGTGCCAGCATCTGCTGCGAAGTGGTCTTATCCATAGGGCATCCTCAGGTTACGTAATGTAATAACGTTGAAACCGTCACTTTATCATATCCTGCGACAAACGCCGAGATCCCGCCGATCGTTCCGCACCCACCGTCGATCTCCATCCTGGCATTTTCCTGAATTTTTCAACGCTCAGAGCAGAAAAACTTCCCGAATCGAATTTCCTCCTCTATAAGTAAAGAGCGTTTATAAAAAGACGCAGATTGTTACGAATAAAAATACTCTCATGCAGATAAAAAACGAATTAGCTGCATTTAGCATCGCTTTTCACAGCAATAGTTCACCTCTCGCCAGGCGATAACTGGCAGGGCATAAATCGACCTTTGATCAATAAGACAGGGCAAACTGTGAAAAAAATTTTTAAGCTTTCAGTGGTAACACTTGCGGTCTCTTTTGGGGTAGTCACTCAGGCGGGGGCAGCCAATACATGGGCAGAAGCGCGTAGTGATGCGATGGGCGGCACCGGCGTAGCATCCGCCAGCTATGGCAGCGGCGTACTGATTAACCCGGCGCTGCTGGCGAAGGCTAAACCGGATGATAACGTGACTGTCATCCTGCCGAGCGTGCGGGCGCAGATTAGCGATAAAGATAATCTGCAGGATGAAATCGACGATATCAGCGACAAAGTCGACTATTACGATAACGTTATCGACAACCTGACCTTTGCTCAGTTTATTACTAACCCAACGGGAACCATTAATCAGGTGCGCGGCGCCGCGACCGATTTAGCCGATGAGCTGGAGTTTCTCGACGGCAAAACTGCCCGCGCCAATGCAGGCGCCGGTATTGCGGTAAGCATTCCTAACGACGTGCTGTCGTTTGCTTTCGTGGCGAAGGCCTATGCCCATGCCCGGGTCAGCTCCAACGTCGACCAGCAGGACATTGACTACCTGCGCGGCGGCAATAACAATGAAATCTATAGAGACGCTGCGCTTGTCGCCCTTGGCGGTAGCTCGGATCTTATTACCAGCCACTTGAACTCTACCGCGTCTGGACGTGCGGCGATCGTCTCCGACTACGGCGTGGCCGTGGCGCGTCAGTTCCAGTTTGGCGACGTGCCGGTCTCTATCGGCGTGACGCCGAAGCTGCAAAAAACCTGGCTGTTCAACTACACCACCTCCATCTACGACTACGATAGCAGCGACTTCAACAGCAGCCGCTACCGTAACGACGATACCGGCTTCAACGTTGACGCCGGTATTGCCGCTGATTTTGGCGATAACTGGACCGTAGGCCTGAGCGGACAGAACCTGATCTCCCGCGATATCGATACCAAAGATATCCAGATCCGCAATGGCCGTACTCAAGAGGTGCGTAGCTATAAAGATACCTACCAGATCAGCCCGGTGGTTACCGCAGGGCTGGCGTGGCATACGGATCTGGTTACCCTCAGCGCCGACGGCGATCTGACCGAGACCAAAGGCTTTAAGAGCGAGGAGGCTTCCCAGTATGTTGGCGTCGGGGCCGAGGTGCGTCCGCTCGACTGGCTGGCGGTGCGTGCGGGCTTCCGCGCCGATGTGAAAGGGGACGACAGCAACGTCGCCACCGCCGGTATCGGTTTTGCGCCGTTCAACCGCGTTCACGTCGACCTGATGGGCCTCTATGGTGAAGATGAAACCTGGGGCGCAGGCGCGCAGCTCAGCCTGACGTTCTAATGATCTCCCCGCCGGAGGCGCAATGCCTCCGGCGGGCTGTTCAGGCTAAATGAGTATGCTATAGTAGCGCCCCTTTTCCATTTTGATGAAAAAATGTACGCTATGCCGCCAGTCACGCCCGCTACTGCCTTCGCCGCCCACCGCTTCTCCATCGCGCCAATGCTCGACTGGACCGACCGCCACTGTCGCTATTTCCTGCGCCTGCTGTCGCGGGAGACGCTGCTCTATACCGAGATGGTGACTACCGGGGCGATTATTCATGGTAAAGGTGACTATCTGGCCTACAGTGACGAAGAGCATCCCGTAGCGCTTCAGCTGGGCGGCAGCGATCCGGCTCAGCTGGCCCACTGTGCGAAGCTGGCCGAAGCCCGCGGCTATGACGAGATCAACCTCAACGTCGGCTGTCCGTCGGATCGCGTGCAGAACGGTATGTTCGGCGCCTGTCTGATGGGCAATGCGCAGCTGGTGGCGGACTGCATCAAAGCCATGCGCGACGTCGTCTCTATCCCGGTGACGGTGAAGACCCGCATCGGCATTGACGACCAGGACAGCTACGAATTCCTCTGCAGCTTTATTGATACCGTTTCCGGCAAGGGCGAGTGCGAGACGTTTATTATTCACGCCCGTAAGGCCTGGCTCTCCGGACTCAGCCCAAAAGAGAACCGTGAGATCCCGCCTCTGGACTACCCGCGTGTCTATCAGCTTAAGCGCGACTTCCCGCACCTGACCATGTCTATCAACGGCGGCATCAAATCGCTGGAAGAGGCAAAGGCGCACCTTGAGCATATGGACGGGGTGATGGTAGGGCGCGAGGCGTATCAAAACCCAGGCATTCTGGCCGCGGTTGACCGTGAGATCTTTGGCGTAGCGCGTGACGATGCCGATCCGGTTGCGGTAGTGCGGGCCATGTATCCCTATATTGAGCGTGAGCTGAGCAACGGCGCCTATCTCGGGCATATCACTCGCCATATGCTGGGCCTTTTCCAGGGCATTCCCGGTGCGCGCCAGTGGCGTCGCCACCTGAGTGAAAACGCCCATAAGGCTGGGGCGGATATCGATGTACTGGAGCAGGCGCTAAAGCTGGTGGCGGATAAGCGTTAGAAATTCGCTAAAAGTTAGCTAAATTCACCACGCCTCGCAGCACGCTGCGGGGCGTTTTGTTTTATTATCAATGCATTAAATTCTGGCACGTTTCTTGTAATAGATTGGGTAACTATTAAGGGGGAAGAGCCATGCTGGAACTACTGTTTGTTATTGGATTTTTTATGATGCTACTGGTCACGGGCGTCTCGCTGCTGGGCATTATTGTCGCGCTGGCAGTGGCCACGGCGCTGATGTTTGTCGGTGGACTGTTTGCGTTAATGTTTAAGCTGCTGCCCTGGCTGCTGCTGGCGGTGGCTATCGTCTGGGTTATCCGGGCGGTAAAAAAACCAAAATTGCCGTTGTATCAGCGCAATAGCCGCTGGCGTTACTAAGTTATGCGGTCTTGATCACAACCTGGCACTTTTCTCTGGCAGGTTCAGCCAAACCGCATAGGATTTAGGTATCGAATCTGTCACTATTGCGCGTCTTAGAATTCATCGAGCTGTACCCTACATACAGCCGAACTAAAAAAAGAAAGGGCTTCCTTAAGGGAAGCCCTAATTCTTTTCCCTCGTCATACTTCAAGCAGCCGGTGCGTTGGCTGCGCTTACTCGCCCCAGTCACTTACCTATGTAAGCTCCTGGGGACTCGCGCTCTTGCCGCCTTCCTGCTACTCAAATTATTTAGAGGGGATCAGGGGATCAGCAGACTCGACCCCTGGGTTGACCGGCTCTCCAGCGTCTCGTGCGCGCGCTGCGCCTCCGCCAGCGGGAACTTCTGATCTTCCGCCACATCCACCTTAATCACGCCGCTGGCAATCAGCGAGAATAGCTCGTTGCTAGCCTCTTCCAGCTCCTCCCGGTTAGTGATGTAACCCTGAAGGGAAGGGCGGGTAGCATACAGGGAACCTTTCTGGTTAAGGATGCCGAGATTAACGCCGGTGACCGGACCAGAGGCGTTGCCGAAGCTGACCATCAGGCCGTGACGCTGCAGGCAGTCCAGCGACGATTCCCAGGTATCTTTTCCCACCGAGTCATAGACAACGCGCACCTTCTTACCCCCGGTGATCTCCTTGACGCGCTCAACGATGCTCTCCTCGCGGTAGTTAATCACCTGCCATGCGCCCGCCTGCAATGCGCGCTGCGCCTTCTGCGCGTTGCCCACCGTGCCGATCAGCTTGCCACCCAGCGCCTTGGACCACTGGCAGGCGATAAGCCCTACGCCGCCCGCCGCCGCGTGGAACAGAAACGGCTCGTCGGGCTTGATCTCATAGGTTTTACGCAGCAGGTAGAAGACCGTCAGCCCCTTCAGGAACGAGGCCGCGGCCTGCTCAAAGGAGATGGCGTTGGGCAGAATAGCGACCTTATCCGCCGGCACGTTATGTACTGAGCTGTAGGCCCCCAGCGCCGACTGGGCATAGACCACCCGATCGCCCGCTTTAATATGGCTAACGTTTTTACCAACTTTACTCACTACGCCTGCCGCCTCTGTACCGAGACCGCTTGGCAGCGCCGGAGGCGGATAGAGGCCGCTGCGGATGTAGGTATCGATATAATTGATACCAATAGCTTTGTTCTCGACCTGCACCTCGTTCTCTGCCGGATCGGTGGGCGTAAACTCCACCGCTTTTAATACCTCAGGGCCACCATGCTTGTGAAATTCAATTCTTGTTGCCATGTTTCCTCCCAAAGATCCTAAGCCAATGCGACATTAGGGTCGGTGCATAATCTAAAATATGATAAAGTTTCGACCCACAATTTATCTCGGTACTCCATTCACTATGGCAGGAAATAAACCCTTCAACAAACAGACTGAACCCCGCGATATGCAAGTCGAGGGGATGAAAGTGCCGCCACACTCAATCGAAGCGGAGCAGTCGGTGTTGGGCGGTTTAATGCTGGATAACGAACGCTGGGACGACGTTGCCGAGCGCGTTGTTGCGGAAGACTTTTATACCCGCCCGCACCGACACATCTTCACTGAGATGCACCGTCTGCAGGAGATGAGCAAACCCATCGACCTGATCACCCTGGCGGAGTCGCTGGAGCAGCAGGGCCAGCTGGACAGCGTCGGCGGTTTTGCCTACCTGGCAGAGCTATCGAAAAATACGCCAAGCGCGGCGAACATTAGCGCCTATGCCGACATCGTCCGCGAACGTGCGGTCGTGCGTGAGATGATCTCGGTTGCCAACGAAATCGCCACCGCGGGCTTTGACCCGCAGGGCCGCACCAGCGAAGATCTGCTCGACCTCGCCGAATCCCGCGTATTCCAGATCGCTGAAAACCGGGCGAATAAGGACGAAGGACCGAAAAGTATCGATCAGATCCTTGAGGCCACCGTCGCGCGTATTGAGCAGCTCTTTCAGCAGCCCCACGACGGCGTGACCGGCGTTGATACCGGCTATCAGGATCTGAACAAAAAAACGGCGGGCCTGCAGCGCTCGGATCTGATCATCGTGGCGGCGCGTCCGTCGATGGGTAAGACCACCTTCGCCATGAACCTGTGCGAAAACGCCGCGATGCTACAGGATAAGCCGGTGCTGATCTTCAGCCTGGAGATGCCCGCCGAGCAGATTATGATGCGTATGCTGGCGTCGCTCTCCCGCGTCGATCAGACCCGCATCCGTACCGGCCAGCTCGACGACGAGGACTGGGCGCGTATCTCCGGCACAATGGGCATCCTGCTCGAGAAGCGTAACATGTACATCGACGACTCCTCTGGCCTGACGCCGACCGAGGTGCGCTCCCGTGCGCGGCGCATCTTCCGCGAGCATGACGGCCTGAGCATGATCATGATCGACTACCTGCAGCTGATGCGCGTTCCGTCGCTCTCTGACAACCGTACGCTGGAGATCGCGGAGATCTCCCGCTCGCTGAAAGCGCTGGCGAAAGAGTTACAGGTGCCAGTGGTGGCTCTGTCGCAGCTCAACCGCTCCCTGGAGCAGCGTGCCGATAAGCGCCCGGTCAACTCCGACCTGCGTGAGTCCGGCTCTATCGAGCAGGATGCCGACCTGATCATGTTTATCTATCGTGATGAGGTGTACCACGAGAACAGCGATCTGAAAGGCATCGCGGAAATTATTATTGGTAAGCAGCGTAACGGCCCGATCGGTACGGTACGTCTGACCTTTAACGGGCAGTGGTCGCGCTTCGATAACTATGCCGGGCCACAGTACGATGACGAATAAATCCTCTTCATCCTTCACGCCGCAGGGGCGTTGACTGCGTCCGCTCACCCCAGTCACTTACTTCAGTAAGCTCCTGGGGCTTCCCGGACTTGTCGCCTTCCTGCAACGCGAATGATTTTGAGGATCCGCTTTTAGAAGGAATAACATGCAAGCGGCAACCGTAGTAATCAACCGCCGCGCTCTGCGACACAATCTGCAACGCCTGCGCGAGCTGGCTCCCGCCAGCAAACTGGTTGCAGTGGTGAAAGCGAACGCTTACGGACACGGTCTTCTGGAGACCGCGCGAACGCTCCCCGACGCCGACGCCTTTGGCGTTGCCCGTCTTGAAGAGGCCCTGCAGCTGCGTGCGGGCGGCATTACCCAGCCGATCCTGCTGCTGGAGGGCTTTTTTTCCGCTGACGATCTTCCCACGCTCTCTGCGCAAACGTTGCACACCGCCGTGCACAATACCGAGCAGCTGGAGGCGCTGGAGAGGGCTGAACTGCCTGAACCCATCACCGTCTGGATGAAGCTCGATACCGGCATGCACAGGCTGGGCGTGCGTCCCGAAGAGGCCAGCGCGTTCTACCAGCGGCTCTGCGCCTGTAAAAATGTGCGCCAGCCGGTGAATATTGTCAGCCACTTTGCCCGGGCCGATGAGCCAGCGTGTGGCGCAACCGAACAGCAGCTGGATATCTTCACCACCTTCACCGAAGGCAAGCCGGGCCTGCGCTCTATTGCGGCCTCCGGCGGCATTCTGCTCTGGCCGCAGGCGCATTTTGACTGGGTGCGTCCCGGCATCATTCTCTACGGCGTCTCACCGCTGGATCAAAAGCCGTGGGGCGCTGATTTTGGCTTCCAGCCGGTGATGTCCCTGGCCTCAACGCTGATCGCCGTGCGCCCGCACCGTGCAGGTGAGCCGGTAGGCTACGGCGGGACCTGGATCAGCGAGCGCGATACGCGTCTCGGCGTAGTGGCGATGGGCTACGGCGATGGCTATCCCCGCGCCGCGCCGTCCGGTACGCCGGTGCTGGTCAACGGCCGCGAAGTGCCTATCGTCGGGCGCGTGGCGATGGATATGATCTGCGTTGACCTTGGACCCGAGGCTCAGGAGCGCGCGGGCGATCCGGTGGTGATGTGGGGCGAAGGCCTGCCGGTAGAGCGCATCGCTGAGATTACAAAAGTAAGTGCTTACGAACTTATTACGCGACTGACGTCCCGGGTCGCGATGCAATACATCGATTAACGCATATAAAATGCCCGGTGGCGCTGCGCTCACCGGGCCTACAGAACGCCCCAGCAATTCGTTTGAACATCCTCTCGACCTTCTCCTGCTTCCGGTTTATTGTGTTTAACACCCCCGCCTGTAAATCTGGAGAACCACCGCGTGTTTCAAAAAGTTGACGCCTACGCTGGCGACCCCATTCTGACGCTGATGGAGCGTTTCAAAGAAGATCCCCGTAGCGATAAGGTAAATCTTAGCATCGGCCTCTACTACAACGAAGATGGCCTGATCCCTCAGCTTCAGGCCGTTGCCGAAGCAGAAGCACGCCTGAACGCCCAGCCGCATGGCGCATCGCTCTATCTGCCGATGGAGGGCCTGCCGGGCTACCGTCACACCATCGCGCCGCTGCTGTTTGGCGCTGAACATCCGGTACTGAAGGCGAACCGCGTAGCGACTATCCAGACTCTCGGCGGCTCCGGCGCGCTGAAGGTGGGGGCTGACTTCCTGAAGCGCTACTTCCCAGAATCCGGCGTCTGGGTCAGCGATCCGACCTGGGAAAACCACATCGCCATCTTTGAAGGCGCTGGATTCGAAGTAAGTACTTACCCGTGGTTTGATAGCGAAACCAACGGCGTACGCGTAAACGCGCTGCTGGAAAAACTGCAAAGCCTACCGGCCCGCAGCATCGTTCTGCTACATCCGTGCTGTCATAACCCAACCGGGGCTGACCTGACCAATCCTCAGTGGGACGCGGTGATAGAGGTACTTAAAGCGCGCGAGCTGATCCCGTTCCTCGACATCGCCTATCAGGGCTTCGGTGCCGGAATGGAAGAGGATGCCTACGCGATTCGCGCCATCGCCGATGCCGGTCTGCCAGCGCTGGTGAGCAACTCCTTCTCGAAGATCTTCTCTCTCTACGGCGAGCGCGTCGGCGGTCTGTCTATCGTTTGTGAAGATGCCGACACCGCCGGGCGCGTGCTGGGACAGCTGAAAGCAACCGTACGCCGCAACTACTCCAGTCCGCCAAACTTTGGTGCACAGCTGGTGGCGACCGTACTAGGTGACGCGACCCTGAAAGCGCAGTGGCTGGCGGAAGTTGAAGCGATGCGCCTGCGTATCTCCGCTATGCGCCAGGAGCTGGTGAACGTTCTGCGCGAGGCAGTGCCGGGCCATAACTTTGACTATCTGCTGCAACAGCGCGGTATGTTCAGCTATACCGGTCTTAGCGCAGCCCAGGTGACTCGGCTGCGTGAGGAGTTGGGTGTCTACCTGATCGCCAGCGGCCGTATGTGCCTTGCTGGCCTGAATAGCAGTAATGTGCACCGCGTCGCACAGGCCTTTGCCGCAGTGATGGCATAATACGCGCCTTCCCCGGTGCAAGGCCGGGGAAAATTCTGCCTAATTCTAACATTTAAGGATGAATATGCGTAAGATACCCCTCGCGCTCAGTGCATTCTGTTTTCTGTTTGCCGTGGGCGCTGCCAACGCGCACGCCTCCTCACCTTCGCCGCTCTATCCCGGAACTAACGTCGCGAAACTGGCTGAACAAGCGCCCATTCATTGGGTCTCGGTTGCACAGATTGAAAATAGCCTTCAGGGCCGACCGGCGATGGCCGTTGGGTTTGATATTGATGATACGGTGCTCTTCTCCAGCCCGGGCTTCTGGCGCGGCAAAGAACTCTTCTCCCCACAGAGCGAAGCGTATCTGCACAATCCCGCCTTCTGGGAGAAGATGAACAACGGTTGGGATGAGTTCAGCATTCCCAAAGAGGTGGCGCGGGCGCTGATCGCCATGCACGTCAAGCGCGGCGACGCTATCTACTTCGTCACCGGACGCAGCCAGACAAAAACCGAGACCGTTTCAAAGACGCTGCAGGATGATTTCCAGATCCCCGCCGAAAATATGAATCCGGTGATCTTTGCCGGGGACCAGCCGGGTCAGAATACCAAGACCCAGTGGCTGCAGGATAAGCACATCAAGATGTTCTACGGCGACTCGGATAACGACATCCGCGCCGCTCGGGAAGTGAGTGCGCGAGGCATCCGCGTGCTGCGGGCCGCTAACTCCACCTACCGGCCACTGCCGCAGGCGGGAATGTATGGCGAAGAGGTCATTGCCAACTCCGAGTATTGATCGGCAAAAGGCAATCGCCAGGTTGCCTTATTTTCTCCGTTTTCTGGCTGTTCTGCCCTACGTGTTACACACTTAGCATCAGGTGAAATAACTCTGGAGCAGTCTATGTGGTATCAACAAACTCTCAGGCTTGGCGCAAAGCCACGCGGTTTCCATCTGGTGACGGACGAGGTGCTGGAGCAAATTCCCTCCCTCGCTCACATCAAAACGGGTTTGTTACACCTCCTGCTACAGCACACCTCCGCCTCCCTCACGCTGAATGAAAACTGCGATCCCACCGTGCGTCACGATATGGAGCGGCACTTTCTGCAGGCCGTGCCGGACAGCGCCCGCTACGAGCACGACGCTGAGGGGCCGGACGATATGCCTTCCCATATCAAATCTTCCACGCTTGGCGTATCGCTGCTGCTGCCGGTGCAGAACGGGCGCGTACAGCTGGGAACGTGGCAGGGCATCTGGTTGGGAGAACACCGCATTCACGGCGGGTCACGTAAAATCATCGCAACACTACAAGGGGAAGAGAAATGATCAATTCGGAACTGCTGCCCTACTGCATGGGTAAACCAGGCGCGGAGCAGAGCGTACACAGCGACTGGAAGGCGACGCAGATCAAAGTGGCAGACGTACTATTTGCGATGGTGCATGACGTTGATAACCGCCCGGCGGTATCGCTGAAAACCAGTCCAGAGCTGGCTGAGCTGCTGCGCAGCGAAAATGCAGACGTGCGGCCAAGTGCACGTCTGAATAAGGCGCACTGGAGCACGGTCTTTCTCGATGGATCCCTGCCGGATTCGCAGATTTACTACCTGGTGGATGCATCCTACAAGCTGGCGGTTGAAGCGCTGCCTGACGCAATCAGGCAGCAGCTTTCCGTCTAGCTATTTCAGCATCGGTTTAAGGAAGCGGGCAGTGTGCGAGGCTTCGCACTCTGCAACCGTTTCCGGCGTGCCGGAGACGAGGATTTCGCCGCCGCCGCTACCCCCTTCCGGGCCGAGATCGACAATCCAGTCCGCCGTCTTGATCACGTCGAGGTTGTGCTCAATGACGACGATGGTGTTGCCCTGATCCCGCAGCTGATGGAGTACTTCCAGCAGCTGCTGGATGTCGGCAAAGTGCAGGCCAGTGGTTGGCTCGTCCAGAATATAGAGCGTCTGACCGGTACCGCGTTTTGACAGCTCACGGGCCAGCTTCACGCGCTGGGCCTCACCGCCGGAGAGCGTGGTAGCAGACTGGCCGAGACGGATGTAGGAGAGACCCACGTCCATCAGGGTTTGCAGCTTCCGCGCCAGCGCCGGAACGGCATCAAAGAACTCACGCGCCTCTTCGATGGTCATATCCAGCACTTCGTGGATGCTCTTGCCCTTGTATTTGATCTCCAGCGTTTCGCGGTTATAGCGTTTGCCTTTGCACTGGTCGCACGGCACGTAGATATCCGGCAGGAAGTGCATCTCTACCTTGATCACGCCGTCACCCTGACAGGCCTCGCAGCGGCCGCCGCGCACGTTAAAGCTGAAACGTCCCGGCGTATAGCCACGCGAGCGAGACTCCGGCACGCCGGCAAACAGCTCACGCACCGGCGTAAAGACGCCGGTATAGGTCGCCGGGTTTGAGCGCGGAGTACGGCCAATCGGGCTCTGGTCAATATCGATCACCTTATCGAAGTGCTCCAGCCCTTGAACCTCACGGTAGGGTGCCGGCTCGGCGATGGTCGCACCGTTGAGCTGGCGCTGGGCAATCGGGAATAGCGTATCGTTGATCAGGGTCGATTTACCCGAGCCCGAGACGCCAGTGATACAGGTAAACAGGCCTACCGGCAGGGTCAGCGTCACATCCTTCAGGTTGTTACCGCGTGCGCCGGAGAGCTTCAGCACCTTCGACGGATCGGCAGGCACGCGCTCTTTCGGCACGGCAATCTGCCGCTTACCGCTCATGAACTGCCCGGTCAGGGACTCTGGCACCGCCATGATCGCATCCAGCGGGCCTTCGGCTACTACCTGGCCACCGTGGACCCCTGCGCCAGGACCGATATCAATTACGTGGTCGGCGGCGCGGATTGCGTCTTCGTCATGCTCGACCACAATCACCGTATTGCCGAGGTCGCGCAGGTGGATCAGCGTGCCCAGCAGGCGTTCGTTGTCGCGCTGGTGCAGGCCGATGGATGGCTCATCCAGCACGTACATTACCCCGACCAGACCGGCACCGATCTGACTTGCCAGACGGATACGCTGCGCCTCGCCACCGGAGAGGGTCTCTGCCGAACGGGAGAGGGTCAGATAGTTGAGGCCGACGTTCACCAGGAACTTCAGACGGTCGCCAATCTCCTTCAGCACCTTCTCGGCAATCTTCGCCCGCTGGCCGGCCAGCTTAAGGTTGTTGAAGAAGTCCATCGCGTGACCGATGCTCATGTCAGAGATGGCCGGCAGCGGCGTATTCTCAACAAAGACGTGCCGCGCTTCACGACGCAGGCGCGTGCCGTCGCAGGAGGCGCACGGACGGTTGCTGATAAACTTCGCCAGCTCTTCGCGTACCGCGCTGGATTCGGTCTCTTTGTAGCGGCGCTCCATGTTGTGCAGGACGCCTTCAAACGGATGACGGCGCACGGAGGTGTCGCCGCGATCGTTCATGTACTTAAATTCGATGCTCTCTTTGCCGGAGCCGAACAGCACCACTTTTTGCACCGACGCGCTCAGGCTCTCCCAAGAGGCATCAACGTCAAACTTGTAGTGATCCGCCAGCGAGCGCAGCATCTGGAAATAGTAGAAGTTACGGCGATCCCAGCCGCGGATCGCGCCGCCGGACAGCGACAGCTCCGGGTTCTGGATCACGCGATCCGGATCGAAATATTGCTGTACGCCCAACCCGTCACAGGTCGGGCAGGCACCGGCCGGGTTGTTGAAGGAGAACATGCGCGGTTCCAGCTCGTTCATGCTGTAGCCGCAGATCGGACAGGCAAAGTTGGCCGAGAAGAGCAACTCTTCCACCTTCTCGTCGTCCATATCGGCGACGATCGCCGTTCCGCCGGAGAGATCCAGCGCGGTTTCAAACGACTCGGCCAGGCGCTGGGTCAGATCGTCCCGCACCTTAAAGCGGTCGATAACCACTTCGATAGTATGTTTTTTATGCAGTTCAAGGCTCGGCGGATCTGAGAGGTCGCACACTTCACCATCAATACGGGCGCGGATATACCCCTGGCTTGCCAGGTTCTCCAGCGTCTTGGTGTGCTCGCCCTTACGCTCTTTGATAATCGGCGCCAGCAGCATCAGGCGCTTGCCTTCCGGCTGCGACAGCACGTTATCCACCATCTGGCTGACGGTCTGCGCATCCAGCGGCACGTTGTGGTCCGGGCAGCGCGGCTCGCCTACGCGGGCAAACAGCAGGCGCAGGTAGTCGTGGATCTCGGTAATGGTCCCGACGGTAGATCGCGGGTTGTGCGAAGTCGACTTCTGCTCAATAGAGATCGCGGGCGACAGCCCTTCGATGTGATCGACATCCGGCTTTTCCATTAACGACAGGAACTGGCGCGCATAGGCGGAGAGCGATTCAACGTAGCGACGCTGACCTTCGGCATAGAGGGTGTCGAAAGCCAGGGATGATTTACCTGAACCTGAAAGCCCGGTCACGACAATCAGCTTGTCGCGTGGAATAACGAGGTTGATATTCTTGAGATTGTGGGTGCGCGCGCCCCGTACTTCTATCTTATCCATTCACCTTTCCCGGTAAGAGACTCGGCGCTCGGTATGTTTGAAGGACATCCGGCGAACTGAACTGAAACGGTTAATTATGACACAAAAAAACCTGAATGGATATACAGTATAAGAATGCATCCCAGGCGCATTTGTGCGAAAATAAAGCACGGCGGGCGGATTACTGGAATCCGTCTCGCAAGGTATCAAAGCGTCGCTTGGTAAGTTACAATCGCGCGCTTACACTATTGAGATTAAGAAACGTATTCAGGAGAGACAATCATGGCCAGCAGAGGCGTAAACAAGGTGATTCTCGTCGGTAATCTGGGCCAGGACCCGGAAGTACGCTACATGCCGAATGGGGGCGCAGTAGCCAACATTACGCTGGCTACTTCCGAATCCTGGCGTGATAAAGCGACCGGTGAGATGAAAGAGCAGACCGAATGGCACCGGGTTGTGCTGTTTGGCAAACTGGCCGAGGTGGCCGGTGAGTATCTGCGTAAAGGTTCTCAGGTCTACATCGAAGGCTCCCTGCGTACCCGCAAATGGACCGATCAGTCCGGCGCGGAAAAATACACCACTGAGGTGGTGGTGAACGTGGGCGGCACCATGCAGATGCTCGGCGGCCGTCAGGGCGGCGGCGCACCGGCAGGCGGTCAGCAGGGCGGCGGCCAGCAGGGTGGTTGGGGTCAGCCTCAGCAGCCGCAGGGCGGTAACCAGAACCAGTTCAGCGGCGGCGCACAGCAGCGTCCGCAGCAGTCCGCTCCGGCACCGTCTAACGAGCCGCCGATGGACTTCGACGACGACATCCCGTTCTGAGTGCGCGCTGACCCAGCGTAAGCGATATAAAAAACCCCGACGCGTCGGGGTTTTTTGTTTTTATTGATAGGTTAAGGCGATATAAATAGCGATAAGAACAGACAACAATAAATGCAAACGCAACAGATGGGAGAGGGTATGGCAGAGCTGGTTCCTGAATTAACACGCATCGCAGCATTCTCTGATAGTGGGGCAGGCGGTAATCCGGCGGGTGTCTGGATAGGCGACACACTACTTGCCGCAGAAGAGATGCAGCGTATCGCTGCAGAGGTCGGTTTTTCTGAGACGGCATTTGCCGCTCCCATTCCTGATAGTGATATTTATCACTGGCGGGTACGTTACTTCTCGCCCGCAGCAGAGGTACCTTTTTGCGGCCATGCAACTATCGCCACAGGCGTTGCGTTAGCGAAGCGCTTTGGCGAGGGGGAGTATAAACTGCAGCTGAATCAGGCAGATATTGTGGTGTCAGGCTGGCAGGATAGCTCAGGAGCCTGGCAGGCGGCGCTGCAATCCCCGGCGACGAAAAGCCAGCCAGCCTCGGAAGAGATAGTTGAAAAAGCGCTGCGGCTTTTTGGCTATACCGCTGCAGATTTAGATCCCCGCATTCCCCCTGCGCTTATTCACGGCGGCGCGGATCATCTGGTGCTGCCGTTAAAAGAGCGTACCGCGCTTGCCGCTATGCACTATGAGCTTGCCCAGGGAAGAGCGCTGATGCAGACCTATGGCTGGGTAACCATTCTGCTGGTGTATACCGAGGGAGAGCAGCTATTTCATACGCGTAATCCCTTCGCCTATGGCGGCGTCTATGAGGATCCCGCGACCGGGGCCTCCTCAGCGGCGTTTGCTGGCTATTTGCGGGATATTAACTGGCCGCACGGTGGAGCGATCGAAATTATCCAGGGTGAGGATATGGGAATGCGCTCTCTTATTCGCGCAGAGATCAAGGATGAACCAGGGAGCGCGATTCGCGTATCAGGGCAGGCCAGACTGATGGCGTAAATAGGGTAAAAATCCGGCTGGTCACGGTCAGTGACCAGCTTGCTGAGGGATGAGGTAAATCAGGTCATCACCATAGGCCACTCCGGCGGCGTATGGCTGGCAACTTCAACCATTACGCTTTTGATGTTATGCCAGACAGAGGCAACGTCAACCAGAGTAATGCCGAGCAGTCCCGTGGCGAACCAGCAGGCCGCCACGAGGCCGAGACCGCTGCTGACGATCGCCAGTCCAATATAGTCGGATTTACGGAACCTGATGTTCAGCGAGCTGGCTAAAAACATCAGGATCGCGCTCACGAGTTGCCAGCGAAGCAGAACAACGCTAGTCGTAAAAGTGGCCATAGCTTGTAACCTCACACGTCTGCGGGCCGCTTTCGTTGGGGTGAGGCTCGCAGGGACTGACGGGATATAATGAAACGTTCTTTTTGTTTCATAAGATATGTGAACTATATCACATTTGCTCTTTTATTCGCCAGTTCCGAAACGGCATTTTTGAACGCTTTTTGACCTTAAAAAGAGCAGGGGAATAGAGGCGAGAATGCATAGCTATGCGACCAACTTCTCGCTATGCGCTGCGTTTAATTGCCCGCTTTTTATCTAATGGGGAAACGGTATACGGAGCGAACATTATTCGTTCAATACTCACTCCCACAGACGAAAAAATAAACGCAGGGGATATCCTTTTTTTATCACTCTGGCAGTTTGGCTTAATCAGCGATCCTCTGTTGCGTTAACGGAAAACCCTCAACCGTAGCTGGATAATTATTTTCCTTAATATAAACAGGGCGAACACTTTTAGTTTGGCTTACGGACAAATATTATCGTCATAACCAAATATTAGGTTTTTAATGATAAAAGTCGGTTGCTAATGTCGAATGATTCATGCAACGTAATCACCTGTTTATCAAAGCTTCCTGCTGTCAATGCAGGCACACATAAAGCAGGGATATAGGGCAGAAATGAATCATAGCGCACGCCGCAAGGCGCTAAGGATTGTCGGGATCATCATGGTAGTTTTGCTGCCTGTGATGCTGGCGCTATGGTTTGCTCACATCCGCGCCGTTAAAGAGACCGGCATACAGCTGCGTTCATTTGCCCAGCTGGCGCTGGATAAGACCGAGCGGGTTATCCAGCAGGTTGATATGGCCCGTAGTGAAGCAGAGAAATTTAACGGCAGGATCTGTTCGCCGGCGCATCGCTATAATATGCTCAATATTATCCGCGGGCAGCTCTACGTTGCTGATATAATATACGCCAACGGCAATCGCTTTTTATGCTCCACCTCAATGGCACCCGCCGAACCCTATATTATTCACGCAGCGGAATATAGCCACGCTCCGGATATCTCCAACTATTATTATCGTGACACGCCGTTTTATGCTGGCTATAAGATGGTCTATATGCAGCGCGGCCATTATGCAATGGTCGTCAACCCGCTGGCCTACAGCGAGGTGATGTCAGACGATCGCTCGCTGGCCTACGGCATATATGACACGATCACCAAGGGGTTCTTCTCGGTAAGCCCGACGGCGGATGTTCGGGTACTGGCAGGTCTGGTGCAGAACAACGACTTTACCTTTCAGCAGGATGGTCGCTTCTATACCATTGCCCACTCGGAAAAGCGTCCTATAGCAATTATTGTCTCAACCTCCAGCGATCGCTATTTTCAGTTTCTTTATCACCAGGCAACGCTCACTCTGCCGCTGGGGATGATTTGCAGCATTATTATTCTGCTCATGTGGTCCCGAACCCAGCAGGAATTTAATTCACCGCGGCGTCTTTTGCATCGCGCCTTGTTAAAACGCCAGCTGCGGCTCAACTATCAACCTATTATTGATATTAAAACCGGACAGTGCGTAGGGGCTGAGGCGCTGTTACGTTGGCCAGGTTTTGAAGGGCCGGTGATGAGCCCGGCGGAATTTATACCGCTGGCGGAAAAAGAGGGGCTGATTGAACGGGTGACCGATTATGCCGTTGAGGAGGTCTTCGCCGATTTAGGCCGTTTCTTATCAGAAAACCCACAACTCTATATTTCAATTAACTTATCCGCTTCGGACTTCCACTCCTCTCGCCTGATAGCGTTAATTTCCGATAAAGCCCAGCAGCATGCCGTCAAGGCACAGCAGATTAAGATTGAGGTTACCGAGCGCGGATTTATTGATGTACCGAAAACAACGCCGGTTATCCAGGCCTTCCGCCAGGCCGGATATGAAGTAGCGATTGATGATTTTGGCACCGGTTATTCTAACCTGCACAATTTATATTCGCTGAACGTCGATATTCTTAAAATCGACAAATCCTTTATCGACACGCTGACTACCAACAGCACCAGTCACCTGATTGCTGAACACATCATTGAGATGGCACAAAGCTTACGTCTCAAGATTATTGCCGAAGGCGTGGAAACCTCAGAGCAGGTGACCTGGCTGCTAAAACGTGGCGTGCAGTATTGCCAGGGCTGGTACTTCGCGAAAGCGCTGTCACCGCAGGATTTCATGGAGTGGCTCCGGCAACCTCTGCGCTGATCCGCTCATGCTACATCTGATGCCGGTAATCGCTCGGCGTCCGGTCAAACTCCCGGCGAAACACGCGGGAAAAGGTCTGCTGCGACACATACCCTAGCTCCATCGCAATATCAAAGATCGGCCGCTGCGTAGTACGTAGCGCTTCTGCCGCCATCAGCAGGCGCCGCTGGCGGATATAGTCTCCGAGCGTCTGGTGAGTCACCGCACGAAACATCCGCTGTAAATACCACTTGGAATAGCCAGATTTCTGCGCCACTACATCAATGTTCAGGGGTTGGTCGATATGTTCATCAATCCATTCAATAAGCGTTTGAATAATTTGCTGATGGGACATACTACTGCCTCTTTTTCAGTGCTGAAGTCGTCGTTTGGTCTGAAGCGGAGTATAATTCCTCAAGTTAACTTGAGGTAAAGAGCTTTATGGAAAAGAAATTGCCGCGTATTAAAGCGATGCTGACGCCAGGCGAAGTGGCAAGGCGTAGCGGGGTCGCCGTTTCGGCCCTGCACTTTTATGAGAGCAAAGGCCTGATTAAGAGCGTACGTAACGAGGGTAACCAGCGGCGTTATACCCGTGACGTGCTGCGCTACGTTGCCATCATTAAGATTGCCCAGCGCATCGGTATCCCGCTGGCGACCATCGGCGAAGCCTTGAGCGTGCTGCCGGCGGGCCATACGCTGAATGCGAAAACGTGGGAGCAGCTCTCCTCTCAGTGGCGAGAAGAGCTGGACAGACGTATCCATACTCTGGAGGCGCTACGGGACGATCTTAACGGCTGTATCGGCTGCGGCTGCCTGTCGCGTAGCGACTGCCCACTGCGTAACCCGGGCGACAGGCTGGGAGAGCAGGGGACAGGTGCCCGCCTGCTAGAGGATGAGGTTAACGACAAATAAAAACTAAAGCGCCACAAGGGCGCTTTAGTTATTTCCGGTCTTTGTCTTTCACTCTATCCCGCTCATTTTACAGGAGGGTTTCCCCCGACATCGATACCCCTCGCTCGAACGCGTTGTTGAGGTTCCGGTTTGTGTCGACACTTTTAGTCTATGCCACCCGGCCCGGATTACCAGCGGGATCGCCGCCAGTTTTGCCGAAATTTTTCGCGGATCATCTGCAATTTTCTATAGTTAGGAGAGGAGAGGGCAAGCCTGACAAGGCCTTATCTCACATCCATAACAGGAGACATCCGTGATCACCGTACATCATCTTAATCAGTCGCGTTCGCAGCGTGTGCTTTGGGCGCTTGAAGAGCTGGGTCTGCCCTACCAGATTGTGCGCTACCAGCGCGAAAAAACCATGATGGCGCCGGAGGCGCTGAAGAGAGTGCATCCGCTGGGAAAATCGCCGGTGCTGGATGATAACGGCACGATCATAGCTGAATCGGGCGCAATCCTTGAACACCTTCAGGAGACCTACGACACCCGTGGTCAGCTTAAGCCGACGGATACGCAGCAAAAGCTCCAGTACCGTTTCTGGCTGCACTATGCCGAAGGATCGTTGATGCCGCTTCTGCTCATGAAGCTGGTGTTTGGCAGCCTTGGTAAACCGCCGGTACCTTTTGGCCTGCGCACGCTTGGCAAGGCGCTGGGTGAGGGAGTACAGAAGGCCTGGCTTAATAAGCAGCTCGAAACCCATGCCCGCTACATTGAGTCACAGCTCGGCAGCCAGCCGTGGTTCACCGGCGAGCACCCTAGCATGGCGGATATTCAGATGAGCTTCCCGGTATTTGCCCTGCTGGCACGCGGCGGTGTCGATCATCTACCCAACCTGCAGGCGTGGAAGATGCGGGTTGAAGATCGCCCGGCCTGGCAGCGCGCCATTGCTCAGGGCGGCCCTTTCGAACTGCCCGGCGCGTAATTATTCTAAAAAATGATGGCTGCTGGCCCTCGGGCAGGAGCCTGGCGAAAAATGTTGCAAGGTTGCGCATAGACGATAACGTTTGCGCATCCTCTGCCTGGTTTTTCGCCGTCATAAGCGAAATTTAGTAAAAACCCGTAAAGTTAAGTTGAAATACCCCCTGTGAAGGCTAGATAATCGTTTGCCTTTTTTACAGCCGTTCTGTTTGCGCGGAGTTAAACGTTTGCTTTTTGTGGCTCTGCTTAGCCACAACCTGTTTCGGAATGATGACGTTTAACGGGCAGTGGATTGTCCACCACGCTAAACAACGAAAAATAAAACTCTTCAGGGGATGTTTTCTATGTCTACGCCTTCAGCGCGTACCGGCGGTTCGCTTGACGCTTTGTTTAAAATTTCTGCTCGTGGCAGTACCGTCCGTCAGGAAGTGGTCGCCGGGTTAACCACCTTCCTCGCGATGGTCTACTCCGTCATCGTTGTTCCAGGCATGTTAGGAAAAGCGGGCTTCCCACCCGCCGCGGTGTTTGTTGCTACCTGTCTGGTTGCCGGCGTCGGCTCTATCGTCATGGGGCTGTGGGCGAACCTGCCGCTGGCGATTGGCTGCGCCATTTCACTGACCGCCTTTACCGCGTTCAGCCTGGTGCTGGGTCAGCAGATCAGCGTCCCGGTTGCCCTGGGTGCTGTGTTCCTGATGGGCGTGCTGTTTACCGTGATCTCCGCCACCGGCATTCGTAGCTGGATCCTGCGCAACCTGCCGCAGGGCGTGGCGCACGGCACCGGGATCGGTATTGGCCTGTTCCTGCTGCTGATCGCCGCCAACGGCGTCGGTCTGGTGGTGAAAAACCCGATTGAAGGGCTGCCGGTGGCGCTGGGCAACTTCGACAGCTTCCCGGTGATGATGTCTCTGATTGGCCTGGCGGTAATTATCGGCCTCGAGAAGCTGAAGGTACCGGGCGGCATCCTGCTGACCATCATTGGGGTGTCGATTGTGGGCCTGATTTTCGATCCGGCCGTACACTTCTCTGGGATTTTTGCCATGCCGTCGCTGAGCGACGATAAAGGTAATTCCCTGATCGGCAGCCTGGATATCGTTGGTGCGCTGAACCCGCTAGTGCTGCCAAGCGTGCTGGCGCTGGTGATGACGGCGGTGTTTGATGCCACCGGGACTATCCGCGCGGTAGCCGGGCAGGCAAACCTGCTGGATAAAGATGGCCAGATTATCGACGGCGGCAAAGCGCTGACCACTGACTCCCTGAGCAGCGTCTTCTCTGGCCTGGTGGGCGCAGCCCCGGCAGCGGTCTATATCGAATCGGCGGCCGGTACGGCGGCGGGGGGTAAAACTGGCCTGACGGCGATCACCGTTGGCGTGCTGTTCCTGCTGATCCTGTTCCTGTCTCCGCTCTCCTACCTGGTCCCGGCCTACGCGACCGCTCCGGCGCTGATGTACGTTGGCCTGCTGATGCTCAGCAACGTGGCAAAAATCGACTTTGCCGATTTCGTTGATGCGATGGCCGGTCTGATCACCGCCGTCTTTATCGTGCTGACCTGTAACATCGTTACCGGCATCATGATTGGCTTCGCCTCGCTGGTGATTGGCCGTATCGTCTCTGGCGAATGGCGTCGCCTGAATATCGGTACCGTGGCGATCGCCATCGCGCTGGTGGCTTTCTACGCGGGCGGCTGGGCAATCTAAGCCTTTTAGCTCCTTAAAATGGGCGGCATTGGCCGCCCATTTTGTTTTTTAAGGCACATCTTGTTTCCTTTGCGTTAACCTGCATGTTCTATTATGAGAGGCATGATGCCTCGTCATCGTTCGTCACCTCTCGATATAAAAAACATCGCAAACAGGGAACGCATGGAAATATTCTTTACCATCCTCATCATGACCCTTGTGGTCTCTCTCTCCGGCGTCATCACACGGGTTCTACCGTTCCAGATCCCGCTACCGCTGATGCAGATTGCCATCGGCGCGATGCTGGCGCTGCCAACGTTTGGCCTGCACGTTGAGTTCGATCCAGAGCTGTTTCTGGTGCTCTTTATCCCGCCGCTGCTGTTCGCCGACGGCTGGAAAACGCCGACGCGGGAGTTCCTTGAACACGGACGGGAGATCCTCGGTCTCGCGCTGGCGCTGGTGCTGGTCACCGTCGTTGGCATCGGCTTTCTCATCTACTGGATCGTGCCGGGCATTCCGCTGGTCCCGGCGTTAGCGCTGGCGGCCGTGCTCTCGCCAACCGACGCCGTGGCGCTCTCCGGCATCGTTGGGGAGGGGCGCATCCCGAAAAAAATCATGGGCATTTTGCAGGGCGAGGCGTTAATGAACGACGCCTCCGGCCTGGTATCGCTGAAGTTTGCCGTTGCGGTAGCGATGGGCACGATGGTGTTTACCGTCGGCGGGGCCTCGGTAGAGTTCCTCAAGGTGGCCGTGGGCGGCATTTTAGCGGGCTTTATCGTCAGCTGGCTGTACGGCCGTTCGCTGCGCTTTCTCAGCCGCTGGGGCGGCGATGAGCCCGCGACGCAGATCGTGCTGCTTTTCCTGCTGCCGTTTGCCTCCTACCTGATTGCGGAACATATTGGCTTCTCGGGCATTCTGGCCGCCGTGGCGGCAGGGATGACCATTACCCGCTCTGGGGTGATGCGCCGCGCGCCGCTGGCAATGCGTCTGCGGGCCAACAGTACCTGGTCAATGCTGGAGTTTGTCTTTAACGGCATGGTGTTCCTGCTGCTGGGCCTGCAGCTGCCGGGGATCCTTGAGTCCTCGCTGGTGGCCGCCGAGGCCGACCCGAACGTTGAAACCTGGATGCTGTTTACCGACATCGTGCTGATCTATGCCGCGCTGATGCTGGTGCGTTTCGGCTGGCTGTGGACGATGAAAAAGTTCAGCCAGCGCTTCTTAACGAAGAAGCCAATGGAGTTCGGCTCGTGGAGCACCCGCGAGCTGCTGATCGCCTCCTTCGCCGGGGTACGTGGGGCGATTACCCTCGCGGGCGTGCTCTCTATCCCGCTGCTGCTGCCGGACGGTAACGTCTTCCCGGCCCGCTACGAGCTGGTGTTTCTTGCTGCCGGGGTGATCCTCTTCTCGCTGTTTGTGGGGGTAGTTATGCTGCCGATCCTGCTTCAGCATATGGAGGTCGGCGACCATATTCAGCAGGCGAAAGAGGAGCGGCTGGCACGTTCGGTCACTGCCGATGTGGCGATTGTGGCGATCCAGAAGATGCAGGAGCGGCTTGCGGCAAACAGCGAGGAGAATATCGATAACCAGCTGCTGACCGAAGTAAGCTCTCGGGTAATCGGTAACCTGCGTCGGCGGGCCGATGGACGCAATGATACTGAGGGATCGATGCAGGAGGAGAACCTTGAGCGCCGTTTCCGTCTGGCGGCGCTGCGCTCCGAACGCGCCGAGCTCTATCACCTGCGCGCAACGCGGCAGATCAGCAATGAGACGATGCAGAAGCTGCTGCACGATCTCGACCTGCTGGAAGCACTGCTCATCGAGAATAAGTAGCTGTCTTGCCCGGTGGCGCTACGCTTACCGGGCCTATGGGGGCATGATGTCGTCTGTAGGCCGGGTCAGGCGAAGCCGCCACCCGGCGTTTCCAGGTTCGGCGGTAGCCAGAACCCCTCGCAGCACGCCAGCCACGCCTGGGCGCTGTGCGACAGATAGACCCCCTCCCGCCAGATCATCCCCAGCTGCCACTGCAGATCACTCTGCAAGGGGATCCAGCGCAGCGTCTGCTTGTCCAGCCGCTGACAGATTGGCTCCGGCAAAATCGCAATGCCGACCCCCGCCTGCACCATCGCGGCCAGAAAATCCCACTGGCCGCTGCGCACGGCGATGCGCGGCTTCACGTCGTGCCGGTTGAAGAGCTGCATCAGCTGCTGGCTGAGGGCAAAGTCCTCGTTGTAGATCAGCAGCGGATGGTCGGCCAGCATCTCGGGGGAGACCGCCTTGCACTTCAGCCAGTCGCCGGATCGGGGCACCAACACGCAGAGCGGATGGCTAAACAGCGGCAGGGTGGTCAAGGCGCTCTCCTCCTCTACCGGTAGCGCCGTCATCGCCAGATCCAGCTCGCCGTTCATGACCGCCTGCTGAACCGTCAGGCCGCCAAACTCAGCGATTTTTAACTCCACGCCGGGATAGCGCTGGCGAAACAGGCCGATCGGCCCGGCCATCAGCATACCCACCATCGGCGGTATGCCCAGCCGCAATACACCTTTGTTGAGATGCTGGATATCATCCAGCTCGGCCTCCAGCTGACGGAACTCGCCAAGGATAGCCTGGCCACGTTCAAAGACCACCCGGCCGGTATCGGTGAGCAGCAGCCTGCGTCCGTCGCGGATCAGCAGGGTGGTATTTAGCTCATCCTCCAGGTTTTTCAGCATCTTGCTAATAGTGGGCTGGGTGACGAACAGCCGCTCCGCTGCACGGGTGAAACTCTGCTGGCGCACGACCTCCACAAAATAGCGCAGCGTTCTGATATCCATGACTATTCCTTTAAACAGTTATTCCGGAAGATAAGTATTCCGGAAGACTATGCCTGCGATGAGTTTAATTCATTTCAACCCCGCGTAGTGGCTCTCTATACTGTGTCTCCCATCACATTTCATGGACATACCCTAATGGACGTGGCGTTAAGCCGTGTTACGCCTGCTCTTGTGCGGCGGCTGCAAATTCCGCTGCAGGTGCTGCTCTATGCCGGACTCTTTGTCGTGGCCCAGCACCTTGTACAGTGGCTCAGCCTGCCGCTGCCTGCTAACCTGGTAGGCATGATGATTCTGCTTGCGCTGGTGACGTGCCGGATCGTTCCCCTGAAGTGGGTGCGGGCAGGAGCAAGCTGGCTGCTGGCAGAGATGCTGCTCTTTTTTGTGCCTGCGGTGGTGGCGGTGGTGAACTACGCCCAGCTGCTGCTGATCGATGGCTGGCGCATTTTCGCCGTCATCGCCCTCAGTACGCTAATGGTTCTTGGGGCAACGGCCTGGGTGGTGGATAAGGTCTACCGCTACGAGCTTCGCAGGCAGCGGCCATGACTGATTTTCACCTGGGCCTGGTCTGTCTGGCCGTCACGCTACTCATCTACTTCGCCAATAAAAGGCTCTATCGCCGCTTTCGCACGCTGCCGCTGATGCCGCTGGTCTGCACGCCGATTGTGCTGGTGCTGATGCTGGTGTTTGGTCATATCTCCTACCAGAACTACATGGGCGAGACGCACTGGCTGCTGTGGCTGCTCGGTCCGGCGACCATCGCCTTTGCCGTGCCGGTCTATGACAACCTGGCGCTGATCAAGCGTCACTGGATGTCGCTCACCGCCGGGACCCTCACCGCGACGGTGGTGGCGGTAACCAGCTCGGTATGGCTGGCGCGTCTGTTTACCCTGCCAGATGAGATCCAGCGCAGCCTGGCGGTGCGTTCAGTGACCACGCCCTTTGCGCTGGCCGCCGCCGGGCCGCTGGGAGGCCAGCCGGATCTGGTGGCGCTGTTTGTGGTGGTCACGGGCGTCTTCGGTATGGCGGTAGGGGATATGCTGTTTCTGCGCCTCGCCATTCGGGAAGGCATGGCGAAAGGGGCGGGCTTTGGCGCAGCCTCGCACGGGGCAGGGACGGCGCGCTCCTATGAGCTGGGCCAGCAGGAGGGCGTTGTGGCCAGCCTGGTAATGATGCTCTCCGGCGTGGTGATGGTGTTGATTGCGCCGCTGGTCGCGCGGATCATGTTCTGACCAGCGGCGTGAGGTCTAATTCAGCCGGGAAACCAGCTCAAACTCGCGGAAGTTGACCGGGCGCTGCTGCTGCATTGAAATATTCCCGGCGATGCCGGTGAGGATCGACATCGCCCCCGCCCGGTGGTCAGCGGCGCGCTTGAGCGGATCGTCTCCTGGCTCGCCGAACAGATCCGCCAGCATGGCGTTATCTCCGCCGCCGTGGCCGCCTTCGCCAACGCTGAACTCCGCCTTCCAGGGGGCGGCAAACATCGGGAAGACCGTGATATCGCACCCCTCCAGGCTTCCTTCATTCTCGCGTGCGCCGCCGGCGTTAACGTAAGACTTCTCCACCAGCTTCATCTCTAGCCGCCCCGCGCTGCCGTTAAACACCACGTTCAAGCCCTCCCAGGGCAGATAGGCGTTCAGGGAGTAGGTCAGTTGCACCCGGTTCTGGTACTTCACCAGCACCGACAGAGTGTCTTCGATGGTAATGCCGTCGCTGAACACGCTCTGGTCGCGGAAGTAGTTATCCTCATGCTCGGCGTCGAGGTAGAGCGCTTTCAGCTGGGGGTTGTCGGCCATCTGTAATGCAAAGGGATCCGCTTTCGCCTGCGCATAGCCGTGGGCGCGGGGATAGAACTGCGTGACGCCCCGTCGCTCGGCATTCTCTTTCCCGTAGAAGCGCAGCCCGCCCTCGGCGTAGACCCGCTCGGGATAGCTCCCCAGCCAGAAGTTCATCAGGTCAAAGTGGTGAGTGGATTTATGTACCAGCAGGCCGCCGCTGTTGCGCTTCTCCCGGTGCCAGCGGCGGAAGTAGTCCGCGCCGTGCTCGGTGTTAAGCAGCCACTCAAAGTGAACCGAGTAGACCTCGCCAATGGTGCCGTTCATCAGCAGCTCGCGTACCTTGCTGTGGTGCGGGGCGTAGCGGTAGTTAAAGGCTACGCGCACGCTGCGGCCCGTCTCTTCGATAGCGTCGAGGATACGCAGGGCGCGCTGCTCATCAATGGTCATCGGCTTTTCGGTAATGACGTCGCATCCGGCGCGCAGCGCCCGCACGATATACTCATCGTGAGTGCGGTCCATTGTGGTAACAATAATGGTATCCGGGTGCGTTTCACGGATCATCGCGTCAAACTGCTCGGCTTTCCACGTTGATACCGGCTCGCTATCGCTGCTCTGAAGCAGCTGATTAGCGTAGTCCATACGCGTCTGGTTGGTATCGCAAAAGGCCACCAGCTGCGCCGTTTCACGCCACTGTCCGCCAATCGCAGAGATGTACAGCCCGGCCCGTCCTCCGGTTCCGACAAGGGCAAATCGCTTCATCGCATCCTCTCATATTAAAACAAAGTTTCAAATAGATTGAGATACTGTATCGCGATTGCAGGGAGAGAACTGTGATCCCCGGCCAGAATGGCCGGGGAGAGAAGGATTAATGCGCGCGGCCTTGATCGATGCCCAGTCCGGTTTGCGAGCGGATAAACTGGGCGCGGAATTTCTCACGCTCCAGGTTGCCCTCCGGTGAGTTATCGGTAGCGGAGAAGACCCAGATCCCGATGAACGCCACGGCAATAGAGAAGAGTGCCGGGTACTCATACGGGAAGATCGCTTTCTCATGCCCAAGGATCTGTACCCAGATAGTGGGGCCGAGGATCATCAGTACTACCGCAGTCAGCAGACCCAGCCAGCCGCCAATCATCGCGCCACGGGTAGTCAGCTTCGACCAGTACATAGAGAGCAGGATGATAGGGAAGTTGCAGCTGGCGGCAATAGAGAAGGCCAGGCCCACCATAAAGGCGATGTTCTGGTTCTCAAACAGAATACCGAGCAGGATCGCCACTACGCCAAGCACCAGCACGGTAATTTTTGACACTCTCAGCTCGTCGCGCTCGGAGGCCCCTTTGCGGAAGACGTTAGCATAGAGATCGTGCGACACCGCCGATGCGCCCGCCAGCGTCAGCCCGGCCACCACGGCCAGAATAGTGGCGAAAGCCACGGCGGAGATGAAGCCCAGGAAGAGGTTCCCGCCTACCGCGTTAGCCAGATGCACCGCCGCCATGTTGTTGCCGCCAATCAGCGCCCCCGCAGCGTCTTTAAACGCCGGGTTAGCCCCGACCAGCATGATCGCGCCAAAGCCGATAATAAAGGTCAGGATATAGAAGTAGCCCATAAAACCGGTGGCGTAGAAGACGCTCTTACGCGCCTCGCGGGCGTCGCTAACGGTAAAGAAGCGCATCAGGATATGCGGCAGCCCGGCAGTACCGAACATCAGGCCCAGGCCGAGGGAGAGGGCAGAGATCGGATCCTTCACCAGCCCGCCGGGACTCATGATGGCTTCCCCTTTCGGATGTACCGCCATCGCTTCGCTGAACAGGTTATTGAAGCTGAAGCCGACATGCTTCATGACCATAAAGGCCATAAAGCTGGCACCAAACAGCAGCAGCACCGCCTTGATAATCTGTACCCATGTCGTGGCCAGCATGCCGCCGAACAGCACGTACATCACCATCAGCACGCCTACCAGCACCACCGCAATGTGGTAGTTGAGGCCGAACAGCAGCTGGATCAGCTTGCCTGCGCCGACCATCTGGGCAATCAGATAGAGCGCGACCACCACCAGCGAGCCGCAGGCAGAAAGGATGCGAATCGGCCCCTGCTTCAGGCGGTAGGAGGCGACGTCGGCAAAGGTAAAGCGTCCGAGGTTACGCAGGCGTTCGGCGATCAAGAACAGAATAATCGGCCAGCCGACGAGGAAGCCGAGAGAGTAGATCAGACCGTCGTAGCCAGAGGTATAGACCAGCGCGGAGATACCAAGGAACGAGGCGGCGGACATGAAGTCACCAGCGATCGCTAGCCCGTTCTGGAAGCCAGTAATATTGCCGCCTGCGGTGTAGTAATCATTACGCGAGCGTACGCGCTTTGAGGCCCAGTAGGTGATGTAGAGCGTCAGGACCACGAAGATGAGGAACATGATAATCGCCTGCCAGTTGGTTGGCTGGCGCTGTACCGCACCGGAGATAGCATCGGCTGCATTCGCAGCAAAAGGAAGCGTGGCGGCAAGCGCCGTCAGAAGACGTTTCATGATGCTTTTACCTCGCGCAGAACGGCCTTGTTGAGTCGGTCGAACTCCCCGTTAGCACGCCATACATAGACGCCGGTCAGCAGGAAAGAAATGATAATGACACCAATGCCGATGGGAATGCCGCGCGTCACGCTGGTTCCCGCGTGGAGCGGGGTACCGAGCCAGCCGGGAGCGAAGGCGATCAACAGAATAAAGCCGACGTAAATAATCAGCATGATGATGGAGAGGATAAAGGCAAACCGTTGCCGCTTTTCGACGAGCTCCCTGTAGTGCGCACTACTCTCTATCTGCTGACAAATATCGTTATTCATCACAGAGTCTCCAGACGTATTTTGTAGGGGAGGGTTTTTATAATTCCCTCTCCCATGCGGGAGAGGGTGAGGATGGAATCGTTACGACGGCATGGTGATACCCTGCTTCTCTTCGAGCAGTTTTTCCACTACGCCCGGATCGGCCAGCGTTGAGGTATCCCCGAGGTTGCTGGTGTCCCCTGCGGCAATCTTGCGCAAGATACGGCGCATGATTTTGCCAGAGCGCGTTTTTGGCAGCGAGTCGGTCCAGTGCAGCACGTCCGGCGTGGCCAGCGGGCCGATCTCTTTGCGTACCCAGTTGCGCACTTCGGTGTAGAGCGCCGGGGACGGCTCTTCACCGTGGTTCAGCGTGACGTAGGCGTAGATCGCCTGACCTTTGATGTTGTGTGGGATGCCCACTACCGCCGCTTCGGCAATTTTTGGATGTGAGACCAGTGCAGATTCGATCTCCGCCGTGCCGAGACGATGGCCGGAGACGTTAAGCACGTCGTCCACGCGGCCGGTGATCCAGTAGTAGCCGTCCTCGTCGCGCCGCGCACCGTCGCCGCTGAAGTACATATTTTTAAAGGTCGAGAAGTAGGTCTGCTCGAAGCGCTCGTGATCGCCAAACAGCGTGCGTGCCTGTCCAGGCCAGGAGTCAACTATCGCCAGGTTGCCTTCGGTGGCGCCCTCCAGCGGCGTGCCTTCGTTATCCACCAGCGCAGGCTGAACGCCAAAGAAGGGGCGGGTCGCAGAGCCCGCTTTCAGCTCGGTTGCGCCCGGCAGCGGAGCGATCATAAAGCCCCCGGTTTCGGTCTGCCACCAGGTGTCGATGACCGGGCACTTCTCGTTGCCAATCTTCTTCCAGTACCACTCCCAGGCTTCCGGGTTGATCGGTTCACCTACCGAGCCGAGGATGCGCAGCGACGAGCGGTCGGTACCGGCAATCGCCTTGTCGCCTTCCGCCATCAGGGCACGGATCGCCGTCGGCGCGGTATAGAGAATATTTACCTGATGCTTATCAACCACCTGCGCCATGCGTGCCGGGGTAGGCCAGTTCGGCACGCCCTCGAACATCAGAGTTGTTGCCCCACAGGCCAGCGGACCGTAAAGCAGATAGCTGTGGCCGGTAACCCAGCCCACGTCGGCGGTGCACCAGTAGATGTCGCCCGGATGATAATCGAAAACATACTTGAAGGTGGTGGCCGCGTAGACCAGATAGCCGCCGGTGGTGTGCAGCACCCCTTTTGGCTTGCCGGTTGAGCCGGAGGTATAGAGGATAAAGAGCGGATCTTCCGCATTTACTTCCACCGGCTGGTGCTCGCTGCTGGCCTGCGCCATCACGTCGCTCCACCAGAGATCGCGCTCCTCCTGCCACTCAATGTTGCCCCCGGTACGCTTGAGCACCACCACGTGTTCGATCGTGGTCACGTTAGGGTTCTTCAACGCGTCATCGACGTTCTTTTTCAGCGGGATGCTACGCCCGGCACGCACGCCCTCGTCGGCGGTGATCACCAGCCGCGAGCTGGAGTCGATAATACGCCCGGCTACCGCTTCCGGTGAGAAGCCGCCAAAGATTACAGAGTGAATGGCACCGATACGCGCGCAGGCGAGCATGGCTACCGCCGCTTCCGGCACCATCGGCATATAGATCGCCACCACGTCACCTTTTTTAATGCCAAGCGCCAGCAGGACGTTGGCGAAGCGGCAGACGTCGGCATGCAGTTCGCGCCAGGAGATATGTTTGCTCTGCTGGGCGTCGTCGCCTTCCCAGATAATGGCCGTCTGGTCGCCGCGCTCGGCCAGATGCCTGTCGAGACAGTTGGCGGCCAGGTTGAGCGTGCCATCCTCATACCATTTAATAGAGACGTTGCCCGGCGCGAAGGAGGTATTTTTTACCTTCTGATAAGGTCGGATCCAGTCAAGAATTTTGCCCTCTTCACCCCAGAAGGTGTCGGGATCGCTGACGGATTGCTGATATTTCGCCTCATACTGCTCCGGGTTAATCAGGCAATTTTCCGCGATATTGGCGGGAACAGAGTGTTTATGTATTTGGCTCATGGCTTTTGTTCTCCTTGTAAGATGTTAAGGATATGTCACGGAAACGTTAAGGGAAGAGTGAAGCACGGCTTTGTTTACTTTTTGGGCGGAAGATCACGCATTGTTTGAATGGTTGAAAATTCAGCAAATGAATCTTTGAAGGGAAATAATCACTATTAGTGATGTTTGCAGGAAAGGTGATGAAAAGCTTATCCATAACATATAGTTATGCAATAAGTATGGGATAAAAGGCGCTTCTTATGCACTTTTGCGGTGAAAGACCCTCATCTTAAAGGGTTGCACTTGATACCATGCAAATGATACTGATAATGCGCGTTAAAAAACCCCGCTTGACTAAGCAACGCTAATCACACCCCTTTCAGTATGTATCGCTCCGGTACACGGAATGGTGCTTCATTGAGGACGTCTGTAGTTATGAAAAATTTGAAAGTCAGCCTGGCCTGGCAGATTTTGCTGGCCCTTGTGCTGGGTATTCTGCTGGGTAGTTTCCTGCATTACCAAAGCGATAGCCGTGAGTGGCTGATTGCAAACCTGCTCTCACCGGCAGGGGATATCTTTATCCACCTGATCAAGATGATTGTGGTTCCGATTGTGATCTCCACGCTGGTTGTGGGCATCGCAGGGGTGGGCGACGCGAAACAGCTTGGCCGTATCGGTGTTAAAACCATTCTCTATTTTGAAATCATCACTACCGTTGCCATCGTGCTGGGTATCACGCTGGCGAACGTGTTCCAGCCGGGGGCGGGCATTGATATGACGCAGCTGGCGACGGTGGATATTTCAAAATATCAGAGCACCACGGCGGAAGTGCAGAGCCATGCCCACGGGCTAATGGGTACCATTCTCTCGCTGGTGCCGACGAATATCGTCGCCTCTATGGCGAAGGGCGATATGCTGCCGATCATCTTCTTCTCGGTGCTGTTTGGCCTCGGGCTGTCGTCCCTGCCTGCTGCGCACCGCGATCCGCTGGTGACCGTGTTCCGCTCTATTTCAGAGACCATGTTTAAAGTCACTCATATGGTGATGCGCTACGCGCCGATTGGCGTGTTTGCCCTGATCTCGGTGACGGTGGCCAACTTCGGCTTTGCCTCGCTGTGGCCGCTCGCGAAGCTGGTCATCCTGGTCTATATGGCGATCCTGTTCTTTGCCCTGGTGGTGCTGGGCGCGGTGGCGCGGATGTGCAAGCTGAGCATCTGGACGCTGATCCGTATCCTGAAGGACGAGCTGATCCTGGCCTACTCAACCGCCAGCTCCGAGAGCGTGCTGCCGCGTATCATTGAGAAGATGGAAGCCTATGGCGCACCGGCGTCCATCACCAGCTTCGTGGTGCCGACCGGTTACTCCTTTAACCTTGACGGCTCTACGCTCTATCAGAGCATCGCCGCTATCTTTATCGCCCAGCTCTACGGCATTGACCTCTCCCTGGGCCAGGAGATTATCCTGGTGCTGACGCTGATGGTGACCTCGAAAGGCATCGCTGGCGTACCGGGCGTGTCGTTTGTGGTGCTGCTGGCGACCCTGGGCAGCGTGGGCATTCCGCTGGAAGGGCTGGCGTTTATCGCGGGCGTTGACCGTATCCTCGATATGGCCCGTACCGCGCTGAACGTAGTGGGTAACGCGCTGGCGGTACTGGTGATTGCCAAGTGGGAACGCAAGTTTGACAGCCAAAAAGCGCTGGCCTACGAGCGCGAGACGCTGGGTAAGTTTAAAAATACCGCCAATCAGTGATACTTTATAAGTAATAAAAAACCCGCCTCGGCGGGTTTTTTATTACTGAATGGGTGATGCTATATATTTAGCGGATGGTGCTACGCTAACCATGCTGAATATATATTGTAGGCCCGGCAAGCGTACGCCGCCGGGCATTAAAATAACAAAATATCGGGCAATGGCGTCATGCCTTTTACTCCTTGCAAAAAAAGGGTAAGAGGCTACTCTCAACCTGCCAGGCTTTTGTTTGAGAGTAGCCCCGGGTCAATGGAAACATTACCTGGGGCCTTCAACTCTCTGTCCACCATACTCTCAAGGTTGTTCGGAATAACACTGAGCTTTTCTTCGAGCGCACTCTCAGAGCTTTATAAATAATAATACGCATGAATATATAATAACGGCCTCTTATGCGAGGCCGTTATTAATTAAGAGTACTGTTTTATCCTAATGCACTCTCCCGTAGCCGGGATTTAAGCTTGTTGTACTCGTCAATAACGTACCGCTCGGCGGCCTGCTGATCGTCGATGGCCTCAACGCGTACGGCGCAGTACTTATACTCCGGCGTTTTGGTTATCGGACTCAGGTTCTCGGTGACCAACTCGTTACAGGCCCCAATCCACCACTGGTAGGTCATATAGACCGCACCCTGGTTCGGACGGTCGCTGACCTGCGCCCGGGTGATGATTCTTCCCTTACGCGAGTTGACCCACACCAGGGCCTCATCCTCGATGCCCAGCCGGGCGGCGTCGGCGGTATTGAGCTGCGCATAGCCCGGCTCATCGGCCAGCGCGGCCAGGGCCGCACAGTTGCCGGTCATTGAGCGGCAGGAGTAGTGGCCCACCTCACGCACCGTAGAGAGCACCATTGGGTAGTCGTCGGTGAGCTTATCAATCGGGGCTACCCAGTCACAGGTAAAGAATTTCGCCAGCCCAGTGTCGGTATCAAACTTCTCTTTGAAGAGGTATGACGTCCCCTGGTCAGCGTCCGACTCGTCACGGCACGGCCACTGAATGTAGCCCAGCTCGCCCATTTTTTCGTAGGTCGCACCGTAGAAGTCAGGGCAGAGGTGGCGCAGCTCGTCCCAAATCTCCTGGGTATTGTTGTAGTGCATGGGGTAGCCCATCCGCGTGGCGATCTCGCTGATAATCTGCCAGTCGGTTTTCAGATCCCACTGCGGTTCCACCGCCTTGAAGAAGCGCTGGAAGCCGCGATCCGCCGCCGTATAGACGCCCTCATGCTCGCCCCACGACGTTGACGGCAAAATCACATCCGCCGCCGCCGCGGTTTTGGTCATAAAGATATCCTGCACGATGACCAGCTCAAGATCCTCAAACCCTTTGCGCACCGCCGAAAGCTCAGCGTCGGTCTGCAGCGGATCCTCGCCCATGATATAGGCTGCCCGCACTTCACCATGCGCCGCCCGATGCGGCAGCTCGCTGATGCGGTAGCCGGTATGGGCCGGCAGGCTCTCTACGCCCCAGGCGCGGGCGAATTTTTCCCGGTTCGCCGGATCGCTGATGTACTGGTAGCCCGGATAGGTGTCCGGCAGGGCACCCATATCACACGCGCCCTGCACGTTGTTCTGCCCGCGTACCGGGTTGACGCCGACGTGCGCCTTGCCCAGGTTGCCGGTGAGCATCGCCAGGCTGGTAAGGGAACGCACCGTCTCCACGCCCTGATAGAACTGGGTCACGCCCATGCCCCACAGAATGGTGGCCGTTTTCGCTCCAGCATAGAGCCGCGCGGCCTGGCGGATCGCCTGGGCGCTGACGCCGGTAATATCCTCAACCGACTCTGGCGTGTAGCCTTCAACAATTTTGCAATAGTCGTCAAAGCCCTGGGTACGGTTCGCCACGAACGCCGCGTCGTAGAGCTTCTCTTCAACGATGACATGCCCAAGGGCGTTGAGCAGCGCGATGTTCGAGCCGTTCCTCAACGCAAGGTGCATATCGGCAATGCGCGCGGTTTCGATTTTGCGCGGATCGCAGACAATAATTTTCGCCCCGTTACGCTTCGCACGAATCACATGATTGGCGACGATAGGGTGGGAATCTGCCGGGTTATAGCCAAAGACAAAGACCAAATCCGTGTTATCAATTTCCGTGATGGCATTACTCATTGCGCCATTACCGACCGACTGGTGCAGACCTGCAACCGAGGGGCCGTGTCAAACGCGTGCGCAGCAGTCGACGTTATTGGTGCCAATAACGGCGCGCGCAAATTTCTGCATCACGTAGTTGGTTTCGTTGCCGGTCCCGCGCGACGAGCCGGTGGTCTGGATCGCGTCCGGACCATATTTCTCTTTGATGGCGCTCAGGCGGTCGGCGACGTAGTTCAGCGCTTCGTCCCAGGAGACCGACTCCAGCTTGCCGCCGCGCTGGCGACGGATCATAGGTGTTTTCAGACGCGGGGTGAGGATCTGGGTATCGTTGATAAAATCCCAGCCGTAGTAGCCTTTCAGGCACAGGGTTCCCTGATTGGTTTTCCCCTGTGCCGCCTCCGCGCGAACGATTTTACCGTTATCCACCACGAGGTTGATCTTGCAACCTGAGGCGCAGTACGGGCAAACCGTGACGACTTTTTTCATCGCTTCTGCTCCAGTTAAACACAGCGCGCATTTGCGCTCCTGGCCCCACTATGCATCTTACATGCCACATTTTTAGTGTGGATATGGCCAGAGATTACGGGCGAATTTTGGTCAAAACGCTGACGAAAAACCGGCCATCGACATATTTGACGTGTCGAAAGGCGAAGGGGTGTGACAACGGTTAAAGATCCAGCACGTCGCAGTGTGATTTGCTGCCGATCCTCACCAGAATGGCTAACACTTAGGGCATGTCTCTCGGGTGGGCGTAGATGATGAAACCGGCAATTCTGGTAGTAGATGATGATGCGGCAGTCTGCGAACTCTTGCAGGACGTGCTTAACGAGCATGTCTTTGCCGTGCACGTTTGCCATAGCGGCCGGGAAGCGCTGACGCTTGCCGCGGAACAACCCGAAATCGCGCTGGTGCTGCTGGATATGGTCCTACCGGATACCAACGGGCTGATGGTGCTACAGCAGCTGCAACGCGTGCGGCCCGCGCTGCCGGTGGTGATGCTTACCGGGCTGGGCAGCGAATCGGACGTGGTGGTGGGCCTGGAGATGGGGGCGGACGACTACATCGCCAAACCCTTTAACCCCCGCGTGGTGGTCGCTCGTCTGAAGGCGGTGCTACGGCGTACCGGCGCGCTGGCGGCGGAGGTTCCGCTACCGAAAGGAGCGGATATGGCCTTTAACGGCTGGAGTCTGAATACCACCCGCTGTGAGCTGCACGATCCACACGGCCAATTAACGCCGCTCACCCAGGGCGAGTATGGCCTGCTGCTGGCGCTGATGCAGAATGCGCGGCGGGTACTGAACCGCGAACAGCTGCTGGCCCTCACCCATAGCGAGAGCATGGACGTTTTTGACCGCACCATTGACGTGTTGATTATGCGGCTGCGGCGCAAAATCGAGCAGAATCCGCACCAGCCCGCGCTGATCAAAACAATCCGTGGTCTGGGCTACGTTTTCGCTGCCGACGTCGTTCATAACGAGATCGCTGCCTGAGCGTTATCGCGGATAAAGGCCCGATGCTCATCCAGGGATTTCGCCCCGTCGATGGCGTTGGCGGCAAGCAGGCTGGCCCTGGCGCAGACGTGGGCAAGCTGGATACTTTCCAGTAGCGGCCAGGCTTCATGACAGCCGTAGAGGAACCCGGCGCAGAACGCATCTCCCGCCCCCACGCTGCCGACAATCTCCTCCTGCGCCAGATGCCAGGAGGGGAGCCAGAATCCTGGTCCCTGCGGCGTTTGCCCCCAGGCACCTTCAGGGCAGTGGATCACCACCCGCTGCTTCACCCCTGCGGCCAGCAGCTGCGCCGCCGCCTGGGCAATATGCTCGATATGCGGCTCGCCGTTTTCGTGGCGGATCGCCAGCTCGCTAAACTCACCCGCCTCCAGCTCGTTAATCACCAGATAGTCCAGATGCTTCAGGGCCGGGTTAACCAGCGGCCGATAGCGCGGATCGCCTTTGCGTGATACCAGGTCCAGCGAAGTTTCAAAGCCGAGGTTATGCATCTGCGCCAGCAGCCGGGCGCTGCGCGTGCCAAACTCGTCGTCTGGCATATCCAGGCTATCCAGCAGCAGCAGGTAACCGAGATGGAAAATCTTCATGGTGCCATCAAGGCGATCGAAGGCGGGCAGGTCCAGCAGGCGGTTAGCGCCGGGAGAGTGGAAAAAGGTGCGCTGGCCGCTGGGATCGGTCATCACCTGTGACATGGAGGTAGGGGCAAAGGTAGTGCGCTGCACATGCTGGCGGTTAACGTGGTACTGCTCCAGCATCGCCATAATGTAGTCGCCGTCGTTATCTTCACCCACCAGCCCCACCGCCTGCAGCGGCAGGCCGGTGCGCATCTTCGCCAGCGTCAGCAGAACGTTCAGCGGTGCGCCGCCGGTGGAGCGCTCGCTGTGGACGATCTCCGCCAGCCAGCCGCGCTCTGGCCACTGCACGATCTGGTGAACATGATCCACCAGCATATTGCCCGCCGCGATGATGCCTTTGCGTGCCATTAGATTTTCCCCTCGCTGCCGAAGATGCGCATCTGCTCGGCAACAATATCGGTGATCGCCTGTTCAATGCTGAGCATCAGCTCGGCGAACTCGTCGTAGATCTGATCCCGCGCGGTCATGCTTTTGTCCACCGCGGCCAACGCGGCCTGTGACATACCGGTATAGAAGTTGATTTTGTGGATGCCCAGGCTAATGGCGCGGCGGAAGTCCGCATCGCTGATACCGGAGCCGCCGTGCAGCACCAGCGGCAGGGCGGTCTGCTGGCGAATCGCCTCCAGACGCGCAAAGTCGAGCTTCGGCTCACCTTTGTATTTGCCGTGGGCGTTACCGATCGCCACGGCCAGCGCATCGATGCCGGTGCGGTCAACAAAATCTCGGGCTTTTTCCGGATCGGTAAAGAAGGCCTCGTCGGCATGGCCGTAGAGCGCTCCGCCTTCGTCACCGCCTACCGCCCCCAGCTCACCTTCAACCGAGACGCCCACCGCGTGGCACATCTTCACCACCTCTCGCGTCTGACGCACGTTCTCCTCATAGTCCAGCGTCGAACCGTCAAACATCACGGAGGTAAAGCCGAGACGCAGGGCCTGGACGACCGCCTCAAAGTGCAGGCCGTGATCGAGGTTGAGCACTACCGGAATATCGTGCCGGGCGGCCTCATACTTCACCGCCTCTACCAGCGTATCCAGCGACAGATACTTAAAGTGCACTTCGGCAATATTGATGATAAACGGCGAGCGCTGCTGCTTTGCAGCGGCAAACAGCGCCCGTAGAAAGTGGGTATCCAGCACGTTAAAGGCGCCCAGCGCATACTGGTGCACACGGGCATGTTTCAGACCATCGGCGAGAGAGATCAGCGGCATTGCAGCCTCCTTGGTTAGGGAACCGGGTGAAGAAACAGGGAGTATTCGTTACAGAGCACCAGCTGAGCCGGCTCATCTTCTTCAATGCTGTTATAGCGATCGCGCGGCTGCAGGAAGTGGTTGTCATGGTCATCGTCATTGACGGAGGAGACCTCGCCCACCAGCACGTCACCAAAGCCGTGCTCGCCCCAGAAGCTGTGATACAGCCCCGGCGGCAGGCAGATGCTCTCGCCTGGCGACAGGCGCAGCTGGCTACCCGCCGTATGCGTCTGTAAACAGCCGTCGATGGCCACGGTCACGTCGGTCTGTTCGGTTTGCTCGTCACTCCCGGCGTTCCACAGCTCGATAATCAAATTACCGCCGCCGCGGTTAATAATGTCTTCGCGCTTGCGCCAGTGAAAATGCATGGGGGTCAGCTGGCCGTCGCGGACATGCATGATCTTCTCCGCATAGCATTTGGGCCACGGCGTTCCGGTGGGGGAGCCGTTGCGCAGGGTGAAGAGCGTCAGCCCCTGCGCCGTAAAGTCCGTTCCGCCAAAGGCAGTGACGTCCCAGCCCAGCCGAAGGTCGAACACCTCCTGCCAGGCTTCGGCAGGCAGCTGTCGCCATCTGGACGGGGCAAAGCTGGCAAACGCCGGCAGGTGCACGTCGTGCATAGAGAAAAACTGCCGCGTATGGCCAAGGATTTCGTTAATCGCGGAGCGTTTCATATACGGGCCTCCAGAATCGTAGACCGGGTAAGCGCAGCGCCACCCGGCCTTGACGTTATTTAACTGTCCAGCCTTTGTAGTTCGCCACGCTCTGCTTATCGATCATTGTGACCGGGATCAGCACCGGCTCTTTCGGCGCGGGTTTGCCCTGCAGAATGTCATAGCCAATCTCTACCGCCTTCGCCGCCATAACTTGCGGATCCTGCGCCGGGGTGGCCACGAACAGCGAGTTTTCGCGCTTCAGCGCCTCTTCCCCGTCCGGCGAGCCGTCTACGCCAACGATAAAGAATTCGCTGCGCTGGGCCTGCTTTGCCGCCAGATCGGCTCCGATCGCAGTAGGATCGTTAATGGCGAACACGCCGTCGATCTTCGGATTGGCCGCCAGCAGGGAGGTCATCACCTCCAGGCCACCTTCACGGCTGCCTTTGGCGTTCTGGTTCCAGGAGAGCACCTTGATATCCGGATGACGCTTGAACTCGGTCTGGCAGCCCTCAACGCGGTTCTGCACCGCAGAGACCGGCGGCCCGTTGATGATCACCACGTCGCCTTTGCCTTTCAGGCGATCGGTGATGTACTTACAGGCGATCTCGCCTGCCTGGGTGTTATCGGAGGTGATGGTCGCATCGGCGCCTTCGGCCGCCACGTCAACCGCCACTACCACGATCCCGGCCTCTTTCGCGCGCTTCACCGCCGGGCCGATGCCTTTGGAATCCGCCGCGTTAAGAATGATCATGTCCACTTTCGCGGCAATAAAGTTATCGATCTGCGATACCTGCTGGCCGAGATCGTAGCCGCTGGAGACCAGGGTCACCTTCACGTTATCCCCGGCCAGCTTGCGCGCCTCCAGCTCTGCGCCCTTGGTGATCTGGACAAAGAACGGGTTCGCCAGGTCGCCCACCGTCACGCCGATGGACTTCAGGTCTTTCGCCTGCGCAAACGGCGTTGCGGCAAGCAGGGCGCCAGCACAGAGCGCGGTGACTAAGGGTTTCAAACGCATATTCTGTTCCTTATGTGTAGGGTATTGTTGTTATGCACTTTGATGGTGACGGGTACGGTATTTATCGATTAGCACCGCAATGATGATCACCGCCCCTTTGATCACCAGCTGCCAGAAGTAGGAGACGCCCATCAGCGTCATGCCGTTGTTGAGAGTGGCGATAATCAGCGCCCCCACCAGCGTACCGGTGATGGTGCCGATGCCGCCGACAAAGCTGGTGCCGCCGAGGATCACCGCCGCGATGGCGTCCAGCTCGTAGCCTGTGCCGAGGTTGCCGTTGGCGCTGTAGAGGCGCGAGGCGCTCATCACCCCGCCGAGGCCGGAGAGCAGGCCGCTCATGCCGTAGACGAAGAGCAGCACCAGCCACACCTTGATCCCGGTCAGGCGCGCCGCCTGCATGTTGCCGCCGACGGCGTAGATGTGAACCCCAAGGGTGGTGCGGCGCAGAATAAACCAGCACACCGCAATGACTACCAGGGCGATCACCACCAGCCACGGGATCGGCCCGAGATAGTTATTGCCGATCCACTCGAAGCTAATACTGGAGTTGATCACCGTGGTGCCGTCCGCCAGCAGGTAGGCCGCGCCGCGCAGGGCGGTATAGGTTCCGAGGGTGACAATAAACGGCGGCAGCCCGGCAAAGGCCACCAGCGCGCCGTTAAACAGCCCCAGCACCAGGCCGAGCATCAGCGCCGCCGGGATCGACAGCATCGACAGCTCCGGGATCAGCGAGACCACCATCGCTGCCACGGCGGTGGTGCCCAGTATCGAGCCGACCGACAGGTCAATGCCGCCGGTTAAGATAATGAAGGTCATGCCCGCCGCCAGCACAATATTGATTGACGCCTGACGGGTAATATTGAGCAGGTTACTCTCGGTAAAGAAGTTAGGTGCGATAAAACCAAAAACGGCAACGATAAGGATCAGGATCGGCAGGATCCCGACCGTTTGCATCAGATCGCCCATCAGCATCTTTTTCGCCGATGCCGATTTTGCGACCTGCTGCGGGGTAGGTGCTAAGGTCTCTTTTTTAGCCATGATGTACCGCCTCATCAACGCCGGTTGCCAGCGTCATTATGTTTTCCTGAGTGATCTCTTCGCCCTGCAGCTCGCCGGCAATAGTGCCTTCATGCATTACGTATACGCGGTCGCTCATGCCAACCACCTCCGGCAGCTCGCTGGAGATCATTAGGATCGCCACGCCTTTGTGCGCCATCTGGTTCATGATGCGGTAGATCTCGCTTTTCGCTCCGACGTCGACGCCGCGCGTTGGCTCGTCGAGGATCAGAATGCGCGGATTAATGGCGACCCAGCGGGAGATCAGCAGCTTCTGCTGGTTGCCGCCGGAGAGGCCTCCCGCCCGAACCTGGGCGTGGGGAACGCGGATCTGCAGCAGTTGAATAGCATCGTCGGAGATAGCCTGGGCCTTTTTACGATCCAGCATGCCGTAGTTCGCATCGCGCTCCAGCGTCGCCATAGTGATATTTTCGGCGGCGGCCAGCTCGAGAAATAGCCCCTGCTCTTTACGGTTCTCGGTGAGAAAACCAATGCCTAAATCGATAGCGGTACGCGGGGAGTGGATCACCACCGGCTCGCCGTCAATCTCAATGACGCCACCGGTGGCGCGGCGCACGCCAAAGATCAGCTGCGCCAGCTCTGAACGACCAGCCCCTACCAGCCCCGCGAGGCCAACGATCTCTCCGGCACGGACGTGCAGGCTGACAGGATGGATTTTGCCGCCGTCGGTCAGGTTCTGCACGTTGAGGCGGGTTTCACCGGGGGGGATGTCGCGCTCTTTGTTAAACAGGTCGCTGAGCGGGCGGCCCACCATCATGCGCACCAGCTCGGCAGCGTTCAGCTTGTCGCGCATCAGGCTGCCGACATACTGCCCGTCACGCAGGACGCTGACGCGGTCAGAAAGCTCATAGACCTCGGCCATGCGGTGGCTGATATAGATAATCGCCATGCCCTCGTCGCGCAGGCGCAGGATCAGCTCAAACAGGCGATGGGTCTCCCGGGAGGAGAGGGCGGCGGTGGGTTCATCCATCACCAGCACGCGGCTATTGCGGTGCAAGGCCCGGGCGATCTCGACCTGCTGCTGCTCGGCAATGGTCAGCTTCATCACCAGATCGCTGGCCTTAAACTGCGCCCCGAGGCGGTTAATAACGCTTTGCGCCTGGGTAACCATCTCTTTACGCCTTACCAGCCCGCCGTTGGACAGCTCGCTGCCGAGGAAAATGTTCTCAGCGACGGTGAGGTTCGGGGCGAGCTGCATCTCCTGGTAGATCAGGGTAATACCGGCAGAGAGGGCATCCTTCGGGCCTTTAATGCTGTAGGGCTGGCCGTCGATCAGGATCTCCCCGCTGGTGGCGGTGTAGGCGCCGGCGAGGATTTTCATCAGCGTGCTTTTACCCGCGCCGTTCTCTCCCATCAAGGCATGGATCTCACCGGGCCAGACCGTCAGATCCACACCCTTGAGCGCATAGAATTTGCCAAAGGCTTTGGCAATGTTGCGCATTTCCAGTACCGGTGTCCTGCTCATGGCGGATCTCCTGCGGGGTGGGCGATATCAGCACTCCATCACAGGAACGTAAACGCAAAATGTCAGAAGCCGTTCATATTTGTCATATTGTGATTTTTCTTCCCGGAGCGTGATATGCCGCAGCAAGGAAGTCACTTTTTCGCCAGCGCGCGCGGGCGCCTGCTCATCTTTAACCTGCTGGTGATGGTAGTAACGCTGATGGTCAGCGGGGCGGCGGTGCTGGGGTTTCGCCACGCCAGCCAGCTCCAGGAGCAGGTGCAACAGCAGACGCTGGACGATATGACCGGCAGCATGAACCTTGCGCGGGATACGGCGAACGTCGCCACGGCGGCAGTCAGGCTATCGCAGGTGGTGGGTGCGCTGGAGTATCAAGGCGAAGCCGAGCGGCTGAAGGCGACCCAGGCGGCCCTGCGGCGCTCGCTGGAGCAGCTGGCCCACGCGCCGCTGGCGCAAAGCGAGCAGCAGCTGGTAGAACGCATCATTCAACGCAGCAACGAGCTACAGCACAGCGCAACGCAGATGCTGGAGCGGGGACACCGCCGCCATCTGCAGCGTAACGCGCTGCTCAGCTCGCTTTATCAAAACCAGAGCTATCTGCGTCAGATCCAGCGCATCAATCTGCGCGACGGCGGCAGCGTGCCGGATGCCCGGTTGCTGGATGAGATGGACCGTTTAATCAGCGCGGCTATTCAGACCCCTTCACCGCGTCCAACGGTGGCGGCGCTGGATATGATTGTGATGCAGCTGCCAGCCCGCGCCAGCCAGCCCGTCATCAACACCATACTGAGCGACTTTACCGCCGAGCTGCGCAAGCTCGGGCCGCTCTCTTTACAGCTTGAGGAGAGCGATCTGGCGATCAGCTGGTACATGTACCATATCAAGGCGCTGGTGGCCTTTTTGAATACGGATATTAACCAGTACGTTGAGCGCGTTGTGGACGTGTCGCAGCAGCGTACCGATCAGAGCCACCGCGAGCTGAAATCCATCATCCTGTTTATTATTGCCTTCGCGCTGCTGGCCCTGGTGATCACCGGCTTTGCGGGCTGGTATATCTATCAGAATCTTGGATCAAATCTAACCGCTATCTCCCGGGCGATGACCCGGCTGGCGCGCGGTGAGCAGGACGTTTCGGTTCCGGCGCTGCAGCGGCGGGATGAGCTGGGGGAGCTGGCGCGTGCGTTTAACGTCTTTGCCCGCAACACCGCCTCGCTGGAGCACACGTCCCGGCTGCTGCGGGAGAAGACCACCCAGATGGAGATTGACCGCACCGAACGACAGGGGCTGGAGGAGGCGCTGCTGCACAGCCAGAAGATGAAAGCGGTGGGGCAGCTGACGGGTGGTCTGGCGCACGATTTTAATAACCTGCTGGCAGTGATTATCGGTAGCCTGGAGCTGGTCAGCCCCGGTTCGCCGGATGCGACCCGCATCAGCCGGGCGCTGAAGGCCGCCGAGCGCGGGGCGATGCTCACCCAGCGTCTGCTGGCGTTTTCTCGCAAGCAGTCCCTGCACCCGCAGGCGGTGGCGATGCAGCCTCTGCTGGAAAACCTGAACGAACTGCTGCGCCACTCTCTGCCTGCGACCCTGACGCTGGAGATTGAAGCGCAAAGCCCAGCCTGGGCGGCGTGGATCGACGTCGGACAGCTGGAGAACGCCCTGATCAACCTGGTGATGAACGCCCGCGACGCGATGGAGGGGCGGAGCGGCGTTATCCGTATCCGTACCTGGAACCAGCGGGTCACGCGTAGCGATGGACGTCGCCAGGATATGGTGGCGCTGGAGGTGTCCGACCACGGCTGCGGCATGTCGCAGGCGGTAAAAGCCCAGGTGTTTGAACCCTTCTTTACCACCAAGCAGACCGGCAGCGGTAGCGGCCTTGGGCTATCGATGGTCTATGGGTTTATCCGCCAGTCGGGCGGACGGGTAGAGATTGAGAGCGCGCCGGGGCAGGGGACGACGGTGCGGCTGCATCTGCCGCGCGCATTGGGACAGGCTCCCGACGTGAGCGAGCCTGAATCTATGCCCGAGGGTGATAGCACCGACCGCCTTATTCTGGTTCTTGAAGATGAAGCCGACGTACGCCAAACGCTGTGCGAGCAGCTACACCAGCTTGGCTACCTGACGCTGGAGGCGGAAAACAGCGAGCAGGCCCTGGCGCTGCTGGCCGCCGCGCCGGATATTGACGTTCTGCTAAGCGATCTGATGCTGCCGGGCAGGCTGAGCGGTGCGGAGGTCGTGCAGTATGCCCGCCAGCACTATCCTGAACTGGCGCTGCTGCTGACCAGCGGCCAGGATCTGCGTCCGACAGACAACCCCGCTCTGCCGGACGTTGAGCTGCTGCGTAAACCCTTTACCCGCGCCCAGCTGGCTCAGGCGCTGCGCAAGGCGCAGAAGCGCTAATCAGCGCACTTCGACATGGGTCGAGCGGGGAATAGCCATCAGACGTTCGCCGCAGGTCAGGAGCAGATCGACATCCGGCGAGAAGGGGGGCAGACGTTCGCTAAGCTCATGAACGATGCGTTCCGGCAGCTGGGGCGCCACCATCCGCTCATCGGCGATGCCGTTGCCGGTCAGGCGCAGCATACGTCCGCCGCTCAGGCTGGCAACCTGTAAAATCAACGGGGCGCGGCTGCTGGCGGTTAACGTCAGCAGGACGTTAGCGAGATCGAGCGGCTGGCACTCATCGTTAAGCGGGCTGAAGGTAACAATAACCCCCGGCTCACTCATGGCTTTAGATAGACGGCGAAAATGGTGTTGAGCACCCTGCATGGACGACCTCCGGTTAGAATCGTCCTATCCTGGCCGCTGAGTGTGACATATGAGTTAAGTTACCGTTACCGAATAATGAAGAGGGTGCCAGCGCTGTCTAAAAATGGGGCGTCGGACGTTAATTCTTTTTAACGAATTCTGATTTAAGCTTCATCGGGCCAAAGCCGTCGATTTTGCAATCGATATTATGATCGCCCTCGACGAGGCGAATATTTTTAACCTTTGTGCCGATCTTCAGCATTGAGGAGCTGCCTTTAACCTTGAGATCCTTAATTACCGTGACGCTGTCGCCCTCCGCCAGCAGATTACCGTTAGCATCTTTGACGATTAATTGATCGGCCTCGGCTGTGGCTTCGCTTTCAGTCCATTCATAAGCGCACTCCGGACAGATGAGCAGGCCGTTATCTTCATAGGTGTACTCAGAGTGGCATTTCGGGCAGTGGGGAAGTGACATGGTACGATCCTCGCAAGGTCTGGCAACGCGGACGCACGGCCCGCAAAAAGCTCGGCAATAGGCCGAGAAAAGGGGGGATTATACACTAATACCTTACAGTTGTCGGTGCTATTATTTTTATCTCAAGGCAGAGAAAAATGTGCAGGCTTGACACAACCTGTCACAACCGTAAGCGATGCTAGCGGTATGACGCAGAAGGAATAGGTTTATGTATGATATTTAGAATATTTTTCGGGGGAAATTGCCACTTTTCACCAATTCAGATATGGTGAGATGAAGCACAGAGCGTTATTCGCGACGGCATCTTGCACCCGCTAACTCCTCTGCCGAAGGGGGTTTCTTCCCCCCAAATTAGGTGGGTAAATATACGAAGATATATCCTGGTTGTACATAAAAATGCGCTACGCTCTCTAATCGCTCTGGCTTCTTGGTCCGGAACGAAAGATCTGTCGATGAGTTGAGACAAAAATATTTATTTTCCTGAGCGTCATCAGGCGATTATCTTTTTTAGATATTTTCCACACGTAATTATAAAAGCCGAAACTTTACTAAATAAATAGCACGGCTAAATAAAAGTAAGAAAAATTTGCGTTAAGGAAAGACTTTCATCATGCACACACAGACAATTTTCGAATTGAGCCAAGAAGCCGAGAGGCTGTTACAGCTTTCACTGCATAATCTTCAGTCGGTGCAGGCCATACCTATGGCAACGCTGGATGAGTCATTGTCTGCCGGGGATAGAGGCACGACCAACGTGCTGCCGCTGCATTTTAGCGCCCGGGGCGTGGAGGCTCAGTACGCCACCCTGGATAACGAGCTGCGGAAAATTACCCGTCTGGAGATGGTGCTGGCGATTGTCGGCACGATGAAGGCGGGAAAATCGACGACGATTAACGCCATTGTCGGTACCGAGGTGTTACCCAACCGTAATCGGCCAATGACGGCCCTGCCGACCCTTATTCGCCACACGCCGGGACAGAAAGAGCCGGTGCTGCACTTTTCCCACGTTGGGCCGATCGACGCGCTGACCCAGCAGCTTCAGACGCGGCTATTTAACGTCGATCGCGAGCGACTGGCGCAAAAGCTGGAGATCGACAAAGATATGACGACGCTGCTGGAACGTATCCAGCAGGGCGATGCCTTTGATAAACACTATCTGGGCGCGCAGCCCATTTTCCACTGTCTGAAGAGCCTGAACGATCTGGTGCGCCTGTCAAAAGCGCTGGAGGTCGATTTTCCCTTCTCCGCCTATACCGCCATTGAGCATATTCCCGTGATTGAGGTTGAGTTTGTACACCTCGCCGGGCTGGAGAACAATATGGGCCAGCTGACGCTGCTGGATACTCCCGGACCAAACGAGGCCGGGCAGCCCCATCTGCAGCAGATGCTAAACGAACAGCTGGCGCGGGCTTCGGCAGTATTGGCAGTGCTCGACTATACCCAGCTTAAATCTATCTCGGATGAAGAGGTTCGCCAGGCGATCGCGGCGGTAGGCAAATCGGTACCGCTCTATGCGCTGGTGAATAAATTCGATCAGAAGGATCGTAACAGCGACGATGAAGATCAGGTCCGGGCGCTGATCGCCGGGACGCTGATGAAAGGCAATATCAACCCGGGGCAGATCTTTCCGGTCTCCTCAATGTGGGGCTACCTGGCGAACCGCGCCCGCCATGAGCTGAACCTGCGCGGCAAGCTGCCCGAACCCGATGAGCAGCCGTGGGTGCAGGACTTTGCCGAAGAGGCGTTAGGCCGTCGCTGGCGGCTGGCGGATCTCGACGACATCGCCCACATTCATCATGCGGCGGAGCTGCTGTGGGAGGATTCGCTGTTTGAGCAGCCGATCCGCAAGCTGCTCCACGCCGCCCATGCCAACGCCTCGCTCTACGCCCTGCGTTCGGCATCCCATAAGCTCTTAAACTACTCACACAGCGCCAGCGAGTATCTTGATTTCCGCTATCAGAGCCTGACCGTGGCGTTTGAGAAGCTTGAGCACAATATTGCCCGTCTCGAAGAGGATATGACCCTGCTGAAAAGCTGTCAGGAGCGGGTAAGCGATGAAGTTAACCATGAGGTTGACGAGGCGCTGGCCGCGGCGGACGTTTTCATCAACGGTCAGCAGGCCGATATCATTAGCGCGATCGACAGCTATTTTAAAGATGGCACGCTGATGGAGATGGCCAACCTGAGCTTTGCCAGCCTCCATCAGGACGAGGAGTTTGGTCCAGGCAAGCTGGTGCTGGAGGAGGAGGGGCAGGCGCAGATCGTGCTGAGCAAAATCCGCTCCGCCTGCGAAGTGATCCTGCTGGCGGCACAGGAGAGAATTGGCCGTGAACTGGCGCTGCGTTTTGACCAGCTGGAGAATACCCTGACCCGCTCCCTGCATGATGCCATGCGTCCTATCGAAACGCGCATTAAAGAGGAGCTCAGCCATACCGGGTTCCGGGCGCGCATCAGCCTGCCCGCATTCCAGGCCAGCACCCTGAACTTTAATACGCGCCAGCTTTTTGTTGATGCTATTGCCTCTGAGGATCTGCCGGTCGGGCAGTCGCGCGTTAGCGGTGTACGCGAGTCGATGTCCCGCTGGCTCAACAATCCCGGCTGGGGGTGGAATGACTATGTGGTCACCCGTACGCGTTATGTTATCGATGTTTCACTGCTGCATAAGAATTTGATCGCCCATGTTGCGCATTTTTGTGCACAAATTCGTAAAGCTTTGGCGGCACAGGTCGATGTTTCAGTTACGGCGGGGATGGCCACCTTCTTTGCCGAATTTTCGCTGAGTCTTTCCGGACTGCAGGAGAGCCTGCGTGACAGTCTGGCGATCCGCCAGCAGAATGCGTCATCGGTAATGGCGCTTCGTCAGCACCTGAAGCAGTGTATGACGACGGCGACATGGATCCATGAGGATGCCCGCCTGTTACGCGATGATATTCAAACCCTATTCGCGGCAGACTAACCATGAAAAATCGACTACTGGACGGACCCGGAAGTACGCTGGAGTGTATCCATCCGAAGTTTATCGTCGATCTGGTGCTGGGCATTGATGCTCCCCGCCAGGCGCAGATCGTGCCGCAGCAGCAGCTGTTACGCGATCGCCTGACGCAGGAGATCATGAACCAGACGCAGCTGCGTCCGTGGGCTATGGCCGGCGTCTTTACTGAGAACGACGCCCTGCGCCTTGGCCTGGCCGAAAAGCTGGCAAGCATGTTCGATCCGGGCCAGCTTGCCCTCTCGCGCATCACTCAGCGGCTGGCTATGCTCCAACACAATGCCGAGCGCCGTCCCGCCGCGTCTGCCGCCTTGCCTGAGCAGATTGCCGAGCTGCATAAGCACTTCAGCCAGCGCGCTGCGTGGAAAGAGAAAGCCTTAACCCAGCGCGGTCTGATGGTGCAGGCGGGCGTGCACAGCGAGCAGATTTTTACCCGCTGGCGTGCCGGCAAATACAACGGCTGGTCTATGGCCGGGCGCTGCTACATCGCCCTTGAAGAGCTGCGCTGGGGCGCGTTCGGCGACGCCTGTCGCCTGACCAGTCCGGAGGCCTCTTCGCTGCTGAAGGACAATCTCCGGGCTATGGCCGCCGATTTTCTGGCGCAGGGGATCAACGCCTCGCCCGCCACGCGTCACTTCTATCATCAGTGGTTAACGACGCCCACCACGCCGGGCCTGATGGACTATAAAGATATGCTGGGCTGGCTGGGAGACTGGTGCGACGCGGATCGTCACCCGATATGCTGGACTATTACTCAAAGCTGGCAAAACGTGGCGCTGGGAATGCCGAGACTCTGTTCGGCAACGCGACTGGCAACGGCGATGGTGGATGAGATCTTCGGGGAGAGCGTGTAACCCCTCCCGGCTGGCAGGAGGGGCTGAAAGAAAAAGCGGCTTAGTGATGTAACGAGTCTGCTTCTATTGCCTTCTCTCTACTCACCGCACTCTGCGGTTCGCCAAAGCGTCGTGCATAGAGTGCCGTAATAATCGGTACCAGAATCGCCGTCACAATCACGCTTGCTGCTACCAGCGCCGTCGCTGACGCCGCCACCGGTTCAAACGCCGGGTTGATCTGGGCGATAATGACCGGGTTTGCGACTGCCGCACCCGCCGCTGACGAGGCCGCGACACCTGCCGTACCGTTACCGCCACCAATAAACTTGTCAGCCAGGATCAGCGGGATACCGGTAATAATAATCACCGCCACGCCGAGGACGATACCCAGCAGGCCAGTGTCCATAATCACTTTCAGGTTGATGGTGTTACCCAGCGCGAAGCCGAAGAATGGGATCAGTACCGGCGTCGCCTTGCTAAAGAACGCTCTCAGATCGTGGTCGAGGTTACCCAGCGCAAAGCCGATCAGGAACGGCAGCACCGCGCCGATAAAGTGGTGTGGCTCAAAGGAGGCCAGGCCAGCTGAGCCAAGGATCACCATAGTCATCAGCGGGCCGGACTCCAGCGACATCAGAACGAACGCCCCGGACTCCTCTTTAGTGCCGTACTGGTTCATCAGGCTGGCATAGAGACCGCCGTTAGTCATATCCATCGCGGAGACAATCGCCAGCACGGAAATCCCGGCAAAGAAGCCTGTCTGAATGCCCTGCTCCGGAATAAAGCTGGCGGCAATCATCGCCACAAGCCATGCGACGGCAATTTTAGTGAGCACCAGGGTTCCGGATTTACGTAATACCGTACCGGTAGCGCGTAAATCAATGGAGGCCCCAATGCAGAAAAACCAGACGGCCAGAATCGGTACCGTACCGGAAATCATACCCTTGGTGAATGAACCGAAATAGGCACCGGTATCGGGTGCTAAAGTATTTAAGATCGCACCGAGCAGCAGCGGGACTAGCATCATCCCACCGGGGATGCGTTCAATTGTGGCCTTGATTTTCATTATGAACCCTCACTTCTCATCACGCTACACGAGCGAGAAAATAATAGTTTTAGTTTCAATTGGTTAAGGCATCCTGGCGTTGAGGCCTTCGATATCATTATGCAAATCGAACCGGGAAAATCGTGGCTGGCATGGCCCCCCTCGCTCCTCCTGGCGCGTTAGAACTGCGGCTATGATGCGATCTTTGGAATATTGATTCAATGAAAATAAAACAGCGTTTTAGTTATCTTCGTCACATATTTCGCGTAAAGATTTATAACGCATCGATGAGAGAAAATAAGTGTAAATACCTTGTAAAAATGAGAGTTTTAAATTGCTAGCGTTGAAATAATTAGCTGAGTTATTGATGGAAATTGTATGTGTAGCCATATTTTATATTTACTGGTGCAGCCTGGCGGTTAACGGCGCCTCGATTTCCAAAGGCGGCGGAAATAGATTAACCGCACTCTTTGTGTGAAGTTGATCACATTTTTAAACCCTGTTAATGTTAATAGCTCGTTAACTGCCCAATCAGGCGTAAACAGGTTTAGTTGTACAGGCTTTAATCAGGATGAATATCTAAACCTGCTACTCTTGAAGAGGGATGCCACGGTATCCTGAACGTTTAGCATCACCATAGAGGCGCATGCCTTCCTGGCCAGGCGATTAAGGGCGCAAGTCAAAAGAGGATAAAGATGCTTAAAAGGAAAAAAGTTAAGCCTATTACGCTGCGTGATGTCACCATTATTGATGACGGTAAGCTGCGTAAGGCTATTACCGCTGCTTCGCTGGGTAATGCGATGGAGTGGTTTGATTTTGGTGTGTATGGCTTTGTGGCTTACGCGCTCGGTAAGGTTTTCTTCCCGGACGCTAACCCTAGCGTACAGATGATAGCTGCTCTGGGTACGTTCTCAGTTCCCTTCCTGATCCGACCGCTCGGCGGACTGTTCTTCGGTATGCTGGGTGATAAATACGGCCGTCAGAAGATACTCGCCATCACCATTGTGATTATGTCGATCAGTACCTTCTGTATCGGGTTGATACCCTCTTATGAAAGCATTGGTATCTGGGCACCGATCCTGCTGCTGGTCTGTAAGATGGCTCAGGGCTTCTCGGTAGGGGGCGAGTATACCGGCGCATCGATATTCGTTGCCGAATACTCTCCGGACCGTAAGCGCGGCTTTATGGGCAGCTGGCTGGACTTCGGCTCCATCGCCGGTTTCGTGCTTGGCGCGGGCGTAGTGGTGGTGCTCTCTACCGTTGTCGGCGAAGAGAACTTCCTTGATTGGGGCTGGCGTATTCCATTCTTCCTGGCGCTGCCGCTGGGGCTGATTGGCCTCTACCTGCGTCATGCTCTGGAAGAGACGCCTGCGTTCCAGCAGCATGTGGATAAGCTGGAGCAGGGCGATCGCGAAGGGTTGCAGGATGGACCGAAGGTATCGTTTAAAGAGATTGCGACTAAGCACTGGCGCAGCCTGCTGGCCTGTATCGGTCTGGTGATCTCAACCAACGTCACCTACTACATGCTGCTGACCTATATGCCGAGCTACCTGTCGCATAACCTGCACTACTCGGAAGATCACGGCGTGCTGATTATCATCGCCATCATGATCGGGATGCTGTTTGTCCAGCCAGTGATGGGACTGCTAAGCGACCGCTTTGGCCGTCGTCCGTTCGTTATTCTGGGCAGCGTCGCGCTGTTCTTACTGGCGATCCCGGCCTTCATGATGATTAACAGCGACGTTATCGGCCTGATTTTTGCTGGTCTGCTGATGCTGGCGGTGATCCTCAACTGCTTTACCGGGGTGATGGCCTCCACGCTACCCGCGATGTTCCCGACGCACCTGCGCTTTAGCGCCCTGGCCAGCGCCTTCAACATATCGATTCTGATTGCGGGTTTGACGCCGACGCTGGCGGCCTGGCTGGTAGAGAGCACCGAGAACCTGATGATGCCAGCCTACTACCTGATGGTCGTGGCAGTGATTGGCCTGATCACCGGCGTTACGATGAAGGAGACGGCTAACCGTCCGCTGCGCGGCGCCACCCCGGCGGCATCGGATATTCAGGAAGCGCGTGAGATCCTGCAGGAGCATCACGACAACATCGAGCAGAAAATTGAGGATATTGACGAAGAGATCGCTGAGCTGCAGAAGAAGCGTTCGCGACTGGTCGATCAGCATCCGAAGATTAACGAGTAAGTTTCAGTACTCAGTAAAAAGCGGGCCGAGGCCCGCTTTTTTTATTAATGGGTAGTCTGAATGGGTAGGCCGGGTCAGGCTTTAGCCGCCACCCGGCGTCAATGACAACGCCTGATGGCGCTACGCTTATCAGGCCTACATTATGTCTGCTCTTAGCAACCCGCCGCGATGTAGTCCCCGTTGGCGCTAACTGGGATCACGGTTAAAAACAGCACGGTGGCAAACAGAATTAACGCCACGCCGCCCGCAACCTTCAAGGCTGGAACCAGCCATGCCAGACGCTGTGCCTCGCCGCCAAACAGCGCCGCCGTACGTCCGCGGGCGTAGCGGACCGCCAGTGAGAGGCCCATAATCGACAGCGCCGTACCGAATGACATTGTCATAACGGCGGCAATTCCCCAGCTTACAATCCCCAGCGCGTTAGAGAAGAGCAGGATCATAATCGCCCCGCTGCACGGGCGAGCCCCGATCGCCAGAATAACCCCCAGCCGGGTCTTCCAGTCACCCTGCGTCGCCATGCCTACACCGTGATGGCCACAGCCGCAGTCTGGTGCATGCTGATGCCCGAGCGGCGTCAGGGAGGCGATACGCATCTTACGCGGCCTGAGGCTCTTCAGCGCCTGGTAAATAACGTATGCGCCAAAGCCGCCAATCATCAGGGCGCTGATTTTCTCAACGTACCAGCGGCTTTCGCTCAGGTCGCCCGCCGCCAGGTTAAAGCCGACGGCCAGGATAAACACGAACAGGATCGCGCTGACGCCCTGCATCAGGCTGCCAAGAAACGGCACCACTCGGGTAGCCAGCGGGCTCTCCTGATTAGTGCTGAGATAGGTGGCGACAATAAACTTACCGTGGCCCGGCCCAATCGCATGCAGCACGCCATAAAGAAATGCCCCGGTCAGCAACCACAGGCCGCCGCTGTACTGGTGATTATTGAGCTGTAGCAGGTACATCACCAGATAGCGGTGGAGGGTAATTTGCGTGCTCAGGCACCACTGAATGAACGCACCCCAGTGGCTGTGCAGCGTGAAGAGAGCAAGGAGCGCGGTAAGCAGAAGCATTACCGCGCCAGGAATACGCCAGTGTCGGGTAAGCAGTTGCGTAGTCATAGGCCGCCAGTCGGGTGAAGAGTTGCCGAATTATAGTGCATGGTGCGGCATTTTCTGCAGGAAGGCTACCTGAGGCGTTTGTTAACCCGCCTAGTCTTTCTGAATAATCAGACGTGAATAGGTGGTAGTTTTGGTGGGATCCGTTTGCGAAAGCGTACCAACCTGGTCAGTGACCTGCACAATTTTCCAACCCTGTTTCGCCAGCTCCGGAATGGTGCCTTTTACGCCACCGCCGCAGGTGAACAGGGTGCTGTCATCGACATTACCCTGATCGCTTGCCAGCGCATTTACCTCACGCGAACCGCACACATGCGCTTCTCCGGCGTACACCGATGCGCTCATACCGAGTAAAACAGCAACTAATACGCTTTTTTTCATTTCTGCCTCGCTTCGTTAATTATTCATTTCCAGGGGAAAGAGCGTTTTCATGCGTGCTATAGCCGAAATCAAACCCGCCTAGCGCGGTTTCCCGCAGATATTGATTCATGGGATAGCTATAGCTTTGCCCAATACTGACGGCGTGAACGATACGTAATAACGACTCGCCGCGCAGAAACAGGGGTTCATCGGTGATAGTAATTTTCGCACCCTGCAACGCGTTTTTTAAATCCTGATAGGCCGGAGAGACGGTGATGCTGTTATTCATGTAGCTGAACATCACCAGCAGACCCGAAATCAGTGCCACGGGGAACACCAGCGGATGGTGATTAAGCACGCGTGCGGTACGCGAGGATTTTCTGCTTAAGATGGCGGCGGTCAGAGGAACGAGGATTAAATAGAGCAGTTTTGCCAGATGGGTGAGCGCACCAATTAGCGAGAAGATCAGCGCAACAGGCGGTACAATTACCGCGCGTGCGGCATCCTCTCCCTGCTTTTCATTCTCCCCACCGATGCTATAACTGCGTAAGGAAGCACGCAGTTTCGGTAACTGCTGTTTCACCGCCTCGTTAAGATGGGCAGCGTGCAGCTCAAGGGCAAAAAGTTTGAGCCCATCGTTTAGGGGATACTCCTCGCGCACCAGCGTGCCTGCCGGCAGCAGCAATTTTTCGCGGAGAGATTTCTGTACCACTTCCTGGCGGAAAAAGACGCCCCAGTCGAGGCGTTTGGGGATCGTCACCCCGTTGAAAACAACGGTCCGCTGGGCGAGATATTGCTGCCTGACCGTTTTCGCCACTGCGGCATCAAAGCCAGCACGATCCGATGGCGACCAGTTATTGGCTACCGGCACGCCCTGGGCGCGGACATTGCTGCGAACGCTGGCATAGTAGCGTCTGGGGACATTCCAGGTTCTCAGCCCCTTAGCGCGCAGCGAGCGTTCATACCGTTGCCAGGCTTTTTCCTGCTCGCGGCGGGTTGGTTCGCTGATATCCATCTCGTCGTTGTAGTAGGCAACATACTGTTTGTGGACTGCTTCCCGTGCCTGGAGCCAGGCTTTGTAAAAGCCAAGCAGCCCGCCCTCCCTGGCGCTGATGCTGTCACGCAAATTTTGTTCCGCGCCGCTTTTCAACAGCTCATGATAACGGTCAACGGAGCTGAGCAGGATCGGCAGCATCGCCAGAAATGCCTTTCCTGACGGGCTGCTCCAGGTTTGCGCCTGACCACCGTGGCTATCGAGCGGAATGCCCTCCAGCGTCTGGTGTCCATCAATCAACGATTGTTGGTAGAGCTGCGCCAGGAGAGACATCTGGCGGAACTCCCCCGTGCTATTAGAGACCTGGCGCTCAATAAACCACTCCACAGCATGCCACGTTACGGTGCCGGTGAGCAGACACAGGCAAAGCACCGCGCCTATGCTGACCTTAGGCGACAGAGAGAGGTTTTTCCTCTTCAGTCTGGCGATGCCTACAAGCGCAAATTGTAACACCAGAAGCGCTGCGGCAATGGCAGTCAAGGTTCTGCCGTACCGCTCCATGTTGTGAACCTCTTCTGCCGTTGAGATACTGCCTACCAGATCCAGCAGACGGGAATTGAACGCCAGCTCACAGATGAGATAGGTGAGGGTGATGCCCATCACCAGCCAGTTTTGCCAGGCGGGGAGAGGAGAGCGTTTGATCCCATCCCGCACCTGTTTATCGCCCAAAACCTGCTCCGTCATGACTTAATACCCAGGCTTGTCTGGCGGGTTTTTGTTGGCTGGTAGATTTCAGTGGGCAAGGAGTTGTCCAGCTCAGGCTGAGCGACCTTTGGCGGCAGCGGCTCTGCGGCTTTTACCTGGGTGCGTTTCGTTGGTTTGGCCGGGGCCTGAGATTTGGCCTTGCGGGAGGATGTGGTTTTATTCGCGGTGTTATTCTGAACGGTTTTTGTTTGCTGAACCGGGAGCCGACGATGATAAACCTCACCATGCTGCCAGTTGAACTGTTCGATGCGGTTATCGACTTTAAAATTGAGCTGTAGCTTATCCGCGCTGGCCGTCACGTCCGGCCCGATATCGCAAATGCCTGTAAATGCCCACTCCTGGGAGCGCGTATTCTGTAGATCGACCAGACGATACTGTGCCGGGCAGGCGGGCGTAGCCACCTTCAGCAACAGCAGCGTATGCCCTTCGATCTGATACTGATTGATGATCCTCACCCAGCTAACCCCTTCCAGCGGACGCTCAATCATCAGATTGCTCCACTTCAGGCTATAGCGGCCATTCATCTCCCGAAGCGCACCTTTTGAGCCATCGGCCAGCGTAAACTGACCTACTTCGTTGCCCAGCACGCTCGCCAGATCGGGGTTAAAAAGCATCTTACCGTTTTTATCGTAACGGACAGAGCAGCCGTTTAACACAAGCGCTAGCGAGAGAATCAGTAGCGTTCGCAGAATGAAGTTGTGTGGTGACACGATCATCTCTTGGTTCCATTTGTGTTCGTGATTTTACCAATGCAAAAAAGTTATCAATGTCGCCATTGATAACTTTTTGAAGGGGATAGACGTAATGGCGTTAGGCTTTCGGCAGTTTGCCTTCGCCAAGACGGCTCATACCCTTAATAATTTTGATTAATGACCAGATAAACCAGACAAGGCCAATAATCATACCGATAACAAATACCCATGTCAGAGCCGCGACAATCATCACGACAAAGCTGATCCAGAAGAGTTTGATCAGGTAGTTAAAATGCTCTTTCTCGAAGGGCGTCGCGCTGGAACGATTAACATAGGCCATGATCACGCCAACAAGCGCCGCTAACCCGCCAGTGAAATAGCTGACGATAAACAGAATATAAATAATTCTGATTGTAGTGATTTTTGAATTTTCGGCGAGCGGTGAGTTTTGCAGCTGTTCTGACATAGAATATACTCGTGATTTTAGTTAAGGTGTAAAGTTGCTGGTGTTTCGCTGTATTGCGACAGCCGAAAATCGCCCGTCGTTAAACAGAGCTGACAATAGAAAGGGCGGCGATCTCAAATTTAAATTCGCAAGGAATTTAACATCTCCATATCATCAGTCAATATCTAATTTTTTTGCTTTATACACGCTTTACGCCTTTAACAGGCTATACGGGAAAGGCAACTACCATATATGGTGAGGACGTGACGGGGCGCAGGAAAATAGTGCTGACGTTGTTACGTGTTTTATTTGCGAAATAAAGTTCTGCCGAAATTCTGCTTAGGGTATAGCGCAGGATTTCGGCAGCCGCGTTGGTCTGAGTAACGTTAGACCTTAAGCATTTTTACCGTGGCATCGATATCTATCTCATCTTCCGAGAAGATCAGCGTCGTACCCTGGAAGGTGGTGATCGCCAGCTTTTTCAGCGAGCGCATTTCGCCCGGCTTGATGTCTGACTTTGGTCGGATGCTGTTCATCAGGATACCCACCGACAGCACCGGATTCTCTTTATCGATACCGGCATCAGCAGGCACTTCTTCGCTGTAAACCACGTAAGACTTGATCGAAGTGAGTTTGATGCGCTCGCCTGCAATGTAGATATACTTGCTTTCCGGGGCAACCTTCACCGCGTACGCTGACAGGCCCTTGTTATTGGTGGTGGGCTCGAACGTCACCGCCGCATCTTTTTTGATCAGCTCAGGGTTGGCGACCTTAATCACATGAAAATAACGGTTATCCCCATTCTCATCTTTGATAAATCCAAAACCTTTATCTTTAAACCACGTTGTGATTGTTCCGTTCATCGCCATTACCGCCTGATTAATCGTTTATCTACTCAATTTTTGCAGCGCGCAGTGTAAAGCACAATGCCTGCGCAGACTACGTCTTTGAACAGATGCTACTCGTTGCCCCATCGATTCAGAAACTCTGCGATCTCATCGATACGTTCTGCATCAATGCTCGCTTCGAGGGCCATCTCGCGCTGTGCCTCTTCACTGATCTCTTCGTTATTCATCAAACGGGTGATCAGCAGCTCGAAATAGCGCGCCAGGGCGTCACGTTCGGACTCACCTACGGGCTTAGCGGCTTCCGTCGCATACTCATCCGCAATGTCATAATACTTCAGGGGTGTTTCATTACTCATAAAGCGTCTCCAGAGCTTAAGCCTGCACAGTTGCTGCATAAACTATAACGCCTCGCATGCTGTAAAGCACGCGAGGCGTTTTGTCCTGCCGGGTTGCGGTTTTAGTCGCGCCAGCCCATCGCCGGCGCCACGTGCTTCAGGATGGACTCGATAACATGGGCGTTGTACTCCACGCCGAGCTGATTAGGCACGGTCAGCAGCAGGGTATCCGCTTCGGCGATCGCCTCGTCCTGCTTTAGCTGCGCGATCAGCTTTTCAGGCTCTGCGGCATAGCTACGTCCGAAAATCGCCCGCGTTTTCTCATCGAGGAACCCGATGCTGTCGCTTTCGTTACGGCTTGAACCGAAGTACATTCGGTCGCGCTCATCCATCAGGGCAAAAATGCTGCGGCTAACCGAGACGCGTGGCGTACGGGTATGGCCCGCTTCTGCCCAGGCTTCGCGATAGGCCCGGATCTGTTTTGCCTGCTGAATATGGAACGGTTCGCCTGTCTCATCGTCCTTCAGCGTCGAGCTTTGCAGGTTCATGCCCAGTTTCGCGGCCCAGACGGCGGTGGCATTCGAACCGGCGCCCCACCAGATACGATCCCGCAGACCCTCCGAGTGCGGCTCAAGGCGCAGCAGGCCCGGCGGATTCGGGAACATCGGCTGTGGATTAGGCTTGGCAAAGCCTTCGCCACGCAGCACGTCCAGGAGCACCTCGGTGTGGCGGCGGGCCATATCCGACTCATTTTCTCCTTCGGACGGGGCATAACCAAAATAGCGCCAGCCATCGATCACCTGCTCCGGAGAGCCACGGCTGATACCCAGCTGCAACCGGCCGCCAGAGATTAAATCCGCCGCACCGGCATCTTCCGCCATATAGAGCGGGTTCTCATAGCGCATGTCGATCACGCCGGTACCGATTTCAATCCGGCGGGTTCTCGCGCCCACGGCTGCCAGCAGCGGGAAGGGGGAGGCGAGCTGGCGGGCAAAGTGGTGCACCCGGAAATAGGCGCCATCCGCGCCCAGCTCTTCGGCGGCAACGGCCAGATCGATGGATTGCAGCAGCGCGTCAGCGGCCGAACGGGTTCCGGACTGCGGCGATGGCGTCCAGTGACCAAATGACAAAAATCCGATCTTTTTCATGGCGTTTATCCCAGCTTCAGAGAAATAGGCGGCAGACCGGGGCCTGCTTTCGATACGCCTACTTTACGCGTTACATAGTGAGAATAAATGCCATTTGTTTAACGGAATTGGTCAAATAAATTGATGGAATGGAGAGAGGGTAACGGCGTTAACCTGCGGCCTTAAATCGTTCATCCACTATACTGACCATTGCAGTTGTCATTTATCTACAAGGCTGCGCACGGTTAATTACCTCACACAAACCGTACCCATGACCATCTGGAGAATAACATGCAAAAGAGTAAAACCTTGAAAGGGCTGCTGGCCGTATCGGTAGCAGCCGCTATGTTCAGCGCTGTAGGCGTACAAGCCCAGACGACGAGCGCTGCGCAGAGTAACACCGTAGGCCAGACCGGCTCGATTGCCAAGCTCGACTCTGGTGACGAAAAAGCGTTGAAGGACATGGCGCAGGCCAACATCAATGAAATCGCTGCCGCCAAGATCGCGCTGAGCAAAGCCCAAAGCAGCGAAGTCAAAGCATTCGCTCAGCAGATGGTTAATGACCACGGCGGTGCCTTGACCAAAGTACAGGCGGTCGCCCAGCAAAAAGGCGTAACGCTGCCGACTGAGCCGGATGCCATGCATAAGACTATGGCCGCCAATCTGGAAAAGCAGAGCGGTGACGCATTTGACAAGATGTATATGGAAAACGCCGGCACCAAGGATCACCAGATGGTGCTGTCGAAGCTGCAGAGCGATGCCAAAATGATCAAGGATCCGGATGTGAAGGCCCTGGCCGACGCGCATACGCCAGTCGTTGAACAGCACTTAAAATCCGCGCAGCAGATAAATAAATAGGTTTTCGGAGCAGACAGCGCTTGCGCTGGCCCGCAGGCGAGTCGCAGGGATGCGACGAGTCACCGAATCAAAGACACGGGGATGTTAAAGCTCGTTCTAAAGGGTAAGGATTCAAGCACTCTACTTTTAGTATCTGATATACTAAATGTTTTAGGTCTCCTTCCCGCGAGCATAAGGATGCGCTACTCTCAAAAATGCGCTCTCTGCCAAAACGGGTTGGGCCATATATCTTTTTTAATATACAAAAAATTAGATTGACGTCTGATAGATAATTTATAATCAAAGGTTAAAAAATGGAAAAAACAACCCCGGAATATACGCCTGTTGACATGTCTCGTTGGGCAAGAAGGGAGCATTTTGAGGTATTTCAGTCGTTTGCCCAATGTACCTTTAACCAAACCGTCCTGCTGGATATTACCGCGCTGCTAAAGCATATAAAGCAAGCTGGCTGGAAATTTTATCCTACTATTATTTTTCTTCTTTCTAAAGTCGTAAACAATCATGCGGAGTTCCGCATGGCCATAAAGGATAATGCGCTTGTTATATGGAATGAGGTTCATCCAAGCTACACGATTTTCCATAAAGAAACCGAGACTTTTTCTTCATTATGGAGTCACTACGATGGCAATATTCATCACTTCCAAAAAATTTATTCTGAAGACACCACAACGTATTGTGATAACCTCTCTTATTGGCCTAAGGCGGAATCGCGGGAAAATGTATTTTTTATATCAGCTATTCCTTGGGTAAGTTTTACCAGCTTTAATACGAATGTAGCTCATATGAAGAACTTTTTTTCCCCCATGTTCACTCTCGGGAAATACTATAAACAAGGTGAAAAAACATTATTGCCTCTCGCCGTTTTGGTACATCACTCTGTGTGCGATGGTTTCCATGTGGCAAGGATGATCAATGAGTTACAAGAGATGTGTGATGACATAGCGCACCTTTCAGAGGTTTGATGCGTCAGAACGCTTTAAGGCCGCCCTTTATATAGCGTAGGCAGCAGAGATAGCGGTCATGCCTGTGTTGCGCTATGAATTCACAGGCAGGGAGCACATTTTCCCTTTAACCGTTTTTGATTTTCTCATCTACATAAGGCTGAGGTTTACCGAACAGATAGCCTTGTGAGAAATCACAGCCCAGCATCTGAAGGCTTTCCAGCTGCTCCTTAGTTTCAACACCTTCCGCAACGGCCTTCATATTGAGGGATTTCGCCATGCCGGTGATGAGCCTGATGATATTAAGGGCGTCTTCCTGTGTTGATATCGAATGCACGAAGGACTTGTCTATTTTGATTTTATCGAAGGCAAGTTTGCTGAGGCGCGAAAGAGAAGAATAACCGGTACCAAAATCATCGATGGAGATCTTCACCCCCAGTCCTCGCAGCATGTTAAGCGTATTCATCGGCGTAGTGCTCTCTGTAAAGAGAGAGGATTCAGTCACTTCCAGTTCAAGACGTTCAGCGGGGAGTCCCGTTTCGTTCAGAATGGACAGCACTATCCCAGCAAAGGCTTCGCTGCTTAGTTGAACAGGAGAGACATTCACTGAAATTTTAGCTGGGATCGCCCAGGAGGCGGCCTCCCGGCAGGCTATTTCAAGCACCGATTTCCCCATCTCGTTAATCATCCCTGTTTTCTCAGCCACAGGAATAAAGCTGTCCGGCGACAGGAGGCCCTTCAGAGGATGCAGCCAACGAATAAGGGCTTCATAGCTGTAAATTTCCCGGCTGAATGAATCGACAATAGGCTGATAGTAAACCACGAACTCCTTGTTCACTAACGCCTGTGCCATATCATGCTCAAGGGTTCGGCTTTCTTGCAGTTTTTCTAACATCCACTGGCGGAAGACTTTTATCTTACCCGCGCCTTCATTTTTGGCTTCATAAAGAGCCAGATCGGCAAATTTGTAGAGATAGTCGGAGCGGCGTTCAGTGTCTGAGATAACAATGCCGACACTGGTGGTTATATTGATAATCGTATTATAAAGCGTGTAGGGCTGGCTGATAGCATCGATTATATTTTGCGCTAGTGAAACGGCACAACTCTCCGTCAGGCCACTCGAGATAAACGCAAACTCATCACCGCCTAAACGGGAAAGCGTATCGGAAATCAGGCCCATCGAAATCAGGCGGTCTGATATCTGGCGTAATAACATATCGCCGACATCATGACCATACGTATCATTGACCTCTTTGAATCGATTCAAATCAAACAACATCACAACCACAGAATTATTGTTTTTTACTGCGCTCTCGATGGTTTCATTCAAATTCCCCCAGAAAAAATGGCGGTTATTCATCTGTGTCAGTGAGTCATGGAAGATGTCATACTCCAACTTTGCATTTTGGGCTTGCAGTTTTTCTTTAGATTCTTGCAGTGCATCAGCAAGATTCTGCACCTGAAGATGTGTCTTCAGAATATTTCTGTTTTGATAAAATACCAGTACGCCAAGTATCGCACTCATTATGAGCAGCAATAACGATGTGGCTGAGTAGATATAGTACAGCGCTTTGATTTTGAGATTGGCGTCATTAATCAGGTTGATATCTTTATCTAAAGCGCCGGATGACAGACTCCCCAGCTGGGCATTAAGCGTCTGCATTTTTTTCAGATAGTCCTGGAGTTCTGAGCGGTTCATTTTCTCAAGATGAAGATCCAGATACTCAAGCGTCTTCTCAAGCTGTAAAGCCAGAGTATGATGGGCCTTATTACTCTCTATATAATTCCTCAGATCACCTTCTTTCATTAAATCGCTCTGGCTGAGCATAAGATCGAGACGCATACGCACATCATCCAGCGGCATCGTCTCATCGATAGTGTAAAGGCCAAGCATCGATTCAAGCCGATAATACTCTGAGACTATCTGTGCAGCAGACCACGCAGCGGCGTAGTGGGTCAATTTTTGCAACTCTTGTTGCCTTTCATGCACAAGAAAGGAGATATATCCGGTAGATATAAAAAGGAAACAGATGATGCCAGCCAGAATTCTGTTCATGTTGGTCTTCTGACCCCTTACTCAATATTCATTCTACTGACCTGCCAGGCCGATCTTGAATAATAGATCTGATTATTTAGCTCCGGCTTGCTGTCATAAGGGTAAACAACAAATAACGGGCCTTTATCACGGATGCGCATATATTCTCCGTTGATTTTTACAGCAAGGATGACATTGTGTTTCTTAAAATCACTGAGAGGGATTTCAGTGGTGTAGTCATTGAGCGCAGTGACCTTAACAACAGAACCTTTCGCCCCGACATAGTCCATGAGCTTTTGTAGTGGGATACCCGTAAAGGTAGTGCGCCCATCATACCAGGGAGACGTCGTCTGAAAGCTGACCATACCCAGTTTCTCAAGGCTAGCGAGATCAAAGACGGCTTTTCCACCTTCATTGGTATTTTTGATATTACCAGACAGCGTTAAAAGGACTTTACCGGCAGGTCTGGAAAGCTCGCCTGCCCAGACCGGTGTGAAGAGCATAAAGCTTAACAGCATAACAATTAACCGCATTCTGACCTCATATATCGACCGGATGTTAAAGAATTATAATTTAGTTACTGTGTTATTTATATATGCGCCCGATCTATTGTTGCGGTTATGATTTAACCAATACTTTCCTCTATTAAAATCAGGGGGTTAATGGATTTTTTTTCGTATCGATCGTCCAGGGCCGAGGCCTGTATATGATATACAGGAAACAGCGTTGAACCTGCGCAAAAAAGCAGCCTGAATACTTAGCGCAAATAAACACACAGCAATATTGGGGTTTTTTTAAAGGTCGGTAACTGCTCAAGAGAAATGCTGAGGCGGGATGGCAGAAGCAGGGCGAGTCGCGGGGACGTGACGAGTCATCGAACGCAGTTCGATGGAGAGTCAGTTCCCCGGAACGAAAAAACCCCCGCCAAAGGCGAGGGTTAAGAATAGTGGTGCCCGGACTCGGACAAAAACGCCGGGAGCGTTTTTGAACAGCGCTTGCGCTGGCCCCGAAGGGGTGAGCCGCCTGCGGCGAATAATCGAACGCAGTTCGATGGAGAGTCCGTTCCCCAGAACGAAAAAACCCCCGCCAAAGGCGAGGGTTAAGAATAGTGGTGCCCGGACTCGGACAAAAACGCCGGGAGCGTTTTTGAACAGCGCTTGCGCTGGCCCCGAAGGGGTGAGCCGCCTGCGGCGAATAATCGAACGCAGTTCGATGGAGAGTGCGTTCCCCGGAACGAAAAAACCCCCGCCAAAGGCGAGGGTTAAGAATAGTGGTGCCCGGACTCGGAATCGAACCAAGGACACGGGGATTTTCAATCCCCTGCTCTACCGACTGAGCTATCCGGGCAACGCAGCGCATTAAACCGTAGTCGCCTCCTTCCGTCAATCAAAATCATCGAAAAGACGTTCAACTGCTTACTATTGCGACAATCTACGCCTTTGTGCTGCACATTTGCTCAGATTTCCCAAACCAATAGCTAATCAAAGCGTGATTCGCTGGCTTTCCAGCTATAAGTGTCATCGGCTACGAAGGTGTCACCAAGCTCGTGATAATCGAAATGATAAAACTCGGCTTTGGCTGCGTAACCAGAGTAGTCAACTACCGCAAGGCCAACGAATGCCCCGGTAAAGAATCCGCCATAGCTTTGCAGTACATAATCATCTGAAAGAATTGCGGCATCTAATGTGACAGGGATTTCAATAAAGTTTGTCCCATCCAGGCTGTATTCATAAGTGTAGGTTTCCTTCCGAACCTTCGTGCGGAACCAGACGTACTCGGTCTCTTCTGGGATCTTGATGGCTTTATCTTTCAGGTACGAGGTATGTTTTCCTCGGTTGTTTTCGGCTATTTCGATCACTGCGCCATTAATTTCATTCCATGTAATGAAAACAAAGCTCCAGTGACGATCGTTATAGTAATTTGTTAACCCTGCCATCTGTTGATAGGTAAAAGGATCGAATTTTACCTTTACCTGAGCATTGAAATAAAAAGCTTGCCAGCGCCGCGCAATAAGCGACAGGTCATGCGTATTCGCTAAAGAACCTTGCCCTAGTAACGTTAATTTTCCGTCACCTGTTGTGCCCATCTTTTCGGTGAACGGAACGCGAAGCGTATTCCAGTTGAGATCGAGTGTCGGCGTGTCAAACTCATCATGCTGGCTGTGATCTTTTGCGCTTTCGGTATGAATGGCATCGACGGGGCCTGCAACAAAGGTTTTTCCTCCGTGACCACCTTCAATTCGTGGCCAGCCTTCCTCATCCCAATACACTTTTTGGATAGACGTTTCTCTGCCCAGGGTTGACCAGCCTCGGGGATCGTAGGCTGATTCACCTGCACGATTCCACGGACGAGCGCAGAGTGAAGCGTAATACCACTCTCCTTTGGGCGTCGAAACCAGCGCACCATGACCCTGTTTTTGGATATAGCTGTCTGGGGTGTCCACGTTAGTTAAGAACACTTCTCCTGGCTGTGTCTCAAAGCTGTTGGCGTCGAGGGTTTTTGAACGTGCAACTACCTCCTGGTGGGTGAAAACGGTCCCGCCCTGAGCGGCAAAAAGATAGTAATAGCCATTCAGTTTGTAGATATGTGGCCCCTCAACAAGTGCAACGGCAGTGCCGCGATAAAGGGTTCGTGCTGTTTCTGGCATAGGTTTCAGTGTATTGATATCAAGCTCGGTTAAGGTAATGCCGTTAAAGGGATGGTGATACTCCCGATGATCCCAGGTCTGTTGAACGATATATTTACGCCCATCTTCGTCATGGAAAAGGGAAGCGTCAAAACCGACGCCATTAAGCTTGATCGGATCTGTCCAGGGACCACGAATATCTGTTGCGGTGGACAGATAGTTGGTCATGTCTTTAAAGGCACCCTCTGTGACTTTCACATCTGTATACACTAGCCAAAATTTACCCTCGGCATAAGAGAGGTCTGGCGCCCAGATTCCGCCTGATGAAGGATTTCCTTTCATATCTAACAGCGCGGTAGTTGATAATGGACTGGGGAGTAGATTCCAGTGCTGCAGATCTTTGGACTCATGTAAACGAACGCCAGGAAACCACTCGAACGTGGAGCTCGCGATATAGTAAGTGTCTTCTACACGGATAATACTCGGGTCGGCATTAAAGCCACGTAAGATAGGGTTTTGAATAAGTGACATAGATTTCTACCTTTTTAAGCTGCTTCTTTCTATTTTGGTTGTTTTTAGTTCTTTTAATTACACGCGTATCTCATCGAGCTGACGGTTGATGTCGGTAACATTTTTGTCTGAGATGGGATAGACTTGAATGACGATCATCGAAATGACAGCTAAAAAAATGGGGATCCAGACCGCCGTCATAATGATCCCGTCGATTGCATTGGCACTTTGTTGCGCGCCTGTTTCGTTAAAGCCATACGCGGCCAGTAACCAAAGCGGGATTGCGCCGCCAAGGGTAAAGCCAATCTTGAAGAAAAGCCCCATAATCGCATTAATGATGGCGGCGTTGCGCTTGCCTGATTTTAATTCGCCATAAGCAATCACTTCAGGGACCAGCGCCCACATGAATCCGGTCGCTGACGTCAAACCCCACTGTTTAATAAAGGTTGCGATATAAGCAAGCCACAAGGCGTCATGCATTCCTTCGCGTGACCAAACGTAAGTTAGCATTTCACCCACGATAAACATGCCAAGAAAGAGATGGAAGAACCCTTTTTTGCCAAAAATTTTCTTAAGCCTTGGCCAGAAAACGGGGAACAGAATCCCTGGAATTGATGCGACCAGGCCTACAGCGCCCATCCACTCTGAATGGCCGACAACAAACTGATTGAAAAAACCATTTACGGTATTCATGAAAAACATGAACGTAAACCCTAGCATAAAAAACAGGCCGAGGATAACCAGCGGTCGGTTGTATTTCAGTTCAAGGAAGAGATCGGTTGTTTTTACGTTGGCAGTCTGTTCTGCAGTCGCGACCACACGTTCTTTCGTGAACTTATAGCAGATAAAAAGGGCTACAGCACCGATTAACATATAAATCGAGTAAACGCCAAACCAGGCGTAATTAGCTGTCGGGTCGGTATAATTGCCCATGTTAAGCTCAAGCCCAAAGAAACCCGTATCCTTGAGGCTGCGATCCTTTGGTGAAGCCATTTGGACAAACATGGGGAATAGGGTATAGACAAGAAGATTGGCCGTGTTGGCCAGCATCATTCGTGTACTGGTCAGTTTATCAATAGATTCAGGATCTCTTGTCAGTGAAGCATTAAGAGATCCATACGGAATGTTTACCAATGAATAGACCAAATCCAGCGCCAAATAAATAATAAAGGCAAAGGGAACTGAACCTCTGATACCGGGAATAGGTGTAAAAAGCAAAGCGGAGAGAATAACCAGCGGCACGCCCGCTCTTAAGAGCCAGGGACGATACTTTCCCGCTGCTGAAATTCGTTTGTCGACATAGGTCCCCACCATTGGATCCCAAAAGACATTGATGATTCGGACGAAAAGAAATATAAACCCTGCGGTTGCTGTACCGATAGCATTAACAGTCAGCATATGCAGAGCAAGAAAGCCGCCTATTGTGCCAAAAACAAGGTTTTGCGCAAAGTCCCCCATTCCATAACCAATACGTTCCCCGCGCGTTAATATATGGTATTCATCATGATGACTTTTTGGTATGCCTCTACTCATTTGAATCATATCTCCGCTTTCTTATGAATGAGGGTTACTTTCTGACACAGATGACTGCGGAGGATCTATTGCGATTTTATATTAATTAATTATGTTTTTTTGCTTCTGTGATCGGTCAAACTCTTCGGCAGGTTGCCGCATCTCAGCTATTTTTGGGTCGTGCTGCACAAATCTTCCAGACCTTTCACGCTGAATGATTGATGCTACACTCGGGAATCATTCAGGAGGTTGATATGGCAGACTGGCTGGAGCTGCGGCAGCATGCTGATACCGGCATCGAAACCATCCGCGCGCACTTTGAGGGCCACGCTTTCGATCCGCACTGGCACGACAGCTACCTGGTGGGCATTACCCTGACCGGTACCCAGCAGTTTCACTGTCGTCGTGAGCGTCATCGCAGCACGCCGGGCGATGCCTTTCTGCTGGAGCCGGGAGAGATCCACGACGGCGACGCGCCGGTAGAGGGCGGCTTTACCTATCTGACATTCTATCTCGACGACCGCTGGCTGAGCGACACGCTGCGCGGCCTGTACGATGCCACGCCCTCAAGCTATTCGCTGCATTTTGACCAGACCATCGCCCGCGCGCCGCAGCTGGTGAACGCTATCGCCCAAACCTTCTTGACGTTGCACAACGATGAGATGCGCATCGTGCAGCAGGGGATGATGGATGGATTGCTCAGCCAGCTGACGCACCACTGCCAGTGGCGCAAGCGGCTCTCGGCGCAGCGCCAGAGCACGGCGATTGCCCACCGGGCGCGGGACTATCTCTACGCTCACCGTGGGGACAACATTGGTCTGGACGACGTGGCGCGGGAGACCGGCACCGATCGCTTCACGCTCACGCGCTGCTTTAAGCGCGAGTTTCACCTCTCGCCCCACGCCTGGCTTATTCAGCTCCGGCTGGCGAGCGCCCGCGCCATGCTGGCGAAAGGGGAGCAGCCTGCCAGCGTGGCTGCGGCGCTGGGCTTTGCCGATCAGAGCCACCTCGGACGCTGGTTCCAGCGTGCCTATCGCCTCTCTCCGGCGCGCTACCGCAGCTTATGCACAAATCTTCCAGACGCGGCAATGAAATAACGCGACAGTCAGGACACGATAAGATAATAAGGAGTCCTGCCTGTGAATATGTTCTATGCCTGGCTGCCGTTTATGCTGTTTGCCTTCGTGGCGTCCATAACCCCCGGTCCCACTAATATCCTGGTCCTCGCCAGCAGCCAGCGCTTTGGCGTAAAGGCCACGCTGCCCGCCGTGGTAAGCGGCTGTGTGGCTGCCAGCCTGATTGTGCTGGTCTCTGGCGCAGGGGCGGGAGAGGTGCTGCGCCAGTATCCTCTGGTGCGTACGGGAATGAGCTGGGCGGGGGTGCTATGGCTAAGCTGGATGAGCTGGCAGCTGTTTCGTGCTCCAGCCGCAGAGCTGGGCGGAGAGGCGCAGCGGCCCTTCAGCGTCCGGGCAGCCGCCGCGCTGCAGCTGATTAACCCAAAAACATGGATGATGGCGCTGGCGGTGGTGAGCCTGTTTGCGCCCAACGGGGCGCATCCGCTGCGGGAGATCGCCGTGATGGCGCTGCTGTTTCTGATCATCTCCCAGCTCTGCCTGATCGTCTGGGCCTTCTGCGGCAGAGCGGTAAACCGAATCTTTCGCACTCCCGCCTCGCTGGTCTGGTTTCAGCGGGTAATGGCGTTGTGCCTGCTGATCTCCGCGTGGGCAGGGCTGCTGCTCTGATATCAGGTCAGCGCACCGCCCATACGGCACTGGGCAAAGCGCAGAATGTCTTCTGCCAGCCGGTAGGCGGTATCGACGTCTACCTGGCTGCGATTGACCAGCATCCGGCTGAGGCAGCCCTCCAGCACCAGCTCCATCTGTTTCGCGACCATCGCCGGATCGTCCACCTCCAGCGAGGTCAGCAGCTCGTGGGTATAGGCGTACGCCGCGCTCTTTTGCTGATCCGCCAGCTGATGGATAGGGTGGGCCGGATCCGGATAGATAGTGCAGGCGGCAATGAACAGGCAGCCCGGATAGCGGTGGTTAGTCACGCACTCGGTAAGCGCCGTGTAGCGAGCCAGCAGCTTCTGCTCTTTGCTCAGCTCGTCGTTTAACAGCATCTGCCTGCGCCAGGCATCAACCTGCTGGCTGAGGTGGCGCAGCGCATCGTAATGCAGCGCCTCTTTATCGGGCCAAAAGCGCAAAAACTCGTCCAATGGATAATTAAGACGTTCGGCGATAATTTCGGGCGTCGTGGCAGCAAGGCCTTCGATCTCAAGCCACTGCAATGTTTTCCCTAAGACGTCTTCACGTTGCACGGTGTTCTCCTGCGTTTTTAGAACCATTTTTCCACTCCTGGTGTAGTTTATGGCTGGCGATTGCGCAAATGTCTACTAAATGCTTCCGCGTCCATAAATCCTGCCACCCGTTGCGCAGGCTGCGCGTTGCCCTGGGCGTCAAAGAACAGAATTGTCGGCAGGCCCGGCACGCCAAGGTGGCGAAGCAGGGCGGCATCCTCGGTGCTGTTGGCGGTCACATCCGCCTGCAGCAGCACCGTCTCCTTCAGCGCCGCCTGTACCTGCGGATCGCTGAAGGTGTACTTCTCAAACTCTTTACAGGCCACGCACCAGTCGGCATAGAGATCGAGCATCACCGGTTTGCCCCTGGCCTGCGCCAGGGCCTGGTTTAGCTCATCCACGCTGGCGATGCGGGTAAAGTTAAGCTGCGTCTGCGGAGCAGAGGCACTGACGCCAAACGCCCAGTCCTGTAGGGGTTTCGCGCTGACCAGCGCCGCACCCAGCAGGACGATCTGTAGCACACGTATTCCGCGCCGGGTACCCGTCAAACAGGTGATAAATGCCCAGCCGAAAAACGCCACGCCGAGCAGCGACCAGAGGCGCAGGCCCCACGTCTCGCCTACTATACGTTCCAGCAAAAACACCGGCAGGGCAAGGATCGCAAAGCCAAAGGCGATTTTGACCTGCTCCATCCACGGCCCGCTTTTCGGCAGCAGACGGTTGCCGAACAGGGTCACCAGGATCAGCGGAATACCCATGCCGAGCGCATAGAGGTAGAGCGTACCGCCGCCGAGCCACAGATTACCGCTCTGGGCAATATAGAGCAGAATGGCGCTGAGCGGCGCGGTGGTGCAGGGGGAGCAGATCAGCCCGGCGATGGCTCCCATCGCAAAGACGCCGCCCGGCGAGCCGCCCTGCTGGCGGTTGCTCATCAGGCTCAGGCGCGTTTGCAAAGATGACGGCAGCTGGAGCGTGAACAGGCCAAACATCGACAGCGCCAGCAGGGTGAAGATCGCCGACAGCCCGATCAAGACGTATGGATGCTGGAGCGCCGCCTGAAACTGTAGCCCGGCGGCGGCTACGACCAGGCCTAGGGCGGTATAGGTGAGGGCCATGCCCTGCACGTAGAGCACGGTCAGCAGCAGCGCACGTCCGGTAGAGAGGCGCGCTTTGCCCCCCAGCACGATCCCGGAGATGAGCGGGTACATCGGCAGTACGCAGGGGGTAAAGGCGATGCCAATCCCGATCAACAGCGCCCACAGCGCCGAGAAAGGCAGCGTAGGCGCGGCCGGATCAGGTGCGGGTTGCTCCGGCGCGCTCTGCGCCAGCGGCTGCACCGCACTGACCGGTACGATTTTGGTCTCCGGCGGATAACAGAAGCCTGCCGCCGCGCAGCCCTGGTAGGTCACGGTTAAGGTCGCCGCTTTATCGGCCGAGCGCACCGTCAACGGCAGACTGAGCCGCTGGCGATAGATTTCGCTGGTGCCGAAGAACTCATCTTTGTGGCTCTCGCCCTTCGGGAGCTGGAGCGGGGCGATATCCGCCTGCGCGGGCGTGACGCTGATCTGCTGGCGATAGAGGTAGTAGCCCTCTTTGATCTGCCAGTTAAGCGTCAGGTCGTGCTCATTTTGCTGAAAGTCGAAGGTAAACGCGCTGTCAGCGGGAACAAACTTCGCGGAGCCGGGTGCGTCAAACAGCCCGGCAAAGGCGGGCGTACTGCAAAGCAGCAGGATTAGCGTAAGGATGCGTTGAGCCATGAGAGGTAGTCGTTGTCTCCATGTGCGACGGGCAGCACTAATAGTTCAGGGGTCTGATAGGGATGATGCGATTTCAGGCAGGCCAGCAGCGCCTCCTGATGCGCAGTTGTGCTTTTCAGCAGCATCTGGACCTCGTACTCCTGCTCCAGCTTGCCTTCCCAGTAGTAGAGCGAGGTGGCACCGGGCAGGATCGTGACGCAGGCGGCGAGCTTATCTGCCAGCACTTTGGCCGCCAGGTCCTGGGCGGTGGCTTCATCCGGGGCGGTACAGAGCACAACGACGGCATCAGGCATATTCATCGGCAATCTCGTATCAAACGAAAAAAGCCACTATAGCACGCCGCTGGCGGGGGATTAATCAACCGGGCCGCCAGGCAGCCCGATTTTAACGACATTTACAACACCAGACCACCAATAGCGAAGCCCAAAATGACGCACAGGGCGATGGCGATCACGCCGGGGATCAGGAAGGCGTGGTTAAAGACATATTTGCCGATGCGGGTCGAGCCAGTGTCGTCCATCTCCACTGCCGCCAGCAGCGTCGGGTAGGTGGGCAGCACAAACAGCGCCGACACGGCGGCGAACGAGGCGATAGCGGTCAAAGGGCTGACGCCGAGCAGCAGCGCGGCGGGCATCAGCGCTTTGGTGGTCGCCGCCTGGGAGTAGAGCAGGGTGGCGGCAAAAAAGAGCACCACCGCCAGCAGCCACGGATAGCTGTGCAGCAGGTCGCCCGCCACGCTCTGGATATCCTCAATGTGGCTCTTCACAAAGGTGTCACCGAGCCAGGCTACGCCCAGCACGCAGATACAGGCGCTCATCCCGGACTTAAAGGTTCCGGCGTTGAGTATCTCGCCGGTGTCCACCTTGCAGCTCAGGCAGATCAGCGTGGCGATGGTAAGCATGAAGACCACAATCGCCTCGTTGCGCGGCAGCACTGGATTGGTAATCAGGCCTACCGTCGGGCTGATGATGGTGGCATAGATCATCACCGCGACGATGCCGATCAGAAACAGCATTACCGAGCGTTTGGCGTGTGGCTTAAGCTGAAACACCTGGTTGCCGCGCAACTTAACCTCACCCTTGGCCAGTCGCTGCTGGTAGACCGGATCGTCCTTTAGCTCTGCGCCAAGGAAGTTACACACCACGGCGGTAAGCATGATGGCGATCAGGGTGACCGGAATACAGATTGCCAGCAATGTCAGGTAGCTAACGCCTAATGGCTCAAGGATGCCGGCGAAAAACACTACCGCCGCCGAAATGGGCGAGGCGGTGATAGCGATCTGCGAGGCCACCACGGCGATAGAGAGCGGGCGAGAGGGGCGGATGCCTTGCTCTTTTGCCACCTCGGTGATCACCGGCAGCGTGGAGAACGCGGTGTGCCCGGTACCGGCGAGAATGGTCATAAACCAGGTCACCAGCGGCGCGAGAAAGGTGATGTGTTTGGGGTGACGGCGCAGGAGGCGCTCCGCCAGGCTGACCAGGTAGTCCATCCCCCCGGCGACCTGCATGGCGGCAATGGCAGCGATCACCGCCATGATGATCTCAATAACGTCAAAAGGGATCGCGCCGGGTTTGATCTGGAAAAAGAGCGTCAGGATGAGTACGCCAAGCCCACCGGCAAAACCGATGCCGATCCCACCGAGTCTGGCACCCAAGTAAATGGCCAGCAGGACAATCACAAGCTCCGCAGCAAACATAATTGGCTTCCTTGATGTGTTTACAATTTGATATTGGTTTGTTGAATTTTAGTAGCGTCTATAAACAAAAAGGCACGTCATCGCTGACGTGCCTTTGAGGTCTTACCCGGTTAAAGGGTTACTGTTCGTTTTCATCCGTGTACCGTTTTGCTTTATAAGCCGGGTGCATCAGGTTTTGCGCCGAGAAGATATCATCCAGCTCCGCCTCGGTCAGCAGGCCACGCTCAAGCACGACCTCACGCACGCTCTTGCCCGTTTCAGCACAGATTTTACCCACAATATCGCCATTGTGGTGGCCGATAAACGGATTGAGATAGGTGACGATGCCAATTGAGTTATAGACGTAGCTTTCACATACCGCTTTGTTGGCAGTGATGCCGTTGATGCATTTCTCCAGCAGGTTATAGCAGGCATTGGTCAGGATGTGGATTGACTCAAACATCGCCTGGCCGATGACCGGCTCCATCACGTTGAGCTGTAGCTGGCCCGCTTCAGAGGCCATCGTTACCGTGATGTCGTTACCAATAACCTTGAAGCAGACCTGGTTTACCACCTCTGGCACTACCGGGTTCACTTTAGCGGGCATGATAGAGGAGCCAGCCTGCAGCTCCGGCAGGTTGATCTCGTTCAGGCCAGCGCGCGGGCCGGAGGAGAGCAGGCGCAGGTCGTTACAGATTTTGGAGAGCTTGACCGCCAGGCGCTTCAGCGAGCTGTGGACCATAACATACGCCCCGCAGTCGGAGGTGGCTTCGATCAGATCTTCCGCCGGGACGACCGGCAGGTTGCTGACTTCCGCCAGCTTCTGCACCGCCAGCTGTTGATAGCCGTCCGGGGTATTCAGCCGGGTGCCGATTGCCGTTGCGCCGAGGTTGACCTCCAGCAGCAGCTCCGCGGTGCGCAGCAGGTTGCGCGTCTCTTCGTTGAGCAGGACGTTAAAGGCGTGGAACTCCTGGCCCAGCGTCATCGGCACGGCATCCTGCAGCTGGGTGCGGCCCATTTTGAGGATGTCTTTGAACTCAACGGCCTTGTTCTGGAACCCTTCTCCGAGCTGATTAATGGCGTCCACCAGCTTAACGACAGAGGCGTAGACCGCGATGCGGAAGCCGGTCGGGTAAGCGTCGTTGGTGGACTGGCACTTGTTGACGTGGTCGTTCGGATTCAGGTACTGGTAGTCGCCTTTCTGGTGGCCCATCAGCTCAAGGCCAATGTTTGCCAGCACTTCGTTGGTGTTCATATTCACGGAGGTACCCGCGCCGCCCTGGTAGACGTCGACCGGGAACTGGTCCATGCATTTACCGTTATTCAGGACTTCATCACATGCGGCGACGATTGCATTCGCCACGCTTTTGGGAATGGTGTGCAGCTCTTTATTCGCCAGCGCTGCGGCTTTCTTTACCATTACCATGCCACGCACAAACTCAGGAATGTCGCTGATTTTGCTGTTGCTGATGTAGAAATTCTCAATCGCTCTCAGAGTGTGGATGCCGTAGTAAGCGTCCGCTGGTACTTCCCTTGTGCCCAACAAATCTTCTTCGATACGAATGCTGTTTAACATGTGAACCTTCTTTTTCAAGCTGCGAATGAATGTACTAAACACACAGTATATCTGGGGTTTTGTGTGTTTGCTGACCGACGATTATTTCCTTAATCGGCCACGTACCCGGGATCATATGCTGATGATAGCGAAATGCCGTAATCTGGATCACTTATTATCGTAGTCGTTGCATTAGTTTTAATAATTTGTGAAATGCATCACCGGCTAAAGATTTTCAGCCAACATGGCATGCAATCCTATTGAATTATGACTATTAAGCACCATTTCAACAGGAAGCACGCCGCAAACCTACAGGAGACGCCAGTGCGCTGGATACCGCTAATTGCTATATTTTTATACGTTTACATTGAAATCTCGATTTTTATTCAGGTCGCCCATGTCTTTGGCGTCCTGCTCACGCTGGTGCTGGTGATCTTTACCTCGGTCATCGGCATGTCGCTGGTGCGCAACCAGGGCTTTAAAAATATTTTGCTGATGCAGCAGAAGATGGCCGCCGGAGAGAGTCCCGCGGCGGAGATGATCAAGAGCGTCTCGCTGATGATTGCCGGGCTGCTGCTGTTACTGCCGGGCTTCTTTACCGATCTGCTCGGCCTGCTGCTGCTGCTGCCGCCGGTGCAAAAGCTGCTGACCCTGCGTTTGCTCCCGCATCTGCGTTTCTCCCGGATGCCGGGCGGCGGGTTTAGCGCCGGGAGCCAGGGCGGCCAGACCTTTGACGGTGAGTACCAGCGCAAAGACGACCAGCGCGACCGTATAGATCATAAAGAAGATAAATAACCGTAGGCCGGGTAAGCGCAGCGCCACCCGGCGTTATTTAATGCACGATGGCGCGCTTGGGTAAAAACCACCACAGCGCCGCCAGCATAATAATGGCGTAGAGGCTCTTCCAGCCCACCATCGCCAGCAGCAGCAGGCAGAGCAGACCGCCCACCGCCGCCAGCGCCCGATAGCGCCCCTTCAGCAAACGACACCCCGCCAGCATACACAGCAGATAGATCATGATGAAAATGCCGTTGGCATAGATAATCAGCGCATCGAGGTTAATCTCCATTACGTAGATGACCAGCGTGCTGATGATGCAGCAGATCAGCACCGCGTTCAGGGCGTTAAAGGGGATCTGGCGTTTTGAGAGCTGGGCCAGGCGGCCCTGCGGGTTGTACATCGCCTGGGACCAGACCAGACGGGCGAAGCTTTGAATGTAGATGTTAAGGCTGGCGAAGCAGGCCAGATAGCCAATCACACAGGCGACCCACAGCGCCTTCTCACCAAACAGCTGCACCACGATCCCTGGCAGCGAGGCCGCGGCAGCACGATCGGCGCCATAGGCGTTAAAATGCAGCACAATCACCGTACAGGCCCAGTAGACGAAGCCGGCCAGCAGCAGGCCGATCATCAGCGCGCGGGGAAAGTCCCGCTCCGGACGCTTGAATTCAGAAGCCAGGTGGGCAAACGCTTCCAGGCCAACAAAGCACCAGAACATCACCGACAGCGCGGCAAACAGTCCGGAAGCATCGACGTCCTGCGGGGCAGGGAAGGGAATTTCAGCCAAGGTGAGATCGCCATACCACCAGACGGCGGCGATCAGCGTCACGATCAGCCCGGCGACCAGGGTTTGCAAATTAGCGCTGGAGCTGGCTCCCCGCGTTCCTACCGCCCATACCAGCAGCAGCGTGCCCAGCTCCGCCATCAGCAGCAGCGGACCGTGCCAGCCAAACAGCGCCTGCCAGAAGCCAGCGGCAATGTGCAGCGCGGCGGGCAGTCCCACCGGGATCACCGACAGAAAGAGCCAGCCCGTGACGCGCTCCAGGCGCGGGCCAAACGCCATGCCAACAAAATGGGCGACGCCGCCCGCGCTGGGGAAGTGCCGTCCAAGCAGGGCGAAGACAATCGCAATGGGAAAAACCAGTACGATCAGCACCGGCCACGCCCACAGGCTGTTGTTGCCTGCCACCAACGCCGCCAGCGCAGGCACGGCAAACACGCCGGTGCCTAATAGTGAGGTTGATAACAGCCCCACGCCCTGAGCCAGTCCCAGCTCCTGTTTTAAGCCACTCATCTATTATTATCCTGCCCCTGTCCAAAGAGCGATGATGGTAACACTTTCACAAATTTTTTTTCGTTAGCCCCTTGAAGGGGTAAAAACCCATCCCCATCTCTCTCGTCACCAGCCGGGAAGCGAAAAGGAACCGGCGTCATCCATAACCGATACTGACTTTCTCAAAGGAGAGCTATCAATGAGTATTCGTCCACTACATGACCGTGTCATCGTCAAGCGTAAAGAAGTCGAGTCTAAATCAGCTGGCGGCATCGTTCTGACCGGTAGTGCTGCTGGTAAATCTACTCGTGGCGAGATCATCGCTGTCGGTAAAGGCCGCATCCTCGAAAACGGATCCGTGCAGCCGCTGGACGTGAAAGTCGGCGACATCGTTATTTTCAACGATGGCTACGGCGTGAAAGCTGAGAAAATCGACGATCAGGAAGTCCTGATCATGTCTGAATCCGACATTCTGGCAATTGTTGAAGCGTAATCCACGCGCGAACTGAACCATACGAATTTAAGGGAAAAAGAAAATGGCAGCTAAAGACGTAAAATTCGGTAACGACGCCCGTGTGAAAATGCTGCGCGGCGTGAACGTGCTGGCAGATGCAGTGAAAGTGACCCTGGGTCCGAAAGGCCGTAACGTTGTACTGGATAAATCTTTCGGTGCACCGACCATTACTAAAGACGGTGTATCCGTTGCGCGTGAAATCGAGCTGGAAGACAAGTTCGAGAACATGGGCGCGCAGATGGTAAAAGAAGTTGCCTCTAAAGCGAACGACGCGGCGGGCGACGGTACCACCACAGCAACCGTACTGGCTCAGGCAATCATCACTGAAGGCCTGAAAGCCGTTGCTGCGGGCATGAACCCGATGGATCTGAAACGCGGTATCGATAAAGCCGTTATCGCCGCCGTTGAAGAGCTGAAAACCCTCTCCGTACCGTGCTCTGACTCCCGTGCTATTGCTCAGGTAGGCACCATCTCTGCTAACTCCGACGAAACCGTGGGTAAACTGATCGCTGAAGCGATGGAAAAAGTGGGCAAAGAAGGCGTAATCACCGTTGAAGAAGGCACCGGTCTGCAGGACGAGCTGGACGTGGTTGAAGGTATGCAGTTTGACCGTGGCTACCTCTCCCCTTACTTCATCAACAAGCCGGAAACAGGCTCCATCGAACTGGAAAGCCCGTTCATCCTGCTGGCTGATAAAAAAATCTCCAACATCCGCGAAATGCTGCCGGTGCTGGAAGCCGTTGCTAAAGCAGGCAAACCGCTGCTGATCGTTGCTGAAGACGTTGAAGGCGAAGCGCTGGCGACCCTGGTAGTGAACACCATGCGTGGTATCGTGAAAGTGGCTGCGGTGAAAGCACCGGGCTTCGGCGACCGTCGTAAAGCTATGCTGCAGGATATCGCTATCCTGACCGGTGGTACCGTGATCTCTGAAGAGATCGGTATGGAGCTGGAAAAAGCGACCCTGGAAGACCTGGGTCAGGCAAAACGCGTTGTGATCAACAAAGACACCACCACCATCATCGATGGCGTGGGCGAAGAAGCGGCAATTCAGGGCCGTGTTGGTCAGATCCGTCAGCAGATCGAAGAAGCAACCTCCGATTACGACCGTGAAAAACTGCAGGAGCGCGTAGCGAAACTGGCAGGCGGCGTAGCGGTAATCAAAGTCGGTGCGGCGACCGAAGTTGAAATGAAAGAGAAGAAAGCCCGCGTTGAAGATGCCCTGCACGCAACCCGTGCTGCGGTAGAAGAAGGCGTGGTTGCCGGTGGTGGTGTAGCGCTGATCCGCGTAGCAAGCAAGCTGAGCGAGCTGCGTGGTCAGAACGAAGATCAGAACGTCGGTATCAAAGTTGCGCTGCGCGCAATGGAAGCACCGCTGCGTCAGATCGTGCTGAACTGCGGTGAAGAGCCGTCTGTTGTTGCCAACACCGTGAAAGCGGGTGACGGTAACTACGGTTACAACGCGGCCTCCGAAGAGTACGGCAACATGATCGACATGGGTATCCTGGATCCGACTAAAGTGACCCGCTCTGCTCTGCAGTACGCGGCCTCCGTTGCCGGTCTGATGATCACCACCGAGTGCATGGTGACCGACCTGCCGAAAGCTGACGCACCTGACTTAGGCGGCGCTGGCGGTATGGGCGGCATGGGTGGTATGGGCGGCATGATGTAATGCCCCTTCCTGCCCAGAATGATGTGGGCGGGCATCCGTCATAAAGAGAAACCCTCGGGCAGAAATGTCCGGGGGTTTTTCTTTTGGTCATCTTTTTAGTATAAGGTTTAGACACGGACAGGTTGTGTCCAGCTGATAAGAACGAGGAATAAAATGCGCATGAAAGTTTCTGCAGGGATCGTAGGTGCGGCACTGCTGCTGGCGGGCTGTAGCTCTGGCAATACCCTCACCGCGGGCGGACAGAGCGTTCGCTTTGTTGAAGATAAGCCGGGCGCGGAGTGTCACTATATCGGCACCGCGACAGGCAAGCAGAGCAACTGGCTCTCTGGCCAGCACGGTGAAGAGGGTGGCTCCATGCGCGGCGCGGCCGTTGCGCTGCGTAACCACGCCGCCGAGATGGGTGGCAATGTCCTCTACAGCGTGACCAGTCCGACTCAAGGCTTTATGTCGAGCTTCGTCCCGACCGCCAGCGAAATGAACGGCCAGGTCTATAAGTGCCCGAACTGATGTTAATGGCCGCGTAGGCCCGGTAAGCGTAGCGCCACCGGGCATAGCTATGCCGACCCTGCAACGCCGGGCGGCACTGCGTTTGCCCGGCCTACGGGTTTAACTCTGGCGCAGCTGTAGATCCAGCGGCGTCTTGCTCGGTTCGCCGCCGATCTCCCGCGCCAGCCGCGGCACCATATAGCCCGATACCAGCGTCAACAGCTCGCGCATAATCTGGCGGGCTTCATCATCCGTCACCATAAAGTGCGCCGCGCCCTGAACCTTATCCAGCACGTGCAGATAGTAGGGCATCACGCCCGCATCAAACAGCGCGTTGCTGAGATCCGCCAGCGTCTGGGCACTGTCGTTAACGCCGCGCAGCAGCACGCTCTGGTTAAGCAGCGTTACGCCCGCGGTGCGCAGCGTCGTCATCGCCTGGCGAAACGATGCATCAATCTCCTGCGCATGGTTAATGTGGTTAACCAGCAGGATCTGCAAGGACGAGCGGGCAAAGCGTGACGCCAGCGCGTCGGTGATGCGAGCCGGGATGACAATCGGCAGCCGACTGTGAATGCGCAGGCGCTTAACGTGCGGGATCGCCTCCAACTGGGTCAGCAGCCAGTCCAGCTCATGATCTTTCGCCATTAGCGGATCGCCGCCGGAGAAAATAATCTCATCCAGCTCTGGGTGCGCGGAGATATAGTCCAGCGCGGCCTGCCAGTTGCGCTTGTTGCCCTGGTTATCAGCATAGGGGAAGTGGCGACGGAAGCAGTAGCGGCAGTTTACCGCACAGCCGCCCTTCACCAGCAGCAGAGCGCGGTTACGGTACTTATGCAGCAGTCCGGGCACCACGCTATGCTGCTCATCAAGCGGATCGGTGCTGAATCCGGGAGCGGCAACAAACTCCTCTTGCGAGGTAAGTACCTGTCTTAACAGCGGATCGTTGGGGTTTCCCCGCTCCATTCGCGCGACAAATGCGCGAGGGACGCGCAGGGCAAACAGGCGTTTCGCCGCCCGTCCTGCCAGCAGATTTTCATCGGCGTCTATCTTTAACAGACGCAGTAGTTCATCCGGATCGGTAATTACATCGGCAAGTTGTACTAACCAATCTTCTCTGGATGGGGTATTTAGGGTTACAATATGCGCCATTTTGTGGCTTAGCTACCAGTTATCAATTTCAGAGGGCCTTATGGCGACTTACTATAGCAACGATTTTCGTGCTGGTCTTAAAATCATGATGGATGGCGAACCGTATGCGGTTGAAGCCAGTGAATTCGTTAAACCGGGTAAAGGCCAGGCTTTCGCCCGCGTTAAGCTGCGCCGCCTGCTGACCGGCACCCGCGTTGAGAAAACCTTCAAATCTACCGACTCCGCTGAAGGTGCAGACGTTGTAGATATGAACCTGACTTACCTCTACAACGACGGTGAGTTCTACCACTTCATGAACAACCAGACCTTCGAGCAGCTGGCTGCCGATGCAAAAGCGGTTGGCGATAACGCGAAGTGGCTGCTGGATCAGGCCGAGTGCATCGTGACCCTGTGGAACGGCCAGCCTATCGCTGTTACCCCGCCGAACTTCGTCGAACTGGAGATCGTTGAAACCGACCCAGGTCTGAAGGGTGATACCGCAGGGACCGGCGGCAAACCGGCTACCCTCTCTACCGGTGCCGTCGTTAAGGTTCCGCTGTTCGTACAGATTGGCGAAGTGATCAAAGTTGACACCCGCTCTGGCGAATACGTTTCCCGCGTGAAGTAATTTATGCGCTAAGCCTGTCGGCGTGGCTCCTGCTGCGCCGACGGTTTTTCTACCATCCCCTGCGCTGCCTCTCTCCGCTCGAATTTTCTTAAAAAATCCTCCTCTTCCGCCATTTTTTTGGAATTTGTCTATGCTTAAGTTGCTATACACAAATAACTTAGGCTTTAAAGGAAGATATTATGGTTAAGAAAACAATTGCAGCGATCTTTTCTGTTCTGGTGCTTTCTTCAGCATTAACCGCCTGTAACACCACCCGTGGCGTTGGTGAGGATATCTCCAGCGGCGGTAGCGCTATCTCTGGCGCAGCAACCAAAGCCCAGCAGTAATCAGGGACGGTACGGCTGCCAGCCGTACCGTTAACTTACGCCCTCCGGCAGCGACAGGAAGGGCGTAAAGCGATTACACATCCCCAGCTTCATCCGAATATTGCGCTTGTAGGTGTAAACGGTTTTTCCGTTAATCCCGAGACGGCTGGCAATAGAGTGATGCGTTGTCCCCTCCATCCATAGCGACAGCACCTTTTCTTCCTGACGCGTAAGCAGCGGCGCAGCGGCCTGCGGCTCGGCATACTCAGGACGTGCGAGCAGCGCGGCATCTATAGCCTGTGCAAGCTCATTCAGCGGATCGGTTTTTGCCAGACGGGCGGCGATCGGAAACTGCTGGCAGTAATTCTCCATGTCGGCGTCATGACCCGATTGAAATAGAATAAGCTTGCTACGATCGCTACAGGCCATGAGCAGCGAGGAGAGCTGTTGAACATGGTGCAAATCGCCGGCAAAACCGTAGAGATCGGCAATAACCAGATCCGGCTGCCACTGCATGGCATGCTCTTTTGCCAACATCAGGTTGTTTAGCCCGGTAACGACAACGGGAGTGGAAATTAAACCAGCTTGATTGAGCCATATCTCCAGCCCTAAACGGGTGAAATAACAACGGTCAATCAAAAGAATTTTCAGCATGTCTTTATTCGCAGTCAGGATAGTGGTGACGGCTTGCTGCTAGCAGAAAGCACACCATCATAGGGGGGAGCGTTAAAGAATAAATGCGGGAACTCCGCTGCTAACTGCCTCTATTTCTTGCTTTAACGAGGCAAATCACAGGGGTTTATGAAAAAGTTGAAAAACAGCGCACCCCAGGCGACAATTCTTTCTTCACCTCAGCCTTGCGGGACGACCCACAAGCGCCATGTTTCACCGGGGACGGCCCCACAGTCGGGAGCCTGTTATGTCCTGGTTTATTCTGTTTATTGCGGGTTTGCTTGAAGTTGTCTGGGCTATTGGCCTGAAGTACACCCACGGTTTTACCCGTCTCATTCCCAGCCTTATTACCGTCAGTGCGATGATCGTCAGCATTATGATGCTGTCATGGGCCATGAAAACCCTGCCGGTCGGTACCGCCTACGCCATCTGGACTGGCATCGGGGCGGTTGGCGCGGCTACGGCAGGTATTCTGCTGCTAGGCGAGTCAGCTAGCCCGGCGCGGATCGTCAGCCTGGTGCTGATCGTTGCCGGGATTATTGGCCTGAAGCTCAGCACCCACTAGCGGTTCTGCGGCACCCAAATTAACTTCTCTACGGCAAAGCCCTGGCGAGTGGCGGTATCCAGCAACTGCTGTTTTACCTTGTCAGGGATAGTACGGGTGCGTGACAGGATCCACAGGTAGTCACGGTTCGGACCGCAGACCAGCGCATGCTGATAATCTTTATCCAGGGCGATCACGTTATAGCCGCCGTAGAAGGGTCCAAAGAAGGAGACCTTCAGCGCGGCGCGATCCGGGCTACCGGTAAAGTAAGCCTTGCCGTCGGTGGACTGCCACATTCCCCGTGAAGGGTTGTAGCCTTTGTTGATGACGTTCAACCCGCCATCGTCGCGCAGCGTATAGGTGGCGGTAACGTTAGTTAGCCCGCGCTCAAAGCGATGGTCGAGGCGAGCGATCTCATACCAGGTACTCGATATAGCGTTTGGCATCGAAATGCTCGACAACCGTCACGCCAGAGGGCGGAGTAGGGGAGCTACAGGACACCACGACAAAGGCAGCGGCAACGGCGGCAACAATAGGTAGCAGACGCATGGTATTTTCCTTACAGGCTTTTTGCTAAGTGTACAACCCGGCTAAAGAAAATCTATTTTTGCAGCAGAAGATATTTGCAGAATGCGATGCCCGACAGCGTTGCACCGGGCATCGACGGTGTTAAAGGGCGATCGCGCCGATCAGCGTGACGACGCTTAAAATGGCCGCCAGGCCATAAAATACCCATTTGCCGTGGTGAACGTGGATTTTAAGATCGTGCATGCCGTGATGTATGCGGTGCAGGCCGCACCACAGCGGCAGGACAATCATCAGAAAGATAAATGCCCGCCCTACAAGGCTTTGCGCAAAGGTCAGCACGCGATCGTAGCCTAACGCCTCGCCCGGATAGAGCCCGAGCGGCAGCAGGATGCCAACCAGCAGCACGATGACCGGCGCGACGATAGCGCCCCACATGCCGCCTGCGCCAAAAAGGCCCCAGAATACTGGTTCGTCAGCGCGTTTTGGGTTTGGGTTAATCATGAGGCCTCCTTACCAGAAAAGTGCAATAAACAGGATCGCCAGGCTGACCAGCGCCGTAACGGCCCATAGCGCCCTGATGATTGGCTGCGATCCCAGCTTCTCACCCTTCACAATGAGGGTGGCGGCTTTTGGCGCCAGCTCAAACCAGGTTTTGGTGTGCAGCAGCGCGGCGGCAAGGGTTAGCAGATTCAGGATAATCACGACCGGATTTTGCAAAAAGCCGACAAAGCCCGCCCATGACTCCGGGCCATGCTTCAGCGCAAACAGGCCGTAGATCAGAACGATGCTGAACCAGACCGTGGGCACGGAGGTGCCTTCGCGCAGCATGTAGAAGCGATAAAAGGGCAGGCTTTTCCACCAGCCTGACGGCATCGGCTGCACCCAGGGTTTACGTTTCGTTGTCATCGTGCGCTCCTTAGCGTGGTTTCAGGGTGGCGATCAGAAAGTCTTTTGAACTCGCGACCTTACCCTGCTGAATGGCCGCCGCCGGATCGACATGCTTCGGACAGACTTCCGAGCAGTAGCCGACAAAGGTACAGCTCCAGACGCCGTTCTCGCCGTTCAGCTGCGCCATGCGGTCCCGTTTGCCGTGATCGCGGCTGTCTTCGTTATAGCGATGGGCCAGGGTAATCGCCGCCGGGCCGATAAACTCCGGGTTCAGGCCAAACTGCGGGCAGGCGGCATAGCACAGCCCGCAGTTGATGCAGCCGGAGAACTGGTGGTACTTCGCCATCTGGGCTGGCGTCTGCCGGTTAGGCCCCTGCTCTGGCGTACGGGAATTGCCGATGATATAGGGCTTGATCGCCTCCAGGCTTTCAATAAAGTGGGTCATATCCACGACCAAATCGCGCTCTATCGGGAAATTGCCCAGCGGCGCGACCTTGATGCCCTTTGTGTAGTCGCGAAGGAACGTTTTACACGCCAGCTTCGGCACGTTGTTTACCATCATGCCGCAGGATCCGCAGATGGCCATCCGGCAGGACCAGCGATAGCTCAGGTCGGGCGCGAGGTTATCTTTGATGTAGCCCAGCGCGTCCAGCAGCGAGGTCTGTTCATCGTAGGGCACCTCATAAAATACGCTGTGCGGGGCGGAGTCGATCTCTGGGTTGTAGCGCACCACCTCAACGTTCAGGTTTTTCATCTCAGCCATTCGCCTTCTCCTTGTTCTCGGTGGCTTCCGCCTCCCCACCGTAGACGCGTTTCGCCGGCGGCAGGGTGGTGATGTTGACATCGCTGTAGTCAAGGCGTGTGGTGCCGTCGGCATCGCGGAAGGCGAGGGTGTGTTTCAGGAAGTTAACGTCGTCACGCTCGGTGCAGCCCTCGTCCAGACGCTGGTGCGCCCCGCGCGACTCTTTGCGGGCCAGCGCGGAGTGGGCCATACACTCGGCGACGTTCAGCCCGTGTCCCAGCTCAATGGTGTAGAGCAGCTCGGTATTAAAGACGCTGGAGGTGTCGGTTACGCGCACGCGCTTGAAGCGCTCCTGCAACTCGGCCAGCTTGTCGACGGTTTTCTGCATCAGCTCCGGCGTTCGGTAAATGCCACAGCCCTCCTCCATCGAGAGGCCCATCTCATCGCGGATCGTCGCCCAGCTCTCGTTGCCCTGCTGGTTAACCAGCGCTGTCAGGCGCTGCTCGACATCCACGGCCTGGGCGGTCAGGGCGCTATCGGCAGCGGTACCCACGGCGCGCGAATGCGCAATAGCGCGCTCTCCGGCCAGACGACCAAACACCACCAGCTCCGCCAGCGAGTTTGAGCCGAGGCGGTTGGCGCCGTGCAGACCGACCGAGGAGCACTCGCCCACGGCAAAGAGCCCTTTAATGCGGGTCTCGCACTGGCTGTCGGTCTCAATACCGCCCATCGTGTAGTGGGCGGTCGGACGAACCGGGATAGGATCTTTCACCGGATCGACGCCGACATAGGCTTTAGCCAGCTCGCAGATAAACGGCAGACGCTCAAGGATTTTCTTTTCCCCGAGGTGGCGCAGATCGAGATAGACCACGTCACCGCGGGGGGTGGAGAGCGTGTTGCCTTTACGCCACTCATGCCAGAAGGCCTGGGAGACCCTGTCGCGCGGCCCCAGCTCCATATATTTGTTCTTTGGCTCGCCCAGCGGCGTTTCCGGCCCCATGCCGTAGTCCTGCAGATAGCGGTAACCGTTTTTGTTGACCAGAATGCCGCCCTCGCCCCGGCAGCCCTCCGTCATCAGAATGCCGGATCCGGGCAGGCCAGTGGGATGGTACTGGACGAACTCCATATCGCGCAGCGGCACACCGTGGGCCAGCGCCATGCCCATGCCATCGCCGGTCACAATCCCACCGTTGGTGTTATAGCGATAGACGCGTCCTGCGCCGCCGGTGGCCATTACCACCGCATTGGCGCGGATCTGCATCAGGGTGCCTTCCATCATATTCATGGCAACCAGGCCGCGAACCTGCCCGTCATCCTCAAGAATATCCAGGACAAAGTGCTCATCGAAGCGCTGGATCTGCGGAAACTGGAGAGAGGTCTGGAAGAGGGTGTGCAGCATATGGAAGCCGGTCTTATCGGCGGCGAACCAGGTGCGTTCAATCTTCATTCCGCCGAAGCGGCGCACGTTGACGCTGCCGTCGGGACGACGGCTCCACGGGCAGCCCCATAGCTCAAGCTGGGTCATCTCTGTCGGACAGTGGCGGACAAAATAGTCGACCACATCCTGCTCGCACAGCCAGTCGCCGCCGGCTACGGTGTCGTGAAAGTGGTACTCAAAGCTGTCGTGATCCTGTGCGACGGCAGCGGAACCGCCCTCGGCTGCCACGGTGTGGCTGCGCATAGGATAGACCTTTGAGACAAGGGCGATTTTCGCATTGGGATCCGCCTGGGCGGCCGCTATAGCAGCGCGTAAACCCGCACCGCCAGCGCCGATAACGACGAGATCGGCTTGAAAAGTGTGCACGACATTCCTCCAGATTGGCTGTAAACAGTTCCACTGCTCCTTTATGGGGACGCCAGTATAACCGTAGGGATCCAAGGGAAATTTGATGTGTTCGATTTTTTTGCCGATCTTTGCAGCTGTTTTTTGTTCTGGCGCGTCACGAAAAAGGGTTCTCATTGCGTAAATTTGCCGCACAGAATTTGTCTCCAGGTCGCCCGTCGAGTAGACTTCGTGCCCTTGTCTGACATCGGAGAACACACCATGAGTGAAACGGCAGCCTGGCGGCCGAGCGCATCTATTCCTAACCTGCTGAAACGCGCAGCAATAATGGCTGAGATCCGCCGTTTCTTTGCCGATCGCGGCGTGCTGGAGGTGGAGACGCCCTGCATGAGCCAGGCGACGGTAACGGACGTGCATCTGTTCCCGTTTAAAACCCGTTTTGTTGGCCCAGGCCACTCCCAGGGGTTGGATCTCTATCTGATGACCAGCCCGGAGTATCATATGAAGCGCCTGCTGGCCGCTGGCTGTGGGCCGGTATTCCAGCTGTGCCGCAGCTTCCGCAATGAAGAGATGGGGCGCCATCACAATCCTGAGTTCACCATGCTGGAGTGGTATCGCCCGCACTATGATATGTACCGTCTGATGAACGAGGTGGACGATCTGCTGCAGCAGGTGCTCGACTGCCCAGCGGCCGAGTCGCTCTCCTATCAGCAGGCGTTTCAGCGTCATCTGGATATCGATCCGCTCTCAGCCGATAAGCAGCAGCTGCGTGACGTGGCGGCAAAGCTGGATCTGAGCAATATCGCCGATCGGGAGGAGGATCGGGACACGCTGCTGCAGCTGCTCTTCACGATGGGCGTTGAGCCACATATTGGCAAAGATCGCCCGGCGTTTGTCTATCACTTCCCGGCAAGCCAGGCGGCGCTGGCGCAGATTAGCACCGAAGATCACCGCGTGGCGGAGCGTTTTGAGGTCTATTTCAGAGGCATGGAGCTGGCGAACGGTTTCCATGAGCTGACCGACGCCCGTGAACAGCAGCAGCGCTTTGAGCAGGATAACCGCAAGCGTGCGGCTATGGGTCTTGAGCAGCAGCCTATCGACTATAACCTGCTGGGCGCGTTAGAGGCTGGCTTGCCGGACTGCTCCGGCGTGGCGCTGGGCGTCGATCGCCTGGTGATGCTGGCGCTGGGTGCAGAGAGCCTGGCCGAGGTGCTGGCTTTCTCGGTCGATCGCGCCTGATTGTTACTGCCGGGCGGCGTGCTGCTTGCCCGGCCTCCTGTTGTACCGAGATGGTGTAAAATAAAATATTACTTTTTGTGCTAATTGCCCGCTTCATCTTTTGCTTTCCCTCCTGAAGTCACAATTTAAACCTACCGCTTTGTTACTATCCAGCCGTTCGTTTGGGTAATTTTTTTACCCTCTCTCTTTCACCAGACAACATGGATAGATCTATGAGCGACAATCTTAAAAAGATGAGCCTGATGGGGCTTGTTCTCATGATATTTACATCGGTTTTTGGCTTCGCTAACAGCGCCAGTGCGTTTTACCTGATGGGGCACAGCGCCACACCCTGGTATATCTTTGCAGCTCTGTTCTTCTTCATTCCCTTTGCCTTGATGATGGCTGAGATGGGCGCCGCCTACCGTAAAGAGGAGGGCGGCATCTACTCGTGGATGGAGAACAGCGTCGGCCCACGCTACGCCTTTATCGGCACCTTTATGTGGTTTTCATCGTACGTTATCTGGATGGTCAGCACCGCCGCGAAGGTGTGGGTTCCCTTCTCCACGTTTATCGTGGGTGCAGATATGACGCAGCGCTGGCATGTCGCTGGCCTGCAGCCCACTCAGGTGGTAGGTATTCTGGCCGTCGTCTGGATGGTCGTAGTCACCTTTGTGGCGGCAAAAGGTATTAATAAAATTGCCAAAGTGATCGCCGTCGGCGGGATTGCCGTGATGTGTCTCAACCTGGTGCTGCTTCTTGCCAGCATCGCTATTTTACTCCTCAACGGCGGACATTTTGCCGAGGCGATCAACTTCACCGCCTCACCGAACCCAGGCTACCACTCCGATCTCTCCATGCTGTCGTTTATGGTTTTTGCCCTGTTCGCCTACGGCGGCATTGAGGCAGTAGGCGGCCTGGTGGATAAGACCGAAAACCCCGAGAAAAACTTCGCTAAGGGCATCATCTTTGCCGCGATTGTTATCTCCATTGGTTACTCCCTTGCCATCATTCTGTGGGGCGTCAGCACCAACTGGCAGCAGGTGTTAAGCACCGATTCGACCAACCTCGGTAACATTACCTACGTACTGATGGAGAGCCTGGGCGCAACGCTGGGCAACGCGCTGCATCTGTCGCCTGAGGCAGCTAGCCTGACCGGCGTCTGGTTTGCCAGAATAACCGGCCTGTCGATGTTCCTTGCCTATACCGGGGCATTCTTTACCCTGATCTACTCCCCGCTAAAGGCGATTGTCCAGGGGACGCCAAAGGAGATGTGGCCCGCGCCCATGACCCGTTTGAATAAGAGCGGCATGCCTGAGACGTCAATGTGGCTGCAGTGCCTGCTGGTGAGCCTGATCATTCTGCTGGTCTCATTTGGCGGCGGCACCGCATCGGCGTTTTATAACAAAGTAACGCTGATGGCGAACGTCTCCATGACGCTGCCGTACCTCTTCCTGGCGCTGGCGTTTCCCTTCTTTAAGGCTAAAGCCGATCTGCATCGGCCCTTTGTGATTTTCAAATCCCGCAGTACGACGCTGGTGATGACCAGTGTGGTGGTGCTGCTGGTGGCTTTCGCCAATATCTTTACGGTTATTGAGCCGGTGATTGAGAAAGGGGATTTGAGCAGCGCCCTGTGGATGGCGGGCGGGCCGATCTTCTTCTCGCTGCTGGCGCTGGGGATTTATGAGCGCTATCAGCGGCGCATCAGCCGCGTGGGTGGGTTGTCAACTCGCTAAAAAAACGCCGCAGCGGTTACGCTGCGGCGTGGTGCTTACAGACTGCCCGATGGACGCTGACTGCGTCCGGCAGAGCTTAGCGTTCTGGCGGTGCGTTTGCCGTCGAGCGACTCCAGTCGCATCTGGAACGGCGGGAACGGCAGGTCGATGCCGTGCTCGCGGAAGCCCTGCAGGATCAGCTGATGGATCTCGTGACGCAGCGGCATGCGGTGGCCCATCTCAGCGGCGTAGATACGTAGCTCAAAAAGCTGGATACCCTGCTGTAGATCCACCAGGAAGACCTCCGGCGGTGGGTTATCGATCACCAGCGAGCAGCGCTCAGCGGCGGTGTAGAGCAACTGAGTCACCTCTTCGCTGTTGGCATCGGAGGGCGCAGGTACGGTAAGCACCACACGCGTCACCGAATCCGACAGCGACCAGTTGATAAACTGCTCGGTGATAAACGCCTTATTCGGCACGATGATCTCTTTACGGTCCCAGTCACTAATGGTGGTGGCGCGGGTGTTGATCTTCGTTACGCTACCGGTGAGATCGCGAATGGTCACGGTATCGCCAATGCGGATCGGCTTCTCAAACAGGATGATCAGGCCAGAGATAAAGTTGGCGAAGATCTCTTGTAAACCAAAGCCTAATCCCACACCGAGCGCCGCGACCAGCCACTGCAGTTTTGACCACTCGATACCGATCATAGAGAAGCCCACCAGGCCACCGAACAGCATCAGCAGATATTTGGTGATGGTGGTGATGGCATAGCCCGTTCCCGGCGTCAGGTCGAGGTGCTGGAGCAGCGCCAGCTCCAGCAGGGCAGGCAGATGACGCACCAGCTGGGTGGTGATGATAAATACCAGAATGGCGATCAGCACCGCGCCGAGGGTGATCGGCTCCAGGCTCTCGACGCCCTGTACCGTCGAGGTAACGTCCCAGAGGGAGATATTCTCCAGGAAACCAAACGCCGAGTGGATCTCGGACCACAGCACAATCACCGAGAGCAGGGCGATGAGCATCAGAATCGAGCGCACCAGCCGCAGCGACTGGGCGCTAATGGCATCGAGATCCAGCTCGCTTTCATCTACCTCTACCACGCCCTCCGTGCTGGTGGAGTGGGCCTGCTCCTCCTCGCCACGGGCGCGCTGGGCCAGAATCTCTGCCCGGCGGTGTCTTGCACGGTCAAAGGCCAGACGGCGGCGCTGGATCAGCATCCAGCGGCGGATGACGTGATAGACCACCAGCAGCAGGAACCAGATCGCTACCGAGGTCTCCAGCCGGGCCAGCAGCGCCTGGGCAGTCGCCAGATAACCCACGGCTGCCGCCAGCATCGCCGCCAGCGGGGCGCTCAGCAGCAGGTTCCAGAGCATGCGGTTAACCATGTTGTCGCCGCTGCCGGTCTTATCGACATAGAGCGGGATCCCGGCGCGTTTCAGGCTCAGCGTGACCACGGCCAGCGCGCCGCAGATGAGCATAAAGCAGAGACGGCCAAGGGAGCCGGAGAATTCGCGGTCGTTGAGGTTATCAAACATGATCAGCGCCATTATCAGCGGCACGATCAGGCCGATGCTCATCAGGTAGGAGCGCAGGCCGCGTGCGACCCGACTGCGCGGCCAGCCAAAGTGAGCAACAAACAGTCCGGTCGGGCGAGCGAAGGTGGCGCAGATCATCACCACCCACAGCAGCGGCACGGTGGCGGTAACACCATCGCCAATCGCCACCGCCAGCGGGTAGGGCCAGGCGGATCGCAAGCCGTAGCCGAGCGTTGCCCACAGCACCGGCAGCGGGGAGGCCACAAGGATCGACCAGAACACCGTGCGCAGCGTGAGCCAGAAGTGATCCTGCGTCACCTTGCCTACTTTCGCGCTGGAGCGCTCCAGGAAGCGGGTGAAGTGCTTGCGGGAGTAGACGCTGAAGCCCACCAGCACCAGCGCGGCAAACAGCGGCAGCAGCGTCTCCTTGCTGGTCAGCATCATCATGGTTGCCTTGCCGAGCTGGTTAACGGTATCCAGCGAGATGAGGCGACGCAGATCCTGCACAATCTCAATCGGCCAGCTGAGCGTCATCGGGCTGACGTCGGCGGTCCAGAAGAGATAGCGGTGGGTGGCTTCGTTCACCTCTTTCAGCGCATCCTCAAGCTGGCTGTTGGAGACCTTCAGCTTGGTCAGCTCAAGGATCAGCGTGTCGCCCCCCTGCAGCAGAGAGGTGAGCAGCTCGCGCTGGGTGCGCAGCTGCGCCTCCAGAATACGGCTCTGCTCGGCGGTTAGCGGCTGGCCGTCCGTCTGGCGGATCTGGCGCAGCTGAGGCTGCTTGTTGAGCAGATCCTCATAGTGCATGCGGTGCACCCGCAGCTGGGCCATCTCGGTATCCAGCTGCTGCGGCTTCGGCATCTCCGGCAACCGGGCCACCTGCGCGCGCAGCGCATCGCCGAGCATGTTGGAGACCCCCAGCCACTGGGACTGCTCGCGCAGCGTATTCAGGGCCTGGCGTACCTGCAACGTCTGGCCGGTTGCCTGCCGCTGCTGGGAGGCAACCAGATCCATCCGCTGGGCCTGCTGGTTAAGCGCCTGCGACAGCTCGCGGTTGATTTTGAACTGGTCAACAATGCCCGAGGGCAGGTTGGCGCTGTTCTCCGCCAGCAGCTCGGTGCTCTCCAGCGCCTGCTCGGCCTCGCGCTGGCGCTGGCTGTTGAGATGGTTACGCAGGGCCTGCAGATAGGTATCCAGCTGCTGGGCCTGCTTCTGGGCCAGCTCGGATCGCATCCGTGCCAGCTCCTGGCGGTTGTTCGCCGACAGCTGGGCCAGCTCCAGTTCATCAACCTGAGCCTTGAGCTTGGCAGAGTTGGCCTGCGCGCTCAGGGTCTGCGCCTGGGCCAGCGAGGTGGTGCCGGTCTGGGTACCGATGCGGCGCTCTACCTCGCTTAGCTGACGGCGGGCGTCGGTCTGCTGCTGCGGAAGCTGGCTTAAGGAGTCGTTGATCTCCCGGGCGCGCTCCTGCTCCTGCTGGGCCTGACGCGTCTTTTCCAGCAGCTGGCTGCTCACCTGGAGGATCTCCTGGTTCAGCGCATCGGTGGTAATACCCGCCGGAACGGCTTTCGGTTCGTCGCGCAGGCCGTTGAGCTGGGCACGCAGGGTCTGGGAGAGTTTGGGGAAATCGTCGATGACCTGCTGATACTGTTTGGCGCGCTCAAGGGAGCCGTTACGCTCCTCAAGGGCGTTCAGCGCGGACTGGAGCGCCTCCACGGTTTCCGCCTGCTCGGGTGAGGCGGCGGCCGCTTTAGCCTGCTCCAGCTCCTGGGTGATCTGTTTGGCGTCGGGGATCGTCGCAGCGTACGCCCCCGCGCTGAGGCACCAGGCCATCAGAAATGCGATAATCAGGCGCACGTTGCTATACCTTTGTAAAGTAAACCTTTGTTAGATCAGACCGGGTCTTTGTTGTCGTCTACCAGCGGGTTGGCGTCGTGCTCGGCGTCAATCTCTTCCTGCGGCAGCGGGGTAGGGGTGACGTCCGGGGCAACGGCCTCGGTAGAGTAAGCCAGCGGCTCGCCGATTTTAGTCACTGACAGGCTCTCTAAATGTTCTGCCAGCGCGACGCTGCCCGGTGCGAAGAGGTTGATCACCGTTGAGCCGAGCTTAAAGCGACCCATCTCCTGGCCCTTCAGCAGCGCCACAGCACCTTCGCTCTCACCTTCCGGCCACGTCCAGCGTTTGATAATGCCTTCGCGCGGCGGCGTGATGGTGCCCGCCCAGACGGTTTCGATGCTGCCAACAATGGTCGCACCAACCAGAATTTGCGCCATCGGACCGAATTCAGTATCAAATACGCAGATCACGCGCTCGTTACGGGCGAACAGGTTCGGCACGTTGCGCGCAGTCAGGTGGTTGACCGAGAAGAGATCGCCCGGGACGTAGATCATCTCGCGCAGGATGCCGTTGCAAGGCATGTGGACGCGGTGATAGTCGCGCGGCGACAGATAGGTGGTCGCGAAGCTGCCGTCGCGGAACTTGTCCGCCAGCAGGTAGTTACCGGCCAGCAGGGCTTCAAGGCTGTAGTGATGGCCTTTGGCCTGCAGCAGCTTATCGTTTTCGATGCGGCCCAGCTGGCTGATCACGCCGTCGGCAGGCATCACCAGCACGCTGGGATCGGTGTTCAGCGGGCGGACTTCGTCGCGCAGCGGGCGGACAAAAAAGTCATTAAAGGTGCGATAGCTGGCGGTATCCGGCTTCTGCGCCTCCTGCATATTGACCTTGTAGTATTTGACGAACAGATCGATGACCAGCTTGGTCAGCCATCCCCCGCGTTTGCTTGCGCCCCAGCCCGCGAGGCGAGTGAGCCACAGTTTAGGCAGAATATATTGAAGCGAAAGTTTAAATGAGTCTAACAAGGTAGCCTCCAGGCTAGTGTTTTGGTCGTTCCTGATCCGCAACGCAGCGGCGGACCCTTGAAAAAAGGGGACGATTTTAGCGATGCTCAGCTTAATTGTCAGTCGTCGGATTCAGAAAAGCTTTTACGCGTTTTTACCTGCGCCATGCTCTCCAGAATGCGGTGATAGTTTTCAAACCGGGTTTCAGCAATCTCACCTCGGTCAACGGCTTCCCGGATCGCACAGCCGGGATCGCTGGCGTGCTTGCAGTCGCGGTATTTACAGTGACCGAGATAGTCGTGGAATTCGACAAAGCCGCGGGTGATTTGTTCCGGCTCCAGGTGCCAAAGACCAAACTCACGCACGCCGGGTGAGTCGATCACATCTCCGCCGTGCGGGAAGTGATAGAGCCGCGCCGCCGTAGTGGTGTGCTGGCCCAGCCCCGAGTTGTCAGAGACATCGTTGGTCAGGATCTCCTCCTGGAGGCCCAGCAGGGCGTTCAGCAGGCTCGATTTACCCACGCCGGACTGGCCGGCAAAGATGCTGATGCGATCGGTCAAGGCCTCTTCCAGCGGTTTTAAACCGTCCTGGGTATGGCTGGAGACCATCAGTACGCGATAGTCAATATGGCGGTAGATATCCATTTGCTCGTTCACAAACGCCATGCTTTCATCATCCAGCAGGTCGATTTTATTGAGCACAATGATCGGTTCCACGTCCAGCGTTTCACAGGCCACGAGATAGCGGTCGATAATGTTAAGCGACAGCTCCGGCAAAATGGCGGAGACAATGACGATCTGATCGATATTGGCGGCGATGGGTTTTACACCGTCGTAAAAATCGGGCCGGGTCAGTACCGATGTGCGCTCATGCACCGCCTCAACGATACCTTTCACGTTGATGCCTTCAGCGGCAGGTTTGCCCGGACGCCAGACCACCCGGTCACCGGTCACCAGCGAGCGAATGGTGCGGCGGATGTTGCAGCGGTGGACGTCGCCGTCGGCGGCTTCAACGTCGGCGTGCATACCAAAACGGCTAATGACAATCCCTTCGGCGGCCTCGCCAAACAGGTTATCGTCGTAGTCCGCCTTCTCCGTAGACGTTTTAAGCCGACGCTGGTGGTTTGCTTTCACACGGCGCTGCTGGCCTTTGGAGAGTTTATTTTTACTCAATCGTACTGACTCCTGGTCGCCCCTGGTGGGCAAAACCTCTATGATAGATGCTAATTTAGATAATTATAGTCGTGCGAGATGGGTGGAAAATAGCATGAGTGCAGATGAAAACAACCTGATTTGGATCGATCTTGAGATGACCGGGCTGGATCCCGAGCGCGATCGCATTATTGAGATCGCAACCCTGGTCACCGATGCCAACCTGAATATTCTGGCGGAAGGCCCGGTGATTGCCGTGCATCAGTCCGACGAACAGCTGGCGCTGATGGATGAGTGGAACGTACGCACCCATACCGGCAGCGGGCTGGTGGAGCGGGTTAAGGCCAGCACCCAGGACGATCGCGCTGCCGAGCTGGCGACCATCGCCTTCCTGAAAGAGTGGGTCCCGGCGGGGACATCCCCTATCTGCGGCAACAGCATCGGCCAGGATCGTCGCTTCCTGTTTAAGTATATGCCAGAGCTGGAAGCCTACTTCCACTATCGCTATCTTGACGTTAGCACCCTGAAAGAGCTGGCTAAGCGCTGGAAGCCGGACGTTCTCAACGGCCTGAAGAAGCAGAATACTCACCAGGCGCTGGATGATATCCGTGAGTCCGTGGCCGAGCTGGCTTACTATCGCGAGCATTTTATTAAGCTGTAAGCAGGATGCCCGGCGGCACAGGCTTGCCGGGCCTACGCCAGGCGACCCGATGTAAAAATGTGCAATGTGACGAATATTGCAGCGGTTGAACTTAATTTCGCAAAATTCGCTTTCAGGGGGGTTGCAGCTAAAAGGATTTCTCGTATAATGCGCCTCCCGTAACGATGAGAAATTCACGTTACGACAGCAACAAGTTTGCGGGAATAGCTCAGTTGGTAGAGCACGACCTTGCCAAGGTCGGGGTCGCGAGTTCGAGTCTCGTTTCCCGCTCCAAAACGTGTTGTTAGCAGTACCATCCAAATTCATTGGATTTTGGGTCGCAACAAGGCGGCTTGAAAGACGAAGAATATGCGGGAATAGCTCAGTTGGTAGAGCACGACCTTGCCAAGGTCGGGGTCGCGAGTTCGAGTCTCGTTTCCCGCTCCAAAATTTGAAAGTATCGTAAGATACGGACCATCCTAATCACAGGATTTCAAGTTGCAGCAAGGCGGCAACTGAACGAATCCTTAGGAGCTTACTGAAGTAAGTGACTAAGGTGAGTGAAGGCAGCCAACACAGCGGCGGCTTGAAAGACGAAGATTAAGCGGGAATAGCTCAGTTGGTAGAGCACGACCTTGCCAAGGTCGGGGTCGCGAGTTCGAGTCTCGTTTCCCGCTCCAAATTTTCTCTTCTGAATTAATTATCCACAGCGCAAACGCCTGCTGGCATCGTTTTATTTCGATGTTGTCATATTCTTGTAAACAGAGTTATCCACAAGGTCACCGCAATCTCCCCCTGCGCTTAAATGTTAACAATGTAAATAATATATTTATAACTATATGAATTTTATAGATAAAACTTTATTTCAAAATGTTAATGCGATCGCTTGACGAATTTTTCCGTATTGAATCGCAATAGATTTTTATTTTTATGCACACCCTGTGGAAAGCTTAGGCGTCCCGCGGTAGCCCCTTTTCGATCACCCTGACCAGCCTTAACTTCTGCGGGAGCTGTACCTCCACCACGCAGGCGTTACGCTTCTCAATCTGCTGCGCAATCGCCCACTCTATGTGCTCATCAAGAAGTGGGTGCTCCCCTCGGCGTTGCTCAAGGGCCTGGATATTGGCCTCGTCCCAGGGCGCGTTACCCAGCGCTACCGCAACGTTTCGTAGCCAGCGTAGATGACCGATACGGCGAATGGCCGACCCCTCCGTGACCTTCAGAAAATGCGCCTCGCTCCAGCCAAACAGCGCGATCAGCTCTGGGGCGTGCAGCGCCTTACGCGGGCTAAAATCCTCTTCGTCAGTGAGCTGCGAAAAGCGGTTCCACGGGCAGATCAGCTGGCAGTCATCGCAGCCGTAGATGCGGTTGCCAATCAGCGGCCGGAATTCGGGAGGAATCGATCCCTCCAGCTCAATCGTCAGGTAGGAGATGCAGCGTCGGGCATCAACGGTATAGGGCTCAACAATGGCCCCGGTCGGACAGATCGTCATGCAGGCCACGCACTTTCCGCAGTTCTCCTCGACCGGTTTGTCGACCGGTAAGGGGAGGTCAATCAGCAGCTCGCCGAGGAAAAAGAACGAGCCCGCCTCGCGGTTGAGGATAAGTGAGTGCTTACCTGTCCACCCCAGGCCCGCTTTTTCCGCCAGCGGGCGCTCAAGCAGCGGCGCGGAGTCGACAAAGGGTCTAAAATTCAGCGAAACGCAGTGCTGCTGGATAGTTTCACCCAGTTTTTTGAGGCGATTGCGCAGGAGCTTGTGGTAGTCACGGCCCAGCGCGTAACGGCTAACGTAACCGAGCGCAGGATTTTTTAGCGTGCTGGCAAAGGCAGCATTGGCTGGCAGGTAGTTCATGCGCACGCTAATCACCCGCAGCGTGCCGGGTAACAGCTCATGCGGCCGGGCGCGCATCATGCCGTGACGCGCCATCCATGCCATTTCGCCATGATACTGCTTATCCAGCCATGCCTGGAGTTTGGGTTCACTGGCGCTGAGATCGGTATCGGTAATGCCGACCTGTTGAAACCCCAGTTCGGTGCCCCACTGCTTAATATTTTGCGCTAGCTGATTGAGATCGAGGGGCTGTGACATGACGGACCATACGTTGAAAAGTAGACTGAATAAAAACCGTACCACTATACCACACTCTGTGTGGCCTGCGCAGGCGCTGCGCGAGGCTGAAAAAGAGGCGGCGGATAGCCTGGGTATTACGCTGTTTGAGCTGATGCAGCGCGCCGGGGAGGCGGCGTTTAGCATAGCGCGCGCGGCGTATCCCCAGTCTCGCCGCTGGCTGATCCTCTGCGGCCACGGTAATAACGGTGGCGACGGCTACGTGGTGGCGCGGCTGGCGAAGGCGGCGGGCATTGAGGTGACGCTTCTCGCGCTGGAGAGCGATAAGCCGCTGCCGGAGGAGGCCGAACAGGCGCGTAACGGCTGGCTGGACGCCGCTGGGGAGATCCATGCTGCGGACAGCGCCTGGCCTGAGGAGATCGATCTGATTATCGATGGCCTGCTGGGCACCGGCCTGACCGACGCCCCGCGTGAGCCAGCCGCGAGCCTTATTGCGCATGCTAATGCCCATATCGCGCCGGTTATCGCTCTGGATATTCCCTCCGGGCTGAATGCCCAGACCGGGGCTACCCCTGGCGCGGTAATCAATGCCACGCATACGGTGACCTTTATCGCCCTCAAGCCTGGCCTGCTTACCGGCAAAGCCCGGGACGTCACCGGCACGCTTCACCATAACGCGCTGGGGCTGGAGGGGTGGCTGGCGGCACAGGAGACGGCGATCCACCGCCTGGAGGCATCACAGCTTGCGCAGTGGCTGCCGCCGCGTCGTCCCACATCCCATAAAGGTGATAACGGGCGGCTGGTGATTGTCGGCGGCGATCACGGTACCGCCGGGGCTATCCGCATGACCGGCGAAGCGGCGCTGCGTGCAGGGGCCGGGCTGGTACGCGTGCTGACGCGCGTTGAGAATATTGCCCCGCTGATCGCCGCCCGTCCCGAGCTGATGGTGCACGAGCTCACGGAAAAGCTATTGGAAGAGAGCCTTGCGTGGGCGGACGTGGTGGTGATCGGTCCCGGCCTCGGCCAGCAGCCGTGGGGCAAAAAGGCGCTGCAAAAAATTGAGAATTTTCGTAAACCCATGCTGTGGGATGCGGACGCGCTGAACCTTCTGGCAATCAATCCCGATAAACGTCACAATCGCGTTATCACTCCGCACCCTGGTGAAGCTGCACGTCTGCTTAACTGTAGCGTGGCAGAAATTGAAAGCGATCGCTTACTTTCTGCTCAGCGTCTGGTAAAACGTTATGGTGGCGTGGTCGTGCTGAAAGGCTCAGGTACTATCGTCGCCAGCGCAGACGATGACATCGGCATCGTGGATGCCGGCAACGCCGGGATGGGTAGCGGAGGGATGGGAGACGTGCTCTCTGGCATTATTGGTGCCATGCTGGGGCAGAAGTTCTCTCTGTATGAGGCCGCCTGCGTGGGCTGTGTGGCGCACGGTGCGGCAGCTGACTACCGTGCGGCGCGTTACGGCACCCGCGGGATGCTGGCAACCGATCTTTTTTCCGCGCTGATGCGTGTTATTAACCCGGATGTGATTGACGTAGACCATGATTAATCGAGTGATCCCTCTGCCCGACGAGCAGGCAACCTTAACGCTGGGCGAGCGCGTCGCGCAGGCCTGCAACGGCGCAACCGTCATCTACCTGTACGGTGATTTAGGCGCGGGTAAAACAACCCTGAGCCGGGGCTTCCTGCAGGCGCTGGGCCACCAGGGGAACGTAAAAAGCCCAACCTATACGCTGGTTGAACCCTATACCCTCGATAAGCTGATGGTGTACCACTTTGATCTCTATCGCCTTGCCGATCCTGAAGAGCTGGAATTTATGGGCATTCGTGACTATTTTGCCAACGATGCCATCTGCCTCGTCGAGTGGCCGCAGCAGGGTTCGGGCGTGCTGCCCGATCCGGATATCGAAATCCATTTAGAATACCAGGCCCAGGGGCGAGAGGCGCGCATTGCGGCCGTCTCCTCTGCGGGTGAGTCTTTACTGACGCGTTTGTAACTATGCATTTGTAACTACATATTTGTAACTACAGGATGACGGGATGATCAGTCGCGTAAAATGCTGGGCCCTGGCCGCGCTGGTCGCGCTAAGCGCGCAGGCCACCGCCGCAAGTCTGTCGGATATTCAGGTCTCCAATGGCGATGACCAGGCCCGTATCACGCTGAGTTTTATGGGCGATCCGGAGTATGCGTTTACCCAGGAGGGCAAACGCAGCGTGGCGCTGGATATCAAACAGACCGGCGTGATTCAGGGCCTGCCGCTGCAGTTCAGCGGCAACAATCTGGTAAAAAGCATTCGTTCCGGGACGCCGAAAGATAACCAGTCGCTGCGGCTGGTGGTCGATCTCACCGAAAACGGCAAAGCCCGGGCGGTAAAACAGCAGAACGGCGCCAACTATACGGTGGTGTTTACTATTGATGCCGATGCGCCGCCACCGCCGCCGCCGGTTGTAGCGAAACGCGTCGAAACCCCGGTTGTCGCGCCGCGGCCAGCAGAGCCTGCCCGTAACCCGTTTAAGAACGAAAATGACCGGGTGACCAGCGTCACCAGCAGCAATACCGTGACGCGTCCGGCCATGCGTGCCAGCACCGCATCGGGCGACAAGGTGATTATCGCCATTGATGCCGGGCACGGCGGTCAGGATCCGGGCGCTATCGGCCCCGGCGGCACGCGTGAGAAAAACATTACTCTCTCCGTAGCGCGCAAGCTGCGCACGCTGTTGAACAGCGACCCGATGTTTAAGGGGGTGCTGACCCGTGACGGCGACTACTTTATCTCGGTGATGGGCCGCTCGGACGTGGCGCGGAAACAAAACGCCAATTTCCTTGTCTCTATCCACGCCGACGCCGCGCCAAACCGTGACGCCACCGGCGCCTCGGTGTGGGTGCTCTCTAACCGCCGGGCTAACAGCGAGATGGCGAGCTGGCTGGAGCAGCATGAGAAGCAGTCTGAGCTGCTGGGCGGAGCGGGTGACGTGCTGGCGAACAGCCAGTCCGATCCCTACCTAAGCCAGGCGGTTCTCGATTTGCAGTTCGGCCATTCCCAGCGCGTCGGGTATGATGTAGCGACCAATATGCTCAGCCAGCTGTCGCGCATCGGTTCGCTGCATAAGCGCCGCCCGGAGCACGCCAGCCTTGGCGTGCTGCGTTCGCCGGATATCCCGTCGGTGCTGGTGGAGACCGGGTTTATCAGCAACCGCAGCGAAGAGCGCCTGCTGGACAGCGACGACTATCAGCAGCAGCTGGCGGAAGCCATTTATAACGGGCTGAAGAGCTACTTCGAGGCGCATCCAATGCAGTCAGCGCCGCAGGGCGGGGCCGCCCAGACCGCCAGCGCCGGCTCGCCGGGGAGCAGTTTTATTAACTAAGGAGATTTCATGCCGATTCAGGTCTTGCCGCCGCAGCTAGCGAACCAGATCGCCGCTGGCGAAGTGGTGGAACGCCCTGCGTCGGTGGTGAAAGAGCTGGTTGAAAACAGCCTTGATGCGGGCGCGACCCGCATTGATATCGATATTGAGCGCGGCGGGGCGAAGCTGATCCGCATCCGGGATAACGGCAGCGGCATCGGTAAAGATGAGCTGGCATTGGCCCTCGCGCGTCATGCCACCAGCAAGATCGCCTCGCTGGACGATCTGGAAGCCATTGTCAGCCTGGGCTTTCGCGGCGAGGCGCTGGCCAGTATCAGCTCGGTATCCCGACTGACGCTAACCTCCCGCACCGCCGACCAGCCTGAGGCCTGGCAGGCCTATGCCGAAGGGCGGGAGATGGCGGTGACGGTGAAGCCCGCCGCTCATCCGCCTGGCACGACACTTGAAGTGCTCGATCTCTTCTATAACACCCCTGCGCGCCGCAAGTTTATGCGCACTGAAAAGACTGAATTCGGCCATATCGATGAGGTGATCCGCCGCATCGCGCTGGCGCGCTTCGACGTCACGATCACCCTGAACCACAACGGTAAGATGGTGCGCCAGTACCGGGCCGTACCGCCGGGTGGGCAACGTGAACGCCGTCTGGGGGCGATCTGCGGCCTGCCGTTTATGGAGCAGGCGCTGGCGATTGAGTGGCAGCACGGCGATTTAGCCATGCGCGGCTGGGTCGCCGATCCGCAAGCCACTACGGCGGCGCTGGCTGAGATCCAGTACAGCTATGTTAACGGCCGCATGATGCGCGACCGACTGATCAACCATGCTATCCGCCAGGCCTGTGAAGACAAGCTGGGGGCGGACCAGCAGCCCGCGTTTGTGCTCTATCTGGAGATCGACCCGCATCAGGTTGACGTTAACGTTCATCCCGCCAAGCACGAGGTGCGCTTCCACCAGTCACGGCTGGTGCATGACTTTATCTACCAGGGCGTAGCCAGCGTATTGCAGCAGCAGCTCGCTGCGCCGCTGGCGCTGGCTGACGAACCCGCACCGCGCCAGGTGCCGGAGAACCGCGTCGCCGCCGGTAAAAACCAGTTTGCGCAGCCGCCGGTGGCGCGTGAGCCCGCCGCGCCGCGCTCCGCCGAGCCTGGCGCCGCGCCGCGCAGCCACGGCGGAGGCGCGTCGAGCAGCGCGGGCGGGGCAGGCTGGCCGAACGCCCAGCCGGGGTATCAAAAGCAGCAGGGGGCGCTCTACCGCAAGCTGCTGGAGACGCCGGAGGCCACGCCCGCGCCCGCTGCGCCAAAAGCCGCAGCGCCGCTGCCCACCGCCCGTAGCCAGAGCTTTGGCCGGGTGCTGACCATCGTCAATGACGACTGTGCCCTGCTGGACCGCGAAGGCCAGCTCTGTCTCCTGTCGCTTGCGGTGGCCGAACGCTGGCTTAAGCAGGCGCAGCTGGTACCGGTGGAGGGCACGCCGTGCAGCCAGCCGCTGCTGATCCCGGTGCGGCTGAAAGTCTCGACTGAAGAGCGGGCCGTGTTGACGCGGGCGGCCACTATGCTGAGTGAAATGGGCATTGAGTTTCAGTCAGATGCGCATCATGTGACCATTCGCGCAGTGCCTTTACCCTTACGGCAACAAAATTTACAAATCTTGATTCCTGAACTGATAGGCTACCTGGCGCAGCAGACGACCTTCAGCGTAGCAGAGAGCGCCCAGTGGATTGCCCGCCGGCTGGCCAGCGAACGTCCCCAGTGGAATATCGCCCAGGCCGTGGCGCTGTTAGCTGACGTTGAGCGGCTTTGCCCGCATCTGGTAAACGCGCCGCCGGGCGGTTTGTTACAATGTGTTGATATCACCCCGGCGATGAAAGCCCTGAAAGATGACTGACGTAAGTACGGATATAGCTAAGGCGAGCCTGCCTAAGGCAATTTTTTTAATGGGGCCAACCGCCTCCGGGAAGACGGCGCTGGCCATCGCGCTGCGTAAAGTTTTGCCAGTAGAGTTGATTAGCGTCGATTCTGCCCTTATCTATCAGGGGATGGATATTGGTACGGCGAAGCCGGACGCGCAGGAGCAGGCGGCGGCGCCCCATCGGTTACTGGATATCCTCGATCCGGCGCAGGCTTACTCCGCGGCTGATTTTCGCCGCGACGCGCTGGCCGAGATGGCGGAGATTACCGCCGCAGGCCGGATCCCCCTGCTGGTGGGGGGAACCATGCTCTACTTTAAGGCGCTGCTGGAGGGCTTATCGCCATTACCCTCCGCGGATCCCGCAGTAAGAGCTAAAATTGAACAGATGGCGGCAGAGCAGGGGTGGGAAGCGCTGCACAAGCGGCTGGCAGAGGTAGATCCGCTAGCGAGTGCACGAATTCATCCGAACGACCCGCAAAGGCTTTCCCGGGCACTGGAAGTTTTTTTCATTTCGGGTAAAACTTTAACGGAACTGACGCAAACGTCAGGAGAAGCTCTGCCGTATCAGGTGCATCAGTTCGCCATCGCCCCGGCGAGCCGTGAACTGCTCCATCAACGAATTGAGCAGCGTTTTCATCAGATGTTGGCTTCAGGTTTTGAAGCAGAAGTGCGGGCGCTTTTTGCTCGTGGAGATTTGCATACGGACATGCCTTCCGTTCGTTGTGTGGGATACCGCCAGATGTGGTCATACCTTGAAGGCGAGATCTCATATGAGGAAATGGTTTATCGAGGTGTTTGCGCGACGAGGCAGTTAGCGAAACGCCAGATAACCTGGCTTCGCGGTTGGGAGGGGGTTCACTGGTTAGACAGTGAAAAGCCGGAACAGGCGCGAAATGAAGTATTACAGGTTATTGGTGCTAACGCAGACTGAATGTGTACAATTACATCGGATCGTGCGCAAAATTTTACGCAGTTTTCAGGGCCTTCGGGTTCAAAGTACAAAACAAGCATATAAGGAAAAGATAGAATGGCTAAGGGGCAATCTTTACAAGACCCGTTTCTGAACGCGCTGCGTCGGGAACGCGTTCCGGTTTCTATTTATTTGGTGAATGGTATTAAGCTGCAAGGTCAAATTGAGTCTTTCGATCAGTTCGTGATCCTGTTGAAAAACACGGTCAGCCAGATGGTCTATAAGCACGCAATTTCTACTGTTGTCCCGTCGCGTCCGGTTTCTCATCACAGCAACAACACCGGTGGCGGCACCAGTAACTATCACCATAGCAGCAACGCGCAGGGTTCTTCTGCATCACAACAGGACAGCGAAGAGACCGAATAAGGTTTTTTGCTGTTTTCCATGTCGGGGAGCCAGGTGTTCCCCGCTGGTATTCTAAGAGGGTTTACGCTTGTTTGACCGTTATGATGCCGGTGAGCAGGCGGTGCTGGTACACATCTATTTTTCGCAAGACAAAGATATGGAAGATCTCCAGGAGTTTGAATCCCTGGTCTCTTCAGCTGGCGTCGACGCAATGCAGGTGATTACCGGTAGCCGTAAAGCACCGCACCCAAAATATTTTGTTGGTGAAGGTAAGGCAGTTGAAATAGCGGACGCCGTAAAAGCATCGGGTGCATCGGTCGTGCTCTTTGATCATGCCCTAACCCCAGCCCAGGAACGCAACCTGGAGAGACTGTGCGAGTGTCGTGTTATCGATCGCACCGGTCTGATTTTAGACATTTTTGCGCAACGTGCACGTACCCACGAGGGGAAACTGCAGGTTGAGCTGGCGCAGTTGCGCCATCTGGCCACGCGACTGGTGCGCGGCTGGACCCACCTTGAGCGTCAGAAGGGCGGGATTGGTTTGCGCGGTCCGGGTGAAACCCAGCTCGAAACCGACCGTCGTTTACTGCGTAACCGCATTACCCTGATCCTCTCGCGCCTTGAGCGCGTTAGCAAACAGCGTGAGCAGGGGCGTCGGTCGCGCGCGAAAGCGGATATCCCTACGGTATCGCTGGTAGGCTACACCAACGCCGGCAAATCAACGCTGTTTAACCAGATCACTGAAGCGCAGGTCTATGCTGCGGACCAGCTGTTTGCCACGCTGGATCCGACCCTGCGCCGTATCGACGTGGCCGACGTCGGCGAGACCGTGCTGGCGGATACGGTAGGGTTTATCCGCCACCTGCCGCACGATCTGGTCGCCGCCTTTAAGGCGACGCTGCAGGAGACGCGCCAGGCCACGCTGCTGCTGCACGTGATTGACGCCGCCGATCTCCGCGTCCAGGAAAACATTGAGGCGGTGAATACCGTTCTCGAAGAGATTGACGCGCACGAGATCCCGACCCTGCTGGTCATGAACAAGATCGATATGCTGGACGAGTTCGAGCCGCGTATCGACAGGGACGATGAAAACAGACCGATCCGGGTTTGGCTGTCAGCGCAAACCGGGGTGGGTGTACCACTGTTATTTCAGGCGCTAACCGAGCGTCTCTCCGGGGAGGTAGCCCAGCATACGCTGCATCTGCCTCCGCAGGAGGGGCGGCTAAGAAGCCGATTTTATCAGCTTCAGGCGATAGAAAAAGAGTGGACGGAGGAGGATGGCAGCCTGGGTCTGCAAGTTCGTTTGCCGATCGTTGAGTGGCGTCGCCTCTGTAAACAAGAACCTGCATTGGTTGACTACGTAGTCTGACCTGGCGGCTGGCCTGAAGACATTTCCCCTCCAGGGGATAACGAATAACAAATATGGAGCACATACATGGCGTGGAACCAGCCCGGTAATAACGGACAAGACCGCGACCCGTGGGGAAGCAGCAATAATCAAGGCGGCAACTCTGGGGGAAATGGAAATAAAGGCGGTCGCGATCAGGGGCCTCCTGATTTAGATGATATCTTCCGCAAGCTGAGCAAGAAACTGGGCGGCTTTGGCGGTGGAAAGGGAACCGGATCGGGCGGCGGCGGTGCCGCTCCCGGCCCGCGCAGCCGCATGGGTGGCCGCATTGTCACCATCGTGGCGGCAGCGGTAGTCATTATCTGGGCAGCCAGCGGTTTCTACACCATTAAAGAGGCGGAGCGCGGCGTCGTAACCCGTTTTGGCAAATTTAGCCATCTGGTGGAGCCAGGCCTGAACTGGAAACCGACCTTTATTGATAGCGTTACAGCGGTCAACGTGGAGTCCGTTCGTGAACTGGCGGCCTCCGGTGTGATGCTGACCTCCGACGAGAACGTGGTGCGCGTTGAGATGAACGTCCAGTACCGCGTCACCGATCCTGAGCGCTACCTGTTTAGCGTGACCAGCGCCGACGACAGTCTGCGTCAGGCTACCGACAGCGCCCTGCGCGGCGTGATCGGTAAATACACGATGGACCGTATTCTGACCGAAGGCCGTACCGTTATTCGTAGCGATACCCAGCGCGAGCTGGAAGAGACGATCCGTCCTTACAACATGGGTATTACCCTGCTGGACGTCAACTTCCAGGCTGCCCGTCCGCCGGAAGCGGTACAGGCCGCGTTTGACGATGCCATTGCCGCCCGTGAGAACGAGCAGCAGTCCATTCGTGAAGCAGAAGCCTACGCTAACGAAGTTCAGCCGCGTGCTAACGGCCAGGCGCAGCGTATCCTTGAGGAGGCGCGTGCTTACCGTACCCAGACTATCCTGGAAGCGCAGGGTGAAGTGGCGCGCTTTGCCAAGCTCCTGCCGGAGTATAAAGCGGCCCCGGAAATTACCCGCGAGCGTCTCTATATCGAAACGATGGAAAAAGTGCTGAGCCACACCCGTAAGGTGCTGGTTAACGATAAGGGTGGCAACCTGATGGTTCTGCCGTTAGATCAGATGCTGAAAGGCGGCGCGCCTGCGGCAAAGAGCGATACCAGCGGGGCGAATAACCTGCTGCGCCTGCCGCCTGCGTCAAGCACCACCAACAGCACCAGTAACGCACCGTCTGCTGGCCAGGGTGACATCATGGACCAACGCCGTGCTAACGCACAGCGTAACGACTACCAGCGTCAGGGGGAATAACGATGCGTAAGTCTGTAATTGCGATAATTATCATCGTGCTGGTAGTGCTCTACACCTCAATTTTTGTGGTGAAAGAGGGCGAGCGCGGTATCACGCTGCGCTTCGGCAAAGTGCTGCGTGACGACGAGAACAAACCGCTGGTCTTCACGCCAGGCCTGCACTTTAAGCTGCCGTTTATTGAGACCGTCAAAACCCTGGATGCGCGTATCCAGACAATGGACAACCAGGCCGATCGCTTTGTGACCAAAGAGAAGAAAGACCTGATCGTTGACTCCTATATCAAGTGGCGCATCAGCGACTTCAGCCGCTACTACCTGGCAACCGGCGGCGGTGACGTCTCCCAGGCCGAAGTGCTGCTGAAACGTAAGTTCTCTGACCGTCTGCGTTCTGAAATCGGCCGTCTCGACGTGAAAGACATCGTCACCGACTCCCGTGGTCGTCTGACCCTGGAAGTCCGCGATGCGCTGAACTCCGGCTCTGCTGGCACGGAAGATGAAGTGGCAACGCCTGCGGCGGATGATGAAATCGCTAAAGCGGCCAAGCGCGTCACGGCGGAGACGAACGGCAAGGTGCCGGTCGTGAACCCGAACAGTATGGCCGCGCTGGGTATCGAAGTGGTGGATGTGCGGATCAAGCAGATCAACCTGCCGAGCGAAGTCTCTGAGGCGATCTACAACCGTATGCGCGCCGAGCGTGAGGCGGTTGCCCGTCGTCACCGTTCACAGGGCCAGGAAGCCGCAGAAAAACTGCGTGCAACGTCCGATTACGAAGTGACGAAAACGCTGGCGGAAGCCGAGCGTGAAGGGCGCATCCTTCGTGGTGAGGGCGATGCGGAAGCGGCTAAGCTGTTTGCCGACGCATTTAGCCAGGATCCGGACTTCTACGCCTTTATCCGTAGCCTGCGCGCCTATGAGAGCAGCTTCCAGAGCAATCAGGATGTGATGGTGCTCAGCCCGGACAGCGACTTCTTCCGCTACATGAAGACGCCGGGAACGGCCACACGCTAAGTTCGCAGCAATTAATACTTTACTCAAACCACCGTCATCCTCAGGAGACGGTGGTTTTCTTTTGAAGGAAGCATAATGAACTCCACCATTTGGCTGGCGCTGGCATTAGTTTTGGTGCTGGAAGGGCTGGGTCCCATGCTCTATCCGCGCCTGTGGCGCCGTATGATCGCCTCCCTTGCGCTGCTACCGGATACCATTTTGCGCCGTTTTGGCGGGGGATTAGTGGTTGCCGGGGTCGTGATCTACTATATGTTGAGGAAAACGATTGGCTAGAGAAATAGCACGCAGATTGGCCGAAATTTGCCGACAAAAAGTGCTGATTATCAGAAAAAGCGATGGTAGAATCCTTTTTTAAGCAAACGGTGATTTTGAAAAATGGGTAACAACGTCGTCGTACTGGGCACCCAATGGGGTGACGAAGGCAAAGGTAAGATCGTCGATCTCCTTACTGAACGTGCTAAATATGTGGTTCGCTATCAGGGCGGTCACAATGCAGGCCACACTCTCGTAATCAACGGTGAAAAAACCGTCCTCCATCTTATTCCATCAGGCATTCTGCGTGACAATGTGACCAGCATCATCGGTAACGGTGTGGTGCTCTCTCCTGCTGCGCTGATGAAAGAGATGAAAGGCCTGGAAGAGCGTGGTATTCCGGTACGCGAACGTCTGCTGCTCTCCGAAGCTTGCCCGCTGATCCTCGACTATCACGTGGCGCTGGACGTGGCGCGTGAAAAAGCGCGCGGCGCGAAAGCGATCGGCACCACCGGCCGTGGTATCGGCCCGGCTTACGAAGATAAAGTGGCCCGTCGCGGCCTGCGCGTTGGCGATCTGTTCGACAAAGAGACCTTTGCTACCAAGCTGAAGGAAGTGATGGAATATCACAACTTCCAGCTGGTGAACTTCTACAAGGCCGACGCCGTTGACTACCAGAAAGTGCTGGACGATGTGATGGCGGTTGCCGATATCCTGACCGGCATGGTGGTGGACGTTTCCGATCTGCTGGACCAGGCGCGCAAGCGTGGCGATTTCGTCATGTTCGAAGGTGCGCAGGGTACGCTGCTGGATATCGACCACGGTACCTATCCGTATGTGACCTCCTCCAACACCACCGCCGGTGGCGTGGCGACCGGCTCCGGCCTGGGTCCGCGTTACGTGGACTACGTGCTGGGGATCATCAAAGCCTACTCTACTCGTGTAGGCGCGGGCCCGTTCCCGACTGAGCTGTTCGATGAAACCGGCGAGTTCCTCTGCAAGCAGGGTAACGAGTTTGGCGCGACCACCGGTCGTCGTCGTCGTACCGGCTGGCTGGATGCGGTTGCCGTACGTCGTGCGGTGCAGATCAACTCCCTGTCCGGCTTCTGCCTGACCAAGCTGGACGTGCTGGACGGCCTGAAAGAGGTGAAGATCTGCGTAGCTTACCGTCTGCCGGACGGCCGCGAAGTGACTACCACGCCGCTGGCTGCTGATGACTGGGAAGGTATCGAGCCGATCTACGAAACCATGCCGGGCTGGTCTGAAACCACCTTCGGCGTGAAAGAGCGCAGCGGTCTGCCGCAGGCGGCGCTGGACTACATCAAGCGTATCGAAGAGCTGACCGAAGTGCCGATTGATATTATCTCTACCGGCCCTGACCGCACCGAAACCATGATCCTGCGCGATCCGTTTGACGCGTAATATCAGTGTAGTACCGTAATACTGCCCGGCGGCACGCTGCTTGCCGGGCCTACTTGCCCTCTTTTCACTTCTTCTATTCAAATAAATTAGCTGCTTACTCTCTGGCTGGTTTATCATCAATAGTGTTAATACCAACTGGTATCCCGCGTTTTTCCCTTTATCCTGAGGTTGATGTGCAGTTAACGAGTTTCACCGATTACGGATTGCGTGCCCTGATCTATATGGCGTCGCTACCGGAAGGGCGAATGACCAATATCTCTGAAGTAACGGCAGTGTACGGGGTCTCCCGCAACCACATGGTCAAAATAATCAACCAGCTCAGCCGGGCGGGCTACGTCGCGGCTGTCCGAGGGAAAAACGGCGGTATTCGCCTGGGCAGGCCTGCTAATACCATCCGCATTGGTGACGTCGTGCGCGAGCTGGAACCGCTTGCGCTAGTGAACTGCAGCAGCGCATTTTGCCACATTACTCCCGCCTGCCGCCTGAAGCAGGCACTCTCCAAGGCCGTGAACAGTTTTCTGATGGAACTTGATCACTACACGCTGGCCGATTTGGTTGAAGAGAATCAACCGCTGTATAAATTATTACTGGTGGAGTAAGAGAACGCTCTGCCAGAGCTGACAACGGAGGAACCGCTATGTCACACGATCCTTTCCAGGAGCGCGAAGCTGAGAAGTACGCGAACCCAATTCCCAGCCGCGAGTTCATTCTCGATCACTTATCAAAACGCGAAAAACCGGCTAATCGCGAAGAACTGGCGCAGGAACTCAATATTGAGGGTGAAGAGCAGCTGGAAGGGCTGCGACGCCGCCTGCGCGCGATGGAGCGCGACGGGCAGCTGGTCTTTACCCGCCGCCAGTGCTATGCCCTGCCGGAGCGTCTCGACCTGCTTAAAGGCGTCGTCATTGGCCACCGCGACGGCTACGGCTTCCTGCGCGTTGAAGGCCGCAAAGACGACCTCTATCTCTCCAGCGAGCAGATGAAAACCTGCATTCACGGCGATCAGGTGCTGGCCCAGCCGCTCGGCTCCGATCGTAAAGGGCGTCGCGAAGCGCGCATCGTGCGCGTGCTGGTGCCAAAAACCGGCCAGATTGTCGGGCGCTACTTTACCGACGCAGGCGTGGGCTTTGTGGTGCCGGACGACAGCCGCATGAGCTTCGATATTCTTATTCCGCCGGAAGAGATTATGGGCGCGCGGATGGGCTTCGTGGTGGTGGTTGAACTCACCCAGCGCCCGACCCGACGCACCAAAGCCATCGGTAAAATCGTTGAGGTACTTGGCGATAATATGGGCACGAGCATGGCGGTCGATATGGCCCTGCGTACCCATGAGATCCCCTACGTCTGGCCACCTGCCGTTGAGCATGAGGTGAGCAGCCTGAAAGAGCAGGTGCCGGAGGAGGCGAAAGCCGGGCGTGTCGATCTGCGTAACCTGCCGCTGGTCACTATCGATGGCGAAGACGCCCGTGACTTTGACGATGCGGTCTACTGCGAGAAAAAACGCGGCGGCGGCTGGCGTCTGTGGGTAGCCATTGCCGACGTAAGCTACTACGTTCGTCCGGGCACCGCCCTGGATGACGAAGCGCGCAGCCGTGGCACCTCGGTCTACTTCCCGTCGCAGGTGGTACCGATGCTGCCGGAAGTGCTCTCCAACGGCCTCTGCTCCCTCAACCCGCAGGTTGACCGCCTCTGTATGGTCTGCGAGATGACTATCTCGGCGAAAGGGCGCTTAACCGGCTACAAATTCTATGAAGCGGTGATGAGCTCCCACGCACGCCTGACCTATACCAAGGTGTGGCATATGCTGGAAGGCGATCAAGAGCTGCGTGAACAGTATGCGCCGCTGGTAAAACATATCGAAGAGCTCCATACCCTCTACAAAACGCTAAACCAGGCGCGGGAAGAGCGCGGCGGTATCTCCTTTGAGAGCGAAGAGGCGAAGTTTATCTTCAACGCCGAGCGCCGCATTGAGCGCATCGAGCTGACCGAGCGTAACGACGCTCACAAGCTGATTGAAGAGTGCATGATCCTCGCTAACATCTCCGCCGCCCGCTTTGTCGAGAAGGCAGAAGAGCCCGCGCTGTTCCGTATTCACGACCGTCCGACCACCGAGGCTATTACCTCGTTCCGCTCGGTACTGGCCGAGCTGGGTCTGGAGCTGCCCGGCGGCAACAAGCCGGAGCCGCGGGACTACGCCGCGCTGCTGGAGTCCATCGCCGATCGTCCTGACCATGAGATGCTGCAGACCATGCTGCTGCGCTCCATGAAGCAGGCGATCTACGATCCGGAGAACCGGGGCCACTTCGGCCTCGCGCTGCAGTCGTACGCCCACTTTACCTCGCCGATCCGTCGCTACCCGGATCTCTCTCTGCACCGTGCCATCAAATATCTCGTTGCGAAAGAGCAGGGGCTTAAGGGTAACAGCACGCCGTCGGGCGGCTGGCACTATCCGATGGAGGCGGTCCTGCAGCTGGGCCAGCACTGTTCGATGGCCGAACGCCGCGCCGACGAAGCGACACGCGACGTTGCCGACTGGCTGAAGTGCGACTTCATGCAGGATCACGTGGGTAGCAACTTCCAGGGCGTCATCGCCAGCGTCACCGGCTTTGGCTTCTTTGTGCGCCTGAACGAGCTGTTTATCGACGGCCTGGTTCACGTCTCCTCGCTGGATAACGACTACTACCGTTTCGACCAGGTCGGTCAGCGTCTGATTGGCGAATCCAGCGGCCAGACCTATCGGCTGGGCGATCGCGTTGAAGTGCGCGTCGAAGCGGTGAACATGGACGATCGCAAGATCGACTTTACGCTCATCTCCAGCGAGCGTGCCCCGCGCAACGTCGGCAAGACCGAACGCGAGCGGGCTAAAAAAGGCGCGCCGGGTAAACCCAGCGGCCGCCGTCGCCAGGTCGGTAAAAAAGGTAACTTTGAGCCGGACAGCGAATTTCGCCGGGAGAAGGGCAAAGGTAAAAGAAAAGGCGCAGACAGCGCACAGCCGAAGGTGAAGAAAGAGAAAGCGCCATCGGCGAAGACACAAAAAATTGCCGCTGCGACCAAAGCAAAGCGCGCGGCAAAAAAGAGAACCGCTGAGTAATCTTATAAATCCCCTTTATTCGTAAAGGGGATTTTTTATTTCTGCCGTTAGCTAATTTCCGGCAATCGATATTTTTTATTTGTCCTTAGCCCAAAAGCCCGCCTGTGTATAGTAGCTGCATAATTGTTAAATATCTGATGCGTTAATTCGCAAGGAGCTATTATGCATCTGGCACGTTTTCCCCGCCTTTCTCTGGGCCATTTCCCGACGCCGCTTGAACCTTTAGAAAATCTCTCAGCCTTGCTGGGCGGGCCGAAAATATGGATTAAGCGCGACGATGCAACCGGCCTTGCGACCGGCGGAAATAAGACCCGAAAGCTTGAATTCCTGCTGGCCGATGCGCAGCAGCAGGGGGCTGACGTCATCATTACCCAGGGCGCTACCCAGTCTAACCATGTGCGGCAGACCATCGCCGGGGCGGCGAAGCTCGGCCTGCCGGCCAAAGTGCTGTTGGAGAAGCGCGTCACCGACTTTGGCGAAGATTATCAGCGCTCCGGCAACGTGCTGCTGGATGAGCTGCTCGGCGGCGAGATCGTTGCTCATCTGCCGGGCGGTACCGACATGCAGCAGGCGATGGATATCTACGCCAGCGAGCTGCGCGAGAAGGGCCATCGCCCTTACGTTATCCCCGGCGGCGGCTCTAACCCCATCGGCGCGCTGGGCTACGTTGCCTGCGCCGAAGAGCTTCTCTACCAATCTTCTCAGCTGCGTCTACGTATCGATCACGTGGTCCACGCCACCGGCAGCACCGGCACCCAGGCCGGACTGGTCGCGGGCTTCCACGCTACCCACAGCCACGTTCCGGTGCTGGGCATCAGCGTACGTGCGCCAAAGGTGAAGCAGGAGGAGAACGTCTGGGATCTGGCCTCCCGCACCCTTGAGCTGCTGGGCGTGCCGGGCGAGCTGCCGCGTGAGGCCGTGGTCGCTAACAGCGACTACGTCGGCGAAGGCTATGGCCTGCCGACCGAAGGCATGCTGGAGGCGCTGCGTCTGCTGGCGCGCCACGAAGGTATCCTGCTGGATCCGGTTTACTCCGGTAAAGGCTTTGCCGGGCTGGTGGATCTGATCCGCAAAGGTCACTTCCGCAAGGATGAGAACGTGGTGTTTATCCACACCGGCGGCGCCGCCGGGCTGTTTGGCTATCGCCAGGTGCTGGAAGGATGAAACCGTTTTTGTTAGGCGTTCTCGGCGGCATGGGGCCGCTGGCGACAGTCGATTTTATGGCGAAGCTGCTGACCGCGACGCCTGCGGCCCGCGATCAGCAGCAGATCCCGGTTGTCGCCTGGAACGTCCCGCAGATTGCCGATCGGCAGAAGGCGTTGGCCGGGCTTGGCCCGTCGCCGCTGCCGCAGCTGCTGAACGGTATCGAAAAGCTCAACGCTGCCGGAGCGAGCCATATTGCCATCCCCTGCAACACGGCTCACCACTGGTATGACGCCCTGAGCCGCGCCAGCGATGCGCCGATCCTGCACATCGTTGAGGCGACGCTTGCACGTATTGCCGAACGTGCGCCAACGCGCGTCGGGGTTATCGCGACCCACGGCACGCTGGCGGCGGGCTGGTTTCAGCAGGGTCTGGAGCGCCTTAACGTTACGCCGGTACTGCCCACCGAGCAGGAGCTGGAGAGCTGGTTTGTTCCCGGCTGCTACGCGGTCAAGCGCGGCGCGCTGCGCGAGGGGGGCGAGCTGCTCTCTTTGCAGGCCCAGGCACTGGTTGAGCGGGGCGCGGAAACGCTGATCCTTGCCTGCACCGAAGTCCCGGTGGCGCTGGACGCCATCGACTCCCCCTTTCTTGTCCACGCCATCGATCCTGCCCAGGCGCTGGCGGAGCGATGTTCGGCCCTCTGGCAGGAATATCGTTAATCTCTTCACTCTTTAACAGGAAAAATAAAATGAAAAAAAGTCTCTGCTTATTACTGGCAGCGGGTAGCTTGTGGACAAATATGACCTGGGCTGCCTCACCGGAAGAAGTGCGTGTCGCCTACAGCGGCGGTTCACAGGTATTAATGCTGGCGAAAGCCGACGGCTCGCTGGATAAAGCGTTAAACAGCAAAGTGAAGTGGGTGCAATTTGCCTCCGGTGCGGATGCGCTGAGCTATTTCGCCAGCAACGCCATCGATATTGCTAATTTTGGATCCAGTCCGGCCACCGCAGGCGTAGTGCGTAAATTACCGGTAGAGATTATTGGCGTCTCCGGCGTGATTGCCAGCTACGAGCGCCTAATTGGTAAAGAGGGCATTACTAACATTAAGGATATCGAAGGGAAACGCGTGGCCTATCCGCCAAACTCTACCGCGCAGTACGCGCTGGAGGCGGCGATTAGCGTCAATAAACTCGACCGCAGCAAAATTACCCTGCTGCCGCTGCGCCCGGCTGAGATGGTCGCCGCGTGGAAGCGGGGCGATATTGATGCAGGCTATGTCTGGGCCCCGTTTGCCCAGGAGCTGGAGTCCTCCGGCGGCCACCAGGTCTTTGCCACCAAGGATCTGCAGAAAGATGGCTACCTGATCTACAACAACTACGTGGTGCGTAAAGCCTTCGCCGAGCAGTATCCGGAAACCGTCAGCGCCTTCCTGCGCGTGCATCAGGAGAAGGTCGACGAGTTCAAGAAAGATCCTGAACGCGCGGCAGCCATTGTGGCAAAAGAGGTGGGCGCCCCGGTAACGACCGCGGCTAACACCCTCGGCGGCCTGGAGTACCCGACCCTGGCCGAGCAGGGCACCGCCGCCTGGCTGGGCAACGGCACCCAGACCACCGACAGCGGGATCGGCAAGGCGCTGAGCAAAACCTCCAGCTTCCTCGCCGGCATCGGTGAGATCCGCAAGCGTGATATTCCCGCTAACTGGGATCAGGCCATCAACTCCGAATACATTCGTAAAGCGGCGGTAGCTACGCAATGAGATTGAGTCAGCATATCGCCATCAGCGTTGCATCGGTGGCGATCTTTTTTGTGATTTGGCAGGTGGCGGCCACCCGGCAGTGGGTGGATCCGCTTCTGCTGCCGTCGTTAACCGATATCGGTTTAACCACGGAAGAGCTGCTGGCAGACGGCTACCGCCAGGTGCCGCTCTGGGAGCATGTGATGGTGAGCCTGGCCAGGGCGCTGAGCGCCTTCGCGGTGGCGATTGTGGTGGGTATCCCGCTCGGGCTGCTGATGGGCCTCTCCAACGGCCTGTCGGCGGTGCTGAACCCCTTCGTTCAGTTCCTGCGTCCGCTGCCGAAGATTGCTCTGATCCCGCTGGCGGTAGTATGGCTGGGCATCGGCGAAGCGTCGAAGTTCTTCCTGATCTTCATCGCTACCTTCCTGAGCGTGGTGGTGGGAGCCAGCGCGGCGGTGGAGCGTATCGGCCGGTCACGCATCCGCGTCGCCCAGACGCTGGGCGCGACGAAAGGGCAGATCTTTCTGCGCGTGGTGCTGCCGGACGCGCTGCCCGATCTGTTCACTACCGTCAGGCTGTCGATAGGCATTGGCTGGACCTCGCTTATCGCGGCGGAGATGGTGGCTGCCAGCTCGGGCCTCGGTTGGATGGTGATCAACGCCAGCTCCTACCTGCGTACCGATATCGTGATGCTGGGCATTCTGCTGCTCGGTGGGATTGGTTATCTACTGGATCTCCTTCTTTTAGGCCTGCAACGCCTGTTTGTGCCCTGGGCGGGGAAAGAATAATGGCTGTACAGATTGCGCTGGAGAACGTCTCTCTCCAGTTTGCGGCAAAACCGCACCCTTTTACCGTGCTGGAAGATATTTCGCTTGCCCTGGATAAGGGTGAGTTTGTGGTACTGCTGGGGCCGTCGGGCTGCGGCAAATCCACCATCCTCAACCTGGTGGCGGGCTTTAACCAGCCCGACAGCGGGCGCGTGCTGTGCGGCGGAGAGCCGGTGCGCCAGCCCGGCCCGTCGCGGGGAATGATCTTCCAGCAGCCGAACCTGTTTCCGTGGCTGTCGGTGCTGGATAACGTCACCTTTGGCCCGCGCCTTGGCAAGCATAACCGCAACGAGGTTAACGCCCAGGCGCGGGAGTGGCTGGCGCGCGTCGGGCTGAGAGGCTTCGAGAATCACGCTCCCTGGCAGCTTTCCGGCGGCATGAAGCAGCGCGTGGCGCTGGCCCGCGCCTGGTTGCCTGGCCCAGAGGTGCTGCTGCTCGACGAGCCGTTTGGTGCGCTTGATGCCCAGACGCGCCTGATGATGCAGGAGCTGCTGCGCAACGCCTGGCTGGCAACCGAGACCACGCTGCTCTTCGTCACTCACGACGTGGAGGAGGCGCTGTTCCTCGCCGATCGTATTCTGATCATGTCAGCAAAACCGGGAAAAATCGTCGAAGAGGTGACCCTGCCGTTTGGCCGTAAGCGTGATATCGAAAACCTGGCGGCGCACCCGCTGTATGGCGAAATCAAGCAGCACGTTCTGCATCGCGTTCGCCAGGAGGCAAAGCGCCATTTTTAGTGGATCCGTGGTTCCCGGTGTCGGGAATGAATCGACTGTCATCAACACAAGGTGGAAGTAATGAGCATTAGCGAATTAAAAACCCGGCTGGAACAGAGTATTCACCAACACCGCGACGAATATATTGCGATCTCGAAAGATATTCATGCCCATCCGGAGACCGGGAACAACGAGTACTACGCCAACGGCCTGCTGACGGCGCTGCTGGCGAAAAATGGCTTCGAGGTCACCTCGAACGTGGCCGGACACGAAACGGCTTTCTATGCGGTGAAAGAGAGCGGTAAACCGGGCCCGACCATCGCCTACCTGGCCGAGTATGATGCCCTGATCGATATCGGCCACGCCTGCGGACATAACATCATTGGCGTGACCAGCATCGCCGCGGCGATCGCCCTGAGCGAGGCCCTCGACCAGACCGGCGGCAAGGTGGTGGTGCTGGGCACCCCTGCCGAAGAGGGTGGCCTGCGCGGCAAGGGTGGGCCAAACGGCAACGTCAAGGCCCGCTTCGTTGAGCACGGCTTTCTGAAGGACGTTGACGCGGCGATGATGGTGCATCCCGGCGGCAAAACCCAGCTAACCGGGCCGTTCTTAGCCAACAACCACCTCTATTTCCACTTCTACGGCAAGCCCTCCCATGCGGGCAGCTCGCCGCACAAAGGTGTTAACGCCCTGGATGCGCTGGTGCTGCTCTATAACGGCATCAGCGTGCTGCGTCAGCAACTGCCGGACGGCGTACGCGTGCACGGCATTATCACCAACGGCGGCCAGGCCCCGAACGTGATCCCGGAGTACGCCTCCGCGCACTACTACATTCGGGCGGAAACACGCGAGGCGGTGGAGGCCCTGGAGCCGCGCCTGCGCGCCATTGCGGAGGGCGTCGCCATCGCCACCGGCACCACGGTAAGAATCGAGCACCAGGTTGGCCCGCGCGACTTCAATATTAACCATACGCTGAACAACCTCTTCCTCGAAGAGTTTACCGCCGTGGGTGAACAGGTCGATCTGCGTCAGAAAGAGGGCAAAGGCTCCACCGACGTGGGCGATATCAGCCACGCCGTACCGACCGCGCATCCGTCGATCAAGATTGGTCCTGACGATCTGATTGGTCACACCGCCGCCTTCCGCGAAGCCGCTAACTCTGAGCAGGGCTATGAAGCGCTGGTGACCGGCGCGCTGGTGCTGGCGAACGCGGGCCTGCGTTTGCTGACCGAGCCTGCGCTGCTGCAGGAGGCGAAAGACGAATTTGCCGGGCGCAAAGCCAGCCCACACGCCGACAGAACCTTGACCGGAGCCGCTGCTGAATGAAAAAAGTGTTCTCTGCCGCCGCACTGTTGCTGGCGGCCTCTTTACCCTGGGGAAGTGCACAGGCTGAAACCGTGAACCGCAATGCCACGCTGAATATCGCCTATGGCAACCGGCCCGGTACGCTGGATCCTTACTTAACCACCAACAACGCCACCTCGGATGTGGATCGCCACATCTTTGAAGAGCTGTTCACCATCAACGATAAGTTTGAGCCGGTGCCGGACCTGGTGGCATCGTATACCCTGAGCGACGATCGCAAGAGCTACACCTTTGTGCTGCGCGACGGCGTCCGTTTCCATGACGGGCAGCCGCTGACGGCGGATGACGTGGTCGCCTCCATGAGCCGCTGGCTGGCGGTCTCTACCCAGGGGAAAGCCAACCTCCCCGGTGCGGTCTTCAGCAAGGTAGACGATAAAACCGTGCGGCTCGTCCTTCCCGAGCCGTCGCTGATTACGCTTAACGTACTGGCCGATGTGAAGAACATTGCGGCGATCATGCCTAAACGCCTGATTGACGAAGCGAACAGTAACAAAAAGCCGGTCAGCGAACTGATCGGTACCGGGCCGTATAAGCTGGCAGAGTTTAAGCAGGGCGAGTACCTGCACCTGACCCGCTACGACAGCTATAGCGCCCGCAGTGAGCCAGCCAGCGGTCTCTCCGGCCAGAAGCAGGCTAACGTGAAGGATATCTGGTTCCGCTACATTACCGATGAGTCAACCCGGCTGGCGGGGGCGATGACCGGCGAGTACGACATCGTCTTTAACCTGCCGAAGGATAATATCGATGCCCTGAACAGCGCCCCGGACCTCTCCCTGGCTCAGCCCGAGAGCGGCGGATCGCTGATCACCTATCTCTTCAACAAGCAGCAGGGACCCTTTGCCAACGTCAAGCTGCGCCAGGCATTTAACCTTGCCCTCGACGTCCATCAGACGCTGCTGGCAGGCTACAGCGATCCGCGCTTCTTCAAAGAGGATCCCTCCCTCGGCTTCCCTAACCAGGTTGACTGGTACAGCGAAGCGGGCAAGCCGTTCTGGAATCAGCATAAGCTCGACGAGGCTCGCCAGCTGGTGAAGGATTCCGGCTATAAGGGTGAAGAGGTGGTGATTATCGCCACCAAAGAGTATGCCGAGCTCTATAACCTGGCGATTGTCGCCCAGCAGGTGCTCAAGCAGATCGGCGTCAAGTCGCGCCTCGACGTCTACGACTGGCCGACCGTATTGCAGCGCCGCCAGGATCCGAAAAACTTCGATCTCTGCGCGCTGGAGTTCTCGATGCGCCAGGTACTGCACCAGTATCCATTCCTCGACTCGCGGGCCAAATTCCCGGGCCTGAGCAACAGCCCGGAGATTGACGGCGTGCTGGATGCGATCAAGCAGGCTCCGTCGCTAAAAGAGGCGAAGCCGCTGGTGGATAAGCTCCACGTGCTGACCTGGCAGTATCTGCCGGTGATTGTGCTCGGCCATACCACGCCGGAGCCGGTTGCTATTAAGAAAAACGTGAAGGGGTACCACGACCTGATCGGTCCGGTACTGTGGAACGTGACCGTTAGCCAGCCCTGAATGGAGTAACAGCCGATGAAGTGGTTTCTGTTTCACCGGATCATGGCGCTGCTGCCGGTGCTGTTCGTCGTCTCGCTGGTGGTGTTCTGCCTGGTGCATCTCGCGCCGGGCGATCCGGTGATGGTGATCCTCGGCAACGACGCCAGCCCGCAGGATATCGCCACCCTGCGCCAGCAGATGGGCCTCGACCGACCGCTGCTGGTGCAGTTTGTCCGCTGGTTCGGCGCGGTGCTCTCCGGCGATCTGGGCCACTCGCTGTTTCTTAACGCCAGCGTCAGCGAGCTGTTTTTGCAGCATCTGGCTCCGACGCTGGCGCTGGCGCTCTATGCCCAGGCGATTGCGCTGGTACTCGGCCTGGCGAGCGGGGTCATCAGCGCCTGGCAGCACGGGCGCTTTGCCGACCGGGCGATCCGCGCCTTGGCCACTTTTGGCATGTCGGTGCCGGGCTTTCTGCTCGGCCTGTTTCTGATCTTCTTTTTCGCCGTGCAGCTGCGCTGGTTCCCGGTGGTGGGCTACCGCTCCACCAATGACGACTGGCTGCAAAACGTCTGGTATCTGACGTTGCCCGCCATCGCGCTGGGGTTTCGCATTGCGGCGCTCATCTCCCGCATGACCCGCGCCGTGATGCTCGACGTGTTGCAGGAGAACTTCATCAATACCGCCCGGGCAAAAGGGGTGCCGGAGCGCACGGTGCTGTTGCGCCATACCCTGAAGAACGCCCTTATCCCGGTCCTGACCATCTGCGGAGAGTCCTTTGCCTCGCTGGTGACCGGGACCATCGTCATTGAGAGCGTGTTTGGTATTCCCGGCGTCGGCTCGCTGATCGTCGACTCCATCGAGCGGCGTGACTTCACCGTGATCCAGGGCGTCGTGCTGCTGATCACCGTCTGCTACGTGCTGATTAACCTGGCGGTGGACGTGCTGAGCTACGTGGTCGAGCCGCGCCTGTCCGTCGAGGGAGGGGAAGGTGTATGAAAAATCGTAAGCTGCTGCTGTGGTGCGGCGTGCTGGCCGCCATTGTACTGCTCTCGTTCTGCAGCAGCCTGTTTAGCCCGTGGGATGCCTACAGCATCGATCCGCTGAGCCGCCTGAAAGCGCCCAGCGCCGCCCACTGGTTCGGCACGGATAACTTTGGCCGGGATCTCTTCGTGCGCGTGGCGCTGGCGGTGCGCGTCTCGCTGAGCGTCGGCGCGGCGGTGGCGCTGATTGCCGGGGCTGTCGGCATGGTTATCGGCCTGCTGTGCGCCTGGTATCGGCCGCTGGACCGCATCCTGATGCGCGTCTGCGACGGGCTGTTTGCCTTTCCGTCGCTGCTGCTGGCAATTGCCATCGTCGGTGTGCTCGGCCCCAACGTGGCGAACGTGGTGCTGGCCCTGTCGCTGGTCTACGTCCCGTCCATCGCCCGGGTGATCCGCGGCGCGGCGATGGTGGTGAAAGAGAAAAACTTTATCGAAGCGCTGCGCGCCCAGGGGGCGACGTCAGGACGCATCGTCTGGCTGCATCTGCTGCCCAACGTCATCTCCCCGCTGATTGTGCAGGTGACGTGGGTCTTTTCGGTAGCCATTCTGACCGAGGCGGCGCTGAGCTTTCTCGGCTCTGGCGTGCCTGCCCCGACGCCGAGCCTCGGCAACCTGCTGCTGGAGGGAAAAGCAGTGATCTTTACCGCCTGGTGGATGACCTTCTTCCCTGGCATCGCCATCGTGCTACTGATTCTGGCCCTGAATATTGTCGGTGACGATCTGCGCGACAGCGCCGAGCCGGGCCTCAGGCCGCTGCCCAGGCGCGTGCTGCGCCTGTTGAAAAAGGGAGAACAGCATGGTTAATCCACCGCCGCTGCTTAGCGTTAACAATCTGCGGGTCAACTTTGCTACGCCGCAGGGCGTGGTCTCCCCGGTGCGCGGAGTCTCCTTCACGCTTCATCAGCAGGAGACGCTGGGCATCATCGGCGAGTCCGGCTGCGGTAAAAGCGTGACCGCCCAGGCGCTGATGGGCCTGCTCTCCCCGCGTACCAGCCGCACCGACGGCGAGGTGACCCTCAACGGCGCGCGGCTGGATACGCTCTCCACAAGAGCGAAGCGCCAGCGCTGCGGGCGCGATATGGCGATGATCTTTCAGGATCCGCTCTCCAGCCTGAACCCGGTTTTTACTATTGGTTTTCAGATCGACGAAAGCCTGAAGCTGCATACCTCGCTGGATCGTTCCGCACGGCGCGAGAAGATCCTTAGCCTGCTGGCACAGGTGGGGATCGCCGATCCGGCGCGCTGCGTGAATGCCTATCCCCACGAGCTCTCCGGCGGCATGCGCCAGCGGGTGATGATCGCCATCGCTATCGCCAGCGCTCCCTCGCTGCTGATTGCCGATGAGCCGACCACCGCTCTCGACGCCACGATCCAGGCGCAAATTCTGCGCCTGCTGGAGGCGATCAAGCAGCAGTCTGCGATGGGCATCGTGATTATCACTCACGATCTCAGCGTCGTGGCACAGCTGTGCCAGCGAGTGGTGGTGCTCTACGCCGGAGAGGTGGTAGAGGAGTGCGACGTCAGCACGCTGTTCCATCGCCCGCGTCACCCCTATACCCAGGCGCTGCTGGCCGCGCGACCGTCGCAGGATCGCGCCCCGAAAACCCGGCTGGCGGAGATCCGCGGCAGCGTGCCGCCCCTTAACGCGCTGCCGGTGGGCTGCACCTTTGCCGATCGCTGCCCGCTGGCGACGGAGACCTGCCGCAGCCAGCCGCCCGCGCTGCGCGCTATCGACAGCCGCACGCACCAGGTGCGCTGCTGGCGGGCCGAAGAGACGGGAGTCAATGTATGAGCCAGCCCCTGTTAACCGTAGAGCATCTGTCGAAAACCTTTTCCCGCCGCGGGCACACCGTCCAGGCGGTGCAGGATGTGAGTTTTACCCTCAACGCCGGTGAGACCTACGCCCTCGTAGGCGAGTCCGGTAGCGGTAAGAGCACCACCGGCCGCGCGATTCTGGGCTTAACCCCGGCCTCCGGCGGGCGGGTAGAGTTTGCCGGGCATTCGCTGCGCGATCTGAATTCTCGCCAGTGGCGGGAGATGCGCAGATCGATCCAGATGATTTTTCAGGATCCGCTCTCGACGCTGGATCCCAAGCGCACGGTGGGTTACTCCATTGAAGAGCCGCTGATCATTCACGGGGAAAAGGATGCGGCGCTGCGCAAAAAGGCGGTTGCCGCTATGCTGACGCAGGTGGGGCTAGGGGCGCACGACGCCGGGCGCTATCCCCACGAGTTTTCCGGCGGCCAGCGCCAGCGCATCGGCATTGCCCGGGCGCTGATCCTGCGGCCAAAGCTAATCATCTGCGACGAGCCGGTGTCGGCTCTGGATGTCTCTATTCAGTCGCAGATCCTCAACCTGCTGATGGATCTGCAACGCGAGTATGGTCTGGCCTACCTGTTCATCTCCCACGATCTTAATGTCGTGCGCCACATCGCCGATCGGGTGGGGGTGATGTATCAGGGTCGCATCGTGGAGGAGGGACCCTGTCTGGATCTCTTCGCCCGCCCGCAGCACGCGTATACCCGCTATCTGCTGGACGCCATTCTGTCCGCCCATCCGCCGGAAAAAAGCGCGCTGGTCACGGTGAGGACGTAACGGGAAGGGACGCTGGGGGCGTCGTGGGTTATAATGGCCCGGACAGACCCTTTTAACCTCGACCGAGTACCCTTCATGAGTGAAATGATTTATGGCATCCACGCGGTGCAGGCACTGCTGGAACGCGCCCCGGAGCGTTTTCAGGACGTTTATATTCTGAAAGGACGTGAAGATAAACGTCTGATGCCGCTGATCCATGCCCTGGAAGCCCAGGGCGTGACTATCCAGGTGGCGAGCCGCCAGTTTATGGATGAAAAAAGCGAAGGCGCGGTGCACCAGGGGATCATTGCACGGGTGAAACCGGGGCGTCAGTATCAGGAGAACGATCTGCCGGATCTGATCGCCAGCCTCGATCGCCCCTTCTTCCTGATCCTCGACGGCGTAACCGATCCGCATAACCTCGGGGCCTGCCTGCGCAGCGCCGACGCCGCTGGCGTCCATGCGGTGATCGTCCCGAAAGATCGTTCGGCCCAGCTGAACGCAACCGCGAAAAAAGTGGCCAGCGGCGCCGCAGAGAACGTGCCGCTGATCCGCGTGACCAACCTGGCGCGTACCATGCGTCTGCTGCAGGAAGAGAACATCTGGATTGTCGGCACCGCGGGCGAAGCGGATCACACCCTGTTCCAGAGCAAAATGACCGGCCCGATGGCGCTGGTGATGGGCGCAGAGGGCGAAGGCATGCGTCGCCTGACCCGCGAGCACTGCGACGAGCTGATCAGCATCCCGATGGCGGGCAGCGTCTCCTCGCTAAACGTCTCCGTTGCAACGGGCATCTGCCTGTTTGAAGCGGTCCGCCAGCGCGGCTAAGCTTCACCGTTGGCCTAACCACCCCGTGGGGTGGTTTTTTTATTTCTGTGTTGTGCTACCGTGTATATACGGCGTAACGATGAGGTGATACATGACACAAGCAACCCTAAATCTACGAATTGACGCCAAACTAAAAGCTGATTTCCTGGAAGCGGCAAAGGCGATGGATCGTAATGGACGCAGTTAGCCAATCAGGACAGGCAAAAAATTCGAGAATATATTGCGGAACATAACCTGCGTGCGGCCATTGAACTTGATGAACTGATTGGCATGAGGGTTGCGAGTTTGCTCGACCAGCCGCTAAAGGCTCGCAATGGGCGCGTGGCTGGCACAAGAGAATTGGTTATTCATGCTCATTTCATTCTGGTTTATCGCATTGAGCATGAAACAGAAAATATAGTGATTATTCGTATCCTTCACACAGCACAAAAGTGGCCTTGAAGTTGATACAGCTATGTCGGGTGGCGCTTTGCTTACCCGACCTACGGACCTGTACAGAATTGTAGGCCGGATAAGGCGTTAGCCGCCATCCGGCGTTGCTCTCTAAACCTAACCACCCTGCGGGGTGGTTTTTTGTGACCGCGTCTGCGGCTGAAAAATTCTCCCTGTGCATACTTAGGACATTGCCATTGAACAAGGGAGAGAGTATGCGCTGGCAAACCCACACCGTCTTCAATCAACCCATTCCGCTCAACAACAGCAACCTATTTCTTTCCGATGCCTCGCTGCGCGACGCCGTTGCCCGTGAAGGGGCCAGTTGGGACGCCGAGCTGCTGGCCAGCATCGGACAACAGCTTGGTACGGCAGAGTCGCTGGAGCTGGGGCGGCTGGCGAATGCCAATCCGCCGGAGCTGTTGCGCTACGATCCCACCGGCGAGCGGCTGGACGACGTGCGCTTCCATCCGGCGTGGCATCTGCTGATGCAGGGGCTGTGCGCCAACCGCGTTCACAACCTCGCCTGGGAGGAGGAGGCCCGCGCCGGGGCGTTTGTCGCCCGCGCGGCGCGCTTTGTCCTCCACGCCCAGGTCGAGGCGGGCACCCTTTGTCCCGTCACCATGACCTTTGCCGCCACGCCGCTGCTTCAGCAGACGCTGCCCGCCACGTTTCAGGAGTGGTTCAAACCGCTGCTCAGCGATCGCTATGACGCCCATCTGGCCCCCGGCGGGCAGAAGCGTGGCCTGCTGATCGGCATGGGGATGACGGAGAAGCAGGGCGGCTCGGATGTGCTCAGCAACACCACCCGGGCAGAGCCGCTGGAACGCAAAGGCAGCGGCGAGGCCTATCGGCTGGTGGGTCACAAGTGGTTTTTCTCCGTGCCGCAGAGCGATGCCCATCTGGTACTGGCTCAGGCAAAAGGCGGACTCTCCTGCTTCTTTGTGCCGCGCTTTCTGCCCGACGGCACGCGCAACGCCCTGCGCCTTGAGCGCCTGAAAGATAAGCTCGGCAACCGCTCCAACGCCAGCAGCGAGGTGGAGTTTTTAGACGCCACCGGCTGGCTGCTGGGGGAGGAGGGGGACGGTATTCGGCAGATCCTGAAGATGGGCGGCCTGACGCGTCTCGACTGCGCCCTGGGCAGCCACGGCCTGATGCGCCGGGCCTTCTCCGTTGCGCTCTACCATGCTCATCAGCGGCAGGCGTTTGGCAAACATCTGGTCGATCAGCCTCTGATGCGTGACGTGCTCTCCCGCATGGCGCTGCAGCTGGAGGGGCAGACGGCGTTTCTGTTCCGCCTGGCGCGAGCGTGGGAGAGCCGGGAGAGCGTGCAGGAGACGCTGTGGGCGCGCCTGTTTACGCCGGTGGCGAAGTACGCGGTGTGCAAGGCAGGCACGCCTTTTGTTGCCGAGGCGATGGAGGTGCTGGGCGGCACGGGCTACTGTGAGGATAACGAGCTGCCGCGCCTCTATCGGGAGATGCCGGTCAACAGCATCTGGGAGGGATCGGGCAATATTATGTGCTTAGACGTGATGCGAGTGCTGGGCAAGCAGCCCGGCGTGATGGATCTGCTGAGCGACACCTTTGGCGAGGTGAAAGGCCAGGATCGTCATCTCGATCGCGCCTGGCGACGGCTTCAGCAGCGGCTGCACCGTCCGCAGGAGGCGCAGGCCCGGGAGATTACCCAACAGCTCTACCTGCTGGCCGCCGGGGCGCAGATGCTGCGCCACGCCTCACCCCCAATTGCCCAGGCCTGGTGTCAGACCATGCTGGATACCCGCGGCGGCGCGCTGCTTAGCGCTCAGGTACAAAATGACCTGCTGCTGCGCGCCACGGGCGGGATGGGTTAAAGGCGGAACAGGCTGACCAGCTGCTTCAGGTGCGCGCCTTTTTCCCGTAGGGTCTGGGCCGTCTCTTCGCTGCGGGAAACGCGTTCGGCGTTGACGTGCGTCGCATCGCCAATGTGGGTCATCGCCAGGTTCACCTGGTTAATCCCTGCCGACTGCTCGCGGGAGGCGTGGTTAATCTCCGTCACCAGCTGGTTGATGTTGTCCATGTGGTCAATGATTGACGTCATGGCCTGACGCGTCTGCTCAGAGAGCGTGTGCCCTTCGGTGACCTTTTGCAGGGTATCGTCGATGAGCGCCTCAATCTCTTTCACGGCGTTGGCGCTGCGGGCCGCAAGGGCGCGAACCTCCTGGGCCACCACGGCAAAGCCCTTGCCATGCTCACCGGCGCGGGCAGCCTCAACCGCGGCGTTAAGGGCGAGAATATTGGTCTGGAAGGCAATGGATTCAATCACCTGAGTGATATCTGCAATGCGCTGGGAGGCGCTGCGGATATCGCTCATGGTGGCTACCGCACGTCCTACCGTCTGCCCGCCGCTCTGCACCGCCTGCGAGGTTTCGTTCACCAGGTGCTGCGTCTGCTCCATGCTGGCGGCGTTTTGCTGCACGGTGGCGGCCAGCTGCTCCATGCTGGCAGAGGTCTCCTCCACGCTGCTCGCCTGCTTGTTGATCTGATCGCTGATTTCGCTGCTGTCTGCCGCCAGCGCGTTGGTGGCGAAGTGGATATCGCCCGCCGCCTCGCGAACCTGATGCACCATGTTCTGCAGGCCGTTGCCGATACCGTTGATAGCGTGGATCAGCTGGCCTACCTCATCCTGGCGCGTCGAGGTGAGAGAGGCGCGCAGATCCCCGGAGGCGTAGGTCTGGGCAAGGGCTGTGACCTCGCGCAGCGGGCGGGTCAGCCAGCGGCGGGTGATGATGACAAACAGCGCGGCAAAGAGCAGGGAGACCAGCGCGCCGGCAATCAGAAACTGGTTGCGCAGACGGGTCACATCCTGCAGCAGCACGGCTTTATCCACCTCGCCAACAATCGTCCAGTTCCAGCCCGGCAGGGCGGTCCAGGAGACCAGCAGCGTACGGCCATCCTGAGTTTTACGCTCCAGCGTGCCGGAGGCCAGGGTCAACAGCTGCTGTTCAGCCTCTTCGCCCCACTGCGGACGCTGGCCCTCTTCGCGGGAGTGGAACAGCCAGGTACCGTAGCTTTTACCGGCGCTGCGGTTCAGAACGAAGAAGTGTCCGCTCTCACCCAGTCGACGCTGGAGGATCTTGTCACGCATGATGTCCCAGGAGCGGGTGATATCTACGCCAACAAAGAGGATAGCGATGGTTTTACCGCTGGCGTCCTTCACCGGCTGATACTGGGTGATATAGCGCTTGCCAAACAGCAGCGCGAGTCCGCGATAGATATCGCCGCGCAGCACGGGTGCCAGCGCCGGGCTGGCGCTGTCCAGCTGGGTACCGATGGCGCGCTCGCCGTTCTCCTTGCGCAGGGAGGTTGCCACACGCACAAAGCTGTCGCCATTGCGCACGAACAGCGTGGCAATCGAGCCGGTGCGCTGGAAGAAGTCGTCCGGTATCGCGTTATTTTCGTGCAGCTCTGTCTCGCCGCCCTTCAGTAGGGGAACGGTGAGGCCATTGATGGTACGGGTCTGTGTCCCGTCGAGAGAGACTGGCTGGGGAATAAAGGTGTTGAACTGGCGGGTATAGCGCTCGACCTCGTCGCTGAGGCTGCTGCTAAACATTTCGACCATATCGGCCACGCCGGTAGCCTGGTTATGCAGATCTTCAATCGCCAGCGCTTCAAGCTGCTGGCTTGCCTTGTGGCTCATCAGAGAAGTAAACAGCAGGAAAAGTGCCGCGACGCTGATACCTGTCAGCAACGAAAGCTTTGTGCCTAAACCAGCACGTTGAATAAGAGCGTTCATAGAGTGTCCGTTGCCCGAGAAGTGTGGCTCGTTCAACGGCAGTTACGCGCTAATATTTAGCAGATCTGTGTAACAAAATGTTAAGAAAATGTATTGGCACACTTACATTATGGTAATTAAAACGCAACAGAAAAGGTAGCCACCGTTTTTAGGGGGCGCAGCACAGAATGTAGCCAGGGCCAACCACCTCAGGCGTAGAGGATCGCCTGCGCCTGCCAGCTATTAGCGCTCTGTACCTCATCCATTTTGATGATGCGGTACCAGGAGGCACCCTGTTCGTCGGCTTTCAGGGCAATGGCACGCTCTACATCCTGTACGCTGCCGGAGACATTGCTCACGGAAATAAGGCCAATCTCATTCAGACCCGTCACGCAGTCAGCGCTGGCAAACTCCGCAGATTGCGCGGTGGTGCTCACCAGACCAACGGAGAGCAGCAGTGAAGTTAAAGCAAGAGATCGTTTCATAAATCCGCTCCTTTTACATGTTCCTGACCGACCCTGAATGATTGTAAGTGGGAAAAAGTCTACGGACGCAAAGCAGTGTAAATATCCTTTAAAAAACAATGCATCGTTACTGACGATAGAGAATAGCCTGTCCATATCGCTGGCCAGGAACGATGGTTTCGTCATCCAAAAGGATGAGATAGTAATCAGCCTTCATGGCCGCTGCTTTGGCTTTAATTTCCGACTCGACGTCCATCGGCGATCCACGCACCATGACGCTAATCGTTTGCATCTTTTGCAGACCTGCCGTCTGGTTGCGGCTGATCTCCTGCGGCTGGTCGCTCACTGGCGGCGCGGGATGCGGCGTACTTTGCAGCATGCTACAGCCGCTGAGGCTCAGCGCTAAAAAAAGCGGTGTGAATCGATGCATAGCGTTTCTCTTATTTCCCGATAGCCCTGGCCCGTTAGCCATAGTGTAGTGCTTCCTTTAATAACCTTATGGAGAATGTTCCCATTTTGCTAGCTCTCGCGTTATTTTCCGCTGTAAATAATGCGAAAGCGTAATGTACTTCTCACTGTTTTCTTGTACGCGTAACGGCAGCGGCTTGCGTAGTGCAGGGGGACGTGGCATACCAAAGGCTTTATCAGGAGATCGCCATGATTGAACTTGAGACGCGCCAGCTGGCAGGCATTGAGATCCTGCACGCGACACCCGCCGGAAAACGTGCCGTACCCCTGCCCACCGTGATCTTTTACCACGGCTTTGGATCATCAAAGCTGGTCTTCAGCTACTTCGCTGTTGCGCTGGCACAGGCAGGTTTTCGGGTCGTGATGCCCGACGCCCGCGACCACGGATCGCGCTTTAACGGTGACGAGCAGGCGCGGCTGGGCCAGTTCTGGCAGATTTTGAAGAGCAACTTTCTTGAGTTTCCGGCCCTGCGGGATGCGCTGGTGAGCGAGGGCTGGGTTGCGCAAGGACGTCTGGCGGTGGGCGGCGCATCGATGGGGGGCATGACGGCACTTGGCCTGATGACGCATCATCCGGAACTGGTCTGCGTCGCCAGCCTGATGGGCTCGGGCTACTTTACCTCGCTTTCCCGGACGCTGTTCCCACCGCAGGCAGAGACGGCCGCTGAGCTGAACGAAATTGTCGCCCCGCTGGCGGAATGGGACGTAGAAAGACATCTGACGCAGCTTGCCTCCCGCCCGCTGCTGCTCTGGCACGGTGAAGAGGATGACGTCGTCCCGGCGGCAGAATCGCACCGCCTGCATAGCGCACTACAGGATGCCGACCTGCATCGACATCTTACCTGCCGCTGGGAGGCGGGGGTTCGCCATCGGATCACCCCGGCGGCGCTGGAAGCGGCGGTGGCGTTCTTTAACGCGCATCTTTAAACGCGCATTACCTTAACGCCCTGCGCCTCAAGCTGCTTAACGATCTCCGGGCTGGCCTGCTTGCCGGTGATCACGATATCGATCTGGTCAGCGCGGCTAAAGAGCATCCCGGCGCGCTCGCCGACCTTGCTGCTATCCACCAGCACGACCAGCTTGCCAACCACGTTAAGCATCTTCTGCTCTGCCATCGCCGTCAGCATGTCGGTTTTATAGAGGCCGTCGGCGGTCAGGCCGATGCCGCTGGTAAACATCCAGTGCCCGGCGTAGAGGCTGTTTTCACTGCCCTGTGGGCTGAGAGTAATGGACTGGCTCTTATTATACTGCCCGCCCATGATCACTACGCTCTCATGCTCCTGATCGATCAGGTAGTTCGCCAGCGGCAGATAGTTAGTGATGATCTGCACCGGCCTGCCGCATATCTCACGGCCCAGCAAAAAGGCCGTTGAGCCGCAGTTGATCACCACGCTTTCGCCAGGGTTGACCAGCAGCGCGGCCGCTTTGGCAATACGCACCTTCTCATCCAGATGCTGTGCCTGGTGGATGTTCATTGGCGACCAGCGCGGCCGCTGCTGGCTGATCGCCTCCGCGCCGTTGCGCACCTTTTTCAGCCTGCCGCTCTCATCAAGCTTGTTAATGTCGCGACGCGCCGTGGCGGGGGAGACGCCAAGCCGGTCAATGACCTGCTCTACGGTCACAAACCCGGTCTGCGCCAGCTGTTCAAGTAAAATTTGGTGTCGTTGCGCTTCCGTCATGAGCTATGCCGATTAAACATGATTTTTTACGATACTATTTGAAATAGTCGTGAATTACTAAGCCTACAGGTAAAAAGTGCCGGACCTGGCCGGCACGTTATGCGTTTTACAGGAAGGATTTAAACGGCAGGTCAGGCTCGCAGGTAAAACAGTCGTCAAACCCGCGTGGGAAGTGGAATTCCAGATTGTCCTTGTCCAGCGGCCAGGTGAACTTGCCGCCCGGCTGCCAGATAAACGGCTTAAAGCCATACTTCAGGCGATCTTTTTTCATCTCCCACAGAACGCGGATCTCCTGCGGGTCGGCCTGGAAGTTTGACCAGATATCGTGATGGAATGGAATGACCACGTTGGTATTCAGCGCCTCCGCCATGCGCAGGATATCGGCGCTGGTCATTTTATCGGTAATGCCGCGCGGGTTCTCGCCGTAGGATCCCAGCGCCACGTCTATCTGGTACTCATTGCCGTGCTTCGCATAGTAGTTGGAGTAGTGCGAGTCGCCGCTGTGGTACAGGGAGCCGCCGGGCGTTTTGAACAGATAGTTTACGGCGCGCAGATCCATCCCGTCCGGCAGTACGCCCGCGGCTTTTTGATCCGCCGGCAGGGTGATCAACGCCGTGCGGTCGAAGGCGTCCAGGGCGTGGATCTCGATATCCTTCACCGTCACTACGTCACCGGGCTTCACGACGATGCAGCGCTCGCGCGGTACGCCCCAGCCGACCCACAGATCGACGCAGGTCTGCGGCCCAATAAAGGGCACGTCGCTGGCGCAGTTCTGCATCACGGCGGCGGCAACGTTAACGTCAATATGATCGTTGTGATCGTGGGTGGCCAGCACGGCGTCGATCTCGCGGATCGCAAAAGGATCGAGCACAAACGGGGTGGTGCGCAGGTTGGGCTGGAGCTTTTTCACCCCCGCCATGCGCTGCATCTGGTGGCCGGTTTTCATCAGCGGGTTGCCGTGGCTCTGCTTGCCCGTGCCGCACCAGAGATCGACGCAGACGTTGGTACCCCCCTCTGATTTGAGCCAGATCCCGGTGCAGCCCAGCCACCACATGGCAAAGGTGCCGGGGGCGACGCGCTCCTGTTCAATCTCTTCATTCAGCCAGCTTCCCCACTCCGGAAAGGTACTCAGGATCCAGGATTCACGGGTAATGGTCTCCACTTTACTCATCGCGTTGCTCCTTACAGGTAGTCAATATAAATCATTATGTGATTACTTTTGATTTACTCTGTCACCGTTTTATCAGTAATGCAATGGGGAAATGTGGGTTAAGCGATACGTTAGCGAAGATAGAGACAGCCCTTGCCTTGCTGGACATAAAGTTATTTTTATTTAATTTATTGATAATAATCCACTTTAATTACATACATCTATTGCCATATGTAATGTAGGGAAATAAATTGCGCGACGCATCACAAATAATCATATTCAATCTTTTTGTGATTATTTTTGATGGTTAGAGTAGTGGGCACATCCTGTGGCGGGTCGTAAGGCCCGAGGCACTCATTTATGGAGAGCGTTATGGAGACCCTCTACACCATCTTTACCGTGTTCTTTAACCAGGTCATGACCAACGCACCGCTGCTGCTGGGCATTGTGACATGCCTTGGGTATATCCTGTTGCGTAAGAGTGTGAGCGTTATAGTCAAGGGCACGATCAAGACGATCATCGGCTTTATGCTGTTACAGGCTGGATCCGGGATCCTCACCGGCACCTTTAAGCCGGTGGTGGCCAAAATGTCAGAAGTCTACGGCATCAACGGCGCTATCTCTGATACCTACGCCTCCATGATGGCGACCATCGATCGCATGGGGGATGCCTACAGCTGGGTGGGCTATGCGGTGCTGCTGGCGCTGGCGCTGAATATTGTTTACGTCCTGCTGCGGCGCATCACCGGTATCCGCACCATCATGCTTACTGGCCACATCATGTTTCAGCAGGCGGGCCTGATCGCGGTGTTCTTCTATATCCTCGGCTACCCGATGTGGACCACTATTATCTGTACCGCCGTGCTGGTCTCTCTCTATTGGGGGATCACCTCCAACATGATGTTCAAACCCACTCAGGAAGTGACTGAAAACAGCGGCTTTTCAATTGGTCACCAGCAGCAGTTTGCCTCCTGGATCGCTTATAAGCTTGCGCCATACCTTGGTAAAAAAGAGGAGAGCGTAGAGGAGTTAAACCTCCCCGGCTGGCTGAATATCTTTCATGACAACATCGTCTCGACGGCGATTGTGATGACGGTTTTCTTTGGGGCCATCCTCGTCTCCTTCGGCCTCGATACCGTGCAGGCGATGGCAGGTAAAACCCACTGGACCATCTATATCCTGCAGACCGGCTTCCAGTTCGCCGTCGCCATTTTCATCATCGTGCAGGGTGTGCGTATGTTCGTCGCCGAGCTGTCAGAAGCCTTTAACGGCATCTCCCAGCGGCTGATCCCCGGCGCGGTGCTGGCTATCGACTGCGCAGCTATCTACAGCTTTGCCCCCAACGCCGTGGTCTGGGGCTTTATGTGGGGCACGGTTGGTCAGCTGCTGGCGGTAGGGATCCTCATCGCCTGCGGCTCCTCCATCCTGATTATTCCCGGTTTTATCCCGATGTTCTTCTCCAACGCCACCATTGGCGTATTTGCTAACCACTTCGGCGGCTGGCGTGCGGCGCTCAAGATCTGCCTGGTGATGGGGATGATTGAGATCTTTGGCTGCGTCTGGGCCATCAAGCTCACCGGCATGAGTGCCTGGATGGGAATGGCGGACTGGTCGATTCTGGCCCCACCGATGATGCAGGGCATGACGCTGGGGCTGTGGTTTATGGGCGTCATCATCCTGATTGCGCTGGTCTATATGGTCTTCGCCGGGCGCACGCTGCGCGCGGAAGAGGATGCGGAAAACGAGCTGGCAGAGCGTTCTGCCCATTAAGAGGAGTGAAGTTATGACCGTACGTATTCTGGCAGTGTGTGGCTGCGGGCAAGGCAGCTCAATGATTATGAAAATGAAAGTCGATCAGTTTCTTACCCAGCAGGGGATCGCGCATACCGTCAACAGCTGCGCCGTTGGCGAGTACAAAAGCGAGCTGAACGGCGCCGATATCATCATCGCCTCCACGCATGTCGCCAGCGAAATTACGGTAACAGGCAACAAGTACGTGGTGGGCGTGCGCAATATGCTCTCGGCAGCAGACTTTGGTCCCAAGCTGCTGGAGGTGATCAAGGCCCATTTTCCGCAGGATATGAAGCAAGGATAAGCCATGAAACTACGTGATTCGCTGGCGCAGAACCACTCTGTTCGCCTGCAGGCGGAGGCCGAAACCTGGCAGGAGGCCGTGAAAATTGGCGTCGATCTGCTGGTGGAAGCGGATGTGGTCGAGCCGCGCTACTACCAGGCCATTCTCGACGGCGTTGAAAAATTTGGCCCCTACTTTGTGCTCGCACCGGGGCTGGCGATGCCCCACGGCCGTCCGGAAGAGGGCGTTAAAAAAACCGGTTTTGCGCTGGTGACGCTGAAGACGCCGCTGGCGTTCAACCATGAAGATAACGATCCGGTCGACATTCTGATCACCCTGGCGGCGGTGGATGCCCACACTCATCAGGAGGTCGGCATTATGCAGATCGTTAACCTGTTTGAAGATGAAGCCAATTTTGATCGCCTCCGCGCCTGCCGTAGTGAGCAGGAGGTCCTTGATTTAATTGATAACGCCACTGCGGCGGCCATGTAAAAGGAAAACGACGATGCCATTACCTATGCTCCAGGTCGCACTGGATAACCAAACCCTTGCCGATGCCTACGCCACTACGCGGCTGATTGCCGAAGAGGTGGACATTATTGAGGTGGGTACCATCCTCTGCGTGGGGGAAGGGGTGCGCGCGGTGCGCGATCTCAAGGCGCTCTATCCGCATAAAATCGTGCTGGCCGACGCCAAAATTGCCGATGCCGGGAAGATCCTCTCCCGCATGTGCTTTGAGGCCAATGCCGACTGGGTCACCGTGATCTGCTGCGCGGATATCAACACCGCCAGGGGCGCGCTCGACGTCGCCCACGAGTTTAACGGCGACGTGCAAATCGAACTGACCGGATTCTGGACGTGGGAGCAGGCCCAGGCCTGGCGGGACGCAGGGATTCAGCAGGTGGTCTACCACCGCAGCCGCGATGCGCAGGCGGCGGGCGTTGCCTGGGGCGAAGCGGATATTAGCGCGATCAAACGCCTGGCGAACATGGGCTTTAAGGTCACCGTCACCGGCGGGCTGGCGCTGGAGGATCTCCCGCTATTCAAAGGTATTCCCATCCACGTGTTTATCGCCGGGCGCAGCATCCGCGATGCCGCCGATCCGGTGCAGGCCGCGCGGCAGTTTAAACGCGCTATCGCCCAGCTGTGGAGCTAAGGAGCCGCTATGCTGTCGAAAACCGTGCCGCTTGGCATCTATGAAAAAGCGCTCCCTGCCGGGGAGTGCTGGTATGAGCGTCTTGCTCTGGCAAAAACGCTGGGCTTCGACTTTGTTGAGATGTCGATCGACGAAACCGACGCCCGGCTGGCCCGGCTGGCGTGGAGCCGTGACGAGCGGCTGGCGCTGGTGAAGGCGGTAGCCGACACCGGGGTGCGGGTTCCTTCCATGTGCCTGAGCGCCCACCGTCGCTTTCCGCTGGGCAGCGAAGATGACGCGGTGCGCGCCGAGGGGCTGGAGATCATGCGTCGTGCTATTCAGCTGGCGCAGGACGTCGGTATCCGCGTGATCCAGCTGGCTGGCTACGACGTTTACTATCAGCAGGCCAACGACGAGACGCGCCGCCGCTTTCGCGATGGGCTGAAGGAGAGCGTCGAGATGGCCAGCCGGGCGCAGGTGACGCTGGCGATGGAGATCATGGACTATCCGCTGATGAACTCCATCAGCAAAGCGCTTGGCTATACCCACTACCTGAATAATCCGTGGTTCCAGCTCTACCCGGACATCGGCAACCTCTCGGCGTGGGACAACGACGTGCAGATGGAGCTGCGGGCGGGCAGCGGGCATATCGTGGCGGTGCACGTGAAGGATACGCAGCCCGGCGTCTTTAAAAACGTTCCCTTCGGCACTGGCGTAGTGGACTTTGAACGCTGCTTCCGCACGCTGAAAGAGAGCGGCTACTGCGGGCCTTACCTGATCGAGATGTGGAGTGAGACGGCGGCCGATCCGCTGCAGGAGGTGGCGAAGGCGCGGGCGTGGGTTTGTGAGCGCATGGCGCGGGCCGGACTGCTGGAGGATACTCATGCAGCAGCTTAAACAGCAGGTTTTAGAGGCCAATTTAGATCTGCCGCGCTACGGCCTGGTGACCTTTACCTGGGGCAACGTCAGCGCCATCGACAGGGCGCGTGGGCTGGTGGCCATCAAGCCCAGCGGCGTGGCCTATGACGCGCTGAAGGCGGACGACATCGTAATAGTGGATCTGCAGGGTGAGGTCGTGGAGGGCACACTGCGACCCTCCTCCGATACCGCCACCCATCTGGCGCTCTATCGCCGCTATCCCTCCCTCGGCGGGGTGGTGCATACCCACTCCACGCACGCCACCGCCTGGGCGCAGGCCGGGCGGGCTATCCCGGCGCTGGGCACCACCCATGCAGACTACTTCCTCGGCGATATTCCCTGCACGCGGGCATTAACCGAGGAGGAGGTGCAGGGCGAGTATGAGCTAAATACCGGCAGGGTGATCATCGAAACGCTAAAGGATGGCGAGCCGCTGCATACCCCGGGCGTGGTGGTGTATCAGCACGGCCCCTTTGCCTGGGGTAAAGACGCGCACGATGCGGTGCACAACGCGGTAGTCATGGAGGAGGTGGCGCGAATGGCGTGGATCGCGCGTGGCATTAATCCGGGTCTGAAACCCATCGATGGCTATCTGATGGATAAGCACTTTATGCGCAAGCACGGCGCACACGCCTACTACGGACAGAAGTAAACCCAGGCCGAAGTAAAAGTGCTTAATGCTGCTGGTATGCCGCAGGCGTGAGCCGCATACCCAGCAGCGTAATTACGCAGATAACCGCCCCGGCATAGAAGGTCGAGGCAGCGCCCAACGTCTCCCATAGAATGCCCGCGCCGGTGCTGGCCAGCAGCATCGCGATACCGCTAATGAGATTAAACATGCCGAAGGCGGTTCCGCGCAGCGCCGACGGGGCGGTATGGGCGATCATGGCGGCCAGCAAGCCCTGGGTCATGCCCATATGGATCCCCCAGAGGCCGACGCCAAGCAGCAGCGTGCTCCAGTGCTGGCTGAGCGCCAGGGCGATATCGGCGGCGATCAGCACCAGCAGCCCGGCTTGTAATAGGCCGCTATGGCTCATGCGGTCTGAGAGTTTGCCAAACGGATAGGCCGTCACGCTGTAGACCAGATTCATGGCGACCATCACCAGCGGGATGGCAAACAGCGGGATCTCCATCTGGTTGGCGCGCAGGACAAGAAACGCCTCGCTAAAGCGGGCCAGGGTAAAGATGGCGCCTAAGCCCACGACCCACCAGTAGGCGGCGCTGAGCTTCTTTAAGCTCTCCCGGCGCAGCGGGTTGGTGCGCTTATGGGCAACGGGGGTTTTCGGCTCGTGCAGACCAAACCAGAGCAGGGCGATGGACATCACGCCCGGAATGACGGCTACCCAGAAGATAGCCTGAAAATCGTTGTGCCAGAGAAACATCAGCGCCACCGCCAGCAGCGGCCCGAGAAAGGCGCCAACGGTATCCAGCGACTGACGTAGCCCGTAGGCCGCGCCGCGGATCTCAGGCGGCGTGACGTCGGCCACCAGTGCATCCCGCGGCGCGCCGCGAATGCCCTTGCCAACGCGGTCGATCATGCGTGCGGTAAGTACCATGCCCGAGGAGCCAGCAAGGGCAAAGAGCGGCTTGCTCAGTGCGCCAAGGCCGTAGCCGAGCATGGCCAGACCCTTGCGTTTGCCAAGGTAGTCGCTGAGGACGCCAGAGAAAACTTTGATAATCAGGGCGGTGGCTTCGGCTAGCCCCTCGATGATGCCAATAATAATAACGCTGGCACCGAGGGTGGTCGCCATAAACAGCGGCAGCAGGCTGTGGATCATCTCCGATGAGACATCCATAAGCAGGCTAACGCCGCCGAGAACCCAGACGCCGCGCGGGATACGACTTAGCGTCGTGGCATGTTCGGTGTTAGTACTTTGCAGCGTGTGCCTCGCTCTCTTGCTTGGGGGGCTGGCCAGCTTCACTGTCAGTGGCGTGATTGTGGTTTATATATACTACGCCTAAGCTCATCACGTCATCCATATTCCGTTCGGGATGGGGATCGAGATAAATTGCCGCCGTTGCGCTGGTGCTCAGCAGCAACGCCGTCAGCAATGGAATAGTGATTCTTTTCATCATGTTGCACCCCAACTCACTCATCAACGGCTCACTGATGCGCGATCGTAGAGGAGCGGCTCCTCACTCGCGTTCGGGCTTATATAAAGTGTACTCTCTGGCGGGCAACCTCACCGCGATCGTTTCTGCTGCAGTTGTACAAAAATTTACCGCAATGCGGATTGACCAAGCTTAGACCCGCCGAAAAAGCGCACTTCACGCTTTGTGCGAATTATTTGCGCAATCACCTTGAGTTCGTCTGGCTTCGCAAGTATGATTACGCGTCAATTTTTCAGCCGCCTTTCAAACACGTTCCTTGCTTCCATGGGCCGCGGCTGACCCTGACAGGAGGCTGAATAATCCGTAAGGAGCAATTCGATGCGTCATTACGAAATCGTTTTTATGGTCCATCCTGACCAGAGCGAACAGGTTCCGGGCATGATCGAGCGTTACACTGGTGCTATCACTGCAGCAGAAGGCACGATCCACCGTCTGGAAGACTGGGGCCGCCGTCAGCTGGCTTATCCGATCAACAAACTGCACAAAGCACACTACGTTCTGCTGAACGTTGAAGCGCCGCAGGAAGCGATCGATGAGCTGGAAACTAACTTCCGCTTCAACGATGCCGTTATCCGCAGCATGGTTATGCGTACCAAAAACGCTGTTACTGAAGCATCTCCGATGGTTAAAGCGAAAGACGAGCGCCGTGAGCGTCGCGATGATTTCGCTAACGAAACCGCAGATGCTGAAGATGCTGGGGATTCTGAAGAGTAATTTCTGATGACCAACCGTCTGGTGTTGTCCGGCACCGTGTGCAGGATGCCCCTTCGTAAGGTCAGCCCATCAGGGATCCCTCACTGCCAGTTCGTGCTTGAGCATCGTTCTGTGCAGGAGGAGGCCGGTTTTCACCGGCAGGCGTGGTGTCAAATGCCTGTAATAATCAGCGGGCAAGAGAACCAGGCCATTACTCACAGTATAACGGTCGGTAGCGCAGTTACCGTGCAGGGGTTCATTAGCTGCCATAAGGCAAAGAATGGCCTGAGCAAACTGGTTCTGCATGCCGAGCAGATTGAATTGATAGATTCTGGAGACTAGCCAAATGGCACGTTATTTCCGTCGTCGCAAGTTCTGCCGTTTCACCGCGGAAGGCGTTCAAGAGATCGACTATAAAGATATCGCAACGCTGAAAAACTACATCACCGAAAGCGGTAAGATTGTCCCAAGCCGTATCACCGGTACCCGTGCAAAATACCAGCGTCAGCTGGCTCGCGCTATCAAACGCGCTCGCTACCTGTCCCTGCTGCCGTACACTGATCGTCATCAGTAATCGGGCACGGTCCATTAATACGACTTTGAGAGGATAAGGTAATGCAAGTTATTCTGCTTGATAAAGTAGCAAACCTCGGTAGCCTGGGCGACCAGGTTAACGTTAAAGCGGGCTACGCTCGTAACTTCCTGGTACCGCAGGGCAAAGCTGTTCCTGCTACCAAGAAAAACGTTGAATTCTTCGAAGCACGCCGTGCTGAACTGGAAGCTAAACTGGCTGACGTTCTGACCGCTGCTGAAGCTCGCGCTGAGAAAATCAACGCACTGGGCACCGTTACCATCGCGTCTAAAGCAGGCGACGAAGGTAAACTGTTCGGTTCCATCGGTACTCGCGACATCGCTGACGCTGTAACTGCAGCTGGCGTTGACGTGGCTAAGAGCGAAGTTCGTCTGCCGAACGGCGTTCTGCGTACCACTGGTGAGCACGAAGTGGACTTCCAGGTTCACAGCGAAGTGTTCGCTAAAGTTATCATCAACGTGGTTGCTGAGTAATCTGCGACTCTCGTTTGAGATAACACTGAAACGCCTGCCTTGTGCAGGCGTTTTGCTTTTTGCGACCCCGTCGACACTCCCAACGGTGTCGGGTATCAATTCCTCACCCCTTCCCCGATAATAAATTAAAACGCGATTTTAATTTTGGTGAGGAAATGGAAACAGTCTCTTCAGTACCGGCTTTTGCCCGTCGAAACGTCGCCTATGCCGGGGCTACGCTCTGCTGCCTGCTCTGGGGGAGCTCCTATCCCGCCATTAAGAGCGGCTATGAACTCTTTGCTATCGCCACCGACGATATCCCCTCGAAGATCGTCTTTGCTGGCTACCGCTTCCTGTTTGCCGGTCTTCTACTGCTGCTGTTTGCGATGGCGCAGCGTAAACCCATCGCCCGGCTCAGCCCGCGCCAGTATGGCCAGATCGCGTTCCTGGGCCTGACGCAGACCTCGATTCAGTACATCTTCTTCTATATTGGCCTCGCTTTTACCACCGGGGTGAAGGGCTCGATCATGAATGCCACGGGCACCTTCTTCAGCGTGCTGCTGGCCCACCTGATCTATAAAAACGACAGGCTCAGCTACAACAAGAGCATCGGCTGCGTGCTGGGCTTTGCCGGGGTGATGCTGGTGAACGTCAACCATTCGCTGCTGGATTTTAGCTTTAGCATGATGGGAGACGGCTTTGTGGTGCTGGCGGCGTTTATCCTGTCGGCCTCAATGCTGTATGGCAAACGCATCTCGCAAACCGTCGATCCAACGGTGATGACCGGCTGGCAGCTGGCGTTTGGCGGTGGGGTATTGGTGCTGGGGGGCTATCTTACCGGCGGCACGCTGGCGGTGCATAGCGTGAAGGCGGCGGCGCTGCTCGGCTATCTGACGCTGCTCTCATCCATTGCCTTTGCCCTGTGGAGCGTGCTGCTCAAGTACAACCGCGTCAGCATGATTGCGCCGTTTAACTTTGTCATCCCGGTCGCGGGCACGGTGCTGTCGGCGATCTTCCTTGGGGAGAATATCCTTGAGATGAAATACGCCATTGCGCTGGTGCTGGTCTGCTCGGGCATCTGGTGGGTTAATAAACCTAAAGCGTAATCGTAGCCCCGGTAAGCGTTAGCGCCACCGGGGAGCGAGAGATGCATTATCGCGCGCGAATAAAGCTGCCGTTGGCCTGGCGGGTAAACAATACTTCGCCATCAGCGGTTTCAATCGTCAGGCCGGTAACCACGCCGCTGGCGTTCTGGCGGATCTTCACCACCTGGCCGGTTTGCAGCGTGCTAAGCGGTTTGCCGTTGCCTTCCACCTGGGCCATCGCGTAAACATCCGTTGCCGGCAGGTTGTGATCGCGAAAGAGCTGCGCCAGGGTCTGGCCCGATGCCACGCGGTAGGTCCGCCACTGCTGATCGATACCCCCTGACTCCTGGAAGGGCTGCACGACGTTATTCTGTGCAGCGTTGGTCTGCGTATCTTCCGGCTGCTCCTGGATCGGCTCTGGGGTCACCGGTGCAACCTGCTGGGGATCGCTTACCGTTGGCGCGAGCTGAGGCTGGGCGGTGGGCGCAGGCTGGGAAGGGGCGATATCCAGCTGCGCGTCGCGCCTGACGGGCGCATTGTCGCCGTTGTCCCCTGAAGGCAATAAAAAGCCGATGATAATCAGCAGGGCCGCAATAATGATGCCGCGACGGTGCGCAGGGGGCAGCGGATCCATAATGCGAAAATTGTCCGGCGCGTACCAGATTTTCGCCAGAGTCGGTTTCAGTGCAAATCGCCCGGGCATGGCTTTCCTCCTGCTCCGCGTCGTTATTTTCCTGTATCACTGAGTATAGATTGCTAACTGCCTGACTCGCGTAGTAAAGCGCTCTTTCGTGACCTGGGATCGGGAATAATCTTACCCTCTCTATTGTTTCTTTTTCGCTGCGATTTGTCACCCTCCCTGCGACAAAGTTTTACCCGGTGCGGCGCGGCTGCTATGCTGCCCGCTACTTTTAATACGATGAAAGGAAAACCCATGACAACCCCGACGTTTGACACTATCGAAGCACAGGCAAGTTACGGTATCGGCCTGCAGGTAGGCCAGCAGCTGAGCGAGTCTGGCCTCCAGGGCCTGCTGCCGGAAGCGCTGGTTGCCGGTATTGCCGACGCGCTGGCAGGAAAACAGCCTGCTGTGCCGGTGGATGTTGTTCATCGTGCGCTGCGTGAAATTCACGAGCGTGCCGATGCGGTGCGTCGCGAGCGCTTTGCCGCGATGGCTGAAGAGGGCGTGAAGTATCTGGACGAGAACCGCGAGCGTGAAGGCGTGAACAGCACCGAGTCCGGCCTGCAGTTCCGCGTAATCAAGCAGGGCGAGGGCGCTATCCCGGCACGTACCGACCGCGTGCGCGTGCACTACACCGGTAAGCTGACGGACGGTTCAGTCTTCGACAGCTCCGTAGCCCGTGGCGAGCCGGCAGAGTTCCCGGTTAACGGCGTGATCCCAGGCTGGATCGAAGCGCTGACCCTGATGCCGGTAGGCTCTAAGTGGGAGCTGACCATTCCGCAGAACCTGGCCTACGGTGAGCGTGGCGCGGGCGCATCGATTCCGCCATTCAGCACCCTGGTGTTTGAAGTCGAGCTGCTGGAAATCCTGTAACGCTGCTAAACGATTCCTCTCCCTAAATGGGGAGAGGAAGCGATACCTCCGCATATCCTCCACTCTTTACATAAATGTCGATACTTAATCTTGCAAATGCTTTTTTTGCGTGTATTTTTGTGAGCCAAATCAAGGTAGGGGTGTGATATCACACTCATTTTTAACATAAGTGTAACATTGCCTATAAATCGCAGTATTCATCCCTCCGATTCTTACCTAATATCGATGAGTCCACATTCAGGCGCCCTGCGGCGTCAGCGATGAAAGGCCAGAAGAGCCTCAACAACACAGACAGGTACAGGAAATAAACACATGGTAGATCAGATCAAAGTCGCTACCGACGAGCAGGCTCCGGCCGAGCAGTCGCTACGGCGTCATCTCACTAACCGTCATATTCAGCTTATTGCCATTGGAGGTGCCATCGGTACCGGGCTGTTTATGGGATCGGGTAAAACAATCAGTCTTGCCGGCCCGTCGATCATATTTGTCTATATGATCATCGGCTTTATGCTCTTTTTCGTTATGCGCGCGATGGGCGAGCTACTGCTGTCCAACCTCGAGTACAAGTCGTTTAGCGACTTTGCCGCCGATCTGCTCGGCCCGTGGGCAGGCTACTTTACCGGCTGGACCTACTGGTTCTGCTGGGTGGTGACCGGCATGGCGGACGTGGTGGCCATCACCGCTTACGCCCAATTCTGGTTCCCCGGACTGTCGGACTGGGTGGCCTCGCTGGCGGTGATCCTGCTGCTGCTGAGCCTTAACCTGGCGACGGTGAAGCTGTTTGGCGAGATGGAGTTCTGGTTTGCGATGATTAAAATCGTCGCCATCGTGTCGCTGATTGTCGTAGGCGTGGTGATGGTGCTGATGAACTTCCAGTCGCCGACCGGCGTTCAGGCCTCCTTTACCCACCTGTGGGATGACGGCGGCTGGTTCCCGAAAGGGCTGAGCGGCTTCTTTGCTGGTTTCCAGATTGCGGTCTTTGCCTTTGTCGGTATTGAGCTGGTAGGCACCACGGCGGCGGAAACCAAAGATCCGGAGAAATCACTGCCGCGGGCGATTAACTCTATCCCTATCCGCATCATTATGTTCTACGTCTTCGCGCTGATTGTGATCATGTCCGTGACGCCGTGGAGCTCCGTGGTACCGAACAAAAGCCCGTTCGTTGAGCTGTTTGTGCTGGTGGGCCTGCCGGCGGCGGCGAGCATTATCAACTTTGTGGTGCTGACCTCGGCTGCCTCATCGGCGAACAGCGGCGTCTTCTCCACCAGCCGAATGCTGTTTGGCCTGGCCCAGGACGGCGTGGCGCCGAAGAGCTTCGGCAAGCTGTCGAAGCGCGCCGTACCGGCAACCGGCCTGACCTTCTCCTGCATCTGCCTGCTGGGCGGCGTGGTGATCCTCTACGTTAACCCAAGCGTAATTGAAGCGTTCACCATGATCACCACCGTGTCGGCGATCCTGTTTATGTTCGTCTGGACCATTATCCTCTGCTCGTACCTGGTCTACCGTAAGCGTCGTCCGGAGCTGCACGCGAAGTCGATCTACAAGATGCCGCTGGGCAAGGTAATGTGCTGGGTGTGCATGGCGTTCTTCGCCTTTGTGCTGGTGCTGCTGACCCTGGAAGAGGATACCCGTCAGGCGCTGATCGTCACGCCGCTGTGGTTTGTGGTGCTGGGCGCGTTCTGGCTGCTGGTGGGCAAGAAGCGCGTAGAGAGTTTCCGTAAGTAAGACAGTCTCCAGGCCCGGCAAGCGTAGCGCTGCCGGGCCTTTTTGTTTACTCCCCGGCTAAGGCGCGCGGGAAGAGCACGTTATTCTCCAGGCTGATGTGCTCCATCAGATCGTCAATCAGCTCGTTAATCCCGTTATACATCGCCTTCCACGTCGTGCAGGCCTCCGGCGGCGGCGTCACGTTATGGGTGGTGTGCTTGATGACCTCCAGCAGCTCGCCCGCCTCATCGTGCTCACTCTCCATCACGCTTACCGGTCCCGCCGCATGGCTGCCCTGGCCCTGCTTGATCATCGGGAAGAGGATCCGCTCCTCCTTCATCATGTGATTGGTCAACTCCTCATGCAGCAGGGTCAGGTATTTGGTCAACCCGCGCGGCACGTTCGGTTTATCGGCATGAACGCGCTCAACCTTGGTGGCCTGGAGGATCAGCTCCGGCAGCTGCTCGCGGTGCCTGTCGTGATAGCGCACAATGATGTGATCGATAATCTCGGCCAGCGGGGCCACGCGCCACTCTTTGTCTACCGGCTGCTCGGCCAGCTTCGCCAGCGCCGCCTCAATTTCCTCAACGTTCAGCGCTTTACGCTGCGCTGCACGAGCCAGCGTCTGCTTACCGCCGCAGCAGTAGTCCATATCGTACTGACGGAACAGGGCCGAGGCCCGGGGGATAGAGAGCGCCAGCTCACCTAAAGATTGGTCGCGAAAGGCCATAGCAGTTACCTCAATGTGGATATAATAAGATGCATTTTAAATGCATCTTTAAAAAGAGGCTATAACCCTTTAGCGGCAGGGGTAAAAATGAGATGTGCTTCACAATTATGTTCAAGAAGCCGCCATACCTGCCGATAGATACAGGCCAGACAATATCCTGCATCCTAAAAGGCAATACATGTTTAAACGTATGAAAGTCATTACCCTGCTGATTTCAGTCCTGTTGGCGCTTGGCGTCATGCAGGTGATTTCAGCGAGCGTGTTCATCACCGCGCTCAATAACGATAAAGATAATTTCAATGTCTCCCAGCTCTCCAGCCAGAACGTCGCTGAATTTACCGACGCCTGGATTAGCCTGAACCAGGCCCGTGTGACCCTGAACCGGGGTATGCTGCGTCTGCAAAGCAGCGAGGCGAGCCAGATTAACGGCGGGCAGCTCAGCGAGCTGGTTACCATAGCCAAAAACCTGCTGGCGGACGCCCAGCGTCATTACGATATCTACTATGCGCTGCCGGAAACGCCCGGGATGGACGAGCATATGGCTGACCGTCTGGAAGAGCAGTATCGCAACTACTCTACAACCCTGGCCCAGATGAACACCCTGTTAGCGCAGGGCGATCTGGCGGGGATGTTCAAGCAGAACGCCGAGCAGAAGCAGAAGGCGATGCAGGCGGTCTACCGTGAATGGCGTAAAGCGCAGGCGGACCTGGCCAGCCGGGGCGTTAAGGATAACGAGAGCGACTACAAACGTATCCTGTGGATCCTCTCAGCGATCATGCTGGTGGTGATCGCCGTGATTATTATCAGCTGGATTGCGATGCGCCGTGTGCTGCTGCAGCCGCTGGATGAGGTGCTCGGCCATATCCGCGCTATCGCCGCGGGCGATCTGACCCGGTCGATTGCCGCCGAGGGCAAAAACGAAATGGCGCTGCTGGCGCGTAACGTGAAGGAGATGCAGGCGGCGCTGGCAAATACGGTTGGTGTGGTACGTGACGGGGCCGACGTAATCTATACCGGGGCGAGCGAAATCTCCGCGGGCAGCAACGATCTCTCCTCCCGTACCGAGCAGCAGGCCGCTTCCCTGGAAGAGACGGCGGCCAGCATGGAGCAGCTGACGGCTACCGTGAAGCAGAATGCCGACAACGCCCGCCAGGCCTCCCGTCTGGCGCTGGATGCCTCTTCTACCGCGAAGAAAGGCGGCAGCGTGGTAGCGAGCGTGGTGCGGACAATGGATGAGATCGCCACCAGCTCCAACAAGATTGCTCAGATCACCAACGTGATTGACGGGATCGCCTTCCAGACCAACATTCTGGCGCTGAACGCGGCGGTAGAAGCGGCCCGTGCCGGCGAGCAGGGCCGGGGCTTTGCCGTGGTTGCCGGGGAGGTACGTACGCTTGCCCAGCGCAGCGCTCAGGCAGCGAAAGAGATCAAAGGCCTGATTGATGACTCTGGCGACCGGGTCGACGCAGGCTCGGCGCTGGTGAATCAGGCCGGTGAGACGATGGCCGAGATCGTTAACGCCGTCACCCGCGTGACCGACATCATGGGCGAAATTGCGTCCGCTTCGGATGAGCAGAGCCGCGGCATCGATCAGGTCGGCCAGGCGGTAGCGGAGATGGATCGCGTGACTCAGCAGAACGCCTCGCTGGTGCAGGAGTCTGCGGCGGCGGCCGCGGCGCTGGAAGAGCAGTCCGCTCGCCTGAGCGAGGCGGTCGCGGTATTTAAAACTACCCGTCGCCAGGCAGATATGGCTAACGCTTAACCGATAAATCGCCGGGGGGCACGGCGTTTGCCCGGCCTACATTGGGCACGGAGTGGTTTGTAGGCCCGGTAAGCGTAGCGCCACCGGGCGTTATTGTGTTGAGGCTATAATGCCGGGCGGCACGCCGTTTGCCCGGCCTACTGAACCGGTTTTCCCCTCACGGCCAGGGTCACACCCACGACCAGCAGCAGAATACCGGATGCGGTCAGCACGGGCGGCAGGCTCTGGCGCAGCAGGAAGGTATAGAGCAGTCCCGCCAGGGTTTCAAAGACAATCAGCGGACCTAAGATCACCGTCGGCAGCTTCTGGCTGGCAACGTTCCAGCACAGTGCGCCTACCCACGAACAGAGCACGGCGATCGCCACGATTAATCCCACAAAAACCCAGGGCCGAGGTCCAAACGGTAGCGCAAATTCAGGCTGATCCAGCCTTAACCAGCCGCATACCGCGACGTAGCCAATCAGCGAGACGGGCAGGGTAACCAGCGCCTGCGCGGTGGCCCACATCATTGGATTTTTGTCCGGATTCTCCCGCAGCCAGCAGGCATTACGCAAGGCATACCAGGCCCAGCACACCACGGCGATGATGGCCAGCAGAATACCGGAGACGTAGCGCCATCCATCCACATTCGCCACACCGTGACGCAGTTCAGCAATATTCACACACGCCAGGCCGACAGCGATACACACCAGGGCGGGAACCATCTTCGACCAGGCCAGCTTGCCGTCGCGATGGCTGTAAAGCAGGTTGGCGAAAACCGGGATCACCACGGGCAGCGTGCCGATAATCATGGTTGATACGGGCGCGCCGGTACGCTGAATGGCGCTTGCCAGGCAGGCGTAGTAGATCAGGTTACCCATCATGGTCAGCTCCAGCGCGGAGAGCCAGTCCCGGCGGCTCAGCTTTTTCAAACGCTGACGGCCCAGCCACGCCAGCGGCAGAGCGATAAGCCCCAGCGCCAGGTAGCGCCCCATCGACAGCAACAGCGCCGGGTACTCCGGCACAATTAATGGCCCGACAAAAATCAGTCCCCACATTAAACCTGCAAGCAGGGCATACAACACACCGCTAATCATTTGTTCCATCCATTTATTTAAATCTGCATCTAGTGTAGGAAGGGAGCAGGCGGGCGTATTGTATGAGATTGCGCATTAGCGCCGGACCACCTGTTTCTGGTAGCGCACCGGCGTAATGCCATAGCGGCGGGTGAAAGCGCGGGTGAGGTGCGATTGATCGGTCAGCCCGGTGGTGGCGGCAACGTCGGCGGCGGGCATGCCTTGGGTGAGAAAATGTTTCGCCCGCCACAGGCGGATCGCCATCAGCATCTGGTGCGGCGTGACGTGAAAATGGGCTTTGAACTGGCGCTGGAAGTGATAGGGACTCAACGAGACCACCTGCGCCAGCTCATCAAGGGTCAGGGTGTGCATATAGTTGTCGTGCAGGTAGTCGCGTACGCGCTCGAAGCGGTGCGCTCCCTCTACCGGCACCGGCGCGTGGTGCGCCAGCGGCCTGAAGGTGTCGATGAGATCCAGCAGCAGACCTTGCTGAGCGAGGGGATCGTCGCTCTGCCAGAGATGGTGGATAAGCGTAAAAATCTGCCGGGAGCGGAGCGGATCGTAGCGGGTAGCCTCAGCGAACCACCAGTGGCGGATCCCGGTTATCTGCTCAAGCCGATCCGGCTCAATATAGATCATCCGGTAGCGCCAGCCGTCAGCAGTGGCTGCCTCGCCGGTATGCAGCTCCTCGGGGTTCATGGTGACCACCGAACAGGCAGGGGCAACGTGCTGCGCACCGCGATAGCGAAAGCGCTCCGCACCCGCCTCTATCGTACCGATGCCGAAAGCTTCATGGGTATGCGGCTCAAAGACGTAGCGGGAGATATGCGCGTGATACAGTTCGACGCCCGGAAACCGTGCCAGATGGCGAAAGCGGGCGCTGTCTTTTTTATCGCTGAACTGTTCCGGTACACCTTGCACTGGTTCTCTCCACGCGGGTCATTGCTTCATTATCAGGAATGACCCGCTGGGATGCTACAAAAATTAACGTTGCTGTAAGGTCAGACGATCTCGCGAATGCTGTCACGAATCGGCGTGGTCGGACGGCCAATCAGCGTGCTTAGCGTGCGGCTGTCATCAAACAGGCCGCCTTTTGCAGCACCGACGTCTGAGTCCGCCAGCAGGTTAGCAAACGCCTCAGGCAGGCCCGCGCCTTTCAGCGCGGCAGCAAAATCGGCTTCGCTGAGGTTCTGATAGACCACCGGTTTGCCGCTCTGCTTGCTTAACTCTGCCGCCAGATCGCTGAGGGTCCAGGCCTCATCGCCCGCCAGCTCGTACACCTTGCCCGCATGGCCTTCACTGCTTATCACCTTAGCTGCTGCCGCCGCATAGTCAGCCCGAGTGGCGGAGGCGATTTTACCTTCCCCGGCGGAGCCGATAAATACACCGTGCGCTAACGCTGCCGGGGCGCTGGCCAGATAGTTTTCGCTATACCAGCCGTTGCGGAGCAGGGCGTAGGGGATGCCGGAGGCCGCCAGATACTGTTCGGTCTCCACGTGTTCAACGTGCAGGCCCAGCGGGGAGCGATCGGCGTGCAGCAGGCTGGTGTAGGCGATGAATTTCACACCCGCGGACTTCGCTGCATTAATGACGTTACGGTGCTGAACCGCGCGCTGGCCCACTTCGCTGGAGGAGATCAGCAGCAGCTTCTCAACGCCCTCAAGGGCGGCGGTGAGCGCGGCCTGGTCGCCATACTCAGCCTGACGCACGGTGACGCCCTGCTGGGCCAGGGCTTCGGCTTTCGCCGGATTACGCACAATGGCCACCAGCTGGCTGGCGGGGACGGTTTTCAGCAGTTCGGTAAGGGTAAGCTGGCCCAGGTGGCCGGTGGCGCCGGTAATTGCGATCATGTGATTCTCCTTCTTGTCGGTAGTGAGTTATGGCACACTAGCACCCTAACTAACTTTTAGTAAGTACGTACAAAAAGGTAAGTATGAAAATAACTAACGCACCCCAAACGCTAAGCGAACGGCTGCGTGAAGGCAACCTGTTCGCCGAGCAGTGCCCCTCCCGCGATGTGCTTAAACATCTCACCAGCCGCTGGGGCGTACTGGTGATGGTGGCCCTGCGCGACGGTACGCATCGCTTTAGCGATCTGCGCCGCAAGATGGGCGGCGTCAGCGAGAAGATGCTGGCGCAAACCTTACAGTGGCTGGAGCAGGACGGCTTTATCAACCGGGTGGCGTATCCAGTGGTGCCGCCACACGTTGAGTACAGCCTGACGCCGCTGGGTGAGGAGGTAAGCGAGAAAGTCGCCGCGCTCGCCGACTGGATTGAGCTAAACCTGCCGGAGGTGCTGGCGAGGCGCGACGAGCGGGCGGCGTAGATGTAGAGGGGAAAACGCCCGGCGGCGCTCACGCTTGCCGGGCCTACGGGTTACTTCGCGTTTAGATTAACTTTGTAAATGGCGAACCCGATATCATCGTTACCGACCTGGCTCATCGGGTACTGGGCCTTCTCTTTGATAAACGCCGCCGCTTTAGCGGAGGGGGAGCTCTCAAAGCGAATATCCAGCGCCGTATCGCTGTGGATCGGCGCAAGACGCCAGTTGTTGTCTGCCGCCGGGTGGATGGCCCCCGCGCGGGCTGACTCGGCGCTTATCCACGCCGCCAGTACGGAGCGGTTCTCGTCCGGCGAGGCAAAGGCGATGTGACTCTCCCCCGTCCCGGCAAACTTGCCGCCGTAGGCGCGATAGTTGTTGGTCGCTACCAGGAAAGTAGCGTTGGGATCGATCGGCTTGCCGTTAAAGGTCAGGTTTTTAATGCGCTCCGCCTGCGGGTTCAGGCTCTGACATTCGCCGTCATAGCGGGCAGGCTGGGTGACATCCACCTGATAACTGACGCCGTCAATCACGTCGAAGTTATAGGTGCGGAAGGTATCCCAGTTAATCAGCGACTGCGGCTTGCTGCTGTGGGGATCGATCTGGTTAAACTGCCCGGCGGAGCACTCCAGCCACTCTTTTACCTCTTTCCCGCTCGCTTTTACCACCACCAGCGTATTGGGGTAGAGGTAGAGATCGGCGGCGTTGCGGAAGGTCAGCTGACCCTTCTCCACCTCAACGAAGCTGGCCGGATCGTTCTTGCGGCCGCCTGCTTTGAATGGTGCGGCGGCGGAGAGCACCGGCAGCGAGGCGAGATCCGGATCGCCCTGAATATAGCGCTCCACGTAGGCCTTCTGTGCCATGTTGACCACCTGCACGGTGGGATCGTCCTGCACCAGCGACAGATAGCTGTACATGTTATCGGCGGACTTCCCGATAGGTTTGCTGACAAACTCCCGGGTGGCGTCATGGGAGTCTTTGAGGACCGAAACCAGCTTGCTGTCTTCTGCCGCCAGCGACCTCTTCGCCGCCGCATCGTAGATGGGACGTGCCTCGGCGCGGGAGTGCGTCACCTGCCATTTGCCGCTATCGTTATTCAGCACTAAATCCACCACGCCAAGATGATCGCCCCACATACCCGGCATCACCGCCGGCACGCCGTTAAGGGTACCGTTGGCGATATCCGCGCCTTTAATATCGGCAAAGTCTTTACCAGGGAAGACCGCATGGGCGTGACCAAAGAGGATGGCATCAACGCCGGGTACCTCGCTGAGGTAGTAGACCGAGTTCTCTGCCAGCGCCTTGTACGGCTCCGCTGAAAGCCCGGAGTGAGCGATTACTACCACAACGTCCGCCCCTTTGCTGCGCATCTCCGGAACGTACTTACGCGCGGTCTCGGTAATGTCGTTAACCGTTACCTTACCGCTGAGGTTGGCTTTATCCCAGGTCATGATCTGCGGCGGTACAAAGCCGATATAGCCAATGCGCAGGGTCTGGGTTTTGCCCTCTTTATCCTTAACCGTGGTCTCTTTGATCAGATAGGGCGTGAACAATGGCTGTTGCGTTTTCGCATCGATGATATTGGCATTAACGTAGGGGAATTTCGCTCCCGCCAGGGCTCGATGCAGATAGTCCAGGCCATAGTTGAATTCATGATTGCCGAGGTTGCCTACCGCGTAGTCGAGGGTATTCATCGCCTTATAGACCGGATGTACCTCGTTCTGGGTTAACCCTTTCGCCGCCATGTAGTCCCCCAGTGGACTGCCCTGAATCACGTCACCGTTATCCACCAGCACACTATTAGTAACCTCCTGGCGGGCGGCATTAATTAGCGTCGCGGTGCGCACCAGGCCGAACTTTTCCGTGGGCGTATCTTTGTAGTAGTCAAAGTCCATCATGTTGCTGTGCAGATCGGTGGTTTCCAGCAGGCGAAGATCCACAGTGGCGGCCTGGGCGCCGACCGCGGTCAGTATGGCCAGAAACGTTGCACTAAACTTAATCATCAGAGCGTCCTTTTAGATCTAATCCACAAAAGAGAATGTATTTACATTAGGTTGCTTACGAATTTGTGAATCTTGCCATAAAAGTGAGTAATAAAACCGCAGGTGTGCTCACAGATGGTAGTTCTGGTCATGATACGGTATAACTAAAACAACGAGTTAAAACCACTGACACAGAGAGGTGGAGAATGTTAGAAGCCATTTGTCAGCTCGCGCGGGAAGCGGGCGAAGCCATCATGCAGGTTTACGACGGGAGCAGCCCGATAGACGTGAACCGTAAAACCGACGATTCACCGGTCACCGCAGCTGATATCGCAGCCCACAAGGTGATTGTCAAAGGTTTGCAAGCACTTACTCCGGATATCCCGGTGCTCTCGGAGGAGGATCCGCCCGCCTGGGACGTTCGTCAGCACTGGCAGCGCTACTGGCTGGTGGATCCGCTGGACGGCACCAAAGAGTTCATCAAGCGCAATGGTGAGTTTACCGTCAATATCGCGCTGATCGAAGCGGGTAAGCCGGTGCTGGGGGTAGTTTATGCCCCGGTCCTGAAAGTGATGTACAGCGCGGCGGAGGGTAAGGCGTGGAAAGAGGAGAACAATATCCGTAATCCGATCCAGGTGCGTGAGGCCCGCCCGCCACGGGTGGTGATCAGCCGCTCTCATGCCGCGAATGATACCGAGCTGAAAGAGTATCTGGAACAGATGGGTGAACATCAGACCACGGCAATCGGCTCGTCGCTCAAGTTCTGTCTGGTGGCAGAGGGCGAGGCGCAGCTCTATCCCCGCTTCGGGCCAACCAGCGTCTGGGATACCGCCGCGGGTCACGCGGTAGCCGTCGCTGCCGGGGCGCACGTCCATGACTGGCAGGGAAAAACGCTGGACTACACGCCGCGTGAATCCTTCCTCAACCCCGGTTTCCGCGTCTCTATCTTTTAATCTTTAGCTCTCCAGCAGCTTACGCAGCAGGGCAATCACCTGCTGCGACTCCTGCTGAGTCAGCGCGCCATCTTTGGCATAGTGCACGCGCCCCTCTTTATCCAACACCGCAACGGCGGAGCTCTCCTCCTGCAGCTGCCAGGCCTTGCGTGTTACCCCTTCGCTATCGACGATAAACTGTGACCAGGGGTAGAGCTGCTTATTGCTCTCAATGCTGCTGCGTACAAACATCGCGGAGCCGGGAATGGCATCATCGGTATTGATAATTGTGGTGGTCTGATACCGGTCGTGCGGCAGATTCGCCGATTTGATCGCTTCAATCAGCGCCGCATTTTTCTCTTTCGCCGAGGTGCGACCCGCAATGTGCATCACCACGCGAACTTTTCCGGTCAACTGCGCGCTATTCCAGTTTTTGTAGCTAAACTTATTATTATCGAAGACCAGCTCTCCCCGATCGGCCACGCCAACCGGTGGCACGCGCTGGTTCTCTTCGAAACGGTGAGCCGAGGCCACCAGCGGCAGCAGCAGGCAGGTTACAGCCAGAGTGTTGCGTAATGTCATCATGTTTCCCTTATTCAGTGCAGGTGATCCGACCACTTGGTCTCTGCCTTTAATGATAAGTGCAATTAATCTTCTTTTCTCGCAAATGGGGTGCCAGTTTGCGGGCGGACGCACACATTTGCGCAAAAACCATGCCTTATACTGTTGTGCTCGTCGCCCAGGATAGAAAATTCTGATTAATTGTCATCAAACGGTAAATAAACTTATGCATGCTGGGTATCAATGAGTTTGTGGTCTATAGTCACTGGGCAACAAAATTTGCGTTCATCAAAGTCGAGCCAATTGTGGCGTCGCTTGAGCGTAAGATTCAGCAGGAGAGATAGAAGAATGAAAATTTTCCAACGTTACAATCCGCTCCAGGTAGCGAAGTACGTGAAGATCCTGTTCCGTGGACGGTTGTATATCAAGGACGTAGGCGCTTTTGAGTTCGACAAGGGTAAAATCCTGGTCCCAAAAGTAAAAGACAAGCAGCACTATTCTGTGATGTCTGAAGTGAATCGCCAGGTGATGCGACTGCAAACCGATATGGCGTAAGCAACGTGCTATGCAGTAGTTCAGTAAGATAATAAGACGGCCCCAGATGGGGCCGTTGATGTTTTGAATGCCGTAGGCCTGACAAGCGTAGCGCCGTCAGGCGTTGCAGCGATGCCGGGTGGCGGTTTTGCCTGACCCGGCCTACAACACTTACGCCGCGCCTTTGTTCTCGGCGTCCGGCAGCTTTGGCGTCAGCGTCGTGGGCTTGCTGTCTAGCCGGGTAACCAGCAGCTGGTCGATGCGGTAGTTATCGATATCCACCACTTCAAATTTATAGCCCGAGTACTTCACCGAATCGGTGCGTTTCGGGATTTTTCGCAGCATAAACATCATAAAGCCGCCGATGGTTTCGTAGTTACCGGACTGCGGAAACTCATCGATATCCAGCACGCGCATCACATCGTCGATGGGCGTACCGCCGTCGATAAGCCAGGAGTTCTCATCGCGGGCCACGATCTGGTCCTCCTGTCCCTGACCAACCAAATCACCCATCAGGGTGGTCATCACGTCGTTGAGAGTAATGATGCCCACCACCAGCGCATACTCGTTCATGATCACCGCGAAGTCTTCCCCCGCCGCCTTAAAGCTCTCCAGCGCCTCGGAGAGGGTCAGGGTATCCGGCACGATCAGCGTGTTGCGGATCTGCACGCCGCTGTTCAACGCCAGGCTCTGGTTGGCCAGCACGCGGTTAAGCAGATCTTTTGAATCGACGTAGCCGACGATATGATCGATATCTTGATTACAGACCAGGAACTTAGAGTGCGGATGCTCTGCCACCTTGCTCTTCAGGCTCTGCTCATCTTCGTGCAGATCGAACCAGATCACGTTTTCACGCGAGGTCATGGATGACGGCACGGTACGCGACTCCAGCTCAAACACGTTCTCAATCAGCTCGTGCTCCTGTTTACGCAGCACGCCCGCCAGCGCCCCGGCCTCAAACACCGCGTAGATATCATCGGAGGTAAGATCGTCCTTACGCTCCATCGGCAGCTTAAAGATGCGGAAGATCACGTTAGCCAGCCCGTTAAAGAACCACACCAGCGGCCGGAAGACGAACAGGCAGAAGCGCATCGGGTTGATGATGCGCAAAGCCACGGCTTCGGGCGCAATCATACCGATGCGTTTCGGGGTCAGGTCGGCAAAGAGAATGAACATCCCGGTGACGAGGGTAAAGGAGATAATAAAGCTCAGCCGCTCCGCCAGCTCTGGCGACACCACGTTGATTAGCACACCGTAAAAGGCCGGGGAGAAGGCCGCGTCGCCCACGATACCGCCGAGAATGGCGACGGCGTTAAGACCGATCTGCACAACGGTAAAGAATGTGCCGGGGCTCTCCTGCATTTTCAGGATGCGCTGGGCGTTGATATTGCCATCGTCGGCCAGCAGCTTAAGTTTGATTTTACGGGAGGCCGCCAGTGAAATCTCCGACAGCGAGAAGAACGCACTTACGGCAATCAGACAAAGTATCAGTAGAATACTGTTTAACATATCTTATCCAGCCATCGGCCAGATCCTCAAGAAGGGAAGGTTGAAAATCCATGTAATACATCAGGTTAAACGCCGATCCACAGCGAGTGGACCTGCGATCCAAGGGCTAGTATAGCGTAAGCCGGGGGAGGCCTGCCAGCGTCAGGCGTACAATGTTTATACACTGATGAATTTTAGGCCCTTAAAAACAGTCTGTTACCGAATTATGCGGCCGTACCAGATCAAATAAAGCGAGGGGGAATTTACCGGGTCTAAATATAAGTCATAGCGCTCTAAAAAAGGGGCTTTTTTAAAAACAGCAACGCGTCTAATTTTATAAAAGTCAGGCTGATTCTCTTTATTAATAATCAATTTATTGTTGAGGTATCGTCATGAGTGCAAACTATTATTCTCAAACGCCTAATTTTGTTAGCGCCTCTTCTGAAGATGTTGATCCACGCACCCGTCTGTTTAGTTTTCAATATACCCTCGGGCAACTTATTGGCAATAATGCAATGGGGCCGGAGCTAAATTTCACCCTTAGCTACTCGCCTACCTCTGCAACGGATTATTATGATTTTGGGATAGGTGTAACACCTGCGCTAACTATTTATGATGCGACAAATGGGCAGCTTTTATTGGCTTCAGGTGAAAGCTATCGTGTGGATGGGTCGGCTAGCCCCCCTATAGTTCAACAAAATAAGATGAGAACCTTCGATTTTGCCAGTATGGTAACTTCGGAAGGCCGCTACGGTTACCGGGTCACCGAAAATGACGGCACCGTGACCGATCTTATGGAGTATGACGCAGGAATTTATGTTACTACCAGAATCTATACCGCGCTGGGCTATTCCCTGATTGTCGATTGGGAAACGATCGACTTATGGGGCTGGGGAATCTCCTCTATTAGCGACGACAGTGGCGTAACCCTGTTAAAAATCGATCATGACGCAGGACCGATGCTGACCTTCTACCCTGGCTCGTCCGAAGAGTATTCAATTACTCTGGGCAAAGGGAATGGCTACCTCTCTACTATTTCTCACTCAGGACTGCCTGGGAGGGCATGGCACTACTACTATCAAGATGTAGGGATGGGAGAAGGGCTACAGACATTAACACAAACTGTAGCTATTACCGGGCTCACAAAAACAGTTATCTATAATAGCGGTACCACGAATGGTCTGATGCTATTCCCCGATCAATCTGGACAAGGTGCATTGCCTGCCGTGACGGAGTTATCTGTCGATCCCGGCTTTAACCAACCCGTTATGGTAACAACCTATACGCCAGACACCCCCCAGGGTTTCCCCAACTACCTGGGCTACGATGCTCCGCAGGGTGGCCAGTGGGATGCCTCAACTGACTACGTATATAGCCTGGCGGGACAGGACTACTCCTACTCCACAACGCTGACGCAAACCGACAGCGATGGGCAGCCGATCACCACCACCTATACCTACAATAATTACCATCTTTTAACCAAGTTGGAGGTGCAACAGGGTAAAACTACCTATACGGTAGACACCTGGTACTATGCTGATTGGTGTCAGTCCGTGGATCCTAATGCCACCTATGACGATCTGCCAGCGCAGTATCAGTATCCGCTGAGTCAAACGTTGACCTGGTCGGACGACAGCGGCACACGTAGTGAACTCACGCAGTATATTTATGATGGATTCGGCAATCTGACGCAGCAGATTGATCCTGACGGTACCCAGACCGATTATGAGTTTTACAGTAGTGATGGTGAAGTGGATAGTGATGATGGCTATACCGGCTGTCCTCGCGATCCAAACGATTTTGCAAACCTTATGAAAAGCAAAAAAGTTACCCCTGCGCCCTCGGATTATGACGACGTGCCTGTTCGCGCAACCTATTATCACTACAGCCCTTTTGAGGCGCTGGACGATCGCCCAATGGTTACCGCGATTGTGAAGGATAAAGAGACGCTGGTGAAATTAATCGATAATGGAACTACCCCCCCCGATAAACAGCCGTTGACAACATTGGACACGAAATATTACTCAGATGACAAGACATCGTTTAAGTATGGCTATCCAATTTATAAAGGTACGACAGTTTACTATCACGATTCCGAAGATGATCATCCTCATTTAATAAAGGAAGAGTATGATTATGATGCTAAAAATAATGTTATCCAAAGCCAACTGACGTTAACGAGTTGTGATGGTATTGAATTAAACGGGGTCATGGTGCGCTCTTGTTATTCAGGTCGAATTATTTCTTTGACCGATATTAAGGGTACGCCACATACTTATTATTATGATGCTGCTGGTCGGTTTTCTTATATGCATGCATACGAAGGTAATGCTGACTATGAAAGAAGTATGAGTGTTGATTATACTTATGAAGCTGACGGATCTGAAAACACTACTGCAATTAGTACCACGATAATAAATAATGATGGTAGTATCTCACGACTTAATTATGATTGTATGGGGCGGGTAATCTCTATCGAGAAAAGCGCAACAGACCAACTCGGGGAAGAGTTTAGTACGGTCTTATCACGCCGCTATGATACATTAGGGCGAATTGAGTATGAAACGATAGCTGATAGCTATTTTGATAATACACATACTAAACAGACAGCAGAAGTAAATATTAAAACTCAATATGATAGCTGGGGTCGCCCCTGCGCACATAATTTCTTATCTGGGAGAGAGTGTGTCGATACTAACGTCTACCTGTCAAAAATATTACAGTTTTCCTCTGTAGAGAATAGCTATAGCAGCTATTTACAGTCCGCTGCGGGTAAAATATCATCAAACTATAAAGTAGTTGTTAATAATCAAGACCTCCCTGAATCGGTTATTACATTTGACGCAGAAGGTAATGAGTATTCCAGGACATACACTTATTATGACGGTCTCAAGCGAGTACGGCAGTCTGTAGACCAGGTGGGGAACCCCATCATTTATGAATATGATGACTTTGATCGTGCATACAAAATTACCTACTCTGACGGGACTATTGTGACGCAGGAATATGCAGCACAGTTTAGCCATCCACTCGTGACCACCATTACAGTGACTGATGTAGAGGGTAAAGATTATGTGATAGGTAGCAGAGAATTCGACGGCTTAGGACGAATTCAAAACTCCACCGTTGGGGGGCGCTATGAGTCCTATACATATAATGATAATACTCCCGATGCACATACCTTTACCGATAGTGTAAATCGGGTCTTTACCTATGGATACGATCCTCTATTAGAGAATGCATTAATCTCTATTACCGCAGAGTATAACGGGCAAAGCACAGAGCAGAATTACAGCTATTTTAAAAATCGTGGGTTGCTGGATACGGCTACCGAAGCCGGGCAGAAAACACACGCCTATAGATGGCTTAGCTCAGGGAAAATTTCTACTGAGACTATTACTAATAGTCTCGGAAGCAAATCACCTTCTTACACCTGGAGTGTAATGAACAACCCAGTAAGCTATACCGATATTGACGGTAATCAACAGTGGATAAGCTATTATCTTTCAGGAAAAGATGCAATAAAACCTCAAGGAATGAGCGATCCCGCCGTTACGCTGAATTTTACCTACGACGATTTTGGACGACTTTATACACAAACGGCTCAATCAGTGTCTCAATCAGAAGATGAAGTGGCGACTCTCGAAATAGAACTTGTCTATGATGATTATGGACGTGAGCACATTCGCACAATTACGCCTGACAGCGGAGAGAAGATTACTATCACCACTGATTATTATGAAAATAATCAGGTTTCTCATGTTAAAATTGAGCAGGGCGCAGAATTGCTTAGTGATAATAGCTACTATTATGATCTACGCAACAGGCTTCATCGCCATGACTGCAGCGGCAGCTCTTTACCAAAAGATGGGTACGGGCAGCCGTTTACTTCTCAGGTATTTGTTTATGATAGTCTTAATAATATTCAGACCTGCACTACGCAGAATAGTAGCAGTGCAACAGATACTGCGACCTTTAACTATGAAAATAGCCGCGATCCCACACAGCTAACGTCAATTATGCACGAAGGGAATTCAGCGTACCCGCCGGTTATTAATCTTTCCTATTATGATGATGGACGCCTGGAATACGATGAAGCAGGCCGTTTATTAACATACGATGCCTCTGGCCGCCTGTTTAGTGTAGAAACAACTGATGGTGCGCAGGCAATTTATGGCTATGACGCACTGCATACTCTTGTTTACCAAGCAATAAACACTGACGAGCAGTATCTCTACTATCGGGGGTCTCAGTTGATTAACCAGATTCGTGAAAGCGAGAATCAACAGGATCGAATTATCCCTGGCCTGACAGGTAATGCCGCAGTAAATCACGGGTAAGATTAAGAATACTCTAAGAAATATATTCAATCATTGGAGCGTAAATTATGTCTTTACAACTGATTGGCACAAACAAGACCAATAGTACGCTGCTGACTTATGATGGCAGTAATCAACAGATTAATCTTTTTTCTGCTTTCGGTAGTGTAAACAATCTGCAAAATGGGCAGCTTCCCGGTTTTAACGGAGAGCGGCCAGATCCCTTTACCGGCGTGTCGCATTTGGGTAATGGTTATCGTGCTTATAGTCCAATTTTGATGCGTTTCACCTGTCCTGACAATGCGAGTCCATTTGGCGTTGGCGGAATTAATTCCTACGCCTATTGTGAAAACGATCCGGTGAACTTTACAGATCCGAGTGGGCATGGGATCTTCACGCTTGCTGTACGGGCTCTCGCTTTTGCCTTAAGAGTTCTATTGACCGAGGAGACTGCAGAAACAGTGGCGGTGGGAATAGCGAAAACAACAAAACTTGTATTGACGGTTGGAACACAGCTATCTTCAACCATCACAGGGATAGCTGCTTATGCAGAATCGTCCAGAAATCCGGCTATTGCTGCTCGTTTGGCTCAGGCATCCCATGCATTAGGCTTAATTAATTCAGCAACAACATTATATAACGCTCCTGCCGATATATATAGAAGCGTGAGGAAGTATAAAAAATTCAGAAGCAGTCAACGCCATAAAATTGAAAATATTATTTTAGAATCAATTACGGGAACAGATGAGTTGGGTACCAATAGTCAAACTCAGGAAGTCGTGGAGGCTATAAACCAGCCGATCGCTGCCTCCTATGAGACTGATAGAGCTATAAATAATACCCTGGACTCGTTATCCCATAGACCGGAGCCTAATTTCAAAACTACGTTTGGGGAAGAGTTTACCGAGGGGCAACTTGTCTCTCAAATAGTTTCCAGTTCAACCGCTCTGACTTCCACTGTATTGCAGATTGCGAGTAATGAAATCAAAAACAAAAACCCAACGGTATCGGCATACTTACATCTGGCGTCAGGTATCTTTGGCCTTTATAATACAATAGGCGAGATACCAAAGACTGTTACAATGTACAAAAATTTAGGTAAACGAATCGATAACTATAAGTGGAAGGAAAAGCATGGTCAACTAATTGAAGGTCCGGTAAGTGATTATCCAGGCTACGTTGCATTAAGTGATTTTACGTTTAATTTTTCAGTCGTGTAGAAGGAGCTCAAATATTTCTCGCCTTTTCCTGATGCTATAAACGCAATGCTGGCTCACTATTGTGGGCCAGCATCGTGTTGTTTAATTTCTCAACCCGCCGTCTGCGGCGGCAAGCACACGCCTATCCCCCCGATCCCGCAGTACCCATACGGGTTCTTATGCAGATACTGCTGGTGATCGTCCTCGGCATAGTAGAACGGGCCAGCGGTTTTGATCTCGGTGGTCACGGTGCGGTCGTCCCCGGCGGCGCGCATCGCCTGCTGGAAACGGGCCAGGCTCGCTTTCGCGGCTGCGTCCTGCTCCGGCGTCAGCGGATAGATAGCCGAGCGGTACTGGGTGCCGTGGTCGTTGCCCTGACGCATGCCCTGGGCCGGATCGTGGTTCTCCCAGAAGACCTGCAGCAATTGCTCGTAGCTAATCACGCTCGGGTCGTAGACTACGCGCACGGCTTCGGCATGGCCGGTCTGGCCGGAGCACACTTCGCGGTAGGTCGGATTCGGCGTAAAGCCGCCCGCATAGCCTGCTGCGGTGCTGTAGACGCCAGGCAGCACCCAGAACAGGCGCTCCACGCCCCAGAAGCAGCCCATCGCAAACAGCGCGGTCTCCATCCCCTCGGGGACGTTAGTCATGGAGTGTTCGTTAACGGCATGCAGGCTGGCAACCGGCATGGGTGTATTGCGTCCTGGCAATGCATCCGCTTGAGTAACAAGGTGTTTTTTATCAAATAGACTCACGGTGTGGCCTCCCAGGAACAGATATGTGATCGAGGTTGTAACGCAGCGTTGAATTGAACACAATAAATGCTGCAAATACGGCTAGATTTAAACATTAAGAAATATTGGGCTAGCCAGCCATTTTTCAACCCATTATGTTGGGTATTTGTTAAGCCGGGGAGCGGCATTTCGGTCTTCTTACCTCAGGGAGGCCTGATATCCAGGAGAGAACGTGCCACACATCCGACTGTTAGGTTTCACTACTCTGCTGCTGGTAAGCGGGACGGCCTTAGCGGCAAACGTCCGTTTGCAGGTGGAGGGGTTATCGGGCGCGCTGCAAAAAAACGTTCGCGCCCAGCTCTCAACCATCGAGAGTGACGAAGTAACGGCGGACCAGCGTTTCCGCGCTCGCGTTGATGATGCCATCCGCGATGGATTAAAAGCGCTAGGCTACTATGAGCCGACCATCGATTTTGAACTGCGTCCACCGCCGGCGAAGGGCCGTCAGGTGCTGATCGCCCGCGTCTCGCCCGGCACGCCTGTGCGCGTGGGGGGGACTGATGTTATCCTGCGCGGCGGAGCGCGTACCGACCGCGACTACCTCGATCTGCTAAAAACCCGTCCGGCGATCGGCACGGTACTGAACCACAACGACTACGACAGCTTTAAGAAGGGCCTCACCAGCGTCGCGCTGCGCAAAGGCTACTTCGACAGTGCCTTCAATAAAAGCCAGCTCGGCATCGCCCTCGATCGTCACCAGGCATTCTGGGATATCGACTACGACAGTGGACAGCGCTACCGCTTCGGCAAGGTGACCTTTGAAGGCTCGCAGATCCGCGACGAGTATCTGCAAAACCTCGTCCCCTTTAAAGAGGGCGACGAGTATCAGACCAAAGATCTGGCGGAGCTGAACCGTCGACTCTCCGCTACCGGCTGGTTTAACTCGGTGATTGTCGCCCCGGAGTTTGAAAAATCCCGTAAGACCAAGGTGCTGCCGCTGCACGGTGTGGTCTCACCACGCACGCAGAATACGATTGAGACCGGGGTGGGCTACTCCACCGACGTCGGTCCGCGCGTAAAAGCCACCTGGCGCAAGCCGTGGATCAACTCCTACGGCCACAGTTTTACCACGACCACCAGTATTTCGGCGCCAGAGCAGCAGCTCGACTTTAGCTACAAGATGCCGCTGCTGAAAAACCCGCTGGAGCAGTATTACCTGGTGCAGGGCGGCTTTAAGCGTACCGATCTCAACGATACCGAGGCCGACTCCACTACCCTGGCGCTCTCCCGCTACTGGGATCTCTCCAGCGGCTGGCAGCGCGCCATTAACCTGCGCTGGAGCCTGGATCACTTTACCCAGGGCAGCGTGACCAACACTACGATGCTGCTCTATCCGGGGGTAATGATCAGCCGGACCCGCTCCCGCGGCGGCCTGATGCCGACCTGGGGCGACTCCCAGCGCTACTCTATTGACTACTCCAATACCGCCTGGGGTTCCGACGTTGACTTCTCCGTTCTTCAGGCGCAGAACGTCTGGATCCGTACCCTCTACGATCGCCATCGCTTTGTCGTGCGCGGCAATCTGGGCTGGATTGAAACCGGCGACTTTGATCGGGTGCCGCCGGATCTGCGCTTCTTCGCCGGGGGCGATCGCAGCATTCGTGGCTATAAGTACAAATCGATCTCGCCCCGGGATGACGAGGGCAAGCTGAAGGGGGCCTCGAAGCTGGCCACCGGCTCGCTGGAGTATCAGTACAACGTCACCGGCAAGTGGTGGGGCGCCGCCTTCGTCGACAGCGGCGAGGCGGTAAGTGATATCCGCCGCAGCGACTTTAAAACCGGCGCGGGCGTAGGCGTGCGCTGGGAGTCGCCGGTCGGACCGGTGAAACTCGACTTTGCTCTGCCCATCGCGGACGACGAAAAACACGATCTACAGTTCTACATCGGTCTGGGGCCTGAATTATGAGTTTATGGAAGAAGATAAGCCTCGGGGTAGTGGTGTTTATTGTGCTGCTGCTGGGGGCGGTGGCGTTTCTGGTGGGCACCACCAGCGGGCTGCATATTCTGTTCAAGGCGGCGAACCGCTGGGTGCCGGGGCTGGAGATCGGCCAGGTCACCGGCGGCTGGCGCGATCTGACCCTGCGCAATATTCGCTATGACCAGCCCGGCGTGGCGGTTAACGCCGGGGAGATCCACCTTGCAGTAAAGCTTGCCTGCTTGCGAGACAGCAGCCTGTGCGTTAACGATCTGTCGCTAAAAGATATTAACGTGACGGTAGACAGCACGAAAATGCCGCCTGCCGCGCAGGTGGAGGAGGAGGAGAGCGGGCCGCTCGATCTCTCCACGCCCTATCCGATTACCCTCAGCCGCGTGGCGCTGAACAACGTCAATATCAAGATCGATAACACCACCGTCTCGGTGATGGATTTCACCACCGGCCTGAACTGGCAAGAGAAAAACCTGACCCTCAAGCCGACCTCGCTGCAAGGGCTGCTGATTGCCCTGCCGAAGGTGGCCGACGTGGCCCAGGAGCAGATCGTCGAGCCGAAGATCGAGCAGCCGAAGCCCGAAGAGAAGCCCCTGGGTGAAACGCTGAAGGATCTCTTCTCTAAGCCGGTGCTGCCGGAGATGGCCGACGTTCATCTGCCGCTTAACCTCAATATTGAAGAGTTTCGCGGCGAGCAGCTGCGCCTCACCGGGGATACCGATATCCTGGTGCGCAGCCTGCTGCTGAAGGTGAGCAGCATCGACGGCAACACCCGGCTCGACACGCTGGATATCGACTCTAATCAGGGTACGGTTAACGCCAGCGGCACGGCGCAGCTGAGTAACAGCTGGCCGGTCGATATCACCCTTAACAGCACGCTGAACGTCGATCCGCTCAAGGGCGAGAAGGTGAAGCTGAAGATCGGCGGCGCGCTGCGCGAAACCCTTGACGTGGGCGTTAATCTCTCCGGTCCGGTAGACATGGTGCTGCGGGCGAAGACGCAGCTGGCGGAGGCGGGGCTGCCCCTGAATCTCGACGTCATCAGCGAGCAGCTCTACTGGCCCTTTACCGGTGAGCGACAGTATCAGGCGGATGACCTGCGGCTGAAGCTGAGCGGCAAGATGACCGACTACACCCTCTCGTTCCGCACGGCGGTGAAAGGGCAGCAGGTTCCGCCTGCCACCATCACGCTGGATGCCAAAGGCAACGAGCAGCAGATCAACCTCGACAAGCTGACCATCGCCGCGCTGGAGGGGAAAACCGAGCTGAAGGCGCTGCTCGACTGGCAGCAGGCTATCAGCTGGCGCGGGGAGCTGACGCTCGACGGCATCAATACGGCGAAAGAGGTGCCCGACTGGCCCTCTAAGCTCAACGGCCTGATCAAAACCCGCGGCAGCCTCTACGGTGGCAGCTGGCAGATGGAGGTGCCGGAGATGAAAATCACCGGCAACGTCAAAAACAACAGGGTTAACGTAAACGGCTCGCTCAAGGGCAACAGCTACATGCAGTGGACCGTACCGGGGCTGCACCTCGAGCTGGGGCGCAACAGCGCCGACGTGAAAGGCGAGCTGGGTGTGAAGGCGCTGAATCTTGATGCCAACATCGATGCGCCGGGGCTGGATAACGCGCTGCCGGGCCTCGGCGGCACGGCGAAGGGGTTAGTCAAAGTACGCGGCACGGTGGATGCGCCGCAGGTGCAGGCGGATATCACCGCTAACAACCTGCGCTGGCAGGCGCTCTCTATCGCCCGCGTGCGCGTTGAGGGCGACATAAAGTCTACCGATCAGATCGCCGGTAACCTCACCGCCCGCGTGGAGCGTATCGTGCAGCCGGGCGTCAATCTGAGCCTGGTTACCCTGGACGCCAAAGGCAGTGAAAAGCAGCACGAGCTGACCCTGCGGGCGCAGGGCGAGCCGGTCTCCGGCCAGCTGCGGCTGGCGGGCAGTTTTGACCGTGCTAACCAGCGCTGGAAAGGCACGCTGAGCGATACGCGCTTTGCCACCCCGGTCGGGCCGTGGTCGCTGAACCGCGCCATCGCCCTGGACTACCGTGGCCAGGAGCAGAAGGTGAGCATTGGGCCGCACTGCTGGACCAACCCTAACGCAGAGCTGTGCGTTCCTCAGACCGTGGACGCAGGCGCAGAGGGGCGGGCGGTGGTTAACCTTAACCGCTTCGATCTGGCGATGCTGAAACCCTTTATGCCGGATACTACCCAGGCCAGCGGATCGTTCAGCGGCCGGGCGGACGTCAGCTGGGACACCACTAAACCGGGACTGCCGCAGGGTGAGGTGACCCTGGCCGGACGTAACGTGCGGGTCACGCAGACCGTCAACGATGCGCCGCTGCGGGTGGCGTTCGATACCCTCAATCTTAACGCGAAGCTGCAGGACAACCGGGCCGATCTCGGCTGGATGATGCGCCTGACCAACAACGGCCAGTTCGACGGCCAGGTGCAGGTGACCGATCCCCAGGGGCAACGTAACCTCGGCGGCACGGTTAACATCCGCAACTTCTCTATCGCGATGATCAACGCTATCTTCTCGCGCGGTGAGAAGGCTGCAGGGACGCTTAATGCCAACCTGCGGCTGGCGGGTAACGTGCAGAGCCCGCAGCTGTTTGGCCAGATGGGGCTGAACGGCGTGGATATCGATGCCAACTTTATGCCGTTTGAGATGCAGCCTAGCCAGGTGGCGATGAACTTCAACGGCCAGAGTTCGACGCTGCAAGGGGTCGTTCGCACCCGCCAGGGCGAGATTAACCTGAGCGGCAACGCCGACTGGAGCCAGATCGACAACTGGCGCGCACGCATTGCGGCGAAGGGCAGCCGGGTACGGATCACCGTCCCGCCGATGGTCCGCCTGGATGCCTCCCCGGACGTGGTGTTTGAAGCCACGCCGCAGCTCTTCACCCTTGACGGCAGCATTGACGTGCCCTGGGCGCGCATCGTGGTCCACGACGTTCCCGAAAGCGCGGTTGGGGTCTCCAGCGACGAGGTGATGCTCAATAGCCAGCTGCAGCCGGAGGAGCCGAAGAGCGCGGGCATCCCGATTAACAGTAATTTGACCGTTCACGTGGGTAATAACGTGCGTCTGGACGCGTTTGGCTTAAAAGCGCGCTTAACGGGCGATCTTAAAGTTGCTCAGGATAAACAAGGGCTTGGCTTAAACGGGCAGATTAATATTCCTGAAGGTCGCTTCCACGCGTACGGTCAGGATTTGATTGTACGCAAAGGTGAGTTATTGTTCTCGGGTCCGCCGGATCAACCTTTGCTTAACATCGAAGCGATCCGTAACCCGGAATCCACCGAAAACGACGTAATTGCCGGTGTGCGTGTGACCGGAACCGCCGACGAACCGAAGGCGGAGATCTTCTCTGACCCGGCGATGTCGCAGCAGGAGGCGCTCTCCTATCTGCTTCGCGGCCAGGGGCTGGAGAGCACACAGAGCGATAGCGCAGCGATGACGTCGGCGCTGGTGGGCCTGGGCGTTGCCCAGAGCGGACAGGTTGTGGGTCGAATCGGCGAGACCTTTGGCGTTAGCAATCTGGCATTGGACACGCAGGGCGTAGGCGACTCCTCCCAGGTGGTGGTCAGCGGCTATGTTCTGCCGGGATTGCAGGTGAAGTATGGCGTGGGTATTTTTGACTCTCTGGCGACGCTTACGTTACGCTATCGCCTAATGCCTAAGCTATATCTGGAAGCGGTGTCTGGCGTAGACCAGGCACTAGATCTGCTCTATCAGTTTGAGTTTTAGCAATGCGAATATTTGTTTACGGCAGTTTACGACGCAAGCAAGGTAACAGTCACTGGATGACTAACGCTCAATGGCTGGGCGATCACAGCGTTGAGGATTATCAACTATACAGTCTGGGGCACTACCCTGGTGCGGTGCCCGGTCCGGGCCAGGTGCTGGGTGAAGTTTACCGTATTGACGCCGAAACCCTGGCCGAGCTCGACGAGCTGCGTACCGCTGGTGGGGAGTACAAGCGTCAATTGATTCAGACACCGTACGGCAGTGCATGGATGTATGTGTATCAGCTTTCGGTGGATGAACACACGCGGATAGAGACCGGGAACTGGTTAGACAGGGATCGGGATTAACAGCAGCGCCACCCTCGGGTGGCGCTGTTTTTATCCATAAAAAAACACCGCCGTGAGGGCGGTGTTTCTGTTTCTACAGCGGGTAGAGATTACTTCTTCGCAGCGCGCTCGAAAGAGGCCACGATTTCCGCTTTCGCCGCGTCGGCGTTATCCCAGCCGTCAACCTTAACCCATTTGCCTTTCTCGAGATCTTTGTAGTGCTCGAAGAAGTGGGTGATCTGCGCTTTCAGCAGCTCCGGCAGGTCGTTCACGTCTTTGATGTGATCGTACTCTTTGCTCAGCTTGGTGTGCGGAACCGCAACCAGCTTCGCATCTTCGCCCGCTTCGTCGGTCATCTTCAGCACGCCAACCGGACGGCAGCGAACCACTGAACCCGGCTGCAGCGGGTACGGGGTCGGGACCAGCACGTCAACCGGGTCACCGTCCAGGGAGAGGGTGTGGTTGATGTAGCCATAGTTGCACGGATAGAACATCGCGGTAGACATGAAGCGGTCAACGAACAGCGCGCCAGTGTCTTTGTCGATTTCGTATTTGATCGGATCGGCGTTGGCCGGGATCTCGATAACAACGTAGATGTCTTCTGGCAGATCTTTACCCGCCGGTACGTTCAGTAAGCTCATGTTTGTTTCCTTTAAAATGTGTGGCAAACAAGTGCCGGGTATTATAGCCAACTCACGCCGAAAGTCTTCGCCTGTTTTCGTTTTCCCCCTACCCATTGCGCGTTTCTCAGACCATTCAGATGACCGAAAAGTACATAACCTCAGCCGCATTTTTCATAGCCAAATGAAAGCGATTACAAACTTGTGATTAACGTTTTATTTACTTTTTTGAAGTGTGATGTAACGCAATTCGTTACATATTCCATTCGCTATAGTCTCTTCGCGAACATCTTTTAGCCAAACAATAATCACCCCTACGAGGACGTTATTATGTGGAAGCGCTTACTTCTGGTCACAGCAGTCTCAGCAGCCATGTCGTCTATGGCGATGGCAGCCCCGTTAACCGTCGGTTTTTCGCAGGTCGGCTCCGAGTCCGGCTGGCGAGCCGCTGAAACCAACGTTGCGAAAAGCGAAGCTGAAAAACGCGGTATTACGCTGAAAGTCGCCGATGGTCAGCAAAAGCAGGAGAACCAGATCAAGGCGGTGCGCTCGTTTATCGCCCAGGGCGTGGATGCCATCTTTATTGCTCCCGTGGTGGCGACCGGCTGGGAGCCGGTGCTGAAGGAGGCTAAAGACGCCGAGATCCCGGTGATCCTCCTCGACCGCTCCATTGATGTGAAAGATAAGTCGCTCTACATGACTACCGTTACCGCTAATAACGTGCTCGAAGGCCAGCTGATCGGCGAGTGGCTGATCAAAACCGTCGGCGATAAGAAGTGTAACGTTGTTGAGCTGCAGGGCACGGTAGGGGCGAGCGTGGCAATTGACCGTAAAAAAGGGTTCGCTGACGCCATCGCCAAAGCGCCGAATATTAAAATCATTCGCTCTCAATCCGGCGACTTTACCCGCAGTAAAGGTAAAGAGGTTATGGAGAGCTTTATCAAAGCCGAGAATAACGGCAAAAACATCTGCATGGTTTACGCCCATAACGACGATATGGCGATCGGTGCTATTCAGGCCATCAAAGAGGCGGGCCTGAAGCCGGGCAAAGATATTCTGACCGGCTCCATCGACGGCGTGCCGGATATCTTTAAAGCGATGATTGAAGGTGAAGCCAACGCCAGCGTTGAGCTGACGCCAAACATGGCTGGCCCGGCCTTTGACGCGCTGGAGAAATTCAAAAAAGATGGCACCCAGCCTGAGAAAATGACCATGACTAAATCGACGCTCTACCTGCCGGATACGGCGAAAGAAGAGCTCGAGAAGAAGAAAAATATGGGCTATTAAGCCTGAACTTCATGGGCCTGATAAACACGGTTTTGTAGGCCTGATAAGCGTAGCGCCATCAGGCATTGCCGCGCCGGATGGCGACGCAGGCATCTTATCCGGCCTACGGGCCCAGGTTTTGTAGGCCTGATAAGCGCAGCGCCATCAGGCAATGCCGCGCCGGATGGCGACGCAGGCGTCTTATCCGGCCTACGGGCCCAGGTTTTGTAGGCCTGATAAGCGTAGCGCCATCAGGCAATGCCGCGCCGGATGGCGACGCAGGCGTCTTATCCGGCCTACGGGGCGTAGCGCCATCTGTATCAGGTTCGTTTCGGGGAGGCCATCATGACCACCGACCAACACCAGGAAATTCTCAGTACCGAGGGGTTAAGTAAATTTTTCCCCGGCGTAAAGGCGCTTGATAACGTCAACTTCAGCCTGCGCCGGGGCGAAATTATGGCGCTCCTCGGTGAAAACGGGGCCGGTAAATCGACGCTCATTAAGGCGTTGACCGGCGTCTATCATGCCGATCGCGGCGTTATCCGCCTCGAAGGCAACGAGATCTCACCTAAAAACACCGCCCATGCCCAGCAGTTGGGCATCGGGACGGTCTATCAGGAGGTTAACCTGCTGCCGAACATGTCGGTGGCGGATAACCTGTTTATTGGCCGTGAACCGCGGCGCTTTGGTTTCCTCCAGCGCAAAGAGATGGAGCGCCGCGCCACGGCGTTGATGGCCTCCTATGGCTTCTCGCTTGACGTGCGCGAGCCGCTGAACCGCTTCTCGGTGGCGATGCAGCAGATCGTCGCCATCTGCCGCGCTATCGACCTCTCGGCAAAGGTGTTGATCCTTGATGAGCCTACCGCCAGCCTCGATACCCAGGAGGTGGAGATGCTCTTCACCCTGATGCGCCAGCTGCGCGCCCAGGGGGTGAGCCTGATCTTCGTCACCCACTTTCTCGATCAGGTTTATGAGGTGAGCGATCGCATCACCGTTCTGCGCAACGGCGGCTTCGTCGGCTGCCGGGAGACTCGCGAGCTGCCGCAGATCGAGCTGGTCAAAATGATGCTTGGGCGCGAGCTGGAGAGCAACGCCCTGCAGCGGGCGGGCCGGACCCTGCTCAGCGACAAGCCGGTGGCCGCGTTTACTGATTTTGGCAAGAAGGGCACCATCGCGCCCTTTAGCTTCGAAGTACGTCCCGGCGAAATTGTCGGCCTCGCCGGGCTGTTAGGCTCCGGGCGGACCGAAACCGCCGAGGTGATCTTTGGTATCAAGCCTGCCGACAGCGGCAGCGCAACGATCAAAGGCAAGCCGCAGACCCTACGCTCACCGCATCAGGCGTCGTGCCTGGGGATCGGCTTCTGTCCGGAGGATCGCAAAACCGACGGCATCATTGCCGCCGCCTCGGTGCGGGAGAATATCATCCTCGCCCTGCAGGCCCAGCGCGGCTGGCTGCGGCCCATTCCCCGCCGGGAGCAGAACGAGATCGCCGAGCGCTTTATTCGCCAGCTGGGTATTCGCACCCCCAGCGCCGAGCAGCCGATTGAGTTTCTCTCCGGCGGCAACCAGCAGAAGGTGCTGCTCTCCCGCTGGCTGCTGACCAAACCCCAGTTCCTGATCCTCGATGAGCCGACGCGCGGCATCGACGTGGGGGCACATGCCGAAATCATCCGGCTTATTGAAACCCTGTGCGCCGACGGCTTAGCGCTGCTGGTGATCTCCTCCGAGCTGGAGGAGCTGGTCGGCTATGCCGATCGGGTGATCATCATGCGCGACCGCAAGCAGGTGGCAGAGATCCCGCTCGCGGAGCTATCGGTTCCGGCGATCATGAATGCCATTGCGGCATAAGGAGTAGAGTGTGATGCCCCGATCCCTTCCGCAAACCGGCCAGCCGAAGCGGCGCATAAGCTGGCCGACGGGTATGCCGCAGCTGCTTGCGCTGATCCTGGTGCTGGTGGCTGACAGCCTGGTTGCGCCGCATTTTTTCCAGATCGTTCTGCAGGATGGGCGGCTGTTCGGCAGCCCCATCGACATTCTTAACCGTGCCGCACCGGTCGCGCTGCTGGCGATCGGCATGACGCTGGTGATTGCCACCGGCGGGATCGATCTCTCCGTAGGGGCCATCATGGCCATTGCTGGCGCGACGGCGGCGTCGATGACCGTGGCCGGGCACAGCCTGCCGGTTGTGCTGCTGGCGGCAATCGGCAGCGGCGTGCTGGCCGGGCTGTGGAATGGCGTGCTTGTGGCCATCCTCAAGATCCAGCCCTTCGTCGCCACGCTGATCTTGATGGTCGCCGGGCGCGGCGTGGCGCAGCTGATCACCGCCGGACAGATCGTCACCTTCAACGCTCCCAGCCTCTCCTGGCTCGGCAGCGGCTCGCTGCTGCTCTTCCCGACGCCGGTGATCATCGCTCTGGTGACGCTGGTTATTTTCTGGCTCTTTACCCGCAAGACGGCGCTGGGCATGTTTATCGAAGCGGTGGGGATCAACATCCGCGCGGCGAAAAACGCCGGGGTGAATACCCGGGTGGTGGTAATGCTGACCTACATCCTGAGCGGCGTTTGTGCCGCCATTGCCGGCATCATCGTCACGGCGGACATTCGCGGCGCGGATGCCAACAACGCCGGGCTGTGGCTGGAGCTGGATGCCATCCTCGCGGTGGTCATTGGCGGCGCCTCGCTAATGGGCGGTCGCTTCAACCTGCTGCTCTCTATCGTCGGGGCACTGATTATCCAGGGAATGAACACCGGCATTTTACTCTCCGGCTTCCCGCCAGAGCTAAACCAGGTCGTGAAGGCCGTCGTCGTCATGTGCGTACTGATTGTGCAGTCGCCGCGCTTTATCGACCTGATTAAGAGGAGCCGTGGTCATGATAAAACGTAACCTGCCGCTGATGATCACGCTCGGCGTGTTCGTGCTCGGCTATCTCTACTGCCTGACCCAGTTTCCCGGCTTTGCCTCGACGCGGGTCATCTGCAATATTCTGACCGATAACGCTTTCCTGGGGATTATCGCCGTCGGTATGACCTTTGTGATCCTCTCCGGCGGCATCGACCTCTCGGTAGGGTCGGTGATCGCCTTTACCGGCGTCTTTTTGGCGAAGGCAATTGGCTTCTGGGGGATCTCGCCCCTGCTGGCCTTCCCGCTGGTGCTGGCGATGGGCTGCGCCTTCGGGGCCTTTATGGGCCTGCTGATTGACGCCCTGAAGATCCCGGCGTTTATCATCACCCTCGCCGGGATGTTCTTCCTGCGTGGCGTCAGCTACCTGGTCTCGGAGGAGTCGATCCCCATTAACCACCCGATCTACGACACCCTCTCCAGCCTGGCGTGGAAAATTCCCGGCGGCGGTCGCCTGAGCGCGATGGGGCTGCTGATGCTGGGCGTGGTGGTGATAGGCATCTTCCTCGCCCACCGCACGCGCTTTGGTAACCAGGTGTATGCCATCGGCGGTAGCGCCACCTCGGCCAACCTGATGGGTATCTCTACCCGCAGCACCACGATCCGCATCTATATGCTCTCTACCGGGCTGGCGACGCTGGCGGGCATTGTCTTCTCTGTCTACACCCAGGCGGGCTACGCCCTGGCGGGCGTTGGGGTAGAGCTGGACGCCATCGCCTCAGTGGTGATTGGCGGCACGCTGCTCAGCGGCGGCGTGGGGACGGTTCTGGGCACGCTGTTTGGCGTGGCGATCCAGGGGCTGATCCAGACCTACATTAACTTTGACGGCACGCTCAGCTCGTGGTGGACAAAGATCGCCATCGGCATTCTGCTGTTTATCTTTATCGCCCTGCAACGCGGCCTGACGGTGCTGTGGGAGAACCGGCAGAACTCTCCGGTAACACGGGTGAGCATTCCGGCAACGAAGTCATAACTTTTTGATATGGCTAAAAAATAGCTAAAGCTTTCCCGGTAGCGGTCGATAACTGTTCGAATCAGCACTATTCACGCTACGAAGTCTCTCTGCTACCGGGATCGCCATCATGCTTAGAACGCTTTCGATTCGCACAGGCCTGCTCTCTCTGCTGGCCGTAATGACGTTACTCCTCCTTCTGGTCAGCGGCATGGGTATTTATGCCCTGACCCAAAGCTCCTCCTCGCTACAGCGTATTAACCACCTTCAGGGTGAGCAGATGGCACGCCTGAACGAGGGCTACACCCTGATCCTACGCGCGCGCAACGAAGCCGGGCAGGCGGTGCGCATGATGGAGGTCGGGCTGCTGGACGACGCGGGCAAGTCAGTAAAAAATATCAATAGCGAGGTCGCACAGGCCCAGAAAGGGTTGCAGGAGACTATCGGTGCGGGCGTAGAGGACGAGCGCGGCCAGGCCCTGCTGACGGCGGTCGCCAAAAGTTATCAGGCTTACAATAGCCAGGGTATCGTTCCGATGCTGACGGCGCTCAATCAGCAGAGCGCGGACGACTACTATTCGCTGCTGGAGAACCAGCTGGTGCCGGTGTCGCGCCAGTTTGATAACGATATGCAGGCGTTCCTGAAGTGGGGCGAAGCGCGCGGCAAAGCGGAAGTGGACGCGGTGCAGGCAAGTAAAAACCGGGTGATGGCGTTGATCGTCATCGCCGCGCTGGTAACCGCTGGCATTATCGCCCTGGCCTGGCTGGCGCTGCGCCATATGCTGCTTAAGCCCCTTAACGTCTCTATTCAGCAGCTGGAGCAGGTGGCCGCGGGTAACCTGACGCCCACGCAGGCTGAGTTAACCAGCAAGGAGTTCTCCCGCCTTAACGCCGCCATTGAGAACATGCGCCACTCGCTGGTGAGTTCGGTAACCCGCGTGCGCGACGCCAGCGCCCAGATTGATACCGGCAGCCGGGAGTTAACCGCAGGCAACGTCGATCTGGCCCAGCGCACCGAATCTACCGCCTCCTCCCTTGAGCAGACTGCTGCCAGCATGGAGCAGATCACCGCCACGGTGAAGCAGAACGCCGCCAACGCCGAGCAGGCGCACCAGCTGGCGAAGACGGTCTCTGATACCGCCGATCGCGGCAGCGAAATGGTCTGTTACGTGATCGAGAAGATGCAGGATATCTCCGGCAGTTCGGCGCGTATTGCCGATATACTTAGCGTTATTGACGCCATTGCCTTCCAGACCAATATTCTGGCCCTTAACGCCTCGGTAGAAGCGGCGCGGGCAGGGGAGCAGGGCCGCGGCTTTGCCGTGGTGGCGGGCGAGGTACGTAACCTGGCGAGCCGCAGCGCCGACGCGGCGAAAGAGATCCGCACCCTGATCACCGACTCGCAGACCCACGTTGGCGAGGGCAGCAATCTGGCAATGCAGGCCGGTGAAACGATGGACGAGATCGCCAGCGAAGTAACGCGCATGACGAAGCTGATGCGGGAGATTGCCAACGCGTCCCACGAGCAGAGCCGGGGTATTGAGCAGGTGAATATTGCGGTGAACCAGATGGATGAGACGGCCCAGCAGAATGCGGCGCTGGTGCAGCAATCCTCCGCCGCGACCCACTCCCTGGAGCAGCAGTCTCGCGAGCTGCTGGCCGCGATGGCCTCGTTCCGCCTGCAGACCGCAGGCTAACGGAATTTACCCTCTCCTGGCGGAGAGGGTAGCGTGACTGCGTATTAGGCGTCCGGATATTCGCGCATAAAGCGCTCTACATCCTCGACCATTGCTTTCGTGCCAACGAAGAACGGACGACGCTGGTGCAGCGACTCGGGAATAATATCCAGAATACGCTCTTTACCGTCGCTCGCCTTGCCGCCCGCCTGCTCGGCCAGGAAGGCCATCGGGTTGCACTCGTACAGCAGACGCAGCTTGCCTTCCGGGTGGGTCGCAGTGCTCGGATAGAGGTAGATCCCACCCTTCACCAGATTACGATGGAAGTCCGCCACCAGCGAGCCGATATAGCGCGAGGTGTAAGGGCGGTGGGTGATTTTATCTTCTTCCTGGCAGAACTTGAGGTACTTCTTCACGCCCTGCGGGAACTTGATGTAGTTGCCTTCGTTAATGGAGTAGGTGTTACCCAGCTCAGGGAACTGCATGCGCTCCTGGCAGAGGGCAAAGACGCCGAGGGAGGGATCGTAGGTGAAGGCGTGTACGCCACAGCCGGTGGTGTAGACCATGATGGTCGAGGAGCCGTAGAGCACATAGCCCGCCGCAACCTGCTTGTTGCCCGGCTGCAGGAAGTCTTCCACGGTGACCGGGGTGCCTACCGGCGTGACGCGGTGGTAGATAGAGAAGATGGTGCCAACGGAGACGTTAACGTCAATGTTGGAGGAGCCATCCAGCGGATCCATCAGAACCACATACTTCGCGTGCTCGTAGCCATCAAAAACAACGATCTCATCTTCTTCTTCTGAGGCGATACCGGCCACGATATTGCGCGCGCGCAGCGCCGCCTTCAGTTTTTCATTTGCGAACAGATCGAGCTTTTGCTGCACCTCGCCCTGCACGTTTTCGGCCCCGCTGGCCCCCAGAATATCGACCAGCCCCGCTTTATTAATATCGCGGTGGATGATTTTGGCGCCCAGCTTTATCGCCGACAGCAGCGAGGTCAGTTCCCCGGTAGCATGGGAGAAATCATGCTGCTTCTCGACGATAAATTCACCTAACGTTTTCATAACACTTTCCCTGCAATTAATGTGGAGTAAAGCGACTGTAACAATACTAACAAAGATCCGAATTAATGCGCACAGGTGAATCGCGCCAGCCAGAGTGAGATTCCGCTTAAATGCATTTCTCTGGGCCGGACATGTGAGTAAAATAGGCGCCAGTTAAAAAAGGACCGACGTATGCGCATTCATATTTTAGGAATTTGTGGAACCTTCATGGGCGGGCTGGCGCTGCTGGCACGTGCTTTAGGTCATGAAGTAACGGGATCGGACGCCAATGTGTATCCGCCGATGAGCACCCTGCTGGAGAAGCAGGGCATCTCTTTAATTCAGGGTTACGACGCCAGCCAGATCGATCCCGCGCCGGATTTGGTGATTATTGGTAACGCCATGAAGCGGGGAAATCCGTGCGTTGAGGCGGTGCTGGAGAAGGGCATTCCCTATATGTCCGGCCCGCAGTGGCTGCACGATTTTGTGCTGCGTGACCGCTGGGTGCTGGCGGTAGCCGGTACTCACGGCAAAACCACCACCGCCGGTATGGCGACCTGGATCCTCGAAGCCTGTGGCTATCAGCCCGGCTTTGTGATCGGCGGCGTGCCGGGGAACTTCGACGTCTCCGCCCGTCTCGGCGACAGCCCGTTCTTCGTGATTGAGGCCGACGAGTACGACTGCGCCTTCTTTGATAAGCGCTCCAAGTTCGTGCACTACGCGCCGCGCACCCTGATCCTCAACAATCTTGAGTTCGATCACGCCGACATCTTTGACGACCTGAAGGCGATTCAGAAGCAGTTCCACCACCTGGTGCGTATCGTGCCGGGGCAGGGCAAAATCATCCTGCCGGAGAACGACATCAACCTGAAGCAGGTGATGGCGATGGGCTGCTGGAGCGAGCAGGAGCTGGTGGGCGAGCAGGGCCACTGGCAGGCGAAAAAGCTCACCACCGACGCCTCGCAGTGGGAAGTGCTGCTGGACGGCGAGCGCGTGGGCCAGGTGAAGTGGGATCTGGTCGGCGAGCACAACATGCATAACGGCCTGATGGCGATTGCCGCCGCCCGTCACGTCGGCGTCACGCCTGCGGATGCGGCTAACGCCCTCGGCTCGTTCGTCAACGCCCGCCGCCGTCTGGAGCTGCGCGGCACCGCCAACGGCGTCAGCGTCTACGACGACTTCGCCCACCACCCGACCGCGATTCTGGCAACCCTCGCCGCGCTGCGCGGCAAGGTCGGCGGCACGGCGCGCATTATAGCGGTGCTGGAGCCGCGCTCAAACACCATGAAGATGGGTCTCTGCAAGGACGATCTGGCGCCGTCATTGGGCCGCGCCGATGAGGTCTTCCTGCTGCAGCCGCAGCATATTCCCTGGCAGGTGTCAGAAGTGGCAGAGGCGTGCATACAGCCTGCCCACTGGCATGGGGATGTCGATGTGCTGGCGGATATGATCGTGAAGACCGCCCAGCCGGGCGATCACATTCTGGTGATGAGCAACGGCGGCTTTGGTGGGATCCACCAGAAGCTGCTGGACAGATTAGAGAAGAAATAGCGAAATTGCCCGGTGGCGCTAACGCTTACCGGGCCTACGAAGGGCATCTTGTTCGCGTGTAAACCGTAGGCCGGGCAAGCGAAGCGCCACCCGGCGTTTACAAACTACTCTTCCGCTTCCGACAGCTCGCGCAGATACTGGAAGATCAGGCGCGCGGACTTCGGCGGCTTGTTGCCGTCGCGCTCTTTCTGCGCGTTACGGATCAGCGAGCGCAGCTGCTGGCGATCGGCGTTCGGCCACAGGTTTAACACCTCCGGCACCGCGTCGTCACCCTCGGCAATCAGGCGATCGCGCAGGTGTTCAAGCTTGTGGAAAAACGCCACCTGCTGGTTATGGCGGTTTTTCAGCTTGTCCAGCGCCTGGCGGATCGGATCGACATCGCGCTGGCGCAGCAGTTTGCCAATCAGCTGCATCTGGCGGCGGCGGCCCTCTTTCTTGATACGCTGCGCCAGCTCAATGGCCGCGCGCAGATCGTCATCCAGCGGGATCTTATCGAGGGCGTTCTTGCCCAGGTCTACCATCTCTGCGCCGAGGCGTTTTAACTCTTCCGCATCGCGCTTAATTTCACTTTTACTGACCCAGATGATCTCATCATCTTCATCGTTGATATCATCACCGGGTACGTCGTCGAGCCAGTCATCGGGCTGCTTGGTCATCTCAGGCTCCTTAAAAAAGAGGCTAATACTAACACCCTGGGAGCACACTGAGAATGGGTTCTCTGTTAGACTTCTTTAAAACTCCCCTTACATTATGGCATTGGCGATGAAAGTAATCACACAAGTTGCAGAGCAACGCAAAGCACTGGAAGAGGCCGTCTCCACCGCACTAGGCTTAGCCGCAGGTAAATCAGACGGCGCAGAAGTGGCGGTATCGAAGACTACCGGTATTAGCGTCAGCACCCGCTACGGTGAGGTGGAGAACGTGGAATTCAATAGCGATGGCGCGCTGGGCATCACCGTTTATCATCAAAACCGCAAGGGCAGCGCCTCGTCCACCGATCTGAGTCCGGACGCTATCGCCCGCACCGTGCAGGCGGCGCTGGATATCGCCCGCTACACCTCGCCGGATCCCTTTGCCGGCGTCGCGGACCGCGAGCTGCTGGCGTTTGAGGCGCCGGATCTGGATCTCTTCCATCCGGCGGAGATCACCCCGGACGAGGCGATTGAGCTGGCTGCCCGCGCCGAGCAGGCGTCGCTGAAGGCGGACAAGCGCATCACCAACACCGAAGGCGGCAGCTTCAACAGCCACTACGGAATCAAAGTCTTCGGCAACAGCCACGGCATGCTGCAAAGCTACTGCTCCAGCCGCCACTCGCTCTCCAGCTGCGTGATTGCCGAAGAGAACGGCGACATGGAGCGCGACTATGCCTACACCATTGGCCGCGCGCTGGGCGATCTCAAGTCGCCGGAGTGGGTCGGAGACGAGTGCGCCAGACGCACCCTGTCACGCCTCGCGCCGCGTAAGCTCTCTACCATGAAAGCCCCGGTGATCTTCGCCAACGAAGTGGCCACCGGGCTGTTTGGCCACCTCGTCGGGGCGATTGCCGGCGGCGCGGTCTACCGTAAATCGACCTTCCTGCTGGACTCCCTCGGCAAGCAGATCCTTCCGGAGTGGCTGACCATTGAGGAGCACCCGCACCTGCTGAAAGGGCTGGCCTCAACGCCGTTCGACAGCGAAGGCGTACGCACCGAACGCCGTGACATCATCAAGGATGGCATCCTGACCCAGTGGCTGCTCACCAGCTACTCGGCGCGCAAGCTGGGGCTACAGAGCACCGGCCACGCGGGCGGTATCCATAACTGGCGTATTAAGGGCCAGGGCCACAGCTTCGAGCAGATGCTGAAAGAGATGGGCACCGGACTGGTGGTTACCGAGCTGATGGGGCAGGGCGTGAGCGGCATTACCGGCGACTACTCTCGTGGCGCGGCGGGCTTTTGGGTAGAGAACGGTGAAATTCAGTACCCGGTGAGTGAAATTACCATCGCGGGCAACCTGAAAGAGATGTGGCGCAATATGGTGACCATTGGTGACGATATTGAAACACGCAGCAATATACAGTGTGGTTCTGTGCTGCTGCCGGAGATGAAGATCGCCGGGCAGTAAGCCATTTTTGACAATAATAAAAGGACATGAGCAATGCGGAAAACGTTGTTAGCGATGTTAGCACTCTCCTCTCTCGTTCTGGCCTCGTCTGCCGCGTTTGCGGCAGATCTGGAAGAGGATATGGAGACCCTCAACGATAATTTGAAAGTGGTACAGAAAACGGATGATGCGGCGGAAATGAAGGATGCGTTAACCAAAATGCGCACCGCCGCGCTGGACGCGCAGAAAGCGACGCCGCCAAAAATGGAAGACAAAGCGCCGGACAGTCCGGAGATGAAGGACTACCGTCACGGGTTTGACATTCTGGTCGGCCAGATTGACGGCGCGCTGCAGCTGGCCAACGCCGGTAAAGTTAAAGAGGCGCAGGCGGCAGCGGAAGAGTTTAAAACCACCCGAAATACTTACCACAAGAAGTTCCGCTAATAGCGCAACGGCGGGAGTGACCTCCCGCCTGGCCTGTTCTACTCCACCCCGCTCTCAGAGTTATTATTCGCCTCAATCACCTTTATCTCCGTCGGGGAAATAGCCTGCTGAAGATCCTGTCGCGTTATTCGCTGCCCGGACAGGGTATCAATAATCTCTTCGCTGCCGTTCGGATATTTAGTGATTGAGATGAGACGGCCGCCATACAGCGGAATACCGGTTAATTCCATCGTATAGTCGGTCTTCTTTATCTCCTCTTTTTTTAGCTGCTGCTGTTTATCGATCTCATCCTGCGTTTTAGACGTGAGCGTAATCTTCGTGCTGCCGTCGTCAGAAGAGGTCGTATTATTATCGTTATTAATCTCTGCTAATTTGCTGTTATTTAGCAGAGTGGAGGGGTTATCGCCGTTAGATAAATGCGAATCACCCTGTGCGCTTACGGCACTTATTTTATCTATGCTATTCATCATCATCTCCGAAAAATACTATGCTGTGCGAAACGCAGGGGAACGGGGCCCCCAGGGGAGGTGACTACATCTGCGTTGGATAAACGAGACAGAAAAGTTATCGGCAATGAGGGGAAATGATTTAATAAAAGCCTGCGCCAGATTAGCGCAGGTGGTGAACAACCTGGTTGCTGCTGCCGCGCCAGATCAGCATCGGATCTTTCAGATCCTGAACAAACTTACCGTCAATAAGCACGTTAATCAGATCGACAACGGCCAGCTGGTCGCGGCTTAGCTCGTCCAGCTTATAGCCGGTCCAGACCCAGATATCCTTTCCGGGGCATTCGGCACGAATGCGCTGCACCAGCCGGAGAATATCCGGCACGTTTTGCGGATGGAGCGGATCGCCGCCGGAGAGCGAAATACCCTGGCGCTTAATACGCGTATCGTTGAGATCGCTAATAATCCGGTCTTCCATCTCAACGGTAAAGGGCTTGCCGGAGTTGAGCCGCCAGGTGCTCTTGTTATAGCAGCCGGGACACGCGTGCATGCACCCCGAAACAAAGAGCGTGCAGCGCGTGCCGGGACCGTTAACGATGTCGACGGGGTAATATTGGTGGTAATTCATTAACCCAGATCCGTAGGCCCGGTAAGCGCAGCGCCACCGGGCATTAAAATTAACCCATCTGCCCGTTACCCAAATGTTTCACGCGGCGCTTCACCTCTTCCTGCTTGCCAGCGTTGAACGGGCGCGCGTCCGGACTGCCTAAATAGCCGCAGACGCGGCGGGTTACCGAGACGCGGGCGGCGTCGTGGTTGCCGCATTTCGGGCAGGTAAAGCCTTTGCTGGTGCACTCAAACTCGCCGGTAAAGCCGCACTCGTAGCACTCATCAATCGGCGTATTGGTGCCGTAGTAGGGCACGTGCTGATAGCTGTAGTCCCAGACATCCTCCAGCGCCTTCAGGTTGTGCTGGATATTGGGGTACTCGCCGTAGCAGATGAAGCCGCCGTTGGCTAACGGTGGATAGGGCGCTTCGAAGTCAATCTTGTCGTAGGGGTTAACCTTCTTCTCCACGTCGAGGTGGAAGCTGTTGGTGTAGTAGCCCTTGTCGGTGACGCCCGGCACCACGCCGAACTCGGCGGTATCGAGACGGCAGAAGCGGTCGCAGAGGTTTTCACTCGGTGTGCTGTAGAGGCTGAAGCCATACCCGGTCTCCTCTTTCCACCGATCTACCGCCTGGCGCATCCGCTCGACGATGGCGATGCCTTTAGCGCGCAGCGTCTCGCTGTCGTACATGTGCGTCTCGCCAAACAGAGCGTTAATCGTTTCGTGGATCCCGATATAGCCCAACGAAATCGACGCGCGACCGTTTTTAAAGATCTCAGAGACGTCGTCGTCTGCTTTCAGCCGCACGCCGCAGGCGCCTTCCATATAGAGGATCGGCGCCACGCGGGCTTTAACCCCCTCCAGACGCGCAATGCGGGTCATCAGCGCCTTACGCGCCAGCGCCAGACGCTCGTCGAGCAGGGTCCAGAACGCCGCCTCGTCGCCTTTCGCCTCCAGGGCGATGCGCGGCAGGTTCAGGCTGATGACGCCAAGGTTATTACGCCCGTCGTGGATCTGCTCCCCGTTCTCATCCTCATATACGCCGAGGAAGCTGCGGCAGCCCATTGGCGTTTTAAAGGAGCCGGTCACCTTCACCACCTGATCGTAGTTGAGGATATCCGGGTACATCCGCTTGCTCGCACACTCCAGCGCCAGCTGCTTGATATCGTAGTTAGCGTCGCCAGGCTTATGGTTTAGCCCGTCGCGGATGGCGAACACCAGCTTCGGGAACACCGCCGTTTTGCGGTTTTTACCGAGGCCGGCAATGCGGTTGCGCAGAATCGACTGCTGGATCAGGCGCGACTCCCAGCGGGTGCCCAGCCCAAAACCGAAGGTGACAAAGGGCGTCTGGCCGTTGGCGGTATGCAGGGTATTCACCTCATACTCCAGCGACTGGAAGGCGTCGTAGCACTCTTTCTCGGTACGCGAGCGGGCGTAGCCGTCGGCATCCGGGATCTGCCACTCCTCAGCCGTTTTGCGGTGCTTGTTGAAGCTGGCGGTCACGAACGGGGCCAGCACCTCATCAATACGGTTGATGGTGGTACCGCCGTAGATATGGCTGGCCACCTGGGCGATGATCTGCGCGGTAACCGCCGTGGCGGTAGAGATAGACTTCGGCGGCTCGATCTCGGCGTTGCCCATCTTGAAGCCCTGGGTCAGCATGCCTTTCAGGTCGATGAGCATGCAGTTGAACATCGGGAAGAAGGGGGAGTAGTCGAGATCGTGATAGTGGATATCCCCGCGCTCGTGGGCCAGCACCACGTCACGCGGCAGCAGGTGCTGACGGGCATAGTGCTTGGCGACGATACCTGCCAGCAGGTCGCGCTGGGTCGGGATCACCTTGCTGTCTTTGTTGGCGTTCTCATTGAGCAGGGCGGAGTTGGTCTGCTCCACCAGGCCGCGGATCTCCTGATTCAGGCGGCCGCGCTTCTCGCGGGAGATATCGCGGTCGTGACGATACTCAATATAGGCCCGCGCCAGCTGTTTATAGGGGCCGGACATCAGCTGGTTTTCCACCGCCGTCTGGATCTCGCTGATGTCTACCTGCGAGCGCGCCTGCATCTGCTCTCTGACCACCTCTGCGACGGTTGCGCAATAGTCGGCATCATCAACGCCCGCCGCAGCGGCGGCACGCAGAATTGCTTCCTGAATACGCTCTGATTTGAACTGTACCTTACAGCCATCTCGCTTCATCACATGCGGGGTCATGATCTCTCCATAGTTAAAATGTTCTGCACGTCAGCGTTGGAATAATAGACGATCACTACAATATGTAGCGCCGGGACGGCATTTTAAGTGCTACATATAGTGATTTGCATCAAACAAGTTTGCAGTTTTATTGATGCAGAACAAGGTAAAACGGGGAGCGTACAGCGGGCGTGCGCTGCAGGAAATGTAAATCTTGCAGGAGAAATGACCCTTGCAGATCTGGCAAGCGGACGTCGCCAGGGAGACGCTGGTTGAGTGAACGTTTAGTTATTAGGGCGTATTGTACCGCCCGAATAGCCACAAAAAAGGTGGCGATATCCGTATACTGCACGTCAATTTTACTCTTTACCTTACCGGAGGCGACATGGATCCCGATCCCACCCCTCTCCCACGATGGAGACCCCCTTCTTTCCGGTAAGCCTCATTCATTGCCTTACCGGATGCGTGAGGCAGTGACGTCCTGAACGTTCCTGCATAACTTTTTCAGTGCCTGTCAGGTACGGCTTTGCCACGCCTGATGGCAGAGCTGCGCTCGCTCCGGCGAGTGCGGGAGAGGTATTATGTCTGGCAATATCACTCGCTGGCTGCTTGCACAGCTAAACCGTCATCTACCGCGTCGTCTTGTGCAGCGCGATCCCTTACCCAATGCGAAACATCTGGCTGACGTCGCCATTCCGCCAACGCTGACGGCGCAGTGCCTGCGCGCGGCGGCGATGGAGAAAAATGAGCTGTGGCGCGCATTTCACTCCCATCCAGAGGGGCTGAACGCGGGGGAGGTAGAGAAGAGCCGCGCCGGTCATGGCGATAACCATCTTCCGTCAGAGGCACCTACGCCACGGTGGAGGCATCTGTGGTTATGCTATCGCAACCCCTTTAACCTGCTGCTTACCGCACTCGGTATCGTCTCTTATGCCACAGAAGATCTCTTTGCCGCTGGCGTCATCGCGCTGATGGTGGGGATCTCTACCCTGCTGAATTTTGTCCAGGAGGCGCGCTCCACAAAGGCGGCAGATGCGCTTAAGGCGATGGTCAGCAATACCGCCACGGTTCTGCGCGTTATTAATGAGAAGGGTGAGAGCGCGTGGCTTGAGCTGCCAATCGATCGGCTGGTGGTTGGCGATATCATTAAACTGGCGGCCGGGGACATGATCCCGGCAGATATACGCCTCATTCAGGCGCGCGATCTCTTTGTTGCCCAGTCGTCGCTTACCGGTGAATCGCTGCCGGTTGAGAAAGTGGCGTCCAGCCGTAACCCGCTGCAAGCTAACCCGCTGGAGTGCGATACGCTCTGTTTTATGGGAACTACGGTAGTCAGCGGGAGCGCGCAGGCAATCGTCATTGCCACCGGGGGCAACACCTGGTTTGGGCAGCTTGCCGGACGCGTCAGCGACCAGGAGAGCGAGCCAAACGCCTTCCAGAAAGGGATTGGCCGCGTCAGCATGTTACTCATCCGCTTTATGATGGTGATGACGCCGGTGGTGCTGCTGATCAACGGCTATACCAAAGGCGACTGGTGGGAAGCGGCGCTGTTTGCACTCTCTGTTGCCGTGGGATTAACCCCGGAGATGCTGCCGATGATTGTCACCTCCACGCTGGCACGCGGGGCGGTAAAGCTGTCAAAGCAGAAAGTGATTGTGAAGCATCTTGATGCTATCCAGAACTTTGGCGCAATGGACATCCTCTGTACGGATAAAACCGGTACGCTCACCCAGGATAAGATTGTGCTGGAGCACCATACCGATATCTCCGGCAACACGAGCACGCGCGTTCTGCACAACGCCTGGCTGAACAGCCACTACCAGACCGGACTAAAAAATCTGCTCGACGTTGCGGTGCTGGAAGGCATCGATGAAACTTCTGCTCGCACGCTTGCAAACCGCTGGCAAAAGGTCGATGAGATCCCGTTTGATTTCGAGCGCCGTCGTATGTCGGTAGTGGTCAGCGAGCAGGCCGATGTGCATCAGCTGATCTGCAAAGGCGCGTTGCAGGAGATCCTCAGCGTCTGTACCCAGGTGCGTTACCACGACGAGATCGTTCCGCTGGATGAGACCATGCTGCGCCGTATCAGACGCGTTACAGATAACCTCAATCGCCAGGGGCTACGCGTGGTTGCCGTTGCCAGTAAAATCGTGCCGGCGCGGGAGGGAGACTACCAGCGCATCGACGAATCCGATCTGATCCTTGAGGGCTACATTGCTTTTCTCGATCCGCCGAAGGAGACTACTGCTCCGGCGCTCAAGGCGCTGAAGGCCAACGGCATTACGGTGAAAATTCTCACCGGTGACAGCGAGCTGGTGGCAGCGAAGGTGTGCCACGAGGTAGGGCTGGAGGCGGGAGAGGCGGTCACGGGCAGCGATATTGAAACGCTCTCCGATGACGAGCTGGCTCAGCTGGCGAAACGCACCACGCTGTTTGCTCGCCTGACGCCGCTGCACAAGGAGCGTATCGTCTCGCTTCTGCGCCGCGAGGGGCACGTGGTGGGCTTTATGGGTGACGGCATAAACGATGCTCCGGCGCTGCGGGCGGCGGATATCGGCATCTCCGTCGATGGCGCGGTAGACATCGCCCGTGAGGCCGCGGATATCATCCTGCTGGAGAAGAGCCTGATGGTGCTGGAAGAGGGGGTGATTGAAGGTCGCCGGACCTTCGCCAACATGCTGAAGTACATCAAGATGACCGCCAGCTCCAACTTCGGTAACGTCTTCAGCGTCCTGGTCGCCAGCGCATTTCTGACCTTTTTGCCCATGCTGCCGCTGCATCTGCTGGTGCAGAACCTGATGTACGATCTCTCTCAGGTCGCGATCCCGTTCGATAACGTAGACGAGGAGCAGATCCGCAAGCCGCAGCGCTGGAACCCCGCCGATCTTGGACGCTTCATGCTGTTCTTTGGCCCGATCAGCTCTATTTTCGACATTCTGACTTTCTGCCTGATGTGGTTTGTCTTTCACGCCAATACGCCAGCAGAACAGGGGCTGTTTCAGTCCGGCTGGTTTGTGGTCGGGCTGCTATCGCAAACCCTGATTGTGCATATGATCCGTACCCAGCGCGTGCCGTTTATCCAGAGCCGTGCCGCCTGGCCGCTGATGCTCATGACGCTGCTGGTAATGGCTATCGGGATTGTGCTGCCGTTCTCTCCGCTGGCGAGTTACCTACAGCTTCAGGCGCTGCCGCTGAGTTACTTCCCGTGGCTGATTGCGATTCTGGCAGGGTATATGACGTTAACGCAGCTGGTAAAAGGACTTTATCGTCGTCGGTATGGCTGGCAGTAAAACAGAAAAGGGCCTGGCAGGCCCTTTTTCTTATGCGCGTGATTAACGACGTACGGCGATCGCTTCGATCTCAATCTTCACGTCTTTTGGCAGACGGGCCACTTCAACGCAGGAGCGCGCCGGGAAGGCAGCCTGATGCTCGTTAAAGAACGCTTCATAGGTGGCATTAACGGTGGCGAAATCGTTGAGATCTTTCACAAACACCGTGGTCTTAACAATATCGCCTACCTTCAAACCAGCGGCTTCCACGATAGCCTTAACGTTATCCAGCGACTGGCGCGCCTGGGCGGCGATATCCTCCGGCACGCTGCCGGTTTTTGGATCGACCGGGATCTGGCCGGACGTCAGGATCATATTGCCGAGATCGACTGCCTGAACGTAAGGACCAATGGCTGCCGGTGCATTTTCCGTCGCGATGATTTTTGTCATGATTTCTCCTGAAAGCGAATGGTATTGAGGTTCCGCGCCATTATAGGCAGCGCGGAGGCGATGACCAATCTGAATTAACGGGTGTGTGCCAGCACCACCGTATGCGAAAACTCTTTTTCGCAATATTTGCACTTCAGGGCAATGTCGTTGGCGCGCTGCTTCACCGCAAAGCTGGAGAACACCGGCTCCGCATGGCTGATACAGTTGCTGTTGGGGCAGATCAGCACTGCCTCAATGCGCGACGGCAGATTAGGCCGCGATTTGCCTACCACCTCATAGTCATCAATGCGGTTCACCGTCGCCTGCGGGGCATAGAGCGCCAGCTGATTAACCTGCTCGTCGGTGAGGAAGGTGTTTTCGATCTTGATTAAATCCTTGCGGCCCATCTCGCCCGAAGGCAGGTTCAAACCGATGGTGATCCGCTGGTCGGTTTCGGTCAGCTTAAACAGGGTCAGCAGCTTAAAGCCCACCTGCGCCGGAATATGATCGATCACCGTACCGCGCTTAATCGCTTCGACCTGCAGTTTATTGTCGTGTGTCATCTCGTTTCCCCCTCTGTTAGGCCAAATCGCGGTTGAGCACCAGCGCCAGCAGCGCCTGCCGCGCATAGATACCGTTGCCTGCCTGCTGGAAATACCAGGCGTGCGGCGTCTTATCCACGTCGGTGGCAATCTCATCGACGCGCGGCAGCGGATGCAGCACCTTCATATTGCCGCGGGCGCTATGCAGGTCGCTGGCGCGCAGGACAAACTGCGCCTTCACGTTGGCGTATTCGGACGGATCCAGACGCTCTTTCTGCACGCGGGTCATGTAGAGGATATCCACCTCCGGGATCACCTCTTCAATGGTGGCGTGCTGGCTCCAGGCAATACCGCGCTCATCCAGCATATCGAGAATGTACTGCGGCATCGCCAGCGCATCGGGGGCGATAAACAGGAAGCGGTTGCCGTTAAACTTCGCCAATGCCTGAGCCAGCGAGTGAACGGTACGGCCATACTTGAGGTCGCCCACCATCGCGATGTTGAGGTTCTCCAGCCGGCCCTGAGTCTCCTGGATGGTAAAGAGATCGAGCAGGGTCTGGGTCGGATGCTGGTTTGCGCCGTCGCCCGCGTTCAGCACCGGAATGCCGCCGGAGAACTCGGTGGCCAGCCGCGCCGCGCCCTCTTGCGGATGACGCATCACGATGGCGTCCACGTAGGTGCTGATAACGGAGATGGTGTCCGCCAGGGTCTCGCCTTTTTTACCCAGCGAAGTGTTGCTGCTGTCGGAGAAGCCGACCACGCTCGCGCCCAGGCGATGCATCGCGGTCTCAAACGACAGGCGGGTACGGGTAGAGGCTTCAAAGAAGCAGCTGGCGATCACTTTGTGCTTCAGCAGCTCCGGCTGCGGGTTAGCCTTCAGGCTGGCAGCGGTCTCCAGCACGCGTTCCAGGTCTTCGCGACTGAGATCGTTTATGGAAATGATATGTTTCTGATAGAGCGGATTAGTCATGGCTATCTCCTGACGTCTGCGCAAAAAAAAGCCCCTCAAAAGAGGGGCTATAGAAATGGGTGAGCAGCGGGAAGAAAAACGGCAGGTCAGCGCCCTCTTTCAGGCGCGGTGAGACAGTGTGTCGAACGGACTTGACCATGCTTCCTCCCGGCAAATTGTCCGCGATTATACTCAGCTCATAAGGCGAATCAAGCGATCGATGCGCTAATTATTCGAAGCAAACGGTTATTTTGCATATAAATGCATTTTTAGCAGGTGGTTAACGCGGTTGCGTACCTGCGGGGTACGCTGTATATCGCGCGGGGCGACCCAAACGATGCTGCTGCCTGCCACTACGCCGAGGATTTCAGGCAGGGCGTGATAGTCGAGGATCCGGGCCACCGCTCGCCCATAGCCTGCGGCAGTATGAATAAGAATAAACTCGCGGTTGTGCTCGACCTTAAGAACCATATCAGAGAGACAGCGCGCGGCATCCGGCGCCGGGCGCAGCTGAGGGTTAAAGGCATAGATGCGCTGCCCCTTGGCATTGCGGATCTTAATGATGCCCAGCAGCTTCAGCAGGCGCGATACCGTAGACTGGCTAATGGTGTCAAAGCCGTGGCGCTGAAGGTCCCGGCGGATCGCCTCCTGGGACAGGTAGCTCTTCTCGGTGACCAGCCGGCGGCAGGCGGCCAGCTGCAGCTGCTCTTTGGCGGAGCAGTCGCGATAGTCCTTCATACTCTTTCCTCCCTGTTGTGGTTAAAGCAGCGCGCCGAGGCTTAATATCAGGCAGATCAGCACGGTCAGCATCAGCAGCAGCGGCGCGACCCACTTCAGATAGCGGACGTAAGGCACGCGAGCAATCGCCAGCCCGCCCATCACCACCGCCGAGGTCGGGGTAACCAGATTGACAATGCCGGAGGCGGCCTGATAGGTGGTGACCACCAGATCGCGATCGACGCGGGCAAAGTCCGCCAGCGGGGCCATAATCGGCATCGTCAGTACCGCCAGCCCGGAGGAGGAGGGCACCAGGAAAGAGAGCACGACTTCCAGCCAGTACATGACATTAATAAATACTATGCTGGAGAGGCCGCTCACCAGCCCCTCGGCGCTGTGCAGAATGGTATGAGTGATCATGCCCTTGTCCATCACCACCACGATGCCGCGGGCGATGCCGATGATTAACGCCACCCCAAGCAGATCCCGCGCGCCGTCAATAAAGGTGGAGGTCAGCTCCTCCTCGCTCATACGGGCCAGCAGGCCGGTGATAATGGCCGCGGCGAGAAAGACGCCGGAGATCTGCCCCATCCACCAGCCCAGCACCGCCACGCCGTAGATCATCACCGCAAATGCGAGGGCGAAGATGACCAGGATCAGCTTGCGCGTACCGGTGAAGGCCAGATCCTGCTGGCGCTTGCCGCCCAGGAAGTGGGCGATGTTCTCCTCCTGCTTATCCGCCACGACGGAGCGGCTGGGATCCTGGCGTACCTGGCGTGCATAGCGCATGACCCACGCGACGCAGATAAGCCAACCCGCCACCAGCAGCGCCACGCGCAACCAGATGCCGTGAGTAAACGGAATGCCCGCGGCGTTGGCGGCAATGACCGTGGCGAAGGGGTTAATGGTGGAGCCGAGCGTGCCGATGCCTGCTCCCAGCAGCACGGTGGAGGCCGCCACCAGCGGGTCGAAGCGCGCCGCCATCATGACCGGCACCAGCAGGGTGTAGAAAGGCAGCGACTCTTCCGCCATGCCGTAAATGGTGCCACCGGCGGCAAAGAGTCCCATCAGGATCGGGATCATCCACTCTTCGCGGCCGCTCAGCCTCTTCGTGACGCGTTCAATCCCCGCGTCAATGGCCCCGGTTTTATTAACGATCCCCAGAAACCCCCCGATGATCAGCACAAACAGCGCGACATCAATCGCCCCCGCCTGGCCGGTGTCGGGGTCGTACAGGCCGCTGATGGGGGCCATAATAACGGATACGATCCCCTGCGGATGGGCTGCAACGTGCGCATAGGTGCCCGCGACGGGGACCTCCTTACCGAGGGTCTCGTTCATGACCATCTGGTAGTGCCCGGCAGGGACGATCCAGCTCAGCGCTGCAACCAGCGCGATCAGGATAAACAGAATGGTGTAAGCAGAGGGGAATTTGAATCTGCGCATAGGGTACTCTCCCTGTTTGGGCGTCGCAGTGTCGCGACGCCCGGAGTGGTTACTCGCCGAGGGTCGCTACCATCACGGCTTTGATGGTGTGCATCCGGTTCTCTGCCTCATCGAACACAATGGAGTGGGCGGATTCGAACACCTCCTCGGTGACCTCCAGCCCCTTGAGGCCATAGGCCAGCTCGATTTCGCGTCCTACGGTGGTGTGCTCGTTATGGAAGGCGGGCAGGCAGTGCATAAACTTCACCTGTGGATTGCCGGTGGCCTCAATAACCTGCTGATTAACCTGATAGGGTTTCATCAGGTTGACGCGCTCGCGCCAGGCCTCTTTGGGCTCACCCATTGAGACCCACACGTCGGTATAGAGAAAGTCGACGTTGGCGACACCCTCTGCAACCTCCTCGGTCAGGGTGATTTTTGCCCCGGTCTCCCAGGCAATCTCGCGGCACTGCGCCACCAGCGCCTCTTCCGGCCAGAACGCTTTTGGGGCCACCAGCCGAATGTCCATGCCCATTTTGGCTGCGCCGACCATCAGGCTGTTGCCCATGTTGTTACGCGCATCGCCCAGGTAGGCAAAACGCAGCTCAGAGAGGCGTTTACCTGGCGCGTGCTCCAGCATGGTCATCAGATCGGCCAGAATTTGCGTGGGGTGAAACTCGTTGGTCAGCCCATTCCATACCGGGACGCCTGCGTACGCTCCCAGCTCCTCAACAATCGCCTGGCCATAGCCGCGATACTCGATGCCATCGTACATGCGACCAAGCACGCGGGCAGTGTCTTTCATCGACTCCTTATGGCCAATCTGCGACCCGCTCGGTCCGATGTAGGTTACCTGCGCGCCCTGATCGAACGCGCCAACCTCAAAGGCGCAGCGGGTGCGGGTGGAGCTTTTCTCGAAGATCAGCGCAATGTTCTTACCGCCGAGAGTCTGTTTTTCACGCCCCGCTTTTTTGGCGGCTTTTAGCTCCATCGCCAGGTCGATCAGGAAATGGATCTCATCCGGGGTAAAGTCGAGCAGCTTCAGAAAATTACGGTTTTTTAAAGAGGTGTTCATAACTCGTCCTTAATAAGTTTATTGAAGAGGCACATTGCGGATCAGGGTTCCCCGCTCGCCAGCCAGAATGGCCGGGCCATCCGCCAGAGCGCCGATCCCGGCGATGCCGTCACAGGTCTTAACAAAGCGGCAGCAGGCGGCGACTTTCGGTCCCATCGAACCGGCGTCGAAGCTAAACCCGCTAAGCTGCTGCGGCGTGGCCTCGGTGAGCGGGCGCTGCTCTGGCGTACCCCAGTTGAGATAGACCGCGTCGGCATCGGTGAGGATCAGCAGCGCGTCAGCCTCCAGCTGGCGTGCCAGCAGGGCGGCGGAGAGGTCTTTATCAATTACCGCTTCGATACCGTGGAAGCCATCCGCCTTCTCCACTACCGGCACGCCGCCGCCGCCGTTGCAGATCACCAGATGGTCGCGTTGGATAAGGGCTTCAATGGCATCGCGCTCGACGAGGCGCATCGGCTGCGGGGAGGGAACCACGCGGCGGAAATAGCTGCCGTCGGCCTTAAAGCACCACCCTTTTTCTTTAGCCAACGCGTCGGCTTGCGGCTGGTCATAAACCGGGCCAATGTATTTGGTGGGATTGCTCAGAGCGGGATCGGCGAGATCTACCGCCACCTGGGTGAGCAGGACGCTCACTTCGCAGTCGGGAAGCCGGTTTTTCAGCGACTGTTGCAGCATGTAGCCAATCATTCCCTGGCTTTCGGCCCCCAGCACATCCAGCGGGTAGGGGGTAACGCCGGTATAGGCGCTGTTTTGCAGCGCCAGCAGTCCCACCTGCGGACCGTTGCCGTGCACCAGTACTACCCGCCAGCGCTGGGTAAGTTGAGCAATCACCTCGGCTGCCAGATCGATATTTTTACGCTGGATCGCGGCCTCCAGCGGCTCGCCGCGTTTCAGCAGGGCATTGCCGCCGAGGGCGACGACGAGGGTCGGTTTCGTCTTCGTTTCCATTCTCATCTCCCTGCCTTAAATCGCGTCGCGTTCCAGCGGACAGCTCATGCAGCGCGCGCCACCGCGCCCGCGTCCTAGCTCATCGCCCGGGATCGGCAGAACGGTGATCCCTGCCTTGTCATATTTCTCGTTGGTCCAGACGTTGCGCTCGTAGCCGATCACCACTCCAGGACGCAGGGTCAGCACGTTATTGGCGTCGTTCCACTGCTCGCGCTCGGCTTCAAAGGCGTCGCCGCCGGTGGTGATCAGCTGGATCTGCGTGACGCCGAGCGCTTTCTCCAGCGCCCGCAGCAGGGTCGTCTCCTGGCGACGGGCGATGCCGCCGTGGCCGTCCGGCGTCAGCGTCCAGCACTGCACATCCGGGCGCACCACTTCCGGATAGACGGAGAAGGTGTCGATATCGATATGGGTCATCACCGTGTCGAGATGCATACAGGAGCGGTGCTTCGGCAGCTCGACGGCGATAACGCGTTCGGCCTGACGATGCGTAAATAGGGCGGAGGCGAGGAACTCAACGCCCTGCGGCGTGGTGCGCTCAGACATACCGATTAATACGGTGCCCCGGCCAATGACTAATACATCGCCCCCTTCCAGGGTGGCATGATCGTAATTAATGTCTTCATCGCCGAAATATTTAATAAAGTCGCCGTTAATGAATTGCGGATGCCAGCGGTAGATGGCCCGCAGATTATTCGTTTCACGCTGGCGGGCCGGTTTGGCCATCGGGTTTATTGAGACGCCGTTATATATCCAGCAGGAGGTATCGCGAGTAAAAAGGTGGTTGGGCAGCGGCTTCATAATAAAGTCATTCGCGGTATGAATATCGACAACCATATTGTTAATCGAAGCCGGTATTTCACCGTAGGTTAGCCCGCCGCTTAAACGCCGGGCCAGCTCCCGGTGGGGCATATCCGCCAGCCAGCCGCGTACATCGCTGGCGAAGGCGGGCCCCAGGCGGTAGTCAGAGACCTGGGTTTGCAGCAGCCACTCTTTGGCGTCTGGTGTATTCAACGTCTCGGTTAAGAGATCGGTGAGTAACAGAACGTCGACGCCCTGTTCACACAGGGTATTCGCAAAAATATCGTGCTCTTCACCCGCGCGCTCAACGGATAATACATCATCAAATAACAGCTCCTGACAATTTGAGGGCGTCAGTCTTTTCAGGCTCAGATTAGGACGGTGCAGCATTACGCTGCGTAACTGACCCACTTCCGATCCGACGTAGTGTTTTTCCATAACTCATCCTTACGTTTTCCGGCAATAAGAGAGGGAGGCCATGAAATGGGTTATTTCATAACGCTCGGAGCTACTCTGAATTTCGAAGGTATAATAGATGTCCGTTGCATTAATTATGTGACGTTGTTCACGAGGAAGTAGTGATGGAATAACCCGATTTGGTTTATTTGAGGTGGGTCAGAGAATGATTTTTTTATTGCATTGACGCGATGCATCGCTACGCATTAATACGTGGCAATATTTTAATTTGTTAATAATGTGTACGACCGCATGCTATCTGTGAATTTTTATATTATTGAAAAATAAACATATTATTTCATAAGATGCATGGGCATTCATTTTGGTGTAATTTTTATTTGCGCGGGCAGTAAAGGATAAAATAAGTATGCGGATGTAGTGGCTAATCTGTTGTGAAGTAATTTGTGATCATGCGGAGGTTTTTTTGCTTAGTGCTGGTTTTTCAACAGCATGCTGCTCAACAGGATAATTATAAAGCAGCGCTTATGCGATGAGAGTGCATAATATTGCTCTGCCGTTTAACAAAAGCTTAACTTCTTTGGCAATAAATATGCGCTACCGCAAGGGTTCGTGAAAAAGCAGTGGTAGGGTAGGCAAAATTCTCGTATAAAAGTTAAAAATGAAACAACGTTTTACATCGAGAGGTTACGCATGATCACAGGCAACATTCACAACCTTCAGCCCTGGCTGCCGCAGGAGCTGGCCCAGGCTATTGAGTACGTCAAACAGCACGTTAACGACGCGACGCCGACGGGCAAGCACGATATCGACGGCTCGCGCCTCTTTTTCCTGCTCTCGGAAGATATGACCGAGCCGTTTGCCAAACGCCGTGCGGAGTATCACGCCCGCTATCTGGATATCCAGATCGTACTGAAAGGCCAGGAGGGGATGACCTACAGCACCCTGCCAGCCGGCACGCCGGACACCGACTGGCTGGCGGATAAGGACATCGCGTTCCTGCCGGAGGGCGAGCAGGAGAAGACCGTGGTGCTGAGCGAAGGCGATTTCGTGGTCTTCTATCCGGGCGAGGTGCATAAGCCGCTGTGCGCGGTGGGCAATCCGGCTCAGGTACGTAAGGTCGTCGTTAAGCTGCTGGTGAATTAGAGAATACGCCGGGCGGCGGCATTCGCCTTGCCCGGCCTGGATTATTTACTCGGCGAGGGTAGCGACCATCACCGCTTTGATGGTGTGCATCCGGTTTTCCGCCTGGTCGAACACGATGCTGTTCGGCGACTCAAACACCTCGTCGGTCACCTCCATGCCGCCGTGCAGGCCAAAGGTTTCGGCCATCTGCTTGCCGAGGATGGTCTGATCGTCATGGAAGGCGGGCAGACAGTGCAGGAACTTCACCTGCGGGTTGCCGGTAAGGGCCAGCATCTGGTTGTTCACCTGGTAGTCGCGCAGCAGCGCGATACGCTCGGCCCACTTCTCTTTGGCTTCGCCCATCGATACCCACACGTCGGTATAGATAAAGTCCGCGCCTTTTACCCCCTCGGCAATATTCTCCGTCAGGGTAATGCTGCCGCCGTTCTGCTGCGCCAGGGCACTGCACTCGGCTACCAGACTCTCTTCTGGCCAGCAGGCCTGGGGAGCGACCAGACGCAGATCCAGCCCCACCAGCGCGGCGGCCTCGAGCATCGAGTTGCCCATGTTGTTACGCGCATCGCCCGCATAGACCAGCGTCATCTCGCTCAGGGCCTTGCCCGGCAGATGCTCCTGCATGGTCAGCAGATCCGCCAGCAGCTGCGTTGGGTGAAACTCGTTGGTCAGGCCGTTCCACACCGGCACGCCAGCAAATTCGGCCAGCGCCTCGACGATTTCCTGGCCGTGGCCGCGATACTGAATGCCGTCATACATGCGGCCCAGCACGCGGGCGGTATCCTTAATTGACTCTTTATGCCCGATCTGGCTTCCGCTCGGCCCTAAATAAGTCACGCGAGCGCCCTGGTCGTAGGCGGCAACTTCGAAAGAGCATCGGGTGCGGGTAGAGTCTTTTTCGAAGATGAGCGCGATGTTTTTACCCGTCAGCTTTGGTACTTCAGTACCTTGTTTTTTATCTTTTTTCAGCTGGGCGGCGAGCTGGAGCAGAGCGTGAATTTCGGCAGGGGTAAAGTCGAGCAGTTTTAAAAAGTGTTTCTGGTAGAACGCAGACATGTTTCCCTCACATGGCTCAAGCCAATTATTGAATTAAAATTCACTTTATATGTCTAAATATTCATTTGCAACCCTGTTTAACAAATCTTTTCCGTCAGGAGTGGAGGCATTGGCAACGGTATGTGAAAATAAGAGTATCTGCCGCACATTATGAGGAACAACCTATGGCAAACCCGGAATTACTCGAAGAGCAGCGTGAAGAGACCCGTCTGATTATTGAAGAGCTGCTGGAGGACGGTAGCGATCCTGATGCGCTCTACACTATCGAGCACCATCTCTCCGCTGACGATTTTGAAACGCTGGAGAAAGTGGCGGTAGAGGCGTTCAAACTGGGTTATGAGGTGACCGAGCCGGAAGAGCTGGAAGTGGAAGAGGGTGACACGGTGATCTGCTGCGACATTCTGAGCGAGTGCGCGCTGAACGCCGATCTGATCGACGCTCAGGTCGAGCAGCTGATGACCCTGGCAGAGAAGTTTGGCGTTGAGTACGACGGTTGGGGCACCTACTACGAAGATCCCAACGGCGAAGAGGGTGATGACGAAGACGATGAAGATTACGTCGACGAAGATGATGACGGCACCCGCCATTAATAAGATTTAATTGTTCGTGCGGTAGCGCCTGCTGCCGCACTGCAAGGAACGTCATGGACTACGCCCAGATACTCTCCCCGATACACACTTTCCTGCACTGCCCAACGCCGCAGGCGTGGATCGACAAAGCCCGCGATCCAGCCAACCTGCCCCTGCTGCTAACCGACCATATGGTGTGCGAGCTTAAGGCTGCGCAGACGGCAATGCTGCTGGTCCGCAAATATGTGGCGGATAAGAGCGGCGGCGATACGCTGCTGGCGTGGCTCAAACCCTACGAGGCCTTCACCTTTCGTGAGGGGCCTGAGCCGGATTTTGTCGCCCTGCACCGGCAGATTGGTAAGAGCGTGATGCCGCAGACCGACGATCCCTGGGGCCGCCTGCTGATCGACAGCATGGTGCTGCTGATTAAAGAGGAGTTGCACCACTTCTGGCAGGTGCGCGAGGCGATGACGGCCCGGAATATTCCCTACGTCAAAATTACCGCCAGCCGCTACGCCAAAGGGATGCTGAAGGAGGTGCGGACCCACGAGCCGCTGACGCTGATTGATAAGCTGATCTGCGGGGCCTATATCGAGGCCCGCTCCTGCGAGCGCTTTGCCGCCCTGGCGCCCTATCTCGAAGAGGATCTGCAGAAGTTCTATCTGTCGCTGCTGCGATCCGAGGCGCGCCACTACGAAGACTACCTGACGCTGGCCCAGGCGATATCACCCCAGGATATTACGCCCCGGGTGCGCTTTTTTGGCGAGGTGGAGGCGGCGCTGATCGCCACCCCCGACAGCGAGTTCCGTTTTCACAGCGGCGTACCGGCCTGACTCAGGCCAGCGCTTTTAACATCCGCACTTCACAGTCGACGTGCCCGGTACAGCCCAGCGGTCCGTCGATGTGTTCAAAGCCCAGATGCTCATAGAGGCCAATCGCCTCCTTCAGGAAAGCCGTGGTCTCGAGATAGCAGCGGGTAAAACCCTGAGTACGGGCGTGATCCAGCGCGGCGAGCGCCAGCTTTTTCGCCATCCCTTTGCCGCGTATGGCGGGCAGGAAGTACATCTTCTGCAGTTCACAGATATCCGGTTCGCTGCACTGGAGCGGGGCGATGCCGCCGCCGCCCACCACCTGGCCATCCTGCTCAATCACCCAGTAGGCGTGACCCGGCTGGCTGTAGAGGGTATACAGCTCATCAAGATTAGGATCGGCCACGGTATAGCCTTTGTCGGCGGTCAGGCCATACTCCGCTGAAACCTGGCGAATAACGGCGGCGATGGCCGCGTTGTCTTCAGGCGTGATGCGGCGCATGTGCAGTTGAGTGGCGGTTGCAACATTCATGGTGAGGCTCTTTGTTGATTAAGTGCCCCTTACCAGAGAGGTAAGGGGCGGACGCGATTACAGCGCGCTGATGACGCCCTGCTGTTCAACGAGTTTGGTTTTCGCTTCGGCCAGGCTGCTCAGACGCTCACGCTCTTTGGCAACCACCGCTTCCGGCGCGCGCGCCACGAAGCCTTCGTTACCCAGTTTGCTCTCGATACGACCAATCTCTGCTTCAACCTTAGCAACTTCTTTCGCCAGACGCTCCAGCTCGGCGGCTTTGTCGATCAGGCCAGCCATCGGGATCAGCAGCTCAGCGCCGTCGACGATCTTGGTCACGGAGACCGGACCTTTATCATCGGCAGGCAGCAGGGTGATGCTCTCCAGACGCGCCAAAGTTTGCAGGAAGCTGCGGTTGTCGTTCACACGACGTGCCGCATCGCTGCTGCAGCCGCGCAGCAGCAGCGCCAGCGGTTTAGCCGGAGAGAGGTTCATCTCGGCGCGGATATTACGCACCGCAACAATCGCCTGCTTCAGCCACTCGGTATCCGCTACCGCCGCTTCATCCACCTGGGCGGCATCGAAGGCCGGGAACGGTTGCAGCATGATGGTGTCGGCGTTGTTACCGGCAATCACCTTCACGCGCTGCCAGATGGTTTCGGTAATGAACGGAATGATCGGGTGCGCCAGGCGCAGCAGACCTTCCAGTACCGTGACCAGGGTGTTGCGCGTACCGCGCAGCTCGGCTTCAGAGCCACCGTTCATCACCGGCTTGGTCAGCTCCAGATACCAGTCACAGAACTGGTTCCAGGTGAACTCATACAGGATGCCCGCGGCAATATCAAAGCGGAAGCTGTCCAGCGCTTCACGGAAGGCTTTCACCGTCTGGTTGAACTCGGCACGGATCCAACGATCCGCCAGGGAGAGGGTCATCTCGCCGCCGTTGAAGCCGCAATCCTGATCTTCGGTGTTCATCAGCACAAAGCGGCTGGCGTTCCACAGCTTGTTACAGAAGTTGCGGTAGCCTTCCAGGCGCTTCATGTCCCAGTTGATGTCGCGGCCGGTAGAGGCCAGCGCCGCCAGGGTAAAGCGCAGGGCGTCAGTGCCGTGCGGCTCAATGCCGTTCGGGAACTGCTTCTCGGTGCGCTTGGCAATTTTCTCGGCCAGCTGCGGCTGCATCATGTTGCCGGTGCGTTTCTCCAGTAGATCCGCCAGGGAGATACCGTCCACCATATCCAGCGGGTCGATAACGTTGCCCTTGGATTTGGACATCTTCTGGCCTTCGTCATCGCGGATCAGACCGGTCATGTAGATGGTCTTGAACGGGATCTGCGGCTTGCCATCTTCATCTTTGATGAAGTGCATGGTCATCATGATCATGCGGGCGATCCAGAAGAAGATGATGTCGAAGCCGGAGACCATCACCGAGGTCGGGTGGAACTGACGCAGGGCGTCGGTGTTCTCCGGCCAGCCGAGGGTAGAGAAGGTCCACAGCGCGGAGGAGAACCAGGTGTCCAGCACGTCTTCGTCCTGGCGTAGCGCCACGTCGGCACTCAGGTTGTTCTCCTGGCGCACTTCCTCTTCCGTACGGCCAACAAAGACGTTGCCTTCGTTGTCGTACCAGGCCGGGATGCGATGACCCCACCACAGCTGACGGGAGATACACCAGTCCTGAATATCGCGCATCCAGGAGAAGTACATGTTTTCGTACTGCTTCGGCACGAACTGGATATCACCGTTCTCAACCGCTTCCACCGCCGGTTTCGCCAGCACGTCGGCGCGGACGTACCACTGGTCGGTCAGCATCGGCTCGATCACCACGCCGCCACGGTCGCCGTACGGCACGGTCAGGTCGTGAGGTTTAATCTCTTCCAGCAGGCCAAGGGCGTCAACGGCAGCCACTACCGCTTTACGGGCAGCAAAGCGCTCCAGCTTCTGGAACTCAGCCGGGATCTCGCTGGAGTAGACGTTGGTTTCGTTGCCTTTGGTGTCGTACACCTCTGCGCTCTCACGGATATCGCCGTCAAAGGTCAGGATGTTGATCATCGGCAGGGCGTGACGACGGCCCACTTCATAGTCGTTAAAGTCGTGTGCCGGGGTGATCTTCACGCAGCCGGTGCCTTTCTCCATGTCCGCGTGCTCGTCGCCCACAATCGGAATGCGACGGTTAACCAGCGGCAGCACCACGAATTTACCGATCAAATCTTTGTAGCGCGGATCTTCCGGGTTCACCGCGACGCCGGTATCCCCCAGCAGGGTCTCCGGACGGGTGGTGGCAACGATCAGATAATCTTTACCGTCGGCGGTTTTCGCGCCGTCGGCCAGCGGATAGCGGATATGCCACATGGAGCCTTTCGATTCGCGGTTCTCAACTTCCAGGTCGGAAATCGCGGTGCGCAGCTTCGGATCCCAGTTTACCAGGCGCTTGCCACGGTAGATCAGATCTTCTTTATAGAGGCGAACGAACACCTCTTTCACGGCGTTGGAGAGGCCTTCGTCCATCGTGAAGCGCTCGCGCTCCCAGTCCACGGAGTTGCCGAGACGGCGCATCTGGCGGGTAATGGTGCCGCCTGACTCTGCCTTCCACTGCCAGATTTTATCGATGAAGGCATCGCGACCGTAGTCGTGGCGGGTTTTTCCCTCTTCAGCGGCAATCTTACGCTCCACCACCATCTGGGTGGCGATACCCGCGTGGTCGGTACCGGCCTGCCACAGGGTGTTTTTGCCCTGCATGCGCTGGTAGCGGATCATGGTATCCATGATGGTCTGCTGGAAGGCGTGGCCCATATGCAAACTGCCGGTCACGTTCGGCGGCGGGATCATGATGCAGAAGCTCTCCTGGCTCTCATCGCCATTCGGTTTGAAGTAGCCCTGCTGCTCCCAGTGCTCGTAAAGCGGCTGTTCGATATCTTGGGGGTTATATGTCTTTTCCATTATTTCCAGGTTGCCGTGTTCAGGTTGAAACCAGCCAGGCGATAGGCTTTATAGCGCTCGCGAGCCAGTTGTTTCAGAGTTTCTTCGTGAGGAACGAAGTCTATCACTTCTGTGAAAGCGGTGGCAAAATCTGCAAAGTTTACCCGCATGCTGATCAGCAGATCGCGCGGGCTGCTGTTGCGTTTTTGCGGCCAGGCGATCTCCACCGGCGCACCGCCGCGCGGCCCTTCGCCCGCCAGATTATGCGGCACAAAGCTCTCTGCCGGACGCGCCCACAGGGCCTCGTCGAGGCGGATCGCCTGCCGCTCATCTTCGCAGGCGATCAGAACGCGTTTACCTGCGCGCCAACGTTCTGCGGCAATCTCACACACCAGTTGTTCAACGGCGCTTAAGCCATCCTGCTGCGTGTCATTGTCCAGAAGGTAGAACGTTGCATTCTTCATATATGGGGCTTCTTGTGGTCACTTTAAATGCGAAGCCGGGTGGCGCTACGCTTACCCGGCCTACAATTTACTGCTCTATTACGCCTACTCTTCGCCGTTAAATCCGGCGCGGTTCAGCAGGAACTGCGACAGCAGGGCGACCGGACGGCCGGTTGCGCCTTTGGCTTTGCCGGAGCGCCATGCGGTCCCGGCGATGTCGAGGTGCGCCCAGTTGTATTTCCGGGTAAAGCGCGACAGGAAGCAGCCCGCGGTGATCGCGCCGCCAGGGCGTCCGCCGATGTTTGCCATATCGGCAAAGTTCGACTCCAGCTGTTCGTAGTACTCGTCGCCCAGCGGCAGACGCCATGCGCGATCTCCCGCCTGCTCGGACGCGCCGATCAGCTCGTGGGCCAGCGGGTTATGGTTCGACATCAGGCCGGTGATGTGGTGGCCGAGGGCAATCACGCACGCGCCGGTCAGGGTAGCGATGTCGATCACCAGCTCGGGATCGAAGCGCTCTACGTAAGTTAATACGTCGCACAGCACCAGACGCCCTTCGGCATCGGTGTTCAGCACTTCCACGGTCTGGCCGGACATGGTGGTCAGAACGTCCCCCGGACGGAAGGCGCGACCGCCGGGCATGTTCTCACAGCCCGCCAGCACGCCCACCACGTTCAGCGGCAGCTTCAGCTCGGCGACCATGCGCATTACGCCGTAGACCGCCGCTGCGCCGCACATGTCATACTTCATCTCATCCATGCCTTCGGCAGGCTTGATGGAGATGCCGCCGGAGTCAAAGGTCAGCCCTTTGCCCACCAGCACAATTGGACGCGCGTCTTCATCAGTGCTGCCCTTGTACTCGATGACCGACATCAGGGATTCGTTCTGCGAGCCCTGGCCTACTGCCAGGTAGGAGTGCATCCCCAGCTCGCGCATCTGCTGCTCGCCGATCACCCGGGTGGTGATGTTCTCGCTGTTGGAGTCGGCCAGCTGGCGTGCCTGCGAGGCGAGGTAGCCCGCGTTACAGATATTCGGTGGCATATTGCTGAGATCTTTCGCCGCTTTAATGCCGCAGGCGATTGCCAGACCGTGCTGAATGGCGCGCTCACCGCTGGTCAGCTCCCGGCGGGTCGGCACGTTGAAGACCATCTTACGCAGCGGACGACGCGGCTCGGATTTGTTGGTTTTCAGCTGATCGAAGCTGTAGAGCGTCTCTTTTGCCGTCTCTACCGCCTGGCGCACTTTCCAGTAGGTGTTGCGCCCTTTAACGTGCAGTTCGGTCAGGAAGCAGACCGCCTCCATCGAGCCAGTATCATTTAGCGTATTTATCGTTTTCTGAATAACCTGCTTGTACTGACGCTCGTCCAGCTCACGCTCTTTCCCGCAGCCAATCAGCAAAATGCGCTCTGACAGGACGTTAGGAACATGGTGCAGCAACAACGTCTGTCCCGGCTTGCCTTCCAGCTCTCCACGGCGCAGCAGCGCGCTGATGTAGCCGTCGCTGATTTTATCGAGCTGCTCGGCGATAGGGGAGAGCCGACGCGGTTCAAACACGCCAACCACGATGCAGGCACTCCGCTGTTTCTCCGGGCTACCGCTTTTTACACTGAACTCCATGCACTACGCTCCTGAATCTTAAAGACAACAGCCGGGGCTACGGATAGAATTGCAAGCTTTCGTAACTCATGTCCGCTGTTGCGGTGACTTCGTGTTAATCTTAGTTCGACACGTCAGAACATATCCTGAAACGTGCATCCGCTAAGTTTCTTATATCTTAGCGATGCTTTCGACGACTCAAGAGAATAAATGACGTTTAAGCCATGAAACAAGCGATTTTCCTGCAAAAAGACGGGTTTTTACGGGCGTATTTATAGTGATAATCATAAGATATCTGGTTCGGGAGACGCTAAAAAGTCAACTTGCGATCCTATTCATCCTGCTGCTGATCTTCTTCTGTCAGAAGCTGGTGCGGATCCTCGGTGCAGCCGTTGACGGTGATATCCCGACAAATCTGGTGCTCTCCTTACTGGGGCTGGGCGTACCTGAAATGGCGCAGCTGATCCTGCCGCTTAGCCTCTTCCTCGGGCTGCTGATGACCTTCGGCAAGCTCTATACCGATAGCGAGATCACGGTGATGCACGCCTGCGGCCTGAGCAAGGCCGTACTGGTGAAGGCCGCGATGGTGCTGGTTGTCTTCACCGGCATTCTGGCCACCGTTAACGTGATGTGGGCCGGACCCTGGTCCTCGCGTCATCAGGATGAGGTGCTGGCGGAAGCCAAAGCTAACCCTGGCATGGCGGCGCTGGCTCAGGGGCAGTTCCAGCAAGCCACCGACGGTAACTCGGTGCTGTTTATCGAGAGCGTCAGCGGCAGCAGCTTCCACGACGTCTTCCTTGCGCAGCTGCGTCCTAAAGGCAACGCCCGCCCATCGGTGGTGGTGGCCGACTCCGGCCAGCTGTCGCAGCGCAAAGACGGTTCGCAGGTGGTGACCCTGACCAAGGGAACGCGCTTTGAAGGCACCGCGCTGCTGCGCGACTTCCGCATTACCGACTTCCAGGGCTACCAGGCGATTGTTGGCCATCAGGCGGTGGCGCTGGATCCGGACGATACCGAGCAGATGGACATGCGCACCCTGATGCGCACCGACACGCCGCGGGCGAGCGCGGAGCTGCACTGGCGCTTAACCCTCATCTTCGCCGTGTTTGTGATGGCGCTGATGGTGGTGCCGCTCAGCGTGGTGAACCCGCGTCAGGGCCGCGTGCTGTCGATGCTGCCAGCGATGCTGCTCTACCTGGTCTTCTTCCTGGTGCAGACCTCGCTGAAGTCCAACGGCGGCAAGGGCAAGCTCGATCCGATGATCTGGATGTGGGCAGTGAACCTGCTCTATCTGGCGCTGGCGGTGGTGCTGAACCTGTGGGACACGGTGCCGATGCGCCGGATACGCGCCCGTTTCGTGCGTAAAGGAGCGTTATAATGCAGGCTTTTGGCGTACTCGATCGCTATATCGGTAAAACCATCTTCACCACCATCATGATGACGCTGTTCATGCTGGTGTCGCTCTCCGGCATCATCAAGTTTGTCGATCAGCTCAAGCGTGCCGGGCAGGGGAGCTATGACGCGATGGGCGCGGGGATGTACACCGTGCTCAGCGTGCCGAAAGATATTCAGGTCTTCTTCCCGATGGCGGCCCTGCTGGGCGCGCTGCTGGGCTTAGGGATGCTGGCCCAGCGCAGCGAGCTGGTGGTGATGCAGGCCTCCGGCTTTACTCGTTTCCAGGTCGCGCTGTCGGTTATGAAGACGGCGATCCCGCTGGTGCTGCTGACGATGGCCATCGGCGAGTGGGTAGCACCGCAGGGCGAGCAGATGGCGCGTAACTATCGTGCCCAGGCGATCTACGGCGGTGCGATGCTCTCTACCCAGCAGGGGCTGTGGGCTAAGGACGGTAACAGCTTCGTCTACATCCAGCAGGTCTCCGGCACCAACGAGCTGAACGGCGTAAGCATCTACAGCTTCAACGACCAGCGTCGCCTGCAGTCGGTGCGCTATGCGGCCCACGCCTCCTTTGATGAGCAGCAGAAGGAGTGGAAGCTGTCGCAGGTAGACGAGTCTAACCTGCAGGATCCGAAGCAGATCACCGGCTCCCAGACCGTAAGCGGCACCTGGAAGACCAACCTGACGCCGGATAAGCTGGGCGTGGTGGCGCTGGAGCCGGATGCGCTCTCTATTAGCGGCCTGCGCGACTATGTGAAGTATCTGAAGTCAACCGGGCAGGACTCCGGGCGCTACCAGCTCAACATGTGGAGTAAGATCTTCCAGCCGCTGTCGGTGGCGGTGATGATGCTGATGGCGCTGTCGTTCATCTTTGGCCCGCTGCGCAGCGTGCCGATGGGCGTGCGCGTGGTCACCGGGATCAGCTTCGGCTTCGTCTTCTACGTCATGGATCAGATCTTCGGCCCGCTGACGCTGGTGTACGGCATCCCGCCAATTATCGGCGCGCTGCTGCCGAGCGCCCTGTTCCTTGCCATCAGCGTCTGGCTGATGATGCGCCGGGCCTAATCCGGCCTCTCCCCGCTCTTTTTTGAGCGGGGAAAATCTCGCTTTCATACTTTGCGCTTCGTCACACCGTCTATGCTTTCCTTACGATTAATTAACCGCTCGGGAAGCTATGTCCAAATTTTTCTTCAACGACCGCAAGCAGCTGGTCAATGATGCCATCGAAGGCTTAATTATCTCCGCGCCGCACGCTAACCTGGTGCGTCTCGATATCGATCCCGCTATCCGCATCGTTGCCCGCGGCGACTGGGACAAGGGGCGCGTGGCGGTTATCTCCGGCGGCGGCTCGGGCCACGAGCCAGCCCACGCGGGCTTCGTCGGCAAAGGTATGCTCACCGCTGCCGTCTGCGGGGACGTGTTCGCCTCCCCCAGCGTCGACGCCGTACTTAACGCCATCGTCGCCGTCACCGGCGATCGCGGCTGCCTGCTGATTGTCAAAAACTACACCGGGGACCGCCTCAACTTCGGCCTCGCGGCCGAGAAAGCCAAGCGCCACGGCCTGAAGGTGGAGATGGTGATTGTCGCTGACGACATCGCCCTGCCTGATAACAAGCAGCCGCGCGGCATCGCCGGTACGGCGCTGGTGCATAAGATTGCGGGCTACGCCGCCGAGCAGGGTAAATCCCTCGGCGAGGTGCGGGCCATCGCCCAGCAGGCCAGCGACAGCGTCTGGAGCCTCGGACTGGCAATGGAGACCTGCAACCTGCCGGGCAGCGGCGAAGAGGAGGAGAACCGCATCCAGCGCGGCAAGGTCGAGCTGGGCCTCGGCATCCACGGCGAGCCAGGGGCCAGCACCGTCGACACCCACAACAGCAAAACCCTTATCGACACTCTCATCGAGCCGCTGAAGGCGAAAGCGGGTAACGATCGCGTGGCGGTGCTGATCAACAACCTCGGCGGCGTCTCGGCCCTGGAGATGGCCCTGCTCACCAAAGAGCTGGCGCACTCGGCGCTGAAGGATCAGATTGCTTACCTTATCGGCCCGGCGCCGCTGGTCAGCTCCCTGGATATGAAAGGCTTCTCCCTCTCGCTGCTGCGCCTCAACGATGAGTTCGAGCGCGCCCTCAACGCGGACGTCGAGACCGTCGGCTGGCAAAAACCGGTGGCCTTCGCCCCGGTGCGCATGGTTAAGCACAATGCGATTAACACCGGCATTGAGATCCAGCCCTCCGACAACCCCCAGGTTAGCGCCATCGTTAACGCCGCCGCCGAGACGCTGATCGGCCTCGAGAACCGGCTTAACGCGCTGGATGCCAAAGTGGGCGACGGCGATACCGGTTCGACCTTTGCCGAAGGGGCGCGAGATATTGCCCAGCAGCTTGAACAGGGTAAGCTGCCGCTGGACAACAGCGCCCAGCTCTTTCAGCTCATCGGCGAGCGCCTGGCGACGGTGATGGGCGGCTCCAGCGGGGTGCTGATGTCGATATTCTTTACCGCTGCAGGGCAGGCGATCCACGACGGAGCGAGCATCGCCGATGCGCTGTTAAAAGGCCTCAAGCAGATGAAACACTACGGTGGGGCAGATCTGGGTGACCGGACGCTGATCGACGCGCTACAGCCCGCCCTGGAGGCGTTGCAGTCGCAGGATCTTAGCGCTGCGGTTGCGGCCGCTAAAGCCGGGGCAGAGAGCACGGCGAAGATGCAGAAAGCGGGCGCGGGGCGCTCGTCGTACGTTAACAGCGACAGCCTGACCGGCGTCACCGATCCGGGCGCGGTGGCGGTAGCCGAAGTCTTTGCCGCCCTGGAGAAGGTCTAAATACGTAGGCCCGGCAAGCTTGCGCCGCCGGGCGTTTACTATTTAAAAATCTGCCTTCAACACCACGCGATAACGGGCCTTGCCGTCACGAACGTGCTGCAGGGCCTCGTTGATCTGCGACATCGGGAACAGCTCGGTCTGCGGTGCCACCTTGCTGCGACCGGCAAAGCGCAGCAGCTTGCGCAGCTCGTACGGCGTCCCGGTTGCGGAACCGGAGATGCTGCGGTCACCGCCAATCAGGGTAAAGGCCGGGACCGGAAGCGGCTTCAGCACCGCGCCGACGGTGTGGAAGTTACCGCCGTGTGCCAGTGCTTCGAAGTAGGGCTGCCAGTTCAGGTCAACGTTAACGGTGTTGATAATCAGATCGAACTGACCCGCCAGGGCTTTTAACGCCTCTGGATCGCGGCTGTTCACCACCTTATCCGCACCGAACCCCAGCACTTCCTGCTCTTTCGCCGGATTAGAGCTGAACGCCGTCACCTCGCAGCCCATCGCATGCAGCAGCTTAATGGCGATATGACCCAGACCGCCGATACCGATCACCCCGACGCGGCTGGTGGCGGTGATGTTGTGCATCAGCAGGGGTTTAAACACCGTGATGCCGCCGCAGAGCATTGGCCCGGCGGATTCAATATCGATGCTGTCCGGAAGCGGGATCACCCACTGCCAGTCGGCGCGCAGCTTATCAGCAAAGCCGCCGTGGTTGAGGATGGTCGGCGTTGCGCCTTCCAGACAGTTGATCTGGTTGCCGCTGATGCAGGCATCGCAGTGGCCGCAGCTACGCGCCGTCCAGCCGATACCCACACGCTGGCCCACCTTCAGACCTTTGTCCTGCGCCGCGCTGCCCAGCGCCACCACGCGACCAATCACCTCGTGCCCGGCGATCAGCGGATACTGGGACATGCCCCACTCGTTGTCGATCATCGACAGGTCAGAGTGGCAGATCCCGCAGTAGTCTACCTGTACCTCAACGTCCCCCGCCTGCAGTTCACCAGGATCGTACTCGTACAGCTCCAGTTCGCTCCCAGCTTCTTTCGCGGCATAGCTTTTTATTGTGCTCATTGTGATTTCCTCAGGTTCAGCGTTGATTAGGAAGTGTAGAGCATGGGGTAGGGCGGCGCATGGGCGTAAGGTGCGGGATGGCAGGCTATTCAGACAGATGCTTACGCAGAAGGGCGTTCAGCCAGACCTCGTCGCGCTCAGGGCGTTTATCCTGGGTCGTCCACTGCTCGATGATGCTCACCAGCGGCAGAGCAGATACCAGTGTTTGCAGGCCAGCCTCATTCAGATCGGTAAAATGCCGCCCCTCCTTTTCCCGCTCGCTGGTGCCGTATTTAAACGACAGATACCAGACGCCACCCGGTTTCAGGGCGCGGGCGAGACGATGCATCGCCGCGGGTAGCTCGGCCTGGGGAAGATGCAGCAGCGAGGCGCAGCACCAGATCCCATCGTAGCGCTCTTCGGCCTTCAGCGCGCTGAACGTCATCTGTCTGACCGGCAGGCCGGTATGGACCGTGGCAAGCTCCACCATCTCCGCCGAGGCGTCGAAAGCTTCCACCCGATAGCCCCACGCGCTGAACGCTTTGGCGTCGCGCCCGGAACCGCACCCTGCGTCCAGCACGCATCCAGCGGGAGCAACAAAGCGCAGGAAGGGCGCGTAGAGGGATGCCATATCAACCCCTACTGTGGCGTTGAAAAACGTCTGCGCGTTGCGCTGGTAATACGCCATAGTCATCTGAACATCACCTCTCCGGCGGCAACCGGCTGCCATGTGTGGAACCGACAGGCGAGAGCGGCGTTCCAGCTATCGTTTAAGAACGTGCGGCGCACCGGCTCGCTCTTGCCGGTCTGGTTAATGATCGCCTCATGCAGCGGCAGCCTGCTGTTAATAAAATACTCGTTGCGGGCATGGAGACGATACAGCAGATCGAGGGCTGGAACTTGCGCAAACTTGCCGTTCTCCCCTCGGTTGCAGACCTGGCAGGCCAGGACCAGGTTCCAGACACCGTTGAGGTTCATGCCTGGCATATCCTTCTGAGCGACCAGCGGGATAAAGTGATCTACATCGGCCAGCAGCGGATGCCCGGACTCCAGGCTTATCGGCGCGTTGCAGTAGAAGCAGTGCCCCTTCTGATAGCCGTTCAGGCTGTTGCGGCAGCTGGTAAGCGAGATGCGGTAGCTGTTGAGCTGGGTAAAGAGGGTTTCACTTCCCGCATCGTAATGCACGTCCAGCAGCTGCGGGGGCAGAGCCATCTCCCAGGCCTTCTCAACCAGCCGCCAGCGAGCATCGGTTTCATGCACCAGGTTGTGGAACTGCTGCGTCTCCGTCAGGCGGTAGAACTCATCCGTGAGGCGGATGCCCTTGTGCTCCCGGCGTTCATTGATGAAGAACTGCTTCTCCAGCGGCCCACCGTTGACGTTATGGAAGGCCTTTAGCACCACCGAGAAGCCGTAGCGCACCGTCACCTGACGCAGCTCATCCTCGTCTATTTCACCCAGATTGTACTGCTGGCAGGCGGTAAGCAGCGGGCCGGGTTTCTTGTCGTTGAGGATCTGCCGGGGCGCGTTTTTCAGGTGCTCGCAGATATGCCTACTAAAGGGCACGGCCAGATCATCGAGCTTAATCAGGGTGTCGCTGCGATCGACATCGTACAGGGCATGGGCCAGGGCGAACTTGTAGGTGGCGAAGTTATTGCCGAAGAGGATCACGCCGCGCCAGTAGTTCTCCAGCGAGGGATCGACCTGATAGAAGCGCATGCCTGCATCCTGATGTCTGTTGATGGGGTAACCCCAGCCAATAACAGAATCAAATAACAAACAGGGGATAATGTAAACCTCAGATTGTGTTGCAGGTTTTTGCGAGCAGGGGCGAGAGGGGGAAAGCAAAGGAAGGGGAGCGGTGGTTTTTTATGCGGTTGGCGCTGGAGGCTGGAAGGGGAGCTTGCATGGCGATCCGCAACGGGTATAATGCATCCGCTATCTGTACATCCCCTTCAGTGCCGGAGTGGCGAAATCGGTAGACGCAGTTGATTCAAAATCAACCGTAGAAATACGTGCCGGTTCGAGTCCGGCCTTCGGCACCATCGGAACATCAATAGACGTCAACGGACGTCTTTTTTTGTGCCTGAAATCCAGTATCCGCAAGGCTTTCCTCGCTTTTTCACTCAACCTAAGTCAACCTGATTCAATCTACATCAACTTACTGATGCGGGTACAACTGCGGGTATATCCCGGTTCGATAATGTTTGTACCCACGAAGAACCCTTGAAAGGATACTCATCATGGCTCTGAGTGATGTGAAGGTTCGTTCGGCTAAGCCTGAAGCAAAAGCCTATAAACTGGCTGACGGTGAAGGCATGGTTTTGCTGGTTCACCCTAACGGCTCAAAATACTGGCGGCTACGCTATCGCTTTGGCGGCAAAGAGAAGATGCTGGCGCTGGGAAAATACCCTGAAGTGTCATTGGCGGATGCCCGGGCACGCAGGGATGAGGCCCGTAAGCTATTAGCTAACGGCGTCGATCCCAGTGAGAACAAGAAAGCCGTTAAGGTAGAACAAGAGCAGGAAGCGATAACGTTTGAAGTGGTCGCCAGAGACTGGCATGCCAGCAATCAGAAGTGGTCTACATCTCACAGTGTCCGTGTTTTGAAAAGCCTTGAAGATAACCTCTTTGCTGCCATCGGTAAGCGGAACATTGCGGAACTGAAGACGCGGGATCTGCTTGTCCCCATCAAAGCGGTGGAATCATCCGGACGACTCGAAGTTGCGGCTCGTTTGCAACAGCGGACTACCGCGATTATGCGCTTTGCTGTGCAGAGTGGTTTAATCGACTACAACCCCGCGCAAGAGATTGCTGGTGCGGTTGCTACTGCGAAAAGACAGCATCGTGCGGCATTAGAACTTAACCGTATTCCTGAATTACTTCATCGAATTGATCACTACTCCGGTAGGCCGTTAACCCGGTTAGCTGTTGAACTCACCTTATTGGTTTTCATCCGTTCAAGCGAGCTGCGATTTGCCCGCTGGTCAGAAGTCGATATTGAAACGGCCATGTGGACGATTCCGGGAGAGCGGGAGCCGCTGGAAGGTGTTAAACATTCTCAGCGAGGTTCGAAGATGCGGACACCTCACCTTGTTCCTTTGTCGCGGCAGGCGTTAGCCATTTTGGAAAAGATCAAAAGTATGAGTGGAAACCGTGAGCTGATCTTCATTGGTGATCATGATCCGCGTAAACCCATGAGTGAGAACACGGTGAACAAGGCTCTGAGAGTGATGGGCTATGACACAAAAACGGAAGTTTGTGGGCATGGTTTTAGGACCATGGCTTGTAGTTCACTGATAGAATCGGGGTTGTGGTCGAGGGATGCAGTAGAACGGCAGATGAGCCATCAGGAACGTAACTCTGTGCGTGCGGCTTACATCCATAAGGCGGAACATCTTGGGGAGCGTAGGTTGATGTTACAGTGGTGGGCGGATTATCTGGATAGAAATCGTGAAAGTAGGGTTAGCCCATTCGACTTTGGTAACCATTTATTCAGTTAAATCAAGATAGTTGCAGATAATGGCTTTACATGTTTACGAACAATATACTTGAGTGCTAAGGCAGAACGAAAGCAGTTTTTTTATCAAAAATGGCTTTTAGTACTCGGATTTGAGGAGGTATCCTGATGAACCATGAGCAGTTAGTTCAGTATGGATTCAAGTTTGGAAAAAATGGACCTCATGCAGCGCGTTGCATGATGATCGAAGAATTGAAGATATTGCTCCAGGCACGGCCTGAGAACACCTTACAAGAAGAATATAGGGTAAGCATTGTGGATGACAATATTCTTCATAAACCCAGTTCTAGTGCCAGGAAACTAACTTATCGGCACATGGTTGGTCTTTATGGGATGTCTTCGCACATACCTTTGTTCAAATTTTTTCGTCAACTTTGGGAGCTATCTGAAGAAGCTCAGCCTCTACTCGCACTGCAATTGGCTATTGCAAGAGATCCACTACTTCGAGAATCTGTTGGGGTCATTACGGCACTTAAGCCTGGGCAAATCTTACCCAGAAGCGTTATGGAAGAACACCTAGCAAAAGACGATCCAGATCGATTTAGTCAGGCATCACTTCAGTCATTTGCTCGTAACATTAGTGGCACATGGACTCAATCAGGTTATCTTTCGGGTAAGGTTAAAAAACAACGTACTGACCCAAAAGTAACGTATGTGAACGTGGTTTTTGCTCTACTTCTTGGGCACTTCCAGGGGCTTTCAGGTAAACGTTTGTTTGATAGCTTTTGGATGAAACTATTACCAGTTGATGAAACAACTTTGTACGAGCTTGCATATAGAGCAACTTTGCGCGGCCTGATTAATTTCAAACAAGCCAGTGAGGTCGTTGAAGTGTCTTTTGCACCTCTGAATCTCCTAGTTAAGGAATAACGTGATGTCTGACAGATTGTCAAAATTACTGAAAAGTTTTTCCAGTCACATCAGTGTGCCATGGGGTAACAATATCTCAGCTGAAGAGAAAGCTATCTTTGTCGTATATGACAAAGAGGATGAGCTTAAGCTTCGTGCTCGCATGACTGAATTTGAGCATGCATGCATCGAAAGCGAGCACCCATGGCTGTTGTTGGACTTGACCAATGAGTTCCCCTACTGGATGGCAAGACAGGACTACAAAGAGGCTTATTTCGAAGATCCAGAGTATCTGGAAGGAAGCTATGACTATTTTGCTGAAGAGCTTGTGTCGAAACTCCATGAGGAGATTAATGCGCACCAAACACCTGAATCTGTAGTGGCTCTTATGGGATGTGGGACCATGTTCGGCTTTGTATCAGTCTCCGCTTTAGTTAAATCTTTAACGACTCAAGTACAGGGACGCTTGGTGGTATTTTTCCCCGGAGAATATCATGAGAATAACTACAAACTGCTCGATGCCAAAGATGGCTGGGGATATCAAGCCACTGCGATCACCATAGCTTAACTAGGTAAAGAAAAATGCTAAACCGCGAAATTTATAAACTTGACCCTCTGGAAAGCAAATTGGCCAACAACGGTGTGGCTGAGGTAAAAGATGATCTCTCCAAAGGGGCTCTTGAAACATTAGATTATGAGCTGCGGACGTTTGTCTGTAGCGGGGCTTATGCCAAAGGCATGGCTGATATTCTTAGCAACTACTTACGAAACGTTAAAAGTTCTGGTGAACAACCTGCAGTTTGGATTTCAGGCTTTTTCGGTTCTGGGAAATCGCATCTAGCTAAAATGCTCAGAACCCTTTGGGTGAATCAGAAAATGGAGAGCGGAGCAGATGCTCGCTCATTGGTTGAGTTACCCGATGATGTACGACAATATTTTGACGAACTTTCAACATTGGGAAGTCGACTGGGAGGACTTCATGCCGCGTCAGGAACTTTGGGGGCGGGAGCAGAAGACAAAGTTCGATTAGCCTTGTTGGCGATCATTTTCAAATCAGCTGGGTTGTCTGAGCAATATCATCTTGCCCAATTTGAACTTTGGTTAAGATCTGAAGGGGTGCTTGAGCAAGTAAAAGCTTACATCCAACAGCATGCCAAAGGTAAAGAAGGCGAAGACCTTTGGAAGAAAGAACTGCGCAATCTCCATGTTTCACCAGTCATGGCGAATGCGCTGTTACATGCTTTACCATCTCTTGGAAGTGATGCTAAAGAAGTACGAGATATGCTGCGTGCGCAATATAAAATTGTTGATGATGTATCAAATACGGAAATGGTTCAGTCGATTGTTGATGCATTGTCAAATGAAGGCGAAATGCCCTTAACTTTGGTTGTTCTTGACGAGGTTCAACAGTATATCGCTGATGATCCAGATCGTGCTCATCTTGTGCAAGAGACCGTTGAAACATGCTGTAAAGCTGGCGCACTTAAGTCGAAATTGCTTTTCGTCGCCACAGGGCAAAGTGCCTTATCCGGGTTGCAAAACCTGCAACGCCTTATGGGGCGTTTCCAGATTTCTGTTCAGCTTGAGGATACTGATGTCGATGCGGTAATCCGGAAAGTTATTCTCCAGAAGAAAGAAACTGCCAGAGCTGAGATCGAATCCGTGGTACATCATAACCTCGGTGAGATTAATCGTCATATGAGTGGTTCTGTTATTGAAGCTCATAAAGACGATGAAAAATGGATGGTTGCAGACTATCCGTTACTGCCAGTGCGTCGTCGTTTCTGGGAGCGAGTCCTTCCTGCGCTGGATAAAACCGGAACCGGATCCCAACTACGAAATCAGTTACGTGTAGTGCATGAGGCCACAAAATCTACGGCGCTTAAACCGTTGGGTTCAGTTGTCCCTGCCGATTTTATCTATGAACAAATTGCAATCAACCTGCTACAAACGGGTGTTATTGGCAAAGAGATCTACGAAAAGATAGCTCGCTTCAAGGCTGGGGACGAAGATGAAGTCCTCCAGGGTAGAGTGCTTTCGTTGATACTACTCATTAGTAAACTACCAACAGATATCAATCACGGTATTGCCTCAACGGAAGCTTTCCTCGCTGATTTGCTTCTGGAACATTTAAGTGATGGTAAGCATGAACTGAGAGCAAAATTGCCACATTTAATTCAACAACTGGTTGATGACGGCGACTTACTGCCAATGAATACTAGTGCAGGGGTTGAATACAGGTTGCAAACGCTTGAAAGCCAGCAGTGGCATGATACTTTCAAACAACAACAAAATGATCTACGCGGTAACCCACAGCGTTTAGAAACGTTCCGCAGCCTCGAAATAAAAAACCGTGTTAACACTGCTCTAGGGTTTGGTAGCGTTAATCAAGGGGTCAGTAACGAACCCCGTAAGATCACCGTGTGTTTCGATCAGGATCTTCCAGCCGATGCTAAAAAAAATCTCTATGCTCATGTACTTGAATGTAAAGAAAAAGCTTTCGAGGATGCTGTGCGTAGTGCGAACCCTGATGATGCTACTATTTTCATTCATGTTCCATCCATTCGACGTAATGAACTACTGAGCGCAATTGTCGATTTTAAAGCGGCGGAAACAACTCTGGAAGTGAGTGGGATACCCTCTACGGATGCGGGTAAAGACGCTCGCGCTGCAATGGAGCACCGGAAGTATGAAGCTGAGCGCACCAAGAAACTGATCCTTGTAGAGATTATTGAGGGTATCCAGGTACAAATGGCTGGTGGGAGCGAAGTACCTGGCGACACGTTAGTTGAGCAGTTCCAGAATGCAGGTAAGAAAGCATGTGAACGGCTCTACACAGAGTTTAAACAAGCAGATCAAAAAGGATGGGATAAGGTATTTGAGCGTGCAAGTAAATTCGCTGATGCCAATGCTCTGGAAGCTGTAGGTCATAATGATGAAGTGGAAAAGCACCCTGTCTGTGTCGCCATTAAACGATTTATCGGTGTTGCAAAAACTGGGGGAGAGATACGAGAGAACTTTATGTCTGCTCCTTTCGGCTGGCCGAAAGATACCGTTGACGGCGCACTTTTTACCATGTTGGCTGCTGGTGTATTGAAAGCAAGCGATTCTCAGGAAAAATCAGTCGATGCGAAAAGTTTGGAGCGTAGCAAAGTCTCTCAAACAAACTTCCGTCCTGAAACCGTGAGTTTGACGCCGCGGCAGTTGGCAGGTATTCGAAGTTTGATCCATGCGATTGGTTTGAACTGCACCAATGGTGAAGAGCAATCCAAATTAAGAGATGCGATAGAAACCGCCAAGCAATTGGCTCGTAAAGCGGGAGGCGACGCCCCATTACCATTACCACCAAAAGCAGAATTACTTGTTGAAGTTGAGAGACTTTCTGGTAATGAACAGCTAATGGCTGCCTTCGAACGACATCGCGATATTATCGATGAAGTGGAGAGTTGGAAAGGGCTTGCTGAAAAAGTGTTCGTCAGACAAGCTCGCTGGAGCGAACTAAAAACGGCGCTTAAGTATTGCCAAAATTTAGTTGGTTTTGACGAGCTCATGGACGAGGTGCATGCGATTGAGCAAAACCGAAGTCTGTTAGCCGATCCTGATCCAGTACAGCCGTTGCTGAAGCAGGTAATTGAAAAAATTCGCGTTGCGATTTTGAAAAAGTACGAAGATTTTCAAACTGAATATAACGAGTGTCTAAAGGAATTGCATGAAGATGCAATCTGGAGCCAGCTTTCTACAGAGCAGCAGGAACGATTGCTGACAAAGCATCATCTGGATAACCTGGAAATGTCACCGTTATCTGATAATGACAGAGTGCTCGATTGTATTGAAAATACCTCGTTAGAACAGTGGAGTGATAAAACGTCTGCTTTGGCAGGTCGTTTTAGCCGTATGCGACAGGATGCGGTTGATATGTTGGTGCCTAAAGCAAAAATCGTACTTTTACCAAAATCAGTCATTGAAACAGAGGCTGAGCTCGATTCCTGGTTGGCAAAAGTTAGACAAGAAGTTATGTCCGCTTTAGCTGAAAATCGTCCTGCATCGTTGAAATAACCTCTCATTACACCTGAAGTTCAGACAACCTTGTCTGGGCTTCAGGTGCGATTCTATATGCAAAATTAGAAGTAACCTCAATTTAAGAGTACTACATGCGACAGTCACTGGATAAAACGCTTAGAAATCAGCTGGAAAAAGTTGTTGTCAGGGCCCGAGAACTGATAGAAAAAGCTGCATTAGAAGCATTAATACGTTTAGGGGTAGAAACCGCGGAAGCTCCGGCATACCTGAACGATAATGAGCGAAAACTGCGTAATCGCCTGCGAGCCCACGCCCGTCAGCTGGGGGACAAGCTGCAGGCCAATGGTGTGCAGGGAACTAAACGCCTGCGGGCGGAGGTCAGCTATGAGCACTGGCATCGTATGTTGTTTGCCCGCTTTTTGGAGCAAAACAATCTGTTAATGCTGGATAAATATCTTGCTGTCACGTTGAGCGACTGTCAGGAATACGCTGAAGAAGAAGGTTGTAAAGATGGCTGGGAACTGGCCGGCAAGCTGGCGCAGAGAATGTTGCCTCAGGTATTTAGGGTCGATTCCCCCATATTTGAGCTGCAAATTCCCGTCGACCGCATTCGTGAATTAGAGGATTTGATTCTGACACTTCCTGGTGTGGTATTTCAGGCACAAGATAGCCTGGGATGGTGTTACCAGTTCTGGCAAAGCAAACGTAAAGACGAAGTAAATGCGGCGGGTATTCTGATTGGTGCGGATGAATTAAGTCCGGTCACACAGCTGTTTACCGAACCTTATATGGTGAGTTTCCTGCTGGATAACAGCCTGGGGGCGTGGTGGGCGAAAAAACAGCTGACGGATGCGGATTTACGCTCGGCCAGTGATGAGAAAACCTTGCGTCAGGCTGCCGCTATCGAGGGTGTGCCGCTGGAATATCTGCGTTTTGTTAAAACCAGCGATGAGCAGGGTGAGTTGTGGCAAGCCGCCGGTGGCTGGTTTGATGGCTGGCCACAGGAGGTTCGTGCACTGAAAGCGCTGGATCCGTGCTGTGGTTCAGGGCATTTTCTGGTTGCATTATTCCTGATGCTGGTACCAATGCGTATGCAGCTTGAAGGTCTTGATGCCAGAAGCGCTGTAGATAAGGTGCTTGCTGATAACCTTTATGGCCTTGAACTAGACAGCCGTTGTGTGGAGATTGCAGCCTTTGCTCTGGCGCTGGAGGCCTGGCGTTATCCCAATGCCGGTGGTTATCGAGCCCTCCCCACTCTAAATATTGCCTGCTCAGGGCTGGATGTCAGCGCAGCTACCCAGGAATGGCTGGCGCTTGCTAAACACAATCCGGATATCAGCGAGGCACTTAATTGGTTTACCCGAACCTTCAAAGATGCTCCGGTGCTGGGCAGCCTGATTGACGTCAATACGGCTTATTACGAAGGAAAAACTGAAGGCAAAGCCTCCCCCTGGCAGGTTCTCCTGGATGCGAAAGCAGCAACCGACGACGAAGCAAAAACAGCCGAGGTGACCGCTCAGGGTCTGGCAGTAGCAGCTAAATTGTTGTCTGAAAATTATCATCTGGTAGTAACCAATGTGCCTTATCTGGCTCGAGGCAAGCAGTGCGATACGTTGAAAGATTTTTGTGGGAACTATTTCCCGGAAGCTAAAACTGATTTGGCAACGGTATTCTTGGAGCGTTGCATCGATTTCACTCCAACAGGCGGCACTTCAACGATCGTCTTACCGCAGAACTGGTTGTTCCTGACAAGTTATAAAAAATTTCGTGAGAAGTTGCTAACCAAAGAGGTCTGGAATCTAGTTGCGCGCTTGGGCTCACGAGCGTTCGAAACTATTTCTGGTGAGGTTGTTCAGGCTATTTTGTTCACCATAACTAAAGGTATTGCATCGCAAGGAGCTTTGCTACGTGGAATAGATGTATCTACACTAAAGAGTACATCAGAAAAAGCAGAACGACTATTGCTCGAATATTGTAAGGGCAGTGAGCAATTAAACTTGTTAGAGAATCCAGATGCCAGAATTTATTTTGAGAGTGACAATAATCTGCCACTGCTGGAAAAATATGCTGATGGATTGGTGGGGATGCAAAGCAGTGATGACCCCATGTACATGATTGGTTTTTGGGAAACTGATAATGTAAATAATAATACATGGGAACTTTTACAAGCTACACCTGATCATTATTCGCAATTTGATGGACAGTCATGGCTTGTCCGTTGGGAGCAAGGAAAAGGGCACTTACATGCCTCACCAACAGCTTATCCATCTAAAGGATTAAAGGCTCTTGGTAAAAGCGGCATTGCGGTTCACCGAATGGGGCAATTGTTTTGTTACCGATATAGTAAAGAGCGCTTTCATCAAAATGTAGCTACTATTATTCCAAAAAATCAAAAAGACCTATGTGCTATTTGGTGCTTCTGCACTTCACCAGAATATTACGCTGCTGTACGTAGGATTGATCAGAAGTTAAACGTAACAAATGCAACTTTGGTTAAAGTACCTTTTGATTACCATCAATGGGAGAAAGTTGCTGAAGAGCAGTATCCTAATGGCCTTCCAAAACAGTACACAAATGAGCCAACTCAATGGATCTTTCATGGCCATCCTTGTGGCACGGTAATCTGGAACGACGAGATAAAACGTATAACCATAGGTAATAAGCGAACTGATGAGATGGTGCTACATGTTACGGTTGCTCGCCTGCTAGGGTACCGATGGCCAGCAGAATTGGATGGCAAAATGGAGCTGGCTGATGAGATGCTTTACTGGCTTGGTAAATCCGATAATTTGCTCAAACTCGTGGATGATGACGGCATAGTCTGCCTGCCAGCAATTCGCGGAGAAAAAACCGCTGCTTCTCGCTTGGAGGCCATGCTGCAGGCTGCCTACGAAGAGGACTGGTCATCCAGTGTTCTCAGCGATCTGCTTGCCAGCGTTGGTAGTAAGAGCCTGGAAAACTGGCTGCGGGATAAATTCTTTGAACAACACTGCAAGCTCTTTCAGCACCGTCCGTTTATCTGGCAAATCTGGGATGGGCTGAAAGATGGATTCTCAGTACTAGTCAACTACCATAAGCTCAATTACCAAGGCTTAGAGCGCCTGATTTATACCTATCTTGGGGACTGGATCCGTACTCAGGAGCATGGTTTCAAAGAAGGCATTGATGGTGCGGAAAGTCGTTTGATGGCGGCTAAAAACCTCAAAGACTCGCTGGAAGCCATCCTGAAAGGAGATGCCATCACCGGCAAGAGTGGTCTCGACATTTTTGTGCGCTGGAAACCGTTACACGAACAGCCTATGGGCTGGAACCCGGATTTAAATGATGGTGTGCGCCTTAATATTCGTCCGTTTATGCAGGCACCGGATGTGGATAAGAAGGGGACCGGTGTTTTACGCACTAAGCCCAATATTAAGTGGGGTAAAGATCGCGGCAACGACGTTGAATCGGCCCCCTGGTATTATCTGGGCCTGCAGTATGGTGAAAAAGAGGGGGCGCGTATCAATGACCACCATATCAGCCTTGCAGATAAACAAGCTGCCAGAGACAAACATGAAAATAAGGAAAATCACGGATGATTAAATCAGTATTCAACTATCCGGTGTCAACCTTGTTGGATATTGAAGCCGGGGTGGTGTATGCCATCCCACGCTACCAACGGGAGTATACCTGGGGTAAATGGCAATGGGATGCTTTGTTTGAAGATCTGTTAGAAAACGACCTTAATTACTATTTGGGGTCGATTATCTGTATCAATCAAAGTACAGATACGCTGGCTCTGCAGCAGTTAGAGTTAGTAGATGGCCAACAGCGAATGACCACATTGTCATTATTGTTAGCTGCCATTTATGCAAGCTACAACCAGTTAGGCATTGAACTTGAGATGGAACAGCAGATAGAGCTGTATAACTTGAAGCATAAATTGGTGCTGAAAAAGAATGCGGACCAGCCCCGGTTAGTACCTCAGGTGCAAAATGCCAACCAGCAGGATTACCTGGCGGTGTTGAAAGAGGCAGGCATTCTTAAAGAAGCTGAGTGGGTTTCCAATGCAGGTAATCGTCGGGTATTTCGTGCCTATCGACATTTTTTAATGCGTATTGAACAGTATGTCAGTGAGAGCGAAACCCCATTGCAGGCACTGAATGCGCTACTTGATAAAGTCAATGCATCTACTCTGGTAAAAATAGAGGTGGCAAGTCATTCAGATGCTTACACCCTGTTTGAGTCACTTAACAATCGCGGTGTGCCTCTTACCGCGATTGATTTAATGAAAAACAAGCTACTGGCGAAGATCGAACAGATTGAGCCAGGCAGTATTGATAAGTCTTTTATCAGCTGGACCAAAGTGATGGAAGCCCTGGGGGATGATTATGGGGTACAAGAGCGTTTTTTCCGTCAGTACTACAATGCGTTCAAGCCTGAGTTAAAAGATATCGTCAATGTACCAGTAGCGACGAAATCTAATCTTATTCAAATTTTCGAAAAATTGATTGCTCATGATCCGCATCAATTCCTACAAGCTATGCGCAGTCATTCTGACTGGTATGCGCAGATTGTAGGGAATTGCGAAGTTCCGGATGAACCTAAACTAACAAAACTGCTTAAAAGTCTGGATAGAATTCAAGGAGCTCCTTCTTATCTCTTATTGCTAATGTTGTTTGCCAGACGACAGAACTTAGCATTGAGCATTGAGCATATTGAAAAAGTGGTCACTTTGCTGATCAACTTCTTTGTCCGTAGGAACACTACTGATGTGCCTGCTACTCGGGATTTAAACCGCATATTTATGGAGTTAACTGAAATTCTGCAAAGCTGCCACGGTGAGCAGGTTGTCAGTGCTATTGCTCATACCCTAGGATCTGTCAGTACCTCTGATGAGCATTTCCGCCAAGCGCTTAGTGGCGGTCTATACGAAGAAAATAGCTGGGTCTGCCGCTTTATCCTGTGTGCTCTTGAAGAAAGCATGATGACCAAGGAGAACCAAGTAGACCTATGGGCAGTGGAAGGCAAGCAATATGTGTGGACCATTGAGCATGTTTTCCCACAAGGATTAAACATCCCTAATTCTTGGGTAGATATGATAGCGGATGGCGATAAAACGTTGGCGGAGCAATATCGTCAAAGCCATGTGCATAAACTTGGTAACTTGACTATTTCGGGATACAACAGTTCTTTAGGAAATAAGAGTTTTTTGGAAAAACGCGATCGTACGACCCGGGATAAACGTCCTGTAGGCTACAACAATGGTTTGTATCTTAATCAGGAGCTGGTTGTTGCTGATAATTGGTCAATAGCGCAAATTGAACAAAGAACAGCCGCGATGGTAGATAAGGCTATTACTCTGTTTAGTTTACCGGGTGTCGTCGGGAGATAACGAATGCAAGTAATTGATAAATTGATAGAGCAGCTACGAGGTAGTGCACATTTTAATCCTGCGGTGCAGGAGGCCCCAGCAGCGGTGCTATGGACAGATGAAGCCTGTCAATGGCAAAGTGCCATGCCATTGATTAAACAATTTATTCCAGAGCTGTTCGAACTTGGTGATTATCAACCAGAGCAGCGGACTGGTCCGGCTATTTGGTTGAAGTGTGCCATTGCTGGGGTGTTGGAAGATGTTATGTTACCTGAAGGTCGTACACCAATTATCTATCTTCCCAAAATTGGGCGAAAAGCGTTGCGCGCTATCGAAGATTGCCCGGACTATTTACGTCCTTTAGCAGAATTACAATATCGTGGGTGTTGGTGGGCCTATAATACGGCAGGACGTGATTGGAGTATAAGTTCTTTTCTGACAAACCCACGAGTTGGGCTTGAATTAGACGTAGCAAAAGATAAAAACACATTAGAAATTATCCCCCAAATCTTGAAGGATCTTTTAGAATCCCGTGTTGAAGACTTACAAGGAAAGCGGTTAGAGGCTAAAGATTTTCAATCATTAGTATTTAATGATCCTATTAAAGATCTACTTGGGTGGCTGAATAATCCCGAAGATAAGCGTAAGCAGTGGGACGACAATAAATGGTCGCTTTTCAGTAATACTTGCTCAAGTCAGTTTGGTTATGAACCAACAGATGCTAATTATTCTCAAATGCTCGCATCCCTTTTATCTGCCCAAGGGGCGTGGCAAGAAGTGTGGCAGCGCTTTGAAGATACCGCACATAACCTATCAGGATTAATCCTTGTCCTTCGTGATGTAACCCCTGATTTAGCTGCTGATTTAAGTCATTATCCTATTGAAAATACTCGCGATGAAAAAAGCCTTGCCGATGCGCTTGCTGGCCTTCCTCAACTTGATGTAAACAAAGTTAGAGGAACTATCTGTTCACTATATCAACAGAATAAAGAGCGCGAAAGCTGGCTTTGGTATCGATTATGGGAATCTAAATACCTCGAGATTTTGGCCCATCTGGCAAAAGTCGCTGAATTGACCCAGCAAGTGTTCAATCATCAGTCACCGGAAGAGATGGCAGAGCTATATCAGGAGTGCTTCTGGCAAGTCGATGCTGCAGCGTTGCAGGCCATGGCATTGGCAAAAGAACCGGGCCAACAGGAATTAGTCGCAAATGTATTAAAACTAATATATTCCCCTTGGTTGAACGAGGTATCGCTTAACTTCCAACAGTTGGTTAAAAGAAAAGGATATCCCGGGAATACTGAAATTAAGGAAGCGACAGCTACTTACCAGGTTAAAGGGATGGTAGTGTTTTTTGTAGATGGTTTGCGTTTTGATTGCGCTAAAGTATTAGAGCGTAAGCTTACTGCGCGTCATTTGATTGTCGATACCAAAACACAATGGAGTGCTCTGCCATCTTTAACTGATACAGCGAAAGCTGCGGTTACTCCTGTTGCTGCACTTTTGAACGGTGCTTATGACACTCAGGATTTTAAGCCTTCAGTAGTGGCAACGGGTAGTGAGTTTAGTAGCTATCAATTAAAAAAAGCATTGGCACAACAGGGGTGGCAATACCTTGAAGGATTGGATACTGGTGAGCCTAATGGCTTAGCGTGGCTACAAACAGGTGACCTGGATAACCTGGGACATCAGCAGCAAAGAAAATTACCTCTTGGTATTGATGATGTTCTTGAAGAAATAGCTGATAGGGTTAGCTATTTGTTTGAAGCTGGATGGAAGCAAATCCGTATTGTCACGGATCATGGTTGGTTATGGCTTCCAGATCAATTACCTAAAGCAGATCTTGAAAAACCATTGGTTCGTAAGTACTTATCAAGATGTGCTATTCTCAAGGATAATGCCAGTACGAATTTGCCTCAGGTAGAGTGGTATTGGAATTCCTCAGTGTCACTTGCCATGGCTCCAGGCATCAGTGCATTTACTGCGGGAGATTACTACAATCATGGTGGCCTAAGTTTGCAAGAATGCCTGACACCTGTAATTAAAGTTACTAAGGACTAGAATTTTATTACTTAAAATAAGTTTCATCGAATATTTTCTAAAAGCCGCTTATAACAGCGGCTTTTAGCTATTTGAACACGCTGGAATTGCGGATGCGAGATAGCTGTTTTGTAGTTACTTTTTTTTGTTCTGTCACTCCACTAGAGTAGTTTCCGCGCTGATAGAGCACCATAATCGTATCGTCATATTCACAACCTAAGGCTTCACTAATTTCCCGCATATCCTCTCGGTCCATGGCACGTTTGTAAGCATCTTTTTGTTTAGAAAGATTATAAATACTGAATACACACGCAACTATGAGTTTGTCAGCAGTGGTCTCTCCGCCACCAGGGTTAACAATTAAGTTGAATTCTACATCTTCACCCAGCTCCAGGCGCGAATTAAAATCCAGCACTCTGCTCTTCGCACAGCTCGGCGAGAAGTCATTATAGGTGACTCCATTTACCCACTGAGCTTTTATCCAGTTTCTATCATCACCTCGCATTGCACGACCAGATTTAGGATAGGGCGTTCCTTCATTCAGGAATTCGTCACGAATTAATTTGATTGCCTCAAGCAGCTGTGGATCGTTGGTATAGGCGCTGAAATTAACTTCGGGCTCAGACAATTTTACAGGAATGACTAGATAGCTTTGAGTTAGAAATGTTTCCGAATCATCACGTTTTTTGGTGATTACAGTTTCAGAAAAAGGGGTGATAAACATTCCTCGGTCAAAGCCTCTGACTTGATATTTCGCACAAATATCTTCAAATGAATACCGTAACCCATCGAAATCATTCAATTCATCGCTGGCCTCAAGATGATCAAGTAGTTCTGAATACGCTCGAACAGCTTCCAGGTTTGTAAAATGTTTCGCCTGAGTATTCTGGTGGTATCCACATGCTCTGCCAACGTTGGCTTGCACCACTGCGGCTATATTGGCAATAGAGCTATCCCATGTGTTTATTAGCGTGTTTTTCATTTCTTGGCCAAAGTTAATACCAGCGCGAAATCCAGCCACAGTTATAGCGATTATCTTTTCATCAAACATTGCTGCTGTTTCGTACGCTCGTTTGAAGTCATCGATAGATGAGAGTTCGTGATCGCCAACGCCAACAAGCTTTTGACCTATGATTAAGATTTGCTCTTCATCTACACCTTGATTAATCAGTACTTGTTTGGCTATGTTTGCTTGACTTGATGGAACCCTAATCAGTGACCAGCCTACGCCCTGATGTTCTTTAAACTGGCGTATAAAGCGCTTTTGTAGCAGTGAATCTTCACAAAAATCGCGTTGATCATCATCAAGTTTGACCAGCTGGTTACTGCGATGCATTTGTCGAATGCCATGATATTCATCACTAGCTTTGTGAAATACCAAAGACGTATTGAAGCTGTGACGTAGAATGGAATCTTCGCTAGCTGAGTAGAGTGAGCTAAATGGAGTTGCGGAAATAAATACAACTTTACAGTCTACATTAACTTGTTCCAGGTAATTAAATACCTTTTCATAGCGAACACTATCAATGCCAGAACCATAGTGACACTCATCGATGATGATGAGCTTAGGTGGTTGGCGCTTAAAATCCGATTTAAGCGCATTATCTATATTTGTGAAGTTACTAACAACGACATTTTTGCAGGGGGCAAGGTCACGCTTTGCTTGCTCTTGAAGTGCCAGATCTGCCATTGTCACAAGATATAAAGTATCTTTTAAGTATTTCCGGTTAGCCAATAATTCATCGGGTAAAGATAGTCTCTGAAGGCAGGCAAGGGCAAGAGCGATACCTGATTTTCCTGACTGCATTTCCGCAGCAAGGATCACTGCTTTTGAACCAGAGTTCAATTTAGTAAATGCTTTCTCAGCAGCGTTGCGTTGGTGTTCAAAAGTATTTTCAGCCATTGAACACTGGACATAGTTGCGATACTTATTTGAGCTATTCATATGTCAATATAAAGTTTAGGGGGCATGCAGCCCCTTGTATTAATAAGTAGATTCTACTTTGTCAGAGAAATGGGATTCATCGCTAAGCTCACCTGACTGCTCAGGAAGTTCGTTGTGCTGTTTCTTAGCAAGAGTACGTTCAAGGTCATACTCACCGCGCTTGTAGATAACAAGTAGAGTGTCATCATGCTCAACACCAAAGTAGTCGCACATCTCCCAAACATCTTCAAGAGTCATAATTTTCTTTGCGACATTTCGGCGAGAAATGTTGTAAACGCTAAAAATGGTAGCTACCACAAACTTATCTTCAGATAACTCTCCGGAACCAGGTGCTACAACGCGGTTAAACTCTAAATATTCCCCATTATCAATTTGTTGGGTGTGGGTTTTAGTTTTTTCTTTTTGAGTTCCGTCAGCGCGTGCCTTCTCGGGGTTATTGTAACTATCCCCATTGACCCAATGTGCCTTGATCCAGTTCTTGCCTTTACCTCGCATAGCTCGATTACCTTTGACGCTTGGCGCACCTTTAATCGTGAACTCTTTGCGAATAATATCGATCGCCTGAAGAAGATACTTATCTTTTGTGTACTCGGTGAACTCTGCATCATCGTCAAGAAGTTTTGCGGGTACAGCAATGTAGCTATCAGTTTTATACGTTTCAACATCACCGATTGGGCGACGACGTTTGTATTTGATAGTTAACCCAACATCCAAACCGTTGACATGGTATTCCTGGCATACATCTTCAAAAAACTCTTTTAACCCTTCGAAATCAGACGCTGCTTGGTCAGAGCAGGTGTTTTCAAGATGGTCAAGGATACAAGCATAAGCCTCAGCTGCATTTAAGTTAGTGAAATGAGTTGAAGAGTTGTTTTCATGGTAACCACACGCCCTGCCAATGTTGGCTTGCACCACTGCTGCAACACTGGCAACTGTACTATCCCACGTCGAGATGAGATTATTTTTCATCATCGCACCGAAGTTGATACCAGCTCGAGCTCCAGCAACAGTAATAGCGATTAGTTTTTCTTCGAACAACTGAGCATCATCAAACTCCTTTTTGAATTGCTCAATGCTGCAATGTTCATCTTCTGGTACCCCTGCTAATGAATTACCAATAATGTAAACAGCATTCTCATCGATGCCTTGCGATATGAGAAACTGCTTAGCTTCCATCGCCAAACCAGCGGGCACCCTTACGAGTGACCATCCCATACCTTTATGACTCAGAAATTGTTGAACAAACTCATCGCGTTGAACGGACTTGCAAAGGAAATTACGACTTTCATCCTCAAGGCCTTTGACCTTACTATTCATTAGCATCTCTCGGACGCCGTAGTATTCATCGCTAGTTTTGTGGAATACCAGGCGGGTGTTAAAGTCTCGACGCAAGATTGAGTCTTTTAAGGCCGCTTCAGCAACATTTCGGGCTTGAGTTAATAGTTCTGCATCATTATCATTCTTGGCTTCTTGTTGAAGTTCTAGAGCTTCTTGATATTCAGTCTCTGCTCCATAGAGAGCACCGAAGGGGGTGGCAGAGATGAAGACGACTTTACAACTATCGTTCTCTTGTTCCAGGTAGTCGAAGATCCTACTGTATCGAACAGCAGTGACATTTGAGCCATAGTGACATTCATCAATAATAATTAGCTTAGGTGGATTGCCTTTAAATTCATTTTCCAATGCCTTTTCGAAGTTCACAAAATTACTGACGACAACATTCTTGGCAAGCTTAAGGTCTTCTTCAGCTTGTTCTTTGAGGGCGGTATCAGGCATTGTAACCAGGTAAAGTGTGTCTTTTAGCTGCTTACGATTGCAAATATCTGTCTCGGAGAGACTTAATCGCTGTAAGCAACACAGGGCTAGCGAAATGCCTGATTTACCTGCTTGCATTTCGGCGGCTGTCACTACTGCTCGCACATTGCCAGTTAAAGCATCAAATACTTTGGTAGCTGCTGTTACTTGGTGCTGATGTAGCGCTTCGCTCTGAAGAATAGAAAGTACTAGTTGTCGATGTTTTTGTGCTTGTGCGTTCAACTTTACATCCTGAATTTGTTTACGTTATTAATATTCGTAAGTGGTGTTTAGTTATCATGCGATAGAGTTCTATGTAACCAAACACTACGCAGATGCAAATGTTGACAGCTCTACACACCGACTTTCCTGAATAAAGTTAGGTCTGGAAGCTTAGGGAACAGGTTTTTTGTTCTTATGGATGCCATTATGAGCGTTTTTTCTAGCTATTAAAGTGTAATATCTTCGTTTTGTTAAGCCTGTTGATGACCCATGCAACAGCGTGATTCTTTGATTCGTCGATCTGCCCCTCCCTCCTAACATGCATAGCTGAGCTTTAAGCATAAAGCGATGTGGTGGACGCCCCTCCCTAAGGTTGTCACTGGCTGCAAACCCTGCAAACTCTGCAAGCGCAGGCGGCATCACCAAAGCCCAAATGGGCCGTCATAAAAGTTACAGTAGGGAGTACAAAGTGGTGCTGGAAAATGCTGCTGGCGGCATACTTGCGACCCAGGCGCTACCATACCTGACCGTACTTCTTTGATGCTTGTGCAAATCATTTGAACGTCCTGATTATAGTTCCCAATAGAGTCCCACACAAGTTAATGAGAATGTGTTAGCCCGTCCCCGTTTTTGCTATCGCTACGGGTTGACACATCGCCTGAACCTGTTTTTGTAACTGGTTAAATGGCGCAATATAAACGTCTTTACCCGGTCGATTAACGATAATCGGCGTTATGTTCGTGACACCATTGCGATCAGTACCCGTCACAGTCAGCCATGCGTCACGTATGATCTCGCTTATTGCCTGCTGAGCATTCTCAATATGTTGTACGTTGCTTATAGCCCCCAGTGTAACAAGATTCATCAACAGCAGCATTTTGCATTCTGGTGCACTGACAGACTCCTACAACCAGTGTAGTACTGTGGGAGGCGAATGACGGCGTGCCTACTGACATAGGCGCGAATATTCGCCTGTGCGCTGCCAGAACTCAGTATGAAAACGCAGAATCAATGACCGGTATTCACTCATGACTTCACGATACGGAAATTTCAGCGTAAAGCTGAATGCCGCCAGTCGCGGGTAATGGTCAACAGCCTGTTGCAGAAATGCACGCGTGCTGACGGCATCCGTGCTGATAGCATCAGAAGCCCGTGTGTAAGAATGATTCACAATGCAAACCTCTTCGGGTTAAATCAGGGGGGACACCGCCTCTACGGCAGTATCTTGTTCATAAGAATGAGGAACTATCTGGTACTGCAGCAGTAGTTTCTCTGCCAGTTAGCTTCTTCGATGCTGTAGATACCGGTCTGGCACCGGTAACATTGCTTCCCCCCTGATAATGGTCACCGCACTACACACAGTACGAGGACAGCGTCATTACCGTAGCATCCAGTCCGTTGAGCATATTGCGCAGCTTCCTCTGCCAGGCCTCAGCCTTCACTTCCGGGGCAAGATTGGCAAAGTTCATCAGCACATCCCAGGCCACGGCCCGCGTATCGTGTTCAAACCACGCCGGGTCGCTAAAAGTGCCGGCATGCAACACCAGACAACATCAGCAGGAGGCAAAACTCCATATCTGCCCCGGTACACTCATGACCTCACCGGCGGTCACAAAGTGACCTTCACGGTCATTTGCTGGGTAACATTTCAGTAGGCGCATACCGTTACCTCAAGAATCTTATGTTGAGCATCAGAGCACACCCGGCTGTACTCACCGGTCCGGTAGGTCAGGCTGTAGCGTTCTCCGTGGCAATCGCTGTCGCAGCCGTAACAGTGCCAAACAGCCACGGAAACCAACGGACATCCTATACATAATGTTGCATTTGCCGGATATGACAGGTCTCTGTCACAACGGGCTTTACATATGGGCAGTACTGCTCGCCGTAGCTCTTCGTGAGATCTTCTGCACCGTATTCAAACCACGGCCGTTTTGTGTCGTATTAAGGATTGAATTGCAGCGCACTGCCACACAGGGACCGCTGTAATGGCCATACTGATACTGCTGTGTCGTTCTTGCACCGGTCAGGCGACAATTACCGTCGAGTACAATAGAAGATTTGGCAAACATATTTGGGCCCCTTACCGCCAGACGATGCGTAGACGTCAGCCGTCCCTGTTCGGGTAGTCTGGCAGGTTTATCAAGTTAGGTCGTTTGAAGGGGAGCTACTGGTAATAGCTGGTGACTTCAGGTGAGCTGTGTCAGGGAAAACTGGTAAGCGAAGGGGCTTACTACAATAAAATTCAGAGGGAGTTGAGCGTATCAACCGCCTCGTGAGTCCGCAATACGTTGCAGTAGCCAGTCTTCGACTTCACTCTGTCGCCAGCGGGAGCTGCGGCCCAGCTTAATTGGCTTCGGGAATAGACCATCTTTAATCAGCTTATAGAACCATTTATCCGTCAGCCCCGTTAGCTTCGTGATGAACCGCATATCCACCAGTTGGTCATCGATTAAAGAAATATGTTTTGTCATGATGCTGTCTTCCATTGTGGGATTATCCTGAGCTGGTGGTTGATCGCTCGTTACCACCAGCCCTTCCACATCAATGGATTGATACGTAAAAAAGTGCAGAACGTAAGTTACAATGTGCGAGGACGCCCCAGCCCACTGGGTGGCGGTACCTCACTGGCTCCATAGTGATAGTGACCGTGCTTTTGCTCTTCTTTGGCAAGGTAGCTGATGATGTAGCGCAGGTTATCGATGGCTTCGGTATCATCGTAGTTCACCGGCTTATCAATACTGACGTCATAAGTAGGTTTGTATTCGCAGCGGTTGTAATACCCTTCTCGTTGCGTGATTTTCCGCCATATTGTTCCGACTCTCTCAGCTATTGGGTAGGTAGCCTGATTAAGGTGCCTGTCGAGATAGAACACGATATGGGCATGGCAGCCGTGGTCTATAGAGTTCTCGAGTACCCAGAAATACCCTGCCAGATTTGTGTGTTGCACGGTGCGTTCAACCAGCATGCGCACCTCTTGCTCGGTTTCATTCCATGAATGACGTTTATAACGCTCTGTACCTTTCTGATAGAACAGGTCGAGTCTGAGTGCCTGTATTCGCGAGTATCGGTTCAGTAGCTGATTCAGGTGGTTATTGATCAGAGACAGTAGAAACCAGTTCATCGTGTATCTAGGGTTAAAAGGGTAAGGTGTGTGCATTGATTTATCCTTTGTCAGATGGAGTGCAAAGGATTGGGATGAGATGTAATTTTTAAGAGAAGCGGGGATACGGCAGATACAAGGAACTGTGTATCAAGGGGATGACAGGCAGGGTTAATGATTGGGGGAAGGAGCTGTGAACAGGGTGGTATAGAAACAGGGAGTACCCCTTAATTATACTAAAAACCCAAATGTTCATATCTGCTGTTGAACGATTCTAATGAGGTGAACAGAGGAGATTCATAGAGTAAAAACCACAGGAATAACGCAGTGAAATGTCAGAGTATTATCACAATAAAATCAGCAGGATATCAGTTAAAAATCAGTCATTCTTCAGGTCTGTGACTCTCCTCCATCTACCAAAAAGATGCTCATGCTAATCTGTGTTCAGGAGCCAGAGTTAGAGGGAAGAGACGATGTTGCATTACGATATGATCCGCTACGAGATAATGTACCTAAAAACGTTAAATAGGATTTTCAACACAGATCACTCGTTACTGTGCAGTACTTATGATACGCCGGATGATTTTCGACGCTTGATCTCTCAGATACTTGAACGTCATTTTCATGGCGATCAGGACAGAATCAAAATTGTGCGGAAAACACTTAAAGAATGGGCTGACCTGCAACTGATTGATAAAGATTATTTTGATTGTTTCAAAGGTACACCTAGAGCATCGTGGTTTGCTCACCATTACATTTTTGAATACCCAGTAAAATCTGCAGGGTTGACGCTTTGTGGGTTGGGGAATGACGTCGGTTATTCTAGTGATTTTAATTCTCTTTTAATGGGCGATAATATCTTCATCAATATTGATTTCTCTAATTTGAATATAGATTTGGACGATATTGATTGGGACTTGATAACAAATCCACAGTCTACTGCTTCGAAAAAACCGAAACGTGTTTTCTCCCGATTTTATCTGAACGCGGGAGCAAGTACCGATGTGTACAATCCCACTCCGGTAACTGAGCGTGAACTCATCAATGGTGTGATGAGGTACATTGATGAAGCTCCATGCTCACTTGGAGATAAGATCTCTTATTTCAGAAAACTGCATGAGCGTTGGCTTGAGCAATATGATTTTTTTCTGACAGATTTTGACTGGATGTCACGAGATGATGAAACTCAGTTAGTATATCTCTGGGATTATCTCAAAGGAAAAGGACGAATAGCGGGCTATCTTCGCCCTTATAATACGTCTATGCGTTATGACATGATTATTGCAGCTATAGATGTGTGGAATGTCCAACCTGAAGAGAAGCTGGAGTTTATTGAGAAGATGAAACATGCCTGGCAAGCGGCGAAATCTTATCGGCGATCTGCTAAATAGCGTTGTGATCTCAGTGGTTTCTTCGTCTGATTTCTCAGTGCTGTTATGAATCTGAATCGACCAGGGTTCTCTAACTACTCCCTCTTGTCCCGTTACGTACAGAGTACATAGCTGAGGTATGAAAATTAGAACGATTACTTCTGGCTCGAAGCGTGCAGGCTAGCTGATCTGAAGGTCCGCAATGAGCGAGGAGCGGAAGTTTGCGGCTTTCTTACTGCCAGATGAAAGCGTCACTAACTTTACTGTATATTAATTAGCGGGAGCATTTCGCTCCCTAAATAGCTAAATAAAATTAGCTTAACACGCCCATTACTACTTTTCACTACACTGTCTGTTATCTTTCCAATTGACTAGGTGTCAACGCAGGCTTATTTTTTGCATCAGAGCCTGTAAGGCAATTTCCGCATCGATAGGATTTAGATCGTCATAATCCGCCAACCATACTTGAACTGACTCACTAAAGCTATTAGTGATACCAATTTCAGTTCCCAACTCAGGAATAAACTCAGAGGTGCCACAAATCACTTCGCTGAACCGAATCAAATTGCACATAAGGAAAGTTTCGCGGCCTTTATCTGTAATTACTTCATGATATGATCGACCTTTTTTATCTTTTCTTAGCGTAATATGTTCATTGTAAGAGTCAAAATGCGGATGTATTATTTTGTAAGACTCAGTATTCTCAGGGTAGGTTGCTCCGCTGTCGAGTGTAATTAGTAGTGGATTTTTTTTGGATTTATGCGTATTACAGTCTTTGCACGTAACAGCAAGATTTCTTGGGGTGTAGAGATATTGTGGGTAAGAAGATTTGGGGATAATATGATCAATATCCCATTGCCCACCATGAAATTCTTCTCTTAATCTCCCACAATAAGGACATGTGAACTCTTGTTCATCGCGATGATAATCTCTAACTTCTTTTCGGAAGGCTTTACGCACTGCGCACGTACCATCCCAATGCGAGGCGTCTCCATTGAATGTATCTACAAATTCCTGAGCTGTTGCGCTGTATACAATAGGTCTATTAATCATCAGAGTTCCTTGCATACTCAAAGCTAAGGATCTGCTTGAATATCAGTTGTACAGGGTCTCCTTCCGGTATTCTCTTTTTATCAATGAGCATGCTGATTTCGTCCATAAATTCATTATCATCTTTTGTAAGAGCGATTTTTTTTGATATCTTAGACAGTATTAAGAGTAATTTTTTTATGATAAAGTCATTTTTATACCCAGGGCTTTTAAAAACACCTGTAAGTTGTTTGCCAGCAGACTGCTCTCTATAGGCTTTCAAAGGCTGTAGTTCATAAAAACCACCTTCTTCATATTTGTTTTCTTTTCTTATTATTGAATCAAAATTATCTCTATTTTCTAGGGACAGCACACAACCATTATCAAACTGCATGCCAGAAATAATTTGAGGTGAATGCGTCGCAATAAGTATATGAGCTTCAAGAGTGTCGGGGCATAAAAGAGAGATGAAACGCATAAAATTAAGTTGCCATTCAGGATGTAAACTATTCTCTGGTTCGTCAATACATATCATGCAGTTTTTTTCTACATATCCACTTAATACAATTGCATTGCCGAATAATGTTCTCTGCCCAGAACTCAGTGAAACTATGTTGACTTCTTTTTTTGAGTTAAGATGCATAACCTGAATGTCAGAAACATTAATCACATCCAATACAAATAAAATATTAATTATTTCAGCTTCATTTAGATCATCAAATAGATATTTAGATTCCGTGCTAATTGTTCCTTCTGCAACAGAAAAATATATACTACTAAAATTTCCCTGTGTAAACTTCCCTGCATCTAACATTAGCAACGTGTCGTATAACCCATCCAAATGGTTTTTATATTCACTTTCTCTTAAAATAATTTCAATAGACTTGTCCAACTTGAAGTTTTTATTTTTTAACTCTTCGTTTTTTGAATAATCAATTTTCTTGGTATGCGTAATACCTTCGTCAGACAGTATCACCCCACCATTAACCAGGCTGCTTAATATAGACAAGACATACTTTATGTTTTGTGTATTCAAAGTACACTTAAGGTGCAAATCAGATTGCAACCCAAACATCATAAATGCTTCTTTCACTCTATTAGCGTCTTGCAAACCTCTTGTGTTTTTATGACGCAATGAATTTTTAATGCATTGGTCAACAATACCCGATATCCCTCTCCTGGTATTGTCATTTACCTCTGGGTGAATGTAACTCATTGTAATTTGAGTTGCTTCTTTATTATTTAATTTATCATTGAGGATTTTATTGGATGTGAATCTATCAAACTTTGAGTTGCATATGGCAATGATTTTGCTAGGATTCCTCTCTGATAAACATTCAAGTTCAACAGCGGGGTTGCGATCTTTGTTATTTACATTGCTAAACAGAAAGAAATTTATAGCCTTACTTAATAAACTAGATTTGCCGCTTGCATTATCGCCAGTGAGAATTGTGTAATAATTGTTATGTGAGTCTTCACTAAAGTCATGGACTCTTACCTTGTCTCGACTGTCGTTCATGATTGAATTTATTCTAAACATTTTAATCCTTAACATTGAACTTAATTATTATTTACATCAGTTTCCCGGTTCAGCCTCGCGAGTTAGGTACAGAACAGCACAAAGCACCGTCACCCCAGTAATCCTTATGTTGTGGATACCTTGGATTTCATTGGCAAGTTCAAAGCCGATTGTTGTGGCAAAGTGAATTTGGCTACCGAACCATAGGTGATATCATATACTTTGCAGTATATCCTCTCTATTGACAAACTGAAGTTGGCCATCTCTTGATAGGCGCGAAAATTCCGCTCCTGGCACTCAGCGGACATCTTTTAGTTCTGCGCTGCACAATTTCCTTTACGTGTTAATCTAAAATTCCAAATAATTTCAGTTAGATATTATCTCCGTGAATCCCTGCCTTCCTGACTGGAAAGCGGGTTTTTTATTTTTCACACTGAGACTACTGTATGAATAAACCTAACGGCCTTCAGGCCTTTGAACAACCGCTCGCGTCGCTTCCGCGCACGCTTCGCCAGCTTATTCTTGAACGTATCCAGAACCTGACCCATTACGAGCCGGTGATTGGCATCATGGGCAAAAGTGGTGCTGGTAAATCATCTATTTGCAACGAACTTTTCCGGGGCGAGGTATCCCCGGTGAGTGACGTGAACTCCTGTACTCGCGACGTACTGCGCTTCCGATTGCGCAGCGGTCGTCACAGTCTGGTGATTGTCGATTTACCGGGGGTAGGTGAAAACGGGCGGCGGGATCAAGAATACCGTGCCCTGTACCGTCGAATCCTGCCGGAGTTGGACCTAGTGCTGTGGGTCATTAAGGCCGATGATCGGGCACTAACCGTGGACGAGCAGTTCTGGCACGGTGTGATGCAACCTTACAGGCAAAAGGTACTGTTTGTGATTAACCAGGCCGACAAAATCGAACCCTGTCATGAATGGGATACCCTCACCAGCAAACCTTCACCGCACCAACTGCGAAATCTTAAAGCGAAGCAGGCTGCGATTATGGCGATGTTAAAACCGCATCATCCGGTCTGTGTGGTGTCAGCCCGCACTGGATGGGGCATTGAGGAGATGGTGGCAGCCATGATGCGCTGTCTGCCTGACCGCGCCACCAGCCCGGTGGTGACACAACTGCAAGGGAGACTCTGCACAGAGCCGGTAAAGTCGCAGGCCCGTGACAGTTTCGGCGAAGCTGTGGGCCGGGTTTTCGATACCGCAGAATCATCTTCGTTCCTGTCTGCATCGCTGAAAACGGTGATTCGTAGTGTGCGTGATGCGGTGGTGTCGGTCGCACGGGCCGTCTGGGACTGGATATTCTTCTGATATCGCAATTTTCTTTGCGAATGATGAACTTGTTGTTAATGATGTGTTGATTGTGGACACGTCCTTTCCATTGCGTTTTATCATCAACTAAATCAGGAGAAGCATCATTATCTGTCAGACGAGTGCTCACAAGGCCGGGCTGCTCATAAAAAATAGTTCCGATGTTGTCCATACCCTGTCCACCCCTTCCTTCAAAGTAATCATTATTAATTCAGAGAGTTAACTTCTCAGGAGAAATCTTTCATGACGCATCAGGAACGGCGACATGATCGGCTTGCCGTCAGGTTGTCGTTGATTATCAGCCGTCTGGTGTCCGGTGAAACTCTGTTTATTCGCAAACTGGCAACTGAATTCGGGGTGTCAGAGCGCACGTTACGTCGTGACTTTCGGGAACGTCTGATGTATCTCGACCTGGATTATTACCAGGGGCAGTGCAGTCTGCGCTCAGATATTCACAGTACGCGGCAGGAAATAGATATTCTGACCTTTGCTCACCGCACAGGGTTGGCCGGGGTTTTCCCGGGCTTTGACCGGCGACTGGTCAGCAGCCTGCTGGACTGTGATGAGCGACCCTGTCTGGTATGGCATCAGGACAGACCTCATCCCCCGTCAGGAAAGCTCTGCTTCTACAGGCTGGTCAGAGCTATTTCGGGATGTCAGCGCATCACCATTCTGACTGAAGGGGAGCGTCATGAGGCCGTTGCACCTTACCGGCTAATCGCTCTGGACGGTTACTGGTATCTGGTCGCTGAACATAACAGGCAATTACGTGTCTTCCGGCTGGATGAGATTCATCTGGTAAGGCCATCCCGGGAAACATTTATTCGCAGCGAGCTTCTCTATCAGCTGTCGGAGGACAAACATTTTATCTCAGCCTTACCTCATTTCCGTTTTATTCAACAGTTGCTGAATTCATTTCTCCATCAGAAAGTCGGGGGCAATCCGGACAAACTGATTAGAGATGGTCTCCATAATTAAATGTAAGGTTATTGCAATGAAAAAATTGAAATTGTTGTCTTTACTGCCAGTCATGTTGCTCCCCTTACTTATTGCAGATAATGCTCACGCAGCACGTCCTTATAGCGGGTTCCTGCCTGCGGCAGTGAATAATAAGGGTGGGAATATATTCTGGTGTGATGCCCACCGACAGGTCAGAAAACTGTGTACAGCGACGGAAGTGGATTCAATGGGATGGTTTATTATTGTTCGCTCGAAACCTTCCAGAGATTGTCCGGGTGGCATATGGGGGTGGATCACTCCCAGTAAAGACGGTGTAGCAACAGGGTATACCATTACGCCAGGTAAAGAATTCAATCTCACCATGAAGGATATGTGCAGTCCGGATATGAAAGTAACGTTCCGCACGAATAAAAAGGACCCTCGTTATGACGATCTCGTCGGGATTTATTCCGGGAAAGAAGCGTTTCGCTACAAACAAATAAAATAATCCAACTGTTTTTTCATTACTTTATTGTTTTAAACAATAAAAGCTTTATTACATGATTTGAGGACAACATTATGCGACTGCCTTACGTAATATTTACCTTAGCTATGCTGGCTTCTGTATCAACAGCACAGGCTATTCCCAATATGTGGACGAGTGGTTTTGGGATGGGCGTGACCGAATATATCATTACCAGCCCGGATAAGGTGGTGTTTAATCTGAACTGTACTGGCAATCCGGATGCGCAGAATATTCTGCAACACGGTGTTGATCTCACCCTGCCTAATGGAACATCAGTAAGTTCTCATGACGACGGGACGGAAATAACGGTCGTCATGGATAAAAGTCAGTTCCCATTACCTTCATCCCTCGGCTGGAGGAATGGCGACAATGCCTGGGTGTCATTTATTGACGCACTGGGGCAGGCAGCAAATTTCGATGTTTATGTCAGCGATAAAAAAGTAGGCACTTTCAGTCCGGGTCTGAAGAATACGCAGAAAGAGCTGTCTGACCTCAGTGAATGCCGGACCACACACTACAGCGATTAGTTACTTACATTTCAGACCTCTCCACCCCACAACATATCAACACCAGATAGCAACAGGCCATGCTCCTTCGGGAACATGGCCTTTTTTGTTTTTATTTGATTATCAGATAAGGAGTTAGCTATGCGACTAGCCAGCCGCTTTGGCCGTATAAACCAGATACGTCGTGACCGGCCTCTGACCCACGAAGAGCTGATGAGTCATGTACCCAGCGTGTTCGGGAGTGACAAGCATGAATCTCGTTCAGACCGTTATACCTACATCCCGACCATCACCATCCTCGAAAGCCTGCAGCGTGAAGGCTTTGAGCCGTTCTTTGCCTGCCAGACAAAGGTCCGTGACCAGAGCAAGCGGGAACACACCAAACACATGCTTCGCCTGCGTCGTGCCGGTCAACTTACCGGGCATCAGGTACCGGAAATCATTCTGCTTAACAGCCACGACGGCTCATCAAGCTACCAGATGCTGCCGGGGCTGTTTCGTGGCGTCTGTACCAACGGCCTGGTCTGCGGTCAGTCGTTCGGAGAGGTACGGGTGCCACATAAAGGCAATGTCGTTGAGAAGGTGATTGAAGGGGCTTACGAAGTGCTCGGGGTGTTTGACCGGGTGGAGGAGAAGCGCGATGCAATGCAGTCACTGGCGCTACCTATACCCGCCCGTCACGCACTGGCGAATGCTGCACTGAAGTATCGATTTGGTGAGGACCACCAGCCGGTCACGGTATCGCAGTTGCTGACCCCACGTCGCCGGGAGGACTACAGCGATGACCTGTGGACCGTCTACCAGCGCGTGCAGGAGAACCTGATGAAAGGTGGTCTGTCAGGGCGAACCGCACAGGGGAAAAGCAGCCGCACCCGTGCTGTTACCGGTATTGATGGCGATGTGAAGCTCAATCGCGCCCTGTGGGTGATGGCAGAAAACATGCTCGAGTTTTTCGGGCGTTAAACAACAGTTCCTGCATAAGGAGATAGTTTAATGAATACACAAAATCATCAGTTCGCGGAGCATACCGCAATTACTGCCTCAGTGGTCCCGGACGAGTTACGCATCGGCTTCTGGCCGCAGCACTTTGGCTCCATCCCACAATGGATAACCCTTGAACCTCGCATTTTCGCCTGGATGGATCGGCTGTGTGCTGATTACAGCGGCGGCGTCTGGAGTTTTTATACACTCAGCAACGGCGGCGCATTTATGGTTCCAGAGCCCGACGGTGAGAAATGGACGTTGTTCAACCCGATGAATGGCAACGATGCGGAGATGAGCGGAGAGGCTGCCGGTATAGCAGTCTGCCTAATGGCTTACAGCCACCACGCCTGCCGCACCGAGTGTGACGCTATGACTGGACACTATTATCGCTTACGCGACTACGCGCTAAACCATCCGGAATGCAGCGCCATTATGCATCTTATCGACTAAGGAATGCCTGACATGAATACTGTATTATCCCCAGAGTCATCGCAGCCTGAACTCTTTCCGCTGGCGGTTATGGCCCAGCATAGTTGCCTGCTCCCCGCGACCTCCGGATTGACACCTTATGCCCAACGGACCATTCGACGTGCTATCAACCTGCTGGATAAATATCTGCGCCAGCCTGGCATGTCCTTTACCTCAAGCACGGCTGCCCGTGACTGGCTTCGGTTACAGCTGGCAGGACAAGAACGGGAAGTGTTTATGGTGCTCTATCTCGATAACCAGCACCGTTTACTGGAGAGTGAAACGCTATTTGCCGGTTCGGTTAACCATGTCCAGGTCCATCCCTGTGAGGTGGTGAAGTCAGCGCTTCGCTTCAATGCTGCTGCTGTTGTGCTGGCGCATAACCATCCATCCGGTGATCCGGAGCCCAGCCAATGTGACCGCAACATTACGGGCAGGCTTAAAGAAGCGCTGGCACTGGTTGATGTGAACACTCTCGATCATCTGGTTATCGGTTCAGATGGAATTGTGTCGTTTGCAGAGCGAGGCTGGATATGAGGGCACTTCAATGAAATCTACTGACTCAGAGAACGATTCATTTCTCAAGTGGGGTCTGAATCGTAATGTGACACCTTGCTTTGGCGCTCGTCTGGTACAGGAGGGAAACCGGCTGCACTATCTGGCTGACCTGGCCAGTATCACCGGTAAGTTCAGCGAAGCAGAATGTCTTAAGCTGGATGTGGCATTCCCACATTTTATCAGCCAGATGGAATCGATGCTGACGACTGGTGAAATGAATCCTCGCCATGCCCACTGTGTCACCCTGTACCACAATGGTTTCACCTGCGAAGCCGATACCCTTGGCAGTTGCGGCTACGTATACATCGCCGTTTACTCCACCCATCGTTAACTACTTTCACAAGAGCAAATATGAAAACTCTACCTGCAACAAATCCGCAGGCGGCGAAGCTATGTCTGTCGCCCGTGGCTGTCTGGCAAATGCTGCTTGCACGCCTGCTGGAACAACATTATGGCCTGACACTCAACGACACGCCATTCAGTGATGAAACGGTAATTCAGGAACATATCGATGCCGGTATATCTTTGGCCGATGCCGTTAATTTTCTGGTGGAAAAGTACGGGCTGGTTCGTATTGATCGCAGGGGATTCGACTGGCAAGAACAGTCCCCATATCTGCGGGCAGTCGATATTCTGCGGGCGCGACAGGCAACAGGTTTATTGAAAGCGCGGCACGGTGAACATTGGGAATAGCCTTCCTGATTCACACTGCAGCTTTCCTTACTTATTTAATTTACTCATTCCAAAAAGCACCTGCCGATGCTGGTTGGTGCTTTTACTTATATGGACGAAATATCATGCAAATTGAAGCTGTAATTTTAACTGGGCACATTATCGCAAGCACAATCCGGGAATGCTGGGCCGTCGTTGTTGATGGTTTTGACGCATACTACGAACAAGCTTATGATCCAGCATAATTTCTTTTCCTCATGAAGGGACTGGTATGGGCAACAGAATGTGGATGATCCGCGGTGACGGCGGCAAGCTCTATGACGATTTTCGCGATAAGCAAATTGTAGGCATCGGTTGGTCTCAGCTGGCTCCATTAGTCAAACCCGGCCTATCCCGAGCCCAGTTACTCGCCTTATACCAGGAGGCTGATCCCTTAACAAAGCTCGGAACAGCCCGTTCTGGCGCATCGCAGGTCTGGCGTTTTGTGAATGAGATCCAAAAGGGTGATTGGGTTATTACCTATTCGCCAGCCAACCGTACTTATTTGCTAGGCAAAGTTACTTCAGACTTCCAGTATCATCCTGAATGGGTGGAAGAGGGGATGGGTATCGCTCGGCAGGTTAAATGGAATACTCAAGAAATCGACCGCGATAGACTGTCTGTTGCTACCAAAAACACATTGGGTTCTACGCTGACGGTTTTCCAGCTTCCAGAATATGCGCTAGAAGAGCTTTTGCAGGATAAGAAACCCACTGCAGATGTAATTACTCAGAATCCAATTGTGATGGATGAAGATGAGGTTGTTTCTGATCCGCTTCGCGATATGGAAATGCTGGCGTTTGAGGGTATCAAAGATCGTATCAACTCTCTTGACTGGGATGAGATGCAAAATCTTGTTGCCGGAGTTTTACGCAGTATGGGCTATAAAACGCAGGTCTCACCTGCGGGAGCTGATCGGGGTAAAGACATCATTGCTTCACCTGATGGGTTCGGTTTTGAAAATCCGCGTATCATCGTTGAAGTAAAGCACCGCAGGGAGCAGATGGGAAGCCAACAGATTCGCAGCTTTATCGGCGGTCGCCATAAAGACGATCGCGGGCTTTATGTCAGTACAGGGGGTTTTACGAAAGATGCTCGATATGAAGCCGACCGTTCGACGATACCACTGACGCTCTGGACGCTTGATGATCTCGTCCGTGCTCTTATTGAGAATTACGAGCAAGTCGATATCGAGACCAAACTTTTGGTGCCTCTGAAGAAAACTTTCCTTCCTGCCTGAATCTTGCTTTGATAGCCATATCGGTGTTCTACTGGTATGGCTTTATACCCACTTGCAATGTCTATTTTTTGTACGGATTTTAACTTGTGGGTACAAGTGCGGGTATAACTATTTACTCCTTCTTATAAAATGCATTGATATCAGTCTATTGGGTGTGAAATTCGAGTCCGGCCTTCATATGATTAATCGTTCAAAAGGCACTCACATGAACAAACTGCCCCGCCAGCTGCCCCGCCAAGCCATCATCGCCGCAGCCCACGCCTATGATGCGGGAGTTAATCACGCCTTCGCTAACTCCCGCGACTACGACGTTATCATCAACGACCGCCGTTACCCACCAAAAGCCATTGTCGGCATCGCTGCCTCTGCACTCACCGGCCTAAATTTCACGCCATCCGACTTCAGCGGCGGGATAAAATCAAAGTGTGTCAAGCTACTCACCGATCAAGGATTTCAGCTCGTCCATAAAAATGAATCCATCGAACCAAACCTTTTTCCCGATGAGATCCAGCAACAAGCTACCTACATCGAAGGGGCCGCCGTTCAGGTAACTGTCAACCGCTACGAGCGCGACCGAAAGGCCCGCCAGGCTGCGTTAGAGTGGCATGGGTATCAATGCAAAGTATGCGGTATCGACATGACCAAGGTGTACGGTGAAATCGCGAAAGGTTTTATCCATGTGCATCACCTCATCCCTTTATCAGAGATAAAAGAGAACTACCAGGTTAACCCTAAAACCGATCTTATTCCTGTCTGCCCTAACTGCCATGCGATGCTGCATCGGCAGGATCCGCCGCTCACTCCCGAAGCCCTAAATCGCCAGATGAAGGCACAAGCCTCAAGCTCTTAACATTCCAAAAAATGAACTCACCCGGTGCACCCATCCTGCTGACGTGGGCAATATTTTTTGTCTGTAATTTCTATAACAACGAATCCAACAAACTGCATGACGCTATAGAGCAGCCAGGATAAGCGCCAGGTATGAAAATTTTAAACCGCTTTATAGAAATCAAGAAGATAACTACTCAGCTACCTTCGGTTAAACACAACTTCTATTTTACAAAAAAGCCTTATGAGATAGGTGACCGGTTTATATGGTCAGGTGAAATCGCATCAGTTAAATCTTACGGCTATGTAAAAATGACGAAAGTAGAGCCTGATACACTTAACGATGAAGGTGCTCTGATATATAAGTCTGAAAAAGGGTTGGTGATATTTACCGGCTGCGGCCATAAAGGCCTCAGAAATATTATCGAGCACTCTAAAAAGCTTACTGGAGTAAGCACTATCTATGCAGTCGTAGGTGGGATGCATCTACGACGCGCTATGCCGTGGAGCTTGATATCCCTACGGAATTATATCAAAGCCGTAACCCTGAGCGGATCCTTACCTGTCACTGTACTGGAAAATGGGGCAAGTTATGGCTGCCGGGAGCAGAAGAGATCAATACTGGCGATGTTAAACATCTGTTATAAATCTGTCAGAAGTATCTTTTTGTAGAATAGGGATAAAAGCGTCATATTGCATTGGGTAGTAGACGTGGAATAGAGCAGTGATTATTTTTGTAAATGTTTATTTCTTAATGGTTTATTTATACCTGCTCGTTAACTTAAGACAAATCTTAAAATTTTAAGGATGATTCAATACCCCGGCTGAATTTCAATCATGGGCTATCCTTATAAGCGGTACGACGACTTTTATGAAAATGTAAGGTTTTCATATTTAAGCATTTATTTATTCTTCATTCAGCAGTTGTGAACGATGCTGGAAAATAAATAATCACTGGAGTGAGCCTATGTTCAGACATGTAAAGCAATTACAGTACACCGTACGCGTTGCCGAGCCGAATCCGGGGCTGGCAAACCTCCTGCTTGAGCAGTTTGGTGGCCCGCAGGGCGAACTTGCCGCTGCCTGCCGCTACTTTACCCAGGGGTTAGGGGATGACGATCCGGGCCGTAAAGATATGCTGATGGACATCGCTACTGAAGAGCTAAGCCACCTCGAAATTATCGGCTCTCTGGTAGGGATGCTCAACAAGGGCGCTAAAGGCGACCTGGCTGAAGGTACCGATCAGGAAGCCGAGCTTTATCGTAAAATCACCGGTAACGGCAATGATAGCCATCTGACCGCGCTGCTGTATGGCGGTGGCCCGTCGCTGACCAACTCTGCCGGCTTCCCGTGGACCGCAGCCTATATCGATACCATCGGCGAAGTGACCGCTGACCTGCGCTCCAACATTGCCGCAGAAGCGCGTGCAAAAATCATCTATGAACGTCTGATCAACATGACTGACGATCCGGGCGTAAAAGATGCGCTGGGCTTCCTGATGACCCGTGAAGTAGCCCACCAGATCTCCTTTGAAAAAGCGCTCTACTCAATCCGCAACAACTTCCCGCCAGGAAAACTGCCGCCGATCGAGAAGTACGCTAACACCTACTTCAATATGTCTGAAGGTGGTGAAGTGCGCGGTAGCTGGAACTCAGACGAGAACTTTGAGTACGTATCTAACCCACCGCCGGCCGTGGACGGTGGCGATGGCTTACCAAGCGTCGTGCTGCCGGGGCCGCAGCAGGCGAACCTGGACGCGATGAAGCTGCGTACCGCATCTGACCCGTCGGTTAACCCGGTTACCGGTACCGATCTGGGCTCGGTTCCACCGATTGAGAACGAGACCGCTAAAAAAGCGCCGTAATCGTCGGTAAAAAACAAAAACCCGGAAGGTTAGCTTCCGGGTTTTTTTATGCCGTTACGCGCCTGCCCCGCGTCGGCTGACGCTGTTTTTCACCTTCTCGGCGGCATTCTTCCCGGCAATAAACGCATGATCGGAGTTGTAGTACTCCCACTCGCTATAGCGGCCCGCCAGCACGATATCCTGAGTCAGCAGCCACTGCCGCACCGTCTCGACGTTTTTCGACCGCTCGTGATCGTAAACCACGTAGGCATAGGGAATATCCAGCTGATTCGCTACCAGCACCTCATCCTCCGCCGTAAAGATGCCGACTTCAATACACTCGGCAATACAGCGATCGATCAGCGCCTGGCCATCAACCGGCAGCGGTTTATGCTCGGAGTAGGTGATCTCGCACGTCAGGCCGCAGCCGCCAGGTGGATTACACTCAGGGCTGGTGTTACCTTGCACAAAGATACGGTGGAAAATGGTGTCGCCAGCAAAGTAGATCCAGTGCTTATCGGTGAGGTTGGCCCGACCAATGCCAAGGTTTACGCAGCGCACCGAGACATGGTGCAGCCCGTTCGCCGCCGCGATCACCTCATCCGGGGCCTCATCGCCAATGATACGAATCAACTCCGGCAGGGGCATGGTGCTAATTAGCTGCTCATAGTGGAACTGCCTGCCATCGGCGAGCACGGCGATATGCTGATTCGCCAGGATATGAACAATCTCGCTGTTGGTCTCAACCACGCCTTTGATGTGCGGTAAGAAGGCCGACATCAGCGCCTGGAAGCCGCCCTTCAGCGGGTAACCAAAGCGGGCGTTGGGGCCCATCGGCTTGCCGACTGGCTCCACTGCACCTTCAACGATCTGGGCCAGATCCGGTAGCGGTACGCGTCCGCCAAGCCAGGAGGTCTCCATCTCAGAGAGCGGCACGGTCCACAGCTTCTGGTTATAGGGGATAGCAAAATGCCTGGCGATACCCGCGCCCCAAACCTGATAGATAAAGCGTTCAAAGTTCTCCGGCGGCACCTGCGCCGTGCTGCTGTACTTGGCTTCAATGGCGCCCAGGATACACTCTTTGATGGTCTCGGTCGGCAGGCCATACAGCGCCCCCTGGAAGGGATAGCGCGTGTAGACGCCGTCGGTGTAGATCCACGCCTCGCGCATCTGCCAGTGTAGATTGTCCCCTAGCAGCATGTCATACAGCTCCAGCACATAGGGATCGTTCGAGAACATGATGTGCCCGGCATAGTCGAAGGTAAAACCGCCGTCTTCAATGGAGCGGCACCAGCCGCCGACGCTCGCGTTGCGCTCCAGCAGCACCGCCTGCGAGCCGTAATGATATGCCGCGCTTAGGCCCGTGGGGCCGCCGCCGAGGATCAGACAGCGGGCAGGGATGGCGTTTTCGCTGCGGGAGGGTTTTAGCTTCAGCGCCGTGTTTTTTCGCGCTGCGTCATTTGCCGCCTGCGCGGCAGGTGTGGCGATCCGCTGCGGAGCCGCTTTCGCCAGCTCCTTCTCAATCAGGCCGTGCATGGCCTGCGCCGTGACGTCCCAGGAGGTGCTATCAACGATCCGCTTCATCTCTCGCTGCATCGTCTGCCTTGCCTCAGGCGTCAGGGCGAGCATCTTTTCGCAGGCGCGTACAAAGCCTGCACGATCGTAGCCGATGGCGACCACATGCTTATAGGGCTCAACGACGTCGGTAATCGCCGTGCTTACCACCGGCAGCAGCGCGGCCATATACTCAAGCACCTTGGTCGGGCTGATGTAACGCGTTGAGGCGTTGAGGGCGAACGGCATCAGGCAGACATCCCACCCGGCCAGGAACTGAGGCAGGGCCTGATAGGGCTGCATACCGAGATAGTGAATATTAGGGCGCTGGGGCAGGGTGGCGGGATCGATTTTGACGACCGGCCCGACCATGATCACCTGCCACTCCGGATGGGCATCGGCAATCGCGGCCACCAGATCGAGATCCATACGCTCATCAATAACGCCACAGTACCCTAAGCGCGGGTGCGGCAGATCCTGGATCAGCGGATGATAGTTGTTGCGGTCAAGCGCCTGCTCAAAGTGGATGGCGTCTACGCTGCTGGTAAAGCAGTGGATATTCTCATGCCGCCCCGACTTTGCCTTATAGAGACTGGGCCCGCCGGTAAAGACGATATCGGCCCGGTTAAGCAGGGCAGACTCGCGCTGTAAAAGCTGTCTTGGCGCATTCTCAAACGCCGCCAGCTCATCCATACAGTCATAGATCACCAGTGAGGGATTGAAGACTGCCAACAGCGGCAGCGCCATCGGCGTATAGAACCAGACCAGCGGCGCCTCATTTTCGTCGACGATATCTGCCAGCAGCGGCTGGAGATAGGCTATCTGACTGTCGTGGAAGCCATGCACCTGAAGCGGCGTATGCGGTTTTATCACGGTCACATTGGGCGCAGGATGCGTCAGGGTTAAGCTGGCAGGCGGAGGCGCGAAGGTTGGCTCTTCAATAAAGTAGATCTGGTAGTGTTTCGCCAGCCGGGTCAGGAGATGCTGCGGGCGCTGAAAGACGAAGTCCCAGCGCAGATGGCTAAAGATATACAGTTTTTTCATAGGGTCGCTACTATTCTTAGCGTCATTCAGATCGCATAATCGGGATTGGAACAGACCCAGTGTGTGCTGCGCCTTTTGCAAAGCGGCGGCATAAACAGGATCAAGTATGCGTGCCAGTGGGTCCGTGCCTTGATGGTCAAGTTCCCATAGTCCGCTGCGATGCCAACGGCTCAAATCCTCCCAGTCGGGCCGGTCGATGGCGGGATAAAGACACACCCCATGTAGCTCGACGCCTGCCAGCTGCGCCTGGGCTACCTCTGCCGCTATCTGGCTTATCCATGCACCGCGTCCGCTGCCTACGTGGCTGGTCTCAGCCAGCAGGATCGGGCGCTCATAGCGACGGTAAAGCGTTTCTAACATATGACTAAGTCGGACCCGCCTGGGATCGCCAAGGTGCCACCACAGGCGTGCATTGCTGCCGCTCTCCCATTGGTTATCGTGGTAGTAGTTCGCCCCAATGAGATCGAGGTAACGGGGCGCGCCGCCCAGGTCCGGTTCTGTTCTACCTGAGAGCATGTCCCAGGTTTGATACTGCGAGTTGTAATGGCCCGCGGTCATGGCCAGCGATTCCGGGCTCTCGTCCGGCGTGGCCAGATGAATAATCGGATCGCAATGTAAGATGCGTGCACGTGGATCGGCAGCCCAGATCGCTTCGCAGGCTGCTATGGTTGCGCGTACTAGCTGGCGCTTGCTCTCTTCCCCGGTGGCAATGCCCGGCGGTGCGGAGCAGCGAAAAAACCCTACCGAGAGGGCCCAGCTGGTAAACGAGATCTCATTGACCGGCGAGTAGACCGGCGAAGAGACGTACCAGGGCACTAAAAATTGCGCCAGCGCACCGCAGAGCTTTGCAAAGCGAGGCACAAAGTCAGGTGAAAAAATATCGGTGTCGTCCGGCCAGCCGTAGTGACAGATCGTCCAGCAAATTTGTATTCCGGCCTCGTTTGCAGCCTGCATCTTTTCGGCAACGGATGAAAAATCATATCCGTGAGCGGTCTCAACAAGACGCCAGCCCACGCTCTCCCGCACCGTTGAAATATTTAACTTCTTTAATGAAATATAATCGCTTAGCACTCTGGCGTTGTGCCCGGTTACGTCATTCATTGAGAGCGGCATACCTTGTCCGTTACGGTGATCGGCACCCTCGTAACCTGCTTGCCAGAAGCTGTCAAATATAGGCATCCCGCTCTCTCCTGCATTTTTATTTTTTGTGATCCGTAAGCGAATAACGATTTATAAAGGCATCGCTATTTACCGAAGCGGCAATGGGCAAGGCATTGAGAAATTTAAGCGTATATCCAATAGGTTATATTTTCTCTCATGCTTATGCATGAGCAATTTTTAATAGCAATAGAGTGGTGAATATATTTTTGTTAATTTTGGTTAAGTATAGTGCTGGCAATCCTTTTTACCAGGTGAGTCTTGCTAAAGAGTGATAAAAAATTATTAGAATTGTTTATATATGAAACGCGCCATCAATAAAAAGTATGACTTTTATAGCGAGTGAATACTCAGTTAAAAAAATTATTATAGTTTTCAAGGATGCTGCCGTTAATAATTATGACATTAACATCTTTCGAGACCCTCTCTACGGGACATAAAACAATGAAGGATAACGGCAGTACAAAATACGACCTGCTTATTGAGCGCCTGTGTGAAACCTTTGGCGCGCTCTATCAGGGCGTCACCATCGATAAAAATTGGCTTTGCGAGCGGTTTGGCATTGCGGAACGAACGGCCTACCGGGATCTCGCCAGGCTTGCCCATGTGCTGGATGAAGTATCAAGCGGGCGCTTCAAGCTAACGGCAAATCTGTTGCCGTCGCTCCATGCGGGCCACCTGGCAGAGTTCGCCAGCTTCGCCGGCGTTGCGCATCTTTTCCCGCACCATGATGGCCAGTCTCTGCGTAAGCGCATGAACAAAGGCGACAATATTGCTATTCACGGAGCCAGCAGCCGGGAGAATCAGCAGTATGGCGATCTCATCAATAGCCTCGATACGTCGATTACCTCCCGCACTGAAATTACCTGCGTTTATCGCGAAAAAGCCCGCCGTCTGCAGCCGTATCGGCTTATTAACCACTATGGCCTCTGGTATCTGGCGGCGGTAGAGCAGGGCTGCCTGAAGTCGTTCGAGCTGGCGCGTATTGCGGAGTTTGCCACTACTCAGGCCACATTCGAGCCGGACGCTGACGTCGTCGAAGAGCTTGAGACGACCTCTGGCATCCGCTTTGGTAAAAGGACCGACGTGACGCTGCACGTCTCTGCTCATGCGGCCACATTCGTGACGCGTCGACCGCTTTTTCCCGCCCAGCGCCTGCTGAAGGAGCATAAGGACGGCAGCATTACCATTGCGACAGCGATCAGCGACCAGAACACGCTGTTTCGCTGGTTACGCTACTGGCTACCCGACATTCGTATCCTTGGCCCAGCCACGATGAGCGAGGCTTTCACGCAGGATCTGCTGGCACGCTGCGAACCTGCTCTACATGAACAGCCGCAAGACGCTTAGTTTACCCGTCTCTTTGCCGCGACCAGGTCGATATAGTCCTGTACCTGGCGCTGCTTTCGCGCGGAGAGCGTGCTGATTTTTCGCACCGTTTGAATCAGCTCCTCTTCAACGGGTTTAGCGATCAGCACAATACAGCCGTTCAGTATTCGGACATCCATCTCCGTACCGGTGGGGAAACCGGCCTCTGCCAGCCATTGACCTTTTATGGTGATGGCAGGCACATGGGCGCGATCGTGAAAGCGTGTCGCGTAGCTGACGGTTAAACGGCGTTGTGTAACGGGTTCTACAAGGCAATTCTCATCTGCCATGATAACGGCTCCTTAGCGAGAAAGAGGCGATGCGCCGAACAAGAGAGTAACTGTAATTATATACAGTAGTTGCCGGCTGGCTATTTAGAAAAACTCAAATCACTGTTTAGAAATAGTGGGTTCACCAGACTCTTGACCCATGACAAGGCAGCGTCGGTGATGGCCTCTTTATAATCAGGGACGTTTTCTCTCTCTGGTGTGAACCTATGGCTTACCAACTCGACCTCAACTGGCCGGAATTCCTTGAAAAGTATTGGCAAAAACAACCGGTTGTCTTAAAAAATGCCCTGCGGGACTTCGTTGATCCTATCAGCCCTGACGAACTGGCAGGGCTGGCGATGGAGCCAGAGGTCGACAGCCGCCTGGTCAGCTATCACAACGGCCAGTGGCAGGCCAGCAATGGACCGTTTGAGCACTTTGATCATCTGGGTGAGACCGGATGGTCGCTGCTGGCGCAGGCCGTCAACCACTGGCATATGCCATCTGCCGAGCTGGTGCGTCCGTTTCGCGTGCTGCCAGACTGGCGTTTAGACGACCTGATGATCTCTTTCTCTGTTCCCGGCGGCGGCGTGGGCCCGCATATCGATCAGTACGATGTCTTTATCATCCAGGGGATGGGCAGCCGTCGCTGGCGGGTGGGCGACAAGCTGCCGATGCGCCAGTTCTGTCCGCACCCGGCGCTGCTGCATGTCGATCCCTTTACGCCGATTATTGATGAAGATCTTGAGCCGGGCGATATTCTCTACATTCCCCCCGGCTTTCCACACGACGGGGTTACCCACGTCACGGCGTTGAACTACTCCGTTGGCTTCCGGGGGCCAAACGGCAGGGATCTGCTCAGCAGCTTTGCCGATTACGCGTTGGAAAACGATCTCGGTGGCGAGCACTACAGCGATCCCGATCTCACCTGCCGCGATCATCCAGGCCGGGTGGAAGCCTACGAACTCGATCGGCTGCGCACGATGATGATCGAGATGATCCAGCAGCCAGAAACCTTTAAACAGTGGTTTGGCAGCTTTGTAACCACGCCGCGCCACGAGCTGGATATCGCGCCCGCCGAACCGCCCTATGCGCAGGATGAAGTGCTTGACGCGCTGCTGGAAGGGGAGTGCCTGACCCGGCTGAGCGGCCTGCGGGTGCTGAACGTTGGCGACAGCGTCTTCATCAATAGCGAGCCGCTGGAGATGTCCGATCCCGCAGCGGCGGATGCACTCTGTCGCTACACCACGCTTGGCAAAAACGAGCTGGGCGCGGCGCTCGGTAACCCAGCCTGCGTGGCGGAACTGACCGCGCTGATAAACCAGGGCTACTGGTACTTCGATGAGTAGGGGGACCGGTTCATCTGCTGGTGTGAATAGTGAAGCCCGTTTCGCCAGGGAGAATATCGTCTCTTAGCGTAAGCGCCGGGATCGTATACTCCCCGGCATTTTGCTGACGATACGCCACAGGTGCAATCTCCCACAGGCTGTCCAGCCGCTGGGCCAGCGCGTCGGCGTGGGTAGCGAAGCTATCTTCGTTGATGCGTCCGGCACGGTAGATCACCATCGGCGGCAGGACGGTAAAGCCCGGGTAGTAAAGGATACCGTGCTGGATCGGAAAAAGAATGTCGTCGATAGGGCCGTTAATACCGCGCGGGCTGTAGTGGGAGTCCCAACCACCGGTAGTGACTAACAGCATGGCCCGTTTGCCGACGAAGCTACCCTCGCCGTAGCGATCGCCCCAGTGGCTGTCGCTGTGCTCGCCCACGCCGTAGGCAAATCCGCAAGCGTAAACCCGATCGACCCAGCCCTTCATAATCGCGGGCATGGAGAACCACCATAGCGGGAACTGGAATATCACCGCGTCTGCCCAGCGCAGCTTCTCCTGCTCGCGGGCAATATCCGCGCTCTGCATACCATTCTCGTAGGCGTATTTCGAGTCCACCGAGGCATCAAAACGCCCGCCCGCCAGCTCGGCAGTGGTGTCGTCAGCATCAAGGTGCGCTTTCCACTGCATGGCGTACAGGTCTGAAACCTGCACCTCGTGACCGGTACGCTGCAGATGCGCTACGGCAAAATCTTTGAGCGATCCGTTGAGCGAGCGTGCTTCCGGATGGGCGTAAACAATCAGTACGTTCATGATCTATTCCAGTAATAAGAAAGAAATGCAGAATAGGGGGGCAGGAGATATAGTAGAAATTAATTATTAATATCTTTGGTATAGTGATGGTTAATATCGGCCAGCTGGATCTCAACCTGTTACTTACTCTTGACGTGCTGCTGGCAGAACACAACGTGACGCGGGCGGCGCAGCGTCTGAATCTTTCCCAGCCGTCCGTCAGCGTGCAGCTTGCCCGACTCAGAGAGATCTTTAACGATCCGCTCCTGCTTCCCGGTCCGCGCGGCATGATACCTACCGCCAGAGCCGATGCGCTGCGTGAGCCGCTGCGACAGGCGCTTGAGACGCTCCAGGGCGCCGTTGCGCCGGAGGAGGCCTTCGATCCGGCAAAAGCTCATCTCACCTGGCGCGTTGCCGCTACCGACTACACCGAAACCGCGATCGTGCTGCCAGTGCTAAACGGTTTGCGCACCGCTGCGCCGGATACTCGCCTGGCAGTATATGAACTCAGCCCAGGACAGAGCGTACGACAGGCAGAGCAGGGCGAGCGGGACATCATTTTTCATACCCGTGACAGTGCGCCGCCGGAGCTGCATCAACGATCGCTGTTTACCGAGCGTTACGTGCTGGCCGGACGTCAGGCTCATCCTAAGCTAAAGCGTCGCCCGACGCTGGCGCAGTTTTGCCAGCTTGAACATATGATGGTGTCACCGGACGGCGGTGGCTTTAGCGGTGCAACCGACGCTGTATTGGCATCACACGGCCTCTCACGCCGGGTGGTGCTTTCCGTACCGCATTTCCTGTTTATGCTCAAGGTACTGGCGAGTACCGATCTGGTAGCCGTAGTGCCGGAGCGGCTGGTTAAGTCGGTGCAAGGGTTAATCGTTGTGGAACCGCCTGTCGAGATACCGGGCTTTGAAATTTTAATGCTGTGGCACGAGCGCGTGCATCGCGATCCGGGGCACCAGTGGCTGCGGAACTACATTGCTAAAAGCATATAGGACTGGCACCTTTCGCAATCCATGCTCTTAACCTGGCCATTTCTTGATAGTTTTCCTGATAAGCATTAGCTTACCCCGCTTTTGTCAATCGACGCTGTGGGCATGCCTTGTGCGCCGCTGCATCACCTGCACTAATACCGTAAGACATAATAATTATGATGACGCCTGAACAAAAATTCGCCCGCTGGGTAAGGGTCAGTATTGCCTCTTTCCTGCTGATGTTTGTCTATTTTATCGTTGCAGATATCTGGATCCCGCTGACGCCGGACTCCACCGTGATGCGCGTGGTATCCCCTGTTTCTGCCCGCGTCTCTGGCTATGTCGCGCAGGTCTATGTGCACAATAACAGCCAGGTAAAGAGGGGCGATCTGCTGTTTGAGCTGGATAAGACACCCTTTATCAACCGCGTCGAGGCGGCGCAGATTGCGTTGCAGCAGGCAAGGCTGACCAACCAGCAGCTGGATGCGCAGATCGCCGCCTCGCAGGCGAGCCTGACCAGCGCCCAGCTTTCCGCCCGTAACGACAAGGCGACGTTCGATCGCTATCAGCGCCTGAGCGCTACACAGAACGTCTCCCAGCAGGATCTCGATAAGGTTCGCACCGCGTGGCAGTCCAGCGAGCAGTCGGTTAGCAACCTGCTGGCAAGCATCCGCGCGCTGCAGATACAGCGTGGCGACCGGGACGATGGCCGCAACGTCACCCTGCAGAAGTATCAGAACGCGCTGGAAGAGGCGCAGCTTAACCTCGGCTGGACCCAGATCCGTGCTGAAGCGGACGGCACCATCAGCAACCTGCAGCTTAGCCCCGGCTGGTACGCCACCGCCGGATCGGCTGCGCTGGCACTGGTGAGCAACAATACCGATATCGTGGCCGACTTCCGTGAGAAGAGCCTGCGCCATACCAGGCCGGGCACGGATGCCGCCGTGGTCTTTGACGCGCTGCCGGGTCAGGTGTTCCATGCCCGGGTGACCTCCCGCGATGCCGGGATCCTGGCAGGCCAGGAGGCGGTAAATGGCGATCTCTCCCAGCCGGAGACCTCTAACCGCTGGGTGCGCGATGCCCAGCGGATGCGCATCCACGTGGTGCTGGACGAGCCGCTGGCGCAGCCGCTGCCGACCGGCGCGCGCGCCACCGTTCAGCTCTACAACAGCGAAGGCCCGTTTGCTCATTTCTTCTCGGGCCTGCAAATCCACCTGGTTAGCCTGCTGCATTATGTCTATTAGTACGCTGGCCCGCGTTTTTTCGCCTCACGACAAGGTCGTCTACTCGGCTAACGATTTCCGCCAGACGCTGCGCATTGCGCTGGCGGGAACGCTGGCCCTGAGCATTTCGAGCTTCTACAACGTGCAGTACGGCGTCTTCTTCGTGGTCTACCCGCTGATGCTGGTGTCGCTGGTGCCGGTCTTTAACGCTCACGTGGCGAGGCAGTTTATCTTCAGCTCGGTGATCAACTGCATTGAGATGGTGCTGATCATCGGCTTTCTCTCGCACTGGCCGGTGATTATGACGCTGGTGGTCTTTGCGTTGTACGTAGTGCGCTTTCGCTTTATGAGCCAGGGACCGCTGTTTCTCTTCGGCTCGATGGGCGTAGTGTGTCAGAGTACGATGCTTAACTTTATGAGCTATCCCACCAACGACTGGCACGTGCTGTTCTTCTCTAACATTGAAGCGTGCGTGCTGGCGGTCTGCCTGAGCGCGCTGCTGCACTACCTGATCCCGGACGTTGAGCCGCGTATGCGTCCGCCGGTCATTGAGAAGGATGCCGCTCGAGTCCGCCACGAGTCGCTGCTCTCCGGCACGGTGGCCACGCTGATCTTTATCGTCTTCCAGGTATGTAATCTCAGCGACTCGCTGTCGGCGCTGATGGCGGGGGTGCTTAGCCTCTTCCCGATGAGCTACCGTGGTTCGGTGCTCAGCTCGATGTGGCGAATAGCGGGGGTGGTGTTAGGCTGCCTCTATATTCTGCTGATCCAGCTGGTGCTCTACGATCACAGCAGCCATATGCTGCTGATGATGCCGCTGATCTGCCTTGGGCTGGGGGTTGGCGCACGGCTGCATACGATGGAGAAGGTGGGGGCCGGGGTGGGCTTTGCCAGCATCTCCACCCTTGGGATCATGTTCGGCCAGAATATGCACCCAAACCAAGATCTGGTGTTCAGCGATCTCTACCGCATTATCTCGGTTACCTTGTCGCTGCTCATCACCCTGACGATGGTGTTCCTGGTACACCTGCTGCTCAATCGCTTTGAGGCAACGCGCTACGTGATACCGCCGCTGGCTTGATTAGCCGGCAAACAGCCCCGGCAGCTGCGACAGGAGCCAGAGGATGAGCCCGATGGTGCCGCCGACTAGCGTGCCGTTAACGCGAATAAACTGCAGATCTTTGCCGATGTTGAGCTCGATCTGCTGCGACATCTCCTTTGCATCCCAGCTCTTGACCGTATCGCTGATATGGCGGGTCAGGAACTGGGCAAACTCCGGGGCGACGCTGCGGGCGGCCTGCTCAAGATGCTGATTAAACGAGGCGCGCAGGGCGCTGTCCGCCACCAGCGTCTCGCCAAACCACTGTCCAGCCTCGGCAATACGCAGCTGCACTTTTGAGTTTTCACTCTCCATATCGGCCTTCAGCCAGTTGCGCAGATCTCCCCACAGCTCGCCCAGATAGCGGTTAAACGCTTCGTCCTCTTTCAGGTAGGTCTTGGTGCTCTCGGCACGAGCGGCCATCTCCGGATCGTTCTTCAGTCGATCGATCAGCTTCAGAGTAGCCTTGTCAAAGGCCTGGCGGATCTGATGTGCCTGGTCGTGGCTGATGTCATCCAGCAGAGAGTTCACCGCGCTGGAGACCACCTCCGCGCTCTGCTCCCCCAGCCACTCGGTGGGTAGCAGCATCGCCTTACGCGGATGCTCGGTCTTCAGCCAGCGCACAATGTGATGGGCAATAAAGTCGCGGGTGCTCTGGCGTTGGATCAGCGTCAGGAGCTGGGCGATTAGCGAATCCAGCAGCACCTGATGCCGGTTGTTTTTCGTCAGGCTCTCCAGCACCAGCGCGGTAGTGCCGGAGAGGTCAACCTTGTCGATCGCCTTATGCACGGCGCGCTTGAGCAAGTTCTGGATGCGGGCGTCATCGGTCAGATCGAGAAAGCCGCTCATTACCTGCAACAGGTGCTGACCCACGCGACGGGCGTTATCCGGCTGGCTGAACCAGGTACCGATCATCAGCGCAGGCTCGTGGCGGCGGATCAGCGCAATCAGCGACTGGGTATCAAGAAACTTCTCCTGCACAAAGATGCCGAGATTGTCGCCGATCCGCTCCTGATTACGCGGGATGATCGCCGTATGGCGGGAAATAAAGGGCAGCGGTACGCGGCGAAACAGCGCTACCACCGCAAACCAGTCGGCCAATGCACCCACCATTGCTGCTTCAGCGACGGCTTTCACTGCGCCTACCAGACGAGTGGGCGGCAGAAAAAGGGTGGTGGCAAAGGTCGCCGCGGCGATCAGCAACAGCGACAGGGCCAGACGCTTGGCGCGTTTAAGTTCGGCTAATTTATCCATCTACTCATCATAGATCCCTGACGACTAAATAGAAATCCCGATCAGGGTTTCCAGCGCCGTGAAGGGGTCTCTTTCTCGTAGGGCATCGGTGAGGGACGCGAGATAAATTCAATGATGCCGCCCCAGGGCGTGCTGCCGTAGCAGAACTGATTGCCGTCGCCGTACTCGGTAGGGAAAGTAAGCGGTTTGGGCTCGGTGAACATCTTGCCGCCAGCCTCTTCGAAGCGCTGCGTTGCCTGCTCAATGTTATCGGTGTAGACCGCAAAGTGCTGTAAGCCATAGTCACTGGCCCGTGGGGGGCGATCCTGATCTGGCCCCAGCATCTCAAACAGCTCGATGCCCGGACCATTGTGCAGCTTCAGCATTCTTACCGCTTTCACTTGCGTACCTGGGGCAAGGCGCAGCGTGTGCTGCTGGGCGTTCTGATCGATCTCCTGGCCGGGCGAGACGGATTCATAGAGCAGCTCAGCGCCCAAGGCGGCGCAGAAGAAGGTGGTGGCCTGCTTGATGTCCGGTACGGTAATGCCGATATGGTCCATACCGCGAATAGTCGCTTCGCTCATGATCTCTCCTGCTGTTAGTCAGTAATTTTATCCATGTGGTTAAGCGTAGAAGGTGAACCTCGCATCGCGCAAACGCTGAGCTATTCTCTACTTCGCAGGGGACTCGGAACCGTCCGTTTATGCCGGATAATCCATGCGCCGTCACGCATTTCAACTACCCTTATTAACCTTATCAGCATCTTTTACTGCTAACCAGGAGGTATTTGAGATGGCCTATCAGACAGTGAATCCATTCACAAATCAGCTTGTTAAAGAGTACCCGTCCCATACTGATGCGGATGTCGAGGCAGCGCTGAAAAAAGCAGATGCGCTATACCACTCCTCATGGTCGAAGGGCGATATCGAGAAGCGTCTCGCTGTCCTGCTTAAGCTTGCCAATCTGCTGGAGGAGCGTTCAGAAGAGCTGGCGAAAATCGCCACCCAGGAGATGGGCAAACTGATTGAGCAGAGCCGTGGCGAAGTCAAACTCTGCGCCAACATTGCGCGCTACTACGCCGATAACGCGAAAACCTTCCTTGCACCGGTTAAATACAACTCCGATCTGGGCGACGCCTGGGTTGAGCATCACCCCATCGGCGTGCTGATGACGGTGGAGCCGTGGAACTTCCCTTACTATCAGCTGATGCGCGTTCTGGCACCAAATCTCGCCGCCGGTAACCCGATCATCGTTAAACACGCCAGCATCGTGCCGCACTGTGCCGAAGCCTTTGAGCAGCTGGTACGGGAGGCGGGCGCCCCGGACGGTGCTTACACGAACCTGTTTATCTCTTCGGATCAGGTCTCCACTATCATTGCCGACGATCGCGTTCAGGGCGTGGCGCTGACCGGCTCTGAAACGGCAGGCAGCGCAGTCGCGGCGCAGGCAGCCAAAAAGCTGAAAAAAGCGACCCTGGAGCTGGGCGGTAACGATGTGTTTGTGGTGCTGGACGACAGCGACCTGGATAAAGCCGTTGAGGTGGGCGTCACGGCGCGACTGCAAAATGCCGGGCAGGTCTGTACCGCCGCGAAGCGCTTTATTGTGCAGGAGTCAATCGCCGATAAGTTCCTGGAGAAATATACCGACGCCTTCCGCCAGGTGAAGATCGGTGACCCGATGGATGAGTCCACGACCCTGGGCCCGCTATCGTCTAAAGACGCGCTGGAAACGCTAACCAAACAGGTTAACGAGGCGGTGAAAAACGGCGCGAAGCTGCATCTTGGCGGTAAGCCCGTTGAGCGCGAAGGTAACTTCTTCGAGCCGACGATCCTGACCCACATCACCCGCGACAATCCGGCCTATTTCGAAGAGTTCTTTGGCCCGGTAGCGCAGATCTACGTGGTGAAAGATGACGACGAAGTGGTGAAGCTGGCGAACGACTCAAACTACGGCCTGGGTGGCTCCATCTTTAGCCAGAATATCGACCGGGCGAAAGCGCTGGCGTCACGGATTGAGACCGGGATGGTTTACATCAACTCCCTGACCGATACCGCACCGGAGCTGCCGTTCGGCGGCGTCAAGCGCTCCGGCTTTGGCCGCGAGCTGTCGGATCTGGGGATCAAAGAGTTCGTGAACCAGAAGCTGGTCGTTGTGAGCAAATAGCCTCAGTAAATAATAACGCCCCTCCCGCCTGGGAGGGGACTACTCCATCGCCACTTTCACCGCGTTGCCCAGTTTTTCCATCACCGCCTGATGCTTCTCGTTTGGCGGTAATGCGCAGTTGATGCGCACGCAGTTGCGATACTTTCCGGATGCCGAAAACAGTGAGCCGGGCGCAACCTGGATTTTCAGTCTACAGAGCTGTTGCGCTACACAGACCATGTCGACACGTTCCGGCAGTTCAACCCATAGCATAAAGCCCCCTTTCGGGCGGGTGATGCAGATCCCTTCCGGAAAATACTCCCGTACCCAGCAGGTATAGATCGCCATATTACGCTGATAGAGGTGACGCATCCGCCTGATATGCCGATGGTAATGCCCATCCTTGATAAAGCTTGCCGCCGCCAGCTGAGTCACAGGCACATTGCTGCCCAGCACGGCGTACTTCATCTGCAAGAAGCGATCATGGTAGCGGCCAGGGACAATCCAGCCCACGCGCAGGCCCGGGGCAACGGTTTTGGTAAATGAGCTGCACAGTATGACCCGGCCATCAATGTCCCAGGAGTGGATCGTCCGTGGACGGGGGTAGTCAGTCGCCAGTTCGCCATAGACATCATCTTCAAAGATCGCAATGTCGTGGCTTTGGGCAAGGGCGAGGATCGCCCGTTTACGCGCGTCCGGCATGATAAACCCAAGAGGGTTATTACAGTTCGGCACGGTAATGATCCCCTTGATTGGCCACTGGGCAAGGGCCAGCTCCAGCGCCTCCACGCTCATACCCGTTTCCGGATCGGTCGGTATCTCGATGACCTTAAAACCCAGGCTGCGCAGAAGCTGCATGGTGCCGTAATAGGTGGGGGATTCGATAGCGATGATATCGCCAGGCTGACACACCGCCAAAAGGGCAAGCGATAGCCCACTCTGGCTACCGCTGGTGATGATAATATCCTCCGCGCTCACCACGGAGCCGCCATCTAACATCAGGCGGGCGATCTGCTCCCGCAGCTCCACACGACCGGTGAGGGAGTCATAGCCAAGAACGTCGTCAAGGTTATGCTGCACCAGCCGTTTTAGCTCGCGCCAGAGCGGCTGCAGGCTGGGCTGCTCAATATCGGGCGCGCCGCTGCTGAAGGGAACAATCTCTTTATCCCTGTGGCCCTTCAGCATATCAATCACCTGATCCCACTGGGTGATCTCTACCGGACGCTGTACCGGCCGCGACATCGGCGGCACCGGTGGCTGGACCTTACGCGGCGCGACAAAGTAGCCGGATCGCGGCTGCGGAGTAATAAGCTGCCGTGTTTCGAGGGTCTGGTATGCCTGCTGAACGGTACTGATGCTCACGCCATGCTCCTGGCTCAGGCTGCGTACCGAGGGGAGTTTTTCTCCATGCCGGTACAGGCCTTGCTCAATACGCTCGGCTAACAGACTCGCCAGAAGTTGGTAACGTGCCATGCTGTATCCTTGCTGTTTGCCATACAGATAAAAAAATCAGTACAGATCCGCGTTAATAGCGCTGTTCAGATACCGTTTTAGCCGATCTGTATGGAAAAGAAAATCGTTTTGTGAGTCTGTATTGTTTATGTCTCTCTCGCTGAAAATAAAGCTTCAGTCAACGCGAGGAGGCAGAGAATGGAATTTCATGAAAACAGAGGTAAAAGACCCTTTATCGGCTTTGTTATCCTCTGGCGAGCGATCAAAAAATGGCATCTGCGCAATCAGGCACAGCGTACTCTGCAAAAAATGAGCGATGCGCAGCTAAAAGATATTGGGCTACGGCGGGGCGAGGTGGAGTAGCGCCGTACCCAGCGGAATTTACGCTTGCCGGGCTTAGGCTCCGGCAAAAAACCACGTGGCTAAAATCCACAATCCAAACCCCATCAGCACCGCACCGGCGATGCGCTCGATAACCACTACCGCCGCCGAGAGGCGTTTTTGCACCGGCGGCAAACCAATCAGCATCACCACCAGCAGATCCCACATTAGCACCACGCTCACCATCCAGATGCCGCTTACCGACTGCTGGAGCAGCGTAACGTTGGACCCCAGCAGCGAAGCCATCAGCGCCAGGTAGAAGAGGGCGTTTTTCGGGTTGAGCAGCGCCGAAGCCAGCCCCATCAGCAGCTGCCTCACCAGCGACGGGCGGCCAGCATCGACTCCCTGCAGCGCCAGGTTGCCCGGCCTGCTGCGAATCAGATGGCTGCCGATCCACAGCAGATACGCTGCCCCGGCTACTTCGATCAGGGAAAACAGCAGGGGCGAGCGCCGTAGCTCGCTCCAGCCGATAATCGCCAGCACGATATAGACCGCGTTGCCCGCGGCGATACCGACGCACAGCCCGATGCTGCCGCGCAGGCGGTAGCGGATAGCGTAGCCCGTTAGCAGAAAGAAGTCCGGGCCGGGGCTGAGCAGGGCGACAAAGTGCGACAGCGCCAGCATGGCAAACGCGGCGGGAAACAGGGTATGTAACAGATCCATAGCGGCCTCAGAGAGTAAATCTGAGGCCATCCTACGGCGTACGGGGCATTAATTATTGTCAGATATTGATCGGCCCGTGGCGTACTGGCGCGGGGTAGCTGCGGTATAGCTGACAAAGGTCTTATGGAAGTGACTCTGATCGGCAAAGCCGCTCTGGTAGCCAACATCGGCAATATCCGCCCCGGCGCGCAGGCGCGTTTTGGCAAACTCAATTCGGGCGCTATTGAGAAAGGTGATGGGCGTCAGGCCAATATCCTGCTTAAAGGTGCGGATCAGCGTCTCTTTGCATAGGGAAAACCGGTGGGCCAGCGCATCCAGCGAGGGCGGAGTCATCAGGTTTTCAAGCAGCGTTTCCTGCAGCTGCAGGCTGGTAGGGCGCAGCGTTGCAGGCTGAACGGGCTCTGTGGGAAGCGCGGCGAGCAGCGTCTCGATTGCCTGAGAAGAGAGGTTCTCAATGGCTTGTAGATAGTGACGGAACAGGGATCCGCTCCGCACGATCTGCGGCGCGGGCTGAAAATCCGTTTCGATGTAGAGCATATGGTAACTGCGAGGCTGTCCGTCCACTGGATTGCAGCTGTGCGGGGCATGCGCGGGGATGATGATCAGATCTCCCGGCGAGAGCAGCCAGGTTTCACCGTTGCAGACGCAGCGGGTTTGCCCTTCCACAATGGCACCGATCGACAGCTGAGTGTGGCTGTGCGTCTTATATGCCTGGCGGCTCTGCCAGGTGGAGCGTAGCTCCACCCCCGGCAGCAGCGGCGAGCGCCAGAAGGTTTGCGGAATATCCCGGGTCATTGGGTTTTCAACTCAGCAAACGCTGCCCGGATCTCCTCCTCCGGCAGCTGGACGCCGATAAACACCAGCGTGCTATGCGGCGGCTCGTCATCCCACGGGCGATCCCAGTCGGCGCTGTAGAGGCGCTGCACGCCCTGAAACAGCAGGCGGTTGGGTTCGCCTTCGATCCACAGCATTCCCTTGTAGCGCAGCAGCCTGTCGGCAAAGCTGAGCAGCAGATCCTCCATCACCCGGGAGACCGCGCTAATCTCTACCGGGTAGTCCAGCTCTACCACAATAGACGAAATAGCGTTCTGCTTGTCCGCCATAAAGTGGAAGCGTGGCGTCGCGGGCACCACGTTCTCCTCCAGCATAAAGCCGTTGGTATTAAATAGCAGCGCCAGATCGATGTCGCCGTGGGTGACGGTGTAGATCGGTGCCCGGGCATTGATGCGCTGGAGCCGCTCGCGCAGGGCCTCGGCGCTGCCTGCCACGTCGGTTTTGGTCAGCAGAATACGGTCGGCGTAGCCCACCTGCGACTGGGCAAGGGTGAACTGATTCATCTGCCCGTCGGCATGCACCGCATCTACCAGGGCAATGACGCCGTCCAGCAGGTAGCGCTGGCAGAGGATCTCATGGGAGAAGAAGGTCTGGATAATCGGGCCGGGATCGGCCATGCCGGTGCACTCGATCACCAGCCGGTCAAAGGCGATATCGCCCCGGTCGAGGCCGTCGAGCAGATCCAGCAGGGCGCTCTCCAGCTCGTTGGAGCGGGAGCAGCAGATGCAGCCGTTGGTCAGGGTTTTGATCTGCGTGGCGCGATCGCCAATCAGCTGGTCATCTACGGAGACTTCGCCAAACTCGTTCTCAATGACCGCAATTTTATAGCCGTGCTGCTCGTTGAGGATGTGGCGCAGCAGGGTGGTTTTGCCTGCGCCAAGAAAACCGGTCAGAAGCGTTACTGCAATGGGTGTCATAGTGTCTCCTAACAGCAGCTGCTTCCGCCACTGCCATAGCGTGCTTCCTGTCGCTCGCGGAAGAACTCGTTATAGGTCATGTAGGGCTTGTCCGGATGATTGGTCTTCATATGCTCGACGTAGTTATCATAGTCAGGAATTCCAATCAGCATTTTCGCGGCCTGGCCGAGATACTTTTTTGCTTCACCTAAGTTACCAAACATGTGGCGTTCCTGATATTACAAAAGCCCGGCAAGATTGCCGGGCCGAAAAACGTAGGCCGGATAAGCGCAGCGCCATCCGGCGTTCCGTTACGTTCGATTAATGGTGTGAAGAGGTCTTCACGCCACCTTCCGGCACCGGCACGTACGGCGTCTCTTTATCCGTGCGGATCGTGCTGTTGCGGGTCTTCATCCAGGTTTTGAAACCGTAGAAGATGATGCTGTACACCACCACCAGGAAGAGGATGCTCAGACCGGCGTTGGTGTAGTTGTTCACCACGATGTGGTTCATGTTTGCCACTTCCTGCGCGGTCAGCTCGCCACCGGCGGCAATACGTGCTTTGTACTGGTTCGCCATATAGAAGAAGCCTTCCATCTGCGGGTTGTCGCTGAACAGCTTCAGCCCCAGCGCCCAGGTGGTGCAGATCAGCAGCCAGACCGCCGGAACCACGGTGACCCAGATGTATTTGGTGCGTTGCATCTTAATCAGCACCACGGTACCCAGCACCAGCGCCACGGCGGCCAGCATCTGGTTGGAGATGCCGAACAGCGGCCACAGGCTCTTCACGCCGCCCAGCGGATCGACCACGCCCTGATAGAGCAGGTAGCCCCAGAGGCCGACGCAGCCTGCGGTACCGACAATGCCCGCTACCAGAGAGTCGGTTTTCTTCAGGAACGGCACAAAGTTACCCAGCAGATCCTGTAGCATAAAGCGGCCGGAGCGGGTCCCGGCATCCAGCGCGGTAAGGATAAACAGCGCTTCGAACAGAATGCCGAAGTGGTACCAGAAGCCCATGTCCGCCCACGGCAGAATTTTGTGGAACACGTGGGCGATACCCACCGCCAGCGTCGGTGCACCGCCGGCGCGGTTCAGCACGGACGGCTCGCCGATATCCTTCGCGGTTTGCAGGATCTGATCGGGAGTGATGACAAAGCCCCATGAGCTGACCGTAGCGGCCGCATGGGCAGTGACGTCTTGCAGCTGCGCCATGATCGCCGGGGCGTTCGCGCTGCCCAGCTCATGCAGATTCGGCATCACGATACCCAGACCGGCAGGCGGGGTGTTCATGGCGAAGTAGAGGCCCGGCTCGATAATCGAGGCCGCCACCAGCGCCATAATCGCCACGAAAGACTCCATCAGCATCGCGCCGTAGCCGATAAAGCGGGCGTCGGTTTCACAGGCCAGCAGCTTCGGTGTGGTACCGGATGCGATCAGCGCATGGAAGCCAGAGACGGCCCCGCAGGCGATGGTGATAAACAGGAACGGGAAGAGCGCGCCTTTCCACAGCGGACCGGTACCGTCAATGTACTGGGTCAGGGCCGGCATCTTCAGCTCTGGGTTGAGGATCACGATGCCAATCGCCAGGCCGACAATAACGCCGATCTTCAGGAAGGTCGCCAGGTAGTCACGCGGGGCGAGGATCAGCCACACCGGCAGCAGGGCGGAGACAAACGCATAGCCAATCAGGGTGAAGGTGATGGTGGTGTCTTTAAAGGTCAACGCCGGGCCCCAGTACGGGTCGGCCGCAATCACGCCGCCGAAGTAGATGGACGCCACCAGCAGCACGATACCAATCACCGACACTTCGCCCACGCGGCCCGGGCGCAGGAATCGCATGTAGATCCCCATAAACAGCGCGATCGGCACGGTGGAGCAGACGGTGAAGACGCCCCACGGGCTTTCTGCCAGCGCCTTAACGACGATCAGCGCCAGTACGGCGAGGATGATGATCATGATCAGGAAGCAGCCGAAGAGGGCGATAGTACCCGGCACCGGACCCATCTCCTCTTTGATCATCTCCCCGAGAGAAGCACCGTTACGGCGGGAGGAGATAAACAGCACCATAAAGTCCTGCACCGCACCGGCCAGCACCACGCCTGCCAGCAGCCAGAGCGTACCGGGCAGGTAGCCCATCTGCGCGGCCAGCACCGGGCCGACCAGCGGGCCTGCCCCGGCGATAGCGGCAAAGTGGTGACCAAACAGCACGTTACGGTTGGTCGGGACGTAGTTCAGGCCGTCATTGTTAATGACCGCCGGGGTGGCGCGGGTCGGGTCGAGCTTCATGACCTTCTGCGCGATGTAGAGGCTGTAGTAGCGGTAAGCAACGAGGTAAACAGAGACCGACGCGACGACGATCCACAGGGCGCTTACGTTTTCACCCCGCCGTAAGGCGACAACCGCCAGACAGAAAGCACCGATGATCCCGAGGATCATCCAGGGTATGTGCTTGAGTAGCTTTTTATTATCCATATCAGACCTGGCTATATGAAAAAGATTACAGGAGTAGGAGGCGTTAAATTGATAAATTTTCCCTGAGGATCATGGCAAACGGCGGGTAGAAAACGGGCAATAAGTGGCCGAGCGGTTGAATGTGAGGGGTAAGCGGTCGCTGGAGAGCGATAAGCGGTTTTAACGGGGCGTGAACGGGAAAAAGAGTGTGATGCGGATCACTGGCTCAACGCTCAACCAGCAGGCCTGACCACGGCGTGACGCACAACTATTCGGTAAAGTTTTCCTGTTCCAGGCCGAAAATCTGTTATCCCTCTAAAGGAATGAGAAAACATGTTAAACCGTATCAAAATTGTGACCAGTTTACTTCTGGTCCTTGCACTATTTGGCCTGTTACAAATCACCTCCGGCGGACTGTTCTTCAGTGCGCTGAAACACGACAAAGATAACTTCACCGTTCTGCAAACCATCCGTGAGCAGCAGTCTACGCTCAACGGCAGCTGGGTTGCCCTGCTGCAGACCCGTAACACGCTTAACCGTGCCGGGATCCGCTACATGATGGATCAGAACAACATCGGCAGCGGCACCACCGTCGCCGAGCTGATGCAGACTGCCAGCGCCTCCCTGAAGCAGGCGGAGCTGCACTGGAATGAGTATCAGACGCTGCCGCACGATCCGCGTCAGAACGAAGCCTTAACCCAGGAGATCAAGCGCCAGTACGATATCTATCACGGTGCGCTGGCTGAGCTTATCCAGCTGCTGGGCGCAGGCAAAATCAACGAATTCTTCGATCAGCCGACCCAGGGCTATCAGGATGGATTCGAGAAGCAGTACGTTGAGTTCCTGCAGCAGAATGACAAGCTGTACGATCTCGCCGTTGCAGACAACAACAGCTCCTACAGCATGGCTATCTGGATCATTATTGGCGTCCTGCTGGCAGTGCTGGCGGTGATCGTTGCCGTCTGGTTCGGCATCAAAAACGTGCTGATCTCCCCGCTTAACCGTCTGGTGGAGAGCATCCGCCATATCGCCGGTGGCGATCTGGTGCAGAAGATTGACGTGCACGGCGCTAACGAAATGGGTCAGCTGGCGGAAAGCCTGCGCCACATGCAGGGCGAGCTGATGCGTACCGTAGGTACCGTACGTACCGGTGCGAACGAGATCTACAGTGGCGCAAGCGAAATCGCGATGGGCAACAACGATCTCTCCTCCCGTACCGAGCAGCAGGCTGCCTCTCTGGAAGAGACCGCTGCGAGCATGGAAGAGTTGACTGCGACCGTGAAGCAGAACGCCGAAAACGCCCGCCAGGCGAGCCATCTGGCGCTCAGCGCCTCTGAGACCGCGCAGAAGGGCGGTAAAGTGGTGGATAACGTGGTGCAGACCATGCGCGACATCGCCGGTAGCTCGCAGAAAATCGCTGACATCATCAGCGTGATCGACGGCATCGCGTTCCAGACCAACATCCTGGCGCTGAACGCCGCGGTAGAAGCAGCGCGTGCCGGTGAACAGGGCCGTGGTTTTGCGGTGGTCGCAGGGGAAGTGCGTAACCTGGCCCAGCGCAGCGCCCAGGCCGCTCGCGAAATCAAGAGCCTGATCGAAGACTCCGTAGGCCGCGTAGAGCTTGGCTCAACGCTGGTAGAGAGCGCCGGTGAGACGATGGACGAGATCGTCAATGCGGTTACCCGCGTAACAGACATCATGGGCGAAATCGCCTCTGCTTCCGACGAGCAGAGCCGCGGTATCGACCAGGTGGGTCTGGCGGTTGCCGAGATGGATCGCGTCACCCAGCAGAACGCCTCGCTGGTGCAGGAGTCTGCCGCAGCGGCAGCCGCGTTGGAAGAGCAGGCGAGCCGTCTGACCCAGGCCGTAGCGGTGTTCCGCATTATGCAGGATCAGCGTAAAGAGGCCCGCGACCAGGCTATCATCGCCAAAGCCTCAGCGCCGCTGGCAACCCGTAAACCAGCCGTCGCCGACGCGGGTGATAACTGGGAAACCTTCTAAGTTGTAATAACGCCGGGTGGCGCTGCGCTTACCCGGCCTACGTTACGATCCTACCCAACCGGGGGCCTCTAGCCCTCGGTTTTTACCACCTTAATCTCCACCATCCCAATCCCTAACTTGCGCGGCGAGTGGCCGAGGATATTCCCTTCGTTCGTTGACTGCGGATCCGGCGGCACAATGGTCAGCGTATTGCTGCGGGACGGATTATGGAACCGCAGCGTAGTGGTAGAGATCTCGTTGCCTAAAGTTAGTGTCTGCTCGCTATCACCTACCCGCACCGGGATCGGCTTATTGGCGTTCGGGCCATAGGCTTTAGCAGTAATCACCAGATCGAAACTCTCCGGCAGCGGCGCGTTGTACTCAATCTTCACTTCATCACCGAGCTGCGCGTTGGACCAGCGGCCCCAGCTCTCCGGGCGTGAGATGCCGCTGAACTGCTTCACCTCTTCCGGGGCGCCCGCCACGTTGAAGATAAAGCTGTCCGCCTTGTAGCGAACGTCGTTATCCACCACTTTGAGCATATCCACGTTGCGCTGATAGCGCGCGGTGTCGATGACCGTATCCTTAAACGCGGTTTTGCCTTGCCACTGCGCGCTGTCGACGTGCTGCACCCTTTGCTGACCGCCCAGCTGGCCCTGGGATACGCACCAGTCGGTAGAGAGCGCCAGCTGTTGGGCCCACATCTGCGCCATCTTGTAGCAGCGGTCTACCCAGACAAAATTATCCCGTGGCGCAAAGTCGGCGAGCTGGAAGCGCAGCGGCGCGGAGTACTCGCTCTCCGGCAGCGGCTCTATGCGCTGGTCCGAGACCCGGATCAGCAGCGGCAGGCGGAAACGACTGCCGGAGAAGGCGATCATCTCCTTGTCGCGCTCGACGGTAAACGCCTTCATCTCTTTCGGGAAGTTCCACAGGCGAATGATATCCGGCTTCCACGCCAGCACCTTCTCCTTCATGTTCAGGAACGACTGGGAGAGCGACTGACCGGAGAGGCTGCTGCGTCCGAGACCGAGGAAGTTATCCCCACCGAGAATATCCAGCACCGTGGCGCCGTTATCCATCGTGTTGCGTTTCAGCCCGATGACGTCCTGGGCAGGCTGGTCGCCACGTAGAACAAAGAAGAGGTTGTTACGATCCTGCTTGCTAAGGTACTTCCAGGCGGTGTTATTCATCGCCAGATGATCGGAGGAGACCACAATCACCGTATCTTTAAACCACGGTGAGGCTTTGATCTTGTTGATCAGCGCGGCGATATGCTGCTGGCTACAGGTAACCGCGCTAAAGGACTGGTTCGCTTTCCCGTCGATGGTGTAGCTTTTCCGTTCACAGCTGCGCGAGACAAAGCCGTCCGGGTGATGGGTATCCACAGTCAGAGCAAAGAGCGAGAAGCGCTTGCCGCTCTGAGAGAGCTGCTGATACTGCTGCCACACCTCGTCCAGCACGGTGTCGTCGTAGAAGCCCCAGTCGTTGCGGTAGGTCGGATCGGCGACGCGGCCTTTCAGCTCCTCGGCACCAATAAGGTGGTCAAAACCGTGGGATTTTAAAAACACATCTTTCCCGGCAAAGCGCAGGTTTGCCCCCTGCACGAAGTGGTTCTCATACCCGGAGTTCTTCAGGATATCGCCGAGGCAGAGGTTGTGCGGGAAGAAGCTCGACATCGAGGCCGAGGCGTTACCCTCGAAGGGCGCAAACAGCGGAATGCCGCACTGGGAGGCGACCATCCCGGCAATGGTGTAGTCGGTGCCCGGCAGCTGCGCGGTGTGGGTAAAATCCAGCCCCTCATTTTTCAGGGCGCCCAGCTCCGGCGTCAGGCCAGGAAAGGCATCGTTATCAAAGTAGGTGCGCTCCAGGCTCTCGCCATAGATATAGACCAGGTTAAGGGCCGGCTGCGGAATGCTTTTTGCGGGCTCTTTATACCAGACCGCGAAGTCTGGATCCCCCGCCCGGGACTGGGACTTAACCAGCTCGGTGATCTGGCGGAAAGCCGGGCTGGCATCCACCGAGCCCAGGGCCAGCAGCAGTGCCAGCAGGCTATAGCCGACGTGCAGCGGATGATGGCGACGACGGCGCAGGATCCAGCCGAGGGCAAAAAAGAGCGCCAGCAGGCCAATAACCAGTGCCGCGCCCGGCAGAATATACTTGCTCACGCCGGCGCCGGTCAGGCTATTGGTGATGGTATAGAGCACCGCGTCGTTAATGCCATCGCCGGTAAAGTAGTCGCTGGCGTAGAGGGCAATATTAAGCACCACAAACAGGCCCAGCACGGCAAGGATAGCGGTAAACCACCAGGTATTGCGGCCTGCCTTCAGAGAGTAGATAGCTATCGAGGCAATAAACAGGACAAGAGAGAGAAATTCAGACAACGGTCGATCCTCAATAGCAGCAGCCGGAATGTTGCAGGGAAAACACTGTAATGGCGAATTCACATAGCTGCAATTCTAGCGTCACACTCACTACATTCTATTAAGAAAAGGTTTAGAGAGGGGGGTTTTATGAGCGATGTCTCATTTCGAAGGGGAGACGCGCCTGCCTTGCAGGGTGAGCAGACGCGCTAAGGTGTCATAATCAGGAGAGGAAGTTCATGCCCTGCTTCAGCACCAGGTCGCAGGCTTTGGTTTTCACCTTCTCCGCCAGCGGCGTGCTGCCGATATTGTTCAGGTTAAGCTGCTCACCGTCTTTGGTGTTCAGCATCCCCTGAAGACCTTCGAGGAAGTTGGTGTCTTCCTTCTGCTCCGGCGCGCTCAGGCCCAGCTTCTCCAGCACCTGACTTTTGATATTCTCCGCGCTGGTTACCGAAGCCAGCTTGTTTTTGGCACAGTATCCCATGATGCCCGCGGCATTATTCATGGTATCGGCGCTCAGCGCCTGGTTACCGCCGTTCAGCAGGCCGCCAAGGGCGGAGAGCGAGGTGCCACTCTGCTGGTTTGAGGTGGTGGAACCTGCGTTCTGGCTCAGCTGGGTCGCTGCGCTGTTCAGCTGCTCCTGCCAGGTAGCGGCGTGAGAGAGGGAAGAGAGCAGAGCGCTGGCGATCGCGACGCTGCACAGTAAACGTTTAGCTGATTTCATATGGTATAACCCGTCAGGATAAGTCGCGTCAGTATATAACGGGACACCCGGCAGGCCGCGCCAGGAAAGCTCTTAATACTCTTTGCCGGTGACGCGGCTACGGTAGCTATCCCAGTCGAAGATAATGTACAGACTATCGCCCAACTTCATACGATCCATCACGCGTTCGCCGAGCAGTCGCGTCATTTGCTCAATGTTGTGGTTCGTCAGCATACCCGTTGGACGCTTGGAGGAGGAACGGCGATCGACAATCTGATTAATGATCACTTTTTCATAGCGCGATTCGGTTTGAACGCCAATTTCGTCGATAACTAACAGATCTACATTGCTAAGATCGTTCAGGAGCTGTTCTTCGGTCGTTTCACGATTAGTGAAAGTATCCTTCATGGCGGACATAATGTCGGCCACGGTGATAATCAGCACCGACTTCCCGCGCAGCAGCAGCTCGTTGCAGATAGCCGCCGCAAGATGGTTTTTGCCGGTACCGGGCTTACCGGAGAAGATAAAGCTGGCGATGTTGCCGTCAAACTCCTCAACGTACTGACGCGCCTGGCTCAGGGCATTCATCTGCCCTTCGTTTTCGACCTTATAGTTTTCAAAAGAGCAGTTCTGATGCAGAGGACGGATGCCAGAGCGGTTAAAGGTGCGCTGCATCTTCATTGCCCGGTTTTCCCGGGCAATCGCTGCCGAGCGGATCTCACCCTGCTCTTTTTGCCAGGCCAGCAGCTCTTCGCCGGTGGTAAACGCCGGTTTCACATGGGCAGGCATCATCTTTTGCAAACGCTTCATCATTTCGCCGACATCTTTCATTTAGCACCTCGAAATCCTTGGGGAATCTCTGTATCCGGCTGTGAAAAGACATTGATATCACGCTCGCGCTTAACGGCGCCACGGCCAATCTGCACGCTGCGGGCCAGCTTCTGCTGCCACTGCATATGGTGGAACACCTTCCCCTCGGCCTGCCAGTAGGTGACAAACGAGGCCAGCTCCTCGTGGGTAACGGGCTGGCTCAGGCCGATCCCCCACAGGGCGGCAAGGCGCTGGAAATCGGCGTCCGGCTGCCAGCCTGCGTACATGGGGAATTTCCCCATCGGCACGCTGGGCGGTGCGTCGGGCGGCTCGCTAAAGAACTGCTGATCGAGCGCAATATCGCTGGCCGGGCGCTGCAATCGGGCTTCCAGTTCCAGCAGCTGTGCCAGGCGCGCGGGCGTCAGGGCATAAAACGCCGGAGCGTTATCAGCAAAAACGGCCACCGTCCCCTCACGGGACTGGGTCAGGACGCGGGCGTGATCGTGCATAAACGCGTCGATACCGATGACATTGGTGGAGAGGATTCTGGAAGACATAGCGCTATCTCAAGCTAAAAACAGAGCGGAAAGATCCGCGGGTGATATGTGCTCATAGTAGCACAGAGAGGGGGCGCTTTTATAGGCCGGGCAAGCGCTGGGCCGCCCGGCCTTGCTAACTATCAGGCGATGATATTCAGCGTCACGTCGATGTTGTTGCGGGTGGCGTTGGAGTAAGGGCAGACGATATGCGCTGCATCGACCAGCTTCTGCGCTTCAGCCGCGTCCATACCCGGCAGGTGGATATTCAGCTTAGCTTCGATACCAAAACCGGTCGGCAACGGCCCGATACCCACTTCGCCTTCAACAAAGGCCTCTTTTGGCATCGCGATTTTGTCGCGGGAGGAGACAAACTTCATCGCACCGAGGAAGCAGGCGGAGTAGCCAGCCGCAAACAGCTGCTCCGGGTTAGTGACGTTACCGCCCATGCCGCCCATCTCTTTCGGCACGCCCAGCTGCACGTCCAGCACGCCATCAGAAGAGGTGGCGCGGCCGTCACGGCCACCGGTTGCTTTGGCTTTTGCGGTGTAAACGACTTTTTCTAAAGACATGGCAGGTTCCTTACTTTCGCTGTTATCGATATATTCACTATAAAATAGTGCGCTATTTATATGTTACGCATAAGGCCGTCAGGGACGGCGCTATACCTTATAAAATCTATGCTTTGTAAAATCTATGCTTTGTGGAGCTGGTGGCGCAGCGTCTCCAGCTCGTGCTGAAGAGCGGCCAGTGAATCGGTATCGCACGCCGCGGCGCAGCGTACCGATTCCGGAATAGTAAGCGCCTTCTCATGCAGCGCCCGTCCCGATTCGGTCAGGGTGACGGCCACCTGGCGTTCGTCCTGGCGCGAGCGCTGGCGAACAATCAGCCCGGCGCTCTCCAGACGCTTCAGCAGCGGCGTCAGGGTGGCAGAGTCGAGAAACAGCTGCTCGCCAATCTCTGACACGGTGATATCGTCCCGCTCCCACAGTACCAGCATCACCAGGTATTGCGGGTAGGTGAGGCCTAACGGAGCCAGCAGCTGCCGGTAGAGTTTGTTCAGCGCCAGGTTTGCGGAGTAGAGCGCAAAGCAGAGCTGGTTATTCAGGGCCAGCGGCGCATCCGCCGGAGCCGTCGATTTCGTCTTCATGAGATGAATATAGGTAGTGCACGATTTAATTGCAAGTTATATTTTTGTGACGCGCGTCGATCCTTCAGGGACACACATAGCGCAATACCACCTGCACCGCCATTGCACGGTAGTGTGCCTGCTGGGCCTGACTATCCGCGCCCTCTTCAAACAGCAGGGTAAAGGTGTAGCTGTTGGCCACATAGTGAAAGCTGAAGCTGCTCATCAATCGGTGAACGTCGCGCGCGTTCACGCTGCGGCTGAAGAGCTGCTTTTGCTGGCCGCGCTGTAGAATATCCTCCAGCAGGGTCAGCGCGCTGCGGTTAACCTTGCGCAGATACTCTGACTGCTGCATATAGCGCCCGCGCTGCATGTTCTCCATACAGATAATGCGAATAAAATCGGGATGCGCAGCGTGATAGTCGAAGGTGCTCTCCACCAGTTCCACCATCGCCTCTACCGGCGGCAGGCGCGTCAGGTTGAGCCGCGTTTCGCTGGCGCGGATCTGGGTATACACGTACTCAAGTACCTGCAGATAGAGGTTCTCTTTGGTTTTAAAGTGATAAACCACCATCCGTTTAGTGGTGCCCGCCTTCTCGGCGATCTGCTCCATTCGGGCACCGTTCAGGCCATACTCGGCAAACAGTTCAATGGCACTGGTGAAAATTTTGTCCTTCAGGCTGGACTCGTCCAGTTTCTCCGGTAAATACACGCCGTCGTGCTTCACATCCGCCTCTTTTTGGCCGCAACAGGAACAGGGATTATTACCACGGCGCAGGCAGAACACAAACTTCAAACGCGGGGGCGCTTACGGTAGATCCATAATCCTGGCACCGACAGGCCGATGGAGAGCGCCGCAACAATTGACGTCGCTTTCAGGAAGTTAGTCAGCAGCAGGATCATCATCGCTTCGCTATAGCCAAAATGGCCTATCTTGACCGCAGAGATCATCGCCGTGTAGGCCGAGATGCCTGGAAACATCGGGATCACCGCTGCGACGGTAAAGACCTTAGGGTGGGCAAGATACCAGCGTGACCAGCGGATGCCAATGCAGCCAACCAGCATGGCGGCAACGAAAGTGGACCATTCGGCGTTGATGCCGCTGGTCATCATCACCATCCGCGCACCGTGGCCGATGGCGCCCAACAGCGCACACCAGGGCAGGGCGCGCTGCGGCACGTTAAAGACCATAGCAAAGCCAACGGCGGGAATGGCCGCCAGGATCATGTCCTGCGCCAGCGCCAGCAGAAAATCGATCATACCCATCCGCGTAGCCCCCATAGCGTCATGGCCATCACTACCCCGATACAGGTAGCCAGCGTCAGCAGGCTCGCGATGGCCCAGCGCGCCAGTCCGGTATTAATATGGCCTTTAAACATGTCGGCAACGGCGTTAATCAGCGGAAAGCCGGGAACCAGCAGCAGGACGCTGGCCGCCATCGCGACCGTTGGCGTTCGGGCAAAGGCGGGCAGGGTGAGCAGCAGTCCTGAAACGGTAGTGGCGACAAAGGCCGTCAGGCAGAAGTTAATTTGCGGGTGCAGATGCCGCTGGGCCAGCGTCAGGCGCACGTACATCGCCACGCTGCTGGCGCAGAAGGTGATGACCGCACCATCCCAGCCGCCGTTGTTCAGTTTGCAAAAACAGGCGCAGGAGAGGCCAACAACCAGCGTCACCAGCCAGCGCGGGTAGCGCAGCGGCTTAATCTGGTTAAAGCGCCTTTCTACGTCTCTCTCATCCAGCAAATTATGTTCGGTCATGATGACGATGTGTTGCACCTGGGTGACCACATGCATGTTGATCCCCCGGTCGCTGTTTTTGCGCGTGGAGGTCAGACACTGTCCGTCCTGAATGGTGGTGAGCACAATGGCGTTCGCGGCGATGGCGCTTTCAACGCTGTCCATTCCCAGCGCCAGGCCGAGCCGGGTAGAGAGCTCCTCCACCAGCGCGCTCTCTGCGCCGTGCTGTAATAAGAGAAGACCGCACTGAATGCACAGTCGCGTTACGGCCCGCTGTTTATCCCGATCTGCTTGCATGAGTTGCCCTGGTCGCGTAGCACTATGCCAATGTGGCGAAATAGAAAACCTATTTTTAACACAATGTGCTACCCGCCCGGTGCTGTGATAGATCAATATTTAGCTAATAAATCAATTTATCGTGAGCGTCACTATTTGATCCGCGCCCATCCCTCGCTCAGCCTTTAGAGATCTCTTTTATTATTCATGCTATGTATATATTTAAATTTGCTTACTCTATATTGTAATTTTTTAACGTGTCAGCCATTATTTTTTTTAACGAAGATGTGCAATATTAGCGTAGGGATAAAAGAACCCTTCTTTAAGGGGTGGATATCCTCTGTATGATAAAAAAGTAACAAATAAATTATATCCTGGGCTTAGCCTACAGAACGTATGTCATGTAAAGATTTATAGAGTTATTGATTTATTCATAAACCTTATCCAAATGAATGAATAACCCAGAGTTCACGAATGGAAGCGGAGGTGATATGTTGCCAGAAAAATACAGGTGCGCCGTAGTAATAAGCCGAGCGCCAATAATACAGCGAGGCCTTGTCGCTATTATGGAAGACTCACTTCATGAGTATGAAGTGATCTGCTGCGCAACCCAACAGGAGACGAATTTCTCTTTGCTACAGCGCGCAAGCATCGTCATTGTCGATCTGACCAACGATCTGCATAAGGCGCGCAGTGCCTGCAGGGAATACGCCGCGATGATGGTTCATCTTACTGAAACTCATTGGATTTTTATGGTTCCCCTGCAAATTTACCCGATGGCAGTCGAGCTCCTTTTACGTTCGGAGAGTACGCTGCTTTCGAGTATGGAGCCTATTGACGGTATTATTAATGCAATCCGTAGCGGTAGCCGTCGCGCGGGGAGAGTGAGCGAGGCGCTATTGTCTCCTCATGTTTACGAAACCGAGAGTGAAAACGCACTTCCAGTATCTTTAACTTATTCAGAGCGACAGGTATTACGACTTATTAGTAAAGGATGGGGTATTAATCAAATTGCAGCCATGCTCAAAAAGAGCAATAAAACGGTCAGCGCGCAAAAAAATAGCGCCATGCGACGCCTCTCTTTACGCAGTAATGCTGAATTATTTGCGTGGATTAATAGCAGTCAGGGCGCGAGTATACTGAATTTAAATAAAACGTACGGAGATGATGGAAAATGGAAAACAGCGGAACAAGAAAACACGTTGCCATTATTGAACAATGTGCCATAAGTGAGATTGGTCTAAAGCAGCTATTTTCCCAAACGGCGGACGAACGCTTTCAGTTTCATTTTTTTAAAGATTACTCTACGTTTCTCAGCGCAATGGTGTGGACGCCTTTCATTTCGCTGATCTATTCGCTATCGGGTATCAGAGCACAGCGGTTAGCGTGTCTTAAAGCGCTGAACCATATGGAGAGGCACTACCCCGACAGGCAGCGCATTGTGCTGGCCGGAAATGAGATGGAGCAGCGGCTGATAAGTCGTTTTTCACCAACCACACCGCACGGTATTATCAGTAAAACAACACCGCTGGAGACGTTGCAAGAGCAGCTGTGGAAGTGGCTTAACGATAGCCAACCGCTAAATGATATCGTGCTCAACCTCTGGTATTACAGCTATGACCGGATGCTAAGCCAGGCGGAGCGCGACATTATTTACTATACCACTGAGGGCTACTCGACTACGGATATTGCCCACTACTCCAGACGCAATATCAAACTCATTCGCGCCTATAAGCTTAGTCTTATGGTGAAATTGGGTGTACGCACCGATGCAGAGCTGCTCTATGCTGCGGACATTCTTATACAGATGCAAAAAACACTGAACGATCCCACGGCACCCCAACGACGGATACCGGCCTGACTGTGAGGTAAATCCTGGTTATTCACAGTGGGATAGGCCGATTATCGATCCTCTTCACAATCATGGAAACCGGTTACAGTAACCGGTTGCACAGTACAGATCGCAGACTGATACTCATTTTGCCATTCCATTTTTTGCCAGACCGGAGAGCCAAAATGTCTGCCAACCACGCTGCGTTTAACCTGATCTTCCGTTTTGTTGAAAATTATGTCAGCCCCATCGCCGGACGCATCTCTGCCCAGCGTCATGTGATGGCAATTCGTGATGGTTTTATCTCGGCAATGCCCTTTATGATTGTCGGATCCTTCTTGCTCATTTTCGCCTATCCCCCCTTCTCACCGGATACCACCTGGGGCTTCGCTCGTGGCTGGCTCGATCTGGCAAAGCAGTATGAGGGGCGGATCCTCACGCCGTTTGACATGACGATGGGGATCATGTCGATCTACATCTGTGCCGCCATCGCCTATAACCTGGGTAAGCACTACGTCAAGTCACACCAGCTCGATCCCTTCATGTGTGCCATGCTTTCGCTGATGGCCTTTCTGCTGGTTGCCGCACCAAAAACCGAGAGCGCGCTGCCGGTGCATAGTTTGGGGGGCACCGGGATCTTTACCGCTATCCTGGTCGCTATCTACTGTGTGGAGATGATGCGCTTCTTGAAAGCGCGCAACATAGGTATCCGCCTGCCGGATCAGGTTCCGCCAATGATCAAAAATTCGTTTGATCTGCTGATCCCGGTGCTGGTAGTGGTACTGACGCTCTACCCGCTGAGCCTGTTTATTCAGTCGGAGTTCTCGGTACTGATCCCGCAGGCCATTATGGCCCTGTTTAAGCCTCTGGTGGCCGCCGCGGATTCGCTGCCTGCTATCCTGCTGGCGGTGCTGATTGGACACCTGCTGTGGTTCGCCGGTATTCACGGGGCGGCTATCGTCTCCGGCATGCTGCAGATGTTCTGGTTAACCAATCTGGGGATGAACCAGACCGCGCTGGCCCAGGGTGCGCCGCTGCCGCACATCTTTATGGAAGCATTCTGGACGTTCTTTATCGTGGTCGGGGGTTCCGGGGCGACAATGGGGCTGGTGATCTGCTATCTGCGCAGCCGATCCGTACACCTGCGATCTATCGGTCGGCTCAGCATTGTCCCCAGCTTCTTTAACATCAACGAGCCGGTTATCTTCGGTACGCCCATCGTGATGAACCCGGTCTTTTTCATTCCCTTCCTGCTCGCGCCGCTGGTCAACTCGGTGATCGCCTGGGGTGCAATGAAGATGGATCTGATTGGCCGGGTGATTGCCGTGGTCCCCTGGACCGCACCGGCACCGATTGGCGCGGCCTGGGCTCTGGGCTGGGACTATCGGGCGGCCATCCTGGTGGTTGTGCTGGCGGCGGTCTCTGCGGTGATCTACTTCCCGTTCTTTAAGGTCTACGAGAAGCAGCTCCTGGAGCAGGAAGCGCAGGAGTCACAGCGTACAGAGGGTGAGAGTCAGCAGATCGCGTAGGGGTTATTTAAGCGTACAGTCGCCGCACTGCTGGACATCCGGCAGGCGGTAGCGCTGACAGCAGGTACGACGCGTCAGCACGCCTTCACGCAGCACGACGGTGCGCCAGAGTGGGTTATCCATGCCGTTCGCCAGCGTTTTATCGAAGAAGCAGAGCTGGCGGAGGGCGCTGACTCTGGCATCACCGAGCAGCGGCTTCATCTCGTTCAGATACCAGTTGATGAGATAACCCGTGTTGCTCCAGATGAGCTTGCCGTTGATCTCACCGGTGGCCTCCAGCGCCTGGACTACCGGCAGCATCGCCGAGACGATCAGCTTCTCAATGCGTCCGCGATCGTCTAACAGCGTGGTGTAGCGATCGGCATGCACGTCGGCCCAGAAGCAGGCCGCGCGGCCTGTCTCATGGAACTCAACATGAAAATGTTCCGGGGAGACATCCAGCGCCGTGTCGTGCGCCAGCAGGGCCAGCATCAGCGGTGGAACCAGCAGGCCAAGGTACCACTGCGCCCACAGCGAAATAAGCGGTTTCCCCTCGCGCGGCAGGTGCGGCTGGTTGCGGTAGATATGATCGGAGTAGTCAGCCAGCAGCGTACGCAGCGCGGCGGGGCGCTGCCACTGGGCCAGGGTCATGGCCTGATGCGGCGGTGGCTCATCGAGGCGGATAATCTCCAGCATGTGCGGACGCTGGCTGGACATCGTTTCGCGTACAGCATCGGCAAGCGTTGGCGCAGCGCTGTGCAGCGGCGTTCGCCAGATAAGATCGGTTGCCAGCAGTTCGGAACGTTGCGCCATAGGAGATTAGACCGGAATCTAAATGATAATGATTGCCAATCCTAACCACCAGCAGGAACAAGCGCAACATTTTTGTCGCAAAATGCCCGCCTGTTTTTTGTTTACGCCATCTGCAGGTCGCCGCTGACCAGAATATGGTTGCGGCCCAGATGCTTCGCTTCGTACAGCGCTTTATCCGCTTTGCCTAACGCATCCTCAATATCTTCGTTCAGCAGGGGAGCAATACCGATGCTTACCGTGACGTTGGTTGCCACGCTCTCATTGAACATATGCGGGATCTTGAGATCGAAAACCTGCTGGCGAATGCGCTCGGCAGTGGTCCGGGCGTGCTCCAGATCGACATCGCTCAGCAAGATCATAAACTCTTCACCACCGAAGCGGGCAACGATATCCCGGGAGCGCACCGCGTCACGGATGGCCGCAGAGACGCGGATCAGCGCCTGGTCCCCCATCATATGGCCGTAGTGGTCGTTGTAAGCTTTGAAGTGATCAATATCCAGCAGCAGCACGAACTGTCTGCCGTCATCGTGCGTTAGCAGGTTATCGATCTTATTTTGCAGGCCGCGGCGATTATAGAGGCCGGTCAGCGGATCGAGCATGCTTAAATCGTTCAACGTCTTGCGCTCGTCCAACAGCTTGTACATAAGATCCTGGGCAAAGCTATCATTACGACGCTGAATAACATGCTGGAAAGTGATCCCGACCACCGGCAGAGCGAAGCAGTAGAGCACCCTTAGCCAGGCGCTACCGTCGGTCAGCCAGAGGCAGGCCAGGCTTACCGGCAGCGAATGCAACATAAACGCGCTGATATTGTTAGAGAAAGCGATAGTGCCAATAAATAATACGCTTAACAACGCAGTTAAAAGATAAGCCGGATCCTCATGGCCAACAGCGGAATATTTCACGCTAACATGCCACGCCCACAGGCAGCCAAATAAGAGCGAGATGAGAGGAATATTTATTTTCTTTTCTGCTTGCCATCTATGCCACAGCAGCAGCGTGACGCTTGCCATGAAGAGCAGCGCGAGCGGCAGCGTCACGCTCTTCGCGCTGCTTAGGGGCAGCAGCCAGGAAAAGAGGGCCGAGACGGCATTGAGAAACAAGAATAATCGCAGCGATAATTGATATTTCTTGTTACAGAGGTTATGCCAGGATTGTGCTGTCATGTGTAATGTCGTTATTAATCTGCAATATATAAAACGTTATGGTTGGCAAAATGAGAAATAACGCGTGAATAAAAGGTCGCGAAAAAGCGGTAGAAATTGTTATGTATTTTTCCGAGGCGCACAATTTATCACCTTCATGAATGTCTGTCATTAACAGATGTAGAAAGTTCACACAGTGCAGGCGCCGGATGCTGACAAATGAGAAAACATATCATATGATATTGGTTATCATTATCAGCGTGGGGATGGAAGCATGTTGCAGCGCGTGCTGGAAAGCGGGTGGGGATTCGTATTATCAGGGGTCGTTGCGCTCGGACTGGCGTGTGCCGATCTCTCTGCTGATGCGTGGCGTGCGGTTATTGTGCCCGGACTGCTGTTAACGCCCGCTATGCTCTACCACAAGCGTCTGCGCCACTTTGTGCTGCTGCCGTCGGGTATTGCTCTGATTGGCGGAATAGTGCTGGTGATAATGAGTGTGAAGATGGTGTGAAGCAGGAGAGGTGGTGCCAGGGGAGTGCAAGATAAGTGGTGCGAGGGGGGGGACTCGAACCCCCACATCCTAAGGACACTAACACCTGAAGCTAGCGCGTCTACCAATTCCGCCACCTTCGCACAGTTACCTTACTTTTTTACTTCTTATTTATTACTTCTTGATATCGCCTCGTTGGTGCGAGGGGGGGGACTCGAACCCCCACATCCTAAGGACACTAACACCTGAAGCTAGCGCGTCTACCAATTCCGCCACCTTCGCCCAGTGCGAGCAATATCAATCGTGATTTATGGTGCGAGGGGGGGGACTCGAACCCCCACATCCGTAAGGACACTAACACCTGAAGCTAGCGCGTCTACCAATTCCGCCACCTTCGCAGACCATCGATACAGTTAAAGTATCGTAACCACGGAGGCGCATTCTAGATGTTTTATACCGTTCGTCAACAGTTAATTGCACGGGACAGGGCAACTGCTGCAAAATTCATCGTGAACGGCCAGTAACGCCCGGTGGCGCTGCGCTTACCGGGCCTACGGGTTGGCCGAACCTGTTTAGCGCTTCGCCTGGCGGGTCATCACCGTACGGTAAACCTTAAAGCGTCCGGTCTGGGCCAGCACTTCGTGGAAACCAAAGGTTTCGTCCAGCACCTGCGGGTAGGGCAGGAAGGCGTTGGCCACAATACGCAGCTCGCCGCCGCTGTTCAGATGGCGTACCGCGCCACGGATCAGCGTCTGGGCTGCCTCCAGGCTGGTCTGTAAACCATCGTGGAACGGCGGGTTAGAGATAATCATATCGTAACGCCCGGTCACCTCGGAGAAGACGTTGCTGGCAAAAACGTCACCCTCAACACCGTTGGCGGCAAGGGTGGCACGGCTGGCTTCTACCGCCGGGGCGCTGACGTCACAGAGCGTCAGGCGCACCTTCGGCGAGTGGCTGGCCAGCACCGCGGAGAGCACGCCCGCGCCGCAGCCAATATCCAGCACCTTGCCTTTGGTATGCGGCGTCAGGGTAGAGAGCAGCAGCTGGCTGCCGCTGTCCAGACCATCACGGCTGAACACGCCCGGCAGGGTGTGGATGGTCAGGCCGTCCAGCGTATAGCTACCGCCAAACGCCGCGGCATCGAACGCGGGCTGCTTCTCCAGACGTCCATGATACAGGCCGCAGCGGCGCGCGCTGTCGACCTTGTTTAGCGGACAGTACTCCGCCAGCATCTGCTCGGCGCTGCGCACGCCGCTGCGGTTCTCGCCGACCACAAAGATATCGGTGCCCAGCGGCAGCAGGGAGAGGATATTCATCAGCTGGAACTGGGCTTCCGGCTTGTTCTTCGGCCAGTAGTAGATCAGCGTATCGCTATCGCCAACGTCGGCCTGCTCGGCAACAAGGCTAAAGCGTGCGTTTTCGCCCAGCTGGCGGCTCAGCACCTGCCAATGGTGAAACTGTTGGGTATGGGCGCGGCTCTCAGCGGTATCCAGACGCGCGGGCAGGTCGTCCTGCATATCTCCGGCAAACAGAACGCGGCTCTCTTCGAAATCATCACTGTGACGCAGCAAGACTTCACTTGCCGGGGTTAAAGCAGACATGAAACAGCTCCTTAATAAACTCAGCGCTGGATTATAGTTGTTTGTTGGCGCAGATACGACGAATTTGCTATATTTGCGCGCCTGACATACAGGAGTGACCCGCTATGATTTCCCGACGCGACTGGCAGCTACAGCAGCTGGGCATTACCCAGTGGTCTTTGCGCCTGCCTACAGCGTTACAGGGCGAAGTCGCTGTGTCACTGCCCGCCCATATCCGGCTGGTGATGGTGTCAAGCACGCTTCCGGCCCTTAGCGAGCCGCTGATAGGCGATATCCTGCGGGCGCTGGCCATCACCCCGGATCAGGTGCTACAGCTCACTCCCGACCGCGTGGCGATGCTGCCCCCGGAGAGCCGCTGTAACAGCTGGTTGCTGGGCGCTGACGAGGCGCTGACGCTGGAAGGCGCGCGCGTTCACTCTCCCGCACTCGATGAACTGCGGGCAAACCCGGCGGCGCGAGCCGACCTATGGCGACAGATCTGCGAGTATGAACACGATTTCTTCCCTCAGCACGGCTGACCTTACCCACGCTTTTGCGATTGAGCAACGCGCCCACGCTTTCCCCTGGAGCGAAAAGACCTTCACCAGCAATCAAGGGGAGCGCTACCTGAACCTGGGCTTGAGCGTTGACGAGACGCTGGCAGCGTTTGCCATTACCCAGGTCGTGCTTGATGAAGCCACGCTGTTTAATATCGCGGTCGATCCCGCGTTTCAGCGTCGGGGGCTGGGGCGCGCACTGCTTGAGCATCTCATTAGCGAGCTGGAGAAGCGTGACGTGCTGACGCTGTGGCTGGAGGTGCGGGCCTCAAACGCGGCGGCTATTGCCCTCTACGAAAGCCTCGGTTTTAACGAGGCGACAATTCGCCGCAACTACTATCCAACCGCTGACGGGCGCGAAGACGCCGTAATTATGGCTTTGCCGCTTTAATAAAAAAGGTGATGTAATGAACTGGGACTGGATCTTCTTTGATGCCGACGAAACGCTGTTTACCTTCGACTCATTCAGCGGACTACAGCGGATGTTTCTCGACTACAGCGTGACCTTTACCGCCGAAGATTTTCAGGACTACCAGGCGGTCAATAAGCCGCTGTGGGTGGATTACCAGAACGGTGCCATCACCTCTTTACAGCTGCAGCACCAGCGTTTCCAGAGCTGGGCCGATCGCCTCAGCGTGCAGCCAGGCGATCTCAACAGCGCTTTTATCAACGCGATGGCCGAAATTTGCGCCCCGCTGCCGGGGGCGGTCTCACTGCTGAACGCCCTGCAGGGCAAGTGTAAAATGGGCATTATTACTAACGGCTTTACCGCGCTCCAGCAAATTCGCCTTGAGCGCACCGGCCTGCGCGACCATTTTGACCTGATCGTCATCTCCGAGCAGGTTGGCGTGGCGAAGCCGCATCCGCGTATCTTTGACTACGCGCTGGAGCAGGCGGGCAACCCGGATCGCGCTCGCGTGCTGATGGTAGGCGATACCGCCGAGTCCGATATTCTGGGCGGGATGAATGCCGGATTAGCAACCTGCTGGCTCAATGCACACAACCGCACGCTGCCGGAGGGGATCAACCCGACCTGGACCGTGACCTCGTTGAGCGAACTGGAGCAACGCCTGTGTAAACATTGATTGCCTGCCTCCCATTGCTGGGTAAAATAGCCGCATTTTCCCTATTCATGATGCGCGGCCTGGTGCCGCGCTTATATAAGAAGATTTGATTATGACGTTGTCTCCTTATCTGCAAGAGGTGGCCAAGCGCCGTACTTTTGCCATTATCTCTCACCCGGACGCCGGTAAAACCACTATTACTGAAAAGGTGCTGCTGTTCGGACAGGCAATCCAGACCGCCGGTACGGTAAAAGGCCGTGGCTCAAGCCAGCATGCCAAATCCGACTGGATGGAGATGGAGAAGCAGCGTGGGATCTCAATCACCACCTCCGTGATGCAGTTCCCCTATCACGACTGCCTGGTGAACCTGCTGGATACCCCGGGTCACGAAGACTTCTCTGAAGATACCTACCGTACCCTGACGGCGGTGGACTGCTGCCTGATGGTTATCGACGCCGCGAAAGGGGTTGAGGATCGTACCCGCAAGCTGATGGAAGTTACCCGTCTGCGCGATACGCCGATCCTGACCTTTATGAACAAGCTCGACCGTGACATCCGCGATCCAATGGAAGTGATGGACGAGGTAGAGAGCGAGCTGAAGATCGCCTGCGCCCCCATTACCTGGCCGATCGGCTGCGGTAAGCTGTTCAAAGGCGTTTACCACCTTTATAAAGACGAAACCTACCTGTACCAGACCGGTAAAGGGCACACCATTCAGGAGGTCCGTATCGTTAAGGGCCTGGATAACCCCGAGCTGGATGGGGCGGTGGGTGAAGAGCTGGCGGCGCAGCTGCGTGACGAGCTGGAGCTGGTGAAGGGGGCCTCGCACGAGTTCGATAAAGATCTCTTCCTGGCCGGTGAGATCACCCCGGTGTTCTTCGGTACCGCGCTGGGCAACTTCGGCGTTGACCATATGCTGGACGGGCTGGTCGAGTGGGCACCTACGCCAATGCCGCGTAAAACCGACACCCGTGAAGTGGAAGCCCAGGAGGAGAAGTTCTCCGGCTTCGTCTTTAAAATTCAGGCCAACATGGACCCGAAACACCGTGACCGCGTGGCGTTCCTGCGTGTCGTTTCCGGGAAATATGAAAAAGGCATGAAGCTGCGCCAGGTGCGTATTGGTAAGGATGTGGTCATTTCCGACGCGTTGACCTTTATGGCGGGCGACCGCTCCCACGTGGAAGAGGCGTATCCGGGAGATATCATCGGTCTGCACAACCACGGTACGATCCAGATCGGCGACACCTTTACTCAGGGTGAGATGATGAAGTTCACCGGTATTCCGAACTTTGCGCCTGAGCTGTTCCGTCGTATCCGCCTGCGCGATCCGCTGAAGCAGAAGCAGCTGCTCAAAGGGCTGGTTCAGCTCTCAGAAGAGGGCGCGGTGCAGGTGTTCCGTCCAATTGCCAACAACGATCTCATCGTTGGCGCGGTCGGGGTGCTGCAGTTCGACGTGGTGGTTGCGCGCCTGAAGAGTGAATACAACGTTGAAGCGATCTACGAATCGGTTAACGTCGCCACCGCCCGCTGGGTCGAGTGCAGCGATGTGAAGAAGTTCGAGGAGTTCAAACGTAAAAACGAGATCCAGCTGGCGCTGGACGGCGGTGATAACCTCACCTACATCGCGCCGACTATGGTCAACCTGAACCTGACTCAGGAGCGTTATCCTGACGTGCAGTTCCGTAAAACCCGCGAACACTAATCCTTTCTCCAGAGCACGGCAGCCGTCGTGCTCTGTCACTTTCCCTGTCTTATTAGACCCTTGCGGAATGTTCTTAAATAGCCCGCTTTTTGCTTTTATCGCCTGTTTTTTATCTTCTCTCCCAAGCGCTTTTTAAATTGTTGGCTATATTTAACAAAGTGATTACCAAACGTGTGGATGAATGCACTGTTCAATGCGTGAATAAAAGCGTTTCATGCCACACTCTTTTTTAGTCACATGATTAATGGCTGAAACAGACGGTGTTATTCACCGTAGCAGCAAAGCGGCCTTGATGGCTGCTCAAAGCCCAAAACGCGGGCAAACTGAAAGGAATAGATCGATGACTATGACAAGACTGAAGATTTCTAAAACCCTGCTGGCTGTTGTATTAGGTTCTGTTGTTGCAAGCGGTTCTGCTCTGGCAGAGACCAGTGCAACCGACAAAGCGCAATCTACGGCGCACAGCGCGGGCGAAAAAATCGATAGCTCTATGAATAAAGTCGGTAACTTCATGGACGATAGCGCGATCACTGCCAAAGTTAAAGCAGCTCTGGTCGATCACGAAAGTATTAAGAGCACCGACATCTCCGTTAAGACTGACAAATCTGTTGTCACGCTGAGCGGTTTCGTTGAGAGCCAGGCGCAGGCTGAAGAGGCGGTGAAAGTCACTAAACAGGTTGAGGGCGTTAAGTCCGTCAGCGACAAGCTGCACGTTCGTGACGGTAAAACCTCTTCTGTGAAAGGCTACGCGGGTGATACCGCCACTACCAGTGAAATTAAAGCCAAGCTGTTAGCTGATGACATCGTTCCGGCACGTAAAGTGAAAGTTGAAACCACCGATGGTGTGGTCCAGCTGACCGGTACGGTGGATTCCCAGGCACAAATCGAACGTGCAGAGAGCATCTCTAAAGCGGTCGATGGTGTGAAAAGTGTAAAAAACGATCTTAAAGTTAACAAGTAATCTCAGAATGCGATCCCCCGCCGTGTAACGGGGGACGTGAGCATCAAACCGAGTAAGTATCGCCGGTGAGTAGCCTGAGCGCTCACTAACAGCGGTAACGTTAACTATGGTAAAGGAAAGGAGAATCTTATGTTTCGTTGGGGCATTATATTTCTGGTTATCGCGTTAATTGCCGCTGCTCTGGGCTTTGGTGGCCTGGCCGGTACGGCAGCAGGTGCAGCAAAAATTGTTTTTGTTGTCGGGATCATTCTGTTCCTGGTCAGCCTGTTCATGGGACGTCGGCGTCCATAGCGAGCCGTAAACTCCCGCTAATCGTAAAGCCAGTCCTTGTGACTGGCTTTCACGGTTTATGAAAACTAAAAAATGAGATAAGCTCTTAATAAATAAAACAATGAAAGGAAAGCAGGGTGGGGCAGCGAATTCCCGTTACGCTCGGCAATATAGCGCCGCTGGCGTTGAACTCCTTTCGCCCGGGGCGGCTCGCTTTAGTTTGTGAGGGCGGCGGTCAACGAGGCATCTTTACTGCCGGCGTGCTGGACGAATTTATGCGCGCGCAATTCAACCCCTTCGACCTCTTCTTCGGCACCTCCGCCGGGGCACAAAACATCTCAGCCTACCTCTGTAATCAGCCTGGCTACGCGCGCAAAGTGATTATGCGCTATACCACCTCTCGTGAATTTTTTAATCCGGTACGCTTTGTCCGCGGCGGTAACCTGATCGACCTCGACTGGCTGGTAGAGTCCACTGCCAGGGAGATGCCGCTGGCGATGGATACCGCTGCCCGTCTCTTTGACGTTGGCAAGCTGTTCTATATGTGCGCCTGCCGGGGCGATGACTACACCCCAGGCTACTTCTCTCCAACCAGCCAGACCTGGCTGGATCTGATCCGCGCCACCAGCGCCATCCCCGGCTTTTACCGCAGCGGCGTGATGCTGGACGGGATTAACTATCTTGACGGCGGCATCAGCGATGCCATCCCAGTGCAGGAGGCGGCAAAGCGGGGGGCGAAAACCATCGTGGTGATCCGCACTGTGCCGTCGCAGATGTACTATACCCCGCAGTGGTTTAAGCGCATGGAGCGATGGCTAGGCGAGGGTAGCCTTCAGCCTTTCGTCAACCTCGTTCATCACCATGAGAATAGCTATCATGCGATCCAGCAATTTATTGAGAAGCCGCCCGGCAAGCTGCGGATCTTTGAGATCTATCCGCCACGCCTGCTGAAGAGCATGGCTCTTGGTAGCCGCCTTCCGGCGCTGCGCGATGATTACAAGATGGGGCGGCTGTGCGGTCGCTATTTCCTCGCCACCGTGGGTAAGCTGTTGGTTGACGAGCCACCGCTGCTGCGCCATGCGCCGCGTATCGTCACGCCGACAACGGTAGTGGTGCCGCCTGCGGTGGTGGCAAACGACGCGCTAACGACGCCTCTGGTCGATGCCCCCCAGGCCAACGATACGACGTTCAGTAAAGAGAGTTCGGCATGATGCAGCGCTTTATCGATACCCACTGCCACTTTGACTTTCCACCCTTTACCGGCGATGAGGCGCAGAGCCTTGTCAAAGCCAGTGCCGCGGGCGTTGAAGCAGTGATCGTTCCCGCCGTCGAAGCCGCTCATTTCTCTCGCGTACTGGCGCTGGCGGAGCGGTTTGAGGCTGTCTATGCCGCGCTCGGACTACACCCCATCGTAATTGAAAACCATACCCCGGCATGCATCGACAGGCTGACAGATCTGCTTGCCGCACGGCCTACCCGGCTGGTGGCGGTGGGGGAGATCGGTTTAGATCTCTATCGCGAGGATCCGCAGTTTGATAAGCAGGAGCAGCTGCTTGATGCGCAGCTCCGGCTGGCAAAGCGCTACGATCTGCCGGTGATCCTCCACTCCCGGCGCACTCATGACAAGCTGGCGATGCACCTCAAGCGTCATAGCCTGCCGCGCACCGGCGTGGTACACGGTTTTGCCGGCAGCCTGCAACAGGCCCAGCGCTTCGTTGAGATGGGCTACCGGATTGGCGTCGGGGGCACGATCACCTATCCGCGGGCGAGTAAGACCCGCGACGTCATTGCCCGCCTGCCGCTCTCTTCTTTACTGCTGGAAACAGACGCGCCGGATATGCCCCTCAACGGCTTCCAGGGGCAGCCTAACCGCCCCGAGCAGGCCGCCCGCGTATTTAGCACACTTTGTGAGCTACGCCCGGAATCGCCTGACGAGATTGCTGCTACGCTGCTAGATAATACGTATCAAACGTTTATGTGAAAATTTTATCATTTTTCTCCCGCTAAGAGGCAATCTACGGCGAGCTGTCGCGTTTGGCAGGGCTGTTATGTTAGAATTATAACATGCCAGCCGTTCCGGACCGCTCGGTAATGAACGGCGTAGATAGTGACGTACTTCACAATAATATTGTGCAACTTTGCATGACGTTTTCATTAACTGTGATGTGTGTCGAAGTGTCGTGGCGGGAGGATGTTAGAATAGTAACAGACCCGCCCGGTTAACCGATGAACCGGCAAACGCCGTCTTCAGCTTCTGGAGAGTGTTATGACTGATTTAACTGCAAGCAGCCTGCGTGCATTGCAACTGATGGATTTGACCACCCTGAACGACGATGACACCGATGCGAAAGTGATCGCTCTGTGTCACCAGGCAAAAACCCCGGTGGGCAACACCGCGGCTATCTGCATCTACCCGCGCTTTATTCCGATTGCGCGTAAGACGCTGAAAGAGCAGGGCACGCCGGAGATCCGCATCGCGACGGTCACCAACTTCCCGCACGGCAATGACGATATCGAGATCGCGCTGGCAGAGACGCGCGCGGCTATCGCCTACGGCGCGGACGAGGTAGATGTGGTGTTCCCTTATCGGGCGCTGATCGCTGGTAACGAGCAGGTCGGTTTCGATCTGGTGCAGGCCTGTAAAGCCGCCTGTGCTGAAGCTAACGTGCTGCTGAAGGTGATCATTGAGACCGGCGAGCTGAAAGAGGAGGCGCTGATCCGTAAAGCCTCTGAGATCGCTATCAAGGCGGGCGCGGACTTCATCAAAACGTCCACCGGTAAAGTGCCGGTTAACGCTACCCCAGAGAGCGCGCGCATTATGCTGGAAACCATCCGCGATCTGGGCGTCGAGAAAACCGTAGGCTTCAAACCGGCAGGCGGCGTACGCACGGCGGAAGATGCCGCGCAGTTCCTCGCCATCGCCGACCAGCTGTTCGGTGCTGAGTGGGCTGACGCACGCCACTACCGCTTTGGCGCATCCAGCCTGCTGGCGAGCCTGCTGAAGGCCCTCGGCCACGGCGACGGCAAAAGCGCAAGCAGCTATTAATCAACACCGTTGGGCCTCTCCGTAGGCCCGATAAGCGGAGCGCCATCGGGCGTATGCCGGTGGCCTTCGCGCCAGCTCATCAAGGGGGTTACCTTGTTTCTCGCTCAAGAAATTATTCGAAAAAAACGCGATGGCCACGCCCTCAGCGACGAAGAGATTCGCTTTTTTATCAACGGCATTCGTGATAACACCGTTTCAGAAGGTCAGATCGCCGCGCTGGCAATGACCATCTTTTTCCACGACATGGCCATGCCGGAGCGCGTCTCCCTGACGATGGCGATGCGCGATTCGGGTACGGTGCTGGACTGGAAAAGCCTCAGCCTGAACGGCCCGATTGTTGATAAGCACTCTACCGGCGGCGTGGGCGACGTGACCTCCCTGATGCTCGGTCCAATGGTGGCAGCCTGCGGCGGCTACGTACCGATGATCTCCGGACGCGGTCTGGGCCACACCGGTGGCACCCTCGACAAGCTGGAGGCCATCCCTGGTTTTGACATCTTCCCGAGCGACAGCCGCTTCCGGGACATTATCAAGGACGTTGGCGTCGCGATCATCGGGCAGACCAGCTCTCTCGCGCCAGCGGACAAGCGCTTCTACGCTACCCGCGACATTACCGCCACGGTTGACTCTATTCCGCTGATCACCGCCTCCATTCTGGCGAAAAAGCTGGCCGAAGGGCTGGATGCGCTGGTGATGGATGTGAAAGTGGGCAGCGGGGCGTTTATGCCTACCTATGAACTTTCCGCCGCGCTGGCCGAAGCTATCGTCGGCGTCGCCAACGGCGCGGGCGTACGCACCACGGCTCTGCTGACCGATATGAACCAGGTTCTGGCCTCCAGCGCCGGTAACGCGGTAGAAGTGCGTGAGGCGGTGCAGTTCCTTACCGGCGAGTACCGCAACCCGCGCCTGCTCGATGTCACTATGGCGCTGTGCGTGGAGATGCTGATCTCCGGCAAGCTTGCCCGTGACGATGCCGATGCTCGCCAGCAGCTGCAGGCGGTACTGGATAACGGCAAAGCGGCAGAGGTGTTTGGCCGGATGGTAGCCGCGCAAAAAGGCCCGGCTGACTTCGTCGAGAACTACGCGAAGTACCTGCCGACGGCGACCCTCAGCAAGGCGGTCTACGCCGATACCGAAGGGTTTGTCTCGGCGATGGATACCCGTGCGCTGGGCATGGCGGTGGTGTCGATGGGCGGCGGTCGTCGCCAGGCCTCTGACAGCATTGACTACAGCGTGGGCTTCACCGATATGGCGCGTCTGGGCGACAGCGTTGACGGCCAGCGGCCGCTGGCGGTGATCCACGCCAAAGACGAGGCCAGCTGGCAGGAAGCGGCGAAGGCCGTGAAGTCCGCCGTGACGTTAGACGATCAAGCTCCCGAAACCACGCCAACCGTCTATCGTCGTATTACTGAATAGCTGTATACTGATCTGATCGATTTTTTATGAAGCACTAGTACGGAGAAAATATGAAACGTGCATTTATTATGGTGCTGGACTCTTTCGGCATCGGCGCTACCGAAGATGCGGAACGTTTTGGCGATGCAGGCTCTGATACGCTCGGCCATATTGCCGAAGCCTGTGCCAAAGGCGAAGCTAACACGGGTCGCCAGGGCCCGCTAAACCTGCCTAATTTAACCCGTCTGGGCCTGGCAAAAGCGCATGAAGGCTCAACCGGAACCATTCCTGCGGGGATGGACGGTAACGCAGAGATCGCTGGCGCTTACGCATGGGCGCACGAGCTCTCCTCCGGGAAAGATACGCCGTCGGGCCACTGGGAGATTGCCGGCGTGCCGGTTCTCTTTGACTGGGGCTACTTCTCCGACACCGAGAACAGCTTCCCACAGGAACTGCTCGACAAGCTGGTAGAGCGCGCCGGATTACCGGGTTACCTGGGCAACTGTCACTCCTCCGGGACGGTCATTCTGGATCAGCTCGGTGAAGAGCATATGAAAACCGGCAAGCCGATTTTCTATACCTCAGCGGACTCGGTATTCCAGATTGCCTGCCATGAAGAGACCTATGGTCTGGATAAGCTCTACGCGCTGTGTGAAATCGCCCGTGAAGAGCTAACCGAAGGCGGCTACAACATCGGCCGCGTTATTGCGCGTCCGTTTGTTGGCGACAAGGCGGGTAACTTCCAGCGTACCGGTAACCGTCACGATCTGGCGGTAGAGCCGCCGGCGCCGACCATTCTGCAGAAGCTGGTGGAAGAGAAAGATGGCCATGTCGTATCGGTAGGTAAAATCGCCGATATCTATGCCCACGTCGGTATCACCAAAAAAGTGAAAGCCACCGGCCTGGACGCGCTGTTTGACGCTACCGTTAAAGAGATGAAGGAAGCGGGTGATAACACCATCGTGTTTACCAACTTCGTTGACTTCGACTCTACCTGGGGGCACCGTCGCGACGTTGCGGGCTATGCGGGCGGCCTTGAGCTGTTCGACCGCCGTATGCCGGAGCTGTTAGCCCTGGTAGAGGAGGGTGACATCATCATCTTCACCGCTGACCACGGCTGCGACCCGACCTGGACCGGTACGGACCACACCCGCGAGCATATCCCGGTGCTAATCTACGGCCCGAGCGTCAAGCCTGGCTCGCTGGGCCACCGTGACACCTTCGCGGATATCGGCCAGACGCTGGCATCGTACTTCGGTACGTCGCCAATGGAATATGGCAAAAACATGCTGTAATGCTTTTGCCCGGCGGCGCTGCGCGTGCCGGGCCTTCGGATCCTGTAAGCCGGATAAGGCGTAGCCGCCATCCGGCGCAAAAATGTATAAAAAGGAATGAAAATGGCAACTCCCCACATTAATGCCGAAATGGGCGACTTCGCTGACGTTGTGCTGATGCCGGGCGATCCGCTGCGTGCTAAACATATCGCGGAAACCTTCCTCGAAGAGGTACGCGAAGTAAATAACGTGCGCGGTATGCTGGGCTATACCGGTACCTACAAAGGCCGTAAAATCTCCGTGATGGGCCACGGCATGGGTATTCCGTCCTGCTCTATCTACACCAAAGAGCTGATCACCGATTTTGGCGTGAAGAAGATCATCCGCGTAGGCTCCTGCGGTGCGGTACGCGCTGACGTTAAGCTGCGTGACGTCGTGATTGGCATGGGTGCCTGCACCGACTCCAAGGTAAACCGTCTGCGCTTTAAGGATCACGACTTCGCGGCGATTGCTGATTTTGACATGGTGCGTAACGCGGTAGACGCGGCTAAAGCGCTGGGCGTTGACGCTCGCGTCGGCAACATCTTCTCTGCCGATCTCTTCTACACGCCGGATCCGACCATGTTCGACGTGATGGAAAAATATGGCATTCTCGGCGTGGAGATGGAAGCGGCGGGGATCTACGGCGTAGCGGCGGAATTCGGGGCGAAAGCGCTGACTATCTGCACCGTTTCCGACCATATCCGTACCCATGAGCAGACTACCGCTGCCGAGCGTCAGACGACCTTTAACGATATGATCAAGATCGCGCTGGAGTCCGTACTGCTGGGCGATAAAGAGTAAGCTGTACATAAGCCGGGAGCGTCGTTCACGAAAAGCGCCCCGGCTTTTTTACGGCCAAATATGAAGAAAATGTGCAGGAATTTTGCAGAGAAAAAGCAGAAATTCCCAATAAATGCGGTCACTTAGAGATTAGGATTGCAGAGAATAACAACTCGATAACGAATTACGTAATCTTCTTACATCAGCCCATAACGGGCCACAAAAGAAGTAAGGAGTTACCCATGTTGAAGCCCATTTTAAAACCTCTGATCCTCGCTCTCTCCATGCTGGCCATCGCCCCAATGGCGGCCCAGGCGGCAGAGCTAACCCTGCTCCCTTCGGTAAAACTGCAGATTGGCGATCGCGACAACAGCGGCAACTACTGGGACGGCGGCCACTGGCGTGACCATAGCTACTGGAAAAAACACTACGAGTGGCGAGAAAACCGCTGGCAGCCACACCGTCCGGACCATCGTGACTTTGAGCGTCACGATAACGGCCGCCATCTGGGCCATGACCCGGACCATCACCGCCATTAATCACGACAGCGTCGCGGGGCGCTTAGCGCTCGCGGCGCTGCTTTTAACGTTCGCTACGCTTAAAGACCAGCTCGTTCTTTTGCGACGCCTCTTCATCAAAAACGTAGCCATCAACATCAAACGCCTTGAGCTGATCGAGCGTCGTCAGGCGGTTTTCAATAATGTAGCGGCTCATTAGCCCGCGCGCTTTTTTCGCATAGAAGCTGATCACCTTAAAGGTACCGTTTTTCTCATCAAGAAAGACCGGTTTTACAATCTCGCCTGCAAGCAGCTTCGGCTTCACCGCCCGGAAATACTCATCCGACGCCAGGTTAACAATAATGTTATCCCCCTGGGCCGCCAGCGCCTCGTTTAGCGTAGTGGTGATGGTCTCACCCCAGAACTGATAGAGATCGCTGCCTTTAGGGTTTTGCAGGCGTATGCCCATCTCCAGACGGTAGGGCTGCATTAAGTCAAGGGGACGCAGCACGCCGTAGAGACCTGAGAGCATCCGCAGGTGCTGCTGGGCGAAGGTAAAGTCGTCCTCGCTGAAGGTCTCGGCCTGCATACCGGCATAGACGTCGCCCTTAAAGGCCAGGATAGCCTGACGGGCGTTGTCAGGAGTGAAGTCCGGCTGCCAGTCGTGGAAGCGGGTCGCGTTGAGATCGGCCAGCTTATCGCTGATGCCCATCAGGGTCTTGATTTGCGGCGCGGAGAGCTGGCGGGCGACGTCAATCAGCTGCTGGGAATGGTCCAGCAGCACCGGCTGCGTATAGCGCTGGGTGGCCAGCGGGCTTTGGTAATCCAGCGTCTTGGCCGGCGAGATCAGGATCAGCATGTCCACTCCTTAGGGAAAATTTGCGCAGACTTTAGCAAAAAACGGACTGTAGCAAAAAAAGCGCCTGCGTTGATCGATAGTTGCGATTGATAGCCTAGCCGTCTGGCAGATTGTCCCACGCACCGGGTGCCAGCTGGCGTTGGATCTCCGGATAGCGCTGGGGATCAAACACCGGCCGCACCCCCAGCCTGCGCTGACGCAGATAGTCATTGGCAATAATTCGCACCACCGGCGACAGCAGCAGGATGGCGCTGAGGTTAACAATCGCCATCAGCGCCATTATGACGTCTGCCAGCTGCCAGACCATCGGCAGGCTCAGCAGCGAGCCTATCATCACCATCAGCAGCGTGCCGGCACGCATCAGCCAGAGGTTGCGTTTGCTGTGCAGGCGCAGAAAGATCAGATTATTTTCGGCATAGATGTAGTTCACCACGATGGTGGAAAAGGCAAACAACACGGTAATAACGGCAACGAAACCGGCGGCCCAGCTGCCGGTCAGAGAGACCATCGCCTGCTGAACGAGCTCAATGCCGTTGAGGGGGGTATGTGCCGCCGACTCATTGGCCAGCAGAACGATGAGCGCGCTGGCAGTGCAGACGATAATGGTATCGGTAAAGACGCCGATCATCTGCACGATCCCTTGCGCGGCCGGATGGGGAGGCCACGATGCCGCCGCGGCCGCGGCATTGGGCGTCGTGCCCATTCCCGCCTCGTTCGACAGCATGCCGCGCTGAAAGCCGCTGGTCAGTGCCTGGCTAACGGTATAGCCGAGCGCGCCTGCCGCCGCCTCGTGCCAGCCGAAGGCGCACCGGAAGATGGTGCTGGCGATGCCGGGCAGCTGTTCAACATGCCAGGCGCTGATCAGCAGGCTGGCGAGCACCCATATCAGCGTCATTATCGGGACCAGCCACTGCATGATGCGGGCAACGCCGCGAATGCCGAGCATAATCGCCAGCAGCGTGGCAGTAGCCAGAAGCAGCCCGCTAAGCAGCTCGGGTATCTCCCAGGCATAGCGCAGGGCGTGGACCACCGCGTTGGACTGGACGGTGTTAAAAATGAGGCCGTAGACCAGCAGCAGGAAGAGGGCGAATACGATGCCCATCCAGCGCATGCCCAGGCCGCGGGTAATATACCAGGCGGGGCCGCCGCGAAACTGATTATGTTCGTCACGCTCTTTATAGAGCTGCGCCAGAGCGCATTCAGCAAAGGCGGTTGCCATGCCGATCAGCGCGGAGACCCACATCCAGAACACCGCGCCTGGTCCCCCGGCAGAGATCGCCAGCGCCACGCCGACCAGGTTGCCGCTGCCAACGCGCGCCGCGAGGCTGGTGCAGAGCGCCTGGAATGAGGTTAATCCGCCAGGCTGGGGCGTCACGCTATTTTTCAGACTTTTGCCGACGTGGCGTAGGTAGCGAAACTGAATAAACCCCGTGCGCACGGTGAACCAGATCCCTGCTCCCATAAGCAGGTAGATCATCACCGAGCCCCAGAGTATTTCATTGATAAACAGGAAAAAATCTGGCATTCACATTCCTCTTGTTCATGCCGATAAGCCAGTGTAAACGCTGCCATTTTGCGGCGGCGCAACGCGTCGTTGACCGAGTCTAGCATACTCCAGCTTTGGGCACTGTCTGCGGTTGCGCTGACAGTGCGTCGTGATATCATCAGGGAAGACCGGTTACATCCCCCTAACAAGCTGTTTAAAGAGAAACACGATTATGACGGATAAATTGACCTCCCTGCGTCAGTTCACCACCGTGGTGGCCGACACTGGAGACATCGCGGCAATGAAGCTGTATCAGCCGCAGGATGCTACAACCAACCCTTCTCTGATCCTTAACGCAGCCCAGATCCCTGAATACCGCAAGCTGATTGACGACGCCGTGACGTGGGCAAAAAGCCAGAGCAGCGACCGCGCGCAGCAGATCGTTGACGCCTCTGACAAGCTGGCGGTGAACATCGGTCTGGAGATCCTGAAGCTGGTACCGGGCCGTATCTCTACCGAAGTGGACGCGCGTCTCTCCTATGACACCGAAGGCTCCATTGCCAAGGCCAAACGCCTGATCAAGCTCTACAACGACGCAGGCATCAGCAACGATCGCATCCTGATCAAGCTGGCTTCCACCTGGCAGGGCATTCGTGCCGCTGAGCAGCTGGAGAAAGAGGGCATCAACTGTAACCTGACCCTGCTGTTCTCCTTCGCCCAGGCGCGTGCCTGTGCGGAAGCGGGCGTGTTCCTGATTTCACCGTTTGTGGGCCGTATTCTTGACTGGTACAAGTCCAACACCGACAAAAAAGAGTACGCGGCCTCTGAAGATCCGGGCGTGGTCTCCGTTACTGAAATCTACGAATACTATAAGCAGCACGGCTACGAGACCGTAGTAATGGGTGCAAGCTTCCGTAACGTCGGTGAGATCATTGAGCTGGCAGGTTGCGACCGCCTGACCATCGCCCCTGCGCTGCTGAAAGAGCTGGCAGAGAGCGAAGGGACGGTTGAGCGTAAGCTCTCCTTCAGCGGCGAAGTGAAAGCGCGTCCGGAACGCATCACCGAAGCTGAGTTCCTGTGGGAACACAACCAGGATCCGATGGCGGTAGACAAGCTGGCGGACGGTATCCGTAAGTTTGCCGTTGACCAGGGTAAACTGGAAACCATGATCGGCGATCTGCTGTAACCCTTCTGCGTGGCCGGTCCTCCGGTCACGCTCCTGCTTTTCGATCCTGTCTGTTGTTCTCCTCTGCGTGTATCATTCCCGTATCGATATTGTTTAAACGGAAATGCTATGAATACATTACGCATCGGCTTAGTCTCTGTCTCTGACCGCGCCTCCAGCGGTGTCTATCAGGATAAGGGTATTCCCGCCCTCGAAGCCTGGCTGGCCTCCGCCCTCGCGACCCCCTTTACCATCGAAACCCGCCTCATCCCAGACGAGCAGGCGATCATCGAGCAGACGCTGTGCGAGCTGGTGGATGAGATGAGCTGCCACCTGGTGCTGACCACTGGCGGCACGGGGCCAGCGCGCCGGGACGTGACGCCCGACGCGACGCTGGCCGTGGCCGATCGCCAGATGCCCGGCTTTGGCGAACAGATGCGACAGATCAGCCTGCACTTTGTCCCCACGGCGATCCTGTCGCGCCAGGTGGGCGTGATCCGCAAGCAGGCGCTGATCCTCAATCTTCCTGGCCAGCCGAAATCGATCCAGGAGACGCTGGAGGGGGTAAAAGAGCGTGACGGGAAGGTGATCGTACCGGGTATTTTTGCTAGTGTACCTTATTGTTTACAGTTGCTTGAGGGACCCTATGTAGAAACCCATCCCGAGGTGGTAGCAGCTTTTCGCCCTAAGAGCGCCCATCGCGAAACAATCTCCTGAATAAAGGGCTTTTCTGGTATAAGCCATGTGATAAGCCAGCCAAAGAGTGGCGTGCTGATTTTTTTACGATATAGTAATTTTAAGTTTACATAAGCCGTAAAATATCATCATCCACCTCTTTTTATACATGGTTCGTTATGTCTGAAAACGCACGCCCGCTGAATCGTCAGGACTATAAAACGCTCTCGCTCGCTGCCCTTGGCGGCGCGCTGGAGTTTTACGACTTCATTATCTTCGTCTTCTTTGCCGCCGTCGTTGGGGCGCTCTTCTTCCCGGCGAATATCCCTGAGTGGCTGCGCCAGGTTCAAACCTTCGGTATCTTTGCCGCAGGCTATCTGGCGCGACCGCTGGGCGGCATTATCATGGCGCACTTTGGCGATCTGGTCGGGCGGAAGAAGATGTTTACTCTGAGCATTCTGCTGATGGCGGTGCCGACGCTGGCGATTGGCCTGCTGCCCACCTATGCCTCTATCGGCATTGCCGCACCGCTGCTTCTGCTGCTGATGCGTCTTTTACAGGGCGCGGCGATTGGCGGTGAGGTCCCGGGAGCATGGGTTTTTGTTGCTGAGCACGTACCTGCCCGGCGGATCGGTATCGCCTGTGGCACCCTGACGGCGGGACTGACCGTAGGTATTCTGCTTGGATCGGTGGTCGCAACGGTGGTGAACCGCACGATGACGCCGGAGACGCTGCACGAATATGGCTGGCGTATTCCGTTTCTGCTCGGCGGCGCGTTTGGCCTGGTGGCGATGTACCTGCGCCGCTGGCTGCAGGAGACACCGATCTTCCTTGAGATGCAGCAGCGTAAGGCTCTGGCTCAGGAGCTGCCGGTGAAGGCGGTGGTGGTGAAACATAAGAAGGCGGTAGCGATCTCCATGCTGCTCACCTGGCTGCTCTCCGCCTGCATCGTGGTGGTGATCCTGATGTCGCCGGTCTGGCTACAGAAGCAGTATGGACTCGCTCCGGCGCTGACCCTGCAGGCCAACAGCGTGGCGACCATTATGCTCTGCATTGGCTGCCTGCTGGCCGGACTGGCGGCGGATCGTTTCGGAGCCAGCAGAACCTTTATCGTCGGCAGCATCTTGCTGGCCTGCACCAGCGGACTCTTCTATCACCTCGCCGGCACGCACCCGGAGCATCTCTCACTGCTCTATGGCCTGGCAGGGCTGGGTGTCGGCGTCGTCGGCGCGGTGCCCTACGTGATGGTACGGGCCTTCCCGGCTGAGGTACGCTTCACCGGCATCTCCTTCTCCTACAACGTCTCTTACGCCATCTTTGGCGGACTGACGCCGATTGCGGTCACCCTGCTGATGGGCGTCTCGCCGCTGGCGCCGGCCTGGTACGTGCTGGCGCTGGCGCTGGTGGGGTTAGGTTTAGGGATCTGGCTGCGGCAGGATATGAACTCGCAAGAAATTCCGCCGCGCGCTGAACTCAAGCAAACATCCTTATAGTTTTCCGCTAGCTGCGTTTTTTCCGAGCCTCTTCGCAAGGTGCTCACCTCATTCTGACAAGCGCCAGAATGAGGTGAATACTCCGGGCAGGCTCAACGTACGGTCATTCCCGACGATAGCATTCTGACTCATCGCAGAGTGGCGCTGCTTGAGTTTTTGCAGAAGCATATTCGTGCGCGAGATCTCATGGTATTCCATGAGCATTTGGTATCCCTACTTTTGGAGGGATACACTACCGGACAGCAGCTCAGAACTGTCATTAACTATCTTGTTCACGCTGGAAATAGTGTAGATCATGGTGCGCTGATTCGTTTGCTGGCGAAAAAAGCCCCGCAACATAAGGGTATTCTAATGACTATTGCAGAACAACTTAGACAGGAAGGTCACGGAAAGGGAGTAGTTCAAGGACGTAATGAAGCCACGATCCGCATTGCCCTGGCTATGCTGAACCAGGGAATGGAGCGCGCGCAGATCATACAGCTGACCGGCTTATCCGAAGAGGCGCTTGACGCGCTGGCAAGCTCCTGAACAGATGAACGATGCTCCTGCGTAATCGCTGGAGCATCAGAGAGATTAAATTCTTTCGCCAATCGGCAGTACGCTGCGGCCGTACTGCTCGTTCAGCACTTCACCCATTGCCAGGTAGATCGCGCTTGCGCCACAGACCAGGCCAATCCAACCTGCCACATGAACGATGCTTTCATTATCTGCCAGATGTCCCACGCACAGCAGCGCAAACAGCACCGTCAGGCTCAGGAAGACAAACTGCAGCATACGCGCGCCTTTCAGCGTGCCGAAGAACATAAACAGGGTAAAGATACCCCAGATGCCTAAATAGACGCCAAGGAAGTGGCCGTTAGCCGCTTCCGCCAGGCCTATTTTCGGCATCAGCAGGATCGCCACCAGCGTCAGCCAGAAAGAGCCGTACGAGGTAAAGGCGGTTAAGCCAAAGGTATTGCCTTTTTTATATTCCAGCAGCCCGGCAAAAATTTGCGCGATGCCGCCGTAGAAGATGCCCATAGCCAGGATAATGCCATCCAGCGGGAACATGCCAATATTGTGCAGGTTAAGCAGAATAGTGGTCATGCCGAAGCCCATTAAGCCCAGCGGAGCCGGATTAGCCAACTTAGTGTCGCCCATAAATCCCCAAAAAATCATCATAAAAATGGTGAAAGTAAAGGCCCCGCCAAGAGAGAGTGAAGGCGGGGCGCGGCATCATAATGAGCGGCAATTACTCTGTCTATGATCTGAACAGGGTGAAATGAAATAAATGTTAGGCAGTGAGGGTTAGTCCTGTACGACGGCCGTTATCCGTCGCAGACAGGCAATGTGCAGCACGGCGGGAATGGTGACTCGGTAGGCGCTGCCGCTCATGGCCTTAACGCCATTTAACGCGGCGCCCACCGGGCCGCCAAGCCCGGCCCCGCGCACCAGCCCGTGACCGATAACGCTGATAGCGGCATGGGTACGTAGAATACGGGTGAGCTGGCTGGAGAGCAGGTGGGAGACCCCCTTCGCCAACGCCGGATCTTCCAGCAGCAGCGGCAGCAGCTCCTCAAGCTCAGAGACCTTCGCTTCCACCGCCTCTAAAAACGCCTGCTTCTGTTCGGCATCCATTTTCTGCCAGGCGTTACGCAGAAAGTGCGCCAGCAGATCCTGTTCAATCTCAAAGGTGGAATTCTCTTTATCGGCCTTGAGCTTCAACCGTTTCGCCACGTCCAGCAAAATGGTGCGATACAGCTTGCCGTGACCGCGCAGCTTGTTGGCGATGCTGTCACCGCCGTAATGCTGCAGCTCGCCGGCGATGAGCTGCCAGTTGCAGCGGTGCTGCTCCGGATGCCCCTCCATTGACCTGAATAACTCGTTATGCCGCAGCGTGCCCGACAGGCGAGCCTTTCCCTTTTCGTTATGGGTAAGCAGACGGGTCAGATCGGCCAGCTGCTCTTCGCTGCAATGCTGAAGAAAATCTAAATCCTCGTCGCTTAAATATCTGACATTCATCGTTGATTCCGCTTCCAGAAAAAGGTGTCCGGGCAGGATTAGTCATCGCCAATAATTTTTAGCGTTGCCATATCAGAGGAGTTCACCGTATGGCCAGAGAAGGTGATCTTTGCCACGCAGCGCTTATTGTCGTTATCGCTGTTAATGTTGATCCAGTCGGTGGTTTGCCCCTCTTTCAGTGAAGAGGGCACGCTCAGGCTCTGGCTGGCGCTTTTTGCGGTTTTGAAATAGACGGATGCGCCACTCAGTTCGACATCACCGTGGTCAGCGGTAAGCTGAATACGCTTCACTACGCGGCAAACCGGCATTTTTAGCGCCAGATCGCTGGTCTCGTTTCTTGGCATGGCAATCACGCCCATCACTTTGTGATCGTTGGCCTGCGCCGTCGTGGTCAGCAGCATGCCCAGCGCCAGGGTGGCCGCCAGGGTTAACGTCGTTTTCATAATGCTCTCTTACTGGGTTAAATAGTCTTTTGCCAGCCCCTATAATACCCTTGTAAATAGAAAGGTTCATGCAACTAATCTTTTCTTTTTATTACAGTTTTCCTGTGAATGCTTTGCTGGTTTTAATCATTGATGTGAATGTGTTGAGGTGACAGAGGCAGAAGGGCAAAAAAATTTTCTCTCTCGCCCCTTGATGCGTTGCGTTACGTCCCCATCTTGTAGTCAACCGAAGTGGTGAGTCTGAAAAAAAACAGTTCGGGGCAGTTGAAACCGCATCATTTGCCCTTATTACAGATTCACAACCACATGATGAACAAATTTTTAGTGGAGACGTTTAGATGGGTAAAATTATTGGTATCGACCTGGGTACTACCAACTCTTGTGTAGCGATTATGGATGGCACCACTGCACGTGTGCTGGAGAACGCCGAAGGCGATCGCACCACGCCGTCGATCATTGCCTATACCCAGGATGGTGAAACTCTGGTAGGCCAGCCGGCTAAACGTCAGGCAGTGACAAACCCGCAAAATACCCTGTTTGCGATTAAACGCCTGATCGGTCGCCGCTTCCAGGACGAAGAAGTGCAGCGTGATGAAGCCATCATGCCGTACAAAATCATTGCAGCCGACAACGGCGACGCATGGATTGATGTAAAAGGCCAGAAAATGGCACCGCCGCAGATCTCTGCTGAAGTGCTGAAAAAAATGAAGAAAACGGCGGAAGATTACCTGGGTGAACCGGTGACTGAAGCGGTCATTACCGTACCGGCTTACTTCAACGATGCTCAGCGCCAGGCGACCAAAGACGCTGGCCGCATCGCGGGTCTGGAAGTCAAACGTATCATCAACGAACCGACCGCAGCGGCACTGGCCTACGGTCTGGATAAAGAAGTGGGCAACCGCACCATCGCCGTATACGACCTCGGTGGCGGTACCTTCGATATCTCTATTATCGAAATCGACGAAGTTGACGGTGAGAAAACCTTCGAAGTGCTGGCAACCAACGGTGATACCCACCTGGGTGGTGAAGACTTCGACAGCCGTATGATCAACTACCTCGTTGAAGAGTTTAAGAAAGATCAGGGCATCGACCTGCGTAACGACCCGCTGGCGATGCAGCGCCTGAAAGAAGCCGCAGAGAAAGCGAAAATTGAGCTCTCCTCTGCCCAGCAGACCGACGTGAACCTGCCGTACATCACTGCAGACGCGACCGGTCCGAAACACATGAACATCAAAGTGACCCGTGCGAAACTGGAGAGCCTGGTGGAAGACCTGGTGAACCGTTCTATCGAGCCGCTGAAGGTTGCGCTGCAGGATGCGGGCCTCTCCGTCTCCGACGTGCAGGACGTGATCCTGGTGGGTGGCCAGACCCGTATGCCAATGGTACAGAAGAAAGTGGCTGAGTTCTTTGGCAAAGAGCCGCGTAAAGACGTTAACCCGGACGAAGCCGTAGCTATCGGCGCTGCAGTTCAGGGCGGCGTGCTGACCGGTGATGTGAAAGACGTTCTGCTGCTCGACGTGACTCCGCTCTCCCTCGGTATCGAAACGATGGGTGGCGTGATGACCGCGCTGATTGGCAAAAACACCACTATCCCGACCAAGCACAGCCAGGTGTTCTCTACTGCGGAAGACAACCAGTCTGCGGTAACCATCCATGTGCTGCAGGGTGAGCGTAAACGTGCTGGCGATAACAAATCGCTGGGCCAGTTCAACCTCGACGGTATTAACCCGGCACCGCGCGGCATGCCGCAGATCGAAGTCACCTTCGACATCGACGCCGACGGTATTCTGCACGTGTCTGCGAAAGACAAGAACAGCGGTAAAGAGCAAAAGATCACCATCAAAGCCTCTTCTGGCCTCAACGAAGATGAGATCCAGAAAATGGTTCAGGATGCGGAAGCGAACGCCGAGTCTGACCGTAAGTTCGAAGAGCTGGTACAGACCCGCAACCAGGGTGACCACCTGCTGCACAGCACCCGTAAGCAGGTAACGGAAGCAGGCGAACAGCTGCCGGCTGACGACAAAACCGCTATCGAGTCTGCGCTGAGCGCGCTGGAAACCTCACTGAAAGGTGAAGACAAAGCCGATATCGAAGCGAAAATGCAGGCGCTGGCGCAGGTTTCCCAGAAGCTGATGGAGATTGCCCAGCAGCAGCACGCCCAGCAGCAGGCGGGTGGCGCTGACGCTTCTGCGAACAACGCGAAAGACGACGACGTGGTCGACGCTGAGTTCGAAGAAGTTAAAGACAAAAAATAATCGCCCTGATGTAGGGTAGAAAACCAGCACGGGCGTAGAGGTTTCCTCTCCGCCCGTGCTCGCATGTTAGGGGCAGATAAACAACATGGCAAAGCAAGACTATTACGAGATTTTAGGCGTTCCGAAGAGTGCGGAAGAGCGTGAAATCAAAAAGGCCTATAAGCGTCTGGCGATGAAGTTCCACCCGGACCGTAACCAGGGCGATAAAGAGGCCGAAGCCAAATTTAAAGAGATTAAAGAAGCGTATGAAGTCCTGACCGATGCGCAAAAACGTGCGGCCTACGATCAGTACGGCCATGCAGCGTTTGAGCAGGGCGGCATGGGCGGCGGCGGCGGTTTTGGCGGCGGCGGCGCTGACTTTAGCGATATCTTTGGCGACGTGTTCGGCGATATCTTTGGCGGTGGTCGCGGTCGCCAGCGTGCATCGCGCGGCGCTGACCTGCGCTATAACATGGAGCTGACGCTGGAAGAGGCCGTTCGCGGCGTCACCAAAGAGATCCGTATCCCGACGCTGGAAGAGTGCGACATCTGCCACGGCAGCGGCGCGAAAGCCGGTACCCAGCCGCAGACCTGTCCGACCTGTCACGGCTCCGGCCAGGTGCAGATGCGCCAGGGCTTCTTTGCGGTACAGCAGACCTGTCCGCACTGCCAGGGGCGCGGTACGCTGATCAAAGATCCGTGCAACAAGTGCCACGGTCACGGTCGCGTTGAGAAGAGTAAAACCCTGTCGGTGAAGATCCCGGCTGGCGTCGATACCGGCGACCGTATTCGTCTCTCAGGCGAGGGCGAAGCAGGGGAGCACGGTGCACCGGCAGGCGATCTGTACGTTCAGGTACAGGTGAAGCAGCATCCGATTTTCGAGCGTGAAGGCAATAACCTCTACTGTGAAGTGCCGATCAACTTTGCTATGGCGGCGCTGGGCGGTGAGATTGAGGTGCCGACGCTGGATGGTCGCGTTAACCTGAAGGTGCCGAGCGAAACCCAGACCGGCAAGCTGTTCCGCATGCGCGGCAAGGGCGTGAAGTCGGTGCGCGGCGGCGCGCAGGGCGATCTGCTGTGCCGCGTGGTGGTCGAGACGCCGGTGGGCCTCAACGAGAAGCAGAAGCAGCTGCTGAAGGATCTGCAGGAGAGCTTCGGTGGCCCAACGGGCGAGCATAACAGCCCGCGCTCCAAAAGCTTCTTCGACGGGGTAAAGAAGTTCTTTGACGACCTGACGCGCTAACTGCTCGCGTCTGTCTACGTTCACAAAAGCCTGGGTTTGCCCCCAGGCTTTTTCATTATTTCTGTCCCCTGGCGATCGAGGCGGTTAAACTGTTTCAGACGATAAGTAAATTATACAGAAGGAGCCGTTGTGAAACATTTGCGCCGCTTTATTAACAGCGATGCGTCCGGGGGCGTGACGCTGATCGTTGCCGCCCTGCTGGCTATGCTTTGCGCCAATCTGGGTGCGACTCAAGAGGCCTATCGTGCCTTCCTCGACCTGCCGGTGCAGTTCAGGGCCGGTGCCCTCGACATCAATAAGAACATGCTGCTGTTCATCAACGATGCGCTGATGGCCGTCTTTTTCCTGCTGGTCGGTTTGGAAGTGAAGCGTGAGCTGGTGCAGGGCGCGCTGGCCAGCCGCCACCAGGCGATGTTTCCGGTTATTGCTGCCCTGGGCGGCATGGTTGTTCCGGCGCTGATTTTCCTGCTGTTTAACGGTCACGATCCGGTGGTGAGCCACGGCTGGGCTATTCCTACCGCGACCGATATCGCCTTTGCGCTGGGGGTGCTGGCGCTGCTGGGCAGCCGTATTCCGCCCGCGCTCAAAATCTTTCTGATGGCGCTGGCGATTATCGATGACCTGGGGGCTATCGTCATTATCGCCCTGTTCTACACCAGTGAGCTATCAATGGTGTCGCTGGGCGTCGCCGCGCTGGCCGTTGTGTTGCTGGCGATCATGAACGCCCTCAACGTGCGGCGCACCGGCCTCTATATTCTGGTTGGCCTGGTTCTCTGGACGGCGGTGCTGAAGTCGGGCGTGCACGCCACCATCGCTGGCGTCATCCTCGGGTTCTTTATCCCGTTAACGAAAGAAGAGGGGGTATCGCCCTCCCGCCAGCTGGAGCATGTGCTTCATCCGTGGGTGGGCTGGCTTATTCTGCCGCTGTTCGCCTTTGCTAATGCGGGCGTGCCGCTGCAGGGTGTGACCCTGAGCGGGCTGGCCTCGATGCTGCCGCTGGGCATTATTGCTGGCCTGCTTATCGGCAAGCCGCTGGGCATTACGCTCTTTACCTGGCTGGCGCTGCGGATGAAGCTGGCGAAACTGCCGCATGGCGCGCAGTTCAATCAGATCATGGCCGTCGGCGTGCTGTGCGGCATCGGCTTTACGATGTCTATCTTCATCACCAACCTGGCGTTTGACGGTATCGACCCCGAGCTGGTGGATTGGGCGAAGCTCGGTATCCTGACCGGCTCACTGCTGTCGGCGGTCATTGGCTATGTACTGCTGCGGGCGCGTTTTAAAGCGCCAGCGGCATAGTCCAGACGTAAAAAAACCCGCCTTGGCGGGTTTTTTTAACAAAGCTCAGCAGACGGGCGATTAAGCCAGTTTGTTGATCTGCGCGGTCAGGTTAGCCTTATGGCGCGCTGCTTTGTTTTTGTGGACCAGACCTTTAGCGGCCTGACGATCCACGATCGGTTGCATTTCGTTAAATGCTTTCTGTGCAGCTGCTTTGTCGCCAGCTTCAATCGCTGCGTATACTTTCTTGATGAAAGTACGCATCATAGAGCGACGGCTTGCGTTGTGCTTGCGTGCCTTTTCAGACTGAACGGCGCGCTTCTTAGCTGATTTGATATTAGCCAAGGTCCAACTCCCAAATATGATCTATGTGGACAATTCAAAGGCCGAGGAATATGCCCTTTCAGCCTTCTTTTGTCAATGGATTTGTGCAAATAAGCGGCGCTACGTTGCGACGCTCGTTACGTGTGATGGCGCAAGATTCTACCAGCTTGCTGGTCATGAATACAGCCTTTCTGCGACAAAAATCGCTGTGAAGCACGAGTTTTTCTTCAAGCAGGCAGACAGCGCAATGAAATCCTTGGCGCTTTCTGTTTTACAAGGCCAATCGCCGGTTAACCTTAAACGCTGTACAAGGTATACTCGGACGATTTTCACTGTTTTGAGCCAGACATGAAGCTGATACGCGGCACACATAATCTCAGCCAGGCCCCGCACGGGTGTGTGCTGACTATTGGTAATTTCGACGGCGTGCACCGGGGGCATCAGGCGCTGCTGCGCGGCCTGATCGCTGAAGGGCGCAAACGTAGCCTGCCGGTGGTAGTGATGATTTTTGAACCGCAGCCGCTGGAGCTGTTCGCGGGCGATAAGGCCCCGGCCCGTCTGACGCGTCTGCGTGAAAAGCTGCGCTATCTGGCCGAGTGCGGCGTCGACTACGTACTTTGCGTCCGTTTTGATCGCCGCTTCGCGGCCCTGACGGCGCAGAACTTTGTCAGCGACCTGCTGGTGGATCGCCTGGGCGTGCGCTTTCTTGCCGTCGGCGACGATTTCCGCTTTGGCGCTGGTCGGCAGGGCGATTTCTTGTTATTACAGAAGGCTGGTCTGGAGTACGGCTTTGACGTCACCAGCACCCAAACCTTCTGCGAAGACGGCGTGCGTATCAGCAGTACGGCGGTGCGCCAGGCGCTGGCGGATGATGACCTGCCGCTGGCCGAAAGCCTGCTGGGGCATCCGTTCTCTATCTCCGGTCGCGTCGTGCACGGTGACGCGCTGGGACGTACCATCGGCTTCCCGACGGCAAACGTTCCGCTGCGCCGTCAGGTCTCCCCGGTAAAAGGGGTCTATGCGGTAGAAGTGATGGGTCTGGGCGATAAGCCGCTGCCCGGCGTCGCCAATATTGGCACCCGCCCCACGGTCAAAGGGGTGCGTCAGCAGCTGGAAGTGCACCTGCTGGACGTTGTAATGGACCTCTATGGCCGCCATATAGAAGTAGTGCTGCGAAAAAAGATCCGCAGCGAAAAGCGATTTGCCTCGCTGGATGAGCTAAAGGCGCAAATCGCCAAAGATGAGTTAACCGCCCGCGAGTTTTTTGGGTTATCAAACCTGGCGTAATGGCTAAACACGTTTTTAAATACGGAACCGAGAATCTGATGAGTGACTTTAAATCAACCCTGAATTTGCCGGAAACAGGGTTCCCGATGCGTGGCGATCTCGCCAAACGCGAACCGGGAATGCTGGCGCGTTGGAACGATGATGACTTGTACGGCATCATCCGTGCCGCGAAAAAAGGCAAAAAAACCTTCATTCTGCATGATGGCCCTCCTTATGCGAATGGCAGCATTCATATTGGTCACTCGGTTAACAAGATTCTGAAAGACATTATCGTCAAGTCCAAAGGGCTGGCGGGCTTCGATTCGCCCTACGTGCCGGGCTGGGACTGTCACGGTCTGCCGATTGAGCTGAAGGTTGAGCAGGAGTACGGCAAGCCGGGCGAGAAGTTTACCGCCGCCGAGTTCCGCGCGAAGTGCCGCGAATACGCCGCCGCGCAGGTTAACGGCCAGCGCGAGGACTTTATCCGTCTGGGCGTGCTGGGCGACTGGGCGCATCCGTACCTGACGATGGACTTCAAAACCGAAGCCAACATCATCCGTGCGCTGGGCAAGATCATCGGCAACGGCCACCTGCACAAAGGCGCGAAGCCGGTGCACTGGTGCGTTGACTGCCGCTCTGCGCTGGCAGAGGCAGAGGTGGAGTACTATGACAAAACCTCTCCGTCCATCGACGTGGCTTTCCAGGCCGCCGACCAGGATGCAGTAAAAGCCAAATTTGGCCTGCCGGGCGTCAGCGGTCCGCTCTCGCTGGTGATCTGGACCACCACCCCGTGGACGCTGCCGGCGAACCGCGCCATCTCCCTGTCGCCTGAGTTTGAGTATGCGCTGGTGCAGATAGACGGCCAGGCGCTGATCCTTGCCAAAGATCTGGTCGAGAGCGTGATGAAACGCATCGGCGTGGCAGAGTACAGCATCCTCGGCACGGTAAAAGGCAGCGAGCTGGAGCTGATGCGCTTTACCCATCCGTTTATGGGCTTCGACGTACCGGCGATCCTTGGGGATCACGTGACCCTCGATGCCGGTACCGGTGCGGTGCATACCGCCCCTGGCCACGGCCCGGACGACTACGTGATCGGTCAGAAATATGGCCTCGAAACCGCAAACCCGGTGGGCCCAGACGGCTGCTATCTGCCGGGAACCTACCCGACGCTGGACGGCGTTAACGTCTTCAAAGCGAACAATATCATCACCGAACTGCTGACGGAGAAGGGCGCGCTGCTGCATCTGGAGAAGCTGGTCCACAGCTATCCGTGCTGCTGGCGTCACAAAACGCCGATCATCTTCCGCGCCACGCCGCAGTGGTTTATCAGCATGGATCAGAAGGGCCTGCGCGAGCAGTCTCTGAAAGAGATCAAAGGCGTGCAGTGGATCCCGGACTGGGGCCAGGCGCGTATCGAGTCGATGGTTGCCAACCGTCCTGACTGGTGTATCTCTCGTCAGCGTACCTGGGGTGTCCCGATGTCGCTGTTCGTGCATAAGGATACCGAAGTGCTGCATCCGCGCACGCAGGAGCTGATCGAAGCGGTAGCGAAACGCGTAGAAGAGGATGGCATCCAGGCGTGGTGGGATCTCGACCCGCGCGACATCATGGGTGACGACGCCGATAACTACGTGAAGGTACCGGATACCCTGGACGTCTGGTTCGACTCCGGCTCTACCCACTCCTCGGTCGTGGACGTGCGCCCTGAGTTTGCCGGTCACGCGGCGGATATGTATCTGGAAGGTTCTGACCAGCATCGCGGCTGGTTCATGTCCTCCCTGATGATCTCCACCGCCATGAAAGGCAAAGCGCCGTATCGTCAGGTGCTGACCCACGGCTTCACCGTGGATGGTCAGGGTCGCAAGATGTCGAAATCCATCGGCAACACCGTCTCGCCGCAGGATGTCATGAACAAGCTGGGCGCGGATATTCTGCGTCTGTGGGTAGCCTCGACGGACTACACCGGCGAGATGGCGGTATCGGATGAGATCCTCAAGCGTGCCGCCGACAGCTATCGCCGTATCCGTAACACCGCGCGCTTCCTGCTGGCGAACCTCAATGGTTTCGATCCGGCAAAAGACATGGTGAAACCGGAAGAGATGGTGGTGCTGGACCGTTGGGCGGTAGGCTGTGCCCAGGCCGCGCAGGAGGATATCCTCAAGGCGTACGAGTCTTACGACTTCCATGAAGTGGTGCAGCGCCTGATGCGCTTCTGCTCTATCGAAATGGGCTCGTTCTATCTCGACATCATCAAGGATCGCCAGTACACCGCGAAAGCCGACAGCGTTGCCCGTCGCAGCTGCCAGACCGCGCTGTACCACATTGCCGAGGCGCTGGTGCGCTGGATGGCACCGATCATGTCCTTCACCGCCGATGAGATCTGGGGCTACCTGCCGGGCGAGCGTGAGCAGTATGTCTTTACCGGTGAGTGGTATGAAGGCCTGTTCGGCCTGGCCGAAACGGAAGCCATGAACGATGCTTACTGGAGCGAGCTCCTGAAGGTGCGCGGTGAGGTGAACAAAGTCATCGAGCAGGCGCGTGCCGACAAGAAGGTAGGCGGCTCGCTGGAAGCGGCGGTGACGCTCTATGCAGAACCTGAGCTGGCGGCGAAGCTGACGGCGCTGGGCGATGAATTGCGATTCATCCTGTTGACCTCCGGTGCCGATGTTGAAGACTATACTAACGCGCCGGCCGAAGCCCTGCAGAGCGAACTGCTCAAAGGGTTGAAGGTGACGCTGAGCAAGGCCGAAGGTGAGAAGTGTCAGCGCTGCTGGCACTACACGACCGACGTCGGTAAGGTGGCGGAACACGCAGAAATTTGCGGACGCTGTGTGGTTAACGTCGCCGGTGACGGCGAAAAACGTAAGTTTGCCTGATGAGTAAACCGATCTTTTCAACAGGGCTACGCTGGCTGTGGCTGGTGGTAGCCGTGCTGATTATCGATCTGGGCAGCAAGTTCCTGATCCTCCAGAACTTCAATCTGGGGGAGACGGTATCGCTGTTCCCGTCGCTTAATCTGCACTATGCGCGCAACTACGGCGCGGCGTTTAGCTTCCTTGCCGATAAAGGCGGCTGGCAGCGCTGGTTCTTCGCCGGGATCGCCATTGGTATCTGCGTGGTGCTGGCGGTAATGATGTACCGCGCTAAGGCGTCGCAGAAGCTGAACAACATCGCCTACGCGCTGATCATTGGCGGCGCGCTGGGTAACCTGTTTGACCGCCTGTGGCACGGTTTCGTGGTCGATATGATCGACTTCTACGTCGGCGACTGGCACTTCGCGACCTTTAACCTCGCCGATACGGCCATCTGTATCGGGGCAGCGTTGATTGTGCTGGAGGGCTTTTTGCCTTCGGCCGCGAAGAAAAAAGCGGCATAACCGCAGCGCAAAACCTGTAGGCCCGGTAAGCGCAGCGCCACCGGGCAAACACATTGAAAGGCGATATTTGCATGTCTAACTCTGTACAGAGCAACAGCGCGGTGCTGGTGCATTTCACGTTGAAGCTCGACGACGGCTCCGTTGCCGAGTCTACCCGCAACAACGGCAAACCGGCGCTGTTTCGCCTCGGCGACGGCTCGCTGTCGGAAGGGCTGGAGCAGCATCTGCTGGGGCTGAAAGCGGGCGATAAGCGTGCCTTTTCGCTGGAGCCGGATGCCGCCTTCGGCATCAGCAGCCCGGATCTGATCCAGTACTTCTCGCGGCGTGAATTTATGGACGCGGGCGAGCCGGAAACGGGCGCGATCATGCTGTTTACCGCAATGGATGGCAGCGAAATGCCAGGGGTGATCCGTGAGATTAACGGCGATTCGATCACCGTTGACTTCAACCATCCGCTGGCCGATCGCACCGTTCATTTTGATATTGAAGTGCTGGAAGTCGATCCGGCGCTGGAGGCATAAGATGCAGATCCTGTTGGCCAACCCGCGCGGCTTCTGCGCCGGGGTAGACCGCGCTATCAGCATTGTTGAGAACGCGCTGGCAATCTACGGCGCGCCGATTTACGTGCGTCACGAAGTGGTGCATAACCGCTACGTCGTCGACAGCCTGCGCGAGCGCGGCGCCATCTTCATCGAGCAGATCAGCGAAGTGCCGGACGGCGCTATCCTGATCTTCTCCGCCCACGGCGTCTCCCAGGCGGTGCGTAACGAAGCCAAAAGCCGCGATCTGACGGTGTTTGACGCGACCTGTCCGCTGGTGACCAAGGTGCATATGGAAGTCGCACGCGCCAGCCGCCGTGGCGAAGAGTCGATCCTTATCGGTCATGCCGGTCACCCGGAAGTGGAGGGCACGATGGGCCAGTACAGTAACCCGAAAGGGGGCATGTACCTGGTGGAGTCCCCGGAGGACGTGCTGACCCTCAACGTTAAAGACGAAACCCGGCTGTCGTTTATGACCCAGACCACCCTGTCGGTAGATGATACCTCAGAGGTCATTGACGCCCTGCGTAGCCGCTTCCCGAAAATCGTTGGGCCGCGTAAAGATGATATCTGCTACGCTACCACCAACCGCCAGGAGGCGGTGCGCGCCCTGGCCGAACAGGCCGACGTGGTGCTGGTGGTGGGCTCGAAAAACTCCTCTAACTCTAACCGGCTGGCGGAGCTTGCTCAGCGGATGGGGAAAGCGGCGTTTCTGATCGACGACGCGTCCGATATCCAGGAGGCATGGGTAGCGAATGCGGCCTGCGTCGGCGTTACCGCCGGTGCCTCTGCGCCAGATATTCTGGTGCAGAACGTCATCGCCCGCCTGCAAACCCTGGGAGGCGGGGAAGCGATCCCCCTTGAGGGCCGCGAAGAGAATATCGTCTTCGAGGTGCCGAAAGAGCTGCGCGTTGACGTACGTGAAGTAGAGTAGTGCTCAAAGGATGCCTGTGGGCATCTTTTCGGTAAGATAGTTAATCATTGCCCGCATTTTTGCGGGCATATGTTTATTCCGCGTCCATAGCAGCCACAGCTCTCCGGAGTAAGTGCTGATAAATTCCCACTCCGGCAGTACCTGTACGATCTCTCCCCTCTCCAGCGCTTCGCGGGCGGTAAACAGCGGCAGGCTGCCAATGCCGATATGGTGCTTCACCGCGTCCAGGCGTACACCAGTATGGTTTGCTGCATAGCGTCCGCGCGTCTGGACGGTCTCCATCTTGTCCCGCAGGCGGAATTTCCAGCGTGCATCAGCGGGTGTTTCGCCAAGAGAGATGCAGCTATGGTGCCGCAGATCCTGCGGATGTGCAGGGGTTCCCTGCCTGCGTAAATACTCAGGCGTCGCGCAAATAGCATGGGTTATCGGCATCAGCGCTTTGCCGTAAAGGCCCGGTGAAGGGGAGTCGGTGATGCGTAGTACCAAATCCACGCCGTCGTTAATTAAATCGACATAGCGATCCTCTAGCCGCAGGATGACGTCAATCTGCGGATAGCGGGCAAGAAATTCAGGCATCAGCGGGTGAATAACGAAGCGACCGACGGCTTTCGGTACGCTAACGGTGAGCTTACCCTGGGCCACGGTTTGCAGGCTGCCACCCGAGTCTAACGCTTGTCTGGCCGCCTCCAGCATCTCCTGGGCATGCTCGTAAACGGTTCTACCTGTCTCCGTCAGCGCCAGCTTGCGCGTAGTGCGATGCAGCAGCTTACAGCCCATCTCCTGCTCCAGGCGTGAGACGCAGCGGCTAATGGCAGAGGGCGTTGTGCCACTCACGCGCGCCGCAGCGGAGAAGCTCCCCTGTTCAATAATGGTAACAAAGGTCGCAAGATCGGGAAGCAGGAGTGGGTTCATTTGTGCCTGGTAAGCAAAGGTGCAGTGATTGAAAAGGGAATTATCGCCCTGAAGATTATAAATATACTGTTCTCAGACAGAGGAGAACAACCATGACTGAACGTCTTTATTACACCAGCGATGCAACCCAGGGCGTTGCCCGGGTGCTTAGCTGTATCGAAGAGCCTGATGGCCGCTATGCCATTGTGCTGGATAAGACGCTGTTTCATCCGCAGGGGGGAGGGCAGCCAGCCGATGCAGGACGGATCGGTAATGTTAACGTTGAGAGCGTTATCCAGCGTGGAGAGAGCGTAATACACATTCTGCCGGCGCCGCTTGCGTCAGGTGAAACGACGCTTCATGTCGACGCGGAAACCCGCGCTCTGCACTCGCGCTGGCATAGCGCAGGCCATCTGATTGGCTATGCAGCAGAGCGGCACGGCTGGCAACCGGTAAAAGCGCACCACTGGCCGGGAGAGGGAAAGGTGACCTTTATTGCAGGCGAGGGGGCCGTCGTGCCGGATAGCGACACGCTGTTAGCAAGCATTGAGGCCTGGATAAGCGCCGGGCTACTGCGCCATATTGAGTTTGAAAGCGATCGGCGTAAGGTGCGCTTTGGCGATCTGCCCGCCTATCAGTGCGGCGGTACGCATATTCCTAACCTGCAAAATATCGATAAGCTGGTGATTGGCAGCATAAAACAGAAGAAAGGCCAGCTGACCATCAGTTATCTCCTGCCATAGCACGTTGCTGCCGCTCAGGCAGCAATCATGTCTTTTGCTGATACTTTTCGGCGTTTATCATTAAATTCTTATTATCGGCGTTTTCGGCTGGCGGCCCGTTAGCGGGCTGGTTAATCTGAAGGCGATTTATAGCATTTCATTAACAAAAGAGCACAACTATGCACGAAGCACAAATTCGCGTTGCCATTGCGGGCGCTGGTGGGCGCATGGGCCGCCAGCTGATCCAGGCGGCGCTAAACATGGATGGCGTAACGCTGGGCGCGGCGCTGGAGCGTGAGGGATCTTCTCTGCTGGGCAGCGATGCCGGAGAGCTGGCGGGCGCGGGGAAATCAGGCGTAACGGTGCAGAGTAGCCTTGAGGCGGTGAAGGATGACTTCGATGTATTTATCGACTTTACCCGCCCGGAAGGTACCTTGACCCATCTGGCTTTCTGCCGTCAGCATGGCAAAGGCATGGTCATTGGCACCACCGGCTTCGACGATGCGGGCAAGCAGGCCATCAGCGACGCGGCGCAGAGCATCGGCATCGTTTTTGCCGCTAATTTTAGCGTTGGGGTCAACGTCATGCTTAAGCTGCTGGAGAAAGCGGCGAAGGTGATGGGTGACTATACCGACATTGAAATTATTGAGGCGCATCACCGTCATAAGGTTGATGCTCCGTCAGGAACCGCGCTGGCAATGGGCGAAGCCATCGCTCATGCGCTGGACAAGGATTTAAAAGAGTGCGCCGTCTACAGTCGCGAAGGCTATACCGGCGAACGTGAGCCGGGCACCATCGGTTTTGCCACCGTTCGCGCAGGCGACATTGTGGGTGAGCATACCGCGATGTTTGCCGATGTTGGCGAGCGTATTGAGATCACCCATAAGGCCTCCAGCCGTATGACTTTTGCCAACGGTGCCGTTCGGTCAGCGTTATGGCTCAAGTCGCGTAAGAGTGGTCTTTTCGACATGCGTGACGTGCTCGATCTCAATAATTTGTGATATTTATTACCCATCGTGATGTGGTTATTGTGATCGCAATGCTTTGATTGCACGGGGCAATATTTTATTGCCCCTTTATTTTATCCGTTACGTACTGATTTTAGTGTTAACACGTCATAACTCTCATTTTTCTTCAGTTTTTCAACGAAAATTGTTAGGTTTCCTTCATCCAGCCTCACTTTTACCGCTCCGTATAAAAAAGAGCATTTCACAGCGGTGCGCAAGCGTTTTCCTGTGCAATTTAGCTCACCTTTTTGCATCTTAAACTGCCGCTTATCCACCAGCTTTGCAAAAAACTAAGAAAAAGTGGCTGCGATGGTAGACTTTTACCAGGGTTGTCTCTAGAATGCCGCCGTTTGCCAAAAATACACCGGTAAGCAGATTTGCATTGATTTGTGGCTTCAATATGAATTAATATGCAAATAAAGTGAGTGAATATTCTCTGGAGGGTGTTTTGATTAAGTCAGCGCTATTGGTTCTGGAAGACGGAACCCAGTTTCACGGTCGGGCCATAGGGGCAACAGGTTCGGCGGTTGGGGAAGTCGTTTTCAATACTTCAATGACCGGTTATCAAGAAATCCTTACTGATCCCTCCTATTCCCGCCAAATTGTCACTCTTACTTATCCCCATATTGGTAATGTCGGCACTAACGAAGCCGATGAAGAAGCGTCCCAGGTTCATGCTCAAGGCCTGATTATTCGTGACCTGCCGCTGATTGCCAGCAACTACCGCAATACCGAAGACCTCTCTTCCTACCTGAAACGCCATAACATCGTGGCCATTGCCGATATCGATACCCGTAAGCTGACCCGCCTGCTGCGCGAGAAGGGCGCTCAGAACGGCTGCATTATCGCAGGCGATAGCCCGGATGCGGCCCTGGCCCTGGAAAAAGCAAAAGCGTTCCCAGGCCTGAACGGGATGGATCTGGCGAAAGAGGTGACCACCGCTGAGCCCTACAGCTGGACCCAGGGGAGCTGGACGCTGGCCGGTGAGCTGCCGGAAGCGAAGAAAGAGGAGGCGCTGCCGTTCCACGTGGTGGCTTACGACTACGGTGCGAAGCGCAACATCCTGCGTATGCTGGTGGACAGAGGCTGCCGCCTGACGGTCGTCCCAGCGAAGACCCCGGCGGATGAAGTCCTGAAGATGAACCCGGACGGGATTTTCCTCTCCAACGGCCCCGGCGACCCGGCTCCCTGCGACTACGCCATCGATGCCATTCAGGCCTTCCTGGCGACCGACATTCCGGTGTTTGGTATCTGCCTCGGCCATCAGCTGCTGGCTCTGGCAAGCGGCGCAAAAACCGTGAAGATGAAGTTCGGCCACCACGGCGGCAACCACCCGGTTAAAGATATCGATAACAACACCGTGATGATCACTGCGCAAAACCACGGCTTTGCGGTGGATGAGGCGACCATGCCGGCTAACCTGCGCGTAACGCATACGTCACTGTTCGACGGTACCCTGCAGGGCATCCATCGTACTGATAAGCCAGCGTTCAGCTTCCAGGGACATCCGGAAGCCAGCCCAGGCCCGCACGATGCCGCGCCGCTGTTCGATCACTTTATCGAACTTATCGAGCAATACCGTAAGACTGCTAAATAATCAGGAGCCGAGAAGACCATGCCAAAACGTACAGACATTAAAAGCATCCTGATCCTTGGCGCTGGCCCGATCGTCATCGGCCAGGCCTGCGAATTTGACTACTCCGGTGCCCAGGCGTGTAAAGCCCTGCGCGAAGAGGGTTACCGCGTCATCCTGGTGAACTCCAATCCGGCAACCATTATGACCGACCCGGAGATGGCGGACGCCACCTACATTGAGCCTATCCACTGGGAAGTGGTGCGCAAAATCATCGAAAAAGAGCGCCCGGATGCGGTACTGCCAACGATGGGTGGCCAGACGGCGCTGAACTGTGCGCTGGAGCTGGAGCGCCAGGGCGTACTGGAAGAGTTTGGCGTGACGATGATTGGTGCCACCGCCGACGCGATTGATAAAGCTGAAGATCGTCGCCGTTTCGACGTCGCGATGAAGAAGATCGGCCTCGATACTGCCCGTTCCGGCATTGCGCATAACATGGAAGAGGCGCTGGCGGTTGCCGCCGATGTCGGCTATCCGTGCATTATCCGCCCCTCATTCACTATGGGCGGCACCGGCGGCGGCATCGCCTATAACCGCGAAGAGTTCGAAGAGATCTGCGCCCGCGGTCTGGATCTCTCCCCAACCAACGAGCTGCTGATTGATGAGTCGCTGATTGGCTGGAAAGAGTATGAGATGGAGGTGGTGCGCGATAAAAACGACAACTGCATCATCGTCTGCTCTATCGAAAACTTTGACGCAATGGGCATTCACACCGGTGACTCCATCACCGTCGCTCCGGCGCAGACCCTGACCGATAAAGAGTATCAGATCATGCGTAACGCCTCGATGGCGGTACTGCGTGAAATCGGCGTCGAAACCGGCGGCTCTAACGTTCAGTTCTCGGTCAACCCGAAAAACGGTCGCCTGATCGTTATCGAGATGAACCCGCGCGTCTCCCGCTCCTCGGCGCTGGCGTCGAAGGCGACCGGCTTCCCGATTGCGAAAGTCGCAGCCAAGCTGGCGGTGGGCTACACCCTCGACGAGCTGATGAACGACATCACCGGCGGCCGTACCCCGGCGTCGTTTGAGCCCTCTATCGACTACGTTGTTACGAAAATCCCACGCTTTAACTTCGAGAAATTCGTTGGTGCCAATGACCGACTGACGACCCAGATGAAGTCCGTTGGCGAAGTGATGGCGATTGGTCGCACCCAGCAGGAATCGCTGCAGAAAGCGCTGCGCGGCCTGGAAGTGGGCGCGACCGGGTTCGACCCGAAAGTGAGCCTGGACGATCCGGAAGCGCTGACCAAAATTCGCCGCGAGCTGAAAGACGCGGGCGCAGAGCGTATCTGGTACATCGCGGACGCCTTCCGTGCGGGCCTGTCGGTTGACGGCGTCTTTAACCTGACCAACGTTGACCGCTGGTTCCTGGTACAGATTGAAGAGCTGGTGCGCCTGGAAGAGAAGGTGGCGGAAGTGGGCATCAACGGCCTCGACGCTGACTTCCTGCGCCAGCTGAAGCGCAAAGGCTTTGCCGACGCGCGTCTGGCCAAGCTGGCAGGCGTACGTGAAGCGGAAGTGCGCAAGCTGCGCGAGCAGTACAATCTGCACCCGGTCTACAAGCGGGTGGACACCTGTGCCGCAGAGTTCGCCACCGACACCGCCTATATGTACTCCACCTATGAGGAGGAGTGTGAGGCGAACCCGACTCAGGATCGTGACAAAATCATGGTGCTGGGCGGCGGACCAAACCGTATCGGCCAGGGCATCGAGTTTGACTACTGCTGCGTACACGCCTCGCTGGCGCTGCGTGAAGATGGCTACGAGACCATCATGGTCAACTGTAACCCGGAAACCGTCTCCACCGACTACGACACCTCGGATCGCCTCTACTTTGAGCCGGTCACCCTGGAAGACGTGCTGGAGATCGTCCGCATCGAGAAGCCGAAGGGCGTTATCGTTCAGTACGGCGGCCAGACCCCGCTGAAGCTGGCCCGTGCCCTGGAAGCCGCTGGCGTACCGGTTATCGGTACCAGCCCGGATGCTATCGACCGCGCCGAAGACCGCGAGCGCTTCCAGCAGGCGGTAGACCGTCTGAAGCTGAAGCAGCCTGCCAACGCCACCGTGACCGCTATCGAGCAGGCGGTTGAGAAGGCGAAAGAGATTGGCTACCCGCTGGTGGTGCGCCCCTCCTACGTGCTGGGCGGCCGGGCGATGGAGATTGTCTATGATGAGACTGACCTGCGTCGCTACTTTATGACGGCGGTCAGCGTCTCTAACGACGCGCCGGTACTGCTGGACCGCTTCCTTGACGACGCGGTAGAGGTGGACGTTGACGCTATCTGCGACGGCGAAATGGTGCTGATTGGCGGCATTATGGAGCACATTGAGCAGGCGGGCGTGCACTCCGGTGACTCGGCCTGTTCACTCCCGGCCTACACCCTGAGCCAGGAGATCCAGGACGTGATGCGCCAGCAGGTGCAGAAGCTGGCCTTCGAGCTGCAGGTACGCGGCCTGATGAACGTCCAGTTCGCGGTGAAGGACAACGAAGTCTACCTGATTGAGGTTAACCCACGCGCTGCGCGTACCGTACCGTTCGTCTCCAAAGCCACCGGCGTGCCGCTGGCGAAGGTGGCAGCGCGGGTGATGGCCGGTAAAACCCTGGCCGAGCAGGGCGTCACTAAAGAGATTATCCCGCCGTACTACTCGGTGAAAGAGGTGGTGCTGCCGTTCAACAAATTCCCTGGCGTGGACCCGCTGTTAGGGCCAGAGATGCGCTCTACCGGTGAAGTGATGGGCGTAGGCCGCACCTTCGCCGAGGCCTTTGCCAAGGCGCAGCTGGGCAGTAACTCCACCATGAAGAAACAGGGCCGGGCGCTGCTCTCCGTACGTGAAGGCGACAAAGAGCGCGTCGTTGACCTGGCCGCCAAGCTGCTGAAGTTCGGCTTTGAGCTGGATGCCACCCACGGTACGGCGATTGTGCTGGGTGAAGCAGGTATCAACCCGCGTCTGGTGAACAAGGTGCATGAAGGGCGTCCGCACATTCAGGATCGTATCAAGAATGGTGAGTACACCTACATCATCAACACCACCGCAGGCCGTCAGGCGATTGAGGACTCCAAGCTGATCCGCCGCAGTGCCCTGCAGTACAAGGTGCACTACGACACCACCCTGAACGGCGGCTTTGCCACGGCGATGGCGCTGAATGCGGATGCCACCGAGAAAGTCACCTCCGTGCAGGAGATGCACGCGCAGATTGCTAAATAAGCGTCTGCAAATGTTACCAAACCCGCTCCGGCGGGTTTTTTCATTTTACGCGTCGCGGATGGCTATGGGGTATTGTTCGCTGCCTAAGAGTGTTCTGTATTTATCTGATACATCAAGCAAATAGTCTACAGTTAGTCAGGAAGATAAGTGAAATTCACCTTAAAGCAGGGAGAACACCATGCAAAAGCGCATTCTCATGACGTCCATTTTGGCCGCAGCAACGTTATTTACCGTAGCGGGTTGTTCCTCTAATCAGGCTGTGAAAACCACCGACGGCAAAACCATTGTGACTGACGGAAAACCAAAGGTAGACAGTGACACCGGTCTGGTATCATATAAAAATGCCGCAACGGGCCAGACAGAACAGATCAATCGCGACCAGCTGAAAAATATGAGCGAACTTGATAACTAATTATATATACCTTGAGTGTTGCCGCCCACCGCCTGGCAGAGTAAAACTGCCGGGCTTTTTTATTATTACCACCTGAACAATAATTCAGGTGAATATATTTCCAATCGCTTCGCCGTTAGCATTTTAATATATTTTTGCGATATTAAATAATAGATCGCTTCGTTACACTCTCCTCTCCACGATATAAGGAGTCTGTTATGAAGAGGATTGCTGCTGTTCTGTTTCTGGGTGCCGTATCACTTTCGTTGGTAGGCTGCTCCAGCGACTACATTATGTCGACCAAAAGCGGCGAGATGATCGTTACCCAGGGCAAGCCTGAAATTGATAAAGATACCGGCATGACCCGCTATGTTGACCAGCAGGGCTATAGCCGCCAGATCAAAACATCCGACGTCTCCCAACTGATCGAAAAAGACTAAGCAAAGCGGATCTTTCCTCTGTAAGCGCACCGATTAACTGTCTAAACTCACTGCCATTACAACAGCGTAGTTTAGACAGGTTAATAAATGATTCTGATTATTTATGCTCATCCCTATCCGCGGCATTCCCACGCGAATAAGCGGATGCTTGAGCAGGCAGAGGCGCTGGACGGCGTGGAAGTCCGTTCGCTTTACCAACTCTATCCCGACTTCAATATTGATATCGCCGCCGAGCAGGAGGCCGTATCGCGCGCGGATCTGGTAGTCTGGCAGCATCCTCTGCAGTGGTATAGCGTCCCGCCGCTGCTCAAGCTATGGATGGATAAAGTGCTCACGCACGGCTGGGCCTACGGCGAGGGCGGTACCGCGCTGCACGGCAAGCATCTGCTGTGGGCCGTGACTACCGGCGGCGGTGAGCACCACTTCGATATTGGTTCGCATCCGGGCTTTGAGGCGCTGGCGCAGCCCCTGCAGGCCACGGCGATCTACTGCGGCATGAAGTGGCTGGCCCCTTTCTCGATGCACAACACGTTCGTCAACGATGATGAAACCCTGAATGCCAAGGCGCGTCACTACAAGCAGCGGCTGATGGAGTGGCAGGAGGTCAATCATGGATAGCCATACCCTAATACAAGCGCTCATCTACCTGGGATCGGCGGCGCTGATCGTGCCGATTGCGGTGCGCCTCGGCCTCGGCTCGGTGCTCGGCTATCTGATTGCGGGCTGCATTATTGGTCCGTGGGGGCTGCGGCTGGTCACCGACGCCGAGTCGATCCTGCACTTTGCTGAGATCGGCGTGGTGCTGATGCTGTTTGTTATCGGTCTTGAGCTGGATCCCCAGCGGCTGTGGAAGCTGCGTGCCTCGGTGTTTGGCGGCGGCGCGCTGCAGATGCTGGTCTGCGGCCTGCTGCTGGGCGCGTTCTGTATGGCGCTGGGCCTGCGCTGGCAGGTGGCGGTGCTGATCGGCCTGACGCTGGGGCTCTCCTCGACGGCAATCGCCATGCAGGCCATGAACGAGCGTAACCTGATGGTCTCGCAGATGGGACGCAGCGCCTTTGCCGTTCTGCTGTTCCAGGATATCGCCGCCATTCCGCTGGTGGCGATGATCCCCCTGCTGGCAGCCAGCGGCGGGGCCACCACGCTGGGTGCCTTTACCCTTTCGGCGCTGAAGGTGGTCGCCGCGCTGGCTATAGTGGTGCTGATTGGCCGCTACGTTGCGCGTCCGGCGCTGCGCTTTGTCGCCCGCACTGGCCTGCGAGAAGTCTTCAGCGCCGTAGCGCTGTTCCTGGTCTTTGGCTTCGGGCTGCTGCTGGAGGAGGCCGGGCTGCCGATGGCGATGGGGGCCTTCCTGGCCGGGGTGCTGCTGGCCAGTTCCGAGTACCGTCATGCGCTGGAGAGCGATATCGAGCCGTTTAAAGGTCTGCTGCTGGGGCTGTTCTTTATCGGCGTCGGCATGTCTATCGACTTCGGTACCCTGGTGACCCACCCGCTGCGCATTATCATCCTGCTGGTGGGCTTCCTGGTGATTAAAACCCTGGTGCTATGGCTGATTGCCCGTCCGTTGAAGGTGCCGGGTAAGCAGCGGCGCTGGTTCGCGGTTCTGCTGGGGCAGGGGAGCGAATTTGCCTTCGTGGTATTTGGCACGGCGCAAAGCGCTAACGTGCTGGATCCCGAGTGGGCCAAGGCGCTGACCCTGGCGGTGGCGCTCTCAATGGCGGCGACGCCGCTGCTGCTGGTGCTGCTGACCCGGCTTGATAGCAAAAGCACAGGCCAGCAGCGTGAGGCGGATGAGATTGACGAAGAGCAGCCGCGGGTCATTATTGCGGGCTTCGGCCGTTTCGGACAGATTGCCGGTCGTCTGCTGCTCTCCAGCGGGGTGAAAATGGTCGTTCTCGATCACGATCCTGACCATATTGAAACCCTGCGCAAGTTTGGCATGAAGGTCTTCTATGGCGATGCGACCCGCGTGGATCTGCTGGAATCCGCCGGGGCAGGCAAGGCCGAGGTGCTGATCAACGCCATTGACGATCCCAAGGCTAACCTGCAATTGACCGAGCTGGCTAAAGAGCACTTCCCTCATCTGCAAATTGTTGCCCGTGCCCGCGACGTCGATCACTTTATCCGCCTGCGCCAGGCGGGCGTCGAGCGGCCGGAGCGTGAAACCTTTGAAGGCGCGCTGCGTACCGGTCGTCTGGCGCTGGAGAGTCTGGGACTGGGCGAGTATGAGGCCCGGGAGCGCGCCGATCTGTTTCGCCGCTATAATTCAGACATGATAGAGGAGATGGCGCAGGGTGAAGATGATACCCAGGCGCGGGCGGCGGTGTTCAAACGCACCAGCGCCATGCTGACGGAGATCATTACCGAGGATCGGGCCCATCTCTCTCATACCCAGCGGCACGGCTGGCAGGGTACGGAGGAGGGCAAACACTCCGGCGATGCCAACGACGAACCGCAGGCCAGGCCGACGGTTTAATCATCTACGCTGGCGGCCCAAAGGCAACTGCGGGCCCGCCAGCAGAATGAAAAATTTTCGTTCTCTTTACCTTGCCGCCAGTCGACGAGCGTGAGCGCTTTCCGTATAGTGGCGACAATTTTTAGCTCCGGGATAGATACAATGATCAGTCTGATTGCAGCGTTAGCGGTCGATCGCGTAATTGGTATGGAAAACGCCATGCCGTGGAATTTGCCTGCCGATCTCGCCTGGTTTAAACGCAATACCTTAAACAAGCCGGTGGTAATGGGCCGCCTGACCTGGGAGTCCATCGGGCGCCCTCTGCCGGGGCGTAAAAACATCGTCATCAGTAGCCAGCCGGGCAGTGACGATCGCGTCCAGTGGGTTAGCTCTATTGAGGAGGCGATTGCCGCCTGTGGCGATGCAGAAGAGATTATGGTGATCGGCGGCGGACGCATCTACGAGCAGTTTTTGCCCAAGGCCCAGCGTCTCTATCTGACCCATATCGATGCGGAAGTGGAAGGGGATACGCATTTCCCGGACTACGAGCCGGATGACTGGGAGTCCACGTTTAGCGAGTTTCACGATGCCGACGCGCAGAACTCCCATAGCTACTGCTTTGAGATCCTCGAGCGCCGCTAACGCTTAACGGGTGGAACGCCTGATGGCGCTTCGCTAATCAGGCCTACTAAAGTTGTCGCGTTGTAGGCCGGGCAAACGCAGTACCGCCCGGCGTTGTACACTCCGCTCCTCAGGAGGCGATCACTTCGCCTTCGCCAAGATCCAGATGGCGGCTCGAGGCCTGGGTAAAGTAGGCTTTATCTTCCCAGCGCAGGCAGGTCAGCACGCCACCCCAGCAGCAGCCGGTATCGAGGGCGTAAACACCTTCCGGCGTGCCTTTGCCTTCCAGCGACGCCCAGTGACCAAACACCACGCTGTACTCCTGCGTCACCGGACCCGGGATCACAAACCACGGCTTCAGCGGGGCAGGGGCGTTATCCGGCATGTCTTTGCAGTACATGTCGAGCTGGCCATTCGGGAAGCAGTAGCGCATCCGCGTAAAGGCGTTGGTGATGAAGCGCAGGCGCGCCAGCCCGCTCAGCTCCTGGCTCCAGTTATTGGGCAGGTCGCCATACATCGCATCTAAAAAGAGCGGGTAGGAGTCGCTGGCAAGCACCGCTTCGGCATCTCGGGCGCACGCCTGGGCCGTCGGCAGATCCCACTGGGGCGTGATCCCGGCATGGGCCATCACCAGCTTTTTCTCTTCGTCGACCTGCAGCAGCGGCTGACGACGCAGCCAGTTCAGCAGCTCATCGGCATCCGGTGCTTCCAGCAGAGGCGTGATACGATCCTTCGGTTTGTTTTTACTGATGCCGGCAAACACGGCCAGCAGGTGCAGATCATGGTTGCCCAGCACGACGCGTACGCTGTCACCCAGTGATTTCACAAAGCGCAGCACCTTCAGGGATGCGGGGCCGCGCGCAACCAGATCGCCCGTTAGCCAGAGGGTATCGGTTTTAGGATCAAACGCGACCTGTTTTAACAATGCGATCAGTTCATCGTAGCAACCGTGAACGTCGCCAATAAGATATGTCGACATGGATTAATGGATGAGTGTTGAAACGGCAAGTCGGAAGACCGGTATGGCGATGCGGAACGGATTGCCCTCGGCATCGACCATCTCATAGTGGCCCTGCATGGTACCCAGCGGCGTTTCGATCACTGCCCCGCTGGTATATTGGTACTCTTCGCCGGGGGCAATGTGTGGCTGGACGCCAACCACACCTTCGCCCTGTACCTCGGTTTCACGGCCGTTGCCGTTGGTGATAAGCCAGTAGCGCCCCAGCAGCTGCACGGGCGTCCGTCCCAGATTGCGGATGGTCACCGTATAGGCGAAAACATAGCGCTGCTCGTCAGGTGCCGACTGCGATTCAATATAGACACTCTGTACCTGAACACATACCCGGGGCGAATTGATCATGGCTTAACTCTCCTTCGGCGGCGCGTTATCCGTCAGGTAGTTTGCCAGCTGGCAATACTGGGCGACAGAGATATTCTCTGCCCGTACCGCCGGGTCAATACCTAACGATGTAAGAACCTCTGGCGTAAACAGATTGCCGAGGCTGTTGCGAATGGTTTTACGGCGCTGGTTAAACGCTTCGGTGGTGATCCGGCTCAGCACGCGAACCTCTTTAACCGGGTGCGGCATGGTAGCATGGGGTACCAGACGCACGACCGCAGAGTCGACTTTAGGCGGCGGCGTAAAGGCCGTCGGCGGCACTTCCAGCACCGGGATCACCTGACAATAGTATTGTGCCATTACGCTTAAACGACCATACGCTTTGCTGTTCGGGCCTGCAACCAGACGATTCACCACCTCTTTTTGCAACATGAAGTGCATATCGGCGATGGCATCAGTATAGCTAAACAGGTGGAACATCAACGGCGTGGAGATGTTATAAGGCAGGTTACCAAAGACGCGCAGCGGCTGGCCCAGGGTCTGGGAGAGCTCGCCAAAGTTCATGGTCATGGCATCCTGCTGATAGATGGTCAGTTTTGGCCCGAGGAACGGATGCGTTTGCAGGCGTGCGGCCAGATCGCGGTCCAGCTCGATGACGGTCAGCTCATCCAGACGTTCACCTACCGGCTCGGTCAGCGCGGCAAGGCCGGGACCGATTTCGACCATTGCCTGGCCTTTTTGCGGATTGATTGCTGCGACGATACTGTCGATGACAAATTTATCGTTAAGGAAGTTTTGCCCGAAACGTTTACGGGCCAGGTGCCCCTGATGGACTCTGTTATTCATTGAGTATTAGTAATCATTTTGATGGCGAGATTAAGCGCCGTAATAAAACTGCCAACATCGGCTTTCCCCTGGCCCGCGAGTTCTAACGCGGTGCCGTGGTCTACGGATGTGCGAATAAAGGGTAAACCGAGCGTAATGTTTACACCGCGGCCAAAGCCCTGGTATTTTAGCACGGGTAGGCCCTGATCGTGATACATCGCCAGCACCGCATCGGCATGGTCGAGATATTTCGGCTGGAACAGGGTATCGGCAGGCAGCGGGCCGCTGAGGTTCATGCCCTCGGCGCGTAGCGCTTCAAGCAGCGGAGTGATGATATCTATCTCTTCGCTGCCCATATGGCCGCCTTCACCCGCGTGCGGGTTCAGGCCGCAGACCAGCACATGCGGCTGGGCAATGCCGAACTTGTTCTGCAGGTCGCGATACAGAATGGTGATGACGTCGCGCAGCAGCGCCGGGGTAATGGCGTCGGCCACGTCCCGTAGCGGCAGGTGAGTGGTCGCCAGCGCCACGCGCAGCGCCTCGGTCGCCAGCATCATCACCACTTTGGCTGTGCCAGAACGCGCCTCAAAAAACTCGGTATGCCCGGTAAAAGGCACGCCGGCGTCGTTAATCACCCCTTTGTGCACCGGGCCGGTGACCAGCGCGGCAAATTCGCCGCTCAGGCAGCCGTCGCAGGCGCGGGCGAGGGTATCAACGACGTAGCTACCGTTGGCCACGTTAAGCTGGCCGGGAGCAGCCGCCGCGCGCAGGGCCACGGGCAGCACCGTAAGGGTACTCGCGCGCTGCGGCCGCGCAGGCTGGTCGGCATCGTAGGGAAGCAAGGTCAGCGGCAGGCCGAGCATTAACGCCCGGTCGGTTAAAAGCTGCGGGTCGGCGCAGACCACCAGCTCCATTGGCCAGTCGCGCTGGGCCAGTTGAACTACCAGCTCTGGACCAATCCCGGCGGGTTCGCCGGGAGTGATAACGATACGCTGAACGTTCATTAGTTGCTCAGGATCTTAACGTAGGCGCTCGCACGCTGCTCCTGCATCCAGCTGGCCGCCTCTTCAGAGAATTTGCGGTTCATCAGCATGCGGTAGGCCCGGTCTTTCTGAGCCGCGTCGGTTTTATCCACGTTACGCGTGTCCAGCAGTTCGATCAGGTGCCAGCCAAATGAGGAGTGCACCGGGGCGCTAATCTGGCCTTTATTCAGCTTCATCAGCGCATCGCGGAAAGCCGGATCGAAGACATCTGCTGCTGCCCAGCCGAGATCGCCACCCTGGTTAGCCGAGCCGGGATCCTGAGAGAAGGCCTTCGCTGCCGCAGCAAAGCTCGTTTTACCGCTCTTAATATCAGCAGCGATCTGCTCCAGCTTCAGGCGAGCCTGGTCATCGGTCATGATCGGCGAGGGTTTCAGCAGGATATGACGGGCATGAACCTCGGTCACGGAGATGCTTTTGCTCTGACCGCGCAGATCGTTCACTTTCAGAATGTGGAAGCCAACGCCGGAACGGATAGGGCCGATGATATCGCCTTTTTTCGCCGTGCTCAGTGGTTGAGCAAAGATAGAAGGCAGCTCCTGAATGCGGCCCCAGCCCATCTCGCCGCCTTTCAGCGCCTGCGGATCGGCAGAGTAGGTGATCGCCAGCTTGCCAAAGTCATCGCCGCTGCGTGCCTGCTCAATGATAGAGCGCGCCTGGCTCTCCGCCTCGTTTACCTGGTCTGAGGTAGGGTTTTCCGGCAGTGGGATGAGGATGTGGCTCAGATTCAGCTCGGTGCTGGCGTCGTTCTGGTTACCCACCTGCTGGGCTAGAGAGTCAACTTCCTGCGGCAGAATGGTGATGCGACGGCGCACCTCGTTGTTGCGTACTTCAGAGATCAGCATCTCCTTGCGGATCTGGCTGCGGTAGGTGTTGTAATCCATACCGTCATAGGCCAGACGGCTACGCATCTGATCCAGCGTCATGTTGTTCTGCTTGGCGATATTGGCAATAGCCTGATCGAGCTGCTCATCGGTGACTTTGACACCCATTTTGGTGCCCATCTGCAGAATGATTTGATCCATAATCAGACGCTCCAGGATCTGATGACGCAGCGTGGCGTCATCAGGAAGCTGCTGACCCGCCTGACTGGCGTTAAGCTTTACGGATTGCATCAAACCATCAACGTCACTTTCCAGCACAACGCCGTTATTGACGACGGCAGCGACTTTATCGACAACCTGCGGCGCGGCGAAGCTGGTATTCGCAACCATAGCGATACCGAGAAGCAGCGTTTTCCAGTTCTTCATACTTTTTCCATTTCAATTAACCGCAATGCGGATTACGTGGCAAATCAATTACATAACCAATCTACTTCATAACTCATCTACTTCATAACTACGCGACTAGATTACAAAGAGCTACTGTAAGGCAGAATATTCGAACGCAGCATCTGCTGAGTACCCAGCCCGTAGTTGGAGCTCAGGCCGCGCAGTTCGATGTTAAAGCCGACGACGTTATCGTAGACGCTCTCTGTCGGCGCAGGGCCCCAACCGTTGAGTTTACGCTCGTAGCCGAAGCGGATAGCGTAGCAGCAAGAGTTGTACTGCAAACCTAGCATCTGATCCGCAGGTTTGTTCTGTTTTGTGTCGAAGTAGTAAGCTCCGACAACAGACCAGCGATCGACGATTGGCCAGCTTGCCACCCCGCCCACCTGCGAAATACCATCTTTGGTCTGCTCAGAGACAGCATAGTTTGGCAGCGTCGCCTGAATATACTCAGGGCTGGCGTAACGGTAGTTCAGCTGTAAAACGCGATCTTCATCGCGGCGGTACTCCAGCGTGCCGTTACCGTTGGCCACGCTATCGAGGCGCGTATCGTACTGTACCCCGCCGCGCAGACCCCAGTGTTCGCTCATCCGCCAGTAGGTGTCGCCTGCCCATACCACTGAGCCTGTCTGATCTTCATCTTCCCAGGTCATTTGCTCATCACCGGTCCGGGACGCAGTGAAGTAGTAGATTTGACCTACAGAAATGTTAAAACGTTCAACCGATTGCTCATCATAAACGCGCGATGTGATACCGGTCGTGACCTGGTTCGCCGATGCGATGCGGTCGAGGCCGCCATATGTCCGGTCGCGGAACAGGCCGCCGTAGTCAAACTGCAGCAGAGACGAGTCATAGTTTTGGATATGGCTCTGGTCGCGGTAGGGCACGTAGAGATACTGGGCACGCGGCTCCAGCGTCTGGCTGTAACCCGCAAGCCAGTTCATATCACGCTCGAAGATCAGCTTACCGTCAACTTTAAACTGCGGCATGACGCGGTTTACGGAGTCTTTATAGTCGGTGTTGTTTGCTACGTTATAGTCTTCGAGGTTTGTCTGCTGGTAGTGGGTTGCCAGCAGCTTCGCTTCGGTGTTGACGCTACCCCACCGGTTAGAGAGCGGCAGGTTGATCGTCGGCTCCAGGTGCAGACGGGTAGCTTCCGGCATATCCGAGTTGGTATTCGAGAAGTGCACCGCCTGCGCATAAACGTGGGTATCAAAAGGCCCGACGTCGTTCTGGTAGTAGTTGACATCCAGCTGCGGCTCTGCGGCGTAGGAGTTGCTGTGCTCGGCATCAAAGACCTGGAACTGTTTGGTCGTTACCGTGGCATCAAAGTTTTCTAACGCGTAGCCAACGCTAAATTTCTGTGTGGCATAGCCGTCGGTACTGGAGCCGTAGGTCGACGTAAAGTCGTTGAAGTAGTACGGATCGCTGACCTTGGTATAGTCGATATTGAAGCGCCATACCTGATCCATTACGCCAGCATGCTGCCAGTAGAAGAGCCAGCGGTGCTTATCAGACTCGGCAGGATAATCTTCTTTGAAGACATCATCCGAGGGCAGGTAGTCGAACTCCATCAGGCCGGTACCCGCCTGGGTCAGGTAACGGAATTCGTTCTGCCACTGAATGTTGCCCCGCTTGTCCATATAGTGCGGCGTAATAGTGGCATCAAAGTTTGGTGCAATGTTCCAGTAATACGGCAGCGTGAACTCAAAGTAGTTCTTGGAGCTATATCTGGCGTTCGGGATCAGGAAGCCCGAGCGGCGCTTGTCGCCAATCGGCAGCTGCAGATAGGGACTGTAGAACACCGGAACCGGACCCAGCTTAAAGCGTGCGTTCCAGATCTCGGCAACCTGCTCTTCGCGGTCCTGGATCACTTCGCTCCCCACCACGCTCCAGGTATTCGATCCTGGCAGACAGGAGGTAAAGGTGCCGTTATCCAGAATGGTGTAGCGGTTCTCACCGCGCTGCTTCATCAGGTCGGCAGTACCGCGCCCCTGGCGACCAACCAGCTGGTAGTCGCCGTTCCAGACGTTAGTGTCTTTGGTGTTCAGGTTAGCCCAGGCTTTTGGCCCTTTCAGGATCACCTGGTTATCGTCGTAGTGCACGTTGCCCAGCGCATCAACGGTACGGACCGGCTCGGCCTGGCCCTCCGGCTGCTGCTGGTGAAGCTGCATCTCGTCCGCCTTCAGACGGCTGTTACCCTGTTGAACATCCACGTTGCCGGTAAATACGGCATCTTCAGGATAGTCCCCCTTCGCGTTATCGGCGTTAATGGTGACGGGCAGCTGGTTAGGTTCGCCCTCTACCAGAGGACGGTTATAGCTCGGGACGCCCAGCAGACATTGCGAGGCGAGATCGGCCGCCAGCCCCTGCTGACTGTACAGGGCTGAGCCAATCATTGTGGCCAGAAGGGTGGGAATACGTTTTTTCATACGTTGTATTTGTTGTTCCGTCATCAGTGGCTTTTCAGCTTGCAAGCGCTCAGAGACTAACTTACTCACCTTCACAGCGCTAGTGTTAATCCTGCCCGCTTTCGAGCCTGGTAGAGAAGGCTGTGCCTGTGCACGGCATAGAATGACGGGTATGATAATGCAAATCTTAGCCGACGGCATGACCATTTGGGGAGTATATGCAGTATTGGGGAAAAGTGATTGGCGTCGCCATCGCATTAATGATGGGCGGCGGTTTCTGGGGCGTGGTCCTCGGCTTACTCATTGGACACATGTTTGACAAGGCGCGCAGCCGCAAAATGGCGTTTTTTGCCAACCAGCGCGAGCGCCAGACGCTCTTTTTCGCTACCACCTTTGAGGTGATGGGACACCTGACAAAATCCAAGGGACGCGTCACCGAAGCAGATATTCAGGTGGCGAGCCTGTTTATGGACCGGCTCAACCTGCACGGCGATTCACGCGCCTTTGCCCAGCAGGCGTTTCGCGTCGGCAAAACCGACAACTATCCGCTGCGGGAGAAGATGCGTCAGTTCCGCAGCGTCTGCTTTGGCCGCTTCGATCTGATTAGGATGTTTCTGGAAATTCAGATCCAGGCGGCGTTTGCCGACGGCTCGCTGCACCCGAACGAGCGTGCGGTGCTGTACGTTATCGCCGAGGAGCTCGGGATCTCTCGCGTCCAGTTCGATCAGTTCCTGCGCATGATGCAGGGCGGGGCGCAGTTCGGTGGTGGCTTCCACGGGCAGCAGCAGTCAAACGGTGGCTGGCAAGAGGCTCAACGCGGGCCGACGCTGGAGGATGCCTGTAACGTGCTGGGCGTGAAGCCTACCGATGACGCGACTACCATCAAGCGCGCCTACCGCAAGCTGATGAGCGAGCACCATCCGGATAAGCTGGTGGCAAAAGGATTGCCGCCAGAGATGATGGAAGTGGCGAAACAGAAAGCGCAGGAGATTCAGAAAGCGTACGAGCTGATCAAAGAGCAGAAGGGTTTTAAATAATCGGGCTCGCCGGTGAGTTCGTGCCAATGCTGGCACGAACTCGACCGTTATTCAGCGAGAAACAGCTCCAGCAGCGAGTTCAAAAACAGCTTGCCGTGCTCCGTGATCTGCCACGCCTCGGCGGACTCGGTAATATAGTTCAGCGCCAGCGCGCGCGCGATCTGCGGACGGATCGCAGACTCATCCAGCCCGGTATAACGGCTAAACTCAGCGCGGGGCGCAGGCTCCAGCAGGCGGAAGCGGTTCATAAAGAACTCAAACGGCTTGTCGGCGGTTTCAACCTCATGCTGCCGGTCGCGGTAGGTTCCCTGCATATAGCCCCGCGGATGACGCGTTTTGGCGGTGCGCAGAATACGCCCGTCCGGGAAGGTTACCTTACCGTGCGCGCCGCAGCCAATACCGAGGTAGTCACCGAAGCGCCAGTAGTTCAGGTTATGCTGACACTGGTAGCCTGGCTTCGCATAGGCCGAGGTCTCATACTGCTGATAGCCCGCCGCCGTCAGCAGCTGGTGTCCCTGCTCAAAGATCTCCCACAGCGAATCGTCATCCGGCAGCACCGGCGGGCGTGAGCCAAACAGCGTGCCCGGCTCAATGGTCAGCTGATACCAGGAGAGATGCGGCGGGTTCAAATCAATAGCCTGACGCAGATCGTCCAGTGCCTCATCCAGCGTTTGATCCGGCAGGCCGTGCATCAGGTCGAGGTTGAAGCTGCGCAATCCTAAACCCGTTGCCAGCCGGGCTGCGCGCTTCGCCTCTTCCGGACCGTGGATCCGCCCCAGCCGCGTCAGCTTGGCTTCGCTAAAGCTCTGCACGCCAATGGAGATGCGGTTAACCCCTGCGCGCTGGTAGTCGACAAAGCGGTCAGCCTCCACCGTGCCGGGGTTGGCTTCCATCGTGATCTCCGCGTCTGCGGCCAGGTTAAGACGCGACCGTACGCCGTCGAGCAGGGTCTGCATCGCCGGGCCAGAGAGCAGGCTTGGCGTTCCGCCGCCGATAAAGATCGTCTTCACCTCACGCCCCTGCGCCCAGGGCGCGTCAGCGTCGAGATCGCTCAGCAGATGCTGAACGTAGTCATCATGGGGGACTTCTCCCTTTAGCGCGTGCGAGTTGAAGTCACAGTAAGGGCACTTCTGCACGCACCAGGGGATATGGATGTAAAGGCTCAGGGGTGGCAAATCAGCCATTACGCAGGGCTTCCAGTAACAGTTTCAGCGCCTCTCCCCGATGGGAGACGGCGCGCTTCTCGTCAGCGCTCAGCTCGGCCGCGGTTTTGCCTGCTTCCGGTACAACGAAGATAGGATCGTAGCCAAAGCCGCCGCTGCCCGCAGGCGCACGGGCGATGGTGCCCTGCCAGCTGCCGTGGCACACCAGCGGGGTCGGATCGTCGGCGTGGCGCATATAGACCAGCACGCAGTGGAACTGGGCCTGGCGCTCGCCATCCGGCACGTCCTGCAGCTCTACCAGCAGCTTCTCCAGGTTCTGCTCGTCGCTGGCGTCTGCTCCGGCAAAGCGCGCGGAGTAGATCCCCGGCGCGCCGCCGAGGGCGTCAACCGCCAGCCCGGAGTCGTCGGCGATGGCCGGCAGACCGGTGACCTGCGCAGCGTGACGCGCTTTGATAATCGCGTTTTCGATAAAGGTCAGGCCGGTCTCCTCGGCAGACTCGACGCCCAGCTCGGTTTGCGCCACCACGTCGAGACCAAAATCATTGAGCAGCGAGGCCAGCTCGCGCACTTTACCGGCGTTGCCGGTGGCAAGAACAACTTTTTGCATAGTGATATCCAGATTCATTAACACCGCGACCAATGGCGCTTACAGCGCCATCCACAGCCCCGGTAGCAGCATATTACCCGTACCCTGCAGCAGCTCGGCAATGCCCATGTTGATGACATAGAGTAGCAGCACCAGGATCATCGGCGAGAAGTCGATCCCGCCCATAGACGGCAGCAGGCGGCGAATAGGACGCAGCAGCGGCTCGGCGAGCTGCATCAGCACAAACTCAACCGGGCTGCGACCCTGGCTGACCCAGCTCATGATGGCCATCAGCAGCAGCACCCAGAAGATCAGCTGGCCAATGGTTTTCAGCAGGATTAGTACGGCGGCAATCCAGATAATGGGCTGGAAGGTCACCACCATAAACAGCACGATGGCTTTAAGCACGCACAGCACAAACGCCAGCAGCACCGAGGCGCTGTCGAGGGGACCTATCGCCGGAATAATGCGGCGCAGCGGCCCTACTACGGGCTGGGTGATCTTCACGATAAACTGTGAGAACGGGTTATAGAAATCCACGCGGGCCCACTGCATCCAGACCCGTAACAGCAGCACCATCGTATAAAGCTCAATTACCGTTGAGAGCAGGAAAGTCAACGTCTTCATGGCGTTCCTCAGTTTTCCTTAATTTTTTGTATAGTCACGGGCACCAAATATGGCGGTGCCGATGCGTACCAGAGTGCTGCCCGCCGCGATGGCGGCTTCCATATCGTCGCTCATCCCCAGAGAGAGCGTATCTACCGTCGGGTAGCGCAATTTAAGCGCGTCAAATGCTACAGCCATTTGCCGTGCCACCGCAAACTGCCTTTCATAATTTGACACGGGGGCGGGGATCGCCATCAGACCGCGCAGGCAGACACCCGGCAGCACAGCGACCTGGGCGGCCAGCGCCTCCAGCTCGGCAAGCGGAATGCCGGACTTGCTCTCCTCGTCGCTAATATTGATTTGAATCAGGATGTTAAGCGGCGGCATTTCTGCCGGACGCTGGTCGCTAAGGCGGCTGGCGATGCGCAGCCGATCGACGGTATGGCACCAGTCAAAATGCTCAGCCACCAGGCGGCTTTTGTTGGACTGCAAGGGGCCAATAAAGTGCCACTGCAGCCCTGTGACGCCCTGCGCCTGGAAGTGGCGAATTTTATCCACCCCCTCCTGAACATAGTTTTCGCCAAAGGCGCGCTGTCCGGCGTCGATCGCCTCTGCGACAGCGCTCGCAGGTTTAGTTTTGCTGACTGCAAGCAGAGCAACATCTTCTGAAGCACGGCCGCAGCGTAGCGCCGCGGCTGAGATTTTGTCCCGGACCTGTGCCAGGTTATGCGCGATATCGTTCATCTTTCCCGGAGGCTTAATCATGGATATGGAAGACATAGTGGCCCTTAGTGTAAAGCATAACGTCTCGGATCTACACCTGTGCAGCGCCTGGCCGCCGCGCTGGCGCAGGCAGGGTAAGCTCGAAGAGGCCCCCTTTCCGCCGCCGGACATTGAGACGATCCTCCGCGACACGTTGAGCGACGAGCAGCAGGGTGAGTGGTGGGCCAACCGGCAGGTAGATTTTGCCCTTGCGCTGGCAAACCAGCAGCGGCTGCGGGCCAGCGCCTTTCTGCACCATCACGGTATCTCACTGGCGCTGCGCCTGCTGCCCAACGACTGCCCGAAGCTCTATGCCCTGGATGTCCCGCCTGCGCTGGAGCAGATCCTCGCCTGCGACAGCGGGCTGGTGCTGGTCACCGGCGCAACCGGCAGCGGTAAATCGACGACCCTTGCGGCGATGGTGGACTACCTCAACCACCGCCTGGCCGGGCACATTCTGACTCTGGAAGATCCAGTGGAGTTTGTTCACCGGGGGGCGCAGTGCCTGATCGAGCAGCGGGAGATAGGCCAGCACTGCCCGTCGTTTGCCGACGGCCTGCGCGCCGCGCTGCGCGAAGATCCGGATGTGATTTTAATCGGCGAGCTGCGGGACAGCGAGACCATTCGGCTGGCATTGACCGCCGCCGAGACCGGGCATCTGGTGCTGGCGACGCTGCACACCCGAGGAGCCGCCCAGGCAGTAGAGCGGCTGATCGATACTTTTCCCGCCGAGGAGAAAGCCTGGGTGCGCAGCCAGCTGGCGGGCAGCCTGCAGGCGGTGCTGGCGCAAAAGCTAGAGGCCGATAAGCAGGGCGGGCGCGTGGCGCTGTTTGAGCTGCTGGTCAACACCCCGGCGGTGGCGAACCTGATCCGTGAGGGCAAAACCCACCAGCTTCCCGGCCTGATGCAGACCGGGCAGCAGGCGGGGATGCAGACCTTCAGCCAGAGCCGCCAGCAGCGGGTCGCCGCCGGGCGGCTGATAGAAAAGGGGTGAGATCAGACGTGCTGTTCGAAGTAGCTTTCGAGGATGATCACCGCCGAGGCGGAGTCAACGCTGCCTTTGTTCAGCGCCCGGTAGCCGCCGTGGGCGAAGAGTCCTGAGCGCGCCTCAACGGTGCTCAGACGCTCGTCGTGCAGGGCAACGCGGACCCCGAAGCGGCCGTGGATCTTATTGGCAAAGTTGCGCGCCCGGGCGGTCAGCAGCTGCTCGCTGCCGTCCATGTTCAGCGGCAGACCGACGACGACCTCATCCGGCTGCCACTCTTTAAGGAGGCGCTCAATCAGGTTCCAGTCCGGAGTACCATTTTGCGCCTTCAGCGCCGTCAGCGGACGGGCGGTGCCGGTGATGCGTTGGCCAATCGCCACGCCGATGCTTTTGGTGCCGAAGTCAAAGGCTAACAGAGTGCCGCTCATCAGGCGTGTCCCGCTACGCCGGGCATGGTCGAAATATCGATGCCGATAAGCTTTGCCGCATCGCGCCAGCGGTCGGCGATAGGCGTCTTAAACAGGATGTTTTGATCCGCCGGGGCGGTGAGCCAGGCATTGTCGAGGATCTCCTGCTCAAGCTGGCCCTTCTCCCATGAGGCGTAGCCGAGTGCCACCAGCACCTCAGAGGGCTGCTCGTCGGTGCCCAGCGTCTCCAGCACGTCCCGGGAGGTGGTGATCACCGTGTTATCCGAGATGCGAATGCTTGAGGAGAACTTCGCTGGCGGCGTATGCAGGATAAAGCCGCGATCTTCCGCCAGCGGGCCGCCAAGCAGTACCGGTTTATCCAGACGGATCGCCGGATCGCGCCCCTCGGGATTAATTTTAAGCTTCTCCAGTACCCCTTCGACCTTCAGGTTTTCCAGCGGCTTATTGATGATGATCCCCATCGCGCCATCTTCGTTATATTCGCAGATATAGACCACGGCGCGGCGGAAGAAGGGATCCTGGAGAGCAGGCATGGCAATCAGAAAGTGATGCTGTAAATTCATTGTCAGAGGTTCTGTTCCTGGTTCAAAAAGCAACAAGTACCCAGTATGCGGTGAAAGCCCCAGCTTTGCTATCCCCGTGGATCGCAATTCCTGGTCTTTCACCGGCTAACAGGTCTTAGCGGGCGGGCTGAATTTATTTACCGAGACGCTTTTCAATGGCGTCCATCAGCATACCGGTAATGGAGACCGGGAACTCCGCTTCGATTTCACGGATACAGGTCGGGCTGGTGACGTTAATCTCGGTCAGGCGGTCACCGATGATATCCAGACCGACAAAGATCAGCCCTTTGGCCTTCAGGGTAGGGGCGACGCGGCGGGCGATATCCCAGTCGCTGTCGGTTAATGGACGCGGCTCACCACGCCCTCCGGCGGCCAGGTTACCACGGGTTTCGCCACCCTGCGGAATACGCGCCAGGCAGTAGGGAACGGGTTCGCCATCGACAACCAGCACGCGCTTATCACCGTCTTTGATCGCGGGCAGGTAGTTCTGCGCCATGCAGTAACGGCTGCCGTGTTCGGTCAGCGTTTCCGTAATCACGCCGAGGTTCGGATCGCCCTCTTTCACGCGGAAGATCGACGCGCCGCCCATGCCATCCAGCGGTTTCAGGATGATATCGCTGTGCTTCTGCCAGAACGCCTTAAGCTGCGCCTTGTTGCGGGTCACCAGCGTCTCCGGCGTCAGCTCCGGGAACCAGGCGGTGAACAGCTTCTCGTTGCAGTCGCGCAGGCTCTGAGGCTTGTTGACGATCAGCGTACCTTTCTCTTCCGCGCGCTCCAGAATATAGGTGGCGTAGACAAATTCAGTATCAAACGGCGGATCCTTACGCATCAGCACCACGTCAAGATCGGCCAGCTCAATATCCTGCTCGCCGTTGAACGTATACCACTGGTCGTAGTTCTGCTCCACGCTCAGGGTGCGCGTGCGGGCGCGAGCCTGGCCGTTAATCAGATAGAGATCCGCCATCTCCATATAGTGCAGCTCATAGCCGCGACGCTGCGCTTCCAGCAGCATGGCAAAGCTGGAGTCTTTTTTGATGTTAATGCTTGCGATGGGATCCATCACAATGCCGAGCTTAATCATTCGCTTTCTCCGTTTAAACCTGTAGCCAGTCTTACCCCAAATCACCGAAACGCACCTGGAGTGCGGTAATGGCGGTGAGCGCGGTGGTTTCAGTGCGCAAAACGCGTGGTCCTAACAGAATATCAGTAAACTGGTACTCTGCGGTCATGGCGATCTCATTCGCCGTCAGGCCGCCTTCCGGACCAATCAGCAGCCGCACGCGCTCAACCGGCAGCGGTAGCGTATTGATACTGGCGCTGGCGCGCGGGTGCAGGTTCAGCTTCAGCCCCTCATCAGGCTCGGCGCACCAGGCCTCTAGATCCATTGCCGGACGTATCTCCGGGATCCGGTTGCGACCGCACTGCTCGCAGGCAGCAATAGCGATCTTCTGCCACTGCTGGATCTTCTTATTCAGGCGTTCAGGATCCAGTTTAACCCCGCAGCGCTCAGAAAAAAGTGGCGTAATGAGGCTTACCCCCAGTTCGATCGATTTCTGGATGGTAAATTCCATCTTTTCGCCCCGGGACATCACCTGGCCGAGATGAATATGCAGCGGCGACTCCCGATCGTCGATCTCACCGGAGATCAGGCTCACCACCACGCTCTTCTTATCGGCGCGCAGGATCTCCGCCTCAAAAAGCTGGTTGCTGCCGTCAAAGAGCTGCAAGGCCTGGCCTGCGCCCATGCGCAGTACGCGACCGACGTGGTTGGCCGCATCGTCGCTTAGCGCAACCTGCTGGCCAACGGTAAGAAGTTCAGGGTGATAAATGCGGGGCTTGCGCATGAAAACATCGTCCGGGATAGAGAGTGCGGCAAGGCTGCCGCACGGTTAACAAGATGCCGCTAGTGTAGGTAGCTCTTTCACCCCTGACAAGCGCGCTGCACATAGGGGTTGGGGTTGCCCTGAACTTTAGTGATACGCCTGTCGCGTTCGCACTCCCAGGGCGTGACGGGATAGATCTTGTTCCACGCCTCGAACAGCTGCGTCTGCTGGCGAGAGAGCGACAGCGAGTAGCGATCGCGCATATAGAAGTAGATGCGGGCGATGGCGCCGCGAGCGCGGGCAGGCGGTTCGGCCAGCTTCTCTTTGAAGTCGACCTTCATGTCGCACTGGCCGTACTGCCCTTCGCCGCCGTTCCACTGGCTGTACAAGAAGTTGCCGCGATCGCCGTTGACCTCGCCAACGGCGGGCTGCAGGTTGTGCATGTCGCTCTCCATCTGGCGGTAGACGGGATCTTTTGCACAGTTTTTACGTCCGCCGTCCTGCCAGCACTGGCGCTGGTGGCCGAACTGCCAGGCGGGCACGACGTGCTCCCACTCGATGCGGCTGGCCCGGTTGGCATTTTTACGCACCTTATAGCCGCAGGAGGCGAGATCGACGACGCCTTTTTTCCCCTGCCAGATAATGGTGCAGCCGCAGTAGAAGTCTCCCGGCGCATCGGCGTTGATCTTCACGCCTGCCGCCTTGGCCTGGGCGAAACTGTGAATGCCCTCGGCCAGCGCGCTGTGGGAGAGGCTCGCTGCCAGTAGGGTAAGGGTAAGAAGGTGAGGGCGGAACATGACAAACTCCATTGCATAATATCGTGGCACCCTAGCGAATGCGGTTCTCAGATGCAATCAGTCAGTTCACAAAAGCGTTTGATTGTTCAAGCTTATGCCGGTTCGGCTACCAGCGGCTCGCCGCAGCGCACGCAGCGGTAGACCGCTTCGCCGCGCAGGATGCGGTTATGGCGACGCACGGTCAGCTGATGCTGCTGGCAGGCGCAGCGGTAGGGCCAGGTGTTGCGCCGTACCGAGGCCAGCTCAAACTGGTGGGTGCGGCGGGCGGGAACGCCGAGCACGCTCTCCATCATCCACTTCCACTCTTTGCCGTGCGGCGCAACGCGGCCAAAGTGTTTCCACACCAGCAGATGGGCCAGCTCGTGCGGGACAACCTCGTCAATAAACGCCTGCTGGTTCTCCAGCAGCAGCACCGGATTCAGACGGATCTCATAGCTGGCAAGCCAGGCCGTACCCGCCGCCGCGCCGCGCTGCTGATAGACCAGCGTGGGCTCTGGATAGTGACGTTCAAGGTGGCGGTTGGCCTGGGCAAGCTTGTCCCGCAGGCTGCGCATAACGGCCTGCTGGAGGGCGATGGGAATTCGTGGCGTTTTCATAACGGCAGAGGATAATCGCTAAAAAAAGCGGCTGCAACAGCACCCGGCGCTCAGGCAGGAAAACGCAGGGAGAAAATATGTTCTCCGTCGGCAAAGCGGTAGTCTGCCGAGCCGGAATGTAACTCCATAATCGCTTTCACCATCGATAACCCCAGACCGTAACCGGATGAGTGGCGGGCATTATCACCTCGCCAGAAACGGTTAAATAGCTTGTCCGGCGCATCCAGTTCGCTGCCCGGATTGATCACTTCAACGATGTGTTCGCTGTTTTTGCTCTCCGCATTGATCCGGATAACGGCACTTTTCGGGGAGTACCTGACAGCGTTACTGAGCAGGTTTAACAGTACGCGCTGAAGTAATATCCGATCGGCCTGAAGCGTGCCCTCGCATACGGTAACAAAGGTGATATTTTTTTCATCCGCCTCATACTCCAGGAAATCAATAAGATTACCGAGCATATCAGCGAGGATGACCGTCTCTTTCTTGAGCAGAATATTATTATGCTCAGCGCGGGCGAGGAAAAGGATGTTTTCCGTCAGGCGAGAAAGGCCTTCAAGCTCTTCGATATTGTTCGCCAACGCCTGCTGGTATTCATCAATAGCGCGCGCTTTACTCAGGACCACCTGGTTATGGCCAAGCAGGATATTAACCGGCGTCCGTAATTCATGTGCCAGATCGTCAGCAAACTGATTGAGCCGGGTAAAATCCTCGGCCAGCTTCTGGCGCATAATATTTAACGCGCTGCCCAGCGGTTTCAGCTCAGCGGGAAGGGTTTGCTCATCTAAAGGCTGGCTAAGGCCGCGGCTGTCTATATTCGCCGTTAATCGGCTCAGGGCATGAATGGCTTTCAGGCCATGCCTGATTAATAGCGGACTTAGCGCAGAACAGATCAGAATAGCGATGATGCAAATCACGATGCTGTTATCGCGATACTGTTCAAGCATATATTGTCGCTCTGATGCCAGCCTGGCAACGGTAATGGTCACGGGCTGGTTATAGCTGACGGCGGCGATCCGTACCGCAGACAGCTCGGTACCGGCAATATCGCGTTTAGCGATAGTCGTCAACGCAGGTTTTTTCAACGTGGGTAAGGCATCCAGCAGCGAGGGATTTACTCCCGTATGGTTGACGGAAATGGTCGGTGCGTCCGGCGAGTGGATGAGCAGAATATCCTGATGCGTATCCATCATCCGGTTAAAATAGAGCGGGAGATTCTCTGCCTGTGCGCCATCCGCTAGCAGCTGTCTGATCTGCTCAGCACGATTAATCAGGGTGATATCATCTCGCCACGTTAATTCGTGGTTTAGCGCCCGGTATAGGGTCCAGCTGACGCCGGTGCAGGCTAATGCCATTATCAACACAAATGATAACGTCAGACGGAACGTCATTGATAACTCAGGTTTCACTGTTTTCCTCTGTCCCGAATCTATAGCCCATGCCTCTGACGGTGCCGATCAATTTCGTCTCGAAAGGATCGTCAACCTTTGCCCGCAGGCGACGAATGGCGACATCCACCGTGTTGGTCTCAATGTCAAAATTGATCCCCCACACCTCGCTGGCAATGACCGCTCTGGGAATAATTTCACCGGCCCGTGAAACCAGCAGCCATAGCAGGAGGAACTCCTTGCGGGTTAACACGATTGTTTTCCCATCCCGAGAGACGCTCTGCTTAACGGAGTCCATCTCCAGCCCGTTGGATTTCAGGTGCGTATGGGCAACGGGGTTATTTCTGAGCTGGGCACGCACCCTTGCTAGCAGCTCTGCAAAGGAGAAGGGCTTAACCAGATAATCATTGGCGCCCAGTTCCAGCCCTTTCACTCTGTCTTCGACGGCATCACGGGCGGTGAGGCAGATAACCGGCGTCTGATGCGCCGTTCTTAACGCTTTCAAGACCTGCCAGCCATCCAGGCCCGGCAGCATAATATCCAAAATAACCAGGGAGTAGGGTTCATGCAGCGCGAGACGTAAACCGTCTCTGCCGTCGCTCATCGTATCCACAACATAGCCCGCCTCGGTAAGTCCCTGACTGACCCAGTCGCTGGTTTTTTGATTATCTTCAATAAGTAGGATCTTCATGGATTCACTATGTCATAAGCGGTGGGTGAGGTGGGGAAATATCATCAATGATGACGAAAATGTAATCCTAATGTCAGGTTAACGCCGCTCGGGTCATATACATTTCAGGTACCTACTTGAACACGGAGCAACAGATGAAAAAGTACATCCTGAGCGCAGCGATGCTCGCTATTATTTCCGCCTCCCCGCTCGCAATGGCAGCCGCCAACAATATTCTGAGCGTGCATATTCTCGACCAGCAAACCGGAAAACCAGCCGAGAACGTTGAGGTAGTGCTGGAGCAGAAAAGCAATAGCGGGTGGCAGCAGCTAAACAGTGGCTTCACGGATAAAGATGGCCGCATTAAAGCGCTATGGCCAGAGCAGGAAGCAAAACCGGGTGATTATCGCGTGACGTTTAAAACCAAACCCTGGTTTGACAGCAAAAAGCAGGAGAGTTTTTTCCCGGAGATCCCGGTTGAATTCCACATCAGCAAAACGGATCAGCACTATCACGTGCCTTTACTGCTCAGCCCGTATGGCTACTCAACGTATCGGGGAAGCTAACGGCAGGTTAAGTAAAAAAGCCTCCTCCCGGGCGGGAGGAGGCTTAGCAGGTTAGTTGCTTGCGCCAATCTCGCGCAGTTTCCGACCTTTCATCAAGTTACGTTCAATGTGCTCCAGTGAGACATGCTTGGTTTCTGGCACCAGCCACAGGGTCAGGACAATGAACAGCACGTTCAGCCCACCGTAGACCCAGAAGGTGTTGGCGTTGCCCAGAGAGTTGAGCATGGTCAGGAAGGTCGCACCGACAATCATGTTGGCGATCCAGTTGGTCGCGGTAGAGCAGGTGATACCGAAATCGCGCCCCTTCAGCGGCTGGATTTCAGAACACAGTACCCAGATCAGCGGACCGGCGCTCATCGCAAAGCCCACGATAAACATCAGCAGCATGGCGACGGCAAAGTACTGCGCCGACGGCGAGTGAATGCCGATGTGCATCATGGTGCCCAGAATACCCATACCGGCAGCCATGACCAGGAAGCCCAGCACCAGCGTTGGCTTACGGCCCCAGCGGTCAACCAGTCCGATAGCGATAAAGGTCGCCAGCACGTTAGTCAGACCAACGATAACCGTCCCCCACATCTGCTCGGTGGTATTGGTGTAACCCGCCAGCTCAAAGATTTTCGGCGCATAGTACATGATGACGTTCATCCCGGTGAACTGCTGCATCACCTGCAACAGCACGCCAAGGAACACCGCGCGACGGAAGTTGCTGTTCTCTTTAAACAGCGCCCAGCCGCTCTGCTTCACCTGCAGGCTTTCACGGATCTCATCCAGCTCGTGCTTGGCTTCGGCGCTGGTGTCGCGCAGACGCAGCAACACGCGCTCGGCATCGTGGAAGCGACGTTTCGCGGCAAACCAGCGTGGGCTGTCCGGCAGGAAGAAGACGCCAATCAGCAGCAGGATCGCCGGAATGATGATCACGCCGAGCATCCAGCGCCAGGCACCGCTATAGCTAAAGGCGGTATCGGAGAGGTAGGCACCCAGGATACCGATGGTGATCATCAGCTGGTACATCGAAATCATACTGCCGCGGATCTTCTCCGGCGCAATCTCGGAGAGGTAGAGCGGTGCGGTATAAGAGGCAACGCCAACCGCCAGACCCAGCAGCACGCGGGAGAGGATCAGCACTTCAACGTTAGGCGCAGCCGCGGAGAAGAGCGAGCCGATGACAAACAGGATCGCGCCAATCATCAGGCTCTTTTTACGGCCCAGCTTGAAGGAGAGCCAGCCGCTGCCGACGGCACCGACGGCGGCACCAAACATCATGGAGCTAACTACCCACTCCTGCGTATGTGAACTAATCTGGAATTCGTCAGCGATAAAGGGCAGCGCGCCCGCAATAACGCCGATATCAAGGCCGAAAAGCAGTCCGGCCAGCGCGGCGAGAAAACAGACAAAGAACGTCATTGCCTTGTTCGAGCGCCCCGATTTTTTATTGTCAGGCATACTGCCCTCCAGTTGGGTTATCAATTTTAACGGTATAAAGGTTAGGTTAGAGCTGCGTAAAAAGATGTGAACCTAATCACATCAGTGTAATCGGTTACACTAGACTCAGGGATTGTCACCAGAAAGTAACAAGACAAATCATAGAGTTAATGAATAGTAGCGTAATCTTGTGTAAAGGGAGTCAGACTATACCGAAATATTATGTAACAAACACGCCGCGAACAGCATTTTGCCTAAATTGGCTAAATGGACCCGCGATGAGTGCGTGTAATCGTTATCAATAAAGGGGTATAAAAAAGGCCAGCGCGAGGCTGGCCTGGAGGAGAGGAGGCGCGTCTGGCTTATTTCAGGCCAGCGGCTTCGCGCAGTACATCCGCTTTGTCGGTCTTTTCCCACGGGAAGTGTTCGCGACCAAAGTGACCGTAAGCGGCAGTCTCTTTGTAGATTGGGTGCAGCAGATCCAGCATCTGGATCAGGCCATACGGACGCAGGTCGAAGAACTCGCGGACCAGCAGCGTCAGCTGCTCAGTCGCGATCTTCTCGGTACCGAAGGTTTCCACCATGATAGAGGTCGGCTCGGCCACGCCGATGGCGTAGGAGACCTGAATTTCACAGCGGTCGGCCAGGCCAGCAGCAACGATATTTTTCGCTACGTAGCGCGCCGCATAGGCCGCAGAGCGGTCAACCTTGGATGGGTCTTTACCGGAGAAGGCACCGCCGCCGTGACGGGCCATGCCGCCGTAGGTATCTACGATGATTTTACGGCCGGTCAGGCCGCAGTCGCCCATTGGGCCACCGATAACAAAGCGGCCGGTCGGGTTGATAAAGAATTTGGTCGAGCTGTTCAGCCACTCTGCTGGCAGGATCGGCTTTATGATCTCTTCCATCACCCCTTCCTGCAGGGATTTCTGGTCGATATCTTCAGCGTGCTGGGTAGAGAGCACCACCGCGTCGATACCGACGATCTTGCCTGCGTCGTACTGGAAGGTTACCTGACTTTTTGCGTCCGGGCGCAGCCACGGCAGGGTACCGTTTTTACGCACTTCAGCCTGGCGCTGCACCAGACGGTGGGCGTAGGTGATCGGCGCCGGCATCAGCACGTCGGTTTCGTTAGTGGCATAGCCAAACATCAGGCCCTGGTCGCCCGCACCCTGCTCCAGCGGATCGGCACGGTCAACGCCCTGGTTGATATCCGGAGACTGTTTACCGATAGCGCTCAGTACCGCACAGGAGTTTGCGTCAAAGCCCATATCCGAATGGACATAGCCAATTTCACGCACGGTGTTACGGGTGATCTCTTCGATATCGACCCATGCGCTGGTGGTGATCTCACCGCCGACTAAAACCATGCCGGTTTTAACGTAGGTTTCACACGCCACGCGTGCTTTCGGATCCTGCTCAAGGATTGCATCCAGCACCGCATCGGAGATCTGGTCTGCAATTTTGTCAGGATGCCCTTCGGAAACTGACTCGGACGTAAAAAGGTGTTTTGCCATGTTCTCTTCACCCTGGGGGAAATTTTGTTAGCTCAGACGCAGTGCCTGTATAGGCCTTAACCAGGCGTGCAGGTAGAGGGCACAGGAGGTCTGAGGGTTAATCGGTATGGATGGATTAACATCTGGACGGCTATTTTAGGTCACTTCTTGACCCCGTTTCCAGCATTTTTTGATATTCATCGCACTATGAGTGAAATTCAGGATGTAACTTTCTCTACCTGCACGGCAAAACGGGCTTTTTTATTTTGCTTTTTAACCCGGTTATCGGTATAAAACGCCGCACGCGGCTTGTATGCCTGGCCACAGCCAGGGGTATAAAAGCGCACGGTAACAACACCGTGTCGCCACTTCCAGCCGGGTTAAACAGTGTCTTTGTGCCTGGACTTGTCGCCAACCAGCTGGTTGGTGTGGAGGTGATACCCAATAATGAACCGTTGTTTACCGCTAAATCTGCCGCGCCGTTCTGGCGTGCACGCATTTCCCGCTACCCGCAAATCTACTCTGCAAACCTGCCGATGTTATACCCATTTCGGCGCTTCTCAGGACTCCAGGGCCGGTTACGCCTGGTGACAACTGAACAAGGGCGCTCTTGTTAATTCAGGAGTTTTCTCGTGGTTTCGCCGAACCTTGTCATACAGAGTTCGGATACGTGTTTTACAATGATATGAACCAGAAACCGGTCGCACGGCCCACGCTTCAGCATAATACGCTGGATAACCAGGCTGTTTATGGGTTGTTATCGCCTCTACGGAACGCGATAGTAGTCAACTGTTTTACACTTACTAATACAATTTGAGGTTCGCTATGTCTGACGACATCTCTTCGGTTTCGCCTTCGTCAGCGGGCGAACAGGGTGTACTACGTTCCATGCAGGAGGTAGCGATGAGCTCCCAGGAAGCCAGTAAAATGCTGCGCACATACAATATTGCCTGGTGGGGCAATAACTACTACGACGTCAACGAACTGGGCCACATTACCGTCTGCCCCGATCCTGACGTACCGGAAGCGCGCGTTGACCTCGCTCAGCTGGTAAAGGCCCGCGAGGCCCAGGGGCAACGTCTGCCTGCGCTGTTCTGCTTTCCGCAGATCCTGCAGCACCGTCTGCGCTCCATTAACGCTGCGTTCAAGCGTGCCCGGGAGTCCTACGGCTATAACGGCAACTACTTTCTGGTCTACCCGATCAAGGTTAACCAGCACCGCCGCGTCATTGAATCCCTGATCCACTCCGGCGAGCCGCTGGGGCTGGAGGCCGGTTCGAAGGCTGAGCTGATGGCGGTCCTGGCGCACGCGGGCATGACCCGCAGCGTCATCGTCTGTAACGGCTATAAAGACCGGGAGTATATTCGCCTGGCGCTGATCGGTGAAAAGATGGGCCACAAGGTCTATCTGGTTATCGAGAAGATGTCTGAAGTCGCCATCGTGCTGGAAGAGGCAGAGCGTCTGAACGTCGTGCCGCGTCTCGGCGTGCGTGCGCGTCTGGCGTCCCAGGGCTCCGGCAAGTGGCAGTCCTCCGGCGGCGAAAAATCGAAATTCGGCCTGGCGGCAACGCAGGTGCTGCAGCTGGTGGAGATCCTCCGCGAGCGCGGACGCCTCGACAGCATCCAGCTTCTGCACTTCCACCTCGGTTCGCAGATGGCCAACATTCGCGATATCGCCACCGGCGTGCGTGAATCGGCCCGTTTCTACGTTGAGCTGCACAAGCTGGGCGTGAATATCGAGTGCTTTGACGTGGGCGGCGGCCTGGGCGTGGACTACGAGGGCACCCGCTCTCAGTCTGACTGCTCGGTCAACTACGGCCTGAACGAGTATGCGAATAACATCATCTGGGCCATTGGCGACGCCTGCGAAGAGCACGGCCTGCCGCACCCGACGGTGATCACCGAATCCGGCCGCGCCGTGACCGCGCACCATACCGTGCTGGTATCGAACATTATTGGCGTGGAGCGCAACGAATATACCGAAGCGACGCCGCCTGCTGAGAATGCGCCACGCGCCCTGCAAAGCATGTGGGAGACCTGGCAGGAGATGCACGAGCCGGGTACCCGGCGCTCGCTGCGCGAGTGGCTGCACGACAGCCAGATGGATCTGCACGATATCCATATCGGCTACTCCTCCGGCGCGTTCAGCCTGCAGGAGCGTGCGTGGGCAGAGCAGCTCTACCTGAACATGTGTCACGAGGTGCAGAAGCAGCTGGATCCGAGCAACCGCGCGCACCGTCCGATTATCGATGAGCTGCAGGAGCGGATGGCGGACAAAATGTACGTCAACTTCTCGTTGTTCCAGTCGATGCCGGATGCGTGGGGTATCGATCAGCTCTTCCCGGTGCTGCCGCTGGAAGGGCTGGATCAGATCCCGGAGCGTCGTGCGGTGCTGCTGGACATCACCTGCGACTCCGACGGCGCCATCGATCACTACGTGGACGGCGATGGGATCGCGACGACGATGCCGATGCCGGAGTACGATCCTGACAACCCGCCGCTGCTGGGCTTCTTTATGGTGGGCGCGTACCAGGAGATCCTCGGCAACATGCACAACTTGTTTGGCGATACCGAAGCGGTTGACGTCTTTGTCTTCCCGGACGGCAGCGTTGAGGTGGAGCTCTCCGACGAAGGGGATACGGTAGCGGATATGCTGGAGTACGTGCAGCTGGATCCGAACACGCTGCTAACCCATTTCCGCGATCAGGTGAAGCAGACCGGGCTGGACGACGCGCTGCAGCAGCAGTTCCTCGAAGAGTTCGAAGCCGGGCTTTACGGCTATACCTACCTCGAAGACGAGTAATCGTGTTCGCCCGGCGGCCATTGCGCTGCCGGGCATCTCCTGTTTTTTTTCTCTTTAAGATCACAAAACCCTGATATCAGAGTGTGAGCAGTATCACCTGAAATCTTACCGGGTCGTGATCGCCTTCGCTTTTTCTCGCGCTCTCCGGCTTACGGGCCTCTTTCTGCCAGCCCCGGCAATTTACTTCCCGCTGTGGTACCGCCATGCTTAGACCATCGCTTAATCGTGCTGCAGGCTGGTAATTAAAGTAGCGATGCGCTGCGGGTTGAGCAGCGTTTCGAAGGCAACCGGGTGCTGTGCGCCATGCTGCTCAAACCACGCCGCAAGCTCCCGGTTCTGCCGGCTGAACGCTTGCAGAGCGGCATTAAGCTGAGAGCGGATATCTGCCTGCTCACCATATTTACGCAGCCAGAGCTTGAGCGTTAGCGCCTGGGTAAACGCGCTGTAGATTTGAGTGTACTTCAGCGCCCGGACAACGCTGCCACTCATCGCCTGTCGGGTTTCATCCGCCAGCGGGCAGTCGGGCAGCAGCTTAAGCGAGCGGCTGTACATGTAGTCGGCAAGAAAGCGGCTGCGCTGTGTCTCCAGCTCAATCAGCTGCCGCTGCTGATACCCCAGATCGGGATCGTCGCTGGGCATCAGAGGCTGAAAGGACTGCGTCCAGTTGGCGCTGCGGGTATCGAGATGAAGCAGGTGCAGGGCATGGGCAAAATCCGTTGGAGGGCGACTGTGGCTCTGCAAGACGCGACCCAGCAGAGTCGGCGTCTTACAGCTCCACTCATGGCTGGCAACGATAATATCGCCAATCGCGCTGAGATCGTGGGAAGAGACAGATGTCAAAGCACGCTGCTGCAGCCAGTGGCTCACAATCTGGCGGGGAGAGAGATCCGGCTCATTCACCAGGCGGGACAGTCCGAACAGATTAAGCTCATTGAGCGAATCGGATAGCGCCAGATCGGGTAGCCACTCCCAGTCAATGCGTACGGTAATGGCCTCGGGCGCGCTGTCGGCGTGCTGGCTCAGCCAGGCGAGGCGCTGCTGGATCTCTTCCAGCAGATAGCAGGGCAACAGGGTCCAGCCATACTCCGGGCCCCAGAGATCCAGCTCAAGCCACTTTCGGTTGCTATGGATGTTAAGCAGGTTGGGGTTGTTGGCAAAGCCCGGGCGGTAATCAAGTTCGGTCGCCTTAATAGAGGCGCGGACATCATCAGGGAGCGCCTCCAGCGCGACGCGCAGCATCTGCCGGGGCCAGCTTTTGTCCTGATAGTCGCGCAGGATCAGCTGACGCCCCAGCTGGCGGATGCCCTGGTACAAGATTTTTAATGACGTTTTCCAGCGCTCACTGCTGACGTCGGGAGTCGATAGCGAGAGACGCAGGCCGCGTACGCCAGGCAGCGCGGCAAGGATCTGCGGAATGCTGTGCTGAAAGAAATAGTCAATAAACTCGCTGGCGCTATTTTCAGAGAGAAAGAACTCCGGGAACTTTGCCTTTAATTCATGGCTGTCAGGGGTTGCTTCACCCTGCAACCAAAACTGTAAACCGCGCCGCTGCAAATACTCCCCGACTTTTTGCAGATAAATAAGGGCGTTTTCCTGGGCCAGCGTCAGGTTAATTAACTCGGCGCTATGACAGCGCGGCGACGGCGCGGCCAGACGGGCTAATAATGACTGCTGATGAATAATGAGACCCTGAAAGCCATAGCGTAGCGCCATCTCTACGGTTTTTTCTAAACAGGACCAGCGCCATATTTCAGGGGAGTTAATTTCCATTAACAGATAAGGCTTCGCTGTTGTCATTACGCCTGTCCCGCAGCCAACGTTGAGCGGGAATGCTAGAGGCGACGCGGTGAAAGGTCAAACATCATGACCTGGATAGAACGGAAAGTGTGAGCCTGCTCGAAGGCGGCCAGGCTGATTGCGTATCAATGAGAGGAAGGTATGGCTAAAGGTACAACGCTGCAACTGAACTACGAGCGCTATATTGATGAAGACACCGGTGCAAAGGTAACTCGTTTTACGCCAACGGATGTTATTTGCCACCGCAACTACTTTTATCAAAAGTGTTTTATTGACGGCGGCAAAAAACTTATTTTTGCCGGTGAATTTGATACCCATCGTAATTACTATTTACTCGACCTGGCTACTGGCATTGCCACGCAAATAACCGAAGGGGCAGGGGATAATACTTTTGGCGGCTTTTTATCTCCCGATGAAAACTATCTCTATTACGTTAAAGGCGAGCGTAATTTAATGCGCGTCACCCTCGAGACGCTTCAGGAAGAGGCGGTATACCGCGTTCCCGATGAGTGGGTAGGGTACGGTACCTGGGTGGCGAACTCCGCCTGCGACAAGCTGGTTGGGGTAGAGATCCATCGTGACAGCTGGCGGCCCATCAGCGACTGGACCGTCTTTCAGGAGTTCTATGCTGAAGCACCGCGCTGCCGGATGATCCGCATCGATCTGCGCAGCGGGGAGCGAGAGACGCTGCTGGAGGAGAACCAGTGGCTCGGGCATCCCATCTACCGGCCGTTCGATGATAACACCGTGGCCTTCTGCCACGAGGGGCCGCTCGATCGCGTCGATGCCCGCATGTGGCTGATGAATGAGGATGGCAGCAACATCCGCAAGGCCCGGGAGCCCGCGCCGGGAGAGAGCTATACCCATGAGTTCTGGGTGCCGGATGGCTCAGCCCTGATGTATGTCACCTATGTCAAAAACAGTCCCGTGCGCTATCTCTGCCGCATCGACGGCGAGACCGGTAAAGATGAGCGCCTGATGGCGATGCCGCCCTGCTCGCACGTCATGAGCAACGACAGCGGATCGCTGGCGGTCGGGGACGGCTCCGGGGTGCCCATTGATATCGCTGATAACGCGGGCTACGGCGACACCAGCGATCCCTGGCTCTGGCTCTTTGATTTAAAAAACAAGCAGGCTCACAAAATTGCCCGCCACGGCTCGTCATGGCAGGTATTGGACGGCGACCGCCAGGTGACGCATCCGCATCCGTCGTTTACCCCCGACGAGAAAGCGGTTCTGTTCAGCACCGATAAAGACGGCAAGCCAGCGCTCTACCTGGCGGAAATCCCTGAAGACGTTTTACGCCAGATCCACGCTTAAACAAGGAGCTTCCCATGCATAAGCTTATCGCCCCCGTTGCCGCGTCGTTTTTGCTGGCGTGCGCCTGTCTGACGGCTGCCCAGGCCGCGGAGATCCGTATCTCATGGTGGGGCGGTAATAGCCGCCACCAGGCCACGCTGGAGGCCATAAAACTGTTTGAAGAGACGTATCCCGATATCAAGGTGAAAGCGGAGTACGCCGGTTGGGAAGGCTACCTGTCCCGCCTGACGGTGCAGATCGCCGGAGGAAACGAGCCGGATGTGATCCAGACCAACTGGAACTGGCTACCGCTCTTCTCAAAGGACGGCAACGGTTTTTACGATCTTTATAAGCAGAAAGCGGTGCTCGATCTTCAGCAGTACGATCCGCAGTCGCTCAGCAGCACCACGGTAGACGGCAAGCTGAACGGCCTGCCGGTGGCGGTGACCGCCCGCAGCTTCTACTACAACAAAAAGCTATGGGAAGAGATGGGCGTCAGCTATCCGCAGAGCTGGACGGAGCTGATGGCGGCCGGAAAAGCGTTCGAGGCAAAAGATAAAGAGAAATATCCGCTGGTTCTCGACTACATGGAGTCGCTGACGCTGGTGCAGTCATGGATGGTGCAGAAGTACAACATCCCGGCCATCGACGAGAGCACGGGAAAATTCACCTACACCCCGCAGCAGTGGGAGGCCTTCTTCCAGATCTATAAGGATCTGGTAGATAACCACGTCTTCCCCTCCATGCGGGTGCTGACCTCGTACGGCAAAACCAATACCTGGGAAATGAAGCCCTGGATCCAGGGCAAGTGGGGCGGCGTCTATATGTGGAATACCAACGCCGTCATGTATGAAAACAACCTGACCGCGCCTTACGACAAGCTGGAGCTGGGACCGTTCTTTATGCTGCCGGGGGCCAAAGATGCCGGACTGTTTTTTAAACCGACGATGATGTTCAGCATCGGTAAATCGACGAAGCACCCGGCGGAGGCTGCGAAGCTGATCGACTTCCTGATGAACGATCCGCAAGGCGTTAAGGCGATGGGGCTGGAGCGCGGGACGCCGCTAAGCAAAAAAGCTTATCAGCAGCTGAGTGAGGAGGGTGTTATTCAGGAGGACAATATCACCGTAGCGGGAATTAAATCGTCTCTGGCGCTGCCCCATGCCATTCCCACCTCGCCCTATTTTGATAACCCGAAATTTGTAGAGCTGTGGCGTAACACCATTGAGAATATTGACCACGGTAAGCTGACGGTAAAGGAGGCGGCGGCGCAGTTCTCGCGCAATGCCGGACGTATTTTAAGTAAGGCTGTGAAATAACATACCGGACCGGAACCCCACGTTCCGGTCACGCTATCGGGGTGAACGTATGATCAGGTTTAGCGCAACGCTAACATGCCGGTATGACACGCTCTTCTCGCCTTTTACGGCGAACGAGCTTGAACAGGGGCTCGCATGGCTGGCGCAGAGCGGTTTCGACGCCGCCGAACTCTGTATTAATGATTACGAAGAGATAGATGTGGCGAGGCTGAAACAGCGTCTGGATCACTACGGACTGGGCTGTACAACCATCGCGACTGGCCAGGCCCGCAAGCTTGATGGCCTGTCGCTGCTCTCCAGCGGCAGGGCGATTGTTGAGCGCACCCGGCAGCGCCTCTCTGAGCATATTGATGTTGCCGCCCAGCTGTCGAGCCACGTCACCATTGGCTCGCTGCGGGCGACGGATCGTACCTTAAGCAAAACGCAGTATATGCATGAGCTGGCCGAGGCGATGCAGCCCTGCGTTGAGCAGGCCAGACGGTGTGGGGTAACGCTGATAATAGAAGCGCTTAACCGGTACGAAATGGCCCACCTGCACAGCGCAGAGGATATGATGGTATTTTTAACCCTCAGCGATGCGCCGGAAAACGTTGGCGTGCTGTGGGACATTTTCCACGCCAACATAGAAGAGCGCGACTTTACTGAGGCGATTGCTACCCTGGGATCGCGCCTCAGGCACGTCCACTTCGCCGACTCCAACCGCGCGTTTCCAGGGTATGGACATCTTCCGGTGGATGATATCTACCGGGCGTTAAAACGCGCTGGCTATGATCACGCCGTCTCGCTGGAGTGCCTCTGCCAACCGTCGAGGCAAACGCTGATAGAGGAGGCCGGGCCGCTCATTACCCGTCTGCGTGGACTATAATCGTCGATACAGCCGTAAACGCAGGGGTAATGGGCAGATTATTTTGGACTTACTTGAACCCGTACAGATTAACGGCGATAATCCGCTTCAGACAAGCAGTCACCCCATTCAAACCCTTCCTCGTCGGGCTAACGACGCGGAGGGGTTTTTTTATCGACGAAAAAGAGGTCATAGCTATGAGCACCTTAGGTCATCAATACGATAACTCTCTGGTATCTAACGCATTTGGTTTTTTACGCCTGCCGCTGAACTTCCAGCCGTACGACAGCGATGCTGACTGGGTTATTACCGGTGTGCCGTTTGATATGGCGACGTCCGGACGCTCCGGTAGCCGTCAGGGCCCGGGCGCTATCCGTCAGATCTCTACCAACCTGGCGTGGGAGCACTGCCGCTTCCCGTGGAACTTCGACATGCGCGAGCGCCTGAACGTGGTGGACTGCGGTGACCTGGTCTACGCCTTTGGCGACGCCCGTGAGATGAGCGAGAAGCTGCAGGCCCACGCCGAGCGTCTGCTGGCGGCCGGTAAGCGTATGCTCTCCTTTGGCGGGGACCACTTTGTCACGCTGCCGCTGCTGCGCGCGCACGCCAAGCACTTCGGCAAGATGGCGCTGGTGCACTTCGATGCTCACACCGACACCTACTCCAACGGCTGCGAGTTCGATCACGGCACCATGTTCTATACCGCGCCGAAGGAAGGCCTGATCGATCCGCACCACTCGGTGCAGATCGGGATCCGTACCGAGTTCGATAAAGACAACGGCTTTACGGTGCTGGACGCCTGCCAGGTGAACGATCGTAGCGTTGATGACATCATCGCTCAGGTGAAGCAGATCGTCGGCGATATGCCGGTCTATCTGACCTTTGATATTGATTGCCTGGATCCGGCTTTTGCGCCAGGGACCGGTACGCCAGTCATTGGCGGTCTGACCTCCGATCGCGCGATTAAGCTGGTGCGCGGCCTGAAAGATCTGAATATCGTGGGGATGGATCTGGTGGAAGTCGCCCCGGCGTACGACCAGTCGGACATCACCGCACTGGCCGCAGCGACCCTGGCGCTGGAGATGCTCTATATTCAGGCCGCTAAGAAAGAAGCATAAACCATGTAGGCCGGGTCAGGCGAAGCCGCCACCCGGCGCCATGAGATAGGGTTACTTAAGCCCGTCCGCTTCCATGCGCTCGCGGATATGCTGCGCGCGGGCCTCGGAGGCCGGGTGATCGTCAAACATTGAGCTTTGACGACCCGCTTCCTGCTGAGCCAGCTTCTCGAAGCTGGTGGCTAAGCCTGACGGATTGATGCCGCGCTTGCGCAGCAGATCGTAGGAGTAGTCATCCGCTTCTGCCTCCTGACGCTGGGAGAACTGGGCGTTTACCAGCTTCTCGCCAAGATCGCCGAGCTGCGATTGAGAGAGGCTACCCACCACGCCACCCGCTGAGGCGGCGGCAACGCGTACGGCGTTGGTGCCCAACGCAACCTGCATACCGCGCTTCACGTGGCCGAGCGCAACGTGGCCCATTTCGTGGCCGATAACCGCTTCGACCTCGTTATCATTCATCATATCCATCAGCCCGCTGTAGACGCGGATGCAGCCGTTGGCCATTGCAAAGGCGTTAACGTCTTTGGTGATGTAGACGTTGTAGTTCACCGGCTGGCCGTTGATGTTGTCGCCCAGCGCAGAGGCGATCTTATCCAGTCGCTGGCGATAGGGGCTGTTGGCAGGCGCAAGCGTGGCTTTGCTGTCCAGCTCTTTACAGGATTCGTCGCTTAGCGCTTTTACCTGAGCATCCGAAAGGGAGTAGGCCTGGAATGCCTCAGCGCCCGAGCTTAATAAACCGTTTGAATCCATGTTCTGACAGCCGGTTAACGCCGCTGCCACACCCAGAGCGAGCAATGCTTGCCGAATTTTCATTGGTTATCTTCCGCATCAATATATTGATAATTTTAATGGTCTTCCCGGCGCAGGGAGGCGGGAACCTTCCCTGAGTATAAAGAAAATGACAAGCCGTGGGCGAGTGTTTGCGCAACCTGCGAGCGGCTTCCAGAGATTTCTGAAGTGGCAAAAGGATGGTCCATGTACATGGCTAGCCGCTTGGGTTACATTGTTGACACTTTTTTCCGGCGTAGCCCATATTGCGCTGTAGTCAAGTCGCTACGGGCATGGCCTTTAACAGTCCGATCTGGAGTCAAAATGTCCTCACGTAAAGAGCTTGCCAATGCTATTCGTGCGCTGAGCATGGACGCGGTACAGAAAGCCAAATCCGGTCACCCGGGTGCCCCGATGGGTATGGCAGACATCGCCGAAGTCCTGTGGCGTGATTTCCTGAACCACAACCCGGCCAACCCGGCCTGGGCCAACCGCGACCGTTTTGTGCTCTCCAACGGCCACGGCTCAATGCTGATCTATAGCCTGCTGCACCTCTCCGGCTATGACCTGCCGATCGAAGAGCTGAAGAACTTCCGTCAGCTGCACTCCAAAACGCCTGGCCACCCGGAAGTGGGATACACCGCCGGCGTTGAGACCACCACCGGTCCGCTGGGGCAGGGCATTGCCAACGCCGTGGGCATGGCGATTGCCGAGAAGACCCTGGCCGCACAGTTCAACCGTCCTGGCCACGATATCGTTGATCACTTCACCTATGCGTTCATGGGCGACGGCTGCATGATGGAAGGCATCTCTCACGAAGTGTGCTCTCTGGCAGGCACCCTGAAGCTCGGCAAGCTGGTGGCGTTTTATGACGACAACGGTATCTCCATCGACGGCCACGTTGAAGGCTGGTTTACCGATGATACCGCAGCCCGCTTCGAAGCCTACGGCTGGCATGTGGTGCGCGGCGTGGACGGTCACGACGCCGACGCGATTAAGCGTGCCGTTGAGGAAGCCCAGTCCGTTACCGACAAACCGTCCCTGCTGATGTGCAAAACCGTGATCGGCTTCGGCTCCCCGAACAAAGCCGGCACTCATGACTCTCACGGCGCGCCGCTGGGCGACGCGGAGATCGTTCTGACCCGCGAACAGCTGGGCTGGAAACACGAGCCGTTTGTTATCCCATCTGACATCTACGCCCAGTGGGATGCGAAAGAAGTGGGCACGGCGAAAGAGAACGCCTGGAACGAGAAGTTCGCTGCCTACGCCAACGCCTTCCCGCAGGACGCGGCCGAGTTCACTCGCCGTATGAGCGGTGAGATGCCGGCTGACTTCGATGCGAAAGCGAATGAGTTCATTGCTAAGCTGCAGGCGAACCCGGCCAAAATCGCCAGCCGTAAAGCGTCTCAGAATGCTATCGAAGCCTTCGGCCCGCTGCTGCCAGAATTCCTCGGCGGCTCCGCTGATCTGGCTCCGTCTAACCTGACCATCTGGTCTGGCTCTAAAGCCATCAACGAAGATGCAGCCGGGAACTATATCCACTACGGCGTGCGCGAGTTCGGCATGACCGCCATCGCCAACGGCATCGCCCTGCACGGTGGTTTCCTGCCGTACACCTCCACCTTCCTGATGTTTGTAGAATATGCCCGTAACGCGGTGCGTATGGCTGCGCTAATGAAGCAGCGTCAGGTACTGGTCTATACCCATGACTCTATCGGTCTGGGCGAAGATGGCCCGACCCACCAGCCGGTAGAGCAGGTGGCTTCCCTGCGCCTGACCCCGAACATGAGCACCTGGCGTCCGTGTGACCAGGTTGAATCCGCGGTGGCGTGGAAGTATGGCGTTGAGCGTCAGGACGGCCCGACCGCGCTGATCCTCTCTCGCCAGAACCTGGCTCAGCAGGCGCGTACCGAGCAGCAGCTGGCGGACATCGCCCGCGGCGGCTATGTGTTGAAGGACAGCGACGGTCAGCCGCAGCTGATTTTCATCGCCACCGGTTCTGAAGTAGAGCTGGCTGTTGCCGCATGGGAGCAGCTGACTGCGGAAGGCGTGAAGGCGCGCGTGGTCTCCATGCCGTCTACTGATGCGTTCGACAAACAGGATGCGGCGTACCGCGAGTCCGTGCTGCCGAAAGCGGTCACGGCACGCGTGGCCATCGAAGCGGGTATCGCCGACTTCTGGTTCAAGTACACCGGCCTGAACGGCGCTATCGTTGGGATGACCACCTTCGGTGAATCTGCCCCGGCAGAGCAGCTGTTCGAAGAGTTCGGCTTCACCGTGGAAAACGTGGTAGCCAAGGCGAAAGCGCTGCTGTGATCCGTTAACGCCCGGCGGCGCTGCGCTGGCCGGGCCTACGTTTTGCTATAGGCTACAGCGATCTTCGACAATGTGCCCATCGGCCAGACGAACGATCCGCGGAAAGTTGCGGCGGATAAAAGCGTAGTCATGGCTGATGGCGAGCACCGTGGTGCCACGCTGGCGGCAACGTGCCAGCCAGCTTTCAAATATACCCAGCCAGCGATCGTCAAAATCGCGGCTGGGTTCATCAAGCAGCAGCAGCGGCGGCGACAGCGCCTCCAGGCTTGCCACAGCGACCATTCGGCGCTGGGCAACGTGGAGATCGAGCGGATGCGCCTCGGCTACCTCACTGAGCTCACACAGCATTAACGCCTGCTCTACTCTTCGTTGGATCTCATCCTTGGGCAGCTTCTGCAACCGCAGGCCATACGCCACTTCGGCGAAGACCTCGCTCTGCACGATCTGATTTTCCGCTTCCTGAAACAGCACGCCGGTAAGTCTTGCCCTCTCCTGAGCCTTAAGGCGCGACAGCGCATGGCTCTGCACAGTGACGCTTCCCGCATCAGGGGCAAGTAGCCCGGCCATAATGCGCAGCAGCGTCGATTTCCCCGCGCCGTTATCGCCAATCAACGCCACGAACTCGCCTGGCCTCAGGTGTAGCGACAGTTCGTGCAGACAGCGCTGTTCCGCCTTCGGCCAGCGAAAATCGACGTTTTCTACTCTTAGCATAGCGGCTTCAGCCCCTCCGTCGTGAGCTGCCAGGCCTGCTGGCAGAGATGGCGCACCGGCTCCAGCCTGCGCTCAAATAGCACGATTAGCGCCTGCTGCGCCGTGGCCCAGGCGGCGAGGCGTTCGAGCATCTGCTGCGTGGCCTGAGGCGTCAGGCGGCTGAAGGCCTCATCCAGTAGCAGAATTTTGGGCTGCATTGCCAGCGCGCAGGCAATCACCACGCGTTGCGTCTCGCCGCCGGAGAGCGTCGCCGGGTGACGGTGGCGCAGCGGCTGGCAGTCGGTCAGGGTCAGCGCTGCGTCAATGCGGGCAAGGATCGTCTCCTCGTTCAGACAGAGGTTTTCCGGCCCGAAGGCTATCTCCTCCTCCACGCTGAAAGTGCAGCCCGAGAGCTGGAGATAGGGCGACTGCTGCACCAGCTGAACGGTCTGCGCCTGCGCCGCAAGGGAAAGCGTGCCGATGGGCTGCCCAAGCAGGCTGCCGGAGCCGCTAACGGTGCCGGGAAGAAAATCCGGGTACCAGCCCGCCATCAGCTGCGCCAGGGTGCTTTTCCCGCTGCCGTTGCCGCCGATAATCGCCACTACGCCGGGGAAAGGGTAATGAAAATTGAACGTCCTCTGCGGGGACGCGCTGGCGTGCAACGGCTGATAGGCGAAGTTCTCTAACGTAACCATAGCCATACGCCTGCCTCCGCGACGATCAGCGCTACCATGCCGTAGCGTACGGCGCGTTGAAGTGCGCTGTCCTTCGGTGCCCATAGCGTGGTGCGGGTACGGTGCAGGCGAAACGCCCGCATATCCAGCGCCGCGCCGCGTACGGCGAGATCGTTAAGCGCGCCCTGCGTCAGGGGCAGCACCAGGGCCGGGATCGCCCGCAGCCGCTGATACCAGCGCCCATCCAGCGGCACGCCCCGAGCGCGCTGGGCTTCATGGATACTGCCTAAACGGTGCTTAAGCTGCTCGACGATCAATAGCGGTCCAGAAAGCAGGTAGGCGAGGCCCGGCGGCAGGCGGCTGGCAAACAGGGCACGAATAAACTGCGGTACCGGCACACAGTGCATCCAGAGCTGGGCGGTCGAGACGATTGCCAGAATACGCAGCCATAGCGTAATGGCCTGCATCCAGCGCTGAGGGTTGCGCGGCTGGCCGCTAAGCCATTCAGCCAGCCAGCCGCCATGCACCAGCCAGAGTCCCGCTCCCAGGGAGAGCATTAGCCAGCCGACATAGCGCGCCCGCCTGCGGGTGGCGCGAAAAATCAGCAGGCTGGCAAAGGCGGCTGCGCTCCAGGCGGTGAGCGGTGTACCTGCGGGTATCAGCAGCGTAGAGAATGCGGCGAGGCCCCACAGCGTAAGCGACGTAAAGGGGTGCATCTAACGTACGGCGGCCATAGTGGGGAAGTGGCGCGTGGTACGTAAGGGCAGCTGGCGCAGCAGGAGCCAGACCACGATCGCCGTGAGGATCTTATCCACCAGGTTGGCCCCCAGAACGGTAATCGCGACTGACTCAAGGAGATCCTGGCCCATCGAGTGCATCCAGGCGACAAAGAGATCGGCTCCGCTGCCGGTCACGCCGCCGAACAGCGCGGTGCGGATCGGTACGGCCACCACCGTGACCGCGAGCGTAATGATGATGCCGCTGACGATCACCTTCGGCAGAGTGCGGAACCAGCCCAACCGTGCCAGCCAGCCGGCCACCAGCCCAATCACCATCGCCACCGGGGCAAAGGCAGCGGCAATCGGATCGGTGAGCAGTCCCCAGAGCAGGTTGGTCAGCAGGCCGGTAAGCATACCGATAAACGGCCCCAGCAGTACGGCGCTAATCAGCGTGCCGATGGAGTCGAGGAAAATTGGCAGCTTTAGCAGGCTAATCAGCTGGCCACCGATCATATTGATGGCGATGGAGATAACAATCAGTGCCAGCGTCTGGCTGGCGAGTTGGCGACGTGCCATAGCGACCTCGTTGGGTTAGGAAAATTAGCGCGGGTTAATGACCAGCTCGTCATAGCCGGAAACGGGGCAGGGCTGGCGGCTAAAAGCAAGCGTGGTCAGCTCGCCAATCACCACTTCAAGCGTGGTGCGTACGGTACAGCCAGGCATCACGTGCCCGCCGGTCATTGCGCCATGCTCATCGGCCACGCTGAGGTGCAGATGCTCACCTGCCCGCTCCAGCGTGCCGCCAAGAGAGATGACCTCAAAGGTGCCACTTAAATATGTCGTCTCATCGCGCGCGGCGAAGCGCAGCGCAACGTCCGTCAGGCTGCCGGTGCAGCCGGCAATCCAGGCGGCCTGCAGGGCGTGACGCTGGGTAAACGCACGCAGGGCAGCGAGCAGCTCGTCGCCGGGGAGCAGACGCAGAGCATAGAAGCGTGCGCCGGATTGAGGAATGCCGGGGGTCATGATCATAGGCCTCGTTAACGCCGAAGTGGCAACGATGATAAGAGCGACAGCGATCGGGTTTAATGATGTATATCAGGAAAAGGCCGCGGCCGATGGCAGATTTGCGTATAAAGGAATACGGATCCTGGCAATGGAATAATTCTGCCGCAGGTTTGCGATAAAGTGTGATGCAGATCAGATAACTGGCTTAACGCCACGGCGACAGATTCCCTTTATTCCGCGTTTCGCTTACTCTAGCTGAAGCGTTTCAGTCGAAATTCTGTTCGACATTTAACCATTTAGTCACAGTTTGTGACAGGCGAGGTTTCCCTGACTATGCCGCTGCATTACTCTGTCAGCCATCGACTCAGGGATAGCTTTGCAGGAGACTTATGACCCTACGCATTGCGATAAATGGCTTCGGTCGCATCGGGCGTAACGTGGTTCGTGCTTTGTATGAATCCGGACGCCGGGCGGAGATCGCCGTAGTGGCCATCAACGAGCTGGCGGACGACGCAGGCATTGCGCATCTGTTGAAGTATGACACCAGCCACGGCCGCTTTAGCCAGCGTGTTCATCACGAGGGCGGACAGCTGTTTGTCGGCCATGACGCGATCCGTCTTCTGCACGAGCCCACTATCGAGGCGCTGCCCTGGCGCGAGCTGGCGGTCGATGTCGTGCTGGACTGCACCGGCGTCTACGGCAATCGTCAGCACGGCGAGGCGCATCTGGCCGCTGGTGCGAAGAAGGTCCTCTTTTCCCATCCGGGCAGCAGCGATCTCGACGCCACCGTGGTCTTCGGCGTCAATCAGGACGATCTGCGTCCGGATGACCGCCTTGTCTCTAACGCCTCCTGCACCACCAACTGCATCATTCCGGTAATCAAGCTGCTTGATGACGCCTTTGGCATTGAGTCGGGTACGGTCACCACCATCCACTCGGCGATGCACGATCAGCAGGTGATCGACGCTTATCACCCGGACCTGCGACGCACGCGCGCGGCTAGCCAGTCAATCATTCCGGTGGATACCAAGCTTGCGGCAGGTATTACGCGCTTCTTTCCTAAATTTAACGATAAATTTGAAGCCATTGCCGTACGCGTACCGACAATCAATGTGACGGCAATCGACCTCAGCGTAACGGTAAACAGTCCGGTAAATGCCTACGAAGTCAATCACTTGCTGCAAAAGGCGTCACAGGAAGCATTTCATGGTATAGTTGACTATACGGAATTACCGTTGGTCTCAACTGATTTTAACCACGATCCGCACAGCGCCATTGTTGATGGCACACAGACGCGGGTCAGCGGTGCACATCTGATCAAAACGCTGGTCTGGTGTGATAACGAATGGGGTTTCGCTAACCGAATGCTCGACACGACGTTAGCGATGGCCGCTAAAGGTTTTAGGTAGGACGTTTCTTGCGTCTGCAAAACTTTAAGAATCAACGAGAGGATTCACCATGTCTGTAATTAAGATGACCGATCTGGATCTAGCTGGTAAACGCGTTTTTATCCGTGCGGATCTGAACGTACCGGTTAAAGATGGTAAAGTAACTAGCGATGCGCGTATTCGTGCCTCCCTGCCGACTATCGAACTGGCCCTGAAACAGGGTGCAAAAGTGATGGTCACCTCTCACTTGGGTCGTCCGACCGAAGGCGAGTACAACGAAGAATTCTCTCTGCTGCCGGTTGTTAACTACCTGAAAGATAAACTCTCCAACCCGGTACGTCTGGTGAAAGAGTACCTGGACGGCGTGGAAGTCGCTGAAGGTGAGCTGGTCGTGCTGGAAAACGTTCGCTTCAACAAAGGCGAGAAGAAAGACGACGAAACCCTGGCGAAAAAATATGCCGCCCTGTGCGACGTCTTCGTGATGGATGCATTCGGTACCGCTCACCGTGCGCAGGCTTCTACCCACGGCGTGGGCAAGTTTGCTGATGTTGCGTGCGCAGGCCCGCTGCTGGCAGACGAACTTGAGGCGCTGGGTAAAGCGCTGAAAGAGCCGGCTCGCCCGATGGTGGCTATCGTTGGCGGCTCTAAAGTCTCCACCAAGCTGACCGTGCTTGACTCCCTGTCAAAAATCGCTGACCAGCTGATCGTCGGTGGCGGCATCGCCAACACCTTCGTTGCCGCTCAGGGCCACAACGTGGGCAAATCCCTGTACGAAGCCGACCTGGTGGACGAAGCGAAACGCCTGCTGCAGACCTGCGATATTCCGGTCCCGACCGATGTCCGCGTTGCCACTGAATTCTCCGAAACCGCGACCGCGACCCTGAAATCTGTTAACGACATCAAAGATGAAGAGCAGATTCTGGATCTGGGCGATGTTTCCGCCGAGAAACTGGCTGAAATCCTGAAAAACGCCAAAACTATTCTGTGGAACGGCCCGGTAGGCGTTTTTGAGTTCCCGAACTTCCGTAAAGGTACTGAGATCGTGGCTAACGCTATCGCTGACAGCGAAGCGTTCTCTATCGCAGGTGGCGGTGATACCCTGGCGGCGATCGACCTGTTCGGCATCGCTGACAAAATTTCCTACATCTCCACCGGTGGCGGCGCGTTCCTTGAATTCGTGGAAGGCAAAGTGCTGCCAGCCGTAGCGATGCTCGAAGAGCGCGCTAAGAAGTAATGCCTGAGCAGGCGGCTCGCTCCGCCTGATTTCAGACCCGTTTTCTGTAAATACAGGATTTACAACATGTCTAAAATTTTTGATTTCGTAAAACCAGGCGTGATCACCGGTGATGACGTTCAGAAAGTATTCCAGGTAGCTAAAGAGAACAACTTTGCTCTGCCAGCCGTTAACTGCGTGGGTACCGACTCTATCAACGCCGTTCTGGAAACCGCTGCGAAGGTAAAAGCGCCGGTTATCGTTCAGTTCTCTAACGGTGGTGCTGCATTTATCGCCGGTAAAGGCTTTAAAGGCGAAGGCCAGCAGGCCGCTATCCTGGGTGCTATCTCTGGTGCCCATCACGTTCACCAGATGGCTGAGCACTACGGCGTGCCGGTGATCCTGCACACTGACCACTGCGCGAAGAAACTGCTGCCGTGGATCGACGGTCTGCTGGACGCGGGTGAAAAGCACTTTGCCGCTACCGGTAAACCGCTGTTCTCCTCCCACATGATTGACCTCTCTGAAGAGTCACTGGAAGAGAACATCGAGATCTGCTCTAAATACCTGGAGCGTATGTCCAAGCTGGGCATGACTCTGGAGATTGAACTGGGCTGCACCGGCGGTGAAGAAGATGGCGTGGACAACAGCCATATGGACGCATCTGCACTCTACACCCAGCCAGAAGACGTTGACTACGCGTACACCAAGCTGAACGCGATCAGCCCGCGCTTCACCATCGCCGCTTCCTTCGGTAACGTACACGGCGTGTACAAACCGGGTAACGTTAAGCTGACCCCGACCATCCTGCGCGACTCTCAGGAGTATGTTTCTAAGAAACATAACCTGCCGCACAACAGCCTGAACTTCGTGTTCCACGGCGGTTCCGGCTCTTCCGCTCAGGAGATCAAAGATTCCGTAAGCTACGGCGTAATCAAAATGAACATCGATACCGATACTCAGTGGGCTAACTGGGAAGGTATCCTGAAGTATTACAAAGAGAACGAAGCTTATCTGCAGTCTCAGCTGGGCAACCCGAAAGGTGAAGATCAGCCGAACAAGAAATACTACGATCCGCGCGTATGGCTGCGTGCCGCACAGGCCAGCATGGTGACGCGTCTGGAGCAGGCATTTAAAGAGCTGAACGCAATCGACGTTCTGTAATTTAAAGCGTGTAAAAGAGAGTGGCTCCCTACGGGGGGCCATTTTTTTTGCCCGTATCGATAAACACAGTCTGAAAAATTGCCGATATTGCGGGCGTTTTGTGCGACCGTTGCGGTTAGGGTTTGGCATAGGTGTCGTTTTTTGTTTACGCTTTGCTGACCCGCTTCACGTTTTACGTGAGTTTCAATCCGTTTAGGTAAGCATAAGGAACAGTGAATGGAAGATCTTAATGTGCTGGGTAGCATAAATAACGCCGGCGGCTGGCTGGTGCGCAACCAGGCGCTGCTGCTGAGCTATGCCGTCAACATCGTTGCTGCGATTGTCATCCTCATTATCGGGATGGTCATTGCCCGGGTCATTTCTAACGGTATCAACCGGCTGATGGTGGCTCGCCATATTGATGCCACGGTAGCTGATTTTCTCTCTGCGCTGGTGCGCTATGGCATTATTGCCTTTACCCTGATCGCCGCGCTCGGACGGGTAGGGGTGCAGACCGCATCGGTCATTGCTGTGCTGGGCGCCGCGGGTCTGGCCATTGGCCTTGCGCTTCAGGGCTCGCTCTCCAACCTTGCTGCAGGCGTGCTGCTGGTCACCTTCCGTCCGTTCCGTGCCGGTGAGTATGTGGATTTAGGTGGCGTAGCGGGTACCGTTCAGCATGTGCAGATCTTCTCTACTACCATGCGTTCAGCCGATGGCCGCTACATTGTGATCCCTAACGGCAAGATTATTGCCGGCAACATCATTAACTTCTCCCGCGAGCCGGTGCGCCGTAACGAGTTCATCATCGGCGTCGACTACGATGCGGATATCGATCTGGTAAGAAAGCTGCTGACCGAGATTATCGAGTCTGACGATCGCATCCTTAAGGATCGCGAGATGACCGTACGCATGAACGAGTTGGGCGCATCTTCGGTCAACTTTGTGATCCGTACCTGGAGCAACAGCGGCGATCTGCAAGCGGTCTACTGGGACGTGCTGGAGCGCATCAAGAAGACCTTCGATGCCCACGGTATTGGCTTCCCCTATCCGCAGATGGACGTGCATCTCAAGCGCGAGAAAGCGATTCAAGCCGAGCAGCAGTAATTTTCTCAGGGCCAGCATTGCTGGCCCTGCTTCTTATTAGCATTCCTGATTACTGATTAGAATTTTAAATTTCCGCTTATAATAAGCGCACGGTATAGTCTCCACCATTAACGATCGGGTAGAGGCAGTTACAGTGTTAAGTTATTATTTTCAAGGACTTGCTTTAGGCGCGGCGATGATTTTGCCGCTGGGTCCGCAAAACGCGTTTGTAATGAATCAAGGCATTCGCCGTCAATATCCGCTGATGGTAGCCGGGCTGTGCGCTCTCAGCGATCTTATTCTGATTTGTGCCGGGATTTTTGGAGGCAGCGCGGTGCTGATGCAGTCGCCGTGGCTCATGGCGCTGGTCACCTGGGGGGGCGTAGCGTTTCTGCTCTGGTACGGCTTTGGTGCATTGAAAACGGCGTTTAGCCAGCAGCTTGAGCTGGCTAATGCGGAAGTGTTAAAACAGGGACGCTGGCGAATTATCGTGACCATGCTGGCCGTGACCTGGCTCAACCCTCATGTCTATCTCGACACCTTTGTGGTGCTCGGTAGTCTGGGTGGGCAGCTGGCGGCAGAGCCGAAGCGCTGGTTTGCGCTCGGGACGATCAGCGCCTCGTTTATCTGGTTTTTTGGCCTGGCGCTGTTGGCAGCCTGGCTTGCGCCACGGCTGCGTACCGCTAAGGCGCAACGTATTATTAACGTTGTCGTCGGCGTGATCATGTGGTTTATTGCGTTTCAGCTGGCGAAGGAAGGTATTCATCATTTGCAGGTGCTGTAGAGCAGCGTTATCAGGTTAAGTCCGATGGACAACCGGGCCGGAAACGTTAAGCTTGCAGCCAAACGTCCGCGTCCGCGGCGAATATTCAGACAAGGAGAAGCTACGGTGAAGTTCAAAGTGATGGCCCTTGCGGCATTAGTTGGATTAGGTGCGCTGTCGGTTCAGGCAAATGAGCTGCCAAACGGCCCGCATATTGTCACCTCAGGTACGGCGAGCGTTGATGCCGTGCCGGATATCGCCACTCTGGCGATTGAAGTGAATGTTGCAGCAAAAGATGCCGCATCGGCGAAGAAGCAGGCCGACGATCGCGTTGCGCAATACCTGAGCTTCCTTGAGCAGAACGGCGTAGCGAAGAAGGACATCAACTCCGCTAACCTGCGTACCCAACCGGATTATGACTACCAGAATGGCAAAAGCATTTTGAAAGGTTACCGGGCGGTGCGTACGGTAGAGGTAACGCTGCGCGAGCTGGATAAGCTTAACTCGCTGCTGGATGGCGCGCTGAAGGCAGGGCTGAATGAGATCCGTGCGGTTACGCTGGGCGTTGCGCAACCGGAAGCCTATAAAGACAAGGCGCGTAAAGCGGCAATCGATGACGCGGTGCGTCAGGCCGGGCAGCTTGCAGCGGGCTTTAAAGCCACGCTGGGGCCAGTATACAGTGTGCGCTACCACGTCTCTAACTATCAGCCGACCCCAATGGTGCGGATGATGAAGGCGGACGCAGCAACGGCATCGGCTCAGGAGACCTACGAGCAGCCAACGATCCAGTTTGACGATCAGGTTGACGTGGTGTTTGAACTGCAACCGCAGGCGGGCAATGCTTCTCAGCCTGCCCAGCCAGCGCAATCAGCACCTGCGCAATCTGCGCCTGCCGCGCAGTAACCTCTCTTTTGGCTCCGCATCAGCGGAGCCACACTCTGCTTTATGTGTACATCTGTAAAATTGTGACCGTTGCGATCTCTATTTTTGCCTGGCGGGGGAATATAGCCTTGGCTAAAGGGAGGAAGCGATGGACATTTTTATCTCAAAAAAGATGCGCAACTTTATACTACTGGCGCAGACCAACAGCATTGTGAAGGCGGCAGCGAAGATCCACATGACCGCCTCGCCGTTTGGTAAAAGTATCGCCGCGCTGGAAGCGCAGATAGGCTATGCGCTGTTCAACCGCAAAGATAACAGCATCAGCCTTAACAAAGCCGGGCAGGAGCTTTATCAGAAGCTGTTTCCAATCTATCAGCGGCTGGCGGCAATCGATAATGAGATCGGCCATCGGGCAGCCAGTAAGAGAAATATCGTACTGGGGATCGACAATACCTACCCAACGATCATCTTTGACCAACTTATCAGCCTGAGCGATAAATACGACGGCATCACCGTGCAGCCCTTTGAGTTCAGTGAAAATGCGGTGATTGACGATCTGCTCGATCGTCGGCTCGATTTTATTATCTCCCCTCAACAGGTATCCCAGCGCCTGGTTAACCTGGAGAATTTAGCGGTCAACGAACTCGCTCCGCTGCGGCTGGGCTTTCTGGTATCGCGACAGTATGAGGAGCGGCAGCCAGCAGAGCTGCTGAGCGAATTGCCCTGGCTGCAAATGCGCTTTCAAAACCGGGCGAATTTTGAATCCCTGCTGGATGGTTACATGCGCCCCTGCGGTATCCATCCCACCATTATCTATCGGCCATATAGTTTTATGGCAAAAATCAGTGCGGTAGAGCGCGGTCAGTTTCTGACGGTGATCCCGCACTTTGCATGGCGGCTGGTTAACCCTGCGACGCTAAAGTATTTCGATGCGCCACATCAACCGATGTATATGCGCGAGTACCTCTACTCCCTCAGGCATCATCGCGCAACGTCGACGATGATCCAGCGCATCGCCGACGATCGCGAGGGAGGCTAACTCTCGCCAAGCATCGATCCGCAGGCAATCAAATTTCTATGCAGATCGAAGGCGTGTTCCAGATCGTGACGTAGATGCCCCCCCGGTGCATTACTAAGGTAGCGGTGTAGACAGTCGCGATAGAGCGGGTGCGCGCAGTTATCAATAATGGCCTGCGCCCGCTGCAGCGGTGACAGCCCGCGCAAATCGGCGACGCCCTGCTCGGTCACAATGACTTTGACGCTGTGTTCACTGTGATCGACATGGCTACACATCGGCACAATGGTGGAGATCTTTCCCGCTTTAGCGGTGGAGGGCGCCATAAAGATCGACAGATACGCGTTACGTTCGAAGTCGGCGCTGCCGCCGATACCGTTCATCAAGGTGACGCCAGCAACGTGGGTCGAGTTAGCGTGGCCGTAGATATCAAACTCTAACCCAACGTTTAGTGCGATTACCCCCAGACGACGAATGATCTCCGGATTATTCGAAATCTCCTGCGGGCGCAGCACAATACGGCTGGCGAAGAAGTCTATATTGTCGTAAATCTTCTCCAGCGAGGCGCGGGAAACCGTCAGGCTGGAGGCGCTCGCTCCGGCGATCTTTCCGCTCTCCAGCAGATGCACCACCGACTCCTGCAGGACTTCGGAGTACATCATAAACGGTGGGATATCGCTGTTTTCCCCCAACCGTGCCATCACCGCATTGTTGATGTTGCCCACGCCGCTTTGCAGCGGTAAAAACTCCGGCGGCAGGCGGCCAAGCGCCATCTCGTTCAACAGGAATGCTACGACGTTATCGGCGATCTGCTGACTTACCGGATTCGCCCTTTCCAGCGCGTTGCCAGCATCGGGCAGTTCGGTCTCGACAATGGCGACAATCTTTGCCGGGTCGATCTGCACATACTGCGTGCCAATGCGATCCAGCGTATGAAAAATCGGTACGCTGTTGCGCCGTGGCGGCAGACCCGGCATCACAATATCCGCCAGCTCTGCCACACGTGGGGAGTGGTAGCGATTGAGTTCAATAATGACTCGCCTGGCGTTATGCAGCCAGGTGGGCGCGTTGCCAATACCGCTGGTAAGCCAGATGCGGCCGTCATCTGCTACCCGGCTGGCTTCGATCACCGCCACATCGATCGGCCCGAAAAAGCCGTAGTTAACCATCTGCGCCACTTCGCTCAAATGGAGATCGACGAAGTTCACCTGGCCCCGGTTGATCTTCTCCCGCAGAGCCGGTGCGGTCTGGTAGGGGGCACGCCAGGCCACCGCGTCGGCATCGGCCAGCGCATCGTCGGCATCGGCCCCGATTGATGCCCCGGTTAGCAGGCGGATCTGGAATGCCTGCTGCCGTTGATGGAAATTGACGGCTCGCTGGGCAATGGCAATGGGCAGCGCTTTCGGTGAGCCGGCAGGGGTAAAACCGCTGAAGGCTACCATATCATCGTGATGAATAAATTCCGCCGCCTCGTCAGCGCTCATCCTTGGGAAAGCAGATTGCATATGCCGCTCCTTATCCCGCTCTGTTTAACGGCCAATAAATACCGGTTTACGTTTTTCCAGAAAGGCGTTCATCCCCTCCTGGTAGTCGTGGCTGTCATACACTTCGCGCCGCATGCCCTGGATACGTTCAAACTCGTCTGAGTTCATGGTGTGCGCTTCACCGAGCACGCGAAGCTCCTCTTTGATCACTGCTATAGCCAGTGGAGCCTTCTCGGAGATAGTGTGCGCCAACTGCAGGGTGAAATCCTCCAGCTCTGCGGCGTCGACCACATGGTTGAGAATGCCCACCGCCAGCGCACGCTGGGCAGTGATTGGCGAGGCGGTGAAGATCAGCTCTTTAACGATGTGGAAACCGGCATCCCGCGTCAGGTTATGGATCCCCACCAGGTTGTAGGGGACGCCAAGATTGACCGGCGTCATGGAGAAGGTTGAGGTGCTGGCGGCGACAATAATGTCGGAGCTCATGATCATCTCAAACGCACCGCCCCACACGCTGCCCTCGACCATAGAGATCACCGGTTTGGGATACTTTTGGATTGTGCGGGCGATCTGCCGCAGCGGATCGTCGTAGGAGAGCGGATCGCGTCGCCCGGCAGGCAGCTCATGAATATCATGTCCGGCGGAGAAGACTTTTGATCCTGCGGGCGCGCGCAGGATCACGCAGCGGATGTCGGCATTGTTAAGATCGTGCAGCGCCTGGAGCAGATCGTCGATAAAGACCTTGCTCAGCGCGTTGAGCTTGCGAGCATAGTTAAATTCAATGATGCCCACGCGGTTGGCGATCAGGACATTCACATACTGATACGACATAGTTATATTCCCTTAAATATGAAAACGGCGTTGCATAAACTGCTGGATCCGCGCCATGCCAGCCCGGGGGGAGAGCAGGTTTTGCGCAACGGCCTGCTCTGTCTGCTGGTAAGCATCGGCAAACTCAGGCTGGGTAAACACCAGGCGCAGGAGCGCATCTTCACTTTGCTGATGCAGCCACGCGATGGCCTGCCTCTGACGCAGGGCGGCCAGCTCACCGCTGTGTGAGAGCGTGGCGTAAAAGGCGTTGATGCTCTGCCACACAGCGTCAATGCCGCGCTTCTCCTGAGCGCTACAGCTCAGCACCTGCGGTTGCCACTGAGGATACTTCCGCCGGATAATATGCAGCGCGCTCTGGTACATCTGCCGGGTCGCAGCAACGTTTTGCCGGTTATCGCCGTCATCTTTGTTGATAACGATAAGATCGGCCATCTCCATGATGCCCTTCTTGATCCCCTGTAGCTCATCGCCGCCGCCTGCGATTTGTAGCGAGATAAAGCAGTCCACCATGTTGGCAACCTCCGTTTCGGACTGGCCGACGCCGACGGTTTCTACCATCACCACGTCGTAACCTGCGGCCTCCGCCAGCAGGATCAGTTCGCGGGCGCGCTGGCTGGTACCACCCGCGTAGCCGCCGGAGGGAACCGGGCGGATAAAAGCGTCGCTGGAGCGGGAGAGGGCGCTCATGCGGGTTTTATCCCCCAGAATACTGCCGCCGCTTACCGGGCTGCTGGGATCGACGGCAATGACCGCAACGCGATGGCCTTCGCCAACCAGCAGCATGCCGAAAGCGTCGAGAAAGGTGCTCTTGCCTGCCCCTGGCGTACCGGTAATGCCAAGACGAAGGGCGTTGCCCGTATCGGGCATGAGGGTATCGAGCAGCTTGGCGCTGAGCGCCTGATGACGCGGATGGCTGCTCTCCAGCAGCGTCATCGCCTGCGCCAGCGCCACGCGATCGCCAAGCCTGATCCGCGCTACGTAGCTTGTCAGCGTTGCGTCGTTAATCATGCTGGCGGCCAATTTTAGCGAGCACGTCGCGTACGCTGGTCAGCATCGGCGTGCCGGGGCCATAGATGGCCGCTACGCCGCGTTCGAAGAGGAAAGCGTAATCCTGCGGCGGAATGACCCCACCCGCCACAACACAAATGTCCTCCCGTCCAAAGGCTTTTAGCGCGTCAATCAGCTCTGGGATCAGCGTTTTATGGCCTGCCGCCAGTGAGGAGGCACCGATAACGTGGACGTCGTTCTCTACCGCCAGGCGGGCAATCTCATCAGGCGTAGAGAACATGGGACTAAGATCGACATCAAAGCCCAGATCCGAGTAGGCGCTGGCGATCACCTTGGCCCCCCGGTCATGACCATCCTGACCCATTTTGGCAATCAGGATGCGCGGGCGACGGCCATGCTCTTCGTAAAATAGCGCCGTTTGCGCGAGGATGGCGTCAAAGTCGGCGGCCTCTTTTTCTCTCTGGTGATAGCTTTGCGCAATAACGCCGGTCACGCACTGGCTCGGCACCAGGTAACGGTCAAAAGCGGCCTCCAGAGCGTCGGAGATTTCGCCCAGCGTAGCCCGCGCCCGGGCGGCCACAATGGCGGCATCGAGCAGATTGCCGTCATGCAACGCCGCCTGATGCAGAGCGTTGAGCGCAGCCTGCACCGCTGCGCCGTCGCGCGTGGCGCGGATCTGATTGAGCTGCGCGATCTGCTCGTTGCGCACCTTCACGTTATCGATATCCAGCACCGGGGTTTCCGCTTCTTTATCGAGCCGGTATTTATTGACGCCGACAATCACCCGTTTCCCCTGATCGATCAGCGACTGCTCCCGCGCAGCGGCCTCTTCAATCATCCGTTTCGGCAGGCCGATTTCAATGGCTCGAGCCATCCCGCCTACCTCGTCGACCTGCTGCATAATCGCCCGGGCCTCCTTGACGATCCGGTCGGTCAGGGATTCAACATAGTAGGAGCCTGCCAGCGGATCGACGGTGCGGCATATCCCCGACTCCTCCTGCAGGACGATCTGCGTATTACGGGCGATGCGCGCGGAGAAGTCCGTTGGCAGGCCGAGCGCTTCGTCAAAGGCGTTGGTGTGCAGAGACTGGGTGCCGCCGAGGGTCGCGCCGAGCGCTTCAATGGTGGTGCGGATAATGTTGTTATAGGGATCCTGCTCGGTCAGGCTCCAGCCGGATGTTTGGCAGTGCGTGCGCAGCGCCAGCGATTTGGCATCTTTGGCGCCAAAGGCGCTCACCGCTTCACTCCACAGGTAGCGCGCTGCACGCAGCATGGCGACGTTCATAAACAGATCCATGCCAATGCCAAAGAAAAACGACAGCCGGGGGGCGAACTCATCGATTTTCAACCCGGCGGCCAGCGCCGCGCGGATATACTCAATCCCGTCGGCAAGGGTAAACGCCACCTGCTGGACGCAGTTCGCACCCGCCTCTCCCATGTGGTAGCCGCTGATGCTGATGGTGTTAAAGCGCGGCATATGCTGCGAGCACCAGGCGATGATATCGGAGATGATGCGCATGGAGGGTTTAGGCGGATAGATATAGGTATTGCGGCAGAGGTACTCTTTTAAGATATCGTTCTGAATGGTGCCGGTAAGCTGCGCGGGGTTAACGCCCTGCTCCTCGGCGGCGACAATATAGAACGCCATGACAGGCAGCACCGCGCCGTTCATGGTCATCGAGACCGACATCTTATCCAGCGGGATCTGGCCGAACAGCACCTTCATATCTTCCACGGTATCGATGGCCACACCGGCTTTCCCCACGTCGCCCGCCACGCGTGGGTTATCGGAGTCGTAGCCGCGATGGGTGGCGAGATCAAATGCCACGGAGAGACCTTTCTGCCCGGCCGCCAGGTTGCGGCGGTAGAAGGCATTAGACTCCCTGGCGGTGGAAAAGCCCGCGTACTGGCGGATGGTCCAGGGCTGGGCGGTATACATGGTGGCGCGAGGACCGCGCACGAAGGGCGCCAGGCCGGGGAGCGAGCCAGTAACCTCCAGACCCTGCAAGTCCTCCTCGGTATAGAGCGGTTTCACATCAATACCTTCAGCGGTATGGCACACCAGCGCCTCAACCGTCTGTTCCCGCCGGCTTAACTCTCTGTTTGCCAGCTTCTCCCAATCCAGCCTGTTAGCCATTCCACAGCCCTCAGAATTTTTGCAAAACAACACCGCAGGGCATCGTTAAGGCCCTGAGTTGTCTGATGATTTACAAATATGCTGAGCTTTTTTTTATTCCCTGTCGCCAGCAAAAAAGAGCGTGGCGGACGTCATTTTTTATCGTCTGATTTGTGAATTTTTGCGGGCGGTTGCAAAGATTTTAACGCGAGGGAGACAAGATGCCCCTGCAACGCGCGCAGGGGAGGGAGACGTTAATCCTGACGCAGCACACGGCGACCGTGGGCCAGCAGCGCTTCGGTGACGTTGCGCATCATGCGGCTCTCCGGCGCGAAGCGGTGCCAGAAGAGCATCCGGCGCTGGAACAGGCCCGGGGTCAGGTCAATCAGCTCGCCGCTGTCCAGCTCGCGCTCGATCTGCAGGTGCGGGATCATGCAGCAGGTCGTCCCCTGACGCGCCAGCTGCACAAAGGCTTCGGACGAGTTAACAATATGGCACGGTACGCTGCCCGGCGGCAGGTCAAAGTTCTGCTGCAAAAAGGCCTGATGCATGTCGTCGAGATGGTCAAACGCCACCGCCGGCGCCTTCAGCAGCGCCGAGCGGGTAACGCCGTTGGGGAAGTAGCGTTCGGCAAAAGCTTTTGAGCCCACAAACAGATAGTCGAGGGCGCCGAGCCGATCCACCAGGCAGCTTGGCAGCGCCTGGGACTGGATACTGACTGCCCCGACCACTTCACCCCGGCGCAGACGCTCCTGGGTCCGGGTCTCATCTTCCACCTGCAGATTCAGGCGGATCGGTGAGTCGACCAGCACCGGCGCCAGCGCGGGCAGCAGCCAGGTCGCCAGGCTGTCGGCGTTGACCGCCAGGGAGAGCAGCAGCGGCGTCGAGCCGGTCTGCTCATCCCCCAGCCACTCATCTTCTAACAGCTCAACCTGACGCAGCAGCGCCAGCAGCTTCTGGCCCTGCTCGGTCGGACGCGGCGGCACGGTGCGAACCAGCAGCGGCTGGCCGAACATATTTTCCAGCTGTTTGATACGTTGTGAGACGGCGGACTGGGTAATACACAGTTTTTGCGCGGCACGCTCGAACCCGCGTTCACGAATGACCGCATCAAGCGCCTGTAGTGTTCTGTAGTCCGGACGTTTCATTGCTAAGAGATGCTCCAAAGTGTGATTAACAGCACTATGACATAAATTTTCGTTCGATACAGACGAAATGCACGCCTGCGGTTTTCACTTAGAGTTGTGACATGGATCACAGGGACATTTTAACGATCGATGCCTTATAATGCGCGCTGAGTCTCCACACCACAGGCAAACGATCATGACGCAGGATGAACTAAAAAAAGCAGTAGGCTGGGCGGCGCTAAACTACGTTGAGCCAGGCACCATTGTTGGGGTTGGCACCGGTTCAACGGCGGCGCACTTTATCGATGCGCTGGGCACGATGAAGGGGCAGATTGAAGGGGCAGTCTCCAGCTCTGACGCCTCCACCGAGAAGCTGAAATCCCTTGGCATCACCGTGTTCGATCTCAATGAAGTCGATCGTCTTGGCGTTTACGTGGACGGTGCGGATGAGATCAACGGCCAGATGCAGATGATCAAAGGCGGCGGCGCGGCGCTGACTCGCGAAAAAATCATCGCCTCCGTGGCGGATAAGTTTATCTGTATTGCTGATGCGTCAAAAGAGGTCGCCATACTGGGCAACTTCCCGCTGCCGGTAGAAGTTATTCCTATGGCCCGCAGCGCCGTTGCCCGCCAGCTGGTGAAGCTGGGCGGCCGTCCGGAATACCGCCAGGGCGTAGTGACCGACAACGGTAACGTGATCCTCGACGTGCACGGCCTGGAGATTATCGATCCTGTGGCGCTGGAAAATGCGATCAACGGCATTCCAGGCGTAGTGACCGTCGGGCTGTTCGCCAACCGTGGCGCGGATGTGGCGCTGATTGGCACCGCCGACGGGGTGAAAACTATCGTAAAATGATCTGACGGCAAGCCGCTCTTGCCGTTGAAAAAAATTTTCCCTGGCTGAATTTGGTGACTTGTGTCACGTTTTCAGCCAGCCGCTGGCGATCCTGCCGCCGTTTCGCCAATCTGCCAGCATTTTCCTCTGCCAAACTTCGCTGCGTGACTTTTCTTCATACCGCCGACGCAAACGTTCATATTGCCGCAATAGTTTTTTTTGATATGTTGGCTAAAGCGAACACACATTGATTTAGAAAATAACAGGGTCGGGGAAATGGCAAAAGTATCACTGGAAAAAGACAAAATTAAGTTTCTGCTGGTCGAAGGCGTACACCAGAAAGCGCTGGATAGCCTTCGTGCGGCGGGTTACACCAATATCGAATATCACAAGGGTGCGCTGGACAGCGCCCAGCTGAAAGAGTCGATCCGTGATGCCCATTTCATCGGCCTGCGTTCCCGAACCCATCTGACGGAAGAGATTTTTGCTGCCGCAGAGAAGCTGGTCGCCGTCGGCTGCTTCTGCATCGGCACCAACCAGGTTGACCTCAACGCGGCCGCCAAACGCGGCGTACCGGTATTCAACGCCCCGTTCTCCAACACCCGCTCGGTGGCGGAGCTGGTGATCGGCGAGCTGCTGCTGCTGATGCGCGGCATTCCGGAAGCGAACGCCAAGGCGCATCGCGGCGTCTGGAACAAGCTTGCCGCGGGCTCCTATGAAGCGCGTGGCAAGAAGCTCGGTATTATCGGCTACGGCCATATCGGCACCCAGCTGGGCATTCTGGCGGAGTCGCTGGGGATGAACGTCTTCTTCTACGATATCGAAAGCAAGCTGCCGCTGGGCAATGCGACCCAGGTTCAGCACCTCTCTGACCTGCTGAACATGAGCGACGTGGTGAGCCTGCACGTGCCGGAAAACGCCTCAACAAAGAACATGATCGGCGTCGAAGAGCTGGCCCTGATGAAGCCCGGCTCGCTGCTGATCAACGCCGCACGCGGCACGGTTGTCGATATCCCGGCCCTGTGCGACGCGCTGCGTAACAAGCACCTGGCGGGCGCGGCTATCGACGTCTTCCCGACCGAGCCGGCGACCAACAGCGATCCGTTTGAGTCTCCGCTCTGTGAGTTCGACAACGTCATTCTGACCCCGCACATCGGCGGCTCTACGCAGGAAGCGCAGGAGAACATCGGCCTCGAAGTGGCGGGCAAGCTGGCGAAATATTCAGACAACGGCTCCACGCTCTCTGCCGTGAACTTCCCGGAAGTATCCCTGCCGCTGCACGGCGGCCGTCGTCTGCTGCATATTCATGAGAACCGCCCTGGCGTGCTGACCGCCATCAACCAGATCTTTGCCGAGCAGGGGGTCAACATTGCTGCCCAGTATCTGCAAACGACGCCGCAGATGGGCTACGTGGTGATCGATATCGAAGCGGAAGAAGAGGTGGCGCAGAAAGCGCTGCAGAGCATGAAGGGCATTGCGGGTACCATCCGCGCGCGCCTGCTCTACTGATCCGTTGTGCCCGGCGTGCCTGCCGGGCCTACCACTGCCACGTCTGCGAAGGGGTCACCACCGCAGGCAAGGGGATATCCCACTCTTCTACCGGCAGGGCATCGACCTGCTGGCAATCATGGGCGTAGCCTACCGGCGTAAAGCCGTGCTGCTGCCACTTCTGCAGCGTGCGATCGTAAAAACCGCCTCCCATTCCCAGCCGTTGCCCCTGATTATCAAAGGCCACCAGCGGCGTGACTAACACATCCAGCTTATCAAGCGGCGTGACGTCGCGCAGGTCGAGCCTGGGCTCATAAATTTTCAGATGATTCACCACCAGTTCGCTCTCAGGATGGTAGTGCAGAAACAGCAGATTGCCGGGGCTGAAGGGGTGCAAAACCGGCAGGCAGACGCGTTTGCCGCTGCGCCAGAGCTGCTCGATCAGCGGACGGGTATCAAGCTCGCCGTCAAAGGAGAGAAACAGCGCCACGGTATGGGCCAGCACCATCGGCGGGAATGCCATCATGCGGTTAGCGGCCTGCTGGGCGTAGTTACGCTGCTCGTCGCTGCTTAGCGCACGGCGACGCTGGCGGATTTGCTGGCGAATGAGCTGTCGGGGTGAAACGGGTAGCGCGAGTGATGTCATGGTATCAGGTAGAGGAAGGGGAATCTCCGAGATGCCGCCGCAGGCTGTAACCCTTGAACCCTTGGTTCAAGGTGAATATGTCGTCATAGTTTTAAGGCTTCTCGGACGAACCGAGCATGCTCACCAACCATGGAGCGCCACATTCTTGTGGTATGAAATATCGGCTCAGGGGACTGGCCCGCTTGCGAACATCTCAGAGAAATTTTTTCTTCACGGTCACTCTACCATAGTCGACCTTGAAGTGTTATTCAAACTTAGGCCCCGGTCTTTCGTTTATGCGACCCTGATCAAGCAATGCCTGTTCGATGGTCTGCTGTAACAGTCGAATACGCTGCTCCATGCTGGATGCGTAGTCGCGGGTTTTTGCCTTTTCCTGAGCCAGTTCGTAGCTAATGTTCAACGCGGCGATGAAAACGAGCTGCTCAGTATTTGTGACTCTAGTGCGTACTTTCAGATCTTGCAACCGCTGATTGAGATCATCTGCAGCCTGATTAAGAGCGTCCCGCTGTTCAGGCGGACAGTTCACGCGCAGTGAACGGCCAAAAATTTGGATATCGACGGGTTGTGCAGACATGACACCTTCCTGCTGTTTGACTGCGCTCTACCTTGGCAACCGAGTCATGGCTGCGAAGGGGCGACACTATAGCTACCCTGGTTAGAGGATTCAAGCAGATTCTCATAACCTGAACTCTTAGCCTATTCTCTTAACATAGCCGTAAAAAGAAACCTATACGTAAAGGTCGCAAACGCATGTTTGGCGAAAGCTGACGGCTATATCACCAGGGTCCAAAGTGGTAGCATACCATGAATCTTTCTCCCAACGACGACGAATGCGCATGTCAATACAGAACGAAATGCCTGGTTACAATGAATTGAACCAGTTACTCAACCAACAGGGTGTTGGCTTAACGCCCGCCGAGATGCACGGTCTGATCGGCGGGATGCTTTGCGGCGGCAATAACGACAGCTCGTGGCAACCGCTGCTGCACGATCTCACTAACGAAGGTCTGGCGTTTGGCCACGAGCTGGCCGAGGCGCTGCGCAAGATGCACGCCGCCACCAGCGACGCGCTGGAGGACGATGGCTTCCAGTTCCAGCTCTTTCTGCCGGACGGTGATGAGGTCAGCGTATTTGACCGCGCCGACGCGATGGCGGGCTGGGTGAACCACTTCCTGCTGGGGCTGGGCGTCACGCAGCCGAAGCTCGATAAGGTCACCGGCGATACCGGCGAAGCCATCGACGATCTGCGCAACATCGCGCAGCTAGGGTACGACGAGGACGAAGACCAGGAAGAGCTGGAGATGTCGCTCGAAGAGATCGTGGAGTACGTCCGCGTGGCGGCGCTGCTCTGCCACGATACGTTTACCCGCCCACAGCCGACCGCACCGGAAGTGCGTAAGCCAACGCTACATTAAGCGTCGTACTGAATGCTAAAAAGGAGGTGTCATGACCCAGTCTGAGTTTCTTCGCCGCCGCCAGGCGCTACTCGCACAGATGGCCCCGGCCAGCGCGGCGCTGATCTTCTCCGCGCCGGAGGCGACCCGCAGCGCCGACAGTGAATATCCCTACCGTCAAAACAGCGACTTCTGGTACTTCACCGGCTTTAACGAGCCTGAGGCGGTGCTGGTGCTGATCAAGAGCGATGACACCCACAATCACAGCGTACTGTTTAACCGCCTGCGGGATAAAACCGCAGAGATCTGGTTTGGCCGTCGGCTGGGCCAGGAGGCCGCGCCGGAGAAGTTAGGCGTGGATCGGGCGCTGGCGTTCAGTGAAATCGACGAGCAACTCTACCAGCTGCTTAACGGTCTCGACGTGGTTTACCACGCGCAGGGCGAATATCGCTATGCGGATGGGATCCTCTTCACCGCGCTGGATAAGCTGCGTAAAGGATCCCGGCAGAATCTTACCGCACCGGCTTCTGTTACCGACTGGCGTCCCATTGTCCATGAGATGCGCCTGTTTAAATCCCCGGAAGAGATGGATATTCTGCGCCGCGCGGGGGAGATCAGCGCGCTGGCCCATACCCGGGCGATGCAGACCTGCCGTCCGGGCATGTTCGAATACCAGCTCGAAGGCGAGATCCTCCACGAGTTCAACCGCCACGGCGCACGCTTTGCGTCGTACAACACCATCGTCGGCGGCGGTGAAAACGGCTGCATCCTGCACTACACCGAGAACGAAAGCGAGCTGCGCGACGGTGAGCTGGTGCTGATCGACGCCGGGTGCGAGTATCAGGGCTACGCGGGGGATATCACCCGCACCTTCCCGATTAACGGCAAATTTACCCCGGCGCAGCGCGAGATCTATGACATCGTGCTGGCCTCGCTCGACGCCGCGTTAACCCTGTTCCGTCCGGGCACCTCTATTCAGGAGGTGACCGGCGAAGTGGTGCGCATCATGGTTACCGGGCTAGTGAAGCTCGATATCCTGAAAGGCGACGTTGACCAGCTGATCACCGATAATGCCCACCGCGCGTTCTTTATGCACGGCCTGAGCCACTGGCTGGGGCTGGACGTTCACGACGTCGGCGTTTACGGGGCTGATCGCTCGCGCACCCTTGAGCCGGGCATGGTGCTGACCGTTGAACCGGGTCTCTATATCGCCCCGGATGCCGACGTGCCACCTCAGTACCGTGGCATTGGTATTCGTATCGAGGATGACATCCTTATCACCGAAAACGGCAACGAGAACCTGACCGCCAGCGTAGTGAAGAAAGCCGATGAGATCGAGGCGCTGATGGCGGCGGCGAAGCATTCATGAGCGTAATTATCGTTGGCGGCGGGATGACCGGCGCTACGCTTGCGCTGGCTATCTCGCGCCTGACGCACGGCACGCTGCCGGTGCATCTTATCGAAGCCACCGCTCCGGAAGAGCAGACACATCCTGGTTTTGATGCCCGCGCTATCGCGCTGGCTGAGGGCACCTGCCAGCATCTGGCGCGGATCGGTATCTGGCAGCATATTGCTTCGTGCGCCACCCCCATCACCACCGTTCACGTGAGCGATCGCGGCCATGCGGGCTTTGTGACGCTGGAGGCGCAGGACTACCGCGTTGATGCCCTCGGACACGTCGTGGAGCTGCACGAGGTGGGGCAGCGGCTCTTTTCGCTGTTACGCCGCGCGCCTGGCGTCACGCTGCACTGTCCTGACCGGGTCAGCGGTTTCACCCGCAGCGAGGAGGGCGTCAGCGTGACCCTGGAGAGCGGTAAAACGCTGCAGGGAAGCCTGCTGGTGGCGGCGGACGGCTCGCGCTCGGCGCTGGCAGCGCAGTGCGGCATCGGCTGGCAGCAGACGCCATATCATCAGGTGGCGGCGATCGCCAACGTCACTACCTCGGTTGCCGGCCAGGGGAGAGCCTTCGAGCGCTTCACCGAGCACGGCCCACTGGCGCTGCTGCCTATGTCGCAGGGGCGCTACTCGCTGGTCTGGTGTCATCCACTGGAGAAGCGCGATGAGGTGATGGCCTGGTCCGATGAACGCTTCTGCCACGAGTTGCAAAGCGCGTTCGGCTGGCGGCTTGGGCGCATTGTCCACACGGGCACCCGCAATGCCTATCCGCTGGCGTTAACCACCGCTTCATCGCCGGTATCGCACCGCGTGGTGCTGGTGGGCAACGCCGCGCAGACGCTGCATCCCATCGCCGGGCAGGGGTTCAACCTCGGTATGCGCGATGTGATGAGCCTGGCCGAGACGCTGGCTGATGCGCGGGCAGAGAACAGCGACATCGGATCCTGGTCCGTGCTGCACGGCTATCAGCAGCGCCGTCATGGCGATAAAGAGGCGACAATTGGCGTTACCGACGGACTGGTGCAGCTGTTTGCTAACCGCTGGTCGCCGCTGGTTGCGGGTCGCAACGCCGGACTGATGGCAATGGAACTTTTTACTCCAGCACGCGACGTGCTGGCGCAGCGAACGCTAGGCTGGGTCGCCCGATAGGCCGGCCTGCTTTACCAGGCAGTAGTTTTGGGAGTGAATTTTGCAGAATGTAGATGTAGCAATTGTCGGCGGCGGTATGGTTGGTCTGGCGGTAGCCTGCGGATTGCAGGGGAGCGGCCTGCGCGTAGCGGTGCTGGAGCAAAACCTGCCTCAGCCGCTGGCGGAGAGCGCGCCGCCTGCGCTCCGCGTCTCGGCCATCAACGCCGCCAGTGAAAAGCTGCTGACCCGCCTTGGCGTCTGGCCATCCATCGTGGCGAGCCGCGCCAGCTGCTATCACGGCATGGAGGTGTGGGACAAAGACAGCTTTGGACGCATCGCCTTTGACGATCGCAGCATGGGCTATAGCCACCTGGGCCATATTATTGAGAACGATGTGATCCACCAGGCGCTGTGGCAGAAAGCGCAGCAGTGTCAGGACGTCACGCTCATGGCACCCGCTGGCGTACAGCAGGTCGCCTGGGGCGAAAACGAAGCCTTTTTGACGCTGAAGGATGGCGGCATGCTGACGGCACGGCTGGTCGTGGGCGCGGACGGAGCTAACTCCTGGCTGCGCGACAAAGCCGATATTGCGCTCACCTCCTGGGACTACCGTCATCATGCGCTGGTCGCTACTATCCGCACCGATGAGCCCCACGAGGCGGTGGCGCGTCAGGTCTTCCACGGCGACGGTATCCTTGCCTTCCTGCCGTTGAGCGATCCGCACCTCTGCTCTATTGTCTGGTCGCTGCCGCCGCTGGAGGCCGCAAGGATGCAAGAGGCGACAGAGGAGGCCTTCAACCAGGCGCTGGATATGGCGTTCGACAACCGCCTCGGCCTTTGCCACGTTGAGAGCGAGCGACTGGTGTTTCCGCTGACGGGCCGCTACGCACGCCAGTTTGCCGCGCACCGTCTGGCGCTGGTGGGCGATGCAGCGCATACCATCCATCCGCTGGCGGGGCAGGGGGTAAACCTGGGCTTTATGGATGCCGCCGAGCTGGTCAACGAGCTGAAACGCCTGCACGGCGCAGGCAAAGATATCGGCCAGCACCTCTATCTGCGTCGCTATGAGCGTAGCCGCAAACACAGCGCTGGGGTGATGCTGGCGAGTATGCAGGGTTTTCGCGAGCTGTTTTCCGGTACGCACCCGGCGAAAAAGCTGCTGCGCGATCTTGGCCTGAAGCTGGCCGACACGCTGCCGGGGGTTAAGCCACAGCTTATTCGCCAGGCGATGGGCCTGAACGATCTGCCAGAGTGGTTACGTTAACCCGATCACACTTTCTCTCCCCACCCCTGGGGAGGGGATGTACCCCCTCATTTGAAATATTCTAATTTCACCCCCAATTTCGGATTACTTTTTCTCATCCCTCTATTTTTTCCGCTCTGGAAATCTGCGCGCTTTGCCGTGTAATACCCTGTCTTATCGGGCATGCATCGTCTGTTTTATGATGTTTATCGCAAACCCAGGCATATTAGCAGTGTAATATCCTGCCGCTCGCTTTGGCTTTTTAGGTCATAAGCTAATGTGATGGAACATTTTTGCTTATGGTTATACCCGCTGTTCGATGATAAGTTCAGGCAAAAGGTAACGTTTGCGTCGCTGTCTGGAAACGAGGCTACCTGCTTACGACTTCGCCTTATTTATCCTGGCCCTGCTTATTCAATGAGGAAAAGATGGCTCAGCAAACCCCTTTATACGAACAACATACGCTGTGCGGCGCACGCATGGTGGATTTCCACGGCTGGATGATGCCGCTGCACTACGGCTCGCAGATCGATGAGCACCACGCGGTGCGTACCGATGCCGGTATGTTTGACGTCTCGCATATGACCATCGTCGACCTGCGCGGCAGTCGCTGCCGGGCATTTCTCCGCCATCTGCTGGCCAACGACGTGGCTAAGTTGACCCAGCCGGGCAAAGCGCTCTACAGCGGCATGCTCAACGCCTCCGGCGGCGTCATTGATGACCTGATCGTCTACTTCTTTACCGAAGATCATTTCCGCCTGGTGGTGAACTCTGCCACTCGTGAAAAAGATCTCGCCTGGATCACCCAGCACGCGGCTCCCTTTGATATCGACATTACCGTGCGTGACGATCTGGCGCTGATCGCCGTTCAGGGGCCGAACGCCCAGGCGAAAGCGGCAGGTCTGTTTACCGATGCCCAGCGTCAGGCCGTGGCAGGCATGAAGCCCTTCTTTGGCGTGGAGTCTGACGGCTGGTTTATCGCTACCACCGGCTACACCGGCGAGGCGGGCTATGAGATTGCGCTGCCGAGTGAGCAGGCGGCGGATTTCTGGCAGGCGCTGATTGGCGCGGGCGTGAAGCCCTGCGGCCTGGGCGCGCGCGATACGCTGCGTCTGGAAGCGGGTATGAACCTCTATGGGCAGGAGATGGACGAAGGCGTTTCGCCGCTGGCGGCGAATATGGGCTGGACCATCGCCTGGGAGCCTGCTGACCGTGACTTTATTGGTCGCGAAGCGCTGGAAGTACAGCGTGAAAGAGGTACCGAACAGCTGGTTGGCCTGATTATGACCGAAAAAGGCGTCCTGCGTAACGAACTGCCGGTGCGTTTCACCGACGCCAGTGGCAACTCGCAGGAAGGCATTATCACCAGCGGCACCTTCTCACCGACGCTGGGCTACAGCATCGCGCTGGCCCGCGTACCGGCCGGGATTGGCGACACGGCTATCGTGCAGATCCGCAACCGTGAAATGCCGGTGAAGGTAACGAAACCTGTTTTTGTACGCGCTGGCAAAGCCGTCGCGTAACCTACTCTATCGTGGAGAAATGTTAATGAGCAATGTACCTGGCGACCTGAAATACAGCAAAGAACACGAGTGGCTGCGTAAAGAGGCTGACGGCTCCTATACCGTTGGCATTACCGAACATGCGCAGGAGCTGCTGGGCGATATGGTGTTTGTTGACCTGCCGGACGTGGGCGCTACCGTCAGCGCGGGCGATGACTGTGCCGTTGCAGAATCCGTTAAGGCGGCCTCTGACATCTATGCGCCGGTGAGCGGCGAGATTGTGGCAGTTAACGATGCGCTCAGCGACAACCCGGAGCTGGTCAACAGCGAGCCGTATGCCGGCGGCTGGATCTTTAAGATCAAAGCCAGCGACGAAGCAGAAGTTGAAGCGCTATTAGATGCAACTGCCTATGAATCTCTATTAGAAGACGAGTAAAGCCTCCAGGCCCGGTAAGCGTCAGCGCAACCGGGCATTCAGGTTAAGACAACCACGATTCACCGCACGTTTCAGGAACCATCGCTCATGACCCAGACTTTAAGCCAGCTTGAACACCGCGACGCTTTTATCGATCGCCATATCGGGCCGGATGCTGCTCAGCAGCAAGAGATGCTGAAAACCGTTGGCGCAGATTCACTCAACGCCCTGATTGGTCAGATTGTCCCGCAGGACATTCAGCTGGCAACGCCGCCGCAGATTGGCGAAGCGACTACGGAGTTTGCTGCGCTGGCGGAGCTGAAAGCTATCGCCGCGCGTAACAAGCGCTTTAAGTCTTACATCGGCATGGGCTACACCGCCGTGCAGCTGCCACCGGTGATCCTACGTAATATGCTGGAAAACCCAGGCTGGTACACCGCCTATACCCCTTACCAGCCGGAAGTTTCCCAGGGCCGCCTTGAAGCGCTGCTCAACTTCCAGCAGGTCACTCTGGATCTGACCGGTCTCGATATCGCCTCCGCATCGCTGCTTGACGAAGCGACGGCAGGCGCGGAAGCGATGGCGATGGCGAAACGCGTCAGCAAGCTGAAAGGAGCGAACCGCTTCTTTGTCGCCGCCGACGTGCATCCGCAGACCCTGGACGTCGTGCGTACCCGCGCGGAAACTTTTGGTTTTGAGATCGTGGTCGACGATGCCGACAAGGCGCTGGATCATCAGGATCTCTTCGGCGTGTTGCTCCAGCAGGTGGGCACCACCGGTGAAGTGCATGACTACAGCGCGCTGATTGGCGAGCTGAAAGCGCGCAAGGTCGTGGTGAGCGTTGCGGCAGACTTTATGGCGCTGGTGCTGCTCAGTGCGCCGGGCAAGCAGGGCGCGGATATTGTCTTCGGCTCCGCGCAGCGCTTCGGCGTGCCGATGGGCTACGGCGGCCCGCACGCGGCCTTCTTTGCCGCCAAAGATGAATTCAAACGCTCCATGCCAGGCCGTATTATCGGCGTATCGAAAGATGCTGCCGGTAACACCGCGCTGCGCATGGCGATGCAGACCCGCGAGCAGCATATCCGCCGCGAGAAAGCGAACTCCAACATCTGTACCTCGCAGGTGCTGCTGGCGAATATCGCCAGCCTCTACGCCGTCTACCACGGCCCGGTAGGGCTGAAGCGTATTGCAGGCCGTATCCATCGCCTGGCCGATATCCTGGCCACCGGCCTGCAGCAGAAAGGGCTTAAGCTGCGCCACGCGCACTTCTTTGACACCCTCTGCGTGGAAGTTGCTGATAAAGCGGCGGTGCTGGCGCGTGCCGAAGCAGCAGAGATCAACCTGCGTAGCGACATCCATAATGCCGTGGGCATCACCCTCGACGAAACCACCACCCGCGAAGATGTAGTCACGCTGTTCGACGTGGTTATCGGCGACGGTCATGGCCTGAATATCGACGCGCTGGATAAAGAAGTGGCCCATGACAGCCGCGCGATCCAGCCGGGCATGCTGCGTGATGACGCGATCCTAAGCCACCCGGTATTCAATCGCTACCACAGCGAAACCGAGATGATGCGCTACATGCACTCGCTGGAGCGTAAGGATCTGGCCCTGAACCAGGCGATGATCCCGCTCGGCTCCTGCACCATGAAGCTGAACGCCGCCGCAGAGATGATCCCCATCACCTGGCCGGAGTTCGCCGAGCTGCACCCGTTCTGCCCGGCAGACCAGGCGGAAGGGTATCATCAGATGATCAACCAGCTCTCTGACTGGCTGGTGAAGCTGACCGGCTATGACGCCCTCTGCATGCAGCCGAACTCTGGCGCGCAGGGTGAGTACGCAGGCCTGCTGGCAATCCGCCACTATCATGAGAGCCGCAACGACGGTCACCGCGATATCTGCCTGATCCCCAGCTCCGCCCACGGCACCAACCCCGCATCGGCGCAGATGGCGGGCATGCAGGTGGTTGTGGTCGCCTGTGATAAAAACGGTAACATCGATCTGACCGATCTACGTGCCAAAGCCGAGCAGGCGGGGGATAGCCTCTCCTGTATCATGGTGACCTACCCGTCTACCCACGGAGTTTATGAAGAGACGATCCGTGAGGTGTGCGAAATCGTGCACCAGTATGGCGGCCAGGTCTACCTCGACGGCGCGAATATGAACGCCCAGGTGGGGATCACCTCCCCAGGCTTTATCGGCGCGGATGTATCGCACCTCAACCTGCATAAAACCTTCTGCATTCCACACGGCGGCGGCGGTCCGGGCATGGGGCCTATCGGCGTGAAAGCGCACCTCGCACCGTTCGTACCGGGCCACAGCGTGGTACAGATTGAAGGGATGCTGACCCGTCAGGGCGCGGTCTCTGCCGCTCCGTTCGGTAGCGCCTCTATTCTGCCGATCAGCTGGATGTATATCCGCATGATGGGCGCGGAAGGGCTGAAAAAAGCCAGCCAGGTGGCCATTCTCAACGCCAACTACATTGCTACCCGCCTGCAGTCTGCCTTCCCGGTGCTCTATACCGGCCGCGATGGCCGCGTGGCGCACGAGTGCATTCTGGACATTCGTCCGCTGAAAGAGCAGAGCGGCATTAGCGAGCTGGATATCGCCAAGCGTCTGATTGACTACGGTTTCCACGCGCCAACCATGTCCTTCCCGGTAGCGGGTACCCTGATGGTAGAGCCGACGGAGTCCGAGAGTAAAGCCGAGCTGGACCGCTTTATTGACGCGATGCTGGCTATCCGCATGGAGATCGATCGTGTTCAGGATGGCGAATGGACGCTGGAGGATAACCCGCTGGTCAACGCCCCGCATACCCAGCACGAGCTGGTGGCGGAGTGGAGCCACGGCTACAGCCGCGAGCTGGCGGTCTTCCCGGCGGGGTCTGCGAACAAGTACTGGCCGACCGTGAAGCGTCTTGATGACGTCTATGGCGACCGCAACCTGTTCTGCTCCTGCGTGCCGATGAGCGAATATCAGTAATATTTTGTGCCATATTGTAGGCCGGGCAAGCGTAAGCGCCGCCCGGCTTTTTTCTATCTGGAGAATGACGAATGGCAATTGCACTGGTAACCGGCGCAAGCCGGGGAATTGGCAGGGCCACGGCGCTGGAGCTGGCACGTGAAGGCTACAGCGTGGCAGTTAACTATCATCACAACGTGGATGCAGCAACCGAAGTGGTGAACACCATCGTTGCTGCGGGCGGCAGAGCGTTTGCGGTGCAGGCTGATATCAGCGATGAAGCACAGGTGCTGGCGATGTTTGCCCGCCTTGATGAGGAGAACGAGCCGCTGACCGCGTTGGTCAATAACGCGGGCATTCTGTTTACCCAGAGCACGGTGGAAAACCTCACCGCCGAACGTATTAACCGCGTGCTGGCGACCAACGTGACGGGCTATTTTCTCTGCTGTCGCGAGGCGGTAAAGCGGATGTCGCACCGGCACGGCGGCACGGGTGGGGCTATCGTCAACGTCTCTTCAGCGGCGGCGCGGCTGGGCGCACCTGGTGAATACGTGGACTATGCTGCCTCGAAGGGTGCGGTAGATACGCTGACTACCGGGCTGTCGCTGGAGGTCGCGGCGCAGGGCATTCGCGTCAACGGCGTGCGGCCGGGGTTTATCTATACCGAGATGCATGCCGACGGTGGTGAGCCTGGGCGGGTGGATCGCGTTAAGTCAGTGCTGCCGATGCAGCGTGGCGGTCAGCCGGAAGAGGTGGCGCAGGCAATAGTCTGGCTGCTGAGCGAGAAGGCGTCGTACGTGACGGGGAGTTTTATTGAGATGGCGGGCGGCAAATAACGCCCGGTGGCGCTACGCTTATCGGGCCTACAGGGTTCGTAGGCCGGTGCAAGCGCAGCGCCGCCCGGCAATACGGCGTTACAGATTCTCACCGTTGCTGGCGATCACCTCTTTGTACCAGTTAAAGCTCTTCTTACGGGAGCGAGACATGTCGCCGGTGCCGTCATCGTGCTTGTTCACATAGATGAAGCCATAGCGTTTGCTGTACTGGCCAGTGGTGAACGATACGCAGTCGATGCAGCCCCACGGGGTGTAGCCCATCAGATCGACGCCGTCGTAGGTCACGGCTTTGATCATCTCTTCCACGTGGGCGCGCAGGTAATCAATGCGGTAGTCGTCATTGATGCTGCCATCCTCTTCCACTTTATCGTACGCGCCGAAGCCGTTTTCCACGATAAACAGCGGCTTCTGGTAGCGCTCGTACAGCTCGCACAGGGCATAGCGCAGGCCAACCGGGTCAATCTGCCAGCCCCAGTCGGAGGCTTTCACGTGCGGGTTCGGCACGCTGCCTTCGAAGCCAGAGATGGCGTCACCGCTGCCGCCTTCCGCTTTCACCGCGTTGGTCATGTAGTAGCTGAAGCCGAGGTAGGCGCAGGTGCCCTCACGCAGGATCTGCTCGTCGTTGGCTTCCATTTTGATATCGAAGCCGCGGCGTTCCCACTCGTTCAGGACGTAGGAAGGGTAGTAGCCGCGCAGCTGCACGTCGGTAAAGACCCAGCGCTCGCGCATTGATTCCTGGGCATACATCACGTCTTCCGGCTTACAGGAGAACGGATAGAGCGGCACCATCGCCAGCATGCAGCCAACCTGCATCTCTGGGTTGATCTCCCGCGCAGCCTTCACCGCCAGCGCGCTGGCAACGAACTGGTGGTGCAGCACCTGATACATGGTCTCTTCCGGGTTTTCATGCTCGGTATAGATCACGCCGGAGCAGCAGTAGCCAAACAGCGGCGCGCGCCAGTTACGCTGGTTGTTGATCTCGTTGAAGGTCATCCAGTATTTGACCTTGCTCTTATAGCGCTCGAAGACCACTTCGGCGAAGCGCACAAAGAAATCCACTACTTTACGGTTAGTCCAGCCGCCGTAGGCCTGCACCAGATGCAGGGGCATCTCGAAGTGGGAGAGGGTGATCACCGGCTCGATGTTATATTTCAGCAGCTCATCGAACATATCGTCATAGAACTTCAGACCCTCTTCATTCGGCGTCTGCTCATCGCCGTTGGGGAAGATACGGGTCCAGGCGATAGAGGTACGGAAACACTTAAAGCCCATCTCGGCAAACAGCTTGATGTCTTCTTTGTAGTGGCTGTAGAACTCAACGGCCTCGTGATTCGGATAGTATTTGCCGGGCACAACTTCTTGGGTGATCTCACGCGGTACGCCGTGCGCGCCGCCGGTCAGCACGTCGCAGATGCTCGGACCTTTGCCGCCTTTGTTCCAGCCGCCTTCAACCTGATGCGCAGCAACCGCGCCGCCCCATAAAAAGTCTTTTGGTAAGGTGATCTTTTTCATGCTTATTTATCCCGCTGTAACCGACAGAAAATAGGTTTACGCCGAGTCTAGCAAAGCCCAATCGAAAGTCACGATATAACACGTTGCCGCTTCGGTAATATGTTACAGAGAAAAAACAGCCTGTTTTTTTAGGCTAATTTTTTCGCCAGCTTGCGGCCCAGAGTTTCAAGAATATAGATCACGGGAATTTGAGTCGTCAGATCGTAGCCCCCTGAAATGCGCGTCTGGGGAATATGCCAGGAGAGATTAAAATCTGCCAGCTTAGCCAGCGCCGAGTGCTCGTGGCTGGTTATCGACATCACCTTACAGTGATGCAGGCTGAACTGGCTGGCGAAGCGCAGGATCTCCTCTGTCTCGCCGGAGACGGAGAGGACAATTGCCAGCGCATTTTTTGCCATGTCGTTAGTAACAGGAAAATAGGGATCGTCAACGTGGTTGCTGAATTTACCCACGTTGGAAAAGAAGCGTGCGCCATATTTCGCCAGCGAGCCGGACGTGCCGACGCCGACAAATATAATACGCTCGGAAGCTAAAATAATATCGGTAGCCTGATCCAGCAGGCGATCGAATTCATCATTATTAACACTTTTAAAAAAGCTAATAATTTCGCTGGCGCCAAAATTAGCGGGCTGCGGTTCGCTCTGTGCTAAATATAATTTAAAGCGCACGCGGAACTCTGAGTAGCCTTCGCACTCCAGCTTACGGCAGAAGCGAAGAACGGTAGTGGTGGAGACGCCTGCCGCATCGGCCAGCTCGCGAATGGTCATGTACATTACCTTGTCGCGATTTTTAATGACCACGTTGTAGACCATCATCTCAAGGTTGTTGAGGCTGGCAACAGCGGAGTGGTTAAACAGGGTCACGAGGCTTCCTTTTTCAGACGGTTATCTACACGGTGCGGCACCTCTCTATGCTGCCACATTTTGCCCGAAACGGGAAACGGCGGCGCAGCGGGTTGTTACCAAAAAAGAGAAACATCTGTAGCCCGAACGAAGCGTGAATTAGCTACACTTCTGGACGGGATTATTTATTTTAGCTAACAGGTGTGCACTGGAATCATTCTCAGTTACTCTAGGGTGGTTATCATTCAGGCAGCTATCGGCTACTGAGTGACCCGGCGCAAGCCTCTGTTTTCTGGAGTAAGCTATGGTTGATAAACCATTAAAAAAACAGGGATATTCACTGGCTGAGGAGATAGCCAACAGCATTAGTCACGGTATTGGGCTGATATTCGGTGTGGTAGGACTGGTGCTCTTACTGATGCAGGCGATGGATAATCATGCCAGCCCACTGGCCATTACCAGCTACAGCCTTTACGGCGGCAGCATGATCCTGCTGTTTCTGGCCTCCACGCTCTATCACGCTATTCCCCATCCGCGCGCAAAGCCGTGGCTGAAGAAATTTGACCACTGTGCTATCTATTTGCTGATAGCGGGTACCTATACGCCTTTTTTACTGGTGGGGCTGGATTCGCCGCTGGCGCGTGGCCTGATGATTGTCATATGGGGGCTGGCGCTGCTTGGGATCCTGTTCAAATTGACCATTGCCCACCGTTTTAAGGTGCTCTCGCTGGTGACCTACCTGGCGATGGGCTGGCTGTCGCTGGTGGTCATCTATGAGCTGGCCGTCAGGCTCTCTGCGGGCGGGCTCATATTGCTGGCCGCGGGGGGCATCGTCTACTCGCTGGGAGTGATCTTCTACGTTTGCAGGCGCATTCCCTACAACCACGCGATCTGGCACGGCTTTGTGCTGGGGGGCAGCCTGTGCCACTTCCTCGCGATCTACTTCTACGTAGGGCAGGCTTAACTTTTTGCCCGGCGGCGCTATGCTTGCCGGGCCTACAAAACCGTAGGCCGGGTAAGGCGAAGCCGCCACCCGGCGTAACTACTCACTCCTCAAGCGAATAGGGCAGCGGCTCAATGCTGAGCGTATTAGCATCGTCACGCACACGGAAAACGCTGTCCGGCTCCATATCATTGTTCATCACTGCCTGTACCAGCAGGCGGCCATCTTCAAGCTGGACCGCAGCGAGAATAGTGCCGGTGCGGCGCCAGTTTTCACCCATCTTCAGCTCAAGATCTTCCCCCGGCTCCGGCAGGCGGCTCGCTTTACCCGCCAGATACCACAGGGCGCGCTTGTTGGCACCGCGGAACTTCGCTCGGGCGACCATCTCCTGGCCGGTGTAGCACCCTTTTTTAAAGCTGATGCCACCGAGCGCCTGCAGGTTGGTCGCCTGAGGAATGAACTGGGCGCTGTTGGCGGCGTCGATCACCGGCAGGCCCGCTTCAATGTTCAGCGCCAGCCACTGCTGGCTGTTGTTCAGCTGCGCTTCGCCGCGTAGCTTCTCGCTAATCCGCTCCGCCGTAGCCACGTCGGTGACCAGCAGGAAACGCTCTGCCGGGTGCTCGAACCACAGAATAGAGGTTGCTCCCTCCTGTACGACCTGCTTGTCAGCGTCGGGCAGCGTGGTAAACAGATTCGCCAGTGCGGCGCGGGCCTGAAAACCGGCCACGCCCAGCAGCACGTGCTCGTCATCCGGGGCGATGGTGACCTTAGAGAAGACCGCATATTTTTTTAACTCGGTCAGCTGAGCATCGCGAATGCTGCGGCGCTCGATTAAGGCAAAGCCGCCGTCGCGGCGAAACAGCCGCAGGTTGCTCCACATTTTGCCTTTGGCATCGCAGTGTGCCGCCAGCAGATGCTGGTGCTCGGTCAGGGCGGCGACGTCAGCGGTGACCTGGCCCTGTAGATACTTTTCGCTATCTGCGCCGGTCAGGGTTGCCAGCGCCCAGTCATCAAGTGTCATAAGCGTCAGCGGCAGACGCGCAGAGGCGGAAGGCTGGCGCGGAGGAAAAGGAGTAAAGGCCATAATAGTGTCCTGGTTTGCTTAACGCTGTTAGATGCTTAATGGTAAAAGAGCCGCCGACCAATGCAAGCGGTAAAAGCATACGATTCGTGCTCATTTCGTCAGGATGCGTAGCGCTACGCAATAAAATGCAAAACGCATGTCCGGGACCTTTTATGTTGGAAGCACCCTTCCTAATTATCAACTTTCCAGTAAAGGATGAACAAAAAACACGATACACTGTCTGCACTATCGATACTTCTATATCGTAATGCAGGGAGAAGACATGGATATAAATAATAGAGCCCGCATCCATTGGGCATGCCGCCGGGGAATGCGCGAGCTGGATATCTCCATCATGCCTTTTTTTGAACACGAGTACGATACGCTGAGCGATGACGATAAACGTCTCTTTGTTCGCCTGCTGGAAAGTGACGATCCAGATCTGTTTAACTGGTTAATGAATCACGGTGAACCTGCCGACACGGAGTTGCAGAGAATGGTGCAGTTAATTCAGACACGGAATCGGGAACGTGGTCCTGTGGCAATCTGATCTACGCGTCTCGTGGCGCGCCCAGTGGCTCTCTCTTCTGCTTCACGGCCTGGTGGCGGCGCTGATCCTGCTGGCTCCCTGGCCGCTACGCTATACGCCGCTGTGGCTCATGCTGCTGTCGCTGGTGGTTTTTGACTGCGTACGCAGCCAGCGGCGCATCAACGCCTGCCACGGTGAAATCAAGCTGCTGATGGATTCCCGGCTGCGTTGGCAAGGGGTGGATTGGGATATTATCGGCACGCCCTGGATGCTAACCAGCGGCATGATGCTGCGCCTGCGTAAAGGGCAGGGCGGACGCGTTCATCACCTTTGGCTGGCGGCGGACAGTATGGATGAGCGCGAGTGGCGCGACCTGCGCCGGATGCTGCTACAGCAGCCGGCAACAGGGGAGCGCTGACAAAGCTTAGGCGAACTGCTCGGCCATTTCGCTGAGGATCTGTTCGCACCAGCTCTGGATGCGCTCTTCGCTCTGATCGTACTGGTTGGTTTCATCCAGCGCCAGACCAACGAAGAGCTGACCGTCGGCAATCACCGGCTTAGGGCTGGTAAACTCATAGCCTTCCGTCGGCCAGTAGCCGACAAAGGTCACGGCTTTGGCGGCCAGCTTGTCGTGCAGCATGCCGAGTGCGTCAAGGAACCACTCGCCATAGCCGAGCTGATCGCCCATGCCGTACAGCGCAATGATTTTACCGTCAAGGTTCAGGCCATCAAGCTGGTCCCAGACAGCCTCCCAGTCCTCCTGAAGCTCGCCAAAATCCCAGGTGGGAATGCCGAGGATCAGGACATCGTACTGCTCCATTAAGGAGACAGCGTCGTCTTTCAGGTTGTGCAGCGTGACCAGTTCCGGGCCGATAACGTCGCGGATTTTCTCCGCCGCCATTTCGGTATAGCAGGTACTGGAACCATAGAAAAGACCAATGTTCATAGCGTAAACGTCTCAATTCCTGATGGGGCTTTGCGTACAGTGTACCAGAATCGATGAGCAATCAGGCATAATGGAGCGCCGCAGACCACAAGAGGCTCAAATGGATCAGGATCTCGCACGCATAGAACAGTTTCTTGATGCGCTCTGGCTGGAGCGTAATCTGGCGGAGAATACGCTGAGCGCCTACCGCCGTGACCTCAGCATGATGGTTGAGTGGCTGCACCATCGCGGCCTCTCGTTACAGAGCGCGCAAAGCGACGATCTCCAGGCGCTGCTGGCGGAGCGTATTGAAGGCGGGTATAAAGCCACCAGCTCCGCGCGCCTGCTGAGCGCCATACGGCGACTCTTTCAGCATCTGTATCGGGAGAAGCTGCGTCCGGACGATCCCAGCGCGCTGCTGGCGTCGCCTAAGCTGCCGCAGCGGCTGCCAAAAGATCTCAGCGAGGCCCAGGTTGAACGCCTGCTGCAGGCTCCGCTGGTGGATCAGCCCCTGGAGCTGCGCGATAAAGCGATGCTGGAGGTACTCTATGCCACCGGCCTGCGCGTCTCGGAGCTGGTGGGGCTGACCATGAGCGACATCAGCCTGCGTCAGGGCGTGGTGCGGGTCATCGGTAAAGGTAACAAAGAGCGTCTGGTACCGTTGGGGGAAGAGGCGGTCTACTGGCTGGAGAACTATCTTGAGCATGGGCGGCCGTGGTTGCTGAACGGAACCTCAATCGATACGCTCTTTCCCAGCCAGCGTGCTCAGCAGATGACCCGGCAGACCTTCTGGCACCGGATTAAGCATTATGCTCTGCTGGCGGGCATCGACAGTGAAAAGCTTTCGCCGCACGTATTGCGCCACGCCTTTGCCACGCATCTGCTAAACCACGGCGCTGACCTGCGTGTGGTGCAGATGCTGCTTGGACACAGCGATCTCTCCACGACGCAGATCTACACCCATGTGGCTACGGAACGCCTGCGACAACTTCATCAACAGCATCACCCCCGGGCATGATGCTGAACAGTTAAGGATGGTTATGAAAAAGAGTTTAATGATGTTTACCCTGCTGGCGGCAACGCTCTCCGGGATGGCCCACGCTGATGACGCAGCAATCAAACAGTCGCTGGCGAAGCTGGGCGTGCAGAGCACCGAGATCCAGCCTGCGCCGGTGAACGGTATGAAAACCGTGCTGACCAACAGCGGCGTGCTGTACGTCACCGACGACGGTAAGCATATTATTCAGGGGCCGATGTATGACGTCAGCGGCGCGCAGCCGGTCAACGTCACTAACCAGCTGCTGATGACCCATCTCAACGCGCTGGAAAAAGAGATGATCGTCTACAAAGCCGCGCAGGAGAAGCACGTCATTACCGTGTTTACCGATATCACCTGTGGCTACTGTCATAAGCTGCATGAAGAGATGGCGGACTACAACGCGCTGGGCATCACCGTGCGCTACCTGGCCTTCCCGCGTCAGGGTATCCAGAGCGATGCGGCAAAAGATATGAAGTCGGTCTGGTGCGCGAAAGATCGCAATAAGGCCTTCGACAACGCGATGAACGGTAAAGGCGTGCAGCCAGCCAGCTGCGATATCGACATTGCTAACCACTATGCGCTGGGCGTGCAGTTCGGCGTCAGCGGCACCCCGGCGATTGTCCTGAGCAACGGCTACGTCGTGCCGGGCTACCAGAGCCCGCAGGAGCTGAAGGCGTTCCTCGACCAGCAGAAATCTATGAGCGGTAAATAATTTTCGTGAAACATCAGAGACAACTTCGCCGCCGAACAGTGGATGAGGCGGCGGATCTGCCAGCGAACCTGCCCCCGCTGCTGCGGCGCTTATATGCCAGCCGCGGTGTGCGTTCGGCCGGGGAGCTGGAGCGCAGCGTCAAAGGGATGCTCTCATGGCAGCAGCTCAGCGGCATTGATAAAGCCGTAGCGCTGCTCTATCGCGCCCTGCAGGAGGAGCTGCGCATTGTCGTGGTCGGCGACTTTGATGCCGACGGCGCCACCAGCACCGCCCTGAGCGTGCTGGCCCTGCGTGCGCTGGGTTGCGGAAACGTGACCTGTCTTGTACCGAACCGTTTTGACGACGGCTACGGGCTAAGCCCGGAAGTGGTCGATCAGGCCCATGCCCGCGGCGCGCAGATGATCCTGACCGTGGATAACGGTATCTCCTCCCATGCCGGCGTCGATCGTGCCCATGAGCTGGGGATCCCGGTGTTGGTGACCGATCACCACCTGCCGGGCGAGACGCTGCCAGCCGCCGAGGCGATCGTGAACCCGAACCTGCGCGACTGCACCTTCCCGTCGAAGTCGCTGGCGGGGGTAGGGGTCGCGTTCTACCTGATGCTGGCCCTGCGCGCCCATCTGCGCGACCAGGGCTGGTTTGCAGCTCGTGGCCTGGCCGAGCCTAACCTGGCTGAGCTGCTGGATCTCGTTGCCCTTGGCACGGTGGCCGACGTAGTGCCGCTGGATGCCAACAATCGCATTTTGACCTGGCAGGGTCTGAGCCGCATTCGGGCGGGCAAGTGCCGTCCAGGCATTAAGGCGCTGCTGGAGATCGCCAACCGCGATGCACAGAAGCTGGCGGCCAGCGATCTTGGTTTTGCCCTCGGCCCCCGGCTTAACGCCGCCGGACGGCTTGACGATATGTCGGTTGGCGTGGCGCTGCTGCTCTGCGACAACGTTGGCGAAGCCCGGGTGTTGGCCAGCGAGCTGGACGCGCTCAACCAGACGCGTAAAGAGATAGAGCAGGGGATGCAGGCCGAAGCACTGGCGCTCTGCGAGAAGCTGGAGCGCAGCAGCGAGACGCTGCCCGGCGGGCTGGCGATGTATCATCCTGAGTGGCATCAGGGCGTAGTGGGTATTCTCGCCTCGCGCATTAAAGAGCGCTTCCACCGCCCGGTGATAGCCTTTGCGCCCGCGGGGGATGGCCTGCTGAAAGGCTCCGGCCGCTCGATTCAAGGCCTGCATATGCGCGATGCCCTTGAGCGTCTCGACACGCTCTATCCAGGCATGATGCTGAAGTTCGGTGGCCACGCGATGGCCGCGGGGCTGTCGCTGGAGGCGGCGCGCTTTGAGGAGTTCCAGCAGCGCTTTGGCGACCTGGTTACCGAGTGGCTGGATCCCGCCCTGTTACAGGGCGAGGTGGTCTCCGACGGTCCGCTTTCTCCCGTCGAAATGACGCTGGAGGTGGCAGAGATGCTGCGCGACGCCGGGCCGTGGGGGCAGATGTTCCCGGAGCCGCTGTTTGATGGGCGTTTTCGCCTGTTGCAGCAGCGTATTGTCGGCGAGCGTCATCTAAAGGTCATGGTTGAACCGGTTGGCGGTGGCCCGCTGCTGGACGGCATTGCGTTTAACGTCGATACCACTATCTGGCCTGACAACGGCGTGCGTGAAGTGAGCCTTGCCTATAAACTTGATGTTAACGAGTTCCGAGGTAATCGCAGCGTGCAGCTGATCATCGATGATATCTGGCCGATTTAGCATCACTTTCACTGTAAAAAAGGGCGCGAATCCGCTAAGATCCCGCCCTTATAACCGCATTTTGACAAGCGCAGAAAAGAATACAGCCATGTTTGAAATCAATCCTGTAAAAAACCGCATTCAGGACCTCACAGAGCGCTCAGACGTTCTTAGGGGGTATCTTTGACTACGATGCCAAGAAAGAGCGTCTTGAAGAAGTAAACGCCGAGCTGGAACAGCCGGACGTCTGGAACGAGCCCGAACGCGCCCAGGCGCTGGGCAAAGAGCGCTCCTCTCTGGAAGCCATCGTCGACACGCTGGATCAGATGCGCCAGGGCCTGGAAGATGTCTCTGGGCTGCTAGAGCTGGCCGTGGAAGCGGACGACGAAGAGACCTTTAACGAGGCCGTCGCCGAGCTTGACGGGCTGGAAGAGAAGCTGTCGCAGCTTGAGTTCCGCCGCATGTTCTCTGGCGAATACGACAGCGCTGACTGCTACCTGGATATCCAGGCGGGCTCCGGCGGGACGGAAGCGCAGGACTGGGCCAGCATGCTGACACGTATGTATCTGCGCTGGGCCGAAGCACGCGGCTTTAAAACCGAGATTATCGAAGAGTCCGAAGGTGAAGTTGCTGGCCTGAAATCGGTAACCATCAAAATCATTGGCGATTACGCCTACGGCTGGCTGCGTACCGAAACCGGCGTACACCGCCTGGTGCGTAAGAGTCCGTTCGACTCTGGCGGCCGTCGTCACACCTCCTTCAGCTCGGCGTTTGTCTATCCGGAAGTAGAAGACGATATCGATATCGAAATCAACCCGGCGGATCTGCGTATCGACGTTTACCGTGCCTCCGGCGCGGGCGGTCAGCACGTTAACCGTACGGAATCGGCGGTGCGTATTACCCACATTCCGACCGGGTTAGTGACCCAGTGCCAGAACGACCGTTCCCAGCATAAGAACAAAGACCAGGCCATGAAGCAGATGAAAGCGAAGCTTTATGAGCTGGAGATGCAGAAGAAAAATGCTGAGAAGCAGGCGATGGAAGATAACAAATCTGATATCGGCTGGGGCAGCCAGATCCGTTCTTACGTACTGGACGACTCTCGTATCAAAGATCTGCGCACCGGGGTTGAAACCCGTAACACGCAGGCGGTGCTGGACGGCAGTCTTGACCAGTTTATTGAAGCAAGTTTGAAAGCAGGGCTATGAGGAACCAACATGTCTGAACAACAAGCACAGGGCGCTGACGCGGCGGTCGATCTTAATAACGAACTAAAAACCCGCCGCGAGAAGCTGGCGCAGCTGCGTGAGCAGGGCGTTGCCTTCCCGAACGACTTCCGCCGCGACAGCACCTCCGATGCGCTGCACGCCGGGTTTGATGCGAAAGAGAACGACGAGCTGGAAGCGCTGAACGTGGAAGTGAGCGTGGCCGGCCGGATGATGACCCGCCGTATCATGGGCAAGGCGTCGTTCGTCACCCTGCAGGACGTCGGCGGCCGCATTCAGCTCTACGTCTCCCGCGACGACCTGCCGGAAGGCATCTACAACGAGCAGTTCAAGAAGTGGGACCTGGGCGACATCCTCGGCGCGAAAGGCAGGCTGTTCAAGACCAAGACCGGCGAGCTCTCCATCCACTGCACCGAGCTGCGCCTGCTGACCAAAGCCCTGCGCCCGCTGCCGGACAAGTTCCACGGCCTGCAGGATCAGGAGGCGCGTTATCGCCAGCGCTACCTGGATCTCATCTCCAACGATGAGTCCCGCAAGACCTTCAAGATCCGCTCGCAGATCATGGCCGGTATTCGCCAGTTCATGGTCAGCCGCAACTTTATGGAAGTGGAAACCCCGATGATGCAGGTGATCCCTGGCGGTGCCTCCGCGCGTCCGTTCATCACCCATCACAATGCCCTGGACCTGGACATGTACCTGCGTATCGCGCCGGAGCTGTACCTGAAGCGTCTGGTGGTGGGTGGTTTTGACCGCGTGTTCGAGATCAACCGTAACTTCCGTAACGAAGGCATCTCCGTGCGCCATAACCCTGAGTTCACCATGATGGAACTCTACATGGCGTACGCGGACTATAAAGACCTGATCGAGCTGACCGAGTCCCTGTTCCGCACCCTGGCGCAGGACATTCTGGGCACCACTCTGGTGCCTTACGGCGAGGAGACCTTCGACTTCGGCAAGCCGTTTGAGAAGCTGACCATGCGCGAGGCGATCAAGAAGTACCGTCCGGAGACCAACATGGCGGATCTGGACAACTTCGACGCGGCGAAAGCCATTGCTGAAAGCCTTGGCCTCAAGGTTGAGAAGAGCTGGGGCCTGGGTCGTATCGTGACCGAGATCTTCGAAGAGACGGCAGAAGCGCATCTGATCCAGCCGACCTTCATCACCGAATACCCGGCAGAAGTGTCGCCGCTGGCGCGCCGTAATGACGAGAACCCGGAGATCACCGACCGCTTTGAGTTCTTTATCGGCGGACGTGAGATCGGCAACGGCTTCAGCGAGCTGAACGACGCGGAAGATCAGGCTCAGCGTTTCCAGGACCAGGTGGATGCGAAAGCGGCCGGTGACGACGAAGCAATGTTCTTTGACGAAGACTACGTGACCGCGCTGGAGCACGGCCTGCCGCCGACGGCGGGGCTGGGGATTGGTATCGACCGTATGGTGATGCTGTTCACCAACAGCCACACCATCCGCGACGTGATCCTCTTCCCGGCGATGCGTCCGGTTAAGTAACTCCTGCAAAAAAGCCGGATGGCGCTGCGCTTATCCGGCCTACAAAACTGCACAGATCGTAGGCCCGGTAAGCGTAGCGCCACCGGGCATCAATCCTGGTGAAATGTAAATCGCGGTGAAGAAATTTGGCCTCTGCCGGATGACTGCTATCATAAACAACCCCATAACAATTACCTGAGGATCCGTTTTGAGCGCAGGATGCCCGATGAGAAAACCGTTTCGCCTTATTATCTGTCTGATGCTGGGCATGCTGCTGGCCGCCTGTTCATCGAACAAGCTATCGGATGAAGATGTCTACGTCGTTAAACGTGGCGATACGCTGTCGCGTATTTCGCGCCTGACTGGCACCAGCGTCAGGGATCTGGCGCGCCTTAACGGTATCTCTCCGCCCTATACCATTGAGATCGGCCAGCGGCTGCGAGTGAATGGTTCCGGTAAAAAATCCTCCGGTAAGAGCAGCGGCAGCTCCTCCTCACGCGTCGTCACCGTGCCGCCAGCCTCCTGGCCTCCGGTAGGGCAACGCTGCTGGCGTTGGCCGACAAGCGGCACCGTGGTGCTGCCGTACTCTTCTGCCGACGGCGGTAACAAGGGCATCGATATTGCAGGCTCACGCGGTCAACCCATTTACGCCGCCGGGTCAGGGAAGGTGGTTTACGTCGGCAACCAGCTGCGCGGCTACGGCAACCTCATCATGATTAAGCACAGTGAGGATTACATCACCGCCTATGCCCACAACGACACGCTGCTGGTGAACAACGGCCAGAGCGTAAAAATAGGGCAGAAGATTGCCACGATGGGCAGCTCTGATACCGACTCGGTGAAGCTGCACTTCCAGCTGCGCTACCGCGCCACCGCCATCGATCCGATCCGCTATCTGCCGCCGCAGGGCTCCCCGCCGAAGTGCTAACTGATTAATTAATCATCGGTTAGCGTGCTTCCGCCTTGCCAGACGGTGCGTAAGGTTTATAATGCCTTACGCACCTCAAAGCGGGCGTAGTTCAATGGTAGAACGAGAGCTTCCCAAGCTCTATACGAGGGTTCGATTCCCTTCGCCCGCTCCAAACACACTTCTCTCACCGTCTACTCAAGTCAATAAAACCCAGCAATCACAAGGCTTCCGCCGATATCTCCGTGTTTTGACGTAAACTAACGTCTACTCAAATCTATACATTCATGTGTATAGTAATGCGTATAGCCCGTGCTCTACACTTTGGAACTATACACAATGCCCCTCACAGACCTTGAAATCAGGCGTTCTAAGCCGCGTGAGAAGTCCTATACGTTGAATGATGGCAACGGGCTTTCTCTGCTCATCGAACCGAACGGATCGAGAGGATGGCGTTTCCGTTACCGTTTCGATGGTAAGGCCAAAATGATTTCGTTGGGTACTTATCCAGATGTAACCCTGAATGACGCCCGGCTAAAACGCGATGATGCCCGCAGGCTGGTTGCTGGTGGCATTAATCCCAGCGACGTCCGCAAAGAAGATAAGCTGGCGAAGCAGAGCCGCAATGAAAATACCTTCGAGGCGATCGCGCGCGAGTGGTACGCCAAGCGCATAGACCGCTGGTCTGAGTCCTACGGCGAAGAGATGATGAAAACCTTCGAGGCTGATGTTTTCCCTATTATCGGGCAGCGTCCGATCGCCGATATCAAACCGATGGAGCTCATGGCCGTTCTTTCGAAGCTGGATGAGAGAGGCGCGACCGAAAAGCTGAGGAAGGTGAGGCAGCGTTGCGGTGAGGTGTGGCGGTACGCAATTGTTACTGGCAGGGCTGTTTATAACCCGGCCCCGGATCTGGCCAGCGCGTTTGCTCCTCATAAGAAGGAGCATTACGCTTTTCTCGCCAGTGAGGAACTTCCCGAGTTCTTCCGCACGCTGAACACATATAGCGGCAGCTCTGTCGTGAAGCTGGCGATGCGTCTGCAAGTTCTTACCGGATTACGCCCAGGAGAACTGCGCCAGGGTGAGTGGGCTGAAATTGATTTTGATAAACGTCTATGGGAAGTACCACCTGCACGCATGAAAAAGCGACGCCCTCACTGCGTCCCTTTATCCCACCAAGCGATCGTCATCCTAGAACAGCTACGCCTCATCACAGGCAATTATCGGTTTATTTTCCCTGGTCGGATTCAGCACAGTAAACCAATGAGCGAAATGGCGATGAACGTCCTGATCCGTCGAATTGGATATGCCGGAAGGGTGACCGGGCACGGCTTCCGCCACACGATGAGCACCATTCTCCATGAGCAAGGATATAATACCGCCTGGATTGAAACCCAACTGGCTCACGTTGATAAAAACTCGATCCGCGGCACGTACAACCACGCCCAGTATCTGGACGGCCGCCGCGAAATGCTCCAATGGTACGCCGATTACATGGAGGCGCTGGAAAACGGCGGAAATGTAGTGCATGGAACATTTGGAAAAAGCGTTTAACTGTATATATAGACAGTGTTAATTGACAGTAGTAGACTTCGGTAGATTTTTGTTAGCAGGAAGTTTTATGCGAGAAAATATCCTCAATATGCCCCATCATCTCCGCCGGCAACGTGTTGTTACTGCTGAGCAGGCTGCAATGGCTATGGCTGGCGTGTACAGTTGTTCTCGTTTCGATGAGTTGAAAGCTAAATTCGCTCCTGAGATCTACAACATTGCTTTCAGCTACTTGAGGATAATTTTGAGTGCTGTAAACGCAGAAGAACTACACCCCAAAAGAACATGGTCTAGCTCACCTGGTGGAGATATCACTGGCGCTGATTTTTATTCCAATGATATTTGGCCTTGGGCTGTTAAAGAAATAACAGCTACAGATAGTTGGTTTGGATGTGATCAAGATAGACCCTGCGAAGAACATCAGCCTACATCAAGCGAGTGGGGCGAGTATGCAGGTAAGGAGACTGCTTTAAAGCTCATTGCAGGGATGGCTATAGCGCTTGAAAAATCAGGAGGTAAATATGTTCGTGGTAAAAAGCTAAATAAATCCGAAGTTGCCAGAAGTGCCTCAAGAATCATACTGGAGCATGGCGATGGCATCGATGTGACTGATAAGGCATTGACTATGTTAATTGATGAAGCTTTGAGCACATACGCTTACAAATAGCTCATAAGAAGTTCTAAAAGGACGATCTACAGGTTCTAAAACTAATGGCCGTACTTCTATTTCAGGGTAAGAGCCACTTCCAACTGTTTTACCGTGACTTCCACAACTACCTTCCTGTTTTTGCTGAAATATACCTCGTAGACCACATTAGACTTCAAGAGGTATATATGTCTCAATCCCTTATCCGTTTACCGGAAGTTCAACGTAGAACCGGCTATAGCAAGGCTTGGATCTATCGACTCATGGCTGAGCAACGGTTTCCCTCATCTATAAAAATTGGTTCACGTGCTATCGCTTTTATTGAAAGTGAAATCGATGACTGGATAACTCAGCGTATCAAGGCAACACGAAGCGGGGTTAACTAAAAGTTTTTCCCAACGTGAATTTGTTGCGTGCTGTTGCGCTCACTAACATTCATCATCCTGAAGTCGCGACATTTCACTAAAACTTTCAATACAGGTTAAAGCCATGAATGTAAAAAGTGCCCATTGTGGGCAGGGCTTCGCTCACCCCAAAAACTCCTTGCCTTATGATTCAGGTGAAGGGTATTCTTTAATTGCACCAGCAAAATCTGGTGCCGGGATTGGCGTCCTGCATTTGCATACGGCGACACAGACGCGCCCAGCGTCTTTTTTATTGTCGCAGCACAACCGCACCCGAATTATGGTGGGCTGTGTGGGGGCTTCTCACGAAGCGCCGGTTTCCGTATGCGCCGGTTACGCCAACCCTGCACAGCTCACCACCAGTGAAATTGGCGTTTCCGGTGGTGAATTGATTTCATCGCATACGGAGGCTGCCACATGGCTACTACCCCGATCCAAAAACTACCCAAATTTACCTGGCTTTTCCTCGGTACGCCGAAAGGTCAGAACTGCACTCCCGTCGTTATTCGCATTATCGCTGACAGTGAACAGGAAGCCCGCCAGGGGTATTCCCGCTGGGATCTTATCTTTGCCGCCAAAATTCGCTCTGAATGCACGCTTTACCAGTACAGCCGCGGCGCGTTTGAGCTGGATGTGGCAAAAATGGGAGGCAGCCATGTTTAACCTCCAGACCCTCACAGCCAGAGCCCGCGAGCTGCGCGGCAACGTGGTTAAAGCCGCCACGACCAAAGGCACCCGGACCATGACCCCCGTTTATGAACGGGATGAACAGCGCAAGCTGCGCGAACGCATCCAGCAGACCCAGCCGGACTGGGTTTTGCTCTGGTGGGATATTGCGACCGTTACCGGCTGGCGTACCAGCGACGTGTGCAACTTCCGTTACTCCTGCATCAACTGGGAAACCGGTATTGCGACCATCATCGTTGCGAAACAGACCAAAGCTGCAGAAGCCAGGGCAACCCGCAAAGGGATCGAGATTGTGCGTCAGCAGCGCAAGGACGCGGCACGCCTTGCGGGTGATCACATCGCGTACATGCACTGGGATAGCGTGAGCTGCGACGAGCTGGCCGCCGGCATGACAGAAGCAGAACAGGCGATCGTGTTTGAGCTGGTGGCAAAGGCTGAGGTTAAGCACGATACCAAACAGCTGCCGCCGGGTATCATCAAACGACTGCGTGAACGAATGGAGCGCAATCTTATCGGCGACGACCTGGTATTTTCCCGCAGCCAGATTGAAAGTAACCGTTGCCAGTCTCTGGAAGGTAGCGTGAGCCGCCAGACGATCTGGAAGAAACTACACAACGTAATGGTGTGGTTTACCCGCATAGTAAACACGCGTCTGCGCCTGAGCGCCTATTCCAGCCGCAAAATTGCCGCCTTTAATCTCATGTCCGCCGGCGGCGAGCAGGGTTTGCTGGTCGCCTCTGAAATGCTCGGGCACAGTAACCCGGCAATCACCCGGACTTATCTCCAGCTGGGGAGCAAGGCCGCGGCTATCCAGACACGCCTCGCTATGGAGGTGAACGCATGAAAAAGCCAACTCAAAACGAATCCATTGCCATGCTGACGACCAGCGCAGGTCAGGCGCTGGAATACAGCCGTCAGGCGCTTGCCGTTCTCGATATGTGGATAGATACACTGGCGCCGGATGATGAAATGGAAAGCTTTCGTGTCGCGGCGGTTCACAGCCTGGTCAGTCAGGCATCGGAATATCTGGTGAAAGTCAGGGAGGTCAGGCCATGACCGCTATTTATAATCTGGTGCGCTGTAGCGATGGCAAAACCGTATTCAGTTTTCCGGCCGGCGGTCGCTATCTGGTGGACACGTCGAACGGGTTGCAGTCGATGCGCCCCCTTATGGACGACGAGATCATTTTCACGGTGGAGAGTGCCGCGCGCTTTCTGAGGAAAATTGGTTATCAGGTAATCCCGCCAGCGGCGTGAGGTAAAAAAATATGACGATTAAAAATTCCGGCTTAACTGCTGGTGGCCGCGCTCACCCTGAAATCAGGCCGGGCGATAGATGGAAAGACGGTCGGGGCAACATCGTAATTATCGAAAGTTACCGATTCGACCGAGTGACATATTGCCGCGAGGGGTACAGCTCACCGTGTTTTTGCACGCCAGAAAGACTGGTGCGGGAATTTGAATTTGTTTCTTCCGCGCCGGTCGCCGGCGAAAAAGATATCGATCGGATTATGCGGGTACAGGGCATCGAGCGAATTCGTGTCATGCGGGAAATCATCAGGGAGCGAGGGAACAGAAAATGAAGAATGCACCAAACCTTAAAAAGCAGCCGGCGGATCTCATGGAGGAGTCAATTATCTTTGCCGGCGCCGATGCCTGGACGTTCGCTAAAGCATGGCAGGAAATGAACCCGATTGGCGACACCGTGCCGCCGGTCGTGCTGGATAAAAAGCAGCTGGCGGAGCTGGAGAATATCCGGATTGTGGATGATGGCCGGATCTATGCCCGCGTTTGTCGTGGCGGGCATCTGACCGAACGGCAGATAACGATTCTCGCTACAAAGCTGGCGGTGGCCGGCGTGGAGCGCGCGCAATTCTACTCTGAAGGTTATCAGCTTCTGGAGGACTGGACGCCACAGCTGCCGCGCCTCAAAGCCGATGCGGAAGCCGGCAAAAGCATGGTGATCGGCAAACCGCTGACGGATGTAAACCTTCGCGACCTGGCTGATAACGAAAAGGCGCTCATACTGGCCGCGCGTTACACCGGCATTGCGATCAATGAAAACAGCGAAGGCGTGTACGTCTACCGTGCCGGCATCTGGGAGAAAACGTCTCTGCTCGAGCTGAGCCGCGAAATGGTGGCTATCTACAACGAGAACAAAACCAACTTCAGCAAGCGCGCGATCAACAACGTTATCGACGCCCTGAAAATTGTTATCCCGGTAATGGGGGAGCCGCGGCGCAGCCTGATCCCCTTTGCTAACGGCGTCTACGATATGGAAACCGGTGTATTCTCCGAACACTGCCAGGATAACTGGCTGACTAACCATAACGGCGTAACCTACACGCCAGCTGTGCCGGGCGAAAACCTCCGCGACCACGCGCCGAACTTCCATAAATGGCTAAGTTACGCATCAGATAGAGACGCAATTAAGATGCAGCGCATCGCTGCAGCGCTCTTTATGGTGCTGGCGAACCGGTACGACTGGCAGTTATTTCTCGAGATAACCGGGGAAGGCGGCAGCGGGAAAAGCGTCTTTACCCATATCGCCACTATGCTGGCCGGCGCGCATAACACCGCCAGCGGGAACATGGCGGCGCTCGACAGCGCGCGCGGGCGTGCGCAGTTCGTCGGCAAGAGCATGATAACCCTTCCTGACCAGCCCAAATATTCAGGAGAGGGCACCGGGATAAAAGCAATCACCGGCGGGGATGCGGTGGAGATCGACCCGAAACACGAGCACCAGTACACCGCCGTTCTGCGGGCGGTGGTTGTGGCCACGAACAACACGCCGATGATTTTCACCGAACGTGCCGGCGGCGTTTCCCGGCGCCGCGTAATTTTCCAGTTTAACCGGCGCGTCAGCGAAGAGGATAAGGATCCCGACCTGGCAGAGAAGATATCCGCTGAAATTCCGGTAGTTGTTCGCCGGCTGCTGGCGAACTTTGCGAACCCGGAAAAAGCGCGGGCGCTTCTGCTGGAGCAACGGAACAGCGAAGAGGCATTAGAGGTGAAACAGAAAACGGATCCGCTGTATGCCTTCTGTGCGCATCTGGAGCGCCTGGCCGACTGCGCCGGAATGCTGGTGGGTAACCGTAACCCGCCACACTATCCGCGCGTTTATCTTTATCACGCTTACCTGGCATTCCTGGAGGCCAATGGTTTCGACAAGCCTCTGACGCTGAATAAATTCGCAGAGGGGATGGAAAGCGCCATGCGGGAGTTTAATCACGAGTACCGCAAGGAGAGAAAGACCCGCGGCGTGGTGACGAACGTCGAACTTTCAGAGAGTGCGGAGGACTGGCTGCCGCAGACGCACCCGTTAGCTGAGAAAAAAGAATGAATGTTTAGCTAAATATGACGAAAGGTGTTCATAGTGTTCATTGATTGTTTAAAGTTCAATTAAATCAATAAGATTTACTATGAACACCTTTATTTAAGGTATACATAGGGTATTCATAGTGTTCATAGGTCATTTTACCTTTGTGCTCATTAAGTAAACAGAAACATGAACACCATGAACACTTGTGATCCCTGTATGTAGACCAGTGTTCATAGTTTAATACATTGTTTTATCTGTAATTTATCGCCTTTATGAACACCATGTATACCTTGAGTGCAAATTCTTTAAAACGCATCCACTCTTTTCGCGTTGTGCATCCCCACAATTCCATTAACATCATTTCATAAATCGCAATGATTAATGAGTTTGTTGCGATTAATGGAATTTTAATGATCCACTTAAACAGGGGGCACTATGAGTAAGGTTAACGTAAAGCCCGTTCTGCTGAACGGGATGCAGATTGAAGCCCTGAAAACCATCCAGGAGAGGGAGCGCCAGAAGTCGGGTATGGGGATCGCGCCGTCAATCCATGCTGTTGCACGCAAGGTATTTGATGCAGGGCTGTCAAAAATGGAGGCAGGGCAATGAGTTACTCAATCAAAATAGGGAAACACAGTATCGAGCTGGCAGGTTATGCCGGTAAGGTTGTTGCGCCAAATACTCAGATGGCCACTTTATTCCGTGGTATGGCGGGCGAACTCACCAGCCTGAGGACAACGGCGCAGCAGGCCGAAGCTGAGGCGGATTTGCTGGACGTTATTCGTAACGATCCGGATCTGAACGAACAGGCAAAAAATCGCAGGGCAGGTGAAGCCCGGAACCCGGACACACTCAAAGACTTTACCCGCGGGGTGGCAGCCGTCAGCGAGCAGGCCGCAAACATCCTTGATTACCTGCTGACCAGACTGGCACCGGTGAAAGCACTGGCTTCTGATGATGTTCAGGGATTTATGCGTGACAGTGAAATGCGTCAGGCATTCGCCCGACTGGATCGCCGCAGCCAGGAAAAAATGCTGCTGTCGATGCACAGTGGAAAGCATCAGGAGCTGGCGGACGCCTTACTAAGGGCGCACGCTGTGTGTTCGGGACTCGATACGGAACAGCTAAAACGTCTCGGCTTCTCCCGTATTGCATCAGAGAACGGGCAGGTGATTAACGCGGTTGCCGATCTGGTCGACGCGGTAAGGAAGGATGTCGCACAAATTACAGCTGTCCGAACCTGGTATAACAATCTCGTTTACGGGAAGAACGACGATCCATCAGAAGTTCTGCCCCGCATGACCGGCCTTGATCAGTTAAGCGAACATGTCAGCACGATGCTCAAAGGCAGCCAGCGGCAGACACATTCAGAAGAGAAGCAGGCCGCCTGAGGGCGGCTTTTTTCTGTCCGGAGGGAAACACAGGATGCTGATAAGTAAATCAGCCTACGCCAGGCATATGGGCGTCAGCCGGCAAACTGTTTACGGCTGGATAGCCCGCGGTGAAATTGTAATTTCAGGCGATAAAGTGGATGTCGAAGCATCGCAGGCTAAACAAAATTCTGCTGGTGCTGGTGCTGGTGCTGGTGCTGGTGCTGGTGCTGGTGATCATCACAATGCAATGACGTGGGCGCAGGCCGCCGCGTGGGTATGGGGGCATGACGGCGGGAAAGAGCTGCCGGCTGATATTAATGCTGGCCAGCGAATAGAGGCAGCAGCCGCTGAGCTGGGTTTTGATGTTCAGCACGAGCCTGATGAACAATTGCTGATTCTCTTCCGGCCGGATGAAGAAACCCACAGCTTCTATGGCAAAGACCGTGCAGCAGGCGCTTTAGGGTTTCTTCGTTCTGAGCTGGCTTACGTTGCCACAATGCACCCCGATACGCTGGATGACTGGAACAAAACAGGTTTAATGTCACTCTGCCTGCTGGACAGCGAAAAACTGTAAACCCCCAGCCCTCAAACTTGACACTTTTCGCGAGAAACTGGGAAAAGTGTCAACCCAACCTAACGGATCCTGACGTCCACGAACAGCAGCTGCAGCCAAAGTGTAAAGGGCTGGCGTTGAGATGTGTTGAGCCCGGCGGTTAGCTTTTGTTAGTCCTGATGCGAAGCAGGGCAAGTGTCAAGCTATTATGGTTTGTTATGACTTACTAGGGAAAACTAGGGGTAAAGTGTCAACCGCTACCGCTTCAGAAAACTTCAGGTACACGAACTCGTGAAGGGGAGGTGTTAAGCACACCCCCTTTGCAACCATCCTCGAGCCTCTTTCAGATCGATGTTCCAGTTTACAGGTAAGCTGGCATTCAGATTGAGTTGTCAAAACTTGTCACCCACCGGCACAGCCAGCGGGGATTTTTGGCTGAACGCGCTCTAAGTTACAGTTGCTTCAGAGTGACGCATTTGTTGATCAAAGCTAAACTAGACGAAATTATGTATTAAACTTATATTAGAGGGTGGCAAGGAGTTAGGTTATGTAAAAGGATTTATTTAATTAACGATGGTAAAAGCATAGGATTAAATAGCATGTCTTTTTAACTTCAATTGCCATATGTAATAAATTTTGGAAGCGGGGGAAGGATAGATGAAAGATATAGAGAACTCTTCAGAGGAAATCGAGTACGAAAAAAGGCTGCGCCGAAGGTTGAAGATACTTCAAGAACAATTTAAAGCAGGAAAGGTTTATATACAGGAAGGTCTTGGTATAGAAAATAGTTTGTTAGCTGTTAGATATGGGACAGATGGGGAAATAGATTTAAATACCGTTGATGGAGCAGTGCGATCAATGGCTTTAGCCATAACTGCTATACATGATAGAGAAGAGATGAAGAAAGAGATATCGCTTCATGAAATCCAAAAAACATACTTTTCTTTCATTGAGAGTAATTTTGGTGGGTTTTATAAGGAGATGGCAAGGAATGAGTTAACACCTCATCAAGTGGGCCGGGCTTTAACTCGTAATAAAGAGTTTATGGATGGTCTAAAAGGAGGGCTCAGAGATTTTTTAAATGCCATAACTGAATTTTGGGAGGCTGTCGGCGAAGTTGCACATATTCATGTTGAGGATATGCGTGGAAATGTTAAAGGTGTATTTGGAGGCGATCTCTTTCCTGCACAAGATGAAAATATAGCATCAAAATGTGGTGTCTTTACGGATACAATAATATTGCCTGATCCCTTTCTTCGTTCAAAGCATATTTTTGAGCATAATTCTTACGAAGATTGCGTGTATTATCTTGTTAAGCATGCTATGAACATTCTTAAGTATAAAGAGTTGGCTTGTGCTGAACTAGATACACCAATTGTGGCAATTATCCCGGACTTATCTGTTTTACAAGAAAGTGAAAAGGAGTTTTATAGAACACTTGGACGCCAAGATGCATTAATCCATGCGGGGAAATTATTCGGTAGGGAATTTGAGTCTTTTGATGAATTAATAGAATTTGGTTATTCTCTTGATACCATTGAAAGAGTTACAGCTGAGATTAGAGATGAAAGTAGGGTTCTTTTCGATACAAATTGGAAAGGTAATACTGAATCGCAACTAAAACGAGCATTGGAAAGCAAACATTATAAACCGTTCATTAATTCACCAGGTATGCTTTTAGCATCTCAGTCATTTAGCAGGATGAGCGTAAGTAATGAGTTACTTATTAAATCAAGGCAACTGAATGGTACGCCTATCATAGATGCCCCAACATCTTGGCAATACTTGGTATGGAAAATGGAATATGATGCTGACAGGGCAGAATCTCAATTAAACTCACAGGGATTACACATTCTCAAGGGCTTGGGCGAGCTTGCACATAACGAAATGCAATGGTTAGGAAATATACCATCTCTTGCTCTCATACAGCTCAGGAAAGAAGGGGCAATGGAAGAAATAAGAAGTATTCTTGGGAAGGGTGTAAATGAAATAATTCAATCAAACCCACAGGATTTCCATGGAACTAAAGATAAAATTTTAGGTAATATCGATTTCGCTTTCAAGCAGCATAAAGAAAACATTAAAGAATTAACTAAGAAAAAGTGGAGGTTTGCAGGTAAAGATATAGGTTCTTGGCTTGTTGTAGGCTCTTTAGAAGTTACCGCTGCGGTGACTGGGACACCTGCATGGGGACTGATTACAATTGCAGCAGATCAAATGTTAGATGTTCCAAAATTAAAAGATATTCCTAAATCTATTCGAAGCATTATTGAGGAGAATAATAAGGTAAAAAAATCTCCTGTTGGGATGTTATTTAATATAAAAAAGACTAATTCATAATGTTTAAATTTTAGATACTAGACTATTATTAAGCGTGCATTGCAATTGTTAAACTTAAATAAATACTGGCAATAGCACGCCCTGATTTTAATTTTTTTAATTATTGCCGTTAGCATGATATTCACCTTCGTAAATATCATCAAACTTACTAAATAATCTGTTGTTAACTCTTTCAATCCATTCTATAGTTTCTTTGATATAATCATCATATACATCTATACGTTGAAGCCATAATTTAAAGGGCTTAATTGTAAATGTTAAGGTAGGCGTTAAGAATCTAATATCTGCAGGATGAGAATCTGTAAACGCTGAGAACGAACCATCTTCATTGCGAATTAAACACCAGTCCATTGACTCATTCCAAGAACCATGAATTGATTCTGACATTAAGCCATATGTGGCTGGATAGATCTCATCATGTTCGATTTCAGCAAAAATACTTCTGAAAGTTTTACCTTGTAGCTTCCAGTTGTTTTTTTTCTGTTTAGAAAAGTCGTTAGGAGTTAAACCTTCAAATTCCATTTTCTCCTTTACGGCTACGAGCAAACGCTTTCCAGCTTTAGTTTCGAAAAATGGAGAGCCTCTTTCTAATTCCTTCAAAATTCGCAGTCGATCTTTGTATGAACATTTTCTATAATCTTCAATAACTTCTTCTCCATTGAGCATAAGGTAACTGCTTATGGTAGCGGCTTCGATCAGAGGACGTTCGAAAATTGATATAACTTCGGCGTTGTCTTGTTCATAATACTTAACGCATTCTTTAAGTAGCTTAGAGATCCGGACAAGAAGGCCAAGTATAGGAGCATCATCTAATGAATACCCTATTGGATTACGCTGTATGTTGCGGATTCTTGTAAGTGAATCATATATATCTGCAACATCTTTGAAGAATTGAATTGAGAATGTATGTAAGCCTTTAAGTGTATTGAAGTGAGCACTAATATAATGTGGCTTGTACTTATCAGTTATCTCTCTGATTTCAATCATTTTTTTCTCATTAGTTTTGTCATCTCATGTAGGCATCATAGTATGCTTATTGAAATTAGTCCTGAAATTTTTAATAAACCTGCCGATAGTCTCTTTGATCTACACTACAGATTATCATGCTTCCAATTACGGGATATCACCCTTGGATGGTTGGTTTTTGGCATTTTAGTTGCATGCTCTGAGTCACTGATGAGTCCATCGGGCAACTGGAGCGTTAAGGAACGGTCGAGTGTGTATAGGAATGTGTATAGAATCATTCCTATAACATGTGTATTTGCCGATATTACTGGGTACTTCTGGTTTCGTATTATTCCCTTCGCCCGCTCCAGCTTTACCTCTCCTGAGTTCAACCTAATTCAAATCCCTTGATAAACCATATAAGCATGATATTTCTGCTTTACTCCGCGATACCGTAACATCTTTAAATGGTGATATCGCGGTGCCCTAATCAGGCTGGCTACTGTTTCGGAACAGGCAGGCTCAATAGCGCAAGCTGCTCCTGAAGTAAGCCAAGCTTTTGCTGATTCTGTCGGATGGTTTCACTTTTCTCTGCTAGATCAGAGATGACCTTCTCCATGTTTTGAATTTGTGGGGCAAAGAACGCAAACATTTTCTCGTCCGAGCTCAGGACGTCATAAATATCTTTAAAGGGATCTTTGATCATCTTACCAAGCGAGTTTTTTGCTTCTTCGATTTCACGCTCACGCTCACGCGCTTTATAAGCATCCCAAAGATCGGAGCCGATGGTAAAAGCAGCGCCTGCAGGGCCAGCCCATTTGGCGATACCGCCAGCCAGTTTAGTTGCTTGCCAGGGTTTAAAGGTATAGACATAACCCGTTAGTTGCCCAATAGTGTCACGCGCGGCAAAAATGGTCGTCTTGATCGTCGCCGGGCTAATTTTGGAAATGCCCTTAAAGGCTCCGCCGAGAGATTTGAACGCGCCTTCACTGAGGTTACTTAAAAAACTCTCGCTGGAGTTCAGCTGGCGGGTGATATCGTCCGAGAGACGTTGCGTAACGGCAGTGGACTGGTCAAAAAAGCGATCGACAACCATTTTGATACGTAAATGCAGCTTATAACCGACGCCATCTTCGGTATAACCCAGTTCATCATCCATAAAGGGACGAATATCTTCCAGTTCCAGGGGACGTAACTTACCCATTAGCTGATTTTCCATCAGCCGGAGTTCTTCAAACAACTCGCCTGCCAGTCGCTTCACTTCTGCACGGCTCTGGTTGATATCAGCTCTGAAACGTAACGCATCTTCATCATTTTTCTCGACGAAGGTGTTCAATTCACTGAGCTGCTGTTGCGCCTGTGTCACTCGCTGGTTGACGATATCTTTCACTACGTCCATGCCGGTTTTCGCCAGCAGAACTTCTGGTACGTTGGTTTTAAGGATATCAGCAGCTGCGTTTTTAAGATCGTTAATACGTGAACGGCTCTCGTAGTGTTCTGGTTTGTTAAACCAGAAAGGCAAGCCGCGACCATTCGGATTAGAAGCAATACAGACGATATTGAGTTGCTCCAGTTCCGCTGCATTAAGGTTGGCTGCACGCTGCAGTTTGCCTTTGAGATTCTCTTTTTTTATTGCCGCTTGATCATCAAACAGAGCCTGATCGGTCAAATCGGTGACTTCATCCATTTTGTTAATAATGAAAATAGTCGATGAGAGTTTATTGAGATCGCGCAGTACCCATTTCGCGATGGCATTATGGCTCTCTTTAAGCGGATTGGTGGCATCGACAACATAAAAAATCAGGTGCGCTTCGGAAATATAGCGTTTGGTGAGGTCTTCATACATCACCTGTTTACCATCAATTTCACGCTCTTTGTCACCAAACAGTCCCGGTGTATCCACGATCTCACACTGGCCTGGTAACCCTTCCGGCTTGTAAATGCTAAGTCGATCAGAAGATTCGTCCATCGAGATATTCATGTCTTCCATGATATTGCCGAGCCAGGCAGCGATTACACTGGTTTTGCCGTCAGAAAATGCTCCCAGCAGAGCGATACGCAGTACATCAGACTCGACAGCAGCAATCGCAGACGAAATTTTGTGCAAATCGTCGCCAACGTCAATTTCCATCCCGCCCAGGGCTTCCAGTACGGCTCGCAATTTATGCAGTGAGTCAACTGCAGCTTGTTTCTCAATACTGAACTGTTTGAATTGTTCCATAAGGCATCTTCTCTAATTGATTTTTTAGTTTTGTGATTCGCGTAATTTGTTCTTCAAAAATTGGAACAGGCCGCTGCAACGCCATGTGCATATCATTTACTTTAAGAAGTAGGCTGTCCTGAAGCTCATTTTTGATGGCGGCAACCAGCCTGCAGGCTTCATCAGCGATCCCCTCGAGTGTTTTATCCCTTGCGTCTTCTAGCCTGTCGCGGACTTTCCCTTTGGCTTTACGAATCTTTGAGGATTTACTGGTGAACAATCCGACAACGGTCATCACTACGCCAACCAAAGCACCTGCAATAGCACCGATAGCCGTGCCAATTACCGGAAATGCGCTGCCGATCGTGCCTCCAGTCATCGCATAGCTGCCGATTTTAAAGGCCATTGAACTGAAATCGCCTAGTCCAAGGTCATAGCCAAGTTTAATATCGCTGTCAAAATTCAGCCTGCCGCTGCGATCAAAACTGACACGCTGCTGGAATTCAACGTGCTTAATATCTTCCAGCAGGCGGGCAACAGCCTGAAGCATCTGCTCCTGTAATACCTTAACGCCCTCCTCGGTATCCTCTAGCATCAGCTGTTCAACGTGAGCACGGCGCGATTTAAATTCCAGATTAATACGCCGGGCGATGGCATCACTATCGCCAAAATCATCTTCGACAATATCATCGCTTTTATCCATCAGCTCGTTGAAAAAGGTATTCCAGCGGTTACGCCGATTGTTCACAATACGGCGCTCAAAAGCGTCAATCGCGTTTTTGAATGCCACACGACATTTTTCAAATTCCGGCTCCGTCTTTTTCAGGAAGGTTTGATGGCTGGCTAATTGCTCCTCCAGAACCAGTAAATAGTGATTTAGCGACTCGCGCACCTTACCTTTATTACTTTCGACAATGTCTTCGCGAAAGGTGGCAACCTTACTTTTAATAAGGCGCGCAATTGCGTTAACCTGGCTGAACTCAAGCATTTCCTGACGAGTAGCAAAATGCTTAAAGTAGTTCTTCTGGAACGTTGCGAGATTATGAGCTCGGGAGGGATGAATGGTAGTACTTTGTGTGGTGTCATCATATGCTAGCGCTGCAAAAGCCAGTAATCCCTGTACGCAGTCACCGGGCAGCAGTACGTCTGATCCTAGCACTGGCGTAAGTACGCCAACGGTCTGCTTCAACGCTTCTCTGGCTCCGCTATGTTGCGCAAGATCCTGCCGATCTTCTTCGAACTCATAAGAATCGGCAAAGCCGCGCACGTTTACCAGCGGATAAACCTGCGTGCCGTATTCAAGGTAAGACTTTATTTTCTCGGCAGTGGCCGTTTCCGGCTTTTTGTTGGTTCCGTTGACGTAAACTACCATATGCGCTTCAGCGATGGCTTCCTTTACCATGTGCACATAGTGTGACTCGTTCCCCTCAATACCTGGCACGTCTACCAGCTGAAAGGTTTTATCGTCAATATGTAAGGTATAGCGGGTATTTCCTTTGGTAAAATCCTCTTCGCCAGTACCAATAATTAGCCCATCTACCCGTTTCGCCGTATTTTTTAATCTCTCGGTTTTAATAATCGATTGTGTAAGACGCGGCAGGCATGTTTTCAGCAATTCCTGAATATTGACGGTCGATCCCCGTTTAGCTTGCCCGGAGGTGGCACGATTTTCAGCACGATCATCCTGCAAATACAGTGTGTCGCTCATTTTTACTACCTCGCTAACATATCGAACAAGGCCATCGAGCCAGCGCCTATGGCAAGGCTAGCGATAACTGTAATAGTGAGCGTTAAACGGGTTTTACTACGGGTTTGTTTTTGCAGAATTTGCAGGCGCGACTGGCTTTCATTATGTTCAAGTTGTAGACGTGCCTTGCTCTCTTCGCCTTCCATTTTCAGGCGCAAGGCGCTTTCATTGTCGATAATCTGCGTTAGGCGCATTGCAGAGAAGCTGATATCGGTAATTTTATCTACTATATCGGAGTAGATATGTCCTAAATTGCAGCGTAGTTGCTCTAAATTTTCGCGCAGTTCCTGTTCAGCTTCCTCCTGATCGTTCTGGTTTTTCTGCAGCATTTGTCTGCGGGACTCTTCATCAAACAAAATGCGTAGGGATTCGATAATTGTACTTTTCCCGGCATTTGTTTCGCCAAAGAAGGCCAGAGTAAACTTATCCCATTCTGCATATTTTTCTAAATACAATAATTTCTTATTGAAACTATCCTGCAGGTTTTGCAGTTGTGCTGTCATAGCGTTTAGATGCTGTTTGCCATCTCTATTTTCAACATGAAGTCCGCCGATATCCGTTAGTGTTTGTTGGATGTTACGTGCAACATCCGCATAGAGGCGGTTAAAATCTTCTGTGGTAGTCATTTCTTTCTCTTATAAGTCTAAAACCGTGGCGTGATGCGCTTTCCCATCGCTTTATCAAACGCATCTTTCGGATCACTAGAATGACAAGTTCATGGCTGTGCAACGTATTTTAAGTTGACTGCCAGTAATAGTTAACGGCTAAAAACCCGGAAACTAAAGTCTTTATGGCTACTATTTTTAGTAGTATACCCGCCCAGAAAGATAGGATGACCCATTGACAGGTTGTGTCAGAAGGAGGAAAACAGACTACCGTTATCACTAAAATTGCACGTATAGGTCTTTACAAACACTTGCATTTCCCTTCACTTTGTGTGAGTAATAGCAAAAGCACTTTTTGCACAAGGCCAGAGTATGTCCGCATACAGCGAAGCAGTGGATCTCCGCCCCTCTAATAAAAAACATCAATTGACATTATTGATCTTATTTTTAGTCGCGCTTGCCATTTCCCTATCGCCATTTATTACCGTTCCAATTATAGGCGCTAATTTGGCGTTCATTATTATGATGGTTTTAGAATTGTTTATTAGCCTGTATACATACAATGCTTTCTACCCACAAAAGAATCAGCTTTGCATAATCAATTTTAAAAAAGCGTTACCTTTTGTCTTGGTTTTTTTATTTATACAGATGTTGCCTTTAGCTCTAGATCGCAGCTTTGAATCAACATTATTATTTTCATATCATGACATCCCGGGTATTGTTTTTATTGTAATAATGACACCATTTTTTGAAGAGATATTTTACAGAGGATGTTTATTTGATGTGGTATGTTCGCTATGTGATTCTATTGGCGCAGGACAGGGCAGGGTAGCGCCAGCACTTATAACTTCTCTTTTTTTTAGCGTGATGCATACACAGTTCTTTTCTGTCTATCAGTATATATCTGTGTTTATCCTTTCCATCGTAGCTATTCGGGTAAGGGCAATAACAAAAGGACTACTGTTTCCTATGATGCTGCACGCGTTTTTCAATGCTATTTTTGTCCTGGCCATCTATAAATAATTTCATGCTGTTGTTTCATCATTTCCTTAACCCATACTGCTCAAACTCAATCACCTCCCGCACCTTTACCAACGCGCTGCGCAGGTTATCAATAGACACCGAGCCCAGTGCGATGCGGATGGCCTGCGGCACGCTCGCTGAAACCGAGAATGGCTCGGCGGTCGATACTGAAATATGGTTTTCCATTAATGCCTTAACCACGCGGTCGGCTCTGGCCTCTTCCGCCAGCGGCAGCCAGAGAAAATAGGAATCGGGATGCGTAATAGAGGGGAGATGACCCAGGCTCTCTCTTGCTACAGACTGGCGCAGTCGGGCATCGCGCCTCTTAAGCGTCTCGAACCGTGAAACCGTCCCGTCCTCGATCCAGTTGCATATCAGAGTGGTCATCAGCGAAGGCGTGTTCCAGGCCGTGGCCCTTATTGCCCGTTCCAGCGCAGATCGATAGTGAGCAGGGCAGATCGCAACGCCTACGCGCAGTCCGGTGGCGACGTTTTTGGAAAAACCGGTGATATAGACCGTTCTTTCTGGCGCAAAGAAAGCGAGGGGCGGAGGAGGACGGCGAATCAAATACGCGTAGGCGGCATCTTCAATGATAAGCAGATCATGCTGCCGGGCGATGTCGGCAATTGCTTTTCGTAGCCGACGATCCAGCACCCAGCAAAGGGGATTATGCAGTGTCGGCATGGTGTAAATTGCCCGCACCTGGCGCCGGGTACAGAGCTGGCGCAGCGCCTCAAGATCCGGCCCCTCGCGAGTGCAGGGAATGGCAGCCAGCTCAAGATGGCAGAGCGCCGCCAAAGCTTTAAAACCCGGATAGGTCAGCGCATCCACAGCTACTACGTCGCCAGGTTTGAGCAAAGCCATTGCCGTGACGGCCAACCCGTGTTGCGCACCGTTAACGATAAGCAGGTTCTCCGCATCAGGGTGAAAACCGCTGCGGGTCAGGTGGCGGGCAATACTCTCTCGCTCCGCCAGTCGCCCCGCATGGGGCTGGTAGCGAAGGTGGGACTCGATATCGCCACTCGTCGCTATCAGCCTGAGCGCGTCGCGCAAGAGTTCTCCCTGTCCCGGTAGGGAGGGGTAGTTGAAGTTCAGATCCAGAACGTCCCGCGCCACGGCGAGCTGATCCACGCCGTGTCCAGGCGGCAGAGTGATATCTCTGACAAAGGTGCCGCGTCCGGTTTCACCGCTGACCAGCCCCATCGCTTCGAGCTCGCTATAGACCCGGGTCGCCGTTGCCAGCGAGATATGTTCAGTTAAGGCAAGCTGGCGATGCGTCGGCAAGCGGCTTCCGGCTGAAAGTTTGCCGGAGCGTATAGCCTCAGCAAAATTATCTACGATCGATTTATAGCGCGCCTTCATGACATGTATCTATGACAATTTTTTGATTGTACTGGATTAAGCACACTACCATCCCGCTATTCATGACTCAAGCTGACAGAGGGTGGTTAACGGTGGTTAATACAGTTGTGCATAAGGCGGGACCGGGATCGCTCTCCGGGTGGATCAGCGGTCTGCTTGGGGTGATTATCTTCAGCGGCTCGCTGCCCGCTACCCGGGTTGCCGTCCTCGCTATGGATCCCTTTTTTCTGACGTTCCTGCGTGCTTCGATTGCCGGTCTTCTGGCTGCCGGGCTGATCGCTACCTTTCGTGAAAAGCGCCCATATCGGTCGCAGCTTGTGCCGCTGGTTATCGTTGCGCTGGGCGTGGTGGTTGGCTTTCCGCTGCTGACGGCGCTGGCGTTGCAGCACGTTACCTCCGCGCACTCCATTGTCTTTCTGGGCCTGCTGCCGCTGACTACGGCGATTTTCGGCGTGCTGCGCGGCGGCGAGCGTCCGCGTCCTGCGTTCTGGATCTTCTCGGTGCTGGGCAGCCTGCTGGTGGTCGGCTTTGCCCTGTTGCAACATGCCTCTGCTTCGTTGACGGGAGATCTCCTGATGTTAGCGGCGATTATTATCTGCGGACTGGGCTATGCCGAAGGGGCAAAACTGACGCGGGAGCTAGGGGGCTGGCAGGTCATCAGCTGGGCGCTGATCGTTGCGCTGCCCTTTATGCTGATCGCTTCGTTTATCACGCGGCCACATTCGTTTAGCGCGTTCTCTCTCTCAGCCTGGATTGCGCTGGGCTACGTGTCGCTGTTTAGTATGCTTATTGGGTTTATCTTCTGGTACAAGGGGCTGGCAATGGGCGGCATTGCGACTGTAGGACAGCTGCAACTGCTACAGCCGTTTTTTGGGCTTGGCTTATCCGCCGCGCTGCTGCACGAAACCGTCGATCCGCTGATGCTGGTCAGCACGCTGGGTGTGATTTTGTGCGTGGCCGGATCGCGGAAGTTTGCCCGCTAGTCCGGCCATTTTACGATCACACCGCCCGGGCGTACTGCAGCATAACCTGCAGCAGCACGTTCGCTCCCGCGGTGACGTGCTCCGGTGAGGCGTACTCAATCTCGTTATGGCTGATCCCGTCCCTACAGGGAATGAAGATCATCCCGGTAGGGGCAAGGTAGCTCATATAGACCGCATCGTGTCCGGCGCCAGAGACGATCTCGCGGGCGGGATAGCCCAGCCGCTCTGCCGCCTCGGCGATGGCGGCCTGGCAGGCAGGGTGGAACGGGGCGGCCGGATAGTGGCTCACCTCTTTCAACGCGATTGCCATCCCGCTCTCCTGCTGAACCTGGGCGATAAAGTCGCGCAGCTGGCGATCCATCTCGTCTACCGCCGCGTCGCTGAGATTACGCATATCAACGGAAAAGGTCACTTCTCCCGGCACCACGTTGCGGCTGTTGGGGTAGACCTGCACCATCCCGACGGTGCCGCGTCCCTCCTCGCTGCGCCCGGCAATAGCGACCACCTCCTGCATAATGCGGGTAGCGACCTGCAAGGCATCCTGACGCAGATTCATCGGCGTTGGTCCGGCGTGGGACTCCTGACCGGTGACCACGCAGTCGTACCAGCGAATGCCGAGCACGCCCTGCACCACGCCAATCACCTTCTCTTCCGCTTCCAGGATCGGACCCTGCTCAATATGCGCCTCAAAGTAGGCCCCAACCGGATGATCCCCCGGCGTCTGGCTGCCGATATAGCCGATGCGTGCCAGCTCATCACCTACGGTTTTACCCTCGGCATCCTGTACGGCGTAGATCTCCTCCAGCGGGAAGACGCCGGCAAAGACGCCGGATCCCATCATCACCGGTACGAAGCGCGATCCCTCCTCATTGGTCCAGAACACTACCTCAATCGGCGCCTCCGTGATTATCTCCAGATCGTTGAGGGTGCGCACCACCTCCAGCGCGGCCAGCACGCCGTAGTTACCATCAAACTTGCCGCCGGTGGGCTGGGTGTCGATGTGACTTCCGGCAACCACCGGAGGCAGCATCGGATTACGGCCCTCCCGGCGCATAAAGACGTTGCCAATCATATCCACGGTGACGCTCAAACCGGCGTCGCGCGCCCAGCTGATAACGAGATCCCGTCCCTGGCGATCGAGATCGGTTAAGGTCAGTCGACGGCAGCCGCCCTTGGGCGTGGCGCCAATCTCCGCCAGGCTCATTAATGAATCCCATAGCCGATCGCCGTTAATGCGGCAGGCCGCTGTATCTGCCACCGGAGTAAACAGGACATCACTGCTCATGGTTGTCTCCTTGCATAAATGAAGCGGCCAGATCGACCAGCAGACGATCGCTGCCGCGTGGCCCGAGAAGAGAAATACCCAGCGGCAGACCGCCAACCTGCGTGACCGGCAGCGTGACCTGCGGACGCCGGGTCATGACCGAAATCAGTAAAATATCGTGCGAGAGCCGACGTACCGCCTCAATCTCATCCGCCTGGGCGGTGAGCAGCGGCGCACCGTCCGGCACGGTGGGCAGAACCAGTACCGCATCGCCAAGCTGTTCATCCCACCAGGCGGTAAAGCGCTCCCGCAGCTGGCAGGCGGCTTCAAACTGCGCCGTGGTCACCGCTTTCCCCCAGAAGAAACGCTCCCGCACGTCCGGCCCTAATTGCAGGCCGTAGCGCTCGATGGTCTCTCCCTGCGACTGCCATGCCTCGTAGCCCTGGATCTGACGGAAGGCGAGATAGATCTCCTCAATCTCCGGCAGGGGTGCATTCAAATTTGTGACGTCGCCAAAATGGCGGGCCAGCCGCTGGCGCACGGGAAGCAGCGCCTGCTGGCTGAGCGGCGGCAGGCGAGAAAACAATCCCTCATGGCAGGCCAGTTTCACATAGGGTATCGCCAGGCTGTCGCTGCCCAGCAGGCACTCCGCCACGGCCTTGAAGACCGCCGGGGTGCGGGCAAAGAAACCGCAGGTATCCATCGTGGCGCAGAGCGGCTGGCACCCGTCAAGGGAGAGGCGTCCGTGGGTTGGGCGCAGGCCGAACAGGCCGCAGTAGCTTGCCGGGGTGCGCACCGAGCCACCGGTATCGGTGCCGAGGGCGAAGTCGCACATACCGTTAGAGACCGCTGATGCTGAGCCTGACGACGATCCGCCGGGGATATGGTCCGGCGCGGCCCCGTTGCGCGGCCAGCCGTAGTGGACGTTGTGACCGCTCATGGAGTAGGCCAGCTCGCTGGTGTGGGTTTTACCCACGAACCGCGCACCGCTGTTCAACAGGCGCTGCACCACCGGCGCGGTGCGGCTCTTGATCCCGGAGAGCGCCAGCAGGTGCGGGTTGCCGCCCCCGGTTGGGTAGCCCGCAACATCAAACAGATCTTTAACGGCGAAGGTCATACCGCTCAGCGGTCCGCTGGTGGCGTGTGGCACCGGGTAAGCCGGGTAGGGCATAAAGGCGTGAATATCATCCTGCATGTTGGCTCCTCTGGGTGTTGACAGGTTCAGGCGTAAGCCGCCTGGCCTTCGGTATTTGCTGACAGCTCTCGCCAGCGATGGCAGCTCACCACATGGCGCTCGGCCACCTGCTCGGTAGCGGGCTGGCTTTGGGCACAGCTGGGCAGGGCGTGTGGGCAGCGATCGGCGAAGGCGCAGCCTGCGGGCAGACGGGCAAGATCCGGCGGAGAGCCAGGAATGCAGTGCAGCGCATCGCCTTTTTTCAGCCCCTCTTTTGGGCGGCTACCGAGCAGAACCTGGGTATAAGGGTGGCGCGGATGGTGCAGAATCTCTGCCATCGACGCCTCCTCAACGATGCGTCCGGCGTACATCACCGCTACGCGATCGGCGATCTCCACCGCTGCGCCAATGTCGTGGGTCACAAAGATGATCGACAGATCGCGCTGCTTCTGCTGTTCGCGCAGCAGGATCAGGATCTGGATCTGCACCGTGGCGTCGAGCGCGGTGGTCGGCTCATCCGCCAGCAGCAGCTGCGGATTGCACGACAGGGCGAGAGCGATCATTGCCCGCTGGCGCATGCCACCGGACATCTCATGGGGGTAGGCATCCAGCCGCCGCTCCGGGCTGGGGATCCGCACCTGGCGTAGCGCCTCCAGCGCTCGCTCTCGTGCCGCCTGGCGGGAGAGCCCCTCATGACGGCACAGACCTTCAACGATCTGCTGCCCGACGGTATAGACCGGATCGAAGGCCAGCAGCGGCTCCTGGAAGATCATCGCGCACTGTGCGCCGCGATAGCGCCGCAGTTGGGAGGGGCTCATAGTCAGCACCTCTTCATCCCCGACCCGCATCGTGCCAGAGAGCAGGCTATTTTTAGGCGGATGCAGGCGCATCAGCGCGCGCAGGGTGACGCTTTTGCCGGATCCCGACTCGCCGATCAGCGCCATCACTTCACCTTTACGCACGTCGAACGAGACGCCGTTAACCGCATTGATCGTCTGCCCCTCGCGGCGAAACTCGACCCGCAGATCGCGGATATGGACATAAGCATCATGCGACATAGCTCACCTCCCGAACGGCGATAGCCTGGTGCCACGGCGAACCCGGCTGTGCCATCAGGCAGGCGCTCTGATGGCCGTCGCCCACGCTCGCCAGCGTGGGTGTCACCTGCGCGCATACCGCTTTGGCATGTGGACAGCGGGTATGGAACCGGCAGCCGGACGGAGGGGCGATCGGGCTGGGCGGATCGCCGCTCAAGGGTGACGTCAGGGTGCGGTTATGCGGATCCATCGACGGCATCGAACTCAGCAGGGCGCGGGTGTAGGGGTGCGCAGAGGCGGTAAAGAGCTGCTCCGCAGGGCCGATCTCGACCACCTCGCCGAGATACATCACCAGAATGCGATCCGACAGCCAGCGCACCACGTGCAGATCGTGGCTGATAAAGACATAGGTCAGCTCCAGGGTGCGCTTAAGCTCCTGTAACAGCTGCAAAACCTGAGCCTCAACCGATTTATCCAGCGCCGATACCGCCTCATCGAGGATCACCAGCCGCGGCTTCATCGCCAGAGCGCGGGCGATATTTACCCGCTGGCGCTGACCGCCGGAAAGCTCGTGCGGATAGCGATGGGCGAAACGCCCCGGCTCCAGGCCGACGTGAGCGAGCAGATAGCGGGCGTACTCGCTGGCCTCTTTGGCACTGATGCCGTGCACGCGCTGACCGAAGGCGATGCTCTCCTCCATCGTCATGCGCGGGTTGAGAGAGGCATAGCTATCCTGAAATACCATCTGCACCTGGCGGCGATAGGCCTTCATCGGTAGATGCGTCGATCCTACCGCGAGGCCATCAAAGATCAGCTCTCCGCTGTCCTGCTGGAGGAGCTGCATCAGCAGCCGCGCCGTGGTTGATTTCCCGCAGCCCGACTCGCCTACCACGCCAAGGGTTTCGCCTTTGACCACCGTAAAGCTGACGTTATCTACCGCCTGCACCACGTCGTGCTTTTTACCTCCGCCGGAACGAAAGTATTTCAACAGGTTGTTGACCGTCAGCAGCGGCTGCGCCGGTCCACCCACGTCGATATTCACAAAAGGTTGCATCGCTTACTCCTTAATCGCCATTGCCGCACGCAGGCGGTCCGCGAGGATGTTGAACGAAATGGAGGTGATAAAGATCATCAGGCCAGGAAGAGCCGCTACCCACGGCTGGGTGTAGATTGCCGTGCGCAGCGTGTTGAGCATCAGCCCCCACTCCGGCTCCGGCGGGCGTACGCCCAGACCAAGAAACGACAGCCCGGAGGCGAGGATCATGCAGACCGAGATCAGTCCGGTGGAGAAGACAAAGATCGGTCCCAGCACGTTGCCCAGCACCTGCACCCGGATAATGGTGAAGGCGCTGGCTCCGGTGGCGCGGGCGGCATCGACATAGTCCATATGTCGCACCTGGGCGGTCACGCTCTCAGCGATACGCGCCACCTGTGGGACGAAGACCAGGGTGAGGGACAGCAGGGCGTTACCGATCCCTGCGCCCATCGCCCCCGACAGGGCTATCGCCAGCAGCACCGACGGAAAAGCGTAGAAGACGTCCACGGTACGCATGATGAGGGTGTTAGTTTTGCCACCCGCGTAGCCAGCGATAATGCCGATCGCACCGCCGATAAAAAAGGCGAACACCACGGGAACAATCCCCATAAACAGCGATAATCGGGTGCCGAGGATCAGGCGCGAGAGCATATCCCGCCCCAGCTCGTCGGAGCCGAGAGGAAAGCCATCGGTGCCGATCGGTTTCAGACGCAGAAACATCGACGTCTGGTAGGGATCTTTCAAGATCAGCCAGGGGCCAAACAGCGCCAGGGCCAGCAGCAGCAGAATGATCGTTCCGACAATCACGCCACCGGGATCGCGCAGCAGGCGGCGAAAAACGCCGTGCCAGTAGCCCTGCCGGGCTGGCAGTACCTGGGACGCGGGTACAGCTTTCGTGGTTGCGGTATCCACCATGATCAGCTCCTCTTAATGCGCGGGTCGAGGGTGGTTTGCAGAATATCCACCAGCAGATTGAGCAGGACGAAGAACAGCGCCAGCACCCAGATGGTGCCCTGCAGCAGAGGTAGATCGCGCTGGAAGATGGCGGTATTGAGCAGCAGGCCGGTGCCGGGCCAGGAGAAGACCGTCTCCACCAGGATCGAGCCGCCCATCAGATAGCCCACCTGCAATCCCATCACCGCCAGTGCGGTAGGCGCAGCGTTTTTCATGACGTGGAGAAAGATGCGCGACTCGTTAAGCCCGCGTGCGCGCAGGCCCACGATAAACTCCTGGCTGAGAATATCGGCCACCTGTGAACGCACGGTACGGGCGATGATGCCGGTCGGGATCACCGACAGGGTAATGGCCGGCAGCAGCATAAATTGCAGATGCGCCCAGTCCCACTGCCAGCCCACCTCGCCAATTGGTCCGCCGCCGGTGGCGGGAAGCAGGGCAAGCTTGACGCTGAAGGCGATGACCAGCAGCATCCCCAGCCAGTAGTGGGGAACGCTGACGCCGAAGACCGACAGCACCGACGCCAGGCGATCGATAATGCTGTTGCGAAAGTACCCGGCGACGAAGCCGAACAGGCTGCCCAGCACAAAGCCGATAATGGTGGCCAGCAGCGCCAGGCGCAGGGAGTAAGCGACTGCCGTCATGACCTCGTCAATCACCGGCCGTCCGGTAGCCACCGACATGCCGAGATCGCCCTGCAGCGCCCGCCACAGCCAGTGCACGAACTGCAGCGGCAGCGGCTTATCGAAGCCGTAGGCCTGAAGCAGCGTCTGGCGCAGGGCTTCTGAAGCATCCGGCGGCATGACTGAGACCAGCGGATCCCCCGGCGCAATCTGCACCAGCATAAAACAGATCACCGCCACCCCCAGCATGGTGGGTACGGCCAGCAGGATGCGGTATAGCAGCGTATTGATCATCTTTTGCCCCCGTTACGATTACTCTTTTTTGCTTACCAGACTAAGGTCGATAAACCAGCTTTGCGGCTGTACAACGCCGGTGACCGCAGGCGAGATCGCTCGCGGTCCGACGTCATGGGCAACAAACAGGAACGGCACCTGATCCACCAGCGCAGCGTGCAGCTCCCCGGCGGCCTTATCCATCTCGGCCGGAGTAAAGGCATGCTTCACCGCCGTTGCCAGCTTCTCTGTTTCCGGCGTGGAGAAGTAGCCCCAGTTCACCGCCAGCGGTGGGAAGGCTTTGGCCGTGGCGAAACGGATCATGCCAAAATAGGGATCGTTGACCGCGGCACTGACGTTAATCGCATCGATCCCTTTGCCGGACTGATCTTTTGCCCCGAGACGCCAGTTGGTAAACAGGGTGTTCCACTCGTTGACTTTGAGATCGACGTTAAAGAAGCAGCTTTTCAGGCTCTGCTGGATGTATTCGTTCATCGGCAGAGGCTGCATCTGTCCGGATCCGGAGGCGGAGGTCGCAACGGTGACGTGTAGCGGCTTGCTTTCGCTAAACCCGGCCTCGGTCATCAGCTTGCGGGCGGTATCAGGATCGTACTTGATCTGGAAAGTGGGCTTGCCGCGCCACGGGCTATCGGCCTCATACACGCCGGTCGCCTCTGTCATGTAGCCGCCAAGGTAGCTCTTCAGCTCGGCGCGGTTGAGACAGAGGTTGGCAGCTTTACGCACGCGGATATCTTTCCACGGCGATCCCTCCGCAAAGGAGAACTGCCACGGCCAGAGATGCGGTTGGGTATTGGCGTAGATCTTAAAGCCCTGAGCTTTGATCTGATCCACCGCGTCGGGAGCCGGGGCCTCAATCCAGTCGACCTGCTTCGAAAGCAGGGCCGCGGTACGGGCATTGGCCTCTGGAAGCGGGATCAGCACCACTTTGTCGACGCGCGGAATGCGATCTTTATTCCAGTAGTCGGGGTTTTTATTGAGGATTAGCTGCTGGCGCGGCACCAGTTTTTCCAGCTTAAAGGGACCGCTGCCCACGGCGTGAGCGGCAAACTCTGTCCAGGCCTGCTTGCTGCGGGCGGCGGTATCGCCAGTGGTGGCAGGCACCGCATCATAGAGTGTTTGCCACGCCGTCGGCGAGACGATGAACAGGTTAGTGATGTTGTAAGGCAGCAGCGCATCTGGCTCGGAGGTGGTGAGAGCGACGGTATGGTCATCGATCTTTTCGACGCCTGCGAGGGTTGGCATACGGGAGAGGGTATTGCCGATCTGCCCTGGCGCATACTGCGGCGCGCTCTTATTCAGCACCTTGTCGACGTTCCAGACGATGGCGTCGGCGTTGACCTCGGTGCCGTCATGGAACGTCACGCCTGGACGCAGAGTAAAGATCCAGCGGCTCTGGTTCTGCGGGTCGACATGCCACTCGGTGGCCAGGCCCGGGACGATACCGCTGGGCTTTTCGCCCTGCGAGAGATCCCACTCTACCAGCGCATCATACAGCGGAATGCCGGTAAAACGGTTGCCCTCAAAGCCCTGATCCGGCTGTCCGAGGGTTAAGGGAATATCTGCGGCGGTCATGGCGATCCGCAGCGTAGTGGCATTGGCCTGAAAAGAGGAGAACAGCGCCAGCGCCCCAGAAACGGCAACGGCGATACGGCATTTACGCAAAAGTACGGTATTCAGCATCACAGGTTCCCTGTTAAATAGAAGGTCACCGTTTAACAGGCAAGATGCATACCAGTTCTGAATTTGCTGAAAATAGCCGTGATCCGGGCTATAAAATAGAAATGACTTATCGTAGGCGGCGGATTTTTAAAGCGAAATAAAATAACCTTATAGTTATGCACCCTGGTCGGGAATTGTGTTGCACGATTGCACCAGCAAACGATTTTACTTTCGTAATATAATCACCCAACGGTATTTTTTATTAAATAATTTAATGATATGTTTTTATTAATAAGTTTCTACACTTAAATAAAAGAGACAGATAATAAATGGTGACTATTGATACCGCCAGACTGACCTGTACGCAGATAGAGGAGAGCGATTGGGCTTTTTTCCACGCGCTACAGACGGACCCGCAGGTGATGTATTACGTGGCGGATATGCCGTCAGACGAAGAGATACACACCGCTTTCACATCGAGGCTGCCACTCTGGTCTCCCCAAAGCCCCCATTGGCTCTGCCTTGTCGTTTCTGAAAAGACCACGGATAAAAAGCTGGGCGTTACAGGTTATATCCATCGTGACACTGACTGCGCCGAGGTCGGCTTTCTGTTTGCCCCCGACGCACAGGGGCAGGGCTATGGAACAGAATCTTTGCGGGCCGTCTGCGACTACGCCTTCCGCGAAGGCGGTATCAACCGTCTTATTGCCACCGTCACCGCAGGTAATCTCGCCTCCCGCAGCCTGCTGGAAAAAGTGGGCTTCACCCTGGAGCAGGAGCTGCACGAAAGCTATCGGCTGCGGAACCAACTGCATAACGACTGGCTGTTTGGCCTGACGCGCAATGACTATTTTTAAGCTACCCCTGCTGGAAGTACCCCACAGCTGAAAAGAATTTTTGCATATTTGATTTGCCCCTTCCTGTGAGCAACTTACAGCTAGTAACACAAACATAAATATCATTAGTATAATTGTGGTTATTATGTGCTTTCAGGAATTACCCTGCAAATTATAAGGATTTATGCACATGGCTATACCCGTTTATTTATGGCTAAAAGATGATGGCGGCGCTGGGATTAAAGGCTCTGTAGACGTAAAAGACCGTGAGGGCAGTATTGAAGTTACTGGGCTCGCACATCGGGTCGCTCTTCCTACCGATTCTGCAACAGGTAAACCTACCGGCACCCGCGAGCATTCAACGTATGTTTTCCAGAAAGAGATCGACTCATCTAGCCCATATCTCTACAAGGCTGTGACTACAGGGCAAACGTTGAAATCTGCCGAATTTAAATTTTACAAAATCAATGATGCCGGGCAGGAAGCTGAATACTTTAACACCAGTATGGAAAATGTGAGGATTACGTCAGTCGTGCCGGTAATGGCGGATACGAAATCCGAAGAGGGAGAAAGACATAACCATATGGAAATCGTCGAGCTTCACTATGAGAAAGTCACCTGGAAATACCTGGATGGCAATGTTATTCACTCTGACAGCTGGAACGACCGCAAGACGGCGTAAGGGGAAAGACATGCCTTGGATTTACCATCAAAGCACAGGTGAGTTGTGGCATAACGGCACTCTCAAAGGCAGGGGGTATTCCGGCGTGCTGACCAACAAAAACAACCCTGATCGCCAACAGGTTAAGGGAATGGGGCCATTACCGCGAGGAACATATCATATTGCAGGGCATAACAGCTCAATCAGTCCAATGACAATCATTCTGGTGCAAACATCTGGTGAGAATTACGGGCGTGCGGGTTTTCGTATTCACGGTGAAAGGCGGCCGCCAGCTATTCCGGGGTTTGCTTCTGAAGGTTGCATTATCATGGGGCCAGCTGTTCGTTCGCAGGTGATTATGTCCCATGATAGAACGCTTGAGGTAGTCCGATGAAAAAAACGGTTCTCTTGCTGATGTTATGCACTACCAGCATGTCATGTCTGGCGACAGAGCCGAGCTGGAGCGATTTTATTAAAAAGGTTGAAAGAGCTGACCCGCAGACTATTCAGTCATTGCCTGAGTCAGTGAATAAAATCGGCGATTCACTTGATGATAGCCGCGCTACTGAATTGGCTATAGCAGCCAGTTTTGCATTGTTGAAAGACCCGGTGAGCGTTCTCAAAGCGACAACTGAGATGGGTAACAGCAAGGATGAGTTGATTCAACGATTTGACTCGATAATGATCTGCAGTCTGCCGATGATGAATAGCTATACCAGAGCAGCTATTGAAAAATATTACACGCAGGCTGTAGCTGTACTCCGGCATGCCGGGCAACCAGCGACTGAGTGCCTGAATAACATGCGTGAAACAATGGATGAATTAAAGACAGAAGGTCTGAATGATAAAGAAGAAAAGGGAAAATTCGACACATTACCAGACCTGGGATAGCCAGTTGGGAAGATGTGCAGCAGTTCAAAGCGTGGCTACAGCAAGCGTTTGACGGTGTTCCGCATTTTACCCGCACGAATCGATAAATTTGCCCTGACATTGCTCTATATTTTTTTTGTGATCGTTGTAACATTGTTTCGAAATTGTTATAAAACACCGTTTCAATTGTACATTTGTCTATGTCAGGGGAATCATGCTTAACAAAATAACAAGTATTGTCATCGCGCTCATTGGGCTCGCGATGCTCTATATGGGGGCGAAGCTGCTGCTGGTCGGCGGCTCGCCATTCTACGCCGTAATGGCCGTGGGGCTCATTGCCACCGCCGTAACGCTCTACCTGAACAAACGCATTGCGCTTAGCCTTTACGCGGTGCTGATGTGGATTGTTCTGGCCTGGATCATCTACGAGGTCGGCTTTGATAAGTGGCAGTGGATCCCGCGCGGCGATCTGATTGGCGTCATTGGCCTCTGGCTGGCGATGCCGTGGGTGGTTCGTCCGCTATTCCGCGCCAATGGCGCAGGGGAGCGTCGCTTCCATCCTTTCCTCGGCGGTACCGTAGCGGTGATGATCGCCCTGGTGATCGGCCTCTGCTTCTACGATCCGTACCCGCAGGAGGGCACCATTACTACTGCACGTAACGCCTCCAGCGCTGACGTCGCGGAAAATAACTGGACCGCTTACGGTGGCACCACCAACGGTCTACGTTTCTCTAAGCTCAACCAGATCAATAAAGATAACGCCAGCGATCTGGAAGTAGCCTGGACCTACCACACCGGCGACCTGCGCGACAGCAAAGACGCGACCGAATACACCTTCGAGGCGACGCCGCTGAAGGTCAATAACGCGCTCTACTTCTGTACGCCGCACAACGAGGTGCACGCTCTCGATCCGCAGACCGGGGCGCTTAAGTGGAAATACGTTCCTGAAAAGGATCGCTCCTACCTCCAGCAGCACCAGACCTGCCGTGGCGTAAGCTACTATGACGGCAGCGCAGCCGTGCAGAACAGCAGCTCGGCCCAGCCGGCAGCCACTACCGCTGCACCGGCAGCCTGTACTCGCCGCATCTACAACGCCACTACCGATGCAAAACTGATCGCGCTGGATGCCGATACCGGTAAACCGTGCGCCGATTTCGGGACTAACGGTATTGTCGATCTGCATGACAACATGGGTACCGTTCGTCCGCACGCGTTGATGCAGACCGCCGCTCCGCTGGTGGCCGGTAAGCTGGTGATCCTCGGCGGCTCCGTAATGGATAACGGCTATAACACCGGTAACCCGTCGGGCGTGATCCGCGCCTTTGACGCCGTGACCGGTCGTCTGGTCTGGAACTTCGATCCGGCAAATCCTGAAAATACCCAACCGATTGCCGCCGGGCAGACCTTCCCGCAGGATACCCCTGTAGCCTGGGCCACCCTCAGCGCCGATCTGAAAAACGGCCTGGTCTACGTGCCGTTTGGCAACGCCTCGCCGGATGAAGTGGGTACCCAGCGCGATCCGCAGAGCAACACCGAGAAGTTCCGCGACACGCTGGTGGCGCTGGATCTCAACACCGGCGCGTTCAAATGGCGCTTCCAGTCCTCGACGCACGACCTGTGGGACCGCGATAACCCGTCTCAGCCGTCACTGCTGGATATCGACTACCAGGGCAAAAAGCAGCCGGTTGTTATCCTGCCGACCAAAACTGGCAACCTGTTTGTGCTTAACCGTCTGACCGGGGAGCCTGTCTACCCGATCAACCAGCAGAAGGTCTCGACCGAAGGCGGCATCACCGGGGAGCGCTTCTCGCCGACCCAGCCGGTCTCCGCGCTGAACTTTATTCCCGATCCGCTGAGCGAAAAGGCAATGTGGGGGATTACGCCGTTCGATCAGATGGCCTGCCGTATCGATTTTAAATCGCTGCGCTACGACGGTAACCCGTGGACGCCAGCTACCGAAGGCGGTTCCATTGTCTTCCCGGGTAACATCGGCGTGTTTAACTGGGGATCGGTGGCTATCGATCCGGAGCGTCAGATCCTGATCGCTTCGCCGGTACGTCTGGCCTATAAATACAACCTGATCAAACGTACCCCGCAGACAGAAGAAGAGCGCCTGTTTACCAAGGAGAACTCGCCGTACTGGAACGAAAACTTCCAGGGCACCTACGCGATCCACATTCAGCAGCTCTCTTCCGATCTGGGTATTCCGTGTATTGCTCCACCGTGGGGCCGGATGGTAGGCGTCGATCTGACCACCGGTAAAACGGAGTGGATGCGTCGCGTGGGTACCACCAAAAACCTCAACACTACCTTCCTGCCGGGGCGTTTCCCAATCGGCTTCCCGATGGGGATGGTTGCCCACGGCGGTCCGCTGGTGACGGCGGGTGACGTAGTGTTCCACGGCGCAACGGCAGATAACTTCTTCCGCGCCTACGATATCAACACCGGCAAGCTGCTGTGGCAGACCGAGCTGCCAGCAGGTGGCCAGGCAACCCCGGCGACCTACCTGGGCAGCGATAACAAGCAGTACGTGGTTATTGCCGCGGGCGGTCACGGCTCGCTGGGCACCAAAGGCGGCGACGCCGTTGTTGCCTACCGCCTGAAGTAATTTTTTCCTCTCTGCTACGGGTCAGCCGACCCGTAGCCTTTTCCTTTTTTAGCGACGATAGCGAACCAGAATCGTCATCACCAGCGCCAGCGATGTAAACGCGGCGCTCAGCGCCTGCCACCGCCACGCATCAAAAGGTTATTCATTGTTAACATACTCAATCAAACAGGCGTGTCCATGCAGCAGATGCCGCACGATCGTGAAAGCTGTCAGAATTGAGATGTCGTTACATTGGCAGGTCCGGGTGTTAGAGCTAGCTGATAACTTAGCATCTCTTTCGGCCCTGAAAAAGGGTAGTGTACCCGCAGCTTAGAATTAGAGTATGGTTCAGAAAACCAACTATCAACGTGCAAGGCGAACGGTCATGAACACGTCGTCAGTGAGTACGCTACCGGTAGCCCCTACCCTGCATATCCTGTGCGGCAAAATCGCCTCCGGGAAATCGACCCTGGCCAGCGAGCTGGCGAAAACTCCTGGCACCGTGGTGCTCAGCGAGGATATGTGGCTGGCGCACCTGTTTAAAGAGACCATGCACAGCGTTCAGGATTACGTCCATTACGCTGAAAAACTCAGGTCGGCCATAAAACCCCACACTATCGCGCTGCTTAACGCGGGCGTTAGCGTCGTGCTTGATTTCCCGGCTAATACTCTCGCCAGCCGACAGTGGATGATGTCGATAGTTAACGAATCAGGTGCTCAGCATCTGCTGCATTATCTGCCGGTCAGCGATGAAGTCTGCAAGGCCCGGCTGCGGCTGCGCAACGCAGCAGGAGAGCACAACTTCGCCGCCAGCGACGAGCAGTTTGAGCTGATTACCCGCTATTTCGTGGAGCCGAAAGCGGAGGAGGGTTTTCACATCCGGCGCTACTGAGTTTGCATTCAGTGCGCTATTGTCAGCATTTGATAACCATACGCAAAAGATTGCTTATGCATCGCCGTGTTTTGTCTACGATTGCCTATACCGTAACTCAAAAAAGGGGTATTGCGCATGGCTTTACGTTCATTAGGCACGACGGGATTGCACATTCCACCGCTGGTTTTTGGCGGTAACGTCTTTGGCTGGACCGTTGACGAGCAGCAGAGCTTTACTCTGCTGGATGCGCTGCTGGAGCGCGGCCTGACCGCTATCGACACCGCCGACGTCTACTCTGCCTGGGCGCCGGGCAACAAAGGCGGCGAATCGGAAACGATTCTTGGTAAATGGTTCGCAGCTCACCCTGGCGCACGGGAAAAGATCACCCTGTTTACCAAAGTCGGCTCCGACCTTGGCGAGCCGGGGAAAAAAGGGCTCTCCGCCCGCTGGATCGAGCAGGCGGTAGATGACTCTCTCAAGCGTCTGCAAACGGACTATATCGATCTCTACTTCTCCCACTGGCCAGATGACAGCACGCCCTATGAAGAGACCCTCGGCGCGTATGAGAAGCTGCTGAAAGCCGGCAAGATCCGCGCCATTGGCGCGTCCAATCTCAATGCGGCGCAGCTAGAGGCGTCACTTAAGGCCGCGAATGCTAACGGCCTGCCGCGTTACCAGGTGCTACAGCCGGAGTACAACCTCTACGATCGCGACAGCTTTGAAGGCGAACTGCAGGAGCTGGTAGTGCGGGAGAATATTGGCGTGGTGACCTACTACAGCCTGGCCTCCGGCTTCCTCTCCGGGAAGTATCGCAGCGAGAAAGATCTGGGCCAGAGCCAGCGCGGCGAGGGCGTCGGTAAATATCTTAACCCGCGCGGCTATGCCATTCTGGAGGCGCTGGACAGCGTTGCTGAGCGGCACGGCGTGAAGCCTGCACAGGTGGCACTTGCCTGGCTGATTAGCCGCCCCGGCGTGACCGCACCTATCGCCAGCGCTACTAAAATTGAGCACGTGGACGGCTTTGTTGAGGCTATCAATCTTCAGCTGACCCCTGAAGATATCCTCGCCCTGGACAACGCAGGCGCATAACGCTTCTCCTCTGCCCGGCGTTGACCACCGGGCGCTATATTATTGCCGCGCCTCGCAAAAGCTAAGCCATTTAAATTCTTTGTCATTACCGCCGTTTTCTCACATCGTTTGCTCTATCTGACGAGCAAGGGGAGTAGGGGATACGATGGCGAAAAGTACCGCTGGCTGGCTGCATGAGCAGCAGCGCGACTGGGTCCGGCAGCGCGCCCGCTCCTGGCTGTGGCGCAGCGAGCTGCCGACCTGGATGTTGATTGTTGCGATCTACGGCGGCTGGTTTGCGACGCTGGCGCTCTGGCAGACGCTGGGGCTGCTGCCCGCCACGCTGCTGCTGATCTGGTTCACCACCTGGTACATGTCGCTCCAGCATGAGCTGATCCACGGTCACCCTACGCGCTACCCACGGGTAAACCAGCTGCTGGGGCTGATGCCGCTGGCGGTCTGGTACCCCTACGGTCTCTATCGGGATGCACATCTGGCGCACCACCGTACTCATCTGCTCACCCAGCCGGAGGACGATCCCGAGTCCTACTACATTCCCGAATGGCGCTGGCGGCGCTATGCGCCCTGGCAGCGCAAGCTGATTGCCCTGCGCAACACCTTCCCCGGTCGCCTGCTGCTGGCCCCGGCGCTGGATATCATCCAGCTAGTGGGCGGGATGCTGACCTCATTTCGCCAGCTGGATCGTCGGGCGATAGCGATGTGGATCGTGCACGGTGTTCTGCTGGCGTTAACCTTTGCCTGGCTGGTGCGCTGCGAATTCTCGATCCTCTACTTTGTGCTGGCGGTCAGCTATCCGGCGCTGGCGCTGACGAAGGTGCGCTCCTTTCTGGAGCATCGGGCGGACGACGATCCGCTTGCCCGCTCGGTGATCAACGAGGCCTCGCTGCCGTGGCGGGTGCTGTTCCTTAATCTGAACTACCATTCTGTTCATCACGATCTGCCGGGCGTACCCTGGTACGCATTACGCAATGTCTATCTGCGCGATCGGGCGAGCTATCAGCAGCGCAACGGCGGCTTTCTTGTGCGCGGCTACGGCGAGTGGCTGCGGCACTTTCTATGGCGCTCGGTGAATGTTAATGCCCATCCCGGCTTTACCAGGACGAACGGTAATGAGCAGTAAGATTGCGTTTCCGATGTATAACCTCTACCGCCCGGATAGCGAGGCGCTGATCCAGGCTGTACAGGCGCTGCTGGCGACAAGGGGCGTTGCCGTCACGCCGGTCTGGCCGGAGGAGGATCTGCTGACCCACTGGCAGAGCGACGATCTCCTGCTCAGCCAGGCCTGCGGCTATCCGCTGGTCACGCGACTGCCGGAGGTGCAGACGGTGGGCTGCTTTCACTATTCGGCTCCCGGCTGCGAAGGCATTCGCTACCGCAGCCTGCTGGTGGTGCGCCAGCGCGACAGGGATAAGACGCTGGCGGATTTTCGCGGCAGCCGCGCGGTCTGCAATGCACCCGACTCCCAGTCTGGCTACAACGTATTTATGCAGATGGTCGCGCCGCTGGCACCGCACGGGACGTTCTTTAGGGACGTTATCTTCAGCGGCAGCCACCGCCAGTCGCTGGTTGCGATCGGCGAGGGCAGGGCGGATATTGCAGCTATCGACTGCGTCACCTTCGCTCTGCTCCAGCGACATGCGCCACACTTAATCTCTGACCTTGCCGTTATCGGTGCAAGCCCTGCCGCGCCGGGGCTGCCGTTGATTACCGCCAGAAACACGCCGCCGTCGCGCATAGCCCTACTGCGCGATGCGCTGCGCCAGCTGGTGAGCGACCCGGCGTATCGCACCCTGTGTGCGGCACTGTTCATCAGTGGCTTTAGCTACGTTTCACGGCAGGATTACGCGTCGCTCCTCACCGGTGATTATCCATAACCATAAATAGTCCTTTCTATTTTTCACTATTTTTCACCAATCCAATGCGCAGTAGAGTTCATCCATGCCCTGACGATGCGGTGACGGGCAATCCCGATACTCACTATTAAACAGGAAGGAACATGAAGATGAGCAAACAACTCGACGGTAAAATTGCGCTGGTCACCGGAGGTACAAGCGGCATTGGTCTGGCTACCGCGCAGGTGCTGGCGGCTCAGGGCGCGCAGGTATTTATTACCGGACGTCGCCAGGCTGAGCTTGACGCAGCGGTAGATGCCATCGGCGCGGCGGCGACCGGCATTCGCGCCGATGCCTCTAAGCTGGCAGAGCTGGACGCGGTCTATGCCCAGATTGCGAAACAGGCCGGGCGGCTGGACATTCTGTTTGCCAACGCCGGAGGTGGCGATATGCAGCCGCTGGGCGCCATCAGCGAAGAGCATTTTGACCGTATCTTCGGTACCAACGTGCGCGGCGTAGTGTTCACGGTGCAGAAGGCGCTGCCGCTGCTGGTGGATGGCGCATCGGTGATTTTAACCGGATCGACCACCTCCGTTAAGGGCACTGCCAGCTTCAGCGTCTACAGCGCCAGTAAGGCCGCGGTGCGCAACTTTGCCCGCTCGTGGGCGCTGGATCTGAAAGATCGCGGTATCCGCGTCAACGTGGTCAGCCCCGGCCCGGTTCGTACGCCAGGCCTCGGCGATCTGGTGCCGGATGAGCATCGTCAGGGGCTGTTTGACGCGCTTGCCGCGCAGGTACCGCTGGGCCGCCTGGGTGAGCCGGAGGAGATAGGCAAAGTCGTGGCGTTTCTCGGCTCCGACGCGGCCAGCTTTATCAACGGTGCAGAGCTGTTTGTTGACGGCGGTATGGCTCAGATCTAAAGGCTGAGCGTCTCATACTCCGCTTAATGTAAAACTACTTCAGAACCTGGCGAGAGCTACCCGCGCGGTCTACGGTTAAGTGACACTACAAGACAATATAGCGGGTAACCTTGCAATGGTGAGTGGCAGTAAAGCGATCGTTTCGCCCCATCGCGAAATAGAAGTCATGAGACAATCCATTGATGAGCACCTGGCTGGCCTGTTACCTGAAACCGACAGCCAGGATATCGTCAGCATTGCAATGCGCGAAGGGGCAATGGCACCAGGCAAACGGATCCGTCCGCTGCTGATGCTGCTGGCCGCCCGCGATCTCCGCTATCAGGGTAGCATGTCGACGCTGCTCGACCTCGCCTGCGCCGTTGAACTGACCCATACCGCATCACTCATGCTCGACGATATGCCCTGCATGGACAACGCCGAGCTGCGCCGCGGTCAGCCCACTACCCACAAAAAATTTGGTGAAAGCGTAGCGATTCTTGCCTCCGTTGGCCTGCTCTCTAAAGCCTTTGGCCTGATTGCCGCCACCGGCGATCTGCCGGGGGAGAGGCGTGCCCAGGCGGTCAACGAGCTCTCTACCGCCGTGGGCGTGCAGGGCCTGGTGCTGGGACAGTTTCGCGATCTCAATGATACGGCTCTGGACCGCACGCCTGATGCCATTCTCAGCACCAATCACCTAAAAACCGGTATTTTGTTCAGCGCGATGCTGCAAATTATCGCCATCGCCGCTGCGTCGCCAGAGAGCACGCGGCAGACGCTGCACGCCTTCGCGCTCGACTTCGGCCAGGCCTTTCAGCTGCTGGACGATCTGCGTGACGATCACCCGGCGACCGGCAAGGATCGCAACAAAGACGCGGGGAAATCGACGCTGGTGAACCGACTGGGCGCGGACGCGGCCCGGCAAAAGCTGCGTGAGCACATTGATTCCGCCGACAGACACCTCACCTTTGCCTGTCCGCAGGGCGGGGCCATCCGACAGTTTATGCATCTGTGGTTTGGCCATCACCTTGCCGACTGGTCACCGGTCATGAAAATCGCCTGATACCGCCCTTCGGTTCAAGCAGCACCCCATTATGGAACCACATTACAGGAGTAGTGATGAATGAAGGACGAGCGCCTTGTTCAGCGTAAAAACGATCATCTGGATATCGTCCTCGACCCCCGGCGCGCCGTAACCCAGGCCAGCGCTGGCTTTGAGCACTGGCGCTTTACCCACTGCGCGCTGCCGGAGCTGAATTTTAGCGATATCACGCTGGAAACCACCTTTCTAAACCGTCAACTGCAGGCCCCGCTGCTGATCAGCTCGATGACCGGCGGCGTTGAGCGCTCGCGCCATATCAACCGTCACCTCGCCGAGGCGGCGCAGACGCTGAAGATTGCGATGGGGGTGGGTTCCCAGCGCGTCGCCATTGAGAGCGACGCGGGTTTAGGGCTGGATAAAACCCTGCGACAGCTGGCCCCGGACGTGCCGCTGCTGGCGAACCTCGGCGCGGCGCAGCTGACCGGCAGAAAAGGTATCGACTACGCCCGACGGGCCGTGGAGATGATCGAGGCCGACGCGCTGATTGTGCACCTCAACCCGCTGCAGGAGGCCTTACAGCCCGGCGGCGATCGCGACTGGCGCGGACGGCTGGCGGCTATTGAAACCCTGGTCCGTGAGCTGCCCGTTCCGCTGGTGGTTAAAGAGGTGGGAGCAGGGATCTCCCGCGCCGTGGCCGGACAGCTGGTGGATGTCGGCGTTGGCGTGATTGACGTCGCAGGCGCAGGCGGCACCAGCTGGGCCGCCGTTGAAGGCGAGCGGGCGGCGACCGAGCAGCAGCGCAGAGTGGCCAACGTCTTTGCCGACTGGGGGATCCCCACCGCTGAAGCGCTGGTTGCGATCGCCGAGACCTGGCCGCAGATCCCCCTCATTGCCTCGGGCGGGATTAAAAACGGCGTCGACGCGGCGAAAGCGCTGCGGCTCGGAGCTTGTATGGTGGGGCAGGCCGCCGCCGTGCTTGGCAGCGCGGGCGTCTCTACGGAGAAGGTGGTCGATCACTTCAACGTCATTATTGAGCAGCTACGGGTCGCCTGCTTCTGCACCGGCAGCAGCAGCCTGTACGATCTGAAGCAGGCGGATATCCGCTATTTGCAGGGTACGCCATGAGCCATTTTGCCATCGTGGCACCGCCGCTCTACAGTCACGCGGTGGCGCTGCATGCCCTGGCGCTGGAGCTGGCCCAGCGCGGTCACCGGATGACCTTTCTTACCGGCAACGTCGCCTCGCTGGCAGAGCAGGAAACGGAGCGGGTGGCGTTCTATCCGCTTCCCGCCAGCGTGCAGCAGGCCCAGCGCAACGTCCAGCAGCAGAGCAACGGCAACCTGCTGCGGCTGATTGCGGCCATGTCATCCCTGACCGATACGCTCTGCCAGCAGCTACCCGCTATTTTGCAGCAGCTGGCGGTGGACGCGCTGATTGTCGATGAGATGGAGCCTGCCGGAAGCCTGGTCGCCGAGGCGCTGGGGCTGCCGTTTATCTCTGTTGCCTGCGCGCTACCGGTCAACCGCGAGCCAGGTCTGCCGCTGCCGGTGATGCCGTTTCACTACGCCGAGGATAAGAGAGCCCTGCGGCGTTTCCAGGTCAGCGAACGCATCTATGACGCGCTGATGTACCCGCACGGGCAGACGATCCTGCGCCACGCCCAGCGCTTTGGTTTGCCGGAGCGCAGGCGCCTCGACGAGTGTCTCTCGCCGCTGGCGCAGATCAGCCAGTCCGTTCCGGCCCTCGACTTTCCACGCCGGGCGCTGCCGGACTGTTTCCACTACGTCGGGGCGCTGCGCTACCCGCCGTCTCCGCTGGTAGAACGCTCGCCGCGCAGCACGCCGCGGATCTTTGCCTCGCTGGGCACCCTGCAAGGACACCGTCTACGCCTGTTCCGGAAGATCGCCCGGGCCTGTGCCAGCGTGGGGGCGGAGGTGACCATTGCCCACTGCGATGGTCTGACGCCCGCCCAGGCCGACTCACTCTACGCCTGTGGCGCTACCGAGGTAACAAACTTTGTCGACCAGCCGCGCTACGTTGCCGAGGCGGATCTGGTTATTACCCACGGCGGCCTTAACACCGTGCTGGACGCGCTGGCTGCCGCCACGCCGGTGCTGGCCGTGCCGCTCTCATTCGACCAGCCCGCCGTGGCTGCCCGGCTGGTCTATAACGGGCTGGGTCGCCGGGTGTCGCGCTTTGCCAGACAGCAGACCCTGGCGGATGAGATAGCCCAGCTGCTGAGGGATGAGACCCTGCACCAGCGTCTGGCGACGGCCCGCCAGCAGCTTAACGAAGCCGGGGGCACTCCGCGCGCGGCGACCCTAATTGAACAGGCCATGACAGGGAGTGAGAGCGTATCGTGAGGGATCTGATTTTAGTTGGCGGCGGGCTGGCCAACGGTTTGATTGCCTGGCGTCTGCGCCAGCGCCACCCGCAGCTCAACGTACTGCTGATCGAGGCTGGAGAGCAGCCAGGCGGGAACCACACCTGGTCCTTCCATGAGGACGATCTCACCCCCGAACAGCACGCCTGGCTGGCGCCGCTGGTGGCCCACGCCTGGCCGGGCTATGAGGTGCAGTTTCCTCATCTCAGCCGTCGGCTTGCGCGCGGCTACTACTCCATTACCTCTGAAAGCTTTGCCGAGGCCCTGCATCAGGCGCTGGGGGAGAACATCTGGCTCCGCTGTCCAGTGAGCGAGGTGTTACCCAACAGCGTGCGCCTTGCCAGCGGCGAGGCGCTGCTGGCCGGGGCGGTGATTGACGGACGCGGCGTGACTGCCAGTTCGGCGATGCAGACCGGCTACCAGCTCTTTCTTGGCCAGCAGTGGCGGCTGAGCCAGCCCCACGGCCTGACCGTACCGATCCTGATGGACGCCACGGTGGCGCAGCAGCAGGGCTACCGCTTTGTCTATACCCTGCCGCTCTCCGCCGACACGCTGTTGATTGAGGATACGCGCTACGCCAACGCCCCGCAGCTTGATGATAACGCTCTGCGCCAAACCATTGCCGACTATGCTCACAGCAAGGGGTGGTCGCTGGCGCAGCTTGAACGCGAGGAGTCCGGCTGTCTGCCGATTACCCTGGCGGGCGATATCCACGCCCTGTGGGCCGATGCGCCAGGCGTGCCGCGCGCGGGGATGCGCGCCGGGCTGTTTCACCCCACCACCGGCTACTCGCTGCCGCTGGCGGTTGCCCTGGCCGACGAGATCGCCGACAGCCCGCGTCTGGGCAGCGTCCCGCTCTATCAGCTCACCCGGCAGTTTGCCGAACGCCACTGGCGCAGGCAGAGGTTCTTCCGTCTGCTGAACCGGATGCTCTTCCTGGCGGGACGCGAAGAGAACCGCTGGCGGGTAATGCAGCGCTTCTACGGGCTGCCGGAGCCGACCGTAGGGCGCTTTTACGCCGGTCGGCTCTCACTAATCGATAAGGCCCGCATTTTGACGGGCAAGCCGCCGGTTCCGCTGGGAGAGGCCTGGCGGGCGGCGCTGAACCATTTTCCTGACAGGCGAGAAAAAGGATGAAGAAAACCGTTGTGATTGGCGCAGGCTTTGGTGGCCTGGCGCTGGCGATCCGCCTGCAGGCGGCCGGGATCCCAACCGTGCTGCTGGAGCAGCGGGACAAGCCCGGCGGTCGCGCCTATGTCTGGCATGATCAGGGCTTTACCTTTGACGCCGGGCCGACAGTGATCACCGATCCCACCGCGCTCGAGGCGCTGTTTACCCTGGCCGGTAGGCGGATGGAGGATTATGTCAGGCTGCTGCCGGTGAAACCCTTCTATCGGCTCTGCTGGGAGAGCGGGAAAACCCTGGACTACGCTAACGACACCGCCGAGCTTGAGGCGCAGATTACCCAGTTTAACCCCCGTGACGTCGAAGGCTACCGGCGCTTCCTCGCTTACTCCCAGGCGGTATTCCAGGAGGGCTATCTGCGCCTGGGCAGCGTGCCGTTTCTCTCGTTTCGCGACATGCTGCGCGCCGGGCCGCAGCTGCTTAAGCTCCAGGCGTGGCAGAGCGTCTACCAGTCGGTCTCGCGCTTTATTGAAGATGAGCATCTGCGGCAGGCCTTCTCTTTCCACTCCCTGCTGGTGGGCGGCAACCCCTTCACTACCTCGTCCATCTACACCCTGATCCACGCCCTTGAGCGGGAGTGGGGCGTCTGGTTCCCCGAAGGCGGCACCGGGGCGCTGGTGAACGGCATGGTGAAGCTGTTTACCGATCTGGGCGGGGAGATGGTGCTTAACGCCCGGGTTGAAGAGCTGGTGGTGAACGATAACCGCGTAAGCCAGATCCGGCTGGCGGATGGCCGTACCTTTGACGCCGACGCCGTGGCGTCGAACGCTGACGTGGTGAACACCTATAAAAAGCTGCTCGGCCACCATCCGGTAGGGCAGAAACGGGCGGCGGCGCTGGCGCGTAAGAGCATGAGCAACTCGCTGTTTGTGCTCTACTTCGGCCTGAACCAGCCCCATCCGCAGCTGGCGCACCATACTATCTGCTTTGGCCCCCGCTACCGGGAGCTTATCGACGACATTTTTACCGGCAGCGCGCTGGCGGATGACTTCTCGCTCTACCTGCACTCGCCCTGCGTGACCGATCCCTCGCTCGCCCCTCCCGGCTGCGCCAGCTTCTACGTGCTGGCCCCGGTGCCGCATCTCGGCAACGCGCCGCTGGACTGGGCGCAGGAGGGACCTAAGCTGCGCGACCGCATCTTTGACTACCTGGAAGAGCGCTATATGCCTGGCCTGCGCAGCCAGCTGGTGACCCAGCGTATCTTTACCCCGGCGGACTTCCATGACACGCTGGATGCGCACTTAGGCTCGGCCTTCTCCATCGAGCCGCTGCTGACCCAGAGCGCCTGGTTCCGCCCGCACAACCGCGATAGCGACATTGCCAACCTCTATCTGGTCGGCGCAGGCACCCATCCCGGGGCGGGCATTCCTGGCGTAGTGGCCTCGGCGAAAGCGACCGCCACTCTGATGATCGAGGATCTGCAATGAGCCAACCGCCACTGCTTGACCATGCCACGCAGACGATGGCCAACGGCTCGAAGAGCTTTGCCACCGCCGCGAAGCTCTTCGACCCGACCACCCGCCGTAGCGTGCTGATGCTTTATACCTGGTGTCGCCACTGCGATGACGTTATTGATGACCAGACCCACGGCTTTGCCAGCGAGGCCGCGGCACAAGAGGAGGCGACCCAGCGGCTGGCCCGGCTGCGCAAACTGACCCTGGCAGCGTTTGAGGGGGCGGAGATGCAGGATCCCGCCTTTGCCGCTTTTCAGGAGGTGGCGTTGACCCACGGCATTACGCCCCGCATGGCGCTCGATCATCTCGATGGCTTTGCGATGGACGTGGCGCAGACCCGCTATGTCACCTTTGAGGATACGCTGCGCTACTGCTATCACGTGGCGGGCGTGGTGGGCCTGATGATGGCCAGGGTGATGGGCGTACGGGATGAGCGGGTGCTGGATCGCGCCTGCGATCTGGGGCTGGCGTTCCAGCTGACGAATATCGCCCGGGATATTATTGACGATGCGGCTATTGACCGCTGCTATCTGCCCGCCGAGTGGCTGCGCGATGCCGGCCTGACCCCGGAAAACTATGCCGCACGGGAGAACCGGGCGGCGCTGGCGCGGGTGGCGGAGCGACTCATTGATGCCGCCGAGCCGTACTACATCTCCTCGCTGGCCGGGCTGCACGATCTGCCGCCGCGCTGCGCCTGGGCGATCGCTACTGCCCGCAGCGTCTATCGGGAGATTGGTATCAAAGTCAAAGCGGCGGGAGGCAGCGCCTGGGATCGCCGCCAGCACACCAGCAAAGGTGAAAAGATTGCGATGCTGATGGCGGCGCCGGGGCAGGTTATTCGTGCGAAGACGACGAGGGTGGCGCCGCGTCCGGCTGCGCTTTGGCAGCGTCCCGTTTAGACGGGCGGCCATGACGCTTACGCAGGATCGCCTGCAGGTCGGCAGGCTTGCGGGCGTAGATAAAGCCGAAGGAGACGCAGCCCTCCCGGCCGCGCACCGCATGGTGCAGGCGGTGGGCAACGTAGAGCCGCTTCAGGTAGCCCCGGCGAGGGATCCAGTGGAAGGGCCAGCGCTGGTGCACCAGACCGTCGTGTACCAGAAAGTAGAGCAGGCCGTAGACCGTCATGCCGCAGCCAATCCACTGCAGGGGCCAGACCCCCGCCGTGCCCACGGCGATCAGGGCGATAGCCACCCCGGCGAAGACCACCGCAAAGAGATCGTTCAGCTCAAACACCCCCTTGCGCGGAGTATGGTGTGACTCATGCCAGCGCCATCCCCAGCCGTGCATAATGTAGCGGTGGGTAAAGGCGGCGATGCCCTCCATCGCAATAACGCTTAAGATGACGATCAGACTATTTACTAGCATAGCGGTGCGCGCTCCTGCGACTCAGACTGGCTTACTCAAACCCTTAGCCTCTAAGCATAGTCGCAATCGCTGGCGGCGCGCGTCGGTATCAGGCCAGAGCCTGCTGCAGATCGGCCAGCAGATCCCGCTCATCCTCAATGCCCACCGACAGGCGGATCAGCTGCGGCGTAATGCCGTTCGCCAGGCGCTGCGCCAGCGGGATCGAGGCGTGGGTCATGCTGAACGGCTGGCTCACCAGACTTTCTACGCCGCCGAGGCTCTCGGCGAGGGTAAACAGCTTCAGTTTGCTAATCACCTCTGCCGCACGCTGGTCATCGCCTTTAATCACCACCGAGATCATGCCCCCGGGCAGGGCCATCTGCTGGCGCGCGAGGGCATACTGCGGGTGCGACGTCAGCCACGGGAACCACACTTTCTCCACCTGCGGCTGCTGCTCAAGCCAGCGGGCCAGCGCCAGGGCGTTGCTGCTATGGCGCTCGATGCGCAGGGCGAGGGTGCGGATCCCGCGCAGGGTCAAGAAGCTGCTGAACGGATCGAGCACGCCGCCCACCGCGTTTTGCAGGTAGCCCAGCTTCTCTGCCAGCTCAGGGCGATCGCCCACCACCGCCAGCCCGGCCACCACGTCGGAGTGGCCGTTGAGGTATTTGGTGGCGGAGTGCACCACGATATCAAAGCCCAGCGTCAGCGGACGGTGGATCAGCGGCGAGGCGAAGGTGTTATCCGCCACGCTGATCACGTTGTGACGACGGGCGATCCCGGCGATAGCCGCCAGGTCCGCCAGCTTCAGCAGCGGGTTGGTGGGGGTCTCCACCCAGATCATCCGCGTATCCGGACGGATGGCGGCCTCCAGCCCGGCGAGATCGTCCGGTTTCACCCAGCTCACCTGTAGGCCGGTGCTACGGCGGCGCACGTTCTCGATCAGCCGGTAGGTGCCGCCGTAGACGTCGTCGATGGCGACGATATGGCTATCTTTATCCAGCAACTCCAGCACGGTGGAGATCGCCGCCAGGCCGGAAGCAAAGGCGTAGCCGTGCGTGCCGCTCTCCAGCTCGGCGATGGCGCTCTCCAGGGCGTGGCGAGTCGGGTTGCCGCTGCGGGAGTACTCGTAGCCGGTGTGCTGGCCCGGTGCGGGCTGGGCAAAGGTGGAGGTGGCATAGATAGGCGGCATCACCGCCCCGTGCTGGTCGTTAAAGGCGCCGCTGTGTACGCTGAGGGTCGCCAGGGCGCTAACAGGTGCAGCGGGCGCGGGCTGGGCATCATCCTGCAAGCCCTGCTGTTGCAGCCACTCGTCGTTAAACATGCGGGAGAGGTACTTGTTGCCGCTGTCGCAGGCGAAGGTCACCACGCGCTTCGGCGTCGTCTGGGCCTGGCAGTAGCGCAGGGCGGCGGTCAGCAGCGTACCGGTGGAGGATCCTGCCAGCACCCCCTCTGTCTGCAAGAGCTGACGGGCAGTGGCAAACGCCTCCGCATCGGTGACTCGGTAGGCCTGACGGACGTTCTCCAGGTGGGCGAGGGGAGGGATAAAGTCTTCGCCAATCCCCTCGACTCGCCAGGAGCCCGCTTCGCCGTACTGTCCGGTCTCAACCTGAACCGCCAGAATCGAGCCAACGGGATCGGCGAGCACAAACTCGGTGTGCGGCGAATGTTTGGCAAACCATGCCTGGAGGCCGCCCAGCGTACCGCCGGAGCCCACGCCCACGACGACGGCATCAATCCTGCCCGCCAGCTGGTCGAACAGTTCCGGGGCGGTACCTGTGGCGTGCGCCAGCGGGTTAGCCGGGTTGGAGAACTGATCGATATAGTAAGCACCCGGCGTCTCCTCCGCGAGCCGGCGGGCGTAGTCCTGATAGTACTCCGGGTGTCCCTTCGTCACGTCGGAGCGGGTCAGCCGCACCTCCACGCCCAGCGCGCGCAGGTGGTAGATCTTCTCCTGGCTCATCTTATCCGGCACCACCAGCACCAGCTTATAGCCCTTCTGGGCAGCTATCAGCGCCAGCCCGAGACCGGTATTGCCTGCGGTGGCTTCAATAATAGTGCCGCCGGGCGCGAGCAGGCCCTGGCGCTCGGCCTCGTTGATCATCGACAGCGCCACGCGATCTTTTATCGAGCCGCCGGGATTCTGGTTCTCCAGCTTGAGAAAAAGCTCGCACGGACCGGTATTCAGTTTGTGTAGCTGCAGGATCGGCGTCTGACCAATAAGGTCGGTAATAGAGTGGAATACGGACATGTTGTGTCACCTGTTATGAGATGCGATAGCAGGAGGATAGGGCGGCGAAAAGCAGGTTTTAAAGAATGATTCTCTGCTAACTAGAACGAAATGGCATATCTGTGCTGTTTAGCCGTCAGGATGGAAAGATGTCTACTTGTCATGCCGGATGGCGCTGCGCTTATCCGGCCTACAAAACAACGAGTTAGGCTTTACCTTTGCTACCGCAGATAAACAAGCAGTGCTAATCTTATGCGCTTTTTCGATAACGGTTGCTGAATTAATCCTATAGACGCCAGGTCACGGTATGAGCCGCTTAGATCTGCACGTTATATCTTATTCATTTTTTGTTATTTCAAAGATAATAACGGCTGTTTATCATCATTCAGACATCCATACTGCTAAACCGCCATAACGGATACACCAACGAAATGATCGTCCTGAGGAATATCTCTAAGATTTTTGACCACGGAAAGGTACCTATTACCGCCGTGGATAATGTGAACTTGACGGTTGAGCAGGGACAAATTTACGGCATCATTGGCTACAGCGGCGCGGGGAAAAGTACCCTGATCCGTCTGCTCAATGGCCTGGAGAAGCCCACCGAGGGTAGCGTCACCATCAACGGCCAGGATATCTCCGCCGCGCGCGGTGAGAGCCTGCGTCAGGCGCGGCTGAAGATCAGCATGGTCTTCCAGCACTTTAACCTGCTCTGGTCGCGTACGGTAAATGAGAACATCGCCTTCTCGATGCAGATCGCCGGCGTGCCGAAAGCAAAAATTACCGCCCGGGTGGCGGAGCTGGTTGAGCTGGTTGGCCTGACCGGGCGTGAACACGCCTACCCGTCCCAGCTGAGCGGCGGACAGAAGCAGCGCGTCGGCATCGCCCGTGCGCTGGCGAATAGCCCGGACGTGCTGCTGTGCGACGAAGCGACCTCGGCGCTGGATCCGCAGACCACCGATCAGATCCTCGATCTGCTGCTGGATATTAACCGCCGCTTCAAGCTGACCATCGTGCTGATCACCCATGAGATGCATGTGGTACGTAAGATTTGCGACCGCGTAGCGGTGATGGAGAACGGCAAAGTCGTGGAGGAGGGTGACGTACTGGATGTCTTTACCCGTCCGCAGCAGCCGATCACCCGCCAGTTTGTACGCCAGGTGAGCCAGTATGCAGAAGAGGAGACCTTTAATCCGGAGCTGGCTAACGATCTGGCGGGCAGCGTGATCAAGCTGACCTTTACCGGTCACAGCACGCATAAGCCAATCGTGGGCGAACTGACCCTGCGCTACGGTCTGCCGTTCAATATCCTGCACGGTAAAATGACCCAGACGGCGCATGGCGTCTTTGGACAACTTTGGGTGCACGTGGTGGCAACCCAGGAACAACTAGGCAATATCCTCGCAGATCTGCAGAAAAGCGATATTGACGGCGAGGTGATTAAACATGGTTGAGAATCTATTCCCGCATCTGCGTCTGGACCAGCTCTGGTCCGCCACGCAGGAGACACTCTACATGACGGCGCTCTCTGGCGTCGCGACCTTTGTACTGGGGATCCTGCTCGGGCTGGCGCTGTTTTTAACCGCGAAGGGCGGACTGTTCCAGAACAAGCCGCTCTACAGCGTGATCTCCATCGTGGTGAACGTGTTCCGTTCCATCCCGTTCATCATTCTGATCGTGCTGCTGATCCCCTTCACTAAAACGATTGTCGGCACCATTCTGGGGGCCAACGCGGCGCTGCCGGCGCTGATCGTTGGGGCTGCGCCGTTCTATGCCCGTCTGGTAGAGATTGCGCTGCGAGAAGTGGATAAAGGCGTCATTGAAGCTACGCGCTCTATGGGTGCGCGCCTCAGTACGCTCGTGTTTCGGGTGCTGTTGCCTGAATCGTCGCCTGCGTTAGTGTCAGGCATCACCGTTACGCTGATCGCTCTGGTGAGCTACAGCGCTATGGCTGGTGTGATCGGCGCGGGCGGTTTAGGAAATCTTGCTTATCTGGAAGGATTCCAGCGTAACCACAACGACGTCACGCTGGTGGCGACGGTGACCATTCTGATCATCGTCTTCATCATCCAGTTCTGCGGCGACGTGATTACCTCTCTGTTAGATAAACGCTAAACACAACAACAATTTGGGAACCAACATCATGAAAAAGACACTGACACTGATTGCCGCAGCAACCCTCAGCGCCCTGAGCTTCGCCTCCTGGGCTGATACCCTGACCGTTGGCGCGTCTAACGTGCCGCACGCGGAGATCCTCGAGCAGGCTAAACCTATCCTGGCTAAACAGGGTATCGACCTTGAGATCAAACCGTTCCAGGACTACATCCTGCCGAACACCGCCCTGGCCAGCCGCGACATCGACGCGAACTACTTCCAGCACATCCCGTACCTGAACAGCGTGCTGAAAGATCACGAAGGCGACAAAACCTATGATTTCGTCAGCGCCGGTGCGATCCACATCGAGCCGATCGGTATCTACTCTAAGAAATACAAGTCGCTGAAGGATCTGCCGCAGGGCGGCAAAGTCATCATGCGTGATGCCGTCGCGGAAGAGGGGCGTATCCTCTCTATCTTCGAGAAAGAGGGCGTGATCAAGCTGAAGCCGGGCGTGAATAAAGTCAACGCGCGCATCAGCGACATCGTTGAGAACCCGAAAAAGCTAGAGTTCCTGCCGAACGTAGAGGGCTCCCTGCTGCCGCAGATGTATAACAACGACGAAGGCGATGCGGTGGTAATCAACGCCAACTACGCTATCGACGCCGGTCTGGATCCGGTGAAAGATCCGATTGCGGTAGAGAGCGGCGAGAACAACCCGTACGCTAACATCATCACCGTACACCGTGGCGACGAGAAGAAGAAAGACGTCGTTGCGCTGGTAAACGTGCTGCACTCGAAAGAGATCCAGGACTGGATCCGTACCAAGTACAAAGGCGCGGTGATCCCAGTTAACAACTGAGTTTGATGCGTTAGTGAAGCCCGCTTAAGAGCGGGCTTTTTTATGCGCCTAAATAGATGCTTAAGAAAAGTATAATGCGAATTTAATAAAGTCACATATGTGACTATCTGTTACCTAATTTGCTAAGTGTATGATAAAAAACATTATTTAATTATCATAAGATATTTGTAATTATTTCGTTAATATCTTCCTGCTGTGATCTTCGTCGTTATTTATAGTCAAAAAATCCCCGCTTTGTTGATATTCATCACGTCTTCACTTTCCTAATTTTTTGAAACAGCCAATTACGATCCGGATCACTAAAATAAAGTTATTTAAAAAATAAAATGCAATTCCATAAAAACGGAACATCATTTTAATTTTTGAGGGTGGCTATGTTTAAAAATACTCTGATCCTTGCGTCTCTCATCGGTGCCTCTTTTGCTGCGCAGGCTGTGACTGTCGATCTGCGTCACGAATATATTGATAACGGCACTAACGCCGACCGCGTCGCGGTCTCTCACCGTTTTGATAACGGCCTGGGCTTTGGCGTCGAAGCAAAATGGAAATCCGGCGGCGATAACGCCGATCAACCATTAACCGAGCTGGTCGGCAACGGTCACGAAGAATCCCTGAACTGGCGCTGGAAAGCGACAGATAATTTTGCTCTCAACCCGGGCATTAATATTGAAAGTAAAGACACCTTCTCTATTTATAAACCCTATCTGCATGCGCAGTACAGCTTTGACAGCGGCGTCTATATTGCGGGTCGCTACCGCTATGAGTATACCCGTAACCCTGACTCCGACGTGGTTGATAACAAAGTAAATAAATTCGATGCGTGGGTAGGCTGGGCGATGGGTGACTGGCGTACCGAGCTGAACTACGTCTACGCGAAAAGCACCGAAGACGTTATTCGTGAAAATAATAAAACCTATTCTAACGAATATAACGTCAAACTCGCCTATAAATGGGATAAAAATTGGGCCCCGTATGGCGAAGTGGGTAACGTCGGCGTAAAAAATACCGACGAGCGTCAGACCCGTTTCCGTGTCGGCGTAGCATATACCTTCTAAAAGAACCCTCATGAGAAGACCCCGGAGCAGTTGGCCGGGGTTTTTTCTTTATATAAATAGAGAGAAAAGGAAATAGATTTGTGGGTGAAATAGCATAGATAAAAAAAGGCCCTCCATACGGAGGGCAAGGCCAGTTACTAAACACACTCAATTATGCTTGAAGCCATTCACGCTGCTCGGGAAGCCGGGCAATATAGAGCGCAGGCTTACCGTCTTTGTCGGAGCTAAACAGAACCGCGCTGTCGTCCGGCGTAAATGACGGATGCGGATGGGTCACCTGACGGCTATTAGCCACCGTGGCCCAGGAGGTATCGTGACGCGCCGCGCGGAAGTAGCGCTTCTCCGCCACGTCGAATACGTAGATATAGGGATCGTTATCGATGCTATAGCCGTCTGCATCGTTAACGTCGACCGGCGAGCCTGAACCGTCACCCACCAGCAGGGTGCCGTCAAAGTTACTCATCAGATGCGAGCAGGCGGGCATCGCCATGATCGCTTCGTTGACCCCGGTCGTCGGATCAAAACGGTAGACGGTGCGGCCCTGCTCTCCCTTCAGGTAGGAGACGTAGACCAGCGCCGAACCGTTCGGCACCCAGAACTCATGGGTACAGCTTTCGCCTTCAGCATGGGTCTTCACTTTACGCATGTTGCTGCCGTCCTCATTTACCAGCCACATGCGGGCATCCACCAGATCGTGCGGGCCCTCGTGGCAGAAGGCAACGGTATTGTCGTCAAACGGACGGTAGATAGGGTGGCCCAGCCAGAGTTTCTCTTCGTGAATGGTGGCGCTTTCGCCGGTCTGCAAATCGACGCGCAGCAGGCGGCAGCGGGGACCCTTCAGGAAGAAGTCATGGAAAATTTTCCAGTCGTTGAGCGGCGTCCAGTCGCTTTTGGCAATTTCGATGCCGACCAGTTTAGTGCAGTCGCTGTTTGCTACCCAGGTGCCGTAGCCAACCCACTCATCCGGCACGCGGTAGACTTCACGCTCGGCCAGGGTTTTAAGGTTCACTTCCCGCAGGGTGCGGTCGTTTTTAACGTAGTAGAGCGCGCTATCGTCCGGCGACAGGAAGCCGCCAAAGGTGTTATCGCCAGCGCCCTCGGTCAGCTGCACCGCTTCGGCCTGCTCAATGTTCAGCAGATAGTAGTTCCAGTGACCATCAAATTCGCCAGCGAAGATCAGATGGCTGCCATCGTTAAAAAAGCATTTCTGATAGAAGTAGTTACGATGACAGGTGACTTCAGGAGGCGTTAAGCGGATCACTTCCGCGCCCGTGTCCGGATCGCGGCTAACATCATAGTTGAGCTTAACTCGCATACCTTTCGCCATACTAATCTCCTTGTTAAGGGGGCCTGTCACGATGTTTCGGCTAGCGTAATGACCCGAATGGATTATGAGTTTAAAAACTAGGTGTTAAATTATCAAAACATCGTTTCAATATGTGTGATTGGTCACGCACTTTATAAGAAAAAAGTTGTGTAGAGAGCGGAAGTCGGTAGGAGAAAACCAGGCGTCTTTGATTTATGACGAGAAAAATCAACGAGATAGCAGAAATTCAAAGATTTCATAAGTTGTTGTTATTTAATGTCTTTTTCTGAATTGTGCAAGATGGGAACTCTCCGCATGCAGGCGTCAACGCCAAACAATCGTGATCCTAATTGCAATTTTCAAACGAAATAGCAGAAAAAATGAAACATTGTTTTATTTGCAATTGAAAACACGTTTTAGCCGGGATAATATGGCCGCCATACTACAAAACGGAACAGCGTTTCGACGCTCCGTTGTGTGACGTTTGGTCAAAAACGATTCTGGAGGTAAATGTGGAAGTCAGACAAAGCATCCACAGCGCACATGCTAAGACGCTGGATACCCAGGGGCTGCGCGACGAGTTTTTAGTTGAGCAGGTATTCGAGGCCGACGCTTACACGATGGTGTACAGCCATATCGACCGCATTATCGTTGGCGGCATTATGCCGGTGGCAAAAACCGTTGCCGTCGGCGGCGAAGTGGGCAAGCAGCTGGGCGTGAGCTACTTCCTTGAGCGTCGCGAGTTGGGCACCATCAACATCGGCGGTCCTGGCACCATCACCGTTGACGGCCAGTGCTACGAAATCGGCCATCGCGATGCGCTCTACGTCGGTAAAGGGGCCAAAGAGGTGGTGTTTGCCAGCATCGACCCGGCAAAACCGGCCAAGTTTTACTACAACTGTGCCCCGGCACATACCGCTTACCCAACCAAAAAAGTGACCCCGGCAGACGTTGCCCCGGTGACCCTTGGCGATCCGCTCACCAGTAACCGCCGCACCATCAATAAATACTTCGTGCCGGACGTACTGGAGACCTGCCAGCTGAGCATGGGCCTGACCGAGCTCGAGCCAGGCAACCTGTGGAACACCATGCCGTGCCATACCCATGAGCGCCGGATGGAGGTCTACTTCTACTTCAATATGGATGAGGACGCCTGCGTGTTCCATATGATGGGACAGCCGCAAGAGACGCGCCACATCATTATGCATAACGAACAGGCGGTGATCTCACCCAGCTGGTCTATTCACTCTGGCGTGGGTACCCGGGCTTACACCTTCATCTGGGGGATGGTAGGCGAAAACCAGGTCTTTGATGATATGGACCATGTTGCCGTTAAGGATCTGCGCTAGTCGCGGAGAGCAAAGCAAACCATGCCTGGCGAACAGGCGCAGATAGATTAAGGAACCACTATGATTCTGAATGCATTTTCTCTTGAAGGTAAAGTTGCGGTTGTCTCTGGCTGCGATACTGGCCTGGGCCAGGGGATGGCGCTGGGTCTGGCAGAAGCGGGCTGCGATATCGTCGGGATTAACATCGTTGAGCCGACCGAGACCATTGAGCGCGTTACCGCGCTGGGCCGCCGCTTCCTGAGCCTGACCGCTGACCTGCGTCAAATCGACGGCATCCCTGCGCTGCTGGAGCGTGCGGTGAGCGAATTTGGCCACATCGACGTGCTGGTGAACAACGCGGGTCTGATCCGTCGTGAAGATGCGATCAACTTCAGCGAAAAAGATTGGGATGACGTCATGGATCTGAACATCAAGAGCGTGTTCTTTATGTCCCAGGCGGCGGCGAAGCACTTTATCGCCCAGGGCAACGGCGGCAAAATCATCAACATCGCCTCTATGCTCTCCTTCCAGGGCGGCATCCGCGTCCCGTCCTATACCGCGTCTAAAAGCGGCGTGATGGGTATTACCCGCCTGATGGCTAACGAGTGGGCGAAGCACAACATCAACGTGAACGCCATTGCACCGGGCTACATGGCAACCAACAATACCCAGCAGCTGCGTGCCGACGAGCAGCGCAGCGCTGAGATCCTCGACCGCATCCCGGCGGGCCGCTGGGGTCTGCCGAGCGATCTGATGGGTCCGGTGGTGTTCCTGGCCTCCAGCGCCTCTGACTACATCAACGGCTACACCGTGGCGGTAGACGGCGGCTGGCTGGCGCGTTAATTACGCCTGGCATTGAACAGTGTCGGGTGGCGCTGCGCTTACCCGACCTACACGATCCTGCCTCGCGGCGGGATTTTTTATCGTCGTAAATCAGATAAGTCCATATGCGCAATCACGAAATATCCATATCGAAATGCCAAATAAAGGCGCTTTCTTGATTATTTATTAGCTAAAACATAAGATTAAAATAATTTGATAATATTAAATGTGATTATCAAAGTGGAATATCCATCACATAAACTATATGCATAGCAGTTTTATCCATATCTATGACCGTTACTCCCTGACACCTTTCGTCCTCCCTCTCTTACTTTCAATAGACGATTTACTACTTCAGGCAACACAAGATGAGTTCATTGAGTCATAACGCACCGTCAGTGCCGCGCGCGTTGCAGGATACGCGACGCATGAATCTTTTTGTCTCCATTTCCGCCGCCGTGGCCGGTCTGCTGTTTGGTCTGGATATTGGCGTGATTGCCGGGGCGCTGCCGTTTATTACCGATCATTTTACCTTGAGCAGCCGCCTGCAGGAGTGGGTGGTGAGCAGCATGATGCTGGGGGCGGCCATCGGGGCGCTGTTCAACGGCTGGCTCTCGTTTCGCCTGGGACGTAAATACAGCCTGATGGCGGGGGCCATTCTTTTTGTGGTGGGATCCCTCGGCTCGGCCTTTGCTATCAATGTTGAGGTGCTGATCTTCTCAAGGGTGATCCTCGGCGTCGCGGTCGGCATCGCCTCCTATACCGCGCCGCTCTACCTCTCCGAAATGGCGAGCGAAAACGTGCGCGGCAAGATGATCAGCATGTATCAGCTGATGGTCACCCTGGGGATTGTGATGGCCTTTCTCTCCGACACGGCGCTGAGCTACTCCGGCAACTGGCGCGCCATGCTGGGTGTGCTGGCCCTGCCGGCGCTGGTGCTGATCGCGCTGGTTATCTTCCTGCCAAACAGCCCGCGCTGGCTGGCGGAGAAGGGACGGCATATTGAGGCGGAGGAGGTGCTGCGCATGCTGCGCGATACCTCCGAGAAGGCGCGGGAGGAGCTGAACGAGATCCGCGAAAGCCTGAAGCACAAGCAGGGCGGGTGGGGGCTGTTTAAAGCTAACCGCAACGTGCGCCGGGCGGTATTTCTCGGCATGCTGCTGCAGGCGATGCAGCAGTTTACCGGGATGAACATCATCATGTACTACGCCCCGCGCATCTTTAAGATGGCCGGGTTTACCACTACCGAACAGCAGATGATCGCCACCCTGGTGGTCGGCCTGACCTTTATGTTCGCGACCTTTATCGCCATCTTTATGGTGGATAAGGCCGGACGTAAGCCCGCGCTGAAGATCGGCTTTAGCGTGATGGCATTCGGCACGCTGGTGCTGGGCTACTGCCTGATGCAGTTCGATAACGGCACCGCCTCCAGCGGTCTCTCCTGGCTCTCTGTCGGCATGACCATGATCTGCATCGCCGGATACGCCATGAGCGCCGCGCCGGTGGTATGGATCCTCTGCTCGGAGATCCAGCCTCTGAAGTGCCGCGACTTCGGCATTACCTGCTCGACCACCACTAACTGGGTGTCGAACATGATTATCGGCGCGACCTTCCTGACCCTGCTTGATGCCATCGGCGCAGCGGGAACCTTCTGGCTCTATACCGCGCTGAATATCGTGTTTGTCGGTATTACGTTCTGGCTGATCCCGGAGACGAAAAACGTCACTCTTGAGCATATTGAACGCAGGCTGATGGCGGGAGAGAAGTTGCGTAATATCGGAGTATGAGGATTTGCCCGGCGGCGCTGATGCTTGCCGGGCCTACGGGTCTGTAGGCCGGGTAAGCGGAGCGCCACCCGGCATAGCTGTGAGACCTAGCGCATCGCGCGTTTCAGGATACGTTCAGCCTGGCGCTGGAAGTCAGCTGCGGTCTCTTCCACGGTTTTCTGACCGTAGTCGATGTACTGTAGGGAAGTACCAAACTGGGCCACCACCTGCGGATCGTCAAAGTAGGGCGATACCGTCAGCTTGGCTGGCAGGGACTGCGCCAGACGCAGGCCGGCAACCGACGGATCGTCCTCTTTGATAGTGCCGTTAGCGGTCAGGGTCTCCACCGCCGCCTTGCTCAGCGGTACGCCGCGCTCGAGGCCCAGCGTCTCCGCTCCCTCTTTGCTGTTCAGCAGGAAGTTAATCAGCTGCGCCGCCTCTTTCGGATGCTTGGTCGATTTACCAATCGACAGCATCTGCGCCGGTTTAAAGAACAGGCCCGCGTCGGTTGCGCCCGGCAGCATCGGATAGCTGCCCAGCTCCAGCTTCGCCGGTGGCTTCAGGTTGTCGGAATACTTGGTGATGGTGGAGTTCCACATGTAGGTGCCGCCCCATTCACCCTCGATCCACGGCTTCATCTCATACATGTTGCTCTTACCAAACGACGCGTAGTATTTGGTATCCGGCATCACGTGGCTGTCGACGAGATCCTTATAGGTCTGGAAAAACTCCACCCACTGCTCTTTGCTGTAGGCAAATTTTTTGGTCTTCTCGTCTACCGCCGGAATGTTGTACTTCTGGATCATGTAGGAGTTCAGCAGCGCCAGGGTGTCCTGATGCTCCAGCACCACCGGGTAGTACTGCTTGCCCAGCTTGCTCTCAAAGGTTTTGCCCGCGGCTTTCAGCTCATCCCAGGTTTTTGGGTATGCAACGCCCGCTTTTTTCCAGGTCTCATCGTTGAAGTAGAAGACGCGTGCGGTCACGGAGATCGGGATGCCGTTCAGCTTGCCGTTGACGGTGGTCGACTTCAGCTCTTTCGGATCGAACTGGCTCAGATCGATCACGTCCTTCAGCTGGTTAAGGTCGTAAAAACCGTCGCCGTTTTTAGAGAAGATCGGCAGCCAGTTCCAGTTGGTCTGCATCACGTCAGGCTCGGTGCCACCGGCGATCTGCGTGGTCAGGCGGGAGAGGTGGCCGTCCCAGCCGGTGTACTCAGATTTGACGTTAATATCCGGATGCTGCTTGTGAAACTCCTCGATCGCCTTCAGCGTCACCTGGTGACGGCCGTTGCCGCCCCACCAGGACATACGCAGGTCGACGCTATCCGCCGCCTGTGAAGGAAGGGCGCTCAGGCCTAATGTGGCGGAGATTGCTGCGCTTAAAAGCACTTTTTTCATTTTTATACTCCAGTTAGAGAGAGATGTTCTGTTCAGTTTTCGCGTCAAAGATATGACACTTATCCATGTCAAACTTAAAATAGACCTTGCGGTTAAGGCCCTTTTCAATCATTGGTTTAGCTTCGTCGGACGGGATACGGGCGGTCAGCTCATAGTCGGCAACTTTGAGATAGACAAAGAATTCATGGCCCATGTTTTCGGTGCGCACCATTTCGCCGGTGCAGCAGCCTTCGGCGAACGGCGCATCGGAGAGGGAGACGAACTCCGGCCGCACGCCGTAAAACACCGACTGGTTCTGGTACGCGGCCACTTTCTCCTGCTGGCGAGCGTTAAGCGGCAGGCTCTCATCGCCAATGGTGATATGCAGGCGGCCCGCTTTATCAACTAGCTTGCCGGGCTTGATGTTCATCTCCGGTGCGCCGATAAAGCCCGCCACGAACATGTTTTTTGGGTGGTGATAGAGATTGTCCGGGGTATCCACCTGCATGATATGTCCCAGCTTCATCACGCAGATGCGATCGCCCATCGTCATGGCTTCGGTCTGGTCATGGGTCACGTAGACGGTGGTGGCCGGTTTCCCGGACTTTTTCAGCTCCTTATGCAGATCCGAAATACGGATGCGCATGGAGGCGCGCAGCTTGGCGTCGAGGTTAGAGAGCGGTTCATCAAACAGGAACACGTCCGGCTTCTTCACAATCGCCCGGCCTACCGCCACGCGCTGGGCCTGGCCGCCGGAGAGCTGGCGCGGCAGACGCTCGAGCAGCTCCTCCAGCTCAAGGATCTTTGCTGCTTCATCGACATATTTATCGATCTGCTCCTTTGGCATCTTGCTCAGCTTGAGGCCGAAGGCGAGGTTTTCCCGCACCGTCATGTGCGGATAGAGGGCGTAGTTCTGGAACACCATCGCAATCCCGCGCTCTTTCGGCGCAAGGTTGTTCACAATCTTCTCGCCGATACGCACTTCGCCGCCGCTGATGGTCTCCAGCCCGGCCAGCATGCGCAGGGTCGTGGACTTGGCGCAGCCGGACGGCCCGACAATCACCATAAACTCCCCGTCAGCGATCTTCAGGTCGATACCATGTACCGCTTTAAAGCCGTTGGAGTACACTTTTTCCAGCTTGTTGAAAATAACTTCAGCCATGATATTTCCCTCTTAACCTTTAATTCCGCTGCTGGTCACGCCCTGTACGAAGTAGCGTTGCGCCAGGAAGAAGACAATGATGGATGGCAGAATGGAGATACTCGCCATTGCCAGAATTTCGTTCCACGGCGCGCCTTCGGTGACGTCGATGGACATTTTCAGCGCCAGGGCAATCGGATACTTATCCACGCTGTAGACGTAGATCAGCGGGCCAATAAAGTCGTTCATTGACCACATGAACTGGAACAGCGCCACTGAAATAATTGCCGGTTTCAGGATCGGCACCACCACGTACCAGAGCACCTGGGCGGAGTTACAGCCGTCAATCTGCGCCGCCTCTTCCATGTCACGCGGCACGCCGCGCAGGAACTGGATCAGCATGAAGACGAAGAAGCCCTGAGTGGCAAAAGCCAGCGGCAGATAGAGCGGCATATAGCTGTTCAGCATGCCCATCTCACGGAACATCAGGTACTGCGGGATCAGCAGCACGGTGCTTGGCAGCAGCATGGTGGTGATCAGCGTGGCGAACCAAAACTTCTTCCACGGGATCTCGAAGCGGGCGAAGCCGTAGGCCACGATGGTGGAGGAGATAATGGTCAGGATCACTTTCGGGATCACATACTTGAAGGTATTCAGCATGTAATGGCCGAAGTTATACTCGGTACCGGTTTTCCAGCCGTTGATAAAGCCGTCCCAGGTGGCGTGTGCTGGCCACAGGCTCAGGGTGGTGAAGATCTCGTGGTTAGGCTTGAACGCCGCCGAGAACATCCACACCAGCGGGTAGAGCATCAGCAGGCCAACGAAGAGCAAAATGACATAGCGGATCCACGCGCTGATCTTCTCGCGACGCAGCGTACGGGCCACTTCACGTTCGGCATGGCTCGCTGCCGGGGAAATTTGTTGAACGTCAGCCATTTTTGCCTCCCTTATCGGCGGAGTAGAAGACCCAGTATTTTGATGACTTAAAGGCAATGGAGGCGAAGACAGCCACCACCAGGAACAGGACCCACGCCAGCGCCGCACCGTAGCCCATGTCGAAATACTTAAAGGCGGTGTCGTAGATGTAGAGCGAGAAGAGATAGGTGTAGTAGGTCGGGCCGCCGCCGGTAATGACGTACGGGCCGGTAAACTCCTGGAACGCCTGGGTGGTCTGCATAATGAAGTTGAAGAAGATCACTGGCGTAATCAGCGGCACGGTCACTTTCATAAACATCTGCCACTTCGATGCGCCGTCGATCATTGCCGCTTCATACTGTGACTGGGGTACGTTTTGCAGCGCGGCGAGGAAGATCACCATCGCGGAACCGAACTGCCAGACGCGCAGCAGGGTTACGGACATCAGCGCCAGCGACGGCTCACCCAGCCAGTTCACCGGATCGAGGCCAAAAACGCCGATAAAGCTGTTCAGCAGGCCGTCGATAGCAAACAGCGCACGCCAGAGCACGGCGATGGCAACGGAGCTGCCCAGAATGGACGGAATATAGTAGGCGGTACGGAAGAAGCCGATGCCGCGTAACTTAAAGTTAAGAACAAAAGCAATCCCCAGCGCGAAGGCGAGCTTCAGCGGGATAGTTAAAAATACGTAGGCAAAGGTGACGCCCATCGATTTCCAGAACAGGGAGTCTTCGGTCAGCATGTAACGGTAGTTTTCAATCCCGTTAAATACCGGCGGACTCATTAAGTCATACTCAGTAAAACTGAGGAAAAACGAGGAAACGAAGGGAAAGGCCGTAAAGACGATCAACCCGATGATATAGGGCGATATCCAGGCCAATCCCAGCAGTCTGTTTTCATTCATATATACCTGCCTGGGTGTATGATTGCTTTTTAAAACGGTGTTTTAATTTATCTTATTGCGATTTATTTCTGCGTCATTCGATTAATTATGGAAATGTGATCAAAGTCGAAACGATGTTTCAATAAGGTGAGCCAGGTGACATTTCCAATGAGCATGCGCTGTAAGTGCCTGGATAAATGAATGATTAACTCGCTAATGATTTGATAGAAATAAAAACGCCCTCGCGGCGGAGGGCATTTTTATTTATTGATACGGTCATCGTCTGCAAACCGCACCGCGCTCGCCGTAGGCCGGGCAAACGCAGTGCCGCCCGGCATCACAGCGTCAGCATAATAACGCCCAGTGGCGCTACGCTTAGCGGGCCTACAATGACTTAATATGCTGTGAGGAAATCCTCACGGACCGGCGTAAAGGTATCGAGCAGAGTGCCTGCTTTTAAGCAGACGCAGCCGTGCACGATGTTTGGCTCTTTATAGAGGGTGTCCCCGGCGCGAACGATATGTTTTTCATCGCCGATGGTAAATTCAAACTCGCCGGATAAAACGTAGGTAAGCTGTTCATGAGGGTGATTATGCAGCGGGCCAACCGCGCCTTCGCTAAAGTTCACCTCTACCGCCATCATTTTGCCCGAATGGGCCAGAATGCGACGGGTAACGCCGTTGCCCAGATCGTCGAGCTGGGTCTGCTGGTGGAAAGTAAACATGGACGTGTCCTGTAGTTGCGTAGATGGTTTAATAGTAAAACAATGTTTCATTAAATTTATATCAGCCAGCGTTAAAAAGAAACGCGACGCCTAATAAGTGGAAAGCCGATCACAAGTTTGCTTTTACAGGCGGATAACAGGGGAGAGGCAACATGAAAACCATAGGACTACTGGGCGGCATGAGCTGGGAATCGACTATTCCCTACTACCGTTTGATCAACGAGGGAGTAAAAGCCCGGCTGGGCGGCCTGCACTCCGCCAGCCTGCTGCTGCACAGCGTCGATTTTCATGACATTGAGGCCTGCCAGGCGAGCGGCGACTGGGATAGGGCCGGGGATATTCTCGCCAGCGCCGCCGCTGGCCTCGAACGTGCCGGGGCTGAAGGGATCGTACTCTGTACCAATACCATGCATAAGGTCGCCGACCAGATCGAGGATCGCTGCAACGTGCCGTTTTTGCACATCGCTGACGCCACCGCCCGGGCGATCCAGAAAGCCAACCTGCAACAGGTCGCGCTGTTGGGTACCCGCTATACAATGGAGCAGGATTTCTACCGCGGGCGGATGCGCAATGCCCACGGTATTGAGACCTGCGTCCCGGACGGAGAGGATCGCGCCAGAGTTAACCAGATCATTTTTGACGAGCTATGCCGGGGCACCTTCAGCGAACCGTCGCGGACATACTTTATCGATCTGATTGCGCGGATGGCGAATCAGGGCGCGCAGGGGGTGATCTTCGGCTGCACCGAGATCGGCCTGCTGGTCTCCCAGGATCAAAGCCCGATCCCGGTGTTTGATACCGCCGCGCTGCACGCCGCCGACGTCGTCGACTTTATGCTGGATTAACGCTCCGCCAGCACCGCCTCTAACGGCGCGATAATGCGCGATACCGCCTGCTGCAAATGGGCGGAGAAGGCATCTACCAGCGCAGAGGCGGGGCGGTGCAGGGGACGGATCAGACTGACGGTAAAGGGCACGGCGATGCTGAAGGGCCTCACCACCACCCCGCTGCTGGCGTAGTCGAGGGCGGTAAGGGGGTTGACCACCGACACGCCGACCCCGGCGCGCACCATTGCGCAGACGCTGGCGGCGCTGTGGGTCTCGACTACCATGCGGCGTTTCACCTGGTGCTCGCTGAACAGGGCATCCAGCAGCTGGCGATAGCTGTCCGAGCGCGACAGGCTAATGTAGTTCTCGCCTTGAAAATCCTGAGGTGTAAGCATCTTGCGCTGCGCCAGCGGATGCCCGGCGGGCAGGACGCATACTTCGTTGAGGGTCAGCAGCGGCGTGCGCTCGGTCCCGGCGGGCGTGCTGAGGGTTTCGGTCAGGCCGAGGTCATGACGCTGGGCAGAGAGCCACTCCTCCAGCAGCGGCGACTCCTGCGGCACCACGTTTAGGCTCACCTCCGGGTAGCGGGCCAGAAACGGCTGCAGCAGCAGGGGCAGAAACGACTGAGAGAAGACCGGCAGGCAGACGATAGACAGCTCTCCCTGGCGGAACTCCCGCAGGCTCTCGGCGGCGCTGACGATGCGATCCAGGCCGTACCACGAGCGCTGCACCTCCTCAAACAGACGCAGCCCCTGCACCGTGGGGTGCAGACGGCCCCGCGAACGTTCAAACAGCGTCAGGCCAATCACCTTTTCAAAGCGCGCCAGCTCCCGGCTCACGGTGGGCTGTGACGTATGCAGCAGGCGAGCGGCCTCGGTCAGATTCCCGGCGGTCATCACGGCGTGAAAAATTTCGATATGGCGAAGGTTAACGGTGGGCATCGGCTTCTCTGCGGCGCAAGGTATATCAAATTTGCATAGAATCGTAACATAACGATATTTTTTATTCCCTTTGGCCTGTGGCGTAATAGTGAAAAATGATGATGGAGTTCGCCATGCCACGCCCGTTAAACAACACCGATACCGCGCTCACTGCCGCCAACCTGCATAGCCTGGTGACTGAATTTGGCTGTCCCGTCTGGGCCTACGACGCCGACATTATCCGCCGCCGGATTGCCCAGCTGGCGCAGTTTGACGTGGTGCGTTTCGCCCAGAAGGCGTGCTCCAATATTCATATTCTGCGTCTGATGCGCGAGCAGGGCGTCAAGGTGGATTCGGTATCGCTGGGCGAGATCGAGCGCGCGCTGGCGGCAGGCTATCAGCCGCAGAACGGTGCCGATGAGATCGTCTTTACCGCCGATCTGATCGACCCGCCGACAATGGCCCGCGTGCATGAGCTACAGATCCCGGTTAACGCCGGATCGGTGGATATGCTGGCCCAGCTGGGGGAGGTCTCTCCGGGCCACCGCGTCTGGCTGCGGGTTAATCCGGGTTTCGGCCACGGCCACAGCCAGAAAACCAATACCGGCGGCGAGAACAGCAAGCACGGCATCTGGTACAGCGATCTGCCCGCCGCGCTGGAGGTTATGCAGCGCTACCAGCTTAAGCTGGTGGGGATCCATATGCATATCGGCTCAGGCGTGGACTACGGCCACCTTGAGCAGGTGTGCGGCGCGATGGTCAGCCAGGTCATCGAGTTCGGCCAGGATCTGGAGGCGATCTCTGCGGGTGGCGGGCTGTCAATCCCTTATCGTGAAGGGGAGGAGGCGATCGATACCGATCACTACTTTGGCCTGTGGAACAGCGCCCGGGAAAAAATTGCCGCCCACCTGGGGCATCCGGTGAAGCTGGAGATCGAGCCGGGACGTTTTCTGGTGGCCGAATCCGGCGTGCTGGTGGCCCAGGTGCGCAGCGTCAAAGCGATGGGCAGCCGTCACTTTGTACTGATCGACGCCGGATTTAACGACCTGATGCGTCCGGCGATGTACGGCAGCTATCACCACATCAGCGCTCTGGCGGCAGACGGTCGCGACCTGGCGGCTGAACCGCTTATCGATACCGTCGTGGCCGGTCCGCTGTGTGAATCCGGAGACGTCTTTACCCAGCAGGCGGGCGGGGAGGTTGAAACCCGCGCCCTGCCTGCGGTAGCGCCGGGAGACTATCTGGTGCTGCACGACACCGGCGCCTATGGCGCATCGATGTCATCCAACTACAACAGCCGTCCGCTGCTGCCGGAGGTGCTGTTTGACGGCGGCGCAGCGCGGCTGATCCGTCGTCGGCAGACCATCGACGAGCTGCTGGCGCTGGAGCTGCTGTAAGACGATGAGCGTGAGGATCCTGCCCCTGTATGACGCGCCGCATTTCGCCACTCAGGTCACCGACTGGCTGTGGGCGGCCTTTGGCGAGACGCTATCGCGAGACTTTTTTGCCAGCGTGGTTGCCCATAGTCAGCGGCCCGAGGCGCTGCCTCTTACCTTTATCGCTACCGAGGGAGAGACGCTGCTGGGCACGGTGGGGCTCTGGCGCTGCGATCTCATCAGCCGTCAGGATCTCTGGCCCTGGCTGGCGGCGCTCTACGTTGATGAGGCCGCGCGCGGACAGGGGTTGGCGGGCAGGCTTCAGCAGCACGTGAAGGATTACGCCCGTGAACGGGGCTTTACCCAGCTGCATCTCTACTCTGCCTGCCGCGATTTTTACGAACGCTTTGGCTGGGACTACATCGGTGACGGCCTGGACTACCCGGCCACCACCGTGCACCTCTACCGCTGCGCGCTTTAGCTCTCCTGAGGGGTACCCACCGAGTGACGACGCACCAGCGTCGGGCTAAAGAGGTGGGTGATCTCCGGTAGGGGCTGCTCTTTGGCCAGCGCCAGCGCCAGCTCTGCGGCCTGGGTTGCCATCGTGATGATAGGGTAGCGCACGGTGGTTAAACGCGGGCGGACGTAGCGGGAGATCAGCACGTCATCAAAGCCAATCAGCGAGATCTCGCCCGGCACCTCTATACCATTATCGTTTAACACCCCCATCGCCCCGGCGGCCATCGAGTCGTTATAGCAGGCCACGGCGGTAAAGTGCCTGCCACGCCCGAGCAGCTCGGTCATCGCCTGCTCGCCGCCGCTCTCATCCGGCTCGCCCCAGGTCACCAGCCTGTCGTTACAGGGCAGGCCGTTCTCCCGCAGCGCATCGTAATAGCCCTGGAGACGATCTTCCGCATCGGAGATAGCGTGGTTAGAGCAGAGGTAGCCAATTTTGGTATGTCCCTGCTGGATAAGATGCCGGGTCGCCAGCCACGCGCCGTAGCGATCGTCCAGCGCCACGCAGCGCTGCTCATAGCCGGGCAGAATGCGGTTGATCAGCACCATGCCGGGCATCTGATCCATCAGCGCGGCTAACTCTTCATTGGGAATGCTTTTGGCGTGCACCACCAGCGCCGCGCAGCGGTGGCGCATCAGCTGCTCAATGGCGCGCCGCTCTTTTTGCTCGTTATGGTAGCCGTTACCAATCAGTAAAAAGTTACCGGTATGGTAGGCCACCTGCTCTACGGCTTTGACCATCGCACCGAAAAAGGGATCGGAAACGTCGCCGACCACCAGCCCTATGGTCTCCGTTGACTGCTGGGCCAGCGCGCGGGCGTTGGCGTTGGGATGGTAGTTGAGTGAGGCCATCGCGCTCTGTACCGCCTGCCGGGAGGCGTCGCTGGCTTTGGGGGAGCTGTTGATGACGCGCGACACCGTGGCGACAGAGACACCTGCGAGCTTTGCAACATCCTTTATGGTCGCCATTCTGAACCTTCTTTGACGGGTAAGCGTTTACACCCGGTTAAGTGTTGCGGAAAAGTGCGGCAGGTTCAAGGCTCTTGCACGCCTGAAGTGTGCAAACGTGAGCCAAAGCGCATGTGCAGTGTGAAACCGTTACACCGGCACTACTGAGCAAATAAAACAGGAAAAGGGTAATTCAAACCTTTAGTTACACTTTGCGATGAGCTGTTGCGATTGTTCCCTGGCATCCACCGGGGGGAGGGGCCACAATCAAGATCCCAGAGGTATTGATTGGTGAGATTTCAGTACGTATAGAGTACTCACTTTTTGCACCAACCTGCGCGGATGCGCAGGTTTTTTTTCGCCCCGATTTTGCCGCCCGCCACACTTCTCGTGTAATCTGCCACAATTCTTGCAATACCCCGAATGACTGACACAGGAAGTTGAAATGATGCTGGGCTTTTTCCGTACCCTCTTCCGTCTGCTCTACCGCGTCGAGCTTACCGGCAATATGCAGCCGCTGCGCGGCGAGCGTGTACTTATCACCCCAAACCACGTCTCCTTTATTGATGGTATCCTGCTGGCGCTGTTTTTACCGGTGCGCCCGGTGTTTGCGGTCTACACCTCCATCAGTCAGAGCTGGTATATGCGTGCCCTGTCGAGTCTGATCGACTTTGTCCCCCTTGATCCCACCAAGCCAATGTCGATCAAGCAGCTGGTGCGCCTGATCGAGAGCGGCCGACCGGTGGTGATCTTCCCGGAGGGACGCATCTCCGTCTCTGGTTCGCTGATGAAAATTTATGACGGGGCCGCCTTTGTTGCTGCGAGATCGCGGGCTACGGTGATCCCGGTGCGCATCGAGGGGGCGGAGCTGACCTTCTTTAGCCGTCTGAAGGGGCTGGTGAAGCAGCGTCTCTTCCCGCGTATCAGCCTGCATATTCTTCCCCCAACCCAGCTGCCGATGCCCGAAGCCCCGCGCGCCCGCGATCGCCGCAGGCTGGCGGGGGAGATGCTGCATCAGATCATGATGGAAGCGCGCATGGCCGTGCGCCCGCGGGAGACGCTGTTCGAAGCCCTGCTGGCGGCGCAGTATCGCTACGGCGCGGGTAAGAACTGCATCGAGGATATTAATTTCAAGCCCGATACCTACCGCAAGCTGCTGACCAAAACGCTGTTTGTGGCGCGCATTCTGGATAAGTACAGCGCCCAGGGCGAAAAAATTGGCCTGATGCTGCCGAACGCGGGCATCGCGGCGGCGGTGATATTTGGCGCCATCGCCCGGGGACGCGTCCCGGCAATGATGAACTACACGGCAGGCGTGAAGGGGCTGGGCAGCGCCATTACCGCCGCGCAGATCAAAACTATCTTTACCTCCCGTCAGTTTATGGAGAAGGGCAAGCTCTGGCACCTGCCGGAGCAGCTGACCCAGGTACGCTGGATCTATCTGGAAGATCTGAAAGGCGAGGTGACTGCCGCCGATAAGCTGTGGATCTTCGGCCATTTGCTGATGCCTCACCTGGCCCAGGTGCCGCAGCAGCCGGAAGATGATGCGCTGGTGCTCTTTACCTCCGGTTCGGAGGGCAATCCAAAAGGGGTGGTGCACAGCCATAAAAGTATTCTCGCCAACGTAGAGCAGATCCGGACCATCGCGGACTTTACCGCCCGGGATCGCTTTATGTCGGCTCTGCCGCTGTTCCACTCCTTTGGCCTCACCGTGGGGCTCTTTACCCCGCTACTGACCGGAGCAGAGGTCTTTCTCTACCCGAGCCCGCTGCACTACCGTATCGTGCCGGAGCTGGTCTATGACCGTAACTGCACCGTGCTGTTTGGCACCTCGACCTTCCTTGGGCACTACGCGCGCTTTGCCAACCCCTACGACTTCTACCGCCTGCGCTACGTGGTAGCCGGGGCAGAGAAGCTGCAGGAGAGCACCCGCCAGCTCTGGCAGGACAAGTTCGGCCTGCGGGTGCTGGAGGGCTACGGCGTCACCGAGTGCGCGCCGGTGGTCTCTATCAACGTGCCGATGGCGGCGAAGCCGGGAACGGTGGGGCGTATTCTGCCAGGCATGGATGCGCGGTTGATGGCGGTGCCCGGCATTGAAGAGGGCGGCAGGCTACAGCTGAAGGGGCCGAACATCATGACCGGCTACCTGCGCGTTGAGAACCCTGGCGTGCTTGAGCGCCCTGCGGCAGAGAACGCCGAGGGTGAGCTGGAGTCCGGCTGGTATGACACCGGTGACATTGTGCGCTTCGATGAGCAGGGCTTTGTGCAGATTCAGGGCCGGGCCAAGCGCTTCGCCAAAATCGCCGGGGAGATGATCTCTCTGGAGATGGTAGAGCAGCTGGCGCTGATGGCTTCGCCGGATAAAATGCATGCCACGGTGGTGAAGAGCGACGCCAGCAAAGGCGAGGCGCTGGTGATGTTTACCACTGACAGCGAGCTGACCCGTGAAACGTTGCTTAAGCAGGCGCGTGCTCAGGGCGTGCCGGAGCTGGCGGTGCCGCGCGATATCCGTTTCCTGAAGCAGCTGCCGGTATTGGGCAGCGGCAAACCGGATTTTGTTACCCTGAAGAGCAAACTCGACGAGATGGAAGCGCAACATGCATGAGTCAGTAAGCACTAACAATTCTCTGCTGTCGAAGGGCATGCTGGCGGTTACCGCTGCCCAGTTCCTCTCGGCGTTTGGCGATAACGCCCTGCTGTTTGCCACCCTGGCGCTGCTTAAAGCTGAGTTTTATCCCGACTGGAGCCAGCCGATCCTGCAGATGGTGTTTGTAGGTGCTTACATACTTTTCGCCCCCTTTGTCGGCCAGATAGCGGACAGCTTTGCCAAGGGGCGGGTGATGATGTTCGCCAACGGGCTGAAGCTGCTGGGCGCGCTGAGCATCTGCGTAGGCCTTAATCCGTTTATTGGCTATACGCTGGTGGGCATTGGCGCGGCGGCCTACTCTCCGGCTAAATATGGCATTCTCGGCGAGCTGACCACTGGCGATAAGCTGGTGAAGGCTAACGGCCTGATGGAGTCCTCGACCATCGCCGCCATCCTGCTGGGTTCAGTAGCAGGTGGCGTGCTGGCGGACTGGCATGTGCTGGCGGCGCTCGGTATCTGCGCTCTGGTCTATGCCGGGGCGGTGGTCGCTAACCTGCTGATCCCTAAGCTTCCTGCTGCCCGGCCAGGGCTAAGCTGGCGCTTTACCCCTATGACCCAGAGCTTCTTTCACGCCTGTAAAACGCTGTGGCTAAACGGCGAAACCCGCTTCTCGCTGGTAGGGACCAGCCTGTTCTGGGGCGCCGGGGTAACGCTGCGCTTCCTGCTGGTGCTGTGGGTGCCGGTGGCGCTCGGCATCAGCGATAACGCGACGCCAACCTACCTTAACGCGATGGTGGCAGTAGGCATCGTTGTCGGCGCAGGCGTGGCAGCGAAGCTGGTCACCCTCGAGAGCGTGGCGCGCTGCATGCCTGCCGGGATCCTCATCGGTGTGGTAGTGACGCTCTTTTCGTTACAACATGCATTGCTGCCCGCTTACGGTCTGCTGGTGCTCATCGGCGTGCTGGGCGGGTTTTTCGTCGTGCCGCTGAATGCGCTTTTGCAGGAGCGGGGGAAACGCTCCGTCGGCGCGGGCAACGCTATCGCGGTACAGAACCTGGGCGAGAACGCGGCGATGCTGATTATGCTGGGGCTCTACTCGCTGGCGGTGAAAGCGGGTGCGCCGGTGGTCGGCGTCGGCGTCGGCTTTGGCGTGCTGTTTGCGCTGGCGATTGCCGCTCTGTGGCTGTGGCAGCGCCGTCGCTAGTCACTTTATGCGCTGGGCCTACAAACCGCACTGAGCCACCGTAGGCCGGGCAAACGCAGTGCCGCCCGGCATTGCAGCATCAGCACAGAAACGCCCGGTGGCGCTATGCTTACCGGGCCTACAGCCGACACTGTGTCCGCACTACGGTGCCGGGTAGGTATAGACCTTATGCACCGCCTCAATCTCCGCTAATACCTCTTCGCTCAACTCCAGATAGAGGCTCTCGACGTTGGTCTTAAGCTGCTCGAGGGTCGTTGCCCCCAGCAGGGTGCTGGCCACGAACGGCTGACGGCGGACAAAAGCCAGCGCCATCTGCGCCGCGTCCAGATTGTGCCGTTTGGCGATATCCACGTAGGCAGCAATCGCTTTTTGCGTCTGCTCACCGCTGTAGCGCGTGAAACGGCTAAACAGCGTGTTGCGCGCGCCGGCTGGCTTCGCGCCGTTCAGGTACTTGCCCGTCAGGGTGCCGAAGGCCAGGCAGGAGTAAGCCAGCAGCTCAACGCCCTCAAACTGGCTCACCTCTGACAGACCGACCTCAAAGCTGCGGTTCAGCAGGCTGTAAGGGTTCTGGATGGTGACGATACGCGGCAGATCGTGCTTATCCGCCAGATGCAGATAGCGCATCACGCCAAACGCCGTTTCGTTCGAGACGCCGATGTAGCGGATCTTACCCGCCCGTTGACACTCGGCCAGCGCTTCCAGCGTTTCAAGAATAGTCACGCCGGGTGCGGATTCCGTCCACTCATAGCCCAGCTTACCGAAGCAGTTGGTCGAACGCTGCGGCCAGTGAACCTGGTAGAGATCGAGATAGTCGGTTTGCAGGCGTTTCAGGCTAGCGTCCAGCGCTTCACGGATATTCTTGCGATCCAGTGCCTGATTCTGGCGAATGCCGCTGTCGTTATTGCGGCTCGGCCCGCTCACCTTGGAGGCAATAACCAGCTTTTCACGGCTGCCGCGCTTCGCCAGCCAGTTACCGACGTAGGTCTCGGTTAAACCCTGGGTTTCCGGGCGCGGCGGCACGGGATACATCTCTGCCACATCAATCAGGTTAATACCCTGGCCTACGGCGTAATCAAGCTGTGCATGGGCCTCGGCTTCGCTGTTCTGCTCACCAAAGGTCATTGTGCCCAGCCCCAGCGTGCTTATCTCAAGCGAGCTGTGAGGGATACGGTGATAATGCATAGCCGGCTTCCTTGTTTTTTAACAACGTCAGGGGCTTCCTGACAAAGGAATATAAACATGGCAGAGGGGAGGCAAAAGGGGAAGAGAAAAATCAAAAGGCCAGCAAATTGCTGACCTTAGCACTTATCGTTCAATAATTTGCGATACGTCATCACGGTTAATCTGCATCTCGTTGCCCTGCAGGTCGCGGTAGCTGACCAGCCCGGTATCGTCATCTACGGCCGGCTTGCCTTCGGTCAGGATCATACGGCCATCTTTCGTCGCCATCACATAGTCACTGCTGCATCCTGATACGGCGCAGGCCAAACCTACTGCGGAAATCACTACTGCCCATTTTTTCACTGTTTTCCTCCTTCTTAGGCCAGAATCTGTATTGAGTGTAGTAATAACGTATGGATAAGAAAGGAAAAAGCGGGAAAATCTTAAAAAGTACTCAGAAACAGCGGCATTCGCCACGGTTTACCATGCGCATAGCGTGGTAATATTTTCGTCACGTAATTAACGTTACAAGTAACGGAGAAGGAGAGATGGAGATACGCGTGAAAACGCTTGAGGAGAAGGTGGAGTCGCTGGTCATGGATGTGGCCGTGATTAAATCTAACTACGCAACCAAGGAGGATACGTCTGCAATCAGGATTGAAGTTGCCAACGTTAAGGCTGAGCTACATAGCGTTATCAGGACTCAGGCTATGGCGATCATTGGCTCAATGATTGCGATTACCGGCGTCGCTTCAGGCGTCATCATTAAATTTCTCGCTCATTAATGCAGCGATGGCTCCCCCGTAGCGGGGGAGCGAGAGATCACAGCGGATTCTTTTTATTGCGCAACAGGTTCAGGGTCTCGACGGCGATCGAGAAGAACATGGCGAAATAGATATAGCCTTTCGGCACGTGGATGCCAAAACTCTCCAGCATCAGCGTAAAGCCGACCAGGATCAGGAATGACAGGGCCAGCATTTTTACCGACGGGTGACGATCGACAAACTCGCCGATAGGGCGGGCGGCAAACATCATCACGCCGACGGAGATCACTACCGCCGCCATCATAATGAACAGATGATCCGACAGACCCACCGCCGTAATAACCGAGTCGAGGCTAAAGATAATATCCAGCATCATGATCTGCACGATGGCGCCGAGGAACGAGTGAACGTTGGTTTTCAGTCCTTCCTCTTCACCTTCGATCGTTTCATGGATCTCTTTGCTGGCCTTCCAGATCAGGAACAGACCGCCGAGCAGCAGGATCAGATCCCGGGCGGAGACCGCATGATCGAAAACGCTGAACAGCGGCGTGGTGAGTCGGGTCACCCACGAGATAGAGGCCAGCAGCGCCAGACGCATCAGCATCGCCCCTGCCAGACCAATACGGCGGGCGTGGTTACGCTGTGCGGTCGGGAGCTTTGCGACGACCAGAGAGAGGAAAATAATATTGTCGATCCCGAGCACAATCTCCAGCAGCGTCAGCGTACCGAGCGCGAGCCAGGCGTTGGGATCGGTTATCCATGCAAATAACATCGTAAAGTCCTGCCAAAAAAAGAAGCGCTAATTATAAGCCTCCGGCGGAAGAGGGCAAAAAATTTAATAACCCTGCAACAAAAAATGCCGCTCCAGCAGCGCACGGGTAAAGTTCTTCTTCAGATAGAAGCCTCGCGGCAGGGTGAGGATCGGCTGACCATGCTGGCCCACTGCCTCGGTCAGCGCCTTGCTGTTCGCCGCCTTAGGCCGCAGCTGTAGCACCTCGCCGTGACGCGCGGTAATGCTCTCAACCTGACCCAGCACGATAAGATCCATCAGCTCTTCCCAGTCCATGCGCAGCTGCTGCTCTTCCTGCTCGCTGGGACTCCACAGCAGCGGCGAGCCAACCCGGCGGCTGGCAACAGGGATCTCCCGCGAGCCCTCTACCGGGATCCACAGCACCCGTTTGAGCTTGTGGCGCACGTGGCTACTCTCCCACGTGACGCCGCTGTTGCCGGTCAGCGGCGCGACACAAACGAAGGTGGTCTCCAGCGGGCGGCCCAGGCTATCTACCGGAATGGTTTTCAGCTCTACCCCCAGCGCGGCAAAATCCTGCTCAGGCTTGCTGCCCGCGCTTGCTCCCAGCCAGCGCTCCAGCAGTACCCCGGTCCAGCCTTTATCACGCTTGAAGTCTGCCGGCACCGGTAGCCCGGCCAACGTACCCAGTTCGCCAAGGGTGAGCCCGGCTAGCCGTTGCGCCTGCTCCAGGAGGATGCTTTCCGAAGCGGGCGGAGAGGTAAAAGGAGAGAGCGGCAGCATATGAACAACCTCTGGTTAAAAAATGAACAGCATTAGTGCACAGGGGGTAACGCAATAGATTTTTTCCCGCGGCGATAAACAACGCAATGATTTTTAGGATTTTTTTCCCTTGAATGCTTCTTGTTGCGCAACGGCTCGCAAGGTTTTCCAAATCTGGTCACTGACAATGAACAGGATCTTACACCATGTTATCCACAGAAAAGTGGGATAAGTGAGGAAAACCGGTACTACTGTTTCCATTTACAGCCTTGACGTGCGACCAAAATCGAATTTTCGCACAAATTGTGCTTAACTTATTGGCACAATCTGTGGATAAAACCGACTCTGTTCGATCTTTCATCACTCTTCGGATCGACCCCGTGATGCACATCACATTATGATCCCGCAGGCATTAAGATCGTGGTATAACCTAATGAATAGTCCCATATTATTTTTTTGAGTGATAAACAGATTATTCAGGTTCGTGCAGGTTTTCCCAGAGTAATTCCGTACTTCTGCACAACTCTATCCACAGAAATCGTGAATAAAACCGCAGTTGGCGAACCTATTCTGTTTATAACTCAGGTGATAATTGTGAGTTATTCAAATGTTATTCGGTTATAGCGTATTGAGAGAGTGGTTTACCGTATCCCACGAGTGTGAAACAATCGTTTAATTCAGGTTTATTTTGAGGTAGTCCGGTGATTGATGACGATGGCTACCGCCCAAATGTGGGTATCGTAATCTGTAATCGACAAGGCCAGGTCATGTGGGCCAGGCGCTTCGGTCAGCACTCGTGGCAGTTTCCCCAGGGAGGTATTAACCCTGGTGAGTCCCCGGAGCAAGCTATGTACCGGGAGCTGTTCGAAGAGGTGGGGCTGAGCCGGAAGGATGTGCGTATTCTTGCTTCGACCCGCAGCTGGTTGCGTTACAAGTTACCGAAACGTTTGGTGCGTTGGGACACAAAGCCGGTTTGTATCGGCCAAAAACAGAAGTGGTTTCTTTTGCAATTGATCAGCAACGATGCGGATATCAATATGCAAACCAGCAGTACCCCTGAGTTCGATGGCTGGCGCTGGGTAAGCTACTGGTATCCTGTTCGTCAGGTTGTCTCGTTTAAGCGCGATGTTTATCGTCGGGTGATGAAGGAGTTTGCAAGTGTGGTTATGGCGCTGGCAGAGAGCACCCCAAAGCCACAACACTCTCCTGCCTGGCGACGTAAGAGAGGATAAGCCATACATATCATGCTCACCCGGTTACGAGAAATAGTTGAGAAAGTTGCCAGCGCGCCGCGCCTTAACGAGGCGCTGGATATTCTGGTGACGGACATCTGTCTGGCGATGGATACCGAAGTCTGTTCGGTCTATCTCGCCGATCACGACAGACGCTGCTATTATCTGATGGCGACGCGCGGTTTGAAAAAGCCGCGCGGTCGCACCATCACGCTCGCATTCGATCAGGGTATCGTCGGCCTGGTAGGCAGGCTGGCGGAGCCGATTAACCTTGCCGACGCGCAAAAGCACCCCAGCTTTAAGTACATTCCCTCGGTAAAAGAGGAGCGGTTCCGCGCGTTTCTGGGCGTGCCGATTATTCAGCGACGCCAGCTGCTGGGCGTTCTGGTGGTTCAGCAGCGCGAGCTGCGGCAGTTTGACGAGAGCGAGGAGTCGTTTTTAGTCACGCTGGCCACCCAGATGGCGGCCATCCTCTCCCAGTCGCAGCTTGCCGCCCTGTTTGGCCAGTATCGCCAGACGCGTATTCGTGCGCTACCTGCCGCGCCCGGCGTCGCCATTGCCGAAGGCTGGATGGATGCCACTCTGCCGCTGATGGAGCAGGTCTACGAGGCCTCAACGCTGGACACCGGTCTTGAACGCGAACGGCTCACCGGCGCGCTTGAAGAGGCTGCCAGCGAATTTCGCCGCTACAGCAAGCGCTTCTCTGCCGGGGCGCAGAAAGAGACGGCGGCCATCTTCGATCTCTATTCCCACCTGCTGTCGGACGCCCGCCTCAGACGCGAGCTGTTCGACGAGGTCGATCGCGGCTTCGTGGCCGAGTGGGCGGTAAAAAAGGTCATCGGGCGTTTTGCCGAACAGTTTGCCGCCCTTTCTGACGGCTACCTGAAGGAGCGGGCTGGCGATCTGCGCACGCTGGGGCAGCGCCTGCTGTTCCACCTCGACGATAGCCTGCAGGGACCCAACACCTGGCCCGAGCGCTTTGTGCTGGTGGCCGACGAGCTCTCCGCTACCACGCTGGCCGAGCTGCCTCACGATCGGCTGGTGGGGGTGGTGGTACGCGACGGCGCGGCCAACTCCCACGCGGCCATTATGGTACGTGCCCTTGGCATCCCAACGGTAATGGGGGCCGATATTCAGCCCTCGGTGCTTCACCGCCGTACGCTGGTGGTGGACGGCTACCGGGGCGAACTGCTGGTCGATCCTGAGCCTGTCCTGCTTCAGGAGTACCAGCGTCTCATTACCGAAGAGAACGAGCTAAGCAAGCTCGCGGAGGATGAGGTTAATCTTCCCGCCCAGCTAAAAAGCGGCGATCGGGTTAAGGTGATGCTCAACGCCGGGCTGAGTCCTGCACATGAGGAGCAGCTTGGCAGCCGCATCGACGGCATTGGCCTCTACCGGACTGAGATCCCGTTTATGCTGCAGAGCGGCTTCCCCTCTGAAGAGGAGCAGGTGGCCCAGTATCAGGGGATGCTGCAGCTGTTCAACGAGAAGCCTGTTACCCTGCGAACGCTGGACGTCGGCGCGGATAAGCAGCTGCCCTATATGCCCATCAGCGAGGAGAACCCGTGCCTTGGCTGGCGGGGGATCCGCATTACGCTCGATCAGCCAGAGATCTTCCTGATTCAGGTGCGGGCCATGCTGCGCGCCAACGCCGCCACCGGCAACCTCAGCATCCTGCTGCCAATGGTCACCAGTATTGAAGAGGTAGACGAAGCCCGCCGTCTGATTGAGCGCGCCGGGCGGGAGGTCGAAGAGATGATCGGCTACGCCATCCCCAAACCACGCATTGGGGTGATGCTGGAGGTCCCTTCGATGGTCTTTATGCTGGCGCATCTGGCCAGCCGGGTCGATTTTATCTCTGTTGGCACGAACGATCTCACCCAGTATATTCTGGCGGTGGATCGCAACAATACCCGCGTGGCGAGCCTCTACGACAGCCTGCACCCGGCGGTTCTGCGGGCGCTGGCGACGATCGCCCAGGAGACGGAGCGCTATGGCATCGATCTCTGCCTGTGCGGGGAGATGGCGGGCGATCCGATGTGCGTGGCGGTGCTGATCGGTCTTGGTTACCGCCATCTGTCGATGAACGGTCGCTCGGTGGCCCGCGTTAAATACCTGCTGCGCCATATCGATCGCGAGGATGCCGAGACGCTGGCAAACCGTACTCTGGAGGCCCAGTTCACCAGCGAGGTACGCCATCAGGTGGCGGCCTTTATGGAGCGCCGGGGCATGGGCGGCTTGATCCGCGGCGGACGCTAGCGCACCGGCGGCGGGTAAAAGGAAGATAGAGATCTTTTACAACTTCGCCCTAATCGCCCGCCTGGCTTATGCTATGATTCCCAGCTTTGGAGCGCCCTGTTAAGCGGGCGCACATCTTAACCGCTGTCGATTTTTGGCGGAATAACAACACTTTGTGGTGACAGATGAATAATGGATATCTGCGTTTTCCCGATATCGATCCGGTAATTTTCTCTATCGGACCGGTTTCGCTGCACTGGTACGGCATGATGTACCTGGTTGGCTTTATTTTTGCCATGTGGCTGGCTGGCCGCCGCGCAAGCCGTCCCGGCAGCGGCTGGACGAAAAACGAAGTGGAAAACCTGCTTTATGCAGGCTTCCTGGGCGTCTTCCTTGGCGGGCGCATCGGCTATGTGCTGTTCTATAACTTCCCGACCTTTATTCAGGATCCGCTCTATCTGTTCCGCGTCTGGGACGGCGGCATGTCCTTCCACGGCGGCCTGGTCGGCGTGATCGTGGTGATGATCATCTTTGCCAAACGCACTAAACGCACCTTCTTCCAGGTCGCCGATTTTATTGCGCCGCTGATCCCATTCGGGCTGGGCGCCGGACGGCTGGGTAACTTTATCAACGGTGAGCTGTGGGGCCGCGTCGACCCGAACTTCCCGCTGGCGATGCTCTTCCCGGGCTCCCGTGCCGAAGATATGGCGCTGCTGCCTTCGCACCCGGAGTGGCAGTCTATTTTTGATACCTATGGCGTACTGCCGCGCCACCCTTCACAGCTCTATGAGCTGGCGCTGGAGGGGGTCGTGCTGTTTATCATCCTTAACCTGTTTATTCGTAAGCCGCGTCCGATGGGTGCAGTATCAGGCCTGTTCCTGATCGGCTATGGCGCATTCCGCATCATCGTGGAGTTCTTCCGTCAGCCGGATGCGCAGTTTACCGGCGAGTGGGTGCAGTACATCAGCATGGGCCAGATCCTCTCTATCCCGATGATTATTGCGGGCGCGCTGATGATGGTCTGGGCGTACCGCCGTCGCCCGCAGCAACACGTCTCCTGAGGAACCATGAAACAGTATTTAGAACTGATGCAAAAAGTGCTGGATGAAGGCACGCAGAAAAACGACCGTACCGGCACCGGCACGCTTTCCATTTTTGGCCATCAGATGCGCTTTAACCTGCAGGAGGGCTTCCCGCTGGTGACCACCAAGCGTTGCCACCTGCGCTCGATCATTCATGAGCTGCTGTGGTTCCTGCAGGGCGATACCAACATCGCCTACCTGCATGAAAACAACGTCACCATCTGGGACGAGTGGGCCGACGAGCAGGGTAATCTTGGTCCGATCTACGGCAAGCAGTGGCGCGCATGGCCCACGCCAGATGGTCGCCACATCGACCAGATCGCGACCGTGCTGAACCAGCTGAAGACCGATCCTGACTCCCGGCGGATCATCGTCTCTGCCTGGAACGTGGGCGAGCTGGACAAAATGGCGCTGGCCCCGTGCCACGCGTTTTTCCAGTTTTACGTCGCGGATGGCAAGCTCTCCTGCCAGCTCTATCAGCGCTCCTGCGATGTCTTCCTCGGCCTGCCGTTCAACATCGCCAGCTACGCGCTGCTGGTGCATATGATGGCGCAGCAGTGTGACCTGGAGGTGGGCGACTTCGTCTGGACCGGCGGCGATACCCATCTCTACAGCAACCACATGGAGCAGACGCACCTGCAGCTGACCCGTGAGCCGCGCGCGCTGCCGAAGCTCGTCATCAAGCGCAAGCCGGCGTCGCTGTTTGACTACCGCTTCGACGACTTTGAGATCGAAGGCTACGATCCGCACCCTGGGATTAAAGCCCCGGTCGCTATCTAACGCTGATAGCCTGCCACAGCCGGCGCGTTACTGCGCCGGTTTTTTTCCTCCCGCATTTCGTTCTGCGACCCGCTTTCCCGCTGGGATGTAACCCTCTGCAATTCACGACATTTCTCTCGTAGCACCTCGTAAAAGCGAGCATCTCACCTCGCATGCATCGCACATCAGGTGCAGAGTACGGCCATGAAAAAAGAGCAGGGTTACACCCTTATAGAAACCACGGTAGCGATGATGGTGCTCGTGATCCTGGGCGCATCGGGGCTGTACGGCTGGCAGAGCTACCAGGCGCACCAGCGTCTGTGGCAAACCGCCTGGCAGGTGCGTGACTATCTGGAGCTGTTACGGGACGACGCCAACTGGCACAGCCGGGATCGTAAGGTATGGGTGAAGCAGGAGAGCGACCGCTGGTGCCTGCTGGCGTCGGCTAACGCGCAGGCGTCCTGTGGGCCGGATAATCCCTTTGCGCTGCGTCCGCTCTGGCCAGAGGTAGCACTGGTGGATATCACCCCCTCGCTCGGCTTTTACGGGCTGCGCAATACGGCATGGGCCGGACATATCACGCTGCGCAGCGAGGCGGGGGAGTGGCAGATTATTGTGTCAAATTGGGGACGGATAAGAGTATGCCAGCGTACAAACGGCGGTTCATGCAGCTGACCGAGGGCGGTTTCTCGCTGCTGGAGGTGCTTATTGCGATGACCATCGGTAGCGTACTCCTGCTCAGCGCGGCCCGCTTTTTACCTGCGCTGCAAACGGCAATGCTCCATCAGACCCGGCAGCAAGCCCTGGAGGAAGCGGTTTGGCAGCATCTCTTCACGCTGGGAAAACATCTCCAGCGGGCTGGCTACTGCCGGGGGGAGTGTAGCGGAGAGCCGCTGGTGATGGGTCGACAGGGAGCCTGTGTGATTGTGCAGTGGGATGCCAACAGCAATGGCCGGTGGGAGCATTCGCCCCTCTCTACGGCCGAACAGACCGGCTTTCGTCTGCAGAACGGCGTGCTGGAGACGCGACAGGGGGCGGAGAGCTGCGAAGAGAAAGGGTGGGATAAAATTACCGATCCCGCCACGGTCAGCGTCCAGCGCTTCATGGTGATCCGCCAGCCGCAGGGCGCTTTCGCCCCCATGCTGACGGTCACGCTGGCGGCGGCTCCCCTTGGTCATCCCGAGGAGACCCTAAGCGCGACGTACAGCGTGGCGGGGTACAATTTATGAAAAGTGAAATCTGTGAAAGATGAAAGGGGAATATCCTCTCTTGCGCTGGTTCTCCTGCTGCTGGTGCTGGGCAGCCTGATGCTTACTGGCCTGAACCAGCGCCAGCGTACCCATACGCAGCGCATTACCAGCGAAAGCCGGGCTATACGCAGTTTAGCCGCAGCCCATTCGGCGCTGGAGTGGGGGCGGATGCAGCCCTGGCAGACGCAGCCTGCCGTGCAGTGCCGGGAGCATAGCCGCCAGCCGTGGCGGGTTTGCCTGCGTATTTTTGCCGACCGGACGCTGCTGATGATCGCCGCCAGCGGGAGTGAAACCCTGTGGCGCAGCGGGACGATAGGCGACAGCGGCGTGACGTTTTCGCCCCACGGCTGGAGCGATTTCTGTCCATTCAAGGAGATAGGCCAATGCCAGATGCCGTAGCCCACCAGAGGGGCTTTAGCCTGCCGGAAACGTTGCTGGCAATGGTGCTGCTGGTCATGGTTGTGACGGCGCTGACAGGGTATCATCGCGTGCTGCTGGAGGGGTTCACCGCCTGGAGCCACTATCGCTATCTGTGGCGTTATGGCTGGCAGCAGGCGCAGCCCCGGCCCGCGCCGCTACCGCCGGGCTGGCAGGTCAGCCGGATACAGACAACGGACGCCGGATGTGTCAGCATCAGCGTAACCATCACCTCGCCGGTGGGCAGGCAGGGGAAGATGACGCGGTTATATTGCCCAGTTTATGAGTAGTCAGGAGCGTTTATGTTAAGGGTCTATCACTCCAATCGTCTGGATGTGTTGGAAGCGTTGATGGAATTTATCGTTGAGCGCGAACGGCTCGACGATCCCTTTGAGGCCGAAATGGTGCTGGTACAGAGTACCGGCATGGCGCAATGGCTACAGATGACGCTGTCACAAAAGTTTGGCATCGCCGCCAATATCGAGTTTCCGCTCCCGGCGAGCTTTATCTGGGATATGTTTGTCCGCGTGCTGCCGGACATCCCGAAAGAGAGCGCCTTTAATAAACAGAGCATGAGCTGGAAGCTGATGACCCTGCTGCCGCAGATGCTGGAGCAGGAGGCGTTCACCATGCTTCGTCACTACCTCAATGACGACGATGATAAGCGTAAGCTGTTTCAGCTCTCGTCTCGGGTAGCGGATCTCTACGATCAGTATCTGGTCTTTCGCCCGGAGTGGCTGACCCGCTGGGAAGAGGGTGGCCTGGTCGACGGCCTCGGTGAAGCACAGGTCTGGCAGGCACCGCTCTGGCGGGCGCTGGTGGAGCACACCGCCGCGCTGGGGCAGCCGCACTGGCACCGAGCCAATCTCTACCAGCGTTTTATCAACGTGCTGGAGTCCGCGACGACGCCCCCTGCCGGGCTGCCCTCCCGGGTGTTTATCTGCGGCATTTCGGCCCTGCCGCCGGTCTATCTCCAGGCATTGCAGGCGCTGGGCAAGCATGTGGATATTCACCTGCTGTTTACCAACCCCTGCCGCTACTACTGGGGGGATATTAAAGATCCGGCGTTTCTCTCCCGGCTGATTGCCCGCCAGCGTAAACACCACCTTGATGCCCATCCGGTGGCCCTGTTCCGTGAAGATCAGCCGGTAGAGGGCCTGTTTAACAGCGAAGGCGAGCAGGAGGTGGGTAACCCGCTGCTGGCCTCGTGGGGCAAGCTGGGGCGCGACTACATCTATCTGCTGGCAGGGATGGATCGCTACGACGATCTCGACGCCTTCGTTGATATTACGCCCGGTGCGCTGCTGCAAAACTTGCAGTATGACATTCTGGAGCTGAAAAACAGCGCCGTCGCCGGCGTGACGGCCCAGGAGTATGAGCGCAGCGACGGCAAGCGCAGGCTGGAGCGGGAGGATCGCAGCGTGGCGGTGCACATCTGCCACAGTCCGCAGCGGGAGGTCGAGGTACTGCACGATCGTCTGCTGGCGATGCTGGAAGAAGATCCGGATCTCTCCCCGCGCGACATCATTGTGATGGTGGCGGATATCGACAGCTACAGCCCCTTTATCCAGGCGGTGTTTGGCAGCGCCAGCGGGGATCGCTATCTGCCCTATGCTATCTCCGACCGTCGCGCGCGCCAGTCGCACCCGGCGCTGCAGGCTTTTATCAGCCTGCTTTCGCTGCCGGACAGCCGCTTCCAGTCGGAGGACGTGCTGGCCCTGCTGGATGTGCCGGTGCTCGCCGCGCGGTTTAACATCGACGAAGAGGGACTGCGCTATCTGCGCCAGTGGGTCAACGAGTCCGGCGTGCGCTGGGGCATGGACGACGACAACGTCCGCGAGCTGGCGCTGCCCGCGACCGGCCAGCACACCTGGCAGTTTGGCCTGACGCGCATGCTGCTCGGCTACGCAATGGAGAGCCGTCAGGGCGAGTGGCAGTCGGTGCTGCCCTACGATGAGTCCAGCGGCCTGATTGCCGAGCTGGTGGGCCATCTGGCCTCGCTGCTGATGCAGCTCAGGCTGTGGCGTAAAGGGCTGGCCCAGGATCGCCCGCTGGCCGAGTGGCTGCCGGTCTGCCGCGACATGCTCAACGACTTTTTCCTGCCGGATCCCGATACCGAGGCTGCGCTGGCACTGATTGAACAGCAGTGGCAGGCGGTTATCACCCAGGGCGTTGGCGCGCACTATGACGAAGCAGTGCCGCTCTCCCTGCTGCGAGACGAGCTGGCGCAGAGGCTCGATCAGGAGCGTATTAGCCAGCGCTTCCTCGCCGGGCCTATCAATATCTGTACGCTGATGCCGATGCGCTCGATCCCCTTTAAGGTCGTCTGCCTGCTGGGGATGAACGACGGCGTCTATCCGCGCGCGCTGGCCCCGCTCGGCTTTGATTTGATGAGCCAGAAACCGATGCGCGGCGATCGTAGCCGTCGGGACGATGACCGCTACCTCTTCCTGGAGGCGCTCATCTCTGCCCAGCAGAAGCTCTACATCAGTTATATCGGGCGCTCGATTCAGGATAACAGCGAGCGTTTCCCGTCGGTGCTGGTGCAGGAGCTGGTGGACTACATCGGGCAGAGCCACTATCTGCCCGGCGATGAAGAACTTACCTGCGACGAAAGCGCGAAGCGGGTGGTGGATCACATCACCCATCTGCATACGCGGATGCCGTTTGATGCAGAAAACTTTATTGCAGATGAGCTGCAAAGCTACGCCCGGGAGTGGTTACCCGCCGCCAGCCAGCAGGGGGTAGCCCATGCCACCTTTATTCAGGAGCTGGCGGAGGAGCCGCTGGAGACGCTGCCGTTTGAGCAGCTGCAGCGCTTCTGGGCACATCCGGTGCGGGCCTTCTTCCAGATGCGTCTGAAGGTGAACTTTCGCCCTGAGGCGAGCGACATTCCTGACGCCGAGCCCTTTATTATCGATGGGCTGGACCGCTACCAGCTTAACCAGGCGCTGCTCAATACCCTGGTAGAGGAGGAGGACGTTGAGAAACTCTTCCGTCAGTACCGCGCAGCGGGCCAGCTGCCCTACGGCGCATTTGGTGAAATTGTCTGGGAGAGCCAGCACCAGGAGATGCAGCAGCTGGCGTCGCGCGTTCACGAGCACCGCAAACCCGCCGAGAGCATGGAGATCGAGCTTGACTGTGGCAAGGTGCACCTGACCGGCTGGCTACAGCATGTACAGGAGGATGGCCTGCTGCGCTGGCGTCCTTCGATGCTGAAGGTCTCACAGGGGCTGCAACTTTGGCTGGAACATCTTGTCTACTGTGCCAGCGGCGGAACGGGAGAGAGTCGGCTGTTTGTCCGCAACGATAAAGCCTGGCAGTTCCCACCTCTCAAGCAGGATGAGGCCTTGAGGTACCTTGAGGAGCTGGTCGAAGGCTACCGGGAAGGGATGAAAAAACCGCTGCTGCTGCTACCGGAAAGCGGTGGGGCATGGATAAAAGCCTGTTATGACGCGACAAATGATGCGATGTTAAAAGACGAGGAGACGCTCGCTAAGGCGCGGAGCAAATTCCTGCAGGCTTATGAAGGCAACATGGTGGTCAGCGGCGAGGGGGAAGACGTATGGTACCAGCGCCTGTGGCGCACCCTCGAACCGGAAAACTATGCCGAGATAGTTAAGCAGGCAGAGCGTTATTTACTGCCGCTCTTTCGCTTTAGTCAGTCCTGATGAAGTGTGTAAAAATTGCGCAGCGGATAGGCTTCCATTATGATGCGCAGCGAATCACGGACTGATTAGATATGCCGGCCCTGCCGGTACTGGTTTGTTAATGATGAGGTTCGTGAATGCCCAGCAGCACCTGGTTCAAAGCGTTAGTCTTATTTGTCGCCTTCTGGGCACCGTTAAGTCAGGCAGACACCGGTTGGCAACCCGTTCAGGAAACCATTCGTAAAAGCGATAAGGACACCCGCCAGTATCAGGCTATTCGCCTCGATAACGGCATGGTTGTTCTGCTGGTTAACGATCCGCAGGCGGTGAAATCGCTCTCTGCGCTGGTGGTACCCGTGGGCTCGCTGCAGGATCCCGAGGCGCATCCCGGTCTGGCGCACTATCTTGAGCATATGACCCTGATGGGCTCTACTCACTATCCGCAGCCGGACAGCCTTGCTGAATTTTTAAAGCTGCACGGCGGCAGCCACAACGCCAGCACCGCACCCTACCGTACCGCGTTTTATATGGAAGTGGAGAACGACGCGCTGGAAGGGGCCGTGGATCGCCTTGCGGATGCCATCGCCTCGCCGCTGCTTGATAAAAAGTATGCCGAGCGCGAACGTAACGCGGTCAACGCCGAGCTGACGCTGGCCCGCTCCCGGGACGGGATGCGCATGGCGCAGGTGAGCGCAGAGACCATTAACCCGGCGCATCCGGCTTCGCGCTTCTCCGGTGGTAACCTGGAGACCCTGAGCGACAAGCCGGGTAGCCCGGTGCAGGAGGCGCTGCTGGCCTTCCGCGATAAATACTATTCGGCGAACCTGATGAAGGCCGTGATCTATAGCAATCGTCCGCTGCCGGAGCTGGCCGCCATCGCCGCGAAAACCTTTGGCCGCGTGCCGAACAAAGCGCTGGCGCTGCCGAAAATTGACGTGCCGGTAGTAACCGACGCGCAGAAGGGGCTGATCCTCCACTACGTGCCGGTGATGCCGCGCAAGGTGGTGCGGGTTGAGTTCCGCATCGATAACAATACGCCCCAGTTCCGCAGCAAAACCGACGAGCTGATCACCTACCTGATTGGCAACCGCAGCCCGGGCACCCTCTCTGACTGGCTGCAGCAGCAGGGGCTGGCGGAAGGGATCCGCGGCGACTCCGATCCTGTCGTGAACGGCAACAGCGGCGTGCTGGCTATCTCTGCCACCCTGACCGACAAGGGGCTGGCGCACCGTGATGAGGTGGTTGCGGCCATTTTTAGCTATCTCCAGCTGCTGCGTGAGAAGGGCGTGGACAAGCGCTACTTTGACGAGCTTTCCCACGTGCTGGATCTCGACTTCCGCTATCCCTCCATTACTCGGGATATGGACTACGTCGAGTGGCTGGCGGATACCATGATCCGCGTGCCGGTTGAACATACCCTGGACGCGGTAAACATTGCCGATCGGTTTGATGCCGAGGCTGTTAAAGCGCGGCTGGCAATGATGACGCCGCAGAACGCCCGCATCTGGTACATCAGCCCGCAGGAGCCGCACAATAAAACCGCCTATTTTGTCGATGCGCCTTATCAGGTCGACAAGATTAGCGACCAGACTTTCGCCGACTGGCAGCAGAGATCCAATGCCATCGCGCTGAAGTTGCCCGAGCTGAATCCCTATATTCCAGATGATTTTACGCTGCAAAAGCCGGCGAAAAACTACACCCATCCCGAGCTGATTGTGGACGATCCTACTCTGCGCGTGGTTTACATGCCAAGCCGCTACTTTGCCAGCGAGCCAAAGGCTGACGTTAGCGTCGTGCTGCGTAATCCGCTGGCGATGGACAGCGCTAAAAACCAGGTGATGTTCGCGCTGAATGATTACCTGGCGGGGATCGCCCTGGATCAGCTGAGTAACCAGGCCGCCGTCGGCGGAATTAGTTTCTCCACGAATGCCAATAACGGCCTGATGCTCAATGCTAACGGCTATACCCAGCATCTGCCGCAGCTCTTCAAAGATCTGCTGGCGGGCTACTTTAGCTATACGCCAACCGAGGACCAACTGGCGCAGGCGAAGTCCTGGTATGCACAGATGATGGACTCCGCAGAGAAGGGGAAAGCCTACGAGCAGGCGATCATGCCGACGCAGATGCTCTCTCAGGTTCCCTACTTCCAGCGTGAAGAGCGCCGGGCGCTGCTGCCTGAGATCACCCTGAAAGATGTCATGGCCTACCGCGATCGGCTGAAAAGCAACGCGCGTCCGGAGTTCCTAATCGTTGGCAATATGAGCGAGGTGCAGGCGAAAGATCTGGCCCACCAGGTGCAGGATCAGCTTGCGGCGAAGGGAAACCAGTGGTGCCGCAACCGTGACGTGCTGGTGGATAAAAAGCAGGAAATCATCTTTGAGAAAGCGGGCAGCACCAGCGATTCGGCGCTGGCCGCCGTGTTTGTCCCGCCGGGCTATGACGAGTACAGCAGCTCGGCCTACAGCGCGATGCTGGGGCAGATCATCCAGCCGTGGTTCTATAATCAGCTGCGTACCGAGGAGCAGCTCGGCTATGCGGTATTTGCCTTCCCGATGAGCGTTGGCCGCCAGTGGGGGCTGGGCTTCCTGCTCCAGAGCAGCGACAAGCAGCCGTCGGCGCTGTGGGCGCGCTACCAGGCCTTCTTCCCGACGGCGGAGGAGCGGCTGCGCAAAATGAGTGCGGAGGAGTTTGCCCAGCTCCAGCAGACGGTGATCGCCCAGGTCACACAGGCCCCGCAAACGCTGGGTGAAGAGGCGACGCAGATCAGCAAAGATTTCGATCGGGGTAATATGCGCTTTGATTCCCGTGATAAAGTTGTCGCTGAGATTAAACAGCTGACGCTGCAGAAACTTGCCGACTTCTTCCACCAGGCGGTGGTAGAGCCGCGGGGGATGGCGATCCTGTCCCAGGTCTCCGGCACGCCGAGTGATAAATCCGGGTATGTACACCCTGAAGGCTGGAAGGTATGGGACAACGTCAGCGCACTGCAGCGCACGCTGCCCCTGATAAGTGAGAAATAATGACCAACCCCGCTGAGACTCTGGACCCCCTGCGCTTACCCTTACGCGGTGAGCGCCTGATTGAAGCCTCTGCGGGCACCGGAAAAACCTACACCATCGCCGCCCTCTACCTGCGCCTGCTGCTGGGGCTGGGCGGCGAGAGCGCCTTTTCACGGCCGCTTACCGTAGAGGAGCTGCTGGTGGTGACCTTTACCGAAGCCGCCACCGAAGAGCTGCGCGGCCGTATCCGCAGCAACATCCACGAGCTGCGTATCGCCTGCCTGCGCGAAAGCACCGACAATCCGCTCTATGCCCGTCTGCTTGACGATATTCCGGATAAGCAGCAGGCCGCGAGCTGGCTGATGCTGGCCGAGCGGCAGATGGACGAGGCGGCGGTCTTCACCATTCACGGCTTCTGCCAGCGCATGCTAAGCCTCAACGCCTTTGAGTCGGGCATGCTTTTCCAACAGCAGCTGATTGAAGATGAGTCCCTGCTGCGCGCGCAGGCCTGCGCCGACTTCTGGCGCCGACACTGTTACCCGCTGCCGCGCGATATCGCCGAGGTGATCCACGCCTCGTGGAAGGGGCCGCTGGAGCTGCTGAACGCGATTAACCGCTATCTGCAGGGGGAGGCGCCGGTAATTAAATCCCCGCCGCCTGCAGATGAAACCCTGGCTTCGCGCCATGCAAAAATCATCGCCCGCATTGATGCTATTAAGCAGCAGTGGCTTGCGGCGGTAGCGGAGCTCGATCCCCTGATCGAGAGTTCAGGCATCGACCGACGCAAGTTTAACCGCGGCAACCAGGGCAAGTGGATCGAGAAGATTAGCGCCTGGGCGCAGGAGAAGACCCGCAGCTATCTGCTGCCGGACGCGCTGGAGAAGTTCGCCCAGTCGTTTTTAACTTCGCGCACCAAGGCGGGCGGCGTCGTGCCGGAGCACCCGCTGTTTGTTGCCATTGAGGGCCTGCTGGCCGAGCCGCTCAGCCTCAGCGATCTGGTGCTGACCACCGCCATGCGGGAGATCCGCGAGGCGGTAGCGCGGGAGAAGCGCCGTCGCGGCGAGCTGGGCTTTGATGACATGCTGAGCCGCCTCGACCAGGCGCTGAACAGCGACAACGGTGAGGCGCTGGCGGCCGCGATCCGCCAGCGTTTCCCGGTGGCGATGATCGATGAGTTTCAGGATACCGATCCCCAGCAGTACCGTATTTTCCGCCGTATCTGGCGGCAGCAGCCGGATACCGCGCTGCTGCTGATTGGCGATCCCAAGCAGGCGATCTACGCCTTTCGCGGCGCAGATATCTTCACCTACATGAAAGCGCGTGGTGAAGTCAGCGCCCACTATACGCTCGATACCAACTGGCGTTCGGCTCCCGGCATGGTGGCGAGCGTGAATACGCTCTTCAGCCAGATGGACAACGCCTTTATGTTCCGCGAGATCCCCTTCATGCCGGTGAAGGCGGCGGAAAGGAACCAGCCTCTGCGCTTCGAACTGCATGGCGAAACACAGCCTGCTATGAACCTGTGGCTGATGGAGGGCGACGGCACCGGTATCGGTGATTACCAGGCCTTTATGGCCCAGCTCTGCGCAGCGCAGATCCGCGACTGGCTGGTGGCGGGGCAGCAGGGCAGCGCGTTACTGCACGACGGCAAGCGCTCCCGGCCGGTTCAGGCCTCCGACATTACCGTGCTGGTGCGTAGCCGCCACGAGGCGGCGCTGATCCGTGACGCCCTGACGCTGCTGAATATTCCTTCGGTCTACCTCTCCAACCGTGACAGCGTCTTTGAGACGCCGGAGGCGCAGGAGCTGCTGTGGCTTATCCAGGCGGTACTGACCCCTGAGCGGGAGAGCACCCTGCGCAGCGCCCTGGCAACGGGGATGTTGGGCCTGACCGCCCAGGATATTGAGCAGCTAAACAAGGATGAACAGGCCTGGGATCGGGTGGTTGAGGAGTTTGACGGCTATCGGCAGACGTGGCAGAAGCGTGGCGTCATGCCAATGCTGCGAACCCTGATGGCCCAGCGCAATATTGCGGAGAACCTGCTGGCGACCTCCGGCGGCGAGCGGCGTCTGACCGATATCCTGCACATCAGCGAGCTGTTACAGGAGGCGGGGGCGCATACCGAGAGCGAGCATGCGCTGGTACGCTGGCTGGCGCAGCATATCGCCGAGCCGGACAGCAACGCCGCCAGCCAGCAGCTCAGGCTGGAGAGCGACAAGCATCTGGTGCAGATCGTCACCATCCATAAAGCGAAAGGGCTGGAGTACCCGCTGGTCTGGCTGCCGTTTATCGCCAACTACCGGGCGCAGGACCAGGCTTTCTATCATGACCGCACCTCCTTCGAGGCGGTACTGGATCTCAGTCAGGCCGACGAGAGCATTGAACTGGCCGAGGCGGAGCGGCTGGCGGAAGATCTGCGCCTGCTCTACGTGGCGCTGACGCGCTCCGTGTGGCACTGTAGCCTCGGCATTGCGCCACTGTTCCGTCGTCGCGGAGAGAAATCCGGCGAGAGCGATTTTCACCACAGCGCGCTGGGCAGGCTGATCCAGCAGGGCGAGCCGCGCGATGCCGCAGGTCTGCGTCAATGCCTGGAGGCGTTGTGCGGTGATGATATCGTGCTCAGCATTCCCGGTACGCCGGATAATTCGCGCTGGGAGTATACGCTCTCGCTGCCGCCGTCGCTGCGCGCCCGGCATATCGATCGTCCTATTCTCGACGACTGGCGGGTGACCAGCTACTCCGGCCTGCAGCAGCGCGGGCACGGTATCGCCCAGGATCTGCTTCCGCGGCTGGACGTTGACGCCGCTGGCGAGCGCCAGCTGGATGACGTGCCCGCCTTAACGCCGCATGCCTTTCCACGCGGGGCATCGCCGGGCACCTTTTTACACGGGCTGTTTGAAGATATCGACTTCACCCAGCCGGTGACCGAGGCGTGGGTAAACGAGCGTCTACAGGCGGGCGGTTTTGACGAGCAGTGGCAGCCGGTGCTGCAGGCATGGATCAACGCGGTCCTGCGCGCGCCGCTTATTGAATCGGGCCTGTCGTTAAGTCAGCTCACCGCGAAAGATAAGCAAGTAGAGATGGAGTTCTATATTCCGATTGCCCAGACCCTGACCTCAGAGAAGCTGGACGCGGCGATCCGTCGTTACGATCCGCTCTCGGCGGCCTGTCCGCCGCTGGATTTCCGTGACGTGCGTGGGATGCTAAAGGGCTTTATCGACCTGGTTTTCCGCCACAATGGGCGCTTCTACCTGCTGGACTACAAGTCCAACTGGCTGGGTGAGAGCAGCGAAGCCTACACCCGGGAGGCGATGGCGGCTGCCATGCAGTCGCACCGCTACGACTTACAGTATCAACTTTATACCCTGGCGCTACACCGCTATCTTCGTCACCGTATTGCGGGCTATGACTATGAGCGCCACTTTGGCGGCGTAATCTATCTGTTCCTGCGCGGCGTCGATGCGCAAAACAGCGAGCAGGGCATCTATACCACCCGCCCGGATGCGCGGCTGATTAGCGAGATGGATGCCCTGTTTAGCGGTGAAGAGGCCAGTGAAGACTATCAGGAGACCGCACAGTGACGATGCAAACTCTGCTTATAGAGGCGCTGGCGCAGAAGCTGTTTCGCCCGTTGGACGTCCAGTTTGCCCTGACCGTGGCCGGACGCGACGAGCCAGCGGTAACCCTGGCGGCGGCGATACTTAGCCGCGACGCGGGGGAGGGCCATGTCTGTCTGCCCCTCTCCCGACTGGCGGCCGAGGCCGAGGATAAGAGCCATTCGCTGCTGATGGCGCTGTTTGCCGAGGCCGGTGCGCCCTGCGACTGGGCTGGGATCTTACAGCGATCCGACGCGGTCAGCGACGGTCATACCCCTGCGCCGATGGTGCTGGCGGGGGATCGCCTCTACCTTAACCGCATGTGGTGCAACGAGCTTACCGTAGCCAGTTTCTTCAGCGAGGTTAATCAGCCGCTGAGCGTGGATGAAGCCCAGCTGCGGCAGATTCTGGACGGGCTTTTCCCATCAACGGAGGGGATCAACTGGCAGAAGGTGGCGGCAGCGGTGGCGCTGACCCGGCGGATCTCGGTGATCTCCGGCGGGCCCGGCACCGGGAAAACCACTACGGTGGCTAAGCTGCTGGCGGCGCTGGTACAGATGGCGAACGGTGGGCGCTGCCGCATCCATCTGGCCGCCCCGACCGGGAAAGCGGCGGCACGTCTGACGGAGTCGCTGGGCGCAGCGCTGCGCCAGCTGGCCTTAACCGACGATCAGAAAAAGCGTCTGCCGGTAGAAGCCAGTACGCTGCACCGCCTGCTTGGCGCCCAGCCCGGCAGCCAGCGCCTGCGCTATCATGCCGGGAACCCGCTGCACCTCGACGTGCTGGTGGTGGATGAAGCGTCAATGATTGACCTGCCGATGATGTCACGGCTGATCGATGCGCTGCCTGCGCATGGACGGGTGATTTTCTTAGGCGATCGCGATCAGCTGGCCTCGGTAGAGGCGGGGGCGGTGCTGGGGGATATCTGCGCATGGGTTAACGCGGGCTTTACCCCGGCCCGGGCGGAGCAGCTCTCCCGCCTGACGGGAATGGCCGTTCCCGGTGGCGAGCCGGGCGGGGCAGGCGCACTGCGTGACAGCCTCTGTCTACTGCAAACCAGCTACCGCTTCGGCAGTGATTCCGGCATTGGACAGCTGGCGGCGGCGGTAAACCGGGGCGATAAGAAAAGTACCCGCTCGGTGTTTAGCCAGGGATTTAGCGACATTGAGCACAAGCCTCTCCAGGCGCGTGACGATTACCAGGCCCTGCTTGACGATGCGCTAGCGGGCTATGCTCGCTATCTGCAGCTGGTGCGTGATGAGGCGGAGCCAAAGGCGATCCTCGCGGCGTTCAGCGAGTATCAGCTGCTCTGTGCCCTGCGCGAAGGACCGTTTGGCGTAGCAGGACTCAACGAGCGGCTGGAGCAGACGCTGGCGAACCAGCGGCGGATTAGCCGGACGCCTCACTCGCGCTGGTTTGATGGACGCCCGGTGATGATCTCCCGTAACGACAGCGCGCTGGGGCTGTTTAACGGCGATATCGGCGTGGCGCTGAACCGGGGGCAGGGGACGCGCGTCTGGTTCCCGCTGCCGGACGGTACCATTAAATCGGTGCAGCCCAGCCGCCTGCCGGAGCATGAGACAGCCTGGGCGATGACGGTACACAAATCGCAGGGGTCCGAGTTTGACCACGCCGCGCTGATCCTGCCAGGACAGATGGTGCCGGTGGTTACCCGGGAGCTGGTCTACACCGCCATCACCCGCGCCCGCCATCGCCTGTCGCTCTACGCCGACGAGCGTATTCTGGTGCAGGCTATTGCTACCCGTACCGAACGACGCAGCGGCCTCGGCGAGATTTTTGCACAGGTCAAATAGAGAAATCCCTACCCGGCCGGGTAGGGAAGCACGTGCTTAGGTAAGGTCAGCCATCAGCACTTTTGAGCGGCGCTGATAGTTGTACATCTGCTTCTTGCTCTCCGGCAGCAGGTCGATATCCACCGGGGTAAATCCGCGCTCCTGGAACCAGTGGATGCTGCGGGTGGTCAGCACAAACAGTTTGCTAAGGCCCAGCTGGCGCGCCTGAAGGGCCACACGCTCCAGCAGCGCTTCGCCGCGCGACGAGCTGCGGTAGTCCGGGTGCACAGCCACGCAGGCCATCTCGCCAATCTTCTCTTCCGGGAAGGGATAGAGCGCGGCGCAGGCGATGGTCAGGTTGTCGCGCTGAATAATCGTGAACTTGTCGATCTCCATCTCCAGCTGCTCGCGTGAGCGCCGCACCAGAATGCCCTGCTGCTCCAGGGGGCGGATCAGCTCCAGAATGCCGCCGATATCGTTGATGGTAGCGCGGCGGATCTGCTCGGCGCTCTCCATCACGATCTGCGTACCGATACCGTCGCGTGAGAAAAGCTCCTGCAACAGTGCGCCATCTTCCTGATAGCTAATCAGGTGGCTGCGACGCACGCCGCTGCGGCAGGCCTTTACCGCGCCGCGCAGGAAGCGCACCGTGCCTGAGTGGTAGTCCTGGCGCGCCTCCAGCTCTTCAACCCGCGCCTGCGCCTCGTTAGGGAACAGCTCAGAGACAATATTGCCCTCGTCGTTGATCACCCCCTGCGAGGAGCAGAAGCCAATCATCTTCTCCGCCTTCAGCTTGATGGCGAGCTGGGTAGCGACCTCTTCCGAGGTGAGGTTAAAGCTCTCGCCGGTGACCGATACCGCCACCGGCCCTAGCAGCACAATCGCGCCGCCGTCGAGCTGGCGGTGGATCGCCTCTTCATCGATGCGGCGAATACGCCCGCTATGGCAGTAGTCGACGCCGTCATCCACGCCCAGCGGCTGAGCAATGATAAAGTTGCCGCTCACCACATTGATATGCGCCCCCTGCAGCGGCGTATTGTTGAGGCTCATCGAGAGACGCGCGGTGATATCGAGCTGTAGCAGCCCCGCCGCCTGCTTGACCAGTTCAAGGGTTTTGGCATCGGTGACGCGGGTATGCTTGTGATAAATCGGCTCGTGGTGGTGCTCCGCCAGGTTAGCATCGATCTGCGGCCGTGCGCCGTAGACCACCACCAGACGAATGCCGAGGCTGTGCAGCAGACCAATGTCATTGACGATGCTGGAAAAGTTCTCATGCTCAATGGCTTCACCGCCCAGCATGATGACAAAGGTTTTCCCCCGATGGGCATTAATATAGGGAACAGAGTGGCGGAATCCCTGTACCAGTTCGGTTCGACGCTCCTTCACCACGGCACAACCCTCATTGCATGATTATTCGTAATTTATGTATTTTTATTCTTTTATTGCCGTGGGCGCAAGTCAAAATTTCACCGCGATGCGAGAAAAATCTCCACATTGTCACCGCTGTTAAAACAATGTTTACCCTTTTATTGATGACAGTTTATGCATCATTCGTTAAAGTTTTTCGTCAAGCAGGCCGTTTTAATAATAAATGTCATATTTTTTGCTCGGGAGAGGCATGTCAGGATCCAACTCAGCTCTTAGCCGTCGCCAGCTGTTACAAGGCGCTGGCGCTCTGTGGTTGCTTAGCGTAAGCAAGGTCGGTTTAGCCGCGGTAAGTCAGGTTATCGCCGTACGCGTCTGGCCCGCATCAACCTATACGCGCATTACCGTGGAGTCGAATCGGGTGCTGAAGTATCGTCAGTTCGCCTTAAGCAACCCGGAGCGGCTGGTGGTAGACATTGAAGGGGTTAATCTCAATTCGGTATTGAAAGGCGTCGGAAACCAGATCCACGGCGACGATCCCTTTATCAAATCTGCCCGGGTCGGCCAGTTCGATCCTAACACCGTGCGCATGGTCTTTGAGCTTAAGCAGAACGTTAGCCCACACCTCTTCTCGCTGGCCCCGGTAGCGGAGTTCAAAGAGCGCCTGGTGATGGACCTCTACCCGGTTAACGGGCAGAACGAGCAGGATCCGCTCCTTGCGCTGCTGGAGGATTACAACAAAGGCAATCTGGACAAGCAGGTGCCGCCTGCCCAGAGTGGCCCGCAGCCGGGCAAGGCCGGACGCGATCGTCCAGTAGTGATCATGCTCGATCCCGGCCACGGGGGAGAGGATCCGGGGGCGATCGGCAAATATAAGACGCGTGAAAAAGACGTGGTGCTGCAAATTGCCCGCCGCCTGCGCGCGCTCATTGATAAAGAGGCCAATATGAAGGCCTACATGACGCGCAACGAAGATGTCTTTATTCCGTTAAAAGTGCGGGTGGCAAAGGCACAGAAACAGCGCGCCGATCTCTTTGTCTCTATCCACGCTGATGCCTTTACCAGCCGCGCCGCGCGCGGCTCGTCGGTCTTTGCGCTGTCAACAAAAGGAGCCACCAGTACGGCGGCGAAATACCTTGCCCAGACGCAGAACGCTGCCGACCTGATAGGCGGCGTAAGCAAGAGCGGCGACCAGTATCTGGATCACACCATGTTCGATATGGTGCAGTCTCTGACTATTAACGACAGCCTTAAGTTTGGCAAAGAGGTGTTAAATCGCCTCGGCCGCGTCAACAAGCTGCATAAAAACCGCGTCGATCAGGCAGGCTTTGCCGTGCTAAAAGCACCGGATATTCCGTCGATCCTGGTGGAAACGGCGTTTATCAGCAACGTGGAGGAGGAGCGCAAGCTCAGAACCTCGGCGTTTCAGCAGGAGGTTGCGGAGTCGATTTTGGCAGGAATCAAAGCTTACTTTGCTGATGGCGTTACGTTGGCCCGCAGGGGCTAACGTTTTTGCCGGGAGGTTTTACCGAGAGACAGATACAAAAAAACACCCGGAAGGGTGTTTATTGTTGAAGTGGTTGCGGGGGCCGGATTTGAACCGACGACCTTCGGGTTATGAGCCCGACGAGCTACCAGGCTGCTCCACCCCGCGTCCGAGTCTTCTACTTCTTATTTTACTACATAATTTTACTTCACAGTGTTGGTTGCGGGGGCCGGATTTGAACCGACGACCTTCGGGTTATGAGCCCGACGAGCTACCAGGCTGCTCCACCCCGCGTCACCGCTACTTTTTCAAGTAGGTTTCTTTCTTTCACACTGTATTGGTTGCGGGGGCCGGATTTGAACCGACGACCTTCGGGTTATGAGCCCGACGAGCTACCAGGCTGCTCCACCCCGCGTCCGTGGATGCGCACTATACTCCGCTCGCTCTTTGGCGCAACCCTTTTTCGAGAAAATTGTTAAATAATGAAAGTATCTGCATAAAAATGGCACAATCTGCATGTTTTTTGAGCGGAGTTGGACTTAAGTCTTCCGATCGCATTTCATTAGCGAAACTGGTTTGTTATCTTCATCACGCCCCCTGGTTAACCAAAAAGATGAGAGACAATGAAAGGACGTTGGTCGAAATACCTCCTTACAGGCGCAGCGCTGGCCTTGCTTGCCGCCTGCTCCTCGAAACCGACCGATCGCGGTCAGCAGTATGATGACGGAAAATTAACCCAGCCTTTCACCCTGGTAAACCAGCCTGATGCGGTGGGTGCCCCTATTAATGGCGGTGACTTTGCCCTGCAGGTTAGCGAGATCCGCAGCGCCTCGCCGCGCCTCTATGGCAATCAGAGCGGCATCTACAGTGCGGTTCAGGAGTGGTTGCGTGCCGGGGGTGACACCCGCACTCTGCGCCAGTACGGTATTGATGCCTGGCAGATGAACGGCACCGATAACTATGGCAACGTTCAGTTTACCGGCTACTACACGCCGGTCGTGCAGGCCCGCCATACCCGGCAGGGCGAGTTCCAGTATCCTATCTACCGCATGCCGCCCAAGCGCGGTCGCCTGCCGTCCCGGGCAGAGATCTACGCCGGCGCACTCAGCGACAACTATGTCCTGGCCTACAGCAACTCGCTGATGGACAACTTTATTATGGACGTGCAGGGCAGCGGCTATATCGATTTTGGCGACGGCAGCCCGCTTAACTTCTTCAGCTACGGCGGTAAAAACGGCCACGCCTACCGCAGCATCGGTAAAGTGCTGATCGATCGTGGTGAAGTGAAGCGCGAGGATATGTCGATGCAGGCGATCCGCCACTGGGGCGAAACCCACAGTCCGGCGGAGGTGCAGGAGCTGCTGGAGCAGAACCCTTCATTTGTCTTCTTCAAACCGCAGTCCTATGCGCCAGTGAAAGGCGCGAGCGCCGTGCCGCTGATTGGCCGCGCCTCGGTAGCTTCCGATCGCAGCATTATCCCGGCGGGGACCACGCTGCTGGCAGAGGTCCCGCTGCTGGATAACAATGGCAAGTTTAACGGTCAATATGAGCTGCGCCTGATGGTCGCCCTCGACGTGGGTGGCGCAATCAAGGGCCAGCACTTTGATATCTATCAGGGGATCGGTCCTGACGCCGGACACCGTGCAGGCTGGTATAACCACTACGGCCGCGTATGGGTACTGAAAAACGCGCCGGGGGCAGGAACCGGTAACGTCTTTAGCGGCTGAGTGTGCTAATCTGCGCGCCCAATTTTACTCTTTGAGGTCTTATGTCTGTGGTAATCAGCGATGCCTGGCGTCAGCGTTTTGGCGGCACGGCGCGGTTATATGGTGAAGAGGCGCTGGCGCTGTTTGCCCGCGCGCATATCTGCGTGGTCGGCATTGGCGGCGTCGGCTCCTGGGCGGCGGAGGCGTTGGCCCGCACCGGCATTGGCGCCATCACGCTGATCGACATGGATGACGTCTGCGTGACCAATACTAACCGGCAGATCCACGCCCTGCGCGACAGCGTTGGGCTGGCCAAGGCTGAGGTGATGGCGGATCGTATTCGCCAGATCAACCCCGAGTGTCTGGTGACGGTGGTGGACGACTTCGTGACCGCCGACAACGTGGCGACGCTGCTGAACAAAGACTTCACCTACGTTATCGACGCGATCGACAGCGTGCGCCCCAAGGCGGCGCTGATCGCCTACTGCCGCCGGTATAAAATTCCGCTGGTGACCACCGGCGGCGCGGGTGGGCAGATCGATCCGACGCAGATTCAGGTCAGCGATCTGGCGAAGACGATTCAGGATCCGCTGGCGGCCAAGCTGCGCGAGCGGTTGAAAAGCGACTTTGGCGTAGTGAAAAACAGCAAGGGCAAGCTGGGCGTGGACTGCGTCTTCTCTACCGAGGCGCTGGTCTACCCGCAGGCAGACGGCTCGGTCTGTGCCATGAAGAGCACGGCAGAAGGGCCGAAGCGGATGGACTGCGCCTCCGGCTTCGGCGCGGCTACGATGGTCACCGCCACCTTTGGCTTCGTGGCGGTCTCCCATGCGCTGAAGAAGATGATGGCAAAAGCAGCCCGCGCCGTATAGGTTTTGTAGGCCCGGTAAGCGTAGCGCCACCGGGCAATACGGGCGTTGTCACACTTGACGTGCCGCCTCAACCACCGCGTCGCTCAGCGCCGCCAGGCCCTGGTTACGCGAGGCGCTGAGCTGCGCGCGCAGGCCCAGCTCATCAAACAGCGCCAGCGGATCGCTCCCCAGCAACGACTCGGCGCTTTTCCCCTCGACGGCGGTCAACAGCACCGCCAGCAGGCCGCGCACGATGCGCCCCTCGCTGTCGCCAAAGAAGTGCATTTTTCCCGTCGCCGATCGGGTATGGCCGAGCCAGACGCGGTTTTCACAGCCGGGGATCTCTCGAGCCTGCGCTTTCAGCTCCTCCGACAGGGGCGGCAGCTGTTTGCCGAGCATAATCAGCTGGCGATACTTGTCCTCCCACTGGGTCAGCGGGCCAAAGGTCTTTTTTAGCGTCTCTTCGGTGACGGCGGTGCCAAACGGGTGTCCGGCAAAAGCAGGGCTAGTCATTAATCCACCAGTATCTCAAGGGCGCGATCGACGGCGTTAACCAGCGCGTCGACGTCGGCTTTTGTGTTGTAGGGCGCAAACGAGGCGCGCAGCGTCCCGCTCACGCCAAGGGCTGCCAGCAGCGGCTGGGCGCAGTGCTGTCCGGCGCGCAGGGCGATGCCGTACTCCGCCAGCAGGGTGACCATATCGCTGTGATGGACCCCGGCAAAATCAAACGCCAGCAGGCTGGAGTCCTGGCAGCGGAACGAGCGGAAACCCGGACGCTGGGCCAGCGCCTCTTCGGCCAGCGTCGCCAGGCCGCGGCTGTAGCTCTCGGCCTGCACGATATCGACTCCCTCCAGCCACTCCAGCGCGGCGCAGAGGCCAATCACCCCGGCAACGTTTGGCGTACCTGCTTCCAGACGATAGGGCACCGGCTGGGTCGTAAAGCCGTTGAAGGTCACCTCGGCAATCATCTTGCCGCCGCCCAGCCAGGGCGACATCTCATCCAGCAGGCTGGCTTTGCCGTAGAGCACGCCGATACCGGTCGGGCCATACAGCTTATGGCCGGAGAAGGCGTAGAAGTCGATCCCCAGTTTCTGCACGTCGGCGGGGAAGTGCACCGCCCCCTGGGCGCCGTCGACCACAACCACCATGCCTGCGCTATGGGCGTAAGCAATGGCGCGAGCCAGATCCGGACAGCCGCCGGTCACGTTAGACATCTGACCGAGGGCGAGAATGCGGCTGTGCGGGGTGATCAGCTCATCGAGCTGCTCAACGTCCGGCACGCCGTTGGCCGCCAGCGGCAGCTGAACGATGCGCGCCCCGGTCTGCTCCGCCACCATCAGCCACGGCACCAGGTTGGCGTGATGTTCGGCTACGCTGACAATGATCTCATCTCCCGCCTTCAGACGCGGACGGGCGTAACACTGGGCGACCATATTAATGGCTTCGGTGGTGCCCCGGGTCCAGACGATATTCTTGCCGGAGGGGGCGTTAAGCAGGGCGGCAACGCGATCCCGCGCCGCTTCGTAGCGTGCCGTTAGCCGCTGGGCTTCAGCAAACTGGCTGCGGTGGACGTTGCCCGCGCTCAGGCTGTAGAACTGCTGCGTGGCGTCGATAACCGCCTGGGGCTTCAGCGTTGTGGCGGCAGAGTCCAGGTAGATACCGGCATCGGCAAGCGCCGGGAACTGGGCACGAAACTGCGCAGGGTTAAAAGCGTTCATAGAATTCCTCATATCAATATAAGGATCGTCGCGCAATTTTCACCAATGTACAAGCAAAGTACTAACCATCGGAATTATCTGTTTATCCTGGCGAATTTATGTAAGCCGATTATGCTGATAAGTGTTAGGTGTCGATTAAAGCCTGTTAAGAATAACGGTTTGAATAGCATTTATTGCTAAAAGGAGAAGAAGATGAAAAAGACTGCCGCAATTATCTCTGCTTGTACCCTGGCTTTTGCCCTGAGCGCCTGTTCCGGTCCGAACTATGTCATGCACACTAACGACGGTCGTACTATCGTCTCCGACGGTAAGCCGAAGACTGACGATCAGACCGGGATGATTTCGTATAAAGATGCGAACGGTAACAAACAGCAGATTAACCGCAGCGACGTGAAAGAGATGGTCGCGCTGGAGAAATAATCTCTGCTTAAGCTACTGAAAATAGCCTAAAAAAAAGCACCGCAATTCGCGGTGCTACATTAATCACTATGGACAGACAGGGTAAATGTACAGGAAGTGAAATAGGGTAGCGTTGCTACCGTGGTCTGAAGCGCAGACCAAATGCAAACACAACAACACAACATCACAACCGTAAGCCAAAAGCCCATCAGAACACGCATTCCAAAAAAAGCTTTTCGTTCCGGCTCAGGAAGTGCCGCCACTATAGGTATTTGCTGGTAGTTCCTCAACGGACAATTTATAATGGCTCAGATAAAAAAAACTAATAGGTAACCTATTGTTTCCTGTTTGTTAAAATGATTTAACACCTAAGCCAAATAACCCATGTCTAAGCGATTACCGCCCTTAAATGCATTACGTGTTTTTGATGCTGCCGCCCGCCATTTAAGTTTTACTCGCGCCGCCGATGAGCTTTTTGTGACGCAGGCCGCAGTAAGCCACCAGATCAAGTCTCTTGAGGATTTTCTTGGACTCAAGCTGTTCCGCCGCCGCAACCGTTCCCTGCTGTTAACGGAGGAAGGGCAGAGTTATTTTCAGGATATCAAAGAGATTTTTTCTCAGCTCACCGAAGCCACGCGCAAGCTTCAGTCGCGCAGTGCAAAAGGGGCGTTAACCGTCAGTTTATTGCCCAGCTTTGCCATTCAGTGGCTGGTACCGCGACTCTCTAGCTTTAACTCAGCTTATCCGGGAATCGACGTTCGTATCCAGGCCGTGGACCGTGAGGTCGACAAGCTGGCGGACGATGTCGACGTAGCCATTTTTTATGGCCGGGGCAACTGGCCGGGCTTGCGTGTAGAAAAATTATACGCAGAATATCTGCTGCCGGTCTGCTCGCCGCTGCTGCTGACCGGCGACAAGCCGCTAAAAACCCCTGAGGATCTGGCTAAGCATACGCTGCTGCATGATGCGTCCCGTCGCGACTGGCAGACCTATACCCGTCAGCTGGGCCTGAATCTTAACGTGCAGCAGGGGCCTATCTTCAGCCACAGCGCGATGGTGCTGCAGGCGGCGATCCACGGCCAGGGCGTGGCGCTGGCCAATAACGTGATGGCCCAGTCGGAGATCGAAGCGGGCCGCCTGGCCTGTCCGTTTAACGACGTGCTGGTCAGTAAAAACGCCTTTTATCTGGTTTGTCATGACAGTCAGGCAGAACTGGGTAAAATAGCCGCCTTCCGCCAATGGATCCTGGCCAAAGCGGCAGCCGAGCAAGAGAAGTTTCGCTTTCGCTATGAGCAATAACGTATATAGACGCGCGGTTAGCGCATGACTTTAGGGTAAGACTATGACCAGCCGATTTATGCTGATTTTTGCCGCTGTCAGCGGTTTTATTTTTGTAGCCCTGGGCGCGTTTGGCGCACACGTATTAAGCAAATCGTTAGGTGCTGCCGAGATGGGCTGGATCCAGACCGGTCTTGAGTACCAGGCGTTTCATACCCTGGCGGTGTTCGGCCTGGCGGTGGCAATGCAGCGTCGGATCAGCATCTGGTTCTACTGGAGCAGCGTCTTTCTGGCGCTGGGTACGGTACTGTTCAGCGGGAGCCTCTATTGCCTCGCGCTGTCGCATCTGCGCCTGTGGGCGTTTGTCACCCCAGTCGGCGGCGTCAGCTTCCTTACCGGCTGGGTATTAATGTTAATTGGCGCAATTCGTCTGAAACGTAAAGGCCCTGGTCATGAATAAGCTTGTACTACTGTGTCGCCCCGGATTTGAAAAAGAGTGCGCCGCAGAGATTACCGATAAGGCCGGGCGGCTGAACGTGTTTGGTTTTGCCCGCGTTAAAGATAACGCCGGCTATGTGATTTTTGAGTGCTACCAAGCCGAAGAGGCCGACAAGCTGGCGCGTGAGCTGCCGTTTAGCTCGCTGATTTTTGTCCGCCAGATGTTCGTGGTCGGTGAACTGCTGCAGGATCTGCCGCCGGAGGATCGCATCACGCCGATCGTTGGTATGCTGCAGGGCGTGGTCGAGAAGGGCGGCGAGCTGCGCGTTGAGGTGGCGGACACCAACGAAAGCAAAGAGCTGATGAAGTTCTGCCGCAAGTTCACCGTGCCGCTGCGCGCCGCGCTGCGCGAGGCGAAGATCCTCACCAGCTACGAAACCGCTAAGCGTCCAGTGGTGCACGTCTTCTTTATCGCCCCTGGCTGCTGCTACACCGGCTACTCCTACTCCGACAACAACTCGCCGTTCTACATGGGCATTCCGCGCCTGAAGTTCCCGGCCGACGCGCCGAGCCGCTCCACGCTGAAGCTGGAAGAGGCGTTCCACGTCTTTATCCCGGCGGACGAGTGGGATGAGCGTCTGGCGAACGGCATGCACGCCGTCGATCTCGGGGCCTGCCCCGGCGGCTGGACCTATCAGCTGGTGAAGCGCAACATGTGGGTCGCGTCGGTGGATAACGGCCCGATGGCCCAGAGCCTGATGGATACCGGGCAGGTGACCTGGCTGCGGGAAGATGGCTTTAAGTATCGCCCGACGCGCAGCAACATTACCTGGATGGTGTGCGATATGGTGGAGAAGCCAGCGAAAGTCGCAGCCCTGATGGCGCAGTGGCTGGTCAACGGCTGGTGCCGGGAAACCATCTTTAACCTCAAGCTGCCGATGAAGAAGCGGTATGAAGAGGTCTCGAACAACCTCGCGTACATTCAGCAGCAGCTGGAAGAGAACGGCATTAACGCCCAGATCCAGGCTCGCCAGCTCTACCATGACCGCGAAGAGGTGACGGTGCATGTCCGTCGCTGGTGGGCGGCCGTCGGCGGCCGTCGCGACGAGCGTTAAGTTATTGTTTTGTAGGCCCGGTAAGCGCAGCGCCACCGGGCGGTTACACCGCTATGTCGGGTGGCGGCTTCGCCTTACCCGACCTACGTTATTACGCGCTCAATCTTAACTGTTGTAGATTGCCGTCGAGCTGCAGATCCGTCTGCAGCTTTGCCACCTCGCGGCAGATAAACGCCATCTCCCGGTGCGCCTCTAGCTTGCTGCGCCACTTCTCCGGCACCTCGTTCAGGTGGGCATAGATCCCCTCCAGCGTTGCAAACTGCGCCAGCAGCTGGGCGGCGCTCTTCTGGCCAATCCCCGCCACGCCAGGTATTTTCGAGCTGCTGATGCCCGCCAGTCCCCAGAAATCCGTAAGCTGCTCCGGCAGGACGCCAAACTCGCTCTCAATAAAGGGCGCATCCAGCCAGCGTTTCTGGAAGTAGTCACGAATGCGCAGGGTGGGAGAGAGAAGCTGGCAGTAGCCTTTGTCAGTTGAGACGATGGTCGCCTGATGTCCCGCCTGGGCCACCTTTACCGCCAGCGTGGCGGCGAGATCGTCCGCCTCGTTGCCCTCGGAGATCCAGCAGCGCACGCCGCGCTGTTCAAACGCGGCGCGGAGGGCAGGCATCTCATCGTGCAGGGTATCTGGCATCGGCGGGCGACCCGCCTTATAGTCCGGCAGCTTTTGGTGCCGCCAGCCGCTGCTGCGGGCCTCGTCGTCAAACACCGCCACTGCGTGGGTCGGCTGGCTGTGGACAATCAGCTGCCCCAGCGCGTGCGAACAGGCATCCACGCAGGGTGAGCCCTGCACGGCATGAATACGGCGAATAAGGTTAAGCGCATCAACGATAAGCAGATGAACGGCCACGCGATCCTCCCGGCAATGACAGACCGGCTAAGGGTATCATTGACGGGAGGCGGAGACCATTCATCGCTCGGGAGGATCAATCGCAGGCGACGATTTTCATGGCCAGGCCGCCGCGGGAGGTCTCGCGGTATTTGGCGTTCATGTCTTTGCCGGTTTCATACATGGTTTCGATCACCTTATCGAGGCAGACGCGCGGCTCGCTGGTGCGACGCAGCGCCATCCGTGCGGCATTGACCGCTTTGACAGAGGCGATGGCGTTACGCTCGATGCAGGGTACCTGTACCTGACCAGCAACCGGATCGCAGGTGAGGCCCAGATTATGTTCCATGCCGATTTCCGCTGCGATGCAGACCTGTGCCGGGCTGCCGCCCAGCAGCTCTGTCAGCCCGGCTGCCGCCATTGAGCAGGCCACGCCCACTTCGCCCTGACAGCCCACCTCCGCCCCGGAGATCGACGCGTTCATCTTATAGAGCGAGCCGATGGCGCTGCACACCAGCAGGTAGCGCGCCAGCGAGTTCGCATTCACTTCGCGGATAAACTTGTCATAGTAGGCCAGCACGGCGGGCACGATACCGCATGCGCCGTTAGTGGGTGCCGTAACCACGCGCCCTCCGGCGGCGTTCTCTTCGTTTACCGCCAGCGCAAACATGTTGATCCAGTCGACCACCGCCATCGGATCGGTAGTGGTTTTATCGCTGCTCACCAGCATCCGGCGCAGCGCAGCCGCCCGACGCGGAACGCGTAGCTTGCCCGGCAGCGCGCCTTCCGTGGTAATGCCACGCTCGATGCCGCCGCGCATCACCGCCCAGACGCTGGCGAAGTGCTGCTCCAGCGCCGCTTTGCTGTGCAGGGCCAGCTCGTTCTCCATCATCAGCCCGGAGAGCGACAGGCCGGTCTGCTGGCAGTGACGCTGCAGATCGGCAGCGTTTTTATAGGGGTAAGGCACAGCAACCGGCGAGTCGCTGGTCTGGCCGAAGTGCGCCTCATCGACGATAAACCCACCGCCGATCGAGTAGTAGGTCTGGCTGTAGAGCAGCCTGTCGCCTGCCAGCGCGCTGATACGCATCCCGTTTTCATGCAGGGAGAGGTTGTCAGCATGGAAGTTCATGCTCTGTTCGAGGGGAAACGCCACCTCATGCTGGCCGTTCGCCAGCAGCAGGCGGCCTCGGGCGCTAACGTCCGCAATAAATGTCGGAATAGCATCGATATCGACACTGTCCGGCAGGTTGCCTGCGAGGCCCATAATAATAGCAATATCGGTATGGTGGCCTTTGCCGGTCAGCGACAGCGAGCCATAGACGTCGACCACCACGCGGGTGGTATCGACAAGGATCCCACGCGTAATGAGGTCATCGGTGAACTGCTTTCCGGCTTTCATTGGCCCGACGGTGTGCGAGCTGGAGGGGCCAATACCAATTTTAAAGATATCGAATACGCTGATCATAATGCATTGTCCGTGGCGTTGGTCTGGGTTCGCCGCCCGGGTGGGCGGCGAGGGGGGAGCTCATTAAGCGGCAACGAGGTGATACAGGGAGTAGAAGATAGCGGAGATCGCGATCAGGCCCATCACCACCACAAACGCGTTGCTGATGTGACCGCTGTATTTACGCATCGCCGGTACTTTTTGAATGGCGTACATCGGCATCAGGAACAGGATCATCGCGATGACCGGGCCGCCCAGGGTCTCGATCAGGCCGAGGATGCTCGGGTTCAGCGTAGCGACCAGCCAGGTGGTCAGCAGCATGAAGATCGCCGTAATGCGGTTCAGCTTGCCGATCTCAATGGTTTTGCCTTTGCCGCGCAGGGACTTAATGACCATGCCGTTAAAGCCTTCGCGTGCGCCCAGGTAGTGGCCGAGGAAGGATTTGGTGATCGCGACCATAGCGATAATCGGCGCCATCCACTCAATGACCGGGGCATGGAAGTGGTTAGCCAGGTAGGAGAGGATGGAGATGTTCTGCTCTTTCGCCGCAACCAGATCGGCCGGGGCCAGGCTCAGCACGCAGCTGAAGACAAAGAACATCACCGTCAGCACCATCATGATGTGAGCATAGGAGAGGATGCGGGAGCATTTTTTCTCTGCGCCATCGCCATACTCTTCGCGTTTGGCAACGGCAAAGGAGGAGATGATCGGCGAGTGGTTGAAGGAGAAGACCATCACCGGGATCGCCAGCCACAGGGTCATCCACAGGCCCTGTCCAGTGTTAGCGGCAGAACTAAAGGAGAGAGTCTCCAGCGCTGCGCCGTTCCACTGCGGGATGAGGTAGAGCGCCAGCAGCATCAGGGCAATCACAAACGGGAACACCAGAATGCTCATCGCCTTGACGATCATCTTCTCGCCGAAGCGCACGATGGTCATCATGCCGACGATCAGGATCAGTGACAGCACGACGCGCGGCGGTGAAACCATGCCCAGCTGGTGAGTCAGGAAGCTGTCGACGGTGTTGGTGATCGCCACGCTGTAGACCAGCAGGATCGGGTAGATAGCAAAGAAGTAGAGCAGGGTGATGACCTTACCGGCCCCCACGCCAAAGTGCTCTTCCACCACTTCGGTAATGTCTTCGCCGGGGTTTTTCCCTGACAGCACGAAACGTGTCAGGCCGCGGTGGGCAAAAAAGGTCATCGGGAAGGCGATAATCGCCATGATGATCAGGGGGATCATACCGCCGACGCCGGCGTTAATTGGCAGGAACAGAACGCCTGCGCCAATCGCCGTGCCGTACAGGCCCAGCATCCACATGGTATCGCTCTTACGCCATGTGCTTCGCGTGTCCTGCGAAACAATGGTGCTGGTTTGCGTGGTTTCCATCTCTATCTCCATTTACTTTAAAAGCTAAATATCAGGCGCTTAGTCAAATCTGATGAAAAAGGGCCCGATGGTAATATGAAATTGGGTTAAGTAACGTGTTGGTATTATTTTTCTCCGTTACATTTTGCGGCGGAACGATACATTTTAGTTATGACCCTGACAGTGATCGCGATCTCAATTGCAATAATCCACTTTCTATGTGGATATGTTTAGACCAACACGCTGCTAAAAAAGCGCATAGTAAGATTTATGGTGGCGAAGGCTACCATCGCCAGGATTTGCGATCAAAGCGGCGAGCATGAAATACGATAATCACCCGGTAAAAGGCGTAGATGGCAGCGTTTTATCAGATTTAAGCAAAACTTTTCTGGATAAATAACGGGGTATACTTTCTAAGCAATCGATTGCTTTTGAAGGGGAGCGTTAAAGCATAAGTGTGGTGTATATATTAAGTAGGCCGGGTAAGCAGAGCGCCACCCGGCATGGGAGAGAAAATCAGGCAGAAATTTCGTAGCAGGGGATATAGGCCGAACCTGGCAGCTTCATACGGTGCTGGGCCACAAAGCCCTGAAGCAGATCGTCCATCCGGCGCATCATTGCCCGGTCGCCGTGGATCTTGTACGGCCCGGCGGCCTCAATGGCGCGAATACCCACCTCTTTGACGTTGCCCGCCACGATCCCCGAGAAGGCGCGACGCAGATCCGCCGCCAGCACCTCGACCGGCCGATCCGGATAGAGCTGAAGGTTAGCCATATTCTCGTGAGTCGGCTCGAAGGGCATCTGCAGATCCGGCGCGATGCGGATAGACCAGTTGAAGCTGTAAGCATCCCCGGTATTGCGTCGGTGCTCTTTCACCAGCGGCATCGCTTTTTTCATCTGGCGGGCCACTTCCGGCGCATCGTCAATGATAATGCGGTAGTAGCGGCGGGCCGATTCGCCAAGCGTATGGGTGATAAACTCGTCCAGTACGCGGAAGTAGTCGGCGCTCTGTTTAGGCCCGGTAAGGATCAGCGGTAGCACCTGATGCTGGTTGGCCGGATTCATCAGAATGCCGAGCAGGTAGAGCAGCTCCTCTGCCGTCCCTACGCCGCCGGGGAAGATGATGATCCCGTGCGCAATGCGTACGAAAGCCTCCAGACGCTTTTCGATATCCGGCATGATCACCAGCTCGTTGACTAGCGGGTTGGGCGGCTCGGCGGCAATAATCGAGGGTTCGGTCATGCCGATAAAGCGTCCCTCTTTATAGCGCTGCTGGGCATGCCCCACCGCTGCCCCTTTCATCGGCGCTTCCATCGCGCCTGGGCCACAGCCGGTGCAGATATTCAGCTCGCGCAGACCCAGCTGGGTCCCGACGCGGCGGGCATAGAGGTACTCGGTTTCGTTGATCGAGTGGCCGCCCCAGCACACCACCATATTGGGTGCTTCACCCACGTGCAGCGCCCGGGCGTTGCGCAGGATCGAGAAGACCAGGTTAGTAATATGGGTGGAGCTCTCCAGGTTAAGATGCTGGAAGCGTCCGGCGTTGTGGATCTGGCCGTTGACGAAGAGGATATCGCGCAGTACGGCAAAGAGGTTAGCCTGGAGCGCACGGATAATACGCCCGTCAACGAACGCCTCTTCCGGCGGATTGATCAGCTCCAGCTTTACGCCGCGTTCACGACGTAACACGTTGATATCAAAATTCTCGAAGCGGGACAGGAGCTCTTTACTGCTGTCGGTCTGGCTTCCTGAGTTTAGAACGGCAAGTGAACAGTTACGAAACAGTTGATAAAGGTCGCTGCTGGCCGAGCTTTTAAGCATATCGACTTCCAGCTGCGACAACAGATCCATTGAGCCTAGCGGGCTAATATGTGTAATCAAGTGAACTCCTTATGGGGCGAAGATCGCCGCTCCCTGTGATTACAATAGCCCTGGCATATGACGTTTAACAACCTCAGGCGCGGAATCCACCGCGCAAATCAGTAAAAAATCGTACTTTTTGCCGCCGTTACTGACGTACCAGACGGCCCGTAGCAGGCTGGAAGTCAGTGTTGCTCCGCCACGGATTGATATCCAGGCCGCCGCGACGGGTGTAGCGGGCATAGACGCTCAGCGTTTCCGGCTGGCAGAAGCGCAGCAGATCGTTAAAGATGCGCTCCACGCACTGCTCGTGAAATTCGTTATGGTGACGGAAGGAGACCAGATAGCGCAGAAGCTTCTCGCGATCGATCTGCGGCCCGCGGTACTGGATCTGAACGGAGCCCCAGTCCGGCTGATGGGTGATCAGGCAGTTAGACTTCAGCAGGTGGCTGACCAGCGTCTCTTCCACCACGCTGCCGCCAGCGGCATGTTGCAGGTAGTCAGCATTGAACTGGTAGTCATCGATCACGATATCCTGATTATCGATGCACTTGCCGCTGAAGTGAGCAATCGGCTGGCCTTCGATCTCATCCAGCGCATAGAGCATCACGCTCACCTCACCCTGGGCGCAGGCGCTGAGATCCCGCTCCAGCGTGGCGCGAACCTCCTCCCAGCTGCTAAAACGCGTCTGGTTAAAGCTGTTCAGATAGAGCTTAAAGCTTTTTGACTCCACCAGGTTGACGCTGGCGTAGTCCAGCTCGACGTGGCCTACCGCCACCTGCGGCAGGCCGTTGGCGTTGAGCCATGACAGCTCATACAGCGTCCAGATGTCGCCGCCGTGGAAAGGCAGGCTGTCGGCATGCAGGCCGAGGGGATCGCGATTCAGGCTACGGGGAACGCCCTGCAGCAGAGTCGCATCATAAATATCCTGGTAACGGGTAGTTTTACCCAGGGTCAGGCCAGCCAGCGCCTGGTGGTTATCATAAGAAGAAGACATGTTTCATCGCCGTTTTGCAGGTAAACTCTCTGCCTTAAGTTTATCCTGGCTGAGTGAAGAGAGGAACCGGTGGACCAAGAGACATCCCTTGCCCTGAAGGATTTTACCGCGCGCTACTGCGACGCCTGGCATGAGATCCATAATAGCTGGCCGCAGAGCGAGGCGCTGTATGGCGTGCCATCCCCCTGCGTGATCTCCTCGCTTGAGGAGCGGGTGATCTGGCAGCCTCAGCCTTTTGATACAGAGCAGAATGTAAACGCTGTTGAACGTGCATTAGAAATTGTGATACAACCTGCAGTTCACAGCTTCTACTCCACACAGTTTGCCGGTGATATGCTGGCACGATTCGAGAATGAGACGCTGACGCTCCTGCAAACCTGGAGTGCGGACGATTTCCTGCGTGTACAGGAGAATCTCATCGGACATCTGGTGACGCAAAAGCGATTAAAGCTGCCACCTACGCTATTTATTGCCACGCTTGAGAGCGAACTTGATGTCATCTCGATCTGTAACTTAAGCGGCGAGGTGGTGAAAGAGACGCTCGGTACGCGTCATCGCTCCGTGCTTGCCCCTTCGGTAGCGCATTTCCTTCAGCGACTTCAGCCCGTCGTGTAATCCAATCCTCTATTACGCCTGTGAGAGATCTCTTACAAGCTTGTAAGATATTGCCATTTTGTTAAATAATATTTTTAATATGTAAAATCGATAAAGCAGCTCTAAATCAGGTATTTACTAAAAATTGCGCAACATTTAACGCAAATTAATCCCTACTAAAGTCTTATGGCATGCTTGCAAGACGAAGCGGAAAGGTCGATTCTATTTGTGTCGACAGGATGTTGCGCACGAAGTGAATATCAGGATGATGTCGCTTCCGACTCAGGACATACCGGGATGGTATTCAGGGAAAGGCTTCAGGACGAAGCAGAGAGGATAACGCAGGAGCGCGTTAAGGGACACCTCCAGGAAGGAGAATGTGAGCCGGGCAGGATATCCGGTGGATCAGGATGATTAGGACGGCGCTTTACGGATTAAGCGTGTCGTATCGGGCGATGCGAGCAGGCAGCACGGTTTAGGGATGAACAGGTCAGGAGACCGCAGGAAAAGTTTTCATGGATGAGCAGGGAGCACCAAGGTAGCCGGACTGCTGCTAAACGAACCGGGAGCACTGTGTATACAGTGCTCCCTTTTTTATTTCTCCCTCCGCAATGCTATTCTGCGCGCCAGTTCGATCGTCATTCGAGGTTTCTATGTCCCTTCATATCAGCGTACGCGAGCAGCTGTACGCCATTGAGGCGCTGCTGCGTGAGAAAAATGCCTGGCAGGGCGTTGCCCCAGAGAGCAGCGCGTTTGCCAGTACCCAGCCCTTCTGCCTGGATACGCTGGCGCCGCTGGAGTGGCTGCAGTGGGTGCTGATCCCGCGTATGCACGCCCTGCTGGACAGCGGTCAGCCGCTGCCGCAGGCGTTTGCCGTTACCCCCTACTATGAGATGGCGCTCGACGCCAGCGATCCGCTGCGTGATCTCATCCTTGTGCATCTGCAGCGTCTCGACGCGCTCTTTGCCGGTAGCGACGCCTGATGCTGGAGATTATCTATCAGGATGAGTGGCTGGTGGCGGTGAACAAACCCTCCGGCTGGCTGGTGCACCGGAGCTGGCTCGATCGCGATGAAAAAGTGGTGGTGATGCAGACCGTGCGGGATCAGATTGGTCAGCATGTCTTTACTGCGCATCGCCTTGACCGACCCACCTCCGGCGTACTGCTGATGGGGCTATCCAGCGAGGCGGGGCGGCTGCTCTCCCAGCAGTTTGAGCAACACCGAATCCAGAAACGCTACCATGCGATTGTCCGCGGCTGGCTGATGGATGCCGCAACGCTGGACTACCCGCTGGTGGAGGAGCTGGATAAGATTGCTGATAAGTTCGCCCGGGCTGACAAAGAGCCGCAGCCGGCGGTCACGCGCTATCGCGGCCTGGCCACCGTTGAGCTGCCGGTGGCCATCAGCAAGTTTCCCACAACCCGCTACGGGCTGGTGGAGCTGGATCCGCAAACCGGGCGCAAGCACCAGCTGCGTCGCCATCTTGCCCACCTGCGCCACCCGATTATCGGCGACAGCAAGCATGGCGATTTGCGCCAGAACCGCAGCGCGGCCACGCACTTTGGCCTGAACCGGCTGATGCTGCACGCCAGTGAGCTGTCGCTAACCCATCCCTTTACCGGTGAGCCGTTAACCCTGCGCGCCGGGCTGGACGACGTCTGGATGCAGGCGCTAACCCAGTTTGGCTGGCGCGGCCTTCTCCCGATGAATGAAAGGGTTGAGTTTGTGCCGCACAGCGACCAGGATGAAACGTATCAGGTAGCAACCAGGGAGTGAAAAATGGCAGAAATTGGTATTTTTGTTGGCACCATGTATGGCAACTCATTGCTGGTGGCCGAAGAGGCGGAGACGCTGCTGACCGGACAGGGGCATCAGGTTAAGGTCTTTGAGGATGGGACGCTGGCGGACTGGGCCTATTACCAGGACAAAACCGTGCTGGTGGTCACCTCTACGACGGGGCAGGGCGATCTGCCGGATAACATCGCGCCGCTTTACCAGGGGATCCGCGACTCGCTCGGCTTTCAACCCAACCTGCGCTACGGCGTGATTGCGCTGGGGGACAGCACCTACTCCCACTTCTGCGGCGGCGGGAAGCGGTTTGCCGAGCTGCTTGCAGAGCAGCAGGCGCAGCGCGTTGGTGAGGTGCTGCTGATTGACGCCAGCGAGCATCCCGAGCCGGAGACGGAGTCGAACCCGTGGGTTGAGCAGTGGGGAACCCTGCTAAAATAAACGCCTTTCCGCCCTCCCGCCTGTGGAGGGCCATCGCCCTTTTTACTCTCATTTATCGCCACCGTTTTTCATTTCCGTGAAGTACCCCCCATCGATTTGTGCCTATGCCCCAAAGCAGAACTATAAGCATCCTGAATGTTGTGTGCTTGCACGGTGAGCAGATTCTGGCCGCTTCATATACTTTTCTCGCCAGTTATTAAAACGCAGTCCGCAGGGTGATAACGAGACGCTGCACAGAGACTGCAATAAACACCAGTACGTCATTCTGATATCCCTACAGGTTGTGCTTTTCAGAATGAATGTAGCTCAACGCTATAATTCAGGAGTGCAATAATGAGTTCATTAAGCCACGCAGCGAGCAGCGCCGAAAAGCGCACTAACGCCCGCTACTGGATAGTGGTGATGCTGTTTATCGTCACATCCTTCAACTACGGTGACCGCGCGACGCTGTCCATTGCCGGCTCTGAAATGGCAAAAGATATCGGTCTTGATGCTGTCGGCATGGGGTATGTTTTCTCTGCATTTTCATGGGCCTATGTTATCGGCCAAATCCCGGGCGGCTGGCTGCTTGACCGCTTTGGTTCAAAACGCGTTTACTTCTGGTCAATCTTCATCTGGTCACTCTTTACCCTGCTGCAGGGCTTCGTGGATATCTTCAGCGGCTTCGGCATCATCGTTGCGCTCTTTACCCTGCGTTTCCTGGTGGGCTTAGCGGAAGCGCCATCCTTCCCCGGCAACAGTCGCATCGTGGCGGCCTGGTTCCCGGCGCAGGAGAGGGGCACGGCGGTGGCGATCTTTAACTCTGCCCAGTATTTTGCCACCGTTATCTTCGCCCCGATCATGGGCTGGCTGACCCACGAGGTGGGCTGGTCGCACGTCTTCTTCTTCATGGGCGGTCTGGGGATTGTCATCAGCTTTGTCTGGCTGAAGGTGATCCACGAGCCAAACCAGCACCCTGGCGTGAATAAGAAAGAGCTGGAGTACATTGCCGAAGGCGGAGCACTGATCAATATGGATCAGCAGGGTGCTAAGGTAAAAGTGCCGTTCAGCGTCAAATGGGGCCAGATCAAACAGCTGCTCGGCTCGCGCATGATGATCGGCGTCTACATCGGCCAGTACTGCATCAACGCCCTGACCTACTTCTTTATCACCTGGTTCCCGGTCTACCTGGTACAGGCGCGCGGCATGTCGATCCTGAAGGCAGGTTTTGTCGCCTCTATTCCAGCTATCTGTGGCTTTGCTGGCGGCGTGCTGGGCGGCATCATCTCCGACTGGCTGATGCGTCGTACCGGCTCGCTGAACATCGCCCGTAAAACGCCAATCGTATTAGGTATGCTGCTGTCGATGGTGATGGTGTTCTGTAACTACGTTGACGCAGAGTGGATGATCATCGGCTTTATGGCGATGGCCTTCTTCGGCAAAGGCATCGGCGCGCTGGGCTGGGCCGTGATGGCCGACACCGCACCGAAAGAGATCAGCGGCCTCTCCGGCGGTCTGTTCAACATGTTCGGTAACATCTCCGGGATCGTCACCCCAATCGCCATCGGCTACATCGTGGGCACCACCGGCTCCTTTAACGGTGCCCTGATCTACGTCGGTGTCCATGCCCTGGTCGCGGTGCTGAGCTATCTGGTGCTGGTGGGTGATATCAAACGTGTCGAACTGAAACCTGTGACAGGACGCTAATGATGAATACGCAATCCAGCCCCGTTATTACCGATATGAAAGTGATCCCCGTCGCTGGCTACGACAGCATGCTGATGAATATCGGCGGGGCACATAACGCTTACTTTACCCGCAATATTGTGGTGCTGACCGACAACGCCGGGAATACCGGCGTTGGGGAGGCCCCCGGCGGGGAGGTGATCCTCAAGACGCTGACCGATGCGATCCCGATGGTTATCGGCCAGCAGGTTGCCCGCTTAAACCAGGTGGTACAGCGGGTGCACAAAGGCAACCAGGCGGCTGACTTTGATACCTTCGGCAAAGGCGCCTGGACCTTTGAGCTGCGGGTGAATGCGGTGGCGGCGCTGGAGGCCGCGCTGCTCGACCTGCTGGGTAAAACCCTTGGCGTGCCGGTCTGCGAGCTGCTGGGACCAGGCAAACAGCGCGACGCCGTGACGGTGCTCGGCTACCTGTTCTACGTTGGTGACCGGCAGAAGACCGATTTGCCGTATCGCGTCAAAACAGAGGGCAACCACGACTGGTATCATCTGCGGCATCAGGAGGCGATGAACAGCGAGGCAGTGGTACGCCTGGCCGAAACGTCGCAGGATCGCTACGGCTTTAAAGATTTCAAGCTGAAAGGCGGCGTGCTGCCCGGCGAGCAGGAGATCGACACCGCCCGTGCGCTGAAAAAACGCTTCCCTGACGCTCGCATTACCGTCGATCCCAACGGTGCGTGGCTGCTGGATGAGGCCATTGAGCTCTGCAAAGGGCTGAACGATGTGCTGACCTACGCGGAGGATCCGTGCGGCGCAGAGCAGGGCTTCTCCGGCCGGGAAGTGATGGCGGAATTCCGTCGGGCAACCGGCTTGCCGGTCGCGACTAACATGATCGCCACCAACTGGCGTGAGATGGGCCATGCGGTGATGCTCAACGCGGTGGATATCCCGCTGGCGGATCCGCACTTCTGGACGCTCTCCGGCGCGGTACGTGTGGCGCAGCTGTGCGACGACTGGGGCCTGACCTGGGGCTGCCACTCCAATAACCACTTTGATATCTCACTGGCGATGTTTACCCACGTTGGTGCCGCCGCGCCGGGTAATCCGACCGCTATCGACACCCATTGGATTTGGCAGGAGGGCGACGCGCGCCTGACCAAACAGCCGCTGGAGATTAAGCACGGGCAGATTGCCGTGCCGGACGCGCCAGGCCTTGGCGTGGAGCTGGACTGGGACCAGGTACAGAAAGCCCACGAGCTGTATAAAACGCTCCCGGGCGGGGCGCGGAATGACGCAGGCCCGATGCAGTACCTGATCCCCGGCTGGACGTTCGATCGCAAACGTCCCGTCTTTGGTCGACACTAAATTTGTCAGAAAAAGGATTAAACGATGAGTAACTCATTTTCTACCCCGGTTGTCACGTCCATGCAGGTAATCCCGGTTGCGGGCCACGACAGCATGCTAATGAACCTGAGCGGGGCGCACGCGCCGTTCTTCACCCGTAACATCGTTATCATTAAAGACAACTCGGGTCACACCGGCGTGGGCGAGATCCCCGGCGGCGAGAAGATCCGCCAGACGCTGGAAGATGCTGCCGCGTTGGTGGTGGGCAAAACCGTTGGTGAGTACAAAAACATCCTGACCGCCGTACGCAACCAGTTTGCGGATCGTGACTCAGCGGGCCGTGGCCTGCAAACCTTTGACCTGCGCACCACCATCCACGTGGTGACCGGGATCGAAGCCGCGATGCTGGACCTGCTGGGTCAGCACCTGGGCGTTAACGTGGCGACCCTGCTTGGCGACGGCCAGCAGCGCAGCGAAGTGGAGATGCTCGGCTACCTGTTCTACGTCGGCAACGCCAAAGCGACGCCGCTGCCGTACCAGAGCCAGCCGGATGACAAGTGCGACTGGTATCGCGTGCGCCATGAAGAGGCGATGACGCCGGACCGCGTGGTGCGCCTGGCTGAAGCCGCCTATGAAAAGTATGGCTTTAACGATTTCAAACTCAAAGGCGGCGTGCTGGCGGGCGAGGAGGAGGCCGAGTCTATCGTTGCGCTGGCAAAACGCTTCCCGCAGGCGCGCGTGACCCTCGACCCGAACGGCGCATGGTCGCTGAATGAAGCCATTAACATCGGTAAGTACCTGAAGGGCGTGCTGGCCTATGCGGAAGATCCGTGCGGCGCTGAGCAGGGTTTCTCCGGCCGCGAGGTGATGGCCGAGTTCCGTCGCGCCACCGGTCTGCCGACCGCCACCAACATGATCGCCACCGACTGGCGGCAGATGGGCCATACGCTCTCTCTGCAGTCTGTCGATATCCCGCTGGCGGATCCGCACTTCTGGACCATGCAAGGCTCCGTGCGCGTGGCGCAGATGTGCCACGAGTTCGGCCTGACCTGGGGCTCACACTCTAACAACCACTTCGATATTTCGCTGGCGATGTTTACCCACGTGGCCGCCGCCGCGCCGGGCAAAATCACCGCTATCGATACCCACTGGATCTGGCAGGAGGGCAACCAGCGCCTGACCAAAGCGCCGTTTGAGATCAAAGGCGGGATGGTGCAGGTACCGAGCACGCCGGGCCTTGGCGTTGAGCTGGACATGGACCAGGTAATGAAGGCGCACGAGCTGTACCAGAAGCACGGTCTCGGCGCACGCGACGATGCTATGGGTATGCAGTACCTGATCCCTGGCTGGACGTTTGATAACAAACGCCCATGCATGGTGCGTTAATGCAGAGGCCGGTCCCGGTGGGATCGGCCTGTTCCCTGTTTTTCCGGCTGTAGGGTTTAGGCAATCACACTCTGCGTAAGGACGGCTTATGAAAATTGTTATCGCACCGGACTCCTACAAGGAGAGTTTGAGCGCCCTTGATGTCGCGACCGCTATAGAAGCGGGTTTTCGCGAGATCTTTCCGGCAGCGGAGTATATCAAACTGCCGGTGGCGGATGGCGGTGAAGGTACGGTTGAAGCGATGGTCGCCGCCACCCAGGGGCGGATCGTAGAGGTTGCCGTGACCGGCCCGCTTGGTACTCAGGTTGAGGGCTTCTATGGCCTCTCCGGCGACGAGCAGAGCGCCTTTATTGAGATGGCAGCGGCCAGCGGCCTTGAGCTGGTTTTACCCGAGCAGCGTAATCCCCTGATCACCACCTCGTGGGGAACGGGGGAGCTGATCCGCCATGCGCTGGACGTGGGCGTTAAGCATATCATTATTGGCATTGGCGGCAGCGCCACTAACGACGGTGGCGCGGGCATGGTGCAGGCGCTGGGCGCAAAGCTGCTGGATAGCGAAGGCCACGCCATCGGACAGGGCGGCGGCGCGCTGGAGACGCTGGCGCGAATCGACGTCAGTGAACTCGACAGGCGGCTTCAGGATTGCCGCATCGAGGTTGCCTGCGACGTGACCAATCCCCTGACCGGCAAAGAGGGGGCATCGGCGATCTTCGGGCCGCAGAAAGGGGCGACGCCGGAGATGATCTCAAGGCTCGATAAGGCGCTTGGGCACTATGCCCAGCTGATCAAGCGCGATCTGGATCTCGACGTGCTGGATCTGGCCGGGGGCGGGGCAGCTGGTGGCATGGGCGCGGCACTGTACGCATTCTGCGGAGCCGAGCTGCGCCAGGGCATTGAGATTGTCACCGACGCGCTGCATCTCGATCGCTATGTGGCAGAAGCGGATCTGGTGATCACCGGCGAGGGGCGGATCGACAGCCAGACGGTACATGGTAAAGTCCCGGTGGGCGTAGCGAAGGTGGCGAAGCGCTACAGCAAGCCGGTGATCGGCATTGCCGGTAGCCTGACGGCGGACGTTGGCGTGGTGCACGAGCACGGCATCGACGCGGTATTCAGCGTGATCTACGGCATCTGTACCCTCGACGACGCCCTGAAAAACGCGGCGGAAAACGTACGGATGACGGCGCGCAACGTGGCAGCGGTGTTGAAAGCGGGCCAGGGCTTGCGTTAACCGAAAGCACAGTAATGCCCGGTGGCGCTACGCTTACCGGGCCTACACATGACACCGCGTCCGCCGTAGGCCGGGCGAACGGAGTGCCGCCCGGCGACAACGATGCCTCACCCAATCCACCTGCGCGCTTCCCGCGCCACGTTATCCATCTCATCCAGCAGCTCCAGAAACTCCGGCTCCAGATCCTCTGCGGGCATGCCGCTGCGCAGATGGTGCTCGATCAGATGACATAGCCGCTTGAGGCGCGGCACACCGCTATAGCCGCAGCTGCCGTGCAGCTTGTGAATAGCCTCGACTAAATCTTCAGGCGCTTCCCCTACCAGCTGCTCCTCAACCTTATTGCGGATCTCCGGCAGGAAGGCGATCAGCATCTGTAACATCTCTCGCGCCAGATCGGGTTTATTTGCTGCCTGGCGCAGCGCCAGCTGCCAGTCCAGGGAAACCTCAGGCTTTTCTGGCGCTTCTACCGGCTCTGGCTCCGGCGGGGTCAGCCACTGGCTGACTCCTGGGCCGGGGAGGTAGCGCAGCAGCAGGCTATGGAGCTTATCCTCTTCAATGGGCTTCGCCAGATAGCCGCTCATGCCCGCCCGTAGCAGCTTCTCTTTTTGTCCGGCCATCGCATGCGCTGTTACCGCGATCACCGGCGTCTGCTGCTGGTGCGGCAGCTGACGAATGGTTTCGCAGGCGCGAATGCCGTCGATATCGGGCATTTGAATATCCATCAGGATCAGATCGAACTGCATCTGCTTCGCACAATCGATTGCGTTATGTCCGCTGTCGCACAGCTGGACGTACTGGACCTGGTCCTCAAGCAGTGCGCCGATAAGCTTCAGGTTGGCCGGGTTGTCATCCACCGCCATTACGCTCATCGGCAGCTTGCGGTCATCGTTAAGCGCCTGCTCGCGAGGGCGATTCAGGCGGCAGTACTCGGTCAGCGCGGGCAGCAGGCGCGTGGCGGTAAGCGGTTTTAACAGGCACGCGGCGGCGCCCTCCTGCTTGAGCTGCTCGGCGTTGATCTGCACGTGACACGGCAGCGCCAGCAGCAGGAAATCGGTCATGGAGGCGGCCTTTGCCAGCCGCTCGTGCTGCATGGAGAGCGGCTCGCGCAGGGTCACCGGTACGGCCAGCAGCAGGATATCGTAACGATCCTCCGGCAGGGCAGAGAAGGTCGGGCTGTAGATGATCTCCAGCGGCGTTCCCTGGAGCAGATCCAGCGTGCTCTGCGCGGCGGCGGCGTTCGGCTCAACGTAGGCCAGCCGCTTGCCGGCGAGGCAGTCGGTGGGCAGCCCCTCGCTGCTGACGTTAGGGTTAAGATCGAGATTGATATGGAACCAAAAGGTCGAGCCGCGGCCGGGCTGGCTGTGGAAGGAGATATCGCCCCCCATCTCATTCACCAGCTTCTGGGTGATCACCAGCCCCAGCCCGGTACCGCCGTGCCGCCGGGAGATGCTGGCATCCGCCTGGCGAAACGCCTGGAAGAGCCGGGACTGGTCGCGTTCGGGAATGCCGATCCCGGTATCGCGGATCTGCATCTCAATCTGCACCTTGTTGTTGCTCAGGGCGCGCTTCTCCACCAGCACATCGATATTGCCGTTTTCGGTAAACTTGATGGCATTGCCCACCAGGTTAGTTATTACCTGCTGCAGGCGCAGCGGATCGCCAATCACATTATCCGGCACGTCATTTTTAACGTTGAGCGTCAGCTCCAGCCCCTTGTCATGAGCCGAGTGGGCCAGCAGGGTGACCACCTCGTCGAGGGCGTTACGCAGCGGGAAGGGAATGCTCTCAAGGATCAGCTTGCCAGCCTCCAGCTTGGAGAAGTCCAGTACGTCATTGATGATGGTCAGCAGGTTATCGGCCGAGCGCTCAATGGTGTGCAGATGATCGCGCTGGGTGGGCGTTAGCTCGGATTTCAGCGTCAGCCGGGTAAAGCCAATCACGCCGTTCAGCGGGGTACGCAGCTCGTGGGACATATTGGCCAAAAACTCCGATTTGATGCGTGCCGCCTCCTGAGCGCGCTTCTTCGCCAGATCCAGCTCAACGTTCTGGATCTCCATCTGCTCAAGGGTTTCGCGTAGGTCCGACGTCGACTGGTCGATATTGTGCTGCATCTCCTCGTGGTAGGCCGCCAGCGACATCGCCATTGAGTTGATGCCGTTTTTTAGCATATCCAGCTCGCCCAGCATGAAACCCTCGACGCGGCTATCGAGCTGGCCTCGCCGGATGCGATCGACCGTATTGACCATGTTGCGAATAGGCCCGGTGACGTCGCGCATCAGCCGCCAGCCAAAGATCAGCGCGATCCCGGTGCAGAAGAACATCATCAGCGTGGCGATAAAAATCTCTTTATACTGCTGTAAGCGCACCGAGCGGAGGTCTAACTCCAGGGCGACATAGCCCAGCATGTTATTGGCCGCTTTGACATCCGGCATGGCTGGCTCGTCAGGGGAGTAGCCCTCAGAGACAATGGGCGTACGCAGGATCATCAGATCGCCCCGGCGCGTGACGCTTAGCAGGCGGGGGAAGGCGGCACCATCCGGCAGCCTTAACTCTTTGGGATCGAGATGAAAGTTAGAGGTCACAAACAGTCGGTTGTTGTCATCGTAGACGGAGATGGCACGTACGATGTCAGAGTGGCGGCGGTGCAGAACGCTGATCAGCTGCCCGATAGAGTCCCGGTTTTGCAGATTCATACCGTATTCGCTCGCCACCGCCAGCGGCTCGATAATGCTCGCGCCTGCATCCTCAAGCTGCTGCTGTAAGTCATTGTAGCGATGGACAACAAAGAAAATGCTGAGCAATAAACCGATCAGGACGGTTGGCGCTAAGATCAAAATCATCATGCGCGCCCGCAGGCTGTAGTTGGTCATGGAGTTCCGTTATGGGACAATTAGAGTCATTATGTTTGATTGAGAAAAATCCCGGCAATGGCGCAATTCTACTCTGCAAAACGGCGCGTGACGACGCGTGAGATCATAACCGTAACAGTAAACGACCTGGATCCCTTTGGCCAGGGCGTTGCACGCCACAACGGCAAAGCGCTGTTCGTGACAGGACTGCTGCCCGACGAACGTGGCGAAGTGACGCTAACTGAAGATAAACGCCAGTTCGCTCGTGGTACGGTGAAGCGTCGGCTGAACGACAGCCCGGAACGCGAAACGCCGCCGTGCCCGCATTTTGGCGTCTGCGGCGGCTGCCAGCAGCAGCATGCCAGCGTGGCGCTGCAGCAGCGCAGCAAAAGCAATGCGCTGGCTCGCCTGATGAAGCGTGAAGTAGACGACATCATTGCCGCCGAGCCGTGGGGCTACCGGCGGCGGGCGCGGCTGAGCCTGAACTACCAGCCGAAGACGCAAAAGCTGGAGATGGGCTTTCGTAAAGCCAGCGCCAACGACATTGTGAACGTGGTGCGTTGCCCGGTGTTGACGCCCCGTCTTGAGGCATTAATCCCTTCACTGCGTGAATGCTTACAGAGCCTGGCGGCGGTACGCCACCTTGGCCACGTTGAGCTGGTGCTGGCGGATAACAGCCCGCTGATGGTGCTGCGCCATACGGCGCCTCTGTCCGCTGCCGATCGCGAAAAACTGGAACGCTTTTCGCATTCTCAGGGCGTTGCGCTGTTTCTTGCCCCAGAAAGCGCCATACTGGAGCAGGTATCCGGCGCGTTGCCCTGGTATACCTCTGACGGGCTACGCCTGACCTTTAGCCCGCGTGATTTCATTCAGGTTAATGATAAAGTGAACCAGCAGATGGTAGAGCGGGCGCTGGCATGGCTGGACGTTCAGCCGGATGACCGGGTGCTGGATCTCTTCTGCGGCATGGGCAATTTTACCCTGCCGCTGGCAAAACGCGCCGCCAGCGTGGTCGGCGTGGAGGGGGTTGCCGCGCTTGTCGAGAAGGCGCAGGAGAACGCACGGCAGAATGGCTTGCAGAATGTGACATTCTTTCATGAAAACCTGGAGGAGGATGTCACTAAACAGCCCTGGGCACAGCACGGTTTTAACAAGGTGCTGCTCGATCCGGCCCGCGCCGGTGCGGCAGGCGTCATGCAGCATGTGCTAAAACTATCCCCAAAAAAGGTGGTCTACGTGTCATGCAACCCTGCGACGCTTGCCCGTGACAGCGAAGCATTATTAAATGCGGGCTACACTATGTCGCACCTTGCGATGCTGGATATGTTCCCGCACACCGGGCATCTGGAATCGATGGTGCTGTTTGAGCACGAGTGATTAATTCTGGCTTGCCGAATTCGGCAGGCTTCGTCCCTGAAAGGAGAGGACAATGGTTGCGGTAAGAAGTGCACATCTTAATCGAGCGGGTGAATTCGATTCGAAAAAATGGATCGCAAGTCTGGGCATCTCCAGTCAGCCCTCGTGTGAGCGCTTAGCCGAAACCTGGGCATACTGCCTGCAACATACTCAGGGCCACCCTGACGCCGAGCTGCTGCTATGGCGCGGCGTCGAGATGGTGGAAATCCTCTCCATGCTCAGTATGGACATCGATACGCTGCAGGCCGCGCTGCTCTTCCCACTGGCGGATGCCGAAGTGGTGAGCGAGGCGGTGCTGCGCCAAAGCGTGAGTAAGTCCGTTGTTGCGCTGATCTATGGCGTGCGCGATATGGCCGCTATCCGCCAGCTCAAGGCCACGCATACCGACGCCGTCTCCTCTGAACAGGTTGATAACGTCCGCCGCATGCTGCTGGCGATGGTGGATGATTTCCGCTGCGTGGTCATCAAGCTCGCCGAGCGCGTTGCTCACCTGCGTGAGGTGAAAGACGCCCCGGAAGACGAACGCGTACTGGCGGCCAAAGAGTGCACCAATATCTACGCCCCGCTGGCGAACCGGCTGGGTATCGGTCAGCTGAAGTGGGAGCTGGAAGACTACTGCTTCCGTTATCTGCATCCGGCAGAGTACAAGCGCATCGCCAAGCTGCTGCACGAGCGGCGGATCGATCGTGAACGTTACATTGATGAATTTGTCGGCCACCTGCGCGCTGAAATGAAGCGCGAGGGGGTGAAGGCCGAAGTCTATGGCCGACCAAAGCACATCTACAGCATCTGGCGCAAAATGCAGAAAAAGCATCTCGCCTTTGACGAGCTGTTTGACGTGCGGGCGGTGCGTATCGTCGCCGAGCGCCTGCAAGACTGCTACGCCGCGCTGGGGATTGTCCATACCCACCATCGTCATCTGCCGGATGAGTTCGACGACTACGTGGCCAACCCGAAGCCGAACGGCTACCAGTCGATCCACACCGTCGTGCTGGGACCGGGGGGCAAAACCGTTGAGATCCAGATCCGTACCAAACAGATGCATGAGGATGCCGAGCTGGGCGTGGCCGCGCACTGGAAATATAAAGAGGGAACGACGTCGGCGAGCGCGCACCACAGCCACGAGGACCGCATCGCCTGGCTGCGGAAGCTGATTGCCTGGCAGGAGGAGATGGCGGACTCCGGGGAGATGCTCGACGAGGTGCGCAGCCAGGTCTTCGACGATCGTGTCTACGTCTTTACCCCGAAAGGCGACGTTGTGGATCTGCCCGCTGGCTCCACGCCGCTCGATTTTGCCTACCATATCCACAGCGACGTCGGTCACCGCTGCATCGGAGCCAAGATTAGCGGGCGTATCGTGCCCTTTACCTATCAGTTGCAGATGGGCGATCAGATTGAGATCATCACTCAGAAGCAGCCGAACCCAAGCCGTGACTGGCTGAACCCGAACCTTGGCTATGTGACCACCAGCCGCGGACGCTCAAAGATCCACGCCTGGTTCCGCAAGCAGGATCGCGACAAGAACATTCTTGCTGGCCGCCAGATCCTTGACGACGAGCTGGCGCATTTAGGCATCAGCCTGAAAGAGGCGGAGAAGCATCTGCTGCCGCGCTACAACTTCAATGAAATGGAGGAGCTGCTGGCGGCTATCGGCGGAGGCGACATTCGCCTTAACCAGATGGTGAACTTCCTGCAGTCGCACTTTAACAAGCCCAGCGCCGAGGAGCAGGATGCCGCCGCGCTGAAGCAGCTGCAGCAGAAGACCTACGCGCCACAGGGGCGCAACAGCAAAGACGATGGCCGGGTAGTGGTCGAGGGCGTCGGCAACCTGATGCACCACATTGCCCGCTGCTGCCAGCCGATCCCAGGAGATGAGATCGTTGGCTTTATTACCCAGGGGCGCGGGATCTCCATTCATCGCGCCGACTGTGACCAGCTGACGGAGCTGCAATCCCACGCGCCGGAGCGCATCGTCGATGCGGTGTGGGGCGAGAGCTACTCGGCGGGTTATGCGCTGGTGGTGCGCGTTACCGCCAACGATCGCAGCGGCCTGCTGCGCGATATCACCACTATTCTCGCTAACGAGAAGGTTAACGTCCTCGGCGTGGCCAGCCGGAGCGATACCCGCCAGCAGCTGGCCACTATCGATATGAATATCGAGATCTATAACCTGCAGGTGCTGGGACGCGTGCTGGGCAAGCTCAACCAGGTTCCGGACGTGATTGACGCCCGTCGTCTGCACGGCGGTTAACCCATACTCTGCTATTTTCCCCGGCGGCGCGTTGCCTGCCGGGGCTACGCTCTCATGTAGGTCGGGTAAGCGCTAGCGCCACCCGACGTTTTTTCAGGAAATCATTATGACCCAAATCACCCGCCTGCTGGGCATCATGCAGCGCCTGCGCGACCCGGAAACCGGCTGCCCGTGGGATAAAGAGCAGACCTTCGCGACCATCGCCCCCTATACGCTGGAAGAGACCTACGAGGTGCTCGACGCCATCGCCCGCAACGAGCTGGACGATCTGCGCGGTGAGCTGGGGGATCTGCTGTTCCAGGTGGTGTTCTACGCCCAGATGGCGCAGGAGCAGGGGCGTTTTGACTTTAACGACATCTGCGCGGCCATCAGCGACAAGCTGGAGCGCCGCCATCCGCACATTTTTGCCGATGCTACCGCCAGCAACAGCAGCGAGGTGCTGGCGCGCTGGGAGGAGATCAAAACCAGCGAGCGGGCGGAAAAAGCGCAGCACTCGGCGCTGGACGATATCCCTCACGCTTTCCCCGCGCTGATGCGTGCCCATAAGATCCAGAAACGCTGCTCGGCGGTGGGTTTTGACTGGGACTCTCTCGGCCCGGTGCTCGATAAGGTGCATGAAGAGATCGACGAGGTGATGCATGAGGCGCAGCAGGCCGTTGTGGATCAGGCCAAACTGGAGGAGGAAGTGGGCGATCTGCTGTTCGCTACCGTCAATCTGTCCCGTCATTTAGGGGTAAAAGCCGAAACCGCGCTGCAAAAAGCAAACCTGAAGTTTGAACGCCGCTTCCGTGAAGTTGAGCGAATTGTCGCCTCTCGCGGCCTGACGATGACCGGTGTCGATCTCGAAACAATGGAAGAAGTCTGGCAGGAGGTAAAGCGCCAGGAATCTGATCTCTAACGAATTTTGTGAATCAAGCGCGGTTTGGGTGATTTTTTAAATAACAAGCGCTTGATTTACGTCAAAAACATTTGCTGTAAACGAGCTATTTTCTCACTCCCCGTGGTTAGCTGAAGATGAGAAGAGGAGGGATAATGAAAGTTTGTGGCGACTGCGTAGTTCCGGTATACTACTTTCCCGTCCTGGTTATTCCATCGTCTTTTAAACCTAACTTCTCAGGTTCAGCATGACAACGAACTATATTTTTGTGACCGGCGGGGTTGTATCCTCTCTGGGTAAAGGCATTGCAGCCGCCTCCCTCGCAGCCATTCTTGAAGCCCGTGGCCTTAACGTGACCATGATGAAACTGGATCCGTATATCAACGTCGATCCGGGTACCATGAGTCCTATTCAACACGGGGAAGTGTTCGTTACGGAAGACGGCGCCGAAACCGACCTGGATCTGGGCCACTACGAGCGTTTCATTCGCACCAAGATGACGCGCCGCAACAACTTCACCACGGGCCGTATCTACTCTGACGTACTGCGCAAAGAGCGCCGTGGCGACTACCTGGGCGCAACCGTTCAGGTTATTCCGCACATCACCAACGCCATTAAAGAGCGTATCATTGCCGGTGGCGAGGGCCACGACGTGGTGCTGGTTGAGATCGGCGGTACCGTGGGTGATATCGAATCCCTGCCGTTCCTCGAAGCGATTCGCCAGCTGGCGGTAGATATTGGCCGTGAGCACGCGCTGTTTATGCACCTCACCCTGGTGCCGTACATGGCCGCTGCGGGTGAAGTGAAAACCAAACCTACCCAGCACTCTGTAAAAGAGCTGCTCTCTATCGGTATTCAGCCAGATATCCTGGTTTGCCGTTCCGATCGTGCCGTACCGGCCAACGAACGTGCGAAAATTGCTTTGTTCTGTAACGTGCCGGAAAAGGCCGTTATTTCAATGAAAGACGTCGATTCGATTTATAAAATTCCGGGCCTGTTGAAATCACAGGGGCTGGACGATTATATTTGTAAACGATTCAGCTTGAACTGTCCGGAAGCTAACCTGAGCGAATGGGAACAGGTTATCTACGAAGAGGCGAATCCGTCAGGTGAAGTCACCATCGGTATGGTCGGCAAGTACATTGAGCTGCCGGATGCCTACAAGTCGGTGATTGAAGCGCTGAAGCATGGCGGGCTGAAAAACCGTGTTACCGTCAACATCAAATTGATCGATTCGCAAGATGTTGAAACACGCGGTGTAGAAATTCTGAAAGATCTGGATGCTATCCTGATCCCAGGTGGCTTCGGCTACCGTGGCGTAGAAGGCAAAATCGCCACCGCGCGCTATGCGCGTGAACACAATATTCCTTATCTGGGTATCTGCCTGGGTATGCAGGTTGCGCTGATCGAGTTTGCGCGCAACGTGGCGGGGATGGACAACGCTAACTCAACGGAATTTGTGCCAGACTGTAAGTTCCCGGTTGTGGCTCTCATTACCGAATGGCGTGACGAAGAGGGCAACGTCGAAGTACGCTCTGAGAAGAGCGACCTGGGCGGCACGATGCGCCTTGGTGCACAGCAGTGCCAGCTTGATGACGATAGCCTGGTGCGTCAGATGTACGGTTCGTCGACTATCGTTGAACGTCATCGTCACCGCTATGAAGTTAACAACATGCTGTTGAAACAAATTGAAGCTGCGGGTCTGCGTGTTGCAGGCCGTTCCGGCGATGATCAGTTGGTCGAGATCATCGAGGTGCCAAACCATCCGTGGTTTGTTGCCTGTCAGTTCCACCCGGAATTTACTTCAACGCCGCGCGATGGGCATCCGCTGTTCTCAGGCTTTGTGAAAGCTGCCAGCGACTACCAGAAACGTCAGGCGAAGTAAGAGTTAGAGCGACAGTGCATCCTTAGGGATGCACTGTTTGTCTGGAGTTTTAATTAACTTGTACTGAGGAAATCCTAATGTCCAAAATCGTTAAAGTCATCGGTCGTGAAATCATCGACTCCCGTGGTAACCCGACTGTTGAAGCCGAAGTACACCTGGAAGGTGGTTTCGTCGGTATGGCTGCTGCCCCGTCAGGTGCTTCTACTGGTTCCCGCGAAGCGCTGGAACTGCGCGATGGCGACAAATCCCGTTTCCTGGGTAAAGGCGTGACCAAAGCCGTTGGCGCAGTTAACGGCCCGATCGCTCAGGCTATCCTTGGCAAAGACGCCAAAGATCAGGCTAACATCGACCAGATCATGATCGACCTGGACGGTACTGAGAACAAATCTAACTTCGGTGCGAACGCAATCCTGGCCGTTTCCCTGGCGAACGCTAAAGCTGCCGCTGCTTCTAAAGGTCAGCCGCTGTACGAACACATCGCTGAACTGAACGGCACCCCGGGCAAATACTCTATGCCGGTTCCGATGATGAACATCATCAACGGCGGTGAGCACGCGGATAACAACGTTGATATCCAGGAATTCATGATCCAGCCGGTTGGCGCGAAAACTGTTAAAGAAGCCATCCGCATGGGTTCTGAAGTTTTCCATCACCTGGCAAAAGTACTGAAAGGCAAAGGCCTGAACACCGCTGTCGGTGACGAAGGCGGCTACGCGCCGAACCTGGGCTCTAACGCTGAAGCGCTGGCTGTTATCGCTGAAGCTGTGAAAGCGGCGGGTTACGAGCTGGGCACCGACATCACTCTGGCGATGGACTGTGCAGCCTCTGAGTTCTACAAAGATGGCAAATACGTTCTGGCTGGCGAAGGCAACAAAGCATTCACTTCTGAAGAGTTCACCCACTTCCTGGAAGATCTGACCAAACAGTATCCGATCGTCTCCATCGAAGATGGCCTGGACGAATCTGACTGGACCGGCTTTGCTTACCAGACCAAAGTGCTGGGCGACAAAATCCAGCTGGTAGGTGACGACCTGTTCGTAACCAACACCAAGATCCTGAAAGAAGGTATCGAGAAAGGCATCGCTAACTCCATCCTGATCAAATTCAACCAGATCGGTTCCCTGACCGAAACCCTGGCTGCGATCAAAATGGCGAAAGACGCTGGCTACACTGCGGTTATCTCTCACCGCTCTGGCGAAACTGAAGATGCTACCATTGCCGATCTGGCTGTGGGTACCGCTGCTGGCCAGATCAAAACCGGTTCTATGAGCCGTTCTGACCGTGTTGCTAAGTACAACCAGCTGATCCGTATCGAAGAAGCGCTGGGTGAACGTGCACCGTTCAACGGCCGTAAAGAGATTAAAGGCCAGGCATAATCCCCTGACTTTTCACTCTTAATAGAAAACCCGCTGCGGCGGGTTTTTTTATTTTTATTATGCCTTATCGTCACAATCCGTCGTAAAAGTGCGCTTCCGCAATAATCCTTTCATAGCAAATCGCTAAAGTTTTTGACTAACCTGGCATATCTTTGAAATATTAGGTTACAACCCTCTATTTTCTCCAAGGAAGTGATAATGATACGCACGTTACTCTGTTCGATCGGCTCAGTTTTTTTTCTGATCGCATCTTCTATGGTCCATGCGGAGATGATCCCGAGCAGTGAGATAGGTAATGATCCTGCTCTCGTGAAGTTATGCAAATCCAGGCTAACGACTATTAGCGGAAAATCTGTTCCTTTCGAAATCGAAGCGGATTATGTAAAAAGCGCACGTTCCTATAATCCTGAAGCTACGTTTATAGCCATTAAGGGGTCAGCGCCGACGCTGGTAGTATGTCAACAGAATAGTGGGACTGGAAAATTTGGTCCTTTCTCATATGAGCCGGAAAATAAGCTCTGGCAGTTTGCAAATAAACCACAGAAATTCAGTCCAAGTATTGGTTCAGCACAGGGTAGGACATTAGCTGGCAAAGCCTGTCTTGATGCAGCTATGACGAAGATAGATTCGCAAGGTTTCAAAAATGCAGTAACTTCCCGCGTTGTTGAAATAGTGAGTGGTTCACCGCTCTATCATCCAGGGAAAGTCATCGCAGGCCAGAAAAGTCAGGAATACGACATCGCTACTGAAGGAAGTGCATTTTTCCAGAGCAATGGGCCCGATCTAAAAGAGACAAAATACAGCTGCCTCCTCAGCCCAATGCTTGACGTCAAAGCTGTTAAGGTAAACTAAGTGCAGGTCAATTTTAACTCTTTGATTTTTATGTAGTAGTAAAAACCCGCTGCGGCGGGTTTTTTTATTGCGTCAATAGCGCAGCTGCTGCACATGACCTGAGAGCAGGGATCTGCGATACTTACCTTTTATAGCCAAACAGAGATGAGTATGCAGTACCCGATTAATGAGATGTTCCAGACCCTGCAAGGCGAGGGTTACTTTACCGGCGTTCCCGCTATTTTTATTCGTCTGCAGGGATGCCCGGTAGGCTGTGCCTGGTGTGATACCAAGCACACCTGGGATAAGCTCGCCGATCGAGAAGTGTCCCTCTACAGCGTGCTGGCGAAAACCAAAGAGAGCGACAAGTGGGGCCCGGCAAGCAGCGAGGATCTGCTGGCTATTATTGAGCGCCAGGGTTATACCGCTCGTCATGTGGTGATCACCGGTGGCGAACCCTGCATTCACGATCTTATCCCGCTGACGATGCTGCTGGAGAAAAACGGCTTTAGCTGCCAGATCGAAACCAGCGGCACCCACGAAGTGCGCACCTCGACCAATACTTGGGTGACGGTTTCACCGAAGGTGAATATGCGCGGCGGGTATGACATTCTTCAGCAGGCGCTGGATCGCGCGGATGAGATCAAACACCCGGTTGGCCGGATGCGTGACGTTGAGGCGCTGGATGAACTGCTGGCGACGCTGCATGACGATAAGCCGCGGGTGATTGCCCTTCAGCCGATCAGCCAGAAAGAGGATGCGACGCGTCTGTGCATTGAGACCTGCATCGCTCGCAACTGGCGTCTGTCGATGCAGACGCATAAATACCTGAATATTGCCTGATATAAACCGATACGCCCGGTGGCGCTAACGCTTACCGGGCCTACATACCGTGCAGCCTCGTAGGTCGGGTAAGCGAAGCGCCACCCGACAATATACTTACTCCCCGCGATACACACAGCCCGCCGTGCAGGTCTCTTTGATTGTCACTGCGCTCAGCAGCGGCACAAGCGGCTTCATCTCATCCCAGATCCACTTCGCCAGCACTTCGCTGGTGGGATTTTCCAGACCGGGAATATCGTTCAGATAGTAGTGATCCAGCCGGTCATAGGTCGGCTTAAAGGCGGCCTTCAGCTCGGAGAAGTCCATGATCCAACCCGTATGGGGATCGACCTCACCGGTAATTTCCAGGCGCACCATAAACGAGTGTCCATGAAGGCGACCGCATTTATGGCCTTCAGGCACGTGCGGCAGACGGTGAGCGGCTTCGAAGATGAAATCTTTAAATAACGTGGTAGACATGATGAATTCTCAGACAGGCAAAAACCGCCGCATACTACCGGAATTGACCTTTTTTGGCATTAACTAAAACAGGCAAAAGCGGTAAAGCATGAAATGGTGTAAGGAATTTTAAATCTTATTCTTTTAAATCAATAAATTAATCAACCTGTTTTACTGTTAATAACTATGACTAAAAGCGGTTAGCGTTTTTAGTTATTTGTTATTTCCAACCCTTCTTTAATTGTTATTATTCACGCCGTTAACCTTACACTCTGTTCTGTTTTTACGCTTTTTTAATAGCTTTGCTTACTGGAACATAACGACGCATGACGACACAGGCCCCACCTTCCGCTTTGCTTCCGCTGAACCCGGAGCAGCTGGCGCGCCTTCAGGCAGCCACCACCGATTTAACACCCACCCAGCTTGCCTGGGTTTCCGGCTACTTTTGGGGCGTGCTTAACCAGCAGCCTGGCGCCGCAGCACCAGCTCCGGCGGTAGAGACGCCGACGATCACGCTGCTTAGCGCGTCGCAGACCGGTAACGCCCGTCGCGTGGCGGAAGCGCTGCGTGACGACCTGCTGGCGGCGAAGCTTAACGTCAACCTGGTCAACGCTGGCGACTATAAATTCAAACAAATTGCCAACGAAAAGCTGCTGGTTGTGGTTGCTTCGACCCAGGGTGAAGGAGAGCCACCGGAAGAGGCGGTCGCCCTGCATAAGTTCCTGTTCTCGAAAAAAGCGCCGAAGCTTAATGGTGCAGCCTTTGCCGTGTTCGGCCTGGGCGATACTTCCTACGAATTCTTCTGCCAGTGCGGTAAAGACTTTGACAGCAAGCTGGCGGAGCTGGGTGCAGAGCGCCTGCTGGATCGCGTGGATGCCGACGTTGAGTACCAGCCGGCGGCCAGCGAGTGGCGGGCCCGCATCGTTGATATTCTGAAGACCCGCGTGCCGACCGAAAGCCCGGCTCAGGCGGCCGTGACCGCTACCGGTGCGGTCAATGAGGTCTTTTCCAGCCCCTATACTAAAGAAGAGCCGCTGGTAGCGACGCTCGCCGTGAACCAGAAGATCACTGGCCGCGATTCCGAGAAAGACGTGCGCCATATCGAGATCGATCTGGGTGACTCTGGCCTGCGCTATCAGCCGGGTGACGCCTTGGGTGTCTGGTACCAGAACGATCCGGCGCTGGTACGCGAGCTGGTTGAGCTGCTGTGGCTGAAAGGCGACGAGCCGGTCACCGTGGATGGCAAAACGCTTCCGCTCTCCGAGGCGCTGGAGTGGCACTTTGAGCTGACGGTCAACACCGCCAGCATCGTTGAGAACTACGCCAGGCTGAGCCGCAGTGAAACCCTGCTGCCGATGGTGGGCGATAAGGCCCGACTCCAGCATTACGCCGCGACAACGCCGATCGTTGACATGGTGCGCTTCTCTGCCGCCCAGCTGGATGCCGAGGCGCTGATTGGCCTGCTGCGTCCGCTGACGCCGCGCCTCTACTCCATTGCCTCATCCCAGGCGGAAGTGGAGAGCGAAGTGCACGTCACCGTTGGTGTGGTGCGCTATGACGTTGAAGGTCGCGCCCGTACCGGCGGTGCATCTGGCTTCCTCGCCGATCGCGTGGAAGAGGACGGTGAGATCCGCGTGTTTATTGAGCACAACGATAACTTCCGTCTGCCTGCTAACCCGGAGACGCCGGTGATCATGATCGGCCCAGGCACCGGCATCGCACCGTTCCGCGCCTTTATGCAGCAGCGTGCGGCGGACGACGCGCCGGGTAAAAACTGGCTGTTCTTTGGTAACCCGCACTTTACCGACGATTTCCTGTACCAGGTGGAGTGGCAGCGCTACGTCAAAGAGGGCGTGCTGAACCGCATCGATCTGGCCTGGTCCCGTGACCAGAAAGAGAAAGTATACGTACAAGATAAACTGCGCGAACAGGGCGCAGAGCTGTGGCGCTGGATCAACGAAGGCGCGCACATTTATGTCTGCGGCGACGCGACGCGTATGGCGCGCGACGTTGAGCAGGCGTTACTGGAAGTGATTGCCGAGTTCGGTGGCATGGATACCGAAACGGCTGACGAATATTTAAGTGAGCTGCGCGTAGAGCGCCGTTATCAGCGAGATGTCTACTAATGAGCGATAAACACCCAGGTCCGCTGGTGGTCGAAGGTAAACTGACCGACGCCGAGCGTATGAAACGTGAGAGCAACTACCTGCGCGGTACCATTGCTGAAGATCTGAACGACGGGCTTACCGGCGGTTTTAAAGGTGACAACTTTCTGCTGATCCGCTTCCACGGTATGTATCAGCAGGATGACCGTGATATTCGTGCTGAACGCGCCGAGCAGAAGCTGGAGCCGCGCCACGCCATGATGCTGCGCTGCCGTCTGCCGGGTGGGATCATCACCCCGACGCAGTGGCAGGCCATCGACAAGTTCGCCGAAGAGAAGACTATTTACGGCAGCATTCGTCTGACCAACCGTCAGACCTTCCAGTATCACGGTATTCTGAAGAAGAACGTCAAGCCCGCTCACCAGATGCTGCATGAAGTCGGTCTGGACGCGCTGGCGACCGCCAACGACATGAACCGTAACGTGCTCTGTACCTCTAACCCGATTGAGTCGGAGCTGCACGCGGAGGCCTACGAGTGGGCGAAGAAGCTCTCCGAGCACCTGCTGCCGCGTACCCGCGCCTATGCTGAGATTTGGCATGACGCCGAGAAGGTGGCAACTACCGATGAAGAGCCGATCCTCGGGCAGACCTATCTGCCGCGTAAGTTCAAAACCACGGTGGTGATCCCGCCGCAGAACGACGTCGATCTGCACGCCAACGACATGAACTTTATCGCCATCGCCGAGAACGGCAAGCTGATCGGCTTTAACCTGCTGGTGGGCGGTGGTCTCTCTATCGAGCACGGTAACAAGAAAACCTACGCCCGTACCGCGAGCGAGTTTGGCTTCCTGCCGCTGGAGCACACCCTTGCGGTAGCAGAAGCGGTGGTGACGACCCAGCGCGACTGGGGCAACCGTACCGATCGTAAAAACGCCAAGACCAAATACACCCTGGAGCGCGTAGGCGTTGAGACCTTTAAAGCGGAAGTTGAACGCCGGGCAGGCATGAAGTTCGAGCCGGTTCGTCCGTACGAGTTCACTGGCCGTGGAGATCGCATCGGCTGGGTGAAAGGCATTGATAACAAGTGGCATCTGACGCTGTTTATCGAAAACGGTCGGATCCTTGATTATCCGGATCGTCCGCTGAAGACCGGCCTGCTGGAGATCGCAAAAATCCACAAGGGCGATTTCCGCCTGACCGCTAACCAGAACCTGATCGTTGCGGGCGTGCCGGAGAGCCAGAAGGCGAAGATTGAGAAGCTGGCTCGTTCCCACGGCCTGATGGATGCGGTGAAACCGCAGCGTGAGAACTCTATGGCCTGCGTTGCCTTCCCGACCTGTCCGCTGGCGATGGCGGAAGCGGAGCGTTTCCTGCCGAGCTTTGTTGATAAAGTTGAAGCGATCATGGAGAAACACGGCGTCGGCGACGATCATATTGTGATGCGCGTGACCGGCTGTCCGAACGGCTGTGGCCGTGCGCTGCTGGCGGAGCTAGGCCTCGTAGGTAAAGCGCCGGGGCGTTACAACCTGCACCTTGGCGGCAACCGTATGGGCACACGCATTCCGCGCATGTACCGTGAGAACATCACCGAGTCAGAGATCCTCGACTCTATCGACGTTCTGGTAGGCCGTTGGTCGAAAGAGCGCGAAGCGGGCGAAGGCTTCGGCGACTTCACCGTTCGTACGGGGATCATCCGTCCGGTGCTGGATCCGGCGCGGGATTTCTGGGAGTAACGTCGTCATGCCCGGTGGCGCTTTGCTTACCGGGCCTACAAAACCGTAGGCCGGGCAAACGCAGTGCCGCCCGGCATAAGCGAGGGGTATATGTCCAGACTCGATCTTAATGTTTTAAACGAACTGCCAAAAGTCGAACGCATACTGGCGCTAGCGGAGACCAACGGTCAGCTGGAAAAACTGAGCGCGGAAGAGCGCGTCGTCTGGGCGTTAGAAAACCTGCCCGGTGAGTATGTGCTCTCCTCAAGCTTTGGCATCCAGGCGGCGGTGAGTCTGCATCTGGTGAACCAGATCAGCCCGGATATCCCGGTGATCCTAACCGATACTGGCTACCTGTTCCCGGAGACCTACCAGTTCATTGATGAGCTGGCAGATAAGCTCAAGCTGAACCTGAAGATCTACCGTGCGGAGCAGAGCCCGGCGTGGCAGGAAGCGCGCTACGGCAAGCTGTGGGAGCAGGGCGTGGAAGGCATTGAGAAGTACAATGAGATCAATAAGGTTGAGCCGATGAACCGCGCCCTGAAAGAGCTGAAGGCGCAGACCTGGTTTGCTGGCCTGCGTCGTGAGCAGTCAGGCAGCCGCGCTACGCTGCCGGTGCTGGCGGTTCAGCGCGGCGTGTTTAAGGTGCTGCCGATCATCGACTGGGACAACCGTACCGTTTACCAGTATCTGCAGAAGCACGGTCTGAAGTACCATCCGCTGTGGGATCAGGGCTACCTCTCGGTGGGCGACACGCACACCACCCGCAAATGGGAGCCGGGCATGGCGGAAGAAGAGACCCGCTTCTTCGGTCTCAAGCGTGAATGCGGACTGCACGAGGGGTGATAGAACGCTCCGGACGAAAAATGCTGACTTTTGAGTCGGCATTTTTTTTGGCTATTTTGTGCGGAGAGCGGGGGAAAGATTGATTTAGGATAGGGTTATGGTTAGGTGGGGCGGTAGAATTGGCTTGGCTATAGTAAGACTCTGTCTTTCTATTTTAAAATCAATGAATTAGCAATATGAAGTTGCTGTTTTATTGTAGGTAATAGGTTGGTAGATTGTTAATTGCTAAAAAAGCTCTTTAAAAACAGATATGTGTATTTAGAGAGTTCCCCGCGCCAGCGGGGATAAACCGGCACGTGGTCCCGCAAAACGCTGCCATACGTTGAGTTCCCCGCGCCAGCGGGGATAAACCGGGCCAGGAGTTTAGCCATGCTGGCTGCGATGAGAGTTCCCTGCACGTCACGGGTGAAATGCTAATCGTGCGCAACAATCACCTACACCATGATTGATGGCAGTGATTATTATCTCTGTAATAAAGGCGTCTGTCTTATTACAAGAAGCAATCATCACTATCTAAACAATTAGCAGCCTGATAAACACGAACGTAAATTACCGGAGACCGGTTTTCAGGTGAGCCGATTTTTTGTTTATCTGAGAATTTCCGGAAGCGTACCACGTTCACGCCATAAGCAAAGCGCCCTTATAGAGTGGTGAGCGGGTGATCACGGGGCAGGAGAGACACACAACATATAGCGTCCCGTTCAGTTGCTGACACCGCTACATCTTTTGTCACGGGGCCGCTGCGCACCGGGACGGATCGCGAAGATCCGTTTCTACCTTTTTTCGGATCTGCGGAAATGAAAAGAGAGACTGATGCCAAAAATTCACTAATGGAGGTTGATTATTGCTTATGAAGGATTATTGCATTTTATAGCACTATAAATTTTTTATTGCGGATATTGTGTTTAATGACGCGGACAGGGTAGCGCTGGCATAGCCTGTAAGTAAGTCGGTACTTTACCGCCTTCGGCTAAAGGGAATTTAAAGACCAGAGAAGAGCCGGCGCAGCAGAGCGTTCATAACAGCGACGCTGACCGGGCTCATTCCGGCTGCTGTTACAGGATTAACGCCACCACACTTCAGCCTGTATCCCCGCACTGAACTGATCGGATTTTTGCCGAGCGAAAGAAAAATCGTCGATAGCATTATCCAGTACCTTCAGATAGGTACCATAGAAGCGTATTTCGGGCCGGGATTTGAGTATGCTGGTATCCACCTTGAGAGCATGATAAAGCGTTGTCTTATAGCCTGACTCCTTATAGGACCCCGAACTCAGTTTATTACTCTGATTGAAATAGCCTAATTCGAGCCCGGTCTGATTAAATTTATCCCAGATCCATGCCGGCCGGGCAACCATTCTCAGCGAGCTGAAATCCGTATGGGCTCCCGTATCCCGGCTGTATAAGTCTTTACCGATGCCATAGACCAGGGTGTTTGCCAGAAGAATATTCTCAGACAGATAGTTTTCCCCCTGGGTAATAAAACGGATGGCTTTTCCGCCAGTGTGTTCTCCCTCATAGTTATTACCGTAAGCGTACTGTACATCTCCTGTCAGCTGCATGAATGAACTGGCAAAAGAGTTATCTGCTACCTGAATGACATAATCATTGAAGCTGTTGTCGCTATACGTCTTTTTGGCTATCAGGGAGGCTATCCATGAATCACGGGGTCTGTATTCTGGCGGGGTATCTGCTGAATCGCCTGAGTTGTTCACAAGATCGTATTTCGCGCTGAGTTCAAGATTCAGCGTTTCGTTAACCGGAATATTTCGCCAGCGAACATCGAGGCTGTTCACGTTGAAAGTATCGTAAAATGCGTGGCTGACGGGATCGATAACAGATACGTCCTTACGTAACAGGGCCAGATTAACCGCACCGGCCGGCAACGGAAAATTCTCAATCCCCGCTCCCGTAGCAGCATCAGATTTGTAGGCTTTCCAGTCCAGCATCTGGATTTCATAAGGCGGGAGCGAACGCCGGCCGGCCCACAGACCGCTGTCCGGATACGCAGGAATAAAACCTTTCGTATCAAGGAAGAGATCAAGAAACTGCATGCGGCTGTCCCCGGACCCGAAAGGCGCCGAACTGTCTGACTGGCTGGAGTTCCCGTCAAATTTGACCACAGCCCTGGCGGTTCGCCCGTCCTGATCATAAACTTTCTGACCAAATGTGAGGGAATACCATCCTGTGTATTCATTACCGAAACGTCCCAGAGAGCCAATGGCAAATGACCTTGGCGCTCCGCGATCGGATGTGCCCCAGCCTCCGCGCAGATAGCCTGTATAGGTAAAGCCAATATCATCCCTGATACGTCTGGTAAGGTCATCCAAATCATGCCCGGATATTGAAGGCTTATTTTGAGCTGAAAGAGTCTTTTGCGGAGTTGATTTATCCGGCACCGTATTAGTCGTGGCGGGATTACCGTCCGGCATATTTTCAAAGCGGGATTTATAAAATTTCAATTCTGCATTACTTTTTTCAGCCTCCTTTTTATATTGAAGCATCTGGGTTTCAAGAACTGCCAACCGTTCTTCGATAGTCATGCCCGTTGCAAATCCGGTGGAACAGTAAATCATTCCTGCTACCCCGGCTAATGAATTCCTGATGAACATAATTAATTCCGGTAGGGTTGAGATAAAGAAAACAAGTAAAGGCCCGTTAAATAATCACGGGCCGTGAGTGAATGATTTTACTGATTACTGTTCCAGAGAGGCCCCGTTAGTGCGGATAACTTCTTTATACCACTCAAATGAATCTTTTTTCCGACGAACTCCGCTCCCGTGCCCCATGTCATCAAGATCCACATGAATAAAGCCATATCGTTTTGTGATCTGTGAGTTCGCGGCGCTTATCAAATCAATAGGACCCCAGCACGTATAGCCAATTAATTCCACGCCTGAATCAATTGCCTTTTTAGCTTCTCTCAGATGCGCCCTGAGATAATCAATCCTGTAAGAGTCATGAATGCTGCCGTCGGGCTCCACCGTATCCCGCGTTCCTAACCCGTTTTCCACTACGAAGAGCGGTTTTCTGTAACGGTCGTACAGCTCGATTAAAGAAACCCGTAAACCTATGGGATCAATCTGCCAGCCCCATTCGCTGGATTTCAGATGGGGATTTTTTACGCCAAGGGTGGTATTACCGGGAGTACGTTCGAGGTCGGGATCGTCAGATTCGCATCTCGTCATATAGTAACTGAAGGACAGAAAATCTGCCGGGTTGTCAGCAAGCGTCTGCACGTCACCCTCTGCAAAGGGCAGGGTGATCCCTCTGTTAGCAAGCATCCTGAGCATCATTTCAGGATAGCGGCCGTGCATCTGCACATCAGAATAAAACATGTTATTCAGATTTTTAAGCTGTGACGCAGCAACATCCTCAGGACGGCTGGAATAGGGATATGTCATCGTCTTGGTCAGCATGCAACCGATTCTGGCGTCTTTACACATATCGTGGCACAGACGGGTTACTTGGGCGGAAGCAACAAACTGATGATGTAATGCGTTATAGCAGGCCTGTTCAAATGAAATATCACCACAGTTATCTTCAAGCACGCCGGCCGTGGTAAACGGATGGCGAATGATTGAATCAACTTCATTAAATGTCAGCCAGAGCTTGACTTTATTACCGTATTCAGAAAAGCATGTTCGACAGAATCGTGTAAAAAGACTAATGACACGACGATCCTGCCAGCCATTATATTTAAGTGAAAGCGCAGCGGGCATCTCATAATGATGCAGTGTTACCAGTGGCTCGATACCTTGCCTGATTAATTCATCGAAGAGATTATGGTAAAAATTTATACCGGCCTCATTGGGTTCGGATTCTTCACCTGTCGGGAATAATCTTGTCCATGCAACTGATACTCTGAGAACTTTAAATCCCATTTCGGCAAAAAGGGCGATATCATTTTTATACTGGTGATAAAAGTCGATGCCACGTCGCTTTGGGTAAAACTCTACACTATTGTCACTCATGGCATCCTGAACGCTCCGTGTAGTGAACTGATGATGAGAGGCAAAATTTTTGACATCAATATTTGGCTTATACGTCATCAGATCGGAAACCGATGCACCTTTACCATCAATATTCCAGGCGCCTTCAACCTGATTGGCCGCGATTGCGCCTCCCCAGTAAAAATTATCAGGAAATTTAGACATAAGAACCCCGCGTTACTTGAACGTTATTGAATGAATATAATGTAAGTGAGTTTTATATTGGCGCTGTCACTCTGCTGTTTTATCTTTCCACAACACAACGGCACATAACATTGAAGATATAAAAGAAATGGCAAAGCCAATACAGGCATGTACGATATTCATCGGATCGGTCGGGCTTACGAATTTCGCCATACTGGCAATACCCGGGGTGACGGCAACATGAGATGTGACCAGATTCAGTCCGACATACAGCCCTCCCGTCAGACAGCCAAAAAGCACGCTGTATAAAATCTTTTTATGCTGAATGGTAACCCCATACAGGGCCGGTTCACTGATACCACAAAGTGCCGATGTCCCTGTGGAAAATGCAATAGCTCTCATTTCCTTATCTTTCGTTTTTAAAGCTATTGCAAACATGGCGCCAGCTTCAGATATGTTGTGAGCCAGCGATGCTGCACCGTAGAATGGCTCAACGCCTGTCGTACTGTACTGGTTAACAACATACGGGATCATGGGTTTGTGCATACCCAGGGTCACCATAAAGGGCAGTGCCATTGCCATAAGCGTGATCGCAGCCCAGCCAAAATGGCTGAAAAGCCACAGAACACCGCCAGATATATAGCTACCGAGCACGTAACCCGCAGGCCCAAGAACGAGAAGCGATACCGGGACTGTAGTCAAAAGTGACAACATGGGAACAAGAAAACCGCGGATGACTTTCGGTGATACTTTTGTCCATATTTTTATCATTCCTGAAAGAAAAAGGATCGTCAGGACAAAAGGAAATACTTGTGCATTATACGCTACGTTTTCAATATCAAAGCCGAAAACAGAAATGCCCTCCTTTGTCATGCCCATTAGTGATGGCAGTAAAAGAGGACATACAGCGGCTATCGCCAGAATTTTATCGATATTGAGCTTAGTAGCAGTCGTTACCGCAATCATCAGTCCTAAAAAATAAAATACGGCATCAGCGACTGAGTTCAGTACCCGGAAGGTGTCTGACGATGCCTGAACCCAGCCTGCGGTAGAAAGTAATATCAGCATGGCCTTTAACATGCCTGCTCCGGTAATAGCAGGGATAAGCGGCTGAAAAATACTTATAAGAAAATCGATAGCGATCTCCTGAGGCTTCGCTTTTGGTTTTGGTTTTTCTTCCGCCGGCATGTCACCCACCTGTGACAAAGGTGCCTGTAAGTTTCTGGGCCTGAAAAGCATTTTCTCAATATCTGAAAAAACTTCGTTAACATTACTTCCCAGAACAACCTGGTACTGACCTCCGCTATTCACTATCGCAATAATACCTGCTCTTTTTTTCAGTGTAGCGGTATCAGCTTTCGTTGCGTCATTCAGTTTAAAACGCAGGCGCGTTGAACAATGCACGACATTTTCAATATTATCGTGACCACCAATATAATAGAATATATCAGAGGCTAATTCTTTAGTAGACATGATATTCCTTAGATAGAGTTTTTTTCTTGCAGTAACCGGTTTACATGGAGTGTTAAAAAAAATTTTTCATCATGCGTTAATTTAACGTCATAAGACGTTCTGAAGTAATCATCTATTTCAACAGCGATTGAATTTGCCGTTGGCATTTTCTCCAGGATTTCGTCATAAATTGACGTGTCCTGCTCCAGTGTTTGCCCATGGCCGAAAACTCTGATGGAAAGATATTTAAGGTGAGTGACTATTCTGTTGTAATTTAGAGAATTACCCTGTTGAATATTGCAATTGTTTTTTTCGAGAATAGAGAGCACATCTTTTATCACCTTTGCACTTCGCATGGTTTCTTTCATTTGTGACTGATTGCATGCGTTCGCAAAATGCAGGGCGATAAAACCGGCCTCATCATCAGGCATGGTGGTTTTCAGCCTTGCATTCATCAAAACCAGGGCTTTAAGCGCTGTGGCATACTCTTTACCATAAAAGCATTTTATGTCATTCAGCATAAGATTTTTTATTTCTTCGCCTTTTTTATGTCGCTTCACGGCATAGTGAATATGATCGCTTAATGCGAGAAAAAGACTTTCTTCATTTTCATCGAAACGAAGTTCTTTCCTGGCAAGCTCAACAATATCTTCAGCCACAGAGAGGCATACTGGTGGAATGGACGAAAGTATATGCAAAAAGGTGTCGGTCATACTGTCGCCACGTTTTACAAACTGGTTGTCGATCAGGGAGGCGTCCAGTTCATCACCGAATTTTTTATTGAAGCCAATGCCTTTTCCTAAAGCGACACATTCCTCGCCAGTTTCGTTTCTGAACAGTACGGCATTGTTACTTAAAATCCTGATGACCTTCATACTATTTCCTGTCATTTTTTAAAGGCAAAAAAAAAGACCTGTCGAAAAAACCAATAAATTTGGTTGTTTCGACAAGTCTCGCTCTCGCATTTATGCCAGATCACGTCCCCGTTCTGGCTACGCTATATTTATTCAGCAGGTATTGCAATGGTAATGATTGAGTAATTGTGATTTTAATCACATGTTTTATCCTATATGTGTTATTGGCTGCGATGTAATTTGATACTGAGACCTGGTGATTTATCTGGTTCGACGACCGTCCATTATGGCCCGTTCGCCGATGAAAATGATTTAGTTCATGTCTGTGGATGCGCTATCCAGCTCGAATTTAACATGAATGTCACCCGTGTGGCTGAAATGGCCAGCGCCTGAGTGAATGCGTCCTACCTTTTGCAGATTGCTGATTTTCTCACCATTCTGCTTGTACATGATGACGAAGCTGTGGCGGGGAGCCCAGTAAACAATATCGCCCACTTCATAACCGCTGGTCTGCGTTTCGTTTGCAGGCAGGGCATCCGGGAACCGGTAGCACATTTCGCGACCGTAAAGATCTTCCATGGGCAGCGTCAGCGGAAAGCGAGAGACCAGCGCCCGGGTAGTGGCATTGTCATAAAATGTTGCCGTCATAACCTGGTCACCTGCGGTGATCTTGACCCGGATACCTTCGGCCTCGGCACCTAAAGATGAGAATGAAACAGCCGTCAGGGAGGCCAGAGCAAGCATGACTGGTTTGAACATAAAACTCTCCATTGTTTTTATATTTTCAGGAATAACGGCACTAAAGCAGTGCCGTTCAGAAACATTATTTATCTGATTTCAGATTGGTGTTAAAGAATGAGACCAGCTTGTCCCACGGGATGAGTTCAGTGCGGTCATACAGGTCGATACGGTTAGCGCCCTTAATCTCCACAAGCTCCTTCGGCTCTGCGGCCATTTTGTAAGCTGTATCGGTATAGGTGCGGGATGGTGCAGCATCACCCACGACAAAGAGTATTGGTCGCGGTGAAATGGACTCGATATCGATAAACGGATGGAAGTTCATGAATTTCGCATAGGTCGCCGGTGTTGAGCGGCGATCGTTGGATGCCACCTTACCGCGCTCCGTCTGATAAAAGTCATTGGACTCTTTACCTTCGATGAACACCGGATCGTTCTGCCCGGGACCATAAACAGGTTGCCCGGTTTCAGCGGTTTTGTAGCGTTGTTCTGCTGCAATCGCCAGGTCCTTGTTTCTCATTTCCACGGTCCGCTCATGGTTCAGACCGGTACGGAAATATTCGCCCATGTCGTACATGCTGACGGTGGCGAGCGCCTTGATGCGGGGATCCATTTTTGTCGCGGCGATGGCAAAGCCGCCGCTACCGCAGATACCTATCACGCCAATTTTTTCACGATCCACAAATGCGCGCGTTCCGAGGAAATCAACTGCAGCGCTGAAGTTTTCTGCATACACATCAGGCAGCACGGCCCCACGCGGCGTACCCGCACTCTCACCCCAGAAAGACTGGTCGAAGGATAGTGCAACAAAACCGGCCTCCGCCATTTTTGTTGCGTAGAGGTTAGCAGCCTGCTGTCTTACTGCAGCAAAAGGATGGCCGACAATAAGGGCGTCATATTTTTTACCGGCTTCCATATTGCGGGGAGTAAATAACGTGCCGGTAACTTCCATGCCGTAAATATTTTTGAATTTTACGGTTTCAGTCTTCACTTTATCGCTTTTATAGAAATTATCCGCACCGTGGGACATATCGGCTGCGACGGCTGTGTTTGCCCCCATACCCAGAGCGACGCTCAGAATTGCCAGCGCGGCCAGGGTTTTTAATTTCCCTTTTGAATGCAATTTCATATTACCTCCTGAATTGGACAACGATATCAAGACTAACGGAGTGAAACATCCGGAGAACAATAAACCTCCGGACAGCAGGACCTTTTCAGGCCGGATTTTGTTTGGTCTGGCCCGGGCGTTTTAACAGCAGGAATGCCACTATGGCCGTGGAGAGCACTACCAGCGCGCCGGCCAGGAAGATTGCGTTCAGCCCCAGATGTCCGCCTACCCAGCCAAGGGCGGGGCTACCGATTGCCATCGCCACGTCAAGAAATGCCGTGTAGATCCCCATCACCATGCCGCGGTTCTGGGGCGTTGAACCACTGATGGCTTCGATACCGAGACCCGGGTAAACCAGCGAATATCCAAAGCCAGCTAACGCGGCACCGACCGTCGCAATCAGGGACGTGCCGGCAAGCCAAATAAGAAACAGACCAGCGGCCTGGACGAGCACAAAAATAAGCGCAATGCGGGCACCGCCAAAGCGATCCGGCAGATGGCCAGCAACAGTTCGGGCGACAATCAGCGCGACGCCAAAGGCGGTGAATGCCATCCAGACGGGCTGCCAGTGCATGGCGCTGTAATAGAGCGAGCTGAAGGCCAGAATGGTGCAGTAGCCCGTGCTGGCCAGTGCCGCGCCCAGGCCGGGTAACCAGACCGCGTGCATGACGGAGCCAAAGGAGGCTTGTGCGGCATGGGGATGAGGCGGCACGGCGGGCATACGGGCGAGATACGCCAGTACCAGCAGCGGAAGCAGGAACGTCAGTAATGCGATCGCCTCAAAGCCGAAAGCATCAAATAACAGCGTCCCCACCGGTCCGCCGAGAGCCATAGCGGCAAACATCGCGGTGCCCACCCAGGCGATAACCTTACCTGCATGCTCCTTATCCACGAGGGCCAGACCCCATGCCACGGCACCGGTAATGATGAAGCTTTCAGCCCCTCCAAGGATCGCGCGCCCGGCAAGCAATACACCCACAGACAGTACCGGCATGCCGACGAACCAGAGCGACACCTGGTACAGTAGTCCTGAAACGGCAGCAGCGATGAGCCCGGCCACCACGCCCTTTTTGGCGCCGCGCCTGTCTGAATAACTCCCGGACCACACCCGGGAAATCAGCGATGCCGCAAACTGTGCCCCGGCGACCAGGCCCACGATAAACGTCCCGAAGCCCAGGTCATTTTTGACATGCAGCGGCAGGACGGGCAGTGCCACACCAATAATAATAAAGCCGACCAGTACCGCAGCCATTACCGGCATCAGCGCTGCGAAAACCCGGGTACCGGAGTTATTGTGAGAATGTTTTACAGGCATTTAATGCAGCCCCTTACCTTTTAATGAACAGAATTTTGTTTACGTATTTCGTTTTTAGGGCACGATGTGGCCCGCAGAAAATTCCGGTTTGAATTTCCTGTCTACAAAGAAGCGTTAATTGATACAGCTCTTTTTATTTCCGGATGATAAAAACCATCCGGAAATAATGCAGGCGTCAGCTACCCGCCTGTTGATGGTTTAATAAACCTGCACGGTCGGCCGGAAAAGTATTTCGTTAACATCCACGTCGTCAGGCTGGCTGATAGCAAATGCAACGACCCGCGCAAAAGCCTCTGCCGGGATCGCATTCTCGTAGGTTTTCGACATACCTTTCGCAATATCTTCGTCGGTGATGGTTTTAGTCAGTTCGGTATCTACCGCGCCGGGAGAAACAATAGTTGTGCGGATATTCCAGGGCTTCACTTCCTGACGCAGGCCTTCTGAAACAGCCCGGACGGCCCATTTCGTCCCCGCATATACGGCACCGCCGGGTCCAACTTTGTGTCCGGCTACTGATGACACGTTGATAAACTGTCCGGACTTCTGCGCTTTCATATACGGCAGCGCGGCGGCAATACCGTAAAGTACGCCCTTAATGTTCACGTCGATCATCCGGTCCCATTCATCCACCTTCAGCTTGTCAAGCATGGAACTCGGCATTAAGCCGGCATTATTAATGATAACGTCAATACGGCCGTGCAGCTCTACCGCCCGGTCAACAAGGGACTGGACCTGTGCACGGTCCGTCACGTCGGTGCGGAGTATGGCTCTGGCATCCAGTCCCAGTTCGCCGGCAAGTTGCTCAAGCTTCTCCATACGGCGCGCCCCAAGGACCACCTTTGCGCCTAGTTTCGACAGGTGTCGGGCTGTTTCTGCTCCCAGGCCGCTGCTGGCACCGGTGATGACGATGATTTTGTTTTCGATACCCTGAGACATACTGTCCTCCTGTAAAGAATGGTTATTTCGACTCACGCTGCTCAAACACCGTTTTGAAAACCGGCGCTGCTGAGAAAGCATTGGGCCACCCGGCATAATACGCAAGGTGACTCAGTGCGCCTGAAGCCTGCTGCCGGGTCAGGCCGTTATCCATTGCCCGGTTAAGGTGCGGCGGAATTTGCTGTACCTGCCCGTTTGCAATCAGGGCAGACACGGTCACCAGACTTCTGTCCCGCGGTGCGAGCCCGGGACGCAGCCACAATTCCCGGAAAAGCACGTCGGTGGTGTCGCTGACAAGCCCCGGCGCCGCGCTACCGATACTCTGTTCCACGCGTGCAGCGCGAGCTGCTTCAGCTTTTTCATCGATCGGCAGCAGCGCCTCCTCCGCGCGAGGAAGCTGTTCAGCGTTAATTCCTTTTTGCAGGAATATCTCTTTCGTTACCGCTGCGGCCGCAATGGCATTGCCCCACCCGGCATAGAACGCCAGCTGCGTGAGGGTCTCGGAAAGCTCAGCCGGCTTAACACCGTTTTTCAGCGCCAGCTCCAGCTGCTCCGGTAAAAGTACGGTCTGATTCCGGGCAATAACCGCTGCAACGGTAACGAGGCTGCAATCGCGTGGCGACAAATCCTTTCTTTTCCAGAGGTCTCCTGCCAGCCTGGTGCTCGCATAGCGTTCGAGTGCAGGAGATACTGCCTCTATGTCGGTGTCTGACAGCGGGCCCCGCTGTGCCCCCGTTTCTGCAATGGCGCCAGCCGATCCGAGAGAAAGCGCCAGCGCAACTGCCGTTGAAGTTTTCATCTGACCTCCGGATTACTGATACTGTTCGTTGGAGACGGGCTCCTGCCAGTCTACGTTTTTACCGTCCACCATATACGTCATGGCCAGATGGCTCATGGGGGACGTCGCCGTGGCGCCATGCCAGTGGCGAACGGTCGCAGGGATCCAGACGACATCCCCAGGGGCTATATCCTGACGAGCCTTACCTTCTTCCTGAATCCAGCCTTTGCCTGCCGTGACGATCAGCAGCTGCCCGGCGGGATGGGTATGCCAGGCCGTGCGCGCTCCCGGGGCGAAATCCACCTGGCCCAGATTGGCACGCGTGGACTCGTTTGGCGGCAACAACGGGCTGACAACCGCATGACCCGAGAAGTTATCGGCCTTGCCGACGACAGAAGGGGTCTGCCCGTTACGACGGATTTCAATACTTTCGGCAGAAACCTGGGTGGCACCCAGTACGGACATGGCTGCTGCAGCAATAATCGCTTTCATCTTTCACCTCGCTGGTTACTTTCGGCTAAATGGCGTGTCTGCTTACGTTAAGTCCACAACAAAACGGTAACGAACGTCTTTTGCTTTGATTCGCTCAAAGGCGCGATCTATCTGGTCGGGCTTTATCAGCTCGATATCGGCCACAATGTTGCGGCGGGCACAGAAATCGATGAACTCCTGAGTTTCTGCCATGCCACCCATCAGTGATGCTGAGACCTGCCGACGCTGAAGCCACAGCCCGGAACCGCGGACGTCTTCTATCGGTTCACGGGCTCCGACGATGACGTAGGTACCATCCAGGCGAAGCATACTGGTAATCGGATGAGTGGGGACGCTCGTCGGCACCGTTGATATAAGAAAATTAAACTGGTTCGCATAAGGCTTCAGGGCGTCAGGATCGTTCCAGACAACAGCCTCCCGGGCCCCCATTTTCTTCGCGTCCGTGACTTTTCCTGGAGTGGTGGTGAATACCGTAACATCAGCCCTGCGCGCGACGGCCAGCTTGACGGCCAGATGCCCCAGTCCGCCCATACCGATCACCCCGACTCTCTGCCCGGCCTCTACCGACCAGTGCTGAAGGGGTGAAAAGGTGGTGATGCCTGCGCACATTAACGGGGCCGCAGCGGCAAGGTTCATTCCCGGTGGGATGCGAACGGTGAAACGTTCGGGGATCACCACGCGCTGGGAAAAACCGCCATAGTTATAGCCGCCCGAAATTTTATCCGGCGAGTTGAAATTCAGCGTCCAGCCTTTCAGGCAGTACTGTTCCAGATCGTTAACGCAGTTCTCGCATTCCCCGCAGGAATCAATCATGGCACCGGCACCCGCAATATCACCCGGCCGGAATTTCGTCACGGCGCTTCCGATGGCGGCGACACGCCCGATGATCTCATGCCCCGGTACACAGGGATAATTGGTGGCCGGATAGGGTGGTCCCCATTCCTGCCTGGCGATATGGATATCTGAATGACAGATAGCACAGTACATAATGTCGATGAGGACATCGTTCGGACGAAGTGCCCGGCGGGAAATTTCCAGGGGAACAAATGGCCCCTCCGGATTCCGGTTGCCCCAGGCACGAACACGCCAGGGTCCATTACCTGCCTGAGCGGCAGATTCCTGTGCCTGTACCTTTCCCGGCATGACCGCCAGCGTTGATGCTGCAGCAAGGCCGGCCCCGGCCATCAGAACCTTTCTCCGGGTCGGGGACGCTGGCGCGTCCGGATGACTATTGTCTTCACATTTTCCGCACATCATTAACCTCCGTTTATCTGCCGTCTTGTTTCATAGATTATTGGCGCATCCGCAATCCGGATTGTGGCATCGGGAATGCTGACGTTTTTATTGCATTACAGTCGTCAGGCCTGATTAATTAGTGAACGGAAGAAAGTATATCGGAGGACTTATTAAGTGATTAGAGGGTAATATGAGATTGAAATTATAAGGAGAGCTTCTTAATGTCCGATCAGAATCTGAATGACCTTGCTGCCTTTATGGTGGTTGCAAAGGAGCAAAACTTCACACGCGCGGCAAAACGGCTGGGTGTTTCACAGTCCGCGCTGAGCCAGACGGTCCGCGGGCTGGAGGCGCAGCTGGGCCTCCGGTTGCTCAACCGAACCACCCGGCGTGTTGTTCCCACAGAAGCCGGTGAGCGGCTAATGGCCTCCGTCGGGCCTCAGATTGAGGATATTCAGCGCCAGTTGATGGTGCTGAGTGAGCTACGGGATAAACCTGCGGGTACGATACGGCTTACGGCAACAGAGTACGCAGCAGAGTCAGTTCTGTGGCCAGCGGTATCCCGCCTGGTAAAAGCCTATCCGGATATTAAGGTTGAAATCCTGACGGATTACGGTTTGACCGATATTGTAAGAGATCGCTTCGATGCCGGAGTGCGACCCGGTGAAACCATTGCAAAAGATATGATTGCCGTTCGTATCGCGCCTGATATGCGCATGGCGGTTGCCGGTTCTCCGGCCTATTTCATTGACAGGCCTGCTCCGGTGATACCTCAGGAACTTACCGAGCATTGCTGTATCAATCTTCGGCTCTCGGGGCATGGGGGACTTTATGCGTGGGAATTTGAGAAAGACGGGCGTGAGCTGAATGTGCGGGTTGACGGCCAGTTGGTCTTCAATACCGGAAGTATGATACTCAGGGCAGCGCTAGAAGGGCGGGGTCTTGCTTATCTGCCTGAAGGGCAGCTGGAACCTTATCTGTCATCAGGACAACTGGTTCGCGTTCTGGAAGAGTGGTGTGAACCTTACTCCGGGTACCATCTTTACTATCCAAGCCACCGCCAGCCAACGCCAGCTTTTAGCTTGCTGGTTGATGAATTACGCTTTTCAACCCGTAAACAGTCATAGAATGATAGAGTGCTACCTGCATGTATGAACCTGTTCAGTAAATGAAGGCTCGCTTCTGGCAAGAAGTGGGCTGTAACCCCGCCTTAACAAACAGTTCCCCTTCGTAGCTCATGACCTACCAGCGCAGTCCTGCTCACTCCAAGGGACCACCCGATGGCAAAGATCCGACTTTGCTAATTTTCGGATCTGAGGATAAAACCGAGTACGGAATGTATGTACTACATATTTGTATGTATTAAATGTATTGCAAGTAAAGACTGTATTATATGTACTGCATGTAATGTATGTATTTTATGTATTCTGTATTTTCATCCGGCAGGTTAGAATTCTCTCACTCATCCTTTACTTTCCCCGGAGCGCATCATGAGCACACTGCCACCCGAAACCGTCCGCCGCATCGAGGACGCTGCCGCGGCTCTCATCGCCGCCGGTACACCGAACCCGACCAACGAGCAGGTCCGTCAGCACCTGGGCGGCGGCTCCCTGTCGCATATCTCCCCGGTGATGCGCGCATTCCGCGCCCGCCAGCGTGAGCAGCGCGCAGAGCAGACCCCGGTACTGCCGCCGGAGCTGATGAAGCTGCTGACCGGCCAGCTGGGCCTGCTGTGGCAGGCGGCCGTCAAACAGGCCGACGCTGACACCCTGGTGGCACGCGAGCAGGCTGACGCGGATATTGCGCAGGCCGACCGGGAGCGGGATGAGGCCCTGGCGAAAGTGGCCGCCCTGGAGAGCGAGCTGGCGGTGCTGCGGGAAGTGATGGCCGAACGGGACCGCCTGCTGCAGGAGGTCCGGGAGCTGCGGGATGAGGCGCTGCCGCTGCGCGAGCAGGTGGCGCGCCTGACGGCCACCGGCGAACACCAGGCGGCGCAGCTGACTGAAACAAAGGCGGAGCTGAAGGGCGCCCGGGAAGAAAACCGCGCCATGCAGGCCGAGCTGCTGACCCTGGCCCGGGCAGAGCCGAAAGGCGGGAAGGTGACGAAATGACCCCTGACCTCCGGAAAGAGAGGCCATAATGAAGCGGTTACAGGTCATGGCGGGCTACCTCATTACTGGCGCTGCCAGTGCCGGTGTGGCCTGTCTGTTCGTACTGGCAGTGGTTCTGTTCTGCCAGGTTGCAGAGACTGGCAGCGCCGCAGACTGGGTCGCCTCCGTCGCCAATGCTATTATGGCCATCACCGCTGTATTTGCATTTATCGTGGCCCGCAGCTGGCTGCCGCAGCTGACTACCCAGGAAGGCTATAAGCTGGCCATCCAACTGGTCAATGACCATTACATCTGGCTGGGTCCGCAAAATAGTTTGCTCAGAGAGGCCGGGCTGCCTATGGCGTATATTCGTCATTTTCAGGATGGCAAGACCATGGCAGATTCAACTGTCACCTATGAGAATATAATGGCGTCGCTTGATGAATCCCTTCTGGAACATAAGAAGCGGCGGGATACGATGGATAAAATCCGCTTTCGTCTGGGAACTTATGGTCTCTATGAAACACATTCTGTACGTGCCCGATTTGAGGCCCTTGATGGTGCGTACCTGAGAGCGTGTGATGCGGCGGCAACACTTAGAGCCATTCTGTCAGAGATGAACGAAAGGCTGAAAGTGTTTCCTAATTACAGGCCCGGCTCAGGCATGGGTTATAACCAACCCGTGGATGACATGCTGCTGTACTTTCTCGAATATGCTGAGAAGACCTATGAAACCCTAGAGAAAGAGTTTAAACGAATGGTACAGACGCATAAGGTTCTGTTCGACGCGCGCCCCACAATCGGGACGCTGTTTGAGGTGAAAAAGTAATATCGTGAAAAACAGCCCGCATATGGGCTGTTTTCAATCCTGCATTGAATCAGCGTGTATCGAGGGCAAGCCGGATCATGGCCTCCATTGCTGCCGGGCAGATTATCCCCTCCCGGGGGCTATATGCCTGCCTCCCCAGCGACCAATACAGGTTCTCATACAAAAGCCAGCTAACTACCGTTCTTGCGTTCAGATGATCACTTCTTGCCTGTACCGTTCTGGCGATTAGGATCTCAATCTCATTAATTTTACTCATTTTTTGTCCTGCACACGCCATGTGCGCTTCACTGCATACTCGCATCACGACGTGTAGTCAGGCTTAAGGAGAAACCTTTTTTCGGATCTGCCCGGCAAAAAAGAAAAGATACCATATCCAAGCATATGCATATGCATACATATACAAAAAAATTAAAGAGGCCTATACTTGGCATAGGTATCAAGGCCGGTCGGCCAGGAGAACATCATGAGAACCGTATCCATTTTTAAAAACGGCAACAACCGTGCCATCCGTCTCCCCCGCGATCTGGATTTTGCGGGGGTGAATGAGCTGGAAATCGTCCGGGAAGGGGACAACATTATCCTGCGTCCCGTCCGGCCGACCTGGGGCTCGTTCGCTCAGCTGGAAAAGGCCGATGCGGACTTTATGGCGGAGCGTGAGGACATTGTCAGCGACGAAGGACGGTTTGATCTGTGAACAAAATCTATATGCTCGATACATGTATCTGCTCATTCATCATGCGCGAACAGCCGGAAGCCGTACTGAAGCGCCTCGAACAGGCGGTGCTGCGCAACAGGCGCATCGTGGTATCAGCTATCACCTATTCCGAGATGCGCTTTGGTGCCACCGGCCCGAAGGCCTCGCCCCGCCACATTGAGCTGGTTGACGCCTTCTGTGCCCGCCTTGATGCCATCCTGCCGTGGGATCGCGCCGCGGTGGACGCCACCACGGACATTCGCGTCGCGCTGCGGCTGGCCGGCACGCCGATCGGCCCGAACGACACGGCGATCGCCGGGCACGCCATTGCCGCTGGTGCCATCCTGGTGACGAACAATACGCGGGAATTTGAGCGGGTGCCGGGGTTAGTGCTTGAAGACTGGGCGAAGTAACGGAGTCAGGCCGCCATCCGGTGGCCCTACAGTTATTCAGCTATGTTAGTCTTATTCCTTTTCACCGTTACTGAATGGCTCTGTACGTATATGTGTATTCTCATGCGTGAGTTTCGAAGGCCTGATAAATTCACTTCTCCCAGTTGGATGGCCAGGGACCACATTGCATCTGAATACACGATACTGCGGTGATTCCTCTGAGTAAGGAGGCAGCATAATCCTGATGTCGGAACGTCTGTGGGACCGACCTGATACCTGCGATGATTCAATCATTGGATCAGCAGCGCCTGCTTCTGCCAGTCATTGGTCAGCTTTGTAGAGAACTTGGTCAGGGCTTGCTGGCTCAGAAGTGGTCCCTCAGAGAACAGAAGTTCATCTTTTTCCCAGAGCCAATTCAGAATAATGAAACAGACTTCGTCGGCGAAATTACCTCCATTATCCGGAATGACAGTGGAAATAGAGGAGACCATTCTGTTTAATGAGGAGCACTGACACTAGTGAGAACGGGCCCAGAAAAACATCAATGCTGGTCAGATAATTTTATCGGAAGGAAAGGGTATGAGAGAAGATACTAAGTTTCGAGTCCGTGCTTTTCGTAAAGCTCTGGAACTGGCTGCTGGAGAACGATCGGAGGAATGCAGTCACCTGGGGCGATGGAAAACTGATTTGCATAATTTTCCCCGCGGTAGCTGCGATATGGCCAGTAACTGTCTGGCACAGTATCTCACGGAAAAAAAATGTGGATATCCCTTCATTATTTTTATGAATGGCAGAAGGTTGGAAAAGTCGACAGTTCAGGGTCATGTAATTGTCATGCTGGACGGTGAGTATATAGATTTAACGCTGGATCAATTTGAGGAGTATCCAGACTATATTATGGTCGAACCTATGGAGTCGGGTGGAGTGGTTGGTACCCTCTTACGAAGAATTGCAGAAATCGAAGGAACTATAGAAACCCGTCCAATAAAACTCACGTCGTACACTACATCTGGAAATGATATGTACGCGTGGCTCCGCGATACGGCAGATCAAATCCTTGAGGAAGAGGAAAGAGAGAGCTGTCAGCAGGAAATACCGGATTTTCGAGAAAAAATCACCATTGGGTATTCGGGACAAAATTAAATCAGGAACCACCGCACTGCCTGTTGCTTCATAACAGGCAGAGACGCTGGGCGCATCACTCTGCATCAATGGCCAGCAATACCATCACTGTAACGCGACCGGCGCATGACAGTCAATGAGCCCGGATTCACTGCCCGACATCCGACATCCGACATCCGAGAGCCAGATACAGGTCCTCATAGTGACGCCAGGGACACATGGTCCACTTTTCCCTATATGAGATGGTGTGCCAGCAGACCAACAATGAACAACTGACCGCACAGCTGCTGGAAAGCCGCGAGGAAGTAAAAATCCTGCGAGCCAGCGAAAAGACCCTCCAGTCCCAGTTGCTGACCCTGGCTCGCCATGACGGGAAGGAAAAGAAGTGAAGGTGTAAGGTGTAAACACAGACCCGCGTAAAGGCCTTCAGCCGGGAGCTGGAGCTGGCCGCCAGTGAACGCGCTGGTCTTTTATTGTCAGCTAGTCGGTGTCCTGCGAACATAGCCCATCACATACTTAAAATGAATTTGTGGTTTTGCCGCGAGGTGCAGACCACAATCCCAACATTCATCGGCAAATCTCAGAGCCTCATTACCGATGTGCTGAGTCGGTGCCCTGCTGTACAGCCAGCGGGCCTGTTGTTCTGACATCTTCTATTTATTTACAACCGAGACCTTCTGCAGTTGATCATGCCCTGGATGTGCTGTTACGACATGATCCCCACAGCTATTTTTTATACCAGTTATTCGCATAACGGTGCCTCAAACTGACTTAGGAACAGGCCCAAATCGTTCATCAAGGCGGGTTATCAGCTGACGGACAGTTTCAGTTGAACCTTCGTAGATTTTTTTCAGGACAAATTCGATGATAGCATATGCCTGCTCAATATCCTGTGTCGTGACCCTGTCAAGTCCGTGGCTTCCGGCATTACCGAGAAACTTAATAACCATAATGGCATCTTTGTGCTGACTGTATTGCTGCGGTAAGGCCTCAATGCGGTGATGGAGAGTGCCTTTCTTTGCAATCCCTAGTGCGGTCATCAGTTCCTCAAGTGCAATTCGGATCGCATTCGCAGCGGCACCAGGAGAACTCAAAAATAGCGAAAATGACTGCCTGAGTGGTTCAATAACGTTAACGGGGCATTGGGATGGGATTGTGAATGCGCTTAGTGGTGGCGTGAAACTCCGCGCCTGGAACAGTTCCATGTGTGGAGGTTCCCCTTCTTCCTGAGCTTCCCAGGGCGTGTCAGTAACATACCCTGCACCGCTGGCCGCTACCACTGTGCCACAACGGCCCAGGTCACATTTCAGCAGGCAGCTGAATACCAGTTTTATGTCTTCCAGTTCGCCGTCCGTTTCTCGCCATCGCGTCACAGACTCCGGAATGGTTGCTGAGTGAAACGAGCCTTTCAAGATAGTGAGTGACCTGGATTGACATTCAGGGCAGACCCACGCGGGACAAGCGTACTCAGTAAAATGTATCAGCAATGATAGATTCATGTTTTTGTACCGTAAGTTGTAAGCCATAACCCTGTATATTGTCAGAACAGATATTTTCCAGCATGCATATCATCCTTACAAACATGTCGGTCAAGCTATTGCGTTAACTTAAAAATGAGGCCTCCGGGGTTACTTTTTTTGCTCCACGCAGAAAAGATATCATCTTGATGTATGTATGTGGAATCGAGTTAAAATACACGCATACCTTCTGAACGGAACGTCCCATGACCAGCAACCCCACTTACGCTGCCCGCCGCATTGTGGACGCCGCCGCGGTCATCATTGCCGCGAACCCGATTAATGAATATGTCCGTACCGATCCCGACGGCGGGTCCCTGTCGCATATCTCTCCGGTGAAGCAGGAGTTTCGTGCCCGTCAGAGCGCGACCGGCTGCTGTAGGAGTTGCATAAACTGCGCGCGTAAGCCCTTCCGCTACGTGAACAGGTAGCCCGACTGGCTGCCACTGGTGAACACCAGGCGATCCAGATAAGGGAAACCCGTGCCGAGCTGAAAGAAGCGCGGGAAGAGAACCGCTCGCTGCGGGCCGAATTGCTAACGCTGGCCCGAACAGAGTAAAAAAGGCAGTAAGGAGAAAACATGACACCTATAATCAGACGCCGTATCCACGCCTTTCGCAATGCCCTGGTGCTCGCCGCCGATACTCGATCAAATGAATGTTTTCATATGCCCCGCTGGCGTACAGAGATGAATAGTTTCCCATACGGCTGCTGCGACTTGGCCAGCAACTTTCTGGCGCAGTACCTCCGGGACAGCGACCCGGACCTTGAGCCGGTCATTGTGCACATGCAGACGACAGAGGACTTCCGGAAAAAATTTAAGTCGACTATCTATTCCCATGTTATCGTGAAACTCAGTAGCTGGTATATCGATCTCACCCTCAATCAGTTTGAGGAGTACCGGGGCCGAGTGGAGATTGGTGAACGGACCGGCACGCTAGGCAGCCTGCTGATAAAGATTCAATCTCATGAGGGCACGGTGACGGAACGCGACATTAAGCTACATACGCGAAATGAGGACGGATACAATCTCTATAAATGGCTGCGCGATACAGCAGACAGCCTCCTTAGCCTCAGCGATGCGAAACCTGATGGAGGGAAGGTATGAGAACACCTGACGATAATTCTCATTCCGCAGAGCATCGGGAACCACCCACCTTTATGCAGCGCGCCGGTGATGAATTCATGGCCATCGGCCGCGAAGGGACGTTCACGAAAGCATTCAGTAAGCTGGGCATGCTGGCACTTAAAAGTGTTCCGGGTGGCGAGGCGGTGATAGAGCTAACGCAGGTACTGACGAACCGCGAAAACAGTGAACGACAGCGGCGGCTTCAGTGCTATGTTCTGGGTGTGGTCCAGGACGAGCTATACAATGACACCGTTGAACTCCTTGAGGAGGATGTGATCCCGGTGATTCGCAAGCTTGCTGCCGACGATGAGGCCGCCAAAACTGAATACTATATCCGCCTGACGGTGGCCCTGGGCCGTATTCCCGTCAGCACGATGTCTGCCGATTTGCGCTACCACTTCATTCGTCTCGTCAGCATGCTGACCTGCTTCCAGATAGAGTTTGCTCGTAAGCTGAAAATCCGTCATACCGTACCGGTATGCGGCACTGCCTCATTAGACGAGGCAGCACTGGCGCTGACCGCACAGGAAAGCGGCATGGTCATGCAGGCAGTACGTACCCTGCAGAACGCGGGATTACTGAAAGAGAGGGCGCATGATCCCACATGGAAATCGGCAATACCCTTCTACGACACTACATCCGACTTTGAAACCCTGATGGAGCTGCTTTTTTATCCTGGCGATTTTGAGCCGGATACGGTGGGCCTTACACGCAAAGAGTTGAGTGATATCATCATTGTAGGTGCTTATTGTTTTGTCGATAATCTCTATACTACGTATCTGCCTGAGGCACTTCGCAGGAAAGGGCTGAACGTGAAAATTGTGGAAAAAAATGACAGGCACCTGACAACACACTGGGCTCCGCTTTATCTTCATACGGTCATTCTTAGTGACAACGGCAGAGAATTTATCAAGCTTTATCTTACTCGGGAAGGTACTAGTCCCACTACGAAAAAAGCTGAAAACTACCTGAACTGCAAGTTTGAGAGCAGTATCTACACCCGGGATAAAAGTCGTAACCAGGGTGAGGCAGAGTATTTCCGAAAGGAAATGGATCGGGTGGCCAGTTGCATCATGATGCAGCTGGAGGAAATGAAACGTAGCCACCGACAGTAACAGGCCATTCCCTCACTGGCTGGTTAACGATCAGTACGGTATATCATCCGGCCAGTCATCGTTTTCCCATGGAGTAGATGTCAGTACACTCGGGCTACCGTCAGTTTTCTCGGCAATATGTTTTCTACGGCTTACAACGCCAGAGGAATAGTCAAGCATTACCCCGTGGATGTGGTGAACACAGACAGTTGCCAGATCAACCTCCATAGCAGGTGCCCGTTCATCAAGGAGGCGAGGAGTGACTTCATACCAATTTTTTTGCAGTGTTGGTTCTCCCGGCTCTGCTATCTGCGTTACGCAGATGTCGTCTTCCCAGTCATCTTCAGAAAAATGATACCCAAAACTTATCCTGCAGTCAGCCAGTGCAGGCAACGCCTGATATTTTACCCTCGAAGCTTTATGAAACAGGACAACGTTATAGTGTTCAGACGCCGGTAGTTCGGGATTCTGGACCGACGGGTAAAGGATCCCGTCAAGAGCAAGCTGAGGGGAATCGGCAAGATATTCGGCAATGACTTGCGTCGGGATATAGCGGAATTCTTCCTCACCTGGCAGAACAGGATCTGTCATCAGGTCGGATAGCGTTCTCAGAAAAGTGAGCTGGGCACGTTTGTTAATAAAGTTGGGATCAAAATAACTGCCGTCTTCCAAGACGCTTTCGAGTGCTGGAAGATTTAATAACCTGAGAGGCCGGATAATGCGGAACCCCGCAGATACTACGTTACAGCCAGCCGGAGGACGTATCTCCGGGATGGCAGTTGCAACCGAACTTGCCCCGTAAAAGACAGAGATCCCTCTGGCACTCATACGGTTTGCACCACTGAAATGGTGAGGCGGAGGCCCCAGCTCACGATCAGGACTAACCAGTATCTTCTCAAGCTCATCATCATTGCGACACCAGCGGGCACGGTACAGGACAGGTATGGCCGTACCGATTCCGGCTTTAACAATCACCTCTTTTTCCCTGCCTGCCTGCATGGTCTCAACGCCGCTGAAAATGCCGTCCAACGTTTCTCTGACTGAATGATTTATGAACCGGGATTCGGTTTTCAGGCTGGAGACAAATTTCGCCCACATGCCATCCAGATAGCTTGTATCAACCTTCCGGCGTTCCTCATAGTGTGATTCAGAGTCAAACTCGGTTTCTTCTCCCATGGCAGCCGAATCAAAATCCGCGTGTCTGTTTTCCAGGCAACGCTGAACTGCGCCTGCAACTTCCGTCCGGGTCTGCAGAAGATCCTCAATAAGAGGGTCAATTTCATAACCATGCCGGCACCAGCCACGTCCCCCATGCTTAATCATGGCGTATTCCATAGGGTCTGGATCTACTGGCGTACGGATGAAATGCTGCCCGATAGCTGTTTCAGTTGCATCGCTAACTTCTTCCAGTGTGAAACAGGAATTCTCTTTACCACAGTAAGTACAGACCTCATAAGTGCCTTCATTTTCTATACGGGCACTGAGAAAAGGCTCTCCAATGCAGGTAGTACAAATCCAGGTTTCATCAGCTTCAAAACTGCACACCAGGCGTATCTCCGGCGAGGGGTTCAGAAGGCCCAACTTTATCAGAAATGAAAAGAAAGCTATTCGGCTTCTGCTTTCGCCTGTATTGCTGCTTTGATCATGGCTTCAGACATTACCCTGGTACGGCACTACAGTTGTAAAATTTATTTGGTCATGGCTGTCTGGCTGTTGAAGGGAACGTGCTGCTGGCCTAAACTGGCAGACACTCATCCCGCCGGGTACAGGATCATTCTTTTCCCGGACGGCATATCCTCACCCATTGTCACCCTGATGGTGCAGAATGCACCGGCTTCCGAGCGCCCGGAAAAACAGCATTTACGGCATCAACCACAGCCTCTGTGTCCGCTATAGTGCACCCGCAGCCTGTCCGACAGGCATCGGCCGCTGCCGATAAGCAACAGCGGATGTCATCCCACAGGAAATTTAGCCTTATTTCAGGAAATACAGAACATGCCCTTTGACTAGAAAGACCTTATCTCGCCTGTCGTCACCGTCACTGCAGTCTGGCTTGGAGCCAGACTCGCATTAAGTAACGATATCCGTAAGAAAACACTGGAACTGGAGACGGTGAGGTTGGAGCGGCTGGTGCTTGAGTGCGACAGCTGTCTGAGAAATCTGAATCTCTACTGCATGAATGTGGGGAAGTTGCTACATGATCTGTCAGAGGGGTATGAAAAGAGCATCACGCTGGTCAGCGTCACGCAAGGTCTCGTAAAATCCGCTGGCTTGGGGATCCGGATTGATTTTGAGGCAGTAAAGGCATTTCAGAGTACCATAGAACTTCACCGGCCTGCCGATTTTAAGGAGTGGAAAAGGCTCATCCTCCCGTTGATACTGCATCTCGACCATGTCATTGCTTCCCCGTCGCGGGCTACTGAGGAGTGTACGGAACAGCTCAGCCGCATGTCCTGGAGACCCGAACAGGTGAAAAATTACAACGAAGAACTGGCTGCTCTGGCCATCCCGCTCCCTGCATACAGACAACAGCTGATTGAGCGCATCGCCGGTGACTACCGGGCATTACTGCATCCTGCGTCCCCGAATCTATGGGTGATGGCACGTAAAACCTGGCGTGCGGTCCTTCATTTTGTCAGATATAGCCCGTCAACGCCGGGAAGCAATACACCGTAACGGCAGGAAGCTTTACCGGCTGCGTTTCACTGGCAGTGTATCAGCAGCATGACGTCAGGGGCGTCCTGCGCTTTCTGGCTCCGGGTTCTCCGTGATCCATCCAGTCATCTAGAAATCTGTGTACTGCCTCTTAAAGGCCGAAAGCTGTTGCTTTAAAGGCACATTCACTTTCGACTTTATCTTTTTTAAGTCAGAGGAGTTGAGGATTGAAACTGATGCTTCAATAGCACTCATGATAGGGGATTGTTGTCAAAAAAACATTTTATTGCCGTTGTGTTAATAGAAATATATCTTGTACATATATGCTCAATAGTGAAGCAATCTCCAGCAATATTGACGGTGGTTAAAATTCACAGTGATGTTATACCTAGAATATGCTTAAAATAGGCTTTTGGGCAGTTAAAGCCTTCTACATACTATTTTCGCGAAAAATGTCCATGTTTTTTAAGGATCAATATGATGTTTGTACAACAGTCCAATGAATCTGTTCAAACTGAACCATCTTTTGTTAGGGATTTTCATTATCTGACAGCCCTGATACAGCACTTGGGTGCACATGAACGTTGGAACAGCAGAACACCAAGGAATATTGCTGACAGTCTGGGCATGGATATGCAGGAGGTCGAACGAGTACTTGCTTCTTACCCGGCATTTTTCAGATGCTCTTCCAATCTCAGTTCACAGGGCGAGCCCCTATATATGATCCATCTTCGCTATGCAAGAAGAAGGAAGAACAACGAAACAGATGAACGTGAATCTCCTCCTGTCAGTGCAGCCGAGATGAGCATCATGCTGGATCTCGTGACGAAGATGATTGCCGTTGAAGAACAGAACAAGAGGCTCAACTTCGAAATTAAAAATAATAATTTAAAAGTATGGTCTGCTCTGGGGCTGGCCTTTCTTTCTTCCGCCACTGCGATTGCCACAGCATTACTTAAATAGGAGGGTGTGTATGAAACTGCAATCTTTTCGTGTTCAAAATTTCCGCTCTGTATTTGACAGTGGGGTGATAACTACTGAAAAACTTACAGCAATCCTTGGACGGAATGAAAGTGGGAAAACCAACCTGCTACTTGCACTTAAAAGTCTTAATCCAGCTGAAGGTTTTGACAAACTTAACAATATAAAAGATTTTCCACGTAACAGAAAATTAAATGAATGTACGCCTGATACCCCAGTGGTAGATACCTCCTGGACATTGACTGGAGCAGAATTTGATGAACTCAGTAAAATCTATCCACGCGCACAGAATATTACATCTATTACTATCAGCAGAAGATACCATGGGGATTGCAGATATATCACTTTTAACGGCCTTGATAATTTCGCATATGATGCGCCAAAAATAAAAAAAGAAGTTCGAAAAATTACTGCCCAAATCGATCTTTTTTTTGATAACCCAGAAAACAACACCGAGCAAAGTCAGTCAGACTTACAAACCATTAAGGATATATGCAGTGCCTTACTTCCTTTCCCGGCCCGGCCACGAGGCTGGTCAGAACAGGCCAAGGGCAAACCTCAGGAACTGAGAAAATTTCTCACTAAATATGACATTGAGCTTAAACCAGACTCAGAGGATGCTCTTGATGAGCTGGAGGATGCGCTTAACGAAATCATTAGTGATGACACCAGACAAGCAGAGGCACGAAAATGGGTCATGAAAAAGCTGCCCGTCTTTGTGATGGTGGATGAATATCCAGAGCTGAACGGCCACCATCACATGGCCGAATATACTCAGCGCAAACAGCAGACTAAGCTAACTCAAGCAGACATTAATTTTGAAAAACTGTGTAAGGTGGCAGGAATTGATCCAGCTGAACTGACCGCCAATAAAAATAATTCAGAGGTTAGAAATCAACTTGTAAACAGAGCCGGTGCAGTCGTCACGACAGAAATTAGAAGGTTATGGCAGGACAAGCCTCTTAAAATCCGTTTTAATGTTGATAGTGATTATTTTGATACATATGTTTCGGATTCAAATAATGCTTATGATGTTGAAGTGAATTTAGACGAAAGAAGCCGTGGGTTTAAATGGTTTTTCTCATTCTATATAACGTTTTTTGCGGATACTAAGGGGGGCTCAGCAGAAAATGCAATTATTCTGCTGGATGAGCCCGGGCTTTATTTGCATGCTAAGTCTCAGACTGATCTTCTCAATCACCTTACCAATGATTTCGAAAACCAGATTATCTATACTACTCACTCTCCGTTCCTTGTACCAATTAAAAACATTTCAGACGTAAAAACTGTATCTATTGCAGAAGAAAAAGGAACAACTGTAACCAACGACCCAAGCGGGGATTCTACGACCTTATTTCCATTGCAGGCAGCACTGGGTTATGACATCGCGCAGTCGTTATTTATTGGATCTCATAACCTGATTGTTGAAGGAGTAACTGATTTCTGGTATCTCAGTACTATTTCAGATGTACTCACTTCGGCAGGCAGAAAGGGCCTGAACAGCAAAATTATCATAACCCCTGCCGGCGGGGCACAACGTGTGTCTTATATGGTTTCTCTTTTATCCTCACAGAACCTCAATGTCGTTGTACTTCTGGATGATGAAAAGCAGAGCCGGGAGACTTCAACTGAGCTTCAGCAGCAGGGTATGCTTAACAGAAAGAATGTGGTATTTGTGTCCGATGCACTGGAGTCAAAGCGTGACGAGTGCGATATCGAAGATCTCTTTAGTCGCAGTACTTTTCTCCAACTGGTTAGTGAAAGTTATGATCTGAAGCCAGCCACTCTTAATTTGAATGAGAAAATCCCGCGAATTGTCAAACAGATTGAGAGCGCATTCTCGTCAGACAAAAAAAAATTCATTAAAGCCAAACCTGCCCGCGCATTCATGAACCGTCTAAAAGACGGTGGTAATCAGCTGCTGTCTACAGAAGAACTGGACCGGTTTGAAAAGCTTTTTGATCTAATAAACAAAAGAATGACTGCCCGCAACTGAAGACTTATCCTACAGCAATAAGCACAAGGCCCGCTGAGGCGGGCCGCTATGCTTCCGACTTTGCTATTATGCCTTTAAGGTGAAAAAGAGGAAAAGGCCCTGTACCGGGCCTGCGGGTCTGGCAGCATCCATCTCATTGTCACCTGCACACGGCGCAAAAGCGTGCCGGCAGGTAATACAGTTTTCCCGGTCGCAGAGGATGCAAGAACAGCTTACGCTGTCTGGCGGAAAATACTGGCCCGAGCATGCCATGATCGAACAGACATGACGGACGGTGAGTTGTGTACCGGACAACACTGATGCAGGGTAGTTTCGGCAGCGGCAATTAGTGACGCTAAGCTTTGGGTGCTCTCGACCGAACTCAGCCCGCTCAACATCCCTAACCTGGTCGTGCCGTATGAGGCAACGTTCGCCTTGATGCCGTGCTGCCATCAGGATATGTGACAAACGCTGACTTCCGGCCCGCTCACGATGCGCCGCTGCACATCCCTCCGGACGCTGATGCAGGAGCTGCCACATGATCTCTTCATCATCGCCGCCTGCGGGCCGTGGAAGAGGATCTGCCCGCGGGGCGCTATGAGCGTGCCTTACTGGAGCAATTAACGATAGTCACTTCGAAAGGGTATCAGGGATGTCTCGGCAAATCAGGCTGCGTAGTCGGCCGGACTCCAGTTGCCCGGCCGAGCCGAAAAGGCCGTTCAGTAAGAGCTGCTGAGGCTAACCCGGAATGAGTGTAAGGATGAAGAGAAATAACATGAGCGTGAAGATTAACGGTGTTTTTCGTGTTTCCAATGGCCAGTTCGCTGGACCGATGCTGGATGAAGACCAATTTGTGGCACTTTTCCGGTTGTATCGGAATATGGATGCCCCTGAACGCTATTTTTTTCCTGACCTGGAACCGGCCATTCGTGGTATCAACGAACAGATCAGAGAAGGGGCGCGGGCACAACAAAAACTGTATCAGCAGATGCAGGATGCGCAGCAGCGAAAGCAGCAGGCCAGCGAACTTGCCGGACTGTATGAAGATCTCTTTGACCAGTGGAACTACGCAAGTTCTATTGAGGATGAAAGAAGGAAGGAGCAACAGTGGGATGCCGTCATCCGAATGGCTCGTCCCGTACTGATGCGTCTACGTGATGCCATGCCCGCACCGGTGCCAGTGAGTGAATGGAATGATGAACTGACAGCCGGAACTGAACAAACAGGGCGCATGTACACTGAAGTGCTGCTCTTTATTATTTTTGCCCGTGCCGCCTATGAGCCAGCTTCCCTTGGAAAAGACCCGACCATGAGGAAATATTGTCGTGAAATTAAAGAAAAGGTAAAAGCCCTTCTTGCTGGAAACAATGGTGGTAACCTGCTTTTGAGTGCTGCCTTTCATCAGCCGAAGCATTATCAAATGGTAGGAGAGCTCTGCGGCCTGCATAATCAGGGCGAGGCGGATACCCGTTTGATTGAATATATCAGGAGTCTGGATACACGTCGTGTTCCCGATCCCCACTCGCCATTTTCGAATTACCATCCTGAGATCCAGGATGCCTATGCCCGCACTGTTACTACCCCTCGTTATCCTGATCGCCAGTGGCGGATGGTATGTGCCCTTTGGCAAATCCATCATCGAGTAAGCCAGCTGGAGATCCTGCTGAAACAACTTGAGAAAGAAGGCGGGAAAGTAGATTTTGGTCATATCAATGACTTGCGATCACAGCTAGAACAATAATTGGCGTAATGGTATAGGAAACAAATCCTTCAGGGCTTCAGTTAGTATCCCAATTGCTTAGCGAGTTAAACTTCAGCTCGCTAAGCTTTCAACCTCAGGAATGGCTGACGGATAAAGAAGCGCTCATAGTTGACATTGATGTAACGGTCAGTGATCGATGAAAAAGCGGCATTTATTATGCGATAGATTTTACAGTTATATCCTTTTGATCTATGCAAATACTGTGATTATTCATCTCGTTTGATTTGTCTGCGTCAACTCAGAATCCGCTCGTACCTCGAACGGAATGCCTTTTCTCCGCCTTCCATCTGGCGACAGATCAGCGCTTTCACTTCCTTCTCCTGCAGCGCGCCACAGAGGTCAGGACGCAATCCTGCCCGATCATGCTTCATACTGATGACGTATTCCGCGTCGCCATTAACCACAATTGGTGCAGAGTGTGACACGATGATTAGCTGTCGTCGCTTCTTATTGGCTACTATAGCGGGTATAACGCTCTGGCTCAGCATCAAGCAGTCAAGATCATCCTCGGGCTGATCGAGCAGCAGCGGATCGGTGCCGTAGGACAGCAGGAACTGCAGCATGCTTGCTCCTTTCTGGCCGGGAGAAGCCGACATGATATCTTCCATGCCGCCGCCGGGTGCACGGTATCGTATGTGTATCCCGTCATCCGGATACCAGCACATCAGTGTATCCATTGCCTCATCCTGCAAGCTCTTAAGCCTGTTTCTGAAAGCCCCGTGTAATTCCCTCCCGGCGTTAGCTTCGTCCCGCTTTATGGCCTGATGCAGCGCTCTAATCTCATCGAGTTGGGCATACTTGGCTTCTGTTACCGCCGGTGCCGGGTTAAAAGGACGGTTGCTAATAAATGGATGAAGTAATCCGCTTTGCGCTTCTCCATCATAAATACGATCGGCGAAATTAGTTATACCGGTTACGTTCTGGTAATCACTCAGCACGATTTCAGGCGGCGCGCAGAGAGGCAAAATTTTGATGTCCAGATCCTGAAGGTGAAGTGAGGCCAGAAACTCCCGACGCTTTTCTGTAAGAGCCATGCGGTGCGTACGCATCTTGCTGAGCAAGATGCGAATCCTTTCCTGCGACACGGCAATGGCCTCTTCTAGTCCCTCATATTTCCTCAGATCGCTTCGATACCGCTGGCACCGCTCCATCAGCTCATTTAACGTATCAGGATTGAGTCCCTGTAATCGGAGGGCCGCCGCTTCACGTCCGACATTATCTCGCGCAGCCTCTACGGCCGCGCTGAGCGCTGAGAGTAGCGGGCCTGCTTTAAGTTCATTCAGCGCATCTACACTCATTGCCAGCAAGCTGCTTGCATCACGATCAAAACTCTGCTGCAGGGATGAAAGACTTTGCAAAAATTCCGCAAGGCCTGCAGATAGCTCTGCAGTTTCTTTCTCCGGCTGTGACCCTGTCACCAGAGCCTCCAGCGCGGTGATCCGTTCTTCATGTATTTCTAACGCCAAGGTTGCAACAGATAACTCCTGCTCTGCCACGGCCAACTGCTGGCGGATAGGATAATAGGCACTTTCACTCAGCTGACTGACAGCACGCTCGGCATCCGCAAGCAAGCCGGACAGTGATGAGGCACTTTCACGTCGGGCCAAATGACCTCTCAGCGTGATCTGCTCATTTTTAAATCCCCTTTCCAACTCATCCCAGTGTTCGGCCCAGGCACGCTTGTTAACAACGGCACTGTCATCACAGACGCGCAGGAAAGCGCCATTATCCGAGGCCAGCTCATAGAGCATCTTTTGACTGAAGATCGACAGCGGAAAGCGATCGGGGGCCCAGTCATTGTCCTCGATCCACTCACCGTCTTTAAGCGTATGTAGTGCGTATACATCACCTGGCCGCCAGCTCAGCTGGAAATCAGCGCCATCTTTGCGGAACACACACTCAATGACCGAGTCCGTGTGCATGCCCTGACCGACCTGCCTGAACTATGCAAGCTTTTTATCCCGTTCGGCCGATAGCCCCTCAGTTTTGCGCATCACTAGGCGGATACTTTCGATAAGTGTGGACTTACCGCTGCCACGCGAACCAATAACGGCATTATAAAAAGGGCTAAATGCCACATCGGCCGTTTCGTCACCGGGAGGAGTGCACAGACGAGTTCTGAGCCTGAGACTGCGCAGCTGGAGCGCGGGCTCGTCAGGTGGAGGGACATCAAACAGAACGCAGTTTTCATGATCGAGCAGGGCATGGCGTAGCCCATCGAAATCCGGGGAAGACATCTTCAGCCAGCAGGTACGTGCTCCGGCCTGGTCAGGATGATGCGCGTCCGATCCACGCAGACAAGGCAGATCTTTAATAAGACGTCTGTGGGTACCGTCCGTGATGGCTCCTGGCTGGTGTCTGATTTCTACGGCGTGCGGCTCTGCGCTGAACGCATCTTCAAGCTCGATCTGATTGGTGAGACTCAGTATTCCTTTGGCTGCATCAATGTGGGCAAGAATGCACAAGGCCTCAGGATTGCGCCGAATGGTGCTGATGATCCCTGCGGGACCTGCCTGCAGTACAAGCTGGTGATTTAGTTCACCGCGGGGTACAGGAGAATTATTGTTACACTGCCCTATGAGCCTTTCCACATCGGCTCCTGCACAGTCCGTATGCAGCACAGCGAGTATATGAACATTTCCGGTTGCGGTAAGCTCAACGCCCGGAAACAGGGTAAGCGGGCGATAGCCTGGCAGATCACCAGTCTGCGCATCGCGGGCCATATGCTGCAGCTCGCTTTTGAGACGATCAATTCGGGCGCCACTGTTGTGGTCGCTAATGATTACGCCATCAACCTGCCGGTGCATGTACGCCAGCAGCCACTCTCTATCAGTAACATCAGGCTCTCTGTAATCATCAGAAGCCGGGGTGTGATTATGAAAATCGAATTTGTACCAGCGCGATCCAACTGACATTGTCCATTTTTCCGTGTCTCACCAGGATTTTTCCTACTATAAAGTCAAAATCCATCTGAGCAATGAATTGTTTTGTCATATATGTATTATTTTTTTTAATAAATACGCAGAGCTACATATTCTTGATGATTGCGGGGCGTGATTTTGGACTTGCTAAGTGATGAATGTTGCTGAAATGTGGTAAAGAAGCTACTGATGCTTCGACGTGCCGGAGGGTATCACCCTCGAGCATCATATTTTCTTGTGATACGGTTCATCATGCACATAGTGTGACGCGAATAAATAGGCTACTCCATCTTGATCTACAGATTTTTTAAAACTACTGCATATGTATACAGTGTTAGGGGGGAGTAGATCGTGCCTAAATATTCAGACATCGGTACTGCGTTCAGTGCAGCCGTTAAACGAGAGCCAAACGGCCGACTTACAGTTACATCCGTTGATTTTGTTCGTGAGCTTGAAGCGGTGCACCATCACTGGACACTAAGCCGGGCTAATGCCTGGATAGAGCGGTACCAGACTTATTTTCGTGACTACACGCCGCATCACGGTGACGAAAAAAGTTACTTTATGATTAGCATGGGCAGGATCCTATAGTGGGGTTCCCATCGCCAGCTCAGGACTACGTTGAGCAGACGCTCTGCCTGAATCAGCTCTGCAATATAAACGGCAACAGCCTGGTGATCGCGACGTCGAGCGGCTGGGCAGTAATTGATAAATCAAAGCGTCCGCTCCCCGGCAGGGTACTTTTGGTAAATGTCGACGGCAATAATCAGTTCGCCAGATGGCTGGGTGATGCGCTGATAACCGAAGATGGAGAAGCCATTGAAGGAGAAGCATTAGATGGCGTGATCATAGTCGGGCCTGTCACTGCACTGATTCACATCGTTGAAAGGTAAAGTGATTACCTGCCCCATACTATAAGGTAACACTCTCTACTGTACTCATCCCGGCTTGTCGATTTGCAAAATGTTAGCCGGGTTCGAGTTTGCTTCAGACTAGGCAGCATGCTCATCTGCCGGATCTGCTGGGAGTTGATAGATGATGTTAAAGCGGATTTAGTTCATTGGTACTAAAAGTGTCATTTTAGCTTTGTACTGAAAAATAAAAGGGTGGGCGCAATACATAAATTACATAGTCCGCTATTTGATAGTGCACGATGTATTTAACATAAGATAGATTATGCGCACTAAGAATGTAACAGCAAAGTTGTAATGTTCGCTCAGAGCGAAAAGGCATGTTCGCCATTGCTCTCACGGTTTATAGTATGTATTAATCAATGGAGAACAGGTCAGCCATGCATCGCATTAAGGAAATCAGTATAATATCTTTTAATCTTCTTTCCGGAGTTAATGGGTATGGCTATTGCAGGCTGCGACTTTACGACTTTCGCCACCAAACTTAATGAAGTGCTGACTCTCAGCGTTCCGGTACGTACCCCCGAAAAACTGTTCGGGAGAGAAAAACAGCTGGAAACAATACAGTTAGCACTTCACTCCCCGGGTCGCCATGTATTCATCTATGGTGACCGAGGTGTAGGGAAGACTTCTCTGGCACACACCGCCGCATCGCTTATTCAGTCTTCAGATAACCGCCCCATAACCGTCAGCTGTGACCATGACTCGACACTTGAGTCTGTCATCGAGTCGGTTATAAGTCAGGGAATGCTGCGTATGCCGATGGAACAATATAAAACGTCCACTACATTTGGTGTTAATATCCCAATTGTAAAAGCCGAAGCTCGTTTTGATAAGGTTAATACGTCACGTATTCGTCCTGTCATTAACATGGCCAGTGCGGTTGAAGCCCTCAACTATCTAACAGAAAGCTATTCAAAGAACACCGTTGTAGTCATCGATGAGTTTGACCTGATCCGTAGCGAAGAACAGCGGTCTCGCTTTGGTGTTTTACTCAAGCAGTTAAGCGACGGGGATGTACCGGTTCGTATCATCTTTACCGGGATTGGACAGTCGTTATCTGATTTGATTGGTGGGCACTTGTCCAGTCAAAGACAGATTGAACAGATCGACCTTGATCGCCTGCATTGGACCGGCCGGAAACGGATCGTAGACAGTGCTTTTGAGTACTTTGGCGTAGATATCCCTGCTGAAATTGCTGACCGTATTTGCGCGCTGAGTGATGGATTCCCGTACTATGTTCATCTCATGTGCAGCAAACTCCTCCATGAATGTTATATGGCTGATGAAGTAGTCGATACGGTGACTCGTGAGTTATTTCTGGCGTCGCTCGATGCGTCTGTATTGTCTGCGGAAGAAACACTCAGATCATGCTATGAGGCTGCGACATGCCGTGATGAACATATGCACCACATTCTATGGGCGATGGCTGAAGGAGCGGATCTCAATCGAATGAAAGACCACATCATTACTTCCTATATACAGGTCATGAAGCACCTCAGTATTGAGCCTCTCACTCAGAAGAATTTTGACAGCCGTTTTGCCAGGCTTCGTAAAGAGAATCATGGTTCTATTCTGTGCCATGCGCTTGTAGGAAAAGATGGTGTCCGCCCTGGCTGGTTTCGATTCAGAGAGAACATGATCAGAGGTTTTGTCAGAATGCAGGCAGAGAAGTGTGGAATAGTTCTGGACTTCGACCGCCAATATAGCGCCCATACAGCCAGCATCAGAACTGCGGCTGTAAAGGGAGTGTATAGTCCCCTGAGTCCAGTAGAGCGTAGCGTAGCTCGCCTCAGACGTGATGATGAAAAGGATGCTGAAGAAGCGAATGACATGTAAGTAGACTAACTGGCTACATATTTATTACATGAGGAATTCATGATGATGGATTCCTCCCGAGCCAAGGAGGTAATCTTGCCTTATCCATATCATGTCCGCTTCTGGCACAGAACGCACATTTCAGCTTTGCCCTGCCCCGAACATCTGAATTTAGCTTTGACAAACATAATAACGGCAGAATTATAATGTCCGCCTGAGCTAAGACAGTGTTTCAAACTCTTTATCATGATCTTCTCGACAGTTGCTCAATTCTGACACATGGTAAAAAAAAGCCCCGTAGGGCTTTGAGCTACTGAATTATTTCTTTGGGTTTTTACTGGGTTTCAGTTTGTCAGTATTTCCCGGGGTTTTTTATTGTCGCGCTGGCGTTTATCAGGTTCCCCTGGTGAGTCGGCAATTCTTTTCGGCCTGGCTTAAGACTCATGGTCGTTCTCCTTTGCATATTAAAAGATAATTACTCAGCCAAGAGTATAAAGTTTTTACGCTTATTCACTTGCTCTTTCAAGGAGGATTTTACCTGCGAAAAAGTATGTTTATACGCAATAGCAGTGGTGAATTACCAAATGTCAGTCAGTTAGACAACAAACTGACTATTTTATTCTTTATCGGAGTTAGGAATGCCCAGCTGGTTTAGAAATCCGTGCAGCCCTTCTCTCGCCAGAAAGCATTCAAGCCGCTCCTGCTCTGCGGGTGTCATTTTCTGCAGGACATTGACAATCTGGCACAGCGAGGCTGTTTGTAACCGCATACTATAGTCTGCAGTGGATTCCGCTATTAAACAGGACGCCCGACGATGGCGAACTACCGGCGTCTTACGCATATAAACCAGTACGCTCTCATCAACATGGATCAGCCGCGCCCTTCCACCTTTCACACCAGTCAGTGCCTCAGTTGTCCAGCCCTGTTCGCGTATCCAGCGATTTACGGTTTGTCTGGCGACACCAAGGTAATCTGCCATCTCTTCTGGCGTCATTTTATCAAGTAATTTCATCTGCTTTTTCACTGTTGCTGCTGGCTGAAATTTAAAGTAAGCCACTCATCTTGCGCGCAGATAAGAAGATTAGTGTGCATATCTAATGCTGACGCATTGGCAGCGGCGAGCAACTTGAATACCTCAGATATCGAAGGTGGCTTGGGAAGATTTTTCGGTAAATCTCCAGGCCAAGCTTTAACTGGGCCATTTCTCTTATCGCCACCGCTGTTCCTCCAGAGAATCGAACTGCTCCATCACTTCCCATTTCACGTCTTTCAACGTTGCTAACGCGGTCATCACAGCTGGCGCTTTATCATCTGGCGAAACCTGGCCTGGCAGGAGCCCGAGCATCCAGTCTATTACCCGGCATTTGAGCTCATCGTTACTGGCCATCAGTCGATTTTGATAGGAACGGATATCATCAACCATAGTTTTTTCAGCCAACGCCTGAAATGTCATCCCAGGCGCAGGGTCATCCAGTTGCTGCAACAAGTCAATTATTCCCGCTTTTACACCGTTATCATCAACCGGATACCGGGCAGCTCTCCAGAGTTCGCAAAGATAATCGGGCAGTGTGATAGTGGTCCGTTTACCGCTCGACCGCCGGACATAGTTAACTTTCATTCTCGCTCCAACGCTAAAAAGGGCTTATTGAGTCAATATTAACTCACGCCAGCGGGGATAAACCGGAATGTTTTCCGCGGTGGTCTGCGCCATGCGTGAGTTCCCCGCATGCGTTGGGATAAACCGGTTAGCTGGAAATCCTGGGGTGTCTCCGTGCTGCGTTCCCCACATGTGTGGCAATATACCGGTTTCACGAAGGGAAGCCTTCCACCTGATAGAGTGTTCCCCACGTGCGTGGGAATATATCGTGCGTCCAGCTCCGTGGAGGTGGAGTGCGGCAGTGTTCCCTATCTAAACACGGTATTCTCGACCCCACCAGCGCCAAATCACGCCCTTTAAACGAGCCATTCATTAACCTGTAACACTCACGCCCAGCATGCACTTGCGCACTGTGCAACAGTGCGCTATCATGATTGCATTAAACATAGGGAGGCTTGAATGGAATGCTAAACCACATAGGAAGCTTCCATGATGTATGGTTGGAAGACTTTTTTTGCACTCAACGCCGCATAGAAAGATTCCTCCAGACATACATACCACGTTGGCTCGCAAACTCGACGTTATCAACGCTGCCGTTACTTATCTGGATTTGAGATCTCCACCTGGCAACAGGTATGAGGAGTTAAACGGCAAACTGGAAGGTTACTCGTCAATACGCATTAACCATCAATATCGCTTAATATTTAAATGGGTGGATGGAAAAGCGGAAGATCTCTATCTGGATCCGCACAAATACTGACATATAGGGGCGCCAGTTGGCGCTGGTCCCCCTCATGATTTACGAATGAGACTCGAAAACCATCAAGGATTATCAATGAAACAGGCAACCAGAAAACCGACTACCGTAGGTGACATCCTGCTGTATGAATACCTGGAGCCGCTAGATCTTAAAATCAACGAACTTGCGGAAATGTTGCATGTGCATCGCAATAGTGTAAGCGCATTGGTTAACAACAACCGCAAACTGACTACTGACATGGCATTCCGCCTGTCTAAAGCATTCGATACGTCCGTTGATTTCTGGCTTAACCTTCAGGCAGCTGTAGACCTTTGGGAGGTAGAGAACGACACCCGAGCGCAAGAAGAATTTAGCCGCATCGTTCCCGCCGCTAAATTTATTGCCAGTAAAGCTAAAAAGAAAGTCGCCTAATCCCTGCAACCAACCCGCCTGATAGCGGGCTTATGGAAGCCTCTATTCATAAAAACCAGGGGTTCAGCAGCCGTATTGAAATGTATGATGCGGTTTTAGCGTTAACGCCATCTGATTTCTACTTAAAGATAATGTAGTGATCGTCTCATTTAAGGAGCTATAGAAATGAAATGCCCTATCTGTGGCGGCGCAGAGCTTAAACATGAAACCCGCGACGTTGAATACGAGTACAAAGGTCGCAAAACGACGATATACGCTATTACAGGCGATTATTGTGATGCATGCGGAGAGAGCATCTTAGACGATGATGCTGGTAACACGTATATGGCGGCGATCGGCGTTTTTAATCGAGATACTCAATAAGCACCCTGAAATTTTTGAAGAACTAAAACAGGCCTAGCCCAACCCGATTGTTGATAACTTTCGGATCGCGCTAAACCCTGACTACAGCACTCATCGCCGGGCGGCGCTGCGCTAGCCCGGCCTACCAAACTCAACCTATGCACGATGGTGCTATGTACTCTTCTCCGCCTTCGCCAGCTCCTTAAGCAGCGGCAGCATAATACGCATCACGTCGCGGCTGCGGCGCTCGATGCGGCCGGGCAGGGCGCTGTCGATGAACTGCTGGTTATCCAGGCGCACGTTATGCCAGCTGGTGCCGTCGGGAAACGCTTTGGTTTTTGCCCGCTGCTGGTAGCCATCTTTCTTCCCCAGTGACCAGTTGGTGGCCTCGACGGAGAGTACCGGGATACCCGCGCGATCGAACACTTCGCTGTCGTGGCAGCAGTCGGTGCCTTTCGGATAATCCGGATTCAGGCCCGGATTGGTGGTGGCGGTAATGCCGTGCTGGCGGGCGATAGCTAAGGCCCGATCCCGGGTTAGCTTGCGCACCGCGGCAGGCGTGCTCTTGCCGCTGTTGAAGTAGAGCTTATCGCCGACGATCAGGTTATCGAGGTTGATCACCAGCAGAGTATTTTTCTTCTCGGCGTCGCTCATGCGCTGCAGCAGATTTTCCGCGCCCAGCCGCCCCTCTTCCTCGCCGCTGGTGGCGATAAAGCGAATGCCGTACTGGGTCTGGGTATGCTTCATCTGGTCCGCCAGCTCCAGCATCACCCCCAGGCCGGCGGCGTTATCGTCGAGCCCCTGTAATGTCAGGCCGCCAAGGTTGTTATCACTATCGGCGTCGCTGCGCGGCGCGTAGGTATCAAGGTGCGCCATCACGATGATCTGCTGGGCCAGTTTGCCTTCATGGGCGGCGATAACCGTACTGCCGGTCACGTTGTGCCAGTTCTGGTTCTTATTGCGTGAGGTATAGATGTAGCGGCTGTTGAACTTGCGGATGTCGCTCTGGTAGCCCATCTGTTCAAATTGCTGGCGCAGATAGTCGGCTGAGAGCATCTCCGCAGGCGTGCCGGTCATGCGGCCCGGAAAATAGGTAGCAATATGGCGGGCCTGCTCGCTGGCCATCTCGCCGGGCTGGCTGGCTTTTGCCTGCGCCGGCACGGTAAAGCACACACCGAGCGCCAGAGCGATAGCGAGGTGGCGCAATGCGGGAAACATAGTGAGTCCTTAAAAATGAAGCAAAATTTTTGACGTCCTTAGTATGAAACTGTGATCGCAGTTACACAATTTCAATTACGCTTAAACGCCCGTATTTTCTCGCGTTAAGCACTTTTTGATATTTGCTTTTGCTCAACGTTATTCCATTGAGTAACTACTCATTCCAATTCGTAATTTCATTCGTTCTTAGACGCCCCCTATAGTCCCTCTATCCCTTGTTTTAAGCGACACATGCGACAGATAAAAGACGCACAGGACAGATCGTCTTGTGCGGTCAATTTCCCCTTAAGGAACGGTTATGGATCAAAAACGACTCACCCACCTGCGACAACTGGAGGCGGAAAGCATCCATATTATTCGCGAGGTGGCGGCTGAATTCTCCAATCCGGTGATGATGTACTCAATCGGTAAAGACTCCAGCGTTATGCTGCACCTGGCACGCAAGGCCTTCTATCCAGGTACGCTGCCTTTTCCACTGCTGCATGTCGACACTGGCTGGAAATTCCGTGAGATGTATGAGTTCCGTGACCGTACCGCCAAAGCCTACGGCTGCGAACTGCTGGTGCATAAAAACCCGGAAGGGGTGGCGATGGGTATCAACCCGTTCGTGCACGGCAGCGCCAAGCATACCGATATCATGAAAACGGAAGGGCTGAAGCAGGCGCTGAATAAGTACGGTTTTGACGCGGCCTTCGGCGGTGCGCGCCGCGACGAGGAGAAATCCCGCGCGAAAGAGCGTATCTACTCCTTCCGCGACCGCTTCCACCGCTGGGATCCGAAAAACCAGCGCCCGGAGCTGTGGCACAACTACAACGGCCAGATCAACAAAGGCGAGAGCATCCGTGTCTTCCCGCTGTCCAACTGGACCGAACTGGATATCTGGCAGTACATCTATCTGGAAAATATCGAAATCGTTCCGCTCTACCTGGCGGCTGAACGTCCGGTGCTGGAACGTGACGGCATGCTGATGATGATCGATGACGATCGCATCGACCTGCAGCCGGGCGAAGAGATCAAACAGCGCATGGTGCGCTTCCGTACCCTCGGCTGCTGGCCGCTGACTGGCGCGGTAGAGTCTGATGCCCAGACGCTGCCGGAGATCATCGAAGAGATGCTGGTCTCCACCACCAGTGAACGCCAGGGGCGCGTCATCGACCGGGACCAGGCCGGCTCGATGGAGCTGAAAAAACGCCAGGGATACTTCTAAGGAGCCGCCATGAATACCACTATTGCCCAACAAATTGCTAATGAAGGCGGCGTCGAAGCGTACCTGCATGCCCAGCAGCACAAGAGTCTGCTGCGCTTTCTGACCTGCGGCAGCGTCGATGACGGTAAAAGTACCCTGATTGGCCGTCTGCTGCACGACACACGCCAGATTTATGAAGATCAGCTCTCCACGCTGCACAACGACAGCAAGCGCCACGGTACCCAGGGCGAAAAGCTCGACCTCGCACTGCTGGTGGATGGTCTGCAGGCCGAGCGTGAGCAGGGCATCACTATTGACGTGGCCTACCGCTACTTCTCTACCGAAAAGCGTAAGTTCATTATCGCCGATACCCCCGGGCATGAGCAGTACACCCGTAACATGGCCACCGGCGCCTCGACCTGCGATCTGGCAATCCTGCTGATCGACGCGCGTAAAGGCGTGCTGGATCAGACCCGTCGCCACAGCTTTATCTCCACCCTGCTGGGCATTAAGCACCTGGTGGTGGCGGTGAACAAAATGGACCTAGTGGAGTTCAGCGAAGAGACCTTTGAAACGATTCGCCAGCAATATCTGACCTTTGCCGAGCAGCTGCCGGGCAACCTCGATATCCGCTTTGTGCCGCTGTCGGCGCTGGAGGGCGATAACGTTGCCAGCCAGAGCGCAAGCATGCCGTGGTACAGCGGCCCGACGCTGCTGGAAGTGCTGGAGAGCGTGGAGATCCACCGCGTAGTGGATACCCAGCCGATGCGCTTCCCGGTGCAGTATGTTAACCGTCCGAACCTCGATTTCCGCGGCTTCTCCGGTACCGTTGCTTCTGGCAGCGTCAAGGTAGGCCAGCGCGTTAAAGTACTGCCGTCGGGCGTAGAGTCTACGGTGGCACGCATTGTGACGTTCGATGGCGATCTGCCGGAAGCGGGCGCGGGCGAAGCGGTGACCCTGGTGCTGAAGGATGAGATCGATATCAGCCGGGGCGATCTGCTGCTGGATGCGCAGGAGAGCCTGCCAGCCGTACAGAGCGCGGCGGTAGATGTGGTATGGATGGCCGAGCAGCCGCTGACCCCAGGCCAGAGCTACGACATCAAAATCGCGGGCAAGAAGACCCGGGCGCGCGTGGACGGCATTCAGTACCAGGTGGATATCAACAACCTGACCCAGCGCAGCGTTGATGCGCTGCCGCTTAACGGTATCGGCCTGGTTGACCTGACCTTTGACGAGCCGCTGGTGCTGGATAAGTACCAGGACAATCCGGTTACCGGGGGGATGATCTTTATCGACCGCCTGAGCAACGTCACCGTCGGTGCAGGCATGGTCAATCAGCCGAACGCTGACGCGGTGGCCGCGCCGTCTGAGTTCAGCGCTTTCGAGCTGGAGCTGAACGCGCTGGTGCGTAAGCACTTCCCACACTGGGGCGCACGCGATCTGCTGGGAGGCAAATAATGGCGGATCATGACGAGAACGTCGTCTGGCACGCCCATCCCGTCACCGCGCAGCAGCGGGAGCAACTCCACGGTCACCGTGGGGTTGTGCTGTGGTTTACCGGGCTATCCGGCTCGGGTAAATCCACGGTGGCCGGGGCGCTGGAGGAGGCGCTGCACCGCCTGGGCGTCAGCACCTATCTACTCGACGGTGATAACGTACGCCACGGCCTGTGCAGCGATCTGGGCTTCAGCGACGACGATCGCAAGGAGAACATTCGCCGCGTGGGTGAAGTATCCCGGCTAATGGTGGATGCAGGACTGGTGGTGCTGACAGCTTTCATCTCTCCGCACCGGGCCGAACGGCAGATGGTGCGCGAGCGCGTAGGCGAGGGGCGTTTTTACGAGGTCTTTGTCGATACCTCCCTGGCTACCTGCGAAGCGCGAGATCCGAAAGGGCTCTATAAAAAGGCGCGCGCCGGTGAGCTGCGTCATTTTACCGGGATCGATTCCGTTTATGAGGCGCCTGAGTTACCCGAGGTACGTCTGGACGGCGAACAATTAGTAACAAATTTAGTGGCTCAATTATTAGATCTACTGAAACGGGACGATATTATCAGATCCTGAGACAACGCCGGGTTTTGCACCCGGCAAGTCAGGTCACAGGATCCACTATGCGCAATAGCCAGAATATTACTATCACCCCATCTGAAACCGGCGTTGCCAACGAAGAGACGACCTGGTCACTGCCAGGCGCCGTCGTTGGCTTTGCCTCATGGCTGCTGGCGCTAAGCCTACCGTTCCTGCTGTACGGCTCTAACACCCTCTTTTTCTTTCTCTATACATGGCCGTTTTTTCTGGCACTGATGCCCGTTGCGGTTGTGGTCGGTGTGGCCATCCACTCCTTGCTCAACGGCAGGCTAGTCTATAGCAGCCTGGTAACGGCGCTGGCCAGCGTCGCTATGTTCGGCATGCTATTTATGTGGCTGATGGGTTAAAGCACGCCATAATTCAAACCGTAACGCTTTTTAAGACGATGTTTCCAGGCTGGACAGTGCCTGGAGCGGATGAGGTATGGTACATTTGGCAGCGTCGTTACGGTATCGGCTTAGAGTGGAGTCCTGACGTAAGTTATGGGATGATGATGCCGTTTTACAGGGGGCAGGATGGGTAAATTAACGCTGCTGTTGCTGGCTTTGCTGGTCTGGCTACAGTATTCATTGTGGTTTGGCAAGAATGGCCTCCACGACTTCAGCCGCGTCAGCGATGATGTCACAGTACAGCAGGCAACAAACGCTAAGCTAAAAGCGCGCAACGATCAGCTTTTTGCCGAGATTGACGATCTTAATGGCGGTCAGGAAGCGATTGAAGAGCGTGCACGTAACGAACTCAGTATGACCAAGCCGGGCGAAACCTTTTATCGTCTGGTTCCGGATGCGTCCAAGCGCAGCCCAGGGTCACCACAAAACAGTCGATAACAGGCCCAGGTTTTCTTACATGGCAGCAATAGTTCCGGCCATCTGCGCCGTCGTACCGGCCGCCGGATTTGGCCGCCGTATGCAAACGGAATGCCCTAAACAGTATCTTTCGATTGGCAATAAAACCATCCTTGAACATGCGGTTGCGGCGCTGCTGGCAAATCCGCGTGTTGAGCGGGTGATTATTGCCGTTAGCCCAGGCGATGAGCGCTTCGCCGGACTGCCGCTGGCGCATCACCCCCAGGTTACCGTGGTTGACGGCGGCGCAGAACGCGCCGATTCGGTGCTGGCCGGCCTGCTCGCTGCCGGGGATGCCGAGTGGGTGCTGGTGCACGATGCGGCTCGTCCCTGCCTGCATCAGGACGATCTCTCCCGTCTGCTCTCTCTTTGTGAAACCAGCCGTACGGGTGGCATTCTGGCCGCCCCGGTGCGCGATACGATGAAGCGCGCCGAGCCAGGCAAGGGCGCCATTGCCCATACCGTGGATCGTAACGATCTCTGGCACGCGCTGACCCCCCAGTTTTTCCCACTGCCGCTGCTTAAGATGTGCCTGACGCGGGCGCTTAACGACGGGGCGACTATCACCGACGAAGCCTCGGCGCTGGAGCACTGCGGCTACCATCCCGAGCTGGTTGCCGGCCGCGCTGATAATATTAAAGTGACGCGGCCTGAAGACCTGGCGCTGGCAGAGTTTTATCTTACCCGTAACGCCTCTATGGAGAACGAATAATGCGTATTGGACACGGCTTTGACGTACACGCTTTTGGCGGCGAAGGCCCGATTATCATCGGCGGCGTACGTATTCCCTATGAGAAGGGCCTGCTGGCGCACTCCGATGGCGACGTAGCCCTGCATGCCTTAACCGACGCGCTGTTGGGCGCGGCGGCGCTGGGTGATATCGGCAAGCTCTTTCCGGATACCGATCCGGCGTTTAAAGGCGCTGACAGCCGCGAGCTGCTGCGCGAGGCCTGGCGTCGTATTCAGGCGAAAGGCTACACCCTTGGCAACGTGGATGTGACCATTATCGCCCAGGCACCGAAAATGCTGCCGCATATCCCGCAGATGCGTATCTTCATTGCAGAGGATCTCGGCTGCCACATGGACGACGTTAACGTTAAGGCCACCACGACCGAGAAGCTGGGCTTTACCGGGCGCGGGGAAGGTATCGCCTGCGAAGCCGTGGCGCTGTTAGTCAAGGCGGCTAAATGACCGAGTTTGACGCACTGACGTACCTGCACGGCAAACCGCTGGGCAGCGGCCTGCTGAAGGCCAACCCGGAAGATTTCGTCGTGGTAGAAGATTTAGGCTTCGCCCCTGACGGCGAGGGCGAGCATATTCTGGTGCGGGTGCTGAAGACCAACTGCAATACCCGCTTTGTCGCCGACGCGCTGGCAAAATTCCTCAAGATCTCTGCCCGGGAGGTCAGCTTCGCCGGGCAGAAAGACAGGCATGCAGTGACCGAGCAGTGGCTCTGCGCCCGCGTGCCGGGCAAAGAGATGCCGGATCTCAGCGCGTTTCAGCTGGAAGGCTGCAAGGTGCTGGAGTACGCGCGGCACAAACGCAAGCTACGGCTGGGGGCGCTGAAGGGCAACCAGTTTACGCTGGTGCTGCGCGAGGTGAGCGACCGTGCCGACGTCGACGCGCGTCTTACGGCAATCGCAGAGCAGGGCGTACCGAACTACTTCGGCGCGCAGCGCTTTGGTATCGGCGGCAGCAACCTGCACGGCGCGCTGCGCTGGGCGCAGAGCGATGCGCCGGTGCGCGATCGCAATAAACGCAGTTTTTGGTTGTCGGCAGCCCGCAGCGCGTTGTTTAATCAGATCGTCAGCGAGCGCCTGAAAAAAGCGGACTTTAATCAAGTTGTTGACGGCGATGCGCTACAATTAGCGGGGCGCGGAAGCTGGTTCGTGGCTACGCCGGAAGAGCTGGCGGCGCTGCAGGCACGCGTCGATGACAAAGCGCTGCTGATTACCGCTGCGCTGCCGGGTACCGGCGAGTGGGGAACCCAGCGCGAGGCGCTGGCGCGTGAAGAAGCGGCTATTAGCGATTCACCGCTGTTGCAGTCTCTGCTGGTGCGTGAAAAGGTTGAGGCCTCGCGCCGGGCCGCGCTGCTCTATCCGCAGCAGCTGAGCTGGAACTGGTGGGATGATGTCACTGTCGAACTGCGCTTCTGGCTACCGGCCGGAAGCTTTGCCACCAGCGTTGTAAGGGAACTTATCAATACATCGGGTGATTATGCGAATATTGCTGAGTAACGATGACGGGATCCATGCGCCGGGTATTCAGACTCTGACCCATGCTTTACGGGAATTTGCCGATGTGCAGGTTGTCGCGCCCGATCGTAACCGCAGCGGAGCCTCTAACTCCCTGACGCTGGAATCGTCACTTCGTACCTTTACCTTCGAGAACGGCGATATCGCCGTGCAGATGGGGACGCCTACCGACTGCGTCTTTCTGGGCGTCAATGCGCTGATGCGCCCGCGTCCGGACGTCGTGGTGGCCGGGATCAACGCCGGGCCGAACCTTGGCGACGATGTGATCTATTCTGGGACGGTAGCCGCGGCAATGGAAGGGCGTCACCTTGGTTTTCCGGCGCTGGCGGTCTCGCTTAACGGCTATACGCACTACGACACCGCCGCCGCCGTGACCTGTTCGATTCTCCGCGCCCTGAGCCGGGAGCCGCTGCGCACCGGCCGCATTCTGAATATCAACGTGCCCGATCTGCCCCTTGATGAGATCAAAGGCATCCGCGTGACCCGCTGCGGCAGCCGCCATCCGGCGGATAAGGTGATCCCGCAGGAGGATCCGCGCGGCAATACGCTCTACTGGATTGGTCCGCCGGGTGAAAAGCACGATGCCGGACCGGATACCGACTTTGCCGCCGTGGATGAAGGCTACGTCTCGGTGACACCGCTGCATGTGGATCTCACCGCACACAGTGCGCACGATGTTGTTTCGGACTGGTTAAGCCGTGCCGGAGTGAACACGCAATGGTAAGCAGACGCGTACAAGCCCTTCTCGATCAGTTACGCAGCCAGGGCATTAAAGATGAACATGTCCTGGAGGCCATCGCACGGGTTCCCCGTGAGAAATTTATTGATGAAGCGTTTGAACACAAAGCGTGGGAGAACGTGGCGCTGCCTATCGGCCAGGGGCAGACCATTTCGCAGCCCTATATGGTGGCGCGGATGACCGAGCTGCTGGCGCTGACGCCGGACTCCAGAGTGCTGGAGATCGGCACCGGTTCCGGCTACCAGACCGCGATTCTGGCGCATCTGGTGCGCCATGTCTGCTCCGTAGAGCGGATCAAGAGTCTGCAGTGGCAGGCGCGTCGCCGCCTGAAGCAGCTCGACCTGCATAATGTTTCAACGCGTCATGGCGATGGCTGGCAGGGGTGGCAGGCACGTGCCCCGTTTGATGCCATCATCGTGACCGCCGCACCGCCGGAGATCCCCGCCGCGCTTTTGGCGCAGCTGGATAACGGCGGCATTCTCGTTTTACCCGTGGGCGATGAGCACCAGCAGTTGAAGTGCATCCATCGACGGGGAAGCGAATTTATCATCGAAACCGTAGAAGACGTACGTTTTGTCCCGCTAGTGAAAGGGGAACTGGCCTGAGACCCGGATTTTTCCTAAAGTTTTCAGCGAGTTTAAGCGTAAGGTGGGCGGCGTTATATGACGCCACGGTTTTCAACACGCACAAGTAAATACATTTTTGGGGGATAAATGAGCACGGGAAGCCCAACATTCACCTTAAGCCGGATTGCGGCATTGTCACTAGTTTCGCTCTGGCTGGCAGGATGCTCAAGTTCTGGTAATCCGCCCGCACCGGTAAGCTCCGTCGACGGTGGTAGCGCCTCCGGCAGCAGCACCGACTCTGGGATGTTAATTACCCCTCCACCGAAGATGGGCAGCACACCACAGCAGGCGCCGCAGATTCAGCCGGTTCAGCCTGTTATCACCCCGCCAACGACTATTCAGCCAGCAACGAGCCAACCGGTGGCTTCGCAGCCCGTTCAGACGCAAAATGGCCGAATTGTTTACAATCGCCAGTATGGGAACATTCCGAAAGGTAGCTATACTGGGGGCAGCACTTACACCGTGAAACGCGGTGATACACTGTTTTACATTGCCTGGGTAACGGGTAATGATTTTCGCGATCTGGCTCAGCGAAATAGCGTTGCCGCCCCGTATAGCCTGAATGTCGGGCAAGTTCTGCAGGTTGGAAATTCATCCGGTACGCCAATTACTGGCGGTAACGCAATCACTCAGGCCGATGCTTCCGCGCAAGGAATCGTGACTCCGCCTGCACAAAAATCAACCGTAGTAGTTGCGCCGCAACCGACAATTACGTATTCTGAGGACTCAGGTGAACAGAGTGCTAACAAAATGTTGCCGAACAACAAGCCTGCGACGGTAGTCACAGCGCCTGTTACAGCACCACCGGTTAGCACAACTGATGTAAGTACCACCGAACCGACGGCCAGCAGTACGTCTACCAGCGCGCCGATTTCATCCTGGCGCTGGCCTACTGATGGCAACGTTATCGATAACTTCTCTGCTACCGAAGGTGGCAATAAAGGGATCGATATCGCAGGGACGAAAGGCCAGCCTATCGTCGCGACCGCAGATGGACGCGTGGTATATGCCGGTAACGCTCTGCGCGGTTACGGTAATCTTATTATCATCAAACACAATGATGATTACCTGAGTGCCTACGCCCATAACGACACAATGCTGGTCCGGGAACAACAAGACATCAAGGCGGGGCAGAAGATAGCTACTATGGGTAGCACCGGAACCAGTTCTACACGTTTGCATTTTGAAATTCGTTACAAGGGGAAATCCGTCAACCCGCTGCGTTATTTACCGCAGCGATAATTTGGCAAAGTCGTTATACTCACCTTTGCTTTGACGTGGCAGCGTGCGTCGCTGCCGCGAATAAGAAAAGGGGTATGGAGATTTTGTTCAGGGATCACGGGTAGGAGCCACCTTATGAGTCAGAATACGCTGAAAGTTCATGATCTAAATGAAGACGCGGAATTTGATGAGAACGGAGTTGAGGCTTTCGATGAGAAAGTCCTGAATGAAGAGGAACCCAGTGATAACGAGTTAGCTGAAGAGGAGCTGTTATCTCAGGGAGCAACACAGCGTGTGCTTGACGCTACTCAGCTGTACTTAGGTGAGATCGGTTATTCTCCCCTGTTAACAGCTGAAGAAGAAGTTTACTTCGCGCGTCGCGCACTGCGTGGGGACGTTGCATCACGCCGTCGCATGATTGAAAGTAACCTGCGTCTGGTTGTGAAGATTGCCCGTCGTTACAGCAATCGTGGTCTGGCTCTGCTGGATCTGATTGAAGAAGGTAACCTGGGGCTGATCCGCGCCGTTGAGAAATTTGACCCAGAACGCGGGTTCCGTTTCTCGACTTACGCAACCTGGTGGATTCGTCAGACCATCGAACGGGCAATCATGAACCAGACCCGGACGATCCGTCTGCCAATTCACATTGTTAAAGAGCTGAACGTCTATCTGCGTACCGCACGTGAACTGTCCCATAAGCTGGACCACGAGCCAAGTGCAGAAGAGATTGCTGAGCAGCTCGATAAACCGGTTGATGACGTAAGCCGTATGCTGCGTCTCAACGAGCGCATCACCTCGGTAGACACCCCGCTGGGTGGCGACTCCGAAAAAGCGCTGCTGGACATCCTGGCCGATGAGAAAGATAACGGTCCGGAAGACACCACGCAGGACGATGACATGAAGCAGAGCATCGTCAAGTGGCTGTTCGAACTGAACGCCAAACAGCGTGAGGTGCTGGCACGTCGTTTCGGTCTGCTGGGCTATGAAGCTGCAACGCTTGAGGATGTAGGCCGTGAAATTGGCCTGACCCGTGAACGCGTTCGTCAGATTCAGGTTGAAGGTCTGCGTCGTCTGCGCGAAATTCTGCAGACGCAGGGGCTGAATATCGAAGCGCTGTTCCGCGAATAAGCGACACCATTCCAAAAAAGGCCAGTCAACTGACTGGCCTTTTTCTTTTGCAGCATTTGAAACAGCTATTAACACCCGGTGGCGCTTCGCTTACACGGGCCTACAACGTATCAGGCCTACGGCTCATAGTCGGTGTAGGCCGGGCAAGGCAGAGCCGCCGCCCGGCGTGTCCCTATTAATTCAGGGTATAGTCCAGGGTGATCTCAGCCTTAAGCAGCTGAGAAACCGGGCAGCCCGCTTTGGCTTTGTTAATGATCTTATCGAAAGCCTCTTTTTCGATATTCGGCACTTTCACCGTGCTGGTCAGCGCGACTTTAGTGATCGCGAAGCCGCCGTCAACCTTATCCAGCGACACATCTGCCGTGGTGTCGATGCTTTCCGGCGTATAGCCCTCTTCACCCAGCATCAATGACAGCGCCATAGAGAAGCAGCCCGCGTGCGCAGCGCCGATCAGCTCTTCCGGGTTAGTCCCGGCTGCACCTTCGAAGCGGGTGTTAAAACCGTAAGGCTGCTGCTTTAACGCGCCGCTCTCGGTAGAGATGGTGCCTTTACCGCCTTTGATATCGCCTTCCCAGTGTGCCTGACCTTTCTTATGGATCGTCATGTATTCGCTCCTTTTTTGGATGAAAACATAAGTATAGAAGCTCAGGCCAGGCCCGCAGAAAACTACACCATATTCTTAAGGCGATAGATCCACTCCAGCGCCTGGCGCGGAGTCAGCGTATCCGGATCGAGATTCTCCAGCGCCTCAACCGCCGGGCTGGTCTCCTCGGGCGCGGCAAGCAGCGACATCTGGGTGCCATCCACCTGGGTTGCCGCCGCGTTGGGCGTAATGCTCTCCAGCTCGCGCAGCTTCTGCCGTGCCCGCTTGATCACCTCTTTCGGCACGCCTGCCAGCGCCGCTACTGCCAGACCGTAGCTTTTACTTGCTGCGCCATCCTGCACGCTGTGCATAAAGGCGATGGTATCCCCGTGCTCCAGCGCATCGAGATGCACATTAGCCACGCCCTCCATCTTCTCCGGCAGCTGCGTCAGCTCGAAGTAGTGGGTCGCAAACAGGGTCAGCGCCTTAATGCGGTTCGCCAGATTCTCCGCGCAGGCCCACGCCAGCGACAGGCCGTCATAGGTGGACGTGCCGCGCCCAATCTCATCCATCAGCACCAGGCTGTTTTCCGTGGCGTTGTGCAGAATGTTAGCGGTTTCGGTCATCTCTACCATAAAGGTTGAACGACCGCTGGCCAGGTCGTCCGCCGCGCCAACGCGGGTGAAGATGCGGTCGATAGGGCCGATATCTACCTTTTGCGCCGGGACGTAGCTGCCGATATAGGCCAGCAGAGCAATGAGAGCGGTCTGGCGCATATAGGTACTTTTACCGCCCATGTTCGGCCCGGTGATAATCAGCATCCGCCGCTGCGGGGAGAGGTTTAGCGGGTTAGCGATAAACGGCTCGTTCAGCACCTGCTCAACCACCGGGTGCCGCCCTTCGCTAATACGGATGCCGGGCTTATCACTAAAGGTCGGACAGCAGTAGTTGAGGGTATAAGCGCGTTCGGCCAGGTTAACCAGCACGTCAAGCTCCGCCAGGGCACTGGCGCTCTGCTGGAGATCGGCCAGGTGCGGCATCAGCAGGTCAAAGAGTTCGTCATAGAGCTGCTTCTCCAGCGCCAGCGCCTTGCCCTTTGAGGTCAGTACCTTATCTTCGTACTCTTTCAGTTCCGGAATAATGTAGCGCTCGGCATTCTTCAACGTCTGGCGGCGTACGTAGTGAATAGGCGCGTGGTGGCTCTGACCGCGGCTGATCTGAATAAAGTAGCCGTGCACCGCGTTATAGCCGACCTTCAGCGTGTCGAGGCCCAGCTTCTCGCGCTCGCGGATCTCCAGCTTATCGAGATAGTCCGTTGCGCCATCCGCCAGGGCGCGCCACTCGTCCAGCTCGGCGTTATAGCCGGGGGCAATCACGCCGCCATCGCGCACCAGCACCGGTGGGGCGTCGATGATCGCCCCCTCCAGCAGCTCGCGCAGTTCGCTAAACTCGCCCATCGTCTCCCGCAGCCGCTGTACCGGCGCGCTGTCGACCTCGGCCAGCATCTCCCGCAGCGCTGGCAGCTGCTGGAAGGTGTGGCGCATACGGGCCAGATCGCGCGGGCGCGCGGTGCGCAGGGCCAGCCGCGCCAGAATACGCTCCAGATCGCCCACTTGACGCAGCACCGGCTGTAGCTCGGTCGTGGCGTCCTGGAGCGCGGCGATGGTCTGCTGGCGTTCGGTCAGGGTTTTGGTATCGCGCACCGGCATATGCAGCCAGCGTTTGAGCATCCGGCTGCCCATCGGCGTGACCGTACAGTCGAGCACCGAGGCCAACGTATTCTCAATGCCGCCGGCCAGGTTCTGGGTGATCTCCAGGTTGCGGCGGGTGGCGGCATCCATAATGATACTGTCCTGCTGGCGCTCCATCGTGATCGCCCGGATGTGGGGCAGGGAGGTGCGCTGGGTATCTTTTACGTACTGTAGCAGGCAGCCTGCGGCGCAGAGGCCGCGCGTGGCGTTCTCCACGCCAAAGCCCACCAGATCGCGGGTGCCAAACTGCAGGTTCAGCTGTTGGCGGGCGGTGTCGATCTCAAACTCCCACAGCGGACGACGACGCAGCCCGCGACGCCCCTCAATGAGCGCGGTCTCGGCAAAGTCTTCGGCATAAAGCAGCTCTGCCGGGTTGGTACGCTGTAGCTCGGCGGCCATCGTCTCGCGATCCGCAGGTTCGCTCAGGCGAAAGCGCCCGGAGCTGATGTCCAGCGTGGCGTAGCCAAAGCCTTTGCCGTCCTGCCAGATGGCCGCCAGCAGGTTGTCCTGACGCTCGTGCAGCAGCGCTTCGTCGCTAATGGTCCCGGGAGTCACGATGCGCACCACCTTGCGCTCAACCGGCCCCTTGCTGGTGGCCGGATCGCCAATCTGCTCGCAGATTGCCACCGACTCGCCGAGGCTGACCAGCTTCGCCAGATAGTTCTCTACCGCGTGGTGCGGCACGCCCGCCATCGGGATCGGCTCGCCTGCCGAGGCGCCGCGTTTGGTCAGGGAGATATCCATCAGCTGCGAGGCACGTTTCGCATCGTCATAGAACAGCTCATAAAAATCGCCCATCCGGTAGAAGAGCAGAATGTCCGGATGCTGGGCTTTCAGCTTCAGGTACTGCTGCATCATGGGCGTATGGGCGTCAAAGTTCTCTTGTGTACTCATGAAGTTATGTCCAGTTCCCTGATTTTAAATGAGGCGAGGGTCGGTTTATTGTCTTAGATATCTGATAGGGAGATATGATAACGGAGATGAGCATTCACTGGAAAGCAACGATAAAGAACTTCACGAGGCCCCTTCCAGTTCTGAAAAAGGAGAGGCGCATTATACGCGCTGGGAATTTAGCCGGAGTAAGAGAAAATCAGGAGTTGTGTGTGAAGACGTTTTTTTCATTCAGCCTGGCGCTGTTGTTTACGCTTATGATTCAGGGGTGTAAGCAAAGTACGGATTTGGATCCGCAAGATTACTTCAGCGGCCAGCAGCTTGTTATGGCAAAGGCAATCGAGCGCGGCGAAGTTGACGAGGTAAAAAAACTCGCGCCAGAAACCGATCTTAACAAACCCGGACAGCAGGATATGACGCTGCTGTTCTGGGCGCTTAGCCATGCGATAAACGATAAAAAAACAGCACCCCAGTTAGACATCATTACCGACCTGGTGAAGGCGGGGGCGGATCCGCTCCAGCCTCGCCCGGCCGGCGGAAGCAGCCCGGCTGAATTTGTTCTGCAGGGTGACAGTGGAGAGTGGATCAGCGCGCTGCTTGACGGAGGCTTATCGCCTGATGCGAGAGATAAAGTGCATCACGATCCCATCATACTGGAAACGCTCAAGGCTAAAAATACCGAAACGCTGAAAGTGATGCTAGATCGCGGAGCCAATATTAACGTTACCGATTCGCTAGGAAATACGCTGCTCATCTATGCCTTGGATTACGGCAAGCATGACCATGTCCTGCTCCTGCTGGATCGGGGAGCCAATCCTGAGATCCGTAGCGACGTCGGCTGGACGATGGGTAATCAACTCCAGCGCCTTTTAAATGGCGCGAAAGAGGGTGATGAACACTATCAAAATTTGATCAACATAAAAGAGAAGCTGATCCAGCAGGGTGGAAAGTGGCCACCTTCGCCTCCTGTTCGACCAACCGAGTAACTCTCTTTGCCTCATACAAAAATGTGAACTAGATCTTAAAACTCACTTCTTTTCACCGTAGCGAGGGTTTGATGTTGAAAGCACCGATGGCGTTAATCATGGCAATGGCTGCATCTGTCTACGCTGGCAGCGTAAACGCAGAGCAGTCCGTTCACGCTTTACAGGTAGGAAAATTGACTATTGGAGAGGGGCAGCCAGCGATTATCGTCTCGACCTCGGGTGAGGACGAAGCAAAAGTGTTGCAGGAGGCGGAGCAGGTTGCGCAGACGCCTGAGGCTGACATTCTTGAGCTGCGCGTGGATAAACTGGCGTTCGCTACCGATGCAGCGAAAGTCACCGCCCTGGGTCAGGCCGTGCGTAAGGTACTTAACGGCAAGCCGCTGCTGCTGACGTTCCGCACGAAGCCCGAAGGGGGCGAGAAAGCACCGGGTGATGCGCGCTATAGCGAACTTTATCAGCAGTGGCTGGCGGCCGGATTTGCCGATCTGATTGATATCGAGATGCGCATTGGTGAAACGGCAGTACGCGAATTGATTGCCAAAGCGCATCAGCATCACGTAGCCACTATTGTGTCTTATCACGACTTCAACAGTACGCCGACCAATGAAGCGATGCTGCAACGTCTGGCGCAGCAGGCATACTACGGCGCGGACGTGCTCAAGCTGGCGGTGATGCCAACATCCCCAGAGGATGTCAATCGGCTGACCAGCATCACCTGGCAGATGCGCCAGCGCAGCGATAAACCGCTGTTGACGATGGCGATGGGCGGACAGGGAACGGTAACCCGTCTGTCCGGTGAAATTTATGGCAGCAACCTGACCTTTGGCAGCATGGGCAACGCCTCCGCGCCGGGGCAGATTGACGTCAAGGTGCTGCATCAGACGATAGCGGCGCTGCATAAGGCAAATAAGGGCAGCTAAATCAGTGGGCTGGGTTACCTTTTTTCTCAGGTAGCCCAGCTGGTAATGTTAAATAAAAATATGAAATGTTACTTTAATGAAAAATATAGCTATAAGACTCGCTTATCTGCCAGCGTGAATGGCTAAATTAAGTTCAGTTTTTAGCTGGATGCTTATTTTTCAAAAAATTTTATATCATTGGGCCAGGATTATCGATTGCCTGAAAAAACGGTTTTTATAACCTATTGAAATTTATTGGGTTATTTTTTAAGGCAGGTAATGAAAGCGTTAATTACTCTGTTTGACTGTCAGTACAATAAGGCATAATTTTGTCACGCCAGCGGACGCTGGTGAATTACATTATTTGTGGGTTAATTTGATGGAATAGATACCTATGATATGTGATATAACGGACTCTATTGGCAATACGCCGCTTATTGAAATCCTCAAAGAAAAATACGCTGGCACGCATCTCTATATTAAACTGGAATCCTTTAATCCCGGCGGTTCAATAAAAGATCGCGTTGCGCTACGCATGATTAATCAGTGTGAGTTACATAATAAAATTAAACCCGGAATGGAGCTGGTGGAGGCCACGTCAGGAAATACCGGCGTAGGCGTTGCCTGGATTGGCAAGCATAAAGGCTATAAAGTCACCATCGTGACGCACGATAAAATCAGTAAAGAAAAATTAGCCCTACTCAAGCATCTGGATGCAAACGTCATTGTCACTACCTCCTCTGCACCTGCAGGCTCCTGCACTCACTATATTGAAATGGCAAAAGCGTACGCTGCAGTGGAAGGCCGCTACTATCTGAACCAATTCACGTCCCCCTACAATAGCGAGGCGCACTACTTCTCGACCGCGCCTGAAATTTACCAGCAGATGCAGGGAAATCTCGATGCCATCATTTGTGGGATAGGCTCTGGCGGCACCGCAATGGGGCTGGCTCGCTATTTTCGTGAACATGCTCCCGGCGTCAAAATTATTGCTATCGATCCCGCAGGTTCTCTTTATCATCCGCATAAATACTCTGAAACGCATCAGCGGGCGCCGTGGCGAATAGAGGGGGTTGGATCGGACTTTATTCCGGATATTTATAATAAAGATTATATCGATGAGATCTATCAGGTCACTGATAGTGAAGCGATAGAAGCCTGCCATCAGCTCTACGTTAGCGACGGCGTTGATATTGGCCTTTCCAGCGGCGCAATCATGGCGGTCGCAGAGAAAGTCGCACGGATGGGGTATTACAAAAATATCGTCTGTATCTCTCCCGACTCCGGAGAGCGCTATATATCCAAGCTCTCCGCGATGTAATCAACGCCGCCGTCTATTTACGAGACTTTATATTATGACCGTTGCTATCTATAAGGCAGACAGCGAGCTGTACGCTAACGTTGCTGCTGAAAAACAGGCGCTTGCCAAAGTAAAAGATAAACTCGCTACTCAATTTATTGTTTTAGTTGAAGGCGATCACTCGGAAGAGAACCGTATTTATACCCATAACGCCGCCGACGAAATAAGAGGCATTCTGGCCATTGACCGGGCGCTGAACGCGCTGAACTTTAACTATAAGCGCGTCGCCAGCACGGATGCAAAAATCAAAGACTATCTGGCGGTAGCCGATTACGTTTTTATCTATGCCCAGGGCGAGTATGGCGAAGATGGACGCATTCAGGGGTGGCTGGATTATCTAAGCGTTGACTATCCGGGACCCGGCGTTGCTGCCAGCGCAATCTGCTGCGACAAACTCTACTTTAAACACGTAATGAAAAGCGCTGGCGTAAGCACCGCAGCCTACTACGAGATGAGTGAAGACGAAACGCTGGATAGTCTCCTTACCAAAGCCAGTCTGCTGGAATATCCGGTAATGATGAAGGAGCGCCAGGGGGGAAGCAGTCTTGGCATTACCTTAATCAAAAACGACAGTGAATTAACCCGCTGGCTGACAGAGGGGTGTCCAAAAGGAGCCTCCTCTTATTTTATGGAGAAGTATATCGCGGGTACCTTTGCCACCGTGGGCATTATCCAACTATCAACCGGCTACTATGTCCTGCCCGTATTAACTGCCAGGACGGAGGCGCCGTTTTATGACGCCGAGCTTAAGCTCGGAAAAAGCAAAAACGCGATCCACTATTCCCTCGGCGGTAATTTTTCTCCGCAGCAGCAGCAGCGACTGAAAGAGGTAGCATGGCAGGCTTTTGCCCATACCGGGTGCCAAGGCATTTCCCGGGTCGATATGATGATTCAGGGAGAGGATATTTTTGTGCTGGAGATCAATACCGTGCCGGGTATTTCACACGGCGGCAATTTTACACAGATGTTTACCTCGTTTGGTTTCAGCTATGACGAAATGATCCTGGCCATCATGAATACGGCTTTCCTTAAACATACCTCACAGGCGGATAAAACAGCGTGAAAAGACCGCCCTACGTCTGCCAGTACTGGATGGCGGACCTGCCTGAGAATACCGCGCTGCCTGAACACCTTGCAGAGATCGTGCGTTTTTGGTCGGTGCGCTCCTGTGGCCTGGCCTGCGCCAGTTCGGCGCTCATGCTGTTGGCAGGTCAGTTGGTCTCTGTCCAGAGCCTGTTTAACCGCTGTGTCAGCATAGGCGGTTACGCGGAAAAGGGCTGGCGACATCAACAGCTCGCCCAAACCCTTTCAGCTTATGGCGTAGACGCCAGCGCCAGGGCATTAACCGTTGATGAGGTTATCAAAACACTTGATGCCGGACAGCTGGTTATCGCCTCGGTAACCCATCAGTTCCCCTGTGACGGACGCCGCGGCGGCCATCTGGTTCTGCTGTACAGGATCAGAAACCTGTGCGGGACACATTTCATCTGCTTTATGGATCCTACCCGCTGGGGCGAAAAGCATCATGCCGTGTCCATTGCGCGCTTCTCCAGCAGTTTTGCCATGAAAGGCATCGTTATATCTGACAAGGTAAATTAGTATGGCCCACTTCCTGTTTATTAACGCCAATCTCACCGGGTTAAAAGCAATCAAAGAGATCCTCGCCTTAGGGCACGACATCTCCTATATCGAGTCCTCTTCATTTATCTGCTATGCCGATACGTCGGAAAACAAATTTATTAAGAATTCACTCACCGATATCTACTACTTTGAAGATACCGATAACGCTGAAAAACTGCTGGCGCTGGCGACAGAGATTAATGCCAGGAAAACCATTGATGGCATAATCTGCATTGCTGAAAACTCGATGGAGTCTGCCGCCGCCGTTGCAGAAGCGCTGGCTCTGCCTTTTCCCTCCTGGCTATCGGTATTAAAAAGCAGAAATAAAGATGACACGCGGGAGTGTCTCAATCAGCACGGTATGAAAAATGCAAAATTTCGCTATGTAAAATCCCACAACGATCTGCTCTGGGCAGCAAAAGAGATCGGTTATCCGCTGGTCATCAAACCAAAAACCTCGCTTAACAGTTTCGGCACGGCCATTGTTCGTGATGCCGATGGGTTGAATAACGCCTGGGAAAAAATTATGGCAGCGGTTGCCAGAGAGCCGCTAAAAATGCAGCAGCAGTTTCTGCGCGGTTTTATGGTGGAGGAGTACCTGGTCGGCACAATGGTTTCGGTGGAAGTTTTCCATGACGGTACCCAGGCCAACGTATTTATGATCTCCGGGCGGGGGCGCTCCAGCCAGAATGAGCTGGTGGAATACCGAATTGATATGCCTGCCCGGTTAACAGAGAGTGAGCAACGGCGCTGTAGCGAGTATACGCTTTCGGTGCTCTCCGCGCTGGGACTGAGCCACGGTATTTTTCATATTGAGGTCATGCTTACCGCATCCGGTCCGGTGCTGGTTGAGGTAAATCCGCGAATTATGGGCAGCTATATGCCCCTGCTGTTTAATAATGTCACGGGCAATAATATTTTTAGCTGGCTCGTAGATATTCACTCAGGCACGGCTCTGGACCAGAGCACGATATTAAAAACCGATAGGGTAGGGAGCGCGATCCGTTTCGACGTTGCAAAAGCCGGGGCATACGCTCCACCTGCATTCAGAAAGCTGGTTCACTCCTATTTCGCCCCTGTATATGCCGAACTGCCAGGGGAGCAGGGGAGGGTTAATGTGAAGCCGGGAGAGACAATCGGCAGAATTCAGGTTATTTACCCCGATCACGCTGCGTTAGAGCACGATCTCGCCGCCTTTTTCTCAGGCGTTGAGCAGCAGCTGGGTTTGGAGTTACTGCATTGATTAACGAAAGCGCGCTACGTTCTCCGCACCTGGGCCGGGCAAATATCGTTATGCTGGTTGCGGGATCGTTTCTTGCTACCATCGGGAGAGGCGCGACTCTCCCCTTCTTGCCGCTGTTCTTACATAACCAGCTGGGTATGAGCATTATTGATACCGGGACAGTTCTAACGCTGTCGATGGTGGCCGGTATTCTATTGAGTATCCCGTCGGGTAAACTCGCAAACCATTTTAGCCACAAGAAGCTCCTGACCCTCTCGCTGCTGGTGTTCGCCCTGGCCTTTATTATTCTTGGCTCCGTCTATTCGGTGGTGGTGTTTGTCATCAGCTTTACGCTAATAAACTGCGCTTATGCTCTCTATTCAACCATTATCAAATGCTTTATTTCCGACAATTTTCATGAGGGAGAGAAGACAAAGTTATTTTCGCTGAACTATACCTTTATCAATATTGGCTGGATGGCGGGGCCAGCGATAGGCGCAGCCCTGTCCCGCAGCGGCACTTTTATCCCCTTTGCGCTATCCGCCCTGACGGGGCTGCTGGCTATGGCACTCACCGCACGGCTTAAGGTGAGGGCAACGGCGTCGGACCAGCATAGCAGAGCGGATAACAGCCATCCCGGCGATAAAAAACGCTTTATGCTGCTGCTGGTTTTCACCGCCGCCATCTTTCTTGGATCCTTTGTATTCGATCGTTTCGCCAGCTGTATATCGCAGATTTTAATGGTGGATAGCGATGCCGGAATAATCAGCCGCATTATTTCGCTGCTTATTACCACCAATGCGTTAACGGTAGTGCTGTTTCAGTATGCAATCGGACGCTGGCTGGAGAGGGTTACCGACAGACAGGGTTTTTTACTGGGTACGCTGGGCCTCATCGTCGGGCTGTTTCTGTTTAGCCAGGCGGAGAGATCTCTCCCGCTCTGGATTGTGGGCATGTTTATCTTCTCGTTCGGGGAGATTATCTTTATGCCGTTACAGTACCGGGTTATCGACCGTATTGCGCCGGCTCAGGAGAGGGCTTTTTACTTCTCATTTCAGAATTTGGGCAGCCTTGGCGGAGCCATCAACCCGGTCATCACCGGCGTACTGCTTACGCTTCTTCCTCGTGGCGATGTTTTTGCCGTGCTTATCGCAGCCAGCCTCGTCTGCTGTGTCGTCTTTCAGCTTGGGCTGCTGCTGGTTCGCAGGCAAAGCGGCCCTGGTTAAAACCAGGGCCGGAGGGTGAGCGCTACAGGCCGCGCTGCGCCATCAGCTTCGCAAGGTCGACCAGGCGGTTAGAGAAGCCCCACTCGTTGTCATACCAGGCGAGGATCTTGACCAGGTTCCCGCCAATAACCAGCGTAGAGAGGCCGTCGATAATCGAGGAGCGCGGATCGCCCTGATAGTCGCTGGAGACCAGCGGCTCATCGCTGTAGCCAAGAATGCCTTTCAGCGGCCCCTCGGCGGCGGCCTGACGGAAGGCGTTGTTGACCTCATCCACGGTCACGTCGCGCTTGAGGGTTACGGTCAGGTCGACAATCGACACCACCGGCACCGGCACACGCAGCGAGTAGCCGGTAAGACGGCCTTCCAGTTCAGGGATCACGCGCCCCAGCGCCTTCGCCGCGCCGCTGGAGTAGGGGACGATGGAGAGAGCCGCAGCACGCGCCCCGCGCAGATCTTTCTCCGGCTGATCGTGCAGCGCCTGGCTGTTGGTGTAGGCATGGGTGGTGTTCATCAGGCCATGCTCAATGCCGAAGCGCTGATGCAGTACCTGCGCGGCAGGGGCCAGGCCGTTAGTGGTACAGCTACCGTTGCTCACCACAAAATGCGTCTGCGGATCGTAGCTGTCGTGGTTGACCCCCAGCACGATGGTGAGATCGTCATTTTTGCCTGGCGCAGAGATGATCACCCGCTTCGCGCCGCCGCTGGTGATATGCACCGCGGCCTTTTCGCGATCGGTAAAGAAACCAGTGGCCTCAATCACAATCTCAACGCCGACGCTGGCCCAGGGAATAGCCGCCGGGTCGCGCTCGGAAAAGACCCTAACGGATTTTCCATCAACCTTCAGTTCACCTTCTGCCGCCTCTACCGGCACAGAGAGGGTCCCCAGCAATGAGTCATGTTTTAACAGATGCGCCAGGGTTTTGCTGTCCGTCAGATCGTTAATTGCCACAATCTGAATATCTGCATTACCTAACGCGGCACGAAGCACGTTGCGACCGATCCTGCCGAAGCCATTAATACCGACCTTAACCATGATGTACTCCTGTTATGCTGTAACTGGAATCAGAAACTGGAATCAGAGTAGGCCGCACCCGTTATGGCGTAAATGACAAAAAAGGATCACTTTACGCCATCTTGCGGCTATGGAAGCGTTGACGATACTCACCGGGCGTGAGCTTGAGTTGCTTCTCGAAAATTCGGCGTAGATTGATGCTGCTACCAAACCCGGTGGCTACCGCTACGCGATCCAGCGTATCCATTGTCTGCTCAAGGCGGTTTCTGGCGGCGGCCAGACGCGCCTCTGCCACATAGCGTGCAGGCGTTGTTCCCGTTTCGCGGGTAAAGACGCGGGTAAAATTACGCGGGCTCATCGCTGCCCGATCCGCTAGCGCCTCGACTGACAGATCGGCGGTCAGGTTGGCCTGGATCCAGCGCTGCACGTCGCCAATCGGGCCCGGGCCATCGGCATCCAGCAGCTGAAAACGGCTGAACTGCATCTGCCCGCCGGGGCGGCGCAGGTACATCACCAGATCCTGGGCCACGTCGCGAGCAAGCGTAAAGCCATAGTCCTCTTCCACCAGCGCCAGGGTAAGGTCAAAGCCGGAGCTGACCCCGGCAGAGGTCCAGATATGGCCATCCTGAATATAGAGCGGTCCGCCCTCTACCTTCACCAGTGGATAGCGGGACTGCATCTCCTCCAGCCGCCGCCAGTGGGTGGTTGCCCGACGACCATCAAGCAGGCCCGCCTGGGCCAGCAGGAGCGCGCCGCCGCAGATAGAGACGACCCTGCGTGTATGGGGAGCGGCGAGGCGTAGCCAGTCCACAACCGCGCTGTTCTCCTGTTCATTCATGCCCTTACCGGTGACCATAATGGTATCCCGCGGCTCGGTATAATCGAGATCCACTAGCCTAAAATCCGCCAGCAGATTTAATCCCGACTGACCATGAATGACATGGTGCGGCTGGGTCGTGGCGATGTCTATCCGATAGCGGACAGTGGAAAACTCTTCCAGATGCAGGCGGTTAGCGTGCATCAGAATATCGGCAATGCCAGCGGCCTCAAATAACATACCGCCATCAGGGACAATAATAAGAAACGATTTCATGTCCTGAAAAGTACCCTTTTTATAAAATAAGTCAACTTTTACCTGCACAGATAAAAGTGCCATTTTGCTGCTGTTTTTTCATGTAAATCGATATTAAATGCCAAAAGTATTAGAAAAAGTGGTGTTAAAATTTTCTTTTTAACGTGACTTGTTTAACAGTGATGGCAAAAAAAATATTCCGCTGCTAACGTTTGCACACATCGAGATCTTATTATTAAAACGTGCCTTAATACACTCTGGAAACCGTTGAAATACGAAGAAAGTAGTAATTGAAATTAATTTTTCGTGAAAGCTAATAAATTACCGTGATGCGCGGGGATGCCCCTCGCATATTGCAGCAGCATATTAATGATAATGCTTATTTATTCCGGCATAAGGAAATAAGGACAGCACAGCTATGTTCAGCATTCACCGACGTAACAATTTAGTAAAACGCTTTCGTTCCGGCACGTGCTTATTTACTGCAAGCATTATGCTGCCAACGTTCGCGTACGGAGCCTCTCCTGAATACGATGCCCTGATCGTACAGGCGCGTGAAGGGGAGCGGGCGCCACTGCTGAATTACTTAAAGGCTCAAGAACAGCAGACGCCGCTCACCCCCGATCAGGTCGCTGACTGGCTGCAGGTCACCGCCTGGGCGGATGATAATGCCGAGACGGTCCGTATCTGGCAGCGCTATCAGGATCGCCTTCAGGTTCCACCGCGTGGGCGGATTGCTGTCGCCCGCGCGCTGCGTAACCAGAAAAACTGGAATGCCTCGCTGGCTGTCTGGGAAAACGTCCTCAAGGACGATCCAAAGAATGCTGATGCGCGCACCGGCTGGATCATGACCCTGGCCGATGCCCGCCGTAACGAGCAGGCGATCACCGAAGCCAACAAATGGGCAGCGGAAGAGCCGGGCGCCGAGCGTGATGCGCTGGTGGCCTACGTCTACCACTCGCAGGGTAAAAACTGGGATGCGCTGCTGGCGACCAGCCGGGCCGAGGCGCTGGATCCGCAGAACAAAAGTGTCCAGTCCACCAAGCTGGCGGTGCTCTCTGCCAACCGTATCGCCGGTCCGGCGCTGGATCTCACTCCGCCCTCTGTCGCTTCAGGCCCCCTTGAGCGCCGGCTGGAGCTGGACGCGGTTGCCCAGACCGTGCGCTCGGCGTTTACCCCTACCCGTAACGAAGAGGAGCGTTTCCTCGTTGCAGATAAAGCCATCGCCCGCTACGACGCACTGCTTACCGCCTGGAAGGACGATCCTTCGGCGCAGGCCGACGTGCGTCGCGCCCGTATTGACCGCCTGGGCGCGCTGGTGATCCGCAAGCGCACCAAAGAGACGGTGAAGGAGTATGAGTCGCTCTCTGCCGACGGCCAGCCGATCCCGGACTACGCCAAGCGCTGGGTGGCCTCCGCCTACCTGGCGGAGAAGGATCCGCAGACAGCCGAAAAGATGCTGATGGCAATCTACTACCCCAACGGCCCGATCGCGGCGACGCCGCTGACCGAAGACGATCAGCAGGATCTCTTCTACGCCCACATCGACAGCGGTAACTACCCGGCGGCAAAGCGTCAGGTCGACGATCTGATTAAACAGAGCCCCTATCTGACCCGGGTTTTGGGTTCCCCTGTGCCGCAGCCTAACGACAACTGGCTGCTGGGGCAGAGCCTGCTTACCCAGTATGAGATTGAGACCAACGACCTGCCGGAGGCCCAGAAGCATGCGGAGTGGCTGGCGCGTACCGGCTCCGGTAACCAGGCGCTGCGCATCACCTACGCTTCGGTGCTGCTCGCCCGTGGCCTGCCGCGCCAGGCCGAACGCGAGCTGAAGCTGGCTGAGGTGATTGAACCCAGTAACCTTGAGCTAGAGAAGCAGCAGGCCTGGAACGCCCTTGAGCTTCAGGAGTGGCGGCAGGCGGATGAGCTGACCGACGACGTGGTAAAGCGCAGTCCGGATGACGAATCCTCCCTGCGCCTCGCCCGCGCCCGTGATGTGCACCATAAGACCGAGCTGCGGATCAACGGTTCGCAGGGGATCTCCTCTGACAGCCCGGTCAGCGGTCAGCACGACTTTACTTTCAACTCGGCGCTCTATAGCCCGCCGATCGGCGACAACTGGCGGCTCTTCACAGCCTACAACTTCGCCAGCGGCGAATTTGAAGAGGGCAAGGGGATCAACCGCGATCTCGGCGTCGGTACCGAATGGACGGCGCGGGACTACTGGGCCGAGATGGAGGTCTCGACGCGTAACTACGGTGACGGGCAGAAGACCGGCGGGCGTCTGTCGGCCTGGCATGACTTCAACGACAACTGGCGGCTGGGCGGCAATGTGGAGCGACTGTCACGCAACACGCCGCTGCGCGCCCTGCGCAATAACGTCTATGCCAACAGCGGCGATCTCTTTCTGCGCTGGCACCAGACCGAGCGCCGGGAGTACCAGCTTACCTTCGCCGCCTCGCACTTCTCTGATGATAACGATCGCATCGAGTACGGCCTGAGCGGTAAAGAGCGGCTGTGGACAACCCCGCGCTTCACTCTCGATTTCACGCCGGGCATTAGCGGCAGTACCAACACCAAGGAGGACGTCTACTACTACAACCCGAAACGCGATCTCTCTGTCGTGCCGGCGCTGACCGCTGAGCATGTGATGTATCAGCACTACGACACGATATGGAAGCAGGAGATTGCCGCTGGGGCAGGGGCCTACTGGCAGAAAGGCCACAGCGTTGGGGCAATAAATCAGTTTGGGTATGGACAACGGGTTCAGTGGAACAACGTCGTGGACGGCGGATTGATGCTGACCTGGGATAAACGTCCCTACGACGGTAAGCGTGAGCGGAATATCTCCCTCGCATTTGATTTGAATGTCAGGTTCTGAGGACAGGTCATGTTTAAGAAATGGCTGCGAGCCGCAACACTCATCGCCGGATGGATGCTCATCACCGCCTGTAGCAGTGCGGAGAAGCCGGGCTATCTTCCACCTTCTGCCAGACCGCCGCTGAACGCGGATAGCGCCTGGCCAAAAAACAGTTTTCTGGTCCTGGGGTATCACGACGTTGAGGATGGCGCTGCGGACCAGCGCTACCTCTCGGTGCGCACCAGCGCACTGAACGATCAGATCGCCTGGCTGCGAGACAATGGCTATAAACCGGTTTCCGCGCAGCAGGTGCTGGATGCGCACGACGGAAAAATCACGCTGCCGGAAAAGGCGGTGATGCTGACCTTTGACGATGGCTACAGCAGCTTCTACACCCGCGTCTGGCCGATCCTCAAAGCCTACAACTGGCCTGCGGTCTGGGCCCCGGTTGGCAGCTGGGTGGATACACCCGCCAACCAGCCAATCGACTTCGGCGGCTTAAAAACGGCGCGTGACAAGTTTGCCACCTGGCAGATGGTGAAGGAGATGGGCGAGTCGCCGCTGGTTGAGGTGGGGGCGCACACCTGGGCGTCCCACTACGGCATCCAGGCGAACCCGCAAGGTAGCAAGGAGCCCGCCATTGCCAACCGTGCCTATATCAAGGCCACCGGCAAGTATGAAACCGACGAGGAGTATGAGGCGCGCATCAACAAGGACCTGGATCTGGTGACCAATAAAATCGCCGAAGTCACCGGCAAAGCACCTCGCGCCTGGGTCTGGCCCTACGGGGCTGCCAACGGGACGTCGTTGAAGCTGATCCATCAGCATGGCTACCGGATGGCCTTTACCCTCAACCAGGGTCTGGCTAACGCGGCGAACCTGGAAGATATTCCGCGCATCCTGATCACCAACAACCCATCGCTGAAAACCTTTGCCAGCCAGGTTGCTCAGGTGCGTGAGAAGCAGAACATGCGCGTAATGCATATCGACCTCGACTACGTCTATGACAAGGATCCGGCGCAGCAGCGGCGCAACATCGATGCGCTGATCCAGCGCGTGTACGACATGAAGATCTCTCACGTCTTCCTGCAGGCGTACGCCGATCCCAAGGGCGATGGCAATATCCATGAGCTCTACTTCCCGAACCGCTGGCTACCGATGCGCGCCGATCTGTTCAACTTTATCGCCTGGCAGTTACAGAGCCGCGGCGGGGTGAACGTCTATGCCTGGATGCCGGTACTGGCTTTCCAGATGGACGATCCGCTCCCGCGCGTCACGGCCTGGAACCCGGATACCAAGCGCAGCGCGGTAGAGCGCAAGCAGTATGTGCGTCTGTCACCGTGGAGTCCGGAAGCCCGCAGGCGTATCACTGAGATCTACGAAGATCTGGCCAAAGGGGCTGCCTTCAACGGCGTGCTGTTCCACGATGACGCCTTCCTGAGCGATTACGAGGACGCTTCGCCGGATGCGCTGCGCGCCTACAAGGCGGCGGGCTTCCCGGGCAGCATCGAGGAGATCCGTAGCAATCCAGAGACCTTTAAACGCTGGACGCGCTTCAAGAGCAAGACGCTGATCGACTTTACCCGCGATCTCACTGCGTCGGTACGCGCCATTCGTGGGCCGCAGGTGGAAACCGCCCGTAACATCTATGCGCCGCCAATCATGGAGCCGGAGAGCGAAGCCTGGTTTGCGCAGAACCTTGATGACTTCCTGTCCACCTACGACTGGACCGCGCCGATGGCGATGCCGTGGATGGAGGGCGTACCGGCGGGCGAGGAGAATGCCTGGCTGGACAGGATGGTGAAAATCGTGGGCCAGCGCCCCGGCGCACTGGATAAAACCGTCTTTGAACTGCAGGCGCAGGACTGGCGTGCTGACGCGAAAGAGAAAGATATCAGCGGGAAACAGCTGACCGAGTGGATGCGCCAGCTCAAGCTGAGCGGTGCGGACAGCTACGGCTACTACCCTGACGATTTCCTTAACGATCAACCCGAGATGTCTGAGATCCGCTCTGCCTTCTCATCATACTGGTATCCGCAAAAATGACCGATCGCATTGTAGCGTTTCTCATACTGTGCCTGATGTTCAGCTTCCCGCTGGGGGTGGCAGCCATTTTCACCGGCGACATGATCCTGAACTTCGTCTTCTTCTGGCCGCTGTTTATGTCCGCGTTATGGATCAGCGGCGGGCTCTACTTCTGGTTCCATCGGGAGCGTCACTGGCCCTGGGGGCCAAACACGCCGCCGCCGCAGCTGGAGGGGAATCCGCTCATTTCCATCCTGATACCTTGCTATAACGAGGGGCTAAACGCACGGGAGACCATCGAGGCGGCGCTGGCCCAGCGTTATGAAAATATTGAAGTTATCGCCATCAACGACGGCTCAAAAGACAACACCGGCGAGGTGCTGGATCAGCTGGCCATTGAGTATCCGCGCCTGCGGGTGATCCATCTGGCGGAGAATCAGGGTAAAGCGGTGGCGTTGCAGACCGGTGCGGCCTCGGCGCGTAGCGATTTCCTGGTCTGTATCGATGGTGATGCGCTGCTGGATCGCGACGCGGCAGCCTACCTGGTGGCACCGCTGCTGCAGTATCCCCGCGTGGGAGCGGTAACCGGCAACCCGCGGATCCGCACCCGCTCTACGCTGGTGGGGCGCGTGCAGGTTGGCGAGTTCTCGTCAATCATCGGCCTGATCAAGCGTACCCAGCGCGTCTACGGCCAGGTGTTTACCGTCTCCGGCGTCATTGCCGCCTTCCGCCGCCGCGCGCTGTCGGAAGTGGGCTACTGGAGCCCGGATATGATCACGGAAGATATCGATATCAGCTGGAAGCTGCAGCTGCGCCACTGGACAGTGTTCTACGAGCCGCGTGCGCTCTGCTGGATCCTGATGCCAGAGACCATGAAAGGTCTATGGAAGCAGCGCCTGCGCTGGGCCCAGGGCGGGGCAGAAGTCTTTATTGTCAATATGCGCCGCCTCTGGGCCTGGGAGTATCGCCGCATGTGGCCGCTATTCCTCGAGTTTTGCCTGTCAACCGCCTGGGCCTTTGCCTATGCGGTAACGATCCTGCTGTTCCTCGTTGGGCTGGTTATCCCCATGCCCAGTTCTCTCCATGTACAACATCTGTTCCCACCGGCTTTTACCGGGCTCATGCTCGGCGTGGTTTGTCTGCTGCAATTTTTTGTCAGTCTTCTTATTGAACGGCGCTATGAAAAAGGTATCGGCGCGTCGCTCTTCTGGATCATCTGGTTCCCGGTGGTTTATTGGATGTTGAGTTTGTTCACAACGTTGGTCGCCTTCCCCAAAGTGATGCTGATGCGTAAACGCAGCAGAGCGCGCTGGGTAAGTCCTGACCGTGGTATAGGAAGAAATGACTCATGAAACAACCGCTGATTTTTACTGAACTGCGCATTATGCCGCGTATTTTTGACGTGGCCCTGACCCTGATAGCCTGGCTGGGGTTCTCCTACCTGGTCTATGCAGGACTGATGAACATGCTGGCCAACGCGCCATTTATCGGCTTCGGCCCGCTATTCTCCACCGTCAACACGGTGACGTTCTACCTGATGGTGGCGCTGATCAACGCTGCGGTGCTGATTGGCTGGGCTAAATACAACCAGATCCGCTTCCGCGTCGAGCGCCGCAAGCGCCGTCCGGGACTGGGTCGCGACGAGCTGGCAGCCAGCTTCCGCATCGCCCCGGCGCTGGTGCAGGATCTGAGCAACGGCCGAGTGCTGACCGTGTTTCATTACGATACCGGTGCCATCAGCCGCGCGGAAGTGGATAAAGGCCTTATCGCCAGCGTTGCCTAACGCCGTTTAGCGCCTTGCCCAGAACGCGGGAGAGCGACCTGGGCAAGGTACTTCTCTATAAGTTCGCAGACATCGTGGCGGTATTTGCTTATAATAGTATTTTATTGCGCTGCGCTGGAGATACCGTATGGATAGCGTTAAAAACGGGAATGTAACCTACAAGAAACCTTCGCGTGAACAGCTCACCCGAACCGTTGTGACCTCAACGGCCATCGAAACAGGGCAATCATCTCAGTCTGTTGAGGCTTCCTTAAAAATCCAGCGTAAGAAGTTTGCCCATCTACGTTTAGCCTTTTAATCCTCTAGCGCCTTCATAACCCATTGCATCATTGGGTTATAGTTCATTACCATACCAGCATGAATAGCGGCAGTATAGCGCGCTTTATTATGCTCCCAGCTTTGATAATTCAAAGGCCTACGCCCACCCTGAACGGCCATTACATCTGCAAGCAGTCGTGCCAGGCGGCCATTACCTTCACGAAATGGATGGATAAGTATTAACTCTACATGTACAACAGCGATGGCTTTTGCAAGATGATCGATATCCATTCCCTGACATGGTGTATATGTCGCGAGGAAATTTTTTTCGAAGCTGCTTATCAATTTTTGTAGCTGAGCTGCGGGGGCAAACATAAATCCTTGCTTGCTAATGTTTACCGTTCTTATCTGCCCAGCCCACTCATATATATTTCCTAACCAAATGCGATGCCAGTGCTTTATCCTGGAGAAAGATATTTTACCGGATGGAAATCTTTCTTCAAAAACAGTGTGATAGAGCTGTTCTAATAGCACTAACTCTGCGCCATCCATCTCTTCAGCACGAGTAATACCTAGCTTATTTTCCAATACCAGATCGTCGGACCCACTGGCATACTTTCCTTCACTATGTGAAACACTGTATCGGCTCATCGCAACCTCCATTTGTCACGCTTGCTGTGTGCCGTACATCATTTCATTCTCTACTGCCTGGCGGCATGATCGGCGTCAACCCTACCAAAACCACACTTCTCGGTTATATTGTTAATAAACCAGAGAGGGTGTCTATGAAATTTCCCGGTGTACCTGTTAATGAAAAAGAGCGCTTAAAATCGCTCTATATGATGGATCTGCTTGATAAAAAAGATGATGAGCGGCTGCTACGCCTGACCAGGCTGGCGAAAGCGACCTTCAATGTGCCTATCGCGCTCATTACGCTGCTGGACCGGGATCGGCAGTGGATGATCTCCTGTGATGGCTTGAATATGCGCCAATCCTCACGCAACGTCTCTTTTTGCGCCCACGCGATCCTGCTGCAGGGCATTATGATCGTCAAAGATACCCTGAAGGACGATCGCTTCGACAATAACCCGCTAGTACACGATGAACCCTTTGTGCGTTTTTACGCGGGCTGCCCGGTGCGTCTGCCGGATGGATCGATCGCAGGAACGATCTGCCTGATTGACAATAAGCCCCGAGACTTCTCCTCCGAGGAGATAAACCTGCTGCTTGATTTAGGTGCCATCGTTGAAGATGAGCTGGTGATTATTGGCATGGCGATGACCGATAAGCTCACCGAACTGCCCAACCGGCGTGGTTTTTTCCAGATTGGCGATAAACGTTTTGCCGAACTCACCCGGGACGCGACGCCGTTTACGCTGCTCTATTTCGTGGTCGAGGACCTGCAGTCTCTTAATGATATTTGGGGCCATGCCGAGGGGGATAACGCCCTGCGTGCTTTTGCCAAATGTCTTAATAGCTGCATGAAAAGTGGTGACGTCTGCGGGCGTGTAGACAGCAGCGCTTTTGCCGTGCTGCTAGCGCATAATGGCCAGAATGATGCCGACGCGTTTTTATTCAATCTGCAAACAAAAATAGATGACTGGTATAGTAATGTAGGTAAAAAATACCCGCTTAATTACTCATACGGGATGCTGGAAAATAGCACGGATAAATATGCCGATCTCGTGGATATGCTAAAAGATGGCGATACGGTGATGTATTCCGAGAAGCGCAAGGGGCGTTAATGGGGACGGGTTTAAGGGGGCAGTAAAAAAGCCCCCGCAGGGGCCATTTTATTAATGAGGTACTTCAGAGACCTTCTGAACTTCGGACTGGTTTATCTGCTGCTTAACGCCGTTGGCATCTTTGTAGCCTAACAGGCCTGCATCAGTCTGTTCAGGTTTGCCATCGGTGATAATAGTACGACCATCGGTAGTATGAATAGCATAGCTGGTACGCGTACAACCAGACAGGGCCGCTGCACCAAGTAAAATTGCAACAGGTAAAATAATCGCTTTTTTCATTAGACTCTCCTGATTGTCGGTTGAATATTAAAGACCTCATCAAAACGTGATTAAAATCGAAGCCTTGAAATAAGTGTAGAACATTTTTTTAACTCTACAACTTTCGAATTACTTCAGGTGACCTGCCAATAAAGGGGGGTACCGTAAACGTCGACAAAATAATCAATCACCGCACGAACGGTTAAAGGGGGATGACGCGTATTGGGATAAATCACCGCAATATGCTGCGGCCCGGCATTTATTGTTGGGTGATAGTCTGACAGGAGCTCAACTAATGTTCCCTGGCGCAGGCAATTGCCCACCATCCAGTCTGGAAATAATACAATCCCCATACCGCCCAGCGCGGCGGTAAGCAATGTCTCGGCATTATTTGAGCTGAGGTGAGCCGCCACCGGGTAGTGCACCCACTCGCTGCCCTCGGCGTTAAATAGCCAGCGGTTAGGACCGGAGGAGCCGCTGTAAACCAGGCAGCGATGCTGATTCAGCGCCGCTGGCGTCTGCGGCACGCCGTGTTTTGCCACGTAATCCGGCGATGCGGCCAGGTAGTAGCGCTGGGTTCCTAAAATACGCGCGTGAAAAGAGGAGTCGGTTAGGGTGCCGATGCGAAAAATCAGATCGGCGGCGTCGCGATGGGGATCGATATAGTCGTCGGTCTGGTTCAGCTCAATCTGTAGCTGCGGGTAGCGTTCCACCAGGCCGCTCAGCCAGGGGGCGATATGGTGGTGACCAAAAAACACCGGGGCATTAATACGCACCAGTCCCGCGGGCACGGCGGCACGGCTCTGCAGCTCCGTTTGCGCACTGTGCATGTTTTCCAGCATGGCGCGAGCATGCACCATAAAGAGATGACCCGCCTCGGTGGGGATCACCGCCCGGGTATTGCGATAGAAGAGCTGCTGCCCAAGCGTATTCTCCAGCTGGATCACGGTGCGGGAGATCATCGAGGCGGAGACCCCCTCCCGGCGGGCCACCGCTGAAAAGCTCTGTTTATCATAGACGGCAATAAAAAAGCGCAGCGCGCGCAGGGTAATCGAGCCTGTGTCGTTCATTAATGCAAAACCTGCAAAGGTGTTTCCTGCATTATAGCGTTTTTTAATATTGCAGGTTGCTATACGCTGCTGCGCTTCTGTTCTTAAGGGATACGTAGTCATGCAATTCTTACTGATTTTACTGGTTATCATCGGCGGCATGGGGCTGTCGGTAGAGGCCGGCATTCTCGGCCCGCTGGGGGGCGAAGTAGGGCACCTGTGGGCCACCTTCAGCATCTTTGGCGTCGGGGCCGCGCTCACCTTTTTGCTCATGCTCTTCTTTAGCCCGCGCAACAGCCCGTCATTTTTCAGCCAGCCCGGCTGGCAGCTGCTCGGCGGCGTGCTTGGCCCGGCTTACGTGGTGATCCTGACTCTGGCCGCGCCAATCGTTGGGGTGGCGATGTGCATGATCGGCATTCTCGCCGGGCAGGTGTTTAAAAGTCTGGTGATCGATCACTTTGGACTCTTTGGGACCGGGCGCAGACAAATTGATGCAAAGCGCCTGTGGGCACTGGTTTTCATCATCGCCGCGCTGGCGCTGGTAGCAAAAGGATAACGAACCATGATTCTACTGATGATTATTCTCTCCGTGGTGGGCGGCGCACTGTTAAGCGTGCAGGCCGCGATCAACGGCCAGCTGGGCAGCAAGGTAGGCGTGTTTCGCAGCGCGTTTCTCACCTTCTCGGTAGGGGCGCTGATTACCGCCCTACTGATCTTCTTCTTCGAGACAAAGCATGCGGTCACCCTGCTGGAGGTGCCGAAGTGGCAGCTGCTGGGCGCGCTGATGGGGGTGCCCTATATCGTGATTATGGTGCTGGCGGTGCAGCGTATCGGCACGGCGGTGGCCACCGTTGCGGTGATCTTCGGTCAGCTGGCGATGAGCATGCTGATCGACAACTTTGGCTGGCTGCATAACGAGGCGATCCCCTTCTCCGCTACGCGGCTGGGCGCAGTGGTCTGCCTCGGCATTGCCCTCTGGTTTATCTACTCCGGCAGCAAAAGCCGCGCGGTAGAGTAGGGCGTTGCACCATCACATCGCACTGCCCAATTTTGGGGCGCACTTTTCGCCTGCTGCGCTCGCAGCAGGCACCGTTTGCGGGCGTTAGCGCCTGGCATAGCTTTTGCACTGTTCTCTTCAGAAGGCAGCGCAACACAACGTATCTGTAAAAATAGCTGGCTAGGGTTCCGGTTCATCGCTGATGAATGCTGGTCCGAGAGCTGGCGACCTCTCTGAGGTTACACGGCGGGACAAAAGCCCGGGAGACAGCAGCACCAAAGGGTGTCGCGCTGCTCCCTGTTTTTGTGCCAACCCGAGGTCAGATAATGAAAAAACGTTCCTTTCTCCGCACGCTTGCTCTGTCGCTGGCCCTGCTTACCAGCGTTCCCGCATTCGCGGCGGCTAAAAAAGAGTTCAACGTCTGCTGGACTATCTACGCGGGCTGGATGCCGTGGGGCACCATCAGCAGCGAGAAGATCATCGACAAATGGGCGAGTAAGTACGGCATCAAAATCAACGTCGTCCAGCTCAATGACTATATCGAATCCATTAACCAGTACACCGCCGGCCAGTTTGATGGCTGCACCATGACCAACATGGATGCGCTGACCATTCCGGCGGCGGGCGGGGTCGATACCACGGCGCTGATCCTCGGCAGCTACTCCGAAGGCAACGACGGTGTGGTCCTGAAAGGCGAAGGCAAAAAGCTCGCTGACCTGAAAGGGATGAAAATCTACCTGCCGGAGCTCTCTGTCTCCCACTATCTGCTGGTGCGCGGCCTCGAAAAAGCGGGCTTGCAGGAGCGTGACGTGACGGTGGTGAACACCTCCGACGCCGACATCGTCTCTGCCTTTGCCACCGATGACGTCCAGGCGGCAGTGGCGTGGAACCCGCAGCTCTCCACTATCAAGGCGACGCCGAAAACTACCGAGGTCTTTAGCTCCACCGAAGTGCCGGGGGAGTTGATCGACATGATGGTAGTCAACACCGAGACGCTGAAGGATAACCCGGCGCTGGGCAAAGCGCTGACCGGGGCATGGTACGAGATGATGGGCCTGATGAAAGCCCAGGATGCGAAGGCGCTGAACGCAATGGCGGCAGCCTCCGGCACCGATCTGGCCGGTTACCAGGCGCAGCTGAAAACTACCCACCTCTTCTATACCCCGGCGGATAACCTCGCTTTCACCACCTCTGGCGATCTGGCAAAAACCATGCAGCGCGTGGCGCAGTTCTCCTTTGATAAGGGGTTGCTGGGTGATGGGGCGCAGAGCGCGGACTTTATCGGCATGGCCTTCCCGGGCAACGTGACCCAGGGCGATGCGGGCAACGTCAAGCTGCGCTTTGATGACAGCTTCGTGAAGCTGGCCGCCGACGGCAAACTTTAAGACTAACGGAGCCTGTGCATGCGACAAATTAACCGCCACCCACAGCCTGGTATGCGCCTTATGCTGGTGCTGCTGCCGTTTGTCCTGCTGCTGGCGGCCTACTTTCTTGGCTCCGCGGTGCGCCTTGAGGCCAATCCGCATGACAAGCTGCTGCCGGGCCTCGACGGCATGTTGGCCGCCATCGACCGGATGGCCTTTACCCCGGACAGGCGCAGCGGCGACTACCTCTTCTGGCTGGATACCCTGGTGAGCCTGGCGCGCCTGCTCACCGGGCTGGTTATCGCCTCGCTGATTGGGCTGTGCATCGGCATCACCGCCGGGGTCTTCCCGATGTGGCGGGCCTCGCTGTCGCCGCTGATGACCGTGCTGTCGATGATCCCCCCTCTGGCGATCCTGCCGGTGCTGTTCATTGTTTTCGGCCTCGACGAGCTGTCAAAGATCGTGCTGATCGTTATCGGCATCACGCCGATGCTGGCCCGCGATCTCGAGCACCGGGCGCGAGAGATCCCGCCGGAGATCCTGATCAAGGCCCAGACGCTGGGTGCCAGCAGCTGGACGCTGGTACTGCGCGTTGTGCTGCCGCAGCTGCTCTCGCGGCTACTCACCTCCCTGCGGCTGCTGCTCGGATCCGCGTGGCTGTTCCTGATCTCCGCCGAGGCGATCTCATCCACCGCCGGGCTGGGCTACCGCATCTTTCTGGTCCGCCGCTATATGGCGATGGACGTCATCATTCCGTACGTCGTCTGGATCACCCTGCTGGCCTGGCTGATGGATCTGGCGCTGCGGGCGCTGCATAGAACCTGTTTTCCCTGGGCGGAAGGAGGGAAGGCATGAGCTTTATCGATATCAACAACATCTGGCAAGAGTATGGCAACCACGTGGTGCTGGAGCGCGTTAACCTGCAAATCCAGCAGGGGGAGTTTTGCTCGATGGTCGGCGCGTCCGGCTGCGGCAAATCGACCTTCCTGCGTCTGCTGCTGGGCCAGGAGCGCCCCACGCGGGGCAGCATTACCCTCGACGGCCAGCCGCTGGCGGCCGAGCCGGATCGCAGCCGCGGCGTAGTATTTCAGCGCTACTCGGTCTTTCCACACCTTAACGTGCTGGATAATGTTGCCATCGGCCTCGAGCTCCCCACCAGTCCGCTGCTGGGGCGCCTGTTCGGCAGGCGTAAGAAAGCCGCCCGCGAGCAGGCGGCCCAGATGCTGGAGAAGGTGGGCCTTGGCCATGCCCTGACCAGGTATCCGGCCCAGCTCTCGGGCGGGATGCAGCAGCGGTTAGCCATCGCCCAGGCCTTCATTATGCAGCCGCGGGTGCTGCTGCTGGATGAGCCGTTCGGCGCGCTCGATCCGGGCATCCGCAAGGACATGCACGCCCTGCTGCTCCAGCTGTGGAGCGAAACCCGGATGACCGTCTTTATGGTTACCCACGATCTCTCCGAGGGGTTCAACCTCGGCACGCGTCTGCTGGTGTTTGACAAGGTGCGCATCGACCCCCACGAGCCGAACGCTTACGGAGCGCGCATTACCTACGACATCCCGCTGAACGAGGCGCGCATGGCGGAGGTGATGACCCCGCCGCCCGCCAACGTCATTTCTTTAAGGAGCTAACTCGATGACGCAATCCCTGCATACCTCCACCGCCATTCGCGAGGAGACCGTCCCCGGCGGCGGTCACGCCTCTTTTATTCTCAAGCGTGGGCAGATCCTGCGCCTCACCGACAGCGAGGGCGGGGCGAACGTCAGCATGATGATGCTCAACGCTCACGAAAAGAGCGAGCGCCTGAACCTGCCGGATACCCTCAAGGGCCAGCACACCGCCAGGCTCACCGCCGGGCACTGCTTCTACTCCGACATGGGCCGCGTGCTGGCGGGCATCGTGGCGGATACCTGCGGCTGGCACGATCCCTTTGGTGGGGTGCTGAACGCCGAGGAGACCGCTGAGAAGTATGGTCAGGGTCGCTATCAGGAGCTGCGCAACGGCTTCTACCGCAACGGCATGGATAACCTGCTGGTGGAGATGGGCAAATGGGATCTCAATCTTGAGGATCTGCTGATGGTAGTGAATTTCTTCAGCAAGGTCAGCGTCGACGAGCAGGGGGCGTTTACCTTCCACAGCGGTTTTTCAAAGCCGGGCAGCTATGTCGAGCTGTATGCCCCGATGGACACGCTGCTCGTACTGACCGCGCTGCCACACCCGATGGATCCGCAGCCTGAATACGCCCCGCGTCCGGTGGCGCTGAGCTGGTTCGAGGCCACCAATAACGAGGCCGCCGTTAACGCGCTGCTGACCCGTCCTGAGAACGGTCGCGCTTTTACCAACACTCAGCTGTTTGCCCTGTAAGGAGCCGAAAAATGTCTCTTGTTGAAAGCCAAAAACATCCGGCAGAGGCGGTATTCCGCCATACCATTCCGGCGGGTGAGCACTATCTGTTTGAAGTGAAAAAGGGGCAGACCCTGCGCCTGCACGATCTCGAGGGCAACCAGGCCATCGATACCCTGTTCTATAACGCCGATAACCCGCGCGAGCGCTACGATCCCCAGCGCACCCTGCGCCGCCAGAACAATGCCTACCTGACCACCGGCAGCGTGCTCTGGTCCGGGCTGGGCAATCCGCTACTGACCATCGTGGCCGATACCTGCGGCCGCCATGACACCCTCGGCGGAGCCTGCGCCCAGGAGAGCAACACCGTGCGCTACGCCCTCGACAAGCGCTACATGCACAGCTGCCGGGATAACTTTCTCTGCGCCTGCCTGCACGATGGCCGTCTGCACAAGCGCGACATCGGGGCGAACATCAACTTCTTTATGAACGTGCCGGTGACGCCAGAGGGTGGGCTGACCTTTGAAGATGGCATCTCCGCCGCGGGTAAGTACGTTGAGCTGCGGGCGGAGTGCAACGTCATCGTGCTGATCTCCAACTGCCCGCAGCTCAACAACCCGTGCAACGGCTGGAACCCGACCCCGGCGGAGGTGCTGGTATGGAACTGAGCCGCCTGCGCCTCGTCCTCTACCGCCTGTTTGCGGTACGGGCCGGACGCCTGACGCTGGACAATAAGCCACAGCAGTAACAGCCTTTTCCCCCTGGACGACCAGGCGGCGAGATTATTCCCGGCGGGACGACCCGCCACGGTTCGGGTCTGGATCATGTTTACAAAATTACTTATCGCTAACCGGGGTGCTATCGCCTGCCGTATTCTGCGCACCCTGCGGGAAATGAACGTGAAAGGGGTCGCGGTCTGGTCGGAGTCCGACGCCAGCAGCCTGCATATTCGCCAGGCCGACGAGGCGATTAGCCTGGGCGAAGGTCCGGCGGCGCAAACCTATCTGCAGGTAGATAAGATCCTCGCCGCCGCCCAGGAGAGCGGGGCGCAGGCCATCCACCCCGGCTACGGCTTCCTGTCGGAAAACGCCGCTTTCGCCGAGGCGTGCGAGGCCGCCGGGATCGCCTTCGTTGGCCCCACTCCTGAGCAGCTGCGCATTTTTGGTCTGAAGCATACCGCTCGCGCGCTGGCAAAAAGCCACGGCGTGCCGCTGCTGGAGGGCACCGAGCTGCTGGCCGACGTCGCGGAAGCGCTGGCTGCGGCAGAGAGCGTCGGCTATCCGGTGATGCTCAAGAGCACGGCGGGTGGCGGCGGCATCGGGATGCGCGTCTGCTATAGCCCGGCGGAGCTGGCGGAAGCCTTCGATGCGGTGCAGCGGCTGGGGAAAAACAACTTCAGCGACGCAGGCGTCTTTATCGAGAAGTACATTGAGCGCGCTCGCCATCTGGAGGTGCAGATCTTTGGCGATGGCGCAGGGGAGGTGATTGCCCTCGGCGTGCGCGACTGTTCGGTGCAGCGGCGTAACCAGAAGGTGCTGGAGGAGACCCCTGCCACCGCGCTGCCTGCGGGAATGGCCGAGGCGCTCTGCCAGGCGTCCATCGAGCTGGGCAAGGCGGTGAGCTACCGCAGCGCCGGGACGGTGGAGTTTGTCTACGACAGCAGCGCGCAGCAGTTCTACTTCCTGGAGGTCAACACCCGGCTACAGGTGGAGCATGGCGTCACCGAGCAGGTGTGGGGCGTGGATCTGGTTCAGATGATGATCGCGCTGGCAGCGGGCGATCTGCCTCCGCTGGCAGAGATCGCTGCGGGGTTAAGCCCGTGCGGCCATGCGATTCAGGCTCGCGTTTATGCCGAGGATCCGGGCCGCCAGTTCCAGCCCTCGCCGGGCCTGCTGACTAACGTTAGCTTCCCGGAGCAGGATCGCATTACGCTGCGCATCGACAGCTGGGTAGAGTCCGGCTGTGAGGTGCCGCCGTTCTTCGATCCGCTGCTGGCTAAGATCATTACCTATGCTGACACCCGTGACGAGGCGATCGATCGGCTGGATCGCGCCCTGAATGAGACGCGCCTCTACGGCGTCGAAACCAACCGCCAGTACCTGCGGCAGATTTTGCGCGACGCGCCCTTTGCCAGCGGCCAGCCGTGGACCCGCTGCCTTGAGAGCCTGAGCTACCAGGCGGCAACGCTGGAGGTGGTCAGCGCCGGGACGCAAACTACGGTGCAGGACTATCCGGGACGGCAGGGCTACTGGGCGGTAGGCGTGCCGCCATCAGGGCCGATGGACGATCGCGCCCTGCGCCTTGGCAACCGCCTGCTGGGCAACGCCGACGACGCGGCGGGGCTGGAGATCACCGTCAGCGGCCCGACCCTGAAGTTTAATACCGATGCGGTGGCGGTGGTCACCGGCGCAGCAATCCAGGTTGAGCTGGACGGCCAGCCGCAGGCAATGAACCGTACCTTCCTCATTCGCGCCGGTATGACGATGAAGCTGGGGGATATCCTGGAAGCAGGCGTGCGCAGCTACCTCTGCCTGCGCGGCGGCCTCGACGTGCCGGACTATCTTGGCAGCAAGAGCACCTTTACCCTCGGTCAGTTTGGCGGCCACGCCGGGCGCGCTCTGCGTACCGGGGACGTGCTGCACCTGACGCCGTTAAACGACGCCAGCTGTGGTGCGGCTCTGCCTGCGTCGCTGCACACGACCCTTGGGGCGGTGCGCGAGCTGCGGGTGATCTACGGCCCACACGGTGCGCCGGAGTACTTTACGCCCGAGTGGATCCCCACCTTTTTTGCTACCGAGTGGGAGGTGCACTTCAACTCCAGCCGCACCGGCGTACGCCTGATTGGCCCGAAACCGGAGTGGGCGCGCGACAGCGGTGGCGAGGCGGGTCTGCATCCTTCGAATATTCATGATAACCCCTACGCCATCGGCGCGGTGGACTTTACCGGCGACATGCCGGTGATCCTGGGCCCGGACGGTCCGAGCCTCGGCGGCTTCGTCTGCCCGGTGACGGTCATCGAGGCGGATCTCTGGCAGCTTGGCCAGCTTAACGCCGGGGATCGGGTGCGCTTCGTGCCGGTGGATATCGCCACTGCCCGCCTGCTGGCGCAGGGGCGCAGCCAGGAGCTGGCGAGCCTGCAGCCGGTGGCAATCAACTGGCAGATGCAGCCGCTCAGCTCTCCGGTAGTGATGGAGACCGGCGCGGCGGACAAGCGGCTGGTGGCGCGCCTCTCCGGCGATACCCATCTGCTGCTGGAGATTGGCGATGCCGAGCTGGATCTGGTTCTGCGCTTTCGCGGCCACGCTCTGATGCAGGCCCTGGAGGCGCTGGCGCTCGACGGAGTAATCGACCTGACGCCGGGCATCCGCTCGTTACAGGTGCACTATCAGCCAGAGGCGCTGACGCTGTCGCACCTGCTGGCAATCGTGCGTGAAGTGTGGCAGTCGGTATGCCAGCAGGAGGATCTGCAGGTGCCGTCGCGCGTCGTCTGGCTGCCGCTGTCGTGGGACGATCCGGCGTGCCAGAAAGCCATCGATAAGTACATGACCACCGTGCGCCGGGATGCCCCCTGGTGTCCGAGCAACCTCGAGTTTATTCGTCGCATTAACGATCTCGGTAATATCGACGAGGTCTACCGCACGGTATTTGACGCCAGCTATCTGGTCATGGGGCTGGGGGATGTCTATCTCGGCGCGCCGGTGGCAACACCGCTCGATCCGCGCCATCGGCTGGTGACCACCAAATATAATCCAGCGCGCACCTGGACGGCGGAGAACTCGGTGGGTATCGGCGGGGCGTACCTCTGCGTCTACGGCATGGAGGGGCCGGGAGGCTACCAGTTCGTCGGACGTACGCTGCAGATGTGGAATCGCTATCATGCGGTCAAGGATTTCGGCGGCAAGCCGTGGCTGCTGCGCTTCTTTGACCAGATCCGTTTCTACCCGGTCTCCGCCGAGGAGCTGCTGACCATTCGTCGCGACTTCCCGCTGGGGCGCTATCCGCTGCGCATTGAGCAGAGCACGCTGCGGCTGGCGGAGTACCAGCAGTTTCTGGCCGAGGAGGCGACCAGCATTGAGGCTTTCCGTACCCATCAGCAGGCGGCGTTTAATGCCGAAAGAGAGCGCTGGGTGGCCTCCGGTCAGGCGCACTTTGACAGTAACGACGCTATGCCGGACGTTGGCGACGATGCGCCGCTGCAGGCGGGTCAGCGTGGCATCGACAGCCCCATTGCCGGTAATCTCTGGCAGGTACTGGTCAAGCCGGGCGACAGGGTGAAAGAGGGGGACGTGATGGTGATCCTGGAGTCGATGAAGATGGAGATCCCGTTGCGGGCCACCTGCGATGGCATCGTGGACCAGGTCCGGGTACAGCCGGGATCGTCGGTGCGGGCCGGGCAGTGCGTGGCGGTGGTTAACGCCGAGCGCGCCGTGGCTTAGCGGACGCGGACGCGCTTTGGCGGGCTGGCCTTCAGCGGAGCGTTGACCGGCATCTCATCGGCCCACTGGGTGGCTGAGGACATCATCTCAGCCACCATCCCGCGGGTGAGCCCCAGCCGGTAAGCCTGCTGGCTGGCCTCTTCCCACTTCCGCTGTTCGTATAGCTGCGCCAGGCCAACAAACTGGTGCAGCAGGCCTCGGTGCTGCTGCAGGGCCATACGAACGTCCTGAGAGATCACTACCTGACCAATCAGCTCCTCCAGCGGGATCTCAAACACGGCATCCAGCAGCGAGAAGAGTCCTACCATGAAGGCATCGTTAGCCGAGACCCTGCCGCGCAGGCGAGCCGCCGCCAGCTCGCAAAACTTGGCGCGGATCAGGCTTTGATAGTAGGTTTCATTGGTTTTAACGTTTTTCATCGAGCTGAGGCAGGTCACCAGCACAAAGCGGCGTAGCTCTTTAGCACCCAGGTAAACCACAATATCCTTAAGCGAGTGGCTACGCGTCCCCTTAATGCCCCGGGTGTTATAGAGAATATTCTGCGCATAGCGCATCACTTTATAGGAGAGGGCGACGTCGTGCTTAAGCAGATCTTCAATACGCTGCAGATTGGGCGCGTCGGAATTCACCTCCTGAATCAGGTTCAGAGAGACGATATGGTTCTGCACCAGCTTATTACTTTTGTAGACCACCGGCTTGCTAAAGAAATAACCCTGAAAAAGGGTAAAGCCGGCATTTTTAAATAGCTCGTACTCGTCGAAGGTTTCGATCTTTTCCGCCAGCAGCAGGGTATTTTTCAGCAGCTCCTCGCGGCACAGCAGGTAGTCCTGAATTTGCGGCCAGCTATTTTCTCGAATATCGAATTTAATAATGCTGATAAAGGGAATAAAGCTATCCCAGTCGGCGCTCAGGGAAAAATCATCCAGCGCCACGCGAAATCCTTGCTGATGCAGCCGCTTAATGGTGGCGAGCAGCGCGCTGGTCGGCTCGGCGGTTTCAAGGATTTCAATGACGACGCGATCTTTCGGGAGCGTCTCTGCCAGCCCCTGCAGCAGCAGTTCATAGGGAAAGTTAACGAACACCGTGCCCGACTCTTTCTGGCTATCGCCAGGCGCGCCAAAAAATTGCTCTTCAATGAGCTGGGCCGTTGCATGTTCAGGTGAAACGTTGGGAAAACGGTTAGCCATACTGTCCCGAAACAGGAGCTCGTAGCCAAACGTCTGCAAATTTTCATCAAAAATCGCCTGTCTGGCGACAAAAGAAAACATTCTCTATCCTCACCCAGCGCTTTGTGCTCTTCACTATGCCGCGTAATGCGCGGGCTGACTAATACTTTTCTCAAATTATCCTTTATTTGTAAAGTTTCGTCACAAAAAAAGCGGAACTGTTTATCTTTTAAAAACAGATGGTTGACAGGAGGGACTGTTTCGAGGGTAAAGAGAAGGGAGCCAGGAATAGAGCGCGCCGCTCAGGCCGGAGACCCAAACGGCGCAGAAACTGCAATTACGCGGTCTGCCAGGAAGATTTTACCTCTTCCGAGTTCTTATTAAGAACCACGTTGTTACCGTCAACTTTTTCTACCCAGCTCAGAGGGATATAGTGGTGCACACCGCCGGAAGCCGAATCACTTTTAGCCAGTTTGATTTTGTCTTCGCCTTCGAGATGGTCAACGGTGCCAACGTGGGTACCACAGCTAGCAATAACCTGAGCGTGTTCACGGATTTCACTTTTATTAACCATACATCCTCCTTTGTTGTGATGAAGTTTGAGTATAGTTGACGTTTTTAACTCTGCAGGACAGAACAATCTGAACTCTTTGAGCCCATAATAAAGAAGATGTAATATGGATACCTCTTTTCTCCTCCCGGAGCGTCTTCTATGGCTGGCCCTCGCATCGCCCGTGAAAAACTCACTATCCGCAGGATGATCGCCCTCTATCAGCGCGGTGCGCCCGCGGCCTCTGCGGAAGAGGGGCACTACGAGGCACTCTTTGCCTATGCGGAAAAACGGCTGGATAAATGCGTATTTGGCGAAGAGAAACCGGCCTGTAAGCAGTGCCCAGTGCACTGCTACCAGCCGGCGAAGCGGGAAGAGATGAAGCAGATTATGCGCTGGGCCGGGCCGCGTATGCTGTGGCACCACCCGATCCTCACCGTGCGCCATCTGATTGACGATAAGCGCCCGGTGCCGCCGCTGCCGGAGAAGTATCAGCGTAAAAAATAATATTGCCGGTGCACGCGTTTGTAGGCCCGGCAAGCGCAGCGCCGCTGGACGTTATGTCAGCATCGTTACGCCGGGTGGCGGCTTCGCCTTACCCGGCCTACACGATCATACTCTTATCAATTCCCAATCTTTTCATGCGCGAGAGCAGGGTAGTGCGCTTGAGGCCCAGCCGCTGGGCGGCCCCTTTCGGCCCGGCGATGACCCCGTTGGTCTCCCGCAGCACCCGCAGGATCAGCTGCGTTTCCTCCTCACCCTCCTGGGCTACCGCCACCGGCGTGGTAGAGGCAACGGCAATCTCCGGCAGCGACAGCTGTAGCACGCTGCCGCGCGTCAGCAGCACCGCCCGCTCAATCACGTTCTCCAGCTCGCGCACGTTGCCCGGCCACGCCATGCCGGAGAGGGTGCGCAGCGTTTCAGCGGGGATGCTGTCAATATTGCGCCCCAGCCGCCGGGCGATTTTGAAAGTAAAGGCCTTCACCAGCAGCGGAATATCTTCCGGCCGCTCACGCAGGGGCGGGATATGGATCGGGAAGACGTTGAGCCGGTAGTAGAGATCGCTGCGGAACTCGCGATCCTGTACCATCTGCCTGAGATCCCGATTGGTAGCAGCGATCAGCCGGACGTCGGTCTGGATCAGCTTGTTGCTGCCGAGGCGCTCAAACTCCTGCTCCTGCAACACGCGGAGCAGCTTCGGTTGCAGCTCCAGCGGCATATCGCCTACCTCATCCAGAAACAGCGAGCTTTTATCTGCCAGCTCAAAACGTCCGATGCGCTGGGCGCTGGCCCCGGTAAAGGCCCCGCGCTCGTGACCAAAGAGATCGCTCTCCAGCAGGCCGGCAGGCATCGCCGCGCAGTTCATCTTGACCATCCGCCGGGCGTTACGTCCGCTGAGGTTGTGGATCGCCCGGGCGATCAGCTCTTTGCCGGTGCCGGTCTCGCCGAGGATCAGTACCGTGCTGTTGCTGTGGGCCACCATCTCCACCTGTTTAAGCACGCTGAACATCGCCTCGCTGCGCCCGATGATCTCCCCGAACTCGCTCTCGACGTTGTTAAGCTGCTCGGTCAGGGCGAGGTTTTCATCCACCAGCCTCTCCTTCAGACGCTGGATCTCCTGGTAGGCAAGGGCGTTGTCGACGGCAATCGCCACCCGCTCGGCAATCTGGCGTAGCAGCTGAAGATTGGCGGTGGTGAAGACTTTTTCCTCACACTGGGCCAGCTTGAGAACGCCCAGCAGCGTGTCGCCGGACATCAGTGGCAGCAGGCAGAGAGTCTGAAGCTGGTTGCCCCAGGTTTCAAACAGCCGCCGCTCGTAGGGCGCCAGCCGGTCACGCTCGTGCAGGTTGAGCAGCAGCATCTCCTTGCTTTTAAATACCCGTTCGGAGAGGGTGCCCGCCTCGTCGACCTCGCTCTGCTCGTGCAGAGGCGCACGCTCGTTAAGGTAGTGGGTAGAGTAGATGTTCAGCTTGCCCTTGCGGCTGCTGCGCAGCACGATGCTGATGGCGTCGATATCAAAATAGCGGTGGATCTCTTTAGCGACTTCGCCCACCAGCTCATCCATATCAAGGCGAGAGAGCACCGCGTTGGTGATGGCCACCAGGATGCGAAAGTTGTCGCGCTCGCGGCAGAGCAGATCGTAGTCTGGACCGCTGTCGACCCGGCTCTGGATCTGCTCCACCACGACGCCCACGATCTGGGTGAAGGTGTGCAGGCGCTCCATCTCCTGGGCGCTCCAGGGCCTGTCATCGTGACGGATAAACTCGCAGCCGCCGAAGATCTGCCCCTCTGCCGCCAGCGGCAGCAGCCCGTAGTGGCCAAAGGCGGGGTAAAGGTGACTTTCCGCAAGCTGCGGCCAGGCCGCGCTAAAATCCTGGTAGCTGCAGTGCAGCGCCTGCGGGCGGGAGAGAATGCGGCGCACCGGGCCGTGGGCCAGGGCGGTTTCATCCTCGTACTCGACGGCAGAGCCGTCCGGACCAGAGGCGTAGTAGCTGGCCCGGCGATCCCCGGCGCGCCAGAGAACAATGCCGGCGCGATCCGCCAGCGCTGACTCCTTGACCAGGCCGGTCAGGGCTTGCGCCAGCGCGGCGAGATCCGGCTGCTGTAGTAGAGTCCGGGTGACGTCGAACAGCCCCTGCTGTCCGAGATCGCCCATCGGTGTATTCGACATTGTGTTAATCCAGAATTGTGCTAATCCAGAAAGGCACCGAACGGGGTGCCAAAAGCCTAATCGTTTTTTATCTTGCCGGGAATTGCCTTAGCAAATGCGCGGCAGGGGTTCTGAATGGGGAAGATCCAGGGTGCGCTTCACGCCGTAAAGACCACTCACTCGCACGCCTTTACGGGCCACGACTTCACCGATAATCGCCGCATCACGCCCCAGCGGATGCAGGCGCAGGCGTTCAACCGCGGCCTCGGCGGCCTGACGCTCGGCGACAATCACCAGTTTGCCCTCGTTGGCAAAGTTGAGGGCGTCGAGGCCGAGCAGCTCACATACGCCACGTACGGCGGGCTTCACCGGCAGGCTGGCCTCGTTAAGCTCAATACCGCAGCCGCTGCTGGCGGCAAACTCATGCACTACCGCGTTGACGCCGCCGCGCGTGGCGTCGCGCAGGGCCTTAATGCCGTCAATAGCGCGCAGGGAGTGGATCAGCGGCGTGAGTACCGCACAGTCGCTCACCAGCTCACCGTCCAGCCCCAGCTGCTCACGCAGGTTGAGAATGGTCGCGCCGTGGCAGCCCAGCGTGCCGCTCACCAGCACAACGTCTCCTGGCTGCAGCGTCTGCGCGCGCCAGTCCAGGCCGGTGGGAATCGCACCGATGCCCGCGGTGTTAATAAACAGCTTATCCGCCGCTCCGCGCTGCACCACCTTGGTGTCGCCGGTGACAATGGCGATATCGGCCGCCTTCGCCGTGGCCGCCATGCTGTTGACCACCGCCTGCAGGGTCGCCATCGGCAGCCCCTCCTCAAGGATAAAGCCGCAGGAGAGATAGCGCGGGATCGCACCGCTGACCGCAATATCGTTAGCGGTGCCGCACACTGCCAGCTTGCCGATGTCGCCGCCCGGAAAGAAGAGCGGGTCGATCACATAGCTGTCGGTTGAGAAGGCCAGCCGATCGCCGCCCGCCGCCAGCGTGGCCAGATCGAGACGGGCCTGATCCTCCTGCTCCGCAAGCCAGGGGTTATCAAAAGCCTGTAGGAACAGCGCGTTAATCAGCTGCTGCATCGCCTGGCCCCCGCTGCCGTGGGCCATTTGCACCGTACTCATACTTCACACTCCTGGGCGCGATAGTGATACCAGGCGGCGCACGCCCCCTCTGAAGAGACCATCAGCGCGCCGAAGGCGGTTTGTGGATTACAGGTTTGACCAAACAGCGGGCACTGGTGCGGCTTACAGCGGCCCGTTAGTACCTCGCCGCAGCGGGCGCGCGGATCGTCATAGGTCTGCTGCGGGCGGAGCTGGAAATGCGTTTCTGCATCGAAGCGCCGGAACGCGTCGCTGAGACGCACGCCGGAGTGGGCAATTACACCCAGCCCACGCCACTCGCTTTCGCCCTCCACGGTAAACACTCTGGCGATAGCCTGCTGCGCCAGCGGATTGCCGTTGTCGGGCACCACCCGCCGGTATTGGTTCTCTACCCGGCTACAGGCTGCTATTTTCTGCTCAACCAGCATCATCACGCCTTGCAGTAGATCAAGAGGTTCGAATCCAGCCACAACTAATGGACGCTGAAACTCATCGGCGATAAAGCCGTAGGCTGCCGTGCCGGTCACCATGCTGACGTGACCGGGGGCGAGAAAGGCGTCGATGCTGTTATCCGGCTGCTCCAGCAGGCTGCGCAGCGTAGGGCCGAGGGTGATATGCTGGCAAAAGAAGAAGAAATTGGTGAGGTTGCGGGCGCGGGCCTGCTCGAGGGTCACGGCGGTGGCGGGCATGGTGGTCTCAAATCCCAGCCCAAAAAAGACTACCTTGCGATCGGGATTGGCCTCGGCAAGCTTCAGCGCATCCATCGGCGAGTAGACCATGCGCACGTCGGCCCCGCGTGATTTCGCCGCCAGCAGCGAGCCGTTTTTTCCCGGTACGCGGATGGCGTCGCCAAAGGTGCAGAAGATCACCTCCGGACGGCTGGCAATCTCCACGCAGGCGTCAATGCGCCCCATCGGCAGGACGCAGACCGGGCAGCCGGGGCCGTGGATAAACTCGATATTCTCCGGCAGGAGCTGGTCGAGACCAAACTTAAAGATGGCGTGCGTGTGTCCCCCGCACACCTCCATAATGCGCAGCGGGCGCGCTGGCGTGTAGCTGAGCCGGCGTGCACGAGCGCTAAGGCGCTCAAACAGCTGCATCACCGCCTCCGGCGCGCGATACTCATCAACGAAGCGCATCAGGCACTCTCCCCATACAGCAGCGCGCCGACGTCCGGCTCGACGTCAAACATATTTTGCAGCGCCGCCAGGGTGTCGCGGGCCTCGGCCTCGTCGATCACGCTCATGGCGAAGCCGACGTGGACCAGCACCCACTGGCCGAGGCGGGAGCAGCCGGACGCATCCACGCTGCCCACCAGGGTCAGATCGACGTCGCGCTGGATGCCGCACACCTCTACCTTCGCCTGTAGCCCGTCGATGGCGCTGATCTGTCCCGGTACGCCTATGCACATGGCTGCGCCTCCAGCCAGGCCAGCCACTGGTCCATGCCCTCCCCGCTGGTGGCAGAGAGCTGGATAATCTCAATGTCCGGGTTCACCGCCCGGGCGCTGGCGAGGCATTTTTCCACATCAAAGTGGAGATACGGCAGCAGGTCGATTTTGTTGAGCAGCATCAGCGAGGCGGCGGCAAACATATGCGGGTATTTAAGCGGCTTGTCTTCCCCTTCGGTCACCGACAGCACCGCCACCTTGTGGCGCTCGCCGAGATCGAAGCTGGCCGGGCAGACCAGGTTGCCAACGTTCTCGATAAACAGGATCCCGCCGTTGGCCAGCGGCAGACGCGGGGCGGCATCGGCGATCATCTGCGCGTCCAGATGGCAGCCTTTGCCGGTATTGACCTGAATGGCCGGGGTGCCGGTGGCGCGAATGCGCGCTGCGTCGTTGACGGTCTGCTGATCGCCCTCAATCACCGCACAGGACGCTTTGCCCTTCAGGCGCAGCAGGGTTTCGCTCAGCAGGGTGGTTTTGCCCGCGCCGGGGCTGGAGACCAGATTGAGCACCAGCTGCTGCTTCGCGGCAAAGCGGGCGCGGTTGCGGGCCGCAAGGTGGTTATTTTTGGCTAAGACGTCGATCTCGATCTCCAGCATTCGCCGCTGGCTCATGCCCGGCGCATGGGTTTCGGCAACGCCGTGGCCGTAGTGGAGGTCGCCTTCCGGCGTCCGGGCGGGGCTAAAGGATGACGTTTTCACCCCGGTAATAGCCTGGCCACTGCGCAGGGCAGGGGCAAAGGGGGCGCTGCGAAATGGCGAGTGGGGACGATGCTCGTCGCCCTCTATATAGAGATTGCCTTCGCCGCAGCCGCAGGTACTACACATAGTCTACTCCTGTTCAATTTCGAGTCGCTGGATCTGCAGGCCGTCGTCGGCCACGATCTGCAACATGTTGCTCTGGCACTGGGGACAGCGGCGCACCCGCTGGCTCAGCAGGATCACATACTGCTGGCACGATTCGCACCAGCACTCCGCCTGCTGCTCGTCGAGATGCAGCGTGCAGCCTTCCGCCAGGGTGCCCCGGCAAACCAGCTCAAAGCAGAAGGTGAGGGCGCTGCTCTCCACGCAGGAGAATGCGCCAATCTTCAGCCATACACCGGTCACCCGCCGGGCGCCGTGGGCCACCGCCTGCTGTTCAATAAGCTCCAGCGCCCGCTGGCATAGGGTAATTTCGTGCATAGGGCCTCCCGTCATTCACTGCGCCGTTAATGCAATAACGGTGCCAGCCAACGAAAACGACGTTACTGACGATGTCGACGCTGACGAAATGACACTGCCTTCCGATTAATTTCTTTTAATATCAATATTTTAAAAAATGGCATGGAAAGTGCTAAATGGGCTGGTCACAACTAACCGGGTAACCTGAAATGACCATTTGGGAAATTAGCGAAAAGGCTGACTTCATTGCCGAACGGCACCATCGCCTGCAAGAGGAGTGGCAGGCTTACTGCAACTCGCTGGTTCAGGGCATTACGCTGTCCAAAGCCCACCTGCATCACGGCATGTACTGCGCGCCGGAGCGGGATCTCTGCTTTGTCCTGTTCGAACACTTCCTTATTACCGTCGCCCTGGCGGACGGCTTCAACAGCCACACCATCCGCTATCTGGTGGAGAGCAAAAACGGCGGCGAGCAGCTGCTGATTGCCGAGGCCCAGCTGGCGCAGGATGGCCGCATTGATGGCCGTATCAGTAACCGCGACCGTGCCCAGGTGCTGGAGCACTATCTGGAGAAGATCGGTCCGGTTTACAACGGCCTGTATGCGGCAATCCAGCAGGAGACGCCGGTGGATCTCTGCCAGCTCGTCAATCAATTCGCCCAGGCCACGGTGGCCTGAATGCCTGCCGTGTCGAGGGGTGTCGAAATGACAGACCGTCGGCACGATTTCGTCAAAAATGACCACCTGAGGAGTGTCCGGTGAATCGTTTTGTTATTGCTGACGCCACGCTCTGTATCGGCTGCCACACCTGTGAAGCAGCCTGCTCAGAGACGCACCGCCAGCACGGGCTGCAATCGATGCCCCGCCTGAGCGTGATGCGCAGCGCGAAAGAGTCCGCCCCGCAGCTTTGTCACCACTGTGAGGATGCGCCCTGCGCCGGGGTCTGCCCGGTGAACGCTATCAACCGCGTGGATGGGGCGGTACAGCTTAATGAGAGCCTGTGCGTGAGCTGCAAGCTATGCGCCATCGCCTGTCCCTTCGGCGCGATTGAGATGAGCGGCAGCCGTCCGCTGCATATTCCGGCCAACGCCAACTCACCGAAAGCGCCTCCCGCGCCACCTGCACCTGCTCGCGTTAGCTCCCTGCTCGACTGGGTACCCGGCGTACGCGCCGTGGCGGTGAAGTGCGATCTCTGTGAGTTCGATGAGAGCGGCCCGGCCTGCATCCGCACCTGCCCAACCGGCGCGCTGCGGATGGTGAATTCTCTCGATATCGCCCGGGCCAGCAAGCGCAAGCGCGAGCTGACCCTGAGCGGCGACTATGGCGACCTCTCGCTGCTTAACCTGCAAGGAGGCGTGAAATGAGCGCGTTTATGCTGATCGACCTGGCCGTCCTGCTGTTTGTTGCGGCGGCGGTGCTGGCGTTGCTTTTTTCGTTTCATCGCGGGCTGAGCGGCCTGCTGGCTGGCGTTGGCGGGGCAGTGGCCTGTGGGATGGTAATTGCCGTGGCTGCCGGGCTGTTAACCGGCAGGACGGCAAGCGGGGTGAGCGCCGTGCTTTACCTGCCTCAGCTGATACGCCTGACGCCGCTCAACGCCGTCTGGCTGCTGGCTATCGCCCTCCCGGGGTTTTTTATCAGCCTCTATAACGTGGCATGGCATCGTCATGCGCAGGTTAAGGTTAACGGCCTGCTGGTCAATCTGCTGATGGCGGCGGCGGTCTGCACTATCGTCGCCAGCGATCTGCTCACCCTGGTGGTCATGGCAGAGATTATGGCGCTGTGCGGGGCATTTCTTACCGGCTGCGCGCAGTCCGGCAAGCTGTGGTTTACCCTGGGCCGGATTGGGACGCTGCTGCTGGGCGCGGCCTGCTGGCTGCTGTGGCAGCGCTACGGCACGCTGGAGATTAGCGGCCTCGCGGCGCGCTTCGTTGATGAGGGGCCGGGGACGGCGGTCTGGCTGCTCTGGCTGATGGGGTTCGGCATGCTGGCCGGGATGATCCCTCTGCACGGCTGGGTACCCCAGGCGCATGCCGGGGCCGATGCGCCTGCGGCCGCGCTCTTCTCCGGCGTGGTGATGAAGGTCGGGCTGTTTGGCCTCTTTGTCCTGCCGCTGCTGGCCGGGCAGGCCATGCCGCTGTGGTGGGGCCTCGGCCTGCTGCTGCTCGGAGCGGTGACCGCCTTTGTCGGCGGCCTCTATGCGCTGATGGAGCACAACATCCAGCGTCTGCTGGCGTACCACACGCTGGAAAATATCGGCATTATCCTGCTGGGTCTCGGCGCAGGCCTTACCGGGGTGGCGCTCGGCCAGCCTGCGCTGATTGCGCTGGGCCTGGTGGGCGGCCTCTATCACCTGATCAACCATAGCCTGTTTAAAACCCTGCTGCTGCTGGGCGCGGGCAGCGTCTGGTTTACTACCGGCCATCGTGACATTGAAAAACTCGGCGGCATTGGCAAACGCATGCCGGTTATCTCTCTGATGATGCTGGTGGGGCTGATGGCGATGGCCGGGCTGCCGCCGCTGAACGGCTTTGCCGGCGAGTGGGTGATCTACCAGGGCTTCTTCTCCTTGAGCGGCAGCGACGCCTTTATCGGTCGCCTGCTCGGTCCGCTGCTGGCGGTGGGGCTGGCGATCACCGGCGCGCTGGCGGTGATGTGCATGGCCAAGGTCTACGGCGTCACCTTCCTTGGCGCGCCGCGTACGCCGGAAGCCGCCAATGCCCGCCGCGCGCCGTGGCTGATGACCGCTTCGGTCGTCGGTCTGGCGATCTGCTGTCTTATCGGCGGCGTCGCCTCGCCGTGGCTGCTGCCGCTGCTCTCCGCCGCGGTGCCGTTACCGCTGACGACCACCAGCGTGGTCTCGCAGCCGATGATCGCCCTGCTGCTGATCGCCTGCCCGCTGCTGCCGCTTATCATCATGATGCTGTTCAAAGGTCATCGCCTGCCGTCGCGCTCGCGCGGTGCGGCCTGGGCGTGTGGCTACGAGCATGAACAGTCGATGGTGATCACCGCGCACGGCTTCGCGATGCCGGTGAAGGAGGCGTTTGCCCCGGTGCTCGGCCTGCGTAAGCGGCTGGATCCGGTGGCGCTGATGCCGGCCTGGCAGCGCGCTGCTCCGGCGCTGGTTCGCCGCCTGGCGCTGGTGGAACTGGCGGTGCTGGTAGTTATTGTTATTTCACGAGGAGCCTGAACATGAACCTTCTCTATCCATTACTTCAGGCGCTGGTGCTCTTTGCCTTTGCGCCGCTGCTCTCCGGAATAAGCCGCGTGGCCCGCGCCCGCCTGCATAACCGTCGTGGGCCAGGGATACTGCAAGAGTACCGGGATCTGATCAAGCTGCTGGGCCGTCAGAGCGTCGCCCCGGCGGATGCCAGCTGGGTATTCCGCCTGATGCCCTTTGTGATGATCGGCGTAATGCTGACCATCGCCACCGCGCTACCGGTGGTGACCGTTGCCTCCCCGCTACCGGCGCTGGGGGATCTCATCACTCTGATCTACCTCTTTGCCATTGCCCGCTTCTTCTTTGCCATCGCCGGGCTTGATACCGGCAGCCCCTTTACCGGCCTCGGGGCCAGCCGTGAGGCGATGCTCGGCGTGCTGGTGGAGCCGATCCTCCTTCTCGGCCTGTGGGTCGTGGCGCTGGTGGCGGGATCGACCCACATCAGCAGTATGACCGCCACGCTCTGGTCGTGGCCCGTCGGGCGCAGCATTCCGCTCTTGCTGGCGCTCTGCGCCTGCGCCTTCGCCACCTTTATCGAGATGGGCAAGCTGCCGTTCGATCTCGCCGAAGCCGAGCAGGAGCTGCAGGAAGGCCCGCTGACCGAATACAGCGGCTACGGCTTTGCCCTACTGAAGTGGGGCATCAGCCTCAAGCAGCTGGTGGTATTGCAGCTGTTTGTCGGCCTTTTCCTGCCGTGGGGGCAGATGGTGATCTTTAGCGCGGGCGGCCTGCTGCTGGCGCTGGGGGTGGCCGTCGTCAAGCTGGTGCTGGGCGTGCTGGTGATTGCCCTGTTTGAGAACAGTATGGCGCGGCTGCGCTTCTGCGCGACCTCCCGCGTAACCTGGGCCGGGTTTGGCTTTGCATTTTTAGCCTTCGTCTCCTTGCTGGCGGCGTGATGAAAGAGAGTTTGAACATGTCTGAAGAAAAATTGGGTCAGCACTACCTGGCGGCGCTGCATCAGGCCATTCCCGGCGCAGTGCTGGATGAGGCCTGGCAGACCCGCGATCAGCTGACCATTACCGTGAAGGTAAACGCCCTGCCGGAGGTGGTGGAGTATCTCTACTACCAGCAGGGGGGCTGGCTGTCGGTGCTGTTTGGCAACGATGAGCGCCAGCTCTGCGGCCGCTATGCCGTCTACTACGTGCTGTCGATGGAGCAGGGCACCAAATGCTGGATCACCGTGCGCGTAGAAGTTGACGCCAACACGCTGGAGTTCCCGTCGGTCACGCCACGCGTTCCCGCTGCCGTCTGGGGCGAGCGCGAGGTGCGCGATATGTATGGCCTGATCCCGGTTGGCCTGCCGGACGAGCGGCGTCTGGTGCTGCCGGACGACTGGCCGGACGAGCTCTACCCGCTGCGTAAAGACAGCATGGACTATCGCCAGCGCCCCGCGCCGACCACCGACAGCGAGACCTACGAGTTCATCAACGAGCTGGGCAGCAAAAAGAACAACGTGGTGCCGATTGGCCCGTTGCATGTCACCTCCGATGAACCGGGCCACTTCCGCCTGTTTGTCGATGGGGAGAACATTATCGATGCCGACTATCGCCTCTTCTACGTCCACCGCGGCATGGAGAAGCTGGCGGAGACCCGCATGGGCTACAACGAGGTGACTTTCCTGTCGGATCGCGTCTGCGGCATCTGCGGCTTCGCCCACAGCACCGCCTATACCACTTCGGTGGAGAATGCGATGGGCATCGTGGTGCCGGAGCGGGCGCAGATGATCCGCGCCATTCTGCTGGAGGTGGAGCGCCTGCACAGCCACCTGCTGAACCTCGGCCTGGCCTGCCACTTCGTCGGCTTCGACTCGGGTTTTATGCAGTTCTTCCGGGTGCGTGAGACCTCCATGAAGATGGCGGAGATCCTCACCGGGGCACGCAAAACCTACGGCCTGAACCTGATCGGCGGCATTCGTCGCGACATGCTGAAAGAGGACATGATCCAGACCCGTCAGCTTGCCCGCCAGATGCGCCGCGACGTGCAGGAGCTGGTCGACGTCCTGATGAGCACGCCGAATATTGAACAGCGCACGGTAGGGATTGGTCGGCTCGATCCAGAGATCGCCCGCGACTTCAGCAATGTTGGCCCGATGGTGCGCGCCAGCGGCCACGCCCGGGATACCCGCGCCGATCACCCCTTTGTCGGCTACGGCCTGCTGCCGGTAGAGGTGCACAGCGAGCAGGGCTGCGACGTCATCTCCCGCCTCAAGGTGCGCATTAACGAGGTGCTTACCGCCCTGAATATGATCGAGTTTGGGCTGGATAACCTGCCCGGCGGCCCGCTGATGGTGGAGGGTTTCACCTATATTCCCAACCGCTTTGCCCTTGGCTTTGCCGAAGCGCCGCGCGGGGACGACATTCACTGGAGCATGACCGGCGACAACCAGAAGCTCTACCGCTGGCGCTGCCGGGCGGCGACCTACGCCAACTGGCCGACCCTGCGCTACATGCTACGGGGCAACACCGTCTCTGACGCGCCGCTGATCATCGGCAGCCTCGACCCGTGCTACTCCTGCACCGACCGCATGACGGTAGTGGACGTGCGGAAGAAGAAGAGCAAAGTCGTGCCTTACAAAGAGCTTGAGCGCTACGGCATCGAGCGTAAAAACTCGCCGCTGAAATAAGGAGTGGCCATGTTTACCTTTATCAAAAAAGCGATTAAAACCGGCACGCCCACCGCGGCCTATCCGCTCACTCCTATCGAGGTGGATAAGCACTTTCGCGGCAAGCCGCAGCACGATCCCCGCCAGTGCATTGGCTGCGCGGCCTGCGTCAACGCCTGTCCTTCGAATGCCTTGTCGGTAGAGACCCTGCTGGCGAGCAGCGAGCAGGCCTGGCAGTTTAACCTTGGGCGCTGCATCTTCTGCGGCCGCTGTGAGGAGGTCTGCCCGACGGCGGCGATTACCCTCTCCCAGGAGTACGAGCTGGCGGTGTGGAAGAAAGAGGATTTTTTACAGCAGTCGCGCTTCGATCTGTGCCACTGCCGCGTCTGCGAGCGGCCCTTTGCGGTGCAGAAAGAGATCGACTATGCCATTGCGCTGCTGGCGCACAACGGCGACAGCCGGGCGGAACATCACCGTGAAGGCTTCGAGACCTGTCCGGCGTGCAAGCGGCAGAAGTGCCTGGTGTCATCCGATCGCATTGAACTTACTCGCCATATGCAGGAGGCCAGCTGATGAGCAATTTACTGGGACCGCGCGATGCCAACGGCATTCCCGTGCCGATGACGGTGGAGGAGTCCATCGCCAGCATGAAGGCGTCGCTGCTGAAAAAGATCAAGCGTTCGGCCTACGTCTACCGCGTCGACTGCGGAGGCTGCAACGGCTGTGAAATCGAAATTTTTGCCACTCTGACGCCGCTGTTTGACGCCGAACGCTTCGGTATCAAGGTTGTGCCATCCCCGCGTCACGCGGACATTTTGCTGTTTACCGGGGCGGTGACCCGGGCGATGCGCTCTCCGGCGCTGCGGGCCTGGCAGTCGGCTCCCGATCCAAAAATCTGCATCTCCTACGGGGCGTGCGGCAACAGCGGCGGCATCTTCCACGATCTCTACTGCGTCTGGGGCGGCACCGACAAAATCGTTCCGGTGGATGTCTACATTCCCGGCTGCCCGCCGACGCCCGCTGCGACGCTCTACGGCTTTGCAATGGCGCTGGGTCTGCTGGAGCAGAAAATTCATGCTCGCCTGCCGGGGGAAGAGGACAACCAGCCGGCGGCGCTGCTGCATGAGGATATCGTCCAGCCCCTGCGGGTACGGGTCGATCGCGAGGCGCGGCGGCTGGCGGGCTACCGCTACGGCCGCGAGATCGCCGATGACTACCTGCGCCTGCGGGCGCTGGGGGAGAACCAGGTGGCGCGCTGGCTGGCAGCGGAGGACGATCCGCGCTTGAATGAGATCGTGGCGCACCTCAACGCCGTCGTAGACGAGGCGCGGATCTCATGAGCGAATCCGTGGTCTTCAGCCAGCTGAGCCGGAAGTTTATCGATGAGAACGACGCGACGCCCGCCGAGGCGCAGCAGGTGGTCTATTACAGTCTCGCTATTGGTCATCACCTGGGAGTGATCGACTGTCTGGAGGCGGCGCTGACCTGTCCGTGGGACGACTACCTGGCGTGGATCGCCACCCTGGAGGAGGGGAGCAGCGCCCGGCGCAAGATGGCCGGGGTGCCAAAGTATGGCGAGATCGTTATCGACCATTCACATATCGCGATGCTGGCAGGCGCCTTTGACCGGGCGCTGGCGGGACAGACCCCGCAGCAGCAGACCTGGAGCCGCATACTGCTCAGCATGCTGCATGATATTCATCAGGAGAGCGCCATCTATCTGATGGTAAGGAGAGTCCGTGACTGACGTTTTACTCTGCGTAGGTAACAGCATGATGGGTGACGATGGCGCAGGCCCGCTGCTGGCAGAGATGTGCGCCGCCTGGCAGCCGGGCGCGTGGCGGGTAATCGACGGCGGCAGCGCGCCGGAGAATGACGTGGTGGCGATCCGCGAGCTGCGTCCGGATCGCCTGCTGATCGTTGACGCCACCGACATGGGACTCAATCCCGGTGAGATCCGCCTCATCGATCCCGACGACATCGCCGAGCTGTTTATGATGACTACCCACAACATGCCCCTGAACTACCTGGTGGATCAGCTCAAAGAGGATGTGGGAGAGGTGATCTTTCTCGGCATTCAGCCGGATATCGTCGGCTTCTGCTATCCGATGACCCCGCCGGTTAAAGAGGCGGTAGAGACGGTCTATCAGCGGCTTGACGGCTGGCAGGGGCAGGGAGGATTTACGGCGCTGTGACACTGTTAGTGTGACTTTGTGTAACTTAGGGTATACTCAGAGTGAGACATTGTTACACTCAATGGAGGCGCTATGCCACTAACAAAACTTAGGCAGCAAGGCGGTGCCGTAGTAGTCACGATTCCCGGTGAGATTGCCACCGCTATGGGTTGGACCGCAGGAACCACATTGATTGTGAGCACCAACGGTAATTCAGTTAGCATGACACCAGCAAAACGCGTTGCCCGAGGACGCCGTTCAGTCACAGAGATACTGCAGGGAATAGATAGCCAGGAGATCGCCAGTTTTAATACCGATCTGGCGGATGAGCTAGCCGATAAGCCACAGGGCAAGGAGGAGATCTGATGGCGCAGGGAAGGAAGACACCAGCAAAGGGAGAGATATGGCACGTCAACGGCGATCCGGTAGAGGGGCATGAGTTCAGAGGTGCGCACTACTATCTGGTGATTTCGGATAGAAAGCTTGTCTCAGCGCTGGGTACTGCGGTCTGTGTGCCGGTAACCAGCGGTGGCTCGCTAGCACGCTCCCATGCTGTCACGGTCTGGCTGGATGGTGACAGCACAGATACGGGGCAGGTCACCGGCGTAGTGCTTTGCTATCAGCTACGTGCGCTCGATTTATCCGCCCGTAAAGCGCGTTATGCTGCCACCGTTGCTCCGCATATCATGGATGAGATTTTAAGCATGGTCGTGGATCTGATCGATCCTCAGTGACATAACGCCCGGTGGCGCTGCGCTTACCGGGCCTACAGGATCGTAGGCCGGTGCAAGCGCAGCGCCGCCCGGCGAAAACCTAGTCCAGATCAGCCCCGTTGCTGGCGATGACCTTCTTATACCACCAGAACGACTTCTTGCGGACGCGGTCCAGCGTGCCGTTGCCCTGGTCGTCGCGGTCGACGTAGACAAAGCCGTAGCGCTTGCTCATCTCCCCGGTTGAGGCCGCCACCAGATCGATGCAGCCCCAGGAGGTGTAGCCGAGCAGAGGAATGCCGTCCGCCACCGCCTCGCCCATCGCGCGAATATGCTCCCGCAGGTAGCTGATGCGGTAGTCGTCGTTAATCTCGCCGTTAGCGTCAAACTCATCCCGCGCCCCCAGCCCGTTCTCCACCAGGAATAGCGGCTTCTGGTAGCGGTCGTACATCATGTTCATGGTAATACGCAAACCAAGCGGATCGATACCCCAGCCCCACTCGCTGGCCTCGATCCAGGGGTTTTTTAGCGACTTAACAACGTTCGCCGCGCTGGTGTTGCCCGCGTTCATCTCCGCCGAGGCGCAGCGGGAGGCGTAGTAGCTGAACGACACAAAGTCGACGGTATGCTTGAGGATCTCATCGTCGCCAGGCAGGATCTCAATGGCGATCCCCTTCTCGCGGAACATCCGCCCCGTCCACGCCGGGTAGGCTCCGCGCGCCTGAACGTCAATAAAGAACAGGTTTTCCCGATCCTTCTCCAGCGCCGCCCAGACATCCTCTGGCTTGCAGGAGTAGGGGTAGAAGTTACCGCCCGCCAGCATACAGCCGACCTGGTTGTTCGGGTTCACCTCATGCGCAATCTGGGTGGCCAGCGCGCTGGCGATCAGCTCGTGGTGCGCCGCCTGGTACTTGACCCACTCCGGGTTCTCACCCTCCCCGAACACCAGCCCCGCGCCCGAGTAGGGGCTGTGCAGCATGATGTTGATCTCATTGAAGGTCAGCCAGTACTTCACCAGCCCGTCGAACGCCTCGAAGCAGGTGCGGGCGTAGCGGGTGAAAAACTCCACCATCTTACGGTTACGCCAGGAGCCATACTCGCGCACCAGATGCATCGGCACGTCGAAGTGGCACAGGGTCACCAGCGGCTCGATGTTGTGCTTCCGGCACTCCTCAAATACCGCCCGGTAGAAGGCGATGCCGTCGGGATTGGGCGTCAGCTCGTCGCCGTTAGGGTAGAGGCGCGCCCAGGCGATGGAGGTGCGAAACACGGTGAAACCCATCTCCGCCATCAGGGCGATATCTTCCCGGTAGCGATGATAGAAATCGATCGCCTCATGGCTGGGATAGAACTCATCGTCGCGCAGGGAGAAGCGCTTCTCCAGGCCCAGCTTGACCGGCAGACGGTTTGCGCCGTGTGGAATAGTATCGACGGTGGTCAGCCCCTTGCCGCCTTCGCGATACGCCCCCTCCGACTGGTTGGCGGCCAGTGCGCCGCCCCATAAAAATCCCTCTGGAAATACAGACATAGTTTACCTCTTGTTAAATCAGGCCCGGGCCGCTGCCGCTGGCTTTGCCGCCTGCAATGCGCGCGCTTTGGCTGCCTCATCCTCGACGGGCAGATCCTCAAAGCCCAGCAGCAGGGTGAGCACAAACGACAGCACCACCGCCAGCGTCATTACGGCAAAGACCCAGACAATGCTCATTGGATTAGCCGGATCGAAAAATTGGACGCTGGTAAAGAGTCCCGGCGCGGCCATCGAGTGGCTGGCAAGCCCGGCGATCCCGGCTACCGCACCGCAGATAAAGCCGCTGATCAGACTGGCGACCAGCGGGCGCTTCAGGCGCACCGCCACCCCGTAGAGCGCAGGCTCGGAGATCCCCGCCAGAATGGCCGAGGCCGCCGCCGCCAGCGCCGTCTGGCGCAGCTCCGGGTTTTTAGTTTTCCATGCCACCGCCAGCGACGAGCCGCCCAGCGACAGGTTGGCGCCGATCTCCGACGGCATCACCATGCCCTCTTTGCCGGTTTCGGCGATGGTCTGGATGATGGTCGGGGTAAAGACGCGGTGCATGCCGGTCATCACCAGCAGCGGCCAGAGCGCGCCCATGATCGCCACCGACAGCCAGCCTAAGTAGCTGTGAATGGTGTAGACCAGCGCGGAGATGGCGCTGCCGATCCAGATCCCGATCGGCCCGATCAGCAGGATGGCAAGCGGGGCGGCGATCAGTACGATCAGCATCGGCTTCAGGAAGTTTTTCGTGACCGCCGGGGTGATGCGATCCACCCAGCGTTCGATGTAAGAGAGGCACCAGGTCATCACCAGCGCCGGGATCACCGTGTAGGTGTACTTCACCGCCGTCACCGGAACCAGGGCGAACTCGACCTGCTGGCCCTGAGCCGCTTTCGCCATCAGCTCGATAAAGCTCGGATGCACCAGCACCCCGGCGATAGCAATCGCCAGCGACATGTTGGTTTTAAACTTCACCGCCGCCGAGGCCGCGACCATCAGCGGCAGGAAGAAGAAGGCCCCGTCGCCGATGACGGTGAGGATCGTCAGGGTAGAGGAGCCTTTTTCCAGCACGCCGGTCATCTCAAGGATCATCGCCAGCAGCTTGACCATCGATCCGCCGATGATCGCCGGGATCAGCGGTGACATGGTACCGATCAGCGCATCGAGAATGCCTGCGCCAATGCGCCGGAGGGTCAGCTTCTGCGGCCCGGTGTCCACTACCGGCTGCAAATCGGCCGGCAGCAGGCGTACCACTTCGGCATAGGCCTGCGACACCGTATTGCCGATGATCACCTGGCACTGGCTGTCGCTGCGCACTACGCCCATCACGCCCGGCGTGCTCTTCAGCGTGGCGCTGTCAATCTGCGTCTCATCTTTCACCACAAAACGCAGGCGCGTCATGCAGTGAGTGACGGCGGCGATATTGTCCGCCCCGCCCAGCGCGGTGACCACGGTCGTCGCCAGCGCGGCATAGTTTTTGGCCATCGGATTTTTATCCTGTTTTAGTATGGGGTTACGGCTGCACCGCGAGCAGTGAGACGTGATGTAGGAAACCGGTTCCACAAAATCATGCTGAGTTTCATTTTTATATTCAATGATGGATGTTTAGATCCGTGAGGACGATCACCATGATCGCCGTCAGGCAAAGCGCTGCAAATCCACGCCGGGTACAGTAAACTGCGGATATGCAAATGAAAGGAAAGCAATCATGACCACGATGCTGGAGGTAGCGAAGCGGGCAGGGGTATCGAAGGCAACGGTGTCCCGCGTGCTGTCAGGCAACGGCTACGTCAGCCAGGAGACCAGGGAGCGCGTGTTTCAGGCCATTGAGGAGAGCGGCTACCGGCCGAACCTGCTGGCGCGTAACCTGTCGGCGAAAACCACCCAGACCCTCGGGCTGGTGGTGACCAATACGCTCTACCACGGGGTCTACTTTAGCGAACTCCTGTTTCACGCGGCGCGGATGACGGAGGATCGTGGCCGCCAGCTGATCCTTGCCGACGGCAAGCACAGCGCCGACGAAGAGCGACAGGCGATCCAGTACCTGCTCGATCTGCGCTGCGACGCAATCGTGATCTACCCGCGCTTTCTTAGCGTCGACGAGATCGACACGATCATCGATGGCCATACCCAGCCCATTATGGTGCTTAACCGGCGGCTGCGAAAAAATAGCAGCCACTGCGTCTACTGCGACCAGAAAGGCACCAGCCTGGCGGCGGTAGAGACGCTGCTGGCCCAGGGACATCGGGATATCGCCTTTATCACCGGCTCTCTCGACTCACCTACCGGCAACGAGCGTCTCTCCGGCTACAGAGAGGCGCTGGAGCGACACGGCGTGGCAGTGCGGAACGAACTGATAGTAGAGGGGAAGTGGACGCCTGCCAGCGGCTCAGCAGGCGTCGCGACGCTGCTGGAACGCGGGGCACGCTTTAGCGCGCTGGTGGCCAGCAACGACGATATGGCGATTGGGGCCATTAGCCAGCTGCACAGCAGCGGCATTGCTGTCCCGGAGCAGGTCTCGGTGATTGGCTTCGATGATATTGCTATTGCCCCCTATACCGTCCCGCCGCTGGCCAGCGTCAAAATTCCGGTAACGGAGATGATCAAAGAGACCATCAACCGTCTTATCTTTATGCTCGACGGCGGGGAGTTCACTACCCAGCCAGCCTTTACCGGAGAGCTGATCCTGCGCGGCTCCGTTCGCCGCGGCCCGCACGTCTGATGTCGACAGCTGTCATCGTCACAAGTGTCGATGACAGTGTCCTCCTGTTTTAAAATCGCTATAAATCAATACAATAAACTCTGGCACGATTCGTGAATACTCCGGCACACTACCGTTAATGCTGGAGAATTTGATGAACCGTTTCATCATGGCCGACGCCAGTAAATGTATTGGCTGCCGTACCTGTGAAGTTGCCTGCGTGGTCTCCCATCAGGCGCAACAGGATTGTGCCTCTTTAACCCCCGACACCTTCCTGCCGCGTATTCACGTCATCAAGGGCGTGAACGTCTCTACCGCCACCCTTTGCCGCCAGTGCGAGGACGCCCCGTGCGCCAACGTCTGCCCCAACGGCGCCATCAGCCGTGACAAAGGCTTTGTTAACGTCATGCAGGAGCGCTGCATCGGGTGCAAAACCTGCGTGGTCGCCTGTCCCTATGGCGCGATGGAGGTCGTTGTGCGTCCGGTGGTCCGCAACAGCGGCGCGGGCCTGAACGTGCGGGCGGAGAAGGCCGAGGCCAACAAGTGCGACCTCTGCCACACCCGCGAGGCGGGACCCGCCTGCATGGAGGTCTGCCCGACCAATGCGCTGGTCTGCGTTGACAGGGCGCGTCTGGAGCAGCTTAGCGCCGAGAAACGCCGCCGCGCGGCCCTCGACACCGCTGCCTCACTTCTCTTTTAACTGAACAGCATTTCAACTTTTAACAGGTCTGTTACTGATGAAAAAAATTACGAGCGTTTGTCCATACTGCGGCGCAGGCTGCAAACTGAAGCTGATGGTCGATAACAACAAAATCATTCGTGCCGAAGCGGCGGAAGGCGTTACCAACCAGAATCAGCTCTGCCTTAAGGGTTACTACGGCTGGGATTTTCTTAACGATACGAAACTCCTGACGCCGCGCCTGACCCAGCCGATGATCCGCTATCAGAAAGGCGGCAAGCTAACGCCCGTAAGCTGGGATGAAGCCATTCGCTACACGGCAAAACGGCTGGGGGAGATCAAGGCCCAGTACGGTGGCCGGGCGATCATGACCACCGGCTCCTCGCGCGGGACCGGCAACGAAACCAACTATGTGATGCAGAAGTTTGCCCGTGGCGTGCTGCACACCAACAACGTCGACTGCTGCGCCCGGGTCTGCCACGGCCCGTCGGTAGCGGGCCTGCAGGAGGCGCTCGGCAACGGAGCGATGAGCAACTCTATCGGCGATATTGAACACTCCCGCTGCCTGCTGGTATTCGGCTACAACTGCGCCGACTCGCACCCCATCGTTGCCCGCCGGGTCATCAAGGCCAAACAGAACGGGGCGAAAATTATCGTCTGCGATCCGCGACGGATCGAGACCGCGCGTATTGCCGATCAGCATCTGCAGATCAACAACGGCTGCAATATGGCGCTGGTCAACGCTTTTGGCTACGTGCTGCTGGAGGAGGAGCTGTACGACAGGGAGTACGTAGCCAGCTTTACCCGCGGCCTCGACGCCTATCGCGAGGTGGTCAAAGACTATGCGCCCGAAGCGGTTGAGCACCTGACCGGCGTCAGCGCCCAGCAGATCCGCCAGGCAATGCGCACCTACGCCGCAGCACCGTCGGCCACCATTATGTGGGGCATGGGCGTCACCCAGTTCGGCCAGGCGGTGGACGTGGTGAAAGGCCTGGCGAGCCTGGCGCTGCTCACCGGCAACCTGGGCCGGGAGCATGTCGGCGTTGGACCGGTGCGCGGGCAGAACAACGTTCAGGGGGCGTGCGATATGGGGGTGATCCCCAACCAGTTCCCTGGCTACCAGGACGTGGTGGATCCGGCGGTGCGGGCGAAGTTTGCAGAAGCCTGGGGAATTAACGCTGCGGATATGGACGACCAGGTTGGAGTGCGCATTACCGAGGTGCCGCACCTGGCGCTGGAGGGCAAGGTTAAAGCCTACTACATCATGGGTGAAGATCCGCTCCAGACCGAAGCCGACCTGGGTCTGGTGCGCAAGGGTTTCGAGGCCCTCGACTTCGTGGTGGTGCAGGACATCTTTATGACCAAAACCGCCGAGCAGGCGGATGTCCTGCTGCCCGCGACCTCATGGGGCGAACACGGCGGCGTCTTTACCTGCGCCGATCGCGGCTTCCAGCGTTTCGAGAAGGCGGTGGATGCGCAGTACAACGTCAAGCGCGACTGGGAGATCATCAGCCTGATCGCCACCGAGATGGGCTACCCGATGCACTACGACAGCAACCAGCAGATCTGGGATGAGCTGCGTGAGCTGTGCCCGCTCTTCTACGGCGTCACCTACGAGAAGATGGGTGATATGGGGCACGTGCAGTGGCCCTGTCCGACGCTGGATCATCCGGGAACGCCCTATCTTTACCAGGGCAATAAGTTTGATACCCCGGACGGCAAAGGCCACCTGTTTGCGGCGCAGTGGCGCGCGCCCGCCGAAGTGCCGGATGCCGACTTCCCGCTGGTGCTCTGCACCGTGCGCGAGGTAGGGCACTACTCCTGCCGCTCGATGACCGGCAACTGCGCGGCGCTGCAAACCCTCGCCGACGAGCCTGGCTTTGTGCAGATCAACCCGGACGATGCCCTGGCGCTCGGCATCCACGATCGGCAGCTGGTATGGGTCGAGTCCCGGCGCGGAAAGGTGATCAGCCGTGCCGACGTGAACGAGCGCATTAATCGCGGCAGCGTCTACATGACCTACCAGTGGTGGATTGGGGCCTGCAACGAGCTGACTCAGGACAATCTTGACCCCATCTCCAAAACGCCGGAGACCAAGTACTGTGCGGTGAAGGTTAGCGCCATTGCGGATCAGCCCTGGGCGGAAAACTATACCCAAACCACCTATCAGGCGATGAAAACCCGCCTGCGCGACGCGGCGGTGTAGAGGCATGAGCGGGCGTGGCGTCCTTATCCGCGTGCGGGGCAAAGTTCAGGGGGTGGGCTTCCGCCCCTTTGTCTGGCAGCTGGCGCAGCGGCTCCAGCGTACTGGCGACGTCTGCAACGACGGACAGGGCGTGGTGGTGCGGCTCTGGGGAGAGGAGGCCGGGTTTATGGCGCAGATGCGGCAGGCCTGCCCGCCGCTGGCGCGCATCGACCAGGCCGACGCCATGCCGTTTCACTGGCCGCGGCGTCCTGTGGCGTTCACTATTCTGCCCAGCGCGGGGGGCGGCATGGATACCCAGATCGTACCGGATGCAGCCACCTGTCCGGCCTGCCTGGCGGAGATGAACGACCCGACGGATCGCCGCTTCCGCTACCCCTTCGTCAACTGCACCCACTGCGGGCCGCGGGTAACCATTATCCGCGCTATGCCCTATGATCGCCCGCAGACCGCGATGGCGCCATTCCCGCTCTGTCCGGCCTGCGAGACGGAATATCGCAACCCGGCGGATCGCCGCTTTCACGCTCAGCCGGTGGCCTGCCCCGACTGCGGTCCGCAGCTGGCGTGGCACGCAGCGGGTGAGACGCGGGCGGGAGAGGCGGCGTTGGCAGCGGCGGTAGCCGCGCTGGATACAGGCGGTATCGTGGCGGTGAAGGGCCTCGGCGGCTTTCATCTCGCCTGCGACGCGCGTAATCCGCAGGCGGTGGCGCGCCTGCGTCTGCGTAAGCGGCGTCCGGCCAAGCCGCTGGCGGTGATGATCGCCGATGCGCAAAACCTCCCTGATTCGGCCCGCGCGGCGCTGGAGACCCCGGCCGCCCCGGTGGTACTGGTGGATAAAACTCTGCTGCCAGAACTGGATGAGGCCATCGCGCCGGGACTCAATGAAGTAGGGGTGATGCTGCCCGCCAATCCCCTTCAGCATCTGCTGATGCAGCGCCTTAACCGCCCGCTGGTGATGACCTCCGGCAACCTCAGCGGTAAGCCGCCTGCGTTGACCAACCACGAGGCGCAGCGGGATCTCGCCGCCATCGCCGACGGTTTCCTGCTGCATAACCGCGATATCATCCAGCGGATGGACGACTCGGTCATGCGGGCCGACGGGGAGATGCTCCGGCGCTCGCGTGGGTTTGTGCCGGACGCGCTGCCGCTGCCGCCGGGCTTTACCGATGTGCCGCCGCTGCTCTGCGTGGGGGCGGATATGAAAAATACCTTCTGTTTGGTGCGCGGCGGGCAGGCGGTGATGAGCCAGCACTTCGGCGATCTCGGCGACGAGGGCGTCGAGGCACAGTGGCAGCAGGCGCTGGATCTGATGCAGTCCATCTATAACGTCTCCCCTCGCCAGATCGTCTGCGATGCTCATCCGGGCTACCGATCCAGCCAGTGGGCGGCGGAGAGCGGGCTGCCGATCGCGCCGGTGCTGCATCACCACGCTCACGCAGCGGCCTGCCTGGCCGAGCACGGCTGGCCGCTGACGGGCGGAGACGTTATCGCCCTGACGCTGGACGGCATCGGCATGGGTGCCGATGGCGCGCTTTGGGGTGGGGAGTGTCTCCGGGTGAACTACCGCGAGTGCGAACATCTGGGCGGCCTGCCCGCCGTGGCGCTCCCCGGTGGCGATCTGGCTGCGCAGCAGCCCTGGCGGAACCTGCTGGCCCACTGCCTGGCATTTGTCCCCGACTGGCAGCGCTACGCCGAAACCCAGTCGGTGCAGGCGCAGAGCTGGCCGCCGCTGGCGCGGGCCATCGCGCGCGGTATCAATGCGCCGCTGGCCTCCTCCTGCGGGCGTCTGTTTGACGCCGTGGCCTGTGCGCTGGGGTGCGCCCCGACGATCCTGAGCTACGAGGGGGAGGCGGCCTGTCGGCTGGAGGCGCTGGCCGAACGCTGCGCTGGCGTGGCGCATCCGCTCACCCTGCCGCTGCGCGAGGGCAGGCTCGATCTGGCGCGCTTCTGGCAGCTGCTGCTGGAGTGGCAGGCGGAACCGCACGAGCGGGCATGGGCTTTTCATGACGCGCTGGCCCGGGGGCTGGCAGACCTGATGCGCCAGCACGCCGACGCGCTCAGGATCCGCACGCTCTGCTTTAGCGGCGGGGTGATCCATAACCGGCTCCTGCGCGCGCGCCTCGCGTTTTACCTTACCGATTTTACGCTGCTGTTTCCCCGCAGGCTCCCTGCAGGAGACGGCGCCATTGCCTTTGGGCAGGCGGCCATCGCTGCCGCCAGACTTTTATAAATAAGGAATCTGATAATGTTGATGCGAGTTTTACGTAGCGAGCCGCGTGCGGCGCTGCTAATGCTGGGGTTGATGATGGCTAACCTGCTGGCCTGGGGCTGGGCGTGGCACGCCTTTGCCAGCAGCCCGGCGCTGATGGCGGCCAGCCTGCTGGCCTGGGGCTACGGGCTGCGACACGCGGTGGATGCGGATCACATTGCCGCCATCGATAACGTGACGCGCAAAATGATGCAGCAGGGCAAACGCCCGTTTGGCGTCGGGGCCTGGTTCTCGCTGGGCCACTCCAGCATCGTCGTGCTGGCCTCCGCAGCCATTGCTGCCACGGCGGCGGCGTTTCAGCACCGGATGGCGTGGTTTCATGAAACCGGCGGCATGATTGGCACGGCGGTGTCGGCCATCTTTCTGCTGGCGATGGCGCTGGTGAACCTGGTGATTTTGCGCGGGGTATGGCGCAGCTTCCAGGCCCTGAAGCGGGGTAAGCCGGTGGATGCCGAAAGCGCCACCCCGGGTGGGGTGATGCACTGGCTGTTCAGCGCCGCTTTCCGCCTGGTGGGCAGGAGCTGGCATATGTATCTGGTGGGCTTTCTCTTTGGCCTCGGCTTCGATACCGCAACGGAGATCGGCGTGCTGGGGATCTCCGCCGCCAGCGCCTCTAACGGCATCTCTATCTGGTCGATTATGGTCTTCCCGGCGCTATTTGCCAGCGGCATGGCGCTGGTGGATTCGCTGGATAATCTGCTGATGGTCAACGCCTACGGCTGGGCCTTTGCTAAGCCCCAGCGCAAGCTCTACTACAACATGACCATCACTGGTACCTCAGTAGTGGTGGCGCTGTTTATCGGCGGGCTGGAAGCGCTGGGGCTGCTGGTGGATAAGTTCGCCTTGAGCGGTGGCGTGTGGGACATCATCGCCACGCTGAACGATAACCTCGGCGACGCCGGATTTATCGTGGTGGCGATCTTTATCCTTTGCTGGCTAGCCTCAATTGTTAACTACCGGGTGCGGGGCTATGATTCGCTGGCGGGAGCTGCTTCAGCAGAGTAAACGCCTCTTTCATGCGATCCTCGCTAATCGCAAAGGCGCAGAGCTGACCCTCTTCATTAAACCCCTGAGCGACCATCCCCGCCGCGCTGGTTTCCATCTGCCAGCGTAGATCGCGCCGCCCGGACTCGCCTGCCAGCTGTAGAGGCAGCTCAGGGGTTTTGACCTTTACCAGCATCGCGGGCAGCTTCAGCGGAACGCGGGCACCGAGCAGGTTTTTCGCCAGGTACATGGCGCTAAGCTGAATCGGCTGAAGGAACGGCAGCACGCTGTCGTTGATCTCTGCACAGTCGCCAAGCGCATAGATATCCGGCTGCGTGGTTTGCAGGTAGCTATCGACCTTCACCCCACGATGCGTTGCAGCTCCGGCGCGCTGCGCCAGCGCGGTCTCCGCCCGCAGGCCGGTGGCAGCCACCACCGCATCCACTTCAACGCTGCGGCTGCGATCCAGCTGAACGCGGATACCGCCTGCGGTTTTCTCCAGGCGCTGAAGCTGCGATTTCAGCAGCAGCTGCACACCCATATCGGTCAGGCGATGCTGTAAGCGGCTGCTTACTTCTGGCGGCATCAGCGTCGGCAGAATGCTCGCTGCCTGGTCAATGAGGGTCACCGCTTTGCCGGCGCGGCAAAAATCCATCGCCAGCTCGGTGCCAATCAGACCGCTGCCGACAATCATCACCCGCTGGGCGTCGCGAAGCGCGGTTTCACAGGCGCGATACTCCTGCTGGCTGTTAAGCGTAAGCATCAGCTCACGTCCCTCAACCGGCGGCACAAAGGCAGATGCGCCCGTCGCCAGCACCAGCTTATCGTACGGCCAGGATCGTTCGCCCGCTTTCACCACGTGCGCGGCGGCGTCAATATCGGTCACCCAGGTCCAGGGAGAGAGCCGTAAATTAAACTGCTCGGCAAACTCCCCCGCCGTCTGGCGGGTGAGATCGTCTGCACGCTGACTCTGGCTGATCACGTGGCTTAAGTCTGGTTTGTTGTACTCATCAATACTGTCGGCTGCAATCAGCGTCAGCGGGACGTTCGCATCAAGCTTGCGGATATTTTTCACCAGCTGGCGGGCGGCAAAGCCCGAGCCAATAATCACGATGCCGTGGTTCATTTGACCTCCGTTGCCAGTTCATCAAAGACCTCTTTCCCCAGGGAGCATTCCGGGCAGAGGAAGTTGTCCGGCACGTCGCACCACGGCGTACCGGGGGCGACGTCCTGCATCGGTTCACCTTTTGCAGGATCGTAGATCCACTGGCAGACGCTGCACTGCATGCTCGGCCCCAAATCGGCGGTTGCACAGGGGCTGGCGGCAGGCGTCATGGCCGCCACAGCTGCGGCTACGGGGAGTGGAGTAAGCGCCCACTGACGTGCAATATCACGGCCATGCTGGCGGCAAATTTCAAGGGCATCAATGTCCGGACGCCATTTCGCCTTCAGGCTCAGGGACATTTCAAAACCAGCATCCTGCAGACGCGTGGAGAGGCGGTCTACTGCGCCGCCGCTCCAGCCGTGGGAGCCAAAGGCGCTGGCACGTTTGTTGCGAAAGCGCAGGCCGGTCATCTCCTCCACCAGGCCAGCGATTTTCGGCATCATCACGTTGTTCATGGTGGAGGTGCCCACCAGCACGCCTTTGGAGCGGAAGACGTTGGTTAATACCTCGTTTTTATCGCTGCGCGCCACGTTGAAGATTTTCACCGCCACGTTGGGATCCACTTCGTTGATCCCCTGGGCAATGGCGTCCGCCATCATGCGGGTATTGTTGGACATGGTGTCGTAGAAGATAGTGATGCGATCTTCCTGATAGTCCGCCGCCCACTTCAGATAGAGCTCAACGATTTGGGTCGGATTTTCACGCCATACCACGCCGTGCGAGGTGGCAATCATATCCACCGGCAGGTTAAAGCCGAGGATTTCAGTGATTTTTGGCGTCACCAGGCGGCTGAACGGGGTCAGAATATTGGCGTAGTAGCGCTGGCACTGCTCAAACAGCTCGCCCTGATCCACTTCATCGTTAAACAGACGCTCGTCGCAGTAGTGCTGGCCGAAGGCGTCGTTGCTGAACAGCACCGCGTCGCCGGTCATATAGGTCATCATGCTGTCCGGCCAGTGCAGCATTGGGGTCTCAACAAAGATCAGCTGCTTACCGTTGCCGATATCTAACGTATCGCCGGTCTTCACGGTATGGAAGTTCCACTCCGGATGGTGGTGGTGGCCGTTAATAGAGTCGATGGCGTTGGTGGTGCAATAGATCGGCGTATTCGGGATATGGGACATCAGCTCGGTCAGCGCCCCGGCATGGTCCTCTTCGGCATGGTTAATGATGATGTAGTCGATAGCGTCAAGATCGATCTCGCTGCGCAGGTTCTGCACGAACTCGCGGCTGAATTTGTGATCGACGGTATCGATCAGCACGTTCTTGTCTTCACGAATGAGATAGCTGTTGTAGCTGCTGCCGCGCAGCGTTTTATACTCGGTCCCGTGGAAATCGCGGACTTCCCAGTCACGTTGGCCAACCCAATGAATGTTATTTTTAACCAGAATAGACATAGCAACCTCAATTTCAATTCAGCATGTTTGACTCAGATGCTTTACCTATATCAAGTTGCGTGCCATCTTTTTAACCATTTGAAATATTGATAATTTTTATAAAACTAACGCTTTGTTGGTAGTCTTTTTGACTATGACTATTGTTGTCAATATGACACTATGACTTGTCAAAATGACAGCGAGGTAACGATGAGTTTTTCAGTTGAGGTATTAGCGGGGATCGCCATTGAGCTGCAGAGCGGTATCGGCCATCAGGATCGCTTTCAGCGGCTGATTGCCACCCTGCGTCAGGTCTTAGGCTGCGACGCCTCGGCGCTGCTGCGCTACAGCGCGCGGGAGTTTATTCCCCTGGCCATCGACGGTCTCGCGCCGGACGTGCTGGGGCGGCGTTTTACGCTGGAAGGGCACCCGCGGCTGGAGGCCATCGCCAGGGCAGGGGACGTGGTGCGCTTCCCGGCGGATAGCGATCTGCCCGATCCCTATGATGGACTTATTCCAGGCCAGGAGGATCTGAAGGTGCACGCCTGCATCGGCCTGCCGCTGTTTGCCGGGCAGCATCTGATTGGCGCCCTGACCCTCGACGGCATGTCGCCGGATCGTTTCGATAACTTCAGCGATGAGGAGCTGCGGCTGATTGCCGCTCTGGCGGCGGGGGCGCTCAATAATGCCCTGCTGATTGAGCAGCTGGAGAGCCAGAATATGCTTCCGGGCGCGCCCGCGATCTTCGAGCCGGTGACGACCACCCGGATGATCGGCCTGTCGCCGGGCATGGCGCAGCTGAAAAAGGAGATCGACATTGTTGCCGCCTCGGATCTGAACGTGCTGATTAGCGGCGAGACCGGCACCGGCAAAGAGCTGGTGGCGAAGGCGATTCATGAGGGCTCTCCGCGTGCAGACCATCCGCTAGTCTATCTTAACTGTGCGGCGCTGCCGGAGAGCGTGGCGGAGAGCGAGCTGTTTGGTCACGTTAAAGGGGCATTTACCGGGGCGATCAGCAATCGCAGCGGCAAGTTTGAGATGGCCGATAACGGCACGCTGTTCCTCGATGAGATTGGTGAGCTATCGCTCGCATTGCAGGCCAAGCTGCTGCGGGTATTGCAGTATGGCGATATTCAGCGCGTCGGGGACGATCGCAGCCTGCGGGTTGATGTCCGGGTGCTGGCGGCCACCAATCGCGATCTACGGGAAGAGGTGCTGGCCGGACGCTTTCGCGCCGATCTGTTCCATCGCCTGAGCGTCTTTCCGCTGGCGGTGCCGCCGCTGCGCGAGCGCGGTGAGGACGTGGTGCTGCTGGCAGGGTACTTTTGCGAGCAGTGTCGGCAGCGCTTTGGTCTCGCACAGGTGCTATTAAGCAGCGGAGCGCGTTCGCAGCTGCTACAGTATGGCTGGCCGGGCAACGTGCGCGAGCTGGAGCACGCTATCCATCGTGCCGTGGTGCTGGCGCGTGCCGCACGGGCAGGGGATGAGGTCACGCTGGAGGCGCAGCACTTTGCCTTTGCCGACGCGCCTCTGCCACAGATACCACAAGCCGCGCCGTCCGTGCCGGCCAGAAACCTGCGCGAGGCGACGGAGGATTTTCAGCGCCAGACTATCCGTCAGGCGCTGGCGCAGCACAACCACAGCTGGGCCGCCTGTGCCCGGGCGCTGGAGATGGACGTCGCCAACCTGCATCGGCTGGCGAAGCGGCTGGGCTTGAAAGGCGAACTATAACGCCGGGCGGCACTGCGTTTGCCCGGCCTACGGTGGTTACGGTGTGGTTTGTAGGCCCGGTAAGCGGAGCGCCACCGGGCATTACTATACCAACCCCCCGGCATTGCACCGGCCAGGCTTGAAAGGCCAGCCAGATGATTTACCATGATTCTCTTAGGTCGAATTTGTATTAGGGACAACCCATGTTTAAGCGTCGTTATATTACTCTTCTTCCCGCGCTTGTTTTGCTCTCTGCCTGCAGCAGCAAACCCAAAACGCCTGAAGCGCCGCCCGCTACCACCGGCACGCCGTCCGGCGGCTTCCTGCTTCAGCCGCAGCATGATGTCACCATGTCAGGCGGTGACTTCGCCAATAACCCGGCGGCAGAGCAGTTCATCAACAAAATGGTCAGCAAGCATGGTTTCGATCCCCAGCAGCTGCACGAAATTTTATCCCAGGCGAAGCGTCTCGATTACGTCCTGCGCCTGATGGATCGCCAGGCACCTACCGGGCCCGCCCCTGTCGGACCGAACGGCGCATGGCTGCGCTACAAGAAGCAGTTTATTACTCCGGACAACGTGCAGAACGGCGTCGCCTTCTGGAACCAGTATGAAGACGCCCTCAACCGCGCCTGGCAGGTCTACGGTGTGCCGCCGGAAATTATCGTGGGTATCATCGGGGTTGAGACCCGCTGGGGCCGCGTGATGGGCAAAACGCGCATTCTGGATGCGCTGGCGACCCTGTCGTTTAACTACCCGCGCCGCGCTGAGTACTTCTCCAGCGAGCTGGAAACTTTCCTGCTGATGGCCCGCGACGAACAGGACGATCCGCTGGAGCTGAAAGGCTCCTTTGCAGGGGCGATGGGCTACGGACAGTTTATGCCCTCATCCTATAAGAAACTGGCGGTCGATTTTAACGGCGACGGGCACATTAACCTGTGGGATCCGGTTGACGCCATCGGCAGCGTAGCGAACTACTTCAAGGCGAATGGCTGGGTGAAAGGCGAACCGGTCGCTATCCCGGCTAACGGTCAGGCTCCTGGTCTGGCAAACGGCTTTAAAACCAAATACAGCGTATCGCAGCTGATGGCCGCCGGCCTGACGCCGCAGCAGCCGGTAAGCAACAATCAGCAGGTGAGTCTGCTGCGCCTCGACGTGGGTACAGGGTACGAATACTGGTTTGGTCTGCCGAATTTCTACACCATCACCCGGTATAACGCCAGCACCCACTATGCGATGGCGGTCTGGCAGCTGGGCCAGGCGGTATCGCTGGCGCGCGTGCAGTAGCGCTTACCTAAGATTCAAGGCCAGCGCACGCTGGCCTTTTTTCTGAATCACTCTCGTAAAATCCCGTCTTCGTCCCCATATTATGAGAGAAAGTGCTATCTTATCTCTCTCATTTCAGCCGTTTACGGAGCGGTTATGACTGACAGTGAATTGATGCAGCTGAGCGAGCGCATAGGCCAGGCGCTGAAGGCGCGTGGCGCGACCGTGACCACCGCCGAGTCCTGTACCGGCGGCTGGGTAGCCAAAGCCATTACCGATATTGCCGGCAGCTCCGCCTGGTTTGAACGGGGGTTTGTCACCTATTCTAATGAAGCCAAGGCGCAGATGATCGGCGTTAAACCTGAGACGCTGGCCCAGCATGGCGCAGTGAGTGAGCCAGTGGTGGTTGAGATGGCGATCGGTGCGATTAAAGCTGCCCGTGCCACCTATGCGGTATCGATTAGCGGCATCGCTGGCCCCGACGGCGGCAGCGAAAGCAAGCCGGTCGGCACGGTCTGGTTTGGCTTCGCCAGCGCGGCGGGGGAGGGGATCACACGGCGGGAGTGCTTCGCCGGTGACCGTGAAAACGTGCGCCGTCAGGCCACTGCTTATGCCCTGCAAACCCTGTGGCAACATTTTCTACAAAGAGCTTGATACTGTATGCGTATACAGTATAATGAGCGCAACAAAACAGTAATCCCCGGCAAGCATCACCTGCTTTACCCGGCATGACAGGAGTAATAATGGCTATCGACGAAAACAAACAGAAAGCGTTGGCGGCAGCACTGGGCCAGATCGAAAAGCAATTCGGTAAAGGCTCCATCATGCGCCTGGGTGAAGACCGTACTATGGACGTAGAAACGATCTCCACCGGTTCGCTTTCGCTGGACATCGCCCTCGGTGCGGGCGGCCTGCCAATGGGCCGTATCGTAGAGATCTACGGGCCGGAGTCCTCGGGTAAAACGACCCTGACGCTGCAGGTTATCGCTGCTGCACAGCGCGCGGGTAAAACCTGTGCCTTTATCGATGCTGAGCACGCGCTTGATCCTGTGTACGCGCGCAAGCTGGGTGTTGATATCGACAACCTGCTCTGCTCCCAGCCGGATACCGGTGAGCAGGCACTCGAGATCTGTGACGCGCTGGCGCGCTCCGGTGCGGTTGACGTGCTGGTCGTTGACTCCGTTGCGGCACTGACCCCGAAAGCAGAGATCGAAGGCGAGATCGGTGACTCTCACATGGGCCTCGCGGCACGTATGATGAGCCAGGCGATGCGTAAGCTGGCGGGTAACCTGAAGCAGTCCAACACCCTGCTGATCTTCATCAACCAGATCCGTATGAAGATTGGTGTGATGTTCGGTAACCCGGAAACCACCACCGGCGGTAACGCGCTGAAATTCTACGCCTCCGTGCGTCTCGACATCCGCCGTATCGGTGCGGTGAAAGAGGGCGATAACGTGGTAGGTAGCGAAACCCGCGTGAAAGTGGTGAAAAACAAAATCGCTGCACCGTTCAAACAGGCTGAGTTCCAGATCCTCTACGGCGAAGGTATCAACTTCTACGGCGAGCTGGTTGACCTGGGCGTGAAAGAGAAGCTGATCGAAAAAGCGGGCGCATGGTATAGCTACAACGGTGAGAAAATCGGTCAGGGTAAAGCGAATGCGACTACCTGGCTGAAAGAGAACCCGGCTACCGCGAAAGAGATCGAGACGAAGATCCGTGAGATTTTGCTCACGAACCCGGATACCAAACCGGACTTCACGGTTGACGACAGCGACGAAAACGCGAAAGAGACCAACGAAGATTTTTAATAATCTGACGTAATAAACAAGGGCTGCCGATGCAGCCCTTTTTGCTATTTATCCATCCAGCAGGTGTGCCATGACAGATACCTCGCCCCGCCGCTCCGCCTACGCCCGCTTGCTCGATCGCGCCATGCGCATTCTCGGCATGCGCGACCATAGCGAACAGGAGTTCCGTCGCAAGCTGACCGCCCCGGTGATGACCAAAACCGGCCCTGAGCCGGTGGATGCCACCGAGGACGATATCACCAACGTGGTGAACTGGTGCTATGAAAACCGCTATCTCGACGATGCCCGCTTCGCCCGCCAGTTTATCGCCAGCCGCAGCCGTAAAGGCTATGGCCCGGCCCGCATCCGCCAGGAGCTGAATCAAAAGGGAATTGCTCGTGAAACGGCAGAGGAGGCGATGCGCGAATGCGACATCGACTGGATTGAGATTGCCCGCGAGCAGGCGCAGCGCAAATATGGCGACCCGCTACCAGCGGTCTTTGCTGAGAAGGTGAAAGTACAGCGTTTTTTACTCTATCGGGGATTCCTGATGGAGGATATTAAAGAACTTTGGTGAAATTTTACGGCCTGGCTGCATACGGGATTTTACTTCGCAGTCAAGAAAACTTATCTTATTCCCACTTTTTCCAGTAGCTGGTTGTTGCCTGTAACAGGGCGAAACGCCCGCTACGACATTTCGTTAGCTTGATTTCAGGATAATTATGAGCAAGAGCACCGCTGAGATCCGTCAGGCGTTTCTCGATTTTTTCCATAGTAAAGGTCATCAGGTAGTTGCGAGCAGCTCCCTGGTACCCAACAACGATCCAACTCTGCTGTTTACCAACGCCGGGATGAACCAGTTCAAGGATGTTTTCCTTGGTCTCGACAAGCGTAATTATTCCCGCGCAACCACCGCGCAGCGCTGCGTGCGTGCGGGCGGTAAACACAACGATCTGGAAAACGTCGGTTACACCGCGCGCCATCACACCTTCTTTGAAATGCTGGGTAACTTCAGCTTTGGCGACTATTTCAAACACGATGCTATCCAGTACGCATGGGAACTGCTGACCGGTGAAAACTGGTTCAACCTGCCGAAAGATCGTTTGTGGGTAACCGTCTACGAAACCGATGACGAAGCTTACGAAATCTGGGAAAAAGAGGTTGGTATCCCGCGCGAACGTATCATCCGCATTGGTGATAACAAAGGCGGCGCCTACGCGTCTGATAACTTCTGGCAGATGGGTGATACCGGTCCGTGCGGCCCGTGCACCGAGATCTTCTTTGACCACGGCGCGCATATCGCCGGCGGTCCTCCGGGCAGCCCGGACGAAGACGGCGATCGCTACATTGAGATCTGGAACATCGTCTTTATGCAGTTCAACCGTCAGGCCGATGGTACGATGGAGCCGCTGCCGAAGCCCTCCGTAGATACCGGTATGGGCCTTGAGCGTATTGCGGCAGTGCTGCAGCACGTTAACTCGAACTATGAGATCGACCTGTTCCGCGATCTGATCGCTGCCGTGGCGAAAGTGACTGGCGCAACCGATCTGAATAACAAATCCCTGCGCGTCATTGCCGACCACATCCGCTCCTGTGCGTTCCTGCTTGCCGACGGCGTGCTGCCGTCGAACGAGAGCCGTGGCTACGTGCTGCGCCGCATCATTCGTCGTGCGGTCCGTCATGGCAACATGCTTGGCGCGAAAGAGACCTTCTTCTACAAGCTGGTTGCCCCGCTGATTGACGTGATGGGTGCGGCAGGCGAAGAGCTGAAGAGCCAGCAGGCGCAGGTTGAGCAGACTCTGAAAACCGAAGAAGAGCAGTTTGCCCGCACGCTGGAGCGCGGCCTGGCGCTGCTCGACGAAGAGCTGGCGAAGCTGACCGGCGATACGCTGGACGGTGAGACCGTCTTCCGTCTGTATGACACCTACGGCTTCCCAATGGATCTCACCGCCGACGTCTGTCGCGAGCGCGATATCAAAGTCGACGAAGAGGGCTTCAAGGTCGCGATGGAAGCGCAGCGCAACCGCGCCCGTGAATCCAGCGGCTTTGGCGCTGACTACAACGCGATGATCCGCGTTGAAGGCGCATCCGAATTTAAAGGCTACGACAGCCTTGAGCTGACCAGTAAAGTGACCGCGCTGTTTGTTGAGGGCCAGTCCGTAGACGCCATTAGCGCAGGGCAGGAGGCGGTGGTTATCCTTGACGCGACGCCGTTCTACGCTGAATCCGGCGGCCAGGTTGGCGACAAGGGCGAGCTGAAAGGCAACGCCTTCACCTTTACCGTGACCGATACGCAGAAGTATGGCCAGGCGATTGGTCATCAGGGCAAGCTGGCCTCCGGCTCCCTGAAAGTGGGCGACGGCGTTAAAGCCGAAGTGGATGAAGCCCGCCGTGAACGTATCCGTCTGAACCACTCTGCAACGCACCTGATGCACGCCGCGCTGCGCGAAGTGCTGGGCACCCACGTAGCGCAGAAAGGCTCGCTGGTGAACGACAAGGTCCTGCGCTTTGACTTCTCCCACTTTGAAGCAATGAAGCCGGCGGAGATCCGCGCGGTGGAAGATCTGGTTAACGCCCAGATTCGCCGTAACCTGCCGATCGAAACCCAGATCATGGATCTGGAAGATGCGCGGGCTAAAGGCGCGATGGCGCTGTTTGGCGAGAAGTATGACGAGCGCGTACGCGTACTGAGCATGGGCGACTTCTCTACCGAGCTGTGCGGCGGCACCCACGCCTCCCGCACCGGTGATATTGGTCTGTTCCGCATCGTGTCTGAATCCGGTACCGCGGCAGGCGTTCGTCGTATCGAAGCCGTAACCGGTGAAAATGCGCTTGCCAGCCTCCATGCGCAGAGCGAGCAGCTGCAGGATATTGCCCAGCTGCTGAAGGGCGACAGCCAGAACCTGGGCGACAAAGTGCGTACCGTTCTGGATAAAACCCGCCAGCTGGAGAAAGAGCTGCAGCAGCTGAAAGCGCAGCAGGCGGCGCAGGAGAGCGCAAACCTCTCCGATAAGGCTGAAGAGATTAACGGCGTGAAGCTGCTGGTGAGCGAGCTGGCGGGCGTCGAGCCGAAGATGCTGCGTACTATGGTTGACGATCTGAAGAACCAGCTGGGTTCCGCGGTAATCGTTCTGGCTACGGTGGCAGAGGGTAAGGTTTCTCTGATTGCGGGGGTCTCCAAAGAGGTGACCGACCGCGTGAAGGCAGGGGAGCTGATTGGTATGGTTGCCCAGCAGGTGGGCGGTAAAGGCGGTGGCCGTCCAGATATGGCGCAGGCCGGCGGTACGGACGCAGCCGCGCTCCCTGCGGCGTTAGCCAGCGTGAAAGGCTGGGTAAGCGCAAAACTGTAATAACAAACAAAGCGAATGCAGACGCCATAGCCCTTGGGTTATGGCGTACTTGCCACTACGCTGTTGATAACGATAAAGTCAGGTTGAAGTTGTGTATATCGGCTAAACTTACGTTTAACAGAATGTGATGCCGTGACTGCTTACACTTTACGTGTTTGTCATCGCTTACTTTTTGGCGTTATATGATGGATAATGCCGGGATACAAGAGACCCGACTCTTTTAATCTTTCAAGGAGCAAAGAATGCTGATTCTGACTCGTCGAGTTGGTGAAACCCTCATGATTGGGGACGAGGTCACCGTGACAGTTTTAGGGGTTAAGGGCAACCAGGTGCGCATTGGTGTGAACGCCCCTAAAGAAGTATCTGTTCATCGTGAAGAGATCTACCAGCGTATCCAGGCTGAAAAATCACAACAGTCCAGCTACTGATATCATCGCGTCTCGCCGTCTGGCGAGACGCGGCTCTCTCCAGCCTGCTTTTTTTCACTCTTTATTCTTATTCTCCCCTTTTGGCATGACATTTTCATTTCTCCGCTCCCTTTCTGTATGCTGCGTAACGGCAAGGATTCTGCTGATAAAACACTCTTTTTGATCCTTTTCAACGCAAATTGTGTGCGAAGTGTGCAAACGAATCAGGGCTGGGAAAAATTGTTTGACTTATAAGTCCCAGAAAGTAATATGTGCGCCAACGCAGCGACGATGAGCAGAAACAAGTTCTTCGACGCACTCGCAAGAGGCGTGTTGGTGAGGTGGCCGAGAGGCTGAAGGCGCTCCCCTGCTAAGGGAGTATGCGGTCAAAAGCTGCATCCGGGGTTCGAATCCCCGCCTCACCGCCATTTGCATCCGTAGCTCAGCTGGATAGAGTACTCGGCTACGAACCGAGCGGTCGGAGGTTCGAATCCTCCCGGATGCACCATATTGTGCAGTGTTGCGGCAAGTTGAGCGACATTGAAAAAGTAGTAAAGCAGTACCCTGATGCATCCGTAGCTCAGCTGGATAGAGTACTCGGCTACGAACCGAGCGGTCGGAGGTTCGAATCCTCCCGGATGCACCATCTTCTAGAAAAAGCTGTAAAGCACCACCCTGATGCATCCGTAGCTCAGCTGGATAGAGTACTCGGCTACGAACCGAGCGGTCGGAGGTTCGAATCCTCCCGGATGCACCATTCTTCAAGTAAAAAGACACTTCTCAGCGTTAACCTCCGAAATATACTCTCTTTTTTATCTCTAAATCTAACTTCCTGTTTTACACCCTAACTCTCTTTCGCCATCAGCGACAAAACGCCCTGTTTACGTTAAAGTAATGTTCTGTTATCCGCAGTGTGAGAACGCGATGTACGAACGTTATGACGGTCTGATTTTCGATATGGATGGCACCATCCTTGATACCGAACCTACCCATCGTAAAGCCTGGCACGACGTGCTGGCGCACTATGGCATGCGCTTTGACGAGCAGGCTATCGTCGCGCTTAACGGCTCGCCGACCTGGCGTATTGCGCAGGCGGTAATTGAGTGGAACCACGGCGATCTCGATCCCTATGCCCTGGCGCGTGAAAAAACCGAGGCGGTGAAGGCGATGCTGCTGGATACCGTTGAGCCGCTGCCGCTGATTGAGGTGGTGAAAGCGTGGCACGGCCGTCGTCCAATGGCGGTAGGCACCGGCAGCGAACGCGCCATTGCCGAAGCGCTGCTGGCTCACCTTAACCTGCGCCAGTACTTTACCGCCGTGGTTGCCGCCGATGACGTTGAGCACCACAAGCCTGCGCCCGATACCTTCCTGCTCTGTGCCGAGCTGATGGGCGTCGATCCGACCAAATGCGTTGTGTTTGAAGACGCTGACTTTGGTCTGGAGGCGGCACGGCGGGCAGGAATGGATGCGGTGGACGTGCGTACGCTGTGAGCGACGCACTGTCACTCCTTTCCCTTTTTACCAGCAGCTTTCTCAGCGCCACGCTATTGCCGGGCAGTTCAGAAGTGCTGCTGGTCGCCATGCTAATCTCTGGCGTCAGTCAGCCCTGGCTACTTTTGTTAATAGCAACAATGGGTAATAGCCTTGGAGGGGTGACTAACGTTATCCTTGGGCGTTTCTTTCCGCTGCGTAAAACGTCACGCTGGCAGGAAAAAGCCCAAGACTATTTGAAACGTTATGGCGCAGCCACGCTATTATTGAGCTGGATGCCTGTTATCGGTGATCTGCTGTGCCTGCTTGCGGGATGGATGCGCATTGCGTGGGGGCCGGTTATCTTTTTTTTATGCCTTGGCAAGGGGCTACGCTACGCCGTCCTGACGGTCGCAACCCTGCAAGGTATAACGTGGTGGCACTAATTGGTTGGTCATACGCTTTCATCGTCAACCATTACAATTATGCTTATTAGAAATAATTTCGACAGGCGGGAGGTCAACTTGATCCCGGACGTATCACAGGCGCTGTCCTGGCTGGAAAAAAATCCTCATGTCCTGAAAGGGATTATGCGAGGGCTGGAGCGCGAAACGCTGCGCGTTAACGCTGACGGCACGCTTGCAAAAACCGGACATCCGGAACAGCTTGGTGCAGCGCTGACACATAAATGGATCACCACGGATTTCGCAGAAGCGCTGCTGGAATTTATTACTCCGGTTGATGACGATATCGATCATATGCTGACGGTGCTGCGCGACGTACACCGTTATACCGTGCGTAACCTGGGAGATGAACGGCTGTGGCCGCTGAGTATGCCCTGCTATATTGAGAACGGGCAGGATATTGAGCTGGCGCAGTATGGCAAATCCAATATTGGTCGTCTCAAGACGCTCTACCGTGAGGGGTTAAAAAACCGCTACGGGGCGCTGATGCAGACTATCTCAGGCGTGCACTACAACTTTTCTCTGCCGATGGCCTTCTGGCAGGCGAAGTGCGGCAGTACGGATAAAGAAGCGGTCTCTGACGGCTATTTCCGACTGATCCGCAACTACTACCGCTTCGGCTGGGTGATCCCTTACCTGTTCGGCGCGTCTCCGGCCATCTGCTCCTCGTTCCTGCAGGGCAAACCCACCACGCTGCCGTTTGAAAAGACGGAAGAGGGGATGTACTACCTGCCGTATGCCACCTCGCTGCGTCTGAGCGACCTCGGCTATACCAATAAATCGCAAAGCAATCTCGGTATTACGTTTAACGATTTAGAGGGTTATGTGGCAGCATTGAAACGGGCGATCAAAACGCCGTCTGCTGACTACGAGAAGATGGGGCTGACGAAGGATGGCAAACATCTGCAGATCAACACCAATATTCTGCAGATCGAAAATGAGCTCTATGCGCCGGTGCGCCCGAAACGGGTGACCCGCAGCGGTGAAGCACCATCAGATGCGCTCCTGCGCGGCGGCATTGAGTACATTGAGGTTCGCTCGCTGGATATTAACCCCTTCTCGGCGGTGGGCGTGGACGAGCAGCAGGTTCGCTTCCTCGATCTGTTCATGGTCTGGTGCGTGCTGGCGGATGCGCCAGAGATGAGCAGCGATGAACTGCTCTGTACCCGTACCAACTGGAATCGGGTTATTCTGGAAGGACGTAAGCCGGGCCTGACGCTGGGCATTGGCTGTGAAACCGCCCAGTTCCCACTGAAAGACGTCGGCAAGGATCTGTTCCGCGATCTTAAGCGCGTCGCGCTGACCCTTGACGGCATCGACGGCGGCACCGCCTATGCAGAGGTGTGCGATCAACTGGTCGCGAGCTTTGACGATCCAGAGCTTACCTTCTCGGCGCGTATCCTGCACTCAATGCTCGAAAGCGGTATCGGCGGCACCGGCAAGGCGCTGGCGGCACAGTATCGTGATATGCTGCGGGAAGAGCCGCTGGCGGTTCTGCTGGAAGAGGACTTCACCAAAGAGCGCGATGCATCATGGGGGCGTCAGCGGGAGATTGAGGCGGCGGATAGCGAGTCGTTTGAGGATCTGCTGGCGAAACACGCCTGATAGAAAAGAAAAAGGCCACATTGCTGTGGCCAAAATTTCATCTCTGAAAACAGGGATGATGATAACAAATGCGCGTCTTTCATATACTCAGACTTGCATGCGTTTAAAGAGTTCACTTAATTTTAAAAAAATCACTCCGGAGGTGAAAAAATGCCGTTGTTGGATAGCTTCACTGTCGACCACACCCGTATGGAAGCCCCTGCTGTTCGCGTTGCGAAAACCATGAACACGCCGCATGGCGATACCATCACCGTGTTTGACCTGCGTTTCTGCATCCCGAACAAAGAAGTGATGCCGGAAAAGGGCATCCATACGCTGGAGCACCTGTTCGCGGGCTTTATGCGCGACCACCTGAATGGCAACGGCGTTGAGATCATCGATATCTCGCCGATGGGCTGCCGTACCGGTTTCTATATGAGCCTGATTGGCACGCCAGACGAGCAGCGCGTTGCGGATGCCTGGAAAGCGGCGATGGCCGACGTGCTGAAGGTGAAAGAGCAGAACCAGATCCCTGAGCTGAATGTCTACCAGTGCGGAACCTATCAGATGCACTCTCTGGACGAGGCGCAGGAGATTGCGCGTCATATCCTGGAGCGCGACGTGCGCGTCAACAGCAACGACGAGCTGGCGCTGCCGAAAGATAAGCTGCAAGAGCTGCACATTTAGTCGTAGCAGATGCCCGGTGGCGCTCGCGCTTACCGGGCCTACGAAAGGCACTGCGCCCAACGTAGGCCGGGCAAACGCAGTGCCGCCCGGCGTTTCAGCATCTGTAGATGACAATGACCACCACCACGACCTTCTCTTTTACCCATCGCCCGCTCATCCCCTTTGCCCATGATTATGCGCATGGCGACAGCGAGCCGTGGCATCAGCATGATTGCGCGCAGCTGCTGCATAGCCTGAGCGGCGTAGTAAGAGTTGAGACCGCAGCAGGCTGCTGGGTGGTGCCGCCGGGGCGGGGCGTCTGGCTTCCTGCCGCGACGCAGCACGCATTGCGTATTACCGGCAATGTTGCCGCCCGCACGCTATTTATCGATCCGCTGGCCCGTGCTGACCTGCCTGCGGCCTGCCAGATCGTGCAAATTTCCCCTCTGCTGCGCGAGCTGATTGTCTCATCGTTCGATCTGGCCGAACGCTACTCGCCGGGCAGCCGCGATGAGCGCGTTTATGAGCTGATCCTCGATGAGATCCGAGTGATGCAGGCGCTGCCTTTCCATCTTCCTGAACCACACAGCGATCTGCTGCGCACGCTTTGCCAGCAGATCGGTGAAGAGCCTGCCCGGGAGTGGACCACCACCCTGGCGGCGAGCCTGACCAATATGAGCGAGCGCACGCTCAACCGCCATTTTCAGCAGCAAACGGGATTAAGCTTTGGCGAATGGGTACGCCGGGCGCGCCTGATGGAAGCCCTGCTGCGCCTGGCGCAGGGGCAGTCGGTGCTGCGTGTCGCGCTGGATACCGGCTACGGCAGCCATAGCGCCTTTACCGCCATGTTTCGCCGGGTGATGGGCGTCTCACCCAGCGACTATTTTCGTTAGGCCAGCGTATTTAGCAGCGCCTGCAGCGACGCACGGGCAACGTCGTTATCGATGCCTACGCCCCAGCGGCTGCTGCCATCCTGAAACAGACAGTGGATATAGGCGACCGAACGGCTGTCGCTGCGCTCGCCCAGGGTGTGCTCATGATAATCTTTGATCACAAACGGCTGCGCCACCCATGACGATAACCCACTGGCTGCGGCAGAGAGCAGCCCGTTGCCGCACCCTTCCAGCGGTCGCGTTTCGCCGTCGTTCGAGACGGTGGCGGTTAAACGTAACAGTCCATCCTGCTGGCTTTCACTGCTGTAGCTGAGCAGATGGAAGCGCGGCGCTGGCACCAGCCCATAGCGACTGCGGAAAAGCTGCCAGAGCGCATTTTGCGTCATCTCTTTGCCGCCGTCGTCGGCCTCCCGCTGTACGTGCTGGCTGAAGTCCTGCTGCAGGGCGCGGGGCAGCGTCAGGCCGTGATTCTGTTCGATAAGCCACGCGCTGCCGCTCTTGCCCGACTGGCTATTGACGCGGATCACCGCCTCATAGGTGCAGCCAATATCCTGCGGATCGATAGGCAGATAGGGCATCTCCCAGCGTTCACCGGGCCTGCGCGCATCGAATCCTTTCTTGATCGCATCCTGGTGTGAACCGGAGAAGGCGGTGTAGGCCAGCCGCCCGGCCCAGGGATGACGGGGGTGCACCGGCAGCTGATTGCAGCTCTCCACCACCTCCACCACGCGGGTCATATCGCTGAAATCCAGCCCCGGCGTGATGCCCTGGCTGTAGAGATTCATCGCCAGCGTGACCAGACAGACGTTGCCGGTACGCTCGCCGTTGCCAAACAGACAGCCCTCAATGCGATCTGCGCCCGCCATCACCGCCAGCTCGGCGCTCGCCACCCCCGTGCCGCGATCGTTATGCGGATGGACGCTGATGCAGACCGCCTCGCGCTGGCTGAAGTGGCGGCAGAACCACTCAATTTGATCCGCGTAGACGTTGGGCGTATTCACCTCCACGGTGGCGGGCAGGTTGATGATCATGGGGCGTTCGGCACTGGGCTGCCAGATAGCCGACACCGCTTCGCAAATCTCCAGGGCGAACTCTGGCTCGGTAAAGCAGAAGGTTTCCGGTGAATACTCATACTGCCAGCGCGTTTGCGGGTTCTCTTCGCACAGCTTACGGATCAGGCGCGTACTGCGGGTGGCGAGTTCAATAATCTGTGCCTTCTCCATGCCGAACACCAGACGGCGAAACAGCGGCGCAGTGGCATTGTAGAGATGCACCGTCGCGCGGCTGACACCGCGCAGCGCATCGAAGGTTCGCGCAATTAAATCTTCACGCGCCTGAGTTAATACCTGAATGGTCACGTCGTCGGGAATATGATTATTTTCAATCAGCTGGCGAACGAAGTTGAAATCGGTCTGCGAAGCGGACGGGAAAGCAACTTCAATCTCCTTAAAGCCGCAGTCGAGCAGCAGGTTCCAGAGCTGCATTTTACGCGTCACGTCCATTGGCTCGGCCAGGGCCTGGTTACCGTCACGCAGATCGGTGGAGAGCCAGCGCGGCGCGTGGGCGATCTGCTTTTCCGGCCACGTGCGATCGGGCAGGGAGAGAGGGGGGTAGGGCTGGTATTTCTGGGCGGGGTTTTTCAGCATGATGTGCTCCTGTTGTCTTTTCACTATCGTGAAGCGATTTCAGGAGCACGGCTTTATCAGAACGGACAATCCCTGTCGCAGTCCGGTCAATTTACTCAGCGATCAGTGGGCGCCACCGCCACCGCTACCTGCGCCAAACGGCGGTTTGGCAAACCACACCAGCCCCAACATAATCACGAAGATCCCTGCGGAGATCCAAAATATCTCGTTGGCCGAGATAATCAGGCCCTGGTTAGTGATCTGCTGGGCTATCCAGCCGGACGCCTGCTGCTGTGACATCCCCATTCCCTGCAGCTGGTCATACATAGCCTGGGCGTTAGGGTTGTAGGGGGTCACCGACTCCGTGAGCTGAGCGTGATGGATCGACTCCCGGTTGGTCCACAGCGTAGTGGTGATGGACGTGCCGATGGAGCCTGCCAGCGTACGCGAAAAGTTCGACAGACTGGAGGCGGCCGCCAGACGCTCAGGCGGTAATCCAGAGAGGATAATGGTCGTCAGCGGCATAAAGAAGCAGGCGACGGCAAAGCCCTGGATAAACTGCGGCAGCGCCGAGGCAGCAAAGTCCATACCCGGCTCGAACGTATAGGCGCGCCAGTAGAAGCAGACCGCATACATGATAAAGCTAAAGGTAACCAGCCGGCGCATATCCAGCTTGTGGGCAAAGCGACCGATTATCGGCGACAGGATCACCGGGATGATCCCCACCGGCGCTGAGGCCAGCCCCGCCCAGGTGGCCGTATAGCCGTAGACCTCCTGCAGCAGCTGCGGCAGCAGCACAATCGCGCCAAAGTAGAGCATGTAGGCCATGCTGATACAGAGACAGCCGATGGTGAAGTTGCGCGACTTAAATAGCGAGAGATCGACAATCGGGTGGTCGTCGGTCAGCTCCCAGACAATCAGGAAACTTAGCGCCACCACCGCCACAATGGTCAGGATAATGATCTCCCTGGAGTTGAACCAGTCCAGCTCTTTACCCTGGTCGAGCATCACCTGCAGACAGCCAACACCAATGACCAGCAGCGCCAGGCCGACGGCGTCAATGCGCCGCTGTTCGGTACGGGTTTCCCGCCCGCGCAGGCTCTGCATCGCCATGATCACGACCACGATACCGATCGGCACGTTGATAAAGAAGATCCAGCCCCAGTGATAATTATCGCTGATGTAACCGCCCAGAATTGGGCCGCAGATCGGGGCGACGATCACCGTCATTGACCAGAGCGACAGCGCGATAGAGCGCTTCGCTGGCGGGTAGTTGCTGAGCAGCAGGCTCTGTGAGAGCGGGATCAGCGGCCCGGCAACGATCCCTTGCAGGACGCGGAAGAAGATCAGCATGTTGAGGCTGGTCGAGACGCCGCACGCCCAGGAGGCGACGGCAAAGGCAATGGTCGACCAGAGGAACAGCTTCACTTCGCCGACGCGCTTCGCCAGCCAGCCGGTGATCGGAATAGAGATAGCATTTGCTACCCCAAACGAGGTGATCACCCAGGTCCCCTGGCTCAGTGACGCGCCAAGGTTACCGGCAATGGTGGGGATCGCCACGTTGGCGATGGTGGAGTCCAGCACCTGCATAAAGGTCGCCAGCGACAGCGCAATGGTCATAATGACCAGCTGCGCCCCCTCCAGCGGTTTTCTCGGTTGCGTAGCGCTCATTAGGGTTAGCCCGCGTTGGCCTGCACGATATCGTTAATCAGGGTATTAACCGGCTCAAGACCGATCTCCCGCGCGTTACTCTCATAGGCTGGCGTAGAGCGAGCCTGGCTGGCCAGCACCTGACCGTCGCTGTTGCTGGTATCTACCGTCACCAACGTCGACAGGCCAATACGCAGCGGATGCTGGGAGAGCTGGTTGGCATCCAGCTCAATACGCACCGGCAGACGCTGAACCACTTTGATCCAGTTCCCGGTGGCGTTTTGTGCCGGAAGCAGCGAGAAGGCACTGCCGGTACCCATATCGAGACCGACCACCTTACCGGTGTAGGTCACCTCGTCGCCGTAAATATCGCTCACCACGGTCGCCGTCTGGCCAATGCGCATGTGCGCCAGCTGGGTCTCTTTAAAGTTAGCGTCGACCCACAGGCCAGAGGCCGGGACGACAGCCATCAGCGCGGTAGAGGGGCTGATCTGCGCGCCAGGCTGTACCGCACGGCGGGAGACGTAGCCGGTCATCGGGCTAACAATTTTAGTACGCTGCAGGGCGAGCCAGGCGTTGCGTACTTCAGTGGCAGCCTGCTTCACCGCAGGCTGATCTTCCAGGCGGGTGCCGAGGATCATTGCCTGGTTCGCGTTATACTGCTGAACGGCTACGTCGAGCTGGGCCTGGGCGCTGGTCACAGCGTCGCGGGCGTGTTGCAGCTCTTCACGGCCAATCAGGTTAGCCGTACCCAGCGGCACGCGGCGGTTGAGATCGCTCTGCGCCTGGGCGAGGGCGGTCTTCTGTACTTCAATATTGGCCTGATACTGCTTGCTGTTGATCATCAGCTGGCGGGTCTGGCGCACGCTGGAGGCCAGCTCGGTCTGCGCTTTCTCAAACGCCTGCTGAGCGTCGGTCGGATCCAGCGTGACCAGCACGTCACCCTTTTTCACAAAGTCGGTGTTGTCGGCCCAGACTTTTGTCACGCTGCCGGACACCTGCGCCATGATCTGAACCTGGTTCCCTGCCACGTAAGCGTCATCGGTCTCTTCATGATGACGCAGAACTAAAAACCAATAGATCCCATATGCCACGGCAATAACGATAAAGAGCAAGGCCAAAATAAGCAGGATGCGCGTACGCTTACCCTTCTTATTGTTGACCGGTTGCTGCGGGGCTTGACTCTCCGCATTTGCGCTCATGTTTGTTCTCCACGATCTTATTATTTCACATCGGCTGAGCCGACCTGTTCACCAAAAGGCCAGCACGCTGTGCTGGCCTGGCAATTTCTTATGTAATCAGGATTGTCGTGCGGATGGGCGCGTTAGCGCAGCGCCTCAAGGATGACGTCTTGTTCATCCATCTCATCCAGGCGAGTAAGCAGCTTACGGGTGATCTGCTCAAGCTGCTCTTTCTCTTCTACGGTAAGCGAAGACCAGAGCTGATGCAGGCAGTTATGCTGCGGGGGCAGCACCTGACGTAAAAACTCATGACCTTTATCGGTCAGCTGCAGATGCAGGCAGCGGCGATCGTTATCGCTTTCGCGACGTTCGATCCAGCCGCGCTTTTCCAGTTCATCGGCGATACGGGTCGCGTTAGTACGGGACGAACCCAGCGCACAGCTCAGCTCAGAGGGTTGAATACTGTGGTTTTCCTGAGACTCCAGCGTAATTAACGCCATAAATAACGTCTCGTTAATCCCTTGAGCTTTCAGCATCTTATTGCGGTTATCCAGCAGCTTCCCCTGCATGTGCATGCACAGACGGGTGAGAAGGATCTCGTTAAACGGGAAATCCTCATAGCGACTGGCGCGAAATTTTAGCATTTGTTCAATGGGCGTAAACGAACTATCCATTTTGGGCATGACCTCATTAGTTACAGCCGATATAGTAACGATAGTGACAAATAAAGTAAATGTATTAATTGTGGATATACATTAAGGAACTGAAACCGTCACCAAGCGGGGGATACCTTACCACCCCCGCCGTTACCTAAGTCAACAAAAGGTCAATGAACGGTTACTCGGTAGCCGATTGCCGGTGATAACCGCGCCACCAGACCAGCAAATTGAGCAACGCCATCAGGCTGCCGGCCAGGCAGACGCCGCGCCAGCCGTCGTGCTGCCAGGCGCTGGCGGAGATCAGCGACCCGGCCGCGCCGCCGATAAAGTAGCTGGTCATATAGCCTGCGGTGAGGCGGTTACGCGCCTCCGGCTTAACGCGGTAGATTACCGTCTGGTTGGTGATATGCACCCCCTGCACCGTGAGATCCAGTACGACAATCCCGACGATCAGCGCCAGCGCCGAGGCGTGGCCGAACCAGATAGCAATCCACGACAGCAGCAACAGCAGCAGGCCCCAGGTGGTGGTCAGATGTGATTTACCGCGATCCGCCAGGCTGCCCGCGGGACGCGCACCGAGCGCACCCGCGGCACCCGCCAGGCCAAACAGGCCGATGACGCCCTCGGAGTAGTTAAAGGGCGGGGCAGCGAGCAGGAAGGCCATAGAGGTCCAGAGGATGCTAAAGTTGGCAAAGGTAAAGCAGCCCAGCACGGCGCGGGTACGCAGCAGCCTGTCACGGGTAAAGAGGGAGAACACCGAGCCGAGCAGCTGGAAGTAGTTAAGATGATTGTCCTGCTTGACCTTGGGCAGGCCGCGCCAGAGGGCAAAGGCCATCACCACCATCAGGACGGTGGCCACCCAGTAGACCGTACGCCAGCCGCCGAGGTTCGCCAGCAGTCCGGCCACGGTGCGTGCCAGCAGGATCCCCAGCAGCAGGCCGCTCATGATCGTCCCTACCACCTTGCCGCGCTTCGCCGGGGTGGCGAGGGTCGCGGCCAGCGGCACAAGGATCTGCGCCACCACCGAAAAGAGGCCGGTGAGGGCGGTACCGAGGATCATCATGCCCAGCGACTGGCTGGTGGCGGTAATTAACATCCCGCCAGCAGCCAGCAGGGTCATCACGACGATCATCGTCCGGCGCTCAAACATATCGCCCAGCGGCACCAGCAGCAGCAGGCCTGCCGCGTAGCCGAGCTGGGCGGCGGTGACGATAAAACCGGCCTGGCTGGAGGAGAGCGAAAAGGCGTGCGCGATGGTATCGAGCAGAGGCTGGGCATAGTAGTTGCTGGCCACGGTAAGGCCGGTGGCCACGGACATAAGCACAATCAGCGCGGGGCTGAGCGGATGGGTAGATTTGGTCATGAGTAGGCGATATTCAGATAAATGATTATTTATCATAACGAATTCGTCGGAGCGTGGGGAGGGATCGTGTGTCGGTTCGTGCTGTTGAAAAAATGCTCCCCCACCGGCAGGTGAGGGAGGGAGAACTTACTGCTGCGCGGCCAGCGCCTCTTTGATCCAGCCGTCAAACTGCTGCTGGTGGGCTTTGATCCAGCCGTCGACGTGGCCCTGGATATCCGCTTCCGAGGCTTTGCCCGCGTGCATCATCGCATTCTGGGCGTTGATGTCCGCCAGCGGCAGCTTCATCACGGAGAAGAGCTTCGCCGCCGCCGGGTTTTTCTCTGCCCAGGCTTTGTTGGCAACGATATGCATGGTGTTCACCGGGAAGCCATAGTTCATGCCGTTCGGCAGCTTGGTGTCGATATCCTTCTGCTCGCCCGGCAGGGAGGAGAAGGGTACCTGCAGCCAGACCACATCTTTACCCGGTTTCAGCACGTCGCTCACCCAGTACGGGGTCCAGGTGTAGTAGATCACCGGCTTGCCCTCTTTGAAGCGGGCAATGGTGTCGGCCATCATCGCCGAGTAGTTGCCGTGGCTGACGTTGACGGTTTTCTCCAGATCGAAGGCTTTGTTCTGGTGGTTAATGACCGCTTCACAGCCCCAGCCTGGCGAACAGCCCATCATGTCAGCTTTACCGTCACCGTTGGTATCGAACAGTTTGGCGATCTTCGGATCCTTCAACTGTTCAATATTGGTGATGTGGTACTTCTCAGCGGTTTTCTTATCAATCAGGTAACCCTGCGCCGCGCCGGAGACAAAGGTGCCTTCACGGTAGAACTTCTTATCACCACCGGCGGCGGCGTACATGTCGTCATGCAGCGGCTGCCAGTTGACCGCGGTAAAGGTGGCATCGCCGGAGGCAATAGAGGTGTAACCTACGTTGTAGTCCACTTCGCTGGCTTTATTTACGGTGTAGCCGAGCTTCTCAAGGGCGCGGCTGACCAGCAGAGTCTGGAAAGACTCTTCGGAGATGGTGCTCTGTATTGGCTGGACGGTCATGCCTTTGCCCGGCAGGTCAGCGGCGAAGGTGCTGGTTGAGACAAGGGTGGCAAACGCTGTGGCAAAAAGTACGCTATGTCGCATCGTTGTTCCTTAGTTTTTAGAAGGGGTGTGTAGGCCCGGCAAGCTGAGCGCCGCCGGGCAAGAACTTACTTAATGAAAGGGCGGGTGATTAATCCAACCGGACCAGAGGTATACCAGCGGCGGTTGCCACGGCTGCGGGAGTCGCGGCCCACAGCCTGGGTCAGGCGGTCAAGAATGATCGCCAGGATCACGATCCCGACGCCGCCAACGGTAGCAAGGCCCATATCGAGGCGGCCGATACCGCGCAGCACCATCTGGCCGAGGCCGCCCACGGCGATCATCGAGGCGATGACCACCATCGAGAGGGCGAGCATCAGCGTCTGGTTGACACCGGCCATGATGGTCGGCATCGCCAGCGGCAGCTGCACTTTAAACAGCATTTGGCGCGGGCTGGCCCCGAACGAGCGTGACGCTTCGATCAGATCTTCCGGTACCTGGTTGATCCCGAGGATAGTCAGACGCACGATCGGCGGTAGGGCGAAGATAATGGTCACCACCACGCCCGGTACGTTACCGATACCGAACAGCATGACGATCGGCACCAGGTAGACAAACGCGGGCGTCGTCTGCATCGCATCCAGCAGCGGGCGAATAATTTTCGCCGCCCGCGGGCTGCGTGCCAGCCAGATCCCCATCGGCAAGCCAATCACCACGCAGAAGAGCAGGGCGGTCAGCACCAGCGCCAGGGTGATCATCGCCTGCGACCAGGCACCGATCGCACCGATCAGGATCAGCGACACCAGGGTAGCGATGCCCATGCCCGCGCTGCCAAACTGCCAGGCGATCAGCGCAAAGACCACGATGGCCACCGGGGCTGGCATGCCCAGCAGCAGCTGCTGGAAGCCGTTAAGGATATAGTCCACCGGCACGCGGATGCCCTGGAATACCGGACGGAAGTGGGAAACTACCCAGTCGATACCGGTTGTTACCCAGCTGTCCAGCGGGATCAGCGTCTTGTGGAACGGATCCATAATGTTGAAGTGTTCCGGCGCAGGCGGGGCGCTGTTCAGCCAGTCTGCGCTGCCACCGTCGGTCGGTGCCGCCGCCGGAGAGCCGCCCCAGGCGTCGGCAGATTGCGTTGCGGTAGATTGCGTTGCGGTAGATTGTGCGGCGTCTGCCGCCTCGGTGGTTCCCCACGGATTAGATTGATCAGCCATTGTTTGCCCCCTCGCGATCTAAAGCCTGCAGCAGCATCCGTTTTGAGATGATGCCGACGTACTGTTGCTCCTCACCCACTACCGGCACGGCACAGGGTGCCTGGCCGACGTGGGAGAGCAGTTCGCTAAGCGGCGTCTCTGCGTCGACCGGAGCCGGAGAGTCAATTAACGCCGCGTCGATACCCTGCTGCTGGCTCAACGCCGCCTTCAGGGAGTCGATGGAGACCGTGCCGACAAACTTGTTGCCGCGCTCAATGACGTAGCCATACTCGCGGTCCTCGTCTTCGAGCAGCTTCAGTGCCGAGCGTGGGCCAAAGCCGGGCGCTTTACGCAGCAGGCCAACCGGGCTACGGCGGGCAATATCCTTGGCGCTAAAGACCTGGCTGATATCCACGCCGCGGAAGAAGGTGCGCACGTAGTCGTTAGCCGGATTATTTAAGATCTCATCCGGCGTGCCGACCTGCACCACTTCGCCGCCCTGCATAATGGCGATGCGGTCGCCGATGCGCATGGCTTCGTCGAGATCGTGGGAGATAAAAACAATGGTGCGCTGCTGGCGGGACTGAAGCTTCACCAGCTCGTCCTGCATCTCGGTACGGATCAGCGGATCGAGAGCCGAGAACGCTTCGTCCATCAGCAGAATATCGGGGTTGATGGCCAGGGCGCGAGCAAGGCCCACGCGCTGACGCATGCCGCCGGAGAGCTCATCCGGGTAAGCGTGAGCGTAGTTCTCCAGCCCGACCTGACGCAGCGCATCGAGCGCTTTAGTCTGGCGCTCGCTGGCAGGCACTCCCGCTAATTCCATACCAAACGCCGTATTGTCAAGTACGGTCATGTGTGGCATTAGCGCGAATGACTGGAAGACCATCGCAATCTTTTTCCTGCGCACCTCGCGAAGCTCGGCGTCTGATATTTTGGCGATATCTACGCCATCAATCAGCACCTGGCCGCGGGTGGGTTCAATCAGGCGATTGAGAAGGCGAACCATGGTCGATTTCCCCGATCCGGAGAGCCCCATGATGACGAAGATCTCGCCTTCTTCAATGGCCAGACTGGCGTTGATAACGCCAAGCGATAGCCCTGTTTTTTCCAGAATCTGTGCTTTCGAAAGTCCTTTTTCGATATATTTGAACGCTCGCTGCGGATTGTCGCCAAATATCTTATAGAGATTTTTTACTTCAAGTTTAATTGCCATGCAATAAAAAGGTTCCCGTATTTATTTATATCAATACCAATCCTGCTGGAAATAATGAACGGGCTATACCCTAGCACAGTGAGAATCTGAGACAACCCTCAATTGCACTCTGGCATGGAATTTGCCGAACCGCGAACGGCGCGACTTCCAGTGATATAAGGGCCTGGCGGCGATATGCGGGGAGGCAATTTTTTTTGCTACGGCAACGGAAATTCCTCCGAATTTATAGACTTCAGAGGAATAATTAGCAGTGGTTAACCATACGTTAGAAAGAAATAGATTTGTAATATGAATGGCGGTTTTGGGAAATATCCTGGCGGGCCAGCCGGGAATAGGGCCCGCCAAAATAACAATTAAAAATCCCAGTCCGCGTCTTCAGTTTCCACCGCTTTACCCATCACGTAGGAGGAGCCGGAGCCGGAGAAAAAGTCATGGTTTTCATCTGCGTTTGGTGACAACGCCGCCAGGATAGCCGGGTTCACGTCGGCCATCTCCGGCGGGAAGAGCGCGTCATAGCCAAGGTTCATCAACGCCTTGTTAGCGTTGTAGCAGAGGAAAGCCTTCACCTCCTCTTCCCAGCCGGTTCCCGCGTAGAGCGCCTCGGTGTAGGCCAGCTCGTTATCGTAGAGATCCATCAGCAGATCGAGGGCGAAACTTTTTAACGCCTCCTGCTCGCCAGCATCCACTTTTTCCAGCCCGCGCTGGTACTTATAGCCAATGTAGTAACCGTGCACCGCCTCATCGCGGATGATCAGCCGGATAAGATCGGCAGTGTTGGTTAGTTTGCCCCGGCTGGACCAGTACATCGGTAGCCAGAAGCCGGAGTAGAAGAGGAACGACTCCAGAAAGACGCTGGCGATCTTCTTCTTCAGCGGTGCGTCAGCGGCGTAGTGCTGCAGAATAATCTGCGCTTTCCGCTGGAGCGGGGCGTTCTCCTCACTCCACGCGTAGGCGGCGTCCACGTCGCTGGTCTGGCAGAGGGTGGAGAATATCGAGCTGTAGGAGCGGGCGTGCACCGCCTCCATAAAGCTGATGTTGGACATCACCGCCTCTTCGTGAGGCGTCATGGCGTCGGCCATCAGCGCCGGTGCGCCGACGCCGTTCTGAATGGTGTCCAGCAGCGTCAGCCCGGTGAAGACGCGGATCGTCAGCTGCTGCTCGGCGTGGCTTAGCGTTTGCCAGGCGGGAATGTCGTTCGACAGCGGCACCTTCTCCGGCAGCCAGAAATTGCTGGTCAGCCGGTTCCAGACCTCGAGATCCTTATCATCCTGAATAATGTTCCAGTTAACGGCGCTAACCCGTGATAAACGGCTCATCCTCTTCTCCTCACAGCGCGCATGACACGCAGCCTTCAATTTCAGTGCCTTCCAGCGCCAGCTGGCGCAGGCGAATGTAGTAGAGCGTCTTGATGCCCCGCTTCCAGGCATAGATCTGCGCCCGGTTAATATCGCGGGTGGTGGCGGTATCCGGGAAGAAGAGGGTCAGGGAGAGGCCCTGATCGACGTGACGGGTGGCCGCCGCGTAGGTATCGATGATCTTCTCAGGGCCGATCTCGTAGGCATCCTGATAGAGATGCAGGTTGTCGTTGGTCATAAACGGGGCAGGGTAGTAGACGCGCCCGGTTTTCCCCTCCTTGCGGATCTCAATCTTTGACACAATGGGGTGGATACTGGAGGTCGCATGGTTAATGTAGGAGATGGAGCCGGTGGGCGGTACGGCCTGCAAATTCTGGTTGTAGATGCCGTAGCGCATCACGTCATCGCGCAGCTGACGCCACATCGCCTGCGTCGGCAGGACAATTCCCGCCTGGGCAAACAGCGCGCGCACGGCCTCGGTTTTTGGCTGCCAGCGCTCCTCAATGTACTGCGTAAAGTACTCGCCGCTGGCGTAGCGCGACTGCTCAAATCCGGCAAAGCGCTGTCCACGCTCTCGGGCCAGCATCATGGAGGTATTCAACGCATGCCAGGTAACGGTGTAGAAGTAGAGGTTAGTAAAGTCGATCCCCTCTTCGCTGCCGTAGGCGATGCCTTCCCGCGCCAGGTAGCCGTGCAGGTTCATCTGCCCAAGGCCAATGGCATGCGACGCGGCGTTGCCTGCCTCAATCGAAGGCACGGAGCGAATGTGGCTCATGTCCGATACCGCCGTCAGCCCGCGAATGGCGGTCTCCACGGTGCGGCCAAAGTCGGGTGAATCCATCGTGTGGGCGATATTCAGCGAGCCAAGGTTGCAGGAGATGTCGTGTCCGGTCTGGGCGTAGTCGAGGTTCTCGTCATACTCCGAGGCGCTGTTGACCTGCAAAATCTCCGAGCAGAGGTTGCTCATGTTGATCCGCCCGGCAATCGGGTTAGCGCGGTTGACCGTATCCTCAAACATGATGTACGGGTAGCCCGACTCGAACTGGATCTCCGCCAAACGCTGGAAGAAATCACGGGCGTTGATGGTGGTCTTGCGAATACGATCGTCAGCGACTAACGCCTCATAGTGTTCGCTGATAGCGATATCGCCAAAGGGCTTGCCGTAGATGCGCTCCACGTCATAGGGAGAGAAGAGCGCCATCGGGGCATTCTCCTTCGCCAGGCGGAAGGTGACATCCGGGATCACCACGCCTAGCGACAGGGTTTTAATGCGGATCTTCTCATCGGCGTTCTCCCGCTTGGTATCAAGGAAGCGCAGGATATCCGGATGATGAGCGTGCAGATAGACGGCCCCGGCACCCTGGCGTGCCCCCAGCTGGTTAGCATAGGAGAAGGCATCTTCCAGCATCTTCATTACCGGGATCACGCCGGAGGACTGGTTTTCAATCCGCTTGATCGGCGCGCCCGCCTCGCGCAGGTTCGACAGCAGGAAGGCTACCCCACCGCCGCGCTTGGAGAGCTGGAGCGCCGAGTTCACCGCCCGGCCAATCGACTCCATATTGTCTTCAATGCGCAGCAGGAAGCAGGAGACCAGCTCCCCGCGCTGCTGTTTGCCCGCGTTTAAAAAGGTGGGGGTAGCAGGCTGGAAGCGGGCCGAGAGCATCTCATCGGTAAGCTGGCGAGCCAGCGCCTCGTCGCCCTGGGCCAGGGTCAGGGCGACCATGACCACCCGGTCCTCAAAGTGCTCCAGATAGCGCTTGCCGTCGAAGGTTTTTAGGGTATAGCTGGTGTAGAACTTCCACGCGCCGAGAAAGGTCTGGAAACGAAAACCGCTGCTGTGGGCGGTGGCAAAGAGATCGACAACAAACCCCTGGCCGTAGCGCGCCAGCACGCTACCGTTGTAATAGCCTTCACTCACCAGATAGTCGATCCGCGCCTGCTGGCTGGCAAAGGTTACGGTGTTCGGCAGCACATGCGCGGTATGAAACGCCTCTACCGCCTGACGATCTTTATCAAACTGAATGTGGCCTGATGAATCATAGAGATTCAGCATGGCATTCAGCGCATGGTAGTCCGGCGCGGCCTGCATCACGCGCTCTGCGGTTGTCGTTGCCAAAATTCGCTCACTCCTTTTCGCACGTTATCGAGATCCTGCTGCGTGCCCATCAGTTCAAAACGGTAGAGGTAAGGGACGCTGCATTTTTGAGAAATCACATCCCCGGCGCGGCCATAGGCATCACCGAAGTTCCGGTTGCCGGCGGCAATGACGCCACGGATCAGCGCCCGGTTTTGTGGATCGTTCAGAAAGCGGATCACCTGACGCGGCACCGCGCCCGCCGTGCCGCCACCGCCGTAGCTGGGAACGATCAGAATGTAGGGAACGTCCACCTGAATACGCTCGCGCTCGTTAAGCGGAATGCGCACCGCCGGCAGCCCGAGGCGCTCAATAAAGCGCTGCGTATTTTCCGAGCTGCTGGAGAAGTAGACGAGGGTGCTCATGCGCTGGCGACGCGGGAGGCAGGCAGCAGGCGGTTAATCATATCCGGACGGAAGCCCGACCAGCTGGTGTCGCCTGCAATCACGACCGGCAGCTGGCGGAAACCCTGATCGCGCAGGGTATCGGCGGCTTCCGGAACCTGGTCGATATTGACCATCTCAAACTCAACGCCGCGGCTCTCCATAGCGCGTTTGGTAGCGTGACACTGAACGCAGTCATTTCGAGTGTAAATAATAATGCGCATGATTCGTATTCCCGTCTATAATGGCAGGTCGGCGCGAAAAAGCGCACCGGGATATGTTGTTCTTGCTTACAGGAATACTAGATGTAGTTATAAAAATTATCAACCACGCTATATATAGGTTTTAGAGCGGATTTATGCCCCGTCGACGATAGCGACGGGGACGGGGGAGGTTTCGGCTGAAATTACAGACGCATGGCAACGGCGAGGCGGTTAAACGCATTCATCAGGCTGATCGCGCAGGTCAGATCGCTCACCTGCTCAGCGCTAAAATGGGCCAGCAGGGGCTGATAAACGCGCTCTTCCGCGTGGCTGTCGGCGATGTGGGTTACCGACTCGGCCCACGCCAGCGCCGCCTGCTCTTTATCACTGAAGTGGTGACTGATCCGCCACCCTGCCAACGCATCGAGTTTTGCCTGCTCAACGCCCGCTTTACGCAGCGCCCGGCTGTGCTTGTCCAGGCAAAAAGCGCAGCCGTTGATTTGTGAAATACGCAGATAGATAAGCTCAATAAACGTGTTATCAAGCGAGCATCGCTCCAGCGCCTGGCTGGCCTGAATCAGGCCGTTATAGATGGCCGGGCTAAGTTCATAGAAAGGCTGGCGTAGTAGCTGGGTCATGACTCTTCTCCTCGTTAAGATGGCAAAAATGTAGCACTATGATGGTCTGCTCTGGAGAGCCATATTTTGATTAAAAAGGCAGACCATAATGGATGCACGCTATCAGCAAATTGCCCGGCAGCTTAAGGCCGCCATCACTTCAGGAGAGTTGAAAACCGGCAGCCGCCTGCCGTCGAGCCGCACATGGGCTCAGGAGAACGGCGTCTCGCGTACGACGGTTGAGCAAGCATACGGAGAGCTGGTGGCGCAGGGGTGGCTGGAGCGGCGCGGGCAGGCCGGCACCTTTGTCAGTCAGACCTCACCGTTGGCGGCGGCGGCGGTACCCATTGCGCACTCCAGCAATGAACATGAGCCGAAGCCGTTTCAGATGGGCTTGCCCGCGCTGGATCTCTTCCCGCGCGCGCTGTGGGCGCGGCTGACCAGCCGACGCCTGCGCACCCAGTCGCGCTTCGATCTCACGCTCGGGGATCCGGCGGGGGAGGCCATGCTGCGTCAGGCCATCGCCGACTACCTTCGCTTCTCCCGCAGCATTGAGTGCCAGCCGGAGCAGATATTTATTACCTCAGGCTATGCGCAGTCGATGAGTCTGATCCTGCAGACGCTGGCCAGCCCAGGCGATGGCATGTGGATGGAGGATCCCGGGTTTCCGTTGATCTATCCCGCCATCGATCGTGAAGGGGTACAGCGTTTTCCTGTTCCCGTGGACCAGAACGGAATGGACATTGATGCTGCGATAGCACGCTGGCCGCAGGCGCGTTTTGCGTTGCTCACCCCGGCCCATCAAAGCCCGCTGGGCGTTGCGCTGTCGCTGCCCCGGCGCAGGCAGGTGCTGGCGTGGGCGGCGGAAAACTCTGCGTGGATTATTGAAGATGATTATGACAGCGAGTTCCGCTACCACGGCAGGCCGCTGCCGCCGCTAAAAAGCCTCGATGCGCCGCAGCGGGTGATCTATACCGGTACCTTTAGCAAGTCTCTGTTTCCAGCCATACGCACGGCGTGGATCGTCGTGCCAGCCGCTGAAGCTGCGATGTTCCGCCAGCGGATAAACAGTAGCCAGTGTAGCGTTCCTACCCTGTGGCAGTATGCGCTAGCGGACTTTATTCAGCAGGGTCACTTCTGGCGTCATCTAAAAAAAATGCGGCTGCACTACGCCCAGCGGAGAGCCTGGCTGGAAGCGGCGCTCATTCACTACGGATTTAACGTGGTTCCCCAACACGGCGGTATTCAGCTAGTGGTAGCCATCGACGGAGATGATAAAAGCATTGTTGCGCGGGCGCAGCTGAGAGGGCTGGCGGTACAGGCGTTAAGCGACTGGCATAGCACACATCCGGTACGCAGTGGGATCTTAATGAGCTTTACCAATATTACGTCTGCAGAGATGGCGATGAAGTGGGTAGGGCGCTTGCAGGAGAGATAAAATTAACCCCGTGAGGGTTAGCTCACGGGGTTAAGGGTATTTATCGACGCAGGCTCAGCAGCGCGCCAAGGAAGATCCCGGCGGCCGCGGCAGCACCTACGCTGCACCAGGGCCTGTCTTTAACAAAGCTATCGGCACAGCCTGCAACATCGGTTGCTGCCTGAGTAACACGGTTACGGCCATGCAGCTTGGCTCGGGTCTTTTTCAGCAGCGCCTGTGCTTTACTGCGGGCACCGTCTGCATCATCTTTTGCATCGCTTCCCCAGGACTTCAATACCGCCTCCAGAGAGTCCGCTAGCTGGCTGACATCATTATTAATATCGTCTACGCCTGCATCTACGTCGTTACGGTTTGGTCTTCTAAGCATATGATCCTCCCTTGATTTCGATGTAATAACCAGTGTAGCGCATAATTTTAACCTCTGACGTGAATCACGAGTTGACGCGTCGTTTATGGACTTTTCCGAAAGCGTTGCTAATGCTCAATACTGTAAGGTGGCGCTGCTGTAGATGATGACGAGGAAAAAATATGTATTTACGACCCGATGAGGTGGCACGCGTTCTTGAGAAGGCGGGATTTACTATGGACGTCGCGACGCCAAAAGCCTATGGCTACCGTCGTGGAGATAACTATGTGTATGTGAATCGTGAAGCTCGGATGGGGCGCACGGCGCTGGTCATTCACCCTACGCTGAAAGAGCGCAGCCAGACGCTGGCTGAACCGGCTTCAGATATCAAAACCAGCGATCACTATCAGCACTTTCCGCTCTACTTAGGCGGAGATGCACAGGAGCACTACGGCATTCCGCATGGTTTTAGTTCGCGTATGGCGCTGGAGCGTTATTTGACTGGACTGTTTGGCGAGTCGGCCTGACTCGCCACGCCATCAGGCTTTGGCCTGATGATAGCTGCTGACCCGGAACAGGCGACGGCAGTAATCAAGGAAGTAGCCGTAGGCTGCGCCCATTACCATTGAGATCACGATATTTGAACTGACGGCAGCAGCGATCTGATGCCAGTCAGCACCTACCATTAGCAGGATCGCCACGTAGACCGGCGACTGAAAAGTCACATACGCTAGCACATCCGCCATGTTTTTCACCCAGCCTGCGGGAGAGATCCGCCGCGCGAGGCGCATAAACGCATCGCGATAGAGACCATAGGGCCATGCAATGAGGATGTTTACCGGGATCGCTACCAGTCGCGAGGAGAGAGACTGCTCGAAGGTCATTCCCGACAGTAAAATCTCAATCAGCATGTTCACGACCGAACAGTAGACAACCATCGCAAACGTGTCTGCCATAGCGTGACGCAGGCGAGACTGTGGAGAGAACATGCTAATGCTCCTGTATAAAAACAGTAAAAGGGGAGGATTTGCCAGCGTTTTACGGTGCGGCTTTGATTGTGCATAGATTATATCTCTGCCTGTCAACGTACAACTAGCGTAAAATTTTTATTTATCACGCTTTTGTCGATAACATTCTCTGCGGCTGTCTGTTTTTTATCCGCTGCGTTATTTTTGTTGGACCTGGAGTGTAAGAGTTTAGATATCAGGAACTTAAAGGGAGGGGAGGTACGGTGAGCCTCTGCCCACCGTAAAAAGGGTACGTTAGCAGACGCCGAAGTTGCCTTCTTCTTTATACAGAGTGACATCAGCAGCTTTAATGGTTACCTTTTCACCCTGCTCGTTACTGGCAGGTACGGCAACAATCTGGTCCTCATTCACTTCAACAACTTTAAGCTTCTGTCCGCCGATGCGGGGCTGAACATAATCACCAACTGAAAACATATCGTTTCTCCTGTCATTTGATGCAGTTACTATAGGCCAGGCCTGCTGCCTGAGAAAACCAATTAGATCGATTATAACTATCGTTCAATCCCTTAAGAGAGAGTAAGTCTAATTTTAAACGTAAGTAAAAGAGGGTAAAAGCGTGGGGTAAGAGTGGCAGAGTCGTTCAGAGTAGCTACCCTTAAAGAGAAAATGTCTTTTTTTACAGCCACCTGGATAAATTTTACACGGGAGTAATTATGGGTTTTTGGCGAATTGTACTGACTATTATTCTACCCCCGCTGGGCGTCCTGCTTGGCAAGGGCTTTGGTATGGCCTTCATCCTGAACATTATTCTGACACTTTTGGGTTACATCCCAGGTCTGATTCACGCCTTCTGGGTGCAGTCGCGTCCATAGTGCGAGCCACGGGCAGAAGCTCTGCCCGTAGTCATCACGCCGCTAGCGTTTTTTAACCGCTTGCAGAATGTAGGGTTCCAGCAGCTTCGCCACGGCAGCGAAAACCGGGACCACGACGGAGTTGCCGAACTGGCGGTAGGCCTGGGTATCGGAGACCGGAATACGGAACGGTGCCTGCCCAGGCTTTTCAAAGCCCATTAGACGAGCGCACTCTCTTGGTGTTAAGCGTCGTGGCCGTCGCAGCTGGTTTTCAACGTTAGTGAAATCCACTTCGCCAAGCGCCCGATCCCAGCCTCTATCAATTAAAATCTCAGAACCATCTTTGTAGTAGCGGGCCGACAGAGTACGCGCCACACTCTCTGCGCGCGTCGGATCGACCAACCCAAAGCCAAAGCCATTTCCCCGGGCCTGGTGTTTTTTGGCGTAGTGCCAAAGATAGTGCCAGAGCTTTTCTGACAGGATGTATTTGCTGTCAGCATCCGGCTGAAGAAGCTCGCCAAAGGTGGGGCGACGCTCGGGATAGAAACGGGCAACGTCGCGCAGGGTAAAACCATTATGAATACCCAGATCGCGTCTGAAGCCGACCAGCACGATACGCTCCCGATGCTGGGGCAGGAAGTGACGGCCATCGATAACCTTAGGATCGTCTTTACCTACGGCGGCGGCATCGGCAACCTCATAGCCAAGCTCCTCCAGCGTCGCCATGATGACGGCGAAAGTTTTACCTTTATCGTGGCTCTTCAGGTTCTTTACATTTTCCAGTACGAAGATGGCGGGCTTTTTCGCTTTGATAATGCGTGCTACGTCGAAAAAGAGGGTGCCTTGTGCTTCACACTCAAAGCCGTGAGCCCGGCCCAAGGCGTTCTTCTTGCTGACCCCTGCCAGACTGAACGGCTGGCAGGGGAAACCGGCCAGTAGCACATCATGATCGGGGATAGCATTGTCAATGTGCGCATAGGCTTCGGTTTCAGACACCTCTTTATCCGCACTGAGCGTGACTTCCCGGATATCCTGGTTAAACCGGTGCGACGCTTCGTCATTAAACCAGTTAGCCTGGTAGGTACGGACCGCACTTTTGTTCCATTCGCTGGTGAAGACGCACTGCCCACCGATGGCTTCAAAGCCGTGACGAATGCCGCCGATACCGGCAAAAAGATCGATAAAGCGAAAGGCATAATTAGGATGGTGTGCCGGAGGGGAGGGCAGCATTTTCTGTAATAGCTCTACCTCCAGCGCCGTCAGGGATTTGGGCGCGCGCTTACCGTTTACCCAGCGATTAAGTGTCTCCCGGCTCCACTCGCTCTTACCCAGCTTTCGCAGTTGCTCGGCCACATATTTTTGACCATAGATGGCCAGGACCCGATCAAGCAGCTTTCTGTCCTGAGCCTGCTGCTGCTCCTCTTGCGTACGCGCACGTTCAAGCAAATCCTGCGCTATCACATCAAATTCCGCCATGATCTCTCCTTGGGTTTAATGTGTGAAAATATATCACTCATTTGACCCAGCGGAACGAAGAATTTTTGCTAAATAGTGCCGGGTAACCGTCGAGACCCTCAGTGGCAACATCAGAAGCGATCGGGCAAATTCCTGTTGATACGAATCAGCCTGCCTTTTTCCATCTCAATAAACCCACCCGCTTTAAGTTCTGAAAGGATTTTTAGAATGATACTTCGCGATAGTCTGGAGAACGTTTGCATATATTTTACGACGGTATAGCGCTCTTTAATAGTTTGTCCATTTTCACTGTTCATATAAATGAGATAGCTTCTAATAATCTCATAGGCTGACTGCAATCCGGATGTAGCGGTCCGTGCGGCTAAGGAGTTGATTATAGTAACCATGACGTTGATAACGTCAGGCCAAAGCTGTTTTTCCTCAATTATTTTTATGAAATCGCCAACGCTAATAGAATCAACCATACAGGGTACAATAGCCTCATGCTGAGCAATCGTCCCGGCTGGAGCAAGTTGTGCAAGGCCTATAATAGAGGGGCCCATCATAATGCCCAAATTCTGCTTCTTTTCATTTTCGCCCACTGAGCTAATCATCGCGCCATCAAGCAGAAAATAGATTCTCCTGGCGCCATGTTCATTTTTGGCTTTGACGGGCAGCGTCTGGCCCGGTTCAAGCAGAGATGGCTGTGTGACAGGAAATTGAGATAAGATAGTGTTTATCGAGTCGAGAGGCTTATTTATTTTATGAAGTTCCATTCTTCTTGTTTATCCTTCTTGGACGTATTGAGGGTGGATATACTATCGTTTGAAAAAAATCAAAGAAAGGCCTAAAGGCAATAATAAACCATCTGATTCGGATTAATAATATTTTGATAATGATTTTAATGTTTTCAGGAGCTATCTGGCTGTTTAAACAGACGCCATCATCAGCCTTTTCCAACCTCTAACGAGTCGTTGTTTACGGAAAGTATTCTTGCTAACTTTCTCGCTTCACTTGATTAACAGGTAAAATGATGAGCTGCGTTTTTCTGAGCGTAAAAGGCCCTTCTTATTGACCGGTGACAAATAGATGGGATATGAGGCTTTTTTGCCTGAGTCAGACCAAAAAAGAGAAAGAGGGCCTTGTCTATAATGATAGGTTATTAATTAAGTCGAGCTAATAGTATAGGTAAGCACGCCTTGCAGCCGGTTTCGATCTTTTCTTTCACTTAGGCTATCCCATATTAACAAAAAATTAGAGGTGATTATATGTGGTCAAATGATTCATCGAATAGTCTTATTGTTGCTAACCCTGTCAATGCACTCTCTCAGAAATCAATACCCTCTATGGATGGTGGCGTATATACCGCCTGGATTGATAGCGTTGGCTCGCTGTATGTACAACGTGTTGATGCAAGTGGTAACCTATTATGGCCGGTAAACGCGCCGTCTACAGAGGGTATATTGGTATTGACGCGCCATTTAACCTACACCTATGATTTTGGTTTTAGCGTAGATGCGGAAAATAATATTATAATCGGCATTGACTCGGGGTTTAATGACGGTTCTTCAACTTTTGATTCGCCTGGCGGTAAAGCGCTCGTTTTTAAACTATCACCTGAAGGAGCGTTCCTTTTTGGCGAGGAGGGGGTAGTTGTCTCGCCTGCGGATGAAATTGTAGAACAAGTCTATTGCGTGGTGACAAGCGATAACGGTATTGTTCTCTCCTGGAATAATGTCAGTGGTGAATATATTAGAACGGTAAAAATTGATGCTAATGGGCAGCAATTATGGGGGGATGGGAAAATAACCGAACCTTTAAAAATGACCGTGCCCATCAATGATCTTATTCCTGACGATAACGGTGGGGCGATTCTGTCATTTATCTATACGACACCGCCTTTCATCAAAGCCATGCTAGGTGAAGAGGCCAAACGGGAGCTTCTTGCACAAAAATTCACTACAAAGGGTAAAAATGCCTGGGCCCAAAAAATTATCACTGTGTATACACCAGGCTCGCTCTCTAACGGGCTCACTGATGGAGTAAAATGTCCTGTCGTTGATGACGGTGCAGGCGGCGCAGTATTCGCGATCCCGGCGCCTAATCCACTTAATAACAGCCAGATCAAAACCTATATTCAACATCTTTTATCCGAAGGCCACTTAAAATACACCGATATCGGCGTAGCTGTTTCAACAAATTCAGTCAATAGCGATCTTGTTCCTTTTGTCAGTTATGACGTTGAAACGGATACAACTTTTGCGCTGTGGAATGCTACAAAACCGAATGAAGAGCAGTCGTATCTTGAGGATGATACGGTAGTGGCACAGATGATTACTGGTTCCGGAAGTCGAGCCTGGAGTGATGAAGGTGTGCAATTGGAGGAGTGGTATACTAATGGAATTGGCTCACAACCCGTAGGCATGTACCCTTTCAACGATGGCACAATGGCTATGTGGATCCCCTCTCGCAACAGGACAGAGGTCGAGAACGATACTATCAGAGCGGCAATGCTTGATAGCCAGGGTGAATATACATGGGCAACTCAAACGGTTGATTTAAAAACAAGTGCCACACAAGCATCTTCCTATAATTCACTCAAAAACACAGATAACACTTTTGCGGTTGCCGCATGGGTAGATAACAGTACTCCTGTACGCGCCCAAAATATTAATGAGGATGGAACGTTGGGAGAATAATTTACATCTCGTATAACTGAACTTTCTCATGCTCATAAGGCCCAGACGGTAGGTTTGGGCCTTAACGTTTAATGTGTCGCTGAATAGATAGCTCATTCACATTAATTAGCTGAATGGTTTGGCAAACGCATCTCTTCCCTGAACGATCAGCACGAGAGTAACGATATGATAAGTGTCTAACTTGTTGCCAAGAAAAACGATTCCCATCAGGCCGCCGGATACCGGAATAAAATGTGTGTATATTTCGCTACACGTAATATCAATCAACGAAACGCCTCTGCTCCAGAAGACGTACAAGAGCCATGATAGAAAAAATAAGGAAAATAGTGTCGGCGATAACTAATGGAGTCACGTGATAGAGTACGCTATGAAAACTCCTGCTTAAAAACAACATGCAATATGAATAGCGGAACCAGGATAGCGTTCCCTATCAACGAGCTAAGGGAAACAAATGACGTATTTTTTACTTGCTTATCTTTTAGCCGGAGCAGCGCACAGTAGAACGTCCAGCTGAGGGCGGATGTGATGGTTAATATCTCCCCCCAGCCAAAGGCTTTCATACCTTGACCTCCACTAACGTTGGAAAAGGCAAGATATATCACACCCGCCGTGCTGACTATCACGCCAACAACCCCGAGGCATCCCTCAGACGCCTGATGATTTAGCACGTCACGCCTGTATCAATACGCGGTTTTCCCTTAGGGAAGGAATTAATGCCTGGGAGCTGAAGAGTCGCGATGTCGCTCTGCAATGCCGTATCGACGGGCCGCTGATCTTTAATTCAGTCTACGCCACGATGGACGCTGCTCTGGCGGGATATGGGCTGGCCTATGTTCCTGAGATCCTCGCTCGCCCCTGGCTGGAGAGCGGGCGTCTGCAAGCGGTGCTTCAGGATTGGTGCCCTGTGCAACAGGGTTACCATATTTTCTACTCCAGCGAGCGGCAGCTCTTGCCAGCGCTGGCGCTGATTATCGATACGCTGCGCTATGAGCCACAGGAATAAAGGGTGTGATAGCGGAGAAGAGGCTGGTCCTTAGGTGAACGGCAGACACAAAAAAGCCCGCCAGGCTTACGCCGTGCGGGCTCTTAGGACTTCATCGGATGACTCTGGTAATCACCGATGGAGAATTTTGGTGGAGCTGGCGGGAGTTGAACCCGCGTCCGAAATTCCTACATCCTCGGCACTACATGCTTAGTCAGTCTTTACATTCGCTTGCCAGCTGCGGACAGACACGCCACTAACAAACTAGCCTGATTAGTTTTAACGCTTCAACCCCAGGCAGGGCATCCGCGCGATCTCTTTTGGGTTTGACCTCTCTTGATCCCCGTCCTAAGAGCGGAGGCTAGGGAGAGAGGGCTCGAAGCAGGTTATTAAGCTGCTAAAGCGTAGTTTTCGTCGTTTGCGACTATTTTTTTGAGGCTTTTAACGAGGCAAACCTCCCCTCGGCATGCACCTTGGGTTTCGCAAATCCCGTCGAATCCAGAATCAGCCCCAATGTGTTGACTACAGTATAACAGGTTTTGCCACCAACGCACCAGTCCATATCGCTACAACCTCTGTATGACCTTCAGCTGGTTAAAGTATGAACAGGGCCGGTTCATCAGCTCTGGGACAGGTTGTTCTCGCCTTTAAGCCCGTTTTATTCAAAATATAAATACTGAAAGAATATATTAAATATTTACCATATAGGATATATCGAACTATTATTTTTAGCTCTTTGTTAATTATTAAAAATACATCTATTCACCACCTGTACTGTTTTAGTGATGCTTAAATATCAATGAATTTGTAAACAATATATTCTGTATTTAAGAAAATGTGAAAATTTGTGACTTGAGAGTTTGCCTAATTTCAGACTATTGATTATATATTTTAATGAGATCAATTCTGCGTTGAAGTTATGCAAGAGGTATTAATTCATTGAAAAACAATAACTTGTAGATCCACTACCCGGTTATTACAAAGATGATTAATTTCTGCCACTTTATTTTGGTAGCGGCCTCCCTCTGTCAAAAATAAGCCTGGCACATGCACAAAATAGCGATCTAAATAGCGAGAGGACATTATATGGCTCCCCAAATTAGCCCTGCTGGGTCAGTGGATATTATAAATCAAAGAACTGGTGATGTCGTTAGCCAATATGCCCAAAGTGCCGACCGCGTTGTTAATCTGACGCAAACCAGCATCGTTCGTATTAATGCTTCCCCACAGTCTGTTAATTACTATCAGCGTGAAGGAAATGACCTGATCGTCCATATGAACGACGGTACTACGGTACGCTACCAGCGCTTTTTTGTGCTTGATGAGAATGGCTTACACAGCGAACTAATTTTTGAAGATGATCTGGGCACGCACCACGCCGTTTTCCCCTTTGCTGATGCCGCCGCGCCTGCTACGGCAGAGGCAATCGTGCCAGCGTTCTCTGAAGCATCTGTAGATTCTCTTGTTGGCGCAGGTGGGATCTCTGCGTTGGCCGTATTGGGTGGGGTAGCGGCGATCGGGGGGATTGTCGGTATTGCAGCCGCAGCAGGCGGCGGCGGTAGCGGCAGCAGCCGTCAGGAAGCTGAGGATAATGGCGTTCTTCCCCCTATCGATGGAACCCCGCCGGACGATGGCAGTACCACGCCGCCGGACGATGGCAGTACTACGCCGCCGGACGATGGCAGTACTACGCCGCCGGACGATGGCAGTACTACGCCGCCGGACGATGGCGGAACCACGCCGCCGGACGATGGCAGTACTACGCCGCCGGACGATGGCGGAACCACGCCGCCGGACGATGGCGGCACCACGCCGCCGGACGATGGCGGAACTACGCCGCCGGACGATGGCGGAACTACGCCGCCGGACGATGGCGGAACTACGCCGCCGGACGATGGCGGAACTACGCCGCCGGATGATGGAGAGGAGCCTACTCCCCCTGTATCAACTCTGCTGATCGACCCATTGACAGGCGACAACATAGTAAACCAGCAAGAGGTTGGCACGGCTCAGGTTCTGGTGGGAAGAACCGATGCGGTTAACGCAGGGAGCCAGATTACTGTGACCCTGGGCAGTAACACATGGCAAACCATCGTTAATAACGATGGCAGCTGGAGCCTTGAAATACCGGCTGATGTTTTACAGTCTCTGGCACAGGGAGCGAACTCGCTCTCGGTCCTGCTGGTTGATAATGCCGGCCGTACCGTTACCTCCTCACTGGATTTCACGGTTGATACCGTTCCGCCCGCGCTCCAGCTGACCCCCTTCGTACCAAACGACATTCTTGATGCCTCCCAGCTCAGCGCTGACAAGATCGTACGTGGTTTTTCCGCCAGCGAAGATCAGGGTAGCGTGGTGACGGTGACGCTCAACGGTAAGAGCTATACCACCGCAGTGGATAACCTTGGCCGCTGGCAGTTGAGTATTCCTCAGACCGATATCCAGCAGCTGCAGGATGGTCAACCCTATACCGTGGAGTATCAGATCGTCGATCTGGCGGGCAACGTGACAACCGGCCAGGCGGACTTCAGCACTAACTTCACCAGTCCACAGGTGATTGTCGATCCGGTCACGGGGGATAACGTCCTCAATACCGCCGAGCTGCAGCTGAACCAGACGCTCTCCGGCCAAACCGTGAATATCCCGGTGGGGCAGGTGGTGACGATTACGCTGGGGACGAAAACCTACTATGCACAGGTGATGGGTGACGGCAGCTGGAAAACCACCCTGCCAGCGGGCGATCTCGCTTCGCTGGCACAGGGCGATAATCCGCTCACCGTCTCGGTAAATGATGCCAACGGCACGCCGGTGGAGCGCACCGAAACCATTAACGTCGATGGCTCTCAGACCGGCATCGCCATCGCGATCCTCTCAACCGATGACTACCTCAACGCCAGCGAGGCGCTAAGTCCGCTGGAGGTGCGTGGCGTAACCACGGTGACCGGGCCGGACGTCGGTATCGTGGTGCGCTTTAACGGCAAAGAGTATGCCGTCACCGCCATTGATGCCGCAGGTAACTGGAGCGTACAGATCCCTTCTGCCGATCTGCTGCTCCTGCCTGACGGTGCGAACACCGTTGAAGCGATAGTTACCCAAGGGCCTCAGTCAGCAGGCGACACCCACACGCTGAACGTGCAGATCCACTATCTGCCGATCCCCACAATCGATGCACCGTTTGGTGACGGCTACCTTAACAGCGTGGAAAAGGGGCTGGATCAGGTGCTGAGTGGTAACACCGGCGTTTCCGGTAGTGGTCAGAGCGTGAGCGTGCAGTTGGCGGGCAAAACCTACCAGGCGCTGGTGGATGGCGACGGCAACTGGCGTGCGGTCGTTCCCGCCAGCGATATGCAGACGATCCCAGACGGGCTGCTGACCATCAACGTCAATGTCATTGATGCCGCAGGCAACAGTGCGCCGCTGACCAGCACCGCACAGGTTGATACCACTCTGCCAGCGCTTAGCCTGCTGCCGCTGACGGCGGACGGCAAACTCAACGGCCAGGAGCTAGGGCAGGATCAGGTTCTGAGCGGCATCAGCTCGGTTGCCGAACGCGGTCAGCCGGTGACGGTCGTTCTGAACGGCAAAACCTACACCACTACCGTGGGAACGGACGGCAACTGGCAGCTGCCGCTTCCAGCAGCTGACCTTTTGCAGCTGAGTCAGGGCAGCTATCCGCTGACGGTAACGCTAACCGATACGGCCGGTAACACGCAGACCGTAACGCAGAATATCGATGTGAAAACCGCTCTACCTGCTCTTAACGTCCAGGCGCTGACCGACGGTAACGATCTGGATGCGGCAGAGCTCAGGATCGACCAGATCCTCCAGGGAACGGTAACCAATGCCGAGCCGGGTAGCGTAATTACCGTTACTCTCGGTTCGGGCAGCTATCAGGGTAGTGTGGATGCGGGCGGCAGCTGGCGCGTCACTCTCCCTGCCGTGGAGCTGCAAAAGCTCTCTGACGGCACCAACACCCTGAACGTTAGCGTGACCGATGGTTACGGCCAGACGACCTCGGTTGATCACACCTTTACCGTGGATACCACCGTTGATGCGGTGGCGATCAGCATTATCTCCAGCGATGACTACCTGAATTTTGATGAGGCGAACAGCGATCTGGTGATCAACGGCAACAGCGCCGGGCTGCCGGTCGGTACCGTCGTAACCGTAACGCTGAACGGACAAAGCTATATTGGCGAGATTGCAGCAAACGGTGCATGGCAGGTAACGGTAGGCTCAGCCGATCTGCTGGCGCTGAACGATGGCTCTGCCGTAGTGACCGCCACCGCAACCGGCCCTAACGGCGTTGTTATCGACAGCCATACCTTTACGGTGATTATTAACGATCTGCCCCAGGCCGTGGTCAATACGCCGTTTGGTGATGGCGTTGTGAACCTGATCGAATCCGAGCGGGATCAGTTTGTGACCGGCAATACCGGTGTTACCGGCCCAGGGCAGACGGTTGTTGCCACCCTCAACGGGCAGCAGTACACCGGTACCGTTGCTGCCGACGGTAGCTGGTCGGTTGTGCTGTCAGCCGGGGCGATGACAACGCTGCCGGACGGCGCGGGATCGTTCGACGTGACCGTCACCGATGCCGCAGGCAACGACGCGTCCCAGACTATCCCGTTTAGCGTGGATAAGGTGCCGCCGGAGGTGACCGTCCAGCCGATCAACGGTACGGATACGCTCAACGCCGCGGAGGTGCAGAGCAACCAGACTATCAATGTTATCTCGCCGGATGCCGCCCAGGTTATCGTGAACGTCAACGGTGCAGGCTACACGGCGCTACCGGGCGCAACGCCGGGTAGCTGGGTGGTGACGCTGCCTGCCGGTGCGCTGGCTGCCCTGCCTGACGGACAGGTCGCTTATACCGTGACCGTGACCGATGCGGCAGGCAACGCAACGACCCTTATCCGGGGCGTTAACCTGGATGCCACAGCGCCAAACGTGGTGGTCGATCCGGTTACCCGCGACAACGTGCTTGACCCTGCCGAACTGGCAAACGGCTTTACCCTGACCGGGCGCACCGTCCCTGCCGATCCAGGCGCAACGGTGGCCCTTACCGTTAACGGCCAGCCCCTCAGCGCGGTGGTTAACGCCGACGGCAGTTGGGCAGTGCCGGTGCCGGCTACGGCTCTCAGCGGCCTCGGCGATGGCCCGCAGCAGCTTACGGTGACGGTCACGGACAGCGCGGGCAACGCCTCGGCGCCGCTGAACGTTGATTTCACCGTTGACTCCACCGCCAGCGCGCTGCTGATTAATCCGGTAGAGGGGGATAACGCCATCAGCCTGGCGGATATCAGCGATGGGATCACCGTTAGCGGATCGTCGGTCCGCATACCGGAAGGCACCCCGGTTACCGTCACCCTCAACGGGCAGCAGTATCAGGGGGTGGTTAACGCAGGCGGCTTCTGGACCGTGACCGTACCGAATAGCGCTGCCGCGCTGATCGGCGACGGTACGGCAACCGTGACTGTCTCCTCGGTCGATGTTAATGGCGTACCGCTTACCAGCGAGCAGCAGTTCTTGATCATCACCCAGCAGCTGCCGCTGGCGACGATTAACACGCCATTTGGCGACGGGACCATCAATGCCCTGGAAGCGGCGGCAGGCGGAGCGCTGACCGGCACCACCGGCAGCCGGGGCGCAGGCCAGAGCGTCACCGTTCAAGTGGATAACGGTGCGCCGATAAGCGGCACGGTGGATGCCAACGGCAACTGGACGCTGCCGCTGACGCCAGCGCAAATCAGTGTGCTGGCCCAGGGGTCCCATACGGTAACGGTGACCGTTGCCGATGCGGCGGGCAACCAGAATACGCAGACCGCACCGCTGAATGTCGATACCGTGCCGCCGCTGCTGACTATCAATAGCGTGACGGCAGATAACACCGTTAACAGCAGCGAAGCCAGCGGGGCGGTTGTCATTAGTGGTACCGGCGGGCCATACGATGCCCAGAACGTGCAGGCGGTGATCGTGCTGGTGAACGGCCAGAACTACGATGCGATCCTGCAGCCGGACGGGACCTGGAGCATTACGCTGCCAGCCGGCGCGCTGGCTAACGTTGCTGACGGTCCAGTCGCTATCTCGGCGCGGATCACCGATCCAGCAGGGAACTCTACTACTATCCCAGGCAGTTTCACCCTTGATGCTTCGCCGCTGAATGCTCCGCTGATTGCGGTGAACACCGTGTCGGCCGACAACTTTATTAATGCGCTGGAGGCGCAGAGCCCGCTGACGGTCAGCGGCACCACCACGCGCGTAGAGGAGGGGCGGACCGTCACGGTGACCCTGAGCGGCCAGACCTATACCGCTCAGGTCGCTGCCGACGGCAGCTGGACGCTGGATATTCAGCCTGAGGCGCTGGCGGCAGTGGCTGACGGGGCACAAACCATTAGCGTGCAGGTTACCGATCTCGCCGGCAACGTGGCGACCGGCGCGCAGAACGTTACCTTTGCTGCCACCCCGGCTTCTCAGCCAACCCTGACCGTCAATACCGTGGCGCAGGATGACATCGTCAATATTCAGGAGCAGGGCCGTGACCTGGTGATCAGCGGCTCGTCGACCAATCTGGCGGCGGGTACGGTGGTCAGCGTCACCTTTGCTGGCGCGCCTTACAGCGCGACCATTGGCAGCAACGGCAGCTGGCAGTTTACTGTGCCACAGCCGGTGGTGCAGAACCTGGCTGACGGTATCACCTATACCGTTACCGCCACGGCAGTAGATGCTGCCCAAAATAACGCGCAGGCTACGCATACCGTTGGCGTCGACCTGACGCCGCCGCTGCTCACCGTGCAGACGGCAGGCACCTTCCTGGAAGATAACCGGGTCAATATCGCTGAGTCGCTGCTGGATCAAACCATCACTGGAACCGGTACGCCGGGCCTGACGGTGCTGCTGCCTATCAACGGCAAAACCATTGCGGCCGTCATTGGCGATAACGGTAGCTGGAGCATGACTATTCCGGCGGCGGATCTGCAGTTGCTGCCGCAGGGTACCTCGCAGCTAAACTTCAGCGTCACCGATCCGCAGGGCAACAGCCAGCCGGTAGCGGTGCCGATTAACGTTAACACCCAGAATGCGCCGTCTATTACGCTCAATGCGGCCTTTGGCGATAATATCGTCAGCGCGCAGGAGCTGGCAGCGGGGACTACGCTGACCGGGACGGTTAACGGTGTGCCAACCGGTACACAGGTTACGGTAACTATTGGTACGCAAAACTTCTTTGGCACCGTTACCGGCACCACCTGGGCCGTAACCGTAGCAGGCGGTGAACTGACCGGTAACGGCATCTTACCTGTGACGGTAACCGCGCTTGATACATTTGGTAATCCGGCGACGGCCAGCGCTAGCCTCGACGTCGTGCGTTTTGGACCCGTGGCGGAGCTGCCTCCGGCGCTGTTTGGTGATGGCTACCTCAACCAGGCGGAGGCCAATACCGGGGCGCAAATTACCGGCTCTACCGGTCAGGCTGGGCCAAACCAACAGGTGAGGATCGTCATTGATGGCCAGGAGTATAACGGTACGGTAGACGTCAACGGCAACTGGACGGTGCCGCTAACACCGCAGCAGCTTAACGCCTTTACCGACGCCACCCACACTATGACGGTAACCGTTACCGATCGCGCGGGTAACGTCTCTACCTCGCCGGAGCAGACGTTTATCGTCCGTACCGATGCGCTGACGCCGCCGACGCTGGCTACCGCCTTCACGGATGGCTTCCTGAGCGCCGCCGAAACGCTGGCTGACTCCGCACTTACCGGGTCAACGGGCGTGCCGGCAGGCCAGGTGGGCAGCGTACTGGTCAGTATCAACAATGGTCCAGCCATCGCCGCGACGGTAGAGGGGGCAACCTGGACGCTACCGCTGACCGCCACACAGCTGCAGGCGTTGCCGGATGGCGTGCTGAGCGTGAACATTACCGTCACCGATGTTGCCGGTAATCAGATCACCGGTCAGGGCAGCTTTGAGGCGATTGTCGATGCGCTGCCGCAGGCGCAGTTTGTCACGCCGTTTGGCGATGGTACCCTGAACTACGTTGAGTCGCAGAGCGATCAGGTGCTGCGCGGCAATACCGGAGTGACCGGGTCGGGGCAGACCGTCAGCGTTACCTTGAGCACCGGTCAGATCTATACCGGGCCGGTGCAGGAGAACGGCGACTGGGCGATTACGCTGCCTGCTACCGATCTGCGAACGTTGGCTAACAACACCACGCCGACCTTTGAGGTGACCGTCCGCGATCGGGCTGGCAATACCGATACCGATCCGGGCAGCTTCCAGGTACGTACCGCGCTGCCTGCGCCGGTCGCTAACGATCTGTTTGGCGATAATATTCTTAATATCAACGAAGCGGCTGGCGCGGCGCAGATCACCGGCTCTACCCAGGTGCTCGGACCTAACCAGTATGTGACTATCCGCGTTGACGTGAACGGCACGCCGTATACGGCTAACGTACTGGAGGATGGCACCTGGACTATTAACCTGCCGGCAGGCTCGCTGCAGTCGCTGACCCAGGGGCCGCACCAGCTGGTGATCTATGCCGAGGATCAGTACGGCAACAGCGCTACCGTTCCGGTACCTTATCAGGTGGCGCTGACCCCGCCAAACGTGACCATCACTACGCCGCTGTTTGGCGATAACGTGGTCAGCGTGGAGGAGGCGAGCGGCACCAATACCATCGCCGGTAGCTTTACCACTACCTATCCGGTAGGAAGCCGCGTTGACGTGACGGTGGGCGGCAAGCTCTTTACTAACGTGCCGGTAAACGGTACTACCTGGTCTCTGACGCTGACCGACGCCGACTGGGCGGGCGTGGCGCGAGGGGATCAGAGCGTGCAGGTCACGGTAACCGACGGCGCGGGCAACGCCAACAGCACCAGCGCCCCGGTCACTATCCTGATCGATGTGCCGACGCTGCAGGTTACAACGCCGTTTGCGGGCGATAACGTGCTGACCTACGACGAGAGCCAGACGATTCAGACCATCGCCGGGACCTCAACTAATCTCGAAGCCGGGCAGCCGTTGCTGGTCACCTTCCCGAATGGGCGCACTTTTGACACTGTGATTCAGGCGGACGGCAGCTGGACGCTGCAGCTAACACCTGCGGATATGGCAGGGCTAACGGCGGGCACCATCACCGTTCAGGCCACGGATCGTGCGGGCAACCTGGTGTCGATCGACGGCGGCACGCTGGCGGTCGATCTGACCCCGCCGCCAGCCTTCCTGACTCTGGACGTGATCGCAGGCGATAACGTTGTTAATGCCAGCGAACTTACGGGCGATACTCTGCCGATCGCTGGCCGGGCCGTTAACGTGACCGGGCTGGTGAACATTCTGCTTGATGGACAGTTCATTGGAAACGCGACTATCGCCCCGGACGGCAGCTGGGCCTTCAACGTGCCGCGCGCGGCGCTGGGGGACGGCCCGCATACGCTCAGCGTTGAAAGTTTTACCACGCCGGGCTTCGCTTCATCCCAGGCGTTTGTCGTCGATACCGCTGTGCCGACCATCACGCTGAACAGCTTTGCCGGTGACAACGTTGTCAATATTGATGAGAAAGGGGTGAGCCAGACCATCAGCGGGACCGCCAGCGAGCCGGGCCGCGATGTCCAGGTGACGCTCAACGGCAAAACCTACTATGCAACGGTTAGTCCTCAGGGTGAGTGGACAGTCACCGTTCCGCAGAGCGACGTTGCAGGGCTTACCGACGGCACCTATCCGCTGACCGCCTCTATTACCGATGCGGCAGGCAACCCGCAAAGCACCACCCAGACGGTGACGGTAGATGCCAGCGCGCCGCTGCTCTACGTTGATGCGCTGGGCGTGCCGGCGGTGCTCAACACCGTCAGTGCAGCGTCGGGTCTGCTGCTGCAGGGGACCGGCGATCCGGGCAACGAGGTGACCATTCAGCTTGGGCCGATCAGCTGGACCGGGCAGGTCGATGAGCAGGGCAACTGGCGCTATGACTTCCCGAATATCGATCTGACGACCCTGACCGATGGCGCGCAGGTGATCAGCATCTCTTCGCGGGATAGCGCAGGTAACGTCTCCACCAACAACGTCGCGCTGAACGTGGCGCTCAACCCAACCCTGGGCCTGCTCTTTGATTCGCTCTTCTTTGGCGATGGCATCCTGAACGTGGCCGAGTCGCTGGTTACCCAGACCCTGACGGGCCAGGTCAGCGGCGACTATCGCGGGGCGAAGGTCAACCTGACGCTGGTGGGCACGGACGTCACCATCAACGATCTGCTGGTCGGGCCGGACGGCAGCTTCTCCGTCAACCTGCCGCCAAGCCTGTGGCAGGGGCTACTCACTGACACCGTGGCGCTACAGTTTGACGTCATCGACGCCAACGGTAACACCCGTCAGGAGATTGTTGATGTGGGCCTGGCGCTGACCGACCTGCCGGTAGTGGGCGAGATCCTGATGACGGCGGATAACGTGCTTAACAGCGTGGAGAGCGGCGTTGCCCAGACCCTGAGCGGGACGCTCGACAATGCGGCGAACGTCACGGGAATGGTGGTCAACTTTGGTGGTCAGGCGATTAATGCGGTGGTGGATACCGTCACCGGCGCCTGGTCTGCGGTACTGCCAGATACGCTGCTTAATACCCTGCCGGACGGCCAGGCGAACGTTGGCCTGGCCATCACCGACGCCTTTGGCAACGTCATTAACACCAGCGCCAGCTTTAACGTCGCACGTGCGCTGCCGACCATTGGGCTTGATCCGCTGTTTAGCGACGGCGTGCTGAGCATTCCTGAGCTGCTGGGTTCCGCCCTGAGCGGCACCTCAACCCGCCTGGCTGGACAGCAGCTGACTATCCAGATCGGTGACGCAGAGGCCTTTACCACCAACGTTGACGGTAGCGGCCGCTGGGCCGTGAACCTGCCGGCGGCGGTACAGGCTCTGCTGCAGGGCATCGGCACGGGGGAGGTGCCGGTCACCGTCAGCGCCTTCGACCAGTACGGCAACCCGGCGAGCCAGACGGCTAGCATTCGGGTGGATCTGGTGGCGCCGGTGCTCAATAGCCTGGCGGTATTTACCGATAACGTGCTTAACGTGGCCGACTCGCTGCTGAACCAGACCATCAGCGGCGTGGTGGGTAACGCCCCGGTAGGCTCCCGCGTCGAAGTGTAGGTGGCAGGTAAAACCTTCCTCGGCGCGGTCGATGCGGGCGGCTTGTTCTCAATCAATCTGGCTCCATCCGATCTGACCGGCCTGCTGGACGGTGCCTTCCAGCCGCAGGTGACGATTGTCACCCCGGACGGCAACAGCGCGCAGATCGCCGCCCCGGTCGAAGTACGGGTAGGTCTGGCTAACCTGCCGACGGTGGTGATCAACTCCCTGTTCGGCAACGACGGCTACATTAACCTTGCCGACCTGGGGGTAGCACAGACCATCAGCGGTACGGCAGCAGGTCTTGCTTCGGGTCTCGTCACCGTCAACGTGGCGGGTCAGCCCTTCACGGGCAACGTAGTTGATGGCGTCTGGTCGGTAACGGTGCCCGCGGGTGCATTAGCCGGTAGCGTGGTCAACGGCGCGCTGAGCGTAACCGCCAGCGTAGTGGATACCGTCGGTAACATCGTGACCGGCAACCAGGTGGTCAATGCCATCGTACAGAACCTGCCAACGCTGGGTCTCAACCCGCTGTTTGGCAACGGCACGCTGGACCTGGGCGATCTGCTCTCTACGCCGCTGCTGTCGGGAACCAGTACTAACCTGGCCGTCGGGACCGTCGTTGACGTTAACATCGGCCCGCTAAACCTGACCACTACCGTTGGCGCGAACGGAACCTGGCAGCTGGCGGTTCCGACTGTCTCCTTGCAAGGGCTGGCGGACGGCCTGTTGCAGGTTACCGCCACCGCCCGCGATGTGGCGGGCAACGTCGCCAACACCGCGCAGGATCTGACGGTCGCTATCCAGCAGGCACCTTCGCTGCTGATCAATACCCTGTTTGGCGGCAACGGTCTGAACGCGGCAGAGATCCTCAGCGCGCAGGCGATCACCGGGACCAGTACCAACGCCGCCGGCTCGCTGATCAACGTCTCTCTTGGCGGTAAAACCTACCAGTCAACGGTGGCGGCCAACGGCAACTGGTCGGTCTCGGTACCGAAAACCGATCTCGCAGCGCTGCTGGACGGCACCCTGACGGTTAACGCCAGCCTGGTTAACCCGGCAGGAAAAAACGCTACCGCCACCTCGCTGGTGGATGTGATCACCCATAACCTGCCGACCATCTCGCTGACCTCGCTGTTTGGTAACGACGGCTACCTCAACATTAACGAGGCGGCGTCGGGCCAGGTCATCGGCGGCAAAATCGGCGGCGTACCGGCGGGGGCGTCAGTTGTCGTCACCCTGGGTGGAACGCCGATTAATGCGCTCGTTGATGCCGCAGGCAACTGGACGGCTACGGTCAGCAACTCGGTGCTGCAAAACCTCGCTACCGGCGCGCTGAAGGTGGGCGTAGCGGTTACCGACCGGGTAGGTAACACCACGGCAACCGAGGCGGACGTCAACGTTAAGCTGACCCAGCCGACGCTGGCAATTAACCCGGTCACCAACCTGCTGGGCGTAATAGGGGGCGTACTCACTGGCCTGCTCGGTTCAGCGAAATTGACCATCAGCGGCACCTCCAACAACCTGGGGCAAGGGGCGCTGGTGCACCTCAACCTGTTGAATCTTGCGCAGGCGACGGCAATAACCGGTGCAGACGGCAGATGGTCAACTACGCTAGATGTAGGGCTTGATTTAGCGAAGATTTTGTCGCTAAGCACCGTCCTCAATCTCTATGCCGCAGATGCAGCAGGGAACGTGGGATATCTGAACGTTGGCCTCAACGGCAGCAACCCCACCACCACACCGCCAGTCGGGACGCAAACTCTCGCGGCAGAAGCCACCAGCTTCTCGCTGCTGACAGCCAGCGCGGTAGAGAGCAGCGATACCACCCAGCAGACCACGGAGGAGAGCAGCACAACGCCTGCCGCCGTGAGTCATGTTGCGGCTACCACGAGTGAAGAGAATACCGCTGACGCCAGCGCGCTGAGCGCAACGGCTGACGATGCCTTCACCATTGGCGGCCTGAGCATCACCCTGGCCGACGGTACGCAGCAGAGCGGTGAAAGCGTGCAGGGTAGTGAGGGTAGCGACACCATCCACCTTTCAACGCTGGGCTTTATTGATATCAACGGTGGGGCGGGCACCGATACCCTGGTGCTGGATGGCGTCAATATGATCCTTAACCTTATTGATACCGCGAGCCGTGTCCACAACGTCGAGATCATCGACCTCGGTAAATCGGGTACTAACAGCCTGACGCTCGACCTGAACGAAGCGCTGACGGTGACCGATAAGCCGGAAGACGATCTGGTCATTAAAGGCAGTAACGGCGACCAGGTGAACCTGGTACATGGGGCGAACGACATCTGGGCTATTAGCGGTCAGCGCGAAGTGGACGGGATGCAGTTCGATGTCTATCACAACAGTGCGCAAAACACGACGTTAGGCGATGTGCTGGTCCAGCAAGGGCTGCACGTCAATATGGTATAGCTTTATCCCTGTCATTTATGCCTCAGGGATGAGGCATAAAAGATTATAAAAATATCACCAGGGACAGTCAGGGTGGATAGATGAAAGCAAAGGCATTGTATGTCGTTCTGCTGGCTGCGCTCGGTGCGAGCGTAATGAGTACAGCATACGGAGAAGAGCAGTTTAACTGGCAGGCCGCACCTGGAGAGCAACTTCGGGCGCAACTAACAATCAAAGAAGCTATTTTACGCGCCTTCGCCCGCAACCCTAAAATTGCGCAGGCGGCGGCGCAGATCCACGTAGGAAAAGCGAATCTGGACGAGGCGGAGAGCGCCTGGTTTCCACAGATATCCCTGCAGGGTAACGTTGGGCGTTCGCACCGCAACGACTCGGCAGGCTCCCTCAACAATAACGGCTCCGGCGGCGTCAGCCTGAAGCAGCTGATCTACGACTTTGGCAAAACCGGCGGCAGCATTGATGAGCAGCACAATCTTTCCGATGCCTACCGCTACGATCTCTATAACTCCCTCAATGAGGTCGGCATGGAGACGCTGCAAACCTACCTGCAGGTAAAGCGCTACCAGGCGCTGGCCGAGGCGGCGCGCAAAAACATTGTCTCGTTGCAGAGCGTGCAGGAGATGGCGGATCTGCGTGCCGAGGCCGGATTAAGCTCCCAGTCCGATGTGTTGCAGGCCCAGACGCGCATTGCCGGGCTGAACGCCTCTCTCGCCCAGTACGAGGCCCAGACCCGCTCCGCCCAGGCGGCGCTGAGCGTACTTACCGGCGTGATGTCGGACACGCTTCCCGATCTGCCTGAAGATCTGATGAAGCAGAAAATCACCCTTAACTCGCTCCCCTACGAACGCAGCAATGCGGTGCGCAGCGCCCAGGCGAGACAGCTGGCGGCGGACGATCGCATTCGCCAGGCCCAGGCCCAGCACTGGCCGACGGTCTCGGTACAGGCGGGCCGGACGCGCTATCAGAACGATGATGATAGCTACTGGGACGATCAGGTGCAGCTGGTGGTCGATGCGCCTATCTATCAGGGCGGTGCCGTCGGTGCCCGTGTCGATGCAGCCGAGGGGGATCGGGCCAGCGCCCGGGCGCAGGTGGAGGCCAGCAAGCTGGATATGAACCAGCGCGCCGCCACCGCGTGGGCCGATCTTACCGGAGCCCAGCAGCGCCAGCGGGCAGGGGACGCGCAGTACCTGAGCGCCGATCGCGCCCGTGGGGTCTATCGCGATGAGTATCGCCTGAGCAAGCGCAGCCTTAACGATCTGCTCAGCATTGAACAGGATGTGTTCCAGGCTGATACCGCGTCGATTACTGCCCGCTATGACGCCTGGGATGCCGCGGTGCGCTATGCCGCCGCCGCAGATAACCTATTGGATATGTTAGGCATTGAGCGTAGCCGCACCATCGGCGATACCCTGCCATCACTTTAAGCGCTAACGGCCAAGGAGTAGTTATGCAACAGCCGGATACCGAGAGCTGGATCAATGTCATGGTGCGTGCGGCAGGGCGGTTTGGCCTGCCAGCGGATGCGCCTGCCGTACGCCAGCAGATGCGCTGGTTTGAGAATTTGCCGCTTAATGCGCGGCTGGAGAGATTAAGCGGCCTGATGGGATTGCAGGTGCGCGTAGTGGAGCTGGAGAAGATGCGCTGGAACGCGCAAAACCTGCCGGTCATCGTACAGCTGGAGTCCGGCGAGCTGATGCTGCTGGAGACTATCGACGCCGACGGGCTGGTGGCCTACTGGCTGAGCGAGGGGGGCGATCTGGTGCGCGAGGAGGCGCTGGAGACGCTGCTCACCCGCGTTAAGCCGGAGGTGGTGATGCTCGGCATTGCCGCCCGCGGGCGCGACTCCCGCATCGACGACTTTACCCGTCCCTGGGAGGAGCACTGGTTCTGGCGGCACTTCCGCCACGCCAAGCGCAAGCTCTCGGAGATCGCCCTGGCTTCGGTGCTGGGCAACGTGCTGGCCCTGGCGGGGATCCTCTTCTCGATGCAGGTCTATGATCGGGTTATTCCCGCCCAGTCGATCCCCACCCTGTGGGTGCTGTTTATCGGCGTGCTGTTTGCTGCCCTGCTGGAGTTTATGATCCGCCTGGCGCGCACCCATGTCTCTGACATCATGGGCAAGCATATCGATCTCAACGTCTCGTCGCTCTTTTTTGCCCGGGCGATGGCGATCAAAAACGATTCCCGACCCAAATCCACCGGCTCGTTTATCTCCCAGCTGCGTGAGATCGACCAGGTGCGTGAGCTGCTCACTTCGACCACCGTCGGCGCGGCGATGGATATTCCCTTTGTCCTGCTCTTCCTCGGCATTATGGCGCTGGTGGGCGGTCCGCTGGTGATCATCCCGCTGATCGCCATTCCACTGATTGTGATCCCAGGGATCCTCGTCCAGTGGCCGATGGCGAAGCTGGCGAAAGAGGGGATGCGTGAGAGCGCGATCCGTAACGCGGTGCTGGTGGAGTCCATCGAGGGCGTCGAAGACATCAAGGCCCTGCAGGCCGAGCCGTACTTCCAGCGTCAATGGGAACATACCCACGCCGTGGGGGCTAACATCGGCATGAAGCAGCGCGTCTGGGGAGCACGGCTGAGCGGCTGGGCCTCTACCGTCCAGCAGATCACCTATGCCGGGATGCTGGTCTTCGGCTGCTATCTGGTAATGGAAGGAAACATCACAACCGGTACGCTGGTGGCCTGTAGCCTGCTCTCATCGCGCACTATCGCGCCGCTGATGCAGCTGACGATGGTCTTCTCCCGCTGGCAGCACGCCAAAATGGCGATGAACGGCCTCGACGATCTGCTTAAAAAGCCGCTGGATAAGAGCGCCGATCAGAAAATGGCCCACTGCCCGGTGCTGGCCGGTCACTATCAGGTCCAGAAGGTGCAGTACAGCTACGATCCGGAGAAGGGCGATCAGGCAGCGCAGATCGACGGCCTGGAGATCAAGCCCGGCGAGCGGGTGGCAATCCTCGGCAAGACCGGGGCGGGTAAATCGACCCTGCTGAAGCTGCTGTCAGGGCAGGCGCAGGCCAGCAAGGGGAAGGTGATTATCGACGGCGTCGATATGGCGCATATTGACCCAATGGATGTTCGCCGTCAGGTAGGCTACCTCTCTCAGGATTCGCGCCTCTTTTTCGGCACGCTGCGGCAGAACCTGATGCTGGGCCATCCGCACGCTACCGAGGCGGAGCTGATCCAGGCCCTGCGCATCAGCGGCGCAATCGGCATGGTGCAGCAGGATGCCGCCAGCCTCGACCGGCTGATTAACGAGGGCGGGCGCGGCCTCTCCGGCGGCCAGCGGCAGATGGTGCTGCTCAGCCGCCTGATCGTACGTAACCCGCAGATTGTGTTGCTCGATGAACCCACCGCGTCAATGGATGAGCAGCTCGAGGCGTGGGTGATCCGCCAGCTGCAGCAGTGGCTCACCGGACGCACGCTGGTGCTGGTGACCCATCGCCCGGCGCTGCTGAACCTGGTGGACCGGATTGTGGTGATGGAAAACGGCAAGGTGATTGCCGACGGGCCGCGCGACACGCTGCTTCAGCAGGCGGCGCGTAACAGCAACGTGGCATCGGTAGCCTAAGGAGCGAGCAATGAGTCAACTGAGTATGCAGGACGATCTTGCCCGCCAGGGGCGGTTCTACTCGTCGGTGATCTGGCTGACGCTGGCAGGACTGCTGATCTTCGTGGTTTGGGCATGGTGGGCCATTCTGGATGAGGTGACAGTGGGCACCGGCAAGATCACGCCGTCAAGCCATGCCCAGGTTATCGAGAGCCTCGACGGCGGTATCGTTAGCGCGATGCTGGTGCGCGAGGGGGATATTGTCGAGCGCGGGCAGATGCTTGCCCGTCTCGATCCCACGCGCTTTCAGTCTAACTACGGCGAATCGGCGGCCCGGGTGCGTGCGTTACGGGCCTCCAGCGAGCGCCTGCGCTCGGAGCTGACCGGCGAGCCGCTGCGCTTTAGCGAGGAGTCAATGCGCGAGCCGGAGCTGGTGGCGCGGGAGCGGCAGCTGTACGAATCCCGGCGGCGTAACCTGAACGAGACGGTGGCTAACCTGCAGAAAACATATCAGCTGGTGATGTCAGAGCTGCGTATGACCCAGCCGCTGGTGGCCAAGGGGGCAGCGAGCGAGGTGGAGGTGATCCGCCTTCAGCGCCAGGCGACCGAGCTTCAGGGTAAGATCGACGAGGCGCGCAACCAGTTTGCGGTGCGCGCCCGCGAGGAGCAGGTGAAAACCAACGCCGATCTCGATGCGCAGATCCAGGCGATGAGCGGCAAGGCGGATCAGGTAGATAGGGCGACGCTCTTCTCCCCGGTGCGCGGCATCGTCAAGGATATTCAGGTCACCACCGTCGGCGGCGTCCTGCAGCCGGGGGGCAAGCTGATGGAGATCGTCCCGCTGGAGGATCAGCTTTTAGTCGAGACGCGCATCAACCCGCGGGATATCGCCTACATCCGTCCTGGCCTGCCGGCAACGGTAAAGGTAACGGCCTACGACTCGTCGATCTACGGGAACCTCACCGGTCAGGTGGAGGTGGTGTCGCCGGATACGCTGCAGGACGAGGTGCGTCGGGACCAGTTCTACTACCGCGTCTATGTGCGAACCAAGAGCGCCGAGCTGCAAAATAAGAGTGGCCAGCGCTTCCCGATCCTGCCGGGCATGGTGGCAAACGTAGAGATTAAAACCGGACAGAAATCGGTGATGGATTACCTGATCAAGCCGCTGAACAAGGTCAACGAGGCGCTGCGCGAGCGCTAGGCAACCGTAAGAGAAGGCAGGCACACCCTCTCCCCTGCGGAGAGGGAGGTGCTATAGACGGCATTGTGAATGTAGCGATTAGCGCCCGGCGTTTTTCATAATACGGGCTTTATCAACCTGCCACTCGCGCTCTTTCACATCGGAGCGTTTGTCATGCTGTTTCCTACCGCGGGCAACGCCAACCTTCACCTTACACCAGGCGTTTTTCCAGTAGAGCGACAGGGCGACAACGGTATAGCCTTCGCGGTTTACGCGGCCATAGAGGGTGTCCAGCTCGCGCTGGTTAAGCAGCAGCTTACGGTTACGGGTAGGGTCGCAGACAACGTGGCTGGAAGCGACGGTCAGCGGCGTAAAGTTGGCGCCGAACAGGTAGGCTTCACCCTCAATCAGGATGACATAGCTGTCGCTGATGTTGGCCTTCCCGGCGCGCAGGGACTTCACTTCCCAGCCCTGAAGAGACAGGCCCGCTTCAAACTCTTCTTCGATAAAATATTCGTGACGGGCGCGCTTGTTGAGCGCAATGGTAGCGGAACCCGGTTTATGTGCTTTTTTCTTTGTCATAAGTATCGTAAATCATCGGTAATCAGCTGTTGAAAAATACCCCATCTATCCTGCGAGGTGTAACGCGTTATATTAGCATGAGTTTGCCTTTGCGTTTTCCTTTCCTGGACAGGAAATGTTATTATTTATGAGGTGTAGACCTCAGGATAACGCTATGCCGCAGATAAGCCGAACTGCTTTAGTGCCTTACAGCGCAGAACAGATGTATCAATTAGTGAACGACGTAAAGTCCTACCCGGAATTTTTGCCAGGCTGTACCGGCAGCCGGGTTCTGGAGTCAAGCCCGACGCAGATGACGGCCGCCGTTGATGTCTCGAAGGCGGGCATCAGCAAGACGTTCACCACCCGTAACACCCTTACCAATAACCAAAGCATTCTGATGCAGCTGGTGGACGGTCCCTTTAAGCAGCTGATGGGCGGCTGGCGGTTTACACCGCTGAGTCCCGATGCCTGCCGTATTGAGTTCAATCTGGACTTTGAATTCACCAACAAGCTGATTGAGCTAGCCTTTGGTCACGTGTTTAAAGAGCTGGCCTCAAACATGGTGCAGGCGTTTACCCATCGCGCCAAAGAGGTATACAGTGCCGGGTGATATTCGCGTCGAAGTGGCCTATGCCCTGCCGGAGAAGCAGTACCTGCAGCGCGTGACGCTGAGCGAAGGGGCAACGGTGGAGGAGGCAATTAACGCCTCTGGCCTGCTGGAGCTACGCTCGGATATCGATCTTGCGAAAAACAAGGTGGGTATCTTCAGTCGTCCGGCGAAGCTTGCCGACGCCGTGCAGGACGGTGACAGGGTGGAGATCTACCGCCCGCTGATCGCCGATCCGAAAGAGCTGCGGCGCAAGCGGGCAGAAAAAGCGGACGACGAATAGCCACAGGCTGAAACAAAAAAAGCGCTCATTGAGCGCTTTTTGTTTTTTACCGGGCGGGACCTACTTGGTCAAGGCCGGTTTGTTATCAATATTGGTCAGCACACCGCTGCTGTTAAAGGTCAGGGTCAGCGTCTGCTGCGTGACATCTTCATGGCCTGGCTGCTGGCGGAACACGTAGAACCAGGTATTGGTACCAAACGGATCGCTCATCATCGGGGTACCCAGCGCATAGGCAACCTGCTGTTGCGTCATGCCGATACGAATTTTAGAGATGTCGTTAGGTGCCAGATAGTTCCCCTGGTTGATATCTGGGCGGTAAACCACTTTCTCCAGAGTGGAACAGCCAGCAGTCATCATCAGAAGAACCGCTGCGGCAGCAGTCAGCGTTTTACAGCGCATAGTGATTTGGTTCCTTTTCGGGCCTGGTAGTACGCGGCTCATTTGTAATATGCCGATAATAATAGACCTTTAGCGAGTTTGAAACCTCTGCTATCGGATCCAGCGGCGATTTTATGTCTCACTATGACCCGGAATTAGCCGAAAAGTTTAGGCTGCGAGTAGTTCTTTCGCATTAGCCAGCGTGTTCCGGGTGACTTCGCTGCCGCCCAGCAGGCGCGCCAGCTCCTGCAGCCGTGCTTTTTTATCCAGCGGCTGCATGTGCGTTTCGGTCATGGCACCATCGGTCTCTTTGCTGACGTAGAAGTGGTGGTGACCACAGCCCGCCACCTGCGGCAGGTGCGTTACGCACATCACCTGGGTGGACTCGCCCAGCTGGCGCAGCAGCTTGCCAACTACGGCTGCGGTCGGACCGCTGATACCCACGTCAACTTCATCGAAAATCAGCGCCGGGGTTTCCATCTTACGGGCGGTAATCACCTGGATTGCCAGAGCAATACGCGACAGTTCACCGCCGGAGGCCACCTTCGAGATCGCCTGCATCGGCTGGCCCGGGTTGGTGGTCACGCGGAACTCGATACGGTCCGCACCTTCCAACGTCAGGTGACGCTCGTCAAAGCTGACATCAATATGGAAGCGACCGTGCGGCATCGACAGAGCGTGCATGCTTTCGGTGATCAGCCCGCCCAGCTCCTGAGCGTATTTCACTCGCTGTTCATGCAGCAGCTGCGCGGTGGCCAGCGCCTGCTGATGGTGCTTCTGCACCGCCAGAGAGAGCGTCTCCTGGGAGTCGGCCTGATCGTCAAGCTGCTGCTGCTCGTCAAGCAGCGCCTGATAGTGCGCCGGCAGCTCTTCCGGGGTAACGTGGTGCTTGCGCGCCAGCGAAATCTGCTTCGCGATGCGCTGCTCCAGCTCATAGAGGCGGTTCGGATCGAGGTCGAGACGATCGCAGTAGTGGCGCAGCTCGTCGCTGGCCTCACTCAGCTGAATCGCGGCCTCTTCCAGCATATCGAGCACGCTGGAGAGCTTGCTGTCCATGCCCACCAGCTCGGTCACCATCTGACGCGCGGTGTAGAGCTGGCTCTGGAGGTTAGCATCGTCGCTGTCGGCGAGCAGCGTCAGGGCATGCTGGCTGGTGCTCAGCAGCTGACCGCTGTTGGCAAGGCGCTTGTACTCTTCGTCGATGCGCTCAAACTCGCCCGGCTGCGGACTGAAGTCGTTCAGCTCTTTCAGCTGGTAGTGCAGCAGCTCGGCGCGCGCGCTGCGCTCCTGGCTCTGCTGCTGATGCTGGGCCAGCTCGCGGCAGCTGTGGTTCCACAGGCGGTAGTGCTCTGCCATCTGCTGGGTGAGGGCATACTCACCGGCATAGCCGTCGAGCAGGGTCTTCTGGTGATCGGATTTAGTCAGCAGCTGGTGCGCGTGCTGGCCGTGGATCTGAATGAGAAGCTGCCCCAGTTCACGCAGCTGGGAGAGCGGCACCGCCGTGCCGTTAATAAAGCCACGGGAGCGGCCATCGCTGCTGATGACGCGACGCAGCAGACACTCTCGGCCATCTTCAAGCTGGTTCTCTTCCAGCCAGCGCTGGGCAGCAGGGGTGTCTTTCAGGGAAAAGCGGGCGCAGAGATCGGCGCGTGCGGCGTCGGTGCGAACCATGTCGGCTTCTGCACGCCCGCCGAGGCACAGCCCGAGCGCATCAATGGCAATGGATTTACCCGCGCCGGTTTCGCCAGTAATGGCGGTCATGCCGCTGTGAAAATCAATTTCCAGCTCGCGAACAATTGCAAAATTACTGATGGTCAGTTGTGCCAGCATAGCCGCTTTCCTGTATGAAAAACCATAACTGTGTTTTCGTACAGTATAAACAGGTTTTATATCCAGTAAAGCACCCGCCGTCGATTTCAGAACAATTTTTTTGACCAGCCGAGCTTGGAGCTTAGGGTATTAAAATAGCTGTAATCTTTCGGATGGATCAGGTTGAGATGGTAGTCACAGCGGCGGATTAACACATCCTCGCCCTCCTGGATTGGGAGAGCAATCTGGCTGTCGCAGCTGATCTCCAGATCGCTACGCCGGTGCGAGAAACGCAGGCGGATCGTGCTGCTGCTGTTGATCACCAGCGGGCGAGCCGACAGCGTATGCGGGAACATTGGCACCAGGGTGATGGCGTCCAGCGACGGGGTCAGAATTGGACCGCCCGCCGACAGCGAGTAGGCCGTGGAGCCGGTAGGGGTGGAGATAATCAGGCCATCCGAACGCTGGGAGAAGGCAAATACCTCATCGATATAGACCTCAAATTCGATCATATGCGCCACCTTGCCGGGATGGAGAACCACCTCATTGATGGCCGTGCTGATCCGCTTCTGACAGTCGTGCTGGCACACCTGAGCCTCGAGTAAAAAGCGCTTTTCAGTGATGTAGTGCCCTTCAAGTACGTCCGCCAGCTGCTGCTGGGCGTTGTCCGGGTCGAGATCGGTGAGAAAGCCGAGGTTGCCACGGTTAATACCGATGACCTTAATATCGTAACGCGCCAGGGTGCGGGCCGCGCCGAGCATATTGCCATCGCCGCCCACCACCACCGCCAGGTCGGCCTGCTGGCCAATCTCCGCCAGCGTGCCGGTACGCACGTTGGTGAGTTTTAGCTCCTGGGCAATCTGCTGCTCAACGATAACGTCGTATCCCCGGCCGGACAGCCAGCGCCAGAGCATCTCATGTGTGGTCAGCGCCGTAGGGTGACGCGGGTGGCCGACAATCCCAATACACGTGAAATGAGTACTCATTATCTGGAGTCCTTTTGCCGAATGAAGGGTGACAATATTAAGGCTTCTCTTGAAACCGGAAAACTGATCCCCATAATAAGCGAAGTTAGCGAGATCAATGCAAAAAAACGCGGAGAAATTCATGAGTAGTAAAGAACAGAAAACGCCTGAGGGGCAAGCCCCGGAAGAAATTATCACGGAGCAGCATGAAGAGGTTGAGGCAGTAGAGTCTGACGCTTCTGTTGAGCAGGTGGATCCGCGCGATGAGAAAATTGCGAACCTCGAGGCGCAGTTAGTCGAGGCGCAGAATCGCGAGCGTGACGGTGTCCTGCGCATTAAAGCCGAGATGGAGAACCTGCGTCGCCGTACCGAGCTGGACATTGAGAAGGCGCACAAGTTTGCGCTGGAGAAGTTTATCAATGAGCTGCTGCCGGTCATCGACAGCCTGGATCGCGCGCTGGAAGTGGCGGATAAAGCTAACCCAGAGCTGGCACCGATGGTGGAAGGTATCGAGCTGACCATGAAGTCGATGCTGGACGTCGTGCGCAAGTTTGGTGTTGACGTGGTTGCCGATACCAACGTGCCGCTGGATCCAAACGTTCACCAGGCCATTGCGATGGTTGAATCTGAAGAGGTTGCAGCAGGCAACGTGCTGGGCGTGATGCAGAAAGGCTATACCCTGAACGGTCGCACCCTGCGCGCCGCGATGGTCACCGTCGCGAAAGCGAAGGGCTAATCAGCACCACTGTAAGCACGGTGTAATTTGTAGGCCCGGTAAGCGAAGCGCCACCGGGCGTTACTGTGCTGAGGCTGCTATGCCGGGCGGCACTGCGTTTGCCCGGCCTACTACTCTGTCACGCTCTCCCGCAGCGGTTTAACCGGCAGCACCTTCACCTGCTTAATCATGTTGTCCTGCACGTCGAGAATATCGATGTCGTACTGGGCAATGCGCACGCGCGTACCTGCGGCCGGGATCTCCTCTAACGCCTCCAGCAGCATGCCGTTGATGGTGCGCGCCTCCTCTTCCGGCAGCTGCCAGTTAAAGGCTTTATTCAGCTCGCGCACGTTGGCAGTGCCGTCGATGATCACCGACCCGTCGTTCTGCGGGGTGACCTCTTCTGCGAGGGTAGGGGACATCGAGGTGGTAAAGTCGCCGACGATCTCTTCGAGAATATCCTCCACCGTGAGTAGACCCTGCACGTCGCCGTACTCGTCCACCACCAGCCCCACCTTTTTCTTGTTACGCTGGAATTTCACCAGCTGCACGTTGAGCGGCGTACCTTCGGGGATGTAGTAGATCTCATCCGCCGCCCGCAGCAGCATCTCTTTGGTAAACTCCTGCTTCTCGGTCATCAGGCGATAGGCTTCGCGCACCCGCAGCATGCTGATGGTGTCGTCCAGCGATTCGCGGTAGAGCACGATGCGCCCGTGCGGGGAGTGGGTCAGCTGGCGAACAATCGATTTCCAGTCGTCATTAATATCGATGCCGACAATCTCATTGCGCGGCACCATGATGTCGTTAACGCTGACCTTCTCCAGATCCAGCACCGACAGCAGCATGTCTTGATTACGACGCGACATCTGCGAGCGGGATTCATGCACGATGGTGCGCAGCTCCTCTTTGCTCAGGGCGCTGCTTACTACGACGTCGGCCTTGATGCCGACCATACGCATCAGCAGGCGGGTCACGGTATTAAGCAGCCACACCAGCGGCATCATGACGATCTGCAGCGGCCCGAGCAGAACGCTGCTCGGAAAGGCAACCTTTTCCGGGTAGAGCGCAGCGATGGTCTTAGGCAGTACCTCGGCAAAGACCAGCACCACAAAGGTCAGCACCCCGGTGGCAATCGCCACTCCGGCGTTGCCGTAGAGGCGCATCCCAACGATGGTACCGATAGCGGAGGCGAGAATGTTAACCAGGTTGTTGCCGATCAGCACCAGGCTGATGAGACGGTCGGGTTTGCGCAGCAATTTTTCTACGCGCTTTGCTGCGCGGTTGCCCTGCTTCGCCATGTGACGCAGCCGGTAGCGGTTCAGCGTCATCATGCCGGTTTCGGAGCCGGAGAAGTAGGCGGAGATCACCACCATGACGATCAGCGTGATAATCAGCGTGGTGGTGGAGATGTGTTCCAAGAGAGTTCCTTACGTGCTTAACGTTTGTACTTAGCCAGCAAACTGCTGAACAACGCGGCTACCAAAGTAGGCCAGCGTGAGAAGGCCTGCGCCCGCCACGTTAAACCAGACCACCGGGCGGCCGCGCCATCCTTTATGATAGTGCCCCCACAGCAGAACGATATAGACAAACCAGGCAATGATTGAGAGCACCGCCTTATCGATGTTCTCCATGCTGAACAGATTACGCATATAGAACAGGCCGGTGCAGAGCGTCAGGGTGAGCAGCACCACGCCGATCTGGGTGATGTGGAACATCTTGCGCTCGATGCTCATTAGCGGTGGCATCTCGCTGCTGAAGGCCAGCCGCTTGTTCTTCAGCTGGTAGTCGATCCACGCCAGCTGTAGGGCATACATGGCGGCGATAATCAGCGTTGCATAGGCAAACAGCGACAGGCCAATGTGCACCATCATGCCCGGCGTCGCCTCAAGATGAGTGACGAATTCGTTAGGCACAAAGGTGGCGAAGGCCAGGTTGATCAGCGCAAAGGCATAGACGATAGGCAGCAGCAGCCAGCCGCGATTCTTCGAGGCCACGATGGTCATCACCGTACAGATCATCAGGCTGACCAGCGAGCCGACGTTGAGCAGGCTCAGGTTTTGTCCCGTATCGCCGTCGGGAAAGATGCGCGCCTCCAGCGCCAGCGCATGGCTTACCAGGGCGATGACCGCAGAGATGATAGCCATCCGCCGCCAGCCGCTGTTTTTTTGCAGCAGGCCGGGAATAATCAGCGCCAGACTGACGGAGTAAGCAATAAGCGCAAGCAGGGCAAAAACGGGCATAGTGATGTCGATAGTTGCAGTAGATGAAAGAGAAGCAGTATAGCGTTACGTGACCTTGCCTCCAACCCTTGCCTCATAACCCTTACATCACAACCCTGACATCACAAGAACAGCGGCTTCATGTTATACTGCCGCAAAATCGTATTTATGGGTCGCTCAGGCGGCCAACCGTTTCCACCCCAGGTGAAAGACAATGTTTGATAATTTAACCGATCGTTTGTCGCGCACGTTGCGCAATATCAGTGGCCGTGGACGCCTCACCGAAGAGAACATCAAAGAGACGCTGCGCGAAGTGCGAATGGCACTGCTGGAAGCGGACGTCGCCCTGCCGGTTGTACGCGAGTTCATTAACCGCGTAAAAGAAAAATCGGTTGGCCATGAAGTGAATAAGAGCCTGACTCCGGGTCAGGAGTTCGTCAAAATCGTACGCGGCGAGCTGGTTGCGGCGATGGGCGAAGAGAACCAGGTGCTTAACCTGGCCGCGCAGCCGCCTGCGGTGGTGCTGATGGCGGGCCTGCAGGGTGCGGGTAAAACCACCAGCGTCGGGAAGCTGGGTAAGTTCCTGCGCGAGAAGCACAAGAAGAAGGTGCTGGTGGTCTCCGCCGACGTCTATCGCCCGGCGGCGATCAAGCAGCTTGAGACTCTGGCCCAGCAGGTTGGCGTCGATTTCTTCCCCTCTGACGTCGCCCAGAAGCCGGTTGATATCGTTAACGCGGCGCTGAGAGAGGCGAAGCTGAAGTTCTACGACGTGCTGCTGGTGGATACCGCCGGTCGTCTGCACGTTGACGAAGCGATGATGGACGAGATCAAACACGTCCACGCCGCCATTAATCCGGTAGAGACGCTGTTTGTGGTCGATGCCATGACCGGCCAGGACGCCGCCAATACGGCGAAGGCGTTCAACGAAGCGCTGCCGCTGACCGGCGTGGTGCTGACCAAGGTCGACGGCGACGCCCGCGGCGGTGCGGCCCTCTCTATTCGTCATATCACCGGCAAGCCGATCAAATTCCTCGGCGTGGGTGAGAAAACCGAGGCCCTGGAGCCGTTCCACCCGGATCGTATCGCCTCGCGTATCCTCGGCATGGGTGACGTGCTGTCGCTGATCGAAGATATCGAGAGCAAGGTAGATCGCGCTCAGGCAGAGAAGCTGGCGAACAAGCTGAAAAAGGGCGATGGCTTTGACCTCACCGACTTCCTTGAGCAGCTGAAGCAGATGAAGAACATGGGCGGCATGGCCAGCCTGATGGGCAAGCTGCCGGGCATGGGCCAGCTGCCGGACAACGTCAAATCCCAGATGGATGACAAGATTCTGGTGCGTATGGAGGCGATCATCAACTCAATGACGCTGAAAGAGCGCGCCAACCCGGACATCATCAAAGGCTCCCGCAAGCGCCGTATCGCGGCGGGCTGCGGCATGCAGGTGCAGGACGTGAACCGTCTGCTGAAGCAGTTCGATGACATGCAGCGCATGATGAAAAAGATGAAGAAGGGCGGGATGGCAAAAATGATGCGTAGCATGAAGGGGATGATGCCGCCCGCCGGTTTCCCGAAGCGCTGATACGGCCTTAGGCTACCTACCTGCGATTTCGATGTATTGATTGCTTTTTGCCGGGAAACGAGTAAAATTTTCGGGCTTTTAATATGACACCGGGCTCCGTTCCTCGACGGGGCCTGGTGTTTTATTCACACAAGAGGATGTTATGGTAACTATTCGTTTAGCTCGTCACGGCGCTAAAAAGCGTCCGTTCTACCAGGTTGTTGTTACTGACAGCCGTAATGCACGCAACGGTCGCTTCATTGAGCGCGTTGGTTTCTTCAACCCGATCGCTAGCGAAAAAGAAGAAGGCACCCGCCTGGATCTGGATCGCATCGCTCACTGGGTTGGCCAGGGCGCTACCGTTTCCGATCGCGTTGCTACGCTGATCAAAGAAGCAAACAAAGCAGCTTAATCTGTCACGGTGGTCATGATGAGCAAGCAACACGCCGCACAAGTTCCTGTTGAACCGGTCGTTCTGGGGAAAATGGGTTCTTCCTACGGGATCCGTGGTTGGCTCAGAGTGTTCTCCTCCACCGAAGACGCCGAAAGCATTTTCGACTACCAGCCCTGGTTTATCCAACGGGCCGGTAAGTGGGAGCAGGTACAGCTGGAAGGCTGGAAGCACCACAATCAGGATCTGATCATCAAGCTGAAAGGCGTTGACGATCGCGATGCTGCCAATCTACTCACTAATTGCGAAATTATGGTAGATACCACGCAGCTGCCGGCCCTCACCGAGGGTGACTACTACTGGAAAGACCTTATTGGCTGCCAGGTAGTGACCACCGAAGGGTATGGCCTGGGTAAAGTCATCGACATGATGGAAACCGGGTCAAATGACGTTCTCGTCATCAAGGCGAACCTGAAAGATGCGTTCGGTATCAAGGAGCGGCTGGTTCCGTTCCTCGATGGGCAGGTTATCAAGAATGTCGATCTCACTACTCGTACAATCGAAGTAGATTGGGATCCTGGTTTTTAAACCTCCGGATAAACGGTAGGCACGGCACGATGGGGATTGGCTTGTGTTCATTGGTATAGTTAGCCTGTTTCCTGACATGTTTCGCGCCATTACCGATTACGGGGTAACTGGCCGGGCCGTTAAAAATGGCCTGCTGAGCATCCAGAGCTGGAGTCCGCGTGACTTCGCTCATGACCGGCACCGTACCGTGGACGATCGTCCTTACGGCGGCGGACCGGGGATGCTCATGATGGTTCAGCCCTTGCGAGATGCCATCCACGCAGCGAAAGCCGCGGCGGGTGAAGGCGCAAAGGTGATCTATCTGTCACCTCAGGGACGCAAGCTTGATCAAGCGGGCGTCAGCGAACTGGCAGCGAATCAGAAAATGATTCTGGTGTGCGGGCGCTACGAAGGGGTTGATGAGCGTGTGATCCAAACCGAAGTCGACGAAGAGTGGTCTATCGGCGATTACGTGCTCAGCGGTGGTGAGTTACCGGCAATGACGCTGATTGACTCGGTTGCCCGGTTTATTCCAGGCGTACTGGGCCATGAAGCCTCGGCAACGGAAGATTCCTTTGCCGATGGGTTGCTGGACTGTCCACACTATACCCGTCCTGAGGTGTTAGAAGGCATGGAGGTGCCGGCGGTTCTGCTGTCGGGTAACCATCCCGAGATACGTCGCTGGCGTTTGAAACAGTCGCTGGGCCGCACCTGGCTTAGAAGACCTGAACTTCTGGAAAACCTGGCTCTGACTGAAGAGCAAGCAAAGCTGCTGGCGGAGTTCCGAAAAGAGCACGCACAACAGCAGCAAATACATGATGGGATGGCGTAAGCCTCCAAATATCAGTTTACCCAGGATAAGAGATTAAATTATGAGCAACATCATTAAGCAAATTGAACAAGAGCAGATGAAGCAGGACGTACCTTCCTTCCGTCCGGGTGATACCGTGGAAGTGAAAGTATGGGTTGTTGAAGGTTCCAAAAAACGTCTGCAGGCATTCGAGGGCGTGGTTATCGCTATTCGTAACCGCGGTCTGCACTCTGCATTCACTGTTCGCAAAATTTCCAACGGCGAAGGCGTTGAGCGTGTCTTCCAGACTCACTCTCCGGTAGTTGACAGCATTGCTGTTAAACGTCGTGGTGCTGTACGTAAAGCTAAACTGTACTACCTGCGTGAGCGTACCGGTAAGTCTGCTCGTATCAAAGAGCGTCTGAACTAAGGTTCGCTGTCGCGACATCCGAATTAGTCTTGTAGAATCAAGGGGTTGGAATTTTCCAGCCCCTTTTTTTTATGCTTGTGTCCACCAAATGCCCACCAGATAATGGACAGTGCCCATGTTTGCCCACAAAAAAGCCCACCATAGGGTGGGCTGGTTCAGAAATTCATGTGGCTCTGTCCGCCTTTCGCAGGATGGGGCGGGGCGGCGATAACCTTACCTGGGCACGTTATCGATCTGACAAAAGTTTCATGCGTTACGAACGTATGACTACACTCAATATTCTGGCACTGGTTGTAACGCTCTTTCGTTGTTTTTGAGACCTGGAACGAGCTTCGTGTATGGGCAGCATTACCGCATAGCGGACAATTCATCATTTTCTGTAGGCCTCATCTTAAATTTGCAAGATATGTTATCCCGTTTCGTTTTATTTTTAAACTACCGGCTCGTTATTCCATATCCAGATCTGCAATTTTTACTTCCAGCTCTAGTGTTGTTGTGAATCCGCCCTCGCCGATAGCGTTGGTTACGGTTGTGATCGTCCAGTCCGCCTCGTCTATTGGTCCCTTAAATCCGCTGACCTTCACCGGCAGCTCCGGAAACAGGTCGCCGCGCCCTTTAGCCAGATTGATGGAAAACGTTGCTGCGCCGCGTTGTATGCGTTCCCATGTCATTTTGGCAGCACGTTCGGCATTGGTGCGGTTGGCGTAGGTACGGCTTAAAACTTTTACGTTCTCATCGGTGCCGATCAGATATTCACCCTGTTTAGGTTCCGGGGCTTTAGTGGGTTTAGCAGCTGCTTTACGACGGCGGCGGCGTTTTACCTTAACCTCCTGCTTTTTTTTAGGCTCTTTGGTATGCAGCCAGCTGGCAACCACGCCCGTATAGGCTCCCCTATCGGCCATGCTGAACCGGTGGCCGTCACCGCTTGAACGGGTTATTGTCATAACAGGAAGCGGCTTTCCGCTGGCCGTCACGCCCTGGCCCTGGCGGATAAACATGAGGTTGCCGTTTTTAACTGACGCAATAGCGCCATACTGGCGGGCCAGCCTCATCAGAAACGACCCGTCAGACTCATTGGTCTGGTCGATATGGTCCACCGGCTGCGCTGCCATATCGTCGCCTATCGCCTGCTGCAATTTATGCCTGGTAGCCATCTCGCTGACAACAGCCCCAACCGTAGTGTTATGCCATGATTTTTCCCGCTTGATGTTAAGCGTGTTACGGAAGTCGGCCGAGCGCGCCCGGATAGTGAGCCGGTCCGGTGCGCCCGAGTGCTCAATTTCGTCCACCGTAAACTGGCCTTTCACATAAAGCGGCTCCCCCTGCCAGCCGATCGCCAGAGACAGCACCGCGCCACGGCGGGGTAATTCCAGCAGTCCGTCAGCGTCGTCCAGCTCCAGATCAAGCTGGTCAGCCTCAAACCCCCGATTGTCCGTGTGCGTCAGCGATATCAGCCGTGACTCAATCGTGGTTGTGATATCCCTGCTTTCGAGCGTGACGCGGTATGCCGGGATTAGTGCCGCCCCAAAACCCATCATGAAAATAACCCCCCGGCCATAGATATGGCTGAATCTTTGAGCTGGGTTAGCTGGCCTGACAGATCGCCCAGCATCTCAGTAAGCGACTCATCCACCCGTTTCAGGGTGATCACGAACTCAATCTGTCGTGCTGCGCCATCGCTGAAAAACTCGCGTTTAGTCTGGCTGATGCTCTCTATAACAAACATGCCGTAAATCGTGCCGCTGCCCTCAATGAGAGGCCAGGCTTTGCCTGTCTCCGCCATCTGGTCCAGCGTCAGCATTGAGAGTCTGCCGCCAGTGATGGCAGGCATTAGCGTGCCGTTCAACGTGATTGTATCCGTATCAGGTCCGACAAACTGCAGCACTGGCCGGGCGTTAACCCGGCTGTTACTGGCGTGCCTCCACTGGCGCTGCAGCTGCAGCTCCTGATACGGGACTGTTTTCAGCGTGAAAACAAAAAGACCCAGCACCATCATCATTCGAAGTCTCCCCTGTCTGAGAAATTACTGCGCATACGGGCGCTGGCCCGGCGTTCACGTTCATCAAGCTGCCGTGCCACCTCGCGGGCTATGTCGGCAGCATCTTGCCCTGGCT